>NZ_CM131436.1:2472500-4577208 GCF_051810745.2 Rhizobium sp. F40D2
CGAACGATCGCCGACGGCCTCTGGCCTGTATGGGAACTTCCCAGTACAGCGCAGAGCGCGTCGCCGGTCGTCCGGCGCGCCCACGCAGCGTTGCACGAAGTGCAGAACAAGCGTGAGTGAAAACCCGAATGGTTTCCAAGCATTGTTATAAGGTATCTGCACCTGAATACATAGGGTGTAAGAAGCGAACGCAGGGAACTGAAACATCTAAGTACCTGCAGGAAAGGACATCAACCGAGACTCCGCAAGTAGTGGCGAGCGAACGCGGACCAGGCCAGTGGCAATTGTGATTAAAGTGGAACGCTCTGGAAAGTGCGGCCGTAGTGGGTGACAGCCCCGTACGCGTAGATATCATGATTGTCCTAGAGTAGGGCGGGACACGAGAAATCCTGTCTGAACATGGGGAGACCACTCTCCAAGCCTAAGTACTCGTGCATGACCGATAGCGAACAAGTACCGTGAGGGAAAGGTGAAAAGCACCCCGACAAGGGGAGTGAAATAGAACCTGAAACCGGATGCCTACAAACAGTCGGAGCCCGCAAGGGTGACGGCGTACCTTTTGTATAATGGGTCAACGACTTAGTGTAACAAGCAAGCTTAAGCCGGTAGGTGTAGGCGAAGCGAAAGCGAGTCTGAATAGGGCGATTTAGTTTGTTGCATTAGACCCGAAACCGAGTGATCTAGCCATGAGCAGGTTGAAGGTTGGGTAACACCAACTGGAGGACCGAACCCGCATCTGTTGCAATAGATTGGGATGACTTGTGGCTAGGGGTGAAAGGCCAATCAAACTCGGAAATAGCTGGTTCTCCGCGAAATCTATTTAGGTAGAGCGTCGAGCGAATACCCCCGGGGGTAGAGCACTGGATGGGCTATGGGGACTCACCGTCTTACTGATCCTAACCAAACTCCGAATACCGGGGAGTACTACTCGGCAGACACACGGCGGGTGCTAACGTCCGTCGTGAAAAGGGCAACAACCCTAACCTCCAGCTAAGGTCCCCAAGTCATGGCTAAGTGGGAAAGGATGTGAGGATCCCAAAACAACCAGGATGTTGGCTTAGAAGCAGCCATCATTTAAAGAAAGCGTAACAGCTCACTGGTCTAAATAAGGGTCTTTGCGCCGAAAATGTAACGGGGCTGAAGCCATGCACCGAAGCTGAGGATGTGTAGCAATACACGTGGTAGCGGAGCGTTCCGTAAGCTGATGAAGGGAGACCCGTGAGGGCTCCTGGAGGTATCGGAAGTGCGAATGTTGACATGAGTAACGATAAAGAGGGTGAGAGACCCTCTCGCCGAAAGACCAAGGGTTCCTGCTTAAAGTTAATCTGAGCAGGGTTAGCCGGCCCCTAAGGCGAGGCAGAAATGCGTAGTCGATGGGAACCACGTTAATATTCGTGGGCCTGGTGGTAGTGACGGATTGCACAAGTTGTTCTGGTTTATTGGATTATCAGGGCAGCGGAGCGGTTCCAGGAAATAGCTCCACCGTATAGACCGTACCCGAAACCGACACAGGTGGTCAGGTAGAGTATACCAAGGCGCTTGAGAGAACTATGTTGAAGGAACTCGGCAAATTGCACGCGTAACTTCGGAAGAAGCGTGACCCCATTTTACGCAAGTATGATGGGGTGGCACAGACCAGGGGGTAGCGACTGTTTATCAAAAACACAGGGCTCTGCGAAGTCGCAAGACGACGTATAGGGTCTGACGCCTGCCCGGTGCTGGAAGGTTAAGAGGAGAGGTGCAAGCTTTGAATCGAAGCCCCAGTAAACGGCGGCCGTAACTATAACGGTCCTAAGGTAGCGAAATTCCTTGTCGGGTAAGTTCCGACCTGCACGAATGGCGTAACGACTTCCCCGCTGTCTCCAACATAGACTCAGTGAAATTGAATTCCCCGTGAAGATGCGGGGTTCCTGCGGTCAGACGGAAAGACCCCGTGCACCTTTACTATAGCTTTACACTGGCATTCGTGTCGGCATGTGTAGGATAGGTGGTAGGCTTTGAAGCGGGGACGCCAGTTTCCGTGGAGCCATCCTTGAAATACCACCCTTATCGTCATGGATGTCTAACCGCGGCCCGTCATCCGGGTCCGGGACAGTGTATGGTGGGTAGTTTGACTGGGGCGGTCGCCTCCGAAAGAGTAACGGAGGCGCGCGATGGTGGGCTCAGACCGGTCGGAAATCGGTCGTCGAGTGCAATGGCATAAGCCCGCCTGACTGCGAGACTGACAAGTCGAGCAGAGACGAAAGTCGGTCATAGTGATCCGGTGGTCCCGCGTGGAAGGGCCATCGCTCAACGGATAAAAGGTACGCCGGGGATAACAGGCTGATGACCCCCAAGAGTCCATATCGACGGGGTTGTTTGGCACCTCGATGTCGGCTCATCGCATCCTGGGGCTGGAGCAGGTCCCAAGGGTTTGGCTGTTCGCCAATTAAAGCGGTACGTGAGCTGGGTTCAGAACGTCGTGAGACAGTTCGGTCCCTATCTGCCGTGGGTGTAGGAATATTGACAGGATCTGTCCCTAGTACGAGAGGACCGGGATGGACATATCTCTGGTGGACCTGTTGTCCTGCCAAGGGCATAGCAGGGTAGCTATATATGGACGGGATAACCGCTGAAGGCATCTAAGCGGGAAACCCACCTGAAAACGAGTATTCCCTATCAGAGCCGTGGAAGACGACCACGTTGATAGGCCGGGTGTGGAAGTGCGGCAACGCATGAAGCTTACCGGTACTAATAGCTCGATCGGCTTGATCGTTCTCATTGACTGTGCTCATCGCCCGGCGAACACGAAGTGTTCGTCCGGTAGTTCGATGATGCTTGACCTTTGTCCTGACGCGCCAATGGCGCTGCGGACGGCCCGCGCGACCGAGCGCGACGGCCTCTGGCCTGTAGAGGGTGCCACAAGCGCCCTCGGGTGGAAAAGATCGAAGACGTGTTCAAAAAGAAAACAGGCTAACGCCTGCCAGCTTCTCAAACATAAAGTTGCGCTTTGCCGACCTGGTGGTTATGGCGGGGTGGCTGCACCCGTTCCCTTTCCGAACACGGCCGTGAAACGCCCCTGCGCCCATGGTACTTCGTCTTAAGACGCGGGAGAGTAGGTCGCTGCCAGGTCTGCAAATCGCAACTTCATAAAAAACAATCTTCTCGCACAATACTAACGGCCAAGGCCGTCAAAAGGCCGCTCCCAAAGCGGCCTTTCGTGTTACAATACTTCAGCAAGTCCAAACGACTTGCGCTGGCGCGGGGTGGAGCAGCCCGGTAGCTCGTCAGGCTCATAACCTGAAGGCCGCAGGTTCAAATCCTGCCCCCGCAACCAAATCTCGCATAACTCAACACCTCAAAACCCGCCTCATGGCGGGTTTTGGCGTTCTGCGGATGTCGCGAAGGTACTCAGCGCGCGGCAGCGGGGTCCTTCAGTCAGGCACGTCCTCCGCCGGATGAGAGCGGCCTGAGCCCGTTGCCGGCCGAATAACGGCATTGCCGTCAGAATCTGTGCGTGGCATCTTCCCGGCCGTGGATGCCACGTGTCGCTTCGAGATCGTTGGATGACGGGTTTTCCGCATTTTTTCTGAGTGTCTTCTCAATGGAGTCTTGAATGAGCGTTGGCTTGATCGCCCTTCTTGATGATATCGCCGCATTGGCGAAGGTGGCTGCGGCCTCGCTTGACGATGTTGCCGGCCAAACAGCCAAGGCAGGCGCGAAGGCGGCAGGCGTCGTCATCGATGATGCGGCAGTCACGCCCCGCTACGTCACCGGATTTTCGGCGGCACGCGAATTGCCGATCATCGGCAAGATTGCGGTGGGGTCGCTGAAGAACAAGCTTCTGATCCTGCTTCCGGCGGCGCTTATCCTGAGCCTCGTCGCACCGCAAGCAATCACACCGCTACTTATAATCGGCGGACTTTTTCTCTGCTATGAGGGCGTGGAAAAAATCTACGCACTGGTGCTGCCGCATGCCGCCCACGCCCATGAATCGGCACTCGAGGCGACAAGCCTCGATGCGCAATCGCTCGAAGACGAGAAGGTCGCTGGTGCGGTCAAGACCGATTTCATCCTGTCGGCCGAAATCATGGCGATTACGCTCGCCGCGGTTCCATCAGGCAGCATCTTCGCGCAGGCCTTCATCCTTGCGGTCGTTGGATTGGGCATAACGGTCATGGTCTATGGCGGCGTGGCGCTGATCGTGAAGGCCGATGATCTGGGGCTGATGATGGCGCGTGTAGAGACGGCGCCTCCGACGGGGCCTTTGCTGCGCGTGATTGGACGAGGGCTGGTCACCGGCATGCCTTATTTTCTGAAAGCGCTCGGTATTGTCGGAACGGCTGCGATGATCTGGGTCGGTGGCGGCATCATCGTTCACGGCCTCGAAGCCTATGGAGCGGCCGGCCTAGCGCATCTCATCCATGATGCCGGGGAGGTGGCCGTCCATGCCATTCCTGCTCTGGCGTCCGTGCTGCGCTGGACCGTCGAGGCGGCGGGAGCAGGCATTGTCGGTATTGTCGCCGGCTTTATCACAATTCCGGTTGCAGGTTACGTGATCTCGCCGATGTGGCGGTCCCTCAAATCACTCCTGCCGCGTCGCCGGGGGAAAGAGGCGCTGCCGGAGGGGAAGAAATGAATGCTGCGGCCATCGACAGGCTGCGACGCGACATCGGTCCGAGCCGCGTTTTCTGTTAGCATTGACGGAGATCCGGGACCAACAGTCCCGCCTTGCGGAGTCCTTCGACGCGGCGGTTAAAGTCCTCGGGGTTTCGGAATGGCAGGACGCGGCGGCGGCGTTCGATGGAGAAGGCCGGGTTGATCTGGAGCGCCTTCTCCCACGCCTGTCGGGCGTCCTCCGCGCGGCCGAGATGGCCGTAGCATGATGCGAGCAGCGCATAGGCCGTTTCCGATTGCGCGTTTTGTTGGAGCCGTTGCTCGATCGCGGCGATGGCTTGTTCATATTCACCGAGAGAAAAGCGCGCATCGGCGAGAAACTGGAACAGAAGTTCCGGATGGTGCGGGTCAAGCCGCATCGATGCATCGAGCGCTTCCAAGGCGCCTGCGGGATCGCCGGAGAAGATCTGGATATGCGCCATCAGTGTCAGGAGTTCGGCCGAGTTGGGCGACAGCGCCAGGCCGCACAGCACTTCCGCCCGCGCCCGGTCCAGTTCGTGGTTCCACATGCAGGCCATGCCCAGCGCGAAGTGGCTGTTCGGCTGTTCCTCGGCCATATCAACTGCTTGCTGCGCAAGATCCAGCCCGGTCCGCAGCGAACCTTCCGGATCGTCGCTCCAGGCGTTGACGTAGTCGAGCACATGCGTGAAGGAAATGAGGGCTCGGGCCGCCGCATAGTCCGGGTCGACGGCGAGAGCGTCTGCCGCGAGGCTGCGGGCGGCTCTATTTCCGGTTCGGTTATGGGCTGACGCCTGCTCACGGCCGCGCAACAACAGCTCGTAAGCGCCGACATCCACGGCGCGCCCCTGGGCCAAGCGGTCCTGGTCGCCATGCGTGAGATTGAGCTTCAGCGCTGTGACGATCTCCTGGGTCAGTTCATCCTGAACCGCAAAAATGTCGGTGAGATCGCGATCGTAGCGGCTGGCCCAGATATGTCCGCCATTGCTCGCGTCGATCAACTGCGCTGTCACACGCACGCGATTGCCGGCCTTGCGCACGCTGCCTTCGAGGACGTAACGGACGCCGAGCGCCTTGGCCATCTCAGGTACCGAGGCTGTCACATTCTTGTAGACGAAGGATGAGTTGCGGGCGATCACGTGCAATTCGGACAGCTTGGAGAGGTCGGTGATGATGTCTTCGCTGATCCCGTCGGAGAAATATTCCTGTTCGGCGTCGCCGCTCATATTGTTGAAGGCCAGTACGGCGATGGTGGGCTTGTCGGGAACGGCTGCAGCCGAAGGCCATTTCGTCCCCGGCTGATCTCCCGGCTGCCGTGCCGATGCCGGCTGCGAGACGGTTCCGACATGAAGCAAATAGACCCGCATCGGCTCCGCGATATTTTTGAGAGGGACTTTGCCGAGATCGGTCACCGCACATTCAAGCCGCGCTCTCACCTGTCGGTAGGCATCTTCGGAGAGGCAAATGGCGCCGGGCTCAGCAACTCCCTCCAACCGCGCGGCGATGTTGACGCCGTCGCCCATCAAGTCGCCGTCGTTCTCCTCGACCACGTCGCCCAGATGGATGCCGACCCGGAACTCGATGCGATGCTCGGGAGACACGCCGATATTGCGCTCGACCATGGCTGTCTGCACCTCGATCGCGCAGCGCACGGCGTCGACGACGCTGCGAAACTCGATGAGGCTTCCATCGCCGGTGCGCTTGACGATACGGCCATTGTGCACGGCGATGGTCGGATCGACCAGATCGCTGCGCAACGTTCTCAGCCGCGCCAGGATGCGATCCTCGTCCGCACCGGCGAGACGGCTGTAGCCGACCACATCCGCGACCAGGATCGCCGCCAGTTTTCGCGTCACGCTCGTAGCCTCAGTTCCTCATCGGACCAAAATAGCACAGTGCGACGGGCAGCGGCGCTAATCTTCGTCTTTCAGAGAAAAGGCGAACACGTAGTCGCCGTTGTCCCTGGAATATGGCGCTCCGCCAACCGAGATCACCACATATTGCTTGCCGGTTTTCGGCGAGACGTAGGTCATGGGTGTGGCGCTCGAGCCGACCGGCAGGGGATATTTCCAGAGCTCATCGCCGTTCGCAGCGTCGTAAGCGCGGATGTAATAGTCCTGGAAGCCAGCAAAGAAGACGACGCCGCCGGCGGTCGCAGACGTACCGGCATAACTCGGCAGGCCCATCGGCATCGGCAGATTGGTCTTGATCTTAAACGGCCCGAGTTGTTCGGCGGTCCCGGCCGGAACCTGCCATGCGATCTTGCGCGTGTTCAGATCCACTGCGGTGACGGTCCCGAAGGGCGGCTGCGTGCAGGGCACGCGAAGCCTTGAGGTCCACATTTCGGTGGCCATGCCGTATGGCGTGCCGCGCTGCGGGGCGGAGGGGCCGTGAGCGGTTGTGGTGAGGGCAAAATCGACATACTCCCCGCGCGGAATGAGTGCGAAGAGGCTGGGCACGCGGATATCGTTCAGGAAGACCCGGTTGTTGGGCAGATCGACCGACACGCTCCCCCAATTGAGGCCGCCAAGATTTCCCGGCTGCTGGATCGCATATTGCGGGCCGATCGGGGTGAAATCGCCGTCGTAGCGCATCTTTCGAAATGCGATGCGGCATGCCAGCTGATCGAACATCGTCAGCCCCCAGGCCGTCTGCTCGGTCACCCGTTCGGCACCGATTGTCGGCATGCCGACGGAATAGGGCTGCGTCTGAGACAATTTCTCCTCCGGCGCGCCGCCTTCCTGCGGCACCCGCCTCTCCTGAACCTCGGCAAGCGGTGCGCCGGTCTGACGGTTGAGCAGGAAAAGCTGCCCGCGTTTGGTGGTCTGCAGGAGAGCCGGCACGGTGGCGCCATTGCCATCGGGCAGGTCGATCAGTACCGGCTGGGCCGGCAGGTCATAGTCCCAGATATCGTGATGCACGGTCTGGAACTTCCATCTCTCCCGCCCCGTCGTGACATCGAGCGCCACCAAGGTGGCATTGTATTGATCGGCGAAGGCCGGGCGATTGACGCCGTAATAATCCGGGGTGGTATTGCCGAGCGGTGCGTAGATGAGGCCGAGCTTGTCGTCGAATGCCGCCGTCGTCCACATGTTGGGCGTGGCCCGTGTATAGGTCTGGCCCTCCGGCGGGAGTTTGGTGATCTCGGGATTGCCGAGATCCCATGCCCATTCGAGCTCACCGGTAACGACATTGAAGGCGCGGATGACGCCCGAGGGTTCTCCAACCTCCTGATTGTCGATGACCCAGCCTCCGACGACGATCAGGTTGCGGGCGATCAGCGGCGCCGATGTCTGGAAATAATAACCTGACTTGACTTCACCCATGCCCCGGGAAAGCTGCACGGTGCCATTGTCTCCGAAGCCCTTGCAGGGCGCGCCGGTCTTGCTGTCGATTTCCAGCAGGCGGGCATCGATCGTCGTCTGCACCAGACGCTCGTTGCAAAGACCGTCGGCCGATTGGGCCTCCGGTGGCATCTTGTAGTAACCGAGGCCGCGGCAGCGCTGCCAGTACGGCGCCGCCGCCTTGGGATCGAAGGTCCAGCGCGGTTTGCCCGTATCTGCGTCAAGCGCTGCGATCACGTCCGTCGGCGTGCAGGTGTAGACCGTGTCGCCGATCTGCAGCGGCGTGTTTTGATCGGCGCCATCGCTTTTCCCGGTGCGATAGGTCCACGCAAGATCGAGCTTGGCAACATTGCCGCGGTTGATCTGATCGAACGGAGAGTAGCGATCTCCGGCCGTGCTGCGGCCATAGGATGTCCAGTCGGAGGGTGAGTTGTCGCCCTTGGCGGTCTTATAGGCGGGGATATCGGCGGAAGGGCGGATCAGCCCATGCGGCGTGAAAGCAAGACTGAAACCCGCTGCGAACAGGATGGCCGAAAGCAAAGTGCCGCCATAAAAGAGTTTCCGGTTAGCAGTCGGCGACAGCGACGGCGCAAAGAGAAGTGCAAAGCCCGCCAGCGCGATAGGGGACATCAAACGCGCAAAGAGCGCCCAAAAATTGAAACCCGACTCCCATAGTGCCCAGGGAAGGGTGAAAACGGCGACAAGCAGGACGATGAGGGCACCTGACATCTGCCGGCGCCACAGCAGAAGCGCGGCAGCCAGATAGGCAAGCCCGGCGATCGCGTAATAGGGCGAGCCGCCGAGGCTGAGCAGCAAGGCGCCGCCTCCTATCAGGCCCAATCCGATAAAGGCGAGAACAATAAAAAACAGGCTGGCCAGAAATTTCATGGTTTCCTCATTTGAATTCCCCGCCCGATCGCCTGGTCCCATTCCCGCCGTCACATGGCGCCGCGAAAAGCGCAGGGCGAGTGGGTTGTGGTCAGTTGCCTCGCCTTCGGGAGAGGGGCGCTCTCTCGTTCAATTTTTCCTAATGTAGCTCTGGTCACTGACACGCGGTCCCGACCCGGCAATCATGCCGCCGCTGCTCTGCGGCGACAGCTTGCCAATCCAAATCGGGTCAATACTTCTGAAAGGGCCACAGATGTTTCTCGGCGAAAAGCTTGATCTAGCGAAAGGGCGACCGACAGGATCCGATTATATGCGATTACTGTTAGCCTTTTCAGTACTTTGGATACATACGGCTCGCGTCACATACGGCGATGACCTGTTTCTCTGGGAGTCACCTTTCCGTCCTGTCATCAAGTCAGTGCTGCCGATGTTCTTCGTCTTGAGCGGATTCCTGGTGGCTGGCAGTCTTGAACGGTCGAAGACATTGATCTCCTTTCTCGGCAACCGATTTATCCGGATCTACCCGGCTCTTGCGGTGGAGGTATTGCTGGCTGCCTTTATACTCGGAGCGATCTATACAGAGTATGACCTGCGTGACTATTTCACCGATCCTCAGTTCTTTACCTATCTGCTGAATGTCACCGGCCACATCCACTTCAATCTCCCCGGCGTATTCCTGGATAATCCGGACGCCGCAATGGTCAATGGGCAGCTCTGGACGGTGCCCTTCGAGCTTGAGTGCTATGCCGCGATCGCCGCCCTGTTTCTGCTCGGCGTGGTGAGGCGGCGGGTGATTGCCCTTATCGCAACGCCGGCTTTGATCATCAGCTTCGGTATCGCAAGATATTGGAAACATGAAAGCGATTGGGCAACGATGCCCACGACCGCGTCGGGCAATCTGCTCATCTGTGCGTTTCTCGTGGGGGTGACCTTCTATCTCTACAAGGACAAGATTCTCTGGGATGTGAGAATTTTCCTTGCTTCGGTAGCAATCATATTATGGGCCTATTGGTTCACTTCCTTTGGGGATTTCATTGCCATACCGGCAATTGGATATGTCACGGTCTTCCTCGGCCTGACCTCGCCCCGCAAGCTTGGCATTCTCAGCGGGGCTGATTATTCTTACGGCGTCTTCCTCTACGGCTATCCCATTCAACAAGCGTTCGTAGCGCTCGGGCCTTGGGCGCATAACTGGTGGTTGAATGGCATTGTCTGCAGCATTGTGGCTACCTGCTTTGCCGCCTTCTCGTGGAGATTCATCGAAAAGCCGGCGTTGAAATTGAGGAAACAAGTTACCTGGCTTGAGAACTTCAGCCTCCAACGCGGCGCAAAACGGCAATTGGCCGCCGCAGTCTCGAAATAGCCTTATCGACGCCAGGCATCAGCGGGGTTCGCCAATCGCCGGCGAGCCCCTTTTCGTTGAACCGTGGTCGGGGATCACCACCTTTCGTGGGTGGCGAGGAGGCTTGCTGCGCACTTCCTGATGACATGCACTAATCTTGCTGCGTGCTGCAAGCATCTCTTGGTTCCCGACGATAGAACGGCCCTGTCGGATGAATAGTCGAATATTCTGCGTTTGGTTTGATCGGCTTACTGAGCGGATCTTAGGAATATTTTAACAATAATAGATAAAATACTTTGATCGGACTTCGTTTCGACTTTGAGTTTTTGTCATGTCATTGAGGCTGACGGCGGCTTAAAGGAGGTGTGAAGAGAGGAGCGGATTAATGCTGAAGAGCGCGCTTATCGTGGTTGTCATCTCCATCGTTGCTGGAGCGACCATTCGCGCCTGGGCCTTCGCAATCTTTGCATTTCTGCTGGTCGTTGCCATGGGTGCTGTGATCCTGCTGAAAGGCTCCTCCTTTTCGGATACGATCGCCTACTGCCTCCAAGCGCTTGTCTTGATGGAAGTAAGCTATCTGGCGGGTCTATTCGCCTACTCGTTGTGGGAGCATATGCAAAAGCGCCGGAAAAAGAACTCTATTGCCGAGCGCGCTCCTATGACCGGCAAGCGCCCCCACGGATAATCCTACGAGGTAGGAGGGAAAACGGAACGACCCTACAGGTCCGTCTTGGGCAGTAAGGCGGGCCTCGAAAGCAGGGCGGCCAGAGTCTTTGCCATGATCATGAAATCCAACGCGAGTGTCCATTTGCGCAGATACTCGACGTCGAGGAAAACTCTGTTCTGATAACTGACGCGTTCGCTGATCTGCCAATGACCGGTCAGGCCAGGACGGACCGCAATGTAGGCATAGGCGTGTTCGCCGTAACGGGGCAGTTCTTCTTTGGCAATGGCGCGAGGCCCGACGAGGCTCATCTGCCCAAGCAGCACGTTGATCAGTTGCGGAAGCTTATCGAGGCTCGATCGCGTCAGGATGTCGCCGACGATAGTCGCATATAGGCTGGCAGTTGCGTCGGATGTTGTCGTCCGAAACTTGAGGCAACCGAACTCTTTTCCCCTATAGCCGATACGCCGATGGGAATGGAAAACGGCGCCCCGATCGCTTAGCGTTATAATAACTGCTACCGACAGAAGGAGCGGCGACAGAAGAAATAAAAGAGATGCCGCAATGACAAGGTCTAACGCGCGCTTCAGAATTTTGCTGATCGTATGGGATTTTGACGAATTGAAGGGGCGCCCTTCCTTTCGCACCCCGGAGCTACGCCGCCAAGAGCCGACTGGGTTGATGCCCTGATTTTTTCCCGCCATCCGCGTCTCCGTTGGGCGAATCCCAGAAATACCATCCGAAGCTTGCTTCAATATAGGTTTGATGTCTGTGACCTAGGTCATAATGGTGAATAAATTCTTTATTTCCCAAAGGTCTTCTTTCGAAATTTTAAGATACTTTTTGCATTTTGGGATACATAAACAAAATGTTATTAATATTAATTAGAAGGAGACGATATTATTCTTCTATTTTGTGGATCTAATCTTCATTTTGAAGATTGTCATAAAACGTATAAAAATCCAGCCGTGGCTTGAGATCGCTCGATAAGTTAGACGTCAATATGGATTTTGTTATATATTAATGTGAGTATCATTCACTATTTGTGTATAAATCCAGATGACAATTTAATATTATTATCATTTGACTTTACAATTTAATGAATTACGAATGTCGCCGAATAGCAATAGCTAAATTAGTCTGTGTGGAGTTGCGTCGTATGGACGGAGCGATTAACATCGGAGATAACAAGACTGGCGCAGGCGCGGCGCGAGTAGGCGAAGCGGTTACTTCAGGGCCTGCAGATGTCATATACGGCGGCCGTGGTGATCTGGATCACGAGTTCCCGTTTTGCCGTTCGAGTGTTCGAAAGTTTCGTCGGGGTGAGGTGATTGCCGGCGCCGGGGACGCCATCGACATGTTCGTCCGCGTCCAGCGCGGAATGGTGAGCGCAAGCACGCCGCTTGCCGATGGAAGAGAGTTCATCGTGGAGATGATTCCAAAAGGCGGCTTGATCGGCGAATTGGAGGTGTTGCGCAAGCAGTCCCTCAGCCTGGAATATCGCGCCTCATCAGACTGCGAACTGCATTATTTCGATGGTCGTTTGCTGCGGGACTTGTGTGCGAACGATCCGCAATTTCAGGTGAAGATCCTGTCGAAGGCGCTGGCGCGTGTTTCCGAACTCGAACTGCGGATCATTTCCAACGCCGGATCGAACCTGAGGCAGAGATTGGCCCGGACGCTGCTGCGCCTTTCTGCCGTGTACAAAGTGGATGCGCAACATAGCGGCGATGAGCTGATCATCTCCCAACATGACCTGGCGGCGACGCTGCCGGCGTCGCGCGAAAAGGTCAATCAATGCCTGCGGCGTTTGCGCGAAAGCAAAGTGGTCGACGGGACGCAGGGCAAAATCCGCATTCTCAATCGGAAGGCGCTGGAAGCCTACGCCGATGGTGTGGCGTCCATCGCTTGAGGGCGCCTTGACGAAAGAATGCGGCAGCGAAAGCCTCAACAAAACCCGCCTCGGCGGGTTTTGTGTTTGACGGCGGTTGAAGCGGCTTCCCGATGATAGTGGTTAAAGCATGTCGCGTAAAAGTGTGCAGCGGTTTTACGATAACGACATGCGTAAAAGCAAAGACCTAAAGCGCAAGGAGCGAATCCGAAAGATCGCGACGCGCTTTAGACTTCGCTTTCGGAGGCATTCCTCCAGTATTTCCAGCCTTCACCCTGAATGAGCCCGTGATCGGAGAGATTCTTCCAGTTGCTGTAGGTGCCCGTATCGGCGCAGACGAAATCATCCTTGTCCTTGCTCGAGGAATATACGGCATATTCCTCCGTGTGCTGGGACCGGTGCGCCGCATCGGCAACCTTGTGAACGAAGGTCGACAGGAATTTGAAATGCAGAAGGGCGCCGGATACGCCGAGCGCTCCGCGCATGTCGCCCAAATTCAGGGAGAGCGGCCAGACCTGGTGTGATGATTTGAGAAAAAGACGTTCACCTTCGATATAGACAAGAGGTATCTTGTTGAGCGCGGGGCCGTCCCAGATGCGGTTGTGGAAATAGACCCGTCCGCGAACGCCGCCCTTGATCCATATCGTCCAGTTGCGTTCGTCGAAATGCGCGACATAGCCGGACCGGTCGAAAAGATTGCAGACCTCGAGCGGATTACGGCCGGGTTCGCATATGTTTTCGAGAACGGGATGCGGGCTATACATGTCGATCATCACCGAGCGCAGCGAATGGCCGCCGACGGAATCGATATAGGCGGTCAGTTGATCGATCGGCCGTGTGTCGCAATGCGGATAGACCAGGAACTCATCGGCATCGACATAGAGAACCCATTTCTCCTGGCAGTGCCGGTTGATGACTTCGTTGATCCAGTCGTTTCCAAATCTCGCCGCCTTGTAGGATCCGTGGGCAGAAAGAAGGGAGACATCGTCGAAGCCAGACAGCAATTCGGCCGTGCCATCTGTCGAGCCGTTGTCGATGCAGATGAAGTGCTCGAAGCCGAGATCGCGATAATACTGGAGGAAAAATGGCAGCCGGTGCCCCTCGTCGCGAATGACGCAGATAACGACGTGACGCGCCTGCTTGAGCCCGTTGCGCAGCAGGTCGTAGCGAACCTGCCGAGCCTTGAGCGAGCGGCGCAGTCGGGCTTTTACGTAATGCGAGATACTGGCGGCGGAAGCCCTATAACTCATATTCTGTCCTGACCATTATCCATCCTGAAATGAGCAGAGGAATAGTTGCGAGTCCGCCTGCAATCCAAGGGGCGATCGCGATGCCGAGATCAGTCACGCGGCTATTCATCCTCAGGCGGACCACAATGCATCACACGGCGTAATCGCCAACCAGCAGGCTTTGGACTCGCGGATTGGGTCCGTTCGCCTCGATTGCGTGTTTGATGCGCGCCCGCATCGACCGGTACTTATACAGGGCCTTACGATCGAAGCTTATTCCGCGATACAGCGAGTTATAAATCGGGTGCGCTTTGCGCAGGTCGACATAGACTTGGCTTTCCCTATCGGTCCAGGGAAAGAAGGTGCCATGCCACGGTTTCGGATGCGCCATATAATGGACGATAGACAGCGAGGACATGTTGACCAGATGAAGGAACTGTTTGGGGAAGTTCCAGCGGTTCGATACGAGGATGAGCGATGAGCCGCAGACGTAGTTCAATGCGCCCTGATCATGTTTGCCCTCGCAGGCTTCAGGATTTCTAGCGAAAAGCTCAAGCGCCTCCAGCCCGATCCAGCCGATGCGGTGGAACTTCAAGACCCCCGCGTTGAAGTAGTGGCTGTTCTTTCCGCTGTCGAGGAAGTCATGGATCGCCGTGTAATCGCGCGCCGCGAAAAACCTGCCCTCGGGCACAGCCGCATTTTCGAGCTCGCCGAGATCGCTGACGATCTGCGTGTCCCCATCGAGGTAGATGATCTGGGTATAGTTGGCAGGCAGGATCTCGCAAAGGACCAGCTTGGCCATGGTGCTGACGCTGATACGCCCCTGAAAATGCGATCCATCGAGCTTGCCGAGCGAGTCCTGCAGCGCTTCGGTCGCATCGATCAAGTCGACCCCGCTCGTTGCCAGCAGGGCTTTCAGTTCGTCGAAATTATCGAGATGTTCCGACATGAGGACACAGACATCGGTCGCGGGGCTTGCGAATTTGCGAGCCTGCAGCGCCGAGAGAATAGTCGGAAATGAATATTCGACATCTGTAACGTAGACGACGCACTGATTGTTCATGTCTTCACCTTTCCGATCGTCCTTGACAGCGCAAAATCGCTGTCGCCTTCCAAGCCGAGGGAACAGTTGTTGATTGAGCCGAAGGGGCTGTCGTATGAAAGCCCGGTCCGGTATATATTGCCGAGATACAGCCTCGGTCGTTGACTGATCGGCGTCCGGCTGCCGGCGGTTTTCGCGTGTTTCATTGTTGAGATATTCACCATGAAGAATGCCTTGCCTGCGATGACGCTGCGTTTCGATATCTTCTTCCCTGGCACGACGATGGGGACCGGTGCGCATGTCGGGCTGCAGCGAAAAGAGGTATTTGAATGCTGATCACCGCGCTCATCGCCGCCGTGATTTCGATAGCTGCCGGTGCTTGCATCCGCGCCTGGGCTTTCGCCATCTTCGCATTGCTTGTGGCAATCGGCTTCGGCGGCGTGGCCTTCGTGGATGGATCCTCCACGGTTGCGGCGATCGGATCCGGTATCGCGATCCTCGTGCTGATGGAGATCGGCTATCTCACGGGCGTCTTCCTGTCGGGTGTCCTGCGGCGCAATGCCAGACTGCGGCAGAGCAATTCCCCAGACAGTGTCTCTGCCGCCAGCGAGCGTCAGCAGAGCTGACATTGAGACGGAAGCTGCGGCATATCCTTCCCCGGATCGCGGTCTGGGATCGTTTGCGATCGGCAGCCTGATTTCACCGGCAATCCCTGGAGGATGAGGCTCGGCCGAGCGGCCGCGAACTCGTGTTCGCCCGTGTCCGGCTGCGCCAGGCTGCCATTCGCCGCGATCTCGCAAGTCCCGAGCGGGCGTCATGGCGTCGAAAACATCGGCGCTCTCAAAGGAGATGCCGATGCCTCCAGGGGACGCCGGTTCGTAAGCGATGAGGCTGCCCGATGCCGCGGCACATAAGCTCCGGCCAGGCAGCCCGCGGCCAGCCCCGCCGAAGTGCTGAACAGCAAGCCGAGATCCGTGCCGCTTCCCGATATCGCTGCGGAGCCGATCTGTGCGATGGATGCCATCACGGCGGCGGTTCCGATCGCGTGGGTTTCCCGGTCGCCGGATTTGTACCGGCCGGCTGCCCTCACCAGGCTGTACACGAAGACGGCGAATAGGGCTGTGCCGGTCAAGCCGACATTGGACAGCAATGCGGCAATGAAACTGGACGCTCGAACCGTGCCCAATCCGGCGCCGAAGGTGGCGGTATCGACAAATGCAATCAATGCCAGGGTGTTCCAGGCGGTGCGCTCTTCGCCGGACTGCGATTGCAGCTTGTCGGATACGGTGGTGGTCAGGAGGCCTGAGATGGAATTCCACGCGTCAGGGACAAGGCTGAGCGCGGTGATGGCGCAGGGGATGAAAAACAGCGTGATCGCAAGGAAAGTCACGTGCGGGGTCGTGGCGGAACCGCCGATCAGTCGTTTCAGGCAGAACAACACGAACATGCAGACAACGAAGACGCCGGCGACATAGGCGGTTGTCGAGGTGCAGAGCACGATGGTCGGGCCGATGAGAAGAGTTGCCAACCCAGCCATACGGTTTTGGACGCGCTCCAGCCAAAGCATGAGCGTGAAGGCGAAATAAGCCAATGCAACGGCGCCGTAAGCGCTTGCTTCGGGAAAGGGGCCGACGATGCGCTTGAAACCGTGGATGGTCTCGGCTGTGTGCATCGTATAATTCGCATTTCTGATGATATCGAGCAGTTGGGCCTGGCCGATCTGGAACGTTGCGAGGTCGATCAGCGCGAAGGCAAAACACGCTATCGACGCGACGATCAGTTGCTGCGCGATGAACCGGCCATATCCCAACCGGGCAAGTCCGGCGACGACGGCGAAGCAGGCGAGGTCGCCGAGAAGATAGACGGACTGGCTGATATTGGATGAACCCGGAGCCAGTGGAGCCGCTACCGTCGACATCATCCCCGAGGGGTCTCTGGCGGAGGAGTAAACGAGGGTCGCGCCGGCAAAAATACGGGGCAGGAAGAAGGACGACACCACGGAGAACAGGATGTAGCAGGCAAACCAGAAGCCGGGGCCCGGATAGGCGATACTGGCGAGCGTCGCCTGCATCTGAACCGGGCGCAGCAGGACCGTCATAACCAGAAAGAGGACCAGAAGATGGCTCGGCTGGATGCTGCTGCCGCCGAGCGCCGGCAACTGCAGAGCCGCTGCGGCGCCGAGCAGCGTCGAAAGGCAAAGGACGGTGATGGCCAGGCGCGCGCCGTTCAGCATGCTGAGCACGCCAAGCAGCAGAACCATGAAACCGATCGGCTCTATCGACATGCTTCAGATCCCGAGCAGAAGGGCGAGCGGCCGAGGCCTGGCTTTTGCCGAAAAACGGCATCCAGCTTTCGGCGGGATGAGCGAGGCGAAAGCCCGACGGCTGTCGTTGATGATCACAATCGCCTCCTAATTCGATCCGGTCTGGGATATCCAGCCGGGAGCGGAGCGATTGTCTCCGGCCACGTCGGATGATGGGACCGTCGAGCTCTGTTTCTGCGGTGCTGTCTGCGGCGACGAGGATGGCGCCTGAGGGGCCGTGTCCAGACCGACCTCGACGAGGTCATGCGGCAGCAATGCGGTTTGCTCGTCCGCCACGATGTCGCGGGAGGTTCCGTCGTCATTGCGACGCACGATCCTGTAGTTCTTTTTTGCCCGGCCGAGCCCCGGCGCGTCCGTGTTGATCTGGGCAAGCTGGGCGTCGTAGCCGGCCTGTTCGCCGAGTAGCTGGGCTACCTGGATATCGATCGCCGCCCTGCCGATCGCGAGATTGACCTGGTTCAGCAGGTCCTGGTTTTCGCTGTTCTGCCTGTTGACGATATTGATCTTGGAACGGTCGGCTTCGCTAAGGCCCTGGCGAGCCGTGGTCAGGGCGACTTCGAGATCGATCAGAGTGCCTTGCGCATCCGCCACCCAGCGGTCGACCGAGACCTGGCGGGAATTGCTGACCAGGCCTTTGCTCACCAGGCTGTTGACATTGTCCAGTTCCTTCTGGGCAAGGTCGATCTGCCGTTTTTGCGAACTGATCTTGGCCGTGAGCGATTCGACCTGTTGGCCATAGAGGCGCGTCAGGTCGTTCGCCGCTTCGATCCGGCTGTCGATATCGACGCGCCGCAAGCGCATCAGGTTCAATTCCTGTACCTTCAACTTGTCGACGTCGGGCGTTCCCACCAGTTCGTCAGGGATCTCGAAACTCTGCTGGCCGGCGATCTCGGCACGCAGCCGCGCCTGCCGCATCAGGAGATCGCGCCGGTTGATAACGGCCGTCCGGTAGGCGCCGGCAGCCTGGATCCGGTCGCGCTCGAAATAGGTGTTGTCCTCGCGTTCCCGCAGGAAGCCACCGGCGATGCTGACGGCCTTCATCACCGTCATGTTGGGTTCAAAAGGATAGCGGCCGGGGGTCTGCACGGTTCCGGCCACGAAAATCGGTGCATGCTCGGCAATCTCCAGGGCGATATATGGCTTGCCCGGAAGTGCGGATTTTTCGGCCAGCGCGCTGGCAATGGCATCGGCAAGCTGCTCGGTCGTCTTTCCATTCGCCTGCAGGTGGCCAGCGATCGGGATCGACAGATTGCCGGCATCGTCAATGGTATAGACGCCGTCGAGGGCCTCCCAACTGGCATAGCGGGAATCCGACGACCGCCATTCGACGACGCGCAGTCTGACCTTGTCTTCCGGCACGAGAGTGAATGTTTGCGCGTGGGCCACACTCCAGCCGGTCAGGCAGGCGAATGCCAACAAGGCGAGTGCCGTGGAGACGAGGCGATCGAACAAGGATGTAGGCTGCATTGGTCTATCTCCGCTTCGTTGCGATCGACGGTGAAGGCATCTCGCGCGGCAAGGGAGTGCCGAATTCGAGAATGCGGGACGGAGAGGCGCGACCGACGAGAAGATCGGATAGCGCCAGCAAATTGCCGTTCAAACGTCCCCACCGGTCGATCAGCCGGTCCTTCAACAGGGTGCCCGACATATTGGCCAGAATGTTGCGGCCGATCTGCGCGATTGCGCGGCCTTTCGACATCGTGCCCTTGCGGATCAGGTAGACAGGATTGGCGACCTGCGAATAGCCAAGCCTTCGGCCGGGCTGGCGTCCGGATCTGACGCCGAGATGCACGCCGCGGGCGCCTTCGACATAGACGGACCGGCCGTGGCGGGCGATGGATCTGCTGAAATCGACATCTTCGAGCCAGCCGTAAAGCGGCAACTGCTCGTCGAAGGTCAGGGCGTGCTCGATAACGGGCGCAAGGCGAACCGCCATGTTGCATCCATAGGCGTTGTAGACATCCGCCACATGCTCGGCGCCTTCGCCTGCCGTGTGGAGAACCTCCAAGGCCTTCGCCATGCTGAGGCCTCCGTCGAGGACGCCGTCGGCCAGCACCTCGCCGGTGGCGATTACCACGTCCGGCTTTGCTGCAAAGACAGCCGCCATGCGCGACAGGAAAGTCGCGGCGGGAATGAAGTCGTCATCGAGGAAGATCAGAACGTCCGTATCAGCCGCAGCAGCCTGGATGATCCTGTTGCGCTGGGCGGTCAGGCCGCGGCTGCCGACGATGACGTCCACATCGCGGCGGTCGGCAAGCCCGGCCGCGTCCTCGATGACGGGCACGCAGACAATGAGCCGTCCCGCCTGATCCGGCAAGCCGGTGAGATAATCGATCGTCTCCCGCAATATCGAAGGGCGGCCCGCCGAGGCGATCCCCAAGGCAATTCGCAATGGACGGCCCCGACTTGCTGTTCCTGCCGAAGGTGAGATCATGAGTCTATTCTCTTCGGTGCCTGGTTGATGACCGCGCCGAGGATTTCGGCGCCGACATTGCGCATGGTCTCGATGACGCGCACGGTATCGTCGATCGAGGTGCGCCCATGCGAGGAGACGACAAGGACGCCATCCAACTCCGGCGCGATCGCATTGGCATCGGGGGAAGTCGAGAATGCGGAAATATCGACGAATATGGCGTCGAATTCCTTTTTCAGGTCGGCGAAGCTCAACTGCGTGCGGCGGGAGCTTAGACGAACGGCCGGCGTCACGGCTTCCACCTTACCGAGCGGAAGGAATTTCAGGGTCGGGGTGAGGGGCAACGCCGCCGTCCGGATCAGTTCGCCATTGTCGAGCACATCGACGAGACCTGTGGAACTATGGGGCGCGATCGATTTGCTGAGCGAGGAATTCTGCGCTGCCGCATCGATGAGCAGCGTATGCGCACCTGACATCGACGACAGCGCCGCCAGTTCGCATGCAATGGTCGATGTCCCGCTGCCCGGATCGACGGCGACGATTCCGATGACGACGCGGCGTTTGCGCCGAAGACCGACGACGGTTGCGCTCAATTCCGCCATGCCGGGAATAACAGGATAGGCCGCCGTATTGATGCTGCCCGCATCGGCGGCGAGGGCGCCGGCTGGATGCCCATTGCGGTTCTGCTTCGATCTTGCCAGCAAGGTCACGATGGACACTCCGCCGGCATCCGCGATCTGCTGGGGACGGACGATCCGGCGGTCGCTGGCGTGCCTTACCATGGCGAGCGCCAGGCCGACGCCGAGGCCGACCGCCCCGGCAAAGGCGATGATGAGCGTGCTGCGCGGCCTCGCCTTCGAAAGAGGCAGCGTGGCCCGCGAGACGATCGTGGCGTCGGATACGGGGTAGGTTATGCGCTGCTTGGCTTCGGTAAGCTGGGTCAGCGTGCTTTCATAAAGGGTGCGGCGGGCATCGGTCGCGCTCTGCAGCTCCGCAAGCTTGAACTGGTCGCGCGGGTTGCTGTTGAATGTGTTCAGGGCGCTGGAGGCATCGGCGAGGCCGCGCTGCTGCTCCCTCACGAATTTCTCCAGCCAGTCACTGTATTGGCGGGAGGAATCGGCCTTCATTGCGATATTCTTCTGGATATATTGCCTGGCGAGCATATCGGCGATGGCGACCGCCTTCTGAGGGGTCGACGCTGCGGCTGATATCTCGATGATCGTCGAATTCCCGATCCGGCGTAAGGCCATCATGTTCTGCAGCGTGGCAATTGCCAGGTCGTGGAGCTGTTCCTGCTCCGTCCGCGGTCTGGATGGCGTATCACTCGCTCTCATGCCTGCCGCTTCCTGCCCCGTATCCACTTGAGCAGAAACTCCCAGAAGCCAGTCCTTCGACTTGTCCAGAAGCGAAGGTTTCCAATCGACAAAGTCGGGATCGCTATCAAGATCGAGCGCTCTTACCGTTCCGTCGACGACATCGCTTGATCTGGCAATCTCCAGCTGCCCTTCGATGAATGCGTCTTCCGCGAAGGCTCTTTGAGCTTCGGAGCTGTTCACCTGAGGGAAGATCACAAGTTGCGTGCTGGCAACATAAGTCGGCGCGGCGGTGAGAAGGTAGCCGCCGCCGATGACAAGGAAGGCAAAGGTCGTAGCCAGGATCCATAGCCAGCGCATTCTGAGAAAAAACAGCATGTCCCGCAGGGTCAGTGGCGAGTTCCCGCCAGCGGCTGCCGCGGCAGGCAGGGATATCGGGGAAACACCGCTGAAGATCGTGCTTGAGGTCATGTCGTCCTAATCCAAAATGGCGAGATTACGGAGTTACGAGATACTGGCAGCCTGGAGAGGACGAAGGGGTAGCGCATCTTGCGACGGACATGGTCGGCAGCTTTCCCCTTTAATGCTCAGTACGAGCCACGCTGCGAAAACAGAGCTGGGATGGTCTTGGCGATGATGATCAAGTCCCGGCCGAGCGACCAGTTATTGAGGTAGTGCACGTCGAGGGAAACCCGGTGTTCATAGCTGACATCGTTGCGCCCGCTGGTCTGCCAGTGACCGGTCAGTCCAGGACGGACGGCCATGTAGGCCCAGATGTGCTCGCCGTAGCGCGGCAATTCTTCAGCGGTGATCGGCCGCGGGCCGACCAGGCTCATTTCGCCGCGCAGGACATTGAACAACTGGGGGAGCTCGTCGAGGCTCGACCGTCGCAGAATGTCGCCGACGGCGGTGATCCTCGGATCATCCTTCAGCTTGCGCGTTGCTTCCCATTCGCTGCGCGCAGCCGCGCTGTTTTGCAGCAATTCGGCAAGCTGCGCGCTGGCATCGGTCTTCATCGTGCGAAACTTGAGGCATCCGAACGGCGCTCCGCCGAAGCCGATGCGCGTATGGGAATAGAAGACCGGGCCGCGGTCGGAGAATTTCACGATCATTGCGACGAGCAGCAGAAGCGGGGAAAGCAGGATCAGGGCGGTGATCGCCAACAGAAGGTCGAGCGCGCGCTTGACCGATCTGCCCGCTGCACGAGGCCGGGACGCATGGAGGTCGCCGTCTTTCGCAGGCCGTCCGACACGCGACCATGCCTCGAAACTATGTGCATCCCATGCCATTGGGGGTCTCCAAAACTTTCCGATTAAGAACCGTTCAAACTTTGCTGCGCCGCACTCTTGTTGTCTGTTACCAAGGTCATAATCCTTAATAAATACTTTATGCTACGAAACCGCAGAAGAGAGATCCGATCGCGGCGTCTGGCAAATTATTTTCATTCTAAATCAGGATATAAACTACCCAATGGTGGTTAAGTCGCGCAGATACATCTATGTTTATGATATCGTCATTCGGATTAATGATATTTTTTAATCAGAAAGACTTTTTAATAAGCGCAAATTTCAATCAGATTGGATTTATTTGGTCTTATCGAGGTTATTAACGCGACAAATGATGTATTTTTGTGCTTTCAGCTAACTGTAATCTCAATATTTACGTTAAATCTCGGCGATGTTATTTGACTTGGATATTAAGGTAATATAAATGATGCAGTGCAGCATTCTTATCGTTATTCGAGTATTGGAGTTATGCGCATGGACGGGGTGACGCACGCAACGGACCGCAGGGCCGGCATCGGCAAGCCGACGATATCGGCGAGCGGCGGCATTCATCTCGGCAGCCGCATCGTGCTTGACGATGAATTTCTTTCCTGCCGGTCGAGCGTCCGGCGCTTCCGGCGCGGCGAGGTCATTGCCGGGGCCGGCGTCCTGGTCGATATGTTCGCGCGCGTGCATTCCGGGGTGGTCAGCGCAAGCACGATGCTGCCCGACGGCAGGGAATTCATTGTCGAGATCATTCCGAAATCAGGCCTGATCGGCGAGCTCGAGGTTCTGCGCAGGCAGACACTGAGCCTCGAATACCGAGCCGGCTCCAACTGCGAGCTGCATTTCTTCGAAGGTCGCCTACTGCGCGACATGTATGCCAGCGATGCCTCCTTCCGCGAAAAGGTCTTTTCCAGGGCGCTGGCGCGTATTTCGGAGCTTGAACTCCGGATCATTTCGAATGCGGCGTCGAGTCTGCAGTCGAGGCTGGCCAGCACGCTACTGCGGCTTTCGGCTGTTTATGGAAAAGACGCGGCAAACAGCGGGGACGAACTGTTCATCTCACAAAATGACCTGGCCGCGACGCTGCCGGCGTCGCGCGAGAAGGTCAATCAATGCCTTCGGCGCCTGCGGGAAGGCAAGATCATCGACGGGGGGCAGGGCAAGATCCGCATTCTCAACCGCAAGGCGCTTGAAGCCTGTGCCAACGGCGCGGTTTTGGTGAAGTAATGCGCCCGTCGCTTTCCGAGGGCCTCCGATCCACAGCAAGCATCGGCCGATTTCCCGGCCCCCGCACGGCAAAGATCAATCGCGTGGTCGTCATTGACGACTATTCGGTGGCCAGAGGCGGCGCGACAGGCTTGGCGGTACTGTCTGCCAAGCTTTTTCGCGGGCTCGACATCCCCGTGACCTATATCAGCGGGGATGATGCGGCCAATGCGGAGCTTGCCGCACTCGGGGTCTCGATGGTCGGGCTGAACAGCCGCGACCTGCTCAGCGCCGAGCGTGCGAAGGCATTCGTCACCGGCATTCACAATGGCGCCGCCGTCCGCATGGTGGCGAACTGGATTGCGGAAAACGATACCGCCAACACCGTCTACCATGTGCATGGCTGGCACCAGATCCTGTCTCCGGCGATTTTCAAGGCGCTGGCGCAGGTCGCCGGACGATGCGTGGTTCATGCGCATGATTTCTTCACGGCCTGCCCCAACGGCGCCTTCTTCGACTATCAGGCGCAGGAAATCTGCCTGCGACGCCCGCTTGGCGGAGGCTGCATTGCGACGGCCTGCGACAAGAGAAGTTATTCGCACAAATTGTGGCGGGTTGCCCGCGGCTCGAATATCCTCCGGCTCCTGAAGGGGCAGGCCGAATTCGGCCGGATCATCCTGCTGCATGAGAAGATGGCGAGCTTTCTCGTCGGCACCGGCTATCGGCCCGAACGGCTGACGACGATCCGCAATCCCGTCGCTCCACTCTCCATCAATCGCATCGAAGCGGAAGCCAATGACGAGTTGGTGTTCATCGGACGGCTGGACGAGGAAAAAGGCGTTGAGGACGCCGTCGCCGCCACGCGCCGAGCCGGTGTCAGGCTCTGCGTGATCGGCGACGGGCCGCTGATGCCGCGGGTCGCAGCGTCGGGAGATCACGTCAGGGCGGTCGGCTGGCAGTCGCATGCGGAGATCGGCCCGATCATCCGCAAGGCGCGTGCGCTGTTGATGCCCTCGCGCTATCCCGAGCCGTTCGGTCTCGTCGCTATCGAAGCGGCGAGGAGCGGTCTGCCGGTCATCATGTCGCGTAGCGCCTTTCTCGCGGAAGAAATGGAAAGAGCCGGCATGGCGCTTGCCTGCGATACGGCCGATGAAAGCGCCTTTGCCGATACTTTGACGCGATTCAGTCAAATGCCCGCGCAACAGGTTCGCGCCATGAGCGAGCGGGCCTTCCGGCTGTCGCCGGATCTCGCCTCGACACACGAGGAATGGCGCGATGCGCTTCTTGCCGAATACCAAAGCCTGATTTCGACGAATGCGGTTTTCGAGCCGGCAGACGGTGTGGCGATACAAGGAGTATTCAGTTGACCCTTAAAGCAGCGACCTCTCTCCCCGACGCGAGGGCATTTCTCACCGATGCGCCTGTTATGGCGAAAAGACGCGTCACCGAGGCCGGAACCTCAAAAGAGAGCGGGCAACCTCGTGTCGCCATCGTGCATTACTGGCTCGTTTCGATGCGCGGCGGCGAGAAGGTTCTGGAAGAGCTGTGCCGGATGTTTCCGCAGGCCGACATCTTCACCCTCGTCTGCAACCGGGATCGCATCAGCGATTTTCTGAAGACGCGCAACATCCGCACGTCCTTCCTGCAGAAGATCCCCGGCGCGCAGCGGCACTACACCAAGATGCTGCCGCTGATGCCCTTTGCGCTCGAGCAGTTTGATCTGCAGGATTACGACCTGGTGCTGTCGAGCGAATCCGGCCCCGCCAAAGGCATCATCACACGCGCCGACGCTCTCCATGTCTGCTACTGCCATTCGCCGATGCGCTATATCTGGGATCAGTTCCATGTCTATCGCCATGGCCTGCCCTGGGTGGGACGTGCCTTGATGTCGATTACTGCGCCCATGCTGCGCGCCTGGGACGTGACGACGTCCTCGCGCGTCGATGTGTTCGTCGCCAACTCCGAATATGTCGCAAGCCGCATCCGCCGCTTCTACGACCGCGACTCCGTCGTCATCCATCCGCCGGTTGCGACCGACGATTTTGCCGTGGGCAAGGGGAAAGGCGAATTCTACCTCTATGCGGGACAGCTAACCACCTACAAGCGGCCGGATATCGCCGTGCGCGCCTGCACCGAGGCCGGCCGGAAACTGGTGGTGATCGGCGAGGGCGAACAACTCTCTTACCTGAAGTCGATCGCCGGACCGACTGTTCAGTTTCTCGGCCATCAGCCCTTCAACGTGTTGCGCGATCACCTGTCGCGATGCAGGGCCTTGTTGTTTCCGGGCACGGAGGATTTCGGCATCCTGCCGGTGGAAGCGATGGCATCAGGGCGGCCGGTTTTGGCCTTCGATGCGGGCGGCGCCCGGGAAACCGTATCCGCGCCGCAGGTCGGCTTTCGCTTCGCTGAGCAGACGACGGAAGCCCTTTTGGAAACGATGGCAGCATTCGAAGAGGTCGAGGACGATATCGATCCGCATGCAATCCGCGCGCATTCGCTGAAATTCTCCTCAGCCGTATTCCGCGATCGTCTGTCCGGTCTCATTGAGCAACAACTGTCCAGCCACGGAGACGGATCTGCCGGCGTCTTCAGAAGACGGCCGGGTTGAGGGGAAAGGGACGGAGCAGCCCGCCTTGCAGCCCCGACCGCCGTCTCAACCCCTCGACGAGAAATAGATAAACAGATCATGTCAAGCGTATCTCAGAGGACGGCGACTGCGAGCATCTGGACGATCAGTGGAAAATTCCTCGCGCGGATGCTCGATTTCGTCAGCCTCCTTGTCCTAGCGAGGCTGTTGAGCCCTGCGGATTTCGGCCTGGTCGCCATCGCGACGTCGGTCTTGGTCATCGTCGAGGCGATCCTGGATCTGCCGTTGACGCAGGCGCTGATGCGCCAATCGTCGCCTTCGGACGAGATGTTCGCCACGGCCTTCACCCTCAGCCTGCTGAGAGGGCTGGCCATCAGCCTGCTGATGATGATCATCTCCTGGCCAATGGCGCTGGTCTACGACGATTCCCGGCTTTTCGCCCTTGTCGCCGTTCTCTCGATCGCGCCCGCCATGCGTAGCGTGGTCAGTCCACGCATGGTTCTTTTCATGCAACGGTTCGATTTCAAACGCGAGTTCGCGCTCGATCTCATCGCCAAGGGATCGACATTGCTGTTCGGGGTGGGGGTCGCTGTGGCAACAGGCAGCTATTGGGGGCTGGCGATCGGAGCGGTCGCCGGCCCGACCGCGGCGATGATCACCTCCTATGTCCTTGCGCCGATGCGACCGACGTTCAGCCTTTCCGAATGGAAGCATTTTCAGGACATGATCAGCTGGAATACCGTGTCGCAGGTGCTGAGTTCGATCAACTGGCAGCTGGACCGGCTGCTTCTGCCGCGTTTTACCGGCCTGTCGACATTTGGTGCCTTCAGCGTCGCCGACAATATCGCCGGTATTCCGTATCAAACCTTCGTCGGACCGTTGCTGCGCCCGCTGATGGCTGCCTTCTCCACGGTCGAAGACCGCCGCAACCTGATCGCCGCCTATCTGAAGGCGACCAATGCGATCACCTTCGTCGCAGCACCCATTCTCATTGCACTTGCCCTTCTCGCCGAACCGACCGTGCGCATCCTCGTCGGCGAGAAATGGGCATCGGCCGCGCCGATCCTGCAGTGGCTGTGCCTTGTCAGCCTGCTTGGCCTTCCCACAAACATGATGCCGCCATTGGCGATGGTCATGAACAATACCCGTTATGTCGCTCTCAGGATGTTTGTCGAGTTCGCCGTCAGGGTCCCGGTTACCATTCTGGGCATCGCCTATTTTCAGGTGGCGGGGGCGCTCGGCGCGCGGATTGTGGCAGTCCTCGTCGCCTATGGCGCATCGCTCGTCATCACACGGCGGCTGATCGGCGCGAGTTTTGCCGCGCAATTGAATTCCTTTTTCCGGCCGCTGGCCGCGAGCCTGCCGATGATCGCCTTCCTGCTCTGGGTGGGGCCGATGCTCGTCGCCATGCCTGTCGGCGTCACTCTTGTTGTCTGTGTGGCGCTTTGCGGCGGGGTGGCAGCGGGCATTTTCTGGGCTGGTGCCTTGCTGCTGTGGCAGATGGTCGGAAGGCCCGACGGCATCGAGACGATCGTCGTGCAAAGGCTCATGCCGAGACGAAACGAGGTTCTCACCTCATGATCGGGACAAATGCCCCCAACGATTTAGTTCAAGCGTTTTCGAGGGAGTAACAATGCGTTACGGGATATCTGCCAAGTGGCTCGGACTGCTCGTCGTTCTCGGCCTGGGGGCGCTGCCCGGCCAGCCCAGCGTGGCCCAGGAACCGCTCAATATCGATGCATACCAGCTGACATTCGAGGAAAGTTTTGACAGTCTCGACGTTTCGGCCTGGGGAGAGAAAAGCTCGCGCTGGATTGCCCATACGCCCTGGAACGGCGATTTCGGTGATGCCCGTTTCACCGATCCGGCTCCCGGCTTTCCGTTTACCACCGATCAGGGAATTCTGAAGATCGAAGCGCGCAAGGAGGCCGACGGCACCTGGCGTTCAGGCTTGCTGTCGTCGGTGAACCCGAAGGGCGAAGGTTTCTCGCAGCAGTTCGGCTATTTCGAAGCTCGAATGAAACTGCCGCCGGGCAAGGGCGTGTGGCCGGCCTTCTGGCTCATCGGGCTCGACCGTTCGAAATACACAGCCGAGATTGACGTGCTGGAATATTACGGCCGCGCGCCTTACGAATTCAGCATGGGTTTTCATATCTGGCGTCAGAGCCAAGGCGGGCAGAACTCGACCGGTGGCTATTGGAAAACGGTCGAGGACGGAATTTTAAACAGCGAGTATCATACCTACGGTGTCGATATTCAGGCTGACAAGACGACCTTCTATCTGGATCGACAGTACCTTTGGAGCTTCGACACCCCAAAGGAGTTCCACATGCCATTCTATCCGCTGGTCAATCTGGCGCTCGGCTCGGGATGGCCGATCGATGAAACGCCGAACCCTTCCATTCTGCTCGTCGACTATATCCATGTTTACAAGCGAAAGCCCGTCGACGCAGCGAATTGAACGAGGAGCTCAGGGTCCCTGATCGGCCTATTGCTCGCCGAGGCAGCTGAGACCGGTTTCCAGGTCGAAGAGATGCATCGCCTCCTCGTCGAAGAAGAGGGTCAGGTTTTCGTTGTCGCGGATCGGCGTGCGCGGCGGCAGGCAGGCCATCAGCCGCTGATCTCCGGCAAGGGCGGTGACGACCAGTTCGGGGCCGGTCAGTTCCGCCACCTCGGCGGTTGCCTCGATCGACAGGCCGGCGCCGTCGGTGCGAAGCGCCTCGGGACGGATGCCGAGGATGACCTCGCGGCCATTGCCGGCCGTATCGCGGAAGCGGGCGGGCAGGGGCATGGTAGCATCGGAGCCTGAGAGCGCCAGGCGGCCGTCACGCACCGTCGCCTTCAGCAGGTTCATCGGCGGCGCGCCGACGAAGGTGGCGACATAGAGCGTTGCCGGATGGTTGTAGATTTCTTCAGGCGTACCGAGCTGCTCGATGCGGCCGTCGCGCATGACGGCGATGCGGCTTGCAAGCGTCATCGCCTCGATCTGGTCATGGGTGACGTAGACGACCGTGGTCTTCAGCATCTGGTGCAGTCGCTTGATCTCGGTGCGCATCTCCATGCGCAGCTTGGCGTCGAGATTGGAGAGCGGCTCGTCGAAGAGGAAGACTTCCGGCTTGCGCACCAGCGCGCGGCCGATCGCGACGCGCTGGCGCTGACCGCCGGAAAGCTGGCTCGGCTTGCGCTCGAGGAGGTTTTCGATCTGCAGAAGTTTTGCAGCGTCGCGCACCGCCCTGTCGCGCTCGGGCGCCGGAACCTTGCGCATTTCCAGGCCGAAGCCGATGTTCCTGTGCACCGTCAAATTGGGATAGAGTGCATAGGATTGAAAGACCATGGCGATGTCGCGGTCCTTCGGATGCACGCCGAGTACGGATCGCCCGCCGATCCTGACGTTGCCGCTCGTTGCCTCTGCAAGGCCGGCAATGATGTTCAGGAGCGTGGACTTGCCGCAGCCCGACGAGCCGAGCAGCACGAGGAACTCGCCGCTCTCCAGCGAGATGTCGATGCCTTTCAGCGTCTCGACCTCGCCATAGGTCTTGCGGATGTTCTGGATGTCAAGCGCGCTCATGACACGGGCTCCTCTGCGGATGTCGGGCCACCGTAGCTGCGGGGCAGGGTGGAGATGGCGCGCGACGCGACCTCGGTTCCCGCCTTCAAGCAGGAAATCAGAGGTTCATCCATTGCGAGAGCGGCGAGGAAGGCGGCGTTGAAGACATCGCCGGCGCCGATCGTGTCGACGACCGTGACGAGGGGTGCCTCCACCGAGACCAACTGGCCGTCCGGCCCGATGGCGGTGGCGCCGTCCGGGCCGCGCTTGACGACGATGATTGCGCCTTCCGGCATGTGCGACCTGATCTCGCGAGCAGCCGCGATAGGATCGGCAATGCCGGCAAGCGTCGTGGTCTCGACCTCGTTCAGCAATGCGATGCCGGAGCGGGAGAGCCAGGCGCGCGTCGCCGCGCAGTTCTCTTCCGTCCAGCCGTCGAGCGGCCAGCCGGTGTCGAGCGCGATGGTGATGTCATGGCTATCGGCCCAATCGAAGAGGGCGTCGTATTCCTTCGTCAGATCATCGGTCAGGAAGGCACCGCAGAGCAGCGCATATCCGCCCCGCAGCCTTGCGCCGTCGATGACGGCGAAGACATCGGCAAGCGCGAAGCGCGGCAGGTGGCCCGTCGTCGTGAAGAAGGTGCGCTCGCCGTCCGGATGGGTGATGCCGACGGAGAGTGTCGTCTTTTCAGCGCGGACCGGCCACTTCTCAGAACGCTGGCCGAAGGCTTCGGCGAGCCAGCGGCCGAACTGGTCGCTACCGATATTGGCGGCAATCTCGAATTCAATGCCGAGCGCCTGCCAAGCGAGCGCGCTGTTGCCGGCCGATCCGCCGGCCCTCAACTCGTCATGATCGACGATGACTTCCGTTCCGGCCTTCGGCCAGGGGGCGGCCGGTCCAAGGATGAGGTCGACATTGACGTTGCCGATGACTGCAAGTGGCCGCATTCATTCACTCCGGGTAATCTTGGTGGAACGGACCGGCGTTCCGGCATTTTCCACGCGCGCGTCGGCAAAGGCGATCATCAGTTGCTGGGCGACCGGCAGCATGGCGAAGACCGCCGCAAGGCCGGTCGCAGGGGTAAAGCGGATTGTTACCGCGCCGGCGACCGGCGCTTGGCCGGATGCGTCGAACAGGATGACGGGGGCGCCGGTTTCGACGGCGGAGAGCGCCATCGCCGTTACCAGGCCGGCCGTCTCGTCCAGGCCGCGGAACAGCACGAGGCCGATCTCAGGCCCCAGCATCTCCATCGGCCCATGGCGCAGCTGGCCGCCTTCGAGCGAGAAACAGGGACGGCGCGACAATTCAGTCAACCCGAGCGCCAACGCCTCGGCAACGCCCTGCAGGCGGCGGCCCGAGGTCACGACGGTCGCGACGTTTTCGAGGGCGGCGAGGGCAGCGGCGATGTCATGCTCTTCGGGCGCCCTGAGGACGGCGAGTGCGGCCGCGGGATCTTCGCCGAGGGCGGCAAGGATTGCCAGATGCAGGGCGAAGGTCACCGTCAGGCTGCGGGTGGCGGCAAAGGCAAGCTCGGTGCCGCCGATACCCACCAGCGACGGGGCGGTGCTGGCGAGGAATGAAGTGGCTTCCAGCGTCAGGCCGAAGGTCTGCCGCATGCCGCCGGTCTCTTCGAACCAGCGCCGGACTTCGGCGCTCTCGCCGGATTGCGAGGTGACGAAGATCGTCCTGCCGGCAATGGGCAGCGGCTGGCCGAGCTGCTCGGAGAGCGGCAAGGCGACGGCATCGATGCTGAGCGAGCGGTAGAGCGGTTCGACGGCGCGGTTGACGGCATGCGAGCCGCCCATGCCGAGCAAGAGCAGCCGGCCGGTTTTCTCAAGCGAGGTGGCGGCTCTTTCCGCCATCGGCGTTACGGCTTCATAGGAGGCGAGCGCATCGGCGTGCTGACGCGCCATCTCGCGGTCAATCGCGGCAAGTCCGGCCGGCCGGGTTCTTTCTATTGTCATGTTCATCCCTTGACGCCGCCGCTGGTGAGCCCTGAAATCAGGGCGCGTTGCATGACGAGACCGATCAGCACCGGGGGCAGGGCGGCGAGCACGCCGGCCGTGGCGATCAGTCCGTAATCGGAAACGCGGCCGCCGGCGAGATCGGCAATGGCGACGGTCAGTGTCTTGGCGCGCTGGTCGGAGGTGAAGAGCAGCGCATAGAAGAATTCATCCCAGGCCAGCAGGAATGCAAAGAGGCTGGATGTCGCGACGACGGGGGCGGCGAGCGGCAGCGTGATGATCCTGAGTGTCTGGAACAGGCCAGCGCCGTCGATCATTGCGGCGGATTCGATCTCGCGCGGGATGGAATCGAAGCCCGATTTCATCAGCCAGGTGGTGAAGGGTGCCAGGATGGTCAGATAGACCAAGGCAAGGCCGAAGACGTTGTTCAGCATGCCGAGATGAGAAAGACCCATATAGAGCGGCACGGCGAGGGCCACCGGCGGCAGCATGTAGGTGGCGATTACCATCGACAGCGACCATCCGACAGAAGGCGTGCGCGACACTGCCCAGCCGGCCGGAATGGCAAGCGCGATGGCGGCGATCGTCGCCATGCCCGCCACCTCGATGCTGTTGCGCAGCGACGCGGTAAAAGCGGCGCCGGCGCTGTTTTCGAGCGTCGAAAGCAGCACGGCGTAGCGAGAGAAATCCGTCGTCTGCGGCCACCAGCGCAGCGGCTTGGCCGCAAGATCGGCGGCCGGAGAGATGCTCATGATGAAGAGCCAGAGGATCGGCGCCAGGATGACGGCGGCAAGCAGCAGCGCGCAAAGGTGAATGAAAGCTGAGAAGAGCGGGCTTTGGCGTTCCATCAGGCCGCACTCCCGGCCGTCTTTCGCACCAGCCCGGCATAGCCGGCTGCAAGCAGGGTCACCAGCAGCGTGACGATCAAGGCGAGCGATGCGCCGGAGCCTGCCCGCTGGAAGGAGAAGGCTTCCTGATAGACGAGGATCGACAGCGTGCGCGTGCTGTTGGCCGGACCGCCGCGGGTCATCACCCAGATGATGTCGAATACCTTGAAGGCTTCGATCGTGCGCAGGACCAGCGCCACCATCAGCGGGCCGGCGAGATAGGGCAGGATGACGAAGCGGAAGCGGGCGAAAACACCGGCGCCGTCGACGAGCGAGGCGGCGGTGATGTCGCGCGGCACGGCCTGGAGTGCGGCCAGCGCGATCAGCGCCACCAGCGGGAAGTTCTTCCAGCAGTCGGCGACGATGAGAGCGGCGAGCGCCGTGCCGGGTTCGCCAAGCCAGGAGCGATAGGCGTCAAGCAGACCGAGCTGCGTCAGCGCGGCGTTCAGCGCGCCATACTCCGGATTGTAGATCAGCCGCCAGAGCGTCGCGTTGACGACGGTCGGCAGCGCCCAGGGCAGGATCATCAGGGCGCGGAGCGCAGTACGGCCGCGGAATTGCTGGTTCAGCAGCAGGGCAGCAAGGACGCCGATCACCATTTCGGCGGCAACCGAGACGATCGCGAACCATGCGGTGGTGATCAGCGTGCGCTGGAAATTCGAGCCTGAGATCATCCTGGCGTAATTGTCGAGGCCGACAAAGCTGCCCTCGGTGCCGACGAGCTTGGCATCGGTGAAAGAGAGGCCGACCGTATCGATCAGAGGCCAGCCGATAACGGATATCATGACCACGAGAAGCGGCAGCATCAACAGCCACGCGCGGGTTGTCAGCCAAGTGCCCGACATCGGGCGACCCTTCTTCATTCTTCAGTTTTAGAGGCCGGGCGACGGCAGGCGGCGCCCGGGTTTCTGAGCTTGATCAGAGGCCGCTATTGTCGGCCGCGGATTTCAACGCATCCTCCGGAGAGGACTGGCCGAGCAGGGATTCCTGGATCGCCTGCTGCAGCGCGGTCGAAAGCTCCTGATATTTCGGCGTCGTCGGGCGCGGATACATGGCGGCCAAGCCGACCTTGGCGGCCGAGATCAGTTCTTCCTGGCCCTTGGTGACGGCAGGGTCCTCGTAGGAGGAGGCCCAGATCGGCAGGCTGAGCCTGGCATAGGCGTTCTGTGTCGCCTGCGAGGTCATGAAGGTGATGTATTTCCAGGCTTCATCGGGATGCTGGCTGGCGGAAGTGATGCCGAGGCCCATCGAGCCGTTGACGGCAGATGCCTGGCTTTTACCGGCAACACCCGGTGCCGGCACGACGCCGACCTTGCCCGCGACCTTGCTGTCCTTCGGGTCGTTGGCCATGTTGTACATGTAGGTCCAATTCAAAGCGAAAGCGGCATCGCCGTTTTCGAAGACCTTGCGGACATCCTCTTCCAGAAATTCCTTGGAGTTCGGATTGGTCAGGCCGGAGGAATAGCTCGCGACCATGTATTTCAGCGCATCGAGACCGCCGCCGGTCTGGAAGGCTGGCTTGCCGTCCTTGAGGAAATCGCCGCCATAGGCGCTGACGAGCGTGGTGTAGTCGCAGATCGCGGCTTCGGCCTGCGACCAGCTCCAGGCGATCGGAGTGGCGAGCAAGCCCTTGTCCTTGATCGCCTTGGCCTGCTCGGTCAGCTCATCCCAGGTCTTCGGCGGCGCCTTAATGCCGGCCTTTTCGAGGATTTCCTTGTTGTAGAACAGGTATTTGGTATCCAGGATCCACGGCATGCCGTAATATTTGCCGTCATACTGTACGGTGGTCCAGGCGCCCGGGAGCACGCCCTTCTTCATCTCGTCGGTGATGCGGGAGGAGACATCGACCAGCACCTTGTTGGTGGCGTATTCGGCCGGCCAGATGACGTCGAAGAGCACGACGTCGTAACCGCCGCCGGAACCCTGCGCCAGCACCGTCTTGTCGTGCAGGCCCTCATAGGGAACGAATTCGAGATTGACCTTGATATCGGGGTTCGCCTTGGCGAAGGCGTCGGTCATGGCGCGCACATCGGCCTCGCTGTATGCGGCCTGCGCCATGAAAAGCGCGTTCAGCGTCGTTTCGGCGAAAGCATGCGGCGCAAGAGATGCGCCGATCAAGGCCGCACCCAGAAGCGTCTTGGTAAAGGATTTCAGCATTGCAGCCTCCAGTTTTTGACATTTGCGCATTTCCGAGGGCGGCCCTCCGCCATCGGTGTTCGAGAAGTTGTCTCGGAGCGTCGTCGGAGCCCTTGTCGGCATCCTGGGTTCCCTGGAACTCTCCGGTCCCTTATTAAGTCAATTGTCTTGACTTAATACTTCTTCAACATTCTACTGGAGTCAAGAGGCAGTTGCACATGAATGACAGCCGGCCGATCCGGGCCAAGAGCGGCACCAACCACGAAGGCACCAGCGCGCATAATCGGCGCGTGATGATCGACGCCTTGAGGATCAATGGTGAGCTTTCACGCGCCGATCTGGCGCGGGCGACATGGCTGACCAAGCAGACGGTGTCCAATATCATCGAGGAACTCGAGCGCGATGGTCTCGTCTGTTCGCAGGAACCGGTGCGCAAGGGCAAGGGGCAGCCCTCGACGCCTTACGGGCTTGTGCCCGAAGGCGCCTTCGCGATCGGCCTGCAGATCGATCGGCATGTGACGCGGGCGGTCGCCGTCGATCTGATCGGCAGTGTTCTGGTGCGCGCAGAAGCCGGCCTTCCGCCTGGAGGACCCTCGACGGGAGCAAAGGTCATCCTCGATCTGGTCGCCGATGTGCGCTCCAAGCTTGCAGGGATCGTCCAGCAGTCGGAAAAGCGAATGGTCGGCCTCGGTGTCGCCATGCCCGGGCCCTTCGGAGTGGCGGGCAGCGGCGACGATCCGTGGATGATGGAGGCCTGGCAAAAGTTTCCGCTGCTGGAAACGCTGGCGGCCGGCACCGGGCTTGATGTCGGCCTGCAGAACGATGCGGCGGCGGCAGCGACCGCCGAGCGTATGGTGGGAGCAGCCCATGGTGTCGACCATGCGGTCTGCCTCTTCGTCGGCTACGGCATCGGCGCCGGCCTCATTTTGAACGGCGAGCTCTACCGTGGCGCCAACGGCAATGCCGGTGAGATCGGCATGGCGCTGCTGTCTGCCGACGGCAAATCGACGCCGCTCGAACATCGCGCTTCGCTCGCCTCGCTCTATCAGCATCTCTCGGCCGATCCTGCCGATCCCGACCTCCATGCACGCATCAACGACCTTGCCTCAAGGGGCGATCCAAACATCGAGACCTGGATCGAAGCGGCGGCAGTGGACCTGCGCTGGAGCATCCATCTCATCGAAACGGTCTTCGATCCGCAGACCGTGATCCTCTGCGGCAGTGCCCCGGAAGCGCTAGTGAAAAGGTTGTTTGCGACCATCGGTCCGCTGCTGCCCTCGATCGCCGAACGACCTGGCCGCATGCTGCCGCGCCTGCAGCCCGGCATGGCCGATCCCTGGTCGGTGGCGATCGGTGCTGCCGCCGGTCCGATCAGCCGTGCATTCGATCCCCGGTTTGCTGCAATTTTGAAGGATTTCCTTTAAGCCTGGGGCCAAAACCAGGCGTTGCACAGCAGTGCAATGGCGGGGAGATAGCCGATTTTGCAAGTTTTCATGCGGCGGTATCTGCGAATAACGATGCTGCGTCGCAATATAGGCAAATATTAAAAACCCTTGAAATTCATAAATATTCGAATACAAATATAAATGTTCGGCAGTGCGCTGGGGAGGCTGGCGAGGCTTCGCTAAATATAGCCTCGGCCGTGGCAAATAACATCCGCATGAAGGTTTTGTGACGGAACGATTTCGATCGTTTCATGTCATGTAATATTCATTGGCCGCGGGAATTTGAACCAGCTAATAGGGCGTGCGCCGAAAGTGCGCGTCCCTTTTACGCTCGAGGTTCTCATGCAAGCCAAGCTTCTCGGCGCCGTTCGCGCCCTTCTCGCTACAGCGTTTCTTGCCAGTCCCGCTGCCGCCGCCGATAAGACCAAGATTGACTTCTGGTTCGGCAATTCCGGTGACATCGCAAAGCGTGTCCAGGAACAGTGCGATCGCTTCAACCAGTCGCAGGCCGATTACGAAGTCGTCTGCACCAGCCAGGGCAGCTACGACGCATCCTTGCAGAACACCATTGCCGCCTTCCGCGCCGGCAAGCAGCCGACCATCGCTCAGGTCTCCGACGCCGGCACGCTCGACATCATGCTTTCCGGCGCCTACTACCCAGCCAATCAGCTGATGACCGACATGGGCTACACCGTCGACTGGAAAGATTATTTCTCCGGCATCGCTAACTATTATGCGACGTCGAAGGGCGAGATGTATTCCTTCCCCTTCAACTCCTCGACCGCACTGCTCTATTGGAACAAGGATGCCTTCGCCAAGATTGGCAAGGACCATGCTCCGGCCACCTGGCAGGAAGCCGGCGAAGATTTCAAGGCTCTGAAGGATGCAGGCTATGCTTGCCCGCTCGCCTTCGACATCTCCAACAACGAAGTCTGGCAATATGTCGAGCAGTTCGAAGCCGTTAACGGCGAAGCGATCGCGACGAAGAAGAACGGCTTTGAAGGTCTCGACGCCGAGCTGACCTACAACAAGAACCCGCTGCTCGTCAGCTACATCAAGGACCTTAAGTCCTGGTACGACAACAAACTTGCTTTCATCAAGAACAAGGCCGTCGGCCAGACCTTCGTCGAAGCCTTCGCCGCCGGCGATTGCCAGGTTATCCTGACCTCGGTCGGCGACCACGGCAATATCGGCCGCACCGCCAAGCAGGGCATGAACTGGGGCGTTGCCATGCTCCCGACCTACGGCACTGCAACCCGCCACAGCTCCTATGTCGGCGGCGCTTCGCTCTGGGTTCTGAAGGGTCACACCGACGCCGAATACAAGGCTGCCGCTGCCTTCTTCAACTTCATCGCAAAGCCGGAAGAAGCTCTCACCTGGTCGACCGTGACCGGCTATATCCCGGTTCGTAACTCCGGCTTCGAATATCTGAAGAAGCAGGGCTTCTACGACAAGGCTCCTTATGCCGGCCGTGAACTCGCCATTCAGAGCCTGACGGCATCGCCTGCCGACGATACGGCGCCGCACGGCATCCGCCTCGGCGGCCTGCTGCAGGTCCGCACCGAAATCGCCAACGGCCTGCAGGCGATCTTCGTCAACAATGCCGACGTCCAGGCTTCGCTCGACGGCGCCGCCGAACGCGGCAACCAGCTGCTGCGCCGCTTCCAGCAGACCTACAAGAACGTTCAGCTCCCCTGATCGGCTGATATCAGCCGCACCCGGCCGCCTTGCGCGCGCCGGGTGCGTCTTTGTAAGCTCTCTTAATCAGGCGCGGATGCGAACTGTCGCCCGCGCCGAACCAAACCATGGCGAAAACGACCACTCATGGAAAAGCGCGTCACTTTCTCCTCGACGACGATCGGACTGCTCTTCGCATTTCCGATGCTGCTGCTGATCTTCGTCTTCTTCTATTGGCCGAGTGCGCAGGCGCTCTATTGGGCGTTCACGCTCGAGCAGCCATGGGGCGGCGGCAACGCCTGGGTCGGTTTCGACAATTTCAAGCAGCTGCTCAGCGACCCCATCTATTGGGAGTCGATCACCCGCAGCATGATCTTCGGCTTCAGCTCGACGGCGATTGCCATGGGGATGGCGCTCATCCTGGCACTTTTGACGGATCGTGAGCTGCGCGGCCACAAAATCTACCGGTCGGTCTTCATCTGGCCTTATGCGATCGCCGCGCCCGCTCTCGGTCTTGCCTTCCGCTTCATCCTGGCGCCGGAGGCCGGCCTCCTGTCGGTCATCAATCATGTCTGGCCCGGTCTCTGGAACCCGGCACTCGACGGCAAGGACGCGATGATCGCCGTCATCATCGCCTTTTCCTGGAAATATATCGGCTATAATTTCATCTTCTTCCTTTCGGCCCTTCAGGGCATTCCGCGCTCGCTGATCGAGGCCGCGGCCATGGACGGCTCCGGGCCGCTGCGCCGCATGTGGGATCTCCAACTGCCGCTGCTGACGCCGACATTGTTTTTCCTGCTCGTCATCAACATCACCGAAAGCTTCCAGGATTCCTTCGGTATCGTCGACGTCATGACGCAGGGCGGGCCGGCGCGCGCGACCGAACTCATGGTCTACAAGATCTATTTCGATGGCTTCAGGGGGCTCGATTATTCGGGCGCCGCCGCCCAGTCGATCATCCTGATGGCGCTCGTCGTCCTTCTCACCATCTTCCAGTTCCGCTTCATCGAGCGGCGCGTGCACTACAAGTGAGGTCGCGGACATGATCGAACGCACGCCGATATTCAACTTCATCTGCTATATCATTCTGGCGCTCGGCATGGTGATCGCGCTTCTGCCCTTCGTCATCGTCATCATCGCATCGACGCTCGATCTGGAGACGGTCAACCGGGTGCCGTTGCCGCTTACCCCGAGCACGCATTTCTGGGAAAATGCACAGGCCGCCTGGATCCGCGCCGATCTTGGCAACAAGCTGATCCACAGCATCATCTTCGCCACTGCGGTCGGTGCCGGCAAGGTCATCCTTTCCGCCATGGCGGCCTTCTCGATCGTCTACTTCCGCTTCCGCGGCCGGCATCTGATCTTCTGGATCATCTTCATCACCCTGATGCTGCCGCTGGAAGTCCGCATCGTGCCGACCTATTCGATTGCGGCCAACGCGCTGCAGCCTTTCCAGACGATTCTCGATATCACCGGAATTACCGCGCTGGTCGCCTGGCTGTCCGGCATCCAGATCAAGCTCGAATGGGGTCTGCTGAATTCCTATACCGGCCTGGTGGCGCCGCTCGTCGCCACCGCGACCGGCACCTTCCTTTACCGCCAGTTCTATCTGACCGTTCCGGACGAGCTTGCCGAGGCCTCGAAGATAGACGGATCGGGTCCGGCCCGGTTTTTCTGGGACATTCTGCTGCCGCTGTCCCGACCAAACATGATTGCACTGTTCACCATCATGTTCGTCTGGGCCTGGAACCAGTATCTCTGGCCGTTGTTGATTACCACCGATCCGAGTTTCGGCATTGCGGTGACGCAGCTCAAGACCCTCATCCCATCCGAATTCGGCCTGCCCGACTGGAACGTCGCCATGGCAGGTACACTTATCATCATGTCGCCTCCGCTGGTGCTCGTCATCCTGATGCAGCGTTGGTTCGTGCGCGGCCTTATCTCTACCGAGAAATGAAGGAGCAGTCCTGTGGCACCGATCTCAATCCGTGATGTGAAGAAGAGCTACGGCAAGACTCCCGTCGTTCACGGCGTCGACCTGGAGATCCAGTCCGGCGAATTCATCGTCATCCTCGGCCCGTCCGGCTGTGGCAAGTCTACGCTGCTGCGCATGATCGCCGGCCTCGAGGAAATCAGCGGCGGTGAAATCGCCATCGACGGCCGCGTCGTCAACCAGCTGGAGCCGCGCGAGCGCGGCTGCGCCATGGTGTTCCAGAACTATGCGCTCTATCCGCACATGACCGTCGCCGAGAATATCGGTTATGCCTTGAAGGTGGCCGGTGTGGCGAAGGCCGAGCGCAGCCGCCGCGTCGCCGAGGTTGCCAAGGCGCTCAGCCTCGAACCCTTTCTCGACCGTCGGCCGGCCGCGCTTTCCGGCGGCCAGCGCCAGCGCGTCGCCATGGGGCGCGCGATGATCCGCGAACCGAAGGTGTTCCTCTTCGACGAGCCGCTGTCGAACCTCGACGCCAAGCTGCGCATCGCCATGCGCGCTGAAATCCGCCGCCTGCACCGCCGCCTCGGCGCAACCTCGATCTTCGTCACGCATGACCAGACCGAGGCGATGACCCTGGCCGACCGGCTGGTGGTGATGAATGGCGGCAGGGTGGAGCAGGTCGGGACGCCTGAGGAGGTCTATCACCATCCGGTTTCGCGTTTCGTCGCCGGCTTCGTCGGCACGCCGGCGATGAACCTGCTCGAAGGCACGATCAATGACGAGGGCGTGTTCGTTTACGACCAGAGCCGCAAGGTCGCTTTGCCGCGCGAACGCGCCGCCGTGCTGAAAGGCAAACGCGTCGTGCTCGGCATGCGCGCCGAGGCTGCCCGTCTGGTGGCCCCGGATGCGCCCGGCGCCCTGGTGGCGACGGCCGACTTCATTGAGGAGCTCGGTGCGAGCCGCGTCGTTCACGCCGATTTCGACGGGCTGCCCTTCGCCGTGGCGCTGACCGAGGCCGTGACCGTGAAGTCGGGCGATCCGATCGGCATCGCGATCGATCACAACGCGATCCACCTTTACGCCGCCGATACCGGCCGGATCATCGAAAACTCGGCCATGAGTGGGGCGGATGCGGTTCACGCCTGACCGATGTCGGTATGCATTAGCGGTGGATCGGGTCGATCCATGGCACGTCTTCCGGCTTTTCCACCGGCTCGATATCGAGATTGACGACAACAGGGTCCTGGCCTGAGCGGACGAGCACGCATTCCAGCGTCTCGTCGCGGCTGGCGTTGATCTCCTGATGCGGCACATAGGGCGGGACGTAGATGAAGTCGCCGGGGCCGGCTTCGGCGGTATATTCGAGCTGCTCGCCCCACCGCATGCGGGCCTTGCCCTTGACCACATAAATGATGCTTTCGAGATCGCCGTGATGATGAGCGCCGGTCTTGGCGTTGGCATGGATCGTCACCGTGCCGGCCCAGATCTTCTCGGCTCCGGCGCGGGCATTGTTGATCGCTGTCGCGCGGTTCATGCCCGGCGTCTGCGCGGTGTTCGGATCGAGCGAATTGCCGGGAATGACCTTGACGCCATGTTCCCGCCAGTCGATGGGGTGATGCTCGTGATCGTCGCTCATGCCTTGCCTCCACCTTCGATATAAGGAATTAAAGCATGTCGCGCAAAAGTGTGCAGCGGTTTTGCGGCAACGACATGCGTAAAACAAAGAGCTAAAGCGCAAGGAGCGAAATCTGAAAGATCGGGGCGCGCTTTAAGTGGGCGCGGCCCGGCGGCCAAGCGGATTTATCTTCGTGCATCAGAAAGAGGACCCGATGAGCCAGCTCCCGCAGATCGACTACGGCACCGCTTCGCAAGAGGTTCGGGCGGCGCATGACGAGGAAGTCAGGCTGCGCGGGCGCATGACCAATATGAAGCGGACGCTGCTGCATTCGCCGGCCGCCCATCGCATCTATGCCGAATGGTTCACGCTGCGGGCCGAGCTCGATCCTGTCATCAGCGATCGGGAGATCTGGGTCTTCTCGCATGCGATCTCGAAGGCGGCGAAATCGAAGATCGCCATCACCTTCTTTCGCAGGGCGCTCATCAACAAGGGTTTCAATCCCGACGCGCTCAAACTGTCCGAGGAGGAAGCTTTGCTCGACGCTTTCGGCAAGGCGATCGTTGCCGATTCCAATGCGGTTCCCACCGAACTCTGGGCTAAGCTGAAACAGCGCTACGACACCAAGGTGCTGGTCGATCTCGTCGCCTTTGCCGGCATCATGCTGGCCACCGCCGTCTTCAACAATGTCGTCGAAGTCGATTTCGACCCCGAGCTTGAAGCCTTTGCCGAAGGCGCCCGTTCACCCGCGTCCTGAATCCCAACCATTAAGCGGCATGATTAGCACATCGCGCGGCGGGACCTCGATATTTCCACTGTCTACATGGCCGATGGGCCAGACGGGCTGGTCTCGCGCCAACGTTCCCTGGGCAAGCGTCACCTCTGTTTTTTGAGCGGTTCTCGTCGGGTTCACTAGCCAGAGAAAGCTGCCTTTCTTCCCGACATGAATACGAGCGAAGAGCGCGCCATTCGATAGCGTCGTATGACGATTCTTGCCGCTCCATGTCATTAGTTCGGCGAAGAAGGTCCCGTTCCGCTTTCCCTGCGTCCGGTAGTAGGCGACGGAAGGGTTGGTGCCGATCAGCAGCGTGCGGCCCTTGCCATAGGCATTTTCGACGACGGCAAGACGGCCATCGGTGAAATGGCCGTGCGCGGTTCCGCCGGTCAGCCGGTAGGATTGCAGGAAGCCGCCGCCATCGACGGCTATGCCGTCGAAATCGAAATGGATACGGTCGCCGATGTCGGGCATGAATTCGACCTCATCCTCGCGCGCGCCGAAAACTTCGTCGAAGCCCATGTTCGGCTGTACGGTGCCGACATGGCCGCGATCGCCGAAATATCCGGGGCAAGCTTCGGCAATCAGCGTGCCGCCGTTTTCGACCCACGCTTTGAGACGATTTGCCTGTTCTGATGTGAACATGATCGGATAGGGGAAATAGAGGAAATCATAAGCGTCGATGTCGTCGATATGCACCCAGTCCGGCTGAACGCTGTTTTCGAGGAAGGCGCGATAGGCACCCCACATGGCTTCGGGATAGGGCTTTTCCTTGCGGTCGTGGTTCAGGAGGTAATCGAACTCCTGCGTTTCGCGCACAACAAGAATGCCGACCTCGCCGCGCACCGGCTTTGCCTCCCAGAGGGCGGCATGTGCCGGGTCGTTTGCCCATTTTGCCATGGCGCTCGCCATGGCGGAGCGTGGGGTGCGCGATCCGTCCATCCCGTAGGAACCGAAGGCGCCAAAGAGCGGACCATCGAGCAGCGGACGCCAACGCAAATTGATCACGCCACGCGCGCCACCGGCAAGCGACGTCATGCTCCAGAGGCGGATATCCTCGGGCTCGGCGACGCGGCCATCCTCCTTGTCGCGGCCGATTACCTGCGGCTGCAGCCAAAGCGGCCCACCCTGTCGCTCGGCATGCCAGAACGGCTTGCCGCGGGCGGCGGCGCGGTTGATATCGACGCCATACCAGTTCTTCCAGGCTTCCGAGCCCTTGCGCGCTTGAATCCAGGTGAAGCCGTAGACTTCGACCTTGGAAGCGGCGAGCCAGTCGTCGCAGCCGTTTGCCGCCATGTTAGGGATCGCGCCCGATATGCCGTGGGCAACGATGGTGTTCTCGCCGTCGACCTCACGGATCGTGTCGATGCGCCACTGCATCTGATCGTAGAAATTGTCGCGTTTGAATTGCAGCCAATCGATGCATTCGGGATAGGGCGCCATATGCACTGGTGGTTCGATATCTTCCCATTCGGCAAAGCTGTAACGATGCCAGGCCTTGGCCACGACCTTGAGGCTCCCGTATTTGTTTTCGAGCCATTTGCGAAAGGCGGCTTTTGCATAGGGGCTGTAGTCGACATCGGCGGAATAGTTGCACTCGTTCCAGACGTCGTAGCCATAGATCGCCGGATGGTCTTTGTAGCGGGTAGTGAGCGCGGTGAGGAATTTGCCCGCTGCTTGCTTCACCTCCGGGCAGTTCAGCGTTAACGCACCAGCTCCGCCGCCGTTGTTGGAAAAGCCTCCGGTGGCGGAGGAGACGCCCATATAGGAGCCGAGTTTGGTGCCGTCGGCATTGACCTGTAGTGCATGGGCGTATTTGCGGACCGCCCAATCGGGCACGGCATGGATCAATTCGGCGATGACAGTTTTAATGCCGTTTGCCGCGGCAAGGTCCATCTGGCGGTCGTATTCTTCCCAATCGTATACGCCCGGAGCGGTTTCGATCGCGCTCCACATGAACCAGTGGCGGAAGATGTTGAGGCCGTCTTCCCCGGCGGTAGCGTAGTCGCGCTCCCAGTCCTCGCGGGGCGGATTCGACTTGCGGAAATAGACGGCGCCGTAGGGGAGCTGAATATCATTTCTAAGCATTGTTCTGTCCTTCTCTGTCGATGTCCGGACATAGCTTCGCCGTCCTGAGAAATGGCTCCGGCAGGAGGGCAATCGACGATGGCGTCCGGCTGTTTTAAAAAGTTGATCTAGCGCGGTCCTCCGGCAAGGAGTTCCAACGTGCGGATGAGGGCGGAATGGTCGTAATCGCCGTCGCCATTAGCGATTGCAGCATTCATCAATTGCTGGGTGGTGGCAGTATTCGGCAGCGACAGGTCGAGTGCGCGGGCTGCATCGATGGCGAGCGTCATGTCCTTGCGGTGCAGGCGGATGCGGAAGCCGGGAGTGAAGGTCTCGTTCACCATGCGCTCGCCGTGCACTTCGAGGATGCGCGATGAGGCAAAGCCGCCCATCAGCGCAGCGCGCACCTTGGCCGGGTCGGCACCGGTCTTCTTAGCAAACAGCAGCGCTTCGGCAACGGCCTCAATGGTCAGGCCCACGATGATCTGGTTAGCGACCTTTGCGGTCTGGCCGTCGCCGCTTCCGCCGACATGGGTGATGTTCTTGCCCATCTTTTCGAAGAGCGGTCTGGCGCGCTCGAAGGCGTTTTCCTTGCCGCCGACCATGATCGTCAGCGAGGCTGCCTTGGCTCCGACTTCGCCACCGGAGACCGGAGCATCGAGATAATCACAGCCGACCGCCTCGATGCGCCGTGCGAATGTCTTTGTCGCCACCGGTGAGATCGAGCTCATGTCGATGACGAGCTTGCCCTCGGACAAACCCGAGACGACGCCGTTCTCGCCGATGAGGGCCGCCTCGACGTCAGGCGTATCCGGCAGCATCAGGATGACGATGTCGGAGGCTGCGGCCACGGCCATGGCGCTTGCGGCGGCTTTGCCGCCCTTGTCCACAAGATGCTGAGAGGCTTCCTTCACGCGGCTCAGATGCAGCGTGTGCCCGGCGTCGATTAGGTGTTCCGCCATCGGGCGGCCCATGACGCCCAGTCCAATAAATCCGATGTTCACGCCGTCCTCGCTGACTTCAGATAGGGTTTCATCCAGCCGAGGCCTTCGCTGGTGCCGAATGTTGGCTTGTACTCGCAGCCGACCCAGCCGTCGTAACCGAGGCGGTCGAGCTCGGAGAGGATGAAGCCGTAGTTGATCTCGCCGGTGCCGGGTTCGTTGCGCCCAGGATTGTCGGCGATCTGCACATGAGCGATCTTCTCCTTCAGCCTTGTGAAGGTGGGCATCAGGTCGCCCTGCATGATCTGCATGTGGTAGAAATCATACTGGATATAGAGATTGTCGGAGCCGACCCGGTCAAGGATGCGTTCGGCATGAGCGGTCGTCGACAGGAAGAAACTCGAAATATCGCGCAGATTGATCGGCTCGATCAGCAGCCTGACGCCGGCGTCGGCGCAGCGCTTTGCTGCGTATTTCAGATTGTCGACCAGCACATTTTCCAGCGTTTGAAGGTCCGCACCTTTGGGCACCAGGCCGGAGATGACGTTCACCTGTGGGCAATCGAGCGCCTTGGCATAGTCGAGCGCCTGCGCGACCCCGTTGCGAAACTCCTCTACGCGGTCCGGCAGGCAGGCAATGCCGCGCTCGCCGCCGCCCCAGTCGCCGGACGGCACGTTGAATAGCGCCTGTTTCAGGCCACTCGCCTTCAACGTCTCGGCGACCTTCTCCTTGGGCTCGGCATAGGGGCCGAGGTATTCGAGGGCGCCGAAGCCGTCCCCTGCGGCAGCGGCGAAACGGTCGAGAAAGGGCAGGTCCTGGTAGAGGAAGGAAAGGTTGGCGGAAAATTTCGGCACGGGATCGTCCTTAGATATTGGCAGGCGCGACGAAACGATGCCGGTGCAGCATGCGCTTGTCGCGAGGGTCGGGATTGGGAACAGCGGAGATGAGGCTCTTGGTATAGGCCTCTCCGGGAGCGGTGCAGATCTGTTCGGCTTCGCCGAGTTCGACGATTTTGCCGCGATGCATAACGGCGACACGATCGCAGAAATAACGGACGACCGAAATGTCGTGCGAGATGAAGATGAAGCTCAGGTTCAGCCGCTGGCGAATATCGAGCAGCAAATCGAGGATCTGGCTGCGGATCGAGACATCGAGCGCCGACGTCGCCTCGTCGGCGATGATGATGCGCGGATCGAGCGCCAGGGCGCGGGCTATGCCGATACGCTGGCGCTGGCCGCCGGAAAAGGCATGCGGGTAGCGCTCCATGCCCATCGGATCGAGGCCGACGAGGCGCATCAGTTCCGCGACGCGGTCCTCCAGTGCCTTGCCCTTGGCCAGCTCGTTGACGATCAGCGGATCGCCGATCACCTCCTTGACGGTCATGCGCGGATTGAGCGACGCGAACGGATCCTGGAAAACCAAGCGGACTTCGCGGTGGAAGGTGCGGAGTTCGCGCTTGGTGAGTTTCGTGACGTCGATCTCGCCGCCGTCCCTGCCGCGATAGGTGATGCTGCCCGATGTCGGCTCGACGGTACGCAGGATCAGGCGGCCGAGCGTCGTCTTGCCGGAGCCGCTTTCGCCGACGATGCCGAGGTTTTCGCCGGGATAGAGATCGAAGCTGGCGTCGTCGACGGCGCGCAGCGTATTGGCCTTGCCGTGCCAGCCGTAGATCTTGCCGAGATTGCGGACGGACAGGATCGGCTGCGGCGCCTGCGGCGACAGCGCCACGGCGGGCAGCCTGCCTTCGACATGGTGGGTGAGCTTGACCGTCGAGGTGAGCAGTTGGCGGGTATAGGGATGTTCGGCGGCGTGGTAGATCGCATCGACCGGCCCGCGCTCGACGATACGGCCGAAGCGCATGACGGCGACGTCGTCTGCCACTTCGGCGACGATCCCCATGTCATGGGTTATGAGCAGCATGGCCATGCCGCGCTCGACCTGCAGGCGTTTGATCAGGTCGAGGATCTCGGCTTGGGTGGTGACGTCGAGCGCCGTCGTCGGCTCGTCGGCGATGAGAATATCGGGATTGCCGGCGAGCGCCATGGCGATCATGGCGCGTTGGCGCATGCCGCCGGAGAATTCGAAGGTATAACGGTCGGCCATCTTGTCCGGATTCGGAATTTCGACCTGCCGCAGCAGTTCGAGGGTCCTTTCGCGGGCGGCGCGCGGGTCGAGATTGCTGTGCAGGCGTACGGCCTCGATGATCTGCGAGCCGATGGTGTGCACCGGCGACAGCGAGCTCATCGGCTCCTGGAAGATCAGGCCTATACGGCGGCCGCGGATGGCGCGCATTGCCCGGTCCGAGGGCTTCAAGGCGGCGATGTCGGTGACCCCCTCGCCATTGCTGAGCAGAATGCGGCCGGAAACGATGCTGCCGGGGCTGTCGACGATCTGCAGCAGCGAGCGGGCGGTGACGCTCTTGCCGGAGCCGCTTTCGCCGACGAGGCAGAGCGTCTGGCCGCGTTTCAGCTCGAAGCTGACATTTTCGACGGCGTGCAGGATGTGGGTGCGCAGCCTGAAATCGATCGAGAGGTTTTCGACGGAAAGTGCAACATCGTGCGAAAGATCGGTCATGGGTTCCTCCTCAATTGTCATAGGGGTCGGCGGCATCGCGCAGGCCGTCGCCGAAGAAATTGAAGGACAGGACGGCGACGACGACCGCGAGCGATGGCCAGATCAGGAGCCACGGCGCAGTGGCGACGGTGCGGATGTTCTGGGCGTCCTGCAGCAGCACGCCCCAACTGACGACCGGCGGCTTGAGGCCGATGCCGAGGAAGGAAAGCGAGGTCTCGGCGACGATCATGGTCGGCACGGCCAGTGTGACGACCGCAAGGATATGGCTCGTCAGCGACGGCAGGATATGGCGGAAGATCAGCCGCGCTTCGCTCGATCCGTCGAGCCGGGCGGCGACGACGAAATCCTCGCTGCGCAGCGCCAGGAACCGGCCGCGCACCTCCCGCGCCAGGCTGGTCCAGCCGAGCAGCGAGACGATAATCGTTATGACGAAATAGACGTTGACCGGCGACCATGTCAGCGGGATCGCCGCCGCCAGGCCGAGCCAGAGCGGGATGGTCGGCATGGCGCTGACGACCTCGATGACGCGCTGGATCAGCGTATCCACCCAGCCGCCGTAAAAGCCGGAGATCGAGCCGAGCACGACGCCCAGGATCAGTGACATTGCGACGCCGACGAGGCCGATCGACATGGATACGCGCGTGCCGTAGACGAGGCGCGAGAAGACGTCGCGGCCGAGCCGGTCGGCGCCGAGCAGGTACATTGGGTCGTTCTGGTTGAGGGGACCGATCAGGTGCCGGTTCATCGGGATCAGGCCCCAGAGGTCATAGGCAGCGCCTTTGACGAAGAAGCCGATCGGGACGACCTTGGTGTCGTCGACGGCGAAGGTGCGGCGTAGCGCCACCTTGTCGATCTCGACCTTGTAGCCCTTCACATGGAAATTGAATTCAGAGCTGCCGTCCGGCTTTTCGACGAAGAAGCTGAAGCCCTGCGGCGGGGCATAGGTATATTGCGACCGCGAGGTCATCGGCAAAGCAGGCGCCAGGAATTCGGCGAAGAGGCTGACCAGATAGAGGAATAGGATGATGGCGCCGGCCACCATCGCCACCTTCTGGCGGATCAGTTTGCCGGTGACCAGCCGCCAGGGGCCGATCGCTGCGGTCGAGACGGTCTTGCCCTGTTTCAGCGGGCTGATCGAGGGGCCGTCGGCGACGACGTGGAGGGGGCCGGTGTGGTTTCCGAAGGTTTCGTGCGTGCTCATCGCGTTCCCCCTCAATTGAACCGGATGCGCGGATCGAGCAGCGCCAGCAGCAGATCCGACAGCAGCATGCCGACGAGGGTCAGCGCGCTCAAAAGCAGGATAAAACTGCCGGCGAGATACATGTCCTGCGAGATAAGCGCGCGGAAAAGCAGCGGGCCGGCCGTCGGAAGGTTCAACACGATGGCGGTGATCGTCACGCCGGAGACGAGATGCGGTAGCACCCAGCCGATCGCCGAAACGAAGGGATTGAGCGCGATTCTGACCGGATATTTGAGGATCACCTTGTACTCCGGCAGTCCCTTGGCGCGGGCGGTAACGACATAGGGCTTGTGCAGTTCGTCGGTCAGATTGGCGCGCAAGATGCGGATCATCGCTGCCGTTCCCGATGCGCCAATGATGATGATCGGGATCCAGAGATGGGCGAGGAAATCGCCGACCTTGTCGAGGCTCCAGGGCGCCTCGGCATATTCCGGCGAGATCAGCCCGCCGACGCTCTGGCCGAGATATTTATAGGCGATGTACATCAGCGTCAGCGCCAGGATGAAGTTCGGCACCGCAAGGCCGATGAAGCCGAGAAAGGTGAAGACATGATCGCCGACGGAGTGGCGGCGGACAGCGGAATAGATGCCGATCGGCAATGCCACGATCCAGACGAAGAGCAGGCTCAAGAGCGAGATCACCAGCGTCGAGCCCATGCGGGCCCAGATCAGCCCGGAAACGGGCTGGCCCCACTCGAAGGAGTAGCCGAAGTCGCCGCGGCTGACGATGCCCCAGATCCATTTGAGATATTGGATATAGAAGGGATCGTCGAAGCCGTAGATTTCCTTCAGTCGCTCGATCTGCGCGGGATCGACGGTCTGGCCGCTGTCGCTCATGGTGGCGATCATCGACGTCAGATAGTCACCCGGCGGCAGCTGGATGATCAGGAACGAGATCAGCGACATGCCAAACAAGGTCGGGATCATGTAGAGCACGCGCTTGAAGATATAGCCAAGCATTGAAACGTTTCTCCTCCCGTCGGGAACGCCGTGACGCACTTCCCCCGGATCTTCACCCGCCTTCCGCCGTCGAGGCCGAAAGCGCTCCTTCGTCGTGCGTCATCTCATTTCCAGGTTAGATGCAGGACCTCTAGCCGATCGATACCAGGCACCTCCACCTGCGCGCGGCCATTCCCGAAGCTGAAGCTTGCGGCGCGATCGGCAACGACGAGCCATGCCTTCGCCACCGATCGGCCCTCCGGAATCTCCACCGAAACGGTCTGCGCTGCCAGAGGGTAATTGTCGCGGATCGGGCCTTTCATCATCATCGGATTGGTGAGGTTGAAGAGGCTGAGCGCCAGACCCTCATCGTTTTCGCGCAACGCCAAATCGACGACCCCCTTGCCCTTGACGGTGACGCGCGGCGTCTTGCCGAGTGCCCAATGGACGGCGTTGGCGATGAGACGGGCGTGATCGACCGCAAAGACCTCCCAGAAGATCTCGCCGATGTTCCAGGGAATATAGACCGTGCGGCCACCCTTGCCAGTCTCGCGGGCGATGACGGCAGCACCTTTCGGGTCTTCACGCGGATAGACCTCTTCCATCGGCAGATCGGGAAAGTCGGGGACGTAGAGGAAGGGAGCCCTGGCATCGGCCGACGGTTCTGCGTGGATCAGGCGGGTGCCGCCCATGATGCGTTCGGCGCCGTCGAAACCCCGATTGATCGGGTGATCGCCGGAAAGGGCAATATAAGTGTTCTTGACGATGCCGCGCGGGCCGGAGACGTATCTGGCGCCGAGCACGTCGGCCAGGCCGAATTCGTCACGCTTCTTCCCGAATTCGTCACGCAGCGATGTCTCGTAGGAGGCAATGACGCTGCCGCCGCGATCGACATAGGCGCGGATCGCCAAGTTCTGCGCATCCGAAAGGCAGGAAGCGTTGGCAAGGATGATGAGCTTAAACCGATCGAGGCTCTCTTCGGTCAGGACCTGGTCCGAAAGCAGCTCGAAGGGCAGGCGGGCTTCAACGAGGGCGTGGTAGAGACCGAGATCGTGCTTCTCTGCGAGATGCCGCTCTTCCGGCGCCCAGTGGCGTAGCGTCGTCGAGGGATCGATGACGGCGATTTCGGCGGTCGGCTTCATACTTTCCAGCACTGGCTCAACGGCTGCCTGCAGGCCGAATGCGTCGGCCACTGGCTCGACCCAGCGTTTGTCGGGCACGACACCGTTGAACTTAGTGAACCAGGCGTAGAGGCCATGGGCGGTGCCGTCGTTGATCCAGAGCTGCATCTCCTCACCCGACGTGACGGCGTCTTTCCAGCGATATTCCTCCTCCGGGCCGATCGAGGTGATCAGTACCACCGGGCGGTCGGGGAAGGTGGCGCGGATGCGCTTGCCGTTGCGCCCAGCCGACCAGCCGAGCTCGAGGCCCTTGCGGCCCTGATGGTCGACGACGAGGAAGGGGCAGTGCCTGGCGATGACCGAGAGGTCGAATTCCATCAGAGACGCGCCGCCCATGTTCGGAATAAAGCTCGCATGCGAGCGGATCGCTTTGACGCCATCGTCCCATTGCGCGATCATGTCGGTGAGCACGCGGCGGCGCCATTGCACCCAGGCCTGCCAGGCGGGATCCTCGGCGTCGGGTTTTACAGGCAGGGCGTGACCGGACATGTCCTTGAAGCGGCGGGCGCTATCTTCGCTATAATCGACGCCGTGGCCCTGCCAGCGATTGGCGAAGACCGCATCGATATCGTATTTGCGGACGATCTCCTTGACCACCTCAGGCATGAAGACGGTGTTGTAGTCGCCATAGGCATTGGTCACCCAGACATCGGGATAGGCCCAGTGGCGGCGCGGCATGCCGTCGGCATTGATCATCACCCATTCCGGATGGGCTTTGGCGGCATCGTCATGGATCGCATGCGGGTCGACGCGGGCCATGACATGCATGTCGAGCTTGCGGGCGGCGTCGACGAGCGCGCCGAAGATATCCTTATCGCCGAGATATTTGCTCACATAGTGGTAGGGCACTTCGCTCGGATAATAGGCGATATAGCCGCCGGCACTGAGGCAGACCGCGTTCGATTTTGTGCGTTTGAAGACATCGATCCAGAAGGCCGGGTCGTATTTTTCCGGGTCGTCTTCCACGAAGGTCAGCTGGGTCCAGCGGGTCGCGGTCTTGAACCAGTCCGGCGTCCTCAGCGTGCGGGTGTTCTGATTTCTGGCATCGAGCATCGTCTTCATCCAATCATTGGCAAAAGAAGGTCCTCGGCGCCAACCGGCGGGGCCGGCGCCTAACTAGGCTCCTGGAATAAAAGGTCTTCAGACCTTGTAGAACTGCTCCGGCATGGTCGGAGCAGGCGTCGGCCAGCCGAAGGAGTTCGGCATGATCTTCGTGATGTTCTTCATATTCTTCTTGACAATGCCGTAGCCATCCGGCGGCAGCGAGATGCCGAAGACATAGAAATTATCGGCGGCGCCTTGCAGGATCTGCTTCATGACCTCGCGCTGGCCTGATGCGTCGGAGGTCGCCTTCAGCTTGTCGTAGAGCGCAAGCTGGTTCTTCGTGCTTTCCGGCGGTTCTTCGGCATTGGCATTGGCGCGGTCGCGATACCAGAGTTGCCAGGCCGGGGCATACATGGCGTTGGCATCGGTCGGCACGTAATAGCGCGGGTCGAGCATGGCTGCGACACCGCCGTTTGCGCCGAACTGGTGGGCGGTCGCATCGAAATCACGGCCCTGGCGGACGCGCGTCTCCCAGAGCGAACGGTCCATCGAGCGCATCTGCGCATCGATGCCGACCGCCTGGAACATCGGGATCACCAGTTGGAAGAGATCGAGGAAGACGGCGCGCGCCTGGTCGATCTCGAATATGATTGTCAGGCGGCGACCCTTTTCGTCGAGACGGAAGTTCTGGTCGTCGCGCTTCGGCACGATCTGGTCGAGCATGGCATTCGCCTTGTCGACCTCATAGGCCGTGAACTGGGTGGCGAGCTGCTCGTTGTAAAGCGGATCTTCCTTCTTGATCGACGGCTGGGCGGGCGCCGCCCTGACCGACGAGCACCGCATCAATTAGCGACTGCCGGTCGAGCGCGGTCGAGAGCGCCGCACGGAAATCCTTGTTCCGGAAGAGCTTCCGCTTGGTCTCGTCGTTGTGGTTAAGGTTGAAAATGAAATTCATCACATTGGCTTCGGTCGAGGTCAGTGTGTAGAAATCATAGCCGCCCTGCTCACGCGCATCGTATAGAACCGACTTGTTGTTCGGCGTGGCGATATACTGGTCCATCAGGTCGACTTCGCCCTGCATGGCCTTCAGCAGCAAAACCTGCGGGTCGGCGACCATCTGGTAGACGATGCGGTCCATGTAGGGCAGCTGGTTGCCCTCGGTATCGACCTTCCAATAGTAGGGATTGCGCTCGGCAACGGCGCGCTCGGTGTTTTCGCCGGGCGCTATCGTGAACATCCAGGCATGCACGCAGGGCTTCTTCGAGGAGTTGAGGAAGAAGGCATTGTCATCCTGGAAACCGGCGGCCGCCTGGAAGGAGGCGATCCAGCTTTCAAAGCCGCGTTGCTTGGCAAGTTCATCGGCCTTCGGATTGAAGTCGATGTGGAACTGCTCGAGATAATGTTTCGGCGTGCGCGTCGTCTGGTCGTTGTTTGCCCAAGCGACCTGCAGCGGGAACAGGCCGTTCGGCTTGTCGAAGGTGACCTTGAAGGTCTGCTCGTCGACGATCTCCAGCTTGGCCGGCTTGCCGCCGGACTTCCAATGATCCTGGCCGACAAAGGCGACGCGCTTGTCGGTGAAAACGGTGTCGTACCAGAATTTGATGTCGGCGGTGGTGTAGGGATGGCCGTCCGACCATTTCATGCCCTTGCGCAGCCGGATCGTATAGACCTTGGAGTCAGCATCGCCCTCAAAGGACTCGGCGACATTCAGCGTCACGCCAGACCAGTCGGGCGTATAGCGCAGCAGCGGCTCGTAGGCTTGATAGCGAAACAGCATCGACAGCGACCCGCCGCCGACCAGAGCCATGTTCCAGTCGCCGCCGTATTTGCCGACGCTTTCGACCGGTTTGACGACGAGCGGATTTTCAGGAAGCCGCTCCTTCAGGGCCGGCAGGGTGCCGCTCGACACCTTCGTTTTCAGTATATCCGCTTCCTTGAAGTCAGCGGCGAAAACCGGCAGGGCCGGCAATATCAGGGCGGCCGATGTCCCGGCCAGAAACGCACGTCGTTTCAGCTTGATCATAGGGATCTCCTCCAAAAATCCGTGCCCTTATCATTATTTTTGCTGCGGGCTGGGATGAGGGAAAGATTACATTTGGATATTGTTAGGTAAAGCGTTATGTTTTTATTAGTGTGAAAATTGCTTTGGTGACGTTATTGATATAGCCAGCGTCGCATCAATCAAATGGCGAGGTGCCACGTGGGAAGCAGAGGCCGGGTTACATTGCAGACCATCGCAGGGGAGGTCGGTCTATCGAAATATGCGGTATCGCGGTCGCTTGCCGGCAAGAGCGGTGTTAGCGAAGAGACGCGCGCTCTGATCCGCGAGACGGCGCAACGCCTTGGCTATACGAAGCCCGCCCGGCAGGGTTCTACCGGCGAGGTCGCGGTTGTCTTTCACGATCTCGATGCCGTCAACAGTGAGCTCTATATGCAGGTGCAGAACGGTGTGCAGCGCGAGGCTCATCGGCTTGGCATGACGCTGCGCGTACGCTGGACACATGATCCCAGGCAGTTGGAAGAGCTGGCGCGTAGCTGCGACGGGCTGATGCTCGTCGGTCCCCATGCCCGTGAGGCTGTGGCGGCGGTGAGTGCCACCGGCGTTCCGATCGTGCGCTTCGGGTGGGTCGATGCGCTAGAGCAGATCGACCATGTGGGTGGCACCGACCATGAGGCAGGGCAGGCGGTGCTGGAGTATTTAGTCGGGCTCGGCCATCGGTCCATCGTGTACGTCTATGGCATGCCGGGCCTGCGGGGGCGCCAGGAACGGCATTACGGTGCCCGTGAAGTCGCCGAACGTTATCCGGATGTTGCGCTTTTTGTTATGCAGTTCGACGAAGAGAATGGCTTTAGCGCGGCCTTCCGGGCGCTTGCCGAAAAAGGCATCCGGCCGACGGCTTTTTTCTGCGCCCATGACGGGCTGGCCCTGACCGTGGTTTCCGAGTTGCTCGGTCAGGGATACCGCATTCCCGACGATATTTCGGTCGTCGGTTTCGGCGACTACTCGCCGGCGACGCAGATTTCGCCGGCGCTGACGACGGTGAGGATGGAGGGACAGGAATGCGGGGCGGTCGGGCTGCGGCTTTTGCTCGAACGCATCGAAAATCCACGCCTGCCCGGCATGCCGGCGAGGCGCATCATGATTGCCTCGCGCATTATCGAGCGCCGTTCGGCCGGACCCTGCAAGGTGGTGGCAAGCATCGATGCCGCCGTGTTTTAACCGCCGAGTGAAGCGATCACGGCCATGACTGCGTCGGCGCCGGGCCTTGTCGGCCGGTATTCTAGGCCGACGGCGCCGTCATAGCCGTTGGCGAAGATCCAGCCGAGCCGGTGGGCCAGGTCGATGCCGCCGGAGCCCGGTTCGTTGCGGCCGGGATGATCGGCGACATGGACGTGGAAAACACGGTCGAGACGGCCGTCCAACACGTCTTCCGTGCGCTCGTCCATCACGGCGGAATGGTAGATGTCGTAGACGATGCCGATCTCGGGGCGGGCGATGTCATCGATGATGTCGAGACCTTCGCTAGTTGAATCGAGGAAATAGCCGATATGGTCGATGCGGATGTTGAGCGGCTCGACGCCGAGGCGCACACCGCTGCCGCGAAGAATATCGGCGCCGGCCTTCAGCGTTTCGGTGAGCGCCCGGCGTTGCTCCTCGCGGGTCACGCCCGGAAGATCGTCGCCGGCTTGGGCAATCAGCACCGGCGCGCCGAGACGCTTTGCGGCCGCGACGGATTCGGCAAGGCCTTTCAGCCATGCCTGCCGGTTGCCGGCATCGGTCAGCGCGATCATCGGCTCAGCGACGAGGCTGGTGACGGCAAGGCCGGTTTCATCAAGCGCCGCCTCGATCGCGTCCAGATTCTTGTCGGTCCAACGCCAGAATTCGATCGCCGTCAGGCCGCCGGCATGGGCGCGGCGGATGCGATCGGGAAAGCTGTCGCCTTCTTCGGCAAACAGCCACTCTATACAGGCTGAATAGCGTCGCATGAAAACTCCTCGCATATGGGGATGCAGGCTGCGACAGATCGGTGCCCTCCGCAAGAGGCATCTCAGTGCTTGACGCGCGGTTTCATTGGCGGAACATTCGGCACATCAGGCCGGAACCGCCGGCCGCTTGCGCGGAGGAAAATATGGATCTGGGACTGAAGGGAAAGACCGCCGTCATAACAGGCGCGTCTGTCGGGATTGGCTTGGCGATCGCCGAGGGGCTGGCGGCTGAGGGGTCCAATCTCGTGCTGGCGGCCCGCGGCGGCGAACGGCTCGAGGCGGAGGCCGCCCGTATCGCCGAGAAGTACGGCGTCAGCGCGGTCGCTGTTGCCGCCGATGTGGCGACGGTTGACGGAACGGAGTCGATCATTGCGGCGGCGGCCGAAAAAGGCGGCGCCGATATCCTCATCAACAATGCCGGCACCGGATCGAATGAGACGGTGATGGAGGCGCCCGACGAGAAGTGGCAGAGCTATTGGGACCTGCATGTGATGGCCGCCGTGCGGCTTGCGCGCGGCATCGCCCCTCAGATGAAGACACGCGGCGGCGGCGTGATCCTGCACAATGCGTCGATCTGCGCCGTCCAGCCGCTCTGGTACGAGCCGATCTACAATGTCAGCAAGTCGGCGCTGATGATGTTTTCGAAGACGCTTTCGACCGAACTCATCCCGGACAATATCCGGGTCAACTGCGTCAATGCCGGCCTGATCCTCACCCCCGACTGGATCAAGACCGCCAAGCAGTTGACCGCCGAAACCGGCGGGAACTGGGAGGGCTACCTGCAGAGCGTCGCCAACGAACATGCCGCCTCCAGACGCTTCGGCACGCCGGAGGAACTGGCAAACGTCTTCGTCTTTCTGAGTTCGGAACGGGCGAGCTATTGCGTCGGCTCGACCTATTTTGTCGATGGCGGCATGCTGAAGACGATCTGAGCGAAACCACACCGCTGCGGGTCTCAGACGCGCAGCGCGGTAACACTTTGAATTCCGCGGCAGCGGCATTGCTCGGCAAGTCGGTTCCAAGGCCGCCGGCTGGCCTGTGGACGTTGCCGATATAAGCTATAAATAATAGCTATTTTCTTGTAAGTTCACGCTTTTGACGCTATTTGCCTGCTATTGGCAGGCATAAATACTGCGTTTACTACAGGGCAACGACGATGCTGACGAAAAAGGGAAAATACGGGCTGAAGGCGCTGGTCGATCTGGCGCGGCTGGCGCCCGGCGAGACCGCCTTCATCAATGACATCGCCGCCCGCAACAATATCCCGAAGAAGTTTCTCGATACGATCCTGCTCGAACTGCGCAACGTCGGCATCCTGCGCTCGAAAAAGGGGCCGGGCGGCGGGTATTCCCTGTCGCGGCCGGCCTCCGAAATCCGCATCGGCCATGTCATCCGCACGCTCGACGGGCCGCTGGCGCCGATCCGCTGTGCCAGCCGTACGGCTTACGAGGCCTGCGACGACTGCGCCGATCCGGAAACCTGTCAGGTGCGGCGCTCGATGACCGATGTTCGTGACGCGATCGCCGCCATTCTCGACAATATGAGCCTCGAGCAATTCGTCGCCGCGGGCGGCCGCATCGACGGCCCCAAGGAAGAATTGCCGATCTCCGCAGTCAGCTGAATTGAATGCATGTCGCCCGGAAATGTGCAGCGGTTCCGGGACAACGACATACATCAAAACAAAGAGCTAAAGCGCTTCGCATGAATCAAGTTTGATGCGACGCGCTTTGGGGGTCGCCAGGCGTCGAGCTATATTCGCCTGCGGCACGCAGCAGCTTCTCCCGTGGCAGCGATAAAGCGTGAATGCGGGCATTGCGCCAATGCCGGTCGAGATTGAGCCCGATGCCGGCCGATGTTTCCCCTGCCAGTTCGAACAGCGCGTTTGCGGTGTCGAGTGCAGTTTCCCCGGCAAGGATCGCGGCCGCCGAGGCGGAGAAATGCGCGTCCGCCATCGCGGCGTCGACGGGATTGACCTGGGCAATGTCGAGTTTGCGGCCAGCCCGTTCCAAGGCTGCCGCACTCGCTTCGATACGGATGGCACGTTCGCCGATGCGGGGAAGGACCGTCGTGCCGCGATCGCCAATTGCCGTCATCAGGTCGCTCCAGGCGGCCCGGGCGATGCCGACGCTGACGCTTGCCTTGAGCAGCAGGCCGAGCGAGATACCGGTCGAAACGTCGGAGGAGGGGATCGGCGCAATCGCATCGGCATTGACGTGAAGTGTGCCGACGATTGCCGTCGCCGATCCATTGGTGCGCTGGCCGAAGCCGTCCCAATCGTCGACCACCCGCAGGCCTTCGTCGTCGCCTGCCAGGTAGAGGGTCAGTGGACGGCTGGGTGGAGCGATAGCGACAGCGGCGATCCAGTCGGCGAATAAAATACCGGAGGCCTGCCTTGTGCGCCCGCTCAGGCGATAGCCCGGGCCTTCGGCCGTAAGCTCGGCTCCTTCCATGAAGGTGGCGCCTGCAAAGCGGTCCCCGAACAACACGCGGGCAAACAGCGATGCCTGCAGATCCTCGGTCGCCTGGGTCCGCAGCGTTTCCAGCACACAGAAATGGTTTTCCAGCGCCTCGCCGATCGAGGCATCGCCCTCGGCAATGATGGCGACGATTTCGGCGAGCAGCGCGTTCGACACGTCGAGCCCCTGATGGTCGGGCGGAACAGTGATCGCCGTCAATCCCGATGCCGACAGCGTGTCGAGTTCGGCAAAGGGCAACACGCGGTTGATGTCGCGTTCGCTCGCCTGGTGCCGGAATGCGGCGGCAAGGAAGCGGGCGATGGATATCGCCTCCTCTTCACTTTCGATGCGATGCGCGGGAGGCCTTTTTCTATCCTGAAACTGCGATACCGTTCCCATCGGTCACTCTTTCCTACAGCGCTGTGCGTCTTTTCGGATGGGCGAAGAACGCTGCAACAGGTTGACTCGGCGCCTCGTGCCTTCCGAAAATCGCTCCAATCGTCGGGCCGATGGCAGGGATACAGGAGTGAGGGATTGGCCCACGAATGATAAGGCTGGTTTTTCTACAAAACGCCAAGGCTTTGAATTTTCTTACCAGCTTGATTGCCTTGTTTTCGCCTCTACTTACCGGCAAGTGGGGCTTCCTTGATTGAGAAACATGATGAGCGATACTCTTGCTCGCAACGGCGAGGTTTCGAAAATGGCACGCCAGTCGAGACCACGTCTGACGCTGGATATTGCCGCGATCCCGACCTATGCGATCGGCGACATTCATGGGCGGTACGATCTGCTTGCGAAAGCCGAGGCGGCGATCCTGCACGACGCCGCGCGGCTGCCGGGGCGTAAACTGATTGTGACGCTTGGCGACTATATCGACCGTGGACCGGCATCGGCCCAGGTCATCACCCATCTCATGGCGCCGCCGCCGGATGATTTCGACCGTATCTGCCTTGCAGGCAATCATGAAATCGCCATGCTCGACTATGTCGACGGCTGGATCTCCTATGACGAGTGGATGCGGATGGGTTCGGCAGAGTCGCTGAAATCCTATGGCCTCGATCCGGAGCATCTGCCGCTGGTCTTTCCCTCCGGCGCAAAGCTCGATTCCTTCCTCCGCCAGTCGCTGCCGCGCACGCATATCGATTTCATGCGGGCGATGCCTGTCATGCTGGAGACTCCGAGCGTGATTTTCGTACATGCCGGCATCAATCCGAAGCTGCCGCTCAACGAGCAGACGGACGAGGATCTGGTCATGATCCGACAGCGGTTTCTCGAAAGCCGGGTGCCTTTGCCGAAGCTCATCGTTCACGGTCACACGCCGAACGACGAGCCCGACATACGGCCGAGACGGCTCAATCTCGATACGCGCGCCTATCGCAGCGGCAAGCTGACCGTCGCCCGCCTGTGGCAGGGTCAGGTGCATCTGTTTTCCACCTGACTTCCGCCTTCTCGGCCGCCCGCTGGAGCGGATCAGACCGTTTCGCTTTCAATCGGGACGGCCTCCGCCGTCTTTTCCGCCGGCTGCTTGCGGCGCCAGCCGCGCAGCACGACGTAGAAGACCGGCGTCAGAAACAAGCCGAAGATCGTCACGCCAAGCATGCCCGAAAAGACGGCGGTGCCGAGCGACTGGCGCATTTCGGCGCCGGGGCCGGTGGCGATGGCAAGCGGCAGAACGCCGAAGATGAACGCGAATGCCGTCATCAGGATCGGGCGCAGGCGAAGATGGCTGGCCTCGATGGCCGCTTCCACCGGCGACTTGCCCTCGTCTTCCGCCTGCCTGGCAAACTCGACGATCAGAATGGCGTTCTTGGCCGCAAGCCCGATCAGCACGATCAGGCCGATCTGCGTCAGGACGTTGTTGTCCATTCCCCTCAGCGAGACCCCGATCAGCGCTGCGAGCACCGCAAGCGGGACGATGAGAATGATCGCGAGCGGCAGAACCCAGCTTTCATATTGTGCCGCCAGCGCCAGGAAGACGAAGACGACTGAGAGGGCGAAGATGTAGACGGCGGTGTTGCCGGTATGGGTCTCCTGATAGGCGAGTTCCGTCCATTCGAAGGTTGTCCCTTGCGGCAGGATCTTCGCCGCCAGCGCTTCCATCTTCGCGATGGCATCGCCGGTTGATGTGCCAGGCGTCGGATTGCCCTGAAGCGGCACCGAGACGTACATATTGTAGCGTTGGACAAGCGCCGGGCCGCTGGCATCCTGGATATCCATCAACGTGCCAAGCGGAACCAGCGCGCCGGTCGCCGATCGAACCTTCAGGGCGAGGATGTCTTCCCTGTCCATGCGATATTGCCGGTCAGCCTGCGCGCGAACCTGGTAAACGCGGCCGAACGCATTGAAATCATTGACGTAGGCGACGCCCAGATTGATGGAAAGCGCGTTGAAGATATTGGGGATCGGCACATTCAGGAAGCGTGCCTTGTCACGGTCGATCGACAGGAAGTATTGCGGGCTCGCATCGGAGAATGTGGTAAAGACGCCGGTCAGCCCCTCGGTGGTGGCCGCCGCCCCCATCATCTGGCGGGCGAGGCCGAGAACGCGCGTCATATCGGCGTTTTCAAGATCGGAAATCTGCATCTTGAAGCCGCCTGAGTTGCCGACGCCACGCACGGATGGCGGCGGGATGGCGATGATGAAGGCTTCCTGGATGCTTTGCAGTTTGCCGTAAAGCTCGCCGATGATCTTGTTGGCGGTCTCTCCGCCTTCCTCACGTTCGGCAAAGGATTTGAACGGCACGAAGACGACGCCCGAATTCGAGGCATTGGTGAAGGTCGCCCCGCTGAAGCCGGCAAATTGCACGGCGTTGCCGACACCCGGCACGGTCCGGGCTATATCGCCCACCTGTTTGACGACGGCGTCGGTACGCGCCAGCGAGGCGCCGTCTGGAAGCTGTATGACGACGATCGCGTAACCCTGGTCCATGGTCGGGATGAAGCCCGCGGGAACGCGGGTGCCCATGTACCAGGTTGCTCCGAGCAGGCAGACGAAGGCGATCATCGCGGCCGTCAATCCGACCCAGCTGCGGACCAGATGCCGGACGATCCATGAATAGCCGGAGCTCATCCTGTCGAAGCCGCGATTGAAACCGTCCGCGAGACCTCTTCCAAACCGTGTGGCGATATTCGCGCGTCTGGTTTCGTGGTCGTGGGTTTTCAACAATATGCCGGCAAGGGCGGGCGACAGTGTCAGCGAATTCAACGCCGATATCGCGGTGGTGACCGAGATCGTCACGGCGAACTGCCTGTAGAACTGGCCCGATATGCCGGGAATGAAGGCTGTCGGCACGAACACGGCGATCAGCACCAGCGAGATGGCGACGACGGCGGTTCCGACTTCGTCCATCGTCACATGGGAAGCTTGTTTCGGCGTCATACCGCGCGCCAGATTGCGCTCGACGTTTTCCACCACCACGATCGCATCGTCGACGACGATGCCGATCGCCAACACCAGCCCGAAGAGGGTGAGCATGTTGAGCGAGAAGCCGAATGCCAGCAGGATGGCGAAGGTGCCGATCAGAGAGACCGGAATGGCGACGATCGGTATGATCGCGGTTCGCCAGGATTGCAGAAAGACGAGAACGACGATCGCCACCAGGATGGCGGCCTCGGCGATGGTTCTATAGACCTCGCTGATCGAGTCCGAGATGAATTCGGTCGTGTCGTAGACGATGCGATATTCCAGGCCCTCGGGGAAATTCTGGGAGATATCTTTCATCAATGTCTGGATCTGATGGGCCGTATCCAGTGCATTGGTTCCCGGTCGGGCGAAAATGCCAAGGGCGACCGCCGGGTCGTTGTTGAGGTAGCTGTTGGTGACGTAGTCCTGGGCGCCGAGTTCGATACGGGCGACATCCTGCAACTGCACGAGCCGGCCGGCGCCGGTCGATTTTACGATGACGTAGCGGAACTCGCGCACGTCGGAGAAGCGTCCGTCCGTTCGCACCGTATATTCGAAGGCGTTCTTACCGGTGACGGGCGGCGCGCCGATCTTGCCGCCGGAGACCTGGACGTTCTGGTCCCTCAAGGCGGAGACGACGTCGTCCGAGGTCATGCCGTAGGCCGAGAGCTTTTCCGGATCGAGCCAGATGCGCATCGAATACTGGCGCTCGCCGAAGATCTGCACATCGCCGACGCCGTCGAGGCGGACGAGAACGTCGCGGATGCGGTTGCGGGCATAGTTCGAGACGTAAAGCTGGTCGTAGCGGTGCGACGGCGACAGCAGATGCACAACCATCATCAGGTCGGGCGAACTCTTGTCGGTGGTCACGCCGAGCCGCTGCACCTCTTCCGGAAGGCGGGGCAGCGCGATCGAAACACGGTTCTGGACAAGCACCTGCACCTTGTCGAGATCGGTGCCGAGCTTGAAGGTGATGGTCAGAGACATAGCGCCGTCAGCACTGGAATAGGACGACATGTAAAGCATGTCTTCGACGCCGTTGATCTGCTGTTCGAGCGGGGTCGAAACCGTATCGGCGATGGTCTGCGGATCGGCGCCGGGATAGGAGGTTCGCACGACGATGGTCGGCGGCGCGATCTCCGGATATTGGGAGACCGGCAACTGTGTATAGGCGATGCCGCCGACGACGAGAAAGAGAATCGAGATGACGGCCGCAAAGATCGGCCGGTCGACGAAGAAGTGCGCGCAGATCTCATTGTCCGCTCTCCGCATTGGCGGCTTCGGGCGGGGTGTCCTGCCGCTCCTGCGGCAGTTCGGTCATCTGAGGCGTGATCGTCGAACCCGGGCGGGCGCGCATCAGGCCGTTGACGATGATCGTTTCGGTGCCGTCGAGGCCCTCGCGGATCACACGATAGCCGTAGAGCCGCGGGCCGGGTCTTACGGGCTTGGTCGAAACCTTTCCTTGCGCGTCAACCACATAGACGACGCGTTCGTTCTGGTCCGACCCGATTGCCTCGTCCGGGACGAGTATGGCCTGGTAGGTGTTGGAGGCTTCGACCTGAATGCGGCCGAAGAGCCCGGGCTGAAGGACGAGATCGGGGTTAGGGAAGCGGGCGCGCAGACGAATGGTGCCGCTCTCATTGTCGACCCGGTTCTCAGCGAAGTCGAGTTTTCCCTTGAATGGTTTGGCAGAGGGATCCGAGATGGTGACGGATACATCCAATCCGCCGCCGCCCTGCTGGAGTTCCTTGCCCATTTTGCGCGCCGTGTCTGCGAAATTCAGCAGGCGGCGCTCATCGACGTCGAAATAGAAATCGATCGGGTCGAGCGAGACGATGGTGGTCAGCACGGTCTGGTCGGTCTGCACAAGGTTGCCGGCCGAGATCAGCCGGCGGTCGATGCGGCCGCTGAGCGGCGCTTTGATCTCGGTATATTCCATGTCGAGAGAAGCGCGATCGGCTGCGGCCTGCGCACCGCGGACATTGGCCTCGGCCGAATCGAACTCGCGGCGGCGATCGTCCAGCGTCTGCGCCGCCTGGCTGCCGCTCGCGGTGAGCGATTGTGCGCGCTTAAACTGCGCATCGGCAAAGACCAGAGCGGATTGGGCCGCTTCGAGCGTCGCCTTTGCCTGGCTGAGCGCGGTTACGAACGGCCTCTGGTCGATGACGAAGAGTAGGTCGCCCTGCTTGACCAATGCGCCGTCCTGGAAATGGATTTCCTGCAGGTACCCACCGACGCGCGAGCGAACGGAGACTTCGTCGACCGGCTCGAAGCGGCCAATGAATTCGTCGCTGTCGACGACATCGCGAACGACCGGCTTGGCAACGGTGACGGGAGGAGGGCCAGACGGTGCGCCCTGCGCCATGGCGGCCAGAGGCATGAACGTGGTGATGCAGCCGAGCATCAATATCCGTCGAAGCACGTAAGTCATACCGGTCCCTCCAATCGCGACGGCCGATAGACTGCCGCCGAACCTAAGATAAGGTGATGCTATTTCATGTTTTGCTGCTTTGAACGAAGGCGTGGCCCCCGCGATTTCCCCCGGCGTTCAATCCGTAGGAGGGAAGGCCGGCACGCAATGCACATCGGAAAAATCGTAACTTGTGGAACCGGATATAAACGGCAGCGGCGAAAAATAGCAAATGCCAATTGGCTGAGGTTGCGAAATCCATCAAAACGTCATCGATGGCGTCAGATCTCGACGATCTCGTCGCGGCCGGGCGGCAGGACGGCGAGTTCGGCCCAATCGAGCTCCTGTTCCAGCATGTGAAAGACATCGTCGTCGATCTCGTCGGCACGGCGCATCGCTGCCAGTTTGCGGCGTTTGGCGGCAATGACGCTGCGGCGCTGCTTGTCGAGCCTGCTGACTTCGCGCGGATGTTTCCCGTCGGCGGCGATCTCGCGCTCGGAGGTGTAGACGTCGCGCAGGATGCGGGTGGATTTGTCCTCGCCGTCGGCAAGTTCGGCCAGCGCCGCATCGATCAACGCGACCCGGGCCTTGGTGAGGTCGCGGTCGAGCGAGGTGTCTGGCTCGAATTTTAGGAAGCGGATCAGCGGCCCGAGCGTCAGGCCCTGGACGATGAGGGTGCCGAGAACGACGGCAAGGGCGCTGAGCAGGATGATGTCGCGATCGGGGAAGTCGATCGGCAGAGCGAGCGCGGTCGCCAGCGTGACGAGGCCGCGCATGCCGCACCAGCCGGCAAGCAAGCTGGTCGCGAAGGTCGGAACGGCCTGTCTGGTATAGCCGCGCTTCGCGAGAAAGGTGATCACGCGGTTATAGAGGAGCACCCAGGCCAGGCGCACGCCGATGACAGTGACGAAGACCGCGGCGGCCAGGGTGATTGCGAAATTCAGCCGGCCGGGATCGAGGTCGAGGACGATCTGACGGACCTGCAGGCCCAACAGCAGGAAGGCGAGCACGTTTAGCAAGAAGACGGCGGCTTCCCAGACCGAATAGGAATGAATGCGGTGGCGGGCCGTCTGCCGCTCGGGCATGTAGCGGGCGATCACCATCGCATAGACGACGATGGCGAGGATCGCTGAAAGGTGCAGCCGCTCGGCGATGATCCAGGTGCCGAAGGTGGCGACGAATTCGAGCAGGGTGCCGCCGAGCGTGCCGGCGAGCTTCAACCCGACCACCATGTAAAGACGGCCGAGGAGATAACCGAGGATGAGGCCGCCCGGCACCGCCAGCGCCAGCTCCGCCAGGGCGCCGGTAAAGAAGGCGGGGCTTGCGGCGGCCGCCACCGCGGCGCTGAAGATCAGGAGCGCCACGGCATCGTTGAGAAGGCTCTCGCCTTTTAGGATCACATAGGTCTGGCGCGGCAGGGCGAAGCGGTCGAGCATGGCGGTCGCCGCCGCCGCATCCGGCGGCGCGACGATGGCGCCGAGTGCGACAGCTGCGGCGAGCGGCAGGCCGGCCATGGTCACGCCGACGGCGGCAACGGCTGCGGCCGTAACGATCACGGCGATGGCGGCGAGCGAGAAGAGCGGCAGCCAGTTGCGTCGCAATGTCCGCGGAGGCAGATCATAGGCGGCGTCGAAAAGCACCGGCGCGATCAGCAGCGCCAGCGCCAGCTCGGGATCGATCGCGACCTCGGGTGCCCAGGGCACGGCGGCGACGATGATGCCGGCGATCGCCAGCATGGTTGGATAAGGGATGCGGAATTTCCTGGAGAATTGCAGGAAGACGATCGCCACCAGCAGTAGCGTCAGCATGCTTTCGAAGAACGCCATCGAGCCCTCCTGCGCACCTCCGGCGGAGGCGATCTCTGCCCGAAACTAGGGCTGAAGCCGAGCTGCGGCCACTGGACGGAAGTCCTGCGCCGGCAAGAATGGCGAATTGAGACCCTTCCGGCGGCAGCTGCGGCATTTTGGCTGCACCTGTGAAATCCTGCGGCTGTGCTCTTGCGCGACAGGCATGCTCAATATATCTACCAATATTATAAGTATACTTATAAATTAATGATCGCAGGTCTTGATGAGCGCCACTCCGACCCTCGGCTTCCTTCTCCACGACGTCGCACGGCTGCTGCGCAAGCGGTTCGAGCAACGCGCGAAATGCCTTGGGCTGACCCGGTCGCAGTGGCAGACGCTGGCCTATCTCTCGAATAATGAGGGCATCCATCAAGGCGGCCTTGCCGAAATCCTCGAGGTCGAGCCGATCACACTGGTGCGCATCCTCGACAAGCTCGCCGAACGTGGGCTGATCGAGCGCCGACAGCACCCGACCGACCGGCGCATCTGGCTGCTCTACATGCGCGACGAGGCGCACCCGTTGCTCGCCGAAATGCGGCAGCTTGGCGACACCACCCGCGCGGAAGCGTTGCAAAGCATTCCGGCCGAGCAGCGCGAGCAGCTTTTCCACATCCTATCCGTAATGAAGACGAACCTGGTTCAGGCATGCCGGAGCCCGGTCGACGAGAATGAGACGAACGATGGCTGATCAATCCCCCCTCCGCGTCGTTGCCGACGCCAATGCCAAGACACCTGTCGAAGAAAATCAAGCCAAACAGCAAGAAACGGTAGCCGAAGCGCCTCCATCCAATTCAGCGCCGGCTGCCGCCGTGGCTGCGCCTGGCGGCAATAAGGTCCGCCGCCGGCGCAGTCTCACGCGGCCGATCCTGTTCGCCCTGCTGCCGGTGACGCTCATCGTCGGCGGTTATTATTACGTCAATGGCGGCCAGGTGATGTCGACCGACAACGCCTATCTCCAGGCCGATATGGTCGGGCTCACCACCGATGTCTCGGGCATCGTCGAAAAGATCGACGTGCATGAGAACGAGGCGGTCAAGGCAGGGCAGGTGCTCTTCAGCCTGAGGGCCGATTCCTTCAAGATCGCGCTCGATGGCGCCAAGGCGCAGCTCGGCGTGCAGCGCAACCAGATCATGAACCTCAAGGCAAGCTATCAGCAGTCGCTGGCCGAGATCACGCAGGCGCAAGCCGATCTGCCTTATTACCAGGATCAGTTCGACCGGCAGCAGAACCTAGTCAACAATGGCAGCGCGACGCAATCGGCCTATGACGAGGCCAAGCACAATCTCGAGGCTGCGCAGCAGAAGGTCACCGTCGCCAAGGCGGAAGCTGCAACCACGCTTGCCCAGCTCGGCGGCTCGGCCGACCAGCCGATCGAGGAGAACCCGCTCTACCTGCAGGCGAAGTCGAATGTCGACAACGCCCAGCGCGAACTCGACCACAGCGTCGTCAAAGCACCGTTCGACGGCATCGTTACCAATGTCAACGCGCTGCAGGTCGGCTCCTACCTGCAGGCTTCGCAGCAGGCCTTCTCGCTTGTCGCCACCGATCACCTGTGGATCGCCGCCAGCCCGAAGGAAACCGAGCTTACCTATGTCAAGCCCGGCCAGACGGCCGAAATCTATGTCGACACCTATCCCGGCGTGATGTGGAAGGGCAAGGTCGAGAGCATCAGCCCGGCCTCCGGCTCCAGCTTCTCGCTGCTGCCGGCGCAGAACACCACGGGCAACTGGGTGAAGGTCGTCCAGCGCATTCCGATGCGCGTCAGCATCGAGGATGTGCAAGGCAAGCCGCCTCTTCGTGTGGGCATGAGCACGGTCGTCGATGTCGAAACCGGCCATGCCCGCGGTCTGCCCGACTTCGTCAATAAACTTCTGGGCAGACCCCAGGACAAGGATCATGAGTAACGCTCCCGCTTCCCCGGCGAGCCCGGTTGCCAATCGCGGCGCGATCACGGCCTGCGTCATCCTCGCCGTCATCATGCAGGCGCTGGACACGACGATCGCCAACGTGGCGCTGCCCTATATCCAGGGCAGCGTGTCGGCCTCTGCCGACCAGATCAACTGGGTCCTGACCTCCTACATCGTCGCAGCGGCGATCATGACTCCGCCATCGGGCTTCCTTGCCGCCAAGTTCGGCCGCAAGCGCGTGCTGCTCGTCGCCATCGCCGGCTTCGTGGCGGCCTCGGTGCTCTGCGGCCTGGCGCAATCGCTGAACCAGATCGTCGCCTTCCGCCTGCTGCAGGGGCTGTTCGGCGCATCGCTGGTGCCGCTTTCCCAGGGCATCCTCCTCGATATCTATACGGTCGAGGAGCGCGGCTCGGCCATGGCGCTTTTCGGCGTCTCGGTCATGGTCGGACCGGTGCTCGGGCCGGTGATCGGCGGCTGGCTGACCGACAATATCAGCTGGCGCTGGGTGTTTTACATTAATGTGCCGATTGGCGCACTTGCCTTTGCCGGTATCGTCATCTTCGTATCGGAGACGAAGAGGGATGCGCTCGCAAAACTGGACTGGTTCGGTTTCGGGATGATGAGCCTGTTCATCGCCTCGCTGCAGCTCTTCCTCGACCGCGGCGAGCAGCTCGACTGGTTCTCCTCCGGCGAGATCATGCTCGAAGCGGTCATCTGCGCCGCGGCCTTCTATCTGCTTCTGGTGCACACGCTGACGGCGCAGAAATCATTCATCAATCCGAAGCTGTTCCTCGACCAGAACTTTTCGATCAGCATGATCTTCATCTTCGTGATCGGCATCACCTATCTCGCCTCGCTGGCGCTGATGACGCCCTATCTGCAGACGCTGATGGGCTATCCCGTCATCACCGCCGGCATCGTCATGGGGCCGCGCGGGCTCGGCACCATGCTCTGCATGTTCATCGTCGGGCGGCTGATCGGCAAGGTCGATACGCGCTGGCTGCTGGTGCTCGGTCTCGGCCTGACCGCCTGGGCAATGTATGACATGACCGGCTGGACACCCGACGTCTCGCAATGGACGATCATCTCGGTCGGCTTCATCCAAGGTGCCGGCCTCGGCTTCCTCTTCGTGCCGCTGACGACGATCGCTTTCGCCACGCTGCCCGCCAATATGCGCGGCGACGGCACCGGCCTCTACAATCTGTCGCGCAACATCGGCTCGTCCGTGGGCATATCGATCGTCTCGGCGTTGATCGTCGAGAATACGCAGAGCAATCATGAATCGATCGCATCCTATGTGACGCCGTTCAACCACGCCTTCAACGCGGTGGCGGCGCAGGGGCTCAGCCCGCTGACGGCGGCCGGGCGCGCCTCGCTCAACGAGATCATCACGCTGCAATCGACGATCATCGCCTATATGGACGATTTCAAGCTGTTGATGCTGATGTCGCTCGCGGTCATCCCGCTCGTTCTGCTGCTGCGCAAGCCGAAAGCAGCGCCCGCCATCGACCACAGTGCCGTCATGGAATAATCAGCGGAACGGCTTGCTGAGATAACGCGATCCCTGGATGCCGAAGCGCCACGGCACTTCGGCATTTTTGGTGATGCCGATGCGTTTTCCCGAGACGACAGGCACCGGTACGGACGGCGTCAGCGCATAGGGCGGACGGTCGAGCAGCCGGTCGTTGATTTCGATATCGATGCCGAGCGCCTGGCACAATTTGCCGGGGCCGCTGCAGAGCGTGGTCAGCATATCGGTACCGCGCCGCTCCATCATCAAGGGTATTCCCGTTTCCGGCTCGAGCGCCCGGATGAGCACCGCCGAGCCCGGATGGCAGACGAAGTTCAAGCACCAATACATGCCATAGATGCGGTAAATGTAGACATTGCCGGGCCGGCCGTACATGGCGCCGTTGCGCTTGGTCGGGCCGCGGAAGCTGTGCGAGGCCTCGTCATCGGGGAAATAGGCTTCCGTCTCGGTGATCCGGCCGCCGGCGCCATCGACTGTGAGATGGCAGCCGAGCAGATCCCGGGCAACGGCGATCGCGTCTCGCTCGAAAAACGCCCTGAGGCTTTCGCCGGTGAGCGCGTCGGCGCCGATCGCGCCCGATATCATTCCACCATCGATCATGGCCGATGCAGATAACATCCAGTGCACTCGCCGTCATCCCGAAACCGCTTCATGCTTTGGGCTATGCATTAACGGCCGGCATTCGGATCCCGCATCGGGATCGAGGAGACGGTGACCGACACCGGGTCGCTTGCCGGGAAGGAATCTTCCAGGCCTTCCTCCAGCTCTTCCTCGAGCAAAGCGGGGTCCTTGCCGCGCGCGCCGTCGCCATGGGTCGGTTCGAGCGCTGCTGCAAGCAGGGTTTTGGCTCGCAAGACCGCGTTTTCCGGGGTCAGTTCAGGCGTGCTTCGCAGCGTCACGGCAATGCGGTCTTCGCCTTCTCCGCCGAACTCGACGACGAAGCCATCTTCCGTCTGGTAGACGGTGATATCATTGAGTGCCATCGTCGTTCCCCCAAGCGCTCATATTAGCAAAGCGCGTTTTCCGACTTTTGTCGAGCGAAGACCGTCACCAGCCAGTCGATGAAGACGCGCACCCGCGGCGAAAGCTGGCGATTGCGAGGATAGAGCACGGAGACCGGTGTCGGGGTCGGCGGAAAATCCTTGAGCACATGGATCAGCGTTTCCTCGGCAAGATCTTTTTCGGCGTGATAGCGCGGGATCTGGATGATGCCGAGGCCCATCCTCGCCGCTGAAATATAGCTTTCGGCGGCGTTGACGGCGACGGTCGCGGGAATGCTGATCTCGCGAACCACGCCGTCGACGGTGAATTCGAGCGGCAACTGGCTTCCAGTGCCGCTGGAGCGGAAGCCGACCATGCGGTGGCCGGCAAGCCGGTCCGGATGCTGCGGCAGCCCATGGGCGGCGACATAATCAGGCGAGGCGAGCGTGATCTCATCCAGCATGGCAACGCGCCTGATGACCATGTCGCTATCCCCGGTCGTGCCGGCGCGCAGCACGCAGTCAATGCCTTCGCGCACCAGATCGACAAGCCGGTCGCCTTCGCTCATGTAGACCTCGATCTCGGGATAGGTCTGGAGAAAGGACGGCAGGCTCGGCAGCAGGAAATGGCGGGCGAGAGTGCCATGCACATCGACGCGTAGCAGGCCCTTCGGCCTGGCGCCGGCAAAGGCACCTTCGGCATCCTCGATATCGGCAAGGATCGACAGGCAGCGCTGGTAATAGGCTTCGCCGTCGAGCGTCGGGCTGACATGGCGTGTCGTGCGCTGGAGCAGGCGCACACCGAGGCGAGCCTCGAGCTGCTTCACCGCATCGGTGACGGTCGAGCGCGGCAGGTCGGTGTCTTCGGCGGCAAGCGTGAAACTGCGGCGTTCCACGACGCGGCAAAACACCCGCATGGCATCAAATCTGTCCATCTCTTTGTTCGCTATCTCCGGATAGTGATGGCGAATAATGCCTGATTATCCGTGAAGAGAAAAGGCGTAGCTTCTTCTCATCGAAACGCGGTCAAGGAGAAGGACAATGGCTTCCAACGAAAACGGCAAGGTCGCACTGATCACCGGCGCCTCCCGCGGCATCGGCGCGCCCGTCGCCAAACGCCTCGCCAGGGACGGTTTTACCGTCGTCATCAATTATTCCGGCAACGCCGCCCCGGCCGAGGAACTCGCCCGGGAGATCGAGCAGGCCGGTGGAAAGGCGCTGACCGAGAAAGCCGATGTCAGCGATGCGCAAGCCGTCCGCCGCATGTTCGGTGCCGCGGAAACCGCCTTTGGTGGCATCGACGTGCTCGTCAACAATGCCGGCATCATGATGCTCTCCTCGCTTGCCGAGGCCGATGATGCCAATTTCGACCGGCAGATCGCCGTCAACCTCAAGGGCACCTTCAATACACTCCGCGAAGCGGCCAGGCGCTTACGCGACGGCGGCCGGATCATCAACTTCTCCACCTCCGTCGTCGGGTTGAAGCTCGAGACCTACGGCGTCTATGCCGCCACTAAGGCTGCCGTCGAAACGTTGACGGCGATCATGGCCAAGGAGATGCGCGGCCGCAACATCACCGTCAACGCCATTGCGCCCGGTCCTGTCGCCACCGATCTTTTCCTCAATGGCAAGTCGGCGGAACTGGTCGCCCGCATGGCGAAGATGAACCCGCTAGAGCGTCTCGGCACACCTGAGGATATCGCCGCCGCTGTGGCCTTCCTCGCCGGTTCGGACGGCGGCTGGATCAATGGTCAGACGCTGCGCGCCAATGGCGGGATGATCTAACGGCGGCGCCGTCATCGCAATTATGTGAACGGCGCTTGCAGCGTTTCCCCTTACAATGCTGCGGGGAGTGCGTATATCTAATTTATCGCGAGAGAGTGGAATTCCCTGCCGCTTTTTCCGAACCTCCAGAGCCTGCCGCGCCCTCCCTGCGGTGCGACGGGCTTGATGTTCAAAGTTGCACATTGCGGTCCGTTGAAGGTTTCCTGCCTTCCGGGCCGTATTCTTTTGGCCGGGCCGTATTTCTTTTGTCGCTCAGAAGTCGTTCAGTCTCGCTTCCACCAGAAGCTTCACCAGCCAGTCGACAAAGACGCGGACCTTGTTGCTGAGGTGGCGGTTCGGGGGGTAGACGACGTAGAGCGGCAGGGGATCGCGGCGCCAGTCCGGGAGCACGCGGACGAGGTCATCCTTTGCGATCGGCTCACGCGCCATGAAGATCGGCACCTGCGCGATGCCCAGACCCGTCAGTGCCGCTGTCAGGTAGGTGCGGCTATCGTTGACCGAAGCGATGTAACGCGGACTGGTCTCGATCACCTCGTTGTGCCGGCGAAATTCGAAAGGCAGCGTTCGGTTGTTCTGGGCGCGGAAATAGTTGACGGAGTAATGATCGGCCTCCAGATCCTCCGGCCGTTCCGGCATGCCGAATTTCTGGATATAGCCCGGCGAAGCACAGGTGATCATCTCGACTTCGGAGACACGCCGGGCGATTAGCGACTGGTCGGTCGGCGTGCCGCCCCGCAGCGCGCAGTCGACATTTTCCGCAAGATAATCGACCGTGCGGTCGCCGACGCCGAGGTCGATGCGGATATCGGGATAACGCTGATAAAAATCGCAAAGTGCGGGAACGACGATCCAATCGGCGAAAGCACCGGCCATTTCGACGCGCAGCCGCCCGCTCGGCAGGCTCTGCGAATTGGAAAGGCTGCCGTCGAGTTCCTCCAATTCCGAAATAATCTGGGCGGCGCGTTCGTAGTAAAGCGCGCCGTCCGTGGTCACCATCACCCGGCGCGTCGTGCGATTCAAAAGCTTGGTGCGCAGATGCGCCTCCAGGCCCTGGATGAGATTGGTGACCGTCGCCTTGGGCATGGCGAGCATGTCGGCGGCGCGGGTGAAATTGCCCGTCTCCACCACGCGGATGAAGACGCGCATTGCCGAGAGCTGATCCATCGGTTTGAAATCCGCAGTTTGCGTTGCACCATTGTTCGAGATCTGGAACAGTGTAATCGCGATATCGCTTCTTATTCCCTGAATGGAATAACAATATCTTTTTTGGGCAAAATGCAAGCGGCAGGCGTTGTCTGCTTGTGGGACGCAAAAGAGACCGGAACATGACGGTGGCATGGAAAGATATGATGCTGGATAAGGTGGCCATCGGCCCCGTTTCCGCACGCATCTACCAGGGCGCCGATTACGGCAAGGGTCCGCCCATCGTGCTCTACCTGCATGGCGGCGCTTTTCTCGACAGCGAGACGAGTGTCGACCGGCCGGTGGCAATCAGCCTCGCAAAGGCCGGCGCCATCGTCGCCGCCGTCGATTACAGCAGCCTGTCCGGCAATCTGTTCCCGAAGGCGCTGGAAGTCTCCTTCTCCGTTCTCAGCTATCTCGCCAACAAGCGCGCCGCCGGTCTCGGCGACCGCAAGTCGCTGCTCTTCGTTGCCGGCGAAGAGGCCGGCGGCAATGTCGCCGCCGGCGTAGCGCTGAAGGCCCGTGACCAGATGCCCGATGCGCTCGACGGGCAAGTGCTGATTTCGCCGCTGCTTGATCCCTTCATGGGCACGTCCTCGATCCGCAAGGCCGAGGCGATCGGCATGCGCCAGCGCTGGACAGAAGGCTGGAGCCATTACTTGAGCGGTGGCGGCTGCCACCCTTATGCGGCGCCTTGCCTTTGTTCGCGTCTTTCCGGCGTCGCGCCGGCATTGATCTTTACCGCCGAGGACGACCCTCTGCACGACGAAACACTTGGTTACGGTGCCCGCCTGATAAAGGCCGGTGTCGGTGTGCGCCAGCATGTCCTTCCCGCCGGGACGGGCTGGCCCTCGATTTATGGTGGGAAATCCGAAGGAGTGCCCGACTGGCAGGAGCAAGTCAGCCGCCATTTCGGAAGCTTCCTTCAGGACGTGAGCGTCCAACCGCAATTGCATTGAAGATGATCTGATATTTCAGCGGCTTTGGGCCGCAAGGAGAGTACTGATGACGTCCAGAAGTAAGCGCTGGGCCCTCCTGGGCGCCGGCATAGGTCTTATTGCGTCGGTTTCAGGCGCTGCATTGTTTTTCGAACTGCCGATGAGCACAAGCGCCACGGCCGCTTCCGCCCCGGCACAGCCGCCTGCCGTGCCGGTGACGGTTGCCGTCGTCGCGGCGCGTGACGTGACGGCCTGGCAGAGTTTCTCCGGCCGTCTCGAAGCGGTCGACCGTGTGCAGGTTCGTTCCCGCGTTGCCGGCGCCATCCTGTCGGTGGCCTTCCGCGAAGGGGCGCTGGTCAAGCAGGGCGACCTGCTCTTCACCATCGACCCGGCTCCTTATCAGGCGAGCGTGGCGCAGGCGCAGGGCCAGGTCGCTTCGGCCGAAGCCAAGGTCAGCCTGGCGCAGACCGAACTCGATCGCGGCCGCAGGCTTTCCGACAACCGCACCATCTCCCAGAGCGATCTCGATCAGCGCCGGAGCGCGCTGGCCGAGGCGCAGGCGGGGCTGCGTTCGGCGCAGGCTGCACTGCAGTCGGCCCAACTCGACCTCGATTATACCGAGGTTCGGGCGCCGGTTTCCGGCCGCATCGGCAAGATCGAGGTGACCGCCGGTAATCTGCTTGCGGCCGGCTCGGCCTCGCCGGCGCTGACGACGCTCGTTTCGGTCGATCCGATCTATGCGAGCTTCAACGCCAGCGAGGAAATGGTGACACGCGCGCTTGCCGAACTTCCACAGACCGACAGCGCCCTGCCGCCGGTCGAGCAGATCCCGGTCGAGGTCGGCACGCTGGCCGACAGCGGCACGCCGATCAAAGGCAAGCTGCAGCTGATCGACAATGAGGTCGATGCGGCAAGCGGCACGATCGGCGTGCGCGCCGTCTTCGACAATCCGGGCGGGCGTCTGATCCCCGGCCAGTTCGTGCGGGTGCGCATGGGCCAGCCGAAAGCCGAGCACAAGATCGTCATCAGCGACCGCGCCGTCGGCACCGACCAGGACAAAAAGTTCGTCTTCGTCGTCGATGCCGAAAACAAGGTCGCCTACCGGCAGGTGAAGCTCGGCACGCTGGCCGATGGCCAGCGGGTGGTGGAAAGCGGTCTGAACGCCGGCGAAAAGATCGTCGTCAACGGTCTGCAGCGTATTCGTCCCGGCGCGGTCGTCATACCGCAGATGGAAGAGAAGGTCGCGACCGCGCAATAAGTCTTCGCGCTCCCCGCGGGGGAGGGCCAATACCCGAAAATGATATGACCCGCCGGCGGCTTCAACCGCCGGAGAGGGACGTTGCATCCATGTTCACCCCGGAGAGGGCTTTGATATGAACATCTCCAGATTCTTTGTCGACCGCCCGGTCTTTGCCGGCGTTCTTTCGGTCCTCATCGTGGTTGCCGGCCTGATCGGTCTGCGGGCGCTGCCGATTTCCGAATATCCGGAGGTCGTGCCGCCGTCGATCGTCGTGCGCGCCACCTATCCCGGTGCCAACCCGTCGGTTATCGCCGAAACCGTGGCCACACCGCTCGAAGAGCAGATCAACGGTGTCGAGGGCATGCTCTACATGTCCAGCCAGGCGACGTCGGACGGCGTGCTCAACGTGACCGTCACCTTCAAGCTCGGCACCGACCCCGACAAGGCGCAGCAGCTGGTGCAGAACCGCGTCTCGCAGGCCGAACCACGGCTGCCGGCGGAAGTCCGCTCGCTGGGGATCACGACGGTCAAGAGTTCGCCCAACTTCATCATGGTCGTCAACCTCGTCTCCGACGGCGACAATCATGACATTACCTATCTGCGCAACTACGCGACGCTGAACATTAAGGATCGGCTTGCCCGCATCGCCGGCGTCGGTCAGGTGCAGGTCTTTGGCGCCGGCGATTATTCGATGCGTGTCTGGATCGACCCCCAGAAGGCTGCCGAGCACGATCTCGCCGCCAGCGACATCAGCAACGCCATCAGTTCCCAGAACGTCCAGGCCGCGGCCGGCATCATCGGTGCATCGCCGAGCCAGCCAGGTGTGGATCTGCAGCTCAACGTCAATGCCCAGGGCCGCCTGCGCACGCCCGAGGAGTTTGGCAATATCATCGTCAAGACCGGCGCCAGTGGCGAGATCACCCGCCTTCGCGACGTTGCCCGCATCGAGCTCGGCGCCGCAGACTATACGCTGCGTTCGCTGCTGGACGGCAAGCCGGCCGTCGCCGTTGCCGTGCTTCAGGCGCCTGGTTCGAATGCGATCGAAATCGCCGACAATGTGCACGCCACCATGGATCAGCTGCAGCTCGCCATGCCCGAGGGCGTCAAATACGAGATCGTCTACGATACGACGAAATTCGTGCGTGCCTCGATCGAGAAGGTCATCGACACGCTGCTCGAAGCCATTGCGCTTGTTGTTCTCGTCGTCATCCTGTTCCTGCAGACATGGCGTGCCTCGATCATTCCGCTGATCGCTGTTCCGGTGTCGATCATCGGCACCTTTGCGGTCATGTACGTCTTCGGCTTCTCGATCAACGCGCTCAGCCTGTTCGGGCTGGTGCTGGCGATCGGTATCGTCGTCGACGACGCGATCGTCGTGGTCGAAAACGTCGAGCGTAATATCGAACAGGGGCTGTCGCCGCGGGCCGCCACCTACAAGGCGATGAAGGAAGTCTCCGGTCCGATCATCGCGATCGCGCTGGTCCTCGTCGCGGTCTTCGTGCCGCTCGCCTTCATCTCCGGCCTGTCCGGTCAGTTCTATCGCCAGTTCGCGCTGACGATCGCGATCTCGACCGTTATCTCGGCCTTCAACTCGCTCACCCTGTCTCCGGCGCTTGCAGCTCTTCTGCTGAAGGGGCATCATGCGCCGAAGGACTGGCTGACACGATTCATGGATGCCATCTTCGGCTGGTTCTTTCGCGGTTTCAACCGGGTCTTCGGCGCCGGCTCGAATGCCTACGGCAAGGGCGTGGGCGGATTGCTGTCGCGCAAGAGCATCGTCATGGTGATCTATCTGGCGCTGGTCGGTGCGACCTACAGCCTGTTCAGCACGGTCCCCGGCGGCTTCGTGCCGTCTCAGGACAAGCAGTATCTGATCGGTTTTGCCCAGCTGCCGGATGCCGCGAGCCTCGACCGCACGGAAGATGTGATCAAGCGGATGACCGACATTGCGCTCGCCCAGCCGGGCGTTGCCAATGCGATCGCCTTCCCTGGCCTGTCGATCAACGGCTTCACCAACTCCTCGAATGCCGGCATCGTCTTCGTGACGCTGAAGGACTTCGAGGAGCGCAAGACGCCCGATCTTTCGGGCGGCGCCATCGCCATGGCGCTGAACCAGAAGTTCGGCGCCATCCAGGATGCCTTCATCGCGATGTTCCCGCCGCCGCCGGTCAACGGTCTCGGCACGACGGGCGGCTTCAAGCTGCAGATCGAGGATCGCGCCGGCTTGGGCAACCAGGCCCTCGACGAGGCAACCAAGGCGGTGCTTGCCAAGGCCTATCAGACGCCTGAGCTTGCCGGGCTATTCTCCAGCTTCCAGATCAACGTGCCGCAGCTCTATGCCGATCTCGACCGCGCCAAGGCCGAGCAGCTCGGAGTGTCCGTCACCGACGTCTTCCAGACGCTGCAGATCTATCTCGGTTCGCTCTATGTGAACGACTTCAACGCCTTCGGCCGCACCTACAGCGTCCGTGTGCAGGCCGACGCCAAATTCCGCGCCCAGCCGGAAGATATCGGCCAGTTGAAAGTCCGTTCGGCATCGGGTGAGATGATCCCGCTTTCGGCCCTTCTCAAGGTGGAGCCGAGCACCGGTCCGGAGCGTGCGAACCGCTACAACGGCTTCCTCGCTGCCGATATCAACGGCGGTCCGGCGCCGGGCTTCTCGTCCGGCCAGGCACAGGCCGCTATCGAGAAGATCCTTCACGAGACCCTGCCGGCAGGCATCGACTTCGAATGGACGGATCTGACCTATCAGCAGATCCTTGCCGGCAATTCGAGCGTCGTCGTCTTTCCGCTGGCGCTGTTGCTCGTCTTCCTGGTGCTGGCCGCCCAGTATGAAAGCCTGACGCTGCCGCTTGCGATCATCATGATCGTGCCGATGGGTGTGCTGGCCGCGCTGACAGGCGTCTGGCTCACCGGTGGAGACAACAACATCTTCACCCAGATCGGTCTTGTGGTGCTTGTCGGACTATCGGCGAAGAATGCGATCCTGATCGTGGAATTCGCCCGCGAACTCGAGTTCGAGGGCAGAACGCCGCGGGAGGCCGCGATCGAGGCCAGCCGCCTTCGCCTTCGCCCGATCCTGATGACCTCGCTTGCCTTCATCATGGGTGTTGTGCCGCTCGTCGTCTCCACAGGCGCCGGCGCGGAGATGCGCGCGGCGATGGGTGTCGCGGTGTTCTCGGGCATGATCGGCGTGACCTTCTTCGGCATCTTCATGACGCCTGTCTTCTACGTGCTGCTGCGGCGGCTGACGGGCAACCGTCCGCTCGTCCAGCACAAGCCGGACGAACACAAGGAAGAAGAGGCGGAGGTCATCCGGCTCGCGGCGGAATAAACGGAATTCAACCTTCCTTTGTCGAGTAAATCGGGCGGGAACTTCGGTTCTCGCCCGTATCGTTTTCGGGCCGTCGCGTCATCAAAACGGTTGCAACGATGGGTGAGGGGGTTATCAAAGACGAACAACAGTTGGGAGGACTGAATGACAGGTTCGAGCAGAGGTCATGACGGCAGGCGGATCGCCTTTCTCGGCACCGGGCTGATGGGGGCACCGATGGCTCGCCGGCTGCTTGGCGCGGGTTTTGCCGTCACCGTCTGGAATCGCGATCGCAGCAAAGCCGAGGCTCTGGCGGGAGACGGCGCGATCTGTGCGGAAACACCCGCGGATGCCGTTTCCGGCGCCGACGTCGTCATCACCATGCTGACCAATGCCGAGGCGGTGAAGGACGTGCTGTTCGACCGCGGAGCGGCCGATGCGATGACATCAGCGGCCACCGTTATCGATATGAGTTCGATCGCCCCGCATTTTGCCCGCGACCATGCTGCCAGGCTTGCCGAGCGCGGCATCGCTCATGTCGATGCGCCGGTTTCCGGCGGCGTCGTCGGCGCCGATGCCGGTACGCTCGCCATCATGGCGGGCGGCGAGAAGGATGTGATCGACGCACTTGCAGATGTCTTTGCGCCGATGGGACGCGTGACCCGCGTCGGTCCAAGCGGGGCTGGCCAGCTTGCCAAGCTTGCCAACCAGCAGATCGTCGCGGTGACGATCGGCGCCGTCGCCGAAGCGATGATGCTGATTGCGGCCGGCGGCGGCTCGCCGGCAGCCTTCCGTGACGCCATTCGCGGCGGCTTTGCCGAGAGCCGTATCCTTGAACTCCACGGCAAACGCATGGTCGAGCGACAGTTTACGCCAGGCGGTTCGTCCAGCAACCAGCTGAAGGATCTGAACGCCGCCATGGAAACGGCCAACGCCCTGTCGCTGACGCTGCCCCTGACTGCAGCGGTACACGCCGAATTCACCGAATTCGTCGCAAACGGCAATGGCGAAAAGGATCATAGCGGCCTGCTGCTGCATCTCGAAGAGAAGAATGCTCTGCCCGGAGGCAAAAGGTGACCGACAGCCATCCTCCGAAGCGGCGCCTGCGTTCGCAGGATTGGTTCGACAATCCCGACCATATCGACATGGCAGCGCTCTATCTCGAGCGTTTCATGAATTACGGCATCACGCCGGAAGAGCTGCGCTCCGGCAAGCCGATCATCGGGATTGCCCAGAGCGGCAGCGATCTTACGCCTTGCAACAGGGTGCATGTCGAGCTTGCCAAGCGCGTGCGCGACGGCATTCGCGATGCCGGCGGCATTCCGATCGAATTTCCGACACATCCGATCTTCGAGAACTGCAAGCGCCCGACGGCGGCACTCGACCGCAATCTTGCCTATCTCGGCCTCGTTGAAATCCTCTATGGCTATCCGCTCGACGGCGTCGTGCTGACGACCGGCTGCGACAAGACCACGCCGTCGGCAATCATGGCGGCGTCGACGGTCGATATTCCGGCGATCGTGCTCTCCGGCGGCCCGATGCTCGACGGCTGGCACGAGGGAGAGCTGGCGGGCTCCGGCACTGTGATCTGGCGGATGCGGCGGAAATATGCGGCAGGCGAGATCGACCGGGAGGAATTCCTGCAAGCAGCGCTCGATTCAGCGCCTTCCGTCGGCCACTGCAATACGATGGGCACGGCTTCGACGATGAATGCGCTCGCCGAGGCGCTCGGACTGTCGCTGACCGGTTGCGGCGCCATTCCGGCTGCCTATCGCGAACGCGGGCAGATGGCCTACCGCACCGGGCGGCGTGCCGTTGAGATCGTCTTCGAGGATCTGAAGCCGTCGGATATCCTGACGCGCGCAGCTTTCCTCAATGCCATCCGCACCAATTCGGCGATCGGCGGCTCGACCAACGCGCAGCCGCATCTGGCGGCGATGGCCAAGCACGCCGGTGTCGAACTTCATCCCGACGACTGGCAGGTGCACGGCTTCGACATCCCGCTACTCGCCAATGTCCAGCCGGCAGGCGCCTATCTCGGCGAGCGTTACCACCGCGCCGGTGGTACGCCGGCGATCATGTGGGAATTGCTGCAGGCCGGAAAGCTGGATGGCGACTGTCATACGGTGACGGGCAGGACGATGGCCGAGAACCTGCAAGGTAAGGAAGCCAGCGACCGCGAGGTTATCCGGCCGTTCGGTGAGCCGCTGAAGGAGCGGGCCGGCTTCCTCGTTCTCAAGGGCAATCTCTTCGATTTCGCCATCATGAAGATGAGCGTGGTCTCGGAGGATTTTCGCCGGCGCTACCTCCAGGAGCCCGGGCGGGAGGGCGTCTTCGAAGGTAAGGCGGTCGTTTTCGACGGGTCGGAAGATTATCACAAGCGCATCAACGATCCTGACCTCGGCATCGATGAGAATACCATTCTCGTCATCCGCGGCGCCGGGCCACTCGGCTGGCCGGGTTCGGCAGAGGTCGTCAATATGCAGCCGCCCGACCATCTTCTGAAGCGCGGCATCAGCAGCCTGCCGACGATCGGCGATGGCCGCCAATCGGGCACGGCCGACAGCCCCTCGATCCTCAACGCCTCGCCGGAGAGTGCGGCCGGCGGCGGCCTAGCCTGGCTTCGCAGCGGCGACATCATCCGCATCGACTTCAACCAAGGGCGCTGCGACATGCTGGTCGACGAGACAGAGATCGAACGGCGCAAGGGTGACGGTATTCCGCCGGTGCCGCCGGATGCGACGCCGTGGCAGCAGATCTACCGCCGCTCGGTCACGCAACTGTCGGACGGCGCGGTTCTGGAAGGGGCGGCGGAATTCCGCCGGATTGCCAAAAACCCGCCGCGGCACAACCACTGATCTCAACGGGGTTGCGGACTGCAAGTCCTTTGATCCAAAAGGGGAAAATCGTAACGGACAGTTCACCTAGTGACTAGTTCGACCATCGGAACAAGGCTTCATTAATGCCGGCCTGAGACGATATTGCAATGATGGAAGCTTCTAAGGCTAAGACCGCGTTGCCAGAAAATAGACCCACACGATACGAACAAGAGTTTCAGGATCTTCTGCGCCGGCTCGAACTCGCTCTCGATGCATCCCGGATCGGTGTCTGGGAGCACAGTATCGCAACGAGCGGGATCTTGTGGGATGCGCAGATGCACCGGCTCTACGAGACCGGCGAGACATGCCGGGAAGTGCCGTCATGGTTATGGTCGAATGCGATTCACCCCGACGACCGCGAGCAAGCCGAACACGACTTCAACCAGGCGATCGCCACTCGGGGCGCTTATAATTCGCAATTTCGGATCGTGCTGCCGAGCGGCGAGATTCGCCATCTGCGGTCACGCGCACATTTCTACGTGGATGCGGAGGGGCTGCCCTCCTTCATCGGCGCCGAATGGGATGTCACCGCCGACGTCCTGCTCAACGCTGAACTCGCGGGCCAGAAGATGGTGGCCGAGGCGAGAGCGCTGGCGCTCGAGGAAAGCAATGCGCGCATCGAGCATGTCGCCGATCACGACTATCTCACCGGCCTGCCGAACCGGCGCCTTCTCGACAAGCGGCTCGCGGAGCTGCCGGCCGACAGGAATATCACGACGCTTAGCGTCCTGCATCTCGACCTCGACCAGTTCAAGCAGATCAACGACAGCCATGGTCATGCCGCAGGCGACGCGGTTCTGAGGGCCGCAGCCCTTCGCATCACTGCCGCCATTCCCGCAGATGGCATGGTCGCCCGCGTCGGCGGCGACGAATTCGTCATCGTACTGGTCAATTTCAGCGATCTCGCCGAATTGAAGCTGATTGCTGACGACCTTCAGCGCCGGCTGCGGAAGAAGATCCGCTTCGGTCAGGAGATGCTGCAATCCGGCGCCTCGATCGGCGTTTCCTGGAGCGGCGATCGGCGGGCGCGCAACCTGCTTGCCGAATCCGATCTAGCGCTCTACCAGGCCAAGAAGCTCGGGCGCAACCGCGTCGAATTCTTCACGCGGCAATTGCAGGAGGATCTGCGTGCCAAGCGTCGCCTCGCCGAAGAGCTGAAGCTCGGGCTGGAGCGCGGCGAGATCGTTCCCTATTATCAGGTGCAGGTCGATGCCAAGACGCGGCAAGTCATCGGCTTCGAGGCCTTGGCCCGCTGGAAACACCCGGCGAAGGGCGTGCTCGCCCCGGGGATATTCCTGAAGATCGCCGACGAGCACGGGCTTGCGGCGGAGATCGATGCGGCGATCCTCAAAAACGTTCTTGAAGACCGGCTGTTCTGGCTGGTGCAGGGCCTTGCGGTTCCGCGCATCGCCGTCAACATCTCGGCGTCGCGCCTTGCCGATCCGACGTTGCTCGGCAAGCTGAGGAAACTCGACATTCCGCCCGGCGTGATCGTCTTCGAACTGGTCGAGACGATTTTTCTCGACGACAGCGACGAAAAACTGCTCGACCATATCGGCGATATCAAACAGTTGGGCATCGACATCGAGATCGATGATTTCGGATCCGGCCATGCCTCGCTCATCGGTCTCGTCAAGCTGCGGCCGAAGCGGCTGAAGATCGACCGGCAGCTCATCGCCGAAGTCGTCAGTTCCGCCGAGCAGCGGCGCGTGGTGGGTTCGATCGTGGAAATCGCCAAGGCGCTCGATGTCGAGGTGATCGCCGAGGGCATCGAGACCGAGGCGCACGCCGTCGTGCTGGCGCAGCTCGGCTGCGATGGCCTGCAGGGTTACGCGTTTGGTTATCCCGCACCGGCGGCCGAGACGGCTCGTCTTTTCTCACCCATGGCGAGCGGGATCGAAAGGCAGAATATGGCGATGGGCGGAACGGCCCGGTGATCCATCAGTGGGGGCAGCTGGCAGGCTTTCGCGGTCGCGGGAAGATAATTGGCGCAAGTAATTTTCTTGAGCTTGCATCGCCATTGTTTCATGCTAATGCGGAAACCAAGCTTTCTGCATTGCATCGAAAAATGATTATACGCGTGGTCAAGATCATGAGCGCGACTTTCCATCATTCGCAGCTGCAATCGGTGAACTGGGGACCTGACAATTGCTTTGCCGTTGCCGGGATGGACTTGCGGGACATTCAATCTGGGAAAGTCGCATGAATTCGGAATTTGCAGTTCGTTCGATGCGGCCCGGCGAACTGGAACTCGTGCTCGAATGGGCGCGTCAGGAGGGCTGGAACCCGGGCCTCGATGATTTGCTTGCATTCCTCGAGGCTGATCCGTCGGGATTTTTCGTCGGCGCCATCGGTGAAGTCCCCGTCGGCTCGATTTCGGTCGTCAAATACGGCGAGAGTTTCGCCTTCCTGGGCCTCTACATCGTTCATCCCGATTTTCGGGGCAAGGGTTACGGCAAGGCGATCTGGGAGACGGGCATTGCCAGTGCGGGGGACCGCACTATCGGCCTCGACGGCGTCGCCGCACAGCGGGACAACTACCGCAAGGCCGGCTTCGAACCAGCCTATTCCACCATTCGCTACGGCGGCGTCGCCACCACCTTGCCTGTCTCGGCGCTTGCCGCGCACCCGGTCATGGATTCGCGTCTCGAAGGCCTGCAGCGTTTTGATTCGGCGATCTTTCCGCAGCCGCGGGATGCCTTCCTTGCTGCCTGGTGCACCGGCCGCAAGGGCCGTCGCTCGGCTGTGGTGCGCAAGAGTGGCAAGATCCGCGGTTACGGCACGATCCGCCGCTGCTACGAGGGTTACAAGATCGGGCCGCTCTTTGCCAACGATGCCGACAGCGCCGCAGCGCTGCTTGCCGAATTGATCCCCGAAGCGAAAGGGGCTGCTGTTTTCATCGATATCCCCGCGGAGAACCATGAGGCGGTGGCACTTGCCGAGGGCCTCGGCCTTCGACCGGTGTTCGAGACGACGCGCATGTATCGCGGACCGGCGCCGGCCACTCCGCTGAAGCACGTCTTCGGCGTGACGACGCTGGAGCTTGGTTAATCCACAGGTGAGGCCGGAACGGTCGGAGCCGAAGCTTTCGGCCGGCCTTTTTCGGCAATCGCGATGCCGCCCAAGGTCAGTGCCAGCGCGGCCATATGGAAGGACTGCAGCCTCTCGCCGATCAGGGCGACGGAGAGCAAAGTTCCGAACACCGGTACGAGATTGATGAACAAGCCGGCGCGATTTGCGCCGATCGCCTCGACACCCTTGATATATAGGATCTGCGCCAGTAGCGATGGGAATGTCGCCGTGTAGAAAGTAATGACCCAGCCGGCCTGATCCGGCCATAGCGCAGCACCCTGGCCGGCTTCCCAAAGGAGCAGCGGCACCGAGGTCAGCATGGCGCCGAGCGCGGGGAATGCCATCAGCGTGCGCCAGTCGACGGGCGGCTTCCAGCGCAGGAAGATGGTGTAGACCGAATAGGCGGCAATGGCGATCAGCATCAGCCCGTCGCCGCGGTTGAGGCTTAGTTGCAGCAGAGTTGCCAGGTCGCCGTGAGCAGCGGTCAATGCGACGCCGATCAGCGTCATGCCGAAGCCGAGACATTGCGCCAGCGAGATGCCGGTGCGGAAGAACAAGAAATTCAACACGAAGATCAGCATTGGGATGCCTGCCTGCTCTATGGCGACATTGATCGCCGTCGTATATTGCACGGCTGAATAAAGCATGGCGTTGAAGAGCGTGTAGCCGATGACGCCGTAGAAGAACAGCAGCGGCAGGTTCTTCCTGGCCACCGGCCAGTCCCTCTTGAGTTGCGGCACCGAGATCAGGGCGATCAGCGCCACGGCGATGAACCAGCGCAGGAAGGTCAGCATCATCGGGCTGATATGCCCGACTGCGAGCTTGCCGGCGACGGAGTTGCCGCCCCAGCAGAGGGTGGCGATAATGAGGCAGATGTAGGCCGTGGCTTGCAAGAGCGTTCTTCCCGTCTTTCCGCGATCGCCAAGCGGCGTTTTGTGACGGGCAATAGCCTGCCGGCTGCTGTTTTGTCACGTAAAAAGCCCAATCTACTGTGACAACAGGGTCGCTTTCCCAAAAACAAAGCTTTATAGATGCGCGGGTTTGAGCAGGTGCGCGGTTTTCCGCCGGTAACAGGAAGAGTTGGATGACGAACGTAGTCGTGGTCGGTTCGCAATGGGGTGACGAAGGCAAGGGCAAGATTGTCGACTGGCTTTCGGAGCGCGCGGATATCGTTGTGCGCTATCAGGGCGGACATAATGCCGGACATACGCTCGTCATCGACGGCACCAGCTACAAGCTGTCGCTGCTGCCCTCCGGCGTCGTCCGTCCGGGCAAAATGGCGGTAATCGGCAACGGCGTCGTCGTCGACCCGCATGCGCTGATCGCCGAGATCGGTCGGCTTGAGGCCCAGGGCGTGACAGTGACGCCTGACAATCTGCAGATCGCCGACAATGCGACGCTCATTCTGTCGCTGCACCGCGAACTCGACGCGATGCGCGAGGATGCGGCGTCGAACAGCGGCACCAAGATCGGCACGACACGCCGCGGCATCGGCCCTGCCTATGAAGACAAGGTCGGCCGCCGCGCCATCCGGGTGATGGATCTGGCCGATCTCGACAGCCTTGCCGGCAAGGTCGACCGCATTCTCACACATCACAATGCGCTTCGCCGCGGCCTCGGTGTCGCTGAAGTCAGCCATCAGACGATCATGGACGAACTGACCTCGATCGCCGATCGGGTGCTGCCGTTCCGTGACACCGTCTGGCTCTTCCTCGACAAGGAGCGCCGCAAGGGCTCCCGCATCCTTTTCGAAGGTGCGCAGGGCAGCCTGCTCGACATCGACCACGGCACCTATCCGTTCGTGACCTCGTCGAACACCGTGGCCGGCCAGGCCGCGGCCGGTTCCGGCATGGGGCCGGGCTCGCTCGGTTATATCCTCGGCATCACCAAGGCCTATACGACGCGTGTCGGCGAAGGCCCGTTCCCGACGGAGCTGAAGGATGCGATCGGCGAATTCCTTGGCGAAAAAGGCCATGAATTCGGCGTGGTGACCGGGCGCAAGCGGCGCTGCGGCTGGTTCGACGCCGCACTCGTGCGTCAATCGATCGCCACCAACGGCATCACGGGTATCGCGCTTACCAAGCTCGACGTGCTCGATGGCCTTGAGGAATTGAAGATCTGCGTCGGTTACATGCTCGACGGCGAACAGATTGATCATCTTCCCGCAAGCCAGGGAGCGCAAGCTAGGGTCGAACCGGTTTATATCACGCTGGAAGGGTGGAAGGAATCGACCGTCGGCGCCCGCAGTTGGGCGGACCTGCCGGCACAGGCGATCAAATATGTTCGCCAGGTCGAAGAGCTGATCGGCGCGCCTGTCGCGCTCCTTTCCACCAGCCCGGAGCGGGATGACACGATACTTGTGACCGATCCGTTTGAGGATTAAGCTCACGGGTCACTGTGGAGGATGGTTCGGTAGGGTGCCGGACTTCTTGAGAAAGTACTGATGGCGGATTTTATTGCAGTTATTCGGCGGGCCGTCGACGGCCTGGCCGAAAATACCCCTGAGATGCGGGTAAAGGTCTACGAACGTGCCCGCGGCGCAGTGCAGCGGCAGCTCGAGAACATGAAGCCGCGTCCGCCGGAAGCCATGCTGCAACGCCAGCTCGAAAAGCTCGAGGCCGCCATCCGCGAAGTGGAAGGCGAACACGGCGAGGCGCTGCCGCTCGATGAGCCGGTTGCCGCCGCCGTCGCGCCGGAATTCGCCGAAGAACAAGCGGTTCACGACGAAGCCGAACCGGCGCCCGCACCGGAGACGACCGTCGAGGAGCCGGTCTACGAAGCCTCTGCGGAACCGCAGGCGGTTGAGGCCGCCGCCGTGCCGGATCACGTAGAAGGTGCCGCGCCGCAGGAGCCCCAGGAGGAGCTCGCGGACGAGGAACCTCTCTCCGAGGAAGCACTCAGCCTCCCCACGGCCGTTGCGGCCGAAGCCACCGCTCCCGCGCAGGCAGAGACACCGGCTCCTGCCGAAACATACTGGCATCCCTCGCATGAAGAGGAAGGGCCGGCCGAGGAATGGCATTCAGGCGAGCGACGCGACATCGCTGCCGAGGCTTGGCCCGCAGATGACGAGCGCTGGGAGACGCCTGCCGGGCATCGCAACGAAGAAGCCGACGAATATCATGCTGACGAGCAGCATCCCACGGAAGGGACCGCGCCCGAACCCGCGGCGGTGGAAAGCGCGGAAGCCGTGGAGGCTTACGAACCCGTCGCGCCGCTCGAGTCGATCACACGTGGCATAGAGCATGCATCCAACCGGCTGGTGGAGCCGGTCGCTGATTTTGCTCGCCCGCAGGAATTCGTCGAGCACAGCCGCGAGGAGCCGCTGCAGGCTGACGCGGCTGCCCATTTCGATCCCGTCTGGACCGAGCCCGCCGCCGAGACGCCGGCTCCGGCGCCGAAGGATGCGGAGACCGAATGGGCAGAAGAGGAACTCCGGCAGTATTCGCAGACGGCGCCGGTCACCCCGGATACCTCGGCGCGCGCCTTCGAGGAGGTGATATCGAGCCTCGAAAAAGTGGCACCCGCGGCAGTTATGCCGGCGGCCAAGGAAAGTTTCTCCTGGGAGACCGCAGTCTTCGACGATCTGCCGCCGATCGAGGCAGACAGCAACAAGAAGGCGGCGCCGGTCGCCTCGCATTTCGACGATGTCGATATCTTCGCGGAAGTGCACAACGGCAAGCCGGCGGCCGCCGGCGGCGCGCCGAGCGAGGACTGGCGCGAGGCGAAGGCGCTGCGCGGCTACGACCGCCGCGGCTCTGTCGCGGCCGACGACGATGACACCAATCCGGCGATGGATATCGACCAGATGGTCGCTTCCAAGCTGCAGGGCAAGAGTTTCCGGATGGAGCCGAAGCGTCGCCGCTTCGGCATCGGCACCGTGATCACTCTCATCTTCGCGCTTCTCTTGATCGGCGGCGGCGCTTATGCCGGCTGGATGAACAGAGAGGCGCTGGTGGCCATGGTCGACGGGCTCGTCAGTTCGGCACCGTCGCAGGCCACCAGGAACGAGGCGGCGACACCGCCTGCCGGCTCAGCAGCGCCTGCCGAGCCGAACGCGACGACGCCGGCCCAGCCGACCACGCCGGGCGCGCAGAATACGCCAGCGGCGCCGGCTCAGCCGAACCAGAACCCGCAGGTGGCGTCAATGAACAATGACGGCGCCGCGGCCAATTCGAAATTCACCCAGCGGCTGCTGACCGATGGGACCGAGGTCGACAGCGGACCGGCGACGGTGCCGGGAACGCCGACCGCGGAAGGAAAGTCGGTCGCCGAGCAGAATGTCGCGGCAGCGGACACGCCGCCGCCGGCGACCGCGCAGGGCGATGTCGCACCGGCCGAAACGCCGACTCCGAACGGCCCGGCAGCATCGCCGCAGCAAACCGCTCCCGTCGGCTCGTCGCAAAAGATGTTCCTCTATGAGGAGCGCATCGGCCAAAGCTCCCCGACGGCGATCGAAGGGTCGGTGGTCTGGAGCGTGCAGCACGAGGCCGGCCAGGACGGCCGGCAGGAGGCGACGGTGCAGGGCAACGTCACCGTGCCGGAGCGCAATCTCTCGGCTCTTGTTACCTTCAAACGCAATTCCGATCCGTCGCTGCCGGCAAGCCATCTCGTCGAGATCGTCTTCTCGCTGCCGCCGAATTTCGAAGGCGGCAGCATCGACAGCGTCCAGCGCATCTCGATGAAGCGTACCGAGCAGGACCGCGGCGACGCGCTGATCGCGGTTCCGGCCAAGATCACCGACGATTTCCACATGATCGCGCTCAACGACTATCCCGATGCGCGCAAGGCCAATCTCGACCTGATGTCGACCCGAAGCTGGATCGATATCCCCGTCACCTACCGCAACGGCCGCCGCGCGCTGCTGACGATGGAAAAGGGCAATACGGGAACGGATGCCTTCAATACCGCCATCAAGGAATGGACCGCGCTCGGGGACGTGTCGACGAGCCAGTGACGACTGGCCGTAATTCGCACTCTCGACCTTTGACGGGGTGTCGAGGTTGCGAAGAGGAAAGAAACAGAAAGGCGGGCCGCAAGGACCCGCCTTTTCAATTTTCACACGAGCTAGGTTTATGCTGTTGCTTCGACGACGCGGACGGCCTTGGCGCGTTCCTGGGCTTCCTTGCGGACAGCGTCCTGCACCTTTTCGAAAGCGCGAACCTCGATTTGGCGGACGCGTTCGCGGCTGATGTCGAACTCTGTCGACAGGTCTTCTAGCGTCACCGGATCCTCGGCGAGGCGGCGAGCCTCGAAGATACGGCGTTCGCGCTCGTTCAGCACGCTCATCGCTTTCGCCAGCATGCGCCGGCGGGTGTCGAGCTCGTCCTGTTCGATCAGCACGTCTTCCTGGCTGTCATGGTCGTCCACCAGCCAATCCTGCCATTGGCCGCTGTCGCCTTCGGCTGCCTTGATCGGCGCGTTCAGCGAGGCGTCCCCGGACAGGCGGCGGTTCATCGAAATGACCTCCTCCTCCGAGACTTTCAGCTTGGTGGCGATTTCGGAGACGTGCTCAGGCTTCAGGTCGCCGTCATCGATCGCCTGGATACGCCCTTTCAGCCGGCGCAGGTTGAAGAACAGGCGCTTCTGGTTGGCGGTCGTGCCCATTTTCACGAGCGACCACGAACGCAGAATATATTCCTGGATCGAGGCTTTGATCCACCACATGGCGTAGGTGGCAAGGCGGAAGCCGCGCTCGGCATCGAACTTCTTGACGGCCTGCATCAGGCCGACATTGCCCTCGGACACGACTTCGCCGATCGGCAGGCCATAGCCGCGATAACCCATTGCGATCTTCGCGACGAGGCGAAGATGGCTGGTGACGAGCTTGTGGGCGGCGTCGCGATCGCCATGCTCGGCATAACGCTTGGCGAGCATGTATTCCTGCTGCGGCTCGAGCATCGGGAACTTGCGGATTTCGTCGAGGTAACGATTGAGACCGGCTTCGCCGGCGGTAATGGACGGCAAGGTATTTCGGGCCATAGTGCACCCTCCTAAAGTGAATTCCAGTTCCCGTTGGAAACGCGTCCTCGCGTTAAAAATGGCAAACCGGGACGTGCGGCTCTACTGCGAGCCCGCACTAAGTCAATATACAGATAAGTGTGGCGAAACAGCGGTTCAAGATGCCGCTCACGCAGCTGTGAGAGGGGCGGAGACGACGCCTCTATCCTCGCAATGCCTCGACCAGTTCCACCATATCATCCGGTAGCGGCACTTCGAAATGCATGATTTCGCCGGTGCGGGGATGCTCAAACTGCAACATGAAAGCATGCAGCGCCTGGCGGTTAAAACCGTTGACGACCTTGCGGATTTCCTCGGGCAGGCGGTTGGCCTTGGTCTTGAAGCCGGCGCCATAAACCGTGTCGCCGAGCAGCGGATGGCCGATATGGGCCATATGCACACGGATCTGGTGGGTACGGCCGGTTTCGAGGTGGCACTCGACCAGCGAAGCAAGCGCCGTCGCGTCCGGGTTCTCTTGGAAGCGCTCGATCACCTCATAATGGGTGATCGCCTCGTCGGCGTCATGACTGTCGGGGCGCTTGACGGCGCGGCGCGTGCGATCGCCGGTGGCGCGGCCGAGCGGCGCGTCGACCGTGCCCGTCAGTGAGCGGGGCCGGCCCCAGACGACCGCCTGATAGGCCCGCTCCAGCGGCATGGTGCGGCCATGATCGGCAAACTGGAGCGAGAGGTGGCGATGGGCAATGTCGTTCTTGGCGACGACCATGACCCCTGTCGTGTCCTTGTCGAGCCGGTGGACGATGCCCGGACGACGCACGCCGCCGATGCCGGACAGCGTATCGCCGCAGTGATGGATCAGCGCGTTGACCAGCGTCCCCGTCCAGTTGCCGGAGCCGGGATGGACGACGAGACCGGAAGGCTTGGAGATGACGATGAGGTCTTCATCCTCATGGAGGATATCGAGCGGGATATCCTCGCCCAGCGGCGTCGGGTCTTCCGGCTCGGGCAGGGTGATCTCGAAACTATCGCCGTTGCGCACCTTGCGCTGTGGATCGGTGACGGGCTCGCCGCGCAGAAAAACCTGGCCATCCTTGATCAGCGCCTTGATGCGGCTGCGCGAAAATTCCTCGCCGACCTGCGCCGTCAGCCAGGCGTCGAGCCGGCCTTCCGCAGTTTCATCGGCGGTCAGGACTTTTCTATTGCCGGCTGCTTGTTTAAAGGGGTCGCTCAAGACGCTTCTTCTCCGACGCATTTTCTTAGAACGGGACGCACAGATGACAGCAATCGAGCCAGATGACCAGGAAGAGAAGCCCCTTGATCCGGCGATGGAAAGTGTCCGGCGCAAGATGGTCCGCCTGCAGATCGTTTCCGGCGCCATCATGTTCGTGAGCCTTATGGCGGTCTTCGGCGCGGTTGTCTACAAGACGATGCACAGCGAACCGAAGGAGACGGCGGTGACCGTTTCCGCCGCCGGCGTGCCCTCGGATGCGCCGCTTGCGGCGACGGTTTCCCTGCCGCTCGGCTTCAAGGTGCGGTCCACCTCGTTTTCGGCAGGGCAGATCCTGTTTTACGGCGAAACGGCCGAGGGCAAGAGCAAGGCGCTGGTCTTCGACCTCAGGACCGGCCGCACCGTCGCCGATGTCAGCGTCGCGGGCAATTGAGGCGGGCATGGCCGTCGTCCCGATCGCCATCGATAGCGCCGACGATCCGCGCATCGCCGAATTCCGCAATATCCGCGAGCGCGACCTGACGGGCCGGGAAAACCGCTTCATCGCCGAAGGCACAGTCGTGCTGCGCATGCTCGCCGAGGCGCATGCGCAGGACCGCGGCTTTGTCGCCGAGAAGATCCTGCTGCTGCGCAACCGCGTCGACGGCGTTCTGCCGATCCTCGAGCGGTTGCCGGCCGATGTGCCAGTCTATGTCGCCGAGGCCGATGTGCTTGACGGCGTCGTCGGATTCCATCTGCATCGCGGCGTTCTGGCGCTCGGCCGGCGGGAGGATCGCGGAGAGGCGGCCCTTCTCGAGGCGCTGCCGGAACGGGCGCTGGTGCTCGTCGGCTGCGGCATTTCCAATCATGACAATGCCGGTTCGATGTTCCGCAATGCGGCCGCCTTCCGGGCGGATGCGGTGCTGCTCGACGAAACCTGCTGTGATCCGCTCTACCGCAAGGCGCTGCGTGTCTCGGTCGGTTCGGTGCTGAGCGTTCCGCATTGGCGCGGCGGCAAGGCGCTGGACGTGCTGCTTTCACTTGCCGAACGCGGCTTTGCCATCTGGTCGCTTTCGCCGCACGGCAAAACGGATATCCGCGCCATTCCCGCCTCCGCACGAATGGCGCTCGTCATCGGCACCGAGGGGGAGGGGTTGCCGCAGGCGCTGCTGGCGCGCTTCCAGAGCGCGCGCATCCCACAGTCGGAGGATCTAGACAGCCTCAACGCCGCGACGGCAACCGGTATCGCTCTGTTTTCCATGGCGTCGGCGATGGGTCGGATCTAAATTGCGATCCTAAGGCGCGTCGCGTCGAAGCTGAATCGCGCGACGCGCTTCAGTCCCCTTGTTTTTGTGCATGTTGTTATCCCGGAACCGCAGCAAACTCCGGGCGGCATGCATTAGCGCTGGGGATCGGCGATGATGGCGGCGGCCCGGTCGGCAAGGCTGACGCGATCACTGGGGGTCTTTTCCGCCGCATCCGGCAGAAGTGCGCGGATCGGCGAGGAGGGGCCCTCATTGAGTGCGGTCAGCGCCACCATGTTGGCGGCGATCGAGGCAATTTCCTCTCGAATCGCGCCATCGCGTCCGGTCACGGTCTTTGCCTTCTGCAGGCGCTCGGCAAGAGCGGCGCTGCGCTTGCGGACATCCTCGCCGATCTCAGCCGTGACAACGGCAGTGTCGGGCGTGGATGTTGCGGGGTCTTCAGCCGTCAATTCCGCCGGCAGCTCCGCGGCCATCCCGGCAAGGCCGGCGTCGCGCAGCAAGCGATTGACCTTGCGGATCTCGGCATTGGCGGCCTTCAACTGCTCCTTCAGCTTGGCGATCTCCTGCTGGCGGCGAGCGACCAGGGCTTCCTTTTCGGCGGCGGAAGCGCTGTCGCGCGCGGCCTTGTCCTCCAGGCGGATCACCATGTGCTGCTGCTGCGTCAGTTTCTGTTCGGCATCCCTGGCACGCTTCTGCAGCAGGTTGACGTCCTGGCGTAACGTGTCTCGTTCGTCGCGCAGCGTGTTGGCGCGGAATTTCAGGCTCTCCGCCTCGGTTTCTCGTGCGGCCAGATCGATCCTCAGCCCATCGGTCTGTTCACCGAGTTTGCTTAGCCGCGTCCGCATCGTCGCCAGTTCGCTCTCCTTGTTGGCCGCGGACTGTTCGGCAATATGCAGACTGGTCTTCAATTGGCTGATATAATTCTCATCCTTGCGCAGACGCGAGCGCTGCTCGGCGGCCTCGACATGCATCTCGCCAATCTGGGCTTGCAATTCTCCGATTTCGGCGGCAAGCCTGCCGGCATTGAGGGCGAGCGCGTCGTGGCGAAGCTGAAGTGACAAAGATTTCTCGCGCTCACGGAGCAGATCCTGGGTGGTCCGGGCGTTTTCGGCGGCATAGAGCGCGCGAACCATATCCTTCTGGGCGCGAACCTCCTGCGGGCTGAGCGGCATGGTCGCCTTCAGGCGGTTCTCTGTATACCAGACGATACGGCGGTGAACGGCGGGCGAGACCAGAAAGACGAGGAAGGCCGCGGTCAGGAAGCCCAATCCGAACAAGAGAGCATATTCGATCACGGCGCGGCCATCGATTCGAAGGTTGATAAGAGGTCAGCCGCGATGATTAAGCACGCATGACGCATATGGGCAAGGCCGCCGATGCGGACGGCGGCGCTTTCCTGCTGCTTTACGGTCTCAGAAGGGATTCCAGGTCGGAGCCTGCGTGATCTTGAGATAGCCGACATTTATACCCAGGCGGGCGCCGACGCCGGTACGGATGGGCACGACCAGCACGTCATTGTTCTTGAGCAGCGTCATGCCGAAGCCGGCGATCACATAGGCCGAGCCACTGACGCCGCCGAAGCGGGCATAGATGCTGTTGACCGAGGGCAGGTCGTAAACCAGCATCATCACGCGTGAGCCCTGACCGCCGTAGTCGAGGCCGAGCGAGGGGCCCTGCCAGTAGAGACTATGTTCGCCGGCGTTCTTGGTGTTCAGCTGACCTTCGCCGTAGGTAAGGCCGGCGATGAAGGCGCCGCCGCCTTCCTGTCCGAGAATGTAGCCATTCGGGAGACCGTATTTCTGGAAGGCACTCTCGACGACTTTGGCAAGTCCGCCGCTGGCGGAGCCGAAGAAGGAGTGGCCGGCATCGACGATTTCCTGCATCGTGTACTGGCCGTTGTCCTGGGCGGAGGCAGGTCCGGCGACCATCAGCAAGGAAAAGACGAGGGCCGAAAGCAACCTGCAGAAGCCGATGAATCGTTGCGGAAATCGAGGGCGCATGGTGTCATCCGTTCGTCGTTTGGCTGGGAGCGGGCAACCGCTCGCGGCGATTGGTGCATTTTGCGCCGATGATCTTAACAATCGGTTTACCAAATATGGTGTCATTATGGCACCGAGTACGATCGCAAACTTCGCGCAATTTTGATGAAGCATATTCCCGGGCGCGATGAAATTGCCGCCCCTCAGGAGACGATGATGTCCAAGAACCCCAATCTCACCTTGTCCGGCCCGGATCTGGCCGCGCTTCTTTGCAGCCGCGTTTGCCACGATGTCATCTCACCGGTCGGTGCGATCAATAACGGGCTGGAACTCCTGGATGAGGGGGTGCCGACGCCGATGCGATGGACCTGATCCGCACCAGCGCGCTCAACGCTTCCGTCCGATTGAAATTCGCACGCCTCGCCTTCGGTGCTTCGGGTTCTGTCGGTGCTTCGATCGATACCGGCGAGGCCGAGCGTGCAGCCAAGGATTTCGCCGTCGCCGAGAAAAAGACCGAGGTGATCTGGAGCGGGCCGCGCGCCATCGTCGCCAAGAATCGCGTCAAGCTGTTGCTCAACCTGTTTCTCGTTGCCTATTCGGCAATTCCGCGCGGCGGCGTGCTCGAGGTAACGCTGGAGAACCCCGAGTTCGATGCCAGGTTCAAGCTCACGGCCAAAGGCAAGCTGATGCGCCTGCCGCCGAAATTCGTCGAGATCTCGACCGGCACGATCGAGGAGGCAATCGATGCGCATTCGATACAGCCCTATTACACTGTGCTTCTGGCGCAGGAGTGCGGAATGACGCTTGATCACAGCGCCAGCGCCGAAGAATTGGTGTTCACGGCGGTGGCCGCGGCGACGGCCTGATTTCAAGCTGGGACGGGTGTTTGCGCCCGTCCGGTAACGATTCCTTAGCCTGATCGACCTATCCTCCAGGGTTGTAAGAGGCCTCTTGCTGCGACGAATGCGAGGGGAAAAGGAGCGCCCATGCAAAGGTTCATGATCACCGATAATTCGGATATCGTCCGCAAGGTCGGCAAGCGCATTCTCTCCGAACTCGATTTTCTCGTAAGCGAGGCCTCCAACGCCGGCGAGGCGCTGCAGCGCTGCCAGACGGAGCTGCCGGAATATCTGATCGTCGATTCCGGCATGGAAGGCGCCCTCGACCTCATCGCCGCCATCCGCGCCATGGACGCCGGCAAAGAGGTCAAGATCTATTACTGCGTCGTTGAGGCGGATCTGAAGAAACTGATGGCGGGCAAACGGGCCGGCGCCACCGACTTTCTGCTGAAGCCGTTCGACCGCAAGATCCTGACCGCCGTATTCGGAAACCGCGCCATCGCTGCCTAACAGCAAGTCTCCTTCCCATGCAGCCTCGCCGAACGCGCAAGCACGTTCGGCCGCCGGTTCTCCGTTTTCTTGATCGAAACGGAGAAGGTTCGACCGCTTATTCAGCCCTCAGACCTTCTTATCAAGGCGACTTCTTCTTGCCAGGGAGAAACGAAAAATCCCGCCGGAGGGGCGGGATCTTCGTTATCCGATAAGGGGGACCGGAAAATCAGGCGGTTTCGGCGTATTCGGCACCATCCGGCTCGCGCAGAACGTAGCCGCGGCCCCAGACGGTCTCGATGTAGTTGGCACCGCCGGCAGCGTTGGCGAGCTTCTTGCGGAGCTTGCAGATGAAGACGTCGATGATCTTCAGTTCCGGCTCGTCCATACCGCCGTAAAGGTGGTTCAGGAACATTTCCTTGGTGAGGGTGGTGCCCTTGCGGAGCGAAAGCAGCTCCAGCATCTGGTATTCCTTGCCCGTCAGGTGTACGCGCTGGCCACCGACTTCGACAGTCTTGGCATCGAGGTTGACGATCAGTTCGCCGGTCATGATGACCGACTGGGCGTGGCCCTTGGAGCGGCGGACAATGGCGTGGATGCGAGCGACGAGCTCGTCCTTGTGGAACGGCTTGGTCATGTAGTCGTCAGCGCCGAAGCCGAGGCCGCGAACCTTGTCTTCGATGCCGGCCATACCAGACAGAATGAGAATCGGTGTCTTGACCTTGGACAGCCGGAGCGTGCGAAGCACTTCATATCCGGACATGTCGGGCAGGTTCAGATCGAGCAGAATGATATCATAATCATACAGCTTGCCCAGATCGACGCCTTCTTCACCGAGATCGGTGGTATAAACATTAAAGCTTTCTGATTTCAGCATCAACTCGATGCTCTGCGCCGTCGCGCTATCATCCTCGATGAGAAGTACCCGCATAATTATCCCCTTTACCGCCGCCGAAAGGTGGTCTGGCCCCCTACACGATACCGAACACGCTACGTGATTTGGAAGCTGCCACGAAATGGTTAACAAATTCTAATTCACTCTGGCAAGGAGTATCGAATTTATTAAATATTTTTTCCATTTCTCTGTTTTCCAATAGGAATCTCAAAATGGCGCTCTTCATCTTCAACATTAGGAAAATGCGCTAAATGATTCATCCGACTCGCCAATGAAAAGGTTCGAACTTAATGCCGCGGCATTTACCGACCCTTAAATCATCGGGCCTATCATTAACGATGCCCGTAAACGAAAGGTTACCAGCGGTAGGTATTTGTTAATATCGCGGGAAATTTTTTAGCAAACCGTGTCAAAGCGGCGCGCAGGGCGGTTTCAAGTTGAGCCGGGGTCTCGCATCACGGGAGTAATGCGTATGAAGTCGCGAGAGAGTCTCGTTCGCCTGAAAGAGTTTCAGGTGACCGAAAAACGACGTCAATTGCAGCAATTGCAGATGATGATGTCCGAATTCGAACGGATGACGAAGGATCTGGAGAGCCAGATCGTCGTCGAGGAAAAGAAGTCCGGAATCTCAGATCCGAATCACTTTGCGTATCCGACCTTCGCCAAGGCCGCGCGTCAGCGGGCCGACAACCTGCAGGTTTCGATCAAGGAACTGAAGATGCAGGAAGAGTCGCTGGAAATGGCGCTCGAGGAGATGCAGGCGGAATATGCAAGGGCGACGGCGCTGGAAGAACGTGACATAAGCGCCCGCGCAAGGGCGTAAAAAGCGGCGGGCGCCGGTTGCGGCGCCCTGGGATCGCCACTGAGAAGCCATGTATGACGGGCGCACTGTCCGTCATACGTGGCTTTTGGTGTCTCGCCGTTTTACATCTCTATGTAACTCGGCTGGAAATCGCGGCCGTTTGAAAGATCAGTTCACGACATCGTGCCATTCCGGATGCCGCTGCGCCTGTGCTTTGAAGAAAGGGCAGAGCGGGATGATCTTCCAGCCGCCGGCGCGGGCGGCCTCCACAGCATGCAGCGCCAATGCCTTGCCGACGCCCTTGCCGCGCAGCGCATCGGGAACGGCGGTGTGATCGACGATGACGAGTTTCGCCGATGTGCGCGAATAGGTCATCTCGGCCTCATGTCCTTCGACCTCGGTTGCATAACGGCCGCCGGAAGCGCCTTCCTCGTTTCGAATGTCCATCTTTATTCCTCGTTGCGGGATTGGGATATTGTCGCCGGCGACGGTGACACGGCGACGAGATCATGCCAAGCCGGCAAGGCAATTGCCTGAGGAGACGGAGTGTTCATGAAAAACGTCGGGTCGGTGTGAGGCTCCGGCCTATGAGGGCGCTTTCGATGATCCGTCCCGTCCTGCTCGTGGCCGCGGCATTCCTCCTGGCGCTCGGCCTCATTCTGCCGCTGATCCGTTTCGAGACGCCGTATTTCTTCGATCGGAATCCGTCGCTCATCGAAATCGTCGTCCCGCTCTGGCAGGGCGGGGATGGGTCGCTGGCGGCGATCGTCGCACTGGTCTCGATCGTGCTTCCGCTTCTGAAATTGATCGGGATCTCCGCGCAAGCGGCAGGTGCCGGCGGCGGGACCGGCAGCCTGTTTTATCGTCGCGTCGTGCCGCATCTGTCCAAGTGGTCAATAATGGACGTGCTGTTGGTCGCGATCGTCATTGCGGCGGCGAAGACAACGGGGTTGGTGGATGCCTTCCCGCAACCCGGCCTCTGGTGCTACGCGGCCTCGTCAATGATTTCGGGCCTTCTTCATTCCCTGATGGGAGATGCGTCCGGCCCGAAATAAATCTCGTTGATGGCGTGCGATCAGTGGCGATATTGCTGGATGCGCGTGGTGCGCAAGCCGGCGAGACCGTGGCTGTTGATCGACGATTGCCAGGAGAGGAACTCTTCGACGGTGAGCGTGTACCGCTCGCAGGCCTCTTCCAAGCTCAACAGGCCACCGCGAACAGCCGCGACAACCTCTGCCTTCCGACGGATCACCCAGCGCCGCGTATTGGGCGGCGGAAGATCCGCGATCGTCAGGGGGCTGCCATCGGGGCCGATGACATATTTCACTCGGGGACGTATCATTTCGGTCATTGGACTCTCTACACAACGCAAGACCACGGACGCCACTCTAGCCTGCCACATTTAAAAATTGCCTAAGCTCATCGTAAGACTTTGATAACAAATTTAGATGCCCCGGGCCCTTGGCGATCCGCGCCGGCCATCTGCTGCCCCGTCGGCTGGGAGCGTCCTGAATGGGGCTTGCCGAATAATTGTGACCGATTTCCCGTGATAGATCTTGTCGCGCCGGGCATGTGGATGGACGTGCGACATCGTCTCTGTTCTTCCCGCTGGATCAATCCAGAGCGCGCTTTTGATGCTTGGTGTGCTCGGGATGCGGGGCAAAGACGTGTGTCTACCGATGCCCCGGCAGGGGACCTCTTGAGCCGGCCGCGAGGCCCGGCTGAAGCTGGCCTTACGTGATATGAAGATGAAAAAGGATGAGCATGCGCGCGATGATTGCATTGAGCATGCTGGGTTTTTCGCCTTCGCAGTCAGGTCGGGATGGGATCTTGCCGAACGGCTGCAAGGAGCGGCTCAGCAGGACGGTAAAGTTTGCGGACTCCGATTTTTGTCGGCTCTCGGCTTTCCCAAGCGGCGGTCGCCCCGCTTTGACGAAAACCAGCTGACTGGCCGGAAAGCCTTGTCGGCTTCTTACCTGCCGGTGATTTTCTTTTCTTGTGGCAGATGTGAGCGTGCTAAGGGGGACGATCGAGACCGATCTTCCGTGAGGCGGGTGGCGGCGCCGAAAAAAGCACCCTCAACCCGTTTCTTCAGATGTGGGCCTTGAAAAATATTTTCGCCTTCGCGCCCGCACGACGCTGACCTGAAATAATACATCTTCGCTTTCGGATGGATGTTTTGAGCTCGCACGGCCGCAGGTGTTAGCGCGCCTGGCGCGAAATCGAGTATGTGGCCTGCAAAGCAGCGACGAGAATGCGATCATTCTCGAATTCTCGTCGCATATGGCGTTGGGTGATTTGAAGAGCGCGATGCGCAAGATCGATTCGGTCAGCCGCAGTGGCGTGCCAGAGCGCTCGGATGCCGGCTGCTCTTAAGCTGCCGGCCCCTTTCTCAAAAGCTTAGAAGCCTTTTCCGCGGGTCAGCTCGGACACGACGGTGCCGGCAATGATGCGGATATCCATCCCGATCGAGAAGTTTGCGACATAATAGAGATCGCTGACGATGCGGGCACGCGCCTTGGCCGGACGATCCGTCGGGCCGCGCAGGCCGCGCATCTGGGCAAGACCCGTCATGCCCGGGCGCATGGCGTGGCGTTGATGGTATTCCGGGACGAGCTCTTCGTAGAGCATGCCGCCAGCGCGCATGCCGATCGCATGGCAGCGCGGACCGACGACAGACATGTGGCCCATCAGCACGTTCAGCAGCTGCGGCAGCTCATCGACGTTCGTGCGGCGCAGGATTGCACCGACGCGGGTGATGCGCGGGTCGTTCTTTACCGTCTGGGCAACACCCGAAACATCGCAGAGATCCGTGCGCATCGAGCGGAACTTGTAGACCTTGATGGTCTTGCAGTTTTTACCCCAGCGGGTCTGCTTGAAGAGCACCGGTCCCGGGCTGTCGAGCTTGATCAGCAAGGCGACGAACAGGAGGAAGGGGGCAAGGACGAGGAGGGCGCTCAACGACGAAACGATGTCGAACGCCCGCTTCAGGGCGAGATCCACCCACGACGCCTGGGACGCGTCGCTATGGATAACTGGGGTCTGGATCTTCAGGCTCGGCTGCTGGCGGCGGCTCGGCCTGAAGGCCTCAGTCGAAATGCTGTTGTTTAGTTCCGTGATGCTCAAGGATCGTACTCTGTTGTCTTCGAGGGGTGCGGCGGCAATAGGCGATCAATGGTTTACCCTGTCACCAGGGCTGCACTCAGGTCTTGGTAACCCTACTAAAACGGAAAAATGCGACAATTGTGTAATGGTGTCCAGAGAAATATCGCATCGCAATAAATCTTTCGCATCTGCGTTAAGTTGAGGCAACCTCATGATATTTCGTTAATAATTGGAATTTCGTCAAGGTTTTTAGGCCTTTGGCGAGGGCTTCCGGGGTGGTCCGACGTGCTGTTTCGGCACGCGACCGACGGTCGACCGACGGTATTGTTAACGAGTTCCGGCCCGAAGTTTTTCTGACGAGGATGCTCGATCGTTCCCAAACTGCGTCACAATAAGACAAAATCAAGGCGGAATCGGTGACGATCCGGGGTGGGAAAATTGGAAAACGGGGTTCAAACCGAGAATCACCTGATCCGGCCGGCGGTTTGCAGAATCACTCAGAGAGTGCCTGCCGAAGCCAGTCACGTGGATAGGCGAAATTCGGGTACGGGTGTGGCTACGCCGGTTCGAAGACGCGTTTCGTGCCGCCCCAGGAGATGAAGTTCGGATTGGCGAAGTCGAAATCGGCTGCGTCGCCCGTCTTGCCGTAGGTCAGCGGCGCTCCGTCGAGCGTGACCGTCGAACCGCCGGCGGCCCGCAGCACCGCATCGCCCGCCGCAGTGTCCCATTCCATCGTGCGGGTAAAGCGCGGATAGACGTCGGCCTTGCCTTCGGCCAACAGGCAGAATTTCAGCGAGGAGCCGATATTGGTGCATCTGGAGATTGCGTGGTGGGCGAGGAAGCTTCCGGTCTCGGGACTGTTGTGGCGGAGGCTGGCAAGCGCCAGCCTGTCGCCTGGCTGTTCGCGCACGGCAATTGCGCTGCGTGCGCCGACGGTGAAATCGTCGGTGACCACGAGCCTTTCGGCGTGGCCGTGTTCGCCTGAGAAGGCAAGTCCGAGTGCCGGGGCGTAGACGATGCCGGCCAGCGGGGCGCCGTTCTCTATATAAGCAATGTTGACGGTGAATTCCTGTCGTCCGTCGACGAATTCGCGCGTGCCGTCGAGAGGATCGACCAGGAAGAAGCCGCGGCCGGCGATGTCGGGCACTTTTCCGGCGGCGACCGATTCTTCCGCCACGACGGGTATTTCAGGATAATCTCTGGCGAGATGAGCGAGGATGATGCGTTCGGCCTCCTCGTCGGCGACCGTGACCGGACTTGCATCCGCTTTCATGGCGACCGGGAAGCCTTCGCGCAGGACCGTGATAATGGCCTTGCCGGCTTCGAGCGCCGCCCTTTCAAATGTCCTCAGCATTGTCCTTTTGCCGTTCGCCGCGCGGGCCGAGCACCCCACTGTCGCTCTTCCGCAAACCATCCCTGTCACCAGATACTCGATATGGTGTTTCCCATCGCGCTCTGCATCCCCTAACGCAGTTCCATGATGCTACCATAAGTTTTCAGCCTTGTCAGACGAAGAAGGGGCATCTTGATGTGAAATGGTATTCGCAAAATTGGTGGGGTTGGGGTGTGAATTTGCGCCATCTTCCAATTCTATGGAATAGCTTACGCGCTAAGCGGGCAAGGGAAATCGCCGGCCAAATCTTCGAATCGTTAACTCCGCGGCAGTTTCTGATCAAAAATAGGCCTTTCTTTGCCGATTTTCTGTGGATTTTGGTTCAAAACGCGCCACTTAGGCCTGTTCGGACAAGAATCTGTCGGAGTAAATCCTTTTTGTCTTCACATTTCCAACGAAACCGGTATGCATTCGGCCTATGAGGTTCTCTGAAACGGGGAACCAAAGAACCAAAAAGAGATGCAGCCCGTGCGGTTCGCATCCAGGGGAAAACGACATATGGAGTATTTCGTCCAGCAGCTCTTCAATGGGCTGACGCTCGGATCCATCTATGGCCTTGTGGCTATTGGCTATACGATGGTTTACGGCATTATCGGCATGATCAATTTCGCCCATGGCGATATCTTCATGCTCGGTGGTTTCGCCGCTCTTATCGTCTTTCTCGTCCTCACATCCATCTTCGCAGGTCTCCCGGTGGCAGTTCTGCTGCTGGCGATGCTTGTTGTGGCGATGCTGATGACGAGTCTGTGGAATTGGACGATCGAGCGCATCGCATACCGCCCGCTGCGCGGTTCTTTCCGCCTGGCGCCGCTGATCACGGCGATCGGCATGTCGATCGTGCTGTCCAATTTCATCCAGGTGACGCAGGGTCCGCGCAACAAGCCGATCCCGCCGATGATCAGCTCGGTCTATCAGTTCGGCAACATCTCGGTGTCGCTGAAACAGATCGTCATCATCGTGATTACGGTCGTGCTGCTCGCCGTCTTTTGGTACATCGTCAATCGTACCGCGCTCGGCCGTGCCCAGCGCGCCACGGAGCAGGACCGCAAGATGGCAGCGCTGCTCGGCGTCAATGTCGACCAGACGATCTCGATCACGTTCGTGATGGGCGCCGCACTGGCTGCCGTCGCCGGCACGATGTATCTGATGTATTATGGCGTCGCTTCGTTCGCCGACGGCTTCACGCCGGGTGTCAAGGCATTTACGGCAGCAGTTCTCGGCGGCATCGGCTCATTGCCGGGGGCGGTTCTCGGCGGATTGATGATCGGCCTGATCGAATCGCTGTGGTCGGCCTATTTCACCATCGCGTACAAGGATGTCGCGACCTTCGCCATCCTTGCTTTCGTGCTGATCTTCAAGCCGACGGGTATTCTTGGACGGCCGGAAGTCGAGAAGGTATAACGTCATGGCAAACATTGATAATTCCGCAGGCAAGCCCGATGCCGGACTTGTCCGCAAAGGCCTTACCGAAGCCCTTTTCGCCGCCGTCCTGTCGTTCGGCATGTTCGTCCTATATGTCGGCCTCAAGACCGACCAGAACATCAATAACGAGTTGATCATCGTCCAGCGCTGGGGGCTGCTTGCGGTCTTCGTCGCTGTCGCCGCGATCGGCCGCTTCGCCACGGTGGTTTTCCTGCGGCCACATCTCGACAGCCGCAAGCTGGCAAAGGCGAGACAGGGCGAACTCGCCATCTCAACCGAGAAGAGCTTCTTCCACCGGCATTTCCTAAAGATCGCCCTGATCGCGCTGCTGCTTTATCCCATGGTGGTGGTAGCGATCAAAGGCCCGCAGGGGTCGCTGACATATGTCGACAATTTCGGCATCCAGATCTTGATCTATGTGATGCTTGCCTGGGGGCTGAACATCGTCGTCGGCCTCGCAGGTCTTCTCGATCTCGGTTATGTCGCTTTCTATGCAGTCGGCGCCTATTCCTATGCGCTGCTTTCGAGCCATTTCGGCCTGTCTTTCTGGGTTCTCCTCCCGCTCTCCGGCATTTTCGCCGCACTCTGGGGCGTTATTCTCGGCTTTCCGGTGCTGCGCCTGCGCGGCGACTACCTTGCCATCGTGACGCTCGCATTCGGCGAAATCATCCGCCTCGTGCTTATCAACTGGACAGATGTCACCAAGGGGACGTTCGGTATCTCGAGCATTCCCAAGGTGACGCTGTTCGGCATTCCCTTCGACGCGACGGCCGGCGGCTTCGCCAAGCTCTTTCACCTGTCGATGTCCTCGGCTTACTACAAGATCTTCCTTTTTTACCTCATCCTGGCGCTCTGCATGCTGACCGCCTACGTGACCATCCAGCTGCGCCGCATGCCGATCGGGCGCGCCTGGGAAGCGCTGCGCGAAGACGAGATCGCCTGCCGCTCGCTCGGCATCAATACGGTGACGACCAAGCTCACGGCCTTTGCGACGGGAGCGATGTTTGCCGGTTTCGCCGGCTCCTTCTTTGCTGCCCGTCAGGGTTTCGTTTCGCCAGAATCTTTCGTCTTCTTGGAATCGGCTGTGATCCTCGCCATCGTCGTCCTCGGCGGCATGGGTTCTTTGACCGGGATTGCGATCGCCGCAATCGTCATGGTCGGCGGCACCGAGCTGCTGCGCGAAATGGACTTCCTGAAAGTAGTTTTCGGGCCGACTTTCACGCCAGAATTGTATCGTATGCTGATCTTCGGCCTCGCCATGGTCGTGGTCATGCTGTTCAAGCCGCGCGGTTTCGTCGGTTCGCGTGAACCGACCGCCTACCTCAAGGCGCGCAAGGCAATTTCCGGAAGCTTCATCAAGGAGGGCCATGGTTGATGAGCCCCGTCACCAACACCATGTCGAGCGACACGCTTCTCAAGGTCGAACACCTGTCGATGAAGTTCGGCGGCCTGATGGCCATCAACGACTTCTCCTTCGAAGCCAAGCGCGGCGATATCACCGCGCTGATCGGCCCGAACGGTGCCGGCAAGACCACGGTCTTCAACTGCATCACCGGCTTTTACAAGCCGACGATGGGGATGATCACGCTTAACCAGAAGAGCGGCAAGCAGTATCTGCTGGAGCGTTTGCCAGACTTTCGCATCACCAAAGAAGCCAAGGTGGCGCGCACCTTCCAGAACATCCGGCTGTTCTCCGGCCTGACGGTTCTCGAAAACCTGCTCGTCGCCCAGCACAACAAGCTGATGAAAGCCTCAGGTTATACGATCCTCGGCCTCATTGGCATCGGTCCCTACAAGCGGGAGGCGGCCGCATCGATCGAGCTTGCGCGCCATTGGCTGGAGAAGGCCGATCTGATCGACCGAGCCGACGATCCGGCAGGTGATCTGCCCTACGGCGCCCAGCGGCGTCTCGAGATTGCCCGTGCCATGTGCACTGGCCCCGAGCTGCTTTGCCTGGACGAACCGGCCGCCGGCCTGAATCCGCGGGAATCGGCGACCCTCAATGCGCTGCTGCAGAGCATCCGTGCCGAAACCGGAACATCTATCCTGCTCATCGAGCATGACATGTCGGTGGTCATGGAAATCTCCGACCACGTCGTCGTCCTCGAATACGGCCAGAAGATTTCCGATGGCACACCGGATCACGTGAAGAACGATCCGAAGGTCATCGCGGCCTATCTCGGTGTCGAAGATGAAGAAGTGGAAGAGGTGATCGCAACCGTCGAGCAGCTCGAAGGAGGCGCAAACTGATGGGCGATGAAGTAATGACGGGTCAACCGCTCCTTCAGGTGAATGGCGTCGAAACTTATTATGGCAATATCCGTGCGCTGGCCGGCATCGATGTCCACGTCAACAAGGGCGAGATCGTCAGCCTGATCGGCGCCAACGGCGCCGGCAAGTCGACGCTGATGATGACGATCTGCGGCAGCCCGCAGGCCCGAACCGGCTCGGTCGTCTTCGAGGGCCGGGACATCACCCGCATGCCGACCCACGAAATCGCCCGCCTGCGCATCGCGCAGTCGCCTGAGGGACGCCGCATCTTCCCGCGGATGACGGTTCTGGAAAATCTTCAGATGGGCGCCGGCCTCGATAATCTCAAATATTTCGCCGAGGACGTCGAGAAGATCTTCACGCTCTTCCCGCGCCTGAAAGAACGCCACGCCCAGCGCGGCGGCACGCTTTCGGGCGGCGAGCAGCAGATGCTGTCGATCGGCCGCGCGCTGATGGCGCGCCCGAAGCTGCTGCTTCTCGACGAACCCTCTCTTGGTCTTGCGCCGCTGATCGTCAAGGGCATCTTCGAGGCGATCCGCAAGCTTAATGAACAGGAAGGGCTGACCGTTTTCCTCGTCGAGCAGAACGCATTTGCTGCGCTGAGGCTTTCGCACCGCGCTTACGTGATGGTGAACGGCAAGGTGACGATGAGCGGCTCCGGCAAGGAGCTGCTCGCCAATCCTGAAGTCCGTGCCGCCTATCTCGAAGGCGGAAGACACTAGCTCGAAGGGGAGTTTGACATGCAGGGACTTTTCTTCGAAAGCGATACCGGTGCCCGCTTGATCATCCGCGCGATCGTCGTGCTGATCGGCTTCTGGACGGCCTGGCGCGCCGGCAAGGCGGTTGCCGAAGGCTGGAACAACTACCCGCTGACTGTCGTCTACACTTTCCTGCTCGCCTGGGCGATGCAGTTCCTGCACCACGCGCTGTTCGATGGGCCTATGCTCAGCGCGCTTTACTACGGGATCGATTTCGTGACGCTGCTGGTCTTCTCGACCGCCGGCTTCCGCTTTCGCCGCACCAATCAGATGGTCAACAACTATTACTGGCTGTACGAAAAAACTTCCGCGTTTTCGTGGAAGGACAAACATTGACAGTCCGTTGAAACTAGGCATGAATTGCCTTCAGAGTGGAACAGCTTTCCTGGCGCAGTCAATGGTGGGTAGTGCGCTGGGCCTTGGACCGGAACCCGCCCAAAAATTGGGAGTAATAATATGAAGAAGTCTCTTCTGTCGGCGGTGGCTCTGACGGCGATGGTCGCCTTCAGCGGCAACGCATGGGCCGACGTTCTCATCGCTGTCGCTGGTCCGCTGACCGGCCCGAACGCTGCGTTCGGCGCTCAGCTCCAGAAGGGCGCCGAGCAGGCGGCCGCCGACATCAACGCTGCTGGCGGCATCAATGGCGAGCAGATCAAGCTCGAGCTCGGCGACGACGTCTCCGACCCGAAGCAGGGCATTTCGGTTGCCAATAAATTCGTTGCCGACGGCGTCAAGTTCGTCATCGGCCACTTCAACTCGGGCGTTTCGATCCCGGCTTCGGAAGTCTATGCCGAAAACGGCATCCTCGAAATCACCCCGGCTGCTACCAACCCGAAGTTTACGGAACGCGGTCTCTGGAACACGTTCCGTACCTGCGGTCGTGACGACCAGCAGGGCGCCATCGCCGGCAAGTATCTTGCCGATCACTTCAAGGACGCCAAGATCGCGGTCGTTCACGACAAGACACCTTACGGTCAGGGTCTTGCCGACGAAACCAAGAAGGCGATGAATGCTGCCGGTGTGACGGAAGTCATGTATGAAGGCATCAACGTCGGCGACAAGGACTTCTCGGCCCTCATCGCCAAGATGAAGGAAGCCGGCGTCTCGATCATCTATTGGGGCGGTCTGCACACCGAAGCCGGTCTCATCATTCGTCAGGCCGCCGATCAGGGCCTGAAGGCAACGCTGGTTTCGGGCGATGGTATCGTTTCGAACGAACTGGCCTCGATCGCTGGCGACGCCGTTGCCGGTACCCTGAACACCTTCGGTCCCGATCCGACGCTGAACCCGGCCAACAAGGAACTTGTCGAAAAGTTCAAGGCCGCCGGTTTCAACCCGGAAGCCTACACGCTCTATTCCTACGCTGCGATGCAGGCGATCGTCGGTGCCGCCAAGGCTGCCGGTTCGGTCGATCCTGAAGCCGTTGCCACGGCCATGAAGGAAAAAGGTCCGTTCACGACGGTTCTCGGCGACATTTCGTTCGACGAAAAGGGTGACCCGAAGATTCCAGGTTACATCATGTACGAATGGAAGAAGGGCGCAGACGGCAAGTACACCTACGTGCCGCAGGGCATGTAAGCTTGCCTTCCCTTTTTAGGACATGAGATTGAAGCCCGGTTTCGACCGGGCTTCTTTTTTGCGGAGGTTTCAATTTCGGGCCGCTGCGGCGAGGGTGCTGTGCTGTGCCGCCCGATGTTACATTTCGTGCAGCACGTGTGTGGCTTTTACCGCGGCTGACGCCCGGTTCTCGACGCCCAGTTTCACGTAGATCTGTTCCAGGTGCTTGTTCACGGTGCGCGCCGACAGTCCCAATATTTCGCCGATGTCGCGGTTGGCCTTGCCCTTGGCGATCCAGAGCAGCACTTCGGATTCGCGCTGGGTGAGCGAGAAGCGCTGGCGCAGCATCTCGTCGTCGCTGCGCTGATTGGCGGCGGTGAGGCGAAAAAGATATTCGTCCGGGCCGATCGCGCCGAGATAAGCGAGCTGTAGCGCCGCCTGGCCGGCATGGGCGATCGAGATGATGCCGTCGCGCGCAGCGGCTGCGCGCTCGCGCATCCAGCCGGCGATATGGCGGACGACGATTTCCATGCCCTCGTCGCTGCCCATGGCGGCATTGACCAGCCGTGTTGCCTGCGGCGTCGACCAATGGATTGCGCCGTCGCCCTTGACTGCCAGCAGATGGCGGCCGGCGGCATCGAGCGCCACGCGGGCACTTTGCGCCGAGCGGGCATTGCGCAGATGGACACGGATGCGGGCGCGCAATTCGTCGATATTGATCGGCTTGGCGAGATAATCGACGCCGCCGGATTCCAGCGCGTGCACGACATGCTCGGTCTCGGTCAGGCCGGTCATGAAGATGACGGGCACCTGCGCCACCGCCGCATTCGCCTTCAGCCTGCGGCAGGTCTCAAAGCCATCCATGGCGGGCATGACGGCGTCGAGCAGGATGAGATCGGGCGTGATGCGCTCGACGATACCAAGTGCCGCGGCACCCGATGTGGCGATCAGCACGGAGAAGCCGGATTGTTCGAGCGCGTCGGTCAGGAAGCCGAGCGCTTCGGGCGAGTCGTCGACCAGCAGAACGATGTCACGGGGCAGGGCCGGCTCAGCCAATGGATTCCACCTTTTCGTCGAAGTCGTGCAGGAAGGTCATGAAGCCGGCGAGATCAAAGACGGCGACATAGGCATAGAGTCTCTCGGTGAATGGCTGATTTGCTTCCACCTTGGCAAGGTCCGAAAGCTTGGCCTCGATGCCTCTGATATAGCCGATTTCGCCGAGCCGCACTAATTCCTGCACATGGGCGGCACCCGGACTCATCATCGGCGCTTCGGTATTCACAGGAACGGCTGTTGCTGCGTCGGCATAGAGCCATTTCAGGCCGAGATGCAAAGCCAGCTTGTCGCGCAGCTGGCGGATGTCGACCGGCTTGCCGATCGCATCATTGTGGCTGTCGTCGCTGTCGCTGAGAACGGCGGCATCGCCAATATTGGCCGAAAGCATCAGCATTGGCGCCGCCTGGCCGGCCTCGCGCAGGCGCGAGACGAGCTGCCAGCCGTTCATGCCGGGCATCAGGATATCGACGAGGAAAAGATCGGGCGTGATGCCTTCGATCAGCGTCAGGCATTCGGCGCCGCCGGCCGCCGTCAGAACGATGAAATCGAGAGGCGCCAGGATTTCGCGCATCATCTCGCGATGATCCTCATTGTCGTCGACGACAACCACCGTGCGACGCGGACCGTCATATCCGGCGATACGTTTTTCCTGCGGCGCGGCGGCCACAGCCCGCAGCACGGCCGACAGCATGAGGCGGACGCGGAACGTCGAGCCCTCGTCCTTGACGCTTGAAACCGCGATCTCGCCGCCGAGCGTGTTGGTCAGAAGCCGGGTGATGGTGAGGCCGAGGCCGAGGCCCGGCATCGGCCGGACGCTTTCCGCCTCGCCGCGCTGGAAGGGTTCGTAGATGCGCGTCAGATCCTTTTCAGTGATCCCGCGGCCGGTATCAGTAACGGTAAAGGTCGCAACCTGGCTGCGATAGGCGACATCGAAGGTGACGCTGCCCTCGTCGGTGAATTTGATGGCATTGGAGAGCAAGTTGACGAGGATCTGACGCAGCCGCTTTTCATCGGTGCGAACAAATTGCGGCAAGGCCGGCGCGCGCTCATGGATGAAGACAAGTCCTTTTGCCTGCGCCTGCGGGCGGAACATGTCGACGATCTGATCGAGGAAATCCTGGATGTTGATCTCATTGGAATAGACCTGCAGCCGGCCGGCCTCGATCTTGGAAATATCGAGCAGGCCGTCGATCAGGCCTGAGAGATGTTCGGCGCTGCGGCGGATGACCTTGATCGAGGATTGGCGCGGCGCCGGGATGGTCTCGTCGCGTTCGAGGATCTGGGCGTAGCCGAGCACGGCGTTCAGCGGCGTGCGTAATTCATGGCTCAAGCCCACGACATAGCGGCTCTTGGCGCGGTTGGCGGCCTCGGCCGTCTCCTTGGCGTTCTGCAAGGCGGTGTCGGTCTTCTTGTGGGCGGCGATCTCCTTGAGCAGCAGCGTGTTCTGGCGCGAGGATTCCTCCTCGGCGACGACGCGGCTGTCATGGGCGAGCACATAGAACCAGCAGACGACGCCTGAAATCACCGAGAAGACGAAGAAGACGATCAGGATGGTGCGGTTGACGACCTCGGCCGTCTCGGGCGAGGCGGCGGCGACCTGATGGGCGATCATCGCCAGGATCGCGCCGATGGCGGTCAAGGCCAGCACGACGGCGATGCCGTAGCGGCCAAGGCGCGTCGTCAGCTTGCCAAGCACGGTTTCCGGCAGCAGCGCCTTGGCGACGGTGCCGACCTGCGCGTTGAGACGGGCGGCCGGCTTGCACATGTCGTGGCAGCGGCTGTCGAGCGAGCAGCAGAGCGAACAGATCGGCGCGGCATAGGCCGGGCACCAGGCCATGTCCTCCGGCTCGAAGGGATGCTCGCAGACCGAGCAGGTGATGTTCGTCAGGTTCTTCCAGCTCTGGCGCGGCTTGCGGGCGAGATAGAACCTGCCTTTCGTTGCCCAGGCGATGACAGGCGAGGCGACCAGCGCGATGACCAGCGTAATATAGGGAGCGAGCGACGCGGCGATCTCGCCGAAGGCGCCGAAATGGGCGATCAGCGACACCGTCGCCGACAGCGTCATGGCGCCGAGCCCGACCGGGTTGATGTCGTAGAGATGGGCGCGTTTGAACTCGATGCCGGGCGGCGCGAGGCCAAGCGGCTTGTTGATGAAGAGATCGGCGGAGATCGTGCAGAGCCAGGCCATGGCGACGATCGAGAAGATGCCGAGCGTCTCCTCCAGCAGCCGGTAGATGCCAAGCTCCATCAAAAGCAGGGCGATCGCGACGTTGAAGACCAGCCAGATGACGCGGCCGGGATGGCTGTGGGTCAGCCGCGAGAAAAAGTTCGACCAGGCGAGTGAGCCGGCATAGGCATTCATCACGTTGATCTTCAGCTGCGAGACGACGACGAAGGCCGCCATCAGCAACAGCGCGGCATTCTGCCAGGGGACCATATAGCCGAAAGCGGTCAGATACATCTGCGCAGGGTCGGCGGCGCGATCGACCGGCACGCCCGAGGCCAGGGTCAGCACGACCAGGAACGATCCCGCAAGCAGCTTGGGCGCGCCGATGACGACCCAGCCGGGGCCGGCGAGAAAGACAGCCAGGCGATGACGCCACTTGCGCCGCGGCTCCGGCGGCAGGAAGCGCAGGAAATCGGCCTGTTCGCCGATCTGCGACATCAGGGCTAGGATGACGGCGGAGGCGGCGCCGAACTCCACCAGATCGAAATCGGCGACGGTGCCGGGCGGGCCGGAGGCATGGCGGATGCCGGCAAAGGCGCGCCAGAGATCGAATTTCTCCCAGTCCATGAAGGCGATGAAGATGAAGGGCAGGATGTTCAGCACGATCCAGAAGGGCTGTGTCATCAGCTGGAACTTGCTGATCAGCCGCACGCCGTGCGTCACCAGCGGGATCACCATGACGGCGCTGAGGATGTAGCCGATCCAGAGCGGGATGCCGAGGGTGAGTTCCAGCGCCCCAGACATGATCGAGGCCTCGATCGCAAACAGCATGAAGGTGAAGCTCGCATAGATCAGCGAGGTGATGGTCGAGCCGATGTAGCCGAAGCCGGCGCCGCGCGTCAGAAGGTCGATGTCGACGCCGTGGCGGATGGCGTAGCGACTGATCGGCAGGCCGATCGCCAGCATGGCGATCGAGGCGACGATAATGGCATAGAAGGCATTGGTGGTGCCGTAGGAGAGGGTGATGGCGCCGCCGATCGCTTCCAGCGCCAGGAAGGAGATCGCGCCGATCGCCGTCTGAGCGATGCGCTGGGAGGAGAAATGGCGGGCGCTCTTTGCGGTGAAGCGCAGCGCGTAATCTTCCAGCGTCTGGTTGGCGACCCAGCGATTATATTCGCGTCTTACCGGAATGATGCGTTGGCGGGCTGCCATGTCTTCCTTCCGGCATTCCGGTTGGCCTATCGTCTCGAAACAGTTTTGGCGGGATGGGTGAGAAAGGCAAGGGCGGAGCACTGGCAGATTCACGGAACCGCCATATTTTTGAAGCCGGTCTGTCACACTAGGCCTCTAACTCTCCCGCCATTCTTTCAACCATTTCAGGTATCACCTATGTCTGTTTCAAGCTTTTTCCGGCTGAGCACCGCCCTCGTCTGCCTCGTTTCGATCGTGCCGTCGCTTGCCGTCGCTGAGCAGGCCACGGCGGCGAAAGCGCCTTATGCCGAGACCGGAAACACCAACAAGCGCGGTGACGCCTGCTTCTCGACGGTGGACACCAATGCCGCCGTTCATCTTCTCTCCGGTTTCCTCGAAGTCTGGACCCCACGCACGCCTTTCGTCGATGCGGGCGTCGAAGCGCCGGCCAAAGACAATTGCCCGGCGGTCGCCAAGACGGACTGGGACGGCATTCCCGCCAGCAAGACCGATGGTCAGGTCGTCAACAAGCTCGTCCATGATGCGAACATCGCCTATGTCGTCAAGGTGACCAAGGCGCGGACGGCCGAGCAGGCCGTGGCCGCCTATCTCGACGATCGGCGCGGCAAGAATGCCAGCATCGTCGACGGCCTCGGTCCACTGACGGCTGCCTGGAAGGCGGGCTCCAAGCAGACCACCACGATCACCGAGGTGGCCGCCGATGCGACGGCGGTCAAATATGACGACAAGGGCAACAATCGCGGCGCCGGCAGCAAGCCGGACACCGAAAACAAGACGGATGCCAATCCGGACATGGGCCTCGCAATCGACTTCATCAACGCCGCCAGCGGTGACGGCTCGACGGAGCCTGCCAAGCGCTATTTCAAATATGGCCGTCCCTACCGCTGGAGCCAGGACGTTTCGGTCGTCCCGACGCTCGAGCCCGCCAAGAGCGGCAAGCCGGTCGAAGACGGTGGCTTCCCGAGCGGACATACGGCGGAAGCCTGGCGGGATGCGCTCGCCATGGCCTATCTCGTGCCGCAGCGCTTCCAGGAAATGATCACGCGCGCCAGCGAGTTGGGCGAGGACCGCATCCTTGCTGGCATGCATTCTCCGCTCGACGTGATGGCCGGCCGGATGCTCGGCACCGCGACGGTCGTCTACAATCTGAACAAGGCCGACAATGCCGGGCTGAAGAGCGATGCTTACGCCCAAGCGCAGTCCTGGCTCATTGCCAAATCCGGCGTTGCCGATGCGGGCGCGCTCGAAGTCGCTGCGCATGCGGAGCCGATCGCCGCGGACCGTTTTGCCGATCATGGCGCCAATCGCGCCTATGTGCTGCAGCGCCTCAGTTACGGCCTGCCGACGATCCATCCGACCGATCAGCCGGCCCGCGTGCCGCAGGGCGCCGAAACGCTTCTCGAAACACGTCTGCCCTATCTTGACGGCGAGCAGCGCCGCGACGTGCTGAAGACGACAGAGATCGCCTCGGGCTACCCGCTCATCGACGACGCGGAAGGTTACGGCCGCCTCAACCTGTTTGCCGCCGCGGATGGTTACGGCGCCTTCGACCAGGACGTGACCGTGACGATGGATGCGGCAAAGGGCGGCTTCAATGCGATTGACAGCTGGCGCAACGATATTGGCGGCAAGGGCAAGCTGGTGAAGCGAGGCAGCGGCATTCTCAGGCTTTCCGGCGCCAACAGCTATGCCGGCGGCAGCGTGCTCGAAGAGGGCGCGCTGGTGGCCGGATCGTCCTCGGCTTTCGGCACCGGCGGACTGACGGTCGATGGCGGTTCGCTCGTTGTGGCGGCCGACAAGCCGTTGGCCGTAAGCGGGGACTATCAGCAGTCTGCCAATGCGACGGCGAAGCTGGCGCTCGGTGCGAACGGCGCCGGCACGCTGGCAATCGAGGGCAAAGCAGCGCTGGCCGGCGATCTCGACGTGACGCTCGCCGATGGTTTTGTCCCAGCGGCCGGAACGAAGATCGAGATCCTGAAGGCCGGTAACGTAACCGGCGCGTTCGGCAAGGTCACCGTTTCCGGCCACAAGGCCAGCCTTTCCTATGGCCCGACGTCGGTCATCCTGACGATCGAAGGATAATTTCTTCTCGAACCAAGAGGGCGTTCCCAACTGCGGGGATGCCCTTTGCTTTCCGGCCTGTTCGTTTGCCCCCTACACCTACGTCATTTTGCGTATGTGTTTTTGCGATGCAGCACCCGATAGTCCCCTCGGCAACAGTTAAATTCCGTTTCCGGCCTGTTGCGGAACAAGAAGAGGGGCTCAACCAAATGAATCTCAGATCCACATTCACCGGCGCTGCGCTCGGTGCCGTCATGGCGGCATCGGCTGCCTTCCAGGGCGCGCTTGCCGCCGACGACACGATCAAGGTCGGCGTATTGCATTCGCTTTCCGGCACGATGGCGATTTCCGAAACCACGCTGAAAGACGCCATGTTGATGCTCATCGACGAGCAGAACAAGAAGGGCGGCCTTCTCGGCAAGAAGCTCGAGGCCGTCGTTGTCGATCCGGCTTCCGACTGGCCGCTGTTTGCCGAAAAGGCCCGCGAGCTGATCCAGAAGGACAAGGTTGCCGCCGTCTTCGGTTGCTGGACGTCCTCGTCGCGCAAGTCCGTTCTGCCGGTATTCGAAGAGCTGAATTCGCTGCTCTTCTACCCCGTGCAGTATGAAGGCGAAGAATCCTCGCGCAATATCTTCTACACCGGCGCTGCTCCAAACCAGCAGGCTATTCCGGCCGTCGACTACCTGATGGAAAAAGAAGGCGTCAAGCGCTTCGTTCTTGAAGGGACCGACTACGTCTATCCGCGCACGACCAACAAGATTCTCGAGGCGTACCTGATTTCGAAGGGTATTCCGAAAGAAGACATCATGACCAACTACACGCCGTTCGGCTTCTCCGACTGGCAGACCGAAGTTTCCAAGATCAAGGAATTCGGTTCGGCCGGCAAGAAGACCGCCGTCGTCTCGACGATCAACGGTGACGCCAACGTTCCGTTCTACAAGGAACTGGGCAACAAGGGCATCAAGGCAACCGACATTCCCGTCGTCGCCTTCTCGGTCGGCGAAGAAGAACTTGCCGGCCTCGACACCAAGCCGCTCGTCGGCCATCTGGCCGCCTGGAACTATTTCGAGTCTGTGGAAAGCCCTGCCAACAAGAAGTTCATCAAGGACTGGCACGCTTATACCAAGAACGACAAGCGCGTGACGAACGACCCGATGGAAGCTGCCTATATCGGCTTCAACGCATGGGTTAAGGCCGTCCAGGCCGCCGGCACGACCGATACCGACAAGGTTCTCGACTCCATCATCGGTGTCAGCGTTCCGAACCTCTCCGGCGGTTATGCGACCGTCATGCCGAACCACCACATCACCAAGCCGGTGCTGATCGGTGAAATCCAGGCCAACGGCCAGTTCGAAATCGTCCAGCAGACGCCCGCCGTCGTTGGTGACGAATGGTCGGATTACCTGCCCGACTCCAAGGACCTGATCTCCGATTGGCGCAAGCCGATGTCCTGCGGCAACTTCAACGTTGCAACCGGCAAGTGCGGCGGCAAGGGTTCCTGAATACAATACCGATCAGATGATTGCCTGAAGACTTCCGTCCGGGTTTGATACCCGGGCGGAAGCTCCGTCCCAGCGATTGCGCCGCGAGGCCAACACTATCAAGGGCGAGAAAGCCGATGTATCGCGCCATAAAGATTTTCCTCATCACGCTCTGCCTGACATTCTCGGGCCCGACATTTTCCGGCCTCGCATTTTCGGGCCTGGCTGCATCGAGCGAAGTTCGGGCCGAGGACGATATCCACGTGCTCATCGATGCGCTCGGCGTCGGCGACTTCCCGGAGCGCGAAGCGGCCATCAAGACGCTGGTCGCCTCCAAGAACCCGCATGTCAGCCAGATCCTGCAGCAGTTGAGCGACGGCCTTCTCTACGTCAATTCCGACGGCGGCCCGGTGCTCCTCCAGGGCGGCACCGATGACGAACCGACCTATTCCGATCCAATCACCGGCGAAGCAGCTGCCGATGTCGATCCCGACATGATGACCAAGGTCAAGATCAACAACGCGCTTCGCGGCGTGATCAGCGCCGCCACCAGCCAGCTGACGCTGATGAGCCCGGACCGCTCGGCGCGGCTCGCCGCGGCACAGGGCCTGCTGAAGGACGCCGATCCCGCCAATCTCGATCTGCTGAACGCGGCGCTTGCGGCTGAAAAGGACACCGAGATCAAGAATACGATGGAAGCGGCGCGCGCTGTGTTGCTGCTGAAGACCGATGCGAGCGTCGAAGACAAGAAGGCTGCGATCGATACGATCGCGGCTCGCGGCAATCGTGATGCGCTGACCATTCTCACGACCACACTCGAAACCGCGCCTGACGATCTGAAGCCGGCGATCCAGGCCGATATCAGCACCATCAATCGCAGCCTGGCGCTGTGGGATGTGGCCCAGAACGTCTGGTACGGCTTGTCGCTCGGCTCGGTGCTGCTGCTTGCCGCGATCGGTCTTGCCATCACCTTCGGCGTCATGGGCGTCATCAACATGGCGCATGGCGAAATGGTGATGATCGGCGCCTATACCACCTATGTCGTGCAGGAATACATTACTTCGACCTTTCCCGGCGTGGCGGACTATTCGCTTGCCTTTGCCGTGCCTGCCGCCTTCGTCTTCACCGGCTTCGTCGGCCTGGTGATCGAGCGCGCCGTCATTCGCTATCTCTACGGCCGCCCGCTCGAAACGCTGCTCGCCACCTGGGGCGTGTCGCTGATCCTGCAGCAGGCCGTGCGCAGCATCTTCGGCCCGACCAACCGTGAGGTCCGCAATCCAACCTGGATGTCCGGCGTCTTCGATCTCGGCGGGCTCTCGATCACCTGGAACCGACTGTGGATCATCGTCTTTTCGATGGTTGTCTTCGTGACGCTGCTCCTGCTGCTCAAGCGGTCGGCCTTCGGCCTGCAGATGCGCGCCGTCACGCAGAACCGCCGAATGGCCTCCTCGATGGGCATCCGCACCGGCTGGGTTGATGCCTTCACCTTTGCGCTCGGTTCGGGCATTGCCGGTATTGCCGGCGTGGCGCTCAGCCAGATCGACAATGTCTCGCCGAACCTCGGCCAGTCCTACATCATCGACAGCTTCATGGTCGTCGTCTTCGGCGGTGTCGGCAATCTCTGGGGCACGCTGGTCGGCGCTCTTTCGCTCGGCGTCGTCAACAAGTTCCTCGAGCCCTTCGCCGGCGCCGTGCTTGGCAAGATCCTGGTGCTCGTACTCATCATTCTCTTCATCCAGAAGCGGCCCCGCGGGCTCTTCGCACTCAAAGGAAGGGCGGTGGAAGCATGATAACGGCCTTCCTTCTCCGGTCACTTGATCGCAAGATCGTCATTGCCATCGCGCTGCTGCTTCTGGTCGCCGTTCTCGTGCCGGTCCTGAACCTGATGACCGGGCCGACCAATCCGCTGCATGTGCCGACCTACATCATGTCGCTGTTCGGCAAGTATCTGACCTATGCCTTGCTGGCGCTGGCGCTCGATCTCGTCTGGGGCTTCTGCGGCATTCTCTCGCTCGGCCACGGCGCCTTCTTTGCGCTCGGCGGTTATGCGATGGGCATGTATCTGATGCGCCAGATCGGCGCCCGCGGCAGCTACGGCGACCCAATCCTGCCTGATTTCATGGTGTTTCTGAACTGGAAGGATCTGCCCTGGTTCTGGTACGGCTTCAACCATTTCTGGTTTGCGGCGCTGATGGTCCTCGTCGTGCCCGGTCTGCTCGCCTTCGTCTTCGGCTGGTTCGCCTTCCGCTCACGCGTCAACGGCGTCTATCTCTCGATCATCACCCAGGCGATGACCTACGCGCTGCTGCTGGCGTTTTTCCGCAACGATATGGGCTTCGGCGGCAATAACGGCCTGACCGATTTCAAAGATATTATCGGCTTCAATGTCCAAGCTGACGGCACGCGTGCAGCCCTCTTTGCGACAACCGCGGTCTTGCTGGCGCTGTCGCTGCTGCTTGCCTCGGCAATCGTGCGCTCGAAGTTCGGCAAGGTGCTGGTCGGCGTGCGCGATGCCGAAAGCCGCACGCGCTTCCTCGGCTACCGCGTCGAACACTTCAAGCTCTTCACTTTCGTCGTCTCGGCGATGATGGCGGGCATTGCCGGCGCGCTCTATGTGCCACAGGTCGGCATCATCAATCCCGGCGAATTCGCCCCCGCCAATTCGATCGAAGTGGTCATCTGGACGGCGGTCGGCGGGCGGGCGACGCTGATCGGACCGATCATCGGCGCGATCCTCGTCAACGGCGGCAAGACGATCTTCACCGGACTCTTCCCGGAGTTCTGGCTGTTTGCGCTCGGTGGTCTTTTCGTCGCCGTCACGCTGTTTCTGCCGAAAGGTGTCGTCGGCACGATCGCCCAATATCTCGGCAGGCGGAAAGCCGTCTCCAAGGCTGCTCCACCGGTGGCGCAGGAAGACGTCATTGAACCGAAAATCCAGGCCGCGGAGTGAGCGCCATGATCCCCGACATCAAACCCACCAGCGTGCTTTACCTCAACGGCGTCTCGGTTTCCTTCGACGGCTTCAAGGCGCTGAATTCGCTGTCGATCGTCATCGAGCCCGGTGAACTGCGCGCCATCATCGGCCCGAACGGGGCGGGCAAGACGACGATGATGGATATCATCACTGGCAAGACGCGGCCCGATGAGGGCGAAGTGTTTTTCAACGGCACGATCGACCTCACCAAAAAGGACGAGGCGGATATCGCCGAGCTCGGCATCGGCCGCAAATTCCAGAAGCCGACGGTCTTCGAAAGCCACACGGTATGGAACAATCTGGAACTGGCGCTGAACCGCCGCCGCGGCGTGTTCTCGACGCTGTTCTATCGGCTTTCGGGCGAGGACAAAGCACGCATCGAAGAAATCCTCGAAACGGTGCGGCTGACGCATCGGCGTGACGAATTCGCCGCCAACCTCTCGCATGGGCAGAAGCAATGGCTGGAGATCGGCATGCTGTTGGCGCAGGAGCCGAAGCTGCTGCTCGTCGACGAACCGGTTGCCGGCATGACGGATGCCGAAACGGCGGAAACGGCAATCCTGCTCAAGGACATCGCCCGGACCCGGTCGGTGGTCGTCGTCGAGCACGACATGGGCTTCATCCGCGATCTTGGCGTCAAGGTGACGTGCCTTGCGGAAGGCTCGGTGCTGGCTGAGGGATCGATCGATTTCGTAAGCTCGGATCCGAAGGTGATCGAGAACTATCTGGGCCGGTGATCCATGCAACTTAAAGGCTTGAACCTGACAAAAGAAAACGCTCTAAAACGGGCGGGGTTTTTGTGGGGTTTCATCATGGCTTTTCTCGGTATTCTGGTCGCGGCGATCAGCGGCGCGGTCATCTGGTATTGGCGTTTTAAGATGGTGCGTGAGGCGGGAGGCGAGATCATCGATTCCGTCGAGCGGATGCGGGGCGCCTATAAGCGTGGAAAGTTGCGCAAGCAGGCGGAGGCAGCGCCGCTGGCCTCGATCGCCGATCCGGCGATTGCGGCAGTGGCCTTCTTCTTCTGCCTCGCCAAGGAAAAGCCGATGTATCTCGACGCTGCCAAGGATGTCGTCCGCAACCGCATGAAAGGCATCATTCGGCCGGGCGATATGGAGGAGGTGCTGGTTTTCGCCGATTGGGCGTCCAAGAACGTCACCAGTCCCGAAGACCCGATCCGCCGGTTCCGGGATCTCTGGATGAGGGCGCTCGACATGCAAGAGCGTCAGCAATTGATCGGCATTGCCGAGGACGTGGCCGTTGCCGGCGGCGAGAAAACGAAGGAACAGGAGTACGCCCTGCAGATGCTGAGGCGGACGCTGATGAACTGATGGGGAATGGGTGAACGGATGCTGACAGTCGAAAACGCGAATCTGCATTATGGCGCGGCGCAGGCACTGCGCGGCATCTCCATCAAGGCGGAGATGGGCAAGATCACCTGCGTGCTGGGGCGCAACGGTGTCGGCAAGAGTTCGCTTCTGCGCGCCGTGACCGGCCAGCATCCGCTGTCGGCCGGCACCGTCACCTTCAACGATACCAGGCTGAACGGCCTGCCGCCCTTTGCCCGCGCCAAGCAGGGCATCGGCTATGTGCCGCAGGGGCGAGAAATCTTCCCGCTGCTGACGGTCAAGGAAAATCTCGAAACCGGCTTTGCCCCGCTCGGCCGTCGGGACCGGAATATCCCCGATGACATCTTCAGTCTCTTCCCGGTGCTGAAGTCGATGCTGTCGCGCCGCGGCGGTGATCTTTCCGGCGGCCAGCAGCAGCAGCTGGCGATCGGGCGGGCGATGGTGACGCGGCCTCGGATTCTCGTGCTCGACGAGCCGACCGAGGGCATTCAGCCATCGATCATCAAGGATATCGGCCGGGCGATCCGTTATCTCCGCGATTCCACCGGCATGGCGATCCTGCTCGTCGAACAATATCTCGACTTCTGCCGGGAGCTCGCCGATTACGTCTACATCATGGATCGCGGCGAGATCGTCCACGAAGGCCTTGCCGAAACGCTGGATACGCCGGAGGCCCGCCGCCATCTGACCGTCTGATCGGCAAATGCTGCATTTTTCAGCAGGTGGCGGAGCGCCTTTCAAATCTACCGGCCCCGCTACGGGTATCCTTGGACGGCATGGGAATTGCTTGCTTTCCGTCACCCGCGCAATCGAACGAACCGGTTGCGCGACCGAAAGGGGCTTTATGATGATTGCGGCGGCAGGCACGCGACCGCAAAGAGCGGAAGGACGCGGGCATCTGGCGGCAAAGCTGCTCGACGGCCGCACGCGTCTGCGTGAGCTCTACCAGGAGGGCGCGGCGAAGATCCGCCTGCCGGATACGTTCGATGCCTCGATGGAAGCCGTCATCATCAACACAGCGGGTGGGCTGACCGGCGGCGACCGGATGGATTGGAGCGTTGAGGCCGGAGCGGGCACGCGCATCGACGTGACCACCCAGGCCTGCGAGAAGATCTATAAGGCCTCGGCCGGCACGGCCGAGGTGACGACCAGCATCAAGGTCGGAACCCAAGCCCGCGTCGACTGGCTGCCGCAGGAAACGATCCTCTTCGATCGTTCCGCACTTTCTCGCCGGCTGGATGTCGATCTCGACGAGAGCGCCGAATTTCTGGCCGTCGAGGCCATACTGCTTGGCCGCAAGGCGATGGGCGAGACGGTGACGACTGGGCTTTTCCGTGATCGCTGGCGCATCCGGCGCTCGGGTCGGTTGATCCATGCGGAAGAACTGAGGCTTTCGGAAGGGGTGGCGGCGCTGGCGGCGCGCCAGGCGGTGCTCAGCGGGCAGGTGGCTTTTGCGACGCTGCTTTATGCCGGGCCCCTTTCGGAAGCCTATCTCGGCAAGGTGCGGCCGCTGGTCGAGGGCGCGATGGGCGGTGCGAGCGCCTGGGACGGCAAGCTCGTCGTCCGCCTTGCGGCAGCCGACGGCTTTTCGCTCAGAAAAATCCTGATCCCGGTCATTTCCGCCTTGCGCAATGGTGCGCCCGTGCCGAAAGTCTGGAATCTATGAGTTCAATAAGCAGGTAGAAAATGAACCTCACTCCGAGAGAAAAAGACAAGCTGCTGATATCGATGGCGGCGATGGTGGCCCGGCGGCGGCTGGAGCGCGGCGTCAAGCTGAACTACCCGGAAGCGATCGCGCTGATCAGCGACTTCGTCGTCGAAGGCGCCCGTGACGGTCGCCCGGTCGCCGAGCTGATGGAGGCCGGCGCCCATGTGATCGGCCGCGATCAGGTGATGGAGGGGATTGCCGAGATGATCCATGACGTGCAGGTGGAGGCGACCTTTCCGGACGGAACCAAGCTCGTCACCGTGCACGAACCGATCCGGTAAGGAGACCGATATGCTCGAGCTCAGGCCCAACTGCGAATGCTGCGACAAGGATTTGCCGCCGGAAAGCGCGGAGGCACGGATCTGCACCTATGAATGCACCTTCTGTGCCGACTGCGTCGACGGAGTGCTGAAAGGTCTCTGCCCGAATTGCGGCGGCAATCTTGTTGCAAGGCCTATCCGGCCGGCGGCGATGCTTGCCAAAAATCCGGCAGCAACGAAACGCGTGCTGAAGGCCGAGGGCTGCGCGCCCAAGGCGGCTTAAGGAGATAAGATGATTCCGGGCGAGATCATTGCCGCAAGCGGCGACATCGAACTGAATGCCGGCGCGCTGACGGTGACGCTGGAGGTTTCCAACACCGGTGATCGGCCGGTGCAGGTCGGCAGCCACTATCATTTCGCCGAGACCAATGCCGGGCTTTCCTTCGACCGGGCGGCGGCGCATGGCAAGCGGCTCGATATTCCGGCGGGAACGGCGGTGCGCTTCGAGCCGGGACAGACGCGTTCGGTGACGCTGATCCCGCTTTCCGGCAAGCGCGAAGTTTATGGCTTCCGTCAGCTGGTGATGGGAAAGCTTTAACGGGAGGGACGCATGCGTTTGAACATCTGCCTCATCGGGGCGGCGATGTTGCTGGCGGCTGATAGCGCTTCCGGTCAGGATATCGATTGCCAGAACCCGAAGACGCAATCGGACATGACCTCTTGCGAGGCGGCGCGCCACGAGACCGCCGACAAGGCTCTGAATGTGCAATACAAGAAGACCCGCGCGGCTCTGGCGGCGGTCGACAAGGATCTCGACGGCGACAGGAAGGGCGCGGAGCAGGCGCTGGTCAAGGCGCAGCGCGCCTGGATCGATTATCGTGACGCCGAGTGCGATGCCTCCGGCTTTCAGGCACGCGGCGGCACGATGGAGCCGATGCTGGTCGCCGGCTGTCTCGCCAACATCACCGACAAACGCACGAAAGAGCTGAAAGAGCTCGAAGACACGATGAGCAACTAAGGTGATCAGGAAAATCGCAATCGTCGGCAATGGCGAAGTCGCGGAGGCGGAAGCAGGCGTGATCGATGCCGCTGATTTCGTCATCCGCTTCAACGATTGCCGTTCCTATGGGACCGGCGGCAGCAGGACGGATGCCGTTGCGGTCTGCAATACCGGCCGGCCGGCAAAGGCGATGCTCGGTTCGCCGCAATGGCGTGCCCATCCCGGCGTCGTTTCGGCCCGCGAAATCTGGAGCGTGCGCGACCCGGAAAAGTTCGCCGCGATTCGGGCGCCGCTTGCCGTCTCGCATCCTGATCTCGACGATTTCTGCGACGATTATACCGATGAATTCACTGCCTTCTGCGTGGCGACGTGCAAGAGACATGTCGTCATCGGCAAGTCGGTCCACGACGCCGTCGATTCCGCTCTATCGGCCTTTGCGCCGGCGCCCTATGTCGTGCCGAGCAGCGGCTTGATCGTCATTGCCGAGGTGCTGAACAAACATGCCGGGGCCGAGGTGATGCTGGCCGGCTTCGGCCACGTCGGCTGGGAGTGGCACCCGTTTGCGGCCGAACGGCAGCTCGTCGATCGTTATATTGCCGCCGGCCGCCTCACGCGGCTTGGCCGAAACACACTAGTCTTTTCCTCCCACGGAGCCTGACGGATGCCCTATAAGATCTCGCGCGCCGCCTATGCCGGCATGTTTGGACCGACGACCGGCGACAAGGTGCGCCTTGCCGATACGGAACTCTTCATCGAGATCGAGAAGGATTACACCACCTATGGCGAGGAGGTGAAGTTCGGTGGCGGCAAGGTGATCCGCGACGGCATGGGCCAGAGTCAGGTGACGCGGGCGGACGGCGCGGTCGATACCGTCATCACCAATGCGGTGATCGTCGATCACTCCGGCATCTACAAGGCCGATATCGGGCTGAAGGACGGGCGCATCGTCGCCATCGGCAAGGCCGGCAATCCCGATATGCAGCCCGGCGTCGATATCATCGTCGGCCCTGGCACGGAAGCGATCGCCGCCGAAGGCAAGATCATCACCGCTGGCGGCATGGACAGCCATATCCACTTCATTGCGCCGCAGCAGATCGAGGAAGCGCTGATGTCGGGCATGACCTGCATGCTCGGCGGCGGCACGGGGCCGGCGCACGGCACGCTCGCCACGACCTGCACGCCCGGTCCCTGGCATCTCGCCCGCATGATCGAAGCGGCCGACGCCTTCCCGATGAATCTCGCCTTTGCCGGCAAGGGCAATGCCTCGCTGCCGGGGGCACTGACCGAGATGGTGCTGGCCGGCGCCACCTCGCTGAAACTGCACGAGGACTGGGGCACGACGCCTGGCGCCATCGATTGCTGCCTGTCGGTCGCCGACGAATATGACGTACAGGTGATGATCCACACCGATACGCTGAACGAAAGCGGCTTCGTCGAAGACACGATTGGCGCCATCAAGGGCCGCACAATCCATGCCTTTCACACGGAAGGGGCAGGCGGCGGACATGCACCCGACATCATCAAGATCTGCGGCCAGCCGAACGTCATTCCGTCGTCCACCAATCCGACCCGGCCCTATACGGTCAATACCATTGCCGAGCATCTCGACATGCTGATGGTCTGCCATCACCTGTCGCCGTCGATCCCCGAGGATATCGCCTTTGCCGAAAGCCGCATCCGCAAGGAGACGATCGCCGCCGAAGATATATTGCACGACATCGGCGCCTTCTCGATCATCTCGTCCGATAGCCAGGCCATGGGTCGCGTCGGCGAGGTGGCGATCCGCACCTGGCAGACGGCCGACAAGATGAAGCGCCAGCGCGGCCGGCTGAAGCAGGAAAACGGCGACAACGACAATTTCCGCGTCCGCCGCTATATCGCCAAATATACGATCAATCCGGCGATCGCCCATGGCCTCAGCCATGAAATCGGCTCCGTCGAAGTCGGCAAGCGCGCTGACCTCGTGCTCTGGAACCCGGCCTTCTTCGGCGTGAAGCCCGACATGGTGCTGCTCGGTGGCTCGATCGCCGCAGCGCCGATGGGCGATCCGAACGCCTCGATCCCGACCCCGCAGCCGGTGCATTACCGGCCGATGTTCGCCTCTTACGGCCGGAGCCTCACCAATTCCTCCGTGACCTTCGTCAGTCAGGCCTCGCTCGATGCCGGTCTGAAGAGCCGGCTCGGCGTCGCCAAGCAGCTCGTGGCGGTGAAGAATACCCGCGGCGGCATCTCCAAGGCCTCGATGATCCACAACGACCTGACACCGGAGATCGAGGTCGATCCAGAGACGTACGAGGTCAGGGCAAACGGTGAATTGCTGACCTGCGAGCCGGCGACGGTGTTGCCGATGGCGCAGCGCTATTTCCTGTTTTAGGCATAGGTCCCCATGCGAGGGACAGCTCTGATGAAAACAGGCATCCGCTGGCTGTTGCGGGCCGTATTCCTGCTCGTGTTTCTGGCGGCCTGCGGAACCTTCATTCCCCGGCCGCTGATTGCCCCCGTCGAGGCGTCGTCTGCGGCGGCGACGCATCGGATTCTGCTGCTGTCCGGACCGATCCATACCGATATTGCCATTCCGCTCGACGAGGAGACGCGGGCTGCCTTTTCCTTTCTCGCCGAGACCGGTGTTCCGCTCGGCCATCCGGATGCGGAATGGCTCATCATCGGCTGGGGCGGCCGCGCCTTCTATCTGGAAACCCCGAGCTGGTCGGAGCTGAAGCCGCTGCCGGTGCTGCGGGCGCTGACGATCGACCGTTCGGTGTTGCATGTCGATCTTGCCGGTCACATTACCGAGCCGCAGCCCGCCGTTGCGGCGTTCGATATCGGCGACGATCAAATGGCGCGGCTGCGGAATTTCATCTCGGACAGCTTCATTCGCGACGCGGGCGTGGTGGCGCCAATCCCAAATGCGGGGTACGGCGAGATCGACCGGTTCTTCGAGGCCAAGGGATATTTCAACGCCCTCTTCGGCTGCAACACCTGGACGGCTGCCGCGCTCCGCTCGGCGGGGCTTCGGACCGGCTTATGGAACCCGCTTCCACAATCATTGCGATTGTCTCTCGGTGTCTACAATTGAGGCAGCCGCCGGCCGGTCCGCTCTTAATGTGAATTGTGAACGGAACTCTCCATTCGGTTGTAAAAATCGGTAGAGAAACCGGTGTTTTCCCCCGCTAGATCATTCTAGAACAGCCTCACCGCCCAGTCTGATAAAGCTGTTTTAATTCAATAGCCTAAGCGTCCCCCTGTGCTGTCCGATTCAGGGATTGGGCCGTTGCATCTCCTGCTAGAAAAAATCTGCCCAGCGAATCGTCCGAAACCGTTCGCATTTTAACGAGTCGATTAAGGCACCCGCAGTAATTGGGCTCTTATCAATGCCTTGAAACGCCGGGCAGGAAGGCCGATTCTCATGAGAAACTGGATGTCGCCGCAGGCCGATTTCGGCAATTTTCAACATCGCAGGAACGTCTATATCTTCGCGTTGAAGATGAGCTTTCTTGCAGTCATTCTCTCCGGCGTCGTCATATCGCTGACGATACCGCCGCTCGGCTTTTTCGGGCTGCTGCCGGTGACGCTCGCGCATGCGATCGGCTTCGGCGCCATTTTTTCCTGGCTCGTCGGCGGGACGGTTTCCGGCATGCTGTCGCTGGCTGCCGGTTTTGCCCTGCATGAATTGACGCTGTCGCGGGCGGAGTTCGAAAAGCTCAGCCGCACGGACATGCTTTCAGGCCTATTGAACCGGCGTGCCTTCACCGAGGCGCTCGAGAACACCGAGGGCAACGCGTCACTCGTCATATTCGACGTCGACCGCTTCAAGGCGATCAACGATCGCTTCGGCCATGCCTGTGGCGATGCCGTTATCACCGCGGTCTCGGCAATGCTCACATCCGCCTTCGATGACATGTCCGTCGTCGCACGGTTGGGCGGGGAGGAGTTTGGCGTCATCGTTTCCGGCGAGCCGCTGGAGGCGCGGATGGAACGCATCGAAGGTGTCCGGGCCCGGATCGCAAGCGGCGCCATAGCGGCCGAGGGGCACGATATCCGCATCACCGTTTCCGGCGGTGTCGCCGATTTCGTCGCCGGGCGCAACAAGCAGGCGGTCTATGCGTCGGCAGACCGGGCGCTCTACCTCGCCAAGGCGCTCGGGCGCAATCGGGTCGTACACGAGCGGGAGGGCCTGCACCATGCCTGGCACGGGCTTGCCGATAATGGCATCGAGACCAAGGGCAGGGGAGTAGTGAGCGACAACGTGATGCAGGCTTACGGAATATAAAAGCCCGAAGCGGGCACAAAGGCCATTGGTGCTTGCATCGGGAAAGGCTATTTTGCATGGTCGCCTCAGCAAAACGGACATATCATGCAGCGCGTTACCTCCTATCTTCCCGCCGGAACCCCGTCCTCCCATCCGACCGCCCAGGTCAAGCTGCCGCACGATCTGCGCCATCTGCGCCGCAAGCTGCTGCATCTGGAAAATGGCGAGATGGTCATGCTCGATCTAAAGGACCCGGTGCTTTTCGCCAATGGCGACCTGCTGGTGCGCGACGACGGCGAACTGATCGAGATTCTCGCGGCCGATGAGAAACTCTTCGAAATTCGCGGCCGCGACCGCACACATCTGGTCGAACTTGCCTGGCATCTCGGCAACCGCCATCTCGCGGCGCAGATCGAGGAAGACCGTATCGTCATCCTGCGCGACCACGTCATTCGCAGCATGCTGCAGGGGCTCGGCGCCACCGTCCTCGACATCGACGAACCGTTCCAGCCGGCGCGCGGCGCCTATCATTCCCATGGCGCGCATTCGCACGATCAGGGTCATGCGGCGCATGACCACGGGCATGAGCACAAACAGGATCACGGCCACGACCATGTGCATGGGCCGGGATGTGACCATGACCATGACCACTGACCATGACCATGACCATGACCATGGGCATCATCACGACCATAAACACGACTGAGGCTCGATGACGGGAGATCGTGAGCTGCAGGCATTGCTGCGCCTGACGGCATGGCTCTCGCCAGCCTTTCCGATCGGCAGCTTTGCCTATTCGGGCGGGCTGGAGCGGGCGGTTGCGGACGGGCTGGTCACCGATGCCGCCTCGCTGGCGGCCTGGATCCGCACGCTGATCGGCCATGGCTCAGTCTGGAACGATGCGGTGCTTTTGGCCGAGAGCCAGAGGTGGCAGGCAGAGCCCACACGCCTTGCCGAGATTGCCGCGCTTGCGGAGGCGCTTGCCGGCTCGCGCGAGCGCCATCAGGAAACAATGTTGCTCGGCGAGGCCTTCCTGGCGGCGGCAAGCGCCTGGCCGGATGGCGTGTTCGAAAGACTGCCTGACAGGGCGGCCTATCCCGTCGCGGTCGGGGCGGTCACCGGCGCGCACGGCATAGGGCCTGAGAAGGCGCTCGCCGTCTTCCTGCATGCCTATGCCTCGCAGGCGGTTTCCTCAGGCATCCGCCTCGGCGTCACCGGCCAGAGGGACGGTGTTGCCGTGCTTGCCGGCCTCGAAGAGTGCATCACCGAGGTTGCTCGGCGGGCAGCGGTCTCGTCGCTCGACGATCTCGGCTCGGCGACGGTGCAGGCCGATATTGCCAGCCTGCGGCATGAGACGCAGGCAACGAGGCTGTTCCGTTCGTGATGGCGTAAATTATGCGAGCATCTGCGTCATTTGACGGTGGCGTGCGCAGCGGTGACGGCTATCATCGGGTTCGATTGGAGTAAGGCATATGAAATCAAGAAACGGACCTCTGCGCGTCGGCATCGGCGGGCCGGTCGGCTCGGGCAAGACTGCGCTGACGGAAAAGCTCTGCAAGGCGATGCGCGACGACTATTCCGTCGCTGTCGTTACGAATGACATCTACACGACCGAGGATGCCGAGGCGCTGGTGCGCATGCAGGCATTGCCTTCGGACCGCATCGTCGGCGTCGAGACCGGCGGCTGCCCGCACACCGCCATTCGCGAGGACGCGACGATCAATCTTCAGGCGATCGCCGGCCTCAACCAGCGGATCCCGGATCTCGACGTCGTCTTCATCGAGTCCGGCGGCGACAATCTGGCGGCGACCTTCTCGCCCGATCTTGCCGATATCACCATCTATGTCATCTCCGTCTGCCAGGGCGAGGAAATCCCGCGCAAGGGCGGGCCCGGTATCACCCGGTCGGACCTTCTCGTCATCAACAAGAAGGATCTGGCGCCCTATGTCGGTGCCGATCTCGAGGTGATGGACCGGGATGCGACGCGCATGCGCGCAAGCCGCCCCTTCGTCTTCTCCGACATGAAACGCGGCGACGGCGTCAGCTCGATCGTCAGCTTCCTCAGGGAGCAGGGCGGGCTCTGACCATCAGACCTGCCGTTGCAGATAGCGGCGAGAACGGCAAAATGAAACGGGCCGGGAGATCGCTCCCGGCCCGTTCATGTTCTGCGTTTTGCTCATTCCGCTGCGAAAGGCGGCAGGCGCAGCACGTTGGTGTCTTTGCCGTTGGCGTTCTTGCGCTTGCTTTCCGGTTTTTCGATCGCGGTCAGCCGCTCCTCCAGCGAGTCGATATCGTCGCGGTTCTCGCGGGCGACGCGGGTGAGATCCTCGCGCGACAGCGGCAGTTCCTCCTCGTCCTTCCTGCCGACCAGGCGACCGAACATCCAGCCGAGCAGGCGGGACAGATCATCCATGATCAGGAAGAAGGACGGCACGACGACGAGCGAGAGCACCGTCGAGACGATGATGCCGCCGATCACCGCGATCGCCATCGGCGCGCGGAACGAGCCGCCTTCGCCGACGCCGAGCGCCGATGGCAACATGCCCGCCGACATGGCGATCGAGGTCATGATGATCGGCCGGGCGCGCTTGCGGCCGGCTTCGACCATGGCCTCGACGCGAGCCATACCCTGATGGCGCATCTCGATCGCGAAGTCGACGAGCAGGATGGCGTTCTTGGTGACGACACCCATCAGCATCAGGATGCCGATCATGACGGGCATCGACAGCGGATTGTTGGTGATGATCAGAGCTGCCGCGACACCGCCGATGGCGAGCGGCAGCGAGAACAGGATAGTGAAGGGCTGGATCACGTCCTTGAAGAGCAGGATCAGCACCGTCAGCACCAGCAGCAGGCCCATCAGCATAGCGTTGACGAAGCTCTGCTGCATCTCGCTCTGCACCTTGGTGTCACCGCTTTCGGCAAGGTGCACCGTGGCCGGAATGTTGGCTGATTTGACGATCTCGCGGAAGCGGGCCGAAGCCGTGTCGAGCGCCACGCCCTGCGGCAGGTCGGAGCCGATCGAGACGACGCGGTAACGGTTGTTGCGCTTGATCGAACTTACGCCTTCCGAGTAGTCGATATCGGCGACGCTTGCGAGTGGAACGGTGCCGCTGCTGGCGGTCTGGATCTTCAATGCGCGGATGGCTGAGAGATCCCGGCGCATGTCCACCGCCGCCTGGACCCGGATCGGGATCTGGCGATCGTCGAGCGAGATCTTGGCAAGTGCCGCATCGACATCGCCGATGGTGGCGACACGGATCGTCTCGGAGATCTGCTGCGGCGTGATGCCGAGGCGTGCGGCCTCGTCCTTGCGCGGATAGACCTGCAGTTCCGGACGGGGCAGGGCGCCGTCGGCGCTGACATTCGCCAACAGCGGATCGGCGCGGAGCTTGGATTCCAGAATGCCGACGGCGTCGTTCAGGTCCTTCTCGTTTTTGGAGAGGAAGTTGAAGGAGAGGTCGCGTTCGCCGCGGTCGTTGAGCTTCAGGATATGGACGTCGGGAATGTCGCGCAGCTTGGCGAAGACCTCCTTTTCGATCTCCCATTGCGGACGCTCACGGCCGTGGACTTCTACCTTCGGCAGCATCGGACCGATGAGAGGGATGCGGCCGAGCCCATCGTTGACCATCTTCTTGATCAGCGATTGGTCGAGCTTGTGAAGCGCGAGCGTGATGGTCGCACGGCGCAATTCGAGATCGCCCTTCGGCGATGCACCGCCGAGCACGAAGACACTCTCGACGCCGTTGATATCCTTGACCCTGTCGTAGATCGCATCCGTCGTCTTTTCGGTGTCGTCGAGCCTGGCATTGGGCGGCAGTTCAACGGAGAGTACGATGCGCGAAGCGTCTTCGGGCGGCAGGAAGCTGCCCGGAACCTGCATCAGCAGCATAATGGAGCCGGCCAGGAAGCCGAACGCGACAAGCAGCGTCGCGTAACGCGTGTACCAGCGCCCGGTTGTGCCACGTATGAGCCGTGTGTATCCACGCATCAGAAGGCTGTCATTGTCATGATGGTCGTCGACGCCATCTTCTGCACGCATCAGATAGGCGGCCATCATCGGGGTGATGAGGCGTGCGACCATCAGCGAGAAGAAGACGGAGAAGGCGACGGTCAGGCCGAACTGGATGAAGTACTGGCCGGGAATGCCCGGCATGAAGGAAACCGGCACGAAGACGGCGATGATGGTGAAGGTCGTGGCGATGACGGCAAGGCCGATTTCATCCGCCGCCTCGATCGCCGCCCGATAAGGCGTCTTGCCCATCTTGATATGGCGGGCGATGTTCTCGATTTCGACGATCGCATCGTCGACCAGGATACCGGTCGCGAGCGTCAAAGCGAGGAAGCTGACGAGGTTCAGCGAGAAGCCCATCATGTCCATGACCCAGAAGGTCGGGATCGCCGACAGCGGCAGGGCGATGGCCGAAATCAGCGTCGCACGCCAGTTTCTGAGGAACAGGAGGACGACGATGACGGCGAGCAGCGCGCCTTCGAGCAGCGTATGGATGGCGGCTTCGTAGTTGCCGTAGGTGAAATAAACCGAATCGTCGATCAGTTCGATCTTCACGTTCGGGTTTTCGGTGCGGACCTTGTCGAGGCTCTGTGCGACGGTTTCGGAGACGCTGACTTCGCTGGCGCCCTTCGAGCGGAAGACGCCGAAGGTGACAACAGGCGTATCGTTGAAGCGCGAGAAGGATTTCGGCTCTTCATAGGTGTCCTTGATGGCACCGAGATCGGACAGCTTGACGAAGCGGCCGTTCGGCAGCGCAATCGTCGTGTCGGCGAGCTCGGCGACGTTGCGGGCATCGCCGAGAACGCGGATCGCCTGTTCGCTGCCGGCCACCTGGCCGCGGCCGGAGCCGAGGTCGATGTTGGTGCCGCGCAGCTGCTGGTTCACGCTTGCGGCGGTGATGCCATAGGCATCGAGCTTGCCCGGAGTGAGTTCGATGCGCACTTCGCGCTCGGCGCCGCCGTAACGGTCGACGCGGCCGATGCCGGCCTGGCCCTGCAGCGCACGCTTGACGGTATCGTCGACGAACCAGGAGAGTTCTTCCAGTGACATGGCGGGCGAGGACACGGCGAAGGTCTGGATCGCTTGGCCCTCGACATCGACCTTGGTGACGATCGGTGCCTCGGCGGTCGCCGGCAGATCGCTGCGAATGCGGTCGATCGCATCCTTGACGTCCTGCACGGCCTGTTCCGTCGGCACTTCCATGCGGAACATGACGTTGGTCTGCGAGCTGCCGTCGGTCACCGTCGACTGAATTTCGTCGATGCCCGTGATGGAGGCGATCGCGTCTTCGATCTCCTTCGTCACCTGCATTTCGAGCTCGGCCGGTGAAGCGCCGCTCTGCGTGACGCTGATCGAAACGAGGGGAACGTCGATGTTCGGGAAGCGCGTGATCGGCAGCTTGTTGAAGGACTGCATGCCGATGAATATCAACAGGCAGAAGGCCAGGAGCGGCGCGATCGGGTTTCGAATGGACCAGGCTGAAAAATTCATCGGATGGTCTCTTTAGTTGGAAGCCGGGGGCTGTTCACGCACCGGCGTGATGTGGTCGCCGTCACGGACATAAGCGCCCGCCTTGGCCACGACCTCGTCGCCGCTCTTCAATCCATCGACGATCTCGACATAGGCACCGTCCTGGATGCCAGTCTCGACCTTGGCGAATTTCACCACGCCATCTTCGACCTTGCGGGCCGACGAGCCTTCGTTGCCGGTGAGCACTGCGGTCAGCGGAAGCGATACGCCTTCCGTCTCGCGAACGATGATCTCGGCGCTGCCATACATGCCGGAGCGCGCCTTGCTGTCGTCGTCGATGGAAATATGGACGAGGCCCAGGCGGGTGGTGGGATCGACGGTCGGGGACACCAGGCGCACTGCCCCGGAAAGCTTGTCGCGGCTGCCGGAAAGGGAGATGGTCGCCTTTTGGCCGGCCATCACTCTAACGATATCGCTTTCGGCGACCTCGGCGACAAGCTCGACATCGCCGTCACGGATGATGGTGAACAGCGGATCGCCGTTGCCGGCGGCAATGGCGCCGACCTTGGCGTTCTTGGCCGAGATCGTGCCGGCGACCGGGGTCTTCACATCGGTACGCGCCAGCTTCAGATCCGCATCGGCGATCTGGCTGTCGAAGACCTTGAGATCGGCTTCGGCGACCTCGATCGCCTGTTCGGCGGAAACGACGCGGGCGTTAGCGGCTGCGGCGGTCGCATCGGCCTGTTCGACCTGGGCGGTGGAAACCGTGCCCTTCTTGCCCATTTCCTGAGAGCGGGCCTGCTGCTGCCTAGCCTGTTCGGCATTGGCCTGCGCCTCGATGAGCTGGGCGCGCAGCTGGGCGAGGCTTGCCTCGCCCTTGGCTTTCGTCGCCATCATCTGGCTTTTCTCCAGCACCAGCGCGTCATCGTTGAGCGTCGCCAGGGTGCTCTCCGCCTGAACCTTGTCGCCGACATCGGCTTTCAGCGTGCGGATCGACAGGCCTTCAACCTGCGGCTGGATATAGACTTCCTCGACGGGCTTGATCGTTCCCGTTCCGATGACACGGTCGACGAGCGTCCGATTGACAGCCTTGGTGACGACGATCGCCGGCAGATTCTGTTGCGGTTTTTCAACCGGCTTTTCCTGCGAAAATGCGGTGGATGCGGCGAGAGCCGCTGCAAAAAGGGTAGCGGCGCCTAAAATTTCAATCGGCTTGCGTGCCATGCGTCTTCGTCCAATCTTGTAACAAGCTTAGCCGAACTCGCGCGTCTGCCACTCAGTTCGCGACCAGGCCACTGCCTTTCCTGCATTCTCAGGGGTATCCACACATCATTGCCGTCTTCGTCCCTCGCCGGCAAATCGGCTTCTAATTGGTATCGATTTGCTCGATATGCAAGCCCGGCAGAAAACAATTCCCTATGAGCCGATACTAATTACCATCGGAACTTGAATCAATCACCGGAGGGTTATGTGAACATGACGATGATTGATCTTGGTTCTTCCCTATGACGTTTGACGCCGGATCAATGCGACAGTTGCAAGGCGTTTTTTTTCCTCTAGTCAAGAAAAAGACGAAACGCGCGGAGATCTCCCGCGCGTTCCGCTTCGCATTGCATGCCGCGATTATTTGGACGCGGCGTCGGTAATGTCGTGCGTCCAGGCGCCCGAGGGCTCCTTGCTGATGATCTTCTGGTCGAGCAGCGCCTTGGCCGTGCGGGCATAGAGCGCTTCATCCAGTTTGCCGGAGCCGTCTCCGACGAGCTTCGCGACTTCGCCCATCATCCGCTTCTGGTGATTGTCGTCCTGACCGCCATTGTCCATCACGATCTCGGCGGCTTCGTCGGGGTTTTCGGTCGCATATTTCCAACCCTTCATTGAGGCGCGGACGAACTTGACCATCTTCTCCTTGAAGGCTGGGTCCTTCAGCTTGTCTTCCATCGCATAGAGGCCGTCTTCCAAGAGGTCATTGCCCATCTCGGTATAGTTGAAGACCGTCAGTTCCTCCGGCTTGAAGCCGGCATCGATCGCCTGCCAGTATTCATTGTAGGTCATCACAGAGATGCAGTCGGCCTGCTTCTGGACGAGTGGCTGCACGTCGAAGCTCTGCTTCAGCACGGTGACGCCGTTCGCGCCGCCTTCCGTCGACAGACCCAGCTTGTTCATCCAGGCGAAGAAAGGATATTCGTTGCCGAAGAACCAGACGCCGAGCGTGTGGCCCTTGAAGTCGGCTTCGGTCTTGACCGGGCCATCCTTGCGGCAAATCATTTCCAGGCCCGATTTCTGGTAGGGCTGGGCGATGTTGACGAGCGGAACACCCTTTTCGCGGGCAACCAGGGCGCCGCCCATCCAATCGACGATGACATCGGCGCCGCCGCCGGCGATCACCTGCTCGGGGGCGATATCGGGGCCGCCCGGCTTAATATCGACGTCGAGGCCTTCTTCTTTATAGAAGCCCTTGTCTTTGGCGACGTAATAACCGCCGAACTGGCTCTGCGTGACCCATTTCAGCTGCAGCACCACCTTGTCGGCGGCCATCGCCTGAGCAGCGGCAAGCGTCATCGCGCTCGCCATCATTGCAACCATCAACTTTTTCATTTTCTTATCCTTACCCTCTGAAGTTATGCCCGAACCCCATTTGCGAAGCCCGTGCGCGCCTAGCCACCACGGATAGACGGATGCCAGAACGTCACCGCCCGTTCGGTCAGGGCGATGATGCCATAAAAGATCGAGCCGGCCAGTGCCGCGATGGCGATTTCCGCCCAAACCATGTCGACATTCATGCGGCCGATCTCGGTGGAGATGCGGAAGCCCATGCCGACGATCGGCGTCCCGAAGAATTCGGCAACGATGGCACCAATCAGCGCCAGCGTCGAGTTGATCTTCAGTGCGTTGAAAATGAAGGGCATGGCGGCCGGAAGCTTCAGCTTGAGCAGTGTCTGCCAGTCGCTCGAGGCGTAGGTGCGCATCAGGTCGCGCTCCATGCTGCCGGAGGCGGCAAGGCCGGCGACGGTATTCACCAGCATCGGGAAGAAGGTCATGATGATGACGACGGCGGCTTTCGACGGCCAATCGAAGCCGAACCACATGACCATCACGGGTGCGACGCCGATGATCGGCAGGGCCGACACCATATTGCCGATCGGCAGGAGGCCGCGGCGTAGGAAGGTGATGCGGTCGGCCAGCACCGCGACGGCAAAGCCGCTGAGGCAGCCGACGATATAACCGATCAGCACCGCCTTGAAGATCGTCTGCCTGACGTCGGCACCGAGGATGGGCAAGGAGGCCATGATACGGGCGCCGATGGCGCTCGGCGGCGGCAGGATGATGAAGGGAATGCCGGCGCCGCGCGTCGCGGCTTCCCAGAGGATGAGAATCCAGGCGCCGAAGATCGCGGGGATCAGCAGTTGGAGCGCCGATTTGCCGAAAGCAGTGACGGGCTGCAGTTTCGACAGCTCGGTGACGCATCGCCAGGCAAGCAGCCAGCAGGAAAAGAGCAGCAGGAAATAAGCCCGCGTTGCCATGCCCTCATTGCCGGAGAGAGCGGAAAGCAGCATCCAGGCGGCGCCATGCGCGCCGATGAACAGCACGGTGGCCCGGTAGGCCGGCGGCTGCGGCGCAAAGGAGAGCAGGGCGGCCGCCATGACGATGGTGAAGACGAGGCTTGCCGTGCCGTCGGTGAAGGGCTGCGCCGCACCTTCGGCCAGAAGCGGCAGGGTGACAAGCGCTGCCATGCAGAAGAGAAGGGCGGTCACGCCCTGCCAGGAGAAGGTCAGATGTCTCATGCCGGCCTCCCGCCCATGGCACGGTCGACGATCTTCGCCGCAAGGCCGACGATCGCAACCAGGATGCCCGCCAGCAGCGACCCGGCGACGAGAGCCGCCCAGATATCGATGGTCTGGCTGTAATAGGAGCCGGCCAGCAGCTTCGAGCCGATACCGGCAACCGCACCTGTCGGCAGCTCGCCGACGATGGCGCCGACGAGGCTGGCGGCGATGGCGACCTTCATCGAGGTGAAGAGGAAGGGGATCGAGGCCGGGACCCGCAACTTCCAGAAGGTCTGCATGGGGCTCGCATAATAGGTGCGCATCAGGTCAAGATGCATGATCTCAGGCGACCGCAAGCCCTTCACCATGCCGACGGCGACGGGAAAGAAGGAGAGGTAGGTGGAGATCAGCGCCTTGGAGACGAGGCGGGAAGCGTCGGAATCGAGGTTCAACAGATGAGCAAGTGCATTGTCGCCGGTCAGCACATTGTAGGAGATGATGACGATCATCGGCGCGATGGCGAGGATCGGGATGGTCTGGCTCGCCACCAGCCAGGGCATCAGCGAGCGGTCCATGGCGCGGTTATGTACGATCAGCACCGCAAGAAGAATGCCGAGCAGCATGCCGAAGCCGAAGCCGAGCAGGGTGGAGGAGAGCGTCACCCAGCTGTGATAAATGAGGCTGCGATTGCTCGAAAGGCTGCGCAGAAATGTGTTCTCGTAGACATTTTGCGCCACCTGATGCGGCGCCGGCAAGATCGGCTTCGGCTGCGCCAGCGTCTTGCCGATGAATTCGATTGTCGTCGGTGTGACGCCGGCGCGGCTGTCCATGTCACGCTGGAACGGCGCGTTCATGAGAACGGCGGCGACATACCAGATGGCGATGAGAGCGAGCAGGATGGTGGTGACGGGGACGATCTTGTTTTTGAAGGTGTCGGGTTTCACAGCGACCGCCCCCATTTGTATGCTTCCAAACTCAACCGCCTAAACCTCATGACTATGCCCCGTCCTCAGCCCTTCGCGGACACGATGGGCGATCTCCAGAAACTCGGGGGTGTCGCGGATGTCGAGTGGGCGTTCGGCGGGCAGGGGCGAGTCGATTACGTCGGTCACGCGGCCCGGGCGCGGCGACATCACCACGATCTTGGTCGAGAGGTAGACTGCCTCGGGGATGGAATGGGTGACGAAACAGATGGTCTTGTTGGTGCGCGCCCAGAGTTTCAGCAGTTCTTCGTTCAGATGGTCGCGGACGATCTCGTCCAACGCGCCGAAGGGCTCGTCCATCAGCAGCAGGTCGGCATCGAAGGCCAGCGCGCGGGCGATCGAGGCGCGTTGCTGCATGCCGCCGGAGAGCTGCCAGGGAAACTTCTTCTCGAAGCCGGTGAGGCTGACGAGATCGAGCGCCTCGGCGATGCGTCTCGTCCGGTCGGCGCTGGAATAGCCCATGATCTCCAACGGCAGGGCGATATTGTTTTCGATGGTGCGCCAGGGATAGAGCGCCGGTGCCTGGAAGACGTAGCCGTAGGCGCGGGCCTTGCGGGCTTCTTCCGGCGTCATGCCGTTGATCGAAATCTCGCCCGAAGTGCTCTTTTCGAGATCGGCGATGACACGCAGGAAGGTGGTCTTGCCGCAGCCGGACGGGCCAATGAAAGAGACGAAATCGCCCTTGCGGACATCGAGATTGACATCGCTGAGAGCCCGCACCGGGCCGTCATTCGCCTGGTAGGTGAGACAGAGATCCTTGGCGGATACGACGGAGGGTGCTTGCATCAATGCGACCGTTCTTGTTTTCGCCGCGGGGAGGCGGTTTGCATGTTACCATCGCCGCAGGCCCTGCCGGCGGCACATTTCATGGAGGAAGAGAATGGACGCGACATCAAAACCCACCTGCCACATCGTTCGGCCCAACCATGCCTATGACGGCAAGCAGGGGCTCAGCTATTTCCAAGGGATCGCGGCCGAGACGGTGGGCGCCAAGGGCATCTGCATGCACCTGCTGACGATCCCGCCCGGCGTGCGCGCCAAGGCGCATCTGCACGAGGCGCATGAGACGGCGATCTACATGCTCTCCGGCGAGGCTCATACCTGGTACGGAGATCGGCTCGAGCAGCACGTCATCGTCCATGCCGGCGAACTCTTCTACATCCCGGCCGGCGTGCCGCATATGCCGGCAAACCTCAGCAGCACGCCGTGCACGGCAATCATCGCCCGCACCGATCCCAACGAGCAGGAAAGTGTGGTGCTGCTGCCGGAGTTGGATGCGCTGGTGCCGGCATGAGGTCATCGACATGAAGGCGCCGTTCTCCGGTTGATGGCGGGTTGGTCATGGAGCATCGTCAAACGCCGGTCGCCGGAATGCCGCTGCGCGTCACCTTGCGCGGGGCGGTGATCTCCTTCCAGGTGGAGAGTGCCTTGCTGACGGCCGTTACTGGTTCGCGCCGGACGAATTCACCATGGCCCTCTTGGGTCTTGATGGTGCTTTCCTCGATAGCGACGACGCCGCGCGTCAGCGTGTAGCGCGGCAGGCCGGTCACCTCCTTGCCTTCGAAGACGTTGTAGTCGATTGCCGACTGCTGGCTCTTGGACGAGATGGTCTTCGATCGCTTCGGATCCCAGACGACGATATCGGCATCGGCGCCGACGAGGATCGCGCCTTTCTTCGGATAGATGTTGAGGATCTTGGCGATGTTGGTCGAGGTGACGGCGACGAACTCGTTCATTGTCAGCCGGCCGGTGTTGACGCCGCGGGTCCAAAGCATCGGCATGCGGTCTTCAAGGCCGCCGGTGCCGTTCGGGATCTTGGTGAAATCACCGACGCCGAAACGCTTCTGCGCCGTGGTGAAGGCGCAATGGTCGGTGGCGACCACCTGCAGCGAGCCGGAGGCAAGCCCGGCCCAGAGGCTGTCCTGATGTTGCTTGTTGCGGAAGGGCGGCGACATGACCCGGCGGGCGGCGTGGTCCCAGTCGGGATTGGAGTATTCGCTCTCGTCGAGCGTCAGGTGCTGGATCAGCGGTTCGCCGTAGACACGCATGCCCTTGGCGCGGGCCCGGCGGATCGCTTCATGCGCCTGCTCGCAGGAGGTATGCACGATATAGACCGGGCAGCCGGCCATGTCGGCGATCATGATGGCGCGGTTGGTGGCCTCGCCCTCCACCTCGGCGGGGCGGGAATAGGCATGCGCCTCGGGACCGTTATTGCCTTCGGCGAGCAGCTTTGCCGACATGGAGGCGACCACGTCGCCGTTTTCTGCGTGTACCAGCGGCAGCGCGCCGAGCTCAGCGCAGCGCTGGAACGAGGCGAACATCTCGTCGTCGTCGACCATCAGCGCGCCCTTGTAAGCCATGAAGTGCTTGAAGGTGTTGATGCCCTTGTCGCGGACGATGGTCTCCATCTCCTTGAAGACCTGCTCGCTCCACCATGTGACCGCCATGTGGAAGGAATAGTCGCAATTGGCCCGCGTCGACTTGTTGTCCCACATGGTCAGCGCCTCAAGCAGCGACTGGCCGGGGGCGGGCAGGGCGAAATCGACCACCATGGTCGTACCGCCGGAAAGGGCCGCACGCGTGCCGCTCTCGAAATCGTCGGAGGAATAGGTGCCCATGAAAGGCATTTCGAGATGGGTGTGCGGATCGATGCCGCCCGGCATGACATAACAGCCGGAGGCGTCCAGCGTTTCGTCGCCGGAGAGGTTCGGACCAATCTCGATGATCTTGCCGCCGTCGATCTTGACGTCAGCCTTGTAGGTGAGATCGGCCGTGACGATGGTGCCGTTTTTGATGACTGTGGTACTCATAATCCTAGTCCTTCCTATAGTCGAAATCTGGTTGACCATCAGGACGCTTAATGATGTGAAGGCCTCTCAGTGTTATACCTTTGACTTTCCACGTTTGTAACGTGCGACAATCCCGGTTTAGGCTTTCGATAATGAACAAGTTCAATTTCTGAACGGCATCCCTCGTGTTCCATACGTCGCTATTGTCCTGAAGAATAACTGTAACAGAGTCGCCTTCACGCGTGATTGTGGCTGGTGTCAATGATCTTGAGTCTGGCAACACCGGGTTGGCTATCATCAGCTCCAATGTTTGGTTGCGTGTACAAAAGTCAGCTGGCGTAATGTGAATTTCCTGATTTTCTTCCACATTACTAAGCTGTCTTACATCCGCATCATTGTTCGTTGCGCCAAAGACGTCAGGTGCACCCACTAATGCAGTCCAAGCGAAGACTGCATAAGCGAGATACGGCGGCCAAAGGTTCATTCGGTGACAATCTCTGCCGTCTCGACGACCGCATGGAACAACACGTCGGCGCCCGCCGTCGCCCATTCCTTGGAAATCTCTTCCGCCTCGTTGTGCGAGAGCCCGCCGACGCAGGGGCACATGACCATCGTTGCGGGCGCGACCTTGGCGGCCCAGCAGGCATCGTGGCCGGCGCCGGAGATGAGGTTCATGTGAGTGTAACCGAGGCGCTCGGCGGCCGCGCGGACTGAAGTAACCAGCTTTTCGTCGAAGGTGACGGGCGCGAAATGGCCGATCGCCTCGATGGAACAGCCGACGCCGAGGGCATCGCAGATGCCAGGCGCTTCCGCCTCGATCTTTGCCCGCATGCGGTCGAGCTTGGCCTTGTCGGGCGAGCGGATGTCGACGGTGAAAACCACCTTGCCCGGCAGCACGTTGCGGGAATTCGGCGAGAAGAAGGCCTGGCCGACGCCGCCGACGGCGCCCGGCTGTTCGCCCATCGCGACAGCCTGAACCATTTCCAGGATGCGCGACATTGCAAGGCCGGCATTGACGCGCATGTTCATCGGCGTCGAGCCGGTATGGGCTTCCTTGCCGGTCAGCGTGAATTCCAGCCACCACAGGCCCTGACAGTGGGTGACGACGCCGATCTGCTTGTCTTCGGCCTCGAGGATCGGGCCCTGCTCGATGTGATATTCGAAATAGGCGTGCATCTTACGGGCGCCGACCTCTTCGTCGCCGAGCCAGCCGATGCGCTTCAGTTCGTCGCCGAAGAGATTGCCCTCGGGATCCTTGCGATTATAGGCAAAGTCGAGGCTGTGCACGCCGGCGAAGACGCCCGAGGCCAGCATGGCAGGGGCAAAACGTGCGCCTTCCTCGTTCGTCCAATTGGTGACGACAATGGGATGTTTGGTCTTGATGCCGAGATCGTTCATGGTGCGCACGACTTCGAGGGCCCCCAGCACGCCGAGCACGCCGTCAAATTTGCCGCCGGTCGGCTGGGTGTCGAGATGCGAACCGACATAGACGGGCAGGGCATCGGGATCGGTGCCGGGGCGGGTGGCGAACATCGTGCCCATCTGGTCGATGCCCATGGTGAGGCCCGCTTCGTCGCACCATGTCTTGAAAAGGCTTCGGCCCTCGGCATCCGAATCCGTCAGCGTCTGGCGATTGTTGCCGCCCGCAATGCCGGGGCCGATCTTCGCCATGTCCATGAGACTGTCCCAGAGACGGTCGCCATTGACGCGCATGTTCTCGCCTGGTGCTGCCACCATTCTTCAAGCCCTCACCTGTTTGCGGCAGCCATGCGAAGTGGCATGCCCGCCTGTTCCCGTGGTCTATTCCAGCGCCTCTTATTGCTTTTGTCGAGCGCCGGAAAATCGCCAGTTGCCTTTGTTTTTCATCTGGCGGATAATTTGACCGATTGGTAAACATTACAACTTCCACCGCCGGGCTCAAGACGAAAATCACGAAAATTGCCGATAAAAATACGGGCAGTTGCTCAAGAAAGCGGCAGGGTCGCCTCCTGCCAAAACTTGAGCGAAGAAGTTGAATTTCAAGGGGAAACGACAGCCTGTGACCATACCGAGAGCAGCGAAAACCCTGAGGCGGACGCGAATTCAGGAGGAGAAGGAAGAGCAGATCCTGGAGGCGGCGCTCGACGTGTTTTCGGCAAGCGGCTTTCGCGGCTCGACCATCGACCAGATCGCCGAAGTGGCCGGCATGTCGAAACCCAACCTGCTCTATTATTTCCGCACCAAGGAAGCGATGCATCGGGCGCTGATCGACCGGGTGCTCTACACCTGGCTGGAGCCGCTGCGTGCCTTCGACGCCGAGGGCAATCCGGAGGAGGAAATCCGCAGTTACATCAGACGCAAGCTGGAGATGGCCCGTGATTTTCCGCGGGAGAGCAGGCTCTTCGCCAATGAGGTGCTGCAGGGCGCTCCGCATATCGAGGACGAGCTGAAGGGACCGCTGAAGGAACTGGTCGACGAGAAGGCAGAGGTTATCCGCGCCTGGACGAAATCAGGCAAGATCGCCAAATGTGATCCCTACCACCTGATTTTCTCCATCTGGTCGACGACGCAGCATTACGCGGATTTCGACGTGCAGGTGCGTGCCGTGCTCGGGCAGGAGCATTCCGGCGAGGGGCGCTTCGAGGATGCGGCGCGGTTTCTGGAACAGCTCTTCATTGGCGGGCTGCGCCCGGATCGCTCCGAGAGCTGACGTTTATTGCTTTTTCAAAAGCGGCAGGCGAGCGAGGGTGTCCGTCACACCGTCGATGGTATAGGGCTTCTGCAGCACGGGCGCGTCCGAGTGGCTGTTTGCTTGGGCAATGCCTTCCCCATAGCCTGTGGCAAAAGCGAAGGGAACGCCTTCGGCTGCCAGTCGGTCGGCAATTCCGAAACTCGTCTCATCGCCGAGATTGACGTCGAGAAGCGCCAGGTCGAAGGACTGGCCGGCCAGGATCTCCATCGCCTCGGCGACACTGGGCGCCGTTGCCACGTCGGCGCCGAGGCGACGCAGGATATCCTCTCCATCCATGGCGATGATCAGGTTGTTTTCCACCAGCAGCACCTTTAGGCCGGAGAGCGGCCGATGATCGCCGGCAATCGTCTTCTGATCGGCCGCGCTGGCCGCAGCCGGATCTGACCGTTCGCTCGTCGCTGTGACAACATATCGTGCCGGAATAGAGAAATCTGCTTCGACCCCATCTCTGCTGTAGCGAACGTCCGCCTTGCCGCCGAGGTCATAGGGAATCGAGCGGCGGATGATCGTCGAACCGAAGCCGTGGCGTTTGGGCTCGACGACCGGCGGACCATCCTTTTCGCGCCAGTCAATGTGCAGATTGCCTTCGTCATCGCGGTGCCAACCGAGTTGGACGGTGCCGCTGCCGGTGCCGGAAAGGCTGCCATATTTAGCGCTGTTGGTCATCAGCTCATGGAAAACAAGGGCTGCGGTGGAGAAGGCCTGCGGTTCCAGCAGCACGTCCGCTCCGCTCAGCTGAATACGCTGGGCGTTTTTGCCGAGATAGGCGGCGGTCTCGGCCAACAGCAATTGCCGCAGCGAAGCCGGCGCCCAATGATCGCGGGTGATCTGGTCATGAGCGCGGGCGAGCGACTGGACGCGGCCCTCGATCTGGCGGATGTAATCGCCAACGCTGACCGACGTCGCCTGCGATTGCCGAATGATGCCGGTAATCAGGCTCAATATGTTGCGGACCCGATGGTTGAGTTCGGCGATCAGCAGCTCCTGGCGCTCGTTGGCGGCCTGGCGCGCCATGCTGGCCTCGTCGGTGAGGCGCAATACCACTTCGATCAGCGTGATGCGGATCGTCTCGGCGACACGGCGCTCGGCTTCCGTGAAGGGCAGGGAGCGGCCGCGCACCAGTTCCGACCAGGCTTCGAAACTCTTGCGCGGCGTCAGCCGCGGGCCATTGGGGCCGTATTCAACCGGCTTGTGCGGGTCGCCGCCCCAGCGGACGGTGCGCACCATCTCCTGGCGGAAGAGCACGACATAGTCGCGCGGCGAGCGCGAGATCGGGATAGCGAGCATGCCCGCCACCGCTTCGTCGAGTTCGAGATCCGGATAGGTCTCGGCGAGCCTGTCGACGGCGTAGATGCGGCCGGCGGCATTGCGGTTGAGATGGCGGACAAGGGCTGCGAAGCTTCTCTCATCCGGCCCGATGCCGGCAAGCGCCAGCCGGCCGTTGATCCAGACGCCGATGCCGTCGGCAGGAATGACGTCGGCGAGCGCTTCGATCAGCCAGGCCGGATCGTCGAGCAGGCTGGCATTGTCGGCGACGGAGGTGAGAAGCCGGTCGGCGATGCGGCGCGTTTTGGTCTCATAGTCAAGCGCCAGCCGTCGTTCGCGGCTTTCAAGGCGCGACGCAAACATCTGGCCGAACAATTCGGCGGTGGAGCGGCTTTGCGCCGAGGGCAGGCGCGAACCGTAATGATGGCAGGCAAACAGGCCCCAGAGCTTGCCGTCAACGACGATCGATATGGAGAGCGAGGCTCCGACGCCCATGTTTTTCAAATATTCGATGTGGATCGGCGAGACCGAACGCAACACCGACATGGAGAGATCGAGCGACTGTCCGTTCTCGTTGAGCTGCGGGAGGATCGGGACCGGAGCGGCGTCGACATCGGCAATGATGCGGAACAGGTTGCGCAGATAGAGCGCCCGCGCCTGCACCGGAATGTCGGATGCCGGATAGTGCAATCCGAGGAACGAGCCGATGCCGGCCCGGGCCGCTTCGGCTACGACTTCGCCGGAGCCGCTGTCGTCGAAGCGATAGACCATGACCCGATCAAAGCCGGTCAGGGCGCGCGCCTGTCTTGCCCCGTCGCGAAAGAAGGCCTCCATCGTTTCCGTATGGTCAAGACGGGACATCATGCTGCGCATGGAAAGGGAGGGGGCGTCGTGCCTGTCTTCCTGACAGCGCTCGCCTTCGATGATGACCCCGCTGTCACTCATATGCACGGCAAGATCGAACCTGTCCGGAGCTGATGTCAGGGCAATGCCGAAAATGCGCTCGACGACGTCAGAACCGCGCAGTGTGGTCAGCTTGTTGCGGATTGTGTGGAGCGACTCTGGCGTGATCAGCGAGGTGACAGGGCGACCGAGCGCGTCGGCCTGGGTAATTCCGAGGAACTCCGCCAGATTTGCCGAGGCGCGCGTGACAATCCAGTCCGAGGATATCGCCAGCAGAAAGCCGAAGGGTTGAACCGATCCGAGCTGATGGATCGGCTCGCGGTCGCAATTGGTCAGATCGACGGGTTCAAAGGTGCCGCTCATGGGACGGCTTCCAGTTCGAGTTGCCCGGCTTTTAAAAAGAGGCTGAACACATCGCGGGCTGCGGAAACGGCGGCCGCGGGATCGTCTATACCGCTGGCATCGAGGCGATCCATGAAGATCTTCGTGGCGCCCTTTGGACCTTGCGGTATGAGGTAGCTGCCGGGCAGGTGATCGGGCACGGATTTGGCAAGCAGGGCGCCCCCGAGCTTGGAGCCTTCGAGCACGTAGAGGGCGCCCCAGAGCGCGGTCTCGCCGTGCAATGCCGGCGGCGGAAGAAACGGGGGCAATGGATCGCCGAGTTTCCGGATATCGGCCAACAGCAGCCGCGTGCGCCGTCGTTCCGGCCAGTCGGGCAGCAGGCGGATGATTCCCGCATCCTCAAGGGCGTCTTCGGTCGCCGGCACGATCCGGGCGTGGGCGCGCAGGAATGTCCTATATTGCTGTCTATGGGAAAGATCGAACGTGCCGAAAAGCTTGTCGACCTCGGCGTGGCAATCTGCTGTTTGTGCGCGGAGTACGCTGCGAAGTGACATGCGGACCGTGTTCTAAGGAATATGGCATAGGATGCCGTTCATGCGGGATGGCAAATTGGCGATATATTGCAGCATCGCTGTATTTCCAGGGAAACTCGTAGAAACACATGGGCTTCCCCTCTTTTCCGCAGCTCGTTGTTCGCCTCCCTCGACTTTTGAAAAGGCGCAGCCGGGCGAGACCGCCGGACCGCCAGACAGCAAGGTCAGCCCATCAGGCGCGGTAGCTCGGCCGCCAGCATATCGATGGCAAGACGCACCTTCGGCAGCATGACGGGCGATCTCGGCCAGACGGCATAAGCGTCGAAGATGCTTGGCGGCCTATCGGTCAGAACCCGCACGAGTTGGCCCGACAACACCCTGTCGCGCACCAGCCAGCAGGTCAGCCAGGCAAGCCCTCGGCCTTCGACAGCGGCGTCGGCTATCGAGGCGAGATCGTCGAGCCGCAGTCGCGATTTCGGTAGAATTTCACGTGCGGGCCCCGCGACAGCTGGAAAGGTCCAAGCTTTGTCGTTGTCACCCCGGCTATAGACGATGCACTGGTGATGGGCGATATCGTCCAATGTTTGCGGCACCCCATATTTTTCCAGATAAGCGGGCGAAGCGCAGACGGTCATGGGCTGTCGGGCGATCGCCCGCGCCATCAGGTCGGGGTTGTCTTTCAGCGGGCCGTTGCGAACGGCAAGGTCGAAACCGTCTTCCAGAAGATCGACGACGCGATCGCTGAAGGAGAGGTCGAGTTCGAGATCCGGATGGTCGTCGAGCAGGCGGGCCAGGATCGGGGCGGCGCAATGGCGGCCAAACAGCATCGGCATCGATACGCGCAGCCGGCCGCGGACTTCGCGCTTGCCCGATTCAAGCTGGGCCTCGCCGATGCGGATTTCCTCGACGGCTCTCAAGCAGCGCTCGTAGAAGAATCGGCCCTCGTCGGTCAGGTTCTGGGCACGGGTCGTGCGGTTGAACAGCCGGACGCCGAGTCGTTCTTCGAGCCTCGCAATCGTCTTGCTGACCGCCGAGCGGGTGAGATGGAGCCGCTCGGCGGCGGCCGAGAAACCGCCAGCCTCGACAGTCTCGACGAAGATCGAGATTCCCTTCAACTGCTCCATCTTTGTTTCCCAAATGGCACCATTCTGACGATTTAATATCGCAACTAGAGAGGAATATTCAACGATATACCTGCTGCTCCGCCTATTGAGAAGGAGCAGAAAGATGCAGACGACAAGACAATGGCAGACCGATGCCATCGGCCCGCAGGCCAATCTGAAGATCGGCGAGGTAAGAATTCCCGAGGTGTCAGGCGCGATGATCCGGGTGCGCACACAGGCTGTCTCCCTCAATTTCCGCGACAGGCTGGTGCTTGAGAGCGGCATGGGCCTGCCACTGCAATTCCCCTTCGTGCCGGCCTCCGACATGGCAGGGGTGGTCGATGCCGTCGGGCCTGACGTCACGCGCTTCAAACCCGGCGATCGGGTGATCTCCAGCTTTTCCCCGGATTGGATCGATGGACGCGGGCCTGGTTCTGCCCGCAACCCGCCGTACCAGACGCGCGGCGGCTTTTATCCTGGTGTACTTTCCGAGCACACGGTGCTTTCCGAGGAATGGTTTTCGCTTGCACCGAAAACTCTCGACGCGGCCGAAGCAAGCACATTGCCGTGCGCTGGACTGACGGCTTGGTTTGCGCTCGTCGAGTGCGGCAAGCTCAAGGCTGGCGACAAGGTGGTGGTGCAGGGAACCGGCGGTGTTGCGCTGTTCGGTCTGCAGATTGCCAAGGTGCATGGCGCCGAAGTCTTCATCACATCAGGCAGCAGCGAAAAGCTCGAACGTGCATCGGCCCTCGGCGCCGATCATCTGATCAACCGGCACGAGGGCGACTGGGTGGAGCAGCTCTATCAACTGACCGGCGATTATGGCGCCGACCACGTGCTCGAAATCGTAGGCGGGCCGCATCTCGGCCAGGCGCTGAAGGCTGTGGCGGTCAACGGCCGCATTTCGGTGATCGGCGTGTTCGAAGGCTTCGAAGTGTCGGCGCCCGTGGCGCCATTGCTTCTCAAAGCGCCCGTCGTGCAGGGAATTACCGTCGGTCATCGCCGGGCGCTGGAGGATTTGGTGCGGGCTGTCGATCAGACCGGGCTGAAGCCCGTGATCGACAGGCGTTACTCTTTCGAGGAGCTGCCGCAGGCGCTCGATCATCTCTATCGCGGCCCGTTCGGCAAGGTCGTCATCGAGTTCTGAGATTGCGCTCCCCTCCTTCAGAGGGAAGCGTTGTTCTATTCGGCGGCAACGGCTTGGCTTTCGAAGGCGAAACCCTCGTCGGCCCAGCCGGTCATGCCGCCGATCATCAGCTTGGCCTTGAGGCCGAGCTTGGCGAGGCGGAAAGCGGCCTTGTCGGCGCCGTTGCAATGGGGACCGGCGCAATAGACGACGAAGAGGGTGTCCTTTGGCCATTCCGACATGCGATGCGCGGTCATCTTGCCGTGCGGCAGGTTGATAGCTTCGGCCAGATGGGACTGCGCAAACAGCGCCGGGGTGCGCACGTCGAGGAGGATGAAATCGACCTTGGCGCCGGCAAAGGCGGCATGGACATCCGAGCAATCGGTTTCGAAGGCGAGCTTGGCGGCATAGTGGGCGGCGGCGAGATCAGGTTCGGCAGCAGGGATTTCAGCGACGGGGCTTGGCATCGGTCTTTCCTTTCCAGGTTGGAGTTGCCGCCTGGTATCGCCGATGCTAGAGCTTTGCGGAATTGGCCATCATGACCGACAGCGTAAAGATCATGCCAATCTTATCACCACAGCAGACGAAAGGACCGTTGGTCGCAGCCCTTGCCTATGACGGGCTCTGCACCTTCGAATTCGGCATCGCCTACGAGGTCTTCGGCCTGCCGCGCCCGGAGATGGGCGAAGGCTGGTATCGCTTCTCGGTCTGCGGCATCGAGCCGGGGCCGCTTCGCGCCGCGGGAGGACTGACGGTCGCGGTCGACAACGGGCTGGAGGTGCTTGATGAGGCGGATCTGATCGTCGTGCCGGGCTGGCGGGCGATCGATGCGCCGGTGCCCGAGCCGCTCGCCGCAGCGCTGAGGGCGGCGCATCAGCGTGGCGCGCGCATCATGTCGCTCTGCTCCGGCGTTGCAGTTCTGGCCGGATCTGGATTGCTTGCCAACCGCAGGGCGACGACGCATTGGCGCTATGTTGCCTTGATCGCCGCCCGTTATCCCGATATCGCGCTCGATGCCGGCGTTCTCTATATCGACGAAGGCAGCCTGCTGACGGCTGCGGGCAGTGCTGCCGGCATCGATCTCTGCCTGCATGTGGTGCGCGGCGATTTCGGCGCGGAGGCGGCAAACAGCGTCGCCCGCCGCCTTGTCGTGCCGCCGCATCGCGAAGGCGGACAGGCGCAGTTCATCAGCGCGCCGGTTCCCGAAGAGCGTGAGGGCATTCGCTTGGGACCGCTGATCGAATGGATGCGGGGAAGTCTTTCGCAGGAGCAGCCGATCAGCCTGCTGGCTAAAAGAGCGGGCATGAGCATGCGCACCTTCCAGCGCCGGTTCGAGGCGACGACGGGTCTCAGTGTCGGCGAATGGCTGCTGACGGAGCGGCTGCGCCATGCCCGCGACCTTCTCGAGAAAGAGCTTGCGGTGTCGCTCGACGACATCGCGGTATCAAGCGGCTTTGGCACGCTGGCGACAATGCGGCATCATTTTCGCAGGCGGCTGGGGACGAGCCCAAGCGCTTACAGGCGGTCGTTCGGTCTTTGACCCACCTCACGCTTGCATTTCTTTCTCACTTCGCCGACTTGACCGCGACAATAAACGGCGCCTTCCGATGAAGGGCGCCGCCTGCTTTAGTCACGATCTCCAAAAAATAGTAGTCCCGTTCGATGCCGTCATAGCGGCCGGATTGCAGCCAGCAGCTCTTGAAACCGCCTTCTGGAATCGCAGGAGCAGGGATCGTTGCGGCCGAGTTTTTCGATCAGTTCAACGTCGCCATGAATGATCTGCGAACCGGTCTTGACCCGGGCTTCGGACGGGAAGGATTTACGTCGTTTCGACGTGACTTCAAAAGCTGAAGTCGGTGAGGTGTTTGCGAGCCATGGCTGCCTCCTCTACGGTTACACGCTGCGATCGTGCAGCATGAACCCCCTAACTCCATTGCCGGCTCAGCGCAACGCCGCGGAGTGGTTTTCTCCGCGGCATGTCAAACCGATCACTCCGCCGCCTGGCGGGCCATCGGGTTGTTCGGGTGCGTCGTCCAGTTGGCGTAGTTCGGGTCGACGGTGCGGCCGGTGCGCTTGTCGAGGGTGCCGGCGGCAAGCGGCTCCATGGTGATGCAGTTCTCGACCGGGCAGACGTTGACGCAGAGATTGCAGCCGACGCATTCTTCTTCGATCACCTCGAAATGGCGCAGGCCGTTGACGACGTTGGTGATCGCCTGATGCGAGGTGTCCTCGCAGGCGATGTGGCAGCGGCCGCATTTGATGCAGGCGTCCTGGTCGATCTTCGCCTTGGCGATATAGTTGAGGTTCAGATACTGCCAGTCGGTGACGTTCGGTACGGCGCGGCCGGTGATATCGTCGAGGCTGCGATGGCCTTTTTCGTCCATCCAGTCGGAAAGACCCGAAATCATCTCCTGCACGATCTTGAAGCCGTAGGTCATCGCAGCGGTGCAGACCTGGACGTTGCCGGCGCCGAGAACGAGGAATTCGGCCGCGTCGCGCCAGGTGGTGATGCCGCCTATGCCGGAGATCGGCAGGCCGTAGGTTTCAGGATCGCGGGCGATTTCGGCCACCATGTTGAGGGCGATCGGCTTGACCGCCGGGCCGCAATAGCCGCCATGACTACCCTTGCCGCCGACCGTCGGGTTGGGGGCGAAGTTGTCGAGATCGACCGAGACGATCGAATTGATCGTGTTGATTAGCGAGACGGCATCGGTACCGCCGGCCTTGGCGGCGCGGGCGGGGCGGCGGACATCGGTGATATTCGGCGTCAGCTTGGTGATGATGGGCATGCGGGTGTACTGCTTGCACCAGCGCACGACCATTTCGATATATTCCGGCACTTGGCCGACGGCGGAGCCCATGCCGCGCTCCGACATGCCGTGCGGGCAGCCGAAATTGAGTTCAACGCCGTCGGCGCCAGTCTCTTCGACGAGCGGCAGGATCGACTTCCAGGCCTGTTCCTCGCAGGGCACCATGATCGAGGCGATCAGCGCCCGATCCGGCCAGTTCATCTTGACCTGCTTCATTTCCCTGAGATTGGTGTAGAGGTCGCGGTCGGTGATGAGCTCGATATTGTTGAGGCCAAGCAGCCGGCGGTCGGCGCCCCAGATCGCGCCGTAGCGCGGGCCGTTGACATTGACGACGGGCGGGCCTTCCTCGCCGAGGGTCTTCCAGACCACACCGCCCCAGCCGGCCTTGAAGGCGCGCTCGACGTTATAGGCCTTGTCGGTCGGCGGTGCGGAGGCCAGCCAAAACGGGTTGGGCGACTTGATGCCGACGAAATTATTGCGGAGATCAGCCATTATTCTCTCTCCCCTTCAAGCAACCGCGACCGCCGGAGCGGCGGCTGCGGTGAGGGCGCGATGGATGGATTCAGCCGCGTCGCGGCCGTGAGCGACGGCGGAAACCGTGAGATCGTCGCCGCCGAAGACGCAGTCGCCGCCGGCCCAGACGCCATCGAGCGAGGTGTGGCCGTCGGCATCGACGGCAATACGGCCGGATTCCATGCGCAACGAACCGAGGCCCGAGGCGTCAAAGCTCTGGCCGATCGCCTTGAAGATCTGGTCGGCGGCGATCACGCCGGTTTCCCCGGTGCCGATGAGGCGGCCTTCGAGGATCCTGGTATACTCCACCTCGATCGCCGCGACCTTGCCGTCCTGTGACAGGATCGACTTGGGCGCCAGCCAGTGGCGGATGATGACACCCTTGGAGCTTGCCAGATCCTGCTCATATTCCGACGCGTTCATGTGCTCCTTGCCGCGGCGGTAACAGATCGTCACCTCCTCGGCGCCGAGCAGCGTCGCCTGGACGGCAGCGTCGATCGCCGTCATGCCGCCGCCGAGGACGACGACACGGCGGCCGATGGCGATCTGGCTCTTATCTTCGGCTTGGCGCAGTGCCGCGATGAAATCGACGGCGTCGTCGACGCCGGCGAGATTCTCGCCGTCGATGCGCAGCGCATTGACGCCGGCAAGGCCGATGCCGAGGAAAACGGCGTCATATTGCGCCTGCAGATCGGAAAGCGAAAAATCGCTGCCGAGAAGAGCGCCGTGGCGAACCTCGATGCCGCCGATCGAAAGGATGTAATCGACTTCCGCCTGGGCGAAATCGTCGACTGTCTTATAGGTGGCGATGCCGTATTCGTTGAGGCCGCCGGATTTTTCCCTGGCATCATAGATGACGACGGAATGGCCTTTCACGGCCAGTCGATGGGCGGCGGCAAGGCCGGCCGGGCCTGCGCCGACGACGGCGATCGTCTTTCCGGATGCTTCGGCCCTGGCGTAGAACTGCCTGCCGGCCTGCATGGCGGCATCGGTCGCATAACGCTGCAGGCGGCCGATCTCGACGGGGCGTTCTTCGGCCGTGTTGCGCACACAAGCCTGTTCGCAGAGCTCTTCGGTGGGACAGACGCGGGCGCACATGCCACCGAGGATGTTCTGGTCGAAGATCGTCTTGGCCGAGCCGATCGGATTGCCGGTCGAAATCTGGCGGATGAACAGCGGAATATCGATCGAGGTGGGACAGGCCGTCATGCACGGCGCATCATAACAGAAATAACAGCGGTCGGCGGCGACCAGCGCCTCATGATTGTCGAGGCGCGGATGAAGATCGGAAAAATTAGCCTCATACTCGGCGGGCGAAAGCCGGCCGGCATGAATCCCCGTTTCCAGTCGTTCCATTGAAGTTCCCTCATTATTGGTAAACGGCCTGTGAGGGAAAGCGTAACTCAGGTTTAAAAATTTATCAAACGGTAAAATTTTGACGATCATGCCTTCGGCGCGCTGCGGCAAATGTCTGTTTATCATCCTAATTTATACAGTTTCCTATCGGCGAAATGGTTACGCGTGCGGCCGAAGGAGGACCTCCGAAAAAAGATTCAAAAAAGTCGAATTTTTTGTCGGTGGAGGGAACCAATGTCTGAGGTCGTCGTTAATGCGATATCCGGATGGTGATCGCATCGACCCAACATGCGCGCCCCCAACCCACTATCCGGACGTACTCACGGTCCCCTCCCGGTGAGTGAAGACAGCCGGTGCGCCGCCCTCGCACCGGCTGTTTTTCCGTTCGGCCATTCCCGTCTCTCAAGCGCAGGGATCTCACACGCGCTTGAAGATCTCGAATTCGGTTTCCGGAATCGTCAGACAATATTCGATGCGGCCAGGAACGAGGTTCAACTCCGCATTGCCGTTGACCGATGAGGGCACGACACGCTCGAGCACGGTGCGACCGAAGCTGTTGTCGCTGAATTCGTGGACTTCCGTCTGGTTCTGCAGAACCTCTGCCCAGATGACTTCGATCGCCTTCCTGTCGCCGATCATAGCGTCGCGGCAATTCAAGGTGATCGAGGCGGCGCCACCTGATATCGCGCCATAGGAGGCGGAGTTGACGATGAGTTCGTGGAGGGCGAGCCCGAGATGCACAGCGGCATTCGGCGTCAGATGGGCGTTGATGCCGTAGATCGGCATGGAGCCGGCCGTTTCCGGCCAGTAGGGAGCGAATTGCTTTTCGGCCAGTTCGAAGAGGTAGGCGCCGCGCCAGCTGGAATCGGTGATCAGATCCTGCGAGTTGGACAGCGATTGCAACCGTCCGCGGAATTTGAGCAGGAAACTGTCGAGGGAGAGCGTGTTGCGCGCCGTTTGCGTGGCGATACCCTGAATGATGGCGAGAAGGTTCTTCGAGCGGTGCGAAAGTTCGCGCAGCAGGGATTTCAGTACTTTTTCACGATGCCGGCTTTCGGTAACTTCAGCCATGACCGACAGAAGCGCATGGGTACCAGGTTGGCCGGTACGCTGGATCTTCAGCTCATAGGTGCGCATTTCGCCGTCGACGTCGACGTCGACCTCGGCATTGTTGGGCATGCCGGTTTCCAGCACCTTATGTTTAAGCGCTGTCAGATACCGGCCGTGCGTGTCGCCGAACAGAGCAGCATCGCCGTCGCCCGGCGTGAAGACCGCTGCGAAATGGGGCGGCAGATTTTCGGCATAGAAGATTGCCAGCCGGTCATCCTGGCAGAGGATAGAAATCCCGGCGCTGCCGAGCGCGCGTTCCATCATTTCGGCTTTGCCCTCAGAGGTAAAAGGCATGCCGGACAATGGTTCAGTCGTATTCACTCGGCCGCCTTTCCTTGTGACATCTTGAACGTCGCTGAAGGAAGCGCCCATAGGGACGCCGCCCGTCAACTTTAGAACAGAGCGCTGCAGAAACCGTTAAAACAGCGGCGCGTCCCGGTAGCACCGGAACGTCTGCTTTGGCGATTTGGTTCCGAAGGCCGGAAAATTGCGTCTCAGGCGGCCACTCGCGTCGATTCGTTGAAGAAAAGAGCTTGGCTGATCAATGCTTTGACCATGTCGGGATTGAATGGCTTGGTGACAAGGAAAGTCGGTTCCGGGCGCTCGCCGGTCAGAAGCCTTTCCGGGAAAGCGGTAATGAAGATCACCGGCACGCTCGACGTCTTGAGAATGTCGTTGACGGCGTCGATGCCGGAGCTGCCGTCGGCCAGCTGGATGTCGGCCAGCACCATGCTCGGCTTGGTCTTGTTGTAGAGCGCCACGGCCTCGGCATGGGTACGGGCAATCCCGGTGACGCGATGGCCGAGGCTTTCGACCATTTGCTCGATATCCATGGCGATCAGCGGCTCGTCCTCGATGATCATGATATCTGTTGCGACCTGACGTGAAATTTCCTGCGAGGCGATGTCGAGCAGACGCATGACATCCTGTTCGTCGAGTTCCAGGATTTCGCCGATCTCGGCGACGCGGAAATTCTCTACGGAGGCGAGCAGGAAGGCCTGTCTGGCGCCCGGCGAAACCTTAGATAGGTTCAGGGTGGCGCGCTGTTCCCAGGCATAAGGCGAAGTCGGCTCTGGAATCTGGACGGCAGTGGAACCAAACAATTGTGTAAATAGTTTGTAGAGTGCCACCCGGTCATTCGCCGTATCCGGGAAAATGGTGAGATCGGCGATGATAGCTTCGAGGACGGCGGCGACATAAGCGTCGCCCGAAGTCTGAGTGCCGGTAAGGGCGCGGGAATAGCGGCGCAGATAAGGAAGGTGCGGCGCAATTCGAGTGGAAAGTGTCATTAAGGGCTCCCGTATGCAGGCCGGTCATTGGCTCCAATGAGCGGTTAACTCCCCTTTGATAAAAAAGTTCCGGAACGGCAGGAACTTTTTTTGTCGCGCCGCATTATCAAGCCGACGAAGAAAGGGCGTAGCGATTTGACCCATGCAACAAAAATGTCAGCGACATCGACAAGCGAAGGGTCGGTGTCGAAGGTTGAAATCGTGATCAGCCCCATGCACGCCCCAACAGACAACCGGCGAGAAGACGAATTGATGACGACACGCAAGAAAGAAGCAGCCGATCAGCGCAAGCTGGAGCTGCGGGCAAGCGACATCCTCGACCCGAACAATCAGATCGGCGTCAGGCTACGGTCGCTCTATGCCTCTGCGCAGGAGGAGGCGATCCCCGATCGCTTTCTCGACCTCCTCGAAAAGCTCGACCACGCCGAAATGATGGCTTCTGCCAAGATGGCCGAATAGGATCGTGCGCATGGAAGAAAAAGCGCAACCCAGCTTCAAGCGGGAACTACTGGCGGCCCTCCCGAGTCTCCGCGCCTTCGCAATTTCTCTGATCGGGCGGCATGATCGTGCCGACGATCTCGTTCAGGACACCATCATGAAGGCCTGGGCCAAACAGGATCATTTCGAGATGGGCACCAATATGAAGGCCTGGCTCTTCACGATCCTGCGTAACGAACTCTATAGCCAGATGCGCAAGAGCGGCCGCGAGATCCAGGACAGCGACGGGCTGTTCACGGAATCGATGGCGATGCACCCCTCGCAATACGGCGCCCTCGATCTGCAGGACTTCAAGAAGGCGCTCGACCAGCTGCCGCCGGATCAGCGCGAGGCGATCATCCTCGTCGGCGCCTCGGGTTTTTCCTACGAGGAAGCGGCCGAAATCTGCGGCTGCGCCGTCGGCACCATCAAGAGCCGCGTCAACCGCGCCCGCCAGCGGCTGCAGGAATTGCTGCAGATATCCGGCGAAGCCGATTTCGGCCCTGACGCCACCTCGGCGCCGCTGACGTCGAAGGCGTTTGCATTCTGAGAAAGTGATGATTGCGAGGAAGCCGGCTGCCTGTTGGGGCGCCGGCTTTTTGCATCGTTTTACAGGGCGTCGCCATTCGTGGCACTACCTCTCCACCCTCATTCCTGTGCTTGTCACAGGAATCCAGTGCGCCCAAGTCCTTGGGCGCGAAAGACTTTTTCGTGACGATTTCGTTCATTTGCGGCGCGGACGCGCCGTGGCTGGATTCCTGTGACGAGCACAGGAATGAGGGCGGAAAGGTGCGGGCTCCACCTCTCCGGGGTCGGGGCGATCACCGCAAGGGAATCAATCCTCCCGCTTCGACCCCACCAGATTGGCCGCGACGATGGCCGCCAGCACGCCCGCGGTCAGCAGCGGTTGAGAGCGGATCAGGCCGATCCCCACTGCTGCCATCGATTCCAGTGCGGCGCGGCGCTCGCGGGCGCGACGCTTTTCCCGGGCATTGATAACCGCCATCACCACCAGCGCGATGATGGCGATCAGCAGCGCGCAGGCGGCGAGAAAGAGAACGGCGCCCAACGCGCCGTAGATGCCGGCGAGCCAGATGGCGCCGGCGGTGACAGCCAGCGCGTAGGCTGTGAGGAGAAAAAGCGCGGCGACCGCGATGAAGATGCTATTGCGCTTGGCGCGTGCAACGGTTCGCTGCACGCTTGCGCCCGTCACGAGGCTGAGGATCGACAGCATTGCGCTTCCTCAGCGGCGGGCGAGGAAGGCGATGGCGAGGCCGAAAGCGGCAGCCGCGCCGAGGGTTGCCAGCGGATGTTTGCGTACGGTGTCGCGCATTTCGGTCGTGCCGCGCTCATAGCCGTGCTGCAATTCGCGCAGCAGATCCTCGCTGCGGCTAAGCAGTTCCTCATAACCGGCGCCGGCCTGGCTGCGGATTTTCTCGCTCTGGTGACGTGAATTCTTGCCGACGAGGCGCGTCAGTTCTGCGAGTTCGTCGCGCAGTGCTTCGATCTGCTCCTCGACGCCGGATTCGAGATTGTGGAAGGTGCCGTTGCGGCGGCTGCGGCCGGACTGGAAGATAGAATAGCTCATGGCTGTCTCCATTGGCTGGGGCGCGCGCAAGCCCGCCTATTTCGCACTGGGGGTCACCACCGTCCATTGCATGAAAGATATCGCGCGGCATTGACCCAAATCACTGCCGAAAACGCCCCGGGCGGTCAAAAGTTCCGCTGCGCGGTCGGTCAGCGCTGGGAAACGGCGCTGTGGGCGAGCACGAAGGGCGTGCCGTCGGCCGGCACCTGGTTGATCCGTAGCGCGCAGCCGAATACCGAGAGCATGGTCTCGTCCGTCAATACGTCACAGATGCCGCCGGCAACGGCGAGGCGGCCGGATTTCATCAGCACGATGCGGTCGGCAAAGAGCGCCGTCAGATTGAGATCATGCATGACGGCGATGACGCCGCCGCCGCGCTGGCAGAAATTACGGGCAAGCGTCATGATCGTCAGCTGGTGGCTAATGTCGAGGCTTGAGACCGGCTCGTCGAGCAGCAGCCAGCAGGGTTTGCCGTCGACGACAGGCTCGGCGATCTGGCAGAGCACGCGGGCAAGCTGAACGCGCTGCTGCTCGCCGCCGGAGAGTTCCTGATAGAAACGGCCTTCGAAGCCGGTCAAATCGACTGATGCAAGTGCGGAGGCCGCGGTCTGCTCGGCCTTGTCGGGGTTGAGGTTGATGCCCGATGTCAAGCCCATGCGAACGATCTCGCGCACGGTGAAGGGAAAAGAGATGGTGCTGGCCTGCGGCAGCACGCCGCGAATGGCGGCAAGCTGCCAGGGTTTCAGCTCTTTCACCTCGTCGCCGCCGATGCGCACCGAGCCGCCATAGGCAAGCTCGCCGGAGATGGCTTTCATCGTCGTCGTCTTGCCGGAGCCGTTCGGCCCGGCAATCGCTGTCAGCTCGCCGGCCTTTGCCATGAAGGCGACATCGCTGATGATTGATTTGCCGGAAAGGCGCACGGAAAGGTCGGACACTTCGATCATCTCGTCACTCAAGACAGCACTCACAGGGCAAGGCGCGAACGCTGCCTCAGCAGAATCCACAGGAAGAACGGCCCGCCGACCGCCGCGGTGATGATGCCGATCGGCAGCTCGGCCGGGGCGACCAGCGTGCGCGCCAGGACATCGGCGAAAATCAGCAGCGAGCCGCCGAGAAGAGCTGCGGCCGGCAGCAGGAAACGATGGTCCGGGCCGATCGCCATACGCAGGATATGTGGCACGACGATGCCGACAAAACCGATGCCCCCGCTGGCGGCGACGGACGAACCGGTCGCCGCGGCGACGCCGACGACAGCGATATTCTTCAGTCGCTGCACCGGCACGCCCATATGAAAAGCGGCGGCCTCGCCGAGCGTGATGGCATTGAGGCCGCGAGCCATGAAGGGCAAGGCGGTGAAGGACAGGAGAATGATCGGGGCGGCGGCGGCGATCTTCGTCCATGTGGCGCCGGCCAGCGAGCCCATGCTCCAGAATGTCAGGTCGCGCAGCTGCTGGTCGTTGGCCATGTAGATCAGCAGGCCGGTCAGGGCGAGTGTGAGCGTGCCGAGCGCGATGCCGGCCAGCAGCATCGTCGCCACCGAGGTCTGGCCGTGACGGGTGGCGATCCTGTAGAGCAGCAGCGTCGTGACGAGACCGCCGCCAAAGGCGGCGGCCGGCAGGGCATAGATGCCGAGAAGCGCCTGAAGCGGCGCTGCAAGGCTGCCGCCGAGCACGATCATGGTGACGGCACCGAGGCTTGCACCGGAGGAGACGCCGACCAGGCCGGGATCGGCCAGAGGGTTGCGGAACAGGCCCTGCATCACCGTGCCGGAAACGGCCAGCGAGGCGCCGATCAGGAAGCCGAGGATCGCTCTCGGCAGGCGGATGTCGAGGATGATGATCCGGTCGCGCGTGTTCAGCGCCGCCTCGGAACCGGCCATCTTGCCGACAAGGTCGAGGATCGAGGCATCCGAGGCGCCCGTCGTCACCGAAAACAGCATCGAGAAGACCGAGCCGACGACGAGCAGCGCGATGACCAGCACGGCGAGCCGCGTTCTGTCGCCCGCCTGCCGGTTTGCGCTGATCTCCACCATCGGTAATGGCCGCCTTCGTTCCATCATGGCTTGCGGCAGGGCCATGATCAGCCCCCGTAGATCGCCGCGTTGAGCTCACGCGCTGCGGCTGCGGTGCGCGGGCCGAAGCCGAGCAGGTAGATGCCATCCATGCGGATGATCGCCTTCTTCTCGCCAGCCGGCGTCAAGGCGATCGCGGGCTGAGCCAGCAGGTCCTCGTTCGTTGTGCCGGCGCCATCGCCGCGGTTCATCATCAGGATGATGTCGGGCTTGGTTTCGATGATCGCTTCGTCGGTCAGCGGCTTGTAACCCGGGAACGCGCCGACGGCGTTGACGGCGCCGGCGAGCTTGACGATGCCATCGGCCGCCGTGCCGGTGCCAGAGGCCATGATCCGGCCGTTCTGGGCGCTGAGGATGAAGAGAACGCGCTTGCGTTCGGCCTCCGGGCGCTTTTCGGCGTCGGCAATCGCCGCATCGAGATCGGCCGCCACCTTTTCTTCAAGCGTCTTCGCCTTTTCGGGCACGTTTAGCAGTGCGCCGACGCGATCGATCTTGGCGATGATGCCGTCGCGGGTAAAGGGGCTCGGCACGGTCTCGAAGGGCACGCTGGCATTCTTCAGGACGGCCAGCGCCTCCTTCGGGCCCGACCCCTCGACGGCGATGATCGCCGTCGGGTTCATGGCAAGGATGCCTTCCGGCGAGAGCGCCCGCATGTAACCGACGTTGGGCAGCTTCAGCGCCGCCTCCGGATAGATGCTCGTCGTGTCGCGGGCGATCAGCCGGCTTTCCTCGCCGAGCGCATAGACGATCTCGGTGATATCGCCGCCGACCGAAACCAGGCGCGAGGTGTCGAGCTTCTTTTCCTCGGCGTGGCCGGGGCGCACGAAGGCGATGCCCTTGAGCGCCGGTGCCGACGGGATCAGTGGCAGTGCCATGACGGCCGCCGTGAGCGCCAGTTGCCAGGGGCGAATCCCGCGAAGATTGTTAGGCATCGTCATCGTTGCAATCCTTATGCGGCGAAACTTGCCGCCCGCGGCAGGTTTTCCATGATCTCGCGCCACTCGGCGCGTTCGTCGGATCCTTCCTTCCGCTTGCCGAAGAACTGGATGATCATCTCGCCTTGCGCATTGTAAGCCTCCAGCGAGGTGACGTGGCCGTCCTTGGTCGGCTTGCGCACCGCCCAGGTCTCGGCGATGTGATCCTGGCGCAGATGCAGATGGAAGGTAGGGTCCATGATATTGATCCATGGGCCCATGGCCTGGACGTTGAAGATCGGGCCGGAATGGATCTGGACGATGCCGTCATTGGCGACGAAGCACATGATCGGCAGGCCGGATTTCACCGAGGCATGCATCATCTCAGCCGTCGCGCTGTTGTCGAGCTTCCAGGCATAGTCGTCGCCGACGCTGCGCACGGCCGCCTGGCGGCCGATCTTCAAGCGTTTGAGCATGCCGAAGAACTCGTGCGTGTCGGTGAGCCTGCTCCAGTTGTCGCGCAGCTCGTCGCGGCTGACGTCGGCGGTTTCATCAACGGTGTCCGAGGTCTCGGCCTCGACGAAGTCCTGCGACTGGTCTTCCAGCTTCAACTCGGCGACCAGCGCGTGATAGGCCTCGACATTCGAATTCGGACGTAGGTGCACCTTGTGCACGGCGTTGCCCGCCTTGTCGAAATATTGCAGGCTGAGGCGCAGCTGGTCGCCATCCTTCTTGGATACGGCGAAGCCATGTTCCCATCGGCTCGGGAAGATGCGCAGGTCGATATTCTCGCCGAGAACGATTGCGGCCTGCACGCCGCTTTTGATGTTTTCGAAGATGCCGATCTTTTCGTGCACGGCACTTTCGTTGCGCGACAGCGCCATCACTTCGCCGAGGCTTGCGACGCGTTCGAGGAGCTTCAGCGCGCTGCCATCGATGCGGGTGACGCTGATGCCGGTTTCGGCGGCGACGAGCGCTGCCTCGGAAATCTTCAACTGGGCGGCGATATCGCGCTCGCGCATCTTCGGGTTTTCGGCGCGAAACGCCCGGATTTCGGCTGGTGCCGGTCTTGTCTGTTCAGCCATGTGTTACCTACTATTGGCCCTACTTATTGAGAATGAGCTTGCCCTGACGGGTGATCTTCAGGCGATAGGTCACGCCCTCGTGTCTGATCATGATCTCGTTCATGCCGCGGAAAAGATCCGCGCTTTCGACGATCCGGTGCTGCGCCGCGGGCTCGCTCGGCAGCGACACGTGCTTAAAGTTATCTGGCTTTTCAACCATCATTTCGGTTGGCAATTCCGTGAGGCCGGGGATCTGGACCCCCGGTTGTGGTGACATTTATCTTGACTTTCATACTCATGGTTTTTTAAAGACGCAATAGGAGACTGTTACAGTCAGGTTTTCGAAATTGCTGATGCGAGTTGCCTGCGGGCGGCTCGCGACGATGACGGAGAAGGTTTTATGACAGGTAGGTTTGCGGCTGTTGCGGCCGGCATGGCGATGGCGGTTTCAAGCGTATGTCAGGCGCAGGAGGCGGCACCCGCAGCTTCCCTCGATGTCGAACTCAATGCGCTGGCGCCCTCGCAGAAGGGCTGCATGATGACCTTCGTGGCGCTGAACCAACTGCCTGCCGCCATCAATAAGGTTTCCTTCGAGCTTGCCTTCTTTAACGACATGAATGCCGTCGACCGGATCACCGTGCTCGATTTCCGCGATCTACCGCAGGGCAAGAAGCGCGTGCGCCAGTTCGATATGCCGAATGTCAAATGTGAGAGCGTGACCCGCATCCTCATCAACGACACGCCGGTCTGTGACGGGCCGGCGGCGGGCGAGTGCATGAAGGGCCTCGTTACCCGATCGCAGATTTCGGTTCCCTTCGAGGGCTAAGATAACGCCCGGGATGATCCCCGGCGGACATGTTTCAGGCTGTCTAAGGCGTACACAATGGCGATTTCATCGAAGTCCAGATCGAGTCAGGTGCTCATCGGGGAGGCGGACGCCGATAGCAGCCTGAACGACAATATGCCCGGCATGCATCCTGGCCATGAGCTTTCCGAACTGCGCAATGCGCAGCGGCAGCCAGCCGGCGAGACGGTGATCCACTACACACGTTTTGCGCAGATATCCTCCTTTCCCGACCATCCGGAAGCGGCGTTGGCCGCTCCGCTCTCGGCGCCGCCGATGGATGCGGCTGGAGAAAAGCAGGATGACGAGAAGAAGCCGGTGCGGCGACGGCTGGCGCTGACTTGTGTTGGTTCGCTGCTTTTCCACGCGACCTTGGCTATAGCGCTGATCATTGCCTTCCCAAAAACGCCGGAGGAGGCGATCGAGGAAGCTGGCGAAGCTGTGAGCGTCGTGATGTACGGCAATTCGGACGTCGATCAGACTGCTGCCGGTGAGACCGAGGTGACCGTACAGGAAGAAATCATTCCGGAGGCTGTCGAGCCGGACACGATCCAGCCGACCGAAACCACTGACCTTCAGCCGGAAACTGTTCAGCCCACCGAAGTCTCGCCGGTCGAGACGCAGGATACTATCCAGCAAGCCCCGGCCCCTGAGGTGACGCGTGTTTCGCCGGAAACCGCGGCCGCTGTCGAGCCTGAGGTTCTCGTTTCCGAAGTTCCGTCTGAAACTGCCGTGGCGCAACCGATGTCGACGGTCGTTCCGGAAGAGCAGAAGCCAGTCGAAGAGATTCCCGCGGAGATAAAGCCATCCGAGACGCCTCCCGTCGCCGCAGTTGAACCCGAAGAGGTCAAGCCCGTCGCGACGGCGGAGGTTCAGCCGGAACCGGAAACGCCGCAGGAGATCGTGACGCCGACGCCGAAGCCAAAAGCGGCGATTCAGGAAAAGCCGAAACCGGTTGAGAAAAAGCGCGCCCCGAAAAAGACCGCAGGTTCTCAGGGCGAGGCACAGCAGGATTCCGCTCGTGGTGTTGCTGAAGGTGACCCGTCGGCGCAGTCGGATCGCAACTCGCGTAGCGCCGGCAACAATAATGGGATCGGAACTGCGGCCTTTGCCAACTACGACGGGAAGGTTCGTAGCCGCATTCGCCGCGCGATCAGAAAGCCTCGTGGTGTCCAGGGAACTGTGGTCGTCTCGTTTTCCGTGAGTGGCAGCGGCGGCTTGACTTCCGTTCGTGTGGTGACCGGATCCGGCGTTCCGGAAATCGATCAGCTCGCCGTCGATGCCGTCCGGCGCGCGGCGCCATTCGGGCCGACGCCCGGAGGGAATGGAAGGAGTTTCACCTCCCTGTCGATCGCAGTCGAATAATATGAGAATACTAATCAACTTTATACTTTACTCTAAAAATCAAGTTTAATAGGGTCGGCCCGAACACGCAGGAATCGTGTGACGATCAACGAATGAACGGGTGGTATATGGCTCGCAAGGGCAAGAAGGGGTCGAACCGGGAGGTCCGCGACGTCGCGGGCGAGGGCGTCGCTCAGGCGTCCGCCGGGCGTTCCAAACTGGATGGCCGCAGTTTCCTCTATGTCGGCGGGCGTGACTGCCAGGTGGCGCATCTTCGCCAGATCGCCAGCAATTTCGGCGCCGAACTCCTTCATCATGACGGCGGCCTGCGCGAAGCGGTGTCCCGCATCGATACCGTGCTGCCGTCTGTCGACTGCGTGTTCTGCCCGATCGACTGTATCAGCCACGATGCCTGCCTGCGGGTGAAGACCGGCTGCAAAAAGTTCGGCAAGGCCTTCATTCCGCTGCGCAACGGCAGCAAGTCCAGCCTGGAGCGTGCGCTGCAGACGATGAACGAGCGAGACAATTCCCGATGAACGACCAGCGTCCCGACGGCTTCACCATGATCGGCCTGCACAAGCTTGCCGCGCAGACGGGCGAGGGCCTCGTGCCCGAACTCTACGAACTTTTCCGGCAGCATGCCGAACGCCAGGAGAGCTACCAGAATGTGGCGCTGTTCCCGACCTGGGAAGCGCGCATGCCCGGAGAAGCGGCGACAAGGCCGCTTGGCCCAGCGGCGGCAAACGGCAATAATGTTGTCGCCTTTCCCTCGTATGCGGCAAGGGCCGGCAAGAGGAACGCGTAAGGAGATCGCATGTATATCGCAATGAACCGCTTCAAGGTCGCAACCGGGAGCGAAGGTGATTTCGAGACGGTCTGGCGCAATCGTGATTCGAGCCTGGCCGACGTGCCCGGTTTCGTCGAATTCCGTCTGTTGCGCGGCAAGGCCAGCGTAGAGGAGGGCTATACGCTCTATTCCTCGCATACGGTCTGGGCGAGCGAAGCGGATTTCCAGAACTGGACGAAGTCCGAGAATTTTCGCGCGGCGCACCGCAATGCCGGCGATCGCAAGGCGATGTACAAGGGCCCGCCCGTTTTCGAAGGCTTCAACGTCGTCGAGGACGTATAACTGCTGACGTTAGCTCGGCGCCTGCAGCCCCCTCATCCGACCCTGCGGGCCACTCTTGTTTGCCCAAGGAACCGGCGGCGATTGCCAAAACTCTACGCCCGTACCCGAAACACGGCGCCGGCGGCAACGGCCACCCACCCCAGCATCATCGCCCAGCCGCCGGTCGGGGCCGCATAGGGGAAGAGGCCGGCACCGGTGAAGCGCAGGGTCACGAGGTCGCCGGCAAAGAGCAGCGTTCCAACAATCATGAGCAAACCGGCCATCCAGGCGGTTTTGAGCTTGGCGGTGCCGAGAGCCAATGCCAGCAGGGCAGGGGCGTGCGCGAGGCACATGGCGGATGCGGATGCCGCCAAGTTGGTTTCGCCGCCGCCATGGGCGGCAAGAGCCGCAAGAGCCACGCCGGCGATACCGAACAGGCCGGCAAAAAGATAGAGCACTGGCTCCAGACGCGCATTCAGGCTCATGGTTAGTCCTTGTTCTGCATATGATGTGCGAGCCGCTCCACCGGCGCCCAGATGAGATCGCGTAGCGCCTGGCTTGATATCGTCTCGTCAAGGGCGCGGCGGAAGCAGAGCAGCCACTCGTCGCGCTCGACGGGGCCGATCTCAGCGACGAAATGGCGGCTGCGCAGGCGCGGATGGCCGCGTTTGTCGGTATAGAGCGGCGGGCCGCCGAGATAACCGCTCATATATTCGTAGAATTTCTCTTCGCTGCCGTGAAGGCTCGGCGGGTGCACGGCGCGCACGTTGCTTGCCTCCGGCAGCTTGTCCATCAGTTCGTAGAAACGGTGCGTCAGCGCCCGCACAGCCGGATCGCCGCCGATCGCTTCATATAAAGTGGTGACCTTTTCCGTCACGAAACCATCCCGGATGTCATTCCCCGTCTGCCACTTTCATGCACCGGGGGTTAAATGATCGCAACTGTCATCAAGCTGCCGCGGCATTTTGCGCATAATGCCTGTAGCGCATGGGTTCCGACCGATTCTCCTTGACAAAACCGTCCAGACGGTATCTTTTAATTGCATGTCGAACGCTCATCATCGCAAGAAACAACCCGTCCTCGTGCGCCAGCAGTTGCTGGATGTTGCCGCGCGCCTTGCTGCCAGCGAAGGCATGGCCGCGGTCACGCTCGATGCGGTCTCCGCCGCCTCCAGCATCAGCAAGGGCGGGCTGCTGCATCACTTCCCGACGAAGAATGCGCTGCTGGATGCCCTGTTCGAGAGCCTGCTTGAAAAGTTCGACGCCGATATAGAGGAACTGATGCGCGGCGATCCGCTACCGCAGGGCCGTTTCACCCGCGCCTATCTGCGGGCCGTATCCGGTCTCAAGGATCGTCCCGCCGATTCCAGGGGCTGGACGCAGGTGACGATCGCGCTTCTTGCCGAACCCCGGCTGCGTCTTCGCTGGCGTCAGTGGGTGCAGGCGCGGGCGGAGGAATATGTCGGCACTGATTCCTCCCTCGACGCACAGGTCGTGCGTTTTGCCGCCGACGGGCTGTGGTTCGCAGATACGTTGGAAAGCCATGATATCGACGGCGTTCTGAGGCGGGATCTCATCGATCGCCTTGTCGAACTGACCGGGAAATAATCCGAAGGAATTTCGCCATGAGCCAGGCCGCCGTCTACGGGCTGTTGTTTGCCGCCATCGTGCTCGAGGTCATCGGCACGACCGCGCTGCAGCTGTCGCAGCAGTTCACCCGCATCGGGCCGACGGCGCTCGTCGTCGCCTGTTATGCGGCCGCCTTCTATTGCCTGTCGCTGACGCTGAAAAGCATTCCTGTCGGCATCGCTTATGCAATTTGGAGCGCTTTGGGAATCGTCCTGATTTCCTCGGTCGGCCTGGTCTTCTTCAAGCAGCGTCTCGACCTGCCGGCGATCGTCGGGCTCGGGCTGATCATTTCAGGCGTTTTGGTCGTCAACCTCTTCTCGAAATCGGTTTCCCATTGATATTGCTATGATATTTCCTGCCTGATTTTCCATCTTCCGGCGGCAAATTTTCTCCTTTGTCAAATTCCTGACAAAGGTCTATGTCTTGCTAAGACGTGGAGGAGACCAGGCGTAGCCGGCGCTGTTTTCCAAAGCGCTTTGAATCCCTGCCTTCCCGCCTCTCGATACTTCCAGTTTCTACAGGAGCACATCATGGCCATTCGCACCGTCGTCTGGGGAGAGAATATCCACGAGACCACCAATGAGATTGTCCGCGGCATCTATCCCGAGGGCATGCACACGGCGATTGCCAATGCGCTGAACACCGACCCCGGCATTTCGGCGACGACGGCGACGCTGCAGGAGCCGGAACACGGGTTGAGTGAAGCCCGCCTTGCCGAAACCGATGTGCTGACCTGGTGGGGCCATAAGGATCACGGCGCGGTCTCCGACATCGTCGTCGAGCGGGTCGCCAGGCGTGTCTGGGAAGGCATGGGCCTGCTTGTTCTGCATTCCGGCCATTTCTCGAAAATCTTCAAGCGGCTGATGGGCACCCCCTGCGCGCTGAAATGGCGCGAGGCGGGCGAGCGCGAGCGGCTGTGGACCATCAATCCGCGCCATCCGATCGCCGCCGGCATCGGCGAGCATTTCGAGCTGGAAAACGAGGAAATGTACGGCGAGCAGTTCTCGGTGCCGGAGCCGCTCGAAACGGTGTTCATCTCTTGGTTCCAGGGCGGTGAAGTGTTCCGCTCCGGCCTGACCTGGCGGCGCGGCGCCGGCAACATCTTCTATTTCCGGCCCGGCCACGAGACCTATCCGACCTATCACGACGCCACCATCCAGAAGGTGCTGATCAATGGCGTCAAATGGGCGTACAACCCGCAAGGGGCGTTGACTGGCATTATCGACGCCCCAAATGTGCCGGTAGAAAAGGCACTGGAGCCGATCGTCGAACGCGGCCCGAAACTGCATCAGGCCGGCGAAGCCGGTTACCGCTGAGGAGCATCCATGCGACTACTCGTTCTTGGCACGGGAGTGATGGCGAAAAACCAGCTCGCCCGCTTTCCCCTCATCGATGGCGTGACGGTGGTCGGCGCCGTCGACACCGATCCCGAACGGCTTTCCGCCTTCGCCGACAAGTTCAACATCGAAAAGCGGTTTCTTTCGCTGGAAGAGGCGATCGCCTGGGGTGAATTCGATGCGGCGACGAATGTCACGCCCGACCGGATCCATCACCCGACGACCATGGCGCTGATTGCCGCCGGCAAACATGTGTTCTGCGAAAAGCCGCTGGCGGAGAACTATGCGAAGGCGCTGGAGATGACGGAGGCAGCGGAGAAGGCCGGCGTCATCAACATGGTGAACCTGACCTACCGCAATGTCGCGCCGTTGCAGCGGGCCCGCGAGATGGTGCTCGCCGGCGAGCTTGGCACGATCAGGCACGTGGAAGCCTCCTATCTGCAGAGCTGGCTCGTGTCGCGCGCCTGGGGCGATTGGCGGACGGAATCCACCTGGCTGTGGCGGCTTTCCACCGGCCACGGCTCGAATGGCGTGCTCGGCGACGTCGGCATCCATATCCTCGATTTCGCCGCCTATGGCGCAGCGACCGACATCGACCACGTCTTTGCGCGGCTGAAGACTTTCAACAAGGCGCCGGGCGGCCAGATCGGCGAATATATGCTGGATGCCAATGACAGCTTCACCATGTCGGTCGATTTCGCCAACGGCGCGCTCGGCGTCATCCACGCCAGCCGCTGGGCCACGGGCCATCTGAACGAGCTGAAGCTGCGCATCTACGGCGAAAAAGGCAGCCTTGAGGTCATCCATCGCCCCAGCGGCTCCGAGCTGCATGGCTGCCTCGGCGAAGGTGTTGAAACCGCCACCTGGACGCAGATCGAGGTTGAACCGGTGGCGACCAACTACGAGCGTTTTGCCGAGGCCGTGGCAACCGGTATCCAGCCCGACCCGAACTTCCGCCACGCCGCCAACCTGCAGAAGGTACTGGATCTCGCCATGGTGACCGAGCGCGAGCGGCGCGAGCTGAAAGTCTGATCTGCCTTAGGATGAGGTGCAACGGGGCAAGGACACGCGGCATGAAAAGCCTTCTGACAAGCTGGCCGCTTTGGGCGCTTCTTTCCGCCGGCTTTGCAGCGCTCACGGCGATTTTCGCCAAGGTCGGCGTCGAGAACGTCAATTCTGACTTCGCGACCTTCATTCGCACCATCGTCATCCTGCTGGCGGCGGGAATGATGGTCTACATCACCGGCAGCTGGCAGGAACCGTCTTCTGTGTCGAACAGGAGCTGGCTCTTCCTGGTGCTTTCCGGCCTTGCCACCGGCGCATCCTGGATTTGCTATTTCCGGGCTCTGAAGCTCGGGGATGCTGCCGCGGGTCGCCCCGATCGACAAGCTATCCGTCGTCTTCGTGGCCGTCTTTGCGGTGCTCTTCCTGGGTGAACGCCTGACGCTTCCGAACTGGCTCGGCGTTATCATGATCGCCGGCGGTGCCGTACTCGTCGCTTACAGGGCATGAACCGGCGAGGAGCATAATGCGTTTTCGCGGGCCCACGAAAAATGACCCCGCCGAGGCGGGGCCGGAGGGGGCCGAGCCGCAGCAGGCGGCTTCGGCAGGTTGATTATTCAATCACTTGCACCACGCGGTGGGTGCGCGGCTCGACGATCACATGGCGATCGTTGATGACGGTGTAGGCATATTTCGGATTGTCGGGCACCGGCGTCACCACGACATCAGCCGGAAGCGGCTTACCGACGACGATCGGTTCCTGGACCACCACCGAGGCGGTCGGGGCAGGCTGCTGCTCAACATAGGTGACGACCTCGCGCGGCGGCGGATCGACTACGGCACCGGCGACACCGCCGGCTATGCCGCCAACGGCAGCACCCACGGGGCCACCGACGATTGCGCCGGTGATGGCGCCGCCGGCTGCACCGGTCACGGCGCCATCAGCGAACGCATTGGTGGCAAAAGACGACAGCGCAAGGGCGCTGGAGACAAGTAGGATCTTGTACATTTTGCTTCTCCTTTGCTGGGGTTGCGTTTGGGTAACGACCACGCCAATCCGAGGTTCCGGCAGAAGAGAGTCACGCTTTGGCAGGCCGGTTCACATTCTGTGAGGCGACCGAAGCATGCGGCGTTATTGGGTTATTCCAGGCGCCGCCGGAAGAGCCAGGCGGCGGCGCTGAGTGTCACGGCGGCGATCAGCGCCAGCGGGATCGTCTGGCTCACCACCTCGCTCAAAGGGATATCCTTGAGGAAAACGCCTTTGACGATCACCAGGAAATAACGCAGCGGGTTGATCAAGGTCGCCGGCTGCAGCCATGCCGGCATGTTTTCGATCGGCGTCGCGAAGCCCGAGAGCAGCATGGCCGGGACCATGAACAGGAAGGCGCCGAGGATCGCCTGCTGCTGGGTCATCGACAGTGCCGAGATGAAGAGGCCGAGGCCGGCGACCGAGCCGAGATAGAAGACCGCGCTGCCGTAAAGCAGGAACAGCGAGCCGCGCAGCGGTACCTCGAACAGGAAGACGGCGGCCAGAATATAGACGGTGATGTGGAAGAGGCCAATCATCATCGGCGGGATCAGCTTGCCGATCAGGATTTCATGCAGGCGCAGCGGCGAGACCATCAGCTGGTCGAAAGTGCCGAGCTCGCGCTCGCGGGCGATCGACAAGGCCGTGACGATCAGGCCGATCAGAAGCGCGATGCTGGCGATCAGGTTCGGCACCATGAACCACTGGTAGGTGAGGTTCGGGTTGAACCAGTTGCGCGGCACCGATGAGACGATGCCGGCGCCGGCGCGTTTGCCGGCCGGTGTTTCGGCGGCGAGGGCGCCGCCAATCTGCGAGAGGTAGCCGGCGACGATCTGCGAGGCGTTGGAGCGGCGACCGTCGAGCACCACCTGCAGATCAACAGGCGTTCCCGCCTCGATATTGCGCGAAAAGTCCGGGCCGATCTCGATCGCCGCGATGGCCGTCTGGTTATCGATCGCCACCCTGATATCCGCCTGGCTTTCCGCAATCTCGATCCGGCGGAAGGTCGGCGAGCCGTCGATACGCTCGATCAGTTCCTGGCCCCAGTGACCGCTGTCGCGGTTGAGGATCATCACGTCGACATTGCGGACTTCCAAGGTTGCGGCATAGGAGAAGACGAGAAGTTGCACGATCGGCGGGCCGATCAGGATGGCGCGGCCTTTGGGGTCGCGCAGCACGGCGAGTAGTTCCTTGACGATGAGGGCGTAGAGCCTTGTCCATCCCATCTCAGCCGATCCTCTTCCGGGTGCTGCGGGCCGCAAGCACGAACATGACGGCGCCGATCGCCAGCATGACGGCGATTGCCTTTGCGAACATCGGCCAGATGTCGCCGGCGAGAAACACCGTCTGCAGGCTGGGGATCAGGTAACGCGCCGGCACGATGAAGGTGATCCACTGGATAATCCTGGGCATAGAATTGATTTCGAACAGGAAGCCCGAGAGCAGGAAGGCCGGCAGGAAGGCGGAGATCAGTGCCAGCTGCGAGGCGAGGAACTGGTTCTTCGTTGCCGTCGAAATCAACAGGCCTTGGCCCAGCGCCGGAATCAGGAAGGCGGCCGAAAGCGCGTAAAGGGCGGCGACCGAGCCGCGGAACGGCACGCCGAAGAGAAAGACGGCAAGCAGCACGCAGAGCGTCATTGAGGTCAGGCCGAGCAGGAAATAGGGCAGGATCTTGCCGGTGAGCAGTTCGACCGCCGTCACCGGGGTCGCCATCATCGCTTCCATCGTGCCGCGCTCCCATTCGCGGGCGACGACGAGTGAGGTCAGCAGCGTGCCGACCAGCGTCATGACGATGGCGATCGAGCCGGGCACGAGAAAATTGCGGCTGGCGAGCTCCGGGTTGAACCAGAAGCGCTGCTCGACCGCAATGGCGGTACCGCGGGAGGCGACGTCGGCCTGCCGCTGCCGCTCCCAGTTGGCGACGGCGCCCTGGGCATAATTCTGGACGAAATTGGCAGTGTTCGGGTCGGAACCGTCGACGATCACCTGGATGGCGGGACGGTTGCCTGCGGTGTAACGCGTGGTGAAATCGGCCGGGATGACGACGATGCCGCGCACCTTGGCGAGCACGAGGTCTTCCTCGAACAGTCGCCGGTCGCGGCCCATTGCGACATCGAAATAGCGTGAGGCCTGGAAGCTGGCCGACAGGTCCTGCGTGAGAGGCGTCAGCTCCTCGGTCACGAGGCCGATGCGGGTGCGGGTGGTATCGAGGGAGACGCCGTAGCCGAAGAGAAAGAGCAGGATCAGCGGCAGCACGAAAGCAATGAGGATGCTGCTCGGATCGCGGATCGCCTGGAAGCTTTCCTTGCGCACGAGGGCAAAAAGACGCCGACGCCGGCCAGAAGAGGCGCTCATGCGGCATCCTCCGCTTCCGATTGCTGCACCAAGGCGATGAAGGCGTCCTCCATCGTCGGATCCGGCTGCTCTTTCGTTGCGACCCGGGCCTTCAATTCATCCGGCGAGCCGAGCGCGATCGAACGGCCGCGATAGATCAGCGAGATGCGGTCGCAATATTCCGCCTCGTCCATGAAATGCGTGGTGACGAGCACGGTGACGCCTTTTTCAACCAGCGCATTGATATGCGTCCAGAACTCGCGCCGGGTGATCGGATCGACGCCTGATGTCGGTTCGTCGAGGAAGAGGGCGCGCGGCTCGTGCATAACCGCGCAGGCGAGCGCCAGGCGTTGCTTCAGGCCAAGCGGCAGGTCCTTGGCAGGCTCGCGGGTGTGGCGGCCGAAACCGAAAATGCCGACCATCAGCGCGATGCGTTCGCGCTTGCGCTGCCCACGAAGACCGTAGACGCCGGCGAAGAATTCGAGATTCTGCATGACGGTGAGATCGCCGTAGAGCGAGAATTTCTGCGCCATGTAGCCGAGCTGGTTGCGCGCTTCGGCGGCATCGCGGCGAAGGTCGAAACCGGCGACGCGGCCTTCGCCGCCGGTCGGTTTCAACAGGCCGCAAAGCATCTTGAAGGTGGTGGATTTGCCGGCGCCGTTCGGGCCGAGCAGGCCGAAGATCTCGCCGCGGCGGATATCGAAGCTGATATCCTCGGCGGCGGTGAAATCGCCGAAACGCTTGGTCAGGCCCTTGGCCTCGATCACCGGACGGTCGCCCTCAGCCTTTAGCGGCTCTTGCGCCTCGGCAAGCCTGGAGCGGCCGCCGGGGCCGCCGCCCAGCATGTCGACGAAGGCATCCTCGAAGCGGGGCGGGGCCGGGCTCAGCGATGCGCCGTCGCCGGCCTTGCCGATATCGGGCTTTTTGTCGTTGGCCGCCACCAGGCGGATCGCCTCACCCTGGATGACACCGTCGATGACGCCATCGGCCTGCAGGAGCTCGGCAAGCACCTGTCGGCGGCGCCCGGTGACATTGGATACCCTGAAGACCCGATCGTTGACGCGCTCGGTCATCTCCGCGGGCTTTCCCGAGAAGAGCAGCCTTCCCTGGTTCAGCAGCAGGACATGGTCGCAGGCTTCCGCCTCGTCGAGATAGGCGGTCGACCACAGCACGCCGATGCCTTCCTTCGTCAGGTTCTCGACCATCTTCCAGAGGTCGCGGCGCGAGATCGGATCGACGCCGACGCCCGGCTCGTCGAGCAGCAGCAGGCGTGGCTTCTTCAGAAGCGCGCAGGCAAGACCGAGCTTCTGCTTCATGCCGCCGGAGAGTTTGCCGGCGAGCCTGCCGGTGAAACGCTTGAGGTCGGTGAACGTCAGCAGCTCGTCGAAGGAGCTCGCGCGCTCGCTCTTCGGCAGGCCGCGCAGATCGGCATAAAGATCGAGATTTTCCTGCACCGAGAGGTCCTCATAGAGGCCGAAACGCTGCGGCATGTAGCCGATTGCGGCCTGGATGCCGGCGGCGTTCTTCCTGGTGTCGAAGCCGAGAACCTCCACTGTCCCCGCATCGGGCAGCATCAGGCCGGTCATCAGGCGGATCAGCGTCGTCTTGCCGGCGCCATCAGGGCCGACGAGGCCGGTGATCGCACCGCCGCCGATGATGCCGGAGACGGCGTCGAGGGCCGCGGGCGCATCGCCGAAACGTTTGGTGACGCCGTCAATCCGGACGAGCGGCTTCTCGTCCCGCTCTGTCTGGGTGGCGGTTTCGGCGGCGGTCATTGTCTGTCTGCCTGAGGATGGGGAAGTCGCACGGTGACTGGCATGCCCTGGCGCAGATCCGCGCCGGGCTTGTCGATGACGATCCTCAGGCGGTAGACGAGATCGGTCCTGAGCTCCGGCGTCTCCACCGATTTCGGGGTGAATTCGGCGACCGGCGAGATGAAGCCGATCGTGCCGTCATAGGGCCTGTCGGGCGCCGTATCGGAGGCGACGGACACCTTCATGCCGGGGTGGATGCGACCGAGATCGGGCTCGGCGACATAGCTGCGCACCCAGACGGGCTCGGTCAGGGAGAGCACGAAGACGGTATCGGCCGGTGAGACGATGGCGCCGTTCTCCCGCACGCGCGAGAGGATGACGCCGTCGTTCGGCGCGCGCAGTTCGGTGTCGGCAAGCGACGTGCGGGCCGAGGCGAGCGTTGCCTCGGCTGCCTTTACCTGCGCATCGGCGGCGGCAATATCCTCGATGCGCGAACCTTCCTGCAACAGCTTCAGCGCCTCGTTGGCGGACTCGGAGCGGGCCGCAGCCATCGCTTTTGCCGCGGTTGCCTGGTCGAGCGTCGCTTCGGAAATCGTGCCCTGCGGACGAAGCTGGCGGGCTCGGTCATAGGCGAGGTTGGCATTTTCGAGATCGGCGAGGCTTTCGTCATAGGCGGCGCGCGCCTGGGCGATCTCGGTCGGGCGGGGGCCCGCCTTCAGCTTGTCGAGCGTTGCCCGAAGGGCCGCGGCATTGGCTTCGCCCGAACGGACGTCGAATTCATAGGGCGCGGCATCGAGTTTGGCCAGTACCGCTCCGCTCTTGACGACATCGCCTTCGTCGACGCCGAGTTCGGAGAGGCGACCGCTGACGCGGAAGCCGAGCGAGACCTGGCGGATATCGACATTGCCGTAAAGGACGAATTCGCGGCGGGCCTCGGGCAGCCAGCCGAGCTTTTCAGGCAGGCCGTACCACCAGGCGGCGGCGCCTGCCGCAACGAGGAGAAGGAGGGCGACGGGGACGAGGCGTTTCATGCCGCGCCTCCCTTCGTCGACGGGCCGAGCATATCGACTAGTTCGGCGGCGAGGCCGCGCAAGATTTCCACCTGTTTCGGGCCGATGGCGTCCCATTCCATCTGGGCAAGCACGGCCGCGTGGGTGACGCGAAACACAAGGATGCTGCCGACAAGGTTGAAGGTGCGCAGGCGCACGTGTTCCGAGGCGGGATCTTCACCCAGGATGGCGCCGATCAGCCGCCGGCCCATCTCGATCATCGGCCGCATGATGCCCTGATAAACCCGTGCGAAGGCTTCGGTCGGCTCCATCTGCTCGCGGATCAGGAAGCGTGCCCAGGATTCGGATTCCTTGCCGACGAAAAGCGTCACCATCGTCTGAAGAATTTCTGTGAGGAACAGGCGGGCTTGCGTTTCGTCCAGCGTTTCGCCGGCGGCGTCCAGCGCCATGAGGCGCATGCCGATGCGCGTTCTCATGTCGCCGACATGCGTATCGATGCGGGCCATCAGATACTCGGCGGTGGCGATATAGAGACCTTCCTTGCTGCCGAAATAATAGGGGATTGCCTGCAGGTTGACGCCGGCGGCTTCGGTCAGCTGCCGTGTCGAGGCGCCGTCAAAGCCGTAGCGGCCGAAGACGTCGAGGGCGGCGGCCAACATCTTCTGGCGCGCGGCCTCGGCGCGGGTGGATGCTGGTGGGGTTTGGCTGTCGTGTTCCTGGTTCATGACTGTTTTATAGCGCTGATCGTAAAATAAGTCAATCGATTGATATATTTTGCCGCGCAATGGTCTAAGCTGTGGGGCTTATTACTCAGGCCCGATGTATCGGAGGATGTCAGCCACCCGCATGAACGTCGGCAAAAAAGGCAAAGAGGCCCGTGGCGAACGGACCTCTGAGGGTTCTCGGGATGGCAAGAGAAGCCAAGTCTCGGGGTAGGCTGCTAACAGTAGCTACGCACCATCGCCCAATTCACGCGACACCGATATGGCCGATCCCAAACGAACGGGCAAAAGCCCCCCGATTTTTTCTATTTTCGCGGTCATTTTTTGACACAAAACTGCCTTGCTCTTTCCGTATCGCCGATGAGATGCGTATTCAAATTTATATTATTGCGCTGCTCCTGAGCGCCATCATGTGGTCGATCTCGTTCGATGCGGCGCGCGAATCCTATCATGCCGCGCAAAGTGCGGGATTGATGCCCAACCTGCATATCAACAAGAAGCTGGATCGCGTTCTCTAGATTGCGGTCAGCGTCCCTCGTTATTCCGCCGATCTTGCCTTGGCGACCTCAGGGCGGGGAAAGCGTTTTCCCGTGTGCCCTATCGGGACAGAAAACCGAAATTCATAAAATTTGACTGATCCGCTTAAAAGCCCTGCAAATACTGATGTGTAGAGTGGCCTCATGAAAGCGACCGAAGCGTGGACAGACGCGTCGATCGTTTGGAGACGGGCAAAGCGAAGCCCGCCGATCCACAAACGGGGACTTCGACATGCACAGACTTCTTGCCGCTATCGCTTTGACTCTGACCATCACGGCCGCCGCCGGGCCGGCGTTCGCGATCGGTCCGGCCAGCCTTGGCCGCGACCTGATGTACACCTCCGCCATCGGCCATTCGCCTGAAATTCCGTTGACGACACGCGCCGGTTTCGTGCGCCCGAGCGTTCCTTTCGTCCTGCGCAACCCCGCTGAAATCGAGGGCGAGGGTTATCAGCTCGAGGCCTATTCGCAGACACTGATCGTTATCGTCGACTATGTGTTTTCGAAGGCGCTCGACGCGGCTGAGGCGGTGACGTTTCTGCGTTGATATTCCCGGTCATAGGAAACACAATTCCGGTCGGCGCAGGGGGTAACCCAACTAGGCGTCGAGTTCGCCGCGGACGTCGAGATACCAGTCGACGAAGGCTTTGACGCCGACATCCAAAGTCGTATCCGGCTTGTAACCCGTCAGCGCAACGAGCAGATCGGGGGCCGCGAAGGTGCGCGGCACGTCACCCTTCTGCATCGCTAGCATCTTGCGAATGGCCGGACGGCCGAGCGCCTTTTCCACCGTTTCGACGAAATCCATCAGGCTGACCGGCTGGCCGCCGCCAATATTGACGACTCGAAAGGGCGCTTGGCGCGAAAGCGTTTCGACGGCCACGTTGTCCAGACGGTTATCCTCACCAGGGGCGATTGCCGACAGCCTGACGATCCCCTCAACGAGATCGTCGATATAGGTGAAGTCGCGGCTCATATTGCCTTCGCCGTAGATCTCGATCGGCTGTCCCTCAAGCATGTTCTTGGTGAATTTGAACAATGCCATGTCGGGCCGGCCCCACGGGCCGTAAACGGTGAAGAAGCGAAAGGCCGTCGTCGGGATCTTGTGCAGATGGGCATAACTGTGCGCCATCAGTTCCATCGATTTCTTCGTCGCGGCATAGATGGTCAGAGGCTCGTCGGCGCGATCGGTCTCGTGAAAGGGAACGGTCGCATTGGCGCCGTAGATCGATGACGTCGAGGCCAGCATCAGGTGGCGAATTTCGGCGCGCCGCGCGATTTCCATGATGTTCCACGAGCCTTCGACGTTCGATCGAAGATAGGCCTCGGGATTTTCCAGGCTGTAACGCACACCGGCCTGGGCGGCGAGGTGGATCAATATGTCCGGCTTGGCCGCGACAACCGCCGCCTCAAGCGCTTCGCGATCCTCGAGCATAGCGATGACCGGTTTGAAGGCCGGGAACTGGGAGAGTGCTGCATGGCGCATCTCCTTGAGCTTGACGTTGTAATAGGGAGTGAGGCCGTCGAAGCCGGTGACCTCGTGCCCTTCCTGCAGCAGGCGCCTGGCCAGATGAAAACCGATAAAGCCGGCCGTCCCGGTAATGAAGTAGCGCATTCCCACCTTCTCTCGGCTCGCTGCCGACGGCAAAAGCCGATTCCGTATCGCGTGACCCCACTTACAAGATAAGAAGAGGCCGAGTCGATAGATCTTTGAAAGAGAAGGCGGCGGCTGCCTTTGCTGCGGTTGCCGGCATATTCGCCCGCTGCGCTGCCGGGTGACGGAGGGCCGTCGATATGGTCCGATCGCCGGCCGCGGCCATCGGCCGTCATGCTGCGTTGCAACATCCCGGCCTGCATGTTATGGCCGGCGGGTCGTCTGCAAGTAGGTCAGGATCGATGAGAGAGATAATTTATTGGATTCTCTGCGCGTTTCTGACCGTTGCCATCGCGATTGTGTCCTTACGCTATGTCACGAACTTCTGGCTGCTGTCCTTTCTCTATAGCTTTCAGGTTCACTTCGGCGTCCTCTTTGTTGCCGCCAGCCTTGTCATTCTGGCTGTCAGGCGACAGATTTACGGCTTCGTCCTTCTGTTTGTCTCGCTTCTTCTCATCGCTCACGGCGTCATCATGCTGCGGGAGTTTTCGGAGGACGGCAGAGGCACGGACAGGCCGCCGCTTTTTCGTCTGATGTCGTTCAACATCGCGATCGACAACTGGAAAAACTCGACTGCCATCACCGACATGGTGATCGCGTCGAATGCCGATGTCGTCAATTTGCTCGAAGCCAAGCCGCTGACCTTCCATCTGCAGCAATTGTTCAAGGCCTATCCCTATCATATCGGTTGCGACACCGGGAAGGATACCTGCGATACGCTGGTGCTGTCCAAACGGCCTTTCGTCAACCAGCAGGTCGTTAGCATGGGCAGCCTGCGGAAAAACAGGCTGGTTATATCGAGCGTCGACTTCGGCGGCGAAACCATCAATCTGGTATCGGCGCATCTGACCAAACCATATTTCGACGATTTCCAGATGGCTGAATTGGAAGATCTCGCCAAAGTGCTTGGTTCGATCGACGGCCCCGTGGTGCTGTCCGGTGATTTCAACTCTTCTTCGATCGCCCCGAGCATCCAGGCTTTCCTGCGCAAACAGGGACTGAAGACGATTGTGCCCGAACCGGCGACATGGCCGATTGCTGCCGGCTCATTGGGGATCGCCATCGATCATATATTTGCGCGCGCGCCGCTTCATCTGACATCGCTGAAACGTCTCGATGACAATCTTGGCTCGAACCATTCCGGTCTGATCGCGGAATTCGTTCTCGACAGGGACGGTAAAACTGCACCGGCAAAATAAGCTGCCGGTCAAAGTCAAAATTTCGTCCTGCCGCCTTTCTTGTCGATCATCTGAAATTTCTCGCCGTCGGTCTTCACGCTGACGCAGTCGGTCGACTTGTTGGCAAACCGGACGCACACCTGGCCATTGGTTATTTTATAGCCATTCCTGTTGCCCTGGCGATATTCGTAACCGTTGCTGCTTTCTTTCAGTTCCGACGTGCCCGGAAGGTGCTCACGGATTTCAGCCTCGCTTGCGGTCCGCATCTTTCCGGTTTCGGCAAACGCCATTGCCGGGGCCATGATTGAAAGAAATCCGGCGAGGGCGGGCAGGATGCGCATCAGGGGATATCTCCGGTCATGTCTCTCGGTACGTCCATTCTACGAGAAGTCCGATAGCGAATTCAACAGCGATGGCGACCGCGCCGGAAAAGGCGGCATTGTTTGGGCCTAGCCGGCGGTTCGGCTGCGACGTCACGTTCTTCCGAACTCATCGACGATGCGGATGATGTCGTCCTCGCCGAGATAGGAGCCGGTCTGCACCTCGATCAGTTCGAGGAGGATCTTGCCGGGGTTGGCGAGACGATGGACTTCGCCGAGCGGAATATAGACGCTCTCGTTTTCGCGCAGCATCCGCACGGTCTCTCCGACCGTCACCTCGGCGGTTCCCTTGACGACGACCCAGTGTTCGGAGCGATGGTGGTGTTTCTGCAGCGAAAGCTTCTTGCCCGGCGTCACGAAGATGCGCTTCACCTGGAATCGATCGCCGTTGAAGATCGAGGTATAGCCGCCCCAGGGGCGATAGGATGTCGGATGGGTTTCGGTGAATTTCGCCGTGGCGGAAGAGGAAGCCAGCATCTTGACCAATTGCCCGACATTCTGGCTGTCTTTGAGCGGTCCGACATAGACGGCGTCCTCGCTGGCGATGACGGCCACATCCTCCATGCCCTGAACGGCAAGATGCACGCCGTGGGTCATGACCAGCGAATTGCGCGTGTTGACGACGGTGGTGTTTGCGGCGGCGACATTGCCGTTGTCGTCACGCACGCCTGATTTCCAAACGGCATCCCAGCTTCCCATGTCCGACCATTTGAACGGCGAGGGGACGACAGCGGCTTTGGAGGTCTTTTCCATGATCGCGTAGTCGATTGAGATATCGGGGCTCTTGGCGAAATGGTCGGCGTCGAGGCGGGTAAAGTCGAGGTCGCGGCTTGCCTTGGAAACGGCTTTGCTCGCCGCCTTCAGCACATCGGGCGCATATTCCTGCAACTCGGCGATGAGTTCCTCCACCGGGAACATGAAGATGCCGGAGTTCCAATAGAAGCCGCCGTCGGCAAGCATCTGTTCGGCCTTTTCCAATGCCGGTTTTTCCACAAAACGGCTGACTTTGTGGGCGCCGTTTTCAAGCGCATCGCCGATTTCGATATAGCCGTAGCCGGTTGCCGGCTCGGTTGGGCTGATGCCGAAGGTGACGAGCTTGCCGTCGGCTGCAGCATTCCGGGCGATGCGGATGCAATCGAAATAGCTCTTGTCGGCGAGGATCTCGTGATCCGAAGCGAGCATCTGGATAATGGTGTTCTTGCCGAAAAGCTCGGCGGCAAGGGTGGCGGCGGCGGCCACCGCTGCTGCGGTGTTGCGGGCGACCGGCTCAAGCAGCACCGCGGCGAGCGGGACGCCCAGAGTGCGGGCCTGCTCGGCGACCAGGAAGCGAAATTCCTCATTGGTGACGATGATTGGGGCTTCGTAGAGCTCCGGGTTGGAAACACGTTCGAGCGTCTCCTGAAACAACGTCTTGTTGCCGACGAACTGGATGAACTGTTTCGGGGCGGTGGCACGGGAAAGCGGCCAGAGCCGCGTGCCTTTGCCGCCGGCCATGATCACGGGAACGATTTTCTGCGTCATAGGCGGGTTCCTTGAAAAAAGCTTGTTCGTGGCATGTTTAGCGGGCGTTTGCCCAGTCCGTTATTCGGGTGAGCCCTGCCTTCAGCAGATCCAGGGCTGCGGTTTCGCTCCCGGCTTCGACGTAGCAGCGCATTTCGGGCGCATTACCGGACGGGCGGAAATGAATGATGCTGCCGTCTTTCAGCGTCACGCGAAGTCCGTCGATGTCGGATTTCGCCGCCACCTCGCCGATCGGTTGCAGGAAAGCGGCAAGGTTTTCACCGGAGGCGCGCAGATGCTCCATCAGCGCCGCACTCGTCTCCAACGGAAAATTCTCCAGGCGATCGGCGGCGGCAAAGGGCAGATGGTAGGAGGCGGCAACGGCCGAAAGCGGCTGCCCGCGAACGGCGGCGAGCGACAGGATCGCAAGCATCGGGAGAAAACAGTCGCGCGTCGGCAAGGCGCGCACGGATCTGCCGTTGATATCGAAAGGGGTTGCTGTCAGCAGCCCGCCATTGGCTTCAAAGCCCATGACATGATCTTCGCCGGCGGCTACGGCCTCTTCCATGCCTGCGATGACGAAGGGCGAGCCGACGCGGGTGCGCCTGACTGCGAAAGAGCCTGCGGCCTCGATGCCGGAATTGGAGGTCACCGGCGTCACGACCGTGCCGGCGCCGAGAAAATTGGCTGCGACAAGGCCGAGAAGGTCGCCGCGCAGCGGCATGCCGGTTTCGTCTGCGACCAGTGGGCGGTCCCCGTCGCCATCGGTCGAGACGATCGCATCGAACTTGTGCTCGGACACCCAGCGTTTCATCAGCGTGATCGTCTCGTCGGAAACGGCTTCGGTGTCGACGGGAATGAAACTCTCCGAACGTCCAAGAGCGGTGATCTCGGCGCCATAATGGGCGAGAACGTCAACCAGCATGTCGCGTGCGACGGTGCTGTGCTGGTAGACGCCGATCCTCAGGCCAGCTAGTGCGCCTTGCGGCAGCAGGTCGGCGTTGCGTTGGAAAAACAGCTGACGGCAGATCGCCTCATGATCTTCGGTCTCAGCCGGGGCCTCTGCAACTGTCTCGCCTGTTCGCTCGATCTCGGCCGCCGATGCGGTGATATGAGCCTCGTCCGATTTGTCGATCTCGCCGTCCGGGCGATAGAACTTGATGCCGTTGCGGTCTGCCGGAATATGCGAGCCCGTCACCATCAGGCATGCAGCGTTGCTCTCGAGGCCATAGAGGGCAAGGGCGGGTGTCGGGACATTGCCGCAGTCCAATACCCGGAAGCCGAGTGCGGCGAGTGCGCCGGCACAATTTCCCGAAATATCGGGGCTCGAATCGCGAAAATCGCGGCCGATCAGAATGGCGTCGCCGGGCTGCGCCTTGCCGGTCTGCAGCAGATATCTGCCGAACGCCGTCGCATAAAGCGCAGAGGCGCGTCCCTTGAGATCCACTGAAAGTCCGCGAAGGCCGCTCGTGCCGAATTTCATTTGAAGACATGTCTCCGGTTTATCATAAGGTTCTACTCAGGCCGCCAGCCGGCGTAAATACCAAAGCCGTCATATAGTTAAACACGGACGACCGTGCTTCGGACAGGCCTCGCAATCTTCTCTCGCCGATTCTATCTCCCTGGACCCGTTGCCGAGCCGACAGGCATTGCAGCGTAGATCGATTTTGTTAGAACCGTGTGTCCGTTGTTTCGTCATATACGAAGGGTTTGCTGGATGAGCGATACATCAGTCAGTCTCGAAGAGAGCTGGAAAGCCGCCTTGGCGGGGGAGTTCTCAAGCCCCTATATGCAGCAGCTTAAATCCTTTCTTGTCGCGCAGAAGCAGGGCGGTAAGCGGATTTTCCCCCAAGGCAGTGAGTATTTCCGCGCCCTCGACCTGACGCCGATCTCCAGCGTCAAGGTCGTCATTCTCGGTCAGGACCCCTATCACGGGCTGGGACAGGCCCATGGGCTGTGTTTCAGCGTGCGGCCGGGCGTGCGCATCCCGCCCTCGCTCGTCAATATCTATAAGGAGATTCAGGCGGATCTTGGCATAGTGCCGGCGCGTCACGGGTTTCTAGAACATTGGGCAAGGCAGGGCGTGCTGCTGCTGAACAGCGTGCTGACCGTCGAGGAAGGGCAGGCGGCTGCCCATCAGGGCAAGGGGTGGGAGCGCTTCACCGATGCCGTCATCCGCAAAGTCAACGACGAGTGCGAATCCGTCGTCTTCATGCTCTGGGGCTCCTATGCCCAGCGCAAGGCCGCCTTTGTCGATACCACGCGGCATCTGGTGCTCAGGGCGCCGCATCCCTCGCCGCTTTCGGCCCATAACGGATTTTTCGGCTGCGGGCATTTTTCGAAGGCGAACGATTTCCTGCAGTCGCGCGGGCGGTCCCCAATCGATTGGCAGTTGCCGGCCGATCCACAAGGCGTCGAGGTGTGAACGCAAACCGCTGTTCGTTCACTAAAAGAAGACAATGCGTTTTGATCCAGGGGTCTGTTCCCACGGAGTTTCAGCGCGCATCTTAGCCCCATCGAAAGCCTGCGCACTGCAGGCAAGAAAAGGGGTCTCACATGCTCGATCAAATCAAGGGTCTGCACCACGTCACGTCGATGGCGGAGGACGCCCGGACCAACAATCAGTTCTTCACCAATGCGCTTGGGCTGCGCCGCGTCAAGAAAACGGTGAACTTCGATGCGCCTGATGTCTATCACCTCTATTATGGCGACGAGACCGGTGCGCCCGGCACTGTCATGACCTATTTCCCGTTCCCGAAGATGGCGCAGGGCCGTCCCGGCACCGGGGAGGTCGGCACGACGGTGTTCTCCGTTCCGCAAGGCTCACTCGGCTTCTGGAGCGATCGTTTCAGCGCGTTGAATATCGGCGGGCTGAAGGCCGAGGAAAGTTTCGGCGAGAAGCGCCTGAATTTTTCCGGTCCCGACGGCGACGGCTTTGCGCTCGTCGAGGTCAAGGACGATGCCCGCCAGCCCTGGACACACGGCGGCATCAGCGAAGACCACGCCATCCGCGGCTTCCATTCCGTGGCGATGCGGCTCAGGGATGAAGGCGCCACCGCCGAACTCCTGAGGTTCATGGGCTACGAGGTCGCCGAGGAACGGGATGGCGTCAAGCGGCTGATCAAGCCTGACGGCAACGGCGCGCATCTCATAGATATCGAGACCATGCCGAACATTGCCCGAGCGCTTCCCGGTGCCGGCTCCGTTCACCACGTCGCCTTCGCCGTCGAAAACCGCGAGAAGCAGCTCGAAGTGCGCAAGGCGCTGATGGATACCGGCTATCAGGTAACGCCGGTGATCGACCGCGATTATTTCTGGGCGATCTATTTCCGCACGCCGGGCGGTGTGCTGTTCGAGGTCGCGACCAATGAGCCGGGCTTCGACCGCGACGAGGATACTGCCCATCTCGGCGAAGCCCTGAAGCTGCCCCAGCAGCACGCCCATCTTCGCGCGTTGCTGGAGCAGCACCTGCAGCCGCTCGAAGCGTAAGGAGGGGCGCTATGACCGAAGCTGGATATGTGCACCGGCTGCATGCCGGTGCACCTGATAGACCCATTCTGCTGGTGCTGCATGGCACCGGTGGCGACGAGAACCAGTTCTTCGATTTCGGCCGGCGCCTGCTGCCCGAAGCGACAGTCCTCTCGCCGCGCGGCGACGTTTCCGAACATGGTGCGGCGCGGTTCTTCCGGCGCACCGGGGAGGGGGTCTACGACATGGCCGACCTCTCACGGGCGACGGAGAAGATGGCCGCCTATGTCAAGGCATTGGCAGACGAATACCAGGCTTCCCAAATTCTTGGTCTGGGTTTTTCGAATGGCGCGAACATTCTTGCCAATGTGCTGATCGAGAAAGGCATCTTCGATGCCGCCGTTCTGATGCACCCGCTCATTCCGTTTCAACCCGAAGCCCAAGCAACTCTTGCGGGGAGAAAGGTGCTGGTGACGGCCGGGCAGCGCGATCCGATCGCTCCCGTCCCGGTGACCGAGGCGCTGTCGGAGCATCTGAAGGATCGCGGCGCTGATGTCAGAACGGTCTGGCATCCCGGCGGTCATGAGATTGCGCCGCTCGAGATCGATGCAGTTCGCGATTTCTTCAGTGGTTATTGATGGAATGTGCGCCGGTCGGCGGCACTGATTTGCGGGGCCGGTGATGCCGGTCCCGTATCAGCCTGTCGCGGAAAAGTGTGCAGCGGTTTTGCGGAAACGACATGCGCAAAACAAAAGCTAAAGCGCGAGGAGCGAATCTGAAAAGATCGCGACGCGCTTTAGCTGAAATGAAAGATCACATTAGGGGCGGGGAGGATATTTGCCCCTGATTGCCGTCATATAAAAATTTCCCGGGGATTCCGCCATCGTCAAGCCGACGACGACGCCCTTGGGGACGCCTTCATATTCCCGCCTCTGACCGTTTGTCAGATAGACCCGTAGATGCCGGCTGTCTTCGTCGTAGCTGATCGCCTCGATAAGTTTCGAATCAACCGCAGTTTCCACTTTGCACCCCGCAGTTTTGGATCTGAGAATCCCGGTAAAGACTGTCATTGACGCTCGCAATGCGCCATCATCATGCGCCAGTGCAGTAGCGTCAAGCGTGATAATCTTAAGCGTTCATTTTTTTCTACGCGCTCTCGCTATAGTTGATTTATACAGCTTTTTCGGAGGTGTCGCCTGTGGAAATCCGATTGCCGAAAGTTCTTTGGTTTGGAGAACTGGCGGCGGACACAGCCGCTGCTGGAACGAATAATACGGCTTAACGCTGAATTAACCCTCATCTACCAAAATACAGCGCGATATTGACCGTGATGTCCTTCTAAAACGGCCGAATACAAAATGCGTTTCTCGCAATCATAATTTCGCTGTCGCGGGGACGTTGCGCAAGGGCAGCACGATGTGACTGCGAAAGCCAATCCGCATGAAAGCCGGAAGGGATCAACTGAGGATTGGGTGATTCGACGCGAGGCTGAGTGTCCGGTGGGGAGGAGACCGTTCCGGGAGCGATCGACGACGCAAGAAAAGTGCTGTCGGTTCACGGGCGACGGCCCTATAGCCTCTTCACGCGGGGTTCCGGTTACAATTTCGATGAGGCCGTGATCGGGTCAATTTCTTTTTGAACACTGAGCCTTATACCCATGCAAGGATCGGCAGGAAATCGAGCTTTTCCGACACCCTCGCGGGCTGTCGGACCTAATATATGGATTACATGTTTAACTATCTCGGGCCGTGGCGACAACGGATACGGATACTGGCCGGCAACCGCAAAGGACGCGCCCGGCTGACGTTTGCCGAAGGTGAATTCGCTGCGGTCTATGCGATGAGCGATGTTCACGGATGTTATAAGGAGCTAGTCGAGGCGCATCGCCGCATCGAGGAGGATGCCGCGCGCATTCCGGGGCCGAAACTTATCGTCATGCTCGGCGATTATGTCGACCGCGGGCCTGATTCGAGCGCGGTGCTGGAGTTCCTGAGCAAGAGCCCGCCGCCGGGATTTCAGCGTTTCTCTCTGTGCGGCAATCACGACGCGGAACTGGTGAAGCTCTATCGTAAACCCGCGCACATTCTTGAATGGCTCGGCTTTGCAGGGACCGAGACACTGCACTCATACGGTATCGATATCGAGCACCTGCTGCAGTCGGCGGCTGGAAGCGAAATGATTGCCCGGGTCATTCGCAACATGATCCCCGAGCGGCATATCCAGTTTCTGGAATCACTGCCGATCATGCTGCGGATCGGCAGGGTGGTCTTTGTCCATGCCGGCGTCAAACCGGGCATCGACCTCAAGAAACAGAAGGACAGCGACCTGATGTGGATCCGCCAACCCTTCCTGGATGACGGGCCGCAGCTTCCCGTCCTGGTGATCCACGGGCATACCCCGGCGCGAACGCCGACATTCGGTCCGCAACGGATCGGCATCGACACCGCGGTCTCGGCGACGGGCCGGCTGACCGTGCTGACGATAAAAGGAACGCGGGTCGGGCTTCTCAAGTAAAGCGCGTTCAGGCCTTTTGGTGCAGTGCGCTAAAAACCAAAACGCCGCGGGATTTGCTCCGCGGCGTCAGGACGATTACCGGTTCACCAGAACCTGTCAGGCGTTTGATTCCTGATAGAGATTGGTGCCGATGCCGGTATAGGTAAAGCCGTATTTGCGGACCTCGTCGCTGCGGTAGATATTGCGCAGGTCGACCAGGACCGGCGCGCGCATCGCCTGCTTCAGGCGATTGAAATCGAGTGCGCGGAACTGGTTCCATTCGGTGACGATGACCAGCGCATCCGCATCGGCGGCCGCTTCATAGGGACCGTTCGCATATTCGATGTTCTCGATCACCTTGCGAGCGTTCTCCATGCCCTCGGGATCGTAGCCGACCACCTTGGCACCGGCGTCCTGCAGGGTCTGGATGACGGCGATTGCCGGGCTGTCGCGCATGTCGTCGGTGTTCGGCTTGAAGGTCAGGCCGAGAATCGCGATCTTCTTGCCGCGAATGTCTCCGCCGACGGCCGAGATAACTTTGCGTCCCATCGCCCGCTTGCGGTTGTCGTTGATCGAGATCGTCGTCTCGATGAGACGGATAGGCGCGTCGTAATCCTGCGCCGTCTTGGCAAGAGCAAGCGTATCCTTGGGGAAGCACGAACCGCCGTAACCCGGGCCGGCATGCAGGAACTTGGCGCCGATACGGCCGTCGAGACCGATGCCCCGCGAGACGTCCTGGACGTTTGCGTCGACCCGCTCGCAAAGATCGGCGATCTCGTTGATGAAGGTGATCTTCATCGCGAGGAAGGCATTGGCCGCATATTTGATCAGTTCCGAGGTGCGGCGGGTGGTGAAGACCAACGGCGCCTGGTTAAGGTAAAGCGGACGGTAGACCTCCGTCATGGTTTCGCGCGCGCGGTCGTCATTCAGTCCGACGACGATACGGTCAGGACGCTTGAAATCTTCGATCGCCGCACCTTCGCGCAGGAATTCCGGATTGGAAACCACGGCAACATCCGCCGCAGGATTGGTTTCGCGCATGATGCGCTCGACTTCGTCGCCGGTGCCGACCGGCACCGTCGACTTGGTGACGATAACGGTGAAGCCTTCCACATAAGTGGCGATCTCGCGCGCAGCGGCGTAGACATAGGAGAGATCCGCGTGGCCGTCGCCGCGCCTGGACGGCGTGCCGACCGCGATGAAGACGACGTCGGCGCTACGGACGCTTTCGCCGACATCCGTCGAAAACGATAGGCGGCCGGTGCTGGTATTTTCGGCAACCAATTGTTCCAGACCCGGCTCGTAGATCGGAATGCGGCCTTCGCGAAGGGCTTCGATCTTACTCAGATCCTTGTCTACGCAGATGACGTCGTGGCCGAAATCCGCAAAGCAAACGCCTGAAACGAGGCCGACATAGCCTGATCCAATCATCGTGATGCGCATAATTCCCTCAAATCATTAGAGTAGGACATCATGCTGCGTCGCAGCATGGCGTCCGTCATACTTAATCTGGGCGAAAAGACAATATCGAAGATCGCTTGATACCCACACTGGAAATCGAACTTGGGGCGCCGCAACTCGGTGTCGGCGGCCGTGCCGTTAGCTAAAAGCATAGGTTTATGTGGGCGATATGACAAGTCGAGCCGCCCATGAGAGCGGCTCGACTTCGATGTCGAGGAGGTGCGTTCGGTGTATTTTGCTGCGCCCGCTGTTACAGCCGGTACCAGACATAGGGGTCTGTTCCCGATTGAATCTTGTCCCAGCGCAGATCTGTGTCCCGCCAGTTCTTGATGCTGCTTTGCCTATTGTCGAGCACGAGGTCGCCCTTATCAGTCCTGACCACCAGGACGGCATGCCCTTCGCCGGAGGGCGTGTAGGCAGTCGCAATCCGCAAAGCGCGTGACGACCAGCCCATCGCAATGAGCCGGCTGCGCTTGGTGAGGGCGAAATCTTCGCAGTCGCCGCTGCGGACATTCACCTTCCAAACGTCGCCGTTTAATTCGCTGCGGGAATCGTTCCTGCCGATCATCGTATGATTGACGGCGCCGTTCACGGTTTTCAGCTGCAGCATTTGCTCATCGGTGAGCGCGATGACCGAGACACCGTTGTTGTCACGACATTCGGCCGGGTTCTGGGCGCAGAACAATACCTGGGCAAAGGGCGGAATGATCTTGCCTTTTTCTGAGATATAACTGACTGCCGAACCGTCGTCGAGGCCGCGGGCAAAACCTGCGGGACCGGCGGCAAATGCTGAACAAGCATTCCCTGCTGTAAAGGCCAGCGCCAGAAGTGTAACGAATGCTTTCTTCACCTGTCAGATCCTCGTTGAGAGCAACCGATTGAGATCAGGCTTGCCTTTTGTCCCAGTCAATGGCATGGCGACTTAGTGATCTGCCAAGTATTGGCCGCAGAACGGCTGTCCCGTTCCTGCTGCTTGACGGAGCATAGCCAGGGCTTGTCTCGATTGGCTTAAGTCTTTCGCGACAATTTTAAACGATGTGAAATTCTGTTACACTTTAACACGCAAGCCGTTGATATGCAACTTATGTTAGTACGTGCATATTAGCCGCTTGGGTTGCAATTCCGCTATTGCGGCCCGCTTGTGAAGAAATCGAATGTTATCCAACCTCATCAACCGGCAGGTCTTGCGAGAGGCTCTTCTCCTCGCCTTTATCGGCCTCGTTATACTGACGCTCATTCCGTTTGGGAGCGTCACGCCCTTTCCCTTCGCCTTTGCCGCGATCGGCATGTTTGCCCTTGGCGCCTTTTCGGCACTGCTGTTCGGGGAGCCGAGACAGAGCAGATGGGTCTTCAGCAGCGCTTTGTTGGTGCTCGTCGTGGTGACAGGCTGGACGTTCATCCAGACCATAGAGCTGCCTTCCAACTGGCTGGCAAACCCGGCCTGGAGTGCAGCTCATGACCTTGCAGGTGTCGAGTACGCGGCAATCTCGGTCGCGCCGGCCGACACGCTGGCGTCGATCCTCGCGGTGGCGCTGCCTTTCGCCACCTTCCTGACGGGGCTTCTCTTATGCGATACCGATCGGCGCGCAAGTAAAGTGCTGACCCTCCTCGGACTTTCAGCGGGCATCATCGCTGTGTTCGGGCTGATCCAGTTTTCGCTGTTCCCAAACATCCTAATCGTCGTGGAGAAACAGGCATACCTCGACAGCTTGACCACGGTCTTCGTCAACCGCAATACCGCAGCGACCTTCCTCGGGCTTGGAACGCTGCTGATGCTGACCCTGGTCAGAGACATCGCCCGTTCCTATTCAAACCATCCGCCCGGCGAGCCGGGCCGAAACACGCTTCTGTTGAAATCGTGGATCTACATCCTGCTCTTGTGCGCATGCTTCACCGCACTAATGCTGAGCCGCTCGCGCGCCGGCATATTCGCGACCTTTATTGCCGCCCTCATTTATTTTCCGTGGCTGGTCATGAATTGGAACGGCTCGCGGCGTTATCTGAAGCCGGCGCCCGGATGGCGTTCGATGCTGAAGTTCCTGTCGGCGATTGTTTTCGTCGTCGTGCTGCTGGCGGTGTTTGCAGGTCAGGCGATTTTACGCGCGCAAGAGCGGCGGCTCGAGGATGATGATCGGTTCTGCATCCTGCCGGGCATATGGCGTGCTATTTCGGATCATTGGTTGACCGGGACCGGCCTTGGAACCTTCCGGACCGTATTTCCTGCTTACCGCGATCCGGCCTGCGGTATTTTCGGGATCTTCGACCGAGCGCATAACTTCTATCTGGAAGGATTTCTGGGCCTCGGGATATTGTTCCCAGTCACGGCAATCCTTGCCTTCGCGGTGCTGGCCAGGGTGTTCCGGCAGGGGTTCGCCCAAAGGCGGCGTCTCAGGCATTTTGTTCTTCTTGGCTTGGCGGCAACGGTTCTGGTCGCCCTTCATGCGGCCGTCGATTTCTCGCTGCAAATACCGGGTTTCGCCGTGTTTTATTCCGCCTTCCTCAGTGCTGTCGTTGCCATAAGCCTTGGACGCAGCAACGGGGACGCGGACGTGGCATATGAGCGGCCGCTCAGCCGCTAAAATTTAAACAGATGGTTTATGAAGGTTTTTGAAAAATAACGATTGTGCAGGTGCGAACGGTTGACTCTGAAACGCAAGAAATTTTATAGCGGGTCTGGCCTTCGGGTTCTTACGGCGCCAGAAAAGTTGGGCTGGGTCGTTTTTCGCTTCCTCAGGGGCTTGGCGTTGCCAGCCTGCCACAGTTAGGGGAATGTTAATCGGCTTCCAGTGTTATTGATCGGGGTTTGTCTTGTATTTTGTCAGATTGCGGGGCAGTAGCTTCAGGGGCGTCAACACAGGTTATTCTATGGGTTGTTCTCGTATCGGTAGTACACGCGTCGCCATTGTTGTAGCGCTAACCACTATATTGGCAAGCTGCACATCGTTGCCAAGATCCGGTCCCGATCACAAAGATGTTGATCGAGATGCGGCAGTGAAAGTGACAACGAAGGAGCGTCGCGTCGGCATCGACTACGCCCTGATCGATCTTAGCAAGAACGTTCTGCCCTATTTTACTTCTCCCCAGCCGACGTCCTTCAAAGGATTTGGCGGTGGTCGCGGCGGTGCGCCTGAAATTCCGCTTGGTTATGGCGACGTCGTCCAGGTTGCCATCTTCGAAGCTCAGTCCGGTGGGTTGTTCATTCCCTCGGACGCCGGAAGCCGACCCGGCAATTACATTTCCCTGCCAGAGCAGACGATCGACAGAAACGGGACGATTACTATCCCCTATGCTGGTCGCGTTCCGGCCGCCGGTCGCCTGAAGGAGACCGTGGAGCAGGACGTGGAAGATCGGCTCGCAAGCCGTGCGATCGAGCCGCAGGTAGTTATCACGACGACGACCAACCGCTCCAGTCAGGTGGCCGTGCTCGGTGACGTCAACAATCCTCAGCGCATCACGATCAGCCCGGCCGGTGAGCGCGTTCTCGATGTCATTTCCGCCGCCGGCGGTTTGACGACCAACAATATCGAAACGAATGTTACGCTGCAGCGTCGCGGCAAGACGGCAACCGTCGCCTACAATACGCTGTTGAAGAATCCGGCGGAGAATATCTATGTCGCGCCGAATGATACGGTCTCGATCGATCATGAGCGCCGCACCTATCTTGCGCTCGGCGCCGCTGGCGTCAGCGGCCGCTTCGATTTCGAAGAATCCGACCTGACCCTCGGCGAGGCTATCGCCAAGGCGGGCGGCTTGCGCGACGATCGCGCGGATCCGGCCCAGGTCCTGCTCTATCGCCTGGTCCCGAAGAAAACGGTTCAGTCGATGAACGTCGACACGACGAGATTTACGGGTGAGACGGTTCCAGTCATCGTCCGCGCCAATCTTCGCGATCCGGCGACCTTGTTTGCCGTTCAGCAATTCAAGATGGAAGACAAGGATATTATCTATATTTCCAATTCGGACTCGGTTGAACTGGTCAAGTTCCTTGACATCGTAAACTCGGTATCGTCCACTGTTTCCGGCGTGAGCGACGACGCGCGTGATACTCGCAACGCGGTCCAGGATCTCGGAAATTGATTGAAATAGGCCGCCGGCATCGATCGCAAGCGATCGATGCCGGCGGCCTATCTAGCGGATTTGATGAAGGACTATGTTATGGCAAGGATTGGTGTTTATCGTAAGCTTGCATATAGCGGAATGGCCGTGGCGATGTTTGCCGGCATGAACTCAAACGCTTTTGCGGCTGCTTGCCTGGGTCCGGCAAATCTCACTTCCGTCGATGTCAGTGGATTTACGGCCAACCCCGCCGTTCTGCTCGACATGTCCGATCCATTGATTTTGTCGTCGCGTGTTCGCGCCCTGGTCGGGACCAGCAATGACGCGCTGTCACCGGTGATCGAACAGGCCAAGAAGGCCAATGCCGCGCAGATGGCGGCAATCGGCTCCGGACTTGGACGGGCCGCAAACAGCTGCCAGGTGTCGGATCCGCAGTTCAAGCTGGCGATCGAAAAGGCTGTTGCCGATGCGGCAAGTGCCGATCCCAACCTCGCGCCGCTGCTCGCAGCCTTTGCAAAGGTCCTCGCAGAAGGCGGGACCGCAGCACTCGGCCCGGGTGCTGGCGCTGCCGCTGCCGCATCCGGCATCGGCAACACGGGATTGATTGGGCAGACAGGTCCTGGATCGGACGATGGCACGCCTTATGACGGCGCAGCGACGACTGCGGGAACGCTCAAGGTGTCGAACGCCAGCAACGACTCGTCTTCGACGACCACGACGATCGTCAGCACAAATGGGGGAGGTCAGTCCTCCTCAGACACGACCCAGTCGACCAGTCCAAGCGTCGCGGTCATACAATAGCTGGAATTGCCCTTAGATCTTAGCGCTTGATTTGTTGGAGATCGAAATTGCTATCGCCAGATAAACTTACGCCGCGTATCGACCCCTCCCGCGATACGGGAAATGAAGCTGATTTCATCGATTTCGACAAGCTCATCGCGATTGCCCGCCGACAGTGGCGGATGGTTGCGGCGTGCGCGTTCGCCTTTGCGATTCTCGGGATTGTGTATGTCTTGACGTCGGTGCCTGTCTACACCGCCGACACAAGCGTGTTGATCGACCGCAGCGACAATCAGGTCATCAACCAGTTGGCGGCTTTCGGCCAGATGGACGATGACGAAGGAACTGTTCTTAGCCAGGTCGAGCTGTTGAAATCCGACACGATCGCCTATGCCGTCGTCGACAAGTTGAAACTGGTGGACGATCCGGTGTTCAATGCACAGCGGAGTTCGCTGTTTTCGGTTGCAACGCTGAAGTCTCTGTTCAATTTTAAATCATGGTTTGCCGACGACACGGCAGTAGCGCCCGATCCGGAAATGAAACGGCGGAGCGCTGCGGAAACTGTGGCCGGCAATATCGATGTCGAACGTGTCGGTAAATCCTACGTACTCGATGTCAGCTATACCTCGCAGTCACCCGATATGGCGCGTCAGATCGCCGCGGCCATTGCCGACGTCTATCTGGTCGATAAACTCAATTCGAAATACGAGGCGACACGCCGGGCCGGCGAGTGGCTGCAGGAGCGTATCGAAGAGCTCCGGCAGCAAGCGCTGGACACCGACCTTGCTGTTCAGAAATTCCGCAGCGAGCACGGGCTTGTCGAGGCCGGATCGGGTACGCTGATCAGCGAGCAGCAGCTTTCCGAGATCAACACGCAATTGATCAATGCCCAGGCCGAGACGGCGAAGGCCGAGGCAAAATATGCGCGCGTCAAATCGATCATCGACGCCAAGCAGACCGATGCGATCGTCACCGACGTGCTCGACAGCTCCATTTCCAACGACCTGCGAAAGAAATATCTCGAGGCTTCCAAGCTTGAGACGGAAATCGAGGCACGGCTCGGTCCTGATCACGTCCAGGCGGTTCGGCTTCGTGCGGAGATGGAAGAATACAAGAGACTCATGTTCGATGAGTTGAACCGCATCGCCGAGAGCTACCAAAGCGAAGTGCAGGTCGCACAATCACGGGAAAATTCTTTGCGTGAAAGTGTCACAAAGGCGACTGGCGTTGCCGCGACGGCCGGCGAAACGCAGGTGCAGGTTCGTGAACTCGAGCGCACGCGTGATACCTACAAAAATCTTTATCAGAGTTTCCTGACGCGCTACCAGGAAGCCATTCAGCAGCAGAGCTTTCCGATTACCGCTGCGCGCATCATCACGATGGCGGAGAAACCGACAAAGCCGAGTGCTCCGAAGAGAGCCCTTGTCGTCGCTTTTGCAATGTTCCTCGGATGTGCGGTCGGAAGCGGTATCGGCGCCTTCCGAGAATTCCGGGATCGGTTCTTCCGCACCGGTGATGACGTCAAGGAAGTGCTCGATGTCGAATCGCTTGGCGTCATGCCGCTGGTTGACGATAACATCGATGATCCGACGCTCGTCGATCCGAGCAATCCGCGAAGCATCGCCAGGGGTAGCAAGACCACGACCTATGTCGAGGAGCATCCGCTCTCGGCGTTTGCCGAGACGCTCCGAAGCGCCAAGATTGCGATCGACCTCAGTGCAGCCGACCAGCGCTGCAAGGTCATCGGCGTGGTGTCGAGCTTGCCCGGCGAGGGGAAGTCGACGACATCCATCAATTTTGCCAAGCTTCTGGCAATGCAGGGCGCCCGCTGCCTGCTGATCGACGGCGACATGCGCAATCCCGGTGCGACCCGAGCAATCGGTCGTCATGCCGAGGCCGGCTTGCTCGAGGCGATCGTCGATGGCCGTCCGCTCAAGGATCTGATCCTTCTCGATCCCAAGACAAAGCTTGCATTTTTGCCCACGGTTGCAAGGTATCGTGTCCCACATTCGTCGGAGCTGCTCGCGTCACGCGGCATGGACCAGCTTCTTGAAATTGCGCGTCAAAGCTTCGATTACATTATCGTCGACCTGCCGCCCTTGGCGCCCGTCGTCGATGCGCGGGCTATCAACTCGAAGCTCGATGCAGTGGTTTTCGTTATCGAGTGGGGAAAGACATCGCGCAAGGTCGTGCAGTCGACGCTGCTGTCCGAGCCGGAGCTCTATGCGAAATGCGTCGGCGCGATATTGACCAAGGTCGATCCGTCGCAGATGAAGCTTTACCGGACATTCGGCTCCAGTGAGTATTATTATAAGCGTTACTCGCGATACTACACTGAAAGCTGATGCCTCGCGGCCCGTTCGTTTCGGTCACACGGATTGTTTTCCTTGTCGTCACCGCAGTCTTTGCGGTGCTCGCCGGCAGAGAGCTGTACGCTTCGATAAGAACCGCCAGTATCTCTATCGTCGCTGAAAGGCTCGAGCACGGCGAGACTGTCACCGATGATGTTGCAGCCAAATATGCGGCGCGGACCATCGACATTGTCGATGGACATTATTGTCGGTCCGACATTGTCGCCGCCGGTGTGACACTTGTCCTGGCGCAACTCGATCGGCAGAACGTCAACGTCAATTACGACGCCTGGGCTGCCGCGGCATCGAGCGCCCGACACTACCTGCAACACGCGCTCTCGTGCATGCCGACGAACAGCAATTTTTGGCTTCGTCTCGCCGCCGTCCAATCCGTCATTGCGGAAGATCCGCTTTCGGTTGCGGAAATGATGAAGCGGTCAGTCGCTCTTGCGCCCCACGACGAGTCGATGATTCTGACGCGGTTTTACTTCTGGAACGATTTTACGAATGCGACGCTTTCAACGGCAAAGGCTGCGCTCGATAGCGATCTCGTGACGATGCTGAAACTTGGCGACCGTTGCAGGGTCAACGCCACCATTAAAGAGATCAGCCCACAACTCCGCCCTATCTTCGATCGAACCTGGGCAGGGCTTGGGGATGGAGCGACTGCGCGATTCCGGCAGCGCTGCAGCAAGTAATCGTCAGCCGTTCCAAGGAGAACAGCTGCAGAGTCAGAACCGCCGTCAACTAGGGCTTTAAGGGCAATAGCGCCCGCCGCTTGCGCGGCGGGCGTCGTCTATTGATTATCTGATGAACGATTAGACGCTGGCGCCCGAGACAAAGTCCGTGCCCGTGATATTGAGCGTCAGAACGCCGGCATCCGTATGACCTTCGCCGTCGGAGATCTTGTAATATTGGATGGTTTCCGTGACGTGATCGCCCGGAGCGATATCCGCTGCCAGATCGTAGGTGAATGAACCGTCCGCCTTGACGTGGAACGTGCCATAGGTCCCGGCGACGTCGGTCGTTGCGCTCGGATTGCCGTTGACATTCGTGCCAGCGAACTGACGGAGGAAGAGATGTCCATTGTCGCCGGCAATGTCGTTGTCGAGCGCATTACCGCTGATCGGGCTGCCTTCATTGAAGCTGTAGTGGTCGTCGACAGCGATCGGCTTGACCTGGGTGACGCCCTGGATGTTCAGGGTGAACAGGCCGACATCGGTATGACCGCTGCCGTCGGAGATCTTGTATGAGACCTTTTCCTGGAGCAATTCACCATTGGTGAAGTTAACCTTGGCAGCATCGCTCAGAACATAGGTGTAGCTGCCGTCCGGTTTGACGAAGAAGGTGCCATAGTCGCCCTGGATTTCAGTAACCTGGCTGTTGCCTTGCTTGGCGCCGACGCTCTGCTGGTCGAATGCGCGAAGGAATAGGTGGCCGTTGTCAGATGAATCGTTGCTCAGGAGGTTTCCCGAAATAGCGTCGGTTTCAAGGAATGTTGCAGTATCGTCGGTTGCGTGAATAGCCATTGTTGTCTCTCCTGAATTGATCTTCGCTGGCCAATTTTAACCTTAGCGACGTATGGAATTAAGGATATATTAATACATGGAGTCAAGGCTATGATTAACAGAAGCTGAACATGAGGCGTGATGTGTGCAATAATGGCACACATGCTATCGAGGTGATGGGGTGAAACACTTGCAGATTGGTGCGTTGATAATAAGTGAATACGTGGTGCTCTGGACGATTGCGCTGAGTTCTTCGGATGGTAAGAAATTTTATTCAGAGGCAATCAATAATAATACAGGCATTCACCTCTATGAAGCTGACATTGTCAAATAATCAAATTGGGCTACCAATCGCCTTTGACGATTTTCTCGCGTTGCTCCGATATCCCACCGCACATCTTTTTAAGTTCATCACTGTCGTTTCCTCTGCCGGATACGTTGAGGGAGGAAACTTCGCCGTTGTGGCAACATGATCACAGTAATCCGCCGGATACGGAAATGGACTGCTATCAGAATGATGTTCTAGTAAAAATACACTTTGTCGTTCTATACAACTTTGGCGCCATGAAAAATACCTCGGTGGTAAAGAAGGTTCGCCCGATGATAAAGAATATCGGCAGATAGAAAGAATTTTAGTGTTTCATTTTAGCTACCGGAGAGAGGTCCACGCTTAGAAGATTTCCATTATCTTCGGGAGATCAAAGCATGACCGTCTACTACGTGAATTCAGCGACCGGATCCGATCATAACAGCGGAACCACGGAGAGCTCGGCTTTCGCGACATTGTCCGCTGTCGAATCCCTGAGGCTGAACCCTGGCGACAGTGTGCTGCTTGCTGCCGGAAGCGTGTTCAATGAACAATTCGATTTGAAATACTCCGGAAGCGTCACGGCTCCGATCACCATTGGCAGCTACGGTCTTGGCGACGCCCCGGTCATTCACAGCAGCAATGACGGCATCCACGGGTCCAAGGCCTCGAATATCGTAATCGAGAATATCAAGATCGCCGATACCGGGGCGAACGCGATATATGCAGGGAACGTGTCCAACTGGGTCGTGCGGAATGTCGAGGTGACGAATACCGGCCTTGCCGGAAAGCCGGGATCCGTCAGCTTCCAAAGCAGCCAGAACATCACCATCGAGAACAGCACGCTGACCGGTGTCCATTCCGACGGGATCTGGATGGAAAAGGTCAACGGCGTCACCCTGATCAACAACACTGTCACAAATAGCCAGGGAAGTGCCGCAGACGCCATTCAGCTCAACGACAGCAGCAATATTCTCGTCAAGGACAATTATCTGGAGCAAACGCAAACCAACAGCGCCAAAGGTGTGCTGGTACTGGTTCGAGCTCAAGATGCTTTGGTCGAGGGCAATACGCTCGTCGGCGGCGGCTTCGGGTTGAGCGCACAAGCGGGCACCAACATCGCCATCCACGACAACGACATCTCGGGATATGGCGGCTACAGCTGGTCCTACGGCATCGGCCTTGGCGATCAGGGTGATGCGAAGAGCTACGATATTAGCGGGAATTATATCCATGACGGCGTATATGGGGTTCTGGTCAGCGCCGCCGGCAATCCCGTCTATATCCGCGAGGATATCGTTGTTCATGACAACGTCTTTGACGATCTGTCCTCCTCGGCGCTTAAGGTCGACCGGCCTGCATCGGGATCCTTCTATGATAATATCATCGACAGCGATGTATCGACGCTGACGATGCCCGCCACAATCGCTGCGCAAAACACGTTCTTTGTTGGCGACAACAAAACATTCGAGCAGGCGCAGGCTGAAATCGACAGCGCCGCCGGCAGCACGGATGGCGATACGTCAACGAGCCACGAGCAGCCGCCTGTCGCGCCGGTCATCGAGCATCCCGCGGAAATACCGGCGCAGCCGCAGACAACCACTCCAGCGCCTGCGGCAGAAACGCCGGTCGCGACCACGCCCTCAGTCGCCGCCCCGAAAATTGTCGCTGTCCACGACAACTTGAAGATTTCGGCCGATACCGGCAGCGCATATCATGGAAACCTTCTTGAAAACGACAGTGCGGCTAATGGAAGTGTGCTGCTCCGCCGCTTTGGCGACGCTGCCGTGGATAAACATGGGCTGACGGTAATGGGGAAATATGGTGTGATCCATATCGAGAGTGATGGCGATTACACCTACACCGTGGATGCGGCCAAACTCGCCGGCCTTAGCGGCAACGTCAGCGAATCCTTCCAGTACAAAATTTCCGACGGTGCTTCGCACATCGACACGGACTCGTTGGGTATCTACATCAATGTCGATGCATTTCATTCCAGCCAAGCATCGCACCTGTTGGTCTGAAGCCCGCCAACGCTGAGACAGCGTCAATCGGTCCTCTTCTTCAGGTTGACGTTTCCCGGCTTCAATGAAGATGATTGCTGCAAGCCTGTCGAAAGCGGGAGATGGCAGATGGCAAAATATGTCCGCCGGTCATAATCAGAACAAACTATAGACTGAATTTATAGTTAATCCCCCAGTAAATCTCGCGTCTATGTGCGCGTCATGTTCATCTCTTTGAACCGTTATTGGGCGATTTGCGGTTTTCCCTTGCTTAGGCCGATATATTTAGCGTAGCGTTAAACTAGGGCCTCTGAAATCATTCGCTATAAATAGGGAATTTCGGTCATTTTTCAGTGGGGTTCATATAATAAGCTTTGGACTTGTCAGCGGGTTTCGGTACCAGTGCCGAAACCGCGAAGTAGCTATGTCATTGTCTGGCCTTGATGGGCCTGTAGCTGGGATATACGCAGGCCTGTTTGCCTGTATGCGATGCGGTAGAGAGGGATTTAATTCGTGTTTCAGAGTTCAGCGACTGATGCCAGTGAGCCGTCCAAAGCCTTGCGGAAGTGCAAGGGAGGACTTGTCTTCATCGGCATAGCAAGCGCGCTTATCAATATTCTCTATCTTACCAGCTCGTTTTTCATGCTTGAGGTATATGACCGCGTCATTCCGAGCAAAAGCATACCGACGCTGGCTGCCTTGGCGATACTTGCACTGGCTCTTTATGCGTTCCAGGGCGCGTTCGAGGTTCTCCGGAGCAGGATGCTCGTGCGCGTTGCCGGGGCGCTCGACGAGATGGTGAATGGACGCGTGTTCCGGGCACTCATAAAGGCACCGCTGAAGGTCAAAATCGGCGGTGATGGGCTTCAGCCGTTGCGCGACTTCGACCAGATAAGAACCTTCCTGTCCGGCATGGGCCCGACAGCGATGTTCGATCTGCCCTGGCTTCCCTTCTATCTGGTGATCTGCTTCCTGTTTCATCCGGCAATCGGATATATTGCGATCGGTGGATCGCTGGTTCTCGCCATCCTGACGTTCTTGACCAATCAGGGAACGCGGACACTGTCAAAACAGCAGTCCGAAGCCGCCAATATGCGCAATGCCTTTGCGCAGACCTCGATCCGCAACTCCGAGGTCATTCACGCAATGGGCATGGCGGGCACCATGGCTGAAATCTGGGACCGCAAGAACGGGGAATACCGGCTCATCACCCGGCAGGCGTCGGATGTGGGGAACGGATATGCGACCCTGTCGAAGATTTTCCGTATTGCCCTGCAATCGGGAACGCTTGCGACCGGCGCGATCCTGGTCATTCAGGGGCAGGCCTCTTCAGGCATTATCATCGCCGGGTCTATTCTGACGTCTCGCGCTCTGGCGCCTGTGGAAGCCGCGATCGGAAATTGGCGCGGCTTCGTTTCCGCCCAGCAAAGCTGGGCGCGGCTTGCGAACCTGTTGAAAACCATTCCGGAAATTCCAGCACCGCTCGCGCTTGCAGCGCCTTCCAAGCAGGTTACGGTCGAGGGGCTGGCAAGCGGGCCACCGGCAGGCCAGCGACTGGTTATTTCCGATGTCAGCTTCGGATTGAGAGCAGGAAGCGCGCTCGGGGTCATCGGTTACAGCGCCTCTGGCAAGTCGTCGCTGGCGCGGGCGATGATGGGCATCTGGCCGACCGTCCGGGGATCCATTCGCCTCGATGGCGCAGCACTCGATCAGTGGGATGGCGACGCCCTTGGCCGGCATATCGGTTATCTCCCGCAGGACGTGGAACTGTTTTCAGGAACCGTCGCGCAGAATATCTGCCGTTTCGCCAAGGAGATGTCGCCTGAGGCGGTGGTTGCCGCGGCGCGGGCGGCGCGAGTTCACGATCTCATTCTTCGTCTGCCGAACGGTTACGAAACCGAAATCGGTGAAGGGGGTGCGGCACTTTCGGCCGGCCAGAGACAGCGTATCGCACTTGCAAGAGCGCTTTACGGCGAGCCCTTCCTCGTCGTGCTCGACGAACCGAACTCTAATCTCGATGAAGAAGGCGAGCGGGCGCTGAGTGCCGCGATCATGAGCGTGCGCGCACGCGGCGGCATCGTCGTCGTCATCGCGCATCGGTCCGGGGTCCTGGCGGTCTGCGACTTCGTGCTGATGATGCAGGACGGCCGGATGATCGCATTCGGTCCGAAGGAGGAAGTTCTGGCACGGGTCAGCCGTCCGGAACCGGCGGTGCGTACGCCGATTGCCGAGCGCGTTGCTCAGCTCAAAGTCGTGGTCGACGGCATGAATGCGGCCGAATAGGCCGGAAGGAAGATTGTGACTAAAGTCATCAGTGAATCGAAACGCTCCCTCAATCGTCATGTCGCCATTGTCGGCGTGCTGTCGTTAGCTCTCGTTTGCGGCATTGGCGGTTGGGCGGCAACGACGGAGCTGTCGAGCGCCGTCATCGGCGAAGGCGTGGTCGTCGTCAACGGCGATGTCAAGAAGATCCAGCACCTGACCGGCGGCATCGTGTCGAAACTGCTGGTCTCCGAAAATGATCATGTGACGGCTGGACAGATCCTGATACAGCTCGATGGCACGACGACAAAAGCACAGCTCTCGATCGTCGAAAGCACACTCGCACAGCTTTATGCGCGTCGTGCCCGTCTGAAGGCCGAACGGATCGACGCCGAGTCGTTCGATGTCGAGGAAAATATCAGCGATCTGACATCCAGCACCGCGGCGCGGGATCTGCTCGACGGCGAGACGAAATTGTTTGACAGCCGCAGGTCGGCGCTGGTCGGAATGAAGAGCCAGTTGGCGTCGCGCAAGGATCAGCTGGCCGAGCAGATCAAGGGCTTGGTCGTTCAGATCAATGCCACCAATGATTCCCTAGGCCTGATCGAGCAAGAGCTGGAAGGTGTCGATACGCTCTACAAGAAAGGGCTGGTTACGCTCCAGCGTTTGAATGCACTCAAGCGCGCCCGCGCCGACCTTCAGGGTAATAGCGGCCAGGAAATTGCTGCAAAGGCGGAGGCCGAAGGCAAGGCGATCGAGATCGATCGCCAGTCGCTCCAGCTGGACGAGGATCGCCGTTCGGAGATCGCCAAGGAACTGACCGACGTTGAGGCGAAGATCGCCGAAAATGAAGAGCGCCGAGGAACCGCGCTCGATCAACTCCGCCGTCTCGACATTGTCGCGCCGCTCAGCGGGCGTGTACACGAGCTTTCCATTCACACGGTCAATGGCGTCGTCAATCCGGGTGAGACCCTGATGCTCGTCGTTCCCGAAAATGAAGATCTCACGGTTCAGGCGAAAGTCGCCACGCGCGATATCGACCAGCTTCACGTCGGCCAATCCGTGGATGTTCGTTTCAGCGCCTTTGATCAGCGCACGACGCCTGATGTGCGCGGCGAGATCACTTCGATTGCGCCCGATGTCGTCAAGGATGAGCGGACGGGCATCAGCTATTATCCCCTTCGCGTCAAGCCGGAGGCTGAAAGCATCGCCAAGCTGAAGTCGATAAAGCTCTATCCCGGCATGCCGGCCGAAGTCTTCATCAAGATCGCCGACAGAACCGTTATCTCCTATCTGACGAAACCGCTGACCGATCAGATGCAGCACGTATTTCGTGAGGAGTGATGGCGCGGCTGTGCCGCGTCACAAGCGGCGTGAGCGGTCATCTTCATGACATTGTTTCAAGGCTGCTGCAGCTTGGTTGAAGAAGGGCATGGCTGCCCTTCCAGCCGGATTTCTGACGCGTGACCTACCGGTTCCGCTGAGATATGATTCCTCCATGATAAGTTTGCGGCTTTGGCGAATGCTGCCAATCGAGAGACGATCGACCTATGGATGGCTTCTGCTTCTGGCGTGTCTGGTGATGCTCTCGGCTCCGAAAAGCGGTTATGCCGAAAATTCCCCGCCGTTGAAAATAGTAGCTTTCGGAACATCGTTGACAGCCCGAGGAGGGTGGCAGCCCGCTCTGGAGAGAAGGCTTGCAGCCTGCCTGCAGAGGCCGGTGAAAATCGAGAGCGTTGCAAAGAGCGGGGAGACGTCGCTCTGGGCTCTCACCCAGATTGATCGCGTCGTCGCCGAGCAGCCGGATGTCGTTCTGATCGAGCTTTACGCTAACGACGCAGCATTGCAGCGGTTCGTCTCGCTTGCGCAAAGCCGACAGGATATCGGCGATATCCTCGATCAGCTTCGGCAGCGCCTGCCGCAAGCGCGGATCATCGTCATGGCGATGAATCCGTTTTCGGGACTGCGTGCACTGATCCGCCCCTTTGTCGGCAGTTACATCTCGGCCCATCGGGCGGAGGCAGAGAAACGGGGTCTGGAGTTTGTCGACCACCGGCCGAACTGGCAGCGTCTGACACCGGGGGATCTGGCCGCGGCAATTCCCGATGGCGCCCATCCCCTGCCTGACGTCGCTTCCAAAATCATCGCGCCTGAACTCGTCCGGCGTATTGCTGGCCGCAGTTGCGAAGACTGAAATTCTCTCCTTTGTCGACGGCGTCGGCGATTGGTCGCTCAGCCTGCAGCGAGATAGCCTTTCAGGTAGTTGACCAGCGAAGCCCGCCCAAGCTCAGACGGATCCTCGTGAGAGGGGCTGTCCAGATCGTCGAGAAGATAGTTTTTCAGATCATCGTCGCTGTGCGCGACATAAATGCCCGGCCGGCCCGCGAGCTGGCCTACCGTGGCAAGCTGATGATCGTTGCGATGCTCGCCGAGGGATGCCTGCCGGGGCACGAGAATGATCGGCTTTCCAAAACGCTTTGCGGTCAGCACAGTGCCGATTCCTGCATGAGAGACGATGACGCTTGCATCGAAAAAGACCCTGTCGAAGTCCGCGGGCTCGATATTCTTGATCCATTTCATATTCTGTGGCGTGTAGGTGCCCTTGCCGATCTGCGCCAGAACCGGCCTGGACAGGTCCTTTGCGAAAGTGTCGACAGCCTTGACGAGGCGATCGAACGGCAGCTGCGTTCCGACGGTGACAAGGATCAAAGGACAGCTCCTGCGTAGTGGGGGCCATCAGGCCGCGACAAATGTTGCCATTGCGTCAGCCACAGCGTCGCGATACGGCCAGCCAGTTTTCCCGATAGCGACAGCTTCTCGACATTGGCGACGCTGTCGATCCAGATCGTCCGTTTGCCCGTCAATTTACCGGCAAGCAGGCAAAAAAGCCCGGGCGCGGCACCTGTGGAAATGACGACGTCTGGCCTCTGCTTGATAACGATGGCGAAGGCGCTGAAAAAGCATCGGATCGACATGGTAATCGAGTCGCGGCTGCAATCGGGAAGGACCAGCCCGTCGCGAATATCATATTTGGCAAGCAACCCGGGAATGGTCGTCGCAAAGACGATATCGCAGCCCTCGAACGCGCCGCGCATGGCCATCAGCTGCTCCCAATGGCCGCCTCCCGAGGAGGCGGCGAGGACCTTCAATTTTTTCTCAGTCATAGACAGGCCTCTCCTATATTTGACCGACGATAAGAGCGAGAAACCGTTCAGGTTGAACAGCAGTTGTGTCACGGTTGTTCAGTAAAAGCATATCATTCTTGCCCCGCTTGGTTGAAGCCATCAAGTTCGTCGATGTTATTAGGCATGATGCTTTTGGCTGAAACATAGTAAGAGCCTGAAGGTCTCCAAGAGCGCTTCCGCAAATAATATCAGTGGGCGCCATTGGGCTTGTATTCCTGATAGGCATGTCCGAGGATCCCGTTAACCATGCCAGCGCCGCGCAGAACATGGGTGAGCGCGCGCATGCCCCAGTAAGGTGAAATCAAGATCGCCGGCAGCATGACCAGTCCGAGCACGACCCTCGTGGCTCCATAGGCCGCGCGATAGATCCGGCGCTTGAGGTTGCCATGCAGAACCTCGCTGACGGCGAAGGTATTGCCCAGCCGGTACTGTCTTTGCAACACCCACTTCCAGGTCATCCGGTTCGCGGGAACGATGTCATAGACAAGGGCCTTATCAGCCCAGAAAATCTGCATGCCGCGGCGGATGGCCTGATTGAAGAACAGATAGTCCGTGCCGCCGGTGAAGCGCATCTTTTCCTCAAAACGAAGATTCCATGAGCGGATCAGGGGATAGTCGAACATGACGTTGTTCGAAGCCGCATAACCGATGCGCTGGCCGTCGATGTTCTTCTTGCGCTCGAATACCCTGGCCTTGATGAAATATTCCGGCGGGTTTTCGGGATAGACCGGCTGGACGGGGCCGTAAACGCAATCGGCGCGGTTTTTCTCGCGGGTCTCCAGCATGGCGTCCAGCCAGCCGTCGACCGGCCATTCGTCATCGTCGAGAAAGCAGAAGAGGTCGGTGCCGGCAGGTGCCGAATCCAGCGCGCGGTTGCGCGCAAAGGGGATTCCCTGGTTTTGCTCGACGACGTAGATCAGATCATAGGCGCCTGTCTGGCCAAAGCCCTCCACCGTTGCCTTGGCGCTGCCGGCCGCATCATTGTCCACGATCACCATGGTGAGATGATAGGGGCGGGCCGGGTGCCTGATCTGGCGCGTCATGACGTCAAGCAGCTTGGCGATCCCATCCAGACGCCGATAGGTCAGTACGCCGACGGCGATCTTCAACGGCGCAGCACCTGCCTGATCGGTGCCGACGGATGAATGCGGGAAGGTTTCCTGCTGGTTCATGCCTGTCCTTTCCGCAGCATATTTGCCAAACGCTTGCGCGCGGCCATCAGGGCCACCTCGGTTGCGGCAGCATCGCCGAACGGACCGCCGGTCACCGTGTTGCGCGCTTCGCTCCTAAGCTTCAGAAGCGATGTCGTCTCGGCAATGCCGCCGGCCACCAGGCTCTTGCCGAGCGCCTGCAGCCCATCATATCGGCGGGCCAGTTCCAGGCCTGTCGCGATCATGATCCGCGGGCGCAGCGTCTTTGCCCTGCTTGTGCCGGTATAGCGGTTCGACGCATGAATGCGCTGGAAGGTCAGCGGTGTTTCGACGATGGCGCCGCGACCAAGAAAGGCTGCGGCAAACTTGATATAATTGTCGCTGAGGACGACGTCTGACGCGACGGTCATCGGCAATATCTGGGACAGCAGGCTGCGGCGGAAGCTCAGGCCCGAAGTCGGAACCGGAAGCGAGGGAAAGCCGCCCTTGCGAAGCGTGTCCCGCTTGTCGAACAGCGTCACTTGCAGTTCTGCGGAAGGCTGGTCGCTTTCCTCTGTCGTCACCCGGTCGAAACACCAGTCGATCTCGTTGCGATCGTAGATCTCGGCGATCCGTGCGAGTTTGCCGGGCAAAAACGCGTCGTCGGCGTCAAGGAGAAAGAGGATATCGCCGCTTGCGGCCGCGAAACCTGCATTGAAGCTCGAGGCCTGACCGCCGTTCTCCTTCAACACAGCCAGAATCCGATCCCCGTAGGAGGCAAGAACCTCGCGGGAATCATCCGTCGATCCGTCGTCGACCACCACGACTTCGAAATCAGGGTAGGTCTGCGACAGGACGCTGTCTACACATGCACGTAGGTACTGACCGTAGTTGAAATTATTGATGAGCACCGAGAGCTTCAAATTACCGCCTCCTAGATCAATCGATCACCGCGCCAGGGTCTGAGGCGCATATCGGCGAATTCCGGCACGATAACCCCGCATGTAGTAATATTTCCAGATAGCCCAGAAACGCTTCTTGGATTGCGGAAAGAGATAAAGGGTGGCTGCCCGGAATGCCCATTGCGCGCTTTCGATCCAGGTCGGAAGCGGAACTCCGCTTAACCTCACTCCTCCAGGCACCTCGTCGGGAAAAAGCGCCGGCATGCCGTAGCCCAGACGCTCGCCGCGTTTCTGCACCCAATCCTCGGTGACGCTCGACGCAGGAATCCAGTGATGAACCACGGCTTCGGCGCAGCGATAGGATTTGGCGCCATTTGCCGCCAGGCGAATGATGATTTCCGCATCTTCACCCATGGCAAATATCTTTCCGGGAAGAGGACCGATATCTTCGCGGTAGCGCACGCTTGTTCCCAGCAGTTCCCGCCGAATGATCGTATTCGGACCCCAGACTTTTGTCGGGTCACACGGTCCGCTTTGCTTTTCATCGACGATCGCAAAAGTGGAGCCCATCGGGATCCACTCGATAAAAGGGTCTTTTGGTTCTCTCTCCCAATCAGGGACGATTCTGCCGCCGAAGACGCCATAACCCGGGTGGGCGGCAGCGCAGTCGACGATCGCTTTCAACCAGTTGGGTTCGGCGCGAACATCGTCATCGGTAAAGACGACGAGATCGCCCTTCACCCGATCCAGAGCCAAATTCAGCGCCCCAGACTTTCCCGGCTTGCGCTGCTGCAGGATCGTGATGGGGAGCTTGTCGCCATACGACGTCAAAAGATCAAACGTGTCGTCATTGCTATTGTTGTCGACAGCAATCAGTTCCCATCGATCATGAGGAAGCTCCTGGCGCACCAAGGAATCCAAAGTATGGCGCAGCCGGCGGCTGGCGCCATTGTAGGATGAAAAGAGTACGCTGACGAAGAGATCCGACATCAGTGACCAACCCTCTTGGTGAAGTCGAAAGCGAAAAGTCTCATATTTTGACTGCCTGTGCGATGTTTGAACGGGATCGGCGCCTTACGCGGGGCTCGACCGTGTTTTGCCGAAAAACTCGCGTCTTTGATTTTCGCCGAGTACCCTCAGCTTGCGGAGATTGCGCAACCAGCGCCGCGGTTTGGTCAACACGCCGCGGTTTAGGAAATACTGCCGCAGCAGGCTCGGTGCCTGACTGTGCGATCCGCCGTGGGCAACCCGGTAGACGGCCCCGCGAAAGGGAAGTTTCGTCAACGGCGCTCCACGTTGGGACAGGATATTCGCGATGCGGACATGGCTGCCCAGCATCGACTTGATCCAGTCGAGCGAAGCATCCTCGAAGCGGTCGGGGAGTTCGTAGAGATCGGACCGAATGATCAGCGACGTGCCGCAGAGATGGCTGAAATCATCATGGCCGAACAGGAAATTGCCGCCATCGTCCCAGATATAGCCATGGTCGATCGTCCACCCGTTGGCGTCCCGATTTTCGGACACGTGCTGCACGATTCGAGAACTGACGAAGTCATCGTCGTCGACAATCATGAAAAAGCGACTATCGGCGGCGGTCAACATGCCGCTCAGGACGCGCCGGCCCTTGTCTGCCCGGAAGGCGTCAAGGAAGTCTTCCTTGCTGCCCTTTCCGAGTTCATGCAGGTCATTGGGCGGAAAAGTCACGCGCACGGCGGAAAATTTCTCCGGCAGATCAGGCAGGTCGGCCCCTTCGTTCGCCACGATGATCCCGCGCCAGTCTCCATTGGTCTGGTTGGAAATGGAGGCCACGGTCTGGCTGAGGTTTGCCTTCAGCTTGCTCCAGTCGCGGGCATTGTCCTGATGTCGGACCGGGATAATGAAGGTGACAAGTGGCATCGAATAACCCCCTTAAGCCCGCAAGCTCACAGCTTCTTTGTCATCGATACGCCGATTGGCTGCCTGGTGACGCGCCCACTCGATCCCGTCTTCGAGCGAGGTTGCCTTGTAGGAAAGATCCGTTCCGCCGGAGAATGCATTCATGAAGCGGCGGATCTTTCCGTAGCTGTTGTCCAGCACGGCATGCGGACGGCCGAGCAGCATCGAGCAGATATGGACGTGCAGGCGGTCGGTGACGATTGCGCGGGCACGCGAGATCTGGCTGATGCCGCGTTCGAAGCGGTTGTGCGCAGCCGAGTCCAGCCTGCGCAAGGCAACTTCGCTTGGCTTCAATGCGAGATAGGCCGAAGCTACTCCAAGCTTCTTGGCGATATTCACCTTCCGTTTTGACTCCGTGATCCAGTCTTCCACAGGGATGTCGGAAGGGATATTGCGATCGGCGCCGCCAACCCGTTCCGCATCCTCCCGCAGCATGGCGAGCACGGGAATTTGCGTCGCCCTTTCCGGAAGCGCGCCGATGGCGAAAGCCATATCCGGGCATAGGCGCACCGTGCAGTCGAAATGTTTCTCGGAAAATTCCTTCGATTCTTCGTCGCGCACGAGCAGCACGAAATTCTTGTGGCGTCCGATTGCCCGTTTGGACTGCTCGATGCGCTCAGCCGAACTGTAGTGGATCGACTGCGGGAACTGGATGATCTGCCGATCGGGGAAACGCTCCATGATCGCTTCACGGAAATCCTGATGGGCAACCCAGATGTCGCCGAAGTTGCCGCCACCGTGAATGAAGATCGGGCCTGTGGGAGCGCGCCGTTTCAGCTCTTCGGCGGAGAAGTCGTATAGTCTGGAAACATAGTCCGGGCGCTTGCCGAAACGATCGTTGAGATAGGCCATCTCACCCAGCCAGATCGCCGAGTCGCCGCAATTGCGGATGTCGGGGAAGTCGAGAATCGCGAGCGGCTCGTCGCGCGAGACATAGTCCTTCAGGCAATCATGGATCATGCCATTGAGTTTTGCGATCAGCTCAGATCTGGATAGGCTGGTCATTCTGCCTCACTTGTTAATGTTCGTTTTAGCTTTAAGCCGACTTGGGAACGGCAATACGCTTGGCTTTTGACAGGAACTTGACGACGATACGCTGAACTTCGGTTTCCGGGCCATTCGGCTTCTTCATGGCGAGCCAAAGGACAAAGCTGGAACCGATATAGAGAATACCGCCGGTGACGACGAGGATGGCGAGGTGCAGGGCCAGCGCCGGCTTGTCGGTCGGGGTGTTCAGGATATGCGACAATCCCCAGACGCCGGCGGCCATCAGGGCGACGCTGGCAAGCGCGCGGAAATTTGCCGCGAGCTGCTGGAGGAATGGCAGGTTGATCAGCCGCTTGACGAGAAGCATGTTGACCACGGTGGAAATCAGGCCCGTGAACACACGCGCATAAACGACGCCCGGAAGCCCGGCCATCATCAGGCCGGCGATGATGATGGGAATGCGAACCACCAGCATCTGCGTGTCGCGGATGAACAGCATCTTGGTATGGCCCTTGGCCATGCCCAGCGGCTGGACGAGCGAACCGAGCGTCTGCAGGGCGAAGACCGATGCGAGTGCCTGGACGATGAAGATGGCGGGAGCCCATTTCTCTCCCAGGGCCAGCCGCATCATCGGATCAGCCACAACAGCCATGCCGATACCTGCCGGAAGCGCCACCGCAGCCAGAAGCGCCTGCGCGCGCTGATAGGCTGCGATAAGCCGGACCGGATCGTTTCGGACCTTGGAAAAGCCCGGATAAATCGTCTGGTTCAACGGAGCCGTCGCCTCGCGCGTCGGCAGCGTCGAAAGCGTGTTGCCGACGGTATAATGACCAAGCTGCGTGGCGCCGAGCATCTTGCCGATCAGCAGATACTCGATCCGCCAGTTCAGCGTATTGACGATCTGTCCGGCCGTCAGCCACACCGAGAAGGAAAACAGTTCCCGGGCATGGCGGAAGGTGATGCGCGGCCAGAACGGCAAGACGGTGTAGGACACGATGATATTGGTCACCTGATAGGCAAGCGTGCCGATCACGAGCGCCCAATAGCTCTGATAGATCGCAGCAATTGCCACCGTCACGATGAAGCCGACGAGCTTTTGCGAGACGTTGAGGACGAATTCCTGCCAGAAGATCAGATCGCGCTGGAGCATGACGCGGCGCGGATTGGCGAGACCACTCAGCAGCAGGCTGAAACTCAGAGCAAGCATCACGCTCGTCAAACGAGGTTCATTGTAAAACTCGGCGATCGGATAGGACGCGGCGGCAAACAGCAGCGCCAATATGGCGCTTCTCGTCACGCTCAATGTCCAAACCGCGCTGAAGTGCGTTTCGCTCGGCGACTCGTGGCGGATGAGCGCCTGATTGAGCGAAAGCTCGGTGACCGAACTCAAGATGACCTGGATCGTCGTTGCAATGGCGACGAGACCAAAATCCGCCGGTACGAGATACCAGGCGAGGACAAAGGTGCTGAGTGCCGAAAGCCCGTTGACGATGGCGCGGGACAGGCTCAGCCACATGCTGCCTTGGATCAGTCGGTCGGTCACACTGCTCATGGGCGAACGGCTCCCGAGGTCGAGCAAATCGACCATCTGAGCGGACCACATGCACATTCAAGGTGCTTCTCGCCCTTGCGGGCGCAGAAGCTATTGAGGGAGTCGAAAAGCATCATGCCTTATTGCCTCGTCACGAAACCGGTTACGATCTTAAAGGGCGCTTGCCGTTTTCTTGGAAAAATCTTGCTTCAGCCGGTTCAGTTCGACCAGCATTCTATCGTGTGCTCTTACGATCGACTCATCGGTGCTGAGCTGGCCCGGCTTCTCAGCCACCCGCTGCAACGTCTTGACCGTCGATCCGAACACGTAATTTCCGGTCAGCTGGCGGATGCGGCGGTGACGGAACGTTATGTTCTTCAACAGGGTGGTATTTTTCCGCACCAGCGACGCTCCGACCTCGACGAGGTTCGACGGGCCGATCGGGTCGAAATCGATCTCCAGATCGAGCGCACTCGCCCAGTCATACCACTTGGCTCTGTTCCCCGGCGCGATCGGCCGGATCGCCCGCCACGGAACGCGCAGCGCATCCGAAATAATGCAGCCATGCATCGCTTCCGATACGACCTTATGTGATGCGCTGATTTCGGTCAGAACCTTTTCCACCGACCAGCGCGGATCGATATAGTGAATGCCGGCGAGATCGCAGACCTTATCCCAGCTGCCGTACATGGCGCTTTCGTAGTGCGGCATGAACGAGACCGAGTAGCGCTTCTCGATGTTTTTTGCATCCCAGCAGCTACGCGTCAGGATGCCCGAATCGCCGATGGCGTAGCTCGGATCGATGCCGAGGACTTCGGCGGTCTTCTTTCCGCGCACGAAATAGAAGGTCCAGTTGCCGTCGACTTTCGGCGGGTTGGTGTAGCCGCCATAACCTGAGCCGAAGACGATCTTCTGCATGTTCGGGTCGAAATTGTCGTAGAGGATCGAACCGATGCCGAGAAAGAGCTGACCTTCGTCATCATCGAAGAAGTCGGGCAGCAGCCGCTCCCAGAGCCAATGATTGAGCTCATCGCCAAAATTCTCGTGTTTCCCGCGATAGGCAAACATCTTCATCGTGCTTCTCCAGTCGGCAAGTGCGTGACGATCTGCGAGACCGCTTCGTCTTCGCGTGCCATGCGTCCGTAACGCGAAATGATCTTGATGTCGCTGCGGATGACCTTTGCCGGGTTGCCCGCCACGAGCGAGCGCGGCGGCACGCTTCTGGTCACCACCGAGCCGGAGCCGATGACGCATTCGTCGCCGATTTCAACGCCGGGCAGAATGATGCTGCGGGCGCCGATGAAGCAGCGTTTGCCGATACGCGTGTGGAGGTAGAGCCCGCGCGTGAGGTCATGGGTCAGGATCGCTGCCTCAAAGGCGACATAGGTTTCCGCGCCGATATGAAGGCCTTTCGGATTGGTCTTGTCGAACCGGACGCTTAGGGAAAAGCTCGCCGTCGGATCGATGTCCATGCCCCAGAATTTCGTATAATAGAGCCACTTGGCCGTCACTATGCCGTTCCGCAGCGGCCGAAATACGTTCAGTCCCCACTTCGGCTTCTTTCCTGTCTGCACCATCAAGTCCGACCCCGGCTGGAAAATTCGTCTAGCACGGAACTGTAATAGTCCTCGAGCATCCCCGTCTGACGACGTAAGTCGAAGCGCTCGGCCACCAGAAGCGGTGCCCGCGCGCTGAAGGCTGTCCACAGAGAATGGTCGTTGAGCAGCCTTCCGACGGCTTCGGCCATTCCTGCGACATCCCGCTCCTCCACGAGATAACCAGTTTTCCCCTCTTCGATCGCTTCGCCCACGCCTCCCGAGCGAAATGCGACGACCGGAGTCCCGACGGCTTCCGCCTCTAGATTGGCGAGGCCGAACGCTTCGGCGTGACCATTGTCGAGGGTCACGCTGCCATGAAGATAGAGCTCCGCACTGGCGAGCAGATCCCTTATCTCAGTCTGCGACAGATTTTCATGGATCGTGACGCTTGGCAAGGAACGACGCGCCAGCGCCTCGATTTCCTCTTTCAGCGGTCCCTGACCCACCATGACGAATTCGACCGGGGTGCCGGTCGCCGCCACGCGCGACAGCGCGTCGATCATGAAGCGGTGGCCCTTATAGTCGACGAAACGGGCAATGGAAACCACCAGTCCTTTTTTTCGGGGACGCGGTTCCATTTTGAAGAGGTCGAGATCGATGCCGATATGGTGGCGAAAGACCCGATCGGCGCGAAAGCCGAGCGCCAGCAGCCGGTCGCGGATGAAATCGGAAACGGCGATATTCCAGCTGTTCCAGCCGGCCATCTCCCGGCGTCCCTTGGCAAAGAAGCGCACCTGGTTGAAGCCGCCCGGCTTCCTTGGATCGCCGCCATAGGTGGCGTCGAAGCCGTGGAATGTCGTGACCAGCGGCTTGCCGGCGGCGCGCGCCAAGGGGCCGATGACATAACCGTTCTTGCCGAAATGGGCGTGGATAACATCGGCATTGCCGATCGCGGGAAAGAGAAAGGGAAGGCCGATCTGGGGGATTTTCAGAAGCAGTTCACCGGCCCGCGCAACGGGAGACCGACGGATGTCATGAACCGGAACCGTGGATTTTTTGGTATGGGCGGAAGAAATTCGCGAACCGGCAAGAATTTCAGCTTCGAAGGAACGAAATGCCACCGCCTGATTGAGAACAAATGCCTGGCTGGCAGGCAGAAATTTTTCCACGTAAATAACGGCTTTTCTCATGAATCTGTCGACGTCTCCGTTGTCTTGCGCATCACATCGCCTCTATTGCCCGTCGGATGCCATCAACCGCACTTCTCGGCGTGTTGTTTTCGTCGTAAAGATTAACGCGCTTCGTGCAAGCCGCGTCGGGGCCGGCCGCCTTCTCGTCGGGCTCGGCGTATTTTTCCGACATGCCCCATACCGTCACGCCTTTCAAGTCGCCACGCTCGGCCGCCACGGTGATCACGTCACTGAAAATATCGGCGTATGACGCCGGCGTGAAGCCTTTGTCGCGGTTGAGGAAGTGGCAGGACGCATCGAGTTCGGTGATGAAAACGCCGACCCCCATGTCCTTCAGCGCCGCGCAAAAGCGCCCCATTCCTTCCGGATCGATTCGGTCGAGGCCGGGCCGGAAATGCGCTTGCAGCCCGACCGCGCCGATCGGCGTTTTCCGGGCGATGAGGTCCTCGACGATTTTCAGGATGCGGGCGCGCTTCTGTTCGAACACGTCGGATTTTTTCTCCAGATGCGTTTCGTTGAGCACAAGCGTCGCGCCGGGATTGGCCTGATGTGCCATGTCGAAGCTCATACGGATATAGTCGTCGCCAAGAAGGCGTCGGAAAACACAATCCCGCAGATCCGGCGCATCATATTCCAACGGCTCGTTCACCACATCCCAAGCGTCGATCGAGTTCTTATAGCGAGTGACAACCTGTTTTATATGACGGTTCATCGTCGCCTGAATCGTCTTGGCGTCGGTGATCTCAGACACCCAGTCCGGGACGCGATACCAGATCAACGTATGGCCATAAACCCTCATGTTGTTTTTTCGTGCAAATGCAACCATAAGGTCGGCGCTCTTGAAGCTGAATATTCCCGGCCTCTTTTCCGTCGCATTCCATTTCAGCTCGTTTCGCGGCGTTATCGAATTGACGTTGTCGATGTAGATCCCGGAAGCGATTGGGTCGTTGATGTTCTGCAGGTCGATTGCCGATCCGAATCGGAGCGCCTTGCTGTCGGCAACGGCACGCAACCCTCTTGCCGGAGGCACCTGTGCGAGGACGTCGCCCGCATTGGCATACAACAGAGCAAGCGGAATCGAGGCGAGGAAACGTCTTCTATTCATTCTATCTCTCACTGTTGGCTTTTTTCATGTCCGCGGCGGAATTTAACGGGCCGGGCGCACCGGCACCGATCCATCGCAGAGTTTGCGCTCAATCGAGTAGAACAAAGCAACCTGAAATATACTTTCGAATTCGGGATATCGTCAGTATCTGCTAAATCTCCAAGATATAAACCGGTATGGAGGGCGCTCGCGACGGGAGATTGGTTTAGCTACCTGATGAGCTGTTTTCATATGGAATTTCAAAATGCCGTTTTTTTATGGCGACCGTCCGAAACGATCTATTTCTTCTCGATGGCCGGCAGTTCACAGCCCTTGTTCTCGGCGTCGTCGCCCTCATTGTCATCCTGTTTGCAGCGCTGATCAGAACACCCTGAGGTTGCGTCGATCGGCAGTCGCCCTTCGCTCTCCGAGCGATGATCTTGCCCAGTCACACAGGACATCAATGTCGAGCGTCTCTGACGCCTGGCGGGCAGAGACGGCACCGAACGGCCGAACGCGGAAAGCTTGAGAGAGCTTTACAGGATCCTGGCCAGGCATCACGACGATGCAAGTTACATGGCGTGACAAACCGGCGCATAATCTCGCCAGGTCCTAATGCGGATGGTCCGCATTTTCTCTCGGTGCCTCGGCATCGGCAGGCGTGGATAGCTGGGCCGGTCGTAGGTTGGTCTCGACCGTCGGTTCAGGCGATGGGAGCCATGATCTGTCGGAAAAATAACTTCTTGTTCTTTTTTGCGGTCCCGAGGTCGCATCCAGCGACAGCGTGAAATTATAGCGGCCGGGATTGAGCACCTCACGGGCGAAGTTGATACTGGCTCCGAAGCCGTCTTCCTTGATGTCCTTCAGATTCTTGATTGCGTTCAATGTCTCGTGAAAATCGAGCCATTGCGGTTGCCGCAACATGGTTTCGAAAATTCGCAGGATGGCGGGATCGAGCTGGCCGTTTTGATCCGTTTCGGGATTGATGATTTTCACCCGCATATTGCTGATCACGCCAGCGGCGTCGCCGCGAACGATGACGAAGATGGAACTCGGAAGCTGATCCTTTTCCCGCTTGGCGCCATGTTCGAAAAAGCATTCGAACGTGTCGGCGTTAAAGCTCGCCGCCGCCCAATCGCTGGTTTCGATACCGGCATCGCGCAGAGCTGCACACATTGCGGGCCCGGATATTCGCCACGTGCGCAGAAAGGTCGACACGGTCTGCGCCACGGGAGGCTCGATGAGATGCAAGGGTAGTGTAAAGGCGGCAGGCGGCGCCGGGCGGGGAAGGGCTTTGGGGGGAGGTGGCTTAACGTCAGGGGGGAAGAGATCAAAGCCAAAATAATGGCCCACCGTCTTCAAGTGTTTCATATCGTTGGAAAGAAGCACCGTCCCCATGACCAGTGAGAGGGAGATCGTCAGCAGCAACCAGAAGACCACGGGAATCGTCGGTTTTCCCAATGGCTGTTTCGCATTTGCGGACGACGAATTATCGGGCAAGCTTGTCTTCTCCGGTGCGAGAAGGGTTTCGATCGGGCTGTCTAAATCCAGCAGTATACATTTATCCGTTAAATATCTTTGGCTTCGTGTCGGCAATTGGGCGCCTTTGCGCCTCACCATCAGTGCGCGAGAGGCGAAGGCGCAGCACCATCTGGGAACCGCTCATGCCGCTCAATGTCACTCTTCGCTCGCTGGTTTCATGCTTTCGTAATTTCGAGAAATTGCTTTGATTATTATTGTGAATTCGAAGAATTCATTGGCTTATTTCAAGTATTATTAAAGATATTGTGTAATGTTGTGCATTCTGTGCATCGCAGTTTTGGTATTTTCGCGCGATGGTTTTAGTTTTAATGGCAAAACTCCAGATTATATCTTTTTCTATCCTTGCTGTTTGGCGGATTTCATCAAATTTTTGACGCATTCTTCGATAGGGTCTGCCGCGCAATCGCGGAGGGGGACATGTCCGTCGAATTAGACGCAACTAACTATGTTCATGCCAAGCCGACAACCGCGCATTCCTACATCTTGCCCGCCGTGCTTGACGCGCTGGAGAGCCATTTCGACGGTTCTGCGAAAAACGACGTCTTTGATTTGGGATGTGGTACGGGCGGAGCGGCGGCTGCTCTCGCGGAGAAGGGTTATTATGTCGTCGGCGTCGATCCTTCCAGCGACGGTATTGCCAAGGCCAATATCAATTATCCCGAACTGCCGCTGAATGTCGGCTCGGCCTATGACGATCTTTCCCGGGAGTACGGCACGTTCAACGCGGTCATCAGCCTGGAGGTTGTCGAGCATGTCTACGATCCGAGAGCATTTGCCTCGACGATGTACGATCTTGTCAAGCCGGGCGGCGTCGCCGTGATGTCGACGCCCTATCACGGCTATCTGAAGAATCTTGCGCTCGCCGCGATGGGGAAAATGGATGATCACTTCATGCCGCTGAAGGATCATGGGCATATCAAGTTCTGGTCGAAAAACACCCTGAGCACGCTGCTGCTGGATGCCGGCTTCGACAAGGTCCGTTTTCAATATGTCGGAAGAATTCCCGTTTTGGCCAAGTCGATGATCGCCGTGGCTCAAAAGCCTCTTTAAAAGCGAGTCGCGATCTTTCAGATTCGCTCCTTGCGCTTTAACTTTTTGTTTTTACGCATGTCGTTGCCGCAAAACCGCTGCACACTTTTGTGCGACATGCTTTGGAGACGCTGTCCTAGCGGCCCTCATTTCGAGCAGCAGTGCGCGCGAGAGCGCGGTACGCATCCCTCCAAGCGGAACCGCTACGATAATCCACAGGTTGTTTCATCCGGTGCGCGGCGCGGAAAAAAATCTTATGAAATATTTACTTTTAGTTGCATTTTTGACTAAACTCTCCATTATACGGCTGGCATGCTGATAAAGTGGGAGACTTATTCACATGAAGGCTAAATCCCCGAATTCGATCGACGTCTATGTTGGCAATCGCGTCAGGGTCCGGCGAAAGACGCTCGGGATGACCCAGCATGGTCTCGCCGAACTTCTGGGCATTACCTTCCAGCAGATCCAGAAATACGAAAAAGGAACGAACCGAATAGGCGCCAGCCGCCTTCAGCGCATATCCGAGATTCTTCGTGTGCCCATCGGCTTTTTCTTCGAGAACGGTGGCTCCGGACCGATCGAAGGCGAGACGAGCGAATTGAACAAGTTTTTGTCCTCGAAGGAGGGGCTGGCGCTCAACAAGGCGTTCATCGCCATCGAGGATCCGAATATCAGGCAAAAACTGGTGGCATTGGCCAAAAGTCTGGCAGTCGCCGGGTTGTCGGAGATCGACGGTGAGTTGCAGGATCCGGTTGTAAACGGCTGAGGACGGATGGTGCATCACCTGCAGACATTCGACGATCTGCGGTTGATCGAGACGAATGGTGACTGGTCCTCCCTCCGATCAAGGGGCTGTTGATGACGGCCCATATCTATGCCGGCGCGCTATGAATTCAGCCCTACACCCGGCCCACTATTCCGACAGGACCATATCGCCGGGGAGACTCTTTCCCGCGTCGAACCTTTCTTGACCAGATTCGGCATTACCAGGGTTGCGCGACATACCGGATTGGATGACATCGGAATCCCCGTCTGGTGCGCCTGTGCCCCGAATTCGCGGTCGATCGTGATTGCTCAGGGAAAGGGCCTGACCGATCTGGACGCCATGGTATCCACTGTCATGGAGGCGCTCGAACGGGCCGTTGCCGGCGAACCCTTCGTCAAGCGCGTCCACGGTTCCTGTTCCCGCCTGCAGGCGATGGGCTACCAAGTCGACAGGTTGAGCTGCCTGACCGCCGTCCATAAACCCGATCTCGGGCCGGATGACGAAACCGAATGGGTTGCCGGCCTCAATATCCTCAGCGGCGAAGAGATCCACATTCCCTTCGAAGCGGTTGTGCTCGACCGGACGCGTGACGCGCGATACTGGATGTCGTCGGATGGCCTGGCTTCGGGAAACAGTGTCGAGGAGGCAATCTTTCACGGCGTCCTGGAGCGCATCGAGCGTGACGCTCAGGTGCTGTGGCAGGTGGGCGGGGAAGCTGATCTCTATGCCGGCTGTGTCGACCCCCGCGGCTTTGAGGATATTGCCCTTAACGGGCTGATCGACAAGATCGAAGCATCGGGATTGGCGCTCAGGCTGTTCGATATCACCAGCGACATCGCAATCCCCTGTTTTACCGCCATGCTGGGTCCGGGGGAGCTAGTTCCAGGCCCAATGCATGTTTGCGCTGACAGGGACATTCGCCTCGTCGAGGTGACCGGTGGCACCGGGGCGCATACGTCCCCCGTGCGTGCGGCCATTCGGGCGGTGACGGAAGCCGTGCAATCGCGGCTCACCTATATCAGCGGCGCCAGGGACGATATTTCTCCTGCAACTTTCTCGAGATCCCTTCCGCCGCTGATGCGGCGGGCCTTCGATGCGGTTGCCGCACCGCCCGCCGCCCTCCGCCATGACGGCGCGGCAGGATATCGGGCACGGAATCTGACGGAGTTGCTGCAACATGTGCTTGACGCTCTGCGCAATCGGGGGATCGCTTCGGTGATCCGAGTTGTCCTCAGCGACGACACGCTTCCCTTCAGCGTCGTCAAGATCGTTATCCCCGAACTCGAAAATCCGGAGGGGGAGCGCGCCCGGCGATTTGGAACAAGGGCTCTGGCCAAGGCGATCGGGTTTTGAAGATCATTTTCGCAGGCCCCAGTCTTCCCGATGCGGCATCGCTCGCCGGCGAGGCGGTATGCGTCCTGCCGCCTGCTATGCAAGGTGATGTCCTGGGTCAGGTGGAACAGGGCGCCAATGTCATCGGCTTGATCGACGGCGGCTTCGAATATGCCGCACCGGTCTGGCATAAGGAAATTCTCCATGCTCTCTCGCTTGGCGTGGCCGTTCTCGGGGCAGCAAGCATGGGCGCCTTGCGGGCTGCGGAATGTCATCCGTTCGGGATGATCGGGATCGGCCGCATTTTCGAGGGCTATCGCACCGGTCGGCTGATCGACGATGCCGCCGTCGCACTTATGCACGCGCCGAGCGCGCTCGGCAGCAAGCCGCTGACGATACCGCTCGTCAACGTCAGCGCCACGCTCGATGCGATGGCAGATAGCGGATTGCTTGCAGCTGGACTGCGCGAGCGGCTCGAAGATGCGGCAAACGCGATCTTTTTCAAGAAGCGGACGTGGCAGTCGATCGTCGAGCAATGCGCCGGTATAGCCGAGCCGGACCGTCCGCAGCTGCTGGCGACGCTTCTTTCGAATTCTGTCGATCAAAAACGCATCGATGCCCTGGAATTGCTGAAAGCCGTGCAGGACGCCCGTGACACCCGCTCGAACGCCGATCTGCCCTGGAAACTGCATGCAACTGCGTTCCGTACGCGTCCTGCATTGTAAATCGAAAGCGGCAATTCTCACCGAGGGTTGTGTCACGCTTTTTTCACGGGCTCAATTATCTCTGCGCGCGTATCATTGCTTCAATTCGTTGGAGAAATGCTCATGAGCGTGACATCGATTGCCAAGGCAAATGCAGACCACGGGGCGGAAGATGGTCTGAACGAACTCATCGCGCTGGCGCGGATGATTGCCTACGCGCGGCAGGTCGCTGACGATGTCAAGCTGCAGTTCGCAACGAATTGCCTCGATCTGGCGCTCGAGGCGGTGAAGCAGGAGGTGGGGGAAGGCTTCACCAGGGAACTGGCCGAATTGAGCTCGCCGGTTCCGCAAGTGAGTGTGAGCTGTCACTAAAACAAACGACTGGAGCGGTTCTGCGCTTCCGTAACAGTTGAACCGCTCCAATGCATGTCGCCCGGAAGTGTGTAGCGTTCCGGGCGATATGCATTGACATAACGCGCGTCGCTTGGCGCGATGCGACACTCCTCCGAACGCGCGCGCATAACCGCGAAAATCAACATCGATTTTCGCGGTTATGCGCGCACTGTTAGGGACAGGGGCGTTTGCGGAACCTTTCGATCCCTTCGCGGGGGCGATAACGGGCTCAAACCGACGCCTGAGCTTTGGCGAATCCATTTGAACTGCGGCTTGGAGGCCCGGCTGGTTGGTCGGCGCGTTATTCAGGATCTGCCGGACACGATCTCGGGATGGTTGCCAGCGAAGAGTAAATGATCTCCTCGACGTTGCTTCCGGGAGGGGAAGCGGCGCAACTTCGCGTTCACATGGCTTCTGCGCGATGGGCCGATCGACGGCCGATCCCTCATCTCAGTGGGTCAAATTGCGCTTCTGGGCCAGCAGTAAAATGTAATCGTCGGCGATGTCTGCGATGGCCATTGCGACTTCAGCCGGATCGCACCCTTCGACCTTCGTATTTGCAATGAACTGATAAACCGCCTTCTCGATCTGCTTCCGGCAGATCATCACGCGTTCATCGTAACCAAATTCCGGAATATGCGATGCTATATCACTCATCAGGTCGGCTCCCTCACTACTTACAGTGACCATGACACAAATTATAAGTTGAGCAAGTAAATGCTTTATGAAGGGTTAATTCCCTATCGACGTGCGACCATTTCGACACAGGTGTAGCACACCATAAGACGCCTTCGCCGTGTTGAACGGGACGGGCTCGAAGAAGGTCGACCACCTCGTGTCGGAAAGATCGCGAACGAGGATGACGCCGCGGCTTGGCGCCGTATCTCGGTCGGATATACCGGAACCCATGCGCCGGGGTTGAAACGGACAGAGCCGCTGCTGCTGGCGGAACTGTTCTGTGTTCACGGTCTAACCATCTGATTTGACAACACGTTGCACCATCGTACATCTCCGCTGCCGTCATAGGACGGTCCTAAGTTGCACCGCCAACGCTCTGGCGCGCGCTCATCTCCACGACTGCCAAACTATCAAGCGTGATCCCCATCCGGTGTTCACGGGAAGTTTGGCGGGCGGCTGAAACCCGAGGTGGGACGCGGCTTAAGCTGGCTTTTTGGCCTCCTGATAAAAACTGAAACCGGGCAGGTGGTAGTTAAAGACAGAATAACCGGCAGCCGATTATCAGAGTGCTCAAGAAAATTTTTATCAAAATGTTAAATAATATGTTTCAGATGGAGGTTGTATTTAAATATCAATTAAAAGATGATTTAACTTTTATTTCTATATAATCACGCGATGTATTGTGTTGCGGCTTTCGCGGTTTATTGGTGGTTAACATGTTCCGATATCGACTATGTGACATCGGTGTTGGGTGAAGTTACATCGAGGCATGCGTAGGTGTCTGGCTCGCCGTTGAAATAAGCTTCCGATATTGCCCGCGCGGGCGGCGGGCCTCCAGTCTTCAGTTGGAAAAATGTGAGTTTGTCTCATCCGGCAGATCTCTGCCGGGCGATATCATTGTTGAAAGCAATATTTTTCTATGCCGATACAAAAGCAACAGCAATTGCATTTATGGCAAGCGTCCGGGAAGCAAAGCAGAGGACCCGCCGGGGTGGTGACGGGTCCTCCAGTAGAAATGCTTGCACAGTGCGCAGGTATGATTGCAGGTAAATCGTGTATTGCAACACATTATTATTGGGGTGATTGGTTTTTCCCATGAGTTTGTCGATTTTTACTTATTGATATTCTGGCGAAATATCACATTTCGGAGTGTAATAGCGAGATGTTGACCGGTCAGCCGCCAGGCATCACGTCTGGCGTGACGAGGTCGCAACAGTGCATTGCCAGACCGATCGATTTCCGACAAGCGCTGGAGCAATGCTTTTGTCCTGAAGCGCGACCAACCGCCCACCAAGGGGGAAAGCGGATCTATCTCTTCAAATTTCCTGACATTCTTTTCCTCATTTTCGCTGGCCGGCCAAGCTTTGGACAATGTCCTGCGTGCCGCTCTGTTGGCTTTTGAGAGAATCAACTTGGCCAGCACGGCGGAGGCGAGCATGGGGCTATGATGATAGATATGATTCAGCGAGGCCGCGGCGCTGTGCCAATCTTTCAAAATCGCAAATTTCGAGAATGCATAAAGATGCGCCGAGGCGCGGGCGCAACTGATGACAAATACCGGCAGATCCGGATTGCGGGCGATACATTGCTCGGTCACTGCCAGGAGCGATCGAGCCATCCGTGATTTATCTGCAGACATGGCCTCCGAGTGAAGACGATATCCCACCAGACCCAGCGGTACTGTCTCGATCTTGAAATGCTCGGCCGTACGGAGTTCGAAATCGAAATCCTCGCATCCGCCGATCCCCTGCCTGGCATAGCGCGGATCGTAGCCGCCGATCTTGTCGATGACGGCCCGGCGAACCATGAAGCCGCTGCCATTGCCGACGAAGCGGAAGACGAGATGACGCGCTAAAATGGAGTCCCGGGCGTTCAACGACGAGCCTGATTTGGTGCAATATCCTTCGGAATCGATAAAGCGATGAAGAGCATAGACCGCCCCCCAGGCGTCCGGCAGCGGATGAAGGGCCGAAAGCATGCGCTCGACATAGGTCGGATGCCATAGGTCGTCGGCATCGAGGAAGGCGATATAGCCTGAGGTCGATGCCTCTATTCCGAAATTGCGGGCGGCAGCAACGCCGCGGTTTGCCGTCGACAAAAGCTTAAACCTTGGATCTCCGGCTGCGAAGCGACGGCAGATGGACGCCGTCTCGTCGGTCGAGCCGTCGTCGACGATGATGATTTCCAGTGCCTTATGGGTCTGATCGACAACCGATTGCAGCGTCTGGGCAAGGTAGGGGCTGGCATTATAGGCCGGGATCACGACGGCCACCTCAATCCTTGATATGGTCGAAAGTTCCATCGCCGTCACCCCAGCCTGGAGGTAGGGGTGGGCGGACGGAGATCGATGCGGTTTTTCATCAGCCGGGCGACAGCCGGCCGATGGCTGACGACGATCAGCGTTCTGCCGGCGTCTTCCTTCATCGCCGCAAACACCCGCATCTCGGTATCCTCGTCGAGTGCGCTCGTCGCTTCGTCGAGCAGCAGGATTTGCGGCCGGCCGGCGAGCGCGCGCGCCAGGCCGATGCGCTGCCTTTGTCCGCCCGAGAGCCGGATCGCTTCGTCACCCAGCCATTCATCGAAGCCATAAGGCAGATCTTCGATGAACTCCGTGGCGCAAGCCACATCCGCGGCCCACCGGATATCCTCCTCCGAGATATCGCGCCGAAACCTTATGTTGTCGAGGACCGTGCCCTCCATTAGTTCGACGTCCTGGCCGGACACGGAGAGCAGTTGCAGCCAGCTGGAGCGGTCGATTGTTGCGAGATCTCTGCCGTCGACCGTGATCCTGCCTTGGGTCGGGCGGCTGAGGTCGAGGATCATGTTGAGGATCGTCGTCTTGCCGGAGCCGCTTGGCCCTGTCAGAGCGGTCGTCTCGCCTGCTCGGATCGAAAAGCTGAGCCCGCGAACCGCCGGCGCGTTCGCATGCTCATAGGTGAACGAAACATCGTGGAAGACGATCGCCTCTGCGAGACACGTCACCGGCGCCGCTTGCAAAGTCCGTTTGACGTCGTCCTTTTCCGAGAGCAGCGCCAGGACGTTGTGCAGCGACGCTTCCATCTCGTAAAGGCGCAGGATCTGCGAGTCGAATCCCTTGATATGCGGTTGAAGCCTGTAGAGAAGGATCGTCGCCGAGAGCGCCGCCTTGAAATCGACGGGAAGGAATTGAGAAGACAGAATGATCGTCAGGATGACCCCGAAGGTCAGAATCTCGCTCAGAAGGGATGTTGTGGCTCCCATCCAGTCCGACCGGCGCCAAGTGTGGCCGACGTCGCGGGAAAGCGTTTCGAAGAGATCTTGATGACGGGTCTCAAGGCCGAAGCTTTTGACCGCCTTCAAGGTCTGCAGTGTTGTCCAGCTCAGCTGCGTCAGTGCTTCTACTGCGGCCAGCGTAGAGGCGCCGAGGCGCCGGTAGGGACCGGCAAAGGAACCCAGAGCGAAGTTATGAATGAAGCCGAAGGCGAGCCCGAGCAATGCGATAGGCCAGGCCATGACCAGCATGCCGATCCCGAAGATCAAGATCGTGCCGAAATTGACCCCAAGACGCACCAAGCTGGCATGCGCCGACGATACGGCGTAGGATTCGGTCGCGATCACGTTGATCAGATCGCTGCGCTCATAGTCCTGAAAGCGCTGGAAGGGGATGGTCAAGACCTTGGCGTAGAGGCGCGCGCGTATGGAGTCGTTGATTTGATGGCTGACCGTGCTTGATATAAGCGAATTGGCGAAGCCTAAAAAAATTCTGAGGAGGATGGATCCGATCAGAATGCCGATTAGCATGGGCTTGGAAAGGCTGAGATCGATACTGCCAAAAAATGCCGGGAGCCATGCGCCGGCGGAGCCGGAAGCCGCATCCTGCTGCCCAAGAAGAAACACGAGGCTGACCAGGAAGGTGATTCCGACCATTTCCGCGAAGCCGGTGAGAATTCCGAGAATGATCATTACGGCCGTCGTCAGCCGCAGCGTCGGCACGAGTTGCAGAAGGTCGCGGAACCGTGCCGCGACTACCAGGTTGTAGGCGCCGGCGGGCTTGGAGGAAGCGGGTTTTGGTAACCTCTTCATTGCAGGCCGTCCTTGGTCGATTTCATCGTCTCCCTGACGGGCACGGGCGCGAATCGATCGATGAATGCCGTTCCGACCTGTGGAAGGACGGCGCCGGCGAAGCGGGTTTTCCGGGACGGCGATTTTCCGAGCGCGCGCCTGGCGATCTGCATGCCCTGGCGTTTTGCTTGGCGCCAGCTTTGCCGCACGCCATGGACGACCAGCTGCGGGATATATTTTTTCAGCATCATCGGCGCCATCTCGTTGAGCTGTGCACGGTCGCCGTCGACAAAAGCCTTCTTGAAATACCAGCACGCGGTGTTGAACTGAGCGAGGCGGATATCCCGCGCAAGAAGCGGATGGCGTGCAATGATCGGGGCCATCACCAGGGCGTGGGATTTCAACATCCGATAGGCATTGCTGGACATGTTTCCCCTGGTGAAGCGATAGCCGGTGAGGAAATCGGGAACCAGGGCGAAGGGTAGGGTCTCGGCGAGCACCAGATAGAGTTTCAGATCCTCGCATCCCTCGGCGCCGCTGTCGCGCAAGCCGGCGTCATAGCCGCCGCAGGCAAGGACCTCCGCCCGCGGCATCAATGGCGTGCTGCCATTGCCGATGAAGTTTTCCCTCAACAGCGGTTCGAAGATGTCGCCTTCGTGCATAACTGGCCGCGAATTGCCAAAAATGATGCCGTTTTCGTCGATCGCCGCATACCAGTTGTAGACGACCCCGTGTCCGCCGGGAAGCTTCCTCAGCGCCTGCAGCTGGAGTTCGATTTTCTGAGGATGCCATATATCGTCGGCATCGATGGGGGCGATATAGAGGCCGCGCGCTTCTCTGATGCCGTGGTTGCGGGCGCGCGCCACCCCGCCATTCTCCTGGCGCAGAACCCTCACGCGGCCGTCGTTCAGGCCATAGTCGCGCGCGAGATCGAAAGTACCATCCAGCGATCCGTCGTCGACCACTAGAATTTCAAGCCTGTCATAGGACTGATTGGAAACGCTGGTCAGCGTTTCCAGAAGCGTCTTCTCGGCGTTGTAAGCCGGGATGACGACGGTGACCAATGGGCTCGCTATGGCAGTCATGGCTTTGTCATCCGATAAAGGTTCCGGGCAGGCCCATGAGTTCGGGGAAGGCTTCGAGCGGCCGGTCACCGCGAACTTCGAGACGCGGCAGGGCGAAAAAATTGTCGGAGAGGCTGGCTATTACAGGCCGTGTGGTGAAGCAGATCCGGTAGCCCGCCAGCGCCAGAATGCCGGGGACCCGGAAATCCGTCGCGCCATAGGGGAGAGCGACGGATTCCACGGAGCCGCCCAGCCAGTTCTGCAGCGCTTTGCGCGAGCGCATCGCTTCAGCGAGCAGACTTTTGCTTTCCATCGCCGTGGCCGGTGTATGGGAGGCAAGATGGGAGCCGAAGCTGATGCCCTTTTCCTGGAGCTCCTGAATTTCCGGCCACGACATCAGCGCCGCCGGCTCGCCATTGGCGCAATCCCAGTCCGAGTGGCCGCCGACCTTATCGGTGACGACAAAGACGTCGGCGCTCAGATCATTTTCGACAAGTACCGGGAAGGCGTTGGTACGGAAATCGACATAGGCGTCGTCGAAGGCCAGCATGACCGGCCGGCCCTGGATCGGCTTGCCGCTGCGGAAAAGATTGAGCAGGGTGGGCGCCGTCACGGAGTAATAACCGTGCCGGCGAAGGAACTGCATTTGCTTGCGGAAGTGCTCCGGCGTGGTGCGGAAGCGCCGCAGCGCCGCGGGGCCGTCTTCTGCGATCCGATGATACATCAGGATGGGAATCGAGGTTGTCACTTCAGTCGTCCATGCGGCCTCGCGCGCGACGCCGGCCGGTCCGCAGATGATGTGTTTTGCCACAAAGGCGTCCATGGGCGTTCCATGCGTCTCGATCCGCAGAACGGGATCGGCGACGGAGGCTTTCCGGAACCGGTGGATGGCGTAAAGCTCGGTGTCGATCGTCTCTTCCAGAGCGAGCCCGGCTTGCTCGGCCAGAACCCGCTTGATGGTGCCGACGCCGAAGGGATGGCCCCAATCGAAACCGGTTCGGGCAGGTTCATCTCGGCGGAGATGCGCATGAGCGGTGATCAGATAGCCGCCCGGCTTCAGCGCCGCCGCCATCTTGCGGCAGACGGCCGCAAGCATCTCCTCATCCTTCATGTAATAAAGCACTTCCGAGCAGAGGATGAGATCCTGTTGGGGCGGAAGATCTTCGCTGACGAAGTCGAGAACGCGGAGCTCGACATTGGAGAGATCGCGGCAGCGCTCGACCGCCCTGTCGATCGCCCGCTGGGAAATGTCCGTCGCGGTTACCCGGCCGACTTCTCGTGCCAGATTCTCGGTGAAGATCCCTTCGGCGCAGGCGAGTTCCAAGGCCGTCTCGATGCCTTTCGGGATCAGGCTCATCGTCTGTGCATATTTGACCTGCTCGTAGACGGAGAGGTAATTCCACGGATCCGGGCGTTCGAAGATATGCTCCCAATAGTCTTCTTCGGACTGGGCGGGAGGAGCCGGCTTTACCGTCTGCGGCCGCGGCCCGGCCGTCTGCCGAACGGGCTGCGGCAGGTCGCGTTGGAGATCGCGCAGAATGCCGTACAGTCGGGTATCGTTGTCCTGCTTGTCGCCTGGCGCCTGGGCAAGGATGGCGTTACGGCCGATCCGCACCAGAAGCCGTTCGAGACGTCCCCGCCGCCGGCCGCTGCGGATGATGACACCGCCGAAGGTTCTGTAGCCGCGTAGTGCCTCCCTTGTCCACGAAGCTGCATAGGCGAGCGTCCGCTTCGGCTGCAGATGCTCGTCCGCCTGCATTTCCTGCATGATCAGCCGGATCTGCGCCCGAATCGACAGATCGCCCCAGAACGGCCCGACAAAGGTGCCGACATGCTCGTCGCCGGAGAAGGCATGCATGACGAGCGTATCCGCCTTCTCCGCTTTCGGGATACTGGAAAGGGCGCCGAGCTCGACGCTGGCCACCTGGATATTGCCGAGGGTGAAGGAGCGCCGGAGGTTCCCGGCGGATAGCTGCCAGGCGGCGGCCTCAAGGATCTTTCGGCCGGTGCCGGGGAAGGAATGACGCTGAATCAGTTCCACGAGCAAGAGGAAAGTCGGTCCCCATTTGTCGGGCGCATCCATGAGATCGTCGGCGCGATCGGGGAGGAGACCGGTCTGCAAGCCATGCAGAATCACGCCGGCAAAAAAGCTCTCGTAGCCCACGGCATCAGGTATATCGGGCAGCAGTGCGGCAAGGGCCGGTATATCCAGGCTCGGATCGCCCTTGGCGGCGACAGCCCAGACAAGCATGCGCAATTGGCTGATGGCGGGCGTGATCCAGCCGGTCTCGGGGCCTTCCTCCGCCAAGCCATCCTGCGTCCGTAGCGCCTGCGCCTTCGTCGTCACGCGAATAGCGTCGCGCACCAATTTCGTCGGGTCGCCGGAGAGCGAGCCCGGCTTCATGCGATAGAAGGCGAGGCACATGTCGACACGGCGAAATTGGGCGCCTGCAAAGGCCAGGCGCAGCCAGAGTTCCCACTCCTCGCAGGTCTGCAGGGTTTCATCCATGCCTCCGACCCGCTCAAAGAGGCTACTGGGAAAGACAACCGTATGAATGGCGAGTGCACAAAGGACGAGAACTCGCGCTTGGCGGCATCGCCGGCGAGGAGGGGGCCTGTTCGACCGGCATCATCCGACCGTCCGGGGCGACGCGGCGGTAGGCGCAATGGGCGATAGCGGGGGTAGATTGATCCTCAGCGACCGGGAGCATGTTCTCGATGAAGGCCGGATCCAGCCAGTCGTCGGCATCCAGCATGCAAAGCAGCGGGGCAGCCGCCAGCCGCGCGGCATGGTTTCGCGCCGCCGCCGCGCCGGCATTGGCCTGGCGAGAGGGGAGAATGCGTTTGTCCGTCCCGGCGATCGCCTGAAGAAGCTCCCAGGTGTTGTCGGTCGAACCGTCATCGACGACGACAGCCTGCCAGTTGGATCGCGTCTGCCGCTGCAGGCTGGCAAGACATGCAGCCAGCGTCTCGCCGGCATTAAAGGCAGGGATGAGGAAGGAGATATCCGGTGCGGCGGCGGTCACCATGCGCGCATCTTCCAGCGGCGCAGAACGTAGAAGGCGCCATGGACGCTGCCGAGCATCTCCTGCTTGAGGAAAAAGTCGCGCGAGCTCGCACCCTTGCGCAACCGTCTGCGCAGTCTTCCGGCATAATATCTCGGAAAGGAGAGAAGAATGCGCCGCAGGTTGCCGCTCTGTCCGGTATTCTGATACTGCACCAGCAGTGCCGCGATGTGGCCGCTCATATATTGGTGGATCTGTTTGGCCAGCCCCTTCATATCCTTGCGATGAAAGTGCCAGGAGACCGCCGTCGGCTCGTAGCGGCAGACATGGCCGTGATGCAGCAGCCGGTTCCAGTATTCGGAATCGCCCGAGCATCCGGCGGCGCCCATGTCCAGGCGGACATCGAACAGGCCGATCTCGTTGAAGACCTTGCGGCGGAACGCCTGGCTGGCGCCGGCGCCGATCGTCCAGACCGGGGCGCCGTAACGGTCGTGCAAGCGGTAGAAATCCTGGTCGAAATCCTGCCGGAGATAACCCCTGCCGAAACTCCAGTGTGTTTCGAAGATAAGTTGTGCAGGCGTTGCGAGTTCTCCGGGAAGGATCAACCCGGTCACGCAGGCAATTTCCGGCCGGTCGAACGCCTTCATCAGGTTCTCCAGCCATCGCGCGTGCAGAACCACGTCATCGTCGGTAAAGGCGACGAATTCGGTTTTCGCCGCCCGAATGGCCGCATTGCGGGCATGATCCAGCCCGACCCGATCTTCGCGGACATAGGTGACGCCGGCTTCTTCGACCACGCGACGCGTCGCATCGCCTGATGAGGCATTGTCAACGACGATGATCTCGACGGGCTTTAGCGACTGGTCAGGGATCGATGCCAGGCACCGGCGCAGTTCCTCCGGCCGGTCCTTGGTGCAGATCAGGATGCTGACGTTGCGATTGCCAAGAGGCGTTTGCGCGACCTGGGCAATGTGCTCGAGCGTCTCCGGCCGCACGACACGCTCGGCCAGTGCCGCCGCCGTCTCGGGCGTTTCGAGATAGGCTTGTCCGACCGGAAGCCCATCCGACAGAAAGACCACCAACCCGTCGGAGAGCGGGGACGAAACGGCATCGAGAGGGCAGGATGCGAGATCGAGATACTGAATCGGAACGGGAAAATTTATATCGTTCAGATCGGACGGTATTGGTTCACGCATTACCACTCTCTCAATCGCACTGTGAGCATACGCCGCGCCGGCAAAGACGCGAAGCTCAAAGCCGTGATGGTTTATTCGGCCGCACCTGCCTTTATCTTGTCCCTGAACCAGTCGAGCGTCATGGCGACGCCCTGTTCGTAGCTGATGTTGCACGACCACTCGGGCATGACGTAGTTCGCCTTGGTCAGGTCCGGCCTTCTGTTGGTGGGGTCCTGCGGTGGCGAAGGCTCGAAGACGATCGGCACGCCACCGACCAGCTTGGACACATATTGCGCGACTTCGAGAACCGAGATCTCGCGATCATTGCCGACGTTCAAAGGTCCCTTGTAGTCGGTTTCATTCATCCAGAAATAGCGGGCGAAACCATCGACGACGTCATCGACATAGCCCCAGCTGCGCGATTGCTTGCCGTCGCCGAACACTGTGATCGGCCGGCCCGCCAGCGCCTGGGTGATGAAGTTGGAGACGGCGCGGCCGTCGTCGGGCCGGGTGCGGGGACCGTAAATGTTGAAGGGACGCACGACCTTGAGGTCGAGCCCGCGGGTGCGCTGCATTTCGAAAAGCAGCGATTCCGTGCACCTTTTGCTCTCGTCGTAGGACGAGCGCGGTCCGGTGCAATCCACCTGGCCCTTGTAGGATTCCGGCTGCGGCGACACCAAAGGGTCGCCATAGACTTCGGAGGTCGAGGTGAAGCAGAAACGCCCGCCCTTCTTCAGCACATCCAGCAACCGGAAGGCGCCGAGAAGGTTGGCGGAAATCGTCCTCTGCGGTTCTTTCATGTACCACGGTGGCGATGCGGGGGATGCGAGATGGTAGACTTCGTCGAACTTCTCCGACGTCTGCAGCTTCTCGACGTCCGATTTCACGAAGTGAAAACGCGGATCCCTGATGTGGGCGATATTTTCGAAAAGCCCGGTCCAAAGATTGTCAACAACGACCAGCTTGTGGATGTCTGTTCTAAGTAACAGTCGATCGCACAAATGCGATCCGATAAATCCAGCTCCGCCAGAAATCAATACGCTTTTCATTGCATGGCGCCTTGTGACTTTAAGAAGGTGAGTGTTTATTAGCATCACCTTTAAGGCGTGGCAATTACTTAGAAATGTTCTGGAAAATACTCGCTTATTAATCTTAATTATTAACACGTGTTACTTAAAGTAGTGCCGCCGGCTTCGACATCGGACCAATTGCGGCAGGGTGAACCCGTTGCCGGCAGCCCATTTTATATCACGACGGCGCTGGCTGGCGCATCAGGCTAAAGTCTGACGCCATTTTCGGTAGCCGGGTACACGGATTCAACTGTTGCAGTTGCGCGTCTGACGCTTAGCGCGCCGCCTGTTTTCCGATCAGTCGGAGAGTGCCGTCAATATCTGATAGGCGGCGGCGACGCGATCCTCGTTGGGATAGTTCTTGTTGGCCAGGATGACAATGCCGAGCCGCTGTTTGGGGATGAAGGCGACATAGGCGCCGAAGCCGTTGGTCGAGCCGGTCTTGTTGATCCACACATCGTCGACAGGTTTCATGGGCGGCTGCAGTTCCGAAACCGGCATGGTCTTCAGCATCGCGGGCGAATTGCCCTCCAGCAAGTCGTTCAACGCGGCGGGATAGGCATATTGCTCCCAGATGAGATCCTGGCTCATCGCCCCCGCTTTGAAATATCCGATATGGGTGTTGGTGATCGCCTGCTGCAGTTTTTCGTCGAGCTTGACCAGGCCCATATTGGCGCCGACGAAGCGGATCATGTCGCCTGCGGTGGATTTGACGCCATAGGCTTCGGCCGAAAGCATGGCAGGCGTCATCCGGGCGGGCTCGCCGCTGCGCTTATAGCCTTGAGCATAGTCCGCCAGCCGCGCTTTCGGTACATCGATATAGGTGCTTTTCAAGCCGAGCCCGGCAAACAGCTTGTCCTGCATCAAAGCCGTAAAGTCCCCATGCATGGCTTTGGCCACGATATAGCCGAGCATGCCGATGCTAGGATTGGCATAACTTCTCTGCGTCCCAGCCGCATAGGAGGGCTGCCATGCCTCGACATAGCCGAGCAGCTGTTTTTCGGTTTTGATCTCCTCGGGAAGCTGCAGCGCAAATCCGCCCGCCGTGTGGGTGCCCAGATTCATCAGGGCGATATCGCCGAACGGCTTGCCCTTCATCGCCGGCAAATACTTGCCGACCTTGTCCGATAGCGAGAGCTGTCCGCTCGCTTGCGCGTAGGATGCCAGCGTCGCCGTGAAGGTCTTGCTGATCGATCCGAGTTCGAAGAGCGTGGTCGGCGCCACCGGCCTGCCGCTGTCCTTGGATTCGACGCCGTAGTTGAAGATGTGGTCCTCACCGTCAGCGGTGATGGCGACGGCAATGCCGGGGATGGTGTATTTCTCGATGATCGGCTTGATCGCCGCATCCGTGATCGCCTTCAACTTGGTCTCGTCGGCGGCAAAAACACTTGTGGCAGCGCTGGCCGAGAGCAAAATGGCCGATAAAATTCTTATCCCAACGCTTTTCATAACCGTCATCCTCCAATCGACAGGGCAGCCAAAACAAGCGCAAAAGCGCATGGGGAAGACGTTTAACGGCGCTATTTTGCAATCACAAATGATGATATCTCGCAGCAGCCACAAGAATTTCTAGGGCTCACATGGTTCGGCAATTCCTCCCCCTGAACGGCCTGCGCGCCTTCGAAGCCTCGGCCCGGCATCTGAGTTTCACCCGTGCGGCGATCGAGCTCTGCGTCACCCAGGCGGCGGTCAGCCAGCAGGTCAAAGGCCTGGAGATGCGATTGGGGGTGGCCCTGTTCCAGCGTCTTCCCCGCGGCTTGAAAATCACCGCGGAAGGCGAAGCGCTGCTGCCGACGGTGACGGCCTCCTTCGACCAGATGGCGACGACGCTGGACAGGATCGAAGCCGGGCAGGTGCGGGAATTGCTGTTTCTCGGCGTGGTCGGGACGTTTGCCGTCGGCTGGCTGTTGCCGAGGCTTGCGGATTTCCAGCGCCGGCATCCCTTCATCGATCTGCGCATTTCGACCAACAACAACCGGGTCGATCCGGCCGCCGAAGGACTGGATTTCGCCATCCGCTTCGGCAGCGGTTCATGGCACGGAACGGAGGCGCAGCGCCTGTTCGAAGCGCCGCTCTCGCCTCTCTGCATCCCCAAACTGGCGGAACATCTGCAGTCGCCTGAAGATCTCGCCGGGGCGGTGCTGCTGCGCAGTTACCGGACGGATGAATGGAGCAGCTGGTTTCAGGCGGCAGGCGTTCCCCCGGCGGCGCAGGTCAATGCCGGCATCGTCTTCGATTCCTCCGTCGGCATGATGGAGGCGGCCCTCCAGGGGCTCGGCGTCGCGCTCGCGCCGCCATCGATGTTCACAAGGCATCTTTCCTCGGGCGCGATCGTCCAGCCCTTCGCCACCGCCATATCGCTCGGCAGCTACTGGCTGACGCGCCTGCAGTCGCGCCCGGTCACGGCGGCCATGCAGGCGTTTTCGGATTGGATCGGTGCGCAATCGAGCGCTGCATAATCATCGGAGCGCCCACGTGTGTGGGCGCTCCGAGCCGCATCATTGAGGGAATGCCGACGTCACTTTTGAATGCAGGTGTCGACGGTATCCTTGGTGCATTCGTCCAGCCCGGTAAACACCGGATCCTCGACCGGCTTCCCGGCGATCAGGTCCATCATCACGGTTGGCGCCTTATAGCCCATTTCGAACGGCCGCTGGCCGACGAGGGCGGTGACCAGGCCCTCCTTGGCGATCGCCACTTCGTCGCCGATCGTGTCGGCGGCGCCGATGACGAATTCGTTCTTGGCGATCTTGTCGGCCATCGGCTTGAACAGGTCGCGATAGGGCTGCGGGGCGCCGAACAGCGGCCAGCCGCCCATGATGCCGAAGGCATCGAGGTCGGTATTGGCGGCAAGGATGTCGGTCATCGCCTGCACGCCCTTGGCGCCATCGTCATTGGTAAAGACCGGGCAGCCGGCGACCTCCGTCCAGCCGCCTTCACCTTTCAGCGCCGCCAGCCCCTTCTGGCCGCTCAGCGTATCACGCATGCCCTGGGCGCGGCGCAGAATGTTGTCGGCGCCGGGATTGCCTTCGATGGTGCAGATCTTGCCGCCGTTCGGCTTGGCCTTCTTGATGTATTCGCCGATCTTGGCGCCCATCAGGTAGTTGTCGGTGCCGAGATAGGTCTTGCGCAGCGCCGCGTCATCGGCTGCAAGATCGGCATCGAGCGTCATCACCGGAACGCTTGGATTGGCCGTCTTCAGCGTCTGGGCGATCAGCTTGGCGTTCGACGGCGAGATGGCGATGGCCGCGGTATCGGCCTTCCCCAGCATATCCTGGACGATCTGCGCCTCGCCGGCCTCATCGGAGGTCGATGCCGGGCCGGTGTAGAAGCATTCATATTCGGCTGATGCGTTTTCCTTGTTCCACTTCTGGCAACCCTGGTTGATCGCCTCGAAGAACGGGTTGTCGAGGCCTTTGACGACGATGACCAGCTGCTTCTTGGCGGCGAGCGCCTGACCGGCCGTCAGCGCCATAACTGCAGCTGTAAGCAATAATGCCTTCCTCATAGCTTCCTCCCATTGAAAAAGACGGGCACTTCTGCACCCGCCGCGTCATCAACCTGGATACCAGACGACCCGAGGCTCCTCCTTCGAACGCTGGTAGTCCCAAGCCGAATTGATCAGCTTTTCCAGATCGTAGACCGGCTTCCAGTCCAAGAGATATCTGGCCTTGCTGTTGTCCATCCAGTTCGAGTGGAACTGGCTTGCGATGTCGATCGAGCCGAGCCCGCGCGTGCGGGCAAGGTGTGCTGCAACCTCGCCATAATCGACGGGCCGATCCATCGCGATGTTGAAAAGCTCCCCCTTGGCGCGCGGATTGTCGATTGCCGCAAGGATCGCCGCGACCAGATCGTCGACATGCACGAAATTGCGCTTCAGCGGCCGCCCGTCGGCATCGCGCAGCAGCGGCACGGTGCCGTCATGGGCGTAACGTTCGGCATCGGCCGCCGGCACCAGCGTCTTCCAGTCCGGCCCGCCGAAGACATCGTCGCCGAAGGACAGGGTGTATTTGAAATCGTCCTTCTCCATGATCCAGGGCGCGCGCAGGCAGCAGGTGTTGATGCCGTACTGGATGGTGAACTGCTCGAGCATCACCTCTTCCAGCACCTTGGAGAGCGCGTAGCAGCCGGGATAGGCCCGATGCGGCGTCTTTTCGGTCACCGGCCCGTCATGGCGATAAAAGAAATGGCCGATGCCGGCATCGCCGCCGATCAGGATGAACTGCTTTGCCGTGGGGCTGGCGCGAAACGCCTCGAGCAGCCAGAACAGGCCCTTGACGGTGATATCCATCACATCGGCCGGGATTTCCTTGCAGGTGGCGAGATGCACGACGTGGGTGACGCCGTCCATTGCCGCTGCCACGACATTGCTGTCGGCGATCGAGCCTTTCACCACACTGATGCGGTCGGTCTCCTCGAGCACACGATTATGACAAAGCGCGCGAATGCGTGCTTTGGAAAATTGCGGCTCGTCAAGCAGCCCAGTAATGAAGCGCCGCCCGACCTTGCCCGTAGCCCCGGTGACAAGGATCAGCATACCTCTCTCCCCAGTAACAGCTAATATCCCCGCGTTTCCGGCGTCAATCTGTATTTGTCGTACAAAATAGATTTTTGTGATGAGAGGCCGTTTTAGCGGACATTTGATTGACGATTCCTGGCGCTTTTGCATTAATGCAGACAATCGCTTTTCCGGGAGGAGATCGGCCAAGCGAGATCGCAGGTGTCTGACTGGCAACCGGGGTTTGGCACCGGCGGCGAAGGCGGGCCTGCAGGTTCCGGGGAGGGTAGTCGGCTGGTCGCGGTTCTCGAACTCACCAATATTTCAAAACATTTCGGCGCCATCCAGGCGGTCAACGACGTGTCCTTCGCGCTCGAAGCCGGCCAGGTCGTCGGCCTGATGGGCGATAACGGCGCCGGCAAAAGCACGCTGGTCAAGATGATCGCCGGCAACTTCCGGCCGAGCGAGGGCACGATGCGGCTGGAGGGCAAAGAGATCGTCATGCACCGTCCGATCGAAGCGCGCCAGCACGGCATCGAGATCGTCCACCAGGATCTGGCGCTCTGCAACAACCTGACGGCGGCCGCCAACGTCTTCCTCGGGCGGGAGCTGCGCCGCGGCATCGGCCCGTTCCGCATCCTCGATTACAAGGCGATGTACCGGCGCGCCGGCGAGATCTTCAAGGAATTGAAATCGGAAACCCGCCCGCGCGACCTGGTCAAGCAGATGTCGGGCGGCCAGCGGCAGGCGGTGGCGATCGGGCGCACCATGCTGTCGGAGGCGAAGATCGTACTGATGGACGAGCCGACCGCGGCCATCTCGGTCCGCCAGGTGGCCGAAGTCCTCAATCTGATCCGCGAACTGCGCGACCGCGGCATATCGGTCGTGCTGATCAGCCATCGCATGCCCGATGTTTTCACCGTCGCCGACCGGGTGATCGTCATGCGCCGCGGCCGGAAGGTCGCCGACAAGGCGATTACGGCAAGTTCGCCTGAGGAAGTGACGGGTCTTATAACGGGCGCCATCGAGCAGGTCTGAGCGGGCTATTTCTCCCGCGGGAGAAATACCGCTGACGGCAATGCCCCATCTGGAGTGAGAGGTCGAAATGGCAGTGACACTGGACCAGACGATTGCACAGAAGCAGCGCAGCCGGCTTGCGGAGTTTGTCGGCGGTCAGACATTCTGGGTGCTGATCGCCGTGCTTCTCGCCTGCCTCTTCCTGTCCTTCGCCACCGATTCCTTCGCGACGTCGAAGAACCTCTACAACATCACCCGCAACGTCACCTTCGTCGCCATCATCGCGCTCGGCATGACGCTTGTGATCATCACCGGCGGCATCGATTTGTCGGTGGGCTCGGTGCTCTGCCTCTGCAGCATGGTGCTGGCGGTCACCATGAACGCCGGTTATTCCATCGAGGTCGGCATAGCGGCCGCGATCGTCACGGCGCTGGTTATCGGCGGCTTCAACGGCGTGCTGATCGCCTATCTCAATTTCCCGCCCTTCGTGGTGACGCTCGGCATGCTGTCGATTGCGCGCAGCTTGGCGATGGTCGCCTCCAACAACACCGTCGTTTTCCAGTTCGGCCCCGACCATGACAAGCTGCTCGCGCTCGGCGGCGGCGCCTGGTTTTTCGGCATCGCCAACCCGGTGCTCTACATGGTCATCCTGGCGCTCATCACCGGCTTCGTGCTGCGCTGGACGCGCTTCGGCCGCTATATCTTCGCGATCGGCGGCAATGAACATGCCGCGACGCTGACCGGCGTTCCCGTGCGCAACATCAAGGTCGCCGTCTATATGATCTCGGCGCTCTCAGCCGGCATTGCGGGCATCGTCCAGACCGGCTGGCTCGGCGCCGTCACCACCAATATCGGCGCCGGGATGGAACTGCAGGTCATCGCTGCCGCCGTCATCGGCGGCGCCAACCTCGCCGGCGGCGTCGGCACCGCCTTCGGCGCCCTGGTCGGCGCGGCGCTGATCGAAGTGATCCGCAACAGCCTCGGGCTGCTCGGCATCAATGCGTTCTGGCAGGGGACGTTTATCGGCGGGGCGATCGTGCTGGCGGTGCTGTTCGACCGGATTCGGAATTTGCGGCAGAGCGAGTAGGGTTGGGCTGCGCGGCCTGCAGCACATCCGGCCGCAGCAGTCGTTGAACAGACTCTGACTACACCCTCAGAAGCGCCCGTCCTCATAGCCATCCAACTCAGGGCATCCCCTGATGTTGCCGAAGCCGATCTCCCGCCGGTCGCCCGATTGATCCAGGCCTCTGAGCACGATGACATTGTCATCCTGCTGTATAATCTCGCTACGATAGATGCCGGCCCGCAGCGCCAGGTTTTTCGCCTGGCTTATGTTGCATTGTCCGCGCCGTGGCGTGACGTGCCAGTATCTGGTGCCTTGGCCATCCGTCTGCCATCCGCCGGAGGCGGCGAGCCCCGACACGCTGGAGAGCAGGATGGCACACGACACTATCGAGCTGCCTAAAACCAGTTTCATGTCATCTCCGTCAGCCGTCGGCGTTTCAGGGCTCGTCGCTCATCGACTTGCCTCGGTTGCAATGGATAACCGGGTTTGCCTAGCGTCACGACAGTAGATCACTCGCGCTAACACGGTGCTAACGCGGCGCCGGCATCCGGCCCAAGGCCCCGAAACCCCGGTTTCAAGATAACGCTGCCAGCGACTTTCATCCTCGGCATGTTCGCGGATCGCGCGTTCTGCTTTATCGGCATAGGAACGCAATATGCTTTCGATGAAATCGGCAAGGGAGGTGCCTTGCCTCTTTGCGAGCACTCCGCGCTATGGACGGCAGTCGAGACAAAGTTTGATAATCCCCGCCAGAGCCAAAACCGTGACGAGCAACATGAAAGAGGTTGCCACCACGGAAAAAGGCATGGCGATCAGGAACTTCGATTTCGGCGTCGCCAACAGGCGATCGTCACCCCCACCACCGGACCAGGATATTTTAGGGCCGAAATCCTGGCTGAAATCATAGCCGTTTTTGCGGTAGAAGATGATCGACCGGATGCACCAATACCAGCTGTAGGCGCAAAAGCCGCCTGCCGCGCAGAACATCACCCACAGTTCAACCCACTCGTCAGTAACCAATACTATTCTCCCCACCGTTCGAAGGTGCCGCTGCATCAAGCCGGTATTGAAGATCAACCAGAGATAGCTATGTTGCGTCGTATAGTCACAACAATTTAAGGTCTATCGAATTTTGCACAGCGTCATCTCACTCTTCTCAATGCTTGGACTATGCATTCTGGCCATTCCCGCCGAACGCGCCCTGGCCACCGACAATCCAAACATCCAGAGGATCGCGCCCGGCGATCCGGCCATGGCCAAAGCCCATGAGAAATCCATGAGGGAGTTGGACGGCTTCCTCGAGAAACTGCGCAATCCACCGCCGGGAACCGAAAACTACAACATAAAACTTGGTTTCACGGACAAAGCCAAGGGCGTGGTACTGACCACTGACGAGATGGCGTCGCATATTGAATTCATGTGGGTCTATCAGATCGAGGCATCGGGTGACCATTTTACTGCTCTTCTGGGCGATACGCCGGAAGACGTCCACAACATCAAGCAAGGGGATCGCGTCGAGTTCGAGAAGTCGGATATCTTCGACTGGCTCTATATCGAGAATGGGAAAATGAAGGGAAACTATACCGTTTGCCCATTGCTCTTGGCCGGCCCGAAAGAAGAGTTGGACCAATATCGCGAAATCCTCGGCATCGTCTGCGACTGACCGCAAGGACGCTCCCAGCTCCCCATGATGATCGCGGTCAGCCCTCCGGTGCCGATGTAAACCGGCTGGCATCGAACGGGCCTCTGGCGGCGACCGGCCCCCTGGCGGCGACCGGGATGACATCCTCACCCGACGTCGCGACATTCGCTTCACGATGAACCGCGCGGGGGAGATCCGCGGCGCGCTCAACCCGATCGCCTCGCCCGGAGAATGCAGCGCCCATTTCATCAGCGCCGCGTCGGACGTGGATCCGAGGAAATTTGCTTCTTCCCAGGAGGCGGTCATCGGCAGCGAGGCGATCATATCAGCGCCCGGCCTGGAGGCCTCCGCTGCAGCAATGCGGGGATGGAAGCGGGCGTGATCAGGCAACGCCGAGATCTGTCTCTCCGGAAGTGCGGCAATCGGCCCGATCGACGCAGTCTCCAGTTCGTCGTCCACATCAGCGTCCTGCGCAAGGGCAGGCGGGCGCATCGCCGGTATCGGAATCTGCAAAGATGAAAGATCCGGAGCGGAGCCTTTGTCATCCCGCTCGGCCGCGCCGGTCTGCAGCGCGAGCGCGTTCACTGCTCGGCTTTTCGGCGTCGGCAGAAGCGCCGTCACCAGGTTGCCGTCTCTGGCGCCGCCGCTCGGCCTGGTCGACACCACCACCTCTTCGTCTTCTCCGGCGGTGCCGGCGATCTGGATCGCGGTGGGGCTGACGCGCTTCTTGTAGTTCGCAACCGCCTGATTGTATCCCGGCAGCGGCCGGCCATCGGCCGGCAGATGCATGGTCTGCCCATTCGGGAATATTCGCGCGAGTTCCTGCCGCGACATGCGCGGCCAGGCCCTGACATTGCCGACGTCGAGATGCACGAAAGGCGATCCCGATGTCGGATAATATCCGACACCGCCGATCTGCATCTGCATGGCAAGCGCCCGCAGCGTCGCAAGCTTCACGCCGGGAACGTAGAAATCCATCGCCTTACCCAGCATATGCTGGCTCTTCTTGGCGACACCCGTACTGCGCGAACGGTTGCGGAGCATGTTGTTGGTGGTGGGAGATCGATAGGCGGAGACGATGTGGATGTAGTCCTTGCCGCCGCTGCGCTTGTACACCTCCCAGACCAGGTCGAGCAGCCGCGGATCCATCCGGGTCGGCTCGTTCCTTCGCCAGTCGCGCAGAAACCGATTGATCTGGGCAAGGCCCTTGGCATCGAACTTTCCGTCGCGCTTATAGGTGATCGTCGCCTTCTCGCCCGTATGGGTAAAGAACAGCTTCAGGGCGCGATCCTCAGCCGAGGCAAATGATGCGGAACCGATAAGGGGAGGGAGCGCAAACAGAGCCGGCAGAATGGTCTGCGCTGCGAAGCGCTCAACACGCGACAGGAGCGTGGCAATTCCGCCCGACAAACCTTGCAGTGAATACCTCAACGCCAACAATCCCGTCTCACACCGAACACTTGACGACGGGCGGGAACTCCGCATCCATCAGGCTCAGTAAAGCCAGCTTATGGTCAATAAATTGCTAACGAGGGGATGCGGAAGCTCGGTGAGTTGAGGATGCGAGCTATCCGAGAGCGCAATCGCAGCCTGCGCCCTCGGAGGAGGCCGCGGCACGTCACCACAATATCGGCGGCGGCGCGGCGCGTCTTTAGAACCAATGGCTTTTCATTTCGGCAAGGAATTCCATCGCCGCCGCAGGAAAACCAGAGGCCTCACCGATCACAGCGTCAATGCCGCAGCGCGGGCACAGAGCTGTACTGTCATCGTCACCCACTCTTCAATCTCGGCAGGCTTAAAAACTGCGCAGCAGTGAAAGCAGCCACAAGATGCGCTCGCGTCGATCTCTCGTCGATGATTGCTGGACTGTGTGTGCGCTTGAATGAAATCATCGCGCATGCTGCATCTTTTCCTCGGAGTATCGGGTGTTGGCGCTGTTCCCATTCAGTGTTGCGGGCTACATACTTGCTCCTTCGTGGCGGTGATCGCCGCCCAGAAGGTCCAGCCAGGCCTGCGCCAGTTTCCGGCAACCGTGAACTCGGCGTGATAAAGAATAACCGCGATCACCGATATGGCCCTGAGGCCATCAATCTCTGGTCTGTAAACCTTCAATGCCCGCGGCTTCATATCGAGAGTGTACTTGGTCGCGCGCAAGATTGGCGCTTTTGGGGCTGCCTAACACAGAGATCCTGGAGGGAGAACCGTTACGGCCCAATAAAAGATTTGCGGGCGGGGCCGATTTCAATCTTTATTTTCTGCGCTGTTGTAAATCAGCATTCCCCGTTCGTTTGTTTTCCCGGTCGCTCTATTGGCTGTTCCAGAAGCGAGAAAAGACGCCAACTGACTTAGATCCCGCTTTCCCCCGGCATGATCGGGATCAATGCGGGCCTCGGCGAGCTTCTCCAGTTCCGCGTCGCCGAGGTCGCCCTGCAATTACGATGAGGCATCAGAAGGACGGAAAGAATTCTGGCCAATGACGGTACGACGGCGTGCCGTCACCCTATTCACGGTCAGTTCGTCTGACGCAGCTTATACCTTCGGCAGCAGGATGGGGTTTTTCATGCGGCGTAGACTTTTACTCGTACGTTTCCGCCGCCGGCAAAAGGATTGTCGCAATGAAGGTAGAGGCCGAGCGCGAGCCGTAAGCTGCGAGGCACGTAATGTGCGTCAAAATCTGTCGCCGTGAAAATCGGTTGCTGACTCCATGGACGAAGTACGGCCCATCCCCAGCCGTTGGTATCGCTTCCTTCGCACTCGATGAATATGCCATCGGGAATGTCTCCCGGCGCCAACTGCGACTGATCGCCGCCACCTGCGTTTGTGAACGGACCTTGTACTCGACCTGCTCCAGGGGTGAGGTCCCCTATTGCAATGGTGAGTGTATGATCTTCTTTTTTGTTAATGTGATCCCCGGCGGAGCATCCCATCCAGAGTTCACCCAATAGTTTTGCCATAAATTATCTCCATCAATGATATTGTTCATTCGCTAGTGGCTTACGTTTCGAGGCGATCTCTCGCGTGCTCGCGATGGATAAAATTGCGAAATCCGTTGCGCCCCGCCTCCTCCATTTGGAGGAGGGCCGTGAATAGCCAGTTGATTTTCAGATGTGCCGGTTCGACGTGCATACCTTCGTCCGCTCAGCAATTTACTGAAGAGCAGATTATTTCAGTGATGAAGGAAGTGGGAGGCTGGCGCGAACGAAAGCCCCCCGTGTGTCAAGCGCGGATTTCTGAAACGACATCCTACGATTGGGCCGCAAAAATATAGCGGCATGGAGGTCTCCGAGGCGAAGCGTCTGAAGGTCTGCCGTGGAGTATAAACGCTATGAGTCCATAGAGGGCGGACGTCAGTTGGCCTGGCATCCTCACTTGAGTTTGTTAAGCAGCGCAATCAGCTGCCCCTGCTTGGAAGTATCGGTTTTCGCAAAGATAGCTCGAAGATGCGTTCTTGCAGTCTCGTAGGTGACATTGCAGATGTCGGCGACGTGGCTCAACTCCTTACCCGTAGCAAGGAGGCTTGCAACCTTGACTTCGGTTCCTGTTAAGCCAAACAAAGCACGTGCGACGTGCAAGTCACCTGGCGATTGGTTCTCATCAGGATCAACGAGGATACCGAGCGCCCATCCTGTATTGAAGACATCCAGCAAATTGCCGCGCAGCCTATGTATCTTTAAAACAAGATCACGCCTGTCATCACGCGCAAGCCTGATGGGGCTGCCGCTATTGGCGATCCCGCTTGGGTTCAGAATGGCATTACAGGCAGCCGCTTTCACACGGGCACCGTCTCCACTTCGCGGAGTTGAAATCTGCCCTTGCTTAAGATTGATACCGTTTCGGAACATGGTTTCAGCTTTCGCATTGACCCGGATGGTGTTGCCCGCCCGGTCGAAAAACAATCCTGCGACATCCACCAGATCGAATGCGTCGTGCATCGCTTCTATTTTCGTGTCTGCAAGTTTTCGAGCCACCGTCCCGGCGACGGACATCTGATTGCGAAAACGGTGTAGTACCGCCTGCTCCTCGTCGGAGAAGGGGGCATCATCAAGCCCCCGATTGAGAAGAACCGCATAAAGATCGCTGTTTATATTGAAGCCGACATAGGCGCCGTAAAAGAAACCGTGTGGCCGCAGGAATTCCTGATAGTAGGGATCGGTCCGATATTCCTCTTCCGTTGCACAATCCTTGTCAGTCATAATTCCTTTGCGTTCCAGTGCAGGAATGCCTCTGGCGCGAACACAGGTTTTGTAGAGTTCGTTTCGGAGATAGAACTCCGTCATTTCCTTGGCATTGTGGGTGAACTCGATGGAACCAGGAACCTGAGCGCGAATGGGCATGACGTTCGCTCCGGTCGCACCTCCCCTCGCGCAAAAACATCCAGTGCATCATGCCAAGGCGAGATTCCGATGGATGCCTCGAAGAGCAGGTCGGTAGCTTTCCCCAACAGTTCTATGTCCACGCTCACCACCTTCGGTTGGAATTTCCTCAGCACAAGCAACTTGGTCCACAAGATACTTTGTTTGTAAACGGTGTTTCGATGGGCGCTGACTTTTTACCGTTCACGGAGCGGGAACTTCTTGTCACGAAGCTGACGATGGCGCGGAGGTTGCCTCAAAATGGAGGATGGAGCGGAAGCCGAGAACCGGGCTAGCGGCCTTTCCCTTGTCGAGCCGCGATCCGATGAAGGCGCACGAGGAGACAAATACCACGACTTAGTCCGGAACCTTGTTCCGGCACGATGAAGGTCAGGCGGGCGCTACCGGTTTGCTGGAGGGCCGGGGCATGAGCGATGTGTGCCGGGATTTCGGCATCTCGCGCAAGACCGGCTACAAAATCTTCAATCGCTACAGGGAGGGCGGGCTTGAGGCCCTGACCGGCCGGTCGCGTCGCCCGGTACGCTATGCAATCAGTTGCCGGAGCCAGTTACGGCGGTGGTCGGCCTTAACAATACCCTCAGAAGTTCGGGCTTTCCTCATAGCCTTCCAACTCAGGGCATCCCCTGATGTTGCCGAAACCGATCGTTCGCCGGTCGCCCGATTCATCCAGACCTCTGAGCACGATGATGTTCTCATCCTGCTGTATGATCTCGCTGCGATAGATGCCGGCCCGAAGCGCACGGTTTTTCGCCTGGCTTATATTGCATTGCCCGGGCGGCGGGGTGACATGCCAATATCTCGTGCCTTGCCCATCCGACTGCCATCCGCCAGAAGCGGCAAATCCCGACGCGCTGGATAGCAGCATGGCAGACGACAATATCAGGCTGGCTAGAACCGGTTTCATGTAATCTCCGTAAGCCGTGGCGTTTACGGGGTCGTCACCATTCCATTTGTCCCTGTTGCAACGGACAAACCGGGTTTCCAATAGTGCCGCTATGGTAGGTGACTTACGCTAACACCGTGCTAACGCCGGCTGCGGCCGCAATTCGCCGATTGAAAACAACGAGTTTTCCTTAGCGGTTTGCGTTGCGCTGCCGATGTTGCCGTTTAAGGAAGAGCGCAAAAGCCGACAAATCAACAATTTCGATAAGGCGGAACCGCACGGGACGAGATGAAATTTGGCACTCATATGCCATTGTTTTTGCTAAATAATTTCGATGACTCTGTGTTGGGTGGCTGTAGTTTATCAAAAAGATTCGGCTGACCGGAGATAAAATTATCTTAACGGTTCACGCGATTCCTAGGCATGCCGAATTGCCCATTTGCACTCTCAATAAATGCACTGCTACCACAATTCGGAGGGGGTTTTGTTTGATGGTGGAGCGTTCGATCGTATATGGGACAGAGTTCCAACTATGTCTTCAGAGAATCAGAACAAGGTGCCGGTAGTAGCCCGCGTCTTTCGCGTTTTTGAGATCCGCGCCTCCTTAAATCCCGTGTTGCAGTAAGGGTGTGTCAGTTGGGCATTGTCAACAGACGCAGCACCACCGTCCTGTCGGCGCTCGTTATGGTCAATGCTGATGGCCTGGCGTGGGACTACGCCAGTGCAGATGGAACATCTCGGGCTCTTTGCGAGTAGTTCGCGGATTACAATCCCAGACTTCATTTGCGAGGAGTACGAGTTTGAAGGCGACGGTTGGTAAGGGTTTTCTGAAGGCTGAAGATACGAGAAAGCCCGATCTTCCATCACGGCTTTCGTTATCTCGTCTGCAGTTTTCCCGGCCTGGATTGCCTCAAGAACTTTTGTGTAGAACGACTGGAGGTGAGTCTGGAGGGTTCTGTGAGGTCCGGGCGCTGTGCGTGCGGCATTCACTGATCGGACCTCATTGAAGCCGGATTGAGCGAAGGCGCGGGTTGTTTGGCGCTATGGGGATTTAGCCGAAGCGGTGGATGGCGTTTTGCAGGGTTGAGCCTTGCCGGAGCCCGTGGACAGGTATGGAAGGAGATTCTTGCCGGTATTTGCGGTGTCTTTGACGCGCCTGTCGGCTGGTTTGCATCGACCGAAACGTCGCTCGGGCACGATTGGCCAAAGCACTCGCACCGCGGCTCTTCGGCATGCCGACGCTGATCGTTGCAATGATGCCGCGCGTAATATGATCATGAACTGTCGTTCCATGCTGGCCGACGTACCGGCTGGAGCGGGGTCCACGCGCCGATGATCGTCATGGTTCCGCCGCAACAGGAGCAGCGGTGCAGCAAAGGTGGTGGCTTTGTGTCCGGTTCTTCGACCGGGTGTTCCGGCGGCGGGACGTCGAGCAGGCTTCGGCACAGGTCCAGCTTCAGTTGCCGATGGCCATTGGCAAGCAGGCCATAATGACGAATGCGGTGAAAGCCGTCCGGAACGGTGTGAAGCAGGAAACGGCGGATGAACTCGTGGGCATCGAGCGTCATTACCTTTTGCCTGCCGCCCGTTCGATAGTCCTTCCATCGGAATGTGACTCGATCGCCATCGATGCTGACGAGGCGGGAATTGGAGATGGCAATGCGATGGGTATAGCGCCCGAGATAGGCCAGCACCTGTTCGGGTCCGGCAAATGGCGGCTTGGCATAGACCACCCAGGCGACACGCCGCGTTTCTTTGACAATGTGATTGAACGCCGCCGGATTGGCCAGGCCGGCGATATCGCCAAAGAACCGAAGCTGGTCCAGGTCGTAGGCCTGCTTCAGCTCTTCAAGAAACAACCGCCTGAACAGGGATGACAGAACGCGCACGGGCAGGAAGAAGTTTGCCCGGCAGGGAACCCAACGGGACTGGTCCGCCGACAATCCGCCGCCCGGCACGATGCAGTGGATATGAGGGTGAAAATGAAGGTTCTGTCCCCAGGAGTGCAGCACCGCGATGAAGCCGATCTCTGCACCCAGATGCCTGGGATCGGCAGCAAGCTTGCGCAACGTCTCGGCGACGGCGCGAAACAGGATCGTGTAAACGGCATTTTTGTTCTGGAAGGCAATTGCGGCGATCTGCTGCGGTAGGGTGAAGACCACGTGGAAATAGCCGACAGGCAGAAGGTCGGCCTGTCGGGCAGCAAGCCAGTCACGGCTCGCCTGTCCCTGGCACTTTGGGCAATGCCGGTTGCGACAGGAATTATAGGCGATGCGGAACGCCGCGCAGTCCTGACATTGCTGGACATGCCCGCCCAGGCGAGCGGTCCGGCACATCTCGACCGCACTCATGACCCGGCGTTCGACACGCCCGAGATGGGTGTCGTGGGCTTGACGATATCTTTCCCCGTGGCGGCGAAAAATATCCGCCACCTCCAGTCCCGCCGCCATGGCGAAACTTGCTCAGCTTGGCGGCACCACCTCCAGCGTCAGTCGGTCGAGCGGGCTGGTCGTGCTGCGGATCAGGGTATTGGAAACCTTCGTGTAGCGTGCCGTGGTGGACAGATTGTTGTGGCCGAGCAAAACTTGGATGATGCGGATGTCGGTTCCGCTTTCCAAAAGATGGGTGGCAAAGCTGTGGCGCAGCGTATGCACCGTTACCCTTTTGTCGATGCCGGCCGCGGCGCACGCCGAACGGCAGGCAGAATACAGAACCTGGACGTCGATGGGCTTGGTCTCGTCCCGACCCGGAAACAGCCAGACCTCGGGTCTCGCCAGCCGCCAATAGACCCGCAGGATCGCGAGCAACTGCGCTGACAGCATGACGTTGCGATCCTTTCCGCCCTTGCCATGCTCGACGCGGATGATGCCGCGTTCGCCATCAATGTTGCGGACCTTGAGATGGACAGCTTCCGAGGCGCGCAGCCCCGCCGCATACGCTGTCGTCAGTGCGGTACGGGTCCTCAGGCTTGGAACGGCTTCCAGAAACCGCACGATCTCGTCGCCGTTGAGGATCGTCGGCAGCTTGGCCGGTGTCCGGGCATAGGCAATGCGCTCCGGTATCTCGCCATGACCAAGCGTGACGCCAAAGAAGAACCGCAGGGCACAAACTGTCTGGTTCAAGGCTGGCCATGATAGGCCCGAAGAAACCAGATGCACCTGAAACGCGCGCACGTCTTCCAGTCCAAGACGGTCTGGCGATCGCCCGAAATAGCGCGAGAACTTCGTTACCGCATGTAAATACGATCGTTGCGTTGCTGGCGAAAGATTGCGGATCGTCATGTCATCGATCATGCGCCGGCGTAGAGGGCTCATCTCCGTCATCGTCATCTCCTGATTGAAGGTTGGGCAAAACAGCCCATTCCTTCAATCAGGAGCGCTTCATGCAATCAGATCCTCCAAATGCCGCGAAAGCGGCTTCGTTCAATCCTGCCGGAATCCTTAGTTCCGAATTTTCGTACAATCTGATTCAAAAGGGTTCGGTTGGATATTGACCTGATGTGGTGGACGGCCTCCGCTCCCGGCATCGCAATGTGCCAAAGTGTGGCTGTCGAAAGTCACATAAGGGAGAGCCGTCCATGGAGAAGATTACCACAATTGGTCTGGATATCGCCAAGCATGTATTTCAGGTTCACGGGATCAATGGTGCTGGCGCGACGGTGAGCCGCCGCAAGCTGCGCCGCGACGATGTCGTTGGATTCTTCAAGGCATTGCCGCCATGCCTGATCGGAATCGAGGCATGCGCGACTGGACACCACTGGGCTCGGGTTCTTATGGCGCTGGGTCACGAGGTTCGGCTGATGCCGGCGTCTTACGTCAAGCCATACGTGAAGCGGCAGAAGAATGACGCGACGGATGCCGAGGCGATTTGCGAGGCGGTGACGCGGCCGACGATGCGGTTTGTCCCTGTGAAGAGCGAGGAGCAGCAGAGTGTGCTGATGCTGCATCGGGTCCGCGAGCTTTTGATCCGGCAGCGGACAATGCTGGTAAACGCCTTGCGCGGCCACTTGGCGGAGTTCGGCATCGTAACGCGACAGGGCATTGCCGGCGTCGGAATGCTGATCGCGTTGGTCGAAGATGGTGATCACGATCTCATCCCGCCGCTCGCGCGGTCCGCGCTTCTTCCGCTGATCGGGCAGTTGCGGGAGGTGCACGAGAAGGTTAGCGAGCTGGATCGCCAAATTCATGCTTGGCATCGCTCGAACGAACTGAGCCGCCGCCTTGAGACGATCCCTGGAATTGGCCCGATCACTGCCAGCGCAATTGCCGCGACGGTGACCGACGCGTCGCTCTTCAAATCCGGCCGACAATTGGCGGCCTGGATAGGCCTGGTGCCGCGGCAGAACTCATCAGGTGGCAAGGACCGCCTCGGAAGGATCAGCAAACAAGGCGATCCCTATCTCCGCCGGCTTCTCGTTGTGGGCGCGCATGCGGTGCTTCGTTTCAGCGGCAAGGCTAAAGTTGCACCGACGCGTTGGGCGGCCGAACTTCTGGTGAAGAAGCCGTACAACGTCGTCGCTGTTGCTTTGGCCAACAAGATGGCGCGGATCGTCTGGGCGTTGATGACGACGGGCAGGCGCTTTGAGGCAACCGCCGCCCTTTGAATGCTCACAGAGGATGCAGAAATTGGTGAGGTGCTGATGGCGTGATGGCGAACGGTCGAGCCGGGATCGGACAAACCCGATCAGTGGGTGCCGCTTGAAAGCGCGTTGACCTGTCTGGGATCCGATCAGCGGACTACATCAGGGCCAGCGGCATGAACGCGCCGCAATCAAAGGCCGTATACATGCCTGCACCCGACCAATCTGCCAGAAATACTACACTGCCCCTTGCCACGCGGAGGCCGTCCATACATGCCACTGCGAATTTCCTCCAGAATGGATAAGAGTCCGGCCCATTGAAGGACGGACGAATAAAGAAGCAGCGATTTACGGAAGAGCAGATTATTGCGGTGCTGAAGGAGCAGGAGGCTGGCGCGAAGGCAGGCGACCTCTGCCGCAAGCACGGGATTTCAGAAGCGACGTTTTACAACTGGAAGGCCAAATACGGCGGCATGGAAGTCTCCGAGGCGAAGCGGCTGAAGGCGCTTGAGGACGAGAACGCGAGACTGAAGAAGCTGCTGGCCGAACAGATGTTGGACGCAGCAGCGCTCCGCGAGCTTCTTGCAAAAAAATGGTAGGGCCTGCCGCCAAGCGTGACGCCGTCACGCATCTGAAGACCGTCATGGGTCTTTCGGAGCGGCGGGCCTGCCAGATCATATCTGCCGATCGCAAGATGGTGCGATATCGGTCCTGCCGACCGCCGGAGGTAGAATTACGGACGAAGCTGCGCGACCTCGCCAATGAGCGAAGGCGTTTCGGCTACCGGCGGCTGTTCGTCCTGCTTCGGCGGGAGGGAGAGCCGTCCGGGGTCAACCGCATCTATCGGCTCTATCGCGAGGAAGGTCTTACTGTGCGCAAGCGTAAAGCCCGGCGGCGTGCTGTTGGCATGCGTGCGCCGATCCTGGTCGAAGCGAAGGCCAATTCCCGCTGGTCGCTGGATTTCGTGCACGACCAGTTTGCCTGCGGCAGACGCTTCCGCATGCTCAACATTGTCGACGACGTGACGCGCGAATGCCTGGCAGCAATCCCGGACACCTCGATCTCCGGCCGCCGCGTCGCTCGCGAACTGACGACCCTCATCGAACGACGCGGCAAGCCGGGAATGATCGTCTCCGACAACGGCACCGAATTCACCTCGAATGCCATCCTTGCCTGGTCGAAGGATCACAAGGTCGAGTGGCACTACATCGCGCCGGGAAAGCCGATGCAGAATGGCTATGTCGAGAGCTTCAACGGCCGGATGCGCGACGAGTTGCTCAACGAGAGCTTGTTCTTCGGCCTCGATCATGCCCGCAGTGCCATTGCCGAGTGGGCTGAGGATTATAACAATTTCCGGCCGCACTCATCGCTCGGATACCAGACCCCGGCAGACTATGCCGGGTCCATCGCCGCAACCGGCTCCAACACTACGCAAGATGAAAGCTTCGCGTTTCCGCCGGTTGCTCACACCGCGCCACTTGGCGTATTGAAATCCGCCGAGGCTCTAATCGCAGCTGGATGAAAGTTCAGTGGCATGTATGGACGGCCTCCGCGTGGCAAGGGGCAGTGTAGTATTTCTGGCAGATTGGTCGGGTGCAGGCATGTATACGGCCTTTGATTGCGGCGCGTTCATGCCGCTGGCCCTGATGTAGTCCGCTGATCGGATCCCAGACAGGTCAACGCGCTTTCAAGCGGCACCCACTGATCGGGTTTGTCCGATCCCGGCTCGACCGTTCGCCATCACGCCATCAGCACCTCACCAATTTCTGCATCCTCTGTGAGCATTCAAAGGGCGGCGGTTGCCTCAAAGCGCCTGCCCGTCGTCATCAACGCCCAGACGATCCGCGCCATCTTGTTGGCCAAAGCAACAGCGACGACGTTGTACGGCTTCTTCACCAGAAGTTCGGCCGCCCAACGCGTCGGTGCAACTTTAGCCTTGCCGCTGAAACGAAGCACCGCATGCGCGCCCACAACGAGAAGCCGGCGGAGATAGGGATCGCCTTGTTTGCTGATCCTTCCGAGGCGGTCCTTGCCACCTGATGAGTTCTGCCGCGGCACCAGGCCTATCCAGGCCGCCAATTGTCGGCCGGATTTGAAGAGCGACGCGTCGGTCACCGTCGCGGCAATTGCGCTGGCAGTGATCGGGCCAATTCCAGGGATCGTCTCAAGGCGGCGGCTCAGTTCGTTCGAGCGATGCCAAGCATGAATTTGGCGATCCAGCTCGCTAACCTTCTCGTGCACCTCCCGCAACTGCCCGATCAGCGGAAGAAGCGCGGACCGCGCGAGCGGCGGGATGAGATCGTGATCACCATCTTCGACCAACGCGATCAGCATTCCGACGCCGGCAATGCCCTGTCGCGTTACGATGCCGAACTCCGCCAAGTGGCCGCGCAAGGCGTTTACCAGCATTGTCCGCTGCCGGATCAAAAGCTCGCGGACCCGATGCAGCATCAGCACACTCTGCTGCTCCTCGCTCTTCACAGGGACAAACCGCATCGTCGGCCGCGTCACCGCCTCGCAAATCGCCTCGGCATCCGTCGCGTCATTCTTCTGCCGCTTCACGTATGGCTTGACGTAAGACGCCGGCATCAGCCGAACCTCGTGACCCAGCGCCATAAGAACCCGAGCCCAGTGGTGTCCAGTCGCGCATGCCTCGATTCCGATCAGGCATGGCGGCAATGCCTTGAAGAATCCAACGACATCGTCGCGGCGCAGCTTGCGGCGGCTCACCGTCGCGCCAGCACCATTGATCCCGTGAACCTGAAATACATGCTTGGCGATATCCAGACCAATTGTGGTAATCTTCTCCATGGACGGCTCTCCCTTATGTGACTTTCGACAGCCACACTTTGGCACATTGCGATGCCGGGAGCGGAGGCCGTCCACCACATCAGGTCAATATGATGAAAGCTTCCAATTCCCCCCGCGCCTCCGTGAACGCGGGAAGGGTTTTGTTTCGATCATGCTCGATGATCAGAGAGGCCATCGTCAGAAACAGAATTGGCTGCTGCTTTCCAGTCCACGAGTAGAAGTAAACAGCCCGATGCAAGCCGACCGAACTTGGCTTGTTGCTTATTATTAGCTCAGCGGCACGTTTGGTCCGCCGCAGAAACTCCACTGTCCGATGCCCCCTGCTATCCTCGGCTTCATCGATGGTGCCCTGGGCTAGGAGCACAAAATCATGGATCATTTTCAGCGTGGGCGCCGCGTAAACCGAGCCACCAGCAGGAAGATCAACGGTCTTGATAGGATAGGAAATCGAAGGCTCGAAGAGCAGAGCGTAAATCTCTGCAGCAAGCGATTTGATTTCAGCTTGCTCAGTGTCCCCAAATCCCGACCAATATTGGTGGCCTGTGCCTCGACGAGTAATCGCGCGGGCTGCCATTACATCGGGCTTTCGTCGACCCCTTATCAGGCTTAATTCTTGTGGAGTGATTTGGGCGGCTTGCTGATTTATTCGAACGAATGAATCTTCGGCCGTTGCAGCATCACCTCTGACCCATTGCAAACTTAGTACCCGGCTTCCCAGCGCGCGACTTTTCGCAACGATATCAGGTCCGAAGTCGCTGGGATTCTGCGCCGCTTTTACAAAATCTTTGTAAGAACCGATCTCCTTAGACACAAGTTCGCGTGTTTTTTTCGCAAATTCGAGTTGTTCTTGGGGAATGGCGTGGCCGAAAAATTTCTGAGATAATTCGCCATCGCCATAGTCATCCTGAACCCAAGCGATGAGTGCACTGAGCCGATGAGAACCATCGATTACAAATAGGAGGTCCTTATGCTTCCAGAGAATTACCGCTGGGATCAAGTGCCCATCGATGAATGTTCTTATCAGCCCGACCACCCTCTTCGCGTCCCACTCTGAAGTTTCGCGCTGAAAGTCGGGTTTCCGCAAGGCGAGATAGAAGAAAGCGTTGATCTCCAAATCACGCGAGCTAATCGTTTGTGGCACGGGTGCATCATCATTGGAGCTGACGACCTCAAAATCCTCGCGGGACAAAAGTGCGTCAAGATTAACATTTCCGGCCACGATACCCACCCACTTTCCTAAGTCGCCCTAAGCGAATCACAGGTCCGCATTCATCATAACGTTGCAATCGGGGGTCGCACAGAGAGATGTAGGTGAGTTGTTTACTTCTGAAACCGGAGCATTTGGCAAAGTGTTGTGAAGCATCATGCGCTATCACCACCCGGCAGTTCGAATCTCGTCCGGTAGTATGGCGCACCCGACAGGATCTGAACCTGTGACCTTTGGAATCGGAATCCAACACTCTATCCAGCTGAGCTACGGGTGCATGCCGAAGGCGGTTTGAATCGCCTGTCCGATGGGTGGTTCTTAGCCTAGCTTGCGGCCGGCTTCAATCGCGAAATTCTCAGAAATACCAATGCTTGCGGTTTGCAGGGTGTTTTTATTCGTCAGTCTCGGGATTGAACGAAAAACTCCGCCGGCCTTGCGGGCGGCGGAGCGGGTTGTCTGGGGCAGGGCGCGCCTTACAGCGGTCAGATCTGCATGGCGCCGGGGCCGGGGATGGCCTTGGGCGGCACCTTGCCGAGGATGATCATCCCCAGCACTTCGTCCTTGGTCACATCCTCGGTGCGGGCGTGGCCCACGAGCTGGCCGTTCTTCATCACCGAAACGCGGTCGGCGAGGTCGAAGACGTCGTGGATGTCGTGGCTGATGAGGAAGATGCCGATGCCCTCCTTCTTCAGCTGCTTGATCAGCTCGCCCACCTGCGCCGTCTCCTGGGGGCCGAGGGCTGCCGTCGGCTCGTCCATGATCAGGATGCGGGCGTTGAAGAGGATGGCGCGGGCGATCGCCACCGATTGCCGCTGGCCGCCCGAAAGCGCCTTCACCGGCTCCTTGAAGCGCTTGAAGTTGGGGTTGAGCCGCCCCATCACCTCGCGTGCCGAGGCTTCCATCGCCACGTCGTCGAGCGTGCCCCAGCGGGTCTTCAGCTCGCGGCCGAGATAGAGGTTGGCGGCGGCGTCGACATTGTCGGCGACGGCAAGCGTCTGGTAGATCGTCTCGATGCCGTATTTCTTGGCGTCGCGCGGGTTGCGGATGTCGGCCGGCTCGCCATTGATCAGGATCTCGCCGCTGTCGCGCTTATAGGCGCCGGAGAGGATCTTGATCAGCGTCGATTTGCCGGCACCGTTGTGGCCGAGAAGGGCGACCACTTCGCCGGGGTAGAGATCGACCGAGGCATTGTCCACGGCATGGATGCCGCCGAAGGAGATCGAGATGTTTTTCAGTTCCACAAGGGGAGTGCGTTGATCAGCCATGTCTAGGGCTCCTCTCACTTGGCACGGGCGCGATAGACGGTGTCGAGCCAGACCGCCACGACGAGGACAGTGCCGACGACGACGCTCTGCAGCGGCGTGTCGACATGGGCGAGAACCATGCCCGATTGCAGCGACTGCATGACGAGCGCGCCGAGCATGGCGCCGGCAATGGTGCCGGTGCCGCCCGCCAGCGACGTCCCGCCGATGACGGCGGCGGCGATGGTGTAAAGCTCGTCGAGCGTGCCCTGCGAGTTGGTTGCGGCGTTGAGCCGCGCGGTGGAAATCGCCGCCGCAATGGCAGCAAGAACGCCCATCAGCGCGAAGATGCGCACCGTCACCCAGCGGGTCTTGATGCCGGCGAGCTCGGCCGCCTCGGGGTTGCCGCCGATTGCGAAGACATAGCGGCCGAAGCGCAGCCTTGTGGCGATGAAGGTCATGATGATGCCGACGACGATGGCGATCAGCACCGGCACGGCGATGCCGTAGGGAATATCCAGGCCGGTTTCGGGCCAGGGGATATTGTTGGTCTCGGCATATTTCTTGGCGATGTTGATCGGCCAGTAATAGCTGTTGGCGATGCAGACGGCGCCGAGGATCAGCACGCAGCTGAGGATGGCGAGGAAATATTCAGCCCAGATCGGCCGGCGCGGAAAGCCGAAGCGGCGGCGCTGCCGGCGCGAGCCGATGATGCTGGCGATGACGAACAGGCAGGCGGCGATGCCGACGATCCAGCTCCAGGTGGCGCCGATCGAGCCCTCCGCGCCGCCGCCCATGATGCGGAAGGTCTGGTCCATGGGGGCAACCGTCTGGCCGCTGGTGACGAGCCAGGTCGCGCCGCGCCAGACCAGCAGGCCGCCGAGGGTGACGATGAAGGAGGGAACGTTCAGGAAGGCGATGATCATGCCCTGGAAGGCGCCGATCAGGAAACCTGCCGCAATGCCGACCAGCAGCGTGATCGCCCAGGTGAAGGGGCTGTCGAAGCCGATATACTCAGGCAGGATTTTCGCCTGGGTCACCCCCATGATCATGCCGCAGAGGCCGAGCACGGACCCCACAGAAAGGTCGATGTTGCGGGTGACGATGATCAGCACCATGCCCGTCGTCATGATCGCGATATCGGTCGTCTGAACCGAGAGGTTCCAGAGATTGCGCGGGGTCAGAAACAGGCCGCCGGTGATGATGTGGAAACCGATCCAGATGATGATCAGCGCGCCGATCATGCCGAGCAGGCGCGTGTCGATCTCGGTCGCGCGGAAGAAGCGGGTCACCGGATTGGCTTCCGCCGTTCGCGGCCCGCTTGATGCTGTTGATTTTACCATTTCGGCCATGGGTTTGCCGTTCCCCCATTATGTTTGGACGGCTGCGCCGGCGTGCCCGAAACTCTGGGCGGCGTCATTCGTCTGTTCTTCAACTGACCATCGCGATGCTTCCGGAAACCGTGGCGTGGCGTCGCGACACCCTTCCGGCAGGGAATGCAGGTCCGCGATGGTGCGGCGAGGCGGAGAAAGCTCTGTGGTCGAAGTTCTCATCCGCATCCGGCGCCGCAACGGTCTTTCCGCTGCGGCGCCGGCAATTTCGTTCGAAGCTTGCTTACTTGCAGGCGGCGACCGTGCCGGCCTTGACGCCCTGGCAGGCTTCAGCCTTGGAGATCCAGCCGGCGTCGATGACGACGTTCAGATTGTCCTTGGTGATCGCCAGCGGCTTCAGGAAAACCGACTGCATTTCCACGCCCTTCGGGCCGCCCTTGAAAGCCTGGGCGCCGTCGATCTTGCCCATGTCCTTGCCGCCGGCGAGGTCGAGAGCGATTTCGGCAGCGCGCTTGCCGAGTTCGCGGCTGTCCTTCCAGACGGAAACCGTCTGTGTGCCGAGAGCGATGCGGTTCAGCGCCGCCTTGTCGCCGTCCTGGCCGGAAACCGGAACGGAGCCGGCGAGGCCCTGCGCGTCGAGCGCTGCGATCGCGCCGCCGGCCGTGCCGTCATTGGAGGCGACGACGGCGTCAACCTTGTTGTTGTTGGCGGTCAGGAACTGCTCCATGTTGCGCTGGGCGTTCTCCGGCAGCCAGCCGTCGGTATAGGCCTCGCCGACATTCTTGATCTTGCCGGCGTCGATCGCGGCCTTCAGCACTTCCTGCTGGCCCGAGAACAGGAAGTCGGCGTTCGGGTCTGAGGATGAGCCCTTGATGAAGACGTAGTTGCCTTCCGGCTTCGCCTTGAAGACGCCTTCGGCCTGCAGGCGGCCGACTTCCTTGTTGTCGAAGGTGATGTAGAAGGCAGCCGGGTTTTCGATCAGGCGGTCGTAGCCGACGACCGGGATGCCTTCGGCAGCAGCCTTTTCGATTGCCGGGCCGATGGCGTCGGAATCCTGGGCGAGAATGATCAGCGCGTTGGCGCCCTGCGAGATCAGCGATTCGACGTCGGTCAGCTGCTTTGCGGCCGAGGACTGCGCGTCAGCGGAAATATACTTGGCGCCCTTGGCTTCGAGAGCCTTCTTGATGGCGGCTTCGTCGGTCTTCCAGCGCTCTTCCTGGAAATTCGACCAGGAAACGCCGACGACGAGATCGGCAGCCAAGGCCGCGGTATGCACGGAAACGAGAATGGCCGCGCCTGCCATCAATTTAAAAATAGACTTCATAATGTCCTCCCGAGTGAGTTGCGACCGGCCCAGCCCATGCTTCCTCCGGCCACCGCGAAAAGCTGTCGAGGGAAATTCGGATTATTTTCTCGACAGTCGAGAAATTTGATGTCAGAGATTTTTTCGGCTGTCAACACTGGGCCGTCAGCTTTATTTTCCTTGCGGAACGACGGCCGGCGATGCAGTGGAAGCGAGGGCGGAGAGAAGCATGATGCCGAAAAGTGTGAGCGGTTTTCTCATGATATCATGCTCTAACTTTTGAATTTTAGCGGGAAGGAGAGGGCGGCATTCATGCTGACCAAGTCGAGCACGGAGCTGGTCCGGCAGAGAAACAGCGTGCTCGTGCTGTCCGTGCTGCGCCGTCACGGTGCGCTCGCCCATACCGAAATATCGGATTTCACCGGCCTTTCCTCGGCCACCATTTCGGCGATCACGGCCGATCTGGAGCGCGCCCATATCATCGAAAAATCCGAGCAGCAGGCGGCGAGCGGCCGCGGCCGCCCGCGCGTGCTTCTGCGCCAGCGCCGCGATTGCGGCTATCTCATCGTCGTCATCATCTCGTCCGATGCCGTGCAATATTCGCTGGTGGATTATGCCGGCAAGCTGATCGACCGTTTCAGCGAGGAGCGCTCGCATGATCCCTCGGGTGCGGCCCGTTTCGTTGAAGGCGTGCGCGCCGGTCTCTCGCGCATTCTCGAGCGCTCCAGAATTACGCAGGAAAAAGTGCTGCTAATCTCGATCAGCAGCAAGGGACTGGTCAATTCCACCGAGCCGGTCCTTCTGTGGTCGCCGATCTTCGGCAGCGATCAGATCGATTTCGAATCGGTGCTGCGGCCGGACTGGCAGGCCAAGGTCATCCTCGACAACGAAACACTGCTGGTCGCAGCCGCCCTCGGCGCCCGCGAAGAGATCGTCAAGGGCGCCGATTTCCGCTCGCTCGCCGCCCTTTCGCTCGGACACAGCATCGGCCTCGGCATCGTCAGGCGCGGCGGCCAGACCGGCCAGGAGATCTCGGCCCCCAATTTTGGCCACATGCTGCACATGGCGGGTGGCGGCCTCTGCCGCTGCGGTACCCGCGGCTGCATCGAAGCCTATGCCGGCTTCTACGCCATCCTGCGCAGCGCCTTCGAAGTGCCGCTCGACACGATCCCGGCGAAATTCGTCCCCGTCACCGAACTCGATAAAATCGCCGCCAAGGCCCGCCAGGGCCACCGCACCTCCACCATCGCCTTCCGCCAGGCGGGCCTTGCGCTCGGCAACGGCCTGTCGCGCATGCTCAGCCTCACCGAACGCATGCCCATCGCCATCACCGGCCCGGGCACCCGTTATTACGACCTGCTGCGCCAGGGCATCGAAGAAGGGCTGGGGCAGTCGCACATCGTGCGCATGGAAGGCATGCCGGAAATTCGCGTGGTGGCAGACGAACCGATCCTCGTGTTCGAAGGCCATCTCAACCGGGCGCTCTCGGTAATCGACGAGGATATCGTGATCTCGGGGGGGCAGGGCGGGGATTAAAGCACCCCCGACACCGGCCTATAGTGGCTTTCGGAAGAACACGACGCGCTGTGTCTCCTCAAATCCTAAAGCGGTATGGAGCGCGTGGCTCGCTGAATTCTCAAGCGGCGCGTCAGAGCCAAACTCAACACACCCACGCGACCTTCCCCAATCCGCAACGGCATTGCAAAGCGATCCTGCGATACCCTTTCGCCTGTCAATCGGCCGGACATAAATCCCTTCGAGGAACAGAACGGGCGAGCTGCTGCATCCATTCACATAATCATGTCGCAACGTGGCCTCCGCAAACCCGACAGCTTCATTCGCAGCATTTCGAGCGATGAACGCGACGGCTTCTCCACTGTCTGACAGAAACGCCCGGCCCAACTCAGCGCGATGATCTTCAAGCGAGTGATGCGGCCATAGCGCAAGGCGAAGCCGCGCCCATGGCTCGGCATCTTTTATAGTCCCAATCTCGATCATCGATTCCATATTGCGATCCCTCCTGTCGACAAAATCCCGATTGAAGCGACACAGATGCTTCACGAAGATAGCGCCGCCCCGTGAATATCTCCTAGAGCGCCACCCACCCTCCGTTAAGCCGAGTATCCACACCGCATCCACCACCGACGATGAGCAGGTCGCATCTCCTCTTGCACCCTCATTCCTGTGACGGGCACAGGAATGAGGGCGAGAGAGGTCGCGTCCCGACCCCAGCAGGTCGCGTCCGCCGTGCTATGTGGCTGCCTAAGACCCCGCCCCAACCCCTCCCCACAACGGGGAGGGGGCTTACCCCGTTGCGCCCGGGTCGGCTGCGGCCATGAGTTCCAGGCTCAAGGCCTGGAATGACAGAGGTTGGAGGTGCGCTGCCGCCAAACAGGCTGTCGATATTTCGGATGGCGCGGGGTGCTTTCTCGTGGCTGTCATAGCGCCCGCCCGATGACGCCTCATCCGCTGCGCTGAGGGCGAGTTTGGCGCAAACGCAACCCTACCCTCCGTCATCCCAGGCCTCGAGCCTGGGATCCATGCCACGACTGCCGGTGAATGCGGCGTGGGTGCTCGGCTCAAGGCCGAGCATGACGGAGGGAGGGGCAAAAGTCGCTGGAGATAGCTCACCCGCCAGAGACTTTGCGACAGATTCGAGCCTACTGACGGCGAGTTTGGCGCAAACGCACCCTCACTCTCCGTCATCCCAGGCCTTGAGCCTGGGATCCATGCCACGACTGCCGATGCATGCGGCTTGGATGCTCGGCTCAAGGCCGAGCATGACAGAGGGTGGGGAGCCGGAGCAAACAACGGGGCCATACACAAACGAAAAACGGCCGGGCAAACGCCCGGCCATCTATATCACCCAATCAAAAGCCAGCCGTCAGCCAACTTTGACCAGCTTGCCTTCCTTGACCGACTGCACCGCCGCATCGGCAAGCACCAGAGCCGCCAGGCCATCGGCGCCGGAAGGCGAGATCTTCGTGCCCTTTTCGATCGCGGCAATGAAGGCGGCGATTTCGTTGGCGTAGGCTTCGGTATAGCGGGTCATGAAGAAATCATGCAGCGGTGGGCGGGTATAACCGTCGCCGTTTGCCACTTCGATCGAGACCGGACGCTGGTTTTCGGCCGCGGCCATGCCCTTCGCACCGTGCACTTCGATGCGCTGGTCGTAGCCATAGGTGGCGCGGCGGGAGTTGGAGATGACGGCCTGCTTGCCGGATTTGGTCTGCAGGATCACCGAGACGCTGTCATAGTCGCCGGCTTCGCCGATCGCCTTGTCGACGAGGACGGCGGCGGTTGCCAGCACCGACACCGGCTCTTCGCCGAGCAGGAAGCGGGCCATGTCGAAATCGTGGATCGTCATGTCGCGGAAGATGCCGCCCGAGCGCTTGATGTAATCGACCGGCGGGGCGCCGGGGTCGCGCGAGGTGATCGTCACCATTTCGACATCGCCGATCTTGCCGTCGTCGATCACCTTGCGCACCGCCATGAAATGCGGGTCGAAGCGGCGGTTGAAGCCGACCATCAGCTTGGCGCCGGTCTCTTCCACCACCTTGATGCAGGCCTTGACGCGGGCGACGTCGAGATCGACAGGCTTTTCGCAGAAGATCGCCTTGCCGGCGCGGGCGAAGCGCTCGATCAGGTCGGCATGGGTGTCGGTCGGCGTGCAGATGACGACGGCGTCGATATCCTTGGCTGCCTCTATCGCCTCGATGGTGCGGACTTCGCAGCCATAGGCCGAAGCAATGGCGTCGGCCGCCTGCGGAAAGGCGTCGGCCACCGCGACCAGCGTCGCATTGGCGTCGCCGCTGACGGCTTTCGCATGAACCTTGCCGATGCGGCCGGCGCCGAGAAGACCAAATCTCACTGTCATAGCAACCTCCGTTGAATTCGGAACAAATAAACCGAATTACCCAAAATCTGGAATTTTCATTCCATCTTCTCCACGCGGCGTCAAGCCCGCGGCTCTTTCACATTTGCAAGATTCCAACTAAAGACAAGCGCGACACATGCCGATGGCTGTGCCGCACATGCCAGGGGCATGTGCGGCACATGCCGGGGTATGCACGACATATCCGACCGCGGGGCAGAGATGCAACTGATTGATCCGAACCATCCGGCATACCGGCGCCTTTGGGTGCGTGTCGCCATCGTTGCCGTCTGCTTCGGCTGGGCGGCGTTCGAGATCGTTGGCGGCGATCCCTTCTGGGCGGTGCTCTCGGCCGCGGCGGGCGCCTATTCCTTCTATATGCTGTTTTGGACCTTCAAGCCGCAGCCGGCGACCGTCGAGCCGACGGCCGAGCCTCAGGCAGATGAAGACGAAGAGCCGGCGGAGATATCCACGGAGAAATCGTCCAAGGACGGGCTCTAATGCAATGTCGCCCGGAAGTGTGCAGCGGTTCCGGGATAACGACATGCATCAAAACAAAGCGCTAAAGCGCGTCGCATGAATCAAGTTTGATGCGACGCGCTTTAACGGCCCAATCGCCGCAGCGCCTCGTCGATCAGCAGATTGGCCAGCATCATCCGTGTCGTCGCATTGTCGCGGAAGGGCAGGGCGACGCCGTCGGGATGGTTGGCGCGGGCGAAGGTGCGGCGTTTCTCGCTGAGGGTCATCGGCGTGTCGGCAGCCGAGATCGCCAGTTCGGCGGCAACCTCTTGCGGCGCCGTGCGGGTGAGATGGTCCGGCATGGCGGGCTCTGGTTCCGGCAAAGGCGCCGGTTTCTCGACGAACCCGGCGGCGGCGTCGAGATCCAGGTTGTCGAAATAGGCCTCGCCGATCCGCTGCGAGGCGACCGAGACGCCCTCCATGACATCGAAAGCAAAGCCGGTGCCGAGGCCTGCCACGCGGTGGCTGGCTGGCGCTTCGGCCTCTTCAGTCGTCTCCTCCTCAGCCTTCAGCCGCTCGAGCACTGATTGAAATACCGACTGTCCGAACAGCATCCGCTTTCCTCGAGAGCGTTCGTTTTCTTCGAAACACCCGACGTGCTCAAATTTTTTCCGCAATTCCCGGACGCAAAAACTGCTGCGCCTTTTGGTGGAATTGCGCCGGCGCGCATTAGAGATGGGGAAGATGGCGCCGGGCTTGCGGGCCTCTTCAGCCTGCCTGCTTCAGGCTCTCCTCCAGAATGATGTCGTAGAGCAGTCTTGCGCTCGGCGGCAGCGCCCGTTCCCTGGCGGTGATCAGGCTGTAAGGCTTGACGTTGATGTCGAAATCGATCGGCAGCATCCGCACGTCGGAAGCCCTGGCGCTCTGGCCGGACAGGAACTGGGCGACGTCGGTGGCGACAGGAGCGATCGCATCGGTTCCGCAGACGATGGCGCAGGTCAGAAGCAGCGAGGAGGTGTTGACGATATTTTCCGGCAGCGCCACGCCGCGCGACAGGAAAATATCCTCGATGGTCCGGCGCAGCAGCGTGCCCGGCGGTTGAAATACCCAGTCGTAATCCCTGATATCGGCAAGGCTGCTGGCCTTTTTCTTCTTCAGCAGCGGATGGCGGCTGCGCACGATCAGGCAGGCGCGTTCGATGCCGATCTCAGTCACCTCGAACAGGCGCGGATTGAGATCGTCGGGAATGCGGCTGATGATGAAGTCGTGGCGGGCTGCGAGCAGCTCGCGGGCGAGCACGTTGCTGGTCTCCACCTGAATGTTGATCTCGATGCCGGGATAGGCCTTGCGCACCCTGTTGATTGCCGGCACGACGAGGCTCATGGCCGGCGCCGTCACCGCGCCGATAAAGACCGGGCCGCCCTTGCCGCTCTTCAGTTCGCCGATCTCGCGGCTCGCCTCGCGCAGCTCCAGAAGGATCTTCCGCGCGCGTCTCGCCAGCGCCGCGCCGAAGGTCGTCAGCACCACGCCGCGGGCGACGCGCTCATAGAGCGGGGTCTTGGTGATTGATTCCATTTCGGACAGCATGCGCGATGCGGCGGGCTGTGAAATGTTCAGGACTTCCGCAGCTGCGGAAATCTGTCCGCTATCTTCGATTGCGACGATCATGCGCAGGTGATTCAGCTTAAGTCCTGCACGTAAAAGGCTGTCATCGCCGAAACTATCGCTGTGGATATCGACGTGGTCCATCAAAATGGGTTCTGAAACAATCGTCATGGTTGCAGCCTCCTCGCTGCGCTCCATCAAAAGTAATACTTTTTAACGATATACCAAAATTGTTATGCACGTTACCACTTATTCTATTTGACAGTTATAGGAATCCATACCAGTTTGCCGCCGTGTGCTGGTTGGCACTCAACACGTGTGAGATCGTGGAGGAGACCTACTTCGTTTCTCACCATCTGAAGTAACTATCCAATACGGAACCTGCCACAGTTTCGGGGCGGGCGATTTTTCGTCCGCTGCTTATTAACAAGGGAGAGAGAAATGAAGTCCATTATCTCATTGATGGCTGCGGCTGCCTTCGGCGTCGCTTCGTTCGTTGCACCGGCAATGGCCGCCGACAAGGGCACCGTCGGCATTGCCATGCCGACCAAGGCTTCGGCCCGCTGGATCGACGACGGCAACAACATCGTCAAGCAGCTCGAAGCTGCCGGTTACGCCACGGACCTGCAGTACGGCGACGACGACATTCCGAACCAGCTTTCGCAGATCGAAAACATGGTCACCAAGGGTGCCAAGGTTCTGGTCATCGCTTCGATCGACGGCACGACGCTTTCCGACGTGCTGCAGAAGGCTCATGACGCCGGCATCAAGGTCATCGCTTATGACCGTCTGATCCGCGATTCGGGCAATGTCGATTACTACGCGACCTTTGACAACTTCCAGGTTGGCGTTCTTCAGGCTAACTCCATCGTTGACGGCCTCGGCCTCAAGGATGGCAAGGGCCCGTTCAACATCGAACTGTTCGGCGGTTCGCCGGATGATAACAACGCCTTCTTCTTCTATGATGGCGCAATGTCCGTCCTGCAGCCCTACATCGACTCGGGCAAGCTCGTCGTGAAGTCCGGCCAGACCGGCATGGACAAGGTCGGCACCCTGCGTTGGGATCCGGCAACGGCCCAGGCCCGCATGGACAACCTGCTCTCGGCTAACTACACCGACGCCAAGGTCGACGCTGTTCTGTCGCCTTACGACGGTCTGTCGATCGGTATCATCTCCTCGCTGAAGGGCGTTGGTTACGGTACGGCTGCTCAGCCGCTGCCGATCGTCACCGGCCAGGACGCTGAAATCCCGTCGGTCAAGTCGATCATCGCTGGCGAACAGCACTCGACGATCTTCAAGGACACCCGCGAACTCGCCAAGGTCACTGTTGCCATGGTCGATGCCGTCATGTCCGGCAAGGAGCCTGAGGTCAACGACACCAAGACCTACGACAACGGCGTCAAGGTCGTTCCGTCCTACCTGCTGAAGCCTGTTGCCGTCGACAAGACCAACTACAAGCAGATCCTCGTCGACAGCGGTTACTACTCTGAAGACAAGCTGAAGTAATAAGCAGGACCGGAACCCGCGCTTGCGGGTTCCGGTCTTCGATTTTATGATCGCCAAGCCGCTTGGCGGCTCACGGCGCTGGAACTTTGACTATGGACAACACCATCCTCGAAATGCGGAGCATCACCAAGACGTTCCCGGGCGTCAAGGCGCTGGAGAACGTGAACCTCAAGGTTCGCCAGGGTGAAATTCACGCATTGGTCGGCGAAAACGGGGCCGGCAAATCGACCCTGATGAAGGTCCTCTCGGGGGTCTATCCCACCGGAAGTTATGACGGCGACATCGTCTATGAAGGCGAGACGCGCAACTTCAAGGTCCTGAAGGATTCCGAAGAAATCGGCATCGTCATCATTCACCAGGAACTGGCGCTGGTGCCGTTGCTGTCGATCGGCGAGAATATCTTCCTCGGCAACGAAAATGCCAAGAGCGGCGTCATCAGCTGGGACGAGACGTTCAACCGCACCAAGCAGCTGCTCAAGAAGGTCGGCCTGTCGGAATCTCCGAACACGCTGGTGACCGACATCGGTGTCGGCAAGCAGCAGCTCGTCGAGATCGCCAAGGCGCTTTCGAAGAGCGTCAAGCTGCTCATCCTCGACGAACCCACCGCCTCGCTCAACGAAAGCGATTCCGACGCGCTGCTCAACCTGCTGATGGAATTCCGCAACCAGGGCATCACCTCGATCATCATTTCCCACAAGCTGAACGAAATCCGCAAGGTCGCCGACCAGATCACCGTCCTGCGCGACGGCATGACGGTCAAGACGCTCGACTGTCACGCGGACGAGATCAGCGAAGACATCATCATCCGCAACATGGTCGGCCGCGATCTCGAGGACCGCTATCCCCCGCGTTCGGTGCCGATCGGCGAAACCATTCTCGAAGTGAAGAACTGGAACTGCTATCACCAGCAGCACCGCGACCGTCAGGTCCTGCACGATATCAACGTCACCGTCCGCAAGGGCGAGGTCGTCGGTATCGCCGGGCTGATGGGGGCAGGGCGCACCGAATTCGCCATGAGCCTGTTCGGCAAGGCCTATGGGCACAAGATTTCGGGCGACGTGCTGATGCATGGCAAGCCGGTCGATGTCAGCACCGTGCGCCGGGCGATCGATGCCGGTCTTGCCTATGTCACCGAAGACCGCAAGCAGCTCGGCCTGGTGCTCAACGACACGATCCTGCACAATACGACGCTCGTCAATTTGAACGCGGTGTCGAACGCATCGGTCATCGACAGCGTCAAGGAATCCAGGGTCGCCTCCGACTACCGCTCGAAGCTGCGCATCCGCTCTTCCAGCATCTTTCAGGAAACGGTCAATCTGTCCGGCGGCAACCAGCAAAAGGTGGTGCTGTCGAAGTGGCTGTTCTCCGATCCCGATGTTTTGATCCTCGACGAGCCGACGCGCGGCATCGATGTGGGTGCAAAATACGAAATCTATACTATCATCAATCAGCTCGCGGCTGACGGCAAAGCCGTTCTGATGATCTCGTCGGAAATGCCGGAACTTCTTGGCACCTGCGACCGCATCTACGTCATGAATGAAGGGCGTATCGTTGCGGAACTGCCGAAGGGAGAAGCGAGCCAGGAAACCATCATGCGCGCCATCATGCGCTCAGGAGAGAAGAAACAATGACGCCGATCAACCAACCCATCGCTGAGCAAGGGCGTGTCGTCTCGATCGGAGACTACGTTCGCGGCAACATCCGGGAATACGGCATGTTCATCGCGCTGATCGCGATCATGGTGTTCTTCCAGATTTCGACCGGCGGCGTTCTCTTCAGGCCGCTCAACCTGACCAACATCATTCTGCAGAACTCGTTCATCGTCATCATGGCGCTCGGCATGCTGCTGATCATCGTCGCCGGCCATATCGACCTTTCGGTCGGCTCCGTCGTCGGTTTCATCGGCGCCATTGCCGGCGTCATGACGGTGCAATGGCACGTCAACTATGTCGTCGCGACTGTCGTCTGTCTGGCCATGGGCGCGCTTGTCGGCGGCGTCCAGGGCTATTTCGTCGCCTATCACAAGATCCCGGCCTTCATCGTGACGCTGGCCGGCATGCTGGTCTTCCGTGGCCTGACGCTGTTCGTGATGACGGCTTCGGGAACCGGCACCAGCATCGGTCCGTTCCCGCCGGAGTTCCAGCTGATCAGCATCGGCTTCCTGCCGAACCTTTTCGATATGGGCGGCATCAACTCGACCTCGATCATTCTGACCGTTATCGGCGCCGTCGCCCTCTTTTATCTCGCGTGGCGCAAGCGGCTGTCGAACGAGAAGCATGGCAATGACGTCGAGCCGTTGGGCTTCTTCCTCGCCCAGAACGTCATCGTCAGTCTCGCCATTCTGGCGCTCGGCTACCAGCTGTCGATCTATCGCGGCTTCCCGAACGTGCTGGTCATCATGCTGGCCCTGGTCGCTGCCTACGCCTTCATCACCCGTCGCACGACGATCGGCCGCCGCATCTACGCCATGGGCGGCAATGAGAAGGCGACCAAGCTTTCCGGTATCAACACCGAGCGGCTGACCTTCCTGACCTTCGCCAATATGGGTCTGCTCGCTGGTCTCGCCGGCCTGATCGTGGCGCTGCGCCTCAACTCGGCGACGGCCAAGGGCGGCTTCGGTCTCGAGCTTGACGTCATCGCCGCCTGCTTCATCGGCGGCGCGTCGGCCCAGGGCGGCGTCGGCAAGGTGACGGGTGCAGTCATCGGCGCCTTGATCATGGGCATCATGAACAACGGCATGTCGATCCACGGCCTCGGCACCGACTCGCAGCAGATGGTCAAGGGCGCGGTGCTACTCGCTGCCGTGTTCTTCGACGTCTACAACAAGAACAAGGGCTGAGCGCTCGAGCGCAGCCCGGGCATTCGCAGTCATATGAATGATCAATTCCGGCTCCTGAGGGAGCCGGACAGGCGGAGCTTTTTCTGAAAGTCTTCGCTGGAACGAGAAGGATCGAAGTCGTGCTTATTTCCCAGATCAAGGGTGCCAACGGAGAGATCGTCGTCGCCGTGCGCGAGCAGGGCGGCGCTGCAAGATCGGTGAAGAATGCCGGCAGCGTCTATGCGCTGGCGATGGAAGCCGCCGACGGCGGCAAGTCGCTTGCCGCGGTTATCGAGGCGCATGGTTACGGCGATGCCGTCGATCTTGAAAAAGTCTATGCGGAAGGCCGCTTCCTGCCGCCGATCACCCATCCGGAAGCCGCCCACCTGCATCTGACCGGCACCGGCCTGACGCATCTCGGCTCCGCCGCCACCCGCGATTCCATGCACAAGAAGACCACCGAGGCGGCCGAGGAAACGCTCACCGACTCGATGAAGATGTTCAAAATGGGTCTCGAGAACGGCAAGCCGAAGGCTGGCGAAAAGGGCGTCCAGCCCGAATGGTTCTACAAGGGCAACGGCTACGGCACTGCTGCCCCCGGCGCGCCGCTCGTCTCGCCGTCTTTCGCGCTCGATGGCGGCGAAGAGCCTGAAATGGCTGGCATTTACGTCATCGCCAAGGACGGCTCGCCCTTCCGCATCGGCTTTGCTTTGTCGAACGAGTTTTCGGACCACGTGACCGAGCGGATCAACTATCTCTATCTGGCCCACTCGAAACTGCGCCCCGCCGCCTATGGTCCGGAAATCCGCATCGGCGCCGCCCCCGACGACATCCGCGGCACCTCGCGCATCAAGCGTGGCGACAAGGTGATCTTCGAAAAGCCCTTCCTGTCGGGCGAGGCGAACATGTCGCACACCTTCGCCAATCTCGAATATCACCACTTCAAATACGGCATCTTCCGTGTTCCGGGCGATGTTCATGTCCATATGTTCGGCACGGCGACGCTCTCCTTCGCCGACGGCATCAAGGCGGAAGAGGGCGATGTCTTCGAAATCGAAGTAGCCGATTTCGGCCTGCCGCTGCGCAATCCGCTGAAGGTGGCCGCCGAAGAAGAGATCGCCGTCAGGCAACTCTGATTTCTCGTAAACGGCAAAGGAGGCTCATTCAGCCCATGACCATTTATCAAAACCTGATCGCCGGCGAATGGGTCGGCACCAACGCGACGAAGAACATCAATCCGTCCGATACGAACGAAGTCGTCGGCCTTTATGCCGACGGCAGCGCCGAAGATACCAAGAACGCTATCGCCGCCGCCAAGGCCGCTTTCCCGGCCTGGTCGCGCTCGGGCATCTGGGAACGCCACGTCATCCTGAAAAAGGCCGGCGACGAGATCATGGCGCGCAAGGACGAGCTCGGCGCGCTGCTTGCCCGCGAGGAAGGCAAGACCCTGCCTGAGGCCACAGGCGAGGTCATCCGCGCCTCGCAGATCTTCGAATTCTTCGCAGGCGAAGCCCTGCGGCTGGCCGGCGAGGTCATCCCGTCGGTGCGCCCGAACATCGGCGTCGAAATCACCCCCGAGGGCCTCGGCGTCATCGGCATCATCACGCCGTGGAATTTCCCGATCGCCATTCCCGCCTGGAAGATCGCGCCGGCGCTCTGCTACGGCAACACCGTCGTCTTCAAGCCGGCCGAGCTGGTGCCCGCCTGTTCGTGGGCGATCGTCGACATCCTCAACCGCGCCGGCCTGCCGAAGGGCGTGTTGAACCTCGTCATGGGCAAGGGCTCGGTCGTCGGCCAGGCGATGCTCGAAAGCCCCGACGTTCACGGCATCACCTTCACCGGCTCCACCGGCACGGGCAGGCGCGTCGCCGCCGCCTCGATCGAGCATAACCGCAAGTTCCAGCTGGAGATGGGCGGCAAGAACCCGATGGTCGTGCTCGACGACGCCGATCTTTCCGTCGCCGTTGAAGCCGCCGCCAATTCCGGCTTCTTCTCCACCGGCCAGCGCTGCACCGCCTCGTCGCGGCTGATCGTCACCGAAGGCATCCACGACAAGTTCGTCGCGGCCCTCACCGACAAGCTGAAGACGCTGGTCGTCGACAATGCGCTGAAGGCCGGCACCCATATCGGCCCTGTTGTCGACGAGCGGCAGTTGAAGACCGATACCGACTATATCGAGATCGGCAAGTCGGAAGGCGCCAAGCTCGCCTTCGGCGGCGAGGTCATTTCCCGTGACACGCCCGGCTTCTACCTGCAGCCGACGCTGTTCACCGAAGCGACCAACCAGATGCGTATTTCGCGCGAGGAGATCTTCGGACCTGTGGTCTCGGTGATCCGGGCGAAGGATTACGACGAGGCGCTTGCCATCGCCAACGACACGCCGTTCGGGCTTTCGGCCGGCATCGCCACCACCAGCCTGAAACATGCGACGCACTTCAAGCGCAATTCCGAGGCCGGCATGGTCATGGTCAACCTGCCGACGGCGGGCGTCGATTTCCACGTGCCGTTCGGCGGCCGCAAGGGTTCGTCCTACGGTCCGCGCGAGCAGGGCAAATACGCGAGCGAATTCTACACAACCGTCAAGACCGCCTACACGCTGGCTTAAAACAAAGTGCGATGACCCGGGCCGTACGAGGCGGTCCGGGGATATCCCTGAAGGACAGAGACGATGAAAAAGAAAGCGGAATGGCCGCGCAGGCTGAGGTCGCAGGAATGGTACGGGGGCACGAGCCGCGACGTGATCTATCACCGCGGCTGGCTTAAAAACCAGGGTTATCCGCACGACCTGTTCGACGGCCGACCGGTGATCGGCATCCTCAACACTTGGTCGGATATGACCCCGTGCAACGGTCATTTGAGGGAGCTCGCCGAGAAGGTGAAGGCGGGTGTCTGGGAGGCCGGCGGCTTCCCGCTCGAGGTGCCGGTATTCTCGGCATCCGAAAACACCTTCCGCCCGACCGCGATGATGTACCGCAACCTCGCCGCACTGGCGGTGGAAGAGGCGATCCGCGGCCAGCCGATGGATGGCTGCGTCTTGCTGGTCGGCTGCGACAAGACCACACCGTCGCTTCTGATGGGGGCCGCCTCCTGCGACCTGCCGTCGATCGTCGTCACCGGCGGGCCGATGCTGAACGGCTATTTCCGCGGTGAACGCGTCGGCTCCGGCACGCATCTGTGGAAGTTTTCGGAAATGGTGAAGGCCGGCGAGATGACGCAGGCCGAATTCCTCGAGGCGGAAGCCTCGATGAGCCGTTCGTCGGGCACCTGCAATACCATGGGTACCGCCTCCACGATGGCCTCCATGGCCGAGGCGCTCGGCATGGCACTGTCCGGCAATGCCGCAATCCCGGGCGTCGATTCCCGCCGCAAGGTCATGGCGCAACTGACCGGCCGGCGGATCGTGCAGATGGTCAAGGACGATCTGAAGCCCTCCGAGATCATGACGAAACAGGCTTTCGAAAACGCCATCCGCACCAATGCGGCGATCGGAGGATCGACCAACGCCGTCATCCACCTACTTGCGATTGCCGGCCGCGTCGGCATCGATCTTTCGCTCGACGACTGGGACCGCTGCGGTCGTGACGTCCCGACCATCGTCAACCTGATGCCGTCGGGCAAGTACCTGATGGAAGAGTTCTTCTATGCTGGTGGCCTGCCGGTGGTGCTGAAGCGCCTCGGCGAAGCGGGCCTGCTGCACAAGGACGCGCTGACGGTCTCCGGCGAAACCGTCTGGGACGAGGTCAAGGAGGTCGTCAACTGGAACGAGGACGTCATCCTGCCGGCTGAAAAGGCGCTGACCTCTTCGGGCGGTATCGTCGTGCTGCGCGGCAATCTGGCGCCGAAGGGCGCCGTGCTGAAGCCTTCGGCCGCCTCGCCGCATCTCTTGGTGCACAAGGGCAGGGCTGTCGTGTTCGAGGACATCGACGACTACAAGGCCAAGATCAACGACGACAATCTCGACATCGACGAAAACTGCATCATGGTCATGAAGAACTGCGGGCCGAAGGGTTATCCCGGGATGGCCGAAGTCGGCAACATGGGACTGCCCCCGAAGGTGCTGAAGAAGGGCATCCTCGACATGGTGCGCATTTCCGACGCCCGCATGTCCGGAACCGCCTACGGCACCGTCGTGCTGCACACCTCGCCGGAAGCGGCAGTCGGCGGCCCGCTTGCAGTCGTGAAAAACGGCGACATGATCGAACTCGATGTGCCAAACCGTCGTCTTCATCTCGACATTTCCGACGAGGAGCTGGCGCGGCGGCTTGCTGAATGGCAGCCGAACCATGATCTGCCGACATCAGGTTATGCCTTCCTGCATCAGCAGCATGTCGAAGGAGCTGATACCGGCGCCGACCTCGACTTCCTCAAGGGATGTCGCGGAAACGCAGTCGGCAAGGACAGCCACTAACCGGATGCATCCGGAATTGATCGTTGATGAGGCGGGGCAAAACCCCGCCTTTTTCTGTCCACCGGTTCCGTGCGACTGGCCAGGCCCTTTATGCGGTCGATCGGAGCCGAGCGCTTCGAAGACGTCGGCGACCGCCACGGTGCGTGCTTTGATGGGGATTGCGTCGCCGGACAGGCCTTAGGATAGCCGGTTCCGGCCCATTTTTCATGATAGCCTGCAGTTCTGACGGGTCGAAGGGCTTGGCCAAAAAAATTCGTGGCGCCGGCCTCCAGCGCTTCGAGCCGAACCGACCGTTTTGCCTGCGACGTGAACCGCGCCCGGAGCGCGACGAAACGGGCAGCCGCGACGCTTCCAGGGGCGGGTCAGAGGAAATTCGCTCTGACATCAGAGACGAAAGCGCCGGGCAAAAACGGCCAGTCGAGACACTGGTGAAAAAACCAGCACGTTTCCAACCAGCACGGCGCAGAGCCCGAGAGCTGCCAATGGGCCGAGCTGATAATCTTCGAGAAACATCGAAATCGTCAGGGCAACGATGGGAAAGAGGACGGTCATGTAAGCGGCTTTGGCTGCTCCCAGCCGGTTAACGACGGTGAGATAGGTAGTAAAGCCGATAACGGAGCCGAAAATCGCGAGATAAAGGAGAGAGCCGACATAGGACGCTGAAGGATCGAAGGTAAATTCGACACCCCGAATGGCGGCGAATGCCGAGACGATGCCCGCACCATAGAGCATTCCATATGCGTTTACCGAAACCACCGACAGTCCGTGCTTCCTGTTGCGCACGGACACGAGGTTGCCGACCGAAAAGAACCATGTTCCGAGGAGGGCAAGCATCACACCGATCACAATGTTGCGGTCGAATGCGGCGGCGGCAGCTTCATTCCAAAAAAGGCAGACAATGCCGGCAACGCCGAAGGCCGCACCCACGAGAATGCGCGCCGACGGCCTTTGGCCAAATGCGACCATGCCATTGGCAAGATTGAAGATTGTCGCAGCTGAAAAGATCACTGAAACAATGCCGCTCGGTACCAAGGTTTCGGCGATATAGAAGCAAAGAAAATTACAGGAAAAGAGACAGATCGACTGCAGGACCACATAGGGATGATGACGCAAGGGAATGGGCTGAAGCCTCTTCGCAACCGTCAGACCTACGAATAATATCGCGCCGGCAAGGGCGAAGCGGTAGGCGATCGACGCTTCAATCGGAACGACGCCAAGCTGGTTCTTGATGGCGATCCAGGTGGTGCCCCAGATCAAGACGGTTAAAGCATAGCAGAGGCCGGTCATGGTCTTTCACTCCGTCAATGACAATGGGAGGATCGATATCGAGCCGAACAACCAGGTCTATGCCGCAGACCGTGGAGACATTATATATTCTTGGGTTTTTTGCTTTTGGCCCTATTGATCGGCTGCGCCGTCCCATTCAAACTCGTGAGACAAGGCCGCGATGGATCATGGAACAGCAACACCGTCTGACAGTCAAAGAAGCGCTCTCAAGATCCGGCGCTTGCCTGCAGCGCGCCGGCTCGATCGACCGGGGGCTGTCGCTTGCGGAGTGGACCAACAGCGCGGGACAAGCGTTCTATGAGCGCCCCGATCACCACACGCTGAGCATCTATCTTGACGGCGGCGAAAGGGTCATTCGGGAGGATAAGCGGCTATCGGGCGGAGCACCGGGCAAGCTTTGCCTATTGCCGGCCGAACACAAAAGCCAATGGCATATCGGCGGGCCGTTGAGGATGTTTCATCTTTACGTCGATCCCGAGCTCCTCGCTTATGAGGCGCTGACGTCGTTCGACATTGACCCGAGACATATCGATCTGATGGATCTGACGTTTTGCGATGATCCGGCGATGGCAATGATTGTCCGGGGAGGGGTTTTGCCTCTGAACTGGCAAGAAAAGAGCGACCGCATCGCCCTTGATGCGGTTTGTAAGCTTCTCATTCATCGCATCTTGAAATCGCACAATCGGCGGGCGCGGCAGGAGGCCGTGCGCGGAGGGCTTTCACCCTCAGTGCGTCGCCGTACTGCCGATTACATCGACGCCAATCTCGAACAGGCGCTGACTCTTGATCGGCTGGCACGGGAAGCCGGCTTGAGCACCTTTCATTTTGCCAAGATGTTTCGCCTCAGCTTCGGAATGCCTCCACATCGCTACGTGGCGGCGCGGCGGATCGAGCAGGCAGAAAGGCTCCTTCGCAACCGCGAAAACAGCCTTGCAGCCGTTGCCTCCGCCTGCGGCTTCGGTTCACAAAGCCATTTTTCCAAGGCGTTTAAAGCCACCACCGGCGTGCCGCCAGGGGAGTGGCGAAGCCTGCCGTGAGACCAGGCTCCCGCTAGCGAGAGTCGTTGTCTGACATCCACGGAGAAATGAGAGGCCTCGAATGGCGGGGGATTGTCAGCAGGCGCTGTTGCCGCGCTTTGGCTCGCATCCGCATCCGCTTCCTATATCGTCGGTTGGGATATCGTCATCGATTGCGGCGCTTCGGCGTGATCATCGATACCGGCGACAATACACCGCCGAAAAAATCCCGCCGGCGATATCGCCGGGCGGTTAGTGCGGTCTTTCATCGAAATGCAGAATCCCTTTAGCTTTCTGTTTTAACGTAAGAGCGCTTCGCGCTTTGCCTGGAATTGCTCTTAGTCCGCCTGCAGGAAATCGCCGGCGCGTGATAGGCCCAGCCATGACGCTTCGAGGGGCAAAGGCCGGATGCCGCCAGCAGTTCAGCCAGGCGGACGGCTGCATCGATGCCGTCGATGACGGGAATGCCGAACTCCTGCTGCAGCGCCGCGGCCAGATCCGCCATGCTGGCCGGATCGTATCCGAGCGAAGCTCGTCTGCCGATCGCGACATGCGGATTGCCTTAGATGCGGTGCGTGAAGGTTGCGCCAGCCCCAACTGTTAATTGCTGTCCTTGCCGCGGGACGAAACCGAGCCGGCGGATATCAACTCTGGAAGGCCGTCGATATCGAGTGTGCGCATGCAAGGGAACCCAGATTTGGATCTCCCTCTTTCAAGCTGCTGATGTCGCTTAGCTCTGGCTCTGGCTTTGCATCTGGCCGCCGTCCTCGACCTTCACGGTCACCGACAGCGTTTCACCCGGCGTGCCGATGCGCATGCCCGAGATCGGCGCGGCGTCGCGGTAGCAGAGGCCGGAGGCGACGCGGACATAACGCACATCCGGGCAGATCTCGTTGGCGGGATCGAAACCGACCCAGCCGAGGCCGGGAATATGGGCTTCGGCCCAGGCATGAGTTGCCGCCTGCTCGACCTTTTCCTCCATCATCAGATAGCCCGAGACATAACGCGCCGGCACCTGCAGGGCGCGGGCGGCGGCAATGAAGATATGCGCATGGTCCTGGCAGACGCCGCTCTTCTTTTCCAGCGCCTGTTCGGCCGTCGTCGCGGTGTTGCTGGTGCCGGGCTTATAGTCGACCGTCTCATGGATGGCCGCCATCAGCGCATGCATGCGGGCAAGCTCGTTATCGCCAGCGACGCCCTTTATGAGCTCCCTGACCAGCTTGCCGCACTTGGTCAGCGGCGTTTCGCGCAGGAAGAGCCAAAGCGGGCAGAAGCCGGTATGCGGGCCGGTGACGCCGTTATTATCAGCCGTTTCGATCTCGCCCTCGGCCAAGATGCGCGTCATGTGCTGCGCGCCTTCCAGCGACACCAGGTTGACGTGATTGCCGTACTGGTCGTCATATTCCACCTCGGGCTTGGCGCCCTCGACGTTCAGTGACCAGCAGAGCACCTTCTGGGCAGCCGTTGTCGGCGGCGTCAGCCTGAGGCGCTGCAGCGAGAACTGCGCCGGTTCGTCGTAGCGGTATTCGGTGAGGTGGCTGATTTTCAGTCTCATGTTCTGATCCGCTTAAACGTAGAACCGATAGCCGTCGGAAATTTCCGCGCCGAGCTGGTTGTTGCGCGAGACGAAATCCTCCAGGAACTCGTGCAGGCCCTGATCCATGATGTCGCGGATCGCCCGCGTCTGCAGCGTGGTGCGGATCGCATCGGCCGTATCGTGGGCGGGCAGCCGCTCCTCGTAATCCTGAGCGAGATAGCCGAGATTGCTGACGATCTTCTCGTAACAATAAGCCAGAGAACGCGGCATTTGGACATTGAGCGTCAGGAAGTCGGCGATGTTCATCGCCCGGTATTCGCCATCATAGGCCCAGCTATAGGCGCGGTGGGCGGAGACCGAGCGCAGGATCGATTCCCACTGCACGTTGTCGAGCGAGGAGCCGACGGCCGAGACCGAGGGCAGCAGCACGTAATATTTCACGTCGAGGATGCGGCTGGTATTGTCGGCCCGCTCGATGAAGGTGCCGATGCGGGCGAAATTATAGAGTTCGTTGCGCAACGTCGAGCCATGGAAGGCGCCGCGGATGAGACCGGCGCGGCGCTTGATGGCGTCGATCACTTCAGGCATTTCGGCCGGCTTGACGCGCCTTTCGAGCAGCGACTTCAGGTCGATCCAGCATTCGTTGGTCGCTTCCCAGGTCTCTCGCGTCAGCGCGGTGCGCACCATACGGGCATTGTTGCGGCCGGACTCGATGCAGGACATCACGCTCGACGGGTTGGCCCGATCGCGCAGGAGATAGTCGATCGCATCGGCATTGGTCAGCTTCGTGTGGCCCTCGTCATAGGCTTCGCGAACACCGGCACTTTGCAGCACGCCGTCCCAGTTGTCGTCGCCGGCGCTGCTGCGGGTCAGCGACATGCGCAGCCCGGCATCGACCAGGCGGGCGATATTTTCGGCTCGCTCGATGTAACGGAACATCCAGTAGAGGCCGTTTGCGGTTCTTCCGAGCATCAGTCCTCCAATACCCAGGTGTCTTTGGTGCCGCCGCCCTGGCTGGAATTGACCACCAGCGAGCCCTGCTTCAACGCGACGCGGGTGAGCCCGCCCGGAATGATCTGAACCTTGTCCGACACAAGAACATAGGGGCGCAGGTCGACATGGCGCGGCGCAATGCCCTTGTTGACGAGGATCGGCACGGTGGAGAGCGACAGCGTCGGCTGAGCGATGTAGTTGTTCGGCTTGGCCTTCAGCTTTTCGGCGAAATCGGCGCGCTCCTTCTTCGATGCCGTCGGTCCCACAAGCATGCCGTAGCCGCCGGAGCCGTGCACTTCCTTGACGACCAATTCCTCGAGGTGCTCCAGCACGTATTTCAGGCTTGATGCTTCCGAACAGCGCCAGGTCGGCACGTTCTCGAGCAGCGCCTTGCTGCCGGTGTAGAATTCAACGATCTCCGGCATATAGGAATAGATCGCCTTGTCGTCGCAAATGCCGGTGCCGGGCGCGTTGGCGATGGTGATATTGCCGGAGCGGTAGACATCCATGATGCCGGGAATGCCGAGTGCGGAATCGGCCCGGAAGGTCAGCGGATCGAGGAAGTCGTCGTCGACGCGGCGGTAGAGCACGTCGATCGCCTCGTAACCACGGGTCGTCCGCATCTTCACCTTGCCATCGATGACGCGCAGATCCGAACCCTCGACCAGTTCGACACCCATCATGTCGGCGAGGAAGGAATGCTCGTAATAGGCCGAATTGTAGATGCCGGGGGTCAGCACCGCGACGCGCGGCTTGCCGCTGCAGCCGGGAGGCGCGAGCGAAGCAAGGCTCTGGCGCAAGAGATAGGGATAATCTTCGACGCGCTGCACCTTGTTCTCATGGAAGAGTTCCGGGAACATCTGCATCATGGTTTCCCGGTTTTCCAGCATGTAGCTGACACCGGAAGGCGTGCGGGCATTATCCTCCAGCACGTAGAACTGATCCTCGCCGGTGCGCACGATGTCGGTGCCGACGATATGGGTGTAGACGCCGCCGGGCGGGCGGAAGCCGATCATCTCGGGGATGAAGGTGACGTTGTTCTCGATCAGCTCGCGCGGGACGCGGCCGGCACGGATGATCTCCTGCTTGTGGTAGATATCGTCGAGAAAGGCGTTGAGCGCGATCACCCGCTGCTCGATGCCCTGGGCGAGCTTGCGCCATTCGCGGGCGGAGATGATACGGGGAATGATGTCGAAGGGGATGAGCTTTTCGGAACTATCGGCATGGCCGTAAACCGCGAAAGTGATGCCGGTCTTCCGGAAGATGTTTTCCGCATCGCGGGATTTGGCAATCAGATGCGACCGGTCTTGGCTGTTGTACCACTCAAAATATTTTTCATAAGGCGGGCGAGGACTTTCGTCCCCGGTAATCATTTCATCAAATGCCAAAGGTACGTGCTCCCCTTTTTTGTTCATTTGAATACAACGCAAATTGCAATGCAAGAACCATGCGCAGTTCGAGGAAAAGATTTTGCGTTGCGGGAAACAGGGGGAATCTGGGCGGTGGAAGCGAGGTGGCGGATGGTAGTTCTGCAAAGGCTGCCTAAAATGTGAGCAGGTGATGGTTTTTCGTTCGGCGGATATGCGGAGGCGCGGCCTTGCCGCACACTCCCTCATCAAGTCAGTTCGACCGAGGTGCCGGCATTGTTTGGTTCAGTTGGTGGATGGCATTCGAGAACCGGCTCTGCGCTGTGAATAGCTCTTTGTGCCCGCCCTCCCTCCGTCATGCTCGGCCTTGAGCCGAGCATCCACACGGCATCCACCGGCGTCGTGGGATGGATCCTCGGCTCAAGGCCGAGGATGACGGAGAGTGGGGTTGGCTTTCCAGCCAAACTCCCTCGGAAGTACTCGGCGTTTCAGATGCTTCATCAGGCCGGCACTCACCCACCCTCCTGTGCCTTTCACAGGAATCCAGTGCGCCCAAGTCCTTGGGCGCGGGAGACTTTCTTGCCGTAGAGTCATTCACCGCGCTGACGCGCGGTGGCTGGATTCCTGTGACAGGCACAGGAATGAAGATGGGTGGGAGGCGTAGGCGATTCCTTGCTGCGGCGGTATGGTGTGGATCTGTCGATAGGCTTGTCCATCAAATTGGATTATCGTCGGCCAGCCCTGTCCTCTCACCATCAGCGAAATTTCAAATAAGCATCAACGCTTCGCCTTTGACTGTGACCGCCGGATGCAGCTATCAGCGCGGCGAAACCTTATTTCCGAGCAGCCCCATGTCCCTCGATCGCTTCGCACCCGCCGTTTTCGTCCTGCTCTGGTCCACGGGCTGGGTGGTGGCGAAATATGCCTCGCTGCATTCCGAGCCCTTCACCTTTCTTTCGATACGTTACGGGCTGTCGGCCTTGGCGTTCCTCGCCTTTTGCCTGGTGACCAAAGCGCAATGGCCGACAAGCCGAGCGACGTGGCTGCGTGCAGTCTATTCCGGCTTTTTTCTGCATGGGTTTTATCTGGCCGGCCTGTGGTGGGCGATCGCCAATGGGGTGCCGGCCGGCATATCTGGGATCATCGCGGCGCTGCAGCCGCTGTTGACAGCGATGGCCGCTCCCTTCCTGGTCGGCGAGCGGTTGCAGCAGACGCAGAAGCTCGGCCTTGCCTTCGGCTTCATCGGCATTGCCATCGCCATTTCGCCGAAGCTCCTCGATCCGGCGACAGCTGATCTTACGCATGCTGCCCTGCCGCTTGCGATCAACCTCATCGCCATGGGGTCGGTCACCTACGGCACGCTCTATCAGAAGAAACACCTGCAATCTGGCGACCTCAGATCCATCGCGACGCTGCAATATGTCGGGGCGCTGCTTCTTACCCTGCCGCTTTCGCTGATCTTCGAGCATCAGCATTTCGACGGCACCGCGCAGGCCTATGGCGCGCTCGTCTGGTCGGTCTTCGGCCTGTCGATGGGCGGCGTCGGGCTGCTGCTTTATCTGATCCGCCGGGGGCAGGTCTCCCGCGCCGCCTCGCTGATCTATCTGATGCCGCCAGCCGTTGCTTTCGAAGCCTTCATCGCTTTCGGAGAGCCGCTGACCGTGCCGTTGATTGCGGGTACAGTGATCGTGGTTGTCGGCGTCTATCTAACGAACCGCCGGGCGGTCGAAGGCCAGACGCTGGCGGAAGCATAAATAGCAAAAGGCCGGGTTTCCCCGGCCTTTCTAGTTTGTCATCGATCGATGCTTAGGCGCGTTCGCGACGCTGGCCGCCGCCATTGCGGGAGCCGGAGCCGCCGCGGCGGTTGCCGCCATTGCCCTCGCGGCGCGGTTCGCTGCCCTGGGCCTGCTGCGGGCCGCGGTCTTCGCCGTGCTTGCGGGCCGGGCGGCCGTGGGCGTGGCGGTTATTGCCGCGGTGATGACCGCTCGGCTCGCCATTGGCAGGACCGGCATGGGCTGGACGCTGCGGCTTTGCCGAGGGGCGGAAGTCGGAGGTCGAGACCAGATCGTTGTCGGGGCCGAGATTGGGGGTGGCTTCGCCGCGGCGCTGGCCGCGGAAATCCTCGTTGCGGCTCGCGTGTTCGGGACGCGGACGGCGCTCGCGGCGCTCCTCGCCACCGGCGCGGACTTCGCTGCCTTCGCCTTCACGGCGCGGGCGGCGTTCCTGGCGGCTGCCGCGATGCTCTGAGCGGTTCTGATCGCCACGGCCTTCGCCGCGACCCTGGCCTTCGCGACCCTGGCCGCCACCGCGATTGCGGTTGTTGCCATTGCCGTTGCCGCGGCGCGGGCCGGCATTGCTGATATTGGCCGGCGCTTCGCCGCTTGCGACCTTGATGTCGATGCCCATCAGGCGCTCGATATCACGCAGCAGCTTGGCCTCGTCCGGGGCGCAGAAGGCAATCGCGATGCCGTCGCGGCCGGCGCGCGCCGTGCGGCCGATGCGATGGACATAGGCGTCGGGCACTTCGGGCAAGTCGTAGTTGTAGACATGGCTGACGGCCGGGATGTCGATGCCGCGGGCGGCAACGTCGGTGGCGATCAGCGTCTTGATGCTGCCGTCGCGGAAGGCCTTCAGCGCCCGCTCGCGCTGGCCCTGGCTCTTGTTGCCGTGGATCGAGGCGACGGAATAACCGATATTGTCGAGATGCTTCATCAGCTTCTCCGCACCATGCTTGGTGCGCAGGAAGACGATGGCGCGGCCATCGGGGTTTTCGGTCAGCGACTTGCGCAGCAGTTCCGTCTTGTCGTTCTTGCCGGCGACGAAATGGACATACTGCTCGACCTTGTCGGCAGCCTTGCCGGGCGGGGTGACTTCGACCTTGACCGGATCGACGAGATATTCGCCGGCGAGATCGGCGATTGTCTTCGGCATGGTGGCGGAAAACAGCATGGTCTGGCGCTTCTTCGGCACCAGCTTGGCGATCTTGCGCAGATCGTGCACGAAGCCGAGGTCGAGCATCTGATCGGCTTCGTCGAGCACGAGATAACGCACCGTGGTCAGGGTGATGGCGCGGCGATTGACGAGATCGAGCAGGCGGCCTGGCGTCGCGACCAGGACATCGGTGCCCTTTTCGAGCTGCAACTGCTGCTTGTTGATCGAGACGCCGCCGACGACGACGTTGACGCGCAGGTGCGACTTACGGATGAACTTCTTCAGATTGTCGGCGATCTGGTTCACCAGTTCACGGGTCGGCGCCAGGATCAGCGTCCGCGTCGTGCGATTGTCGGGGCGGCGCTCGTCGGCAAGCAATTTTTCGATGAGCGGCAGGCCGAAGGCGGCGGTCTTGCCGGTGCCGGTCTGCGCAAGGCCGATTAGGTCGCGGCCTTCAAGAAGGAGGGGGATGGCCTGTTCCTGAATGGGCGTCGGCGTTTCGATGCCGAGCTGGAACAAGGTGGCGACGATCGGCTTGGAGACACCAAGCGATTCAAAATTAGTCAAGGCATAACCTTTCGGGGCGCCACAACGACTATCGCCGGAACGCACCATGCGATCCGGTTTCATTCTGGCGTCAAGAACCCCGCGTGAAGTGGGAACTTGTGAGTTGGAAAAAGCTTTCCAGCGCTTCTGGCCGCGGATGGGAGTGCGGCGCTCTATCGAAATGCGCTTTTGTCCCTTCTTCCTGCGTCCGTATTTTCTAGCAGGGGCACGCTCACGCGGCGGCCGGAAGGGTGAAAGCTGCGCTGCATTTGGGCTAGTTCGCTGACAAAGTCAAGTGCAGTGCACAAGAAAGCCGCCGGTGGAACTTAGTCGGGCATGACGAGCAAGAAGCTTTGCGATGCGCTTTCCGCGCCGTTGACGAGGATGGCGATGCGGTGTTCGCCGGGGTAATAGCGCCGGGTGGTGATCGGCCGCATGGCGTGGCGGCGCTCGATTGTGTGGCTTTGGCCGGGCGCGAGCATGATCGTCTTGCATTTGAAGACCTTGGGCGAGAGCGAGCCGTCGGCCTTCACGTGGTGGATGGCGTAGTCGATCATCAGCGATTGCGCGGTCTCGCCGGCATTATTGACCCGGATTTCGAAATCCAACCCTTCGCCGAAGGCGACCTCGCCGTTCAAGAGGCGCAGTTTGCATGTCAGCGCGGTCGCCGCGCCGAAGCCGAAATTGGCGAGCGCTTGCGCATGACCCTTCTTCAGGAGCGTGCGCGAGGCATGTTTCAGCAGACGGCGCCGTTCAAGCGATGCCGTCTCGATGTGGCCGGCGATGAAGGTTGCGATCAGATCCGGGTGATCCTTGGCGATGTCGTTGAGGCTGTTGGCGACGGAGCGGCGGACATAATCCTCCGGATCGTCGATCAATGCAGTCAGGATCGGCAGGATCGGCGCTGGGTCCTTCACAAGCTGCGGCAGGCGCATGGCCCAGGGCAGGCGCGGTCGCGTTCCTTCGCTCGCCAACCGGCGCACATGCTGATCAGGGTCGCCGACCCAGGCTGAGATAATGGCGAGCGCGCGCTGCTGGTCGCGGTGGATGAATTGTCGGATGCCGAATTCGGCGGTGAAATGCGGCGTCAGCGCCTTCAGCAGATCGAGGCCGAGATCGAAATGATCCGGGCCGCGGGCCGCGATGAACTGGTTGACAGGCAGCAGCATCCAGCCGCGCAGTCCCGGATTGCCTGACGCAGGCAGGCTTGCCTTCAGGATTGCGGCGGCCTTCGTAAAATCATCGGGAAGCGTGGCATACAGCGCGTCGCGGATCAGAGCCGAGCGCTCCATCAGCTCCAGCGCACCGAGGCCATTGGTCGCCAGCGCCACGAAACGGCTCCTGTCGAAGGCGGGCGCATTGGCAGCGATGCGATCGGCCATGTCGCCGACCAGCGTCTCATGCAGCAGGTTCTTGAGCGGTTCCGGCATGCTGATCCTCCCTCTGGGAGGATTGGACTGGCGCCGCCGGGAGGTCAAGCGGCGCCGGGTGTGGTTTTCTATTCCGGGCAGACTTGGACGCGGTGTGGTTCGCCCCAGCGATCGCGCCGCCATTCGATGTGACAATAGGACGGGCGGTAATAGGTTCGGTAGACGGGATAGGGTCGATACACAGGATAGGCCGGATAAACCGGGTAGGCGGGGCGGGCAGCCTCGGACAGCAGGGCGCCGCCGACGACGCCGGCGGCAAGGCCGCCCCAGAAGGCATCGCGTGGACGGGCATCGGCGGTGGTGGCGGTGGCGAGTGAGGCGCCGGCAAGGGTCAGCGCGATCAGGCCCGTCGCCATGGTCTTATGAAGAGCGGACATGCTATTTTCCTTGATCTAGACTGGCTTCCATAAAGCCGTGTTCAGATTCCGCCCGCATCGCGGCGCCGCGATGGCCGTGCAAGCGTCTCCCGCATTAAATTTTCGTCATGATTTCAACGACGGTCGAAGCGGTAAGGGAATGAGCGAGCGGTGAGGATTGCGCGCCGGGGCGCCAATGCGCGGCGGCTCGGCTTGATGAGCCGACTGTAAAAATCCGCTGCTGAAATTTATGGTTAAAACCTTGTTAAAAGCCTTGGCGTTATAGTCTTTGTAGTTGATATTTCATTCATTGCGGGAGCGACAATTTCTTGAAATCAGCCGGGGACATATTGGAATTGGCTTGCCGCCGGATCGCCGATCTGGACACCCCGGCCTATGTCAAGAACAGCGAACTGCGCTATGTCGCCGTCAACGAGGCCTATGCCGATTTCCTCGGCCGCGAGATTTCCGATTTCATCGGCAGACGCAGCCGCGAGCTGTTCGACCGTCCCGAGGAAGAGGAGCGCGAGGATAGGGAACGCCGCGCGCTGGTGTTCGGCACCGAGGAAAACGCCATCTGTTTCGATGCCGCCGGCCTCGGCCACGAGCGCATCCAGATCGAAAGTTTTTCGCCGTCGCCGGAGCGAGCCTACGTGCTCGGCATTTTCGAAGTGCGCGAAGCGCCGCGGCGCGCGGTGAACGATAGAGGGGCTGCCGGCAACGCCGGCGCTGCGGCGGATTTTGCCCGTGTGCGCGAGGCGCTGGAAAAGCTCGACCACCCGATCGGCATCTTTGCCGAGGACGGGCGACCGCTGGTCGTCAACGCCGCCTACCGCAACGGCGCAAAGCCGGCTGCTCAGAGCGATACGGGCTGGCACGAGAGCGTCAACGAACGCGATCTGCTGCGCACCATCATGGAGGACCTGCCGGTCGCGGTTTTCGTGCGCGACGATAAACATCGCCTCGTCTATGCCAATCAATATTACGAGAGCTTCAGCGGCTATGAACGCTCTCAGGTGCTGGGGATGACCGAGCACGAGATGTTCGGGCCGGAGGGTGGAGAGGCGATCTACCAGGAAAACCGCCTTGCGCTGGAAGATGGCTTGTCGAAGGAGATCGAAAGTCAGATGCCGGGTAGGGATGGCCGCATTCATCCGCTGATCTCGCGGGTCAACCGCGTCGTGACGGCGGATGGGCGCACCTATGTCGTCGGCTCCTTTTCCGATATCGCGCCGCTCAAGGAGCGGGAGGCGGCGCTGATCGAGGCGAAGAAGCAGGAAGAGGTGCTGCATCGGGATATCGAGAGCATCCTGCGCTCGCTGCCGATCGGCGTGCTGATTCTCGATAACGACCACCGGATTCTCTCCGCCAACGACGAATTCTACAGCATCTGGGAGCTGCCGCTCGACGATCCTTTCGACGGCCGTCATTTCGTCGACGTCATCCGCCGCAACAACGAGCTCGGCCGCTACGACGGCACGCAGACGCCGGAAGAGATCTACGCCTTCCGCAAGCACCTGTTCGAGACCGATGAACCGGAACCGATCGAGCTCGGTTGGGCGGGCGGAAAATCCGTCATCTTCGACAGCCGCCGCATCTCCAACGACCGCATCCTGCTCACCTATGCCGACATCTCGGCGGTGCGCGAGCGGGAAAAGGAAATCCACGAGACCCGTGCCGCGCTGGAGCGGGTCGGCGAAATGATGCGCGACGCGACGCATGCGATGTCGCAGGGTCTTGCCATCGTCCAGGACGGCATCATCAAGATGTCCAACGAGGCGATGGCCGATATCCTGCAGATTCCGTCCGCCTATATCGAGGCCGGGCAGGGCTGGCTCGGCATGTTCGAATTCTGCGCGGCGCGCGGCGATTTTCATGATGCGGCGGACGAGATCCTGCAGGGCTGGCGCGCCAATATTGCCGCCAGGCAGCCGATTTCCACCGTCTTCCATGTCGGCGGCGAGCGCTGGGTGAACATGGACGCGATGGTCAGCGAGGGACAGCATTGGGTGGCGCTGTTTACCGACGTTACCGAGCTGAAGAGCCGCGAGGAGGAACTGCGTCATCTCTTATCGCGCGCCGAAGCCGCCGACCGCGCCAAATCCGAATTCCTCGCCAATATGAGCCACGAAATCCGCACGCCGATGAACGGCGTGCTTGGGATGGCGGAGCTGCTTGCCAAGACCAATCTCGATACGCGCCAGAAGACCTTCGTCGACATCATCGTCAAATCGGGCAATGCGCTGCTGACGATCATCAACGACATCCTCGATTTCTCGAAAATCGATGCCGGGCAGATGAAACTGCGCAGAGCCGCCTTCGACATCACCGAAGCGGTGGAGGATGTGGCTACACTGCTCTCCTCTCACGCGGCCGAGAAGAATATCGAACTGTTGGTGCGCGCCGCACCCGATCTGCCCGCCGCCGTGATCGGCGATGCCGGGCGCTTCCGGCAGATCGTCACCAATCTCGTCGGCAATGCGGTCAAGTTTACCGAGCGTGGCCATGTCTTCGTCGACGTCGGCTTCGAGGCGGCCGGGGGCGGCGAGATCATGGCGAGCATCCGCATCGAGGATACCGGTATCGGCATCCCGGCCGAAAAGCTCGAATCGGTCTTCGACAAGTTCTCGCAGGTCGACGCTTCTTCGACCCGGCGGCATGAGGGAACGGGTCTCGGCCTTGCGATCACCGCCGGCCTTGTCGATCTCTTCGGCGGCTATCTCAATGTCGAGAGCGAATGGGGCAAGGGCTCGGTCTTCACCGTCAACCTGCCGTTTGCGGTGGCGGCCGCCCGGCTCGAGCCGAAGCCGCTGCCGATCAATGTGCAGGGTGCGCGCATCCTTGTCGTCGACGACAATGACGTGAACCGGCGCATCCTGACCGAGCAGCTGTCGCTCTGGGGCTTCGACGGCGTGGCGGCCGAAGGCGGCGGCACCGGTCTGGCGATCCTGGAGGCGGCGGCCGATCTCGGCATCACCGTCGATGCGGTGGTGCTCGACTATCACATGCCGGATATGAACGGCGCCGATGTCGCGCGCCGGCTGCGTGCCGATCACCGCTTCGTCGAGCTGCCGATCATCTTCCTCACATCGATGGATATTTCGGGCACGGAAAAGGAATTCGCGGCGCTGAACGGCCACGCGCATCTGATGAAGCCGGCGCGCGCGAATTTGCTGCGCAACACCGTCGTCGAAGTGGTGCGCGCCAGCCGCGTCAAGCAGGCTTCAGAGGCTGAGTTCGCCCGGCTGCGGGCGGAAGCGGCCGCACCTGTACCGGCGCCTGCGCCCGTGCCGCAGCAGCGGGCGGCGGAATTCGTCGACGTGCTCGTCGCCGAGGACAACGAGGTCAACCAGATCGTCTTTACGCAGATCCTGCAGGGAACCGGCCTATCCTTCCTCGTCGTCGACAACGGCGAGGAGGCGGTCGCCGCCTGGGAGCGGCATACGCCGCGCATCATCATGATGGACGTGTCGATGCCCGTCATGAACGGCCATCAGGCGACCCAGACGATCCGCGAAAGGGAAAAGGGGCAGGGCCACCGCGTGCCGATCATCGGCGTCACCGCCCATGCGCTGGAAAGCGATCGCGAGCTCTGCCTCGACGCCGGCATGGACGACTACATGTCGAAGCCGATCAGCCCGGAATTGCTGGAAGAGAAAATCCGGCAGTGGCTCCGCAAGGACGATCGGCAACCGGAACGCACCAGCTACTGATCTCAGTGCGTGTCGGGCGTCTTGATGCCGCAGAGCATTTCGCGTTTGCCGGCGAAGCCCTGGCGGCGTTCGACGGCAAAACCTGCCGCGATGAGATTGCGGCGGACGAAGCCCGCCGCCGCATAGGTGGCGAAGGTGCCGCCGGGCGTGGTCTTTTCGTGGACGCGCCTCATCAGTTCCTCCGACCACATGTCGCCGTTGCGCGACGGGGCGAAGCCGTCGAGATACCAGGCGTCGAAGCCGGACTTTGCGGCTGCGACGCCGTCGAGTGCTGCGCCGCAGACGACGCTGAGCCTCGTCCGGTCGTCGAGGTCGAGCGAGACGGTACCGGCAGGCGTTTGCGGCCAGGACGCCGTCAGCGCCCGGCGTTCGGCATCGATCTCCGGCCAGTGCGAGAGCGCCCGATCGATCTCCTCGCCGCGCATCGGGTGGAGTTCGAAGGAGATGAAATGCAGTCGCTGACCGGCCGCGCGGTGCTGCTTCCATTGCCGCCAGGTCTCGGCGAAGTTCAGGCCGGTGCCGAAGCCGAGTTCGCCGATCACGAATTCCTGCCGCCCGTCCCAGCGCTCCGGCAGGCCGTTGCCGGCGAGGAAGACGTGGCCGCATTCCAGCCGCCCATCGGTTTGGCAATAAAAATGATCGCCAAAGGCGGTGGAATAAGGCATATCGCCGTCGCGCCATTCGAGCGGCTGCGGCGCGCCCGCGCCAATCTGATCGGGGTTAACGTCTGTCATGGAAAAAGCCGATAATCCTCGGCCGGTCTCAGGTCAATCGTCCTGCCAATTGCTGATCGTCGGCGGTGGCATCATGGGTCTCTGGGCGGCCGTCCATGCCGAGCGGCGCGGCATCGATACGATCATCGCCGACGCCGGCAGGTTGGGCGCAGGCGCAAGCGGCGGCCTGCTCGGCGCGCTGATGCCGCATATGCCGGATCGGTGGTCTAAGAAGAAGCAATTCCAGTTCGATGCGCTGGTGTCGCTCGAGGCCGAGATCGCCACGCTCGAAGCGGCGACCGGGCTTTCGGCCGGTTATCGCCGTTCGGGACGGCTGATCCCGCTGCCGAAGCCGCATCTCGAAAAAATCGCGCGCCGCCATTGTGAGGACGCCGAGCGCCATTGGCAGGCTGGCGAGCGCAGCTTCCACTGGCATGTGCTCGCCGGCCCGCCGGTCGGTGGCTGGATCGAGGCCACTGCCGGCGAGAGCGGCTTCGTGCACGACACGCTCGCTGCCCGCGTTGCGCCCCGCTCGCTGATTGCAGCGCTCGTCGCTTTCCTGCGGCGGGCCAAACATGTGCGTATCCTTGAGTATGCAATGGTTGCCGGCCTTGATCCGGATCGCGGCACGGCCGCTATAGGCGGCGAAAATATCGCTTTCAATCACTGCATCCTGGCTGCCGGCCATCAGTCCTTTCCGTTGCTGCAGGGCCTGACGCCCGGGTTGAAACACTGGCTTGGCCAGCCGGTCAAGGGACAGGCGGCGCTGTTGAAAGCCGATATCGACCCGGGACTGCCGACGATCTTCCTCGACGGGCTCTATATCGTCGCGCATGAGGGCGGCCATGCGGCGATCGGCAGCACCAGCGAAAACCGTTTCGACGATCCCGCTTCAACCGATGCCCAGCTCGACGCGCTGATCGAGATGGCGCGAGAAATCGTGCCGATCCTTGGCGACGCGCCCGTTGTCGAACGTTGGGCCGGGCTTCGTCCGAAGGCGATCGATCGCGATCCGATGATCGGCCGCCATCCCGATCACCCGTGCCTGATCGCGCTGACCGGCGGCTTCAAGGTCAGCTTCGGTCTCGCGCACCGGCTGGCGGAGGCGGCGATATGTATTGCAGGCGATACAGACTGTGGATTTTTGCTGCCGGAAAGCTTCGCGATATCTAGCCATATCGCAGCCGCTTCACGTTAAACGTGAATTCGGCGTCGCTTCGTTTCGTTATTCTGTCATGCAAATCACCTATCTGCTTGCGCATCGACAGCGCCTGAAATCACCGGCGCTCCTCTTCCTGATGGAGGAAATCGCATGCGCTATGCCATTTGCTTCACGCCTCCGGCGAGCGACCCGCTATCGCTCATGGCCGCCCATTGGCTTGGCCGAAACGTGTTTTCAGGTGAGATGCTGGAGCCTCCGGCAGTTCGTGGCCTCGGCATTCATGAAATTGCCTTTTATACGGCCGTGCCACGGCGCTATGGTTTTCACGGCCTTTTGAAGGCGCCGTTCCACCTGCGTCCGGAGCTGTCCGAATCGCAACTCCTGCGCGACCTCATGCGTTTTTCCGGGACGGTCCTTCCCTTCCAGATTCCGCGTCTCGAAGTCGCCCGGCTCGGCAACTTCTACAGCCTGCTGCCGAGTGTTCCCTGCGAGCAGATCCAATATCTCGCTTCGGCGATCGTGCAGGAATTCGACCGTTTCCGCGCGCCGCTGAGCGAGGCCGATATCGAACGCAGCGATCCGGACGGGCTGTCGGCGGCGCAATTCGCCAACCTGCATCGCTGGGGCAATCCCTATGTGATGGAAGAGTTCCGCTTCCATATGCCGGTCACCGGCCCGGTCAACGCGATCGACATGCCGCGCATCGAGCCGGCGGTGCGGGCGATTTTCGAGCCCGTGCTCAGCGAACCGGTCGTGGTTTCGAACGTGGCGCTGATGATCGAAGAGGGCACGGGCGGTCCTTTCCGCGTTCATTCTCTGCACCCGATGGGCAAGGTCAGCGCGCGCAAGATCGCCTGACATGCGGTAAGCTAACCTATTGAGTGGAAAGGATAAAAATCCGCTGCGCAGTTTCCGTCTCGACATTCCGGCTGCGGATGCTACCGTTCTTCGTCTTTTCAGAAGGTGATTTGATGGTATCCGAGACTTATCCGCGCAATCTCGTCGGCTACGGGCGTCAGACGCCCGATCCGAAATGGCCTGAAGAGGCACGCGTCGCCGTGCAGTTCGTCATCAATTACGAGGAGGGCGGCGAAAGCTCGATCCTCGACGGCGATCCGGCGTCCGAAAACCTGCTGTCGGAGATCGTCGGCGCGGCGGCTTGGCCGGGGCAGCGCAATCTCAATATGGAATCGATCTACGAATATGGTTCGCGCGCCGGTTTCTGGCGCCTTTGGCGGATGTTCACCGATCTCAAGGTGCAAGCGACCGTCTACGGCGTGACGCTGGCGATGGCACGCAACCCCGAGGCCGTCGCGGCGATGAAGGAAGCCGGGTGGGAGATCGCCAGCCACGGTTACCGCTGGCTGGAATATAAGGATTTTCCGGAAGATCTCGAACGCAAGCATATTCTCGAAGCCGTGCGCCTGCACACCGAACTGACCGGCGAGCGGCCCTACGGCATGTATCAGGGCAAGCCCTCGGACAATACGCTACGGCTGGTGCAGGAGGAGGGCGGTTTTCTCTATTCCTCCGATTCCTATGCCGACGACCTGCCTTTCTGGGTCAAGGGCATCGACGGGAAGCCCTTCCTGATCATTCCCTATACGCTCGAAACCAACGACATGCGTTTTGCGACGCTGCAGGGTTTCAATACCGGCGATCAGTTCTTCACCTACCTCAAGGATGCCTTCGATACGCTCTATGAGGAAGGCAAGGCGGGCAGCCCGAAGATGATGTCGGTCGGCCTGCATTGCCGTCTCGTCGGACGTCCCGGCCGGGCGGCAGCGCTGAAGCGATTCATCGAATATGTATTGAAGCACGACAAGGTGTGGATTCCGCGCCGCATCGAGATTGCCGAGCACTGGCACAAGCATCATCAGCCGGACGCGATCTGATGCTGTCGCGCGAGGATTTCGTTTCCCGCTTCGGCGGCGTCTTCGAACATTCGCCTTTCATCGCCGAGCGCGCCTATGATGCCGGCAGCATGACCGAGCCGCTGACGGCATCAGGCGTGCATGCTGCGCTTGCGGCGGTCTTCCGCGCGGCAAGCCGGGAGGAACGTCTCGGCGTGCTCCGAGCCCACCCCGATCTTGCCGGGCGTCTTGCCATATCGGGCGAACTCACCGAGGACAGCCGCAAGGAGCAGTCCGGTGCCGGTCTCGACCGGCTGAACCCTGCCGAGCACGCCCGCTTCACCGAACTCAATTCGGCCTATGTCGAAAAATATGGCTTTCCCTTCATCATCGCCGTCAAAGGACTCGGCAAGGAGGATATCCTGGAAGCTTTCGAAACACGGATCGGCAACGGCCGGGACGAAGAATTTTCGACCGCGACTGCGCAGGTCGAAAAGATCGCGCTGCTGCGCCTAACCTCGATGCTGCCGGAGGCGGAATGAAGGAGAGGCGTGCCATCGACTATCTCAATGACATGCAAAAGGCGGCATCCGAAGCGCTGTCCTTCATTGGCGGAATGGATGAGGCGGCCTTCGCCGAGGACCAGCTCACTTTCAAGGCCGTGGCCTTCTGCCACTTCACCATAGGTGCCGCGGCATCCCGTCTGCTGGTGTCGCATCCCGAATTTGCCACCGAGCATCCCAGCCTGCCGTGGACGAAAATCTGCGGCACGGGCAATCGCATCCTCGACGATGTCTTCGATCTCGATCCCTCGGACATCTGGGAGGAGACTTATCGAACGCTGCCGGAGCTTCTTCGCGAGATCGATGCCGTCCGCAACTGGCATGCCCAAGGTGAGTGAGGCGATGCCCGAATTTCTCGACATTCGCCCGCTCACCAGCGCCGCCTTCGCTCCCTTCGGCGAGGTCATCGAAGCCGATCCGGCCTCGATGCGGCTCATCAATGGGGGCACGACAGAACGGTTTCACGCGTTGGCCGCAGCGGAGGCGGTTGGCGAGGGCGCGCGCGTCATCATCAATCTTTTTCGCGGCCAGCCGCGCAGCTTCCCCTATGGCGTCGACATGATGGAGCGCCATCCTTTCGGCAGCCAGAGTTTCTCGCCGGTTTCCGGGCGTGCTTTTCTCGTCGTCGTCTCCAAGGATGAGAGCGGACTCCCGGGCAGGCCGCAGGTGTTTCTGGCGCGCGGGGACCAGGGCGTGAACTACCGCCGCAACGTCTGGCATCATCCGCTGATGGCGCTTGGCGAGGTCTCCGATTTCCTGGTCGTCGACCGCGACGGGCCGGGCAACAATCTGGAGGAATTCTTCTTCGAAACCCCCTACATTATCAAAGAGCCAGCCCTATGACCGGACTGACCACACATGTTCTCGATACCGCCCTTGGCAAGCCGGCCGAACGGCTGAGGATCGATCTTTTCCAGCTCGACGGCGAGATCCGCAGACATCTGAAGACGGTCGAGACCAATGCCGACGGCCGAGTCGACGGCGGCCCCATCCTTGCCGGCGAAAATTTCCGGGCCGGCACCTATGAACTGGTCTTCCACGCCGGCGATTATCTGAGGGCCTGCGGCACGCCGCTGCCGCACCCGGCCTTCCTCGATCTCGTGCCGATCCGCTTCGGCATTGCCGATGTCACGGCGCATTACCATGTGCCGCTGCTGATCTCACCCTACGGTTATTCCACCTACCGAGGCAGTTAGAAATGAAGTTCGCCGCGATCGCCGACATCCACGGCAACCATCTGGCGCTCGAGGCGGTGCTTGCGGATATTCGCGCTGAAGGCATCGAGGAGATCGTCAATCTTGGCGATTTGTTCAGCGGCCCGCTGGAGGCCGGCCGGACGGCGGATCTGCTGATGCCACTCGGCCTGACCTCGGTGCGCGGCAATCACGACCGCTATCTGATCGAGCGGGATCCGGTCTCGATGCATCGCTCGGATGCCTCAGCCTATCGGCAATTGACGCCATCCCACCTCGATTGGCTGCGCAGCCTGCCATTCGATACCGTCTTTCGCGGCGAGGCCTATCTCTGCCATGCGACGCCGAAGGACGACAATCTCTATTGGCTGGAATCGGTCTCGCCGGAAGGCTTCGTCTTCCCGAAGCCGATCGAAGCGATCGAGGCGCTGGCCGAGGGCATCGACCTGCCGCTGATCCTTTGCGGCCACAGCCATATCCCGCGCGCCGTCCGCCTCTCCGACGGACGGCTGATCGTCAATCCGGGCAGCATCGGCTGCCCCGCCTATGACGACGTGCTGCCTTATTACCACAAGGTCGAAGCCGGCCACCCGCTGGCGAGCTACGCTATTTTGGAAAAGACGGCGGACGGATGGATATGGCAGTTCCGAACCGTCGCCTACGACCATATGGCAATGTCGGCACTGGCCGCCGAAAGGGGCCGTGCCGACTGGGCGAGTGCATTGGCGACGGGTTGGGTGAGATAGCCCGGACCCGCCTAAAGCGCGGCGCGATCCTTCAGATCGCTCCTCGCGCTTTAGCTCTTTGTTTTTGAGCATGTCGTTGCGGCAAAAGCACTTCGCGCTTTGCCAGGCAAAAGCACTTGGCGCTTTGCTAGGCAAAAGCACTTGGCGCTTTGCTAGGCAAAAGCGCTTCGCGCTTTGCCTGGGAAAACCGCTGCACAGTTTTGCGCGAGATGCTTTAGGCTGCCCTTCATCAATCCTTCGTCGGCGCCGAAGGAGCGATCGGTTTTGCCGGGGCTGCGGCCGGTGCCGGCGTCGCCGGAGGTGCTGCGGGTATTGCCGGCTTTGCCGGAGCCGCAACCGGTTTTGCCGGTTTTGCACCATCGAGATTTCCAAGGAGGGACGAGATGGCGTTGTCGCCTTCGAAGCCGGCCTCCTTCAGCAACCTGTCGAGGATAGGCTTGTTGGCCTGATAGGACAGGAGCTGCCCGGCCAGGCCCTCGCCGAGACCGATGCCGCTGTCGCCATTCGCTCCATTTCCGCGACCGAGCATGCCGCCAGTATCGAAGATCCTGATATCGGAGATCTTTTCGATCGGCTTGACCGCCTCGGCAAGTGCCTCGGGAATGATGCGGATACGCTCGCGGGTGATCTCGAACTCGATGATCGTCTGGCTGAGCTTGTTGCGGGCTTCGTTGAGCAAAGCCTCGCTTTCCGCCGCTGCCTTGCCGGTTTCGAGAACACCCTTGGCCTTGATGATCGCCGCATCCGCTTCGGCGTTCGCCAGCGTCTTGATCGCTTCGGCCTGATCAATCGCCGCCTGTTTCTCGGCCTCGGCGCCGACGGTGACGGCGGTCGCTTCGGTTTCGGCTTTCTTGCGCGCGTCGATCACGGCAATCTGTTTTTCGCGCTCGGCAATCTCGATCGCCTTGGCCGTGCCGACCTTTTCCTCTGCCGCGATTGCCAGCGCTCGGGCGGCTTCGGCGGTTGCCTTCGCCTCGGATTCCTCGCGGCTCTTAGTGGCGACGGCGATCGCGCTTTCCTGGGCGACAATCTGAAGGTCGCGCTTGGCTTCGGTTTCGCGTTGCTGGACGGCGCGGGCCGCGTCGATGTTGGCGCTTTCGCGGGCCTGCTTGGCGGCTGCCTCGCGTTCGGCGATCGCCTGTTCGGAGGCGATGCGGGCTTCTTCCTCGGCGCGTTTTGCCGCCTGCTCCTGCTGGGCGGTTTCGGCGCGCGTCGCCGCGGATTTGTTGGCGATGTCGCGTTCCTGGCTGAGTTCGGCTTCCCGTTTGGTCCGCTCGATGGTCAGCGACTGCTGGCGAGCCTCCAGATCCTTCTGGGCGATGGCGACTTCAGTATCGCGAACGATCTCGTTTCGCTCCTTCTTGCGACCCTCGGTGATGCGGGTCAATGCTGCAAGACCTTGCGCATCGAAGAAGTTGTTGGCGTTGAAGTGCTTGATATCGGTCTGGTCGAGGCGTGTCAGGGACACGGATTCGAGCTCGAGGCCGTTCGACTGGAGATCGGCGCCGACGGCTTCCTGCACGGCCTTGACGAAGTCCATGCGCTGTTCCTGCAGCGCGTCGAGATTCATCGTCGCGGCCACCGAGCGGAGGCCGTCGACGAATTTCGCTTCGATCAGGATACGAAGCGCCTCGGCATCGTTGGTGCGGTTGCCGAGCGTCTGGGCGGCAAGCGCAATCGAGGAGGCGTCGGGTTTGACGCGGACGTAGAACTCGGCGCCGATATCGACGCGCATGCGGTCCTTGGTGATCAGCGCGTCGCCTTCGCCGCGGCGGACTTCCAGCCGCAGCGTCTTCAGGTTCACCCTGGCTGTGGAATGGAAGATTGGCAAGACGACCGAACCGCCGTCGAGCACGACTTTCTGGCCGCCGAGGCCGGTGCGCACATAGGCTTCGTCACGGCTGGAGCGTGTGTACAGGGAGGCGAGGACAAAACCGATGCCGAAGATCAGAACGATTGCAATGCCGGCCGGTAGAAGAATGTCATACATCATGACTGCTCCGTGAAAGATTGATTGTCCGATCCGGTGGGGTCCACCAGGGCGGGAATGGCGATAAACACATCTGCGTTGCGATCGACGAGGAGAACCTGCGTGCCGATCCCGAGAGGCTGTTGATCCTTGGCAGCTCTGGCTCTCAGCACATGCCAGTTTCCATGCTGGTCCTTGACGCGGACGCGTCCCGGCAGTCCCTGATCGAGCGGGCCGAGGGACACTTCGGCAGTCCGGCCGACGAGGGCGTCGAGATCGACTGCATAGGTCTCGTCGTGCGGCACGATCCGCGCCACGGTTCTGCTCGATGCCCTGACCATGGGGAAGGTGATCAAGAGGGCGGGAATGACGGCGATGACGGAGGGCAGCGGCGCCCAGAATGTGTTGGCGACGGCCTGGACGGCAAAGCCGGCAATGGCGAAGAAGCCGAGTGTCAGCATCAGCAGAATGAGCAGGGGAACGCCGCCGAGATTGAGCCAGGAGAGATAGCCAGCAATGCCGTCATGGCCATGGAAATCCGGCTTTCCGAGAAGTTCCGTGATCGAAAAACCCATGACGGTCGCCAGCATCTCGATCGCCGTCAGGCCCGCAAGCACGGCGGCGGCAATGGCAAAGGGAGCACATTCGGGCGCGAAGAAAAGTCCCATCGGCGTTACCGGTTATCCGTCTTGAAGCGTGCGAGGCGTGCCTCGATCGCTCGTTCGCGGTGCAACCGGTCGAGTTCGTCCAACTCGGAACTATTTGTATGCTCGGCTGATGGCACGCCGGTCAGCCGCGAGACCGCCGCTGCGGCGCGGGCGGCACCTGCCCCGGGCGTCGGTCTGTTGTGGCCGGCTGCGGCCTCTTCGGGATGCTTGGCGATGCTGCGCTTGAAATCGGCAAGGCGGGCGTCGGCCTCGCGGCGGGTGGCGAGCACGGCCTGGAGGGCTTTCTGGCCTTCGTCCAACTGCTCCCGGGCATCGGCTAGCGCCTTGTCGAGCGCTGCGATCTGGGATTCGAGATCAATCTGACGGGCGACGCCGGCTTTTGCAAGATCATCCCGTCCAGAGGAAACGGCAAGGCGGATCTTCGCGTTGAGTGCGTCCATGTCTTCGACGATTTCGTCCTTGCGGCTCTGGATGCGGTATTCCTCAGCGCGCGCCCTGCCGAGGTCGGTGCGGGCTTCCTCGGCCGCCGCATCGATTTCGCGGATCGCCTGTTCGATGACGGCGATCTTATTGACGCCTTCCGCTTTGTCGATCGCTGCATTGGCGATACCCGCGATCAGGCGTCCCATGCGTGAAAGAATGCCTTCATTCGTCATGTTTTCCTCCATCCGAGCGGAATTCGGCGTGACGCCGATGTTAATCTCGTAGCGATCGTGGTCCGCTACAAGGTATGCGGGAAAAATACTCTCCCATCCCTTGGAATAACCCGCGACATCGAAAGGCACGGCAACACGTCCGTGCACCGTAGCGATCGTGAGATCCGAGGGCCCCTTGATGGCGAAGAGCTTGTCGTCGAGCGGCAGTTGCAGCGGATCGGGGAGGACGCCCCGATTGGCGGCGAAATCACGAAGGCCGAGCGTGACCAGCCGCGCCGGCAGGCCCGTCTGCTCGCGAACGGTCTCGTAAGCAAGATCATGCAGGACGACGAGATTGGCGCCGGCCTTGTCGTCGATCAGTTCAGTCAGGATGTCGATCATCCTGCGATAGGCGGCAATGGTGTCATCAAGCGCCTGCCGGGCCTGATCGTCAGGCGCCAGCATGTATTGCAATAGCGACGGATGCGATGTCTTGCTCGTGGGTGCCATGGACAAAACATAAAGCACCGCTTTTGTGCTTTCAAGAGGAAGCGCAAACAAATACAACCTTTGTTTAACGTATCGTTAGAGGCGTCGGGCGACGCCAAGTTGCAAGAAGCAGAGTTCGAGACATTCCGGCCTACATCTGCCGATGGAAGAACCGACAGCAGATCGGCTCCCTTCTCTATGGAGCGGCCGTGCGCGCCTCGCGAATGCCGGCGCTGATACGGTTGATAATGGTCCATATGAGAAGGAGAGCCACCACCGCCCAAAGCCACGAAGTCCATGTTGCAAACGTACCGCCCACCGCGACAAAGATGCCGAGCGCGCCAAAAAGCACTGCGCGGTCGCTCTTGCCGAGCGGCCCGTCGTAACGCCGGCTTGCCCCGACCGTCTGACCCAGAACGCCGGTAAATTCCGTCAGCGCCGAAAGGAATATAACGGCCATCGCCACCACCAGGCCGTTTGGATCGATGAGCGCAAACGGCAAATACAGGGCGACATCCGACACGACATCGCCGATCTCGTTCAGATAGGCGCCCAACATGCTCTTCTGCCCATGTTCGCGCGCGAGCATGCCGTCAATGGCGTTTAGGCCCATGCGCAGGAGAAACCACACAGGTATCAGTAGGAACCAATGCGGAAGCGGAGCAACGCTCAGAAAGAGGCCGAGTGCAACCGAGACGGCGGCGGCAAGTGAAGTCACCTGATTGGCGGTGACGCCTCGCGCCGCAAGGAAGTGCACCAGAGGGCGAAGAATATTCTGAAACCGGGACTTCAATTGATAAACAGACATGCGACCTCATGGAATTTCGTGGCATCGGATAAATCTATTCCGGCTCCGGCGGTGCAGATCGTCGTACTTGTGGGGAAGTCCGTACTTCATAGCGGTTCTCGCATAGGACTTACATTTGCGACTAGACTTTTGCAATGAATGCAAATCACTGTTCCGCTAATGGTTGCAACTCATCCATCGATCAGAATTGGAGAAAACCGTGCTGCAAACTGCCGATAGTGGGCATTCGTCATCGACGGCCAGACCAATGCGTGAATCCGAATTTGTCTCGCATGACGGCACACGGCTCTTTTATCGGATGTGGCCTGCGACGGGTGCCGCAGCGAAGGGCGCAATCATCCTTCTCCATCGCGGCCACGAGCATAGCGGCCGCGTCGCCCATCTCGCAACCGAGCTCGGCTTCGATGATTTTGCCTTCTATGCCTGGGACGCGCGCGGCCACGGGCGTTCACCGGGAGAGCGCGGCTATTCGCCATCCTTTGCCGCCTCGGCGCATGATCTAGATTGTTTCGTCCGCCATGTCAGCGAGACAAGCGGTACTGCCGTCGAAGATATCGCCGTCATCGCGCAGAGCGTCGGCGCGGTTCTCGCCACCACCTGGGTGCACGATTATGCGCCGCCGATCCGTGCGCTTGTGCTTGCCTCGCCGGCCTTCAGCGTCAAGCTCTACGTGCCTTTTGCCAAAGAAGGCATTGTGCTCTGGGAAAAGCTCAAGGGGACATTCTTCGTCAATTCCTATGTCAAGGCGAGGTTTCTGACACATGACCCTGAGCGCATCGCCTCGTACGAATCCGACCCGTTGATCACCCGGCCAATTGCCTCCAACATCCTGTTGCAGCTCTATGAGGCGGCAGCCCGCGTCGTCGGCGACGCCCGAGCCATCACCGTCCCGACCCAGCTGCTGATCTCCGGCAGCGATTGGGTGGTGCGACATGCGCCGCAGCACCGGTTTTACGAAAACCTCGGCAGCCGGATCAAGGAACGGCATGTGCTTGCCGGCTTCTACCATGACACACTTGGCGAACGGGACCGCGCGATTGCTCTCGCCGAGATCCGCCGTTTTATCGATGCGCGTTTCGCCGGGCCCCGGGCGCCTGCCGACCTTCGCACTGCCCATATCCAGGGCTATACCAAAGATGAGGCCGACCGGCTCGCGAGCCCTCTGGACGCCGCATCCCCACGCGGCATCTACTGGGCGCTCAGCCGCCTCAACATCAGGCTCGGGGCACTGGTGTCCGAAGGCATAAAGACCGGGGTCAGGACCGGTTTTGATTCCGGCTCGACGCTCGATTACGTCTACGAGAACAAGCCGCGGGGGCTCGGTCCCGGCGGACGGTTGATCGACAAGGTGTTCCTAGATGCGATCGGCTGGCGCGGCATCAGGCAGCGCAAGCTTCACTTGCAGGAGCTGATAGACCGCGCGCTGCAGCGCCTGAAAGCAGCCGGCCGCAGTACCCATATGCTCGACATAGCGGCCGGGCACGGCCGTTATGTCCTTGATGCGATCGAGGCGGCTGCCGTGCGTCCCGATAGTGTACGGTTGCAGGATTATTCCCCCATTAACGTCGACGCCGGCCGCAACAGCATCGCCGCGCGGGGACTGGGTGATTTCGTAAGCTTCCGCCAGCAGGATGCCTTTGACGGCGAGGGGCTGGCTGCCATCACGCCGGCTCCGGATCTCGCAATCGTCTCCGGCCTGTATGAATTGTTTTCCGACAATGCGATGATCATTGCTTCGCTCGATGGGATTGCCCGCGCGATGCGGCCCGGCGGACTGCTCGTCTACACCAATCAGCCATGGCATCCACAACTGGAGATGATCGCCCGCGCTCTGACCTCCCACCGCGGCGGCCAGGCGTGGGTGATGCGACGGCGGACGCAAGAAGAAATGGACCAGCTGGTCGCCGCCGCCGGCTTCCGCAAGATCGAACAGCGCATCGACCAGTGGGGCATTTTCACCGTCTCGCTGGCGGAGAGAGTGTGAGGGCAAAGCCGTTGGGGCAGGCACGTTCAACTCTTTCTGAGGCAGCGCCGGTCCTGAGGCGGGCAGCGCTCTGGCTCCTCTTCCTGGCGCCGTTCTTCTATCTGACCTATGGCGGCGCCAATTGGATGGCGTCGCAACGCGCTCATGTGCCGAACATCGCCTTCGCATGGGAAAGCGCCATTCCGTTCTTCGCGTGGACGATCATTCCCTATTGGTCGATCAATCTGTTCTACGCACTCTGCCTGTTTATCAACACGACGCCACGCGATGTGGATAGGCTCGCGAGGCGTTATCTGACGATCCAGCTAATAGCCGTTGCTTGCTTTGTCGCGTTTCCGCTCGAAGCAACCTTCGTGCGGCCGGCCACGAGCGGCCTGCCCGGTTTCATGTTCGCTGTCCTCGGTGGCTTCGATAAGCCGTTCAACCAGGCGCCGTCGCTGCATATCGCGCTTCTGGTGGTGATCTGGGACCATCTGCGCGGCCGGCTGCCGCGGAGGGCACGGCTTTTTTGGCACTTCTGGTGCTTCCTGATCGGCGCCTCTGTGATGACGACGTGGCAGCATCAGGTCATGGACATACCGACCGGCATGCTGCTCGGTCTGTTTGCCGCCTGGCTTTTCCCGCGCGATGCCGGTTCGCCTCTCGCGAATTTTGCGATGAGCGCCGATCCGAAGTCGCGCCGTCTTGGCGTCTACTATCTGTGCGGTGCCCTCGCATTACTCAGTCTTGCAGTGCTCTGCACGCCTCTATCGGCCGCAGCGCTTCTATTGCTCTGGCCGGCCGTGGCGCTGGCGATCGTCGCAGTCGGATATTTCGGCGCCGGCCCGCAGATATTCCTGAAAGGCAGCGACGGCCGGGCTGCGTTTGCCAGCCGCTGGTTACTGGCGCCCTACCGGCTCGGCGCTGTCATCAACGTTTGGCTCTGGACCCGCAAAATGCCGGCATCGGTGGCGATCGCTGATGGTGTCCATCTTGGCCGTTTTCCGCGTCGCCACGAGGCCAACCGTTTTGCCACGGTGATCGACATTACCGGCGAACTTCAGCGCCCAAGCGGGACGCTCGCGGGCTGATCCAGCTTTCCAACCCTTGATCTGACTGGCCTCGACAAGATCCAGACCCGAGCCGCGGCGAACCTTATCGAGGTTGCGCGCCAGCAGGGACCGGTCCTCGTCTGCTGTGCGCTCGGTTTCCAGCGGAGCGCCGGCGTCGTGGTGCGCTGGTTGCTCATCAGCCGACGTTGCGACAATCCAGCCGAAGCGCTGCGGCTGATCGAACGGGCGGGGTGGCGTGTCTATCTGCCCGTGGAAAGTCTCCATGCTGTGGCGGAGGGCTTGCAATGACGCAGTGGAATAGCACGGCCTCCGCGGCTGCGCGAAATCTCGGCCGCAATGCGATCTTTTGCGGGCTGACAGCGTTGTTGCCACTGATTGTCGGCCCGATCACCGCGGCATATCGAGGTTTCGCTCCAACGCTCGGCTGGCTCTTGATGCTCGTTTTCTGCGGTATTGTCCTTGCGCTGGCGATCCACCTGCTCTTCGATGCGCTGTTATTTCGTCTCGCGTCGAGCCACGAGACAGAGGCCGCCGGCCTTGCCGCCATTGACGACCTCTTGTCCCGGATGCAGCTTCGCAAGCCTGACGGGACGCCGCGTGGCCTCGAGAAGCGGATTGCCGGATCGCGCCGCATCGTCTGGCAGCAGCGTTTCGCGCTCGCCATCTATCTCGTGATTTTTGCGATTCTTCTGCTCGATGCGTGCGCCGGCCAGCCGCTCTGCTGAGCGCGTCTCAAGCAGGTTCACTGCCGCCCTGCGATGATCGACGAGTTCACGTTGTTGATGTCGCGCCTGCCGCAGAGCGCCATGGTAATATCCATCTCCTTGCGGATGATGTTAAGCGCCATCGTTACGCCCTCCTTGCCCATGGCGCCGAGGCCATAAAGGAACGGGCGGCCGATATAGGTGCCTTTGGCGCCGAGCGCCACGGCCTTCAAGACGTCCTGGCCGGAGCGGATGCCGCCGTCGAGATGGACTTCGATGCGGTCACCGACGGCATCGACGATCGCAGGCAGCATGCTGATCGAGGAAGGGGCGCCGTCAAGCTGGCGGCCGCCGTGATTGGAGACGACGATCGCATCGGCACCGGTGTCGGCGGCAGCCTTCGCATCTTCCGGATCGAGCACGCCCTTGATGATCAGCGGGCCGCCCCATTGCTCCTTGATCCAGGCGACATCGGCCCAGGAGAGCCGGGGGTCGAACTGCTCGTGCGTCCATGCGGCGAGCGAGGTGATGTTGGTGACATTTTTCGCGTGGCCGATGATGTTGCCGAAGGTGCGGCGCTTGCTCTTGAGCATGTCCAAGCACCAGAAGGGCCGAGTCGCCATCTGCCAGATGTGCTTCGGGGTGAACCTCGGCGGCGCCGACAGGCCGTTGCGCAGGTCCTTGTGGCGCTGGCCGAGGATCTGCAGGTCGGCCGTCAGCACCAATGCCGAGCATTTGGCGGCCTTGGCGCGGTTGATCAGCCCGAGGACGAAATCCTTGTCCCTCATCACGTAGAGCTGGAACCAGAAAGGGCGCGTCGTCACCGAAGCGACATCCTCGATCGAGCAGATGCTCATCGTCGACAGCGTGAAGGGAACGCCGAACTCCTCGGCGGCGCGCGCCGCCAGCATCTCGCCATCGGCATGCTGCATGCCGGTCAGGCCGGTCGGCGCCAGGGCCACCGGCATCGACACTTTCTGGCCGATCATCGTCGTTTCCAGCGTGCGGTCGCTCATGTCGACCATCACCCGCTGGCGCAGCTTGATGCCGCTGAAATCACTCTCGTTCGCCGCGTAGGTCGACTCCGTCCAGGCGCCCGAATCCGCATAATCGAAAAACATCTTCGGCACACGGCGCTGCGCGAGCGTTTTCAGATCGGCGATGGTGAGCGGATTGGCCATGAATTGAACCTTCACATCTGAATGCGGCTATCGGCCGTACCATGAATTCGATGGAAATGTTACGGGCATTCGAAGGTCTTTCGCGGCGGCGTGCGTAAAAGCCGGCCATTCCTCCCAGCCGATATCGCGAAGGTCGCTGGCTCCATCGATGACGCGCACGATACGGACGTCATCGCTATCGCAGGCGTAAAGAACAAGCCATCTTTCAACCACCAGGATCCGGGCACCTCTGGCAATGTCCGGTCGCTTGGGACCCATCTGAGGGTGCCGTTCGAGAGAAGCAATGCGCCGTTCGATGCGGTCGATGACCGTATCGGCTATTGGCTGGCCGCTCTTTTCGGCGATCCAAAGCCATAGGTCCAGCATGTCCGCGCGGGCGCGCCTCGAATAGACAACAGCGGCCATCGATCAGGTTTTTGATCCGGCAAATCGCCGGCGCCCTTCGGCCTTTACGGCATCGATGTCCAAAGGAGCGAAGTCCCCGCTTTTCATTCCTTCCTGCCACGCATTACGCAGGCGTTCGGTCTCGCGGGCTTTTGCGCTGTCGCGCTCTTCCAACAGCCGCAGGGCTTCGCTCACGACATCGCTCGAAGAGCTGTAACCACCGGAATCGATCTTTCTCTTGATGTAGCTCGCCAGCTCATCGGGCAGTGAAACGGTCAGGTCCATAGGCTATCTCCTCGGAGAAGTATGGGAAGATCGGCGGATTTTTGCAAGTTCGCTAAAGGTTCTTTTTCAAAGCGACACCCGCCACATAGGTCTCGGCGATTGCCCTGTCGTCGCCCATCGTCTGCAGCAGGAAGAGTTCTTCGGGCAGCGTCTTCACCGCTTCCAACTTCAGCGCCATGGCCGGGGTCGCCGCCGCGTCGAGGACGACGAGATCGGCCTCGGTGCCGGACTCCAGCGTGCCGATCCGATCTGCGAGCGACAGGGCTTCGGCATTGCCGCGCGTCATCAGGTAATAACTTTCCAGTGGGTTCAGTCGTTCGCCGAGCAGCTGCTGGATCTTGTAAGCCTCGTCCATCGTCCTCAGCATCGAATAGCTGGAACCGCCGCCGATATCGGTCGCAACACCGATGCGGACCGGCTTTTCGCGCCGCGCCAATGCCTTCAACGGAAACAGGCCCGAGCCGAGGAAGAGGTTCGAGGTCGGGCAATGGACGGCGACAGCGCCCGTCTCGCTCATCACATCGGCTTCGCGCTCCGACAGGTGGATGGCATGGCCGAACAGGCTTTTCGGCCCGAGCAAGCCGTAACGGGCGTAGATGTCGGTATAGTCGATCGCCTCGGGATAGAGCTCGCAGGTGAATTTGATTTCGTCGGGGTTTTCCGAAAGATGCGTCTGGATGTGCAGGTCGGGAAATTCGCGGGCAAGCGCTGATGTTGCTTCCATCTGCGCCGGCGTCGAGGTGATGGCGAAGCGCGGGGTGATGGCGACATGGTTGCGGCCCTTGCCGTGCCAGTCCGCTATCACCTGGCGAGTCTCGTCATAGCCCGTTTCGGGCGTGTCGAGCAGGCCCTGCGGAGCGTTGCGGTCCATCATCACCTTGCCGCCGACCATGCGCATGTTGCGCTTCATCGCTTCGGCGAAGAAGGCGTCGGCCGAGGTCTTGTGCACGGAGCAATAGGCGACCGCCGTCGTCGTGCCGTGGCGGATCAACTCGTCATAGAAATGCGTGGCGATCCTTTCAGCATGTGCCGTTTCGACGAAACGGCATTCCTCGGGAAAGGTATAGGTGTTCAGCCATTCGAGCAGGTTGGCGGCATAGGAGGCGATCACCTGCATCTGCGGAAAATGCAAATGCATGTCGATGAAGCCGGGCAGGATCAGATGCGGGCGATGGTCGATCTCGACCACATCAGCGGCTGCCTTTGCTTTCACGTCGGCATAGGGGCCGGCCGCCGCGATCAGCCCGTCTCCGATCAGGAGGCCGCCATCCTCCTCGTAGAGATAGCTCTGGCTGTCGGTCAGACTCAGCGGCGCGCGATGAAAAGAAAGCAGGCGGCCGCGCAGGAGTGTCGTCGTCATTGTTTCTTGCCTTCGACTGCGCTTTCGAACCAGGCGACCAGCAGCTTGCGTTCGTCCGGCGTGATATCGGTGATGTTGCCGGGCGGCATGGCATGGCTGCGGCCCGCCTGTATATAGATTTCGCGGGCATGGGCGGCGATTTCCGCGTCGTTTTCGAGCATCACGCTCTTCGGCGGCCGCACAATGCCCTCATAGGCGGGCTCAGCCGCATGGCACATGGAACAGCGCGTCGAGACCAACTGTTTGACCGCGGGAAAGTGCGGATCGCCGGCAAATTGCTGGAAGGCCGGCGCGACGGCTGCCGCATCCGTTTCGCCGGTCAGCAGTTTCGGCACCGTCGAAAGCCACATGATCAGGATGAAGAGGACGAGGGTAACGATCCAGGTCCAGGTCGGCCGGCCTTTCCTCGCATGGGTGGTATTGAACCAGTGGCGGATGGTGACGCCCATCAGGAAGACAAGCGCCGCGATCACCCAGTTGAACGCCGTGCCGAAAGCCAGCGGATAATGGTTCGATAGCATGAAGAAGATGACGGGCAGCGTCAGGTAGTTGTTGTGCAGCGAACGCTGCTTGGCGATCTGGCCGTATTTCGGATCGGGCGTGCGGCCGGCGATGAGATCGGCAACGACGATCTTCTGGTTCGGGATGATGATCATGAAGACGTTGGCCGACATGATCGTCGCGGTGAAGGCGCCGAGATGCAGGAAAGCGGCGCGGCCGGTGAAAAGCTGCGTATAACCCCAGGCCATGAAGACGAGCACGACATAGAGTACCGCCATCAACCCCCAGGTGTTCCGGCCGAGCGGCGATTTGCACAGCAGATCGTAGACGATCCAGCCGAAGGCCAATGACGCCAAGGAGATGAGGATCGCCGCCGGCGGGCTGATATCGAGCACGTGCCGATCAATCAGGAAGAGGTCGGCGCCGCCGTAATAGACGATGCAGAGCATCAGGAAGCCGGAAATCCAGGTGAAATAGCTCTCATATTTGAACCAGGTCAGGTGCTCCGGCATTTGCGCGGGCGCGACCAGATATTTCTGGATATGGTAGAAGCCGCCGCCATGGACCTGCCATTCCTCGCCATAGGCGCCGGGCGGCAGATGCGGGCGTTTCACCAGTCCGAGATCGAGCGCGATAAAATAGAAGGACGATCCGATCCAGGCGATCGCGGTGACGACATGGAACCAGCGCGCCGCGAAGGCGAACCATTCCCATGCTATGGCATATTCATACATCGAGTTCCCCTATCTTCCTCCGACTCGTGACATTGCGGAAATTTTGGCGGGGAGGGAAGAGGAGATTGAAAGACTGCACATGTGCACCGGCCGCAACGGTGGCGAGGCCGAAGGAGCAATAAAATGATCACAGCGCTCTACAGCGATCAGATCATCGCCGAAAACGCGCCGATGGACCGGCGGCTTGCCGCGCTCATCCTGTCGCGCGGCAACCGCATCGGCTATATCGCCTCGGCTCCGGAGCCGCAGCGGGAGTTTTTCGACGAGAAGCGGCGGTATTATGCCCGATATGGGCTTTCTCTCGATCTCTTCGTCGATCTCGACGCGCTTGCCGGCGACGAGGAGATCGGCCGGCTGTTTGCCTGCAACGCCATCCATCTCACAGGCGGCCACACCGGCGATTTTCTGAGACGGCTGCGCCAAAGCGGCATGCTGGAAAAACTGCGCGCATGGGCGCTTGATGACGGCATTCTCGTCGGCACCAGCGCCGGGGCGATTTTGATGACGCCGACGATCGCCGCCGACGCGCTCTTTGAGGGCGGTTCGCCGGATGCTGTGCGGGATGGCGCGGCTCTCGATCTGGTGCCCTTCGAGTTCTTTCCGCATCTGAACGACGATCCCGGTTATCTCCCTGCGCTGCTGCGCTACAGCGAGACGACGGCAAATCCCATTCTCGGGTGCCGGGATGGTGAGGGTCTCATCCTCGGCAGCGGGCTCGTCGAAATCTTCGGCGCTCCGCTGATGATCTCCGGCGGCTTTGTCGAAGCTGCCGACCGCGGCCGGATCGCCGATCTGCTGTCCTGTGCCTAAAAGCTGCCGAGAATGCTGTGCATTATCTCCGGCTTATGCTCGATCTGCCAATATAGCGGATCTTGAACGATGACGACTCGGTTGCAGTTATGTTTAAGGCCGCCGGAATAAATAAGAAAAGTTAGATCATCGGCGGCGCATTCATCAACGGAGAAGATGCCCATGCGCAGCATTCTGACGTGTGTGATGATTGCCTATGCGTCGCTGGCGACGGCTCACGACGCACCGTCGGGGTGGAGTTATGACCCCTATTGTTGCAATGGCGACAGTCACAATGGCGATTGCCAGATGATCCCTTCGAAGAGCGTGGCGGTGACGCCGGGCGGATATCGTGTCACGCTGCTGCCGGGCGACCACCGGCTGGTCACACATGCCCACGTCTTCCTGCTGCCGATGACGAAGGCGATGCAATCCGGCGACAACGACTATCATCTCTGTCTATTCCCCAACGAGGACACGCCGCGCTGCTTCTATGCGCCGGAGATGGGATACTGAGGCCACGGCGATGCCTGGCTCTAAAGCGCGTCGCAGCACACTTCCGGGCGACATGCATTAATTCCCGGCTGCCTTCATCTCGTCGAGGATCCAGTTGCGGAAGGCTTTGATCTTCGGCACGTTGCGACGATTTTCGGGGTAGGCGAGCCAGTAAGCCTTGCCGTCGCTGCGGGTCAGTTCGAAAGGTTGATACAGCCGGCCGAGGGCGATCTCGGCCACGTAGAAGGCCGGATTGAGGATGGCGACGCCATGGCCGGCGATTGCCGCGTCGGCTTCCACCGCCTGGGAGCCGAGTTGGTTGCGCGGGCGGCGATCGAGATCCGTTTCGGTAACGCCGGCTGCCTCGAACCATTGTTTCCACCAGATGTCGCCGGCGTCGAAGAGATCGAACTTCAGGAGATCGCGCGGCTCCTTGATGCCGCCGGCTGATTCCGCCAGCTTCGGGCTGAGCATCGGCGTGAACTCCAGCCCCATCAGCCGGTGCAGGGTCAGACCCGGCCAGTTGCCGTCGCCCCAACGGATCCCGACATCGATCTGTTCACGGGTAAAATCGATGATGTCGGAACTCGCCTGAAAGCGCACCGCAATCGCCGGATGTTTCAAGTGGAAGGAGCCAAGGCGCGGCGCCAGCCATTTCGAGGCGAACGTATGGGTCGAGCTGATGGCGAGCGTGCCCTCGACGCTGTCACGCGCCGTCGCCATCGCGTCGTGCAGCATGGCGAAGGCTTCGGTCACCTTCGGCGCCAGCCGCTCGCCGGTCTCCGTCAGGGCGATCTGACGGGGACGGCGCAGGAAGAGCGGCTCGCCGACATTCTCCTCCAGCAGCTTGATCTGGTAGCTGACGGCCGTCTGCGTCATGCCGAGTTCGTCGCCCGCCTTGGTGAAACTTCCGAGCCGGGCCGCGGCCTCGAAGACGCGCAGGGCATTCAGCGGAAATTGTTTCGAGAGTTTCATGGATAAGTTCTCTTGATGCAGGCAGACGGTCGTTCGATTGGAATTGCAGCATTTTCGGCGGCAAACTGCAACTCTTACCATCAATCTATCGAGGTGATGTCATGGATTGCTCCACGATCGAAGAGAACCGGCCGCAGCAAAGCATCGGCGCTTTCCGGCGTCTTGCCGGCTGGCTGGCGGGCGGCGCCACCCGTTTCTGCCGTGTGCCTCGGCTCGACTTTTGCGCGATGCCGGACCGCGTCAAGCGCGACCTCGGTTTCCTCGACGGTCGCGACCCTTACTACGAAGACGAGCGCATGCGGTAGGCTGAAAGCGCCGTCAGGATTTCGGCGGCGCTCATGGCCGCGATCACCTCAGGGCGCTTGTCCCTGACCGCCGAGCCGCCGATCGGCAGCGTCAGACGCTCCATCCAGCCGCGCTCTCCGCCGCCTTCGCGGGAAAGCCAGCTTGCGAAAGTGGCGCGCTTGGTCGCCGAGCCGATCATGCCGGTATAGGCAAGGTCGTTCCTTGCCAGCGCCTCGCGGGCGATGAGAAAGTCCAGCGCGTGGTCGTGGGTCAGGATGACAACCGCGCCGCCGGCCGGAATATCCTTCACCAGTGCTTCCGGCATCGGCACGAGGCGGGTCTTCGTCTCCGCCGGCAGATTGGTCAATTCCTCCTGTCTGGTTTCAACGACCGTCACCGACAGCGGCAGCGGCGCCAGCGCCGCCGCCAGTGCCCGCCCGACATGGCCAGCGCCGAAGAGAAGCACTTCGGGCAGGCGCTCGATCTCGCCGGCAAGCCTGGCTTCGAGTTCGTGTTTCACCGCCTCAGTCAGCCGGCGAAACCGCAACTGCGTGCGTCCACCGCAGCACTGGCCGATTTCGGGGCCGAGCGGGATATCCATGGTGGGTGCACCGCCGGTTCCCGTAAGCATCTCCCGGGCATTCCGGATGGCCATGAACTCGAACTGCCCGCCGCCGATCGTGCCCCAGAGCGCGTTTTGCGAGACCAGCATGAAGGCACCGGCTTCGCGCGGGGTGGAGCCCTGGGTGCCGGTGATGTCGATGAGGATGCTGTCGGGATTGGTGGCGAGAAAGGTTGGGAGGTCGGTCATAGGAGCCGGTCCTCGCGGTCGTTGGAGTATGCCGCGAAGACCCCCTCATCCGACCCTTCGTGCCACCTTCTCTCCACTGGGGGGAAGAGGGAGAATGCCGCTCCCTCGTTGATCCCATCTAGGTTTTTACATGCGGTTCCCACAGGTTCAGAGATTTGCTTCAACAATATGCGAAAGTCTTGCTCCCTCTTCTCCCCAGCGGGGAGAAGGTGGCCCGAAGGGTCGGATGAGGGGGCTTGGTTCAAGCGCATTATGTTCTCAAATTCTCCGTATGAACGATCGCAGGATAAAAGCGAAGGATATCATCGCGCTGGAATATTCGCCTTTCAAGTGCGGCAAGGATCGTCTCGAGGACTGCTCTCCGCTCTTGGGTTATCCAGCCTGGTTTAGCCACAAGGTCCGAGCCATGTCAGACATATTGTTTGCGTGTTGAAATCCATCGATTTCGATAATCAGTCGCTCTTCGCGGCATAGAAAGTCGGCGATGTAGGCCCCAAGCGGGACTTGTCGCGTAAACTTATAGCCATTTAGCTGTCTATTTCGCAGATTGCCCCAAAGCCGATATTGCTCTTCAGTTTCGGTTTGGCGTAATTTGCGGGCTTGCAGAGTTTTGCCGGGACGTCTTTTCCTAATGTTTTCGGGATCGGACATTTTCCGCCGCCATCCTACACCCGCTTCATCCGCTCCACCGCCATCAGCACCCGTTCCGGCGTGGCCGGGGCGTCGAGCCTGGGGCAGACCTTGTAATCCGCCACGCTTGCCACCGCCATCGACAGCGCTTCCAGCACCGAGATCGCCAGCATGAAGGGTGGTTCGCCGACGGCCTTGGAGCGGCCGATGGTGGCTTCCGTGTTTTCCGACCATTCGGCCAGGCGCACATTGAAGATCTTCGGGCGGTCGGAGGCGAGCGGGATCTTGTAGGTGGATGGTGCATGGGTGCGCAGGCGCCCCTTGTCATCCCACCAGAGCTCTTCCGTCGTCAGCCAGCCCAGGCCTTGGACAAAAGCGCCCTCGACCTGGCCGAGGTCGATTGCCGGATTCAGCGAGCGGCCGACATCGTGGAGGATGTCGGTGCGGTCGATCAGATATTCGCCGGTCAGCGTATCGATCGAGACCTCGGTGCAGGCGGCGCCATAGGCGAAATAATAGAAGGGCGTGCCGCGGCCGGCCTTGCGGTCCCAGTGGATCTTCGGCGTCTTGTAGAAGCCGGCGGCGGACAGCTGGACGCGGGCGAAATAGGCCTGTTTGATGAAATCGGGGAAGGGGATCTCGATTTCGCCGACGCGCACACGGTTCGGCAGGAAGACGACGTCGCCGGGCGCCACATCCCATTTTTCGGCGGCAAAGGCTACCAGCCGTTCCTTGATCTGGCGGGCGGCGTCATAGGCTGCCATGCCGTTCAGATCCGAGCCGGAGGAGGCGGCGGTGGCCGAGGTGTTCGGCACCTTGGCCGTCGTCGTCGCGGTGATCTTCACCCGATCGATATCGACCTGAAAACTGTCGGCCAGCACCTGCGCCACCTTGGTATAAAGGCCCTGGCCCATTTCGGTGCCGCCGTGGTTCAGATGGATGGAGCCGTCCTGATAGATGTGGACGAGGGCTCCGGCCTGGTTGAAGGCGGTCATCGTAAAGGAGATGCCGAATTTGACCGGGGTCAGCGCGATGCCTTTTCTGATATAGCGGCTGTCGCGGTTGAAGCCGATGATAACATTGCGGCGCGCCCGGTATTCGGCGGTTTCTTCGAGCTCCTCGACGATACGGGCGATGATATTGTCCTCGACCTCCTGATGGTAGGGCGTCAGCGTGCGCCCGGAGCCCGGCTGGCCGTAAAAATTCAGCTTGCGGATATCGAGCGGATCCTTGCCGAGTGTATAGGCGATCTCCTCGATGACACGCTCGGCGCCGAGCATGCCCTGGGGGCCGCCGAAGCCGCGGAAGGCGGTGTTGGAGACGGTGTGCGTCTTCAGCGGTTTCGACTGCAGATGCACATGCGGATAGAAATAGCTGGAATCGGCATGGAAAAGCGCACGGTCGGTCACCGGTCCGGAGAGATCCGAGGAGAAGCCGCAACGCGCGGCGTAAGTCGCATCGAGCGCGTGGATGCGGCCTTCGGCATCGAAGCCCACCTCGTAGTCGACCAGGAAATCATGGCGCTTGCCGGTGGTGCTCATATCCTCGTCGCGGTCCGGGCGGAATTTGATCGCACGGCCGAGCTTCTTGGCGGCGATTGCCGCAAGGGCTGCGAACTGGTTGCCTTGCGTTTCCTTGCCGCCGAAGCCGCCGCCCATGCGGCGCACGTTGACGGTGACCGCGTTGGAGGGGATATCGAGCACGTGGCCGACGATGTGCTGGATCTCGCTCGGATGCTGCGTCGAAGACCAGACGGTAACCTCGTCGTCCTCGCCGGGGATCGCCATGGCGATATGGCCTTCGAGATAGAAATGCTCCTGTCCGCCGATGCGCATCTGCCCCTTCAGACGCATGGCGGCATTCGGCATTTCCGTTTCCGGCTCGCCGCGTTGCAGCGTCATCGGGGTGATGACCAGCGGGCCTCCATTGGCGAGCGCGCCGTCGATATCGTGCCAGTGCGGCAAGTCGCGATAGTCGATCTTCGCCAGCCGCGCCGCGCGGCGCGCCGCGTCGCGCGTTTCGGCGATGACGGCAAAGATCGGTTGACCGTGGAACTGAACCAAAGTTTCGGCGAGCAGCGGCTCGTCATGGCTGCCGTTGGAACTGGTGTCGTTGACGCCGGGCACATCCTTGCCGGTGAACACCCAGACGACGCCGGGATAAGCGGCGACCCCGGAAAGATCGATGCTTATGATCTCGGCATGCGCCCGATCGGAGAGGCCGAGCGCGCCGTGCAGCAGGCCGGCGGGTTCGGGAATATCATCGATATAATCGGCGCCGCCGGTGACATGTTTATGCGCTGAGTCATGACGGAGCGAACCGTGCATCGGGCCGGAGATGACGACCTTGGGGTTTTCGAAGGTGGATTTGTCCATTAGCGCCTCCCTGCCGAAAGATTGCCTGTCGCAGATGCTCCAGGCGCTCGCGGCTTAGCGCCGCTCGCCCCTCTCATCCGCCCTATCGGGCACCTTCTCCCCAGCGGGGAGAAGGTGCCGGCAGGCGGATGAGGAGGGCGGGTGGCGCCGCGGGTTGATTTCTTCATCACGCCACCTCCTCAAACCGCTTCAGCTCCGCCGGCGCACCGACCGTTTCCAGGTAGAACCGCGTCAGCAGGTTCTTCGCCGTCAGCTGCCGGTATTCCGCCGTGGCGCGCCAGTCGGTGAGCGGCTGGTAGTCGGCGTCGAAGGCGGGGCGGGCGGCTTCGATCGTCGCTTCGGTCCAGGCTTTGCCAATCAGTTCGGCCTCGACCGTGCGGGCGCGTTTCGGCGTCGCGGCCATGCCGCCGAAGGCGATGCGGATGTCGGTGACCACTTCGGCTTCATCGAGCGTCAGCAGGAAGGCGCCGAGCACGGCGGTGATGTCCTCGTCGCGGCGCTTAGTGATCTTGTAGGCGGCAAAGCGGTTGGTTGGCTTGGGATAGGGGACGAAGACACTTTCGACGAATTCACCGGGCCTGCGATCCTGTTTTCCATAGGCGATGAAGAAATCTTCGAGCGGCATTTTGCGCTGACCCTCCAGGGAGCGCAACGTCAGCGTCGCGCCCAGCGCGATCAATGGCGGGGGGCTGTCGCCGATCGGCGAGCCGTTGGCGATATTGCCGCCGATCGTGCCCATATTGCGCACCTGCTCGCCGCCGATGCGGTCGATCAGCCGTCCAAGCGCCGGGATTTTTCTGGCGATCGCTTCGAAGGCCCTGCTGTAGCTGACACCGGCGCCGATGGTCACGCCGTCCCCGCTTTCCCCAACCGACTGCAGTTCGCTCAAATGATTGATGAAGACGACCGGGCTCAGTCGGCGCATCTGCTTCGTCACCCAGAGACCGACATCGGTGGAGCCGGCGATGACGGTCGCGTCGGGCTCCTCAGAGAGGACTTCCGCCAGTGCCTGTGGCGAAGCCGGCACGATCAGCCGGTCTTCACCGTTGGCAATCCGGATGGTGCCGCTCGCCTGCATGGCCCAGAGCCGCGCGATGATTTCGGAGCGCGTCCGCTCCAGCGGGTCGAAGAGCGCGCTCGGCCGCGTCAGGCTCACCTGCTCGGCGGCCTTGACGATCGGCTCGTAGCCCGTGCAGCGACAGAGATTGCCTTGCAGCGCTTTTTCGATCTCGCGGCGGCCGGGTTTTTCCTTCGTCAGCCACAGGCCGTAGAGCGACATGACGAAGCCCGGGGTGCAGAAGCCGCATTGCGACCCATGGCAATCGACCAGCGCCTGCTGCACCGGATGCAGCGCGCCGTCCCGGCCGGCAAGATGTTCGACCGTCACCACATGGGTGGCATGCAGCGAGCCGATGAAACGAATGCAGGCATTGACCGATTCATAGGCGAGTTTGCCGTCGGCGAGCCGCCCGACGAGCACGGTGCAGGCGCCGCAATCGCCTTCCGCGCATCCCTCCTTGGTGCCTGTCAGCCGCCGCCTCAGCCGCAGAAAATCGAGAAGGGTCTCGGTCGGCCCAACATCGGTGAGCGCGATATTCTCGCCGTTCAGGATGAAGCGGATGCTGTCGTTCATGATATTCCCGGTTGTTTTTTCCAAATGGTTAAGCCGCCGTCCAGCCACCGTCAATCGAGATGTGCGATCCGGTCACCTGCCGGGCGGCGTCGCTGGCGAGGTAAAGCGACAGTGCGCCGATCTCTTCGGCCTTGACGAATTCACGGGTCGGCTGCGCCTTGAGGATGACCTCGCTCTTTACCTGTTCCTCGGTCATGCCGCGGGCCCTGGCGGTATCGGGGATCTGCTTCTCGACGAGCGGCGTCAGCACATAGCCAGGGCAGATGGCGTTCACCGTCACGCCAAATTCGGCAAGCTCCAGCGCCGCCGTCTTCGTGAGGCCTAATATACCATGCTTTGCCGCGACATAGGCGGATTTGAAGGGGGAGGCGACGAGCCCATGCGCCGAGGCGATGTTGATGATGCGGCCATGCTTCTTCGCTTTCATCAGCGGGATGGCGGCGCGCATGGTGTGAAAGGAACTCGACAGATTGATGGCGATGATCTGGTCCCATTTTTCGATCGGGAAGTCCTCGATCTTTTCGACATGCTGGATGCCGGCATTGTTGACCAGGACATCGACGGTGCCGAAGCGCTCTGCGGCCGTTTCGATCAGATCGGCGATCTCGGCGGGCTTCGTCATGTCGGCCGGATGATAGATCGCCCGGCCTTTCGACACTGATTCAAGCCGCTCGACGATTGCCTTGATTTCATCGGCATTTCCGAAGCCGTTGATGACGACGTTGTCGCCGGTTTCGGCAAAGGCGGTGGCGATCGCAAGGCCGATGCCGCTGGTGGAACCGGTGACGACGACTGATCTGCTCATGCTGTTTTCTCCTGACATCGCGATGCTGTCTTGCAACGTTATGGCGAGGTTATGCCCAAAGCCGGCAGGCTGGCAATTCCGCTTTATTCGCTTTTCTCGCCCGCATCCGTGTCCTATTGATTTGCCTCGACAATCGACATGCCGAGCATTTCCGTTTTTCTTCGAATCACGGAAATGTTCTATCTCTTTTTCCACGCAATTCCGGACGCAAAACCGCTTCGCACTTTTGCTGGAATTGCTTTAGCGGGAGGATTTCATGGGTGGATATGTTCTGGCGATCGATCAGGGAACGACGTCGACGCGGGCGATCGTCTTCGATGGCGACATGCATGTCGCCGGCAAGGGCCAGAAGGAATTCACCCAGATCTATCCGCGCTCCGGCTGGGTCGAGCACGATCCCGAGGAGATCTGGGACTCGGTCGTCTCCACCGTCCAGATGGCGCTTCGCGATGCCGGCGTTACGGCCAAGGATATCGCAGCACTCGGCATCACCAACCAGCGCGAGACGGTCGTCGTCTGGGAGCGCGAGACGGGCCGGCCGATCCAGAATGCCATCGTCTGGCAGGACCGGCGCACCGCAAGCTATTGCGACAATCTGAAACGGCAGGATCTCGAGCGGCTGTTCACCAAGAAGACCGGCCTGCTCCTCGATCCCTATTTCTCCGGAACGAAGCTTTCCTGGATGCTCGCCAACGTGAAGGGCGCGCGGGCGCGCGCCGCGAGGGGCGATCTCTGCTTCGGCACGATCGACACTTTCCTGATCTGGCGGCTGACGGGTGGCAAGGGCTTCGTCACCGACGCCACCAATGCCTCGCGCACGCTGATGTACAATATTGCCGAAAACGTCTGGGACGAGGATCTGCTCGATATTCTGAGAGTGCCCGCCGCCATGCTGCCTGAAGTGAAGGACTGCGCCGCGGAATTCGGCACGGTCGATCCTGAGATCTTCGGTGCTGCGATCCCGATCCTCGGCGTCGCCGGCGACCAGCAGGCGGCGACCATCGGCCAGGCATGTTTCCAGCCGGGCATGCTGAAATCGACCTACGGCACCGGCTGTTTCGCGCTGCTCAATACCGGCGCCGACATGGTGCGGTCGAAAAACCGGCTGCTGACCACCATCGCCTATCGCCTGAACGGCACGACGACCTATGCGCTCGAGGGGTCGATCTTCATCGCCGGTGCCGCCGTGCAATGGCTGCGGGACGGGCTCGGCATCATTGGCAGCGCCGCCGAGACCAATGCGCTGGCCGAAAAGGCCGATCCGACGCAGGAGGTGTATCTCGTGCCCGCCTTCACCGGCCTCGGCGCGCCGCATTGGGATGCCAAGGCGCGCGGCGCTATCTTCGGGCTGACACGTAATAGCGGCCCGGCGGAACTGTCCAGGGCGGCCCTCGAAGCCGTCTGTTACCAGACCCGCGATTTGCTCGACGCCATGCAGAAGGACTGGAAGAACGGCGGCGACGACACCGTGCTACGCGTCGACGGCGGCATGGTCGCCTCCGACTGGACGATGCAGCGTCTTGCCGACTTGCTCGATGCCCCGGTCGACCGCCCGGTGATCCTGGAGACAACGGCGCTGGGTGCGGCCTGGCTCGCCGGCAGCCGGGCAGGGGTGTGGCCGGACAGGGACGGTTTTTCCGCGACGTGGAAGCGGGACCGGCGGTTCGAGCCCGACATGGACGAGAAGGTGCGGGCGGCCAAGCTCAAGGGCTGGAGAAACGCGGTCAAGCGGACGCTGAGCGAGGGGTGAGGAACGCGCTATAGGCCCTGCGCGTCTCCCCGCGCGGTGCCGCCTGTTTCTTCCGCCGGGGCGTTGCCGTGCTCCGGAAGATCACGAATCCCATCCAGAATTTTTTGATGCGGCCTGTCGGCTAAGCGGCTACTCCTTCGTCATTCGGAAAGAGGAGTGAACAATGCTTTATGCAATCCTTTGTTACGCCCATGAGGAAACCGTCTTCGCCTGGACGAAGGAGGAAGAGGCTGCCGTCATGGAGAAGCTTTACGCCGTGCAGGAGCCGCTTGCCGCATCCGGCAAGCTCGGCCCCGTCGGCCGGTTGATGCCGACGACGGCTGCGACCACCGTGCGCAAGGGCAAGGACGAGCCTTTGGTCATCGATGGGCCCTTTGCGGAGACGAAAGAGGCACTTCTCGGCTTCTACGTGGTCGACTTCGAAACGCTCGACGAGGCGGTCGCCTTTTCGAAACAGCTTTCATCCGTCAATCCGGGTTCCACCTCTTACGAGATTCGGCCGTTCTACGTGTTCAGGCCGGGAGATGCTTCATCATGACAGACATTGCCTGGATCGACCTTGCACTTGCCTCGGCCCGCCCGAAGGCGCTTGGTGCGCTGCTGCGCTATTTCCGCAATCTCGATACCGCGGAAGAGGCGTTTCAGGAGGCATGCCTGAGGGCGATCCGCACATGGCCGGAGAAAGGACCGCCACGCGATCCCACCGCCTGGCTCATCTTCGTCGGCCGAAACAGCGGGATCGACGCGGTGCGCAAGCGGGCGAAGCTCCAGGCCCTGCCGGACGAGGATACGATCTCCGATACCGAGGATGCCGAAAGTGATATTGCCGAGCGGCTGGACGATTCCCACTATCGCGACGATATCCTGCGGCTTCTCTTCATCTGCTGTCATCCCGATCTGCCGGCGACCCAGCAGATCGCGCTGGCGCTGCGCATCGTTTCCGGCCTTTCGGTGACGCAGATCGCCCGTGCCTTCCTGGTGTCGGAAAGCGCCATGGAGCAACGCATCACCCGTGCCAAGGCGCGCGTAGCCAAGGCCGGCGTGCCTTTCGAGACGCCGAGCTCTGAGGAAAGGGCGGAACGTCTGTCGATCGTCAGCACGATGATCTATCTCGTCTTCAACGAGGGCTACAGCCAGGCCGATCCCAGGCATGAGGCAGCCGCCTTCAGCGACGAGGCGATCCGGCTGGCGCGGCTGATGCTGCACCTCTTTGCGTCCGAACCGGAGTTGATGGGGCTGCTTGCACTGATGCTTCTGCAGATCTCGCGCCGGCCGGCGCGCTTCAGCGCTGAAGATGAAATCGTGCTGCTCGAAGATCAGGACCGCTCGCTCTGGAACCAGCCTTTCATCAACGAGGCCCTGGCGCTGCTCGACAAGGCGCTGCGACACCGCCGGCCCGGCCCGTATCAGCTTCAGGCGGCCATTGCCGCCATCCATTCCCGGGCGAAGCGCGCCGAAGACACCGATTGGGTGGAAATCGATCTGCTTTATCGTGCGCTCGAGCGGGTTCAGCCTTCGCCCGTCGTGACGCTTAATCGCGCGGTCGTGGTTTCCAAGCTGCACGGGCCGCAGGAGGCGCTCGATCTGATCGATCCGCTCGGCGAGAAGCTCGGCGGCTATTTCTACTATCACGGGCTGCGGGGCGGGCTGCTGAAGCAGCTTGGCTTGACCCGCCAGGCGCGCGAAGCCTTCGACCGTGCCATCGCGCTTGCCCATTCGGCGGCGGAAGCTGCCCATATCCGCCGGCAGATCGACAAGATGCAGGCAGAGGCGGCCCAACCGGTCGCAAAATAATCAAGAAAGAATCGTCGCTTTGTCGGAACGGGGAACTTCGGCACGTCCTTGTAACAACCTGACAGAACCAGGTTTATTCAAATGGAGAGATGTTGAAATGACCGCCAGCACACAACATGAACTCACCCTCGTTCGCGAATTCGACGGGCCGCGCGAGAGGATTTACAAGGCATGGACCGATGCTGATCTATTGAAGCAATGGTTCGTGCCGCGTCCCTGGAGTGTGGCGGAAGCAACGCTCGATGTCCGTCCCGGCGGGGCCAGCGTCATCGTCATGCAGGATCCCGAGGGCACTCAGTATCCGAACCGCGGCGTGTACCTGGAGATCGTCGAGAACGAGAAGATCGTCTTCACCGATGCCTATACCAGCGCCTGGGTGCCTGCCGAAAAACCTTTCTTTACCGGCGTCATCCTGCTCGAAGACCTCGGCAACGGCCGCACGAAATATACCGCCAAGGCGCTGCACTGGCGCGCCGAGGACAAGGAAGCGCACGAAAAGATGGGCTTCCACGAGGGATGGGGCAAGGCGGCGGACCAGCTGGCGGAGCTGCTGGCGATGGAGCCATCCTGACGCTTCAAGTGCGAGTTGAGGCAGCTTGGAAAATGATTCCGCCGGTGCTTCGAAGTCGTTGAATTCAGATTCGAATTGGTAATTCGGTCGGCGCCTATAGACGGAGGACCAAAAACATCCCGTTGTTATCGAAATTCTCGAACATTCCGTTCCAGAGTTTGTATTTGCGCTCGGTCTCGGCGATCCTTATCTCCGGGCGGAATTCAACAGGATGCCGACGATGGAACTGGGTCTTTATACGTTTGCGGATGTCAATCCCAATCCCTCCCGCAGCAAGGGTGCGGAAGAGGCTGAACGGCTGAAGCATCTGATCGAGGAGATCGAGCTTGCCGATCAGGTGGGGCTCGATGTCTTTGGGCTCGGCGAACATCATCGGCCGGATTATGCGGCGTCTGCGCCTGCCGTCGCGCTGGCGGCGGCGGCGGTCAAGACGAAAAACATCCGGCTGACCAGTGCGGTCACCGTGCTTTCCTCCGATGATCCGGTGCGCGTCTTCCAGCAGTTTTCGACGCTCGATCTGATTTCGAACGGCCGGGCTGAGATCATGGCAGGGCGCGGCTCCTTCATCGAGTCCTTCCCGCTGTTCGGCTACAATCTCGAGGATTACGACCAGCTTTTCGAGGAAAAACTCGATCTGCTTTTGGCGCTGCGTGACGGTGAGACGGTCGACTGGAGCGGCGAGCTTCGCGCGCCAATCCGCGGGCGCGGCGTCTATCCCAGACCGTTGCAGGATCCGTTGCCGCTGTGGATCGCCGTCGGCGGCACGCCGCAGTCGGTGGCGCGCGCCGGCGCGCTCGGCCTGCCGGTGGCTCTGGCGATCATCGGCGGCGAGCCGCATCGTTTTGCGCCGCTCTTCGACCTCTACCGCGAGGCCGCGCGCCGAGCAGGGCAGGATCAGGCGAAGCTGAAGACCAGCATCAATGTTCACGGCTTCATCGCCGATACGACGCAGGCGGCCGCCGAACAGTTTTACGGGCCGCAGGCCGAAGTGATGAATCGCATTGGCCGCGAGCGCGGCTGGGGGCCGACGAGCCGTGCGCAGTTCGACATGTCGCGCGGACCGAACGGTGCGCTCTTTGTTGGGGATCCCGAGGTGGTGGCCGAAAAGATCATCGCCCATCACGCACTCTTCAAGAACGACCGCTTCCTGCTGCAGATGGCCATCGGCCTGATGCCGCATGCCGAGATCATGCGCGGCATCGAGCTCTACGGGACGAAAGTCGCGCCGATCGTCAGAAAGGCATTGACTGAAAGCGGCGAAGGGGCGAAAGCCACGGCCTAACCAAGGCGGCTGCGGTCGCCCCTGCGCAAAGCCGGAACAGACGAATGGTTATCGCAAACGACGACGAACTGACAAAGCTCAAGGAGATCGGCCGGATCTGCGCCAACGCCATCCAGGTGATGGCGGCGGCAATGGAGCCCGGCATGACGACGCTGGAGCTCGACCAGATCGGCCGTAAGGTGCTCGAGGATTCGGGCGCGCGCTCGGCGCCGGAGTTTTGCTACCAGTTTCCGGGGGCGACCTGCATCAGCGTCAATGAGGAAATCGCTCACGGTATTCCCGGGCCGCGCGTTATCCGCGCAGGCGACCTGGTCAACATCGACGTCTCCGCGGAGAAGGACGGCTTCTTTGCCGATACCGGCGCTTCCTTCGCGATGCCGCCGGTCAAGCCGAAGATCGACAAGCTCTGCCGTGACGGCAAGCGTGCGCTCTGGGTCGGGCTCAATCAGGTGAAATCGGGCGAGCCGTTGGCAAAGATCGGCACCGCTGTCGGCGCTTTCGCGCAGAAGAACCGCTATACGCTGGTCGCCAATCTGGCGAGCCACGGTGTCGGCCGCTCGCTGCACGAAGAGCCGGCCGAACTCTCGACCTGGCCGGACCCTTCGGAAAAACGCGTCATGACGGATGGGCTCGTCTTTACCGTCGAGCCTTTCCTGTCGCTCGGCGCGACCTGGGCGGAAGGCGGCGACGATGCATGGACGCTCTATGCCGATCCGATGGCGCCGACCGTGCAGTATGAGCATACGGTTGTGGCAACGCGCAACGGGCCGGTGATTCTGACTTTGCCGGACGGGCGGGCGTAGGGCAGCGGGTAGAGCGTTCTTCCTTCGTGCGGCATTCTCCAGGGGCTTATCCTAAGGCGCAAAGCTCGTAGGATCATACTGCAATCTCGCTTCTTGCCTTCATCCGGCATCAGTGCACCCGCCCCTTCCTTCGAGGCCCCTGCGGGGCACCTCAGGATGAGACTCCCTTGGAGGCTGTGCGCATCCTTTTGAGCCCGCTACTACAAGCGCGGCATCCACCAACGCTCCTCATGCTGAGGTGCGCAGCCCAAAGGGCGGAACCTCGAAGCACGGCACAACACTGCTTCTTGCATTCACCCAGCATCGGCGACCTGCCTCGCCCCTGAGGCTCCTAACAGGGCGCGCCTTAGGACGAGGCTCTCTTTGGGTGTAGATGGGGGCGCGCCTCATCCTTGTAGCTTGGCATCACTCTGTCTTCAGCCGCGCGTTTCCGGTCTGCCGCCCTGCAGGATTTCCGTCGCCGCACGTTCCAATATGCCGGCTATGCGGGCGGCCTCGGGCTTTGACCAGGGATAACGCATGCGCAACGCCGAGCGCAGCAGCATGCGAGCGGCGCGGATATCGCCGCCGTCCTGCATGAAATCGCCGTCATCACCCTCGTCGGCGCCGTGGCGGTCGGTTTCGAAGACGCGCCTCACATAGGCCATCTTCTCGCCGATGCGTTCCAGCTTGGCGAGCGTGTGCAGGATCATGTCGCGATTTTCCTCGACGCGGCGGCGGCCGGCCTCGGTGATGCTGTAGAGTTTCTTGGTGCCCTCGTTCTCCACCTCGGCAAGACCGGTTTCTTCGAGATAGGTGAGCGCCGGGTAGATAACGCCGGGGCTCGGCACGTAGAAGCCGCCGGAGCGTTCCTCCAGCAATTTTATCAATTCATAGCCGTGGCGGGGTTGCTCAGCGAGCAGCGCCAGAATGACGAGCTGCAGATCGCCGGCCGCAAATTTGCGGCCCATGCGGAAAGCGTCGCCGAACATGCCGCCTTTAAAACCTCTCATAACTCTTCCTTTCATCGTTGGATGTATCGTTGGCTATGTCTTAAAACATATATCGTAAGATAATTTCGTTCAAGGGAGAGGCGGAAATTTTCAAGTTTCCGGAAATTGATCGACCGATCAGAATTACTTGATTGTCGTGCAGGTGCTGCGGCGCGATAAGCGCTGCATGCTTGAGCGCATTCGTCATTCCTCGCCCAACCTTGCTTCCACCGCCGCCGCTGGCGCCGTTGCAATGGCAGCGGCCATGGGCTTCGGGCGTTTCTCCTACACGCCGATCCTGCCCGGCATGATGAGTGGCGTGCCGCTTTCGGCGGCGGATGCAGGTTTTATCGCTTCAGCCAATTTCGTCGGTTATCTCGTCGGCGCCGTGCTAGCCGCCTATGGCTGGGCGGCGGGGCGCGAACGGCTGGTGGCGCTGCTGGCACTGCTGGCCACCGCAATCCTGCTCGCCGCCATGGCCGCCACAAATTCCGTCGCGGTCTTTGCCGTCATCCGCTTCCTGGCCGGCCTCGCCAGCGCCTTTGCGATGGTTTTCACCTCATCGATCGTGCTCAGCCACGGGGCTGCCGCCGGCAACGACCATGTGCAGGCGGCGCATTTCGGCGGTCCGGGGGCGGGGATCGCGCTGTCCTCGATCATGGTGTTTTTCATCAGCCTCGGCTTTCACGACGGGCCGGGCGGCTGGCGGGCCGACTGGATCGGCGGCGCGCTCTACTGCGCGGCAAGCCTTGTCGTCGTCTTCCTGCTCTTGCCGTCGGCGCCGGCGCAATCGGCGCGCACGGGCAAAGAGCCGGCTCTCGTCTGGAGCCGGCCGATGGTGCTGATCACGCTGTCCTACGGCCTGTTCGGCTTCGGCTACGTCATCACCGCGACCTTCCTCGTCACCATCGCCCGCCTGTCCGCCACAGGTGCCTTCGTCGAATTTCTCTGCTGGTTCATCGCCGGCCTGACGTCGGCGGTGGCGCTGTTTGCCTGGAAGCCGTTGGTCAGGCCGCTCGGGCTCGGCGGCGTCTATGTCGCAGCACTTCTGGTCGAAGCCGCCGGAGTGCTCGCAACGGTGATGCTGCCGCACTCTGCGGCACCGCTGATCGGCGGGGCGCTGTTCGGCGCGACCTTCCTGGCGATCACCGCTTACGGCCTGCAGATCGGCCGAAAGCTTTCGCCGGAGAGCCCGCGGCGGATCCTGGCGATGATGACCGCAGCCTTCGGTGTCGGCCAGATCGTCGGGCCTGTCGTTGCCGGCTGGATCGCCGAACGCAGCGGCAATTTCACCGCCCCAACGGTGATCGCGGCCGCGGCTCTTCTTGTTTGCGCGGGGCTGGTGATGCCGGTGATCAAGAAAATCGCTTAACCCGTTACATCTGCGTAACAATCGGCTGAACCCATTGCTGCTTCCTTCGAACTGCCTTAGTTTCCGGCAAAATCAGTGTTCCACGACACTCCCGAGACTCACAGTTCAGGAAAGCAAAGCTCCCCGTGTTTCATTCCTTTTTTCCGCAGCCGAAGGCGTTCTTTACCTCGCTTGTTGTTTGGACGCTGATTTCCATCGCCGGCTGGTATCTCTTTGCCGCTCATCTCGGTGTATCGATGGGTTATGCGCCGGTTGCTGAGGAACAGCAGCCAATCGACCTCTCGTTCTTCCTGCTGCCCGAAAATGTCTGGTTCTACAGCTATTTCTTCCTTACGGCGGTGATCTTCTGCGGCGCATGGCATCTGAAGGCGCTGCACCACCCTTGGAAACTGTGGTCGATCTGGGGTTCGGCGCTGATTATTTTCGTCACCTACTTCGGCGTCCAGATCAGCGTCGTGATCAATAACTGGCGCCGGCCGTTCGGCGACCTCCTGCAGAATGCATTGTCGAAGCAGCCAGGCATTTCCGTCGACAATTTCTACAGCCTGATGTGGGTCTTCTGTCAGATCGCATTTCTCAGCATGTTCGTGTCGATCATGACCGACTTTTTCACCAGCCACTACATCTTCCGTTGGCGCACGGCGATGAACAATTTCTACATGTCGAAGTGGGAAAAGCTGCGTCACATCGAAGGCGCCTCGCAGCGCGTTCAGGAAGACACGATGCGCTTTTCGAGCACGCTCGAAGGTCTTGGCATCAGCCTGATCAACTCGGTGATGACGCTCGTGGTATTCCTTCCGATCCTTCTGGCGCTGTCGCATTATGTCACGGAACTGCCGTTCATTGGACCGGTGGCGAATTCGCTCTTCTGGCTGGCGCTCTTCTGGTCGACGTTCGGAACGGTTTTGCTGGCGGTCGCGGGTGTCAAGCTGCCGGGCCTGAACTTCCGCAACCAGCGCGTCGAAGCGGCCTATCGCAAGGAGCTGGTCTATGGCGAGGACCATGCGGAACGGGCTCAGCCGCTGACCGTCGGGGAGCTCTTCGGCAACGTTCGCCGGAACTATTACCGCATGTATTTCCACTACATGTATTTCAACGTCGCCCGCTATTTCTATATTCAGGCCGACGCACTCTTCGTGGTCTTCATGCTGGTGCCGACGATCGTGGCGGGCACGATCACCTACGGTATCTTCCAGCAGATCTCGACTGCCTTCGGGCAGGTCAGCAACTCGTTCCAGTACCTGGTCAACTCCTGGACAACGATCATCGAGCTTCTTTCCATCCACAAACGCTTGAAGGCCTTCGAGGCGGCAATCGACGACGAGCCGCTGCCGGAGATCGATCAGCGTTACCTGGAGCGTGAGGTGGGCGCCGTACACGCTGATGGTTGATGGGTGAGGTTTGTCCGGGCGGCGGTGGGCCGATGGAAAGACGCTTCGGCGTGCCGTGCAGCCCCTCATCCGCCCCCTCGGGCTTCGACGTCTCGCTTTAAAAACTATCCCGTTACAGCCCCGACGTCTGCTGCAATATTCCGCGCGCCTCGATCATCGGGATCGCTTCGGAATAGCTGACGCAGGCGACATCCGCTCGATGGCAGACATCGCTGACCAGACGATCGAGGGCGCGCCAGTAGGCGCCGCCGTTCATCTCGACGAAATGGAAGCCGAGTTGGAGGGGGATTCGGCTGCCAGCATATTGCTTGTCGAAAGCCTCTTTGAAGGCTGAATAGGCGCGCTGCTCGAAGGCCGCGCTATCTGCGGTGTCTTCCTCGCCCTTGGAGTGGCGGACGAAGAGATTGTAGTCCATGCCGATGATCGGTTTTTCGCTTGGGCCTTCAGGGATCAGCGGCAGGCCGAAGCGGATGATTCCATCTTCCTCGACAGGCATGGCCGGGCCTTTGGTGACGAGGCTTGCGTCGTAGCTGAAGCCCGCTTTCTTTTCAGCGGCGATCATGTCGGCGCCCGCGGTCGCGGAAAGATAGGGCGCGCGGAAACCTTTGATGCCGTGATCGACGAGATCCTGCCAGCCGGCCGGCTCCTCAAGACCGACGCTTTTCCAAGCATTCTTCAGGGTTGCGTGGAAGGTGGCGTATTCGGTCGACCAGTCGGCCTCGCTCCACTCGCGGCCGTCGAAATGGCCGCAGGCGTGGCTCGATAGGTCGTGACCTTCAAGATGGGCGTGCCAGACATTGCCGAGGCGTTCGCGGATCTCGTCGTCGCTTTGGGCGAAGCCGACATTTGATTTTCCGCGTTTCTGGTGCGGCGCCTGGTAGGCCTTCTTCGCCGCCTCGTTCATCAGGAAGGTGCAGGAGAGGAAATAGGTGAAGTGGGCACCGTTCTTCGCGGCCATCTCGCGGCTCTTCAGCCAGAGCGCATTGTCGTGGGCACCGTCGAACGAGATGATGACCAGCTGTTTCGGCCGGTCGGCCGCCTCTGCCGTGACAGGCAGAAGGAAGGAGGCAGTCAGACAGGCGGAGAGGAGAGGACGAGACATGGACACCGTGACAATTTGTTCGCGGTTTCCCTCCGATAGAATTGCGGCGAAGCTGCGGTCTCAACTGGTATTTTTTCCCGCCAGCCGCTAAGCCATGACAAACGGCACGGAAGGGACTCGCCATGACATTGCTTATCGTCGGCATCATACTTTTCCTCGGGGTGCATCTGGTGCGGGTAGTCGCCCCCGGCTTCCGCGCCTCGATGATCGCAAGCCTCGGCGAGAAGGGCTGGCGGGCGGCTTATTCGATCGCCAGTCTGGCGACGCTGATCCTGTTGATCTACGGATTCGGCCAGGCCCGGCAGGCGACCGGCATGATTTACAATCCGCCGGTCTGGATGGCGCATATCACCATTACACTGATGCTGATCGCGATGATCTGTCTGGTCGCCTCGCTGCTGCCGGCGGGGCATATTGCGACCAAGACCAAACATCCGATGGTGCTGTCGGTGAAGATCTGGGCGCTGGCGCATCTGCTCGCCAATGGCGAGACCTCGTCGGTGCTGCTGTTTGCAGCCTTTCTCGCCTGGGGCGTCATACTGCGCATTTCGCTGAAACGGCGGCAGCGGGCGGGCGAGATCGTGCTCCGGCCGTTCGTGTCAGCCAAATACGATCTCTATGCGATCGTCATCGGCATCGTCGTCTGGGCGCTGATCATCTGGAAGCTGCACGAATGGCTGATCGGCGTTTCGCCGCTGGTCATGTAACGAATCTTTCATATCCCCCTTACAACTGCGGCAAAATGGGGTAGAAGGCCCGGCAATATGCATCTTGCATAGTGTTGGGTATTTCCGCGGCCGGAGACGAGAATGGCATTCAACGACGACAGCTTCATCCGTGAAGTCAATGAGGAATTGCGGTCCGACCAGATGAAGGGTGTCTGGCGCCGCTTCGGCCGCTATATCATCGTCGTCGCCATCCTGATCGTCGTCGGCACCGCCGGCAAGGTTCTCTATGAATACTGGGACGATACCCGCTCCTCCGGCGCCGGTGACCAGTTCCTGGCGGCGATGAAGCTTGCCGACGAGAACAAGAACGACGAGGCGCTGGCCGCGCTCGATAAGCTCGAAAAGGAAGGCCATGGCGCCTATCCGGTGCTGGCGCGCATGCGGGCGGCGACCGTTCAGGCGCAGAAGGGCGATGCTGCCGCGGCGATTGCCGCCTTCAACGAGATCGGCAAGGACAATGGTGTTCCGGCTGCCGTGCGCGATGCCGCCAAGATGCGGGCTGGCTGGCTGCTGATCGAAAACGGCTCCTACGAACAGGTTTCGGCCGCGATCGAGGAAATGGCCGTGCCGGGCAACGCCTTCCGCCATTCGGCGCGTGAAGCGCTCGGCCTTGCTTCCTATAAGGCCGGCAACATGGCGCAGGCGCGGCAATGGTTCCAGTCGATCGTCGACGATACCGACAGCCCGCGCAATGTTGCCAATCGCGCTCATATGATGCTTGATCTCATTACCGCATCCGGCAAGGCGCCCGCCGCGCAGGGCTGAGTTTTAAGGAAAAAGAATGAGTTTCACGGTCGCGATCGTCGGTCGTCCGAATGTCGGCAAGTCGACGCTTTTCAACCGCCTGGTGGGAAAGAAGCTGGCGCTTGTCGACGACACGCCGGGCGTGACCCGCGACCGCCGGCCGGGCGATGCGCGGCTGATGGGCCTGACCTTTACCATTATCGACACGGCCGGTCTGGAAGAGGCCGACGAAGAAAGCCTGCAGGGACGGATGCGCGCCCAGACGGAAGCGGCGATCGACGAGGCCGATCTTTCGCTTTTCGTCGTCGATGCCAAGAACGGGCTGACGCCCGTCGACACTGCTCTTGCCGAAATGCTGCGCCGGCGCGGCAAGCCGGTGGTGCTGGTCGCCAATAAATCCGAAGCGCGCGGCTCCGACAGTGGCTTCTACGACGCCTATACGCTCGGGCTCGGCGAGCCGACGCCGATTTCGGCCGAACACGGCGAGGGCATGCTCGATCTGCGCGACGCGATCGTCGAGGCGATCGGCAAGGATCGGGCCTATGCCAAGGAGGATGTCGCCGTCACCAACGTCGATATTTCCCAGGCCGCGGGTGAAGGCGAAGATGAGGACGAAGAGCCCGTCTATGACGACACCAAGCCGCTCAGGGTGGCGATCGTCGGCCGGCCGAATGCCGGAAAGTCGACGCTGATCAACCGTTTCCTCGGCGAGGACCGGCTTTTGACCGGGCCGGAGGCAGGCATTACCCGCGATTCCATTTCGGTCGAATGGGATTGGCGCGGCCGCACCATCAAAATGTTCGATACCGCAGGCATGCGCCGCAAGGCGCGGGTGACCGAGAAGCTGGAGAAGCTTTCCGTCGCCGACGCGCTGCGCGCCATCCGTTTTGCCGAAACCGTCGTCATCGTCTTCGATGCGACGATCCCTTTCGAGAAGCAGGATCTGCAGATCGTCGATCTCGTGCTACGTGAAGGCCGCGCCGCCGTGCTCGCCTTCAACAAGTGGGACATGATCGAAGACCGGCAGGCGGTGCTTGCCGACCTGCGCGAAAAGACCGACCGGCTGCTGCCGCAGGCGCGCGGCATCCGCGCCGTGCCGATCTCCGGCCAGACCGGCTGGGGCCTCGACAAGCTGATGCAGTCGATCATCGACACGGACAGGGTCTGGAACAAGCGCATTTCGACGGCGAAGCTTAATCGCTGGCTGGAAACGCAGCAGATCCAGCATCCGCCACCGGCCGTCTCCGGCCGCCGGATCAAGTTGAAATATATGACACAGGTCAAGGCTCGCCCGCCGGCCTTCATGATCTCCTGCACCCGTTCGGATGCACTGCCGGAATCCTATACACGTTATCTGATCAACGGGTTGCGCGCCGATTTCGACATGCCGAGTGTGCCGATCCGTATCCATTTCCGTTCAGCTGAGAATCCGTTCGAAGGCAAGAAGAGGCGGACGTAGGGGGCTTTTGGGGCGCCGGTGCCCCAGGCGCGCCCTATATCGGTTGTCTTGACCTTAAGCCGTGCTCTTGTCCAGCGCTTCGCGCAGCGCCACGATCTCAGCCTGTAGCCGGGTGAGATCCACCGTATCGCGGCTCCCCGCCGGCGTTCGCGCCGCGTCGATGCTACAACGGCACGATCCGTGACTTCGTGCTGTTGGAAGCGACTGCCGAAACGCCTGCGGCGCAAAGCGCAATCGCCGTTGCGAACGATACGCTTTGCGTGAGTAAGAGCATCACTCCGCGGAGGGGAGAGGCCCGACGGTTTCGCCGGGCTTTCTGCTTCTTGGCAGCGATTTGGCAAACTGCCAGGCCTTTTTCCATTTCGGCGTAATGACGCCGTTGGCGGCGCGAATATTGTTGATGAACTGCAGCGTCGCCGCTTCCCAGGAATATTGCATGGCAAGCTCACGCGCCTTGGTGCGCGAGGCGGAGAGGGCGGCAAGGCAGGCGGCCTGAAGGTCCTGGTCGAGCGCGCCCACCTCGCTGTCTTCGCCGATGATATCGAGCGGGCCGGTGACCGGATAGGCGGCGACCGGGACGCCCGATGCCAGCGCTTCAAGGATGGTGTTGCCGAACGTATCGGTGAGCGACGGAAAGACAAAGACGTCGGCCTGGGCATAGGCTTTGGCCAGCTCCTCGCCGAACTTCACACCGGTAAACTGCACATCGGGATAGCGCTGCTCCAGTTCGGCGCGCGCCGGGCCGTCGCCAACGACGACCTTCGAACCGGGCAGGTCGAGATCGAGAAAGGCCGGCAGGTTCTTTTCCAGCGCCACGCGGCCGACCGTCATGAAGATCGGGCGGGAAAGGCCGAACGGCTTCTCCTCGAGCGGCATGGGATGGAATTGCGTGGCGTCGATTCCTCGGGTCCAGGGCATCAGGTTCTTGATTCCGCGTGCCGAAAGCTCGCGAGCAAGACTCGGGGTGGCGACCATGCAGCCGGCGCCGCCATTATGGAACCAGCGCACGAAGGCATAAAGCCAGCTTTGCGGAATCGGCAGGCGGGCGGAAACATATTCGGGAAAGCGCGTGTGGTAGCTGGTGGAGAAGGGCATGCCCTTGCGCAGGCACCAGCGGCGGGCGGTCAGCCCCAGCGGCCCTTCCGTGGCGATATGCACATAGGAGGGATTGTGTTTTTCGATCTCACGGGCGATGCGGCGGTAATTGGCGATCGACAGGCGGATCTCGGGATACGTCGGGCAGGGGATGCTGTTGAAGCGCTCCGGCGTCACCATCGAAACAGCCACGCCCATCTTGGCCAGCTCGCGATTGGTGTTCTCGATCGAGCGCACAACGCCGTTGACCTGCGGATGCCAGGCGTCGGTGATGATCGCCAACCGTTCGGGCAGGTTGCCGGCGGCTGCAGCATTGGCCCAGCTCTCGCTGTGATGAGTGTTTGCCGGACGTTGCAGCATGTCACGATTTCCATCCCCGTTGCATCGATATGCCAACGCTCAACCCCAAAGCGGGGTTCCGGAACGGCGATTCCCGCTTGCCTATTTTGAGGCATGACCATGATGGAAATATTACAGCCGCACGCTAGCGTTTGCAGGCCTTTCAGCGGCCCGATCCCCGCGAATATGTCAGCGGCCGATCGCGGTTTTCATGCGGAAAGAAGGACGGCGCCGGTCGTGGACCGGCGCCGTTTGGGAGGTTAGGCAGCAGCGGAAGCCGAGCTTGCAGTCGGAACTTCCGAAATCGTCTTCAGAACCTGCGAAGCGATCTGGTAGGGGCAGCCCTGCGAGTTCGGGCGGCGATCTTCCAGATAGCCTTTGTAGTCGTTCTTGACGAAGGAGTGCGGGACGCGGATCGAGGCACCACGGTCGGCAACGCCGTAGGAGAACTTGTTCCACGGTGCCGTTTCGTGTTTACCGGTCAGGCGCTTGTCGTTGTCAGGACCGTAGACGTTGATGTGGTCCATCAGGTTCTTTTCGAACTGCGCCATCAGTGCTTCGAAATAGGCCTTGCCGCCGACTTCGCGCATGTACTTGGTCGAGAAGTTGCAATGCATGCCCGAACCGTTCCAGTCGGTATCGCCGAGCGGCTTGCAGTGATACTCGATGTCGATGCCGTATTTTTCGGTCAGGCGCTGCAGCAGGTAGCGTGCCATCCAGATCTGGTCGGCAGCCTTCTTGGAGCCCTTGCCGAATATCTGGAATTCCCACTGGCCCTTGGCCACTTCGGCATTGATGCCTTCGTGGTTGATGCCGGCAGCGAGGCAGAGGTCGAGATGTTCTTCGACGATTTCGCGGGCGACATCGCCGACGTTCGAATAACCGACGCCGGTGTAGTAGGGGCCCTGCGGAGCCGGGTAACCCTGCTCAGGGAAGCCGAGCGGACGGCCGTTCTGATAGAAGAAATATTCCTGCTCGAAGCCGAACCAGGCATCTTCGTCGTCGAGGATGGTCGCGCGAGCGTTGCTCGGGTGCGGCGTGACGCCATCGGGCATCATGACTTCGCACATGACCAGCGCGCCGTTCGTGCGGGCCGGGTCGGGATAGATGGCGACCGGCTTTAGCACGCAATCGGAGCTGCGGCCTTCGGCCTGCATGGTCGACGAACCGTCGAAGCCCCAGAGCGGAAGCTGTTCCAGCGTCGGGAATACGTCGAATTCCTTGATCTGCGTCTTGCCACGCAGGTTCGGTACCGGAGTGTACCCATCGAGCCAAATATACTCGAGCTTATATTTTGTCATCGTGACTCTCTCAATGCTACGAAGGTGAGCAAATCCGGAGACGATCTCGGCGCGCAAGCGCACCCAACCGCCAGGGGATGCGCCTTCAAAAGCACGTAGCGTGCCAGTTCGGCCGACAGGACACGAAAAATCGCAAATCAGTCGGTCTAGATGCATTTTTCTTTTGTCAAAACCACCCCATTTCGATGGGGGAGGGCCGTATCATCAGCACGAAACCGAATTTCCCCTTCGGAACCGGATGAAAATTTCGGCGTTAGCCGGGAGTGATCAAGTGTTGAACAAATAGGCGGCCGCTCTCGGCACAGATAGCGTATCGATCAATCATAATGTAAAGATGCATATAATTTGTGCAACTTGCATAAACTATGTGCATCGTGTTATGGTCGTGGCCTTGAATGTTGATGCGCCGAACTGAATGGAGGCGATCTCATGCCCACCGGTTTCCATCGTGAATCCGCAACGATCTATCAGTTTCCCGTCAAGCCGACGCGGGCCGCAAGCCGGCTCGAGCGCGCCCGGCTGATGGAGCGCGAGGCAGCCGATATTTGCGACGCGGCGCTCGACAGCTGCTGGTATCATGACGAGGCGGTTCGCGAGTCAGATCGGCCGACGAAGTCGTGATCTCTTATCCCCTCTAACAGGGGCAGAATGCGACAAGGCGGGAAGCGCCTCTTGCATGACATTCGTGCCATTTATCATGCGCGGGCTTAGGCGCCATCCAATCCCAGTTTTTCCTTTGCTACCAATGCGCCGTGTTCGCTGACAACACGGGCTGCGACGCCTGCGGCGAAGCGGGCGGCGGCGGTTGCGTTCCCCGTTTCCAGATAGTGCGCAAGGAAGGCGCCGTTGAAGCTGTCGCCGGCACTTGTAGTATCAACCACTTGCTCAACCTTCTCGGCCGGAACGAAGCTCTCCTCGCCGGAGAAATTCAGCCTAACTCCGTCCGCACCATTCTTGACGACGATATGGATGGCGCCCAGCGCGCGATAGCGGTTGACCGTCGCTTCAATTGAATCGTCACCGAAATGGGCGGCTTCGTCGTCGAAGCTCGGCATGACGAGGACGGAGGAGCGTGCGCCCTCGCTGATCGTCGCGTGCATGATGTCATAGCTCGACCACAGGCGGGGGCGGATGTTTGGGTCGAACACCACAAGCTTGCCGGCGGCCTTGGCGCGGCGGATCTCGGCGAGCAGCGTTGCGGCGTCCTCCTGCGGTAGGATGGCAAGGGTGATGCCGGAGAAATAGACGAGGTCAGCGCTCTCCACCGCCTCGCGCAGGCTGTCGGGATCGGCGGCCAGGCTGCGGGCCGCCGAACTGTCGCGCCAGTAGCTGAAGGAGCGTTCGCCGTTCTTCAGATTGATCATGTAAAGGCCGGGAGTCTTGCCCCTGATGCGGCGGATGAGGCTCGTGCCGATGCCCGCCTTGTCGATGAAGGCCACCATCTCATCCGACATGGCGTCGTCGCCAAGCGCCGTGAAATAATCGACCGACCAGTCGGGGCCAAGGCAGGCGCGGGCATACCAGGCGGTGTTGAACGTATCGCCGGCGAAACCTTTGCGCAGCAGGCCGTCGCCGGCCTGCGAGAGTTCCACCATGCATTCACCGATCGATAGAAACCGTCTGCTCACCTTGTCCTCCCGGCACTGCTCTTCATCGCTGATACGCGGAGCCAGACGGAGTGACAAGCGTTGATATCGTAGATGCCGATATCGCAGGAGGTAAAAAGCCCGTCTTCGCAGACGAGGCGAAGGCGGGCGCCGGCGAAGGCTGCCTATTCGTGGATCGTGTAGCTGCCCATCTGGCAAAGATCCTGCGTATCTTCGGTGGTCGCGAGGTTTGAGCCTTCCTCGAATTCGAAGCGCATATCGTATTTGCAGACGGTGCGGCCGTCGGCGATGGTGATATCGATGCTTTCGCCCGGATCGAGAACGTCTTCGCCGAAGACGTCTTCCTCCCAATCGGCGACTCCCGTCGGCGAGCTGTAGAAGCGCGTCAGGACGGAGTCGGTGCCGTTGATGAGCGTGAACTTCAGATCTTCGGCCTGTGCCGAAACGGCGGAGGCAGCGATGATCGCAGTCGCAACTGCGATCAATCCCGATAGTTTCGATTTCATATATGCATTCCCCTAACCCTTGATTGGGCGGGATAGAGTTAGCATGCGCTCAGATAAATCTTTCTTATCCGGGACTTTAGAACCCAAAATAAGTCCGTTTTTCCAAGCGCTTCACCCTGAGGTTGCGTAGCCGCTCATGGCCTGTCCATATGATAGCAGGCCGCCTTCTGGCCGGGGCGGACCTCCTCGGTCGGCGGCATTTCGGTGCGACAGATATCGGTCGCCTTCCAGCAGCGCGGCGAGAAGACGCAGCCTTTCGGCGGGTTGAGCGGCGAGGGTGGATCGCCCTGCAGGCGGATGCGGGTGCGCAGGCGTGCGAGCTTCGGATCCGGGATCGGTGCTGCGGAAAAGAGCGCCTGCGTATAGGGATGGGCCGGATGATCGAAGACGGTGGCGCAGTCGCCCGCCTCTACCACCCGGCCGAGATAGAGCACCAGCACATCGTCGGAGATCAGGCGGACGACGGAAAGGTCGTGGCTGATGAAGATCAGCGTCAGGCCGAATTCCTTACGCAGTTTACGCAGAAGCGTAATCACCTGCCCCTGGATCGAGACGTCGAGGGCCGAAACCGGTTCATCGCAGATGATCAGCTTCGGCTTGGTGACGACGGCCCGGGCAATGCCGATGCGTTGCGCCTGGCCGCCGGAGAATTCGTGGGGATAGCGGTTGATCATCTCCGGCACCAGCCCGACTGCGGTCATGATCTCGCGGACACGTTCGGTGCGCTCGGCCTTCGAAAGCTTCGGCTCGAAAACGGTGAGCGGTTCGGCGATAATGTCTCCAACGGTCATGCGCGGGTCAAGCGAGGCGATCGGATCCTGGAAGATGATCTGCATGTCGCGGCGGGCGGCGCGCATTTCCTCCTCCGAGAGGTCGAGAAGATTGCGGCCCTGCCAGAGGATGCGGCCCTTTTGCGATTTCAAGAGCCGCAGGATGGACCGGCCGAGCGTCGACTTGCCGCAGCCGGATTCACCGACGACGCCCAGCGTGCGGCCTTCGGCGAGATCGAAGCTGACATTGTTGACGGCGGTGAGGAAAATCGGCGGCTTGAACAAGCCCTTCGCCGGCAATTCGAACTGGGTCGTCAGGTTCTCGACCCTTAGAAGCGATCGGTCAGCCATGGTTCAGCAACTCCTCGCGACGCGGGAACGGATGATAGCAGGCGGCGCAGTGACGCGGCGCCAGTGTTTCGAGCGGCGGCGGATGGTCGATGCAATCGTCCTGGACCAGCGAACAGCGGGGCGAGAAATTGCAGCCCTTCGGCAAGTGCTGCAGGTTCGGCGGGCGCCCGGGGATGACGACGAGGTCGTCGACATCCTGATCCGGGCGTCGGATCGAGGCGTGCAGCGCTGCGGTATAGGGATGAGCGGGATTGTCGAAAAGCTCGTCGACGGGCGCCTCCTCGACGATGCGACCGGCATACATGACGGCGACACGGTCGGCGAGGCCGGCGACGACGCCGAGATCATGGGTGATCATGATCAGCGCCGTATTCATCTCCGCCGTCAGGTCGTTAAAGAGATCGAGGATCTGCGCCTGGATGGTGACGTCGAGCGCCGTCGTCGGCTCGTCGGCGATGAGCAGCTTCGGTTTGGTGAGCAGCGCCATGGCAATGACGATGCGCTGGCGCATGCCGCCGGAAAGCTCATGCGGATAGAGGTGGAAGCGCCGCGTCGGGTCGGGGATGCCGACACGTTTCAGCATGTCGAGGGCAGCGTCCGATGCGGCGCGTGCCGTCAGGCCGCGGTGAACCTCGAGCTGTTCGGTCAGTTGCCGGGAAATCTTGAGCGACGGATTCAAGGCGGTCATCGGATCCTGGAAGACCATCGCCATGTCCTTGCCGCGAATCTGGTCGAGCTCGCGCGGTTTCAGCGACAGCACATCCCTGCCTTCGAGCAGCGCATGTCCCGTCGTTCTGCCGTTCTTGGCGAGCAGGCCCATGATGCCGAGGAAGGTCTGGCTCTTACCCGAGCCGGATTCGCCGACAATGGCAACGCGCTCGCCGCGCCGGACGGTGAGGTTCATGTTCGAGACCGCCTTCACCTCTCCATCCGGCGTCTTGAAGGTGATCGAATAATTCTTGAGTTCGAGGAGGATGTCTTTTTGTGTTTCGTAGGGCATTCTTAGCGATCCTTCGGGTCGAACGCGTCGCGCAGGCCGTCGCCGATGAACAGCAGACTGAGCAGCAGGGCCACGAGGAAGCTTGCCGGGAAGATCAGCAGCCAGGGCATGCTTTCCATGGCGTCGGTCCCCTCGGCGATCAGGGTGCCGAGCGAGGTCAGCGGTTCCTGGACGCCGAAGCCGAGATAGGAAAGGAAGCTTTCGGTGGCGATGATTTCAGGAACAGTCAGCGCCGCAAAAATGACCACCGGTCCGACGAGGTTCGGAATGATGTGCTTGACGATGATCTTGAATGGCCGCTGGCCGGAGGCACGGGCCGCCTCGATGAATTCGCGATGCTTGATCGACAGCGTCTGGCCGCGCACGATGCGGGCCATGGTTAGCCACTCCAGCGCGCCGATCGCTGCAAAGAGCAGATAGACGTTGCGGCCGAAGATTACCATCAGCAGGATGACGAAGAGGATGTAGGGAAGCGCATACATGATATCGACGAAGCGCATCATGATCGCGTCCAGCCTGCCGCCGATATAGCCGGATATCGCACCGTAGAGCACGCCGATGACGACCGAGACGACGGTCGCCGTCAGTGCTACGGCAAGCGAGATGCGGGTGCCATAAAGCACGCGGGCGAGAAGATCGCGGCCGTTCGGGTCGGTGCCGAAATAATGGCCGGTCTCGATCGAGGGCGGGATGCGGAAGGCGGCCCAGTCCGGATCCTCGTAATTGAAAGGAATGAACCAGGGGCCGAGGAAGGCTGCCAGGATCAGCAGCGCCAGGACGACGATCGACAGCACGGCCGCCTTGTTGCGTCCGAGGCGGCGCAGCGCATCCCTGGTGAGCGAGCGGCCTTCAGGTGCAAGGCCTTCCGCCTCCAGGAGCTCCTGGGCGAGAAGTTCGCGTTTTGCGGGGTTGAGGATCATCGGTTTCTCACTTTCGGATCCAGCCAGGCATAGGCGATATCGACCAGAAGGTTCAGGAACACGATCAACACCATGTAGAAGATGACCGTACCGAGAACCATGCCATAATCGCGGTTCAGCGCCGCGTTGACGAAGTAGCGGCCGATGCCGGGCAATCCGAAGATGCTCTCGACGACCAGCGAGCCGGTGAGAAGGTAGCTTGCTGCCGGACCCAGATAGGAGACGACCGGCATCAGCGCGGGCTTCAGCGCATGGCGCATCACCGTCAGCCGCGGGCCGATGCCCTTGGCCTTCGCCGTGCGGATGAAGTTCTGGTTCATCACCTCGATCATCGAGCCGCGGGTGATGCGCGAGATGCGGCCTGCATGCGGCAGGGACAGAACGACGATCGGCAGGATCAGGTATTTGATCGACCCGTCGCCCCAGCCGCCGACCGGAAACCAGGCGAGATGGATGCCGAAGATAAGCTGCAGGATCGGCGCGATCAGGAAATTCGGCAGTACGACGCCAACCAGGATAAGGGCGCCCAGAATGTAATCCGGAGCCTTGTTCTGGTAGAGCGCCCCAAGACAGCCGACGGCCACGCCGACGATGATGGCAATCAGAAAGGCAGCCGTGCCGATGGTGAAGGTGTATGGCAGACCGATCATGATCTGCTGGGCGACGGTGAAATCCTCACTCGCAAAGGAGGGGCCGAGATCGCCCCGCAGCAGGTCGCCGACATAGATCAGATACTGCTGGATCAGCGGCTTATCGAGATTGTAATGGACGGCAAGGTTTTTCAGGATCACCGGCGGCAATGGCCTTTCGCCATCGAAAGGGCCGCCGGGGGCAAGGCGCAAAACGAAAAAACAGGCTGTGACGGCGATCCACAGAACCGGGATCGTCGATAGCAAACGACGGAGGGCGTATTTGATCATGGTCGTGGGCCGGTCCTTGCCGCAAAGCGCGGCAAGGACCGTTTTCCCTTACTCTTTCATCGACAGCCAGCGGGTGCGGTGGATGTCCTGGATGTTATCGACGAAGCCTTCGATCTTCGGTGAGACGACGTTCTTCGAAACATAATAGTAGATCGGCAGGGCGGCGGAATCATCGAGCGCCAGTTGTTCGGCTTTCTTGAAGATTGCCGCGCGCTTGGCGAGATCGGTCTCGGCGTTGCCGTCCTTGATCATCTTGTCGTAATCAGGATTGGACCAACGGCCGTAATTCATCTGAACGCCTGTGACCAGGAGGTTCAGGAAGTTGTCTGGGTCGTTGTAGTCGGCCAGCCAGCCGGCGCGGCCGATCTGCACTTCGCCGCGTTGCAACTGGTCATAATGGACCTTGGTCTCGGCATTGACGAGTTCGACATTGACGCCGAGCGGCTTCCACATCGAGGCGATCGCCACGGCGATGCGCTTGTGATTGTCGTTGGTGTTGTACTTCAGTTCAGCGGTCAGCGGATGATCCGGACCGAAACCTGCTTCCTTCAGCAGCTTCTTGGCTTCCTCGACCTTGTCCTTGTAGGGAAGATCCTTCCACGAGACGTATGCCGGTTCGCCGTAGTTTGCCGTGCCCGGCGGGACCCAGGAATAGGCCGGCAGTTCGCCGGTGCCGAGAATCTGCGGGCCGATGACTTCGCGGTTGATCGCCATGGAGAGCGCCTGGCGCACGCGCTTATCGGCGAAGGGCGGCTTGGTCGAATTGATGACGTAGTAGTAGAGGCCGGAGAAGGGAGCGACATGCGCCTGGCCCGGCAGGTTCTTCTTCATCCACTCGTATTGGTCGGTGGGGAAATCGGTGAGGATATCGAATTCGCCGGCGCGGTAACGTTTCAGTGCGGCTTCCTGATCCTCGAGCACGAAGAACTTGGCGCCATCAATCTTCAGGTCCTTGGCGCCGTACCATTGGTCGTTCTTGACCGTGGTGACATGCGAGCCCGGAACCCACTCGACCGGCTTGTAAGGTCCGTTGGTGACGATGTTGCCGATCTTGACCCAATCCTGGCCCTTCGCTTCGACGACGTGCTTCGGCAGCGGATAGGCGGTGTAGTGCATCAGAGCGTTGAGGAAATAGGGCGTCGGGTTTTCGAGCGTGATTTCAAGCGTCTTGTCGTCGATCGCCTTGACGCCGAGCTGATTGAGATCGGTGATCTCACCCTTGTTGATCTTTTCCGCGTTCTTGATGGTGAACTGCAGATAAGCATAATCGGCGGCGTTCTTCGGGTCGACGAGGCGCTGGAAGGCGAAGACGAAGTCTCCCGCCGTTACCGGCTGGCCATCGGACCACTTGATGCCGTCGCGAAGCTTGAAGGTGTAAACCTTGCCATCGGGCGAAATGGTCCAGCTTTCGGCCTGGCCGGGGACCGGATTGTCCTTGGCATCTTCCGTGACCAAGCCTTCGAAAATGTCGCCGGCGATACGATTCTCCCAGTCGCCGGAAAGCTTCTGCGGATCGAGCGATTGCGGGTCGCCACCATTGTGAATATTCAGCGTGGCCGCATGCGCCGAAAACGCCAGCAATGTGCCAAACATTGCGGAGGCGAGAAATTTTTTCGTGAACTGGTTCATGGTGGGTCCACCTTTCTAGGCTTTGCGCCTTTATTAGACATCTGTTCCCGAGATTTGACCTCTTACGTGCAGGTCAGTGCGCACCTTATCGCAAAGGAATCGCGTTGCAACCCCAAATCCGGAGGCGGGAAACGGGTTGTGGACAAGCCTATATCCGTCTCCCTTTTGTTGGATCGCGACGATACTTTGCGACATTCCAGCACCTTCATGACTGTCTCATATGTTGTCTTTTGTTTCGTCCGCTTTAGTGTGGCGAGCGCTAACGAGCGAGGAGATCTAGCCGATGACATTGCAGGCAGGCGGGAATGCGGACTGGTGGCGCGGCGCGGTGATCTACCAGGTTTATCCGCGCTCGTTTCAGGACACCAACAGCGACGGGCTCGGCGACCTCAAGGGGATTACCCGCCGGCTGCCGCATATCGCCAGTCTCGGTGTCGACGCGATCTGGCTTTCGCCTTTCTTCAAGTCGCCAATGGCCGATATGGGCTATGATGTTTCCGATTATTGCGACGTCGACCCGATCTTTGGGACGCTCAGCGATTTCGACGAGATGATGGCGGAGGCGCACAGGCTCGGCATCAAGGTCGTCATCGACCAGGTGATCTCGCATACATCAGACCAGCACCCCTGGTTCGTCGAAAGCCGGACGAGCCGAACCAATCCGAAGGCGGATTGGTATGTTTGGGCCGATCCGAAGCCCGATGGCACGGCGCCGAACAACTGGCTGTCGATCTTCGGCGGGCCGGGCTGGGAGTGGGACGGCGTACGCCGGCAGTATTACCAGCACAACTTTCTGACCTCGCAGCCGGACCTCAATTTCCATAGCAGGGAAGTGCAGGATGCGGTGCTGGAGACGGTGAAGTTCTGGCTCGACCGCGGCGTCGACGGCTTCCGGCTGGATACCGTCAACTATTATTTCTGCGACAAGCAGCTCAGAAGCAATCCGCCCCACGAGCCCGATGAGGATGATGCAGGCCTCGATGCGCCCGACAGCAATCCCTACGGGATGCAGAATCACCTCTATGATAAGACGCAGCCGGAAAACGTCGATTTCCTCAAACGCTTCCGAGTGCTGCTCGACCAATATGAGGATCGCACCACCGTCGGCGAGGTCGGCGACGGTGCGCGTTCGCTGAAGACGGTGGCGGCCTATACGAGCGGCGGCGACAAGCTGCACATGTGCTACACCTTCGACCTGCTGGGACCGGATTTTACCGCCGAGCATATTCGCAGCTGCGTCGAAGCTTTCCAAAAATCCGTGACCGATGGCTGGGTCTGCTGGGCTTTCTCAAACCATGACGTCATGCGACACGTCAGCCGTTTTGCGCTGACCGAGGAAGAGCGGCCCGTCATCGCCAAACTGGCGATCTCGGTGCTTTCGGCGCTGCGCGGTTCGATCTGCCTCTATCAAGGCGAGGAGCTCGGCCTGCCGGAGGCGGAGCTTGCCTTCGAAGATCTGCGTGACCCGTACGGCATCCGCTTCTGGCCGGCCTTCAAAGGCCGCGACGGATGCCGCACGCCGATGCCCTGGGAGGCGGGCAAGGCGCATGCGGGCTTTACTTCAGCCGAAAAGAGCTGGCTGCCGGTGCCTTACGAGCAGGCAGCCCTTTCCGTGGATACGCAGGAGGGGAGCGACAGCTCGGTATTGCATCACTATCGCAAGACGCTCGCATTCCGGAAGAGCCATCCGGCACTGATCGACGGCGAAATGACCTTCATCGGCACCAATCAGGACCTGCTCGTCTTCACCCGGGAAAAGGACGGCGAAAAACTGCTCTTCGTTTTCAACCTGACGCGCAAACTGGCGGAATTCTGTCTGCCTGAAGGCATCAGGTTGCGCGAACCGCTCGAGATGCCGGGGTTCGAGGCGGTGTCGGCTTCGGGGCTGGTGAAGCTTGCGGCGCTGGACGGCTTCTGTGCGCGGCTTTGAGGATCATTTCAGCAGTTTGTCGGTTTCGGTGGCATGCAGGCACTTGTAAATCTCGCTAGTAAACGAGGCTCCTAGGATGAGCGGTCGTCAGAAGAAAATTGTTTGTTAGCCGTCTTTCGTGCTTTCTCAGTGACAACCATCCCGAAATGTTGCGAGTGCTAATTTCTCCATGGCGTTGTAACGCTCAGTGAGCTACATCGTGAGCAAATGGCGAAAGTGAACGGTTTGCCGCTGTAAACACGCCAAACTGCAGCTTCAGGGAGAATGACTTCGTACATGGACGGTGCCGTTCCGCAGCATTACGACTCCGGTCTTCGTGCGCTTTGTGGTATCGCCGCGTTCTACCGTATTGCCGCCGATCCGGTTCAATTGCAGCACGACCTGGCGTTGAAAGGGCGTACATCCGAAGCGATCGACATTCAGCGAGCAGCCAAGATCATCGGCCTCAAGGCGCGTCTTGTTGAGAAGGTCACCGAGCACCGCCTTCGATCCATGCCGGTTCCCGCAATCGTCAAAGTGGCCAATGGCTCCTTTCAAGTGCTCGGGGGGCTAAACCCATCCGGAAAGTATAGGCTCGTCGATCCAGTAACGCGCGTCGATCGGGAAATAGCCGCCTCAGATATCGTCGCGGAAATCGGCGCGCGTGTTATTCTCGTGTGCCGGCGCATAAGAGGCGAAGGGTCCGACCCGCGAGAATTCGGCTTCAAGTGGTTTCTGCCGTCGATCTGGCGATATCGAAAGCCGCTGGCCCACGTATTGCTTGCATCGCTATTTGTGCAGATCTTTGCGCTGATCACACCTTTGTTCTTTCAGGTCGTCGTCGACAAGGTCCTGACTCACAAAGCTTATTCGACCCTGTTCGTGCTTGTTGCCGGTATCGCGATTATTGGCTTCTTCGATGTGCTGCTCCAGTATCTAAGAGCCTACGCGTTGGCTCATACGACCAACCGGATCGATGTTGAGCTCGGTCAGCGATTGTTCCACCATCTGCTGCGGCTGCCGCTAGGCTACTTCGAAACGCGATCCGCCGGCCAGACTGTCGCCCGTGTTCGAGAACTTGAAACGATCCGCGCATTTCTGACAGGGCAAGGATTGTTTTCAGCGCTCGATGTCGTTTTCACTTTTGTGTTCATCGCAGTTCTCTTCGCTTACTCCTGGAGCTTGACGCTGATCGTCATTGCCGCCATCCCGATCTACATCCTGATCGGAATCGTGGTTCGCCCGCCGCTGCGCGAATTCGTCAAAGAGAAGTTCAATCGGGGGGCGGCCAGTCAGCAGTTCCTGGTCGAGGCGATCGTCGGTGTTCACACGGTTAAGTCCGCGGCGGTGGAGCCGGTGATGCAGGCGCAGTGGGAGGAGAAGCTCGCAGCCTACGTGCGAACGGCTTTCGATACGACACTGCTTGGCGTTGGCGGACAAAACGCCATTCAATATGTAAGCAAGCTTGCCACGGCGGCCCTTCTTCTTTTCGGTGCGAAAGCCGTTATCGACGGGGAGCTTTCCGTTGGCTCACTTGTCGCCTTCAACATGATCGCCGGGCAAGTTACGCAGCCGGTTTTGAGGTTGTCTCAACTTTGGCAAGATTTCCAACAGGTGCAGATCTCGATCGACAGGCTCGGTGACATTCTGAACACGCCGATGGAACGCCAGCCGGGCTCCCGTCTGTCGTTGCCTTCGCCAAGGGGGAATATTGAACTTCGAAATGTCACCTTCCGTTATCGGCCCGGCTCCTCGGAAGTCTTGAAAAACGTATCGATTGAAATCAAATCCGGAGAGGTTATCGGCATCGTCGGCGCATCGGGCTCCGGAAAGTCTACGATCGCCAAACTGGTTCAGCGTCTCTATATCCCCGAAGAGGGGCAGGTCCTTCTCGACGGTATGGATCTATCGCAACTCGATCCCGCTTGGCTTCGAAGCCATATCGGAGTCGTTCTTCAAGAGAACCTGCTGTTCAACCGGACGATCCATGAGAACATCGCTTTCTCAAACCCGGCGATGAGCCGCGCGCAGGTTATTGCGGTCGCCAAGCTCGCCGGCGCCGATGAATTCATTCTGCGATTGCCGCAAGGCTACGACATGATGATCGAAGAGCGCGGCGCGAACCTCTCCGGTGGCCAGCGTCAGAGGATCGCCATCGCCCGCGCCCTTGCCACCAGCCCCCGGATTCTGATTTTCGATGAGGCGACCAGCGCTCTCGACTATGAAAGCGAACGCGTTGTGCAGACCAATATGCACCAGATCGCCGCTGGCCGAACGGTTATTATCATCGCGCATCGGCTCGCAGCTGTGCGGCCTTGCAATCGGATTATCGGAATGGCTGACGGCCGCATAGCGGAAGTTGGAAGCCATGATGATCTGCTTCAGCGCCCCGATGGGCTCTATGCGCGGCTATGGGCTTTGCAGAATGATAGGGGCGTCGCATGAAAAGCGCGCCTGCCCAAGCTGTTCGATACGCCGGCCTTCCGCCGCGCCCGCAAAAGCGATCCGATCATGAGTTTCTGGCGCCGGCAATCGAAATCCTGGAGACACCCCCTTCGCCGGTGCGGTTGGCCTTGATCTTGATCATTTGCGCCTTCGTCACAACAGCTTTAATCTGGTCCTATATCGGCCACATCGACATCATCGCGGCCGCGCAAGGCAAGATTCAGCCGACCGGCCGGGTCAAGGTTGTTCAGCCATTGCTGACCGGGAAGGTGAAGGCGCTTCCGCCACCAAATGGCGCGCACGTCGAAAAGGGCGATATCCTCCTTGAACTTGATCCAACGGATGCCATTGCCGATGAGACGGATGCGGCAAAGGGTCTGGCGTCCGTCAGCGCCGAGGTCCGGCGCCGAAAAACTGCCGTGGACTATGTTCGTTCACAGGAGATGAACCAGACGCTGCCAACGATCTCATGGGATGCAAGCGTGCCCGATGAATTGCGCCGCCGGGAAGAGGGCATCCTCCGGGGCGACCTTGAACAGCGCCAGGCTGCAGTTGCCTCGCTTGATGCTCAGAAGCACCAGAAAGAGGTGGAGCGCGACCGCCTGACAGTGACGGTCGCGGCTCAGAACTCTCTGGTGGAAACGCTGAAAGAGCGAGTGACGATGCGCAATATGCTGGCTTCGAAAGAGGCCGGAACGATGGCGAGCGTGATCGATGCGACCCAAACTTTGAAAGAGCAGGCGACGCAGCTTGCCATGCAGGAGGGCCAGCTTGCAGATGCCGCAGCGGGAATCGAAGTCTTTACAAGGGAAAAGGACAAGGTCACACGGACGTTCCTGAGCGATCAACTCGTACGGCTCGGCGATGCGGAACGTCGGGTCGAAGAGCTGGAGCAGCGGCTGGCGAAAGCGAGAAATTTTCGTGAGCAGATGACATTGCGCAGTCCAATAGACGGCACGGTGCAAGCGTCCTCGATTACCAGCGTCGGTCAAGTGGTGACCGTCGGACAGGACGTTATGCGCGTGGTTCCCGAGGGCAGTACCTTGGAGCTCGAAGTTTACGCTCTGAACAAGGACATCGGCTTCATCAAGGTCGGGCAAGAAGCTGTCGTAAAGCTCGAAGCTTTCCCCTTTACCCGCTACGGAACGATCGCGGCCCACGTCACCAAAATCGCGGCAGATGCAATCCCGGAACCCGATGCCGCACGCCGTGAAGGCGATCCTGCGACAAGACAGGCGCAGGCACCGTTCGGCAGCGCCGAGAGGATGCAGAACCTCGTTTTTCCCGTCACCTTGAGTCTGGAGGTCGATCAGATTTCAGCAGATGGTCGTGTCGTCAAGTTAAGCGCGGGCATGGCAGCAATCGCGGAGGTTCGAACGGGCGAGCGCAGGATTTTGGAATACGTCTTCTCGCCTTTGGTCGAGGTTGCGGAGGAAGCGCTTCATGAGCGCTAACGACTCCGCCGATTTTACTGAATAAAAATGAAGCTTTTGGTTGAAGTTTCCCCTTTTATAGAGCAGAGGGAAGCTGCCATTAAGCGCGGCCGAATAGAATAGGTAAACGGGGATTTTATGACGGACCTTATTACTCCGACGAAGAGCGTCACCTCGACTGGCGATCAGAAGGTAGACGGGCTCTTCAGCGGCACTGCTTGGGACGGAACGATAACCTATGCGTTTCCCACCACCTCGGCATCGTATGACTATGGCTACGAAAAATACTATTCTTTCTCTCCAATTTCGTCGCAGCAGCAGTCTCTGGCCTTGTTCTTTATGGAGCAGTCCTATGGAAATACGGCAAATGACGGCTTCTCCGTCGAGGGGTTCACGAACGCCAACTTCGAGGCCGGCAGCGCGGGTACCGCAACGGTGCGCTTCGCTCAATCATCTCTGCCTGACACGGCATGGGCCTACACGCCAGATGTCGACGAGGCGGCCGGCGATGTCTGGTTCGGGACGGGATATGCTGGCACCGAAGATGATTATCGCTACCCGAGGTTCGGCAACTATGCGGGCCAGACGTTGGCGCACGAGCTGGGTCACGCTCTCGGACTGAAACATGCTCAAGAAGGGCGTTATCCCAATATGACGGTCGTCCCGAGCGCCTACGACTCGCTCGAATATACGATCATGACCTATCGCACCTATATCGGAGACGATGGGAGTGGGTACACGTATGAGCATGATGGTGCGCCACAAACCTTCATGATGCTCGACATCGCCGCCCTGCAGGAAATGTATGGTGCGGACTATACGACGAACAGTGGCAATACCGTCTACAAATGGAATCCCAACCAGGGCATTACCTACGTCAATGGGGTGGCAGCCATCACGCCCGCTGCCAACAGGATCTTCGCGACAATCTGGGACGGCGGCGGTATCGATACCTATGATCTGAGTGCTTATACAACCGGCCTCAAGATCGACTTGCGAGCAGGAGGGTATTCGGTCTTTTCCCAAGGCCAGTTGGCCGACCTGGGAGGAGGTCCGAATAATGGTTATGCCCGCGGCAACATTTTCAACGCCCTTCTTTATCACGACAATGTTGCATCGTTGATTGAGAACGTTCAGGCCGGCTCCGGCAACGATACGATTATAGGCAACGAGGCGGACAATACGCTCTGGGGTAATGCCGGAAATGATTCCCTTACCGGCGGTACCGGCAATGACACATTGATCGGCGGAGTAGGCAACGACACCTATACTGTCGATGATCTGGCCGACGTGGTCACCGAAGGGCTGAATCAAGGGACCGATCTGATCAGGACGGCGCTTTCTTCCTATGCCTTGACCAATATTGCCAATGTCGAAAACCTGACCTTCATCGGTACCGGCGATTTCAGCGGGACTGGAAACAGCCTCGCCAACACGATCACCGGCGGCGCCGGCAATGACACGCTTGACGGCGCCGCCGGCAATGACACGCTGATCGGCGGTGCTGGCAACGACATCTATGTGGTCGGCGACAGCTTCGATTTTGTGATCGAGAGTGCGAATAAGGGGACGGACACGGTCCAGACAGCGCTTTCAAGCTATACGCTCAGCAACAATGTCGAGATTCTGACCTATACGGGATCCGCCAGCTTCACCGGTACCGGCAATGCGCTTGCCAACACGATCACCGGCGGCGTCGGCAATGACACGTTAGATGGCGGGGCTGGCGCCGACGCCTTGACCGGTGGGGTGGGCGACGACACCTATATCGTCGACAATGCCGGCGACAGCGTCGCCGAGAACACCGGCGCGGGTACCGATACTGTTCGCACAACACTGGCAAGCTATAGGCTTGGCGGCAATGTCGAGAACCTCACTTACATCGGCACGGGAACTTTTACCGGGACAGGCAATAGCCTTGCGAACACGATCAAGGGCGGGGCAGGTGCCGACACCCTGGACGGACAGGCAGGAGCCGACATACTGATCGGCGGAGCGGGCAACGACACCTATATTGTCGATGTTTCCGACGTGGTCACCGAAGGGCTGAATGAAGGAACCGATCTGATCAGGACGGGGCTGTCTTCCTATGCCTTGACCAATATTGCCAATGTCGAGAACCTGACCTTCATCGGCACCGGCAATTTTGCTGGGACTGGAAACGGCCTCGCCAACACGATCACGGGCGGTGCCGGCAATGACACGCTTGACGGCGGCGCCGGCAACGACACGCTGAATGGGGGTGCTGGCAACGACATCTATCTGGTCGACAGTGCGGGCGACGTGATCAATGAGGCGGTCAGCGCCGGTACCGACGAAATCCGCACGGCGCTTGCAGCGTACTCGATGGCCGCATTGGCAAATGTCGAGAAGCTAACCTACACCGGGTCCGCCAACTTCACCGGCACCGGCAATGTGCTGGCCAACACGATCACAGGCGGCGCCTTCAACGACACGCTGGATGGCGGGGCCGGCGCCGACAGCTTGATCGGTGGGTTGGGCGACGACATTTACGTCGTCGACAATGCCGGCGACAGCGTCACCGAGAACAGCGGCACGGGGACCGACACGGTTCGCACGACACTGGCGAACTATACGCTTGGCAGCAATGTCGAAAACCTCACCTATACCGGCACGGTAGCCTTTACCGGGACCGGCAATAGCCTTGCCAATACGATCAAGGGCGGAGCAGGTGCCGATGCCCTGGACGGAAGCGCCGGAGCCGACGTGCTGATCGGCGCAGCCGGCAACGACACCTACATTGTCGATAATGTTGGCGACGTGGTCACCGAAGGGCTGAATGAAGGAACCGATCTGATCAGAACGGCGCTTTCAAGCTACACGCTCGGCAACAATGTCGAGAACCTGCTCTATACGGGCTCTTCCGGCTTCACCGGCACCGGCAATGCGCTCTCCAACACGATCACCGGCGGCGCCGGCAACGACACGCTTGACGGCGGCGCCGGCAACGACACGCTGAATGGGGGTGCTGGCGACGACACATTGATCGGCGGGGCCGGTTCCGACACGATGTTGGGTGGGATTGGTGACGACACCTATGTGGTCGATATTGCGACCGATCTGGTGATCGAGAATGTGAACGAAGGGGCGGACACGGTCCAGACGGCGCTTTCAAGCTATACGCTCGGCAACAACGTCGAGAACCTGACCTATACGGGATCCGCCAACTTTGCCGGCACCGGCAATGCGCTGGCCAACACGATCACCGGCGGCGCCTTCAACGACACGCTGAATGGCGGGGCAGGTGCGGACAGCTTGATCGGCGGAGCGGGCAACGACACCTATATCGTCGACAATGCCGGCGACATCGTCACCGAAGCTGCCGATGAGGGAACCGACACGGTTCGCACGACACTGGCAAGCTATACGCTTGGCAGCGATGTCGAGAACCTCGCCTATATCGGCACGGCGGCCTTTGTCGGAACAGGCAATGATCTCGACAACACGATCACCGGTGGCGCTGCCACCGATACGCTTTCCGGCGGTGCCGGCAATGATACGCTGAATGGCGGGGCCGGGGCCGATCGTTTGATCGGTGGTACGGGCAACGACACCTATATCGTCGACCATGCGGGCGACCTCGTCACTGAGGCCGCCAATGAGGGGATCGACACGGTTCGAACGAACCTGAGTGCCTACACATTGGGGGCCAATGTTGAGAACCTCACCTACATCGGAACGGTAGCCTTTGTCGGGACAGGAAATCTGCTCGACAACGTCCTCCTGGGTGGTGTTGCTGCTGACAAGCTCATGGGGGCTGCGGGCAACGACACTTTGATCGGTGGTGGTGGCTCCGACACGATGTTGGGTGGGATTGGTGACGACATCTATGTGGTCGATATTGCGACCGATCTGGTGATCGAGAATGTGAACGAAGGGACGGACACGGTCCAGACGGCGCTTTCAAGCTATACGCTCGGTAACAACGTCGAGAACCTGACCTATACGGGATCCGCCGGCTTCACCGGCACCGGCAATGCGCTGGCCAACACGATCACCGGCGGCGCCGGCAACGACACGCTGAACGGCGGGGCAGGTGCGGACAGCTTGATCGGCGGAGCGGGCAACGACACCTATATCGTCGACAGTGCCGGCGACATCATCACCGAAGCCGCCGATAAGGGAACCGACACGGTTCGCACCAACCTGGCGAGCTATACGCTTGCCGACAATGTCGAGAACCTGAGCTTTGCCGGCACAGGGGCTTTCGCCGGGACCGGCAACGCGCTCGATAATGTGATCACGGGTGGCGCCGCCATTGATGCGCTTTCCGGCGGCGACGGTAATGACACGCTTGATGGCGGGGTTGGCGCCGACAGCTTGATCGGCGGGTTGGGCGACGACACCTATTTCGTCGACAATGTCGGTGACATCGTCACCGAAGCCGCCGATGAGGGGATCGACACGGTTCGCACGACATTGGCGAACTATACGCTTGGCAGCGATGTCGAGAACCTCACCTATACCGGCACGGTAGCGTTTGTCGGGACCGGCAATAGCCTTGCCAACACGATCAAGGGCGGGGCAGGTGCCGACACCCTGGACGGAAAGGCAGGAGCCGACATACTGATCGGTGGAGTGGGCAACGACACCTATATTGTCGATGATGTTGGCGACGTGGTCACCGAAGCCGCCAATCAAGGCAGCGATCTGATCAAGACGGCGCTTTCAAGCTATACGCTCGACAACAATGTCGAGAACCTGCTCTATACGGGCTCTTCCGGCTTCACCGGCACCGGCAATGCGCTCTCCAACACGATCACCGGCGGCGCCGGCAACGACACGCTTGACGGCGGCGCCGGCAACGACACGCTGAATGGGGGTGCCGGCGACGACATCTATGTGGTCGACAGTGCGAGCGACGTGATCAAGGAGGCGGTCAGCGCCGGCACCGACGAAATCCGCACGGCGCTTGCAGCCTACTCGATCGCCGCATTGGTCAACGTCGAGAACCTGACCTATACGGGATCCGCCAACTTTGCCGGCACCGGCAATGCGCTGGCCAACACGATCACCGGCGGCGCCTTCAACGACACGCTGAATGGCGGGGCAGGTGCGGACAGCTTGATCGGCGGAGCGGGCAACGACACCTATATCGTCGACAATGCCGGCGACATCGTCACCGAAGCCGCCGATGAGGGAACCGACACGGTTCGCACGACACTGGCAAGCTATACGCTTGGCAGCGATGTCGAGAACCTCGCCTATATCGGCACGGCGGCCTTTGTCGGAACAGGCAATGATCTCGACAACACGATCACCGGTGGCGCTGCCACCGATACGCTTTCCGGCGGTGCCGGCAATGATACGCTGAATGGCGGGGCCGGGGCCGATCGTTTGATCGGTGGTACGGGCAACGACACCTATATCGTCGACCATGCGGGCGACCTCGTCACTGAGGCCGCCAATGAGGGGATCGACACGGTTCGAACGAACCTGAGTGCCTACACATTGGGGGCCAATGTTGAGAACCTCACCTACATCGGAACGGTAGCCTTTGTCGGGACAGGAAATCTGCTCGACAACGTCCTCCTGGGTGGTGTTGCTGCTGACAAGCTCATGGGGGCTGCGGGCAACGACACTTTGATCGGTGGTGGTGGCTCCGACACGATGTTGGGTGGGATTGGTGACGACATCTATGTGGTCGATATTGCGACCGATCTGGTGATCGAGAATGTGAACGAAGGGACGGACACGGTCCAGACGGCGCTTTCAAGCTATACGCTCGGTAACAACGTCGAGAACCTGACCTATACGGGATCCGCCGGCTTCACCGGCACCGGCAATGCGCTGGCCAACACGATCACCGGCGGCGCCGGCAACGACACGCTGAACGGCGGGGCCGGTGCGGACAGCTTGATCGGCGGGGCGGGCAACGACACCTATATCGTCGACAATGCCGGCGACATCGTCACCGAAGCCGCCGATGCAGGGACCGACACGGTTCGCACGAACCTGGCGAGCTATACGCTTGCCGACAATGTCGAGAACCTGAGCTTTGCCGGCACAGGGGCTTTCGCCGGGACCGGTAACGCGCTCGATAATGTGATCGTCGGCGGTAGCGGTCCGAACACGCTAACGGGTGGCGCAGGCGATGACATACTCGTCGGTGGAGCAGCGGCTGACTTCTTCGTCTATTCGCCCAACTGGGGTCACGATACAATCACAAACTTCGTGGCTACCGGTATGGTGCACGACACGATCAAGATCGATATCACCGTTTTTGCTGATTGGGCGGCACTTCTTGCCGCTTCAAACGACTCCGGCAGTGACACGACTATCACAGCGGATGCTGATAACACCATCACGCTGAAGAACGTGGCCGTGTCGAGTCTGCAGTCCTCAGATTTCCAGTTTGCGTGATCGCTCGATGCCAAAGCGGCCGACCCCGATGGGCCGGTCGTCACGATATCGCAAGATAGGCGCTGGCGGGGAATTTTCCGAGGATCTGATCAGCGGATCAGCGCGAACTTGTCCACATCGACCATACCGCGGTCGGATATCTTCAGGTGCGGGATGACCGGCAGCGGCAGGAAGGCGAGCTGGAGGAAGGGTTCTTCCAGTGTGGCGCCGAGCGCGAAGGCGGCCTTGCGCAGTTGGTGCAGGGTGTCGCGGACTGTCTCGTAAGGCTCAAGGCTCATCAGGCCGGCGATGGGCAGGGCGATTTCGCCCGTGACCTTGCCGCCCTCCACGACGACGAAGCCGCCCTTGATTTCACCAAGGCGGTTTGCGGCGCGCGCCATGTCGTCTTCGTCGACGCCGACGACGCAGATATTGTGGCTGTCATGGCCGACGGTGGAGGCGATCGCGCCCCTCTTCAGGCCGAAGCCCTGGACGAAGCCGTTGGCGTGATTGCCGTTCTTGCCATGGCGCTCGATGACGGCGACCTTGATGATGTCGTTGGCAAGATCGACCGATGTCTCGTTGCCCCTGACGGGCAGGCGGTAGCGGCGATGCTCAGTGATGATCTTGCCCGGCATGACGCCGATAACCGGCGTTTCGCCTTCGGCGACCGGCACGCCGAAATGGGCGGCGTTGACCGGCCTGGCCTTGACGCTGTCGAGGCCGATCGGTGCAACCGGTCTGCGTGAGGAAAAGAGCGCATCGGTGACGCGGCGGCCGGCGGAGAAGACCATTTCGGCGCGACAACCTTCCAGGCTGTCGAGAACCACCAGATCAGCGCGCCAGCCCGGCGCGACCAGGCCGCGGTCCCTGAGGCCGAAGGCTCGGGCGGCCGAAATCGAGGCGGCGCGGTAGATCGCCAGGGGCTCGACGCCGTTTGAAACCGCCGTTCGGATCATGTGATCGAGATGGCCCTGTTCGGCGATGTCGAGCGGGTTGCGGTCGTCGGTGCAGAGCGCGAGGTATGGTGAAAGCCGCTCAGTGATGATGGGGATCAGCGCGGCGAGATCCTTCGACACCGAGCCCTCGCGCACCAGGATATGCATGCCCTTGCGGATCTTTTCCAACGCCTCGGTGGCGGTCGTGCATTCGTGTTCGGTGCGGATGCCGGCTGCGAGGTAGCCGTTGAGGTCGTTGCCGGAAAGAAGCGGTGCATGACCATCGATATGACCGCCCTGGAAGGCGTCGAGCTTGGCCATGCAGATGGGATCCTTGTGGATCACGCCGGGGAAATTCATGAATTCGGCGAGGCCGATGACCTTCGGATGGTGACGGAAGGGCAGGAGGCGCCCGATCGGCAGATCGGCGCCGGAGGTTTCGAGATGTGTCGCCGGCACGCAGGAGGACAGCTGGACGCGGATGTCCATGATCGTCTCGAGCGCGGATTGGAGAAAGAATTCGATGCCGGCGGCGCCGAGCACATTGGCGATCTCGTGCGGATCGCAGATCGCCGTGGTGACGCCATAGGGCAGAACGCAGCGGTCGAATTCATGCGGCGTGACGAGCGAGGATTCGATGTGCAGATGCGTGTCGATGAAACCGGGAACGACTGTTTTTCCCGATATGTCGATCTCGGTTTCGCCCTGATAACTGCCTGAGGTGCCGACGATGCGATCGGCGCCGATAGCGATATCGGAGTGGACGAGTTCGCCGGTGACGAGGTCGAAGAAACGGCCGCCCTTCAGCACGATATCGGCCGGCACGCGGCCCACACCCTGGTCGATGAGGCGTTCGAGTTTGCTGGTCATGGCCTTGCTCACATTGCAACCGATTCTGAAACTTATAGCCGATCTGCCGCCACAAGCGAGTGGTGCAAAACGAAACCAGGCGCCACAAGGGCGCCCGGTCGATTGCGATCAGCCATAGTTTACTCGGCGGCGACGATCTTGCCGGCTTCCCATTTGTAGAGCGAGAAGCTCTGCGAGGTCAGGTCGCCGGTTTCGCCATAGGTGACCTTGCCGATAGCAGTCGGGATCTCCTTGCCGTCTTTCAGCGCGGTCGCGACGGCTTCCGCATCCTCGGCGCTGCCGGCCTTCTCGATGCCGGCTTTCAGCACTTCGACGGCGGCATAGGCGTTGAGCGTGAAGGCCTCGGCGGGGATGTTCTTGGCAGCGAGCGCATTGGCGGCAGCCTTGGAATCCGGGTTCTTGGTGGCGTCGGAGGCATTGGTGAACAACGTGCCTGCGGCCGCATCCGTGCCGATCGCCCAGAATTCGGTATTTGAGAGGCCGTCGCCGCCGATGATCGTCGCGTTGGCGGCGAGGTCATGCAGCTGCCGGGCAAGCAGGCCGCCTTCCGGGTGATAGCCGCCGAAATAGACCAAGTCTGCCTTTTCGGATTTGATGCGGGTAGTGAGCGCGCTGAAATCCTTGTCGCCGGGCGTGATCGCGTCATTGACGACTTCGGTCATGCCACCGGCGTTCAGCGTCGCCTTGAAGGCGTCGGCAAGGCCTTTGCCATAGGCGCCCTTGTCGTTGACGATGGCGATGCGCTTGTCCTTGAAATTCTTCAGAACGTATTTGGCGGCGACTTCGGCCTGCTGGTCGTCGCGGCCGCAGGTGCGCAACACGTTGGCGAGGCCGCGCTTGGTGAGGTCGGGGGCCGTTGCGGTCGGGGTGACCATCAGCACGCCGTTTTCAGCCAGAACGTCCGAAACCGGAATGGCGACGCCCGATGTCACCGGCCCCACGACGAAGCGAATGCCGTCTCCGACGACCTTGTTGGCGGCGGAAACGCCCTGCTTCGGTTCGCCGGCATCGTCGGCCAGTTCGAGGACGACCTTCTCACCGAGAATACCGCCGTTCTTGTTGATCTCGTCGACGGCGGTCTGAGCGCCGTTCTTCACCTGGTCGCCATAGGCGGCGACGGGGCCGGTCAGCGGCGCAATCAGGCCGATGGTGATATCGGCATGGGCAAGGGGCGCGAAGGCAAGCGACGCGACGAGTGTCGCCGTCAATGTCTTGAGGGTCATTGTCTATCTCCTTGGGTGGGGTCCTTCGACCCGCGATGAGGTGCCGCGCCGGTTTTTCCGATCATTCCACGGCCCTTTGGGCCGTGCCAAGGACGATCGACAAAGGCGCGATCAGTGAACCTGCCGGCCATATTTGACTCGGGAAGGCTCACGACGAGATTTCTAGGAATTCTGACGGGATTGCGCAAGTTCATAACAAAATGGAAGGGAAATCGGATCGATCAGGCCGGAAACCCGTTCGAAGGCGGTCACTTTTTCTGCTTTTTTTGATTTCTCATAGGCGAAGTTGCAATGGGCAGGGTCTCCGCCCAGAGTGAAACCACCTCGTAGGGTTGTCTTTATCTTTCCCATTAACCGTTAGTTTGGCCGATGGCAGTAGTATCCCGGGATACCCAAAATACCGCAGTATTGAAAAAGAGACCCATACAGATAATTAGATAGACACATCGGGAAACAGAGACTGGATGCTCAAGCGTATCGACGCCAGCCAGGTGCGTATCGGAATGTTTGTGGAGGCCGTCGAGGGCCTGTGGCAGGATGCGCTATTGTCCAAGCGCAGATTCTCCCTGCGGCGCGAGGTCGATGCCGCAAAAATTCGCAAATGCGGCACTGCCAGCGTCGTCATCAACACCAGCAAGGGGCTCGATACCAACGGCCTGCCGGGCCGTGACATCGAGATCGATATCCAGGCCGCGCGCGAGACCGTCCAGAAATCCATGCAGGTGCTGGGCGAGGCTTTCGTCAGGCTGCGCAATGGCGATGCGATCAGCGTCGCACATGTCGCGCCGGTAATTTCATCCGTCTCCAAGTCGATGGAGGAAAATCCCTCGGTCTTTCTGAGCGTCACGCGTTTGAAATCAAGGGACGAAGTGACCTTCCTCCATTCCATTTCGGTGAGCGCGCTGATGATCCTGTTCAGCCGCCATCTTGGACTCGACGAGCACACGGTCCAAATGCTCGGCACCGCGGGGTTGCTGCATGATGTCGGCAAGCTTGAAATTCCGCTTGAGGTGCTCAACAAGGCGGGGCCTCTGGAAAAGGATGAGATCAGCCTGATCCGCGGCCATCCGGAGAAGGGACACGCTTTCCTGTCGCGGCAGGAGGGGATGTCGGAGATCGTTCTCGATGTCTGCCTCAATCACCACGAGCGCATCGACGGCAAAGGTTATCCGCGCAGGCTTTCGGGCAGAGAGTTGAGCCTCCACGCGCGAATTGCCACGATCTGCGACGTCTATGACGCCATCATCTCGGTACGGTCATACAAGGCGGCGTGGAGCGCGAGCGACGCACTGAAATGGATGTTCGGCAATGGAGGGCACTTCGACCGCCGGCTCCTGAAAAAATTCGCTCTCTGCCTTTCCGTCGCCTCCGTGACCTGAGGTCGATCCATCGCGGGGGCGAAAGGCCTGCGTGGGCTTGCACCCGCCGCAGGCCATGACGGGAAAGCTTTCTCAGATGTTGTTCTGAAGGATGGTGCGCAGCTTGCCGAAAAGTTCGTCGATGTGGTGCTTCTCGATGATCAGCGGCGGGGAGAGCGCGATGATATCGCCGGTGGTGCGGATCAGCAGGCCGCCTTCATAGGCTTTCAGGAAGGCGGTGAAGGCGCGTTTGGTCGGTTCGCCGGCAATCGGATCGAGCTCGATCGCGCCGATCAGGCCGGTGTTCCTGATGTCGATGACGTTGGGGCAGTCCTTGAGCGAATGCAGCGCGTCGGCCCAGTAATCGGAAAGCTCGGCGGCGCGCGTCAGCAGCCCTTCTTCCTTATAGGTATCGAGCGTGGCGAGGGCGGCGGCGGAAGCGATCGGATTGCCGGAATAAGTGTAGCCATGGAAGAACTCGATCATATGCTCCGGGCCGTTCATGAAGGCATCATGGATCTCGGAGGTGACGAAGACGGCGCCCATCGGAATGACGCCATTGGTCAGGCCCTTGGCGGCGGTGATCATGTCAGGCTTGACGTCGTAATATTGCGCGGCGAAGGGGGCGCCGAGGCGGCCGAAACCGGTGATGACTTCGTCAAAGATCAGAAGAATGCCATGCTTGGTGCAGATCTCGCGCAGCTTCTGCAGGTAGCCCTTCGGCGGGATCAAGACGCCGGTGGACCCGGCTACCGGCTCGACGATGACGGCGGCGACCGTGGAGGCGTCATGCAGGGTGACGATGCGCTCGAGCTCGGTGGCGATGTCGCCGCCATGCTCGGGCTCGCCGCGGGTGAAGTTGTTCTTGCCGGGCTGGTGGGTGTGCGGCATGTGATCGACGCCGGTCAGCAGTGTGCCGAACATCTTGCGGTTGGTGACGATGCCGCCGACGGAGATGCCGCCGAAATTGACACCGTGATAGCCGCGCTCGCGGCCGATCAGGCGGAAGCGTGAACCATTGCCCTTCACACGGTGATAGGCGAGCGCCACCTTGAGCGCCGTCTCGACGGATTCGGATCCGGAATTGGTGTAGAGAACTTGGTTCAGGCCTTCCGGCGCAATGTCGACCAGGCGGTTCGCCAGTTCGAAGGCCTTGGGGTGGCCGAGCTGAAAGGCCGGGGCATAATCGAGTTCGCCGGCCTGCTCGCGGATCGCCTCGGTGATCTTCGGGCGGCAGTGGCCGGCATTGACGCACCAGAGGCCGGCCGTGCCGTCCAGCACCTGGCGGCCGTCGTGGGTCGTATAATACATGTCCTTGGCGCCGACGAACATACGCGGCTCCTTCTTGAACTGGCGATTTGCCGTGAACGGCATCCAGAAGGCGCGAAGATCGTTCGGTGCGTTGAGGCGATTGGACATGCTGTTCTCCTGGCCGCTGACGGCCCTTTCCCGGGGCTTCACGCCCATATTTTGACTGCCCGGTCAAATTATCAGGGCTTCTTCAAGCGTCAACGGTAAAACGCCCGAGAGCCACTCGGGACAGGAAGGCTTGAGTTTCGAGGCATCCCGGGATCGGCAGGTGCAGCAAAAAAGGGCACGACCGGCAAATCGCAAGATTTACCGGTCGTGCCATAAGGTTCAGGTGCTGAAATATCGTTGCCGCGCCTCCGGGAACATCCCCTTGCGGCATGGCATCGGCCGACATTCATGTCAGCGCTATCATCAAGCGGCGGATCTGTTTCTGTTCGTCACCAGGTAGATGTCTTCGAGCGTTGCCAGGATCTTCATGACCGGCTCGGAGGTGCTGGAATAGTAAATGGTCTGTGCGTCACGGCGGGTCTTCACCAACTTCTGTGCGCGCAGTTTCGACAGGTGCTGGGAGAGTGCCGACTGGCTGAGGCCGACCTGCGTTGCAAGCACGCCGACGGGCACTTCGCCCTTCACCAGGCTACACAGGATCAGCAATCTCTTGGGATTTGCCATTGCCGACAATAAAGCTGCCGCCACATTGGTGTGATCGGCCAAATCAGTGGTTTCCATATTGTTATCTTCCTAATGCGAAACGTACATCATGCGTGTTGGCACAGGCCGTCAGTCGGATTTTGACCGACGCCCAAAAACTAGCAATTGGGGTCGAAGATTGTATATACCTAAATTTAAGGTATCGAGTATGCTATTTTAGATATGTTTGAACAAATGTGATCGGCATCCCCAACGAGGGTTTCGAATTCATATCGCAGTAGAAAATCGCCGGAAATCATATCGAAACCTGAGGGATCGATACCACAAATGCGCCAGGATGCCGATTCCGGTGCCTTTAGCCTGGCAGCGAGGGCCTCGGCCACATCGGGGTGGCGTTCTACTAAATCTCGCACTGTTTCTGCCGCGCCGGCGGCAATCTCCTCGTTGACGGCCGACTGGATGATGAGGTCGTTTCCATCAAGCTGATAGGCGCGGCCAAAGCCGCCATTAAGGCTGGCCTGCTGCGGTTTAAGCCGGAAGAAGAGGAAATCGGGAAAGTCGATATAAAGCTTTGCCTTGGTGTGGCGAGCGAGAAAACGCGTGCGGATACGCTCGTGGAAGGCGTTACCGTGCTCGACGGGTTCCGCCAGACATTGGGTCGTCAGGCGAGGGTGGGCGAGCGGATCGCCCTTGCCGGGCTCGCCGGTGAGCAGTGAGGCGCGCGCGTCCCTGGCGAGTGCTTTGGTATGGGCCGAAAGCTTCGAAACGAGAATGACGGGGGTGCCGTCTATATCGGTGGCGACGAGCACGCGGCTGGCGAAGGGAAAGCCGGTCTCGGGATCGAGAACGGCAATCGCCGCGTGCCGTGCGGAGCGCAGAAGCACGCGGGCGAGTTTGCGGGCGTCGTCGTCGGTTTCGCGTATGGGCGATGGCTGATCTTTCATATCCGCTTTGTGACAAAGCGGATTGAAAACATCAAGCGTCCTGCTTGCGGCGATGGCGGGTGAGGCCGGCGACGATATCCTGGGCCGAGATGGTGCCGACGATGGTGCCGTTCTCGACAATGCCGATACTGCCCGGCTGGCGTGCAAGGGCATCGAGGATATCGACGAGCGGGGTCGCGGCGCGGGCCGTGGCGCTGACACTCATACCGGCGGCAGTCTGACCGAGGCCGGACTGCATCACGTCGGCTGCCGTCAGCATGCTGATCGGATTGAGATGCTGCACGAAATCGGCGACATACTGGTCGGCGGGGTTCTTGACGATGTCATGCGGCGTTCCGCACTGGATGATGCGGCCGCCCTCCATGATGGCAATGCGGTTGCCGATGCGGAAGGCCTCGTCGAGATCGTGGCTGACGAAGAGGATGGTCTTCTTCAGCCGCCGCTGGAACTCCAGAAGTTCGTCCTGCAGGCGGGTGCGGATCAACGGATCGAGCGCCGAGAACGGTTCGTCCATCAGCAGGATCGGGGCGCCGGTGGCAAAGGCACGGGCAAGTCCAACACGCTGCTGCATGCCGCCCGAGAGTTCGTTGACCTTGCGGTCGGCCCATTTCGCCAGGTTGACGAGTTCGAGCTGCTCGCCGACGCGCTGTTTGCGTTCGGCCTCCGGCATGCCGGCGAGTTCGAGGCCGAAGCCGACATTCTCGGCGACCGTGCGCCAGGGCAGAAGAGCGAATTGCTGGAACACCATGGAGACGGTGTGGGTGCGCAGCTCCCGCAGGGTCTTGGCATTGCATTTGTAGGGGTTGACGGAGCCGGTGGCGGTGGAGACCGCGACATCGCCGCGCACCACTGGGGCGAGCCCGTTGACGGCGCGCAGCAGCGTCGACTTGCCAGAGCCGGAAAGGCCCATCAGCACCAGGATCTCGCCTTCCTCGATCGTCAGCGAGGCATTGGCGACGCCGAGCACCAGGCCGGTGGCGGCACCGATTTCGTCACGTGTTTTGCCCTGATCGGCCATGGCAAGCGCTGTTTCCGGCCGGTCGCCGAAGATGATGCTGACATCCTTGAAGTTTACCGCGGTCATGCTCCGTCTCCTTCACCTGCCGCGCGGAACATGCGGTCGAGAATAATCGCCAGGATGACAATGCAGAGACCGGCTTCGAAGCCTTTCGCAACATTGACGGTGTTCAGCGCCCGCACGACAGGCACGCCGAGACCATCGGCGCCGACGAGGGCGGCGATGACCACCATCGACAAGGACAGCATGATGGTCTGGGTGAGGCCCGCCATGATCTGCGGCGCGGCGAAGGGAAGCTCGACCTTGCGCAGCACCTGCATCGGCCGCGCGCCGAAGGCTACGGCGGCTTCCACAAGCGAAGGCGGCGTCGAGATGATGCCGAGGCGCGTCAGCCGGATAGGGGCCGGGATCGCGAAGATGACCGTGGCGATCAGCCCCGGCACCATGCCGAGGCCGAACAGGATGAGCGCCGGAATGAGATAGACGAATGTCGGAATGGTCTGCATGAGATCGAGCGCCGGGCGCATGGCGGCATAGATCCAGGCGCGGCGGGCCGCTGCAATCCCGAGCGGAATGCCGATCACCATGCTGACGAAAGTGGAGGCCAGCACAAGAGCGAGCGTCTCCGTCGTTTCCTTCCAGTAGCCCTGGTTCATGATCAGCAACAGACCAAGACAGGTGAAGAGGGTCACGGCAATCGATCGGCGCAGCCAGAAAGCGATGGCGGCGATGGCGGCGATGACGATCAGCGGGTGAGGCTTCTGCAGCACGAAAAGCAGCCCGTCGATAACGTGCGACAGAACGGAGGCGAGCTGGTCGAAGAACCATGCGCCGTTCGAAGTGAGCCAGTCCACAAAGGATTTTGCCCAGGGGCCGATGGGAATCTTAAAGTCGGTGATCCAATTCAAGAGCGCGCGCCTATCCAGAAAAAATCAACAATGGACAAAATGAAGCGGGGCGGCGAGCCGCCCCGTTCATAGCATCAAAGGCCGAGACCGGTCTTGGCGGCCGCCAGCGCGTCGCCCTTGCCGTCGCGGGTCTTGACCCCTGCGAGCCAGGGCTCGAGCGCAGAAGGGTTCGCCTTCAGCCATTCGGAAGCGGCGGCTTCCGGCTCCTTGCCGTCATCGAGGATCTTGCCCATGATCTGGTTCTCCATGTCGAGAGAGAACGTCAGGTTCTTCAGCATCGTGCCGACATTCGGGCATTCGTCGAGATAGCCGGCGCGGACATTGGTATAGACCTTGGCGCCGCCGAAGTCTGGACCGAAGACGTCGTCACCGCCGGTGAGGTAGGTCAGCTTGAAGTTGGTGTTCATCGGATGGGGCTCCCAGCCGAGGAAGACGACGGGCTTGCCGGCTTTCTCGGCACGGGCGACCTGAGCGAGCATGCCCTGTTCCGAGGATTCGACGACTTCCATCTCCTTCATGCCGAAGGTGTTCTTTTCGATCAGGTCCATGACCAGGCGGTTGCCGTCATTGCCAGGCTCAATGCCATAGATCTTGCCGTCGAGATCGTCCTTGTGGGCGGCGATGTCCTTGAAGTCCTTGATGCCGAGTTCGGCGCCCTTGGCGTTGGTGGCGAGTGTGTACTTGGCGCCGACGAGGTTGGGGCCGAAGGATTCGACCGACTTGTCATCGAGATAAGGGCGGACGTCCTTTTCCTGCGTCGGCATCCAGTTGCCGAGGAAGATGTCGATGTCCTTGTTCTTCAGCGAGGTGTAGGTGACCGGCACCGAGAGAACCTTCACGTCGGTCTGATAGCCGATGCTCTTCAGGACGACGGATGCGGTGGCGGTGGTGGCGGTAATATCAGTCCAGCCGACATCCGAGAAGTGCACGGTGGAGCAGCTGTCGGGATCGGCGGCGAAGGCGACGGTCGCAACCGAGAGGGCGGCGACGGCAGTTGCAGTAACGAGTTTGAACGTGCTTGTTGTTTTCATTTTAGACTCCCAGTCTTTAAGTTCCCAAGCCAACCACCAATAGCCGAGTTTGACAAGCGACCTCAGTGCGTTTGCGTCGTATCGACCCATGCGATTGCGACGTCGGCGGATTTTTCGCGGCACCTTGTTTTCGGGCCGCCGGGCGATTTGCGGGCTGGGATTCCTGTGATTATCGCCCCAGGGGGCTTTTCTTTGCCATTGTGAGCTTCAATAAACCGATCAAGGAGAGATCGGATGGCAAAACTCTATTTCAACTACTCGACGATGAACGCCGGCAAATCGACGATGCTGCTGCAAGCCTCCTACAATTACCAGGAGCGCGGCATGCGCACGGTGCAGCTGATCGCCGCTTTCGACGAGCGAACCGGTCGGGGCGTCATCGGCTCGCGGATCGGGCTGGAGGCCAGCGCCATCCCCTTCGAGCCGCATGAGGATCTGTTCCGGCTGATTGCGACGCTGAGCGGAGAAGGCGCGCCGATTGCCTGCATCTTCGTCGACGAGGCGCATTTCATGACGCCTGTCCATGTCTGGCAGCTTGCCCGCGTCGTCGACAGGCTCGGCATTCCTGTGATGGTCTACGGGCTGAGAACCGATTTCCAGGGCAAATTGTTTCCGGCCTCGCAGGAACTCTTGGCGATCGCCGACGAAATGCGCGAGGTGCGGACGATCTGCCATTGCGGGCGCAAGGCGACGATGGTGGTGCGGCTCGACGCGGAGGGGAACGTGCTGCACGAAGGCGCGCAGATCGATGTCGGCGGCAATGAGAAATATGTCTCGCTCTGCCGCAGGCATTGGGACGAAGCGATGAACGGGGCGGATCGCCGAGCCGGTCTGAAGACGCGGCTGCCGCCTGTTTCTTCGGTGCCGCAAGCGACCTGCCTTCCATTTTACACAATTGCGGGCGGAAAACCGCTTCACACTTTTCGGCATCATGCTCTAGCTTGGGCGATATGAGATTCCCTGGAGAGGCCTGTGCGCAAACCTCCGCCATTCCAAAGCCAATACGAAGCTGCCGGCAGCCTTGCCGAGAGGGTTGCGGCCGACGGCGCCTATTGCGTTGGCGCGATCAGCGCGTTCAGCGGCGATGAAGCACGGTCGGCCGACGAGGTTTTCCTCGAGCAGAATGCTCGGTTCCAGGCCCATATCAACGATGCTGAAGCACTCGACGCGCTGCAGGCCGAGCTGGTCTTTTCCCTCGACCGGCTGACGGCCGAGGTTTCCGCCGATCTCGACAGCTTCCGGGGGCTGACGCTGCGGGAGAAGATGGCCGGCTGGACGTCGCGCCAGCGGATGTGGCGCATGTATACCAAACGCGTGCGCGAGGCTCCGGTTATCGAACGGCTGCTCGAGCTTCTGACGAAATCGGATGCGCTCGCCAGGCTGATCGCCGGCCAGCGCGCTTCGATCATCGAACGGCACAGGGCCGCCGAACGCAGTCTCGTCGACATCGTCGAGCAACGGCGCCGGCTGGTCGATTCCATCGATATCGCCCGCCTCAAGATGAAGGAGCTCAACGCCAAGGCGCTGACGACGCAGGGCCGTATCGGCGTCTATGGCAACAGGGCGCATTGGGAGCAGATGGAGGCGGAGCGGCGGGCGCTGAAGGCGGAGGCCGAGCAGATTTCCGCCGGGGAGCATGAGATGCGCGACGACAGCCAGCGGCGCGAGCGTTTCATCGGCCTGTTCCAGACCTTTGTCGATCCGCTGAACGGCCGGATCGCCGCCTGCAACGTGCTGCTACGCAAGCTGATGATCGACGTCGAGGAGCGGCTGATCATCTACCAGGCGCAGGTCGATACCGACAGGCCGGGCATGAAGATGCGGATCAAACCGGAACTCTTTCCCGATATCGCCGCGCCGATCGAACTGTTCGAGAAGGGCATGCTGGTCGCCCAGGATCTGGAGCGGCGCAAGAGCCGCGCCGATCTGGAATTCGCCGGCAGGTTTCCGGCCTATGCCGAACCGCTGCCGGAGACATCGGGAGTGCCTCTGATCGACACGGCGCGCAGGCGCCTCCGTTTCAGCCTGCCTTTCCTGCGTTCCTGAGCCGTAGGCCCCGGTTTGCGCCCCGTTCGGGAATGCCTTCAATCCGAAAAATCGAAGGGCTCGTGTTGTGCTCGGCCCGTCGAGCGCATATGTGGGTGTGGCAATGTCCCACTGCATAATTCCTTAAATCGGAATCGATTTAAGGAATTATGCAGTAATTGAAAGTGTTACAGCGTCCTTAGCGCGTCTGAAAAGACGCGCGGCGCTGTGGTGTTCGCCTCGCCTGACAGGAGACGACGATGCTTGACCGGATAGCCGGTTTTTTCAGGCTGATCGGCCAGACGATCGGTCGCTGGGCCCGCCTGTTTTCCGCCTGGGCCTTCTGGCCCTTTCTTGCCGCGCATGGCTGGTATCAGCGCCGGAGCTGGATGGTCCGGCTCCCGGTTACCGCGTTCGTGGCGCTCTTCGTCGTGCTCTACGGCTATTTCTTCTGGCAGACGCAGGTCTGGTCGAATTTCAATACCGCCTTTGTCGATCAATACCGGCTTTCCGAACGCAAGGTTGCCGCCGGGCAGGAAGTACCGATCGCGGAGGGAAGCAACAGTTCAGCCGCCAAGACCTGCCAGCGTTCGGCCATCGTCGATGTCACGGCCGACCTGACCGACTTCAACGTCAACCAGAACGCATGGATCTCCTCGATGCTGCTCTATAAAATGGGCTTTTTCGGCATCGACTGGGATCACACGCCTTTCCTCGATAACAAGGCGTCGTTCCAGCGCGGCATCAATCAGGCGGTCCGCCGGACGTCGGCGGAGCTTGTCGATACGCTCGGACGGGTGCGCGGCACGTCGGGCATCAACAACGATCTGCAGCGCGCGCGGGGTAACCTGCAGTTCGACGAATACAGCTGGTATTTCGGGCTCAATCCCTTCGGGCCGAAGACACCGACGCCCTCTTATTACCGCTCGGCGATCGACAGCCTGCGCAAATTCAACACCGATCTTTCCGCCTGCAGCGTCATTTTCGACGGCCGCGCCGACAACCTCATGCAGTTCATCGACCGCATCGCCAACGATCTCGGCGGCACCTCCGACATGCTCGCCGAGCGCTCGGAAAATCACAATCGCGGCTGGTTCGATACGCGCGCCGACGACCGGTTCTGGTTTGCCTACGGCCAGCTCTACGCCTACTACGCCATCCTTGCCGCCGCGCAGGCGGATTTCTCGCAGGTGGTGCAGGAGCGCAATCTCGGAGCGGTCTGGGGCGGCACGATGCGGCAATTCCAGGCGGCGCTGCGCATTCAGCCGGCGATCATCTCGAACGGGCGCGAAGACGGCTGGATCATGCCGAGCCATCTCGCCACCATGGGCTTCTATATTCTGAGGGTGCGCTCGAACCTCGTCGAGATTCGCTCGGTGCTCGACCGCTGATATTTCCGGGGGTCAGTGCAGTCTCGTATCGTCCTCGAAGCCGACGGCGCGCAGCCTGTCGACGAACTCACAGGTGACGCCGACGATGTCGCCGCCGGACCGTCCCGGAAGCGACCGACGCTGCGCACCAGCTTGTAACCGCCAAGCCGATTGTCGACGCGGTATACGAAATGGAAACTGACGCCGTGAAGGCTCGCCTCTTCTAAAGTCTGAGCGATCAGGCTGCGGTCGTCCTCGTGGGTGCGCGACATCAGCTCGGTCAGATTGAGGGGGCCGTCGCTGTAGGGGAGGTCGAAAATCGCGTGCACATCCTCGCTTGCAAAGAAATGTCCCGTCTCGATGTCGATCCGCCAGAAGCCGGAAAGGCGATAGGCAGCAAGCATCTGGACGATTTCCGCATCGGTGATACCGATGTGGGTGCGGGATTGCTCAGTCTTGTCGATGACGCGCTGTTCGAAGCGAAGAGACGCGATTCCCCCAGATCACGGGACGACACGCCGGCTCTCTTCCGATCCCTCAGTTGATCAGCTTCAATCGAATTGCCTTAGCTACCAACTGGGTGCGGTTGACGCAATCGAGTTTTTTGATCGCGTTGGTCATGTATGCGTTCACCGTATGATCCGAGAGCGCCAGAATCTGGCCGATTTCGATCGAGGTCTTGCCCTGGGCCGTCCAGCGCACAACTTCCAGTTCTCTGGTCGACAGCGCGTTATGCGCGCATTCCTCATTCCGCTTGACCGCATTATATGCGTCGAGTGCATGCAGAATGATCATTGCCAGCTCGTTGACCTCGCTCTGGCCGAGCGCGGCGCGCTCGCCGCAGAACCAGAAGACCAGGCGCTGGCCATTGGCAGCAATGGTCGGCATGGCAACGCCCGCCGGTATGGCGTGGCGCAGCATCAGGGCGCGCAGTTCGGCGGGGAAGGCCTGACCATTGGCGGCGTCGTTAAGGTGCCAGGTCGGGGGGACGGCGGATTCCCTCAGCCGTAAGCCGAAAGGGCAGCCACGCATCATGTGGGCGCGGTCGAACTCCTTGATATAGGCGGCCGGCAGCGAGCTTTCGATCAGCAGGGGTTTCAACAGGAGGTCTTCCGGGGAGGGCGCGTGCATCAGGGTCGCATGCGACAGTCCGAAGGCGGCGGAGACCCTGCCGAGCGCTTGCGCAAACAGGCTACGCGTTCGCGCGGTGGCAAGCTCTGCAGAAAGCGATGACTGTCTTTCAGAGGTAGTCATATAAGACATCTGTACGCCCCCGGCTGCCCCAATGTTAACGCTATCAAACACAGAAAGCCGGCCCGATGCTAGTCCCAATTGACTTAGCGCAAGCTGATTTACTCGAATTGTGTAAAATTATTGAGGGGCGATCGCGCTTTAGTTGAGTTTTGACTTGCGGATACACCGCTACGGTATCTTTGATCTCCTTCACGCCGCATAGCCACGGGTCTTGTGCAGTGATGCACGGAGAGAATCACTTGGGGGAGTCGGCGGCAACACGTGCCGAAAACCGGCTTGCTGGCAATCAAGGCAATTGCTAAGCGTCTTACCATGTATAATTGAGGCAATTTAATCGTGCGCTCTGCGATTTCTTTTTTCGTGAAGTCCCTGCTTTCCCCGATAGTACTTGTTTTATTATTTTTGACCCTGCCGATCGGAGCTGCAAGCTCGCAGGCTGCCGGAGAGAAGAAGCAAGCAGGGCAGCCGCCGATGCGCTTCATCCTCGTGCACCATCCCCTCTGCATGGAAGACTGCCCGGGATGGGTATCGGGAGAGGGTCGTATAACCTCTGATACACCGGCCCAGCTCCGAAAAATTCTGAAGAAGATCGGCGGCCGGAAACTGCCGATCGTGTTCCGGTCGGAGGGCGGGGATGTCGAGGCTGCTTATGCGATGGGCCGGATGATCCGCAAAGCCGGTCTTGAAACGGCGGTCGGCGGCACACGGCTGAAGGATTGCCCGGCCGACGATCTGCGTTGCGATGCCGCTATCACAAAGGATGGGACCGCGCTTGGCAACGCCTATTCGGAAGGCGCATATTGTTTTTCCGCCTGTCCGCTGGCATTGGCCGGCGGCACGTCGCGCGTCGCGTCGCAATGGGCTTTGATCGGCGTTCACCAGATCACGACTGTCTATAACAAGGTGCGTGTCTCCTACCGCATCGAATACAAGATCGTGAACGGCAAGAAGAAGGAAATCTCCCGCAAGGAGGTTGGACGCAAATCAGCAGGGCAGAGCAGTTCCACCAAGCTCGGCAAGAAGGCCGGTGCTGCGTTGACAGCCTATTTGAAGGAAATGGGTGTCAGCCAGGATGTGATCGGCCTGATGATGAGCGCCACCCCTGACAATATCAACATCGTACTGCCCGCGGAGGCACTTCGGACGGGTCTCATCACCGATATGCTCTCCTACAATGAGTGGCCCGGCATGCCGCTCTGCGCGCCGGATGCAGCGGCCGAGACTGCCTGTCACGGCCACCCGGTCGCCCAAGCGCCCGTGGCGGCTGCGACGCCTGTATCCAAGGCGCCGGCGCAGGATGCGGCCGCGGTTACCAGCGAGACTCCACCGGAAACCCGGCCGATGGATTTTCTGCTGATGTATAACGGCAATTGCCAGGACGAGTGCACGCAATGGATTTCTGCCGAAGGAGAGATCACGCCGGAGACACCGGCTCGGCTGCAGGCGATCTTGAAAACGCTCGGTGAACGAAAGCTGCCGGTCGTCCTTCAGTCCTATGGCGGAGACATGGACGCGGCTTTTGCGATGGGGCGCACGATCCGGGCTGCTGGCTTGGAGACCTCTATTGGCAGAACGCGGTTGCCCCACTGCCCGACGCTGGATCCGCGTTGCAAGGCGAGCATGGCCAAAAGCGGGGCGACCATGGGCGAGGTCTCTGCCGGCGGTGCATACTGCCTTTCGAGCTGTACTCTCGTCTTGATGAGCGGAACGCCGCGGCTTGTCGGATATTCCGATATCGGCCTCGTCCGGCCCACGACTGCTGAATATACGAAATTCTTCGCCTATTTCGACGAGATGGGCGTCAGTCCCGAGACATATGAGGCGATGATGTTCGCCACCTCGACTGAGCGAAAGAATATACCTCGTTCGCAGGCGCTCGAGCTTGGCATCATCAATGGTATCATCCCTTATGGGGACGAACCCGGTAATCGCCTGTGTGGACCCGGTGCCAAGGAAAGTCTTCGATGCCCCAGAAAAGCTGAGGCAGGAATCGCTCCTGCTGCTGCCTCGCTAAATTGATTTCAGGATCCGAAGGAACTGCTCGGCGTTTTGCATCGGGCTGCGCTGTTCATCCTTCGAAGGCGCGCCTCTGCGCCATTCTCTAAGCCTTATCCTTCAAATCATTCTTCGACGTCACGCTCATCAGCTTTTCCAGGAAGCCGAGCATGACGGCGGAGGCGACGAAGGCGAGATGCATGAAAGTCAGCCACATGATCTTGCCGTCGGCATATTTGTCGGCATTGAGGAAGACCTGCAGCAGGTGGATGGAGGAGATGGCGACGATCGAGGAGGCGACCTTGATCTTCAGGCTGCCTGAATCAAGCTTGCCGAGAAAGGAGACTTCGTTGTCGGCTTCGCTCGCTTCATCGAAGCGGCTGACGAAATTTTCATAGCCCGAGATCATCACCATGACGATCAGGCTTGCGACGAGAGCCGCATCGATCAGACTGAGCATGGCAAGGATCATCTCCGCCTCGTCGAGGGCAAAGACGCCGGAAGCGATCTTCAGGAGCTTGTAGCCGAAGGAAACGGCATAGACGGCGAGTGCCGCAACCAGGCCGATATAGAAGGCGACGAGGATCCAGCGGCTCGACAGGATGATGCGCTCGATGATCAGTTCCAGTGCTTTCATGTCCTCACCCTATAAAACCGCGATCGTTGACCGCCACATAAACATCCGGCGTGGCCGCCGCAAGGCGCGGCGCTATTCACACCTCGCCCATATTTCGCTATCCCGATGAAGAGGGAACAACGCCTCCGCGCCCCGCGGCAGGCCGGGACGGGGAACATCCATGCCATCAATCAAATCCGATATCGAAATCGCGCGCGCTGCGGCCAAGAAGCCGATCTTCGAAATCGGCGCGAAGCTCGGCATTCCGGTCGAGCAGCTCGTTCCCTACGGTCACGACAAGGCAAAGGTCAGCGCCGAATTCATCGCCGGGCAAGCGGGCAAGAAGGACGGCAAGCTGATCCTCGTCACCGCGATCAATCCGACGCCGGCGGGCGAGGGCAAGACGACGACGACCGTGGGTCTCGGTGACGGGCTGAACCGGATCGGCAAGAAAGCCATCGTCTGCATCCGCGAGGCTTCGCTCGGCCCCTGCTTCGGCGTCAAGGGCGGCGCGGCCGGCGGCGGTTATGCGCAGGTCGTGCCGATGGAAGACATCAACCTGCATTTCACCGGCGATTTCCATGCGATTACCTCGGCGCACAATCTGCTGGCGGCGATGATCGACAATCACATTTACTGGGGCAACGAAGAGAATATCGATATCCGCCGCATCACCTGGCGGCGGGTGATGGATATGAACGACCGGGCGCTCAGAAGCATGGTCTCCTCGCTCGGCGGCGTTGCCAACGGCTTCCCGCGCCAGGGCGGGTTCGACATCACCGTTGCCTCCGAAGTGATGGCGATCCTCTGTCTCGCCACCGACCTCAAGGATCTGGAGCGGCGGCTCGGCGACATCATCATCGGCTATCGCTTCGACAGGACGCCGGTGCACGCGCGCGACCTGAAAGCCGACGGCGCCATGGCGGTGCTGCTGAAGGATGCGATGCAGCCGAACCTCGTGCAGACGCTCGAGAACAATCCGGCCTTCGTGCATGGCGGGCCGTTTGCCAACATCGCCCATGGCTGCAATTCGGTGACGGCGACGAAGACGGCGCTGAAGCTCGGCGACTATGTGGTGACGGAAGCGGGCTTCGGGGCCGATCTCGGCGCCGAAAAATTTTTCGACATCAAATGCCGTAAGGCCGGGCTGAAGCCGGATGCGGCGGTCATCGTCGCGACCGTCAGGGCGCTGAAGATGAATGGCGGGGTGAAGAAGGACGACCTCGGCACGGAGGATGTCGCGGCGCTGAAAAAGGGCTGCGCCAATCTTGGCCGCCACGTCGCCAATGTCCGCCGGTTCGGTGTGCCGGTGGTCGTGGCGATCAACCATTTCATCTCCGATACCGACGCCGAAATCGCGGCGGTGAAGGAATTTGTTTCGAGGCTCGGCGCCGAGGCGATCCTTTGCCGCCACTGGGCGCTGGGTTCGGCCGGCATCGAGGAGCTGGCGCACAAGGTGGTGGAGCTTGCCGAATCCGGCCAGGCGAAATTCCAGCCGCTCTATGGCGACGATATTTCGCTGTTCGAGAAGATCGAGATCGTCGCCTCGAAGATCTACCATGCCGGCGAGGTGACGGCCGACAAGGCGGTGCGCGACCAGTTGCAGACATGGGAGGAGCAGGGCTACGGCAAGCTGCCGGTCTGCATGGCGAAGACGCAATATTCCTTCTCCACCGATCCGAGCCTGCGCGGCGCGCCGGAAGGCCACATCGTTACCGTGCGCGAGGTGCGGCTTTCGGCGGGGGCCGGCTTCGTCGTCGCCATCACCGGCGAGATCATGACAATGCCCGGGCTGCCGAAGTCACCGTCGGCGGAACGGATTTTCCTGAATGAGCAGGGTTATATCGAGGGGTTGTTCTGATCCGGCACGTGACATCTTCTTTTCGACGAGACCAACCCCTTGCATCCGGCTGCCGCCACCTCTCCCCGTAAACGGGGCGAAGGGGATACGCGCAACCTCTCCGTCCCTCGCCCACGCCTTGCAGGGCACGTCCCCTCTCCCCGTAGAACGGGGAGAGGGTTAGGGTGAAGGGCAGCGTTCTGTTGGTTGGCCAACCTGATTCAAAGCGAGACGCGGCCATTGAATGATCAGTGGCAGTAGCGATAGCCGCCTTTCCTTTCGATCACGTCGAGGTGGAAATGGGTTTCGTGGGCGGCGTCGCTTTCGGGGTCGAGAACGGTGGTGAAAAAGAGGCAGCCGGCTGCGCTGACGGTGCGTTGGAAGGCGCCCGTCAACGTCGGGTCCTCGCGGCGGGAGCGGATGGCGACATCTTCGCCTTTTTCGAAATGGAAGCTTGCGATGTCGATGGCATTGCCGCGGGCATGTTCGGAGATCTTGCCCGTGCCGGCGCTATTGCGCAGGCGGCACATATAGGAGGTTGCCTGGTTGACTGTCGTGAGGCGGCCCTGCTCCGGCAGAGCGGCAGAGGCTGCCGGAATAACACTCTCCTTCATCCAGCGGGCAAGGGCGAGTGCGGCGGGGCAGCGGACCGTCGCCTCCGGCTTCAGGGTGATGCCGGGCAGGGCTTCGGAAACGATGATCGGCTTGTCGATACCGCAGCCGTTGCCGTCGTCGATGCGTGGGACATCCTTGAAGACGACGCCCAAGGCCTTAAGCGCAGCGGTGCATTCAGCGTGCTCGGCATCGCTTTCCGGTTCGATCGTCAGATGCTGCTCTTCGAGGGTCTGCTCGGCGGGTGGCTTGTTGTCTTCCTCCGGCGTCTGCGGGCTTTTGCCCGGCGGGAGCGGTGGGCCCTGCATCGGTTCTGCCTGCGAGGGCTTTGCCGGTTCGGTTTTTTCGGTTCGGTGGGCGGCGCCGATGGCTGGTCTGGTGCAGGTGCCTCCGGCTCCTTCACGTCAGGTTTTGGCTGAGGTGCCGGCACATCATCCGGTGCCGGCGGTTCAGCCTTATCGGGGAGTGGGGTGGGGCTCGTCGTAGCGGCTGCGTCCGGTCGAGGCTGGGGTAGGGGACCGTGCGGGGGCAGGCGGGCACCGGCAAGAAAGGTGGCTGCGGCGAGAAGGATAGCCGGTATCGAAAGTTTTCTCAACGCATCCGTTTCCGTCATGTCGATTGCGTAGGGGTAACGCATTATCGCGGTTTTCGTTGCAATGGCGCAACGTCAGGAAAGATCGTTAAAACTTGATAGATTTATTCAACATAATTCGCCGGTTTATGTTGACAGAAGTTCTCATGTTTTTTATGCGGCAAAAAGAAGGCGGAATTCTGCATCGCCTTCATCCGCAAAAGCCCAGCCAGCCCCTCGAGCGTTCGACGCGCCACGACCAGCCAGCCCGGTAATCATCATTTAGAGGATAGGTTATGATCGTCCGGTATTGGCGCTCGGTTCTATTGGTCTGCACGGCAGCTGCAGTTGTTCTTCCTGTTTCACAGTCTTTCGCGCAAAGCGCTGCGGCAACCACGCCGCAAGCGACGACGGACGACAGCACCGTCCTGCAGAAGATCGTCGTCAAGGGCAAACGCGTGGCGCCGGGCAGCGTCGCCGACACGCCGCTTGCAACGGAGATTACCGACAAGCAGCTTGACGAGAAACAGGTGACCAATCTCGAAGACCTCGGACGCAGCATCGATCCCGGCGTGAACTTCTCGCGCGGCGATGCCGGCGTCAATCTGCGCGGCCTCTCCGGCGCACGCATCCTGACCGTGGTCGATGGCATTCCGATCCCCTATCTCTCGAACAGCGCGCGCCAGGGTGCATTTGCGCCGGCCAACGCCAACGGCGGCGGCGACACGTTCGATTTCAACTCTCTGTCGTCGCTCGACATCGTGCGCGGCGCGGATTCGAGCAAAGGCGGCTCGGGCATGCTCGGCGGTGCGATCGTCGTCAATACACTGGAGCCGGAGGATATCATTCCGGAAGGCCGCGACTGGGGTGCGATCGTCAAGTCGACCTATGACAGCGAAGACAGCAGCCTTTCCGGCTCGGCCGCTGCGTCCAAGAAGATCGGCGGCACGTCAATCCTGTTTCAGGGCGGCTACCGCAAGGGCCATGAGCGGGCGAATATGGGCAACAACGACGTTTATGGCCGGTATCGCACCGAGGCCGATCCCGCCGACTTCGACCAGCACAACCTGCTCTTCAAGCTCCGCCAGGAACTGGAAGGCGGTCATCGCATCGGCCTGACGGCGGAACGGTTCCGCCGCGATCTCCAGACCGACCTGAGGGATCTGCAGGGAACTGGACGTACCTACATGATCGACAACTATGACGGCCGCGAACTGCGCGACCGCGATCGTGTATCGCTCGATTACGACTACGAAGCGCAGTCCTCAGATGCATTCTTCACCAGCGCCCGGGCCGTCCTCTATTGGCAGGATCTGAAGAAGGAGTCAGGCAGCAAGGGACGCACAGCGGCCAATGTCGCCTACGGCCGCAACAACGAGATCGAAAATAAGACCTGGGGCTTCAACGGCACGGTTACCAAGGACTTCGAATATTCGAACGTCCGCCATTCGGTTAAGGCAACGCTCGAAGCGACGACGTCGGCCTGGAACCAGTACAGCTCGGCGCTTTGCCCGACGCCGACGACGTGCCCTTCGCTCAACAACCAGTCGGAAGTGCCAGACGTCGACAGCAAGACGATCGGCCTGTCGATCGAAGACAAAATCGAGTTCGGCGATACGAATTTTGCGCTGACGCCGGGCATTCGTTTCGACTGGTTCAGCTATGATCCGTCGACCGGCGGCGGTTTCGCCGGCAACCCCGCGCTTGCAAAATTCGGTGCGCTGTCTGACCGCAGCGATCAGCATGCCTCGCCGAAGGTGCTGGCCACCTACGAGCTGACACCCGATGTGCAGCTCTACACCCAGCTGTCGTCGGCCTTCCGCGCCCCGACGGTCGACGAACTCTATAGCCGCTTCTACAATGCGGGCGGCAACTATGCCCAGCTCGGCAATCCCGACCTGAAGCCCGAGACCGGCTACGGTGTCGAAATGGGCGCCAACTTCGACACAGGCGATTTCGACGGTCGCCTGGCGCTCTTTCACAACCGGTATCACAACTTCATTGAAACGGTGACGAGCGTCAACGCCTCGACCGGCATCACGGAGTTCAACTATACCAACGTCAGCAGTGTGACGATCTCGGGTGTCGAAGCCAGCGCCGACAAGACGTTCAATAACGGCATCAACCTGCACGCCGCACTTTCCTATGCCTACGGCAGGAACGAGGAAACCAGCCAGCGCCTGCGCTCGGTGGCGCCGTTCAAGGCGATCGTCGGCGGCGGCTGGAGCAACGAGACTTTCGGCTTCGACCTTTCCTCAACGCTTGCCGCGGGCATGCTCACCGACCATCTCGAGACCGTCGGCTCGACCGCCGATACGACCTTCGATGCGCCCGGCTATGCAATCGTCGACCTGACCGGCTGGTGGACGCCGGAACAAGTGCCGGGCTTGCGCGTGCAGGCCGGCGTCTACAACATCTTCGACCAGCAATATTTCAATGCGCTCGCCGTGCGCGATGTCAATCTTGTCTCAACCGCATCGCAGCCGCGCGATTGGTATTCCGAGCCTGGCCGTACCTTTAAGGTCACGCTCACCAAGACATTCTGATTGTCGATACGGATTCGAGGCTGGGGGTGGGGCGGCTTTCGGGCCGCCCCTTGCATTCGCGCAATCGCCTCTTGCGCGGCGGCTGATCTCAGGCTAACAATTTTTCCATGATCAAGTCCTTGAACATTGCTGTTTGGTGGTGGGCTCGCTAAGGCGGCCTCGACCAATCGTGTCCAAAGACGACGACGAGTGAGCCGCCCGAAACTTCGAGGCGGCTTTTTTATTTATCGCCGCCTGTCGTCCGGGCCCCGATAACGGAGTGGAACAATGGTAACGATCCTGCGGGATGATGGTGCGGAAATCTACGAGACCAAAGGCGGGATATCGGTCACGCGGCAGCGGCGTGCGATCCCCTACGGCGACGCGGTCTCTTCCTATATCGACAAGCTCGATGAGCGCCGCGGCGCGGTGTTCTCGTCGAACTACGAATATCCGGGACGTTATACGCGCTGGGATACCGCCGTCGTCGATCCGCCGCTCGGCATCTCCTCCTTCGGGCGCAACGTCTGGATCGAGGCCTATAACGAACGCGGCGAGGTGCTTCTCGGCTTCGTGACCGAGCGGCTGAAAACGGTGTCCGACCTCGTGCTCGGTGCTTCCTCCGCCCGCCGTCTCGACCTCTCGGTCAAAGCGCCGGATCGGGTGTTCACCGAGGAAGAGCGCTCGAAGATGCCGACGGTCTTTACCGTGCTGCGTGCCGTCACCGACCTCTTTTATTCGCAGGCGGATGCGAGCATCGGGCTTTACGGCGCCTTCGGCTATGACATTGCCTTCCAGTTCGATGCGATCGATCTGAAGCTGACGCGGCCCTCCGATCAGCGCGACATGGTGCTCTACCTGCCGGACGAAATCCTCGTCGTCGACAACTATGCCGCCAAGGCGTGGATCGACCGCTACGATTTCGAAAAGGGCGGCGTGACGACAGAAGGCAAGGCGCAAGACATCGCGCCGGAGCCTTTCAAGCAAACGGATGCCATTCCACCGAAGAGCGATCACCGGCCGGGCGAATATGCCGACCTCGTCGTCAAGGCGAAGGAAAGTTTCCGCAAGGGCGACCTCTTCGAAGTCGTGCCCGGACAGAAATTCATGGAGCGCTGCGAAAGCAAGCCTTCCGACATTTCCAAGCGGCTGAAGGCGATCAATCCGTCGCCCTATTCCTTTTTCATCAATCTCGGCCATCAGGAATATCTGGTCGGTGCCTCGCCCGAGATGTTCGTGCGCGTTTCCGGCCGCCGGATCGAGACCTGCCCGATCTCGGGCACGATCAAACGCGGTGACGACCCGATCGCCGACAGCGAGCAGATCCTGAAGCTCTTGAATTCCAAGAAGGACGAATCCGAGCTGACCATGTGCTCCGATGTCGACCGCAACGACAAGAGCCGCGTCTGCGAGCCTGGCTCGGTCAAGGTGATCGGCCGCCGGCAGATCGAGATGTATTCGCGCCTCATCCACACGGTCGATCATATCGAGGGCAGGCTGCGCGACGACATGGACGCCTTCGACGGTTTTCTCAGCCACGCCTGGGCCGTGACCGTCACCGGCGCTCCGAAGCTCTGGGCGATGCGCTTCATCGAAAGCCGTGAAAAAAGCCCGCGCGCATGGTATGGTGGAGCGATCGGCATGGTCGGCTTCAACGGCGACATGAACACCGGCCTGACGCTGCGCACGGTACGCATCAAGGACGGTATCGCCGAGGTGCGCGCCGGTGCGACGCTGCTCAACGATTCCATTCCTGAAGAAGAAGAAGCCGAAACAGAATTGAAGGCCTCTGCCATGCTTTCCGCCATCCGCGACGCCAAGACCGGCAATTCCGGCAAGACCCAGCGCGATGTCGCAAGCGTCGGCAAGGGCGTCAGCATCCTGCTGGTCGACCATGAGGACAGCTTCGTCCACACGCTTGCCAATTATTTCCGCCAGACGGGGGCGAGCGTTTCGACCGTGCGCACGCCGGTACCGGAGGAAATTTTCGACCGGCTGAACCCGGACCTCGTCGTGCTGTCGCCCGGGCCCGGAACGCCCAAGGATTTCGACTGCAAGGCGACGATCAAGAAAGCGCGGGCGCGCAATCTGCCGATCTTCGGCGTCTGCCTCGGCCTGCAGGCGCTCGCCGAGGCCTATGGCGGGGACCTGCGCCATCTGGCGGTGCCGATGCACGGCAAGCCCTCTCGCATCCGGGTATTGGAGCCGGGCATCGTCTTCTCCGGCCTTTCGAAGGAAGTGACGGTCGGCCGCTACCACTCGATCTTCGCCGATCCCTCGACGCTGCCTCGCGACTTCATCATCACGGCGGAAAGCGAAGACGGCACGATCATGGGTATCGAGCACGCCAAGGAACCGATCGCGGCTGTGCAGTTCCACCCGGAATCGATCATGACGCTTGGCGGCGATGCCGGCATGCGGATGATCGAGAATGTCGTGGCGCATCTGGCCCGCAAGGCGAAGACCAAGGCTGCCTGACCGCAACTCGGCCTTGCCCTTCCTGCTTGCGGGAAGGGCGGGCGAGGTGTGCATTCCGACGTGGATACGACGAGCAGCAAAGGAACCCGGGCAAGCATGGCAGAGCCGGGTTGACTTTATCAATCAAATCAGAACATTTCAGGAACGATCAACCGGAGCCCGTCGCCGTGGCCAATGCTGAAAAGTTCATCGTTCTCCCTTACCGCAAGAACCGCGGCAATCTCGTGCCCGGTGAAATGCGCCAGGCATCCAACTCCGTCAGCGCGGAAAAGATCGCCTCGGCGATGGCTCAGCGCTTCGTCGGCGTGGCGGCCTATGCGGTGATCGTCGACGAGGAAACCGGCGACATGTCCTCGCCGCGACTGCTGGCGCGCTATGGTGAGATTGCCGATCTCAACGCCGCCTGAGGTCCAGGTTCCGCCATGGAGACGTCGCTTTATCTGCCGGTCAAAGCCTTCTTGGAGGCGGCCGGTTATGTCGTCAAGGGTGAGGTCGGAAAATGCGATCTCGTCGGCTTGAGCGATAGCGAGCCGCCGGTCGTGGTGGTCTGCGAATTGAAACTCTCCTTCAATCTCGAGCTCCTTCTCCAGGCGGTCGACCGTGCGGCGATGAGCGATGAAGTCTGGATCGCGGCGCGCGTTTCGGCCAAGGGGCGCGGGCGGGAGGCCGACAGGCGCTACCGCGATCTCTGCCGGCGGCTCGGTATCGGCATGCTCGGCGTCTCCGACAGCGGCGAGGTCAGCATTATCGTCAGTTCGATCTCGCCGATGCCGCGGACCAACCCGAAGCGGCGCTCGCGCCTCGTCGGCGAGCACCAGCGGCGGCGTGGCGATCCTGCCGTCGGCGGCGGTTCGCGCGCGCCGATCATGACCGCTTATCGCCAGCAGGCGCTGCTCTGCGCCTCGGCCCTCAAGCAGGGGCTCAAGCGACCGCGGGAGATGAAGGCGCTTGCGGCCAATGCCGGCCCGATCCTGCGCGACAACGTCTATGGATGGTTCGAGCGTATAGAAAAGGGGATCTACGCGCTGACGCCGGCGGGGCAGGCCGCGCTTTTGCGCTGGCCGCAGCCTGTGATTTCAGACACGCCTGCCTGAGCCGCGCGACCGGCCTCTCCGGACTCCGTTGACGGGTTCGCGATCGAGGATGGCAACGCCTGTGAACGGTGTGTCATTCCCCTTTGACAATTCCTCCTTCATCGCCCATATCACCCTTAACTGAACCGCCTTCGCGATAGTCGCGTGGGCGGTTTTGCATTTCAATGGCTTGGACCCTGCAATTCATTCGCAACCGCAGGAGGACGATATGAGTGACAACGGCGATCTTACGGTTCGGACGCTGGCGATGTGGGGCATTCCGCTGTCGCTCGGCGTCATGGGCCTGAAGATGGTGGCCTGGTGGGTCACCGGGTCGGTGGCGCTGCTGTCGGACGGACTCGAATCAACCGTCAACGTCGTTGCCGCCTTCATCGCCTTTTTCGTCATTCGCTATGCGCAGAAGCCGGCCGACCACGACCATCCCTTCGGCCATCACAAGGCGGAGTATCTGTCGGCGGTCACCGAGGGCGTGCTGATCGTCGTCGCCGCACTCCTGATCGTCAACGAAGCTGTCGGTTACCTCGCCGCGCCGCGCATGCTCGATGCGCCGGTGCTCGGGCTTGCGATCAATTTCGCGGCCGGTGTCATCAATGTGGTCTGGGCGCGGCTGCTGATCAGAACCGGTCGCAAACATCGTTCGGCGGCGCTCGCCGCGGACGGGCAGCACATCATGTCGGATGTGGTGACCTCCGTCGGCGTGCTCGCCGGCTTGCTGCTGGCGCTGGCGACCGGCTATGCGATCTTCGATCCGGTGCTTGCCATTCTGGTCGCCGTCAACATCATCTACCAGGGCTGGAAGGTGATCTCGCAATCGATCGGCGGGCTGATGGACCAGGCCGTCGAGCCGCGCGAAGAGGAAGCGATCAAGGAGGCGATCGCCACCCATGCGGCAGGCTCGATCGGCGTGCATGACCTGAAGACCAGGCGGGCCGGCGCCGTCACCTTCATCGATTTTCACATGGTGGTGCCCGGCACTATGTCGGTGCGGCAGGCGCATGATATATGCGACCGCCTTGAGGATGCCATCAGTGCGGTGCACGAGGGCGCCAAAATAGCCATTCACGTGGAGCCGGAGGGCGAAAAGGCCCATGGCATCCGCGTCAAAGTCGTCAAGGAGGCATGATGCCGAATACCGATGTTTCCAGCCTGTCGATGCTGGGCCAGCAAACCGAAACCGCGCAATCGCCGGAGCAGGCGGTGCTTGAAAAAGTGCCGTCCAACCATGCCGGCACCGACTACGTCGTGCGCTTCACCGCGCCGGAGTTCACCTCGCTCTGCCCGATGACCGGACAGCCGGATTTCGCCCATATCGTCATCGACTACATTCCGGGCGAATGGCTGGTGGAATCGAAGTCGCTGAAGCTCTTCCTGCATTCCTTCCGCAACCATGGCGCTTTCCACGAGGATTGCTCGATCTACATCGCCAAGCGCATCGTCGAACTGCTCGATCCCAAGTGGTTGAGGATCGGCGCTTACTGGTATCCGCGCGGAGGCATTCCGATCGACGTGTTCTGGCAGACCGGCAAACCGCCGGAAGGTGTGTGGCTGCCGGAGCAGGGCGTCGCCACCTACCGCGGACGTGGGTGAGGAGCGGTCAGGCGAAGCCCGAGCAATCGATCGCTTTTCTTTCAACGCAATTCCGGACGAAAAACCGCTGGGCACTTTTTCTGGAATTGCTCTGAATCGATTGCAGCGGCGAACGCCCTGAGCTACTGGATAATTCCTTAAATCGGAATCGATTTAAGGGAAAAATTATGCAGCAATTCAAAGCGTTACAGCGTCCTTTGCGCGTCTGAAAGACGCGCGGCGCTGTAAGCGAAGGGCCGGGATACGGTGCGGCAACCGCTGCCCGTCTCCAACCGCCAAACCTCAAACATCCGTAACGTCGTCACTGGACGAATCGTCGGTGTAGTCGTCGCCGTCGTCATAATCGGCCTGCTGCACATTGTCGTTGTCGTTTATCGGCCGCATTGTCGGACGCCTGGCGGGTGTCGTCATTGCCGTAGTAATTGTTGATGACGGTTTCCTCGGTGGGCGCGCTGGCATTGCCGAAGGGGTTGGCGCCGAAGGGCGAGCCCCAGCCGAGCGAGGACATGTGATTGCCGAAGATGCCGCTCAGCGAATTGGCAAGCAGCATGCCGCCGGCAACGCCGGCGGCCGTGCCGAGCGCCCCGCGCAGAAAGCTGCCGCCGGCCGACGGCGCATAGGCCTGCTGGCTCCAGGGGCCGGTCGGCTGTTGCTGCTGCGGCTGGTGGCCATCGCGGTCATAGCCGCGGGAATCGTCATAGGCGCGGGACTGCTGACCCCAGGGACCAGGATTGGAAGGGACGGGTGCCGGCTGCTGCGTCTGGGTGTTGCCGAAGATCGAGCTCAGGAAGCCGCCGCCCTGTTCGGCCTGGCGGTGCTCGCTGGCGCCGGCTTCCAGCTGGCGGACATGCTCTTCGAGTTCCTTGATATGATTGGCGGCCGCTTCCAGTCCCTTTTCCTGAACGATGACGGCCTGGGCGAGATAATAGGTGGCGGAGGGCTGTTCGCGCGTTGCCTGGTCGATCAGGGCCTCGGCGTCGCGGTCGCGCGGCTGGGCCGCTGCTGTGCGCACACGGTCGAAGAGGGCGGTCAGCAATTGGCGTTCTTCGGGTGACATGTCTGCCTCCTGTTGGTCCGGAGCACTCTCGTATCCGATCGGACGCGTAAAGCGCTCCATGGTTTTTCGGTGCAGCTACCGCTGCGTGAGGTTGAGGTAGGAACCGATTCAGGCTTTTCAAAGCCTTTCACCGTTACATTTCAGTAAGGCTTGCAGAACGGCGCGCGGCTTCTTAAGGATATCTCCATCGCTTCGGTGCCTTGTGTTTTTCCCACATTGTTTTAGGCATTGAGTCGCACTATGTGCGGGGAAGCCGAATTCATCTCCAAGAGGTTCGAATGAACGACGAAGACCAGGACGACAAGACGAAGGAACTGCCGCTCGGCAAGGAAACGGAGGCGAATCTTTTCAAGTCGCGTTCGATCTTCATCTACGGACCGATCAATCAGGAATTGGCGCAGAAGGTCTGCTCGCAGCTCGTGGCGCTTGCCGCGGCCAGCGACGAAGACATCCGCATCTATGTGAATTCGCCCGGCGGCCACGTCGAATCCGGCGATTCCATCCATGACATGATCAAGTTCATCAAGCCGAAGGTCTGGATGATCGGCACGGGCTGGGTCGCCTCCGCCGGCGCGCTGATCTATGTCGCCGCTCCGAAGGAGCAGCGCCTGTGCCTGCCGAACACCCGCTTCCTACTGCACCAACCCTCGGGCGGCACGCGCGGCATGGCGTCCGACATCGAGATCCAGGCACGCGAGATCATCAAGATGAATGAGCGCCTGAACAGGATCATGGCGGCAGCCACCGGCCAGCCGCTCGACAAGATCGCCAAGGATACCGATCGAGACTATTGGCTGTCGGCCGAAGAGGCGAAGGACTATGGTCTCGTTTCGCGGATCGTGACGTCACAGGCCGATATCTGAGTTTTCTCATGTAATGCTATTGAACGCCCTCGCCTGCAGCATCAGGCGAGGGCGTTTTGTTTCTGCCGGAAGACGCGGGTGCTGAACGGAAAGAGCTGAATTCGGACTTGCGCGGGCGGCAGCCGTCATGCTCCATGCGCCATTCCCGCAGCTCGAGTTCCGCCATGCTCAAAGATTTTTCCGTCCAGGCCTTGTTCATGGGGCTGCTGACCGCCTTCGTCGGTTCCGCCAGCTCCTTTGCCGTCGTGCTGCACGGGCTCGAGGCCGTCGGTGCAACGGATGCGCAGGCGGGTTCTGGGCTGATGGCATTGTCGATCTCCATGGGCGTCTGCGCAATCCTGCTCAGTGCCGCGACGCGATTGCCGATCAGCATCGCCTGGTCGACGCCGGGCGCCGCACTGCTCGCAAGCACCGGGCCGATCGAGGGCGGCTTCAATGCGGCGGTCGGGGCATTCCTGATCTGTGGCGGGCTGATCGTCGTCGCCGGGCTGTTCAAGCCGCTCGGCCGGGCAGTTGCCGCCATTCCCGCGCCGCTTGCCAATGCGATGCTTGCCGGCGTGCTGATCGGCCTCTGCTTCGCGCCGGTAAAGGCGATCGGCTTCAATCCCGTCCTCGGTCTGCCGATCGTCGTCGCCTGGATCGTCGTCGGCGCCTTCAAACGGCTCTGGGCTGTGCCGGCGGCGCTCGCAGCCTTCGTGCTGGTGCTCACCTTCGGCGTCGATATTCCGGACGGCGCGCTCAGTTCGCTCGAACAGTCGCTGGTGCCGGCGGCGGAAATCGTCCGGCCGGTGTTCAGCCTTGCCGGCCTTGTCTCGATCGCGCTGCCGCTTTTCATCGTCACCATGGCCTCGCAGAACATTCCGGGTATCGCCGTCTTGAAGGTCAACCACTACGATCCGAAGCCTGGTCCGCTCTTTGCGGTCACCGGGTTTTTCTCGCTGCTGTCGGCGCCGTTCGGCGGCCACGCCGTCAATCTGGCGGCCATTACCGCGGCGATGTGCGCCGGACAGGATGCCCACGCGGATCCGAAGCGGCGCTATTGGGCGTCACTGATCGCCGGCGTCGGTTATGTCATCCTCGGGCTGCTCGCCGGCGCGGTGACGGCTTTCGTCGCGCTTGCGCCTCCGATCCTGATCGAGGCGGTGGCCGGGCTGGCGCTGGTCGGGGCTTTCTCCTCCTCGGCGATGTCGGCTTTCCAGGCGCCTGAGTCGCGCGAGGCGGCGGCGATCACCTTCCTCGTCACCGCCTCCGGCGTTTCCTTCGGCGGCATTTCCGGCGCCTTCTGGGGCTTGATCGCCGGCGGGCTGATGCTGGCGCTGTCGCGGCTGGTGAGCATTTGGAAAGACCGAAGCCAGCCGCGGTAGCGGAATGGCGTTACGCCTTCGGCGGCCAAAAGCCCGAGCAAGGGCTTGCCAGTTTCCCGGCCCAAGGTTATAAGCGCGGCCATGAAGACCACTGGCGCCAGAATTTCAGACACGATTGCACGCGGCCGCATCGCCCTGCGTGACAATACGCGCGCCCTGACCTCGCTTCTTCTCCTCGGCCTTACGCGCGGTTGCCGGGTCCTTTGAGGAGCGCCCGGCGGCCGAAAGCCCGCCCGGCGATTGCTCCTCGCGACTCATTTTCAAAATTGACCTAACGACCGACAAAGGTCCGCATTTGTTTATCGCCAAGCCTGACACGATCGGCTAAGAGCGGGGCGAATGCCGGGACGAGGAGACGATACGATGAACGCAAAGACGCAATTCTCCGAGGGAAAAACGGCCTCCGCAAAAGGCATGCCTGACGCTGCGGTGAAATACCGGGCCTATCCGCAGGTAAACATTCCCGACCGCACGTGGCCGACGAAGACCATCACCAAGGCGCCGGTCTGGTGCTCGGTCGACCTGCGCGACGGCAACCAGGCGCTGGTCGACCCGATGGGCCACGACCGCAAGGCGCGGATGTTCCAGCTGCTGCTGGAGATGGGCTTCAAGGAAATCGAGATCGGTTTCCCCTCCGCTTCGCAGACCGATTTCGATTTCGCCCGCTGGTGCGTGGAAGAGGGCAACGTGCCCGCCGACGTCTCCCTGCAGGTGCTGGTGCAATGCCGCCCGGAACTCATCACCCGCACCTTCGAAGCACTGGAAGGCGCAAACCGGCCGATCGTGCATTTTTACAACTCGACCAGCGAGCTGCAGCGCCGCGTCGTCTTCGCCAAGGATGTGCAGGGCATCAAGCAGATCGCCGTCGATGCCGCCAAGATGATTACCGACATGGCTGTCAAGGCAGGCGGCGGCTACCGTTTCGAATATTCGCCCGAGAGTTTTACCGGCACGGAACTCGAAGTGGCGCTGGATATCTGCAATGGCGTCATCGAGGTGGTCAAGCCGACGCCCGATAACAAGCTGATCATAAACCTGCCGTCCACCGTCGAGATGGCGACGCCGAACGTCTATGCCGATCAGATCGAGTGGATGTGCCGCAACCTCGACAATCGCGAGAACCTGATCATCTCCCTGCACCCGCATAACGACCGCGGCACCGGCATCGCCGCTGCCGAACTGGCATTGCTGGCAGGCGCCGATCGTGTCGAAGGCACGCTCTTCGGCAATGGCGAACGCACCGGCAATGTCGACATGGTGACGATGGCGCTGAACATGTTCACGCAAGGGGTCGATCCTGAGATCGACTGCTCGAACATTGTGCGCATCAAGGAAGTGTTCGAATATTCCAACCAGATGGCGATCGGCGAACGCCATCCTTACGTCGGCGAGCTGGTCTATACGGCCTTCTCCGGTTCGCATCAGGATGCGATCAACAAGGGTATGAAGGCGGCCCAGGTTGCCAACCACCCCGTCTGGGAAGTGCCGTACCTGCCGATTGATCCGCGCGATGTCGGCCGTTCCTATGAGGCGATCATCCGCATCAACTCGCAGTCCGGCAAGGGCGGAATCGCCTATATCCTGCAGCAGGATTACGGGCTGAACCTGCCGCGCAATCTGCAGGTGGAATTCCGCGAGGATATCCAGCGCATTACCGACGTCGAGGGCAAGGAGCTTCCCTCGCGGCGCATATACGACCGTTTCATCGAGCGCTACGTGACGCAGCCCGATGCGCGCCTGAGGTTCGTCGATCACCACACCTATCCCGACACCGAGCACAAGGGCCAGCGGATCGTGGCGGCCGAGATTACCGACAATGGCGAGATCAAGCGCATCGAAGGACGCGGCAACGGTCCGATCGACGGCTTCATCAATGCTCTGTCGCACTATCTCGGCATCGAGATGTCGGTCGAGGATTATTCCGAGCATTCTCTGCAGCACGGCTCGAACGCGGCGGCGATCTCCTACGTCGAGACCTCCTATCCCGGCGGCAAGCTCTTCGGCGCCGGCATCAATACCAACATCGTCGCAGCATCGCTGGAAGCGATCGTCTCGGCCGCCAACCGCGTGCTCGATGTGAAGGCCGGCAAGGGCTGATTCCAAAACGATTCAGGCCGCGATCGCACTTTTGTTTCGCGGCCTGACGATGCAGTCGGCGATCTTGTCGGCTTCGTCATTCGCCTCCGCATGGCGCTGGCCCCAGCGGCAGAGCGCCAGCAGCACCGGCTCGAGTTCAAGGCCGATCTCGGTCACGCTGTATTCGACACGGGAAGGGACCTCGGCGAAGACCTGGCGGGCGACCAGCCCGTGCTCCTCCATCTCGCGCAACTGCTGGATCAGCACCTTCTGGGTAATGGCGGGCATCATGCGCTTCAGCTCGGAAAGACGCTTCGGGCCGGAGAAGACATAGTAGAGGATGATGGGCTTCCAGCGCCCTGAAATCACTTTCAGCGCGCGCTCGACCGGCAATTCCGGCAGTCTTTTCATCGGCTCGGCCATGGTCACCTCCTGGTGGGTAGGGCACGAAAGAGTGTGTATTTTTGCCAGATATCCTATTGCTAAAACCCGCCTCACACCATTCGAACGTGAGGTATCGCTCCCATGAAAGCCGTTCAGTTCAGCCGCTTCGGTCCGGCCGATGTCCTGGAGGTCGTAGAGATGCCGGTTCCCGAACCGGGACGGGGCGAGGTTCTCGTTCGCGTTCATGCGGCGGGCATCAACTTCTTCGAGGTGCTGATGCGCGCCAATCGTTATGCGGTGACGCCAGACCTGCCGATGTTTCCCGGCGTCGAGATCGCCGGTGTGGTCGAGCGGATTGGGCTGGGCACGGATGCATCGCTTGTCGGCGCACGGGTCGCGGTGCCGCTCTTTGCGATCGGGCGTGGCTGGGGCGGTTATGCCGAGTTCGTAGCGGTCAGCGGCGGGTCGGTGGTGCCGCTGCCGGATGCGATCTCTTTCGAAGCGGCCTGCGGCCTGATGGTGCAGGGGCTGACGGCGCTGCATCTGTTGCGCCGCAGTCCTGCGAGAGGCAAGGCCGTTCTCGTCCATGCCGCGGCCGGCGGTGTCGGTTCGCTGCTGGTGCAGCTTGCAAGGCGTGGCGGGGCGAGCATGGTCATCGCGGCGGCGGGCAGCGACGAGAAGAGGGCGCTCGCCTTATCCCTCGGCGCCGATCGGGCGGTCGACTATACCGCGCCCGGCTGGCCGCAGGACGTCAAGAGGCAGACCGGAGAGACCGGCGTGGATATCATCTACGATACCGTCGGCGGTGAGTTTTCCAAGGCGGCGCTCGATGCCTTGGCGCCTTGCGGCGAGTTGGTGCTCGCGGCAATGGGGCGGTTCGGCCTCGAAGCGGCCGATATCGAGCGCATGCTTGCCGACAACCAGTCGATCAGAGGGTTTTCGCTGCTGCCGCTTCTGTCTCCTCAGGGGGTGTCGTCTGATCTTGCCGAGCTTTTCGCTCTTGCCGCGGCGGGTCGGCTCAAGGTTGTCGAGGGCGGTCGCTTTCCGCTGCATCAGGCGGCGGAGGCGCATCGCGCCATCGAGGAGCGAAGGGCGGTCGGCAAAGTGGTGCTGACGCCTTGATCAAAGAAAGGCTGGGGTCGAGGTAAGCGCATTCAACGGGTCTTCGCGATGGATGGCCTTGCGATCAAATCGCCGTGGCGATTTTCATGGCGAGCTGGCCGAGCGCTGCTTCAGCGGAAGGGCCGGCAAGCACATAGGACGTGCCTGCATTGTGCCATGTCACGAGACCGATCTCGTCCTTGATGGTTTCCTTGAAGTCGTCGGTCTCCGGTGGCTGCGCGTCCTTGCGGAAGCAGATGGAGATGACGTCGCCGTCGGCGTTGGAGTAGACGAGCTGGCCGACAGGGCGGCTGTCGCCGAGGATGACGCGCGCGCCCTGGAAGGTCCAGGCTTCGGCGCTGAGATCAGGCACGCGGAAGGGCACGCCGATCGCGGTCGTCAGCCAGCTGGAGATTTCCTCGGCCTGCGAGGCAGGCACTTCGACGAGATGGCGAGGCTGGCGGATCAGCAGGCGCTGATAGGCGGTGACGTCGCCCAGCCAGTCGCTGGTATTGGCCGGCGCCGTCGCGGAGGTCGTTGTGGCGATTTCGTCGGCATCCGGGCTGGTGCCGACGAAATAGCCGATACCGCAACCGACGGCGAAGAGAATAAGTGCGGCGGCCAGCGCCTGCGGGCCACTCGGCGCCAGTTTCACCGGCGGGCGCGTGGCGCGCTGGGCGATCGGCGTCTTCGGCGGCTGCGTGCTCTTGATCGAGCGGACGAGGGCGAGCGGCACCGGCTCCTTCAGGATGTCTTCGAGACGGCGACGGCCGAAATCGGCGCCATGGCGCAGCTTCTCGTGCAGCCGTCGCGCATTCTCGTCCGTTGCCAGGCGCTGCTCCAGTTCGTGGCGCTGTTCGGGCGAGACCTCGCCATCGAGAAGGGCGGTAAGCTGGGCTTCGAGCGGCAATTTCCTAAGATCGAGCAATTCAGTACCTGTGGATCGGGTGGGTGCCGGCAAGCCCGGCAAAATGCAGCCTTGCGGTCGCGAGCTGCGAGACGACATTTGCCACCGGCGTGCCCATGATGTCGGCCGCCTGCTGGTAGCTGTGGCCTTCGACATCGACGAGCAGGAACATGCTGCAAAGGCCGTCCGGCATATCGGCGATCATGCGATGAATGGCGTCGGGATCGACTGCGGCCGAGCGTTCGCGCGCGGCCTCGCGAATATCCGTGACGTTGCCGCGGACGGAAGCCTTCGGCTTGCGCTTGCGGCTGTCGTCGGTCCATTGCTGGCGGGCGAGCGTGTAGATCCAGCTTTCCAGGCGGCCTTCACCACTCCATTGATGGCCCTTGGCGATGGCGCGCTGGCAGACCGCCTGGACGAGTTCGTCGGCCACGGCGGCCTCACCCGCGAGCGTGATCGCGAAGCGGCGAAGGCGGGGCAGAAGGCCGACGAGATCACGCCGGAGATCGATGGTCGTTGCGGGTTGACGCATTGTCTATCCAAGAAGCATTCACAATGGTTTCGCGGACGAAGGGTTCGCCGTCGGGCGCGAAGCCGGCCGTATCGACGCCGCATGTGCTTTATGAAGCAAGTCTCCTGCACTTCGCAAGCATCCGGCTGTCTTCATCCCCTTTTCTCAAGGGATTTTCGTATTGTGGCCCACAAAACTTGCGTCAATATGTCTTGTAGCCGTTCAAGCTTTGCAGCAGAGCGCGATAGGCCCATGTGCCTTCGCCGCCGCGATCGCGGATTTCGACGAGCTGGACGCGGGCGCCCTGGATGTCTCCCTGTTCCACCAGCGCCATGCCCATGTAGGAGCGGGCAAGGATGTAGTTCTCATCCGCCTGCAGCGCCTTGCGGTAGTAGGACATGCCGAGTTCCATGCGGCCGGCCTTGCGGTTGGCGTAGCCGAGATAGTTCAGGATGCGCGGGTCGTTCTGGTTGTGGGCGAGATTGAGCACGGTGATGGCATTGTCATACTGGCCGGCATAGGCGAACTCGCGGGCGAACTTGTAGAGATCGTCGTCGTTGAAGCTGCTCTTCTTCGGGTTGACGCATTCCTTCTTGGCCTTATCCCAGACCTTGCCGCCGGTGCAGGTCTTGGTCGTCTGGGTCTTCGGCGGCGGATTGGTGTCATCGTTGTTGTCGCCGACCGCGAAAGCAGCTGTGGCGATGCCGAAGGCAAAGCCGGCGGCGAGCGAAAGTCTGGACAGGTGACGGAAAGAAGAAGTCATTGGCGGGCTCCGTTTTGAGGCGATGCAGTTGGCCGGATTGTACGCTTACCGTTAAAAATACCAAGAGGGTAAGCGGCCGCCATGGCAATTGTTGCGGCGATGGCCGGGCCTCCTCTCATATCGGTTCAAGTGCTGGAGGAAAGGAGTCCGGAGGCGGCGCTAACGCGCGAAAATATCTGCGCTTTCCGCCATCACGGCATCGCCGGACCGGTTGACGCTGAAGCGTTCGCCGCTGAGTTCCCAGGCGCCGGGAGAGCCGTCGATGGAGAAGAGGTTGTAGGCGGCCGGCGGCTTGATGCTGCCCGGTCCTTGCGAGGCGGAGGCGATGCCGACGACGGGCACCGGCTGCACCTGGCCGCGCAGCCAGTGGAGCGTGTTCAGGTGCGTATGCCCGTGCAGCACGAGCTCGGCGCCGCCGGTCGAAATCACCGCGGCGAAGCGGCGAATGCCGATCATGCGCTTGTAGAAGGTGGTGGCGCCGCGGATCGGCGGATGATGGATCATGACGACGCGGAAGAGACCGGCTTCGCCCGCCGCTCGCAGCATGTTGACGGTATCGCGGGCCTGGCGGGCGCCGAAAAAGCCGGAGGCGGCAAAGGGAGGGGTGGCGACAGCCGTCGAGCAGCCGACGATCGCTACTTTGCCGCGGATACGCAGATAGGGGAAGATATGGCGGTCTTCCTGCCATTGCGGCGGGGAGAGATCGCCGCGGACATACTCGTACCAGGCGCGCATCGACTTCTCGTAGGCGCCGGGCACATAGGCGTCGTGATTGCCGGGAACGACCGAGGTGTCGGCGGGATCGCCGAGCGCGCGCAGCCAGGCGGCGGCGGCGCGGATCTCGATACCGCTCGCCAGATTGACGAGGTCGCCGGTGACGGCCAGATGATCCGCCTCGTGGGCGCGGATGTCGTCGAGCAACAGATCCAGCGTGCTGCCGAAAAGGTGCTTGCGTCGATTTCGATGCCAGTTCACAAAGCCCGTTATGCGTTTTGAAAACAGCTCCTGGATGGAAAGACGGGGTAACGGCCCGAGGTGGACGTCGGAAATATGCGCGAGCTTGAACATGCTACGAGACATAGACCAGCTTATTGACAAATCAAACACATCCGGCGCGATGAAGGGCTGAAACGGAACGATGGTGGATAAAGAAAAGCGGCCCCTGCATATCAGAACGGCCCTGCGCCTTCTGCATGTCTATTTCTCCTTCGCCCGCGGCATGACGATGGGCGTCAGGGCCGCCTGCTTCGATGCGGAGGGGCGGATTTTTCTGGTGCGCCACAGCTATATCGGCGGCTGGCACATGCCGGGCGGCGGGCTGGAACGCAACGAGACGGTCGAAGAAGCGCTGGCCAAGGAATTGCGCGAAGAGGGCAACCTCAGGATCATCGGCAAACCGCAACTGGTCCAGGTCTATTTCAACACCACGAATACTCGCCGCGACCATGTCGTGTTCTACCGGGCGAATGTCGAGCAGACGGCGCCGCGCCCGCCCGACTGGGAGATCTCCGACAGCGGCTTCTTCCCGCTCGACAGCCTGCCCGAGGGTACGACCAAGGCGACGCATCGCCGCCTTGCCGAGCTTCGAGGCGAGCAGGAGCCCGACCACCGCTGGTGAGGGCTTCACATTTTTTAAGCCGCGGCAAGCTTCGCGCGCCCATGCGGGCTGTCGAGATCGAGCGCCGGGCCGACGGGAACGATGCCGGTCGGATTGATGGTCTTGTGGCTGCGGTAATAGTGCTGCTTGATGTGCGTCAGGTTCACCGTCTCGGCAATGCCCGGCGTCTGATAGAGATCTCTTAGGTAACCGGGCAGGTTGCGGTAATCGGCGATCCGGCGGATGTTGCATTTGAAATGGCCGACATAGACCGGGTCGAAGCGCACCAGCGTGGTGAACAGGCGCCAGTCGGCTTCGGTCTGACGGTTGCCGAGGAGATAGCGGCCCTTGGCCAGGCGTTCGTCGAGCATGTCGAGCGTTTCGAACAGCTTGCCGACATTTTCCTCATAGGCTTCCTGGGTGGTGGCAAAGCCCGCCTTGTAGACGCCGTTATTGACGGTGTCGTAGACAGTATCGTTCAGCGCGTCGATTTCGGCGCGGAGATCCTCGGGATAAAAATCGCTCTTCGAGCCGGTCAGCCCGTCGAAGGCGCTGTTGAACATGCGGATGATCTCGGCGGATTCGTTGCTGACGATCGTGCCGGTCTTTTTGTCCCACAGGACGGGAACGGTGACGCGGCCGGAATAATGCGGATCGGCTTTGATATAAATCTGCCAGAGCGTGGCTGAACCGAAGAGCTGGTCGCCGGTGGCGCCGTCGCCGACTTTGAATTCCCAGCCATTGTCGAGCATCAGCGGGTCGACGACCGATACCGAGATCAGCTCCTCCAGCTTCTTGAGCTTGCGGAAGATCAGCGTGCGGTGCGCCCAGGGGCAGGCAAGCGAGACATAGAGATGATAACGCCCGGCCTCGGCCTTGAAGCCGCCGCTGCCGGAGGGGCCTGCCTCACCGTCCGATGTCACCCAATTGCGGAACTGCGAGGGCTGCCGTTTGAACTGGCCCTTGCTCTCCTTCGTGTCGTACCAGACATCATGCCAGACGCCGTCCACCAGCATTCCCATGATCTTCATTTCCTTTGGTTGCGTGTCGAGACCGAAGTTAGCTGAGATAGCGGGGCTTTGCAGGCGGTAAAGGTTGAACAGTGTGCCACGCCGTTTTGGCGCTGCATAATTTCCAGTGCTGTCATGTGCATTTTGCGTTGGACGGCGGAAATTTTTCCTGCTATCGGCCTTTCACGATTTTAGGATGCCTGCCTGATGTTCATTTCCAGAAACCCGCGACGACGCTGATGCTCCCGAACGCCCAAGGCGTGTTCGAGACCCATCAATCTGTCCATCCGGTTTCTGTCATCATGTACAAGCACGATTTCGTCTACCTCACCGAAGACGCGTCTCATGACGCCGCCATCGAACATATCAACGAAGAAGCTTTCGGTCCGGGCCGCTTCACGCGGGCGGCAGCGCGCATCCGCGAGCAGGGGCCGCATGATCTGTCGCTCTCCTTCATCTGCACCGATAATGGCGAGACGATCGCTTCCGTGCGCATGACGCCGGTGCTGGCCGGCACGGTGAAGGGCCATCTTCTCGGCCCGCTCGCCGTCCGCCCCTCCCATAAGAACCAGGGCATCGGCCGTGAACTGGTGCGGATCGCGGTGGAGGCGGCAAGACGCAAGGGCTCGGAAGCCGTGATCCTCGTCGGTGATCCGCCCTATTACGGCCCGCTCGGCTTCCAGAAGGTTGCCTATAATGCGCTTTCTTTTCCAGGCCCCGTCGATCCCGGCCGCGTGCTCGTCGTTCCGATCGCCGAGGATGCACACGAGCGGCTGAAGGGCATCATCGCCTGGCACGGATGATCAGAGGTTTTTCCGCAGAAAGCTCCGTGTCCGGCCTTCCGGGAAATCCTCGAGCTCGCCGAAGACTTGATAGCCCTGGCGCAGATAGGCATTGAGAGCCTGCGGGCTGAACGTATCGATCCAGGCGCCGTGGCAGCCCCGGGCTTTTGCCTCTTCTTCGGCTTTTGCGAGAATCTTGCCGGCGAGGCCGGTGCCGCGCAACGTGTCGGGAATATAGAGCATCTGGGTGAAGAGCCAGCCCCAGGCGGTAAAACCCGACAGGCCGCCGGTCACCTTGCCGTCGGTATCGTGGATGAGAACGGCAAGCGGCCGGCGATCGGAGGGACCGACATCACCGGCGTTGAAGGCGGAGAGCGCATCGGTGATCGCCGCCAATTCCTCCAGCGAGGGTGATGCGGTCAGCTCGAATTCCGGCATCAGATTACCGCCCCTCGCGCCACCACATGGTTCCGAAGGCAAGCAGGAGGATGCCGACGCCGGCAAAACCGGCAAAGAGCGGCAGCGTGTTGATGCCCTTCAAGACCGTCTCGCTGGTCATGCGGATCATCATGCGATCGTTGTCGGCGACGCGGACCTGGCCGCGCACCGGCAGGATCGGCGGCACGGAAATCCTGCCGTTTTCGTTGGCGACGCGGGTGACGAGGCCCTTGCTTCTCTCGGCGACCGGCTTCAGCACATCGGTCGTCGAGATCATCGCCTTGAATTCCGGTGCGTCGACGGCGCCGATATGGACGAGCGTCGACAGCTTGCCGTTGCGGATTTCGAAGAGGCCGATTTCGTCCATCCGCTTCTCGGCCTTGTAGAGCCCCGGTTCGGCTTGGGTGAGCGGCAGGATTTCGGTCTTGCCGGAAGGGTAACGCACGGTGGCGTTTCCCGGATTGTCGCCGATCGTCTGGCGCGTAACTTCAAGCGTCCGACCGGAGGCGCGCGCCGTCAGCGCTTCTTCCTCGAGCGCCGGTTCCTTCATCAGCCAATGGGCGATACGGCGATAGAGCGAAACGTTGGGGCCGCCGCCTTCGAAGCCGCGCGCCCAGAGCCAGCCCTGATCGGAAAGCAGCATAGCGACGCGGCCCTGGCCGGCGCGGTTCAGCACCAGCAGCGGGTGGTTGTCGGCGCCGAGCATGATCGTCTCGCCCTGCGGCCGGTCGACATCGACGCTGCGGAACCAGCGGCCCCAATGCGGCGGATCCTCACCCGAGCCGTCCAGGCCGCGGGTGACGGGATGTTTGCGGCCTTCCTCGGAGAGGCGGGGATAGAAGGCCCTCTCGGTTATCTCCCCGGTGGGCGTTGCCGGCAAGATCGTGGAAAGCGGCGTCGTTGCAATGGAATCGGGGCCGGCATGTTCGGGACCGGCGGCGATCAGCAGCGCGCCGCCGTTTTCGACATATTGCGAGATGTAATCGTAGTAGAGCAGCGGCAGCACGCCGCGATGCTGGTAGCGGTCGAAGATGATCAGGTCGAAATCCTTGATCTTGTCGACGAAGAGTTCACGCGTCGGAAAGGCGATCAGCGACAGTTCGTTGATCGGCGTGCCGTCCTGCTTTTCCGGCGGACGCAGGATGGTGAAATGGACGAGATCGACCGAGGCGTCGGATTTCAGCAGGTTGCGCCAGGCGCGCTCGCCGGCATGCGGCTCGCCGGACACGAGAAGCACGCGGAGATTCTGGCGGATGCCGTCGATGACGTGGACGGCGCGGTTGTTGGCGGCGGTGACTTCGCCGGGAAGCTCGGCGACGGAAAATTCGAGCACATTGCTGCCGCCGCCCGGCACCTTGAAGGAGAAGGGCGTATCCTGGCCGGGTGTCGCCTGCAGGGTGGCGATCTCGTCACCGTTCAGCTTCACCGTGACATTGGCCGTGCCGCCCGGGCTCGGGCCGTCGTCGAAGACGCGCAAGATCACCTGCTGCTCCTCGTTGACGATGCCGAAGCGCGGCCCCTTGATGACTTCGATGCGGCGATCGAATTCGTTGGCCTTGCCGGTGATGAGGCCATGGATCGGCGCGTCGAAACCGAGCGCCTGGTTGGCGGCCGGAACATCGTGAACTTCACCATCGGTCAGCATGATGGCGCCGCCGATGCGGGCGGGCGGAACATCGGCGATGTTGGCCGACAGCGCGTCGAACAGGCGCGTCGACGGCACGTCGGAATTGACGTCGCCTTCGACATCGACGAAGCGGGGCTCGATCTGCGGGAAGCGGGCGAGCTGTCCCCTCAGGGCGGCAAGCGCATCATCGGTCATCTTGACGCGATCGGGCGTCTGCTGGCTCTGGCTTCGGTCGACGAGAACCGGGACGATCGTCGACAGTTGATCCCGATCCTCCTGCAGCAGCACCGGATTGGCAAGGGCGGTCAACATGGCGAGTGCCGCCAGCGTTCTGATCCAGGCGCCGCGAATGCCGCGCCAGATCGCGAAGGCGGCGATGATGACGCTGACTGCGGCCAGCGCGGCCAGAATTGGCCAAGGCAGGAAGGGCGAAAAGTCGAAGGTCATCTCACTGTCCTAACCGTTCGAGTAGGTCGGGAACATGGACCTGGTCGGTCTTGTAGTTGCCGGTCAGCATGTACATCATGATGTTGACACCGGCACGGTAGGCATATTCGCGCTGCGCTTCATCGGACGGCACGGTCGGCAGCATCGGCACGCCGTTGTCGTCGATTGCCCAGGCCCCGGCGAAATCATTGCCTGTGATCAGGATCGGCGAAACGCCGTCGGCCGTCGCAGCCGATTTTTCGGTCGCTTCGCGGCCGCCCTGCCGGGCCTCGATCCAAAGCGGGCTGCCGGTGTAACGGCCGGGAAAGCTCGACAGGAGATAGAAGGATTTCGTCAGCACATGATCTGACGGCACCGGTTCCAGCGGCGGAATGTCGAGATTGGCGAGGATTTCCTGCAGCCTCTGGCCGTTGGCGCTGATATTGCCGCCATTGTCCAGGGCGCTGATCTGATCGCGTGTATCGAAAAGCACGGTGCCGCCATTGCGCATATAGGCGTCGATGCGGCTGATCGCCGCCGACGTCGGCATCGGCGCCGTTGCCGAAACCGGCCAGTAGATGATCGGATAGAAGGCAAGCTCGTCTTTGGTGAGGTCGATGCCGACGGGTGGTGCCGGCTCCAGCGTCGTGCGGAACGTCAGGAACTGGGTAAGGCCCTCGAGGCCGCGCTCGGATATATCGTCCACGTCCCGTTCCCCGGTGACGACATAGGCGAGATGCGTATTGTCGAGCCTCTGGAGAATGAGGTCGTCGCCGGGCTGGGAGTCGTCGGCGTGAAGCATGCCTGGTTGCATGAGAAAGCCGGCACTAAGTGCAATGGCGATCATCGCCGCTGTGCGGGCAGCCGGGCGCAATCGTGAGAACGCGCCGTTCATGAAGAGGACGACCAGGCTGTCGACCAGCAGCAGCAGAAAGGCTGCGAGAAAAAGCGCGGGCTTTGCCGACCAGCTTTCGCCGCCGATCAGGCCTTCGCGCACGGCATTGGTGCCGGCTGTATCGAGCGGCGTCAGTTCGGCGTCCTCAGGCAATACGTTCAGGGAGGTGAAACCGTCTTCCGAACCGTAGAGCCCAGGTGGGTTGTCGAAATTCGCTGTCGGCTCGGCTCCGGCCTGTGGAATGAGGGGTCGCGCCGCCCCCGTCTCTGAGACGAGCGTGCCCTTGGCCGTCAGCATCCGGAATGGCGGCAGGGTTTCGGAGACACGCGCGTTGCCGCGCGCCTCCGATGTGACACCGCCTGAGCGCGATATCTGCAGGAGGTGACGCAGCATGTCGACGAAAGTGCCTGAGATCGGCAGGTCGGACCAGGTCGCTTCCGCAGTGACATGAAACAGGACGATCTGCCCGGATGCGAGCTGCTTCATCGTCACCAGCGGCGTGCCGTCCGCCAGGCTCGCCCAGGTGCGTTCGCCAAGATCGGGCGTCGGTTCGGCAAGCACTTGGCGCTTGACGACGACATCGGCGGGACGCGCTATGCCGGCGAAAGGCCCGAAACTCGGAAATTCGGCGAGCGACTGCGGCTCGCTCCAGGACAATGTGCCACCTAGCGCCCGCTCTCCCTGGCGCAGGATAACCGGGATCAGCGGATCGTCCGCAGGGGCTGCGGCCATGCGCGGACCGGCGAACCGCAGCAGCATGCCGCCGTTCGATATCCAGCGTGTCAGCGGTTCGTAGGTTTCTTCAGGCAGGCGGCCGATATCGGCCATAATGATGATGGAGGGATTGCTGGCGAGAAGTTTCGGTATGGCGACCGAAAGGTCGGAATCGCTGGGCTGGATCAGATCCGCATAGGGCTGCAGCGCCCGCTGGATATAATAGAGCGGCGACAGCAGCGGCTGGAACTCATCTCCTCCTTCCCCTGACAGCAAGACGACGCGGCGGCGCTTGAATGCGTCGTCGAGAAGGTGGACGGCGCCGGCCGTTGCGCCGTTATCGACGCTGACGCGGGCGAAATCGTTGCGCATTTCGAAGGGGGCGGTGATCGAACTCGTCGCCACGCTCTGGCCGGGACGGAAATCCACCCTGCCGTTGGCAATCGAGCGCCCCTGGGTATCGACAGCGTTCAGCGCCACGGATGCGGCACGCGAACTGTTGAGCCGTGTGACCTTGACGGTCATGGCATCGGCCGCATTGTTGGCCGCGGTGATGGCGACCGTCCGCTCGGCATCGCCCTCGATCAGGCGGAGATCGGCGGGCTGGAGTTCTGCGAGCCTTTGCACCGTCGCGTCGTCGGCCTTGGCGGCGGCTCCGTCGGTCAGGAAGGCGAGGGTGCCAGGCTTGACGCCGCTCAATGCGGCGCGCAGCGCCTGGAAGGCGCGCTCGCGGTCCGGCACCAGCGGTCGCGGCTCGGCGGCGCGCAGCTTGTCGCGGGCGGCAGCGGCGGTACCTGGAACGGCGTCATTGGTCGGATCGGCGGTGAAGGCGATCGACACGGGTGTGCCGGCGGATTGCGCGTCGTCTATCAACGCGTCGGCCGTCTGGATGCGGCGCTCCCAGTCTGGGGCCGCCGCCCAGCTGTTGTCGACGAAGAGGACGAGCGGGCCACCGGATGCAAGCGAACTGGTGCGCGGATTGAACACCGGATCGGCGATCGCAAGAATGACGGTGGCGGCGAGCAGCATGCGCAGCAGCGTCAGCCACCACGGGCTTTGCGCCGGCGTCTCCTCGCGCTTCAAGACGGAAGCAAGGATCTTCAGCGGCGGGAAGACCTCCGTCTTCGGGCGCGGCGGCGTCAGCCGCAGCAGCCACCAGATGACCGGCAGGGCGACGAGGGCGCCGAGAATGGCGGGAAAGGCGAAAGCGAAGGGAAGGGCGTTCACAGCTGCCCTCCATGCGTCGCCTTGGCCGGCATGCCGGACAGGTACATGTGCACCGCGACCAGCGCCTCCGAGGCGAGATGATCGGTGCGGTGCGTCGCAAAGGTCCAGCCGAGATGGCGCAACGACTGGCCGAGGCTGTCCCTGCGGGCGAGGTAGGCGTTGCGATAGGCCTCGCGGATGTGTTCGGCGCGTCCGGATATAAGCTTGGCGCCGCTCTCCGGATCGATGAATTCGGTGCGGCCGCTATAGGGGAATATTTCCTCGGCGGGATCCGATATTTCGACCACATGGCCGCGCAGGCCGCGACGGGCAAGCGGGCCAAGGCGTTCCATGATCGCCGGCGCGTCATCGAGGAAATCGCCGATGAGGACGAGGTCGCTCCAGCCGCGGATCATCGCCGTTTCCGGCAGGCCGCCGGTCAGCCGCGTGTGCATGAGCGCGGCCGCAAGGCGCTCAGCGGCATTGCGGGTGGAGGCGGGTTCCATGATGCCGGGGCAGCCGATGCGCTCGCCGGAGCGGGCGAGGATTTCGGCCAGCGCCAGCATGACGACCAGCGCGCGGCTCTCCTTGGAAACGCTGCCATAACTCGACTTGTACATCATCGAGGGCGACATGTCGCACCAGAGCCAAATCGTGTGGGCTGCCTCCCATTCGCGCTCGCGCACATAGGTATGGTCGTCGCGGGCGGAGCGGCGCCAATCGATGCGCGACAGGCTTTCGCCGTCGGCATAGGGACGGAACTGCCAGAAATTTTCGCCGATGCCGCGTTTGCGACGACCATGCCAGCCGGCGATCACCGTGTTGGCGATGCGCTTGGCTTCCACCAGGCAGTCCGGCACCAGGGCGGCCCGCTGCCTGGCGCGGGAAAGGGCATCGCTGCCTGACGTCGGATTGACGATCTGTCCGATAGATGCCACGCGTCCGGCTTCCTTATCCCTTTGCCTGCTTGACCAGTCCGGCGATGACATCGCGCACCGACATGCCTTCGGCGCGGGCGGCGAAAGTCAGCGCCATACGGTGCTGGAGGATGGGTTCGGCCAGCGCAAAAATATCGTCGAGCGAGGGCGCCAGGCGGCCTTCGTAGAGTGCCCGGGCACGCGCGCAGAGCATCATCGCCTGGCCGGCGCGAGGGCCCGGACCCCAGGCGACGTTCTTGTCGGTCGAGGCATTGCCCTGGCCGGGGCGGGCGGACCGCACGAGCGCCAGGATGGCGTCGACGACCGTGTCGCTCACCGGCATCTGACGCACCAGCGTCTGGATCTCGATCAGCCGTTGCGCGTCGATGGCGGCTGCCGGCCGGGTTTCACCCAGACCTGTCGTCTCGAGCAGGATCTGGCGTTCGGCGGCGAGCTCGGGATAATTGACGTCGACCTGCAGCAGGAAACGGTCGAGCTGGGCTTCGGGCAGGGGATAGGTGCCTTCCTGCTCGAGCGGGTTCTGGGTGGCGAGCACATGGAAGGGCGCCGGCAGGTCATAACGCTGGCCGGCGATAGTGATGTGATATTCCTGCATGGCCTGCAGAAGTGCTGACTGGGTCCGCGGCGAGGCGCGGTTGATCTCGTCGGCCATTAGCAGCTGGGCGAAGACAGGGCCCTTGACGAAGCGGAAAGAGCGGCGTCCACTGTCGTCCTGATCCATCACCTCCGAGCCGAGAATATCCGAGGGCATCAGGTCGGGCGTGAACTGGATGCGGTTGGCGGCGAGGCCGAGGACTTCGCCAAGCGTCGTCACCAGTCTGGTCTTGGCAAGGCCGGGAACGCCGACAAGCAGGGCATGACCGCCTGAGAGCACGGCGAGAATCGTGTTCTCGACGACGCTTTCCTGACCGAAGATCACCTTCGAAACCTCTCCGCGGATGGCGGCGATATCGGAGAGCGCCTTTTCGGCGGCGGCGACGATCGCCTTTTCATCGAGGCTGGCTTCGGTCTTCATCATACCCATGGGCATCTCCAACGGCTGAAATCATTCGGCAGCGAATCGGCGGACTTATACATGTGCCTCATACCCGATAGAGTTATGGAGATGTGACGGGCTGACAAGTTCGTTGCGAATGACTATCTCGTGACATCACTTCGTTAAGGACAAACCGGGACGGAAGAATGGCAGCCGAGGAAATCAGCGGAAAGGCGGATGCGGCAGGACTTGCCGCCATGATCTCGCGCGCGTCTGACGAAAGCGGCGGAAAAAAACGTGGCTTACCACCGGTCGAGCGGTGGAATCCGCCTTTCTGCGGCGATATCGATATGGAGATCAGAGCCGACGGCACCTGGTTCTACATGGGCACGCCGATCGGCCGGCCGGCGCTGGTGCGGCTGTTTTCGACGGTTTTGCGCAAGGATGAGGATGAGAAGACCTATCTTGTAACTCCTGTGGAAAAGGTCGGGATCAGGGTCGCCGACGCTCCGTTCATTGCCGTGGAGATGAGTGTGACAGAGCGGGAGGGTAAACAGGTGCTGACATTGCGCACCAATGTCGGCGAGGTCGTGGAGGCGGGAGGAGAGCATCGGCTGCGCTTTGCCATTGCGGACGGCAACGCCGAACTGAAACCCTATCTGCATGTGCGCGGGCGGCTGGAGGCGCTGGTGTCGCGTGCGGTGATGTATGAACTGGTCGCTCTTGGCGAGATCCTCGACGTGCAGGGACGGGCGATGTTTGCGATCCGCTCCGCCGGCGAGGTTTTTCCTGTCATGCCGGCCGACGAACTGGATGCTCTTTGCCGATGAATGATGCGATCACCCAGCGTTATCCGCTGTTCTCCGCAGCCGAATTCCGCCGCCGCGCCCTCAACCAGAATGGCGGGCCGGTCGACCATGCCTGGCGTGATCACGGCGACCATGTCCTCAATCCCGATATCGTCGCCGAGGTCGAGACCTTCAAACTGCGCGACGCCGCCGTGCTCGTACCCGTCGTCGATGCCGGTGACGAGGCGCATGTAATCTTTACCAAGCGCACGGCGACGCTGCGCAAACATTCCGGGCAGATCGCCTTTCCCGGCGGCTCGATCGATCCCGCCGATATCTCGCCGGAAATGGCGGCGATCCGCGAGACGGAGGAGGAGATCGGTCTTTCCGGTTCCTTCGTCGAGACCGTCGGGCGGCTGCCGAATTATCTTGCCTCGACCGGCTTCCGCATCACACCGGTGCTCGGCGTCGTCTCGCCGGGCTTCGCGCTGACGCTAAACCCGGCCGAGGTGGCCGACGTGTTCGAGGTGCCGCTTTCCTTCCTGATGGACCCTGCCAACCACGCCCGCGACAGGCGCGTCATCGACGGCATCGACCGGCATTTCTACCGGATGCCCTATGAAACCAGAATGATCTGGGGCATCACCGCCGGCATCGTCCGCACGCTTTACGAAAGGCTTTATGCATGACCGGTGTTGCCGACCAAGCATGGTTCCGTGACCCGGCGCTCGGCCGGATCCTGGAACTTCTCAACGCCGATGGCAGGGCCGAGGGTGGCGGGGAGGCGCGGGTGGTCGGCGGCGCGGTGCGCAACAGCCTGATGAACCTGCCGGTCAGCGATATTGACATCGCGACCACGCTCAGGCCCGAGGCAGTGATGGAGAAGGCGGCTGCGGCCGGCATCAAGGCGGTGCCGACGGGCCTGCAGCACGGCACGGTGACGCTCGTCATCGACGGCAAGCCTTTCGAAGTGACGACGCTCCGCACCGACGTCGAGACCGACGGCCGCCACGCCAAGGTTGCCTTCAGCACCGATTGGAAGGCGGATGCCGAACGGCGGGATCTGACCATCAATGCGCTTTATGCCGATGCCAAGGGCGACGTGGTGGACTTGGTCGGCGGGCTTGCCGATATCGAGAGCCGCAACATCCGCTTCATCGGTGACGCGGCAAAGCGTATTGCCGAAGATCATCTGCGCATCCTGCGCTTCTTCCGCTTCTTTGCCTATTACGGCTCCGGACGGCCGGATGCAGAGGGGCTGAAGGCGTGTTCGGCGGCGCGTGCGAAGCTGAAGACGCTGTCGGCGGAGCGGGTCTGGTCGGAGCTGCGCAAGCTGCTCGGTGCTGCCGATCCTGGCCGGGCGCTGCTCTGGATGCGGCAGGTGGCGGTGCTGACGGAAATCCTGCCGGAATCGGAACGATGGGGGATCGATGCGATCCCTTCGCTGGTCGCCACCGAAAAGGCGCTAGGCTGGACGCCCGATCCGCTGCTGCGGCTTGCGGCGATCGTCCCGCCCGATGCGGCGCGGCTGGAGGCGCTGGCAGCCCGGCTCAAGCTTGCGTACGCGGAAGCGGCTTTCCTCAAGGCCTGGGCAATGGCAGCACTTGTTAATGACGACATGTCGTCGGCCGCTTTCGAACGGCTGCTTTACCGCAACGGTCCCGACGGCATCACGACGCGGCTGAAGTTGGCGCTTGGCGTTGCGCGCGGCAAGGCTGAAGGGAGTTTCGACGAAATGGCGCGCTCGGCGCGGCTGTCCAAGCTCCTGGATCAGGCCGCGAACTGGAAGAAGCCGCAATTTCCGCTGAACGGCGGCGATGTGATGTCTATGGGAATTCCGTCCGGCCCGCGTGTCGGTGAGCTGCTTGCCGGCTTGGAAAACCAGTGGGTAGAGGAAAATTTCGTTTCCGACCGGGCGGCGCTGCTCGCCCGGCTGCAGGAACGGGTGCAATAATCAGGCTGCGTTGACCTCGTCTCGGATGCGAGCCTTGATATTATCCACCATGTTCTCGCGGATCGTGGTTTCGCCGTGAGCGTTTTTCAGGTGCTCGACGGCGCGGCGGACCACCTCCGCGTCGCTATCCGCCCGTGTATGCCAGGCGCAGCCCGGGACGAGAGTGCCGCATTCGAAAAGTCGCATGGTCTTCTCCTCTGTTTAAAACACGAAGACGATCGCGATCTGACGCGATTTATGAATGTGCGGGGGGGGGGAAGGTTCCGGCCGGCATCGATATGCCGGCCAGTAAAGGCCGTTTCAGTCGGGCATCGCCCAGGCTTTGTAGGTATCTGAGAGATGGCCGGGCAAGTTGCTGTTGGCGGCCGCTGCTTCGTTCTGCAGCTGTTCGGGCGACTTTCCGCCGGCCAGTTGCAGCTTGACCTGCTCGATGAAGCAGGACAGCGGCAGATCCGAACCGCTCTTGGCCCGCAGTTTCTCGGCGATGCGTGTCAGAAACTCGGATGTGTCGATTGTGCGGGATGTTTCCCGGACATCCGTGGACGCAGGCGAACCACTTTGTATCGTCATGACAATCCTCCTCCGATTGTTACGCACATACATATAAAGTTAGGACGCGCTTAATTTTCGTGAAGGTCAATCAACTCGAATTTATCGACGAGTTATCACAGTCTCATGGCCAGCGCACGACAGGGGGCAAGGACGAAAGAATGGATTCAACGTTGCCGCCGGTCTTCAGGCCGAAGATCGTGCCACGATCATACAGCAGATTGAATTCGACGTAGCGGCCCCGGCGGATCAATTGTTCGTCGCGATCGGCCTCTGTCCACAAATTATTGAAGTTGGATCGGACGATCTTCGGATAGACCATGGAAAAGGCCCGGCCGACATCGCGGGTGAAGGCGAAATCGGCGTCCCAGCCGCCGGCATCCTCGCTCGAATGCAGCCAGTCATAGAAAATGCCGCCAATGCCGCGGGCTTCGTTGCGGTGCTTCAAGAAGAAATAGTCGTCGCACCAGGCCTTGTAGGCATCGTAATCGGCGACGGCATGATTGCGGCAGGCGATCTCCATCGCCTTGTGGAAGAGTTGGCTATCCTCGTCCTCCTGGGTGCGGCGGCGCGACAGCACTGGCGTCAGGTCGGCGCCACCGCCGAACCAGCGGCTGGTGGTGACCACCATGCGGGTGTTCATATGCACGGCCGGGACGTTGGGGTTGACGGGATGGGCGATCAGCGAAATGCCCGAGGCCCAGAAACGCGGATCGTCCTTGGCGCCGGGTATCTGCGCCCGGAAGTCCGGGGAGAATTCGCCATGCACGGTGGAGGTATGCACGCCGACCTTCTCGAAGACCCGGCCTTCCATCATCGACATGCGGCCACCGCCGCCGGCGCCGTTTTCGCGTGACCAGTCCTTGGCGACGAAACGGCCGGGCTCCTGATCGGACAGCGGGCCTTCCAACTCGTCTTCGAGGGCTTCAAAGGAGGCGCAGATCGTATCGCGCAGTCCTTCGAACCAGTTGCGGGCGGCGGCCTTCTTCTCTTCGATATCGTCAGGCAAGCCGATCGGCAGTTCCGGTCTTTCCATGTCGCGCCTCCGGCGGTCGGCATCTTCATAGGAAGCGACTCGCTCATTCTCGATTACCCGCCCCGTTTAGCAGGTGGCGCCGCATCTCGCCAAGCCGAGGCAGCACGCCCAAGCGCTTCCAAGATCTGACTCGCAAATCCCGAATTTCGATACTACCTTTTTGGAAGAGGTAGGTTTGATGAAAAAAGTTCCAGGGCCTCCGTCTTTCGACGGCCTGAAGCGCAGGATAGCAAGACATCGGGCGGAAACGTCCTCCCGCCGGAAAGACCATTTCGTGCGTGAGACATATTGCCTCGGCCTGATCGACGCACGCGCCAAGGCGCGCGAATGGTTCGACGAATATCCCAAAGCCGCCTACTGGACAGAGGTGGAGAGCTGGCGTCAGCTCGACGGCGACCAGATCGAATTCACCATGCGCCGTCTGCCTTCGGCCGATTAAGCGTCACTCCGCCGCAGATCGCACGCGGCTTTCGATCAGCAGGCCGCTCTCATCCATGATCGGATGCGCCACCGAGACGATGTGGGCATTGATGCGCTTCAGGTCGCGCAGCATGTCGAGATGCAGCGAACTCGTCTGCAGGCTGTCGGCGCGGCCGTCGCGCAGACGTTCGAGATGGCGCTCGGCCGACTGCTTCTCCATCCGCCGCACCTCGACCTTTACCTCCATCATCTGCCGCGCCAGATTGAAATCGCGGGTGACGAAGATCGTCTGGGCGACGCGCAGATTGTCGATCGTCAGATCGAACAGCTTGCGCAGTTCCTGATGGCCGTCGTCGGAAAATTTCAGGCCGAGCGAGATCTTCTTCGCCACCTGCTCCCGCAGGCCCTTCTCGATGATGTCGCCCATATGTTCGAGATTGATCGCATAATCGATGACGACGATCGAGCGACGGGCGTTTTCGTCGCTGAGACCCTCGCGGCCGAGCTTCGAGAGATAGATCTTCACTGCCTGCTGCAACCGGTCGACGCGCTCTTCGAGCGTCGGGATTTCGGCAAGTTTGCCGGCATCATTCTGTTCGAAGGCTTCTGAGACCCTGACCAGCATGCGCTCGATGAGGTCGCCGACGCCGAGCACCTCGCGGGTGGCGCTCGTCAGGGCAATGACCGGTGTCGATAGCTCCTGCGCATCAAGATATTTCGGCGCGTTGTCAGGCTCGGCCTTATCCGGCACCAGCCGGGTCATCAGGGTGGCGAGCGGCCGGGAGAATGGCCAGGCGAGGGCCGCGAGCAAGAGGTTGAAGGCGAGATGGGCGTCGACCGGCAGCTTGGCCGGGCCGAAGGGCAGCATCTGGATGAGTTCGGCGCCATAGCCCGCGAGCGGCAGGGCGATGAAGCAGCCGAGTGTGCGGACGGCGAGATTGCCGAGAGTGACGCGACGCGCCGAAACCGGGCCGGACAATGTCGCGATGACAGGCGGGATCGCACCGCCGAGGTTGGCGCCGAGAACGAGCACGATGACGAGTTCAGCCGAGACCAGGCCTGCCGAGGCGAGCGACAGGATAAGCACCACCACCGCCAGGCTCGACGAGGAGAGGAAGGCGAGGGCCGCCGAGAAGAGCAGCGCCACGGGCAGCGCGCCGTCCAGCAGGCCAATGAAGGCGGCGAGAGCGGGGGAGGCGCGCATCGGTTCCGTCGCGAGGCTGAGCAGATGCAGCGACAACAGCATCAGACCGATGCCGATCAGCGCCGCTCCGCCGCCCTGGCGGGCGCTGGAACGGCCGCGGTAAAGCACGATGCCGACCAGGATCAGAAGCGGAGAGAGCCATTCGATGCCGGTGGCGACAATCCACGCGGTAATCGCAGTGCCGACATTGGCGCCGAGCAGGACGATCTGCGCCATGCGCGGCCTGATCAGATCGCGCTCGACGAAGGATGCGGTCATCAGCGCCGTCGCCGTGGAACTCTGCAGCGCGATGGTCGCGACGAGACCGGACAGGAATGAACGGAAACCGCCACGCGTGCCGGTCGCCAACCCTGTTCTCAGCCGTGCACCGAAAGCCCTGGACACACCGTCCTTTACCTGCGCAAGGCCGAACAGCAGCAAGGCCACTGCACCGAACAGGTTGATCATGATGATTGTGGAATCCATTTTCTTGTTTTTATTCTTCCTTCCAAAGAGGCGAAGCTAACGAGATTGGGACTGTTGCAACCGATTGGAATCGCAGGAGCTATGCGAGTTTTTTGATTGCCCGGCTAATAAATATACGCCGCTTTGGCGGATTGGCAACGTGGTTTTGCGACATATTCGGAACTGATCGGTGGTCGCGTCAAGCTGACAGCGATTATGCCCAAACCGTCTGGCGCATCGCTTCGCCGACGATCATCGCGGCAGAGACGGCGACGTTGATGGAGCGCTGGCCCTCGACCATCGGGATCAGGATGCGGGCATCGGCGCTCGCATGCACATGATCCGGCACGCCGGCACTTTCTCGCCCGAAAAGCAGGATGTCATCCGAACGGAAGACCCGATCGGTATAGCGATCAGCAGCCTTAGTCGAGGCGAGGATCAGGCGGCGGCCGGTCGTGGCGCGCCACGCCTCAAAGCGGTCCCAGTTGACATGGCGGGTCAGCGCAGCGGCGGCGATATAATCCATGCCGGATCGTCTCAGGTTGCGATCGGAAACGTCGAAGCCGGCGGGCTCGATCAGATCGACCGCAAAGCCGAGGCAGGCGGCAAGACGCAGGATCGTGCCGGTATTGCCGGGAATATCCGGCTGGTAGAGTGCCAATCTGAGGTCCGTCATCACACGCTGCTTTTTTCGTTAGAACGCGTGAGACCTAAAGCAACTCCCATTTCGCCGCAACAGGGCGCGGTTTGGCCGAGAAGCGTTCAATCTACGCCATTATAGGGCTGGAAATTTCGCGATTTTCGCGTTATCCATGCACATGTTCAATCGCCAGCAGGGAGGGCCGTCATGAATATTTTGCTCGATATGCGCTTTCCCGCCGTGATGCCGATTAGGGCGACATGGCGCCGCTAGTGCGCTTTTCTTCCTGAAACCCCTTTTTGATCCATTGTGCGGCTGCTTCAGCCTCGCCCCTTGAACATTCGGTTCCCATATGTGCTTGCGTGGCGCCGGGATGGCGCGAAGCCGGGAGCCGAACCGCTGACGTTTCGGAGCAATTTCATGTTTGGCTGGTTCGAACAGCGACTCAATCCCTTTCCGAGCGAGGAACCGGTCGCTCCGCCGAAGGGTCTGTTTGCCTTTTGCTGGCACTACAGCAAGCCGGCAGCGCCCTGGCTCTGCCTGATGGCCGTGCTGACGGCGCTGATCGCCGTCGGCGAAGTGGCGCTCTTCCAGTTCCTCGGTGATATCGTCGACTGGCTGACGAATGCCGACCGCGCCACCTTCCTGCAGACGGAAGGCCACAAGCTTTTCTGGATGGCGGCGCTGGTGCTGATCGGCCTGCCTCTGACGGCCGGCCTCGATTCCCTCATCATGCACCAGATGCTGCTCGGCAATTATCCGATGAGCGCCCGCTGGCAGATGCATCGCTTCCTACTGCGCCATAGCATGACGTTCTTCGCCAACGAATTTGCCGGGCGTGTGGCGACCAAGGTGATGCAGACCTCGCTCGCCGTTCGCGAGACGGTGATGAAGATCCTCGACGTGTTCGTCTATGTCGTGACGTACTTCCTGACGATGATTATCGTCATCGCGGCTGCCGATTGGCGGCTGATGATCCCGATCCTCGTCTGGCTCTCCGTCTATATCGGCATCGTCTCCTATTTCGTGCCTCGGCTTCGCAAGATCGCTGCGGCGCAGGCGGATGCGCGCTCGATGATGACGGGGCGCGTGGTCGACAGCTATACGAATATCGCGACGGTCAAGCTGTTTTCACATGCCGGCCGCGAGGAGGTCTATGCCAAGGAAGGCATGGACGAGTTCCTGCAGACCGTGCACAAGCAGATGCGCAAGGTGACGCTGTTCCACATCAGCGTCTACCTGAACAACTGCGTTGCGCTCTTCGTCGTCTCGGGCATGTCGATCTGGTTCTGGCTGAACGGGGCGATCTCGGTCGGCGCGATCGCCATCGCCATCGGTCTTGCCATGCGCGTCAACGGCATGTCGCAATGGATCATGTGGGAAGTGTCGGCGCTGTTCGAGAATATCGGCACGGTCTATGACGGCATGGAAATGATGAGCAAACAGCACGACATCGTCGACAAGCCGGACGCCCCCTCTATGACCGCAAAGAAAGGCGCGATCCACTACGACCGCATCCGCTTCCACTATGGCAAGAGCAAGGGTGTCATCGACAACCTGTCGCTCGACATCAAGGCGGGCGAGAAGGTCGGTCTCGTCGGGCGCTCCGGCGCCGGCAAGACGACGCTGATGAACCTGCTGCTGCGCTTCTACGATCTGGAGGGCGGCCGCATCACCATCGACGGGCAGGACATTGCCGGCGTCTCGCAGGAAAGCCTGCGCTCGCTGATCGGCGTGGTGACGCAGGACACCTCGCTGCTGCATCGCTCGATCCGCGACAACATCGCCTATGGCCGGCCGGAGGCCTCGGATGCCGAGATCATCGAGGCTGCCAAGCGTGCCAATGCCTGGGAGTTCGTCGAAGGGCTCGTCGACATGCAGGGCCGCCAAGGGCTAGACGCGCAGGTCGGCGAACGCGGCGTCAAGCTCTCCGGCGGTCAGCGGCAGCGCATCGCGATCGCCCGCGTCTTCCTGAAGGACGCGCCGATCCTGGTGCTCGACGAGGCAACCTCGGCGCTCGATTCGGAAGTCGAGGCGGCGATCCAGGAAAACCTTTTCGCCCTGATGGAGGGCAAGACGGTGATCGCGATCGCCCACCGGCTGTCGACGCTGACGGAGATGGACCGGCTGATCGTGCTCGACAAGGGCCGGATCATCGAGGCCGGCTCGCACAGCGAACTGATCGAGAGCGGCGGCATCTACGCCGACCTCTGGAACCGCCAGTCCGGCGGCTTCCTCTCCGATCACGCCGAGGAAGCGGAAGTGGCGGCGGAATGATAAAAGGCCCTCCCGGCGGGAAGCGGGGAGGGCCTTTATTCCTATCCTGGCTTTACATTGTGCCTGCCAGCGGTGCTGAGGACTGCAAGCGGCCGCGCCTGACTATTCACAGACTGTCGGCCCAGTCGATCACGCGATCATGTTCGACGAGGATGATGGTATTGGCGGCGGCGAGCGTGCGCAGCGTGGCGATGCGGCGGCGCTCCTCCTGGTCGAGCCAGGCGGTAACGGCCTCGGTGACGATTTCGTCGCGCGGCAATGCCAGGTCGAGCGCCAGGGCATCGAGCCTTTCCGCGAGCGGAAGCGGAATATGCGCATCGAGCATTTTCGTTTCCATGGACCTTCTCTCCGGTGAAGCGCGATCGTATCGTCAGATTGTGACCGGTTCGGGGGTAATCAATGGTGATGCCGCCGATGTTATCGATCATTACCAAAATATAACGTTGAGTCCGCTTTTCATTCCCTTTGCCGCTCCTCCCAATCCGCCTATATCGCTTCCATGTTCCTGCGCCCCATCCTTCGCCTGTTCGAAACCTGGATCGATCCGTTCCGCCCGCGCGCCAATCTTCAGCCGCCGGGCTCGACGCTCGGATTCATCCGGTTCTATATCGGCCAGGCGAAGATGCCCTTCGTCGCCATGCTCGTTCTCGGCGGGACATCGGCGGCAATCGAGGCGGCACTTTTCTGGTTCGTCGGCCGGTTGGTCGATATCCTCGGCAGTATCACGCCCGGCGCCGGCTGGAGCGGTCTTCTGGCTGCCCACGGCAGCGAGCTGTTCGGCATGCTCGCTCTCATCGGGCTCGTGCGTTTCGTCGTCGCCTTCCTGATCGCGCTCGTCGATCAGCAGGTGATCACGCCGGGCTTTTATAATCTAGCACGTTGGCAATCCTATCTCCATGTCTCGAGGCAGTCTTTATCGTTCTTCCAGAGCGATTTCTCCGGGCGCATCGTTACCAAGGTCTGGTCGGCCGGGCAGGCGACCGGGGATCTCGTCACCTCGCTGATGGAAAGCGTCTGGTTCGTCGGCATTTATGCCGTGACGACGCTCGTGCTCGTTGCCCGGCTGGACTTTTCCCTCGCCGCCGTCGTGCTGTTCTGGCTTGGCGCCTTCAGCCTGCTTGCCCGCCACTTCGTTCCGAGGATCCGCCAACATTCCCGCGAAACGGCGGAGGCCGGATCGATGCTGAACGGGCGAATGGTCGATTCCTACAGCAACATGCAGACGCTGAAGCTGTTTGCCCGCGACGAGGAAAGCGACCGCTACATGCGGCAGGGCTTCGATATCTATCAGGATACGGTGCTGCGCTTCACCCGCTTCATCACGGGCGTCAGGGCCTCCATGGCGCTGCTCTCCGGTCTGATGATCGTGACGATGGCGGGGCTGAGCGTCGATCTCTGGCTGCGCGGCATGGTGAGTTCCGGAGCCGTGGCCTTCTCGCTGGCGCTGGTGCTCAGGCTGAATTTCCTGCTCGGGCGGCTGATGACGCAGTTCAACGGCATCATGCGCAATCTCGGCACCATCCAGAACGCCGCCGAACTGATATCCCAGCCTCTGGGGCTGGTCGATCGGCCGGATGCGAAGAGGCTGGTGATCCGGCAGCCCGGCATCCGCTTCGACAATGTTTCCTTCCGCTACGGCAAGGGTCACCTGCCGGTCGTCGAGAATTTCTCCCTGACGATCCATCCCGGCGAAAAGGTCGGGATCGTCGGCCGTTCGGGCGCGGGAAAATCGACGCTGATGAACCTGCTGCTGCGCCTCTACGACATTCAGGACGGCCGCATTCTTATCGACGGCCAGGATATTGCAGCCGTGACGCAGGAATCGCTCAGAATGCAGATCGGCGTCGTCAGCCAGGACACCTCGTTGCTGCATCGTTCGGTGCGCGACAATATCCTGTTCGGGCGGCCGGATGCCGGTGAGGAGCGGTTGGTCGAGGCGGCCGGGCGCGCCGAAGCCATCGACTTCATCGAGCGCCTGCAGGATCAGCAGGGGCGCAGAGGTTTCGATGCGCATGTCGGCGAACGCGGCGTCAAACTGTCAGGCGGCCAGCGGCAGCGCATCGCCATTGCCCGCGTCATGCTGAAGGACGCGCCGATCCTCGTCCTCGACGAAGCGACGTCGGCGCTCGATTCGGAAGTGGAGGAAGCGATCCAGTCCAATCTCCATAGGATCATGGAGGGCAAGACCGTGCTTGCGATCGCCCATCGGCTATCGACGATTGCAGCACTCGACCGGCTGATTGTCGTCGATCTCGGCCGCATCATCGAGGAGGGCAGCCATGATCAGCTGCTTCGCCGCGGCGGGCTCTATGCCGAGCTCTGGGCGCGCCAGTCCGGCGGCTTCCTCGCGGCGGACGAGGATGCGGTCTCAAGGATCGACGGCGAATTCCGCCATGAGGCCAAAATGATTTGAACCGAAGCTGTTCGCGATGCGGCGGACCGACTTCAGCCGCAGAGGCGCCCGGCTGAAAACGTGATCGATCGGAATGCCGAAGGCGCCTGCCGCAATCGGCCAGGTCGCCGGTTCCAGCGAGACTGTGCCCAGCTCTTGGCTGCGCATCAGATACTGCACGTCGGGCGCCAGAATCGACGTGTTGAAATCGCCGGCAAGGACAAGCGGTCCCGGCAGGGACGGAATAATTTCCGCGAGATCTTCGATTTCCAGGCCGTGGAATTCGTCGTAATAGGGCTTGGTCAGGTGCGCGGCGAGGAAATTGACCTTTTGGCCGTCGAAATCGATCGTCGAGATCGTCAGCCGGTTGCGCCAAAGCAGTCCGAGATTGCGGATGCGGGGTTCGATGAGCGGGCGCTTCGACAGCACCAGCGTATCGCATTCCTGCATGCCGACACCGCAGCCGATGTAATAGGGGTAAGTCTTCAGGAGCCGAGGCAGTTCCGACAGCAGCGGCTCGGCCTCCAGGATGCTGACGACGTCGGCGCCTGAGGCGATCACCATGTCGGCGATATCGGCGCCGTTGGCGAAATTATCATTCTCAATATTGAAGGACATCAGCTTGAAGAGGGCCGGACGGCTTTGATCGACGGCCGGCTCGACGAACTCGCGCATCATCACGACGCCGTGGACGGCAAGGACCACGGATACGCCGAGCGTCAGCAGCGCATACCAGTGCCGTTTGACGAGAAGGGCCGCCATGGAGGCGGCTGCCGCGGCAACCGCCAAGTGGACCTGGAAGCTGTAAAAGAAGGAAAGCAGATAGAAATCGGTGACATACCGCAGCGAGACGATGGCGAGGACGAGGGTGGTGAGAACGCTGAATACGCAAAAAATCGTGTCTCTCATCCGCTCCGGTCCGGCTCGCTGGCTTGGCTGCGACTGCGCCTATCACGGTGGCGTTTTTGTTGCAATGCAACATAAGGGCAAGCTCGTGTTTGCCTTAAAAAATTCATCGGAAATTCCCGCGACATTGTGCCCTCGTCCCCTTGCCAAGGCTGGACATAATTTGCGATCAAGCTTAGAACGCGCCGGATTGCCGGGGAATCTATGGCCGAATTGTGTCCAGATCGATTCGCCGGCAGAGGGGGCAGGGCGGAATTCCGCAATAATTGCGCAGAGGATGATTAGGCCGTGAGCGAACACGTAACGACAAGCGAGGCTTCGACAGAGCCTACTCGCCGTGATTTCCTTTATCTCACCACTGGTATGGCGGGCGCTGTCGGCGCTGTCGCGGTTGCCTGGCCGTTCGTCGACCAGATGCGACCGGATGCGTCGACGCTGGCACTGGCCTCCATCGAAGTCGATGTTGCGAGCCTCGAGCCCGGCATGTCACTGACGGTTAAGTGGCGCGGCAAGCCGATCTTCATTCGCAACCGTACGCCTGAAGAAGTGAAGGCGGCCGCCGATGTTCCGCTGGCGGATCTCAAGGATCCGGTCGCCCGCAATGCCAACCTGCCGCCAGAGGCTCAGGCAACGGGTGTTGATCGTTCAGGCGGCAAGGACAAGGAAAACTGGATTGTCATGATCGGCACCTGCACCCATCTCGGCTGCGTGCCGCTCGGCCAGGCCGGCGAATATAATGGTTGGTTCTGTCCCTGCCATGGTTCGGTCTACGATACGGCCGGCCGCATCCGTAAGGGTCCTGCGCCGCAGAATCTGGCGATTCCGACCTTTTCATTTATATCCGATACCAAAATCAAGATCGGTTGAGGGGAGACTGATTAATGAGTGGCCATTCCAGCTACGAGCCATCAACCGGCCTTGAGAAATGGGTCGATGCGCGCCTGCCTTTGCCGCGCATGGTCTATGACAGCTTCATTGCATATCCGGTTCCCAGAAACCTGAACTATGCCTATACCTTCGGTGCCATGCTTTCCGTCATGCTGATCGTACAGATCCTGACGGGCGTCGTGCTCGCCATGCACTATGCCGCCGACACGACGATCGCTTTCAACTCGGTTGAAAAGATCATGCGCGACGTCAACCATGGCTGGCTGCTGCGCTATATGCATGCCAACGGCGCCTCCTTCTTCTTCGTCGCCGTCTACCTGCACATCGCCCGCGGCCTCTATTACGGTTCCTACAAGGCGCCGCGCGAAATCCTCTGGATCCTCGGCGTGGTCATCTACCTCCTGATGATGGCGACCGGCTTCATGGGATATGTTCTGCCCTGGGGCCAGATGTCCTTCTGGGGTGCGACCGTCATCACCGGCTTCTTCTCGGCCTTCCCGCTGGTCGGCGAATGGATCCAGCAATTCCTGCTTGGCGGCTTCGCCGTCGATCAGCCGACGCTGAACCGTTTCTTCTCGCTGCACTACCTGCTGCCCTTCATGATCGCCGGCGTCGTCGTTCTGCACATCTGGGCGCTGCACGTCACCGGCCAGACGAACCCGACCGGCATCGAAGTCAAGACGAAGACAGACACTGTGCGCTTCACGCCTTATGCGACAATGAAGGATGCGCTTGGCGTCTCCGTCTTCCTGCTGGTCTATGCCTATTTCGTCTTCTACCTGCCGAACTTCCTCGGCCATGCCGACAACTACATCCCGGCAGACCCGTTGAAGACGCCGGCCCACATCGTTCCGGAGTGGTACTTCCTGCCGTTCTACGCGATGCTGCGCTCGATCACCTTCAGCGTCGGCCCGATCGACTCCAAGCTCGGCGGCGTGCTGGTGATGTTCGGCGCGATCATCGTGCTGTTCTTCCTGCCCTGGCTCGACACCTCCAAGGTCCGCTCGGCCGTCTACCGTCCCTGGTACAAGCTGTTCTTCTGGCTGTTCGTGATCAATGCGATCATCCTCGGCTGGCTCGGCTCGCAACCGGCGGAAGGCCTGTTCACGACGATTTCACAGATCTGCACGCTACTCTACTTTGCTTTCTTCCTGGTCGCGATGCCAGTACTCGGCCTGGTGGAAACACCGCGCCGCATCCCGAACTCGATCACCGAAGCGGTGCTCGAAAAGCGCAACAAGACAGTTGCTGCCAATGCAGCGGCCAATGCGTAAGCGCGCGGCGGAAGGAAACAGAAATATGAAAACGCTTGTTGCAAGCATTCTTTCGCTCGCAGTCGCTGCTGTTCTCGGCAGCACAGCCTTCGCCCAGGAAGCGACGCCGGCCAATGGAGCCGCACCCGCCCATCACGAGGAAGGGGCGACGCCGCACTATCCGCTGAAGGAGCCGAAGGAAGAGGAGTGGAGTTTTGCCGGACCTTTCGGCCATTACGACAAGGCTCAGCTTCAGCGCGGCCTCAAGGTCTACACCGAAGTCTGTTCCGCCTGCCATTCGATGAACCTCGTGCCTTTCCGCATGCTCGACGAGCTCGGCTATAGCGAGGCGCAGGTGAAGGCTTTCGCCGCAAACTACGAAGTCCAGGACGGGCCGAATGCGGCCGGCGAGATGTTTTCCCGCAAGGCGGTCCCTTCCGACCACTTCCCGGCGCCTTTCGCCAATGAGGAGGCAGCCAAAGCGTCCAACAACGGTGCGGCTCCGCCTGACTTTTCGCTGATCGCCAAGGCCCGCGAAGTCGAGCGCGGCTTCCCGCAATTCGTCTTCGACATCTTTACGCAGTATCAGGAGAACGGTCCGGATTATATCCACGCACTTTTGACCGGCTATGAAGAGCCGCCGGCCGGTTTCGAGGTGCCGCAAGGCGGACATTACAACCCGTATTTCCATGCTGCCGCCGTCCTCGCCATGCCGAAGCCGCTCTCGGACGGCCAGGTGACCTATGACGACGGCGCGCCGCAGACCGTTGACCAGTATTCCAAGGACGTCTCCTCCTTCCTGATGTGGGCCGCCGAGCCGCATCTCGAGGAGCGCAAGCGCACCGGTTTCATGGTCATGGTCTTCCTGGCGATCTTCACGGTGCTGATCTACCTGACGAAGCGCTCGGTCTACGCCAACAAGGAGCATTGAGCGCTCCTTGCCGAAATTTTTAAAGGCGGCTCAAGAGCCGCCTTTTTTGTTGGTTCCGCCCCTGGCAATTGATAGGGTGCGGCCATCCTGTTCCAGACTAATGGTTCGAGCATGATGTCGTCCGAATAGCGCTCGCACTTTTCGGCATCATGCTCAGGTTTCATGCGCTCGCAGATACGGACTTTCCATGGACAAGAATACGACTTCGGAACTCGCAGCCAGCATCCGCTCCATTCACGACTATCCTAAGCCAGGCATCATCTTCCGCGACATCACCACTTTGCTCGGCAACCCCCGGGCTTTCCGCCGGGCGGTCGATGAACTGGTGCAGCCCTATGCGGGCACGAAAATCGACAAGATCGCCGGAATGGAGGCACGCGGCTTCATTCTCGGCGGTGCGGTGGCGCACCAGCTTTCCTCCGGCTTCGTGCCGATCCGCAAGAAGGGCAAGCTGCCGCATGAGACCGTGCGCATCGCCTACAGTCTGGAATATGGCGTCGACGAGATGGAGATGCATCGCGACGCGGTGCAGCCCGGCGAGAAGGTGATCCTGGTCGATGACCTGATCGCCACCGGCGGTACGGCCGTGGGTGCTACCAAGCTGCTGCGCCAGATCGGCGCTGAGGTGGTCGGCGCCTGCTTCGTCATCGACCTGCCGGATCTCGGCGGCCGCAAGAAGCTGGAAGAGCTCGGCGTCGTCGTGCACACGCTGGTCGAATTCTCCGGGCACTAAGCCCATATCCGATGCCGGCGGCGTCAGTCGAATTCCAGCACTCCGCTTTCGAAGCGCATGACGGGATCGCCGTTTTGATTGATGCCTTCGCAGAGGATGGTGTTGAGGTGCCATCCTGGCCGCGACGCGAGCGGCCGGCTGGAGAGCAGCGCGACGGAATAGGTCACGACGTCGCCCGGGAATATCGGCCGCAGCCATTGCAGTTTCTGGAAGCCCGGCGAAGGGCCGAGGTTCGGCGCCTTCTGGCCTCTTTGCGTAAGCGCGACGCTCTGGCTTTTCCAGAAGACGATGAAGGTCCGCATCCAGGCGGCGGTGGTGTGCCAGCCCGAAGCGCAAAGGCCGCCGAAGAGGGTATCCTTGGCGGCTTCCCTGTCGACGTGAAAACGCTGCGGATCGTAGCGCTTGGCGAAGCGGATGATGTTTTCCTCGGTGAAGGTGTAGCTGCCGATGTCGGCCTTTACACCGATGGGATAAAGTTCGGACATTCTCATGCTGCAATCTCCGGGCGCATGCGGATCATGACCGAATTTTCCGAGAGGCAGACGAGTTCGCCGCGCTGGTTTTCCACCTCGTGGCGGAACTTGGCGATGCCCATGCCGGGGCGCGAGCGCATCGGCCGGGCTTCAAGCACGGTCGAGTAACCCTGCAGCGTGTCGCCAGCGAGCACCGGCTTTCGCCATTCCATCAGATCGATGCCCGGCGCTCCCTCGCAGAGCGCGTTCAGGATGTAGCTGTCGGCCATCATGCGCATCAGCATCGAGGAGGTATGCCAGCCGGAGGCGGCGAGGCCGCCGAGAATGCTGGCGCGGCCGGCAGCCTCATCGAGATGCATCGGCTGCGGATCGAATTCCTGTGCGAATTCGATGATCTCCTCGGCGAGCACCAGCTTCGGGCCGAGCGCGAAGCGTCGACCGGGCTCAAAATCCTCGAAGGTAAGCTTTTCTGCCGGCATTCGCTTCTCCCGCCATATGCAGCGCCTAGAACAGGATGATTTTGGGCTGGATCAGCGTAAAATCTGAATCCTGTTCTACATTAAAGAGTTAGAGCATGATGTCGCCCGAAAACCGCTCACACTTTTCGGCATCATGCTCTATTGCTTACAATAGCATCCGTGCGGGCTCAATGATTCCGGGGAGATAAACCGGCATGACGGAACTGAGGTCGATACTCGACGAGGCGGCGCGCCACGGGCTGATTTCGCCGGAGGCGGGCGGACGGCTTTTGCCGTTCCTGAGCGAACGCGGTGTGGCCGTTGTCGGACCTCAGCCCATAATGGCGGTTGAGGGAGACGCCTGGTCAGACACCGAGACGCCACGTTTCGTGCGAGGGTTCCACGATGTGCTGATCACCATCGGCGTTGTCGTGGCGCTCGGCGGCCTCTGGGGGCTTGCTGCACTTTATGCCGTGGCGCCTGCCATCATCGTGCTTTCGGAAATCCTGGTGCGCCGCCAGCGGCTCGCACTGCCGGCCGTCAGCCTGACGATCGCGCTGTTTTGCTGGACATGTCTGCTGATGTCGCATTTCTTCCCGCCGTGGACGCCGACTTCTCAATCCTTCGGAGCGGAGGCGACGCCGTTCGTCGCCGGCTTCCCGATCATTCTTGGCGCCTATTATGTCCGCTATCGCGTACCGCTGTCGCTGGCGCTCGCCATCATGTCGGTTCTTGCCTTCGTCCTCACTCTGCTTTTGCGCCTGGTGCAGTGGGCAAGCGGCAATCCGGCGTTTTTCCTCGATCATCCCGTCGCGCTGGCGCTGGTTTCTCTCGTCTGTGCGCTCGGACTGTTTGCGATGGCAATTTATTTCGATCTCGGCGACCGGCTGCGGCGGACAACGCGTTCGGATATTGCTTTCTGGCTGCATCTCGGCGCCGCGCCGGCGCTGCTCTACAGTACCGTTTTTCTGCTGTCGTTCGGGGAAGGCGTCCGTATCTTTGACGTCGGGAACATGTCGTCGCGGACACCCGCGGTCGTCGCGACGGTGGCGGCGCTGATGCTGATCGGTCTCATCATCGACCGGCGCGCCTTCGTGACCTCGGGGCTGCTGTCGCTCGGCGTCGCGATCTTCAGCGTCTTCAGGCAGGGAAGCGCTACGGTCGACACCTACATCTTCACGACGCTGATTGTCGTCGGCGCGATCGTATTGATCATCGGCACCGGCTGGATGCCGCTTCGCCGGCTGGTGCTGCGCGCACTGCCGCCGGCAATTGCAAACAGGCTGCCGCCGGGTTGAGGCGGCAGCCAATTCGCCTCAGGTATTGAAACGGAAGTGGATGACGTCGCCGTCCTGGACGACGTATTCCTTGCCTTCGTCACGCGCCTTGCCGGCATCCTTGGCGCCGACTTCGCCGTTGTATTTGATGTAATCGTCATAGGCGATGGTATTGGCGCGGATGAAGCCGCGCTCGAAATCCGAATGGATGACGCCGGCGGCCTGCGGCGCCTTGGTACCGCGCTCGATCGTCCAGGCGCGCGTTTCCTTCGGGCCGACGGTGAAATAGGTGATGAGGTGGAGAAGTTTGTAGCCGGCGCGGATCAGCCGGTCGAGGCCCGCTTCGTCAAGGTCGAGGGCGGAGAGGAATTCCTTGGCCTCATCTTCGGGAAGCTGAGCGACCTCGGCCTCGATCGCCGCCGAGATGACGACGGTTTCAGCACCCTGTTCCCGGGCCATGGCGGCGACGGCCTCGGTGAATTCATTGCCGGTCGATGCCTCGGCCTCGGCGACGTTGCAGACATAGAGCACCGGATGCGAGGTCAGGAGATTGAGGCCCTTGAGGATGGCGATTTCCTCGGCATCCAGCGTCGACAGCAGGGTGCGCACCGGCTTGCCTTCGTTGAGCAATTTCAGCGACGCTTCCATGATCGGCAGCATCGCCATCGATTCCTTGTCCTTGCCGGTGGCGCGCTTGCGCGTCTGCTCGGTGCGGCGCTCGAGGCTTTCGAGGTCGGCGAGCATCAGCTCGGTCTCGATAGTCTCGGCATCGGCGACAGGATTGATGCGGCCCTCGACATGGGTGATGTCGCTGTCTTCGAAGCAACGCAGCACATGCACGATGGCATCGACTTCACGGATATTGGCAAGGAACTGGTTGCCGAGGCCTTCACCCTTCGAGGCGCCGCGCACCAGGCCGGCGATGTCGACGAAGGAGATGCGGGTCGGGATCAGCTCCTTCGACTTGGCGATGTCGGCAAGCTTGCGCATGCGCGGATCGGGCACGGCGACTTCGCCGGTGTTCGGCTCGATGGTGCAGAAGGGATAGTTCGCCGCCTGTGCGGCGGCCGTCTTGGTGAGCGCGTTGAAGAGGGTCGATTTGCCGACGTTCGGCAGACCGACGATGCCGCATTTGAAGCCCATGGCTAAAACCTGCTGTTCTTGAATTTCTTGCTGGTGCCTATGGGATAAAGGAGCAATGTGGTCAAGTCTTAGCGAGTTTTTAGCGTTGCTCACTTGCTCACGGAACGGTGGCGGCCTATTTTGGAGGGCGATTTCGGTTTCGATGCATTGCGGATTTTGTCGAGGTTGCTCTTGCCTGGCCGCAATAACCGTGCCGGTCTCAAGCCAGCGGGCTTTTCCTCCTGATTGGTGGAGGCAGCGACCGTGGACCGTCGAAAATTCGTCATCGACAATGATTAGTTGTTTTGAAGATTCCTGACCATGTCATCGACGGGTGGATTTTCCGATGAGTGACAATGACGTTGCCCTGAAACCGAAGACCAAGGTGAAGCCGAAGCTGGACAAGCCGAAGCTCTACAAGGTCATCCTCGTCAATGACGACTATACCCCGCGTGAGTTCGTCATCGTGATCCTGAAGGCCGTCTTCCGCATGAGCGAGGAGACCGGCTATCGGGTGATGATGACCGCCCACAAGCTCGGCTCCTGCGTGGTCGTGGTCTGCGCCAGGGACATCGCCGAGACCAAGGCCAAGGAGGGCATCGATCTCGCCAAGGAGATGGGCTTTCCGCTGATGTTCACGACAGAGCCGGAGGAATAAGTTTTGCTTCAGAGCATGATGCCGAAAAGTGTGAGCGGTTTTCGGACGACATCCTGTTCTAGGGCCGGCGGATCTGAAAACCGGTCTTATCCCGCACGAAACCACAATTTTCGTAGAAGCGCAGCGTCGCCGGGTTCTTCGAGCCGGTGAGCAGCATCACCTTGTAACAGCCGGCCTTCCAAGCCTCAGTCACTGCGTGACTGATGACCGCGCCGGCATAACCGCGCTGGCGGTGATCGGCGTGGGTGACGACGTTTTCAATTAACGCATAGGAGGCGCCGTTGCGCGTCAGGTTCGGCACGACGATCAAGGTGGCAGTCGCGGCGGGGATATCGCCGGCAAAGCCAATGAATACGATCATGCCGGGCTGGGCGAGGACGGTGGAGAACAGCTCTTCGGCCACTGGCTTGTCGAGAACCGGATCGGCCGGGTTCAAATGCTGGTAGAGGGTGGTCAGCCCGGGAAGGTCGCCGGCGGCGGCCGGACGGATGGCGAAGTTCTGATCCGGCACCGGCGTCATTCCCCCTTGTTGCCGAACATCTTCTTCAGAATATCGGCCATCGGGCCGGTGGCCAGCACCTTCGGCTGATTGTGATTGCGCGCCTGATGTATATGCGACTGGCCGGCCGGCTTCTTTTCGGTTGTCTTGTTGTCCTTCCGCGGCTTCTCCTCCTCGGCCTTGCCGCCAAGTGCCAGCGCGATCTTGTTCATCAGCTGCGAATCCTCGTTTCGCACCAGCATGTCGGCATTGTCGGCGAGGGTATCGAGAAGCGGCTCCAGCCAAGCCTTGTCGGCCTTGGCGAAATCGCCGAGCACGTGGTTCTGCACCATTTCCTTGATGCCGGGATGGCCGATACCGAGGCGCAGCCGCCGGTACTCCTTGCCGCAATGAGCATCCAGCGACTTGATGCCGTTGTGGCCGCCATGGCCGCCGCCGGTCTTCAGCCGTGCCTTGCCCGCGGGAAGGTCGAGTTCGTCATAGATCGCGACAAGATCGGCGGGCTGGAGCTTGTAGAAGCGCATTGCTTCGCCGACGGCCTCGCCGGAGAGGTTCATGAAAGTCTGCGGCTTGATCAGCAGAACCTTCTCGCCGCCGAGCTCGCCCTCGGCGATCTCGGCCCTGAATTTCTTCGACCAGGGCGAGAAGCTGTGACGCCGATGAATGGCGTCGACGGCCATGAAGCCGATATTGTGGCGGTTGCCGGCGTATTTGCCGCCGGGATTGCCGAGACCCGCGATGATCAGCATGGCCTGTCGTCCTCGCTTAACTTTTGCCCACGTTCACCACCCGGAAACGAGAGCAAAGTCAAGCGGAAAGGGCAAGTCCGCCGGCAGCGTCACTCCGAGAGGTTCATGCCGTATTTCTGGAAGATCTGCTTCTGGTCGCCATCTGCGATCAGCTTGTCGAGGGCCGCCTGCATCCTGGCGCGCAGATCGTCCGGAAAGCTCTTCTCGCAGGCAATGCTCATCGGTTGGGCGGAGAGCACGGTCACCATTTCCACCGGCTGGTCGGCCTTCAGCTTTTCGAAATAAAGCTCTGAGATCGGCATCATGTCGATGCGCCCGCCGAGCAGCTTGCGCAGCGTCGCGTTGAAATCGCTGGCGACATCGAGCTTGGTGAAGCCCTTCTCCTTCAGGATCGTCTCGGTATAATCTTCGCGCTGCGTGCCGATCGTATATTTCTTCGCCTCGTCCAGATTGCTGGCGGTGACGCCCGAGCCTTTGCGGGTTATCAGGATGTTGCGGTCGATCAGCAGCGGCTCCACCCATTTGAACATAGGGTCGCGTGCGCTGTTGTGAGCGGTCGCGAAGACGCAGGTCATCGGCGCGGTGCGGGCGAGGCCGAAGGCGCGCGCCCAGGGCATGATCTCGATCGTGTAGTCGACGCCGATCGCGGCCATCACCTTCTCGACCTGCTCGACGGTCGCGCCTTTGATCTCCTTGCCGTCGCGATAATTGAAGGGGGCGTAATCCTCGGTCGTGAAGGTCACCGTTTGCGCATGGGCGGCGCAGGGCAGCGCCAGGCATGCGAGAAGCAGGAGCTTTTTCATCATCTCATCTCCTTTGTTCATGAGGCGCGTGCGACGGCCGATTCCGAGGCCATCAGTTCCTCGATGAGTACGGCTGCGTGCTGCGGGCGATGGAACAGGTAGCCCTGGCCATAATCAAGCCCCATCTGGTGGAGCGTGCGGCATTCCTCTTCGGTTTCGATACCCTCGGCGATGACGGTGCAGTTCATCTTGTGAGAAAGCGTGGTAATGCCTTCGATCAGCATGCGGCTCTTCTGGCGCACGTCGTCGTCGCCATCGTTGATCGCGCGGGTGAAGGACTGGTCGATCTTGATGATGTCGACAGGGAAGCGGTTGAGGTAGCTCAGTGACGAATAGCCGGTGCCGAAATCGTCGAGCGCGATACGGCAGCCGAAGCGGCGAAGCTCGGTGACGATCATGCGGATCTGCGGATTGTCGTGCATCAGCACGGCTTCGGTGATCTCGACGACGATGTGCTCTGGGCGGATGCCGTGGCGACCGACGATGGCGGCAAGCCGGGCCGGCAGCGCCGGCTCGAACTGTAGGGGCGAGAAGTTGATGGCGAGGTAGCTATCCTGCATGCCTGGTATACGGGAGATCTTCGCGAGATTGCAGATCGCCTTTTCCATGATGACGTTGCCGACGCGGACGATTTTTCCTGTCTCCTCGGCAACGCTGATGATCTCGGCTGGCGGCATCAAGCCTTTCTGCGGATGGTTGAGGCGCATCAGGGCTTCGAAACCGGCAATACCGCGACCGTTCAGATTGACGATCGGCTGCAGGAAGGCCTCGAACCAGTTGTCGACGAGACCGGCTTCGATATTGGCCTCGATCTCGGCGCGGCTGCGGGCACGGTCGAGCATGGCGTTGTCGAAAAGCTGGGCGCCATTCTTGCCGTCGCGTTTCTTGGCATACATTGCCAGGTCGGATTTCTGCAGCAGTTCGGAGGCGGTTGCGGCATGGTGCGGATAGATGGCGATGCCGACGGAAGCACTCAGATGCATGTCGGGGGCAAACGGCGTTTCGAAGATCGAGGCGATCTGCTCGCACATCATCCTGGCGCGTTTTTCGGCGTCCTTCGCTGGCAGCAGGATGGCAAATTCGTCGCCGCCGAGACGGGCCGCCTCATCGGAGGGAGCGAGATAGGTCTTCAGCCGCTCGACGAGCTCGATCAGCGCCATATCGCCGGCGGCATGGCCCATATTGTCGTTGATCCACTTGAAGCGATCGAGATCGACGAAGAGGCAGGCGAGTTCCTGGCCGGCCGCGTCGGCGGCGGCGATCTTGTTGTCGAGGACGGCTTCGAAGCCTTGGCGATTGAGCAGTCCGGTCAGGTGATCGGTGATCGCCTGGCGGTGGTTGCGGTCCTCGGAGGCCTTAAGTTCGGTCACATCGGTCATGACCGACAGTGATAGGCGGTCGTGAGCGCCGGCTTCCGCCTCCGACTCCATGATGAGGACGTCCATGGTGCGGCCGTCCAGGCAGACGAACTTGACGGTGACGGCGATACCGCTTTCGGCCTGGCGGCGCTTGACGAACTTATCGCGAGTGGTCGATGTGACGAGATCGGCGAAGTTGCGGCCGATGACGGCGGCGCGGTCATAACCGGTGGCAAGCAGCCAGTAATCGCTGACGGCGGTGATACGGTCTTCCTCGTCGAGCGAGAAGAGCATGGCGGGCGTCAGATTATAGATGTCGGTCGCGCGGCGATGGGCGAACTTCAGCTCCTTCTCCTCGCTTTCGAGCTTTGTCTGCATCTCGTTGAAGCTGTGGGCAAGCCGTCCCATCTCGTCGTTCGACTGCCAGTCGACATGGTGGCGGGAGCCGAGCTGCCGGGTGGCCTCGATCGCCGCCGTCAACCGCATCAGCGGCTGGATGACGAAGAACCGGTTGCCGATCAGCGCCGTGCCGAAAACCGCCAGAACCGCGAAGATGAAGATCGAGATGAAGACGACCTCTTCCTGCTTCAGGCCGGAAAACAGGCCGAGCGCGGGATAGTAGACGCTGATGCTGCCGAGATTCTTCGGGCCGTCGACAGTGTTGTAGATGATGGCGCGCGATACCTGGACGAGCTTGCCGTCGAAGGAGCGCGGAATAGTGGACTGGCTGATGTCGAGCTGGCCCGACTGATCACGCACCTCGACCTTGACGATGGCGCCCTGCGAAACCACCGTCGCGCTGATCTGGGTGACGCTCTCCTCATCGAGATCCCAGAGCGGCTTTGCCAGCGCCTGGGCATTGGCGACAAGGAGAACAGAAATATGATCGCGTATTTCCTTGTCGGCCCGTTCGGAGGACAGAAAAAGGAAGAGAACAAAGAGGGGAGCGACAAAAACGAGCAGCGCTCCGCAAACAATTCCAAAAAATCTGTTCTCAACGGAATTGTTCATGGTTCCGTCTACTCCCCCAGGCCGACCCTTATCTGCTGTCGCGCGCTAAGGCGGGCTCCTTCGCAGCTGACGAAGCATGCTTTCATGAATACGTTAAATGTTGCTGAAACAGGGGCTTGCCGGGCAACGAAAAGCCCGCCTTCCCAGTTCACGGGAAAGCGGGCCGTATGCTTTACAAATTGTCGAAGCGATCAGGCTTCGGCTTCGCCTTCGGCGGCGCTCTCGTCGACGCCGGCAGCTGGAGCGATGATGGTCGCGATCGTGAAGTCGCGGTCGATGACGGTGGTGACGCCCTTCGGAAGGGTGACTTCCGAAATATGGATGCTGTCGCCGATCTTCTTGCCGCTGAGGTCAACGTTGAAGAATTCCGGGATCGCATCGGCCGGGCAGTGAACTTCGACTTCATGGCGGACGATGTTCAGAACGCCGCCGACCTTGAGGCCCTGGGACTTCTCTTCGTTGATGAAGTGAACCGGGATTTCAACGGTCACCTGGGTATTGGCGGACACGCGCAGAAAATCGACATGCATCGTGAAGTCACGGACCGGATCGAGCTGGTAGTCCTTCGGCAGAACCTTGTACTTTTTGCCGTCGACTTCAATCGTCGCCACGGTGGTCATGAAACCACCGGCATGAATGCGCTTCGTCACCTCATTGGTGTTGAGAGCGATGGAAATGGGGGCCTGCTTGTCACCATAGATGACAGCGGGAATCAAACCGTTGCGGCGAAGTTCACGGGCGGACCCCTTACCAACCCGTTCGCGCGCCTCGGCCTTGAGCTCGTAAGTTTCCTGGCTCATGGCTATTCCTTTCGAGGTTATTTGGAGAGTTCGTCGGCGGGCAAAAGCCTTGTTCCGTCGAACCGGAGGCGGGTTTCCCCATCCTCATCCGCGTTGCCTCCAAGGGTGTCTACACGGACCGGTGGCCTATATTATAAGTCGCTCGGAAACGCAAGTTGTGGATCAGGCTTGTTTCTGGCAAGCCGAATGCCGCGTTCGGGAAGGCGATGTTTGCGCCTGCTGCGAATTCCGCAGCCCCGCAAAGCGGCGAAATCAGCAGTCCCGCTATAGCTGAGGTTGACATCGGCGCGCTTCCCCTCTTTGGATGCCGCAATCAAAAAAGCGGCTGAGGAGAAATCGGACTATGCGTCTTAAACTTGTCACGGCAACGAGCTTGCTGGCACTTTGCCTTGTCACCACCGCCCAGGGTGTCGAGATCAACCAGAACGGCGCCGATGCGCTCAAGGGCAACCTGACGAAGCTGCTTCCCGAGGATCTGGCAAAGAGCGGCCTGATCACCGTCAATCCGGCGGGCACACGCTACGAAATCATCTACGATCTGGCAAAGCTGCTTTCCAAAGCTGACCCTTCAAAATTCACCATCAACGGATTGACGCCGTTCTCGACCTTTGCCACACCGCTCGACAGCGGCCTCTGGAACATCGAAGGCGACAATAAGTTCGATGTCTCCGGTCATTTCAAAGGACCCGACGAAAAGCCGACGGATTTCTCCTATTCCATCGCTTCGCTTGTCTATGCCGGAGTCTTCGATCCGGCGATCAGCTATCTGCGCTCCAGCACCGCCACGGCCAAGGACATCAAGCTCACCAGCAAGTCCGAGACCGAAGAAGTCAGCGCCAGCATCGCCAGCATGGATCAGAAGCTGAGTTCGACCGACAGTGCCGGCGGCAACGGGCGTATCGATATCGTCGGCAGCGGCTCGGCGTCGACTTTCGTCGAGCAGGTTTCCGGCGCGCAAATGCCGCCCGTCGAAATCCGTGCCGACTCGATTGATGTCGAAGCCAAGATAAACGCTCTGCCGGCCAAGCAGATCCGCGAGATGGTCTTCTTCATTCTCGATCATGCCGACGAGAAGGAGCTGAGCCCCGAAAACAGCGCCAAGGTGAAGGGGATACTCAAGGAATCTTTCCCGCTTCTTGCCTCGTTCAGCGAGACGATCGGTGTCAACAATCTGACCGTCAGCACCCAGATGGGCAATGGCGGCGTCAAGCAGTTCGGCTATAACGTGGCCATGGACGGGCCGAGCGACGCCATGCGTTTCGGCTTCGGCATGAATGCGCATGATATCAGCCTCGACAGTCCGCTGATGCCGCCAAGCTATTCGACATTCATGCCGACCAGCTTCGATCTGCAGCTTGCCGTGCCGAATCTGGACTTTGCCAGCTTTGGCGATGCCTTGATGGCGATGGATTTCAAGGAAAATGCGCCGGAGGCGAGCGGCGAGGAGATGGGCAAGAAGCTCTTCCGCGACGGCCGGGTCGCGGTCGAGTTTCCGAAGATCAGCGCGAAGTCGGATGTCTACGACATCGACATGACCGGCAAGATCGAGGGACGGGTCGACACCGAGAAGGACTATTCAATGCAGGCGACCATCCTTGCCCGCGATCTCGACAAGACGATCGCCGCGGTTCAGGAGCTTGCCAAGACGGATCCGGATCTCAACCAGGTCTCCTTCGGCATCATGATGGTGAAGGGCTTCGCCAAGACCGATGCGGACGGCCGCTCGCGTTGGGATATCAGCGTCAGCCGCGACGGCGCGGTCACCGTCAACGGACAGGTGGTCAAGGAAGCGGACGGTCCGGATCAAGATCAAGGGCTGGAGCCAGACCAGGAGCAGGAACCGGATCAGGGTCAGGACGCGGTACCTGCGTCGCCGCAGCAGCCTTGAGCGTTATCAATCGGGATAAAAAATAAAAGAGGCCGGCCTTGTGCCGGCTTCAGCTTGTTGACCAACTCCGTTCTTTATTCGGCGTCATCCTCGGCCTTGTGCCCGTGCCGTCGGGCTTCGCGCCGATGGCTGCCACTTACCCTAAAGCGCGTCGCGATCTTTCAGATTCGCTCCTTGCGCTTTAGCTCGTTGTTTTTACGCATGTCGTTGCCGCAAAACCGCTGCACACTTTTGCACGACATGCTTTAGCCCGACCGGGGTCGAGCCGCTGGTCTCGACCCGTCCTTCGACCCCCGTAAACGGGAGGGAACGTGCCAAACGCAGCGTCGAGGGTATGGAAATCCGGTGCGGCATATCCCTTCGCCCCGCGTGCGGGGAGAAGCTGGCGGCAGCCGGATGAGGGGTGGACGGCGATCTCTTAGGGCGACAATTTTCTACTGATTCGTGCCCATCTGATGCAAGACCCGGTCGAATGCCGGCTCTTTTTAATCGAAGAGACTGGAGACAGACTCTTCCTGGGCCGTTCGGCTGATGGCTTCGCCGATCAGCGGCGCCGTCGTCACGATGCGGATATTGTGTGCGGAGAGTACCGCCGTGGTCGGCTGGATCGAATCCGTGATGACGAGTTCGCGAAGCTTGGAGGAGGTGACGCGGGTGACCGCGCCGCCGGATAGAACGCCGTGGGTGATATAGGCAGTGACGCTGGCTGCGCCCTTGGCCAGCATCGCGTCGGCGGCGTTGCAGAGCGTGCCGCCGGAATCGACGATGTCGTCGATCAGCAGGCAGTCTTTGCCGGTGATGTCGCCGATGATGTTCATCACTTCGGATTCACCCGGCCGATCGCGACGCTTGTCGACGATGGCCAGAAGACAGTCCAGCCGCTTGGCAAGCGCGCGGGCACGCACCACGCCGCCGACATCCGGCGAGACGACCACGACGTTGCTGAGGTCGTAATGGCTCTTGATGTCGCGCGTCAGCACGGGCATGGCGAAAAGATTGTCTGTAGGTATATCGAAGAAGCCCTGGATCTGCCCGGCATGGAGATCGAGCGTCATGACGCGGTCGGCGCCGGCCTCGGTAATGAGGTTTGCGACCAGCTTGGCTGAGATCGGTGTGCGGCCCGAGGCGCGACGGTCCTGACGCGCATAGCCGAAATAGGGAAGTACGGCCGTGATGCGGCGGGCTGAAGAACGACGCATCGCGTCGATCATGATCAGCAGTTCCATCAGGTGGTCGTTGGCAGGGAAGGCGGTGGGCTGAACGAGGAAAACGTCCTCGCCGCGCACATTTTCCTGGATTTCCACGAAGATTTCCTGATCGGCAAACCTTCGAACACTGGCTCTCCCCAAGGGAACGTTGAGATAGGTGCAGATCGCTTCGGCGAGTTGCCGGTTCGAATTGCCTGCGAAAACCTTCATTTTGGTCCGCCTGTTATGCGCTGATAGCCGCGCTTTTTAGCCAGCTTCCCCGTGAATGCAAGGGCAAAGGCGCCACAGGCTTTGATATTTGCAAAAAGTTTGTGACTAACCGCCCCGCGTCTGCCGCCAGGAGGAGAATTCCGCGATGGTTTTCGAGCCGATCTGCTGCATCACCGAGGCAGGAACGCCGGCCCAGGGATCGGCCGCCGCCGTCGGCACGCTTTCCTGCCCCTGGATGCGGTGCAGGCGGCCGCCGGCGCTGTCGAGAATGTCCCAGACATAGACGACGGTGACCTTGCCGTCGTCGTTGAAGGCGGAGAGGTAGCCTTTGAGAATGTAATCGCTGCTCGCATCTGTCGAGCTCTTGATGGAAAGGCCGTGCGAGCGCGCCTCGGCGCCGAGCTGGCGCGAGAGCGGGGTCACCGCCTGAACCGGCGCGCCGATGATCGGCAGGAAGCGCACGGTGTTGCCGTGGGCAGAGGAGGCGCCAGCGTTGAGGGCGGCGGTCTGTTGCGGCTGTTGTACGGCCGGCGGCTGAGCCGGTTGTGCGGGAAGCTCACTGCTGGAAGCCGGCGGTGGCAGCGATTGTTCCTCGATCGGGGCGGAGGCGGCGGGCGAGGAACTGCTCCTCGACAGGGCGTCTGCCTGCTCCTGCATCGTCGTCGGCGGCGCGCCGGTGCCCGGCCTATAGGCCTGCTGCGACTGATCGTAAGCTGGATGGTAACCGCCCGGCTGGGAGCTTTCGGCGAAGACCCGCTGGCGGGAGCCCGCCAGACGCTCGGCCTCGCTCTGCGTCACCGGGCTCGACGACGCGCGCGCGGAGGAATCGCCGATGTCGACCTGCGGTGTCAGCGCATCGGTGGTGTTGCAGGCGGTCAGCAGGGCCGTGAAGACCAGGAGCGTGGGCACAATCGCAGCTCGCGTCATCCCTTGATCCGTCCTTCCCACAATCACATCAGCCCCGCCCGAATGTATGCGGGCGCCGGCGGGCGTCTGTCAATTCCGGATTCTCATCGGTTAAAGACCGATGAAATCGAGCGGATGGCGGGATAGGGCACGCGGCGCATCCGCCGTCGTCAGATAGGTCTGGCCGAGCGTCATCGCCGTGCCCGTGTCGGAATCGGCGATGATCATGTGCACGAAGAGCGACATGTTCGGCTCGATCGGCTGCGGATTGCCGACATGGAACATCTGATGCTCCATCCAGGAGGGCGAGAAGCGGGCGCCGAGCGAATAGCCGCAGGCGTTCAGCCGGTGGCGGGCGAGGCCGCGCTCGTCCATAATCCTGGCATGCATGTCGAAGACGTCGCCGAAGCTGTTGCCCGGCTTCAGCACCGTCTCGATCGCTTCAATGGTTTCGCGGCAGGCATTGTAAAGTTCGCGGTGGCGTTGCATCGGCGCGCCGATGACGATCGTGCGCATCATGGCGGCATGGTAATGCGCGTAAGCGCCGGCCCATTCGAGCGTCAGCTGGTCGCTGGCGTCGAGCTTGCGGCGGCCGGCCTTGTAGCGGCAAAGCAGGGCATCGGCGCCGGAGCCGATGATGAACTCGTTGGCGGGATAGTCGCCGCCGCCGGAAAAGATCGCGCCCTGCATGGCGGCGAGGATATCGGCCTCGTCGGCGCCGGGCTTCGTCAGCCGGATCGCGGCGTCGAGGGCATCGTCGGCGAGAACGGCGGCGCGCTCGACATAGGCAACCTCGGTCGGGCTTTTGACAAGGCGCAGGCGACTGACGAGGTAGGAGGCGTCGGTGATCTGGCCGAAAGTGGTCAGTTGCGCGTCGAGCAGGCGCGAGATACGGCCGGTCATGCCGTGCGTGTCATATTCGACGCCGATGCGGGCGCCGAGCAGATCCATCTCGACCAGCAGGTTCTTCAGGTCGAGCGTCGGATCGGCATTGACCCGGTCGACCCAGATATGGATGTCCTCGAGGATCGAGGTGTGCCTGGCCTGGCGAAGATCGGCCGAGCGGGTCAGCAGCGCCATGGTGCCGTCGCTCTTGACGACCAGCGTCTGGAAGAAGCAGTAGCCGAAGGTGTCGTAGCCGGTCAGCCAGTACATGCTTTCCTGGGCGAAGAGCAGCAGGGCGTCGAGCTTTTCTTCCTTCATCTTCTCGGTGAGGCGCGCAAGCCGGCTTGCGAATTCGGCCTTTTCGAAATGCAGTGCCATTCTGCTCACGTCTCCCTGATTGATATCGCGGAAATCTGCCGGCCGTAGTCCGGTTCCTTGCGATGTGTCGTCCTGCGGTAGGAAAAGAAGCGCTCGCTGTCCGGATAGGTGCAGAGGCCGAGGCTTGCGGCCCGCACGCCGGCTTTCGTCAGCCGGTCGACGGTCAGCGCCGGAAGGTCGAACATGGCATGGCCGGAGGTTGCGGAAGGCACGAAAAAACGCGCATCTTCCGGGTTCCCGGCGACGAAACGCTCGACGAACTCAGGACCGACCTCATAGCTTGCCTGGCTGATCGAGGGGCCGAGGCAGGCGATAATGCGCCCGCGGTCTGCCCCCAGCGCTTCCATGGCGGCGATGGTATTTTCGAGCACACCCGTCAGCGCGCCCTTCCAGCCGGCATGAGCGGCGCCGACGACGCGATTGTCCGGGTCGGCGAACAGGATCGGGCCGCAATCGGCGGCAAGCACGCCAAGCACGATGCCGGGGGTGCGCGTTACCATCGCATCCGCCTCGGGGCGAGCGCCGTCGTAATCGGCATCGATGGTCACGACATCAGGGGAATGGACCTGATGCACGGTTGCCAGCCGCTCGACCGGCAGGTCGAACCAGGCGGCGACGCGGCGGCGGTTTTCCAGGACCTTGTCGCGTTCGTCGTTGGAGCCGAGGCCGACATTGAGGCCGCGATACAGGCCTTCGGAAACCCCGCCGGCGCGGGTGAAATAACCGTGGCGGATCGTGCCGCCTGCCGCTTCGTTCAGCAGCGCGCTTTCGATAGGTGCGGGAGAGGCCGCGTCCTGCATCTGTGATTCCGGGGTTTTTAAAGGGGTTTGTTATAATCCCAAGCGCATCGCACAGGCGGCGCGCTTCAAGTTCTTGTTCGCGCGGATGTTGAACCAGCCGCGTGCGCCCTGTCAATCCACCGGGCGAAAGGGCATGAGGTCGACCGCGGGATGCGAGACCGCCATCACCTTGAAGAGTTCGCCCATCCGGCCTTCACCAGCGCCGGCGAGCCGGTCGACTGCCGCCTGGATGACCTGCTGGGTTTGCGGCTCGCGGTCGTGGCCGAGGGCGGCGGCACGTTCGAGGATGCCGAGACCGGTCAGAAAATCACCCTGATGCAGGGCGCCGTTCAGATGGACGCCGGCTGCAAGTGCGGTTTCGGCGAGCTGCTGGAAGTCGACATGACTCGTCAGATCGGCTTCACCGGGATGGGCGAGCGGCGGATCGAATTCATGCATGCGCACGGCTTGCAGCGTATCGCCGAAGCCGGTGACGAGATGGCCGTAATCGATCGCGAGCGCCGTGCCGCCGAAAGCGCGCAGCCGCTCGCAGATCGCGATCATGACAGCCTGGCGGGCAGGCGAGATCTCGAAGAGCGTGCCGAGCGGCAGGTTCTGCACCGGTTCGGGCAGAAGTGCCGGATCGAGGCCGGCGACGCCGGCGGCGAAAGCAAGCTCGCCATCGGTATCAATGCCGATCATGCGCTCGCGGAAACCCGTCGGCATGCGGACGAACTGGCGGATTGGAATGGCGTCGAACAATTCGTTGGCGGCGATCAGGGTGAAGCCCGGCGGTACTTCGTCGAAGCCGTCGTGCCAGGCAATCTTTTCGCCGTAAGCTTCGAGCGTCTGGCTCTGGACATCACGCAGGCGCTCGCTGGTTTCGACGAGATGCACGGTCATGGCATCAAGCAGCGGCGGGGCGATGCGGGAGATGACGCGCAGCATATCAGCCATCATGGTGCCGCGGCCGGGGCCGATCTCGACGAGGCGGACGCCCGCCGGCGTGCCGTGGCGCTGCCAGGCATGGACGATGAAGACGCCGATCATTTCGCCGAAGATCTGGCTGACCTCGGGCGCAGTCACGAAATCACCCGAACGGCCGAAGGGCTCGCGGGTGCGGTAATAGCCGTGTTCGGGATCGGCCAGGCAGAGCGAGAAATAATCGGTGACGCTGATCGGGCCATTGGCCTGGATGATCGCCTTGATCTTTTCGCCTAGAGCGGTGGTCATATCGCGCGTCCTGCCGTTTTCAGAGCTGCAGCGCAGCCTGGCGGCGGGCCCTGAGCATCGCCCAGAGGCCGAGCAGGATCATCGGGGAGGAGAGCACCATGCCCATGGTCAGCCAGTTCGTGCCAAGGAGATAACCGAGCTGGGCGTCAGGCTCGCGGAAGAATTCGACGAAGATGCGCGACAGGGCATAACCGCAGACGAAGACGCCGGTGATGAAGCCGGGGCTTTTCAGCGCGCGCATGCCGTAAACCAGGGCGGCCAGCACCAACAGAAGAACGATGCCTTCGAGGCCGGCTTCGTAAAGCTGGCTCGGGTGGCGGGCGAAGGGGCCGCCGGTCGGAAAAACCACGGCCCAGGGCACGTCGGTCAGCCGGCCCCAGAGTTCGCCGTTGATGAAATTGGCGATGCGGCCGAAGAAGAGGCCGCAGGGAACGACCGTGGCGACGATGTCGAACAGGCTCCAGATCGGAATGCCGTTGCGGCGGGCAAAGACGATCATGGCGATCGTCGTACCGGTCAGGCCGCCATGGAAGGACATGCCGCCGTTCCAGATCTCGAGCGCGCGGACAGGACTGCGCAGGACGGCGGGGAGATCATAGAAGAAAATATAGCCGAGGCGACCGCCGAGAACGACGCCAAGGGCGGCCCAGACGATGAAATCGTCGAGCTGCGTCCGTGTCATCGGCGAGGCGTTGCCGGGCCAGAGACTGTCATTGGCGGCGAGGCGGCGCGCATAGGCCCAGCCAAGCAGGATGCCGGCGACATAAGCGAGACCGTACCAATGAATCGCCAGCGGGCCGATCGAAAAGGCGATCGGGTCGATGTCCGGAAAAGGCATGATGGCAAGGAGATTGGCTGCTGTCGGCAAGGTTTTCCCACCTGTTTGGTTGCGCGGAACATGCCGCTGCGATCTCGGACGGTCAAGTCCATTGTTCGTGATGGCTCTTTGGCGGGCCGGTTCCGGCAGGCCTATCCCATGTAAAGCGCTTGCATCGGGGGTGGCGAAGCCCTACCTCAATCCTTGAGGCCCCGAAGGGCTGCATTCACCTCATGCGAAGGGAGAAAAACGCCATGACGACCGGAACGAACCGCATCATGGACGAATTCGCCAAGCTGATGACCGACGCGGCCGGTGCCGCTCAGGGCGTCCGCAAGGAGATCGAAACCGCCTTTAACGCCCAGGCCGAGCGTTGGCTGAATAGCATGGATATCGTCAAGCGCGAGGAGTTCGAGGCCGTGCGCGAGATGGCGATCAAGGCGCGCGATGAGAACGAGGCGCTTGCTGCCCGCATCGCGGCGCTCGAGGCGAGGCTTGGCGGCGAGGGGCACTAAAGCGCGTCGTGGTCCTTTGGATTCGCTCCTTCCGCTTCAAGTTTTCGTTTCCGCTTGTCCCCGCAAGGCCGCTGAACTTTTGCGCGACGAGCTTGAAAGTCCCGATATGACCCAGATGCGGCGTTGCCTTCATGCCACACGCCGCATCCGTCACAAAAAATTCAGGTGAGTTTTCCACCTGTGGACACTGCCAAAAAAGCCAATTCGCAGAGTCGCTTATTCTCCCTTCTGAATTGAATTTCGAAGAGCCTTTCCACAGTGGTCCGGCCTATTTTCCCCTCAGGGGGCTGGCAGGGGGCAGGGCGCATTATACACTGATTTTAAATGATGATTCGAAGCGACTTGGTAAGCTCCGGGCAGGTTATCTGCGTTAAGTCTGGCAGCGGTTCAACGATCATCCGAGTGGTGGTTCCGGTATTTGCGTGTGTCTTTCTTGTGTGCGTACACAAAGTTAGGTCGCATTCGTTCCGGTCAAGAAGGTGCTGCATGAACCTGATGGAATTGGAAGTCGAGCGTCAGTCGAACCCGGTCGATATGATCGAGTACGTTGCCTCCAACAACGACTGGTCGTTCGAACGGTCCGGCGAGGACGAGATCGCGATGACGGTCGAGGGTCGCTGGACGGACTACCACGTCTCCTTCTCCTGGATGGAGGAATTCGAGGCGCTGCACCTTGGCTGCGCCTTCGATATCAAAGTTCCCGACATCAGGGTCAACGAGGTGGTCAAGCTGCTCTCGGCGATCAACGGGCAGGTGCTGATGGGGCATTTCGATCTCTGGCGCCAGGAAGATGTCGTCATCTTCCGCCAGTCGCTGCTGCTCGCCGGCGGTGCGGAGCCCACCAACCGCCAGGTGGAAGTGCTGCTTTCCAGCGCGCTCGATACCTGCGAAGCCTATTTCCAGGCATTTCAGTTCGTCGTCTGGTCCGGCATGGAAGCGACGAAGGCGATGGAAGCCGTGTTGTTCGAAACAGTCGGCGAGGCATAAGATGCCCGCAAACGCGTTCTCCTCGACAAATCCCGTCGTCCTGATCGGCGCCGGTAACATGGGCGGGGCAATGCTCTCAGGCTGGCTGAAAAGCGGCGTGCCGGGCTCTGCCGTCCTTGTCGTCGATCCCGGCCCCTCGCCGGCGATGCTGGCGACGATTAGCGAGGCCGGCGCGACCCATGTTATCTCGGCTCCGGCGGATTTGAAGGCGAGCGTGCTGTTTCTCGCGGTCAAGCCGCAGGTGATGGAGACGGTGCTGCCGGCGGTGAAAACTGCTGTCGGGCCGGAAACGGTTGTCGTCTCGGTGGCTGCCGGCAAGACGCTCGCTTTCCTCGAGAAACATCTAGGCAAAGCCGCCATGGTGCGGGCCATGCCGAACACGCCGGCCATGGTCGGGCGCGGCGTCACCGGCGCCTTTGCCAATTCAGGGGTCAGCACTCAGCAGCGCGAGCGTGTCCATTCTCTTCTCAGCGTCTCGGGTCCTGTGGAATGGGTGCCTGCAGAGGCCGATATCGATGCCGTGACGGCGCTTTCGGGCAGCGGTCCGGCCTATGTGTTCTATCTCGTCGAATGTATGGCGGAGGCAGGCCGTAAACTCGGCCTGCAGGCGGACCTCGCCATGCGTCTTGCGCGGGAAACAGTCGCGGGGGCTGGTGAACTTCTGCACCAGTCCCCCGACGACGCTTCGCGGCTGCGGCAGAATGTGACCTCTCCCGGCGGCACGACGGCGGCCGCACTTGCCGTGCTGATGGCCGAAAACGGCATGCAGCCTCTGTTCGACGCAGCACTGGCGGCGGCGCGCAAGCGGGCCGAAGAACTGGCCGGCTGACGGAGACGATATGGCCGAGGAGATTGCCTACACCGATTTCGAGCGTGTCGATATTCGCGTCGGCACGATCATCGAAGCCAGCCCCTTTCCGGAAGCGCGCAAGCCGGCGATCAAGCTGGTCATCGATTTCGGTCCCGAGATCGGCACGAGGAAATCCTCGGCCCAGATCACCGTGCATTACACGCCGGAAAGCCTGATCGGCAGGCAGGTGCTCGGTGTCGTCAACTTTCCGCCGCGCCAGATTGGGCCGTTCCGCTCGGAAGTGCTGACGCTGGGATTTGAGGACGAGAACGGCGCGATCGTGCTTGCTGCTGTCGAGCAGCCGGTGCCGAACGGCCGGAAGATGATGTGAGCCCGCGCCGGAAGCTCAGCCGGTTCTGATTTCCTGCAAAAATGGATTGCTGCGCCGTTCATCGCCGATGCGGCTGCCGGGGCCGTGGCCGCAGATGAAGCCGACGTCGTCGCCGAGCGGCAGCACCTTGTCGCGGATCGAATCGAGAAGCTGCTGATGATTGCCGCCTGGCAGGTCGGTGCGGCCGATCGATCCGTTGAAGAGCACGTCTCCGAGATGGGCGAAATTCTGCGCCCGGTTGAAATAGATGACGTGGCCGGGGGCATGACCGGGCGCATGATAGACCTCGAATTCGTGGTCGCCGAAAGAGATCTTGTCGCCATCCTTCAGCCAGCGGTCAGGTAGGACGTTGCGCAATCCCGAGATGCCGTATTTTTCGGCCTGGGTCTCGATCCGCTGCAGCAGCGGTAGATCGTCTTGATGCGGGCCGACCACGTTAATGCCCAGGGCTTCCTTCAGTTCGCTGGCGCCGCCGGCATGGTCGAGATGGCCGTGCGTCAGCCAGATCTCCTTGATGATCAAGCCGTTTTGCGCGATCGCCTGAAGGATCAGCGGCACGTCGCCGCCGGGATCGACGACGACGCCTTCCTTGGTCTCGGGATCGAAGAAGATCGTGCAGTTCTGCTGGAAGGGTGTCACCGGAATGATCCCGGCCTGGAGCATGCCCATAAGTGCCTCGCTTGGTGTCTCGGATGCTCAGGGTATAGTCCGAAACCGCGTCAAGGATAGCCGGAATTTTCCGTGTCTGCTGCCTTGCCTCACGCCAAAAAGACCGGCTGCAACAAGAATTTATGCCTTCCGATGGTGTCGTCGGAGACCGAAAAGGCCCTGTTTTATTCAAGTTTTCAATGGCTTGTGAAAAGCCTCCCGCACGTGGTCTTTGACGCTAGCCAGTGGATGGGAACATCGTGGAACGCCATGCGTTGTCAGCCCATCGAAACCAAGGAGACGCTCAGATGACCTTGAAGAGAAACATTCTATTGGCTGGAGCCGTGCTCCTGACGAGCGGCGGTCTGGCGCAGGCGGAGATGGTGGCGACGACCGTCAACGATCTCAATGTCCGTGCCGGCCCCGGCCCGCAATATCCGGCAGTCGGTCTTGCCACCCGCGGCTCGACCGCGGTGCTCGACGGCTGCATCGAAGGCAGCCGCTGGTGCCGCGTCGATGTCAACGGCATGCGCGGTTGGGTCTACGCCGATTATCTGCAGGTCGACCGAGGCGGCAGCCAGGTCATCGTCGAACAGCATCGCGACGAGATCGGCGTTCCTGTCGTAACCTACGAGTCGACCGCCAGCGTCGTTCCCGTCGACCCGCAGCCGGCCCCGGGCGACGAGCTGCTCGGTCCGGTCGGGGCTGTCGAGACCATCACGCCGCCGGAGACGGTCCGCACCTATATCGACACCAATCCCGGCCAGACGGTGCAGCTCGGCGGCGATGTCGTCGTCGGCGCCGAGGTGCCTGCCGATGTTACCTTCCAGTCGATCCCGGATTACGAGTACCGCTACACCAGGATCAACGACCGGCCGGTACTGGTCGATCCCGGTACACGCCGGATCGTCTACGTTTATCAGTGATGCAACCGGCAATAACACAATGGGGCGGCCGAACCGGCCACCTCGTTTCCGGCCTGTGCGCTTCCTCCCTTGCCTCCCGCATGGGTTGATTTTTACTTAACGCTTTCCTCCAGAATATGATAAAATACTAATATGCCGAAGGTTCGGCATATCAACGGCGATCGGGGAGATCGCCAGAGGAGGAAAGTCATGGAAGCGCTACTTCCGCTCGTCATACAATTGATTGCCGGTGCCATCGGCGGCAATGCCGCGAGCGCCGCCTTGAAGCAGCACGCGATCAATGTCGTCGCCCGCACGATCGCAGGCGCGATCGGCGGTGTCGCCGGCGGTATGCTGCTCGGCATGGTCGGTGGGGAAGCGGCTATGACCGGCCTGATCGCCGACGGCATCGGCGGCCTGATCGGCGGCGGCATTCTCTCGACGCTCGCCGGCCTGGTCATGGCACGGGCGCATCGGTAAACGCCCGGCGGGCGTTCATCTGAGCGCCGCGCGTCTTTACAGCCGTGCGGCGCCGTAACGCTTTGAATTGCGAGGTCGATTGCGCAAGACGTCTTATTCGGCGGCGGTCGCCGCCGGATAGACTTCCTTCATGTAGTCAAGTTTCAGGCCCTGGTTAACACCCGTAGGCGCGCTCGCCTTCCAAGACGGCGCTGGCATAATGCCGGCCGTGGGTTAGCACGTAGATCTTGGCGTCCTTCCAGGCGACGAATTCGCCGTTGAACCATATTTCGCCGTCCAGCTGGTCGAAAGGAACTGAAGCCATCCCTAGTCTCCTCCGGCGCTTCAAGCGCCATGCCTGTTGATTGTTGTCCCCATTACGTTTTATCCACAGATGCAAGGGGAAATCGCGTATTGCGTCGGAGTGCCGGGCGGGCCTTGGTTTCCAGGGAACAGTGACGCAAATTTATGTCAATAAAGCTGACATATCTTGGCGAAAGTTTCCCGCGGGGGCGGGAAGAGAAAGGAATGCCGCGTGTCACGACAGACCGGCCCGAAAGCAGGCAAGCCAGAGCCTCTGGCCACGCCGATGGAAGATACCGACATCATCGATTTCGAGATCATCGAGCTGTTCTTCTTCGCCTATCGCGACTTCGTTTCCGATCCTGACGCCATCCTCGAAACAAGCGGCTTCGGGCGGGCGCATCACCGCGTCGTGCATTTCGTCAACCGCAACCCCGGCATGACGGTGGCCGATCTTCTCGATACGCTGAAGATCACCAAGCAGAGCCTTGCAAGGGTGCTGAAACAGCTGATCGATTCAGGCTATATTCGCCAGGTCGCAGGGCCTGAGGACCGGCGGCAGCGCAAGCTTTATCCAACGAAATCGGGACGAGAGCTGGCGCTTGCCCTTGCCGAGCCGCAATCGCGCCGCATTGAGCGGGCATTCGAAGGGGCTTCTGCGGAGGTGCGGGAGGGCGTAAAAGCCTTCCTTAGAGGCATGCGGGACAGACAGAAGGCGGATTGAATGGCGGTCAAGACAGGTATTTCCGACGATGCGGCGCATCTGCTGGTGGTCGACGACGACTCGCGCATCCGCGCGCTGCTCAATCGTTATCTCGCCGAGAACGGCTTCCGCGTTACCGTCGCCGCCGACGGTGCCGAGGCGCAGCGCAAGCTCGAGGGTCTCGATTTCGACCTGATCATCATGGATGTGATGATGCCCGGCGAATCCGGCATCGACGTCACCCGCGGGCTTCGCGCGATCAAGAATGTGCCGATCATCATGCTGACGGCGTTGGCGGAGTCCGGCAACCGCATAGAGGGCCTCGAGGCAGGCGCCGACGACTATCTTTCCAAGCCCTTCGATCCGCGCGAACTGGTGCTGCGCATCAACAACATCCTGCGTCGCAATGCCGGCGGGGAGGGACCGAAGATCGAACAGGTGATGTTCGGCCCCTACACCTTCTCGCTGACCCGTAAGGAACTGAAGAAAGCCAGCGAGGTGATCCGGCTGACCGACCGCGAGCAGGAGATCATGCTGCTCTTTGCACGGCGCGCCGGCGATACGATCCCCCGCCATGAGCTGATCGGCAACGACACCGAGGTCGGCGAGCGGACGATCGACGTGCAGATCAACCGGCTGCGGCGTAAGATCGAGGATGATCCGGCCAATCCCGTCTGGCTGCAGACCGTGCGCGGCATCGGATACAGGCTGAGCATCGACTAGATCTAAGGATAGAGGCCAGGACCGGCGCTGATGGTGACGATCGACAGCTTGCGGCGGGAAGACCGCAATTCTGCGCCAGGCTGGCGCTGGGTCGTCCGCTGGCTGCGCCGGCGGCTGCCGACCGGGCTTTACGCGCGCTCGCTGCTGATCATCATCATTCCGATGGTGCTGCTGCAATCCGTCGTTGCCGCCGTCTTCATGGAACGCCACTGGCAGATGGTGACGGAGCGGCTGTCGCTTGCCGTCACCCGCGACATTGCCGCGATCATCGAGATCATCGAGACATACCCGCAGAACTCGGACTATAGCGAGATCGTCCGCATCGCCCGCGATCAGCTCAGCCTGCAGATCTCGATCGAGCCGGACGGCGATCTGCCGCCGCCGCGCGTCAAGCCGTTCTTCTCGATCCTCGACGGCATCCTCAGCGACGAGATCACCGACGAGATCCACCGGCCTTTCTGGATTGACACGGTCGGCAACTCGAACCTCGTCGAGATCCGCATCAAGCTCGACAACAAGATCCTCAGGGTGCTGACCAAGCGCAGCCAGACCTATGCCTCGAATACCCATATCTTCATCGTCTGGATGGTCGGCACCTCGCTGGTGCTGATCGGCATCTCGATCCTCTTCCTGCGCGGGCAAATCCGGCCGATCCTGACCTTGGCGCGCGCGGCCGAAAGCTTCGGCAAGGGGCAGAAGCCCGACAATTTCTATCCGCGCGGCGCCGACGAGGTCCGGCGCGCCGGCCTTGCCTTTATCCTGATGCGCGAGCGAATCGAGCGGCAGATCGAGCAGCGCACTGCGATGCTATCGGGCGTCAGCCATGATCTGCGCACCATCCTCACCCGCTTCAAGCTGCAACTGGCGCTCGCCGGCGACAATCCCGACCTGCATGGGCTGAACGACGACGTCGACGATATGCAGGCCATGCTGGAGGCCTATACTGCCTTCGCACGCGGCGAGGTCGAAGAGGATGTCGGCGAGCTGAAACTCAGCGAGGTCTTCGCGAAGCTGGAATCCGATTTCGCCCTGCACGGCAAGACATTCAGCTATTCGATCGAAGGCGATGACGACATATCCGTCAGGCCGAACGCTTTCATGCGTCTCGTCACCAACCTTGCCTCAAATGCGCGGCGTTATGCGGGCAGGCTCGACATCGAGGCCAAGCACAGTGCCAAATGGTTGACGGTCATCTTCGACGATGACGGGCCGGGCATTCCGGAAAAGAACCGCGAGGACGTGTTCAAGCCGTTCTTCCGGCTGGACGCGGCGCGCAACCTCGATGCCTCGGGCACCGGCCTTGGCCTTGCTATCGCCCGTGACATCGCCCGCAGTCACGGCGGCAACGTCACCCTCGGCGACAGCCCGCTCGGCGGTTTGAGGGCAACGATCCGCATCCCGGCCTAATGCATGTCGCCCGGAAGCGTGCAGCGGTTCTGGGATAACGACATGCATCAAAACAAAGAGCTAAAGCGCGTCGCATGAATCAAGTTTGATGCGACACGCTTTAGACATCGGTGGCGGCCGTCAGCTTTACGGCCTTGCGCGCATCGAAATCGCCAAGCCGTTCGACGATCCAGCGCCATAGCGCTGCGACCTGCATGAGGAGGTCGCGCCCGAGCGGCGTCAACTCATATTCAACGCGCGGCGGCACTTGCGGATAGAGCGTGCGGATGATGAGGCCGTCTCCTTCGAGGGTGCGCAGCGTCTGCGTCAGCACTTTCTGGCTGATGCCCTCGACCCTCTCCATGAGCCGCGAGAAGCGCAAGGGTGCGCCGGCATCGGAGAGCACGTGCAGGATGCGAAGCGGCCATTTCGCCGCTGCGCGCTCGATCAGTTCGCGGGCCCGCGCATCCTGTTCGTCCGTCATGGAGCAGCAGAAATCGAACATGTCGCTCAAGTCAGTTACCTCAAGGTGTGTATAGATCGTCCGGGTACCTTCTTTCGATCGGATACAATAGACCATACATGAGCCGGGAACCAAAGAAGGAAGGGTTTCCGATGTCCAGGGTCTGGTTGATTACAGGAAGTTCGCGCGGTCTCGGCCGGGCGCTGGTAGAGGCGGTTTTGGCCTCCGGCGACAATCTGGTGGCGACGGCGCGCGATCCCGCCCGGCTTGCCGATCTCTCCGAGCGGTATGGCAGCCAGGTGCTGACGATAGCGCTTGATGTGACCGACGAAACCGCGGCAGCGGCGGCGGTCGAGGCTGGCGTGAAGCGGTTCGGGCGCATCGACGTGCTGGTCAACAATGCCGGCTATGGCAATGTCTCCTCGATCGAAGATACCAGCCTTGTGGATTTCCGGGCACAGATCGAAGCCAACCTGTTCGGCACGATCATCATGACCAAGGCGGTCATTGCACTGATGCGCGGGCAGGGCGCGGGGCACATCATTCAATTCTCATCCGTCGGCGGCCGGATCGGGCCTGCCGGGCGCGGCGCCTATTCGGCGGCGAAATTCGGCGTCGAGGGCTTTTCCGAGGTGCTGGCGAAAGAGGTCGCGCCATTCGGCATCAAGGTAACGGTGATCGAGCCCGGCGGCTTCAGAACCGATTTCGCCGGCGCCTCGACGGTGCTTGCCGAGGGGCGGGCGGAATATGCCGAGACGGTCGGCGCTACCGTGCGCTTCCAGCGTGAGTATAATGGTCGCCAGCCCGGAGATCCCGCCAAGGCGGCTGCCGTCGTCATCCATGTCGCCGGCCTCGATGCGCCACCGCTCCGGCTGCTACTTGGCAGCGATGCTGTCCGCAATGTCGAGAAGGCGGATGCCGCGCGTATCGAAGCTGATCGAGAATGGCGCGCAGTCAGCGTCTCGACCGATTTCGAGCCGGATACCGAGATGGGGCCCATGCCTTGGGAAAAGAAGGCCGGGTAGGGCCCTAAAAACAAAAGCGCCGCTGATGAGCGGCGCTTGGTACCTGGGATTGTTGAGCGATCAGCCGGCGGTGCAGAAGTGGCTGCGGCCGTCATTGCCGATATAGGTGCCGCTGCGCGGATCGAAGGAGCGGTAGCGGTAGGAGCAGTAACGCTCCCATTGCGGCGACCAGGGCTCCACAGCCGTGCGGACCGGCGCATAGTAGCGCGGCTGTTCGACATACTGCGGCTGCTCGACATAAACACGGCGCGGGGCGCGGTAGACCGGAGCCGGCTCGTAATATCCGGGTTCGTAGGGCGGGTCGATGTAGCGAGGCTCGTCGTAAACAGAGCCGTTATTGGCGTTGGCGATGGCCGAGCCGACAATCAGGCCGGTGGCAAGGCCGACTGCGCCACCGACAAGCGCGTCGTTGCTGCCATGATGGTGCCAATGGCGGTCGCGGGCCGATGCCTCGCCGATGGCAGAAAGGGTAAGTGCAGCAGCCGTTGCCGTCAGCAGAAGAGTTTTGGCGAGCCTGTTCATAAGCATAAATCCCAATCTCGGGAACCGAACGCCGGTTCCTTTCTCGATGATGACAGTTGTAGAGATCGGTAGCTGAATGAAGGCTGAACGACAAAACCCGGCATTTCTGCCGGGCTTCAACTCGAATTCGACAGCCTTATTAAGGGTTCAGCCCGCAATCTGCAGATTGACGGCCTTCGGGCCCTTGCCGCGGCGATCCGGCTCCGTGTCGAAGCTTACCTTCTGGTTTTCCGTCAGACCGGCCAGGCCGGAGGCTTGAACGGCAGAAATGTGAACGAAGATATCGGCGCCGCCCCGGTCCGGCTTGATGAAGCCGAAGCCTTTGTCGGTATTGAAGAATTTTACAGTGCCAGTCTCTGCCATGCGTCAGGTCCTTTTCTCTCTGCCCGCCATCCACACGGGCAGCATCATAGCATTGCCTCCTTGCGGGAGGTGTTGGCAGGCAATTCTTGAAATGTGAGAAAAAGGTCCCCTCTACCTCGGCCTGCTCCAGGCAGGACTTTCGCCCGCCATTATCGGAACCGGCTGACCGGGATATTGGCGTTCCCGGCGCGCAAATACTTTAGGACTTCCCATGCTCGCAAAATGCCCGAACGCGCTGAGAGTGCTGCGTTAAACGAATTTTGGCAAGTAAAAGTTTTTTGCGGTGTCGTTCGAGGCGCACCCGCCCGGATATCGGATTTGCGCAAAAACGCAAAATTTCCTTCGCCGATAGGGGATGATTAACGTTTTATATCGTCTGCAATATAAGTTTCGAGCAGATTTTCCCAAAAATGCAACGTAAACGCGTCTTGCCGCTCTCGTTAATTTTTTTTCAGATTCGTCAACCGCCCATATTTGGACGCGTGTTCAGACGGCTGGCAAGCGTCGCCGGGCGAATCCGGGCACGAGTTCGACCACAAGCATAGCGATAAACATGAGCCCGCAACCTGCATAACCCGTCGCCGGCATCGTCTCGCCGAGCAGAAGGGCCGCCAGCGATGAGCCGAAAAGCGCTTCGGAGGAGAGGAAGATCGCGGCCTGCGAGGGCGTTGTGTAACGCTGAGCGATCACCTGCAGCACGAAGGCCAGGCCCGAGGAGAAAATGCCGACATAGAGAATCTGAGGTCCTGCGGCCCATATTGCCGACAGGGTGATCGGTTCAAAGGCTGCGGCAAGCGCGAGCGCGCAAATCGCGGTGACGGCGAATTGCGTGGCCGAGAGCGCGAGCGGCCTTCCGGTCGCAGAAACGGTCGTGCCGGCAAGGGTGATCTGGATTGCCCAGAAGACGGCGCAGGCGACTGTCAGGAGATCGCCTGATGTGAGGGCCGAGAGATGACCGCCGGAGAGGAGATAGATGCCGGCGACGGCCATCAGCGCGCCCGGCCAGATGATCCAATGCGGGGCACGGCGCAGGAAGAACACGGCGATCAGCGGCACGAAGACGACATAGAGGCCGGTAATGAAGCTGGAATTCGTTACCGTCGTCGTCTGCAGCCCGACCTGTTGTGTGGCTGCGCCGCTGAAAAGGGCAAGGCCGGTGAGGATAGAGAGTTTCGCATGGCGAGCGCTTGTCTTCGCCTTGGCTTTACGCGCTTCGAAAACGACGAAGGGCAGCACGGCCAATGTGGCGACGGCAAAACGCAGGGCGATGAACCAGAAGGGCACGATCGCCTTCATCGCCGTCGACTGGGCGACGAAGCCGCCGCCCCAGATGGCGGCTGCGAGCAATAGCAGGAGGTTCGCCTGAGCGCGCGTCATGTCGTCCTCTATGGGGAAGGGTGTGCCCGAGCGGTTAGCAGTTGCGTTTCCTCCAGGCAAGGGCAAAGACTTCTATCGGCGGAGATGACAGGATGGGACACGAAGAAAGGCGGTTGGCCGGCGATATGGCAGCGACGTCCGGGACGGCCGGCTATTCAGGCAGGCCGCTCGCCAGCAAGCTCGGCCTTGGGCGCGGCCAGGCGGCTGCACTTCTCGGCGTTCCCGAAACGATTGGCGACATCCATGGCTTCGATGGTTTTGCCTCGGTCGCCCTTGCGCTGCCGGAGACGCCTCGGCGGGCGTTCGACTACGTGCATCTGTTTGTGACCGAACGGGCAGCGCTGGAGGCTGTCGCGGTTAAACTCTTCGGCGTTCTCAAGTCGGACGGCATGCTCTGGATCTCCTGGCCGAAAAAGAGTTCGCGGGTGCCGACCGATGTCACCGAGGACATGCTCCGGGAGATCCTCCTTCCGACCGGTCTTGTCGACGTCAAGGTCTGCGCCGTCGACGAGATCTGGTCCGGGCTGAAATTCGTCATCCGTAAGGAGCTGGGCGGGGCGTTGTGATCTTTCAACCGTTGTTGGCCTCGGCGCGCGAAACCCTGAGCAGCGCGCCGTTATCCTCGTCCGTCACCATCAGCAGCGCGCCGTCGGGCGCGACGATGACATCGCGAATGCGGCCATATTCTCCCTCGAACAGCCGTTCCTCAGCGACGAAGGCGCCGCTTTCGTCGCGCTGCATGCGCGAAAGCAGCTGGAACTTCAGCGCCGCGACGATGAAATTGCCGTCCCATTCCGGAAACATGGCGCCGCGATAGACAGCGAGCGCACCGGGCGCGATCGACGGATCCCAATAATGCAGCGGCTGTTCCAGGCCTTCCCTAGCGGTGCCTTCACCGATCTCGGCACCCGAATAATCCCGGCCGTAGGTGATGATCGGCCAGCCGTAATTCTTGCCCGCCTCGGGCTCGTTGATCTCGTCGCCGCCACGCGCGCCGTGTTCGACGGTATAAAGCTTACCGTCCTTGGTATCGAAAGTGATACCCTGCGGGTTGCGGTGGCCTTTCGACCAGATTTCCGGCAGCGCCTTGCCGCCGTCCTTGAAAGGATTGTCGGCCGGGATGCTGCCATCGGCATTGATGTGGACGATCGAGCCGGCATCGTCCCGCCAGTCCTGCGAGCGGTCGCGGTCGCCGCGGTCGCCGATGCTGATGAACAGCGAACCGTCACGGGCAATGGCGATGCGCGAGCCGTACTGGATATTGCCCGAGGTGAAGCGCTGCATGGTGAAAACAGGCGTCACAGCATCGAGTGTCTTCTCGTCGGTGGAAAGCGTGGCGCTGAAAGCCTCGGTGCCGGAACCCTGTCTATTGGCGATGGCGGCGGTGAAATAGAGCTTTCTCGACGTCGCAAAGTCCGGAGCGAGCGCCACATCCATCAGGCCTCCCTGGCCACGAGCGCTGACCCGCGGCACGCCGTCGATCGGGTCGGAGACCTTGCCGTCGCGGATGATGCGCATGCGGCCCGGCCGCTCGGTAACGAGGTAGGCGCCATCGGGCAACACCTCGACCGCCCAGGGATGTTCGAGGCCGTCGGCGAGCTTGTCGACACGGACCGCGAGATCCTGCGTGTTGACGATGTCGGCCGCATCGACGGATGCGGCGCCGAGCAGAACCAGCGCTGCGGCGAAATGAAAGGCGGATATTCTCATCTTGCTTTCTCGCGGTCTCACACGCTCAACGTGGAGCGGACAGGGGAGAGCTTCAACCCTCATTCCACCTGATATAACGGCTTTGTGTTTGCTGGTTGAACGGAGCCCGTGGCTTGCGCATCCTTCTTTCCGAAATCGGGATCGATTTTTGGAAAGAAGGATGCGGGGATTGAAAAGAGATAGAGCGTCCTTTGTGCGTCGTAGAGGACGCAGGGTGCTCTACTCGTCGACAAGTTCGGCCTCGAGGATGTAGCGCAGCGGCCCGCGTTCGGTCGCATCGAAGGGCCAGCAGGTGGTCAGCACCAGGCGGCGGCCGTTGGAGGAGGGGTCGATACCGCTGGCATCCCATGGGGCGATGCGGCCTTCGCCGGCCTTGAAGGTCAATAATTTGCCGTCCCGGCGGGTAACCTCGATCGTATCGCCGGGCTTTACATATTGCAGCCAGCGGAAATGCGTGTCGCGATGAGCGGCGATCACCGAGGTGCCTTGCTCGCCTGGCTGCGGCGTATCGGTGAGCCAGGCCGGGCCGAAGGCGAGGGCTTCGCCGGAGGCGCCGGAGAGCACGATCGCCTCCTTGCCGAGGCGCGGTGCGCGCACTTTGGCCTCGGTGGTGAAATCCGCCCAGGGCCAGGGTTTTGTCTCCTCGCCCTTGAGTTCCGCGGCGAAGGCGCGTTTCAGCAGGATCTGGGAGAGTTCCGCCTTCGCCTTCAGCAAGAAGCCGTCGCCGATCAGCGCCAAGCCGTAAAGGGCAAGGCCGGCGATGGCGAAGGCGATCGCTTTTTCGATCGAGGAAAGGCGCCAGAGGAAGAAACCTCTCCTTTGGCGCACCTTGGGCCTGTTGTGGGCAGTGGCGGCGGCCATGGCGAGTTCCAGATAGGTCGGGAGCGGCTCGAATTCGGCCGCTTCCTCGTTCCGGCTTGCTGAGAGCCTAGAGACCATTTTGCTTGGCTCCCACCGCGATCATCCGCTTGATGCGCCGGCGCCAGACGGCCAGCCCGCTTGCCGCCGTCAGCGCCAGGAGCAGCATGGTAAGCCCGCGGATGATCCGCTCGTCGGCGCGCGTCGCCGTCTGCGGTAGGTTCACGGTCGAGCTCTTCTGCGCGATCAGGGTGGCGGCCTTGGCGGTCGGGGCTGCGGCCATCATGTTTGCGATCTCAGGCGATGCGGCGAGATCCGGTGTTTCGGTCGCGGCCTGCTGCGGTCCGGCGTTTCCCGCAGGGGTAGCTGCGCCATGACGTTCTCCGCCGCCGGGAGGGACAACGTTTTCGCCGAAGACCTTATCGAAATCCCAACCCTCAGGCAGGTTGAGCGGCAGCTTCGCCGAGCCGAGCGGCTCACCTGCCGGCCGCGACGGCGTGACGTCGACGGCGACCAGGCTGGTGAGGCGGGAGACGAGATGGTGGGCGAGCGCCACCGCCTCGATATCCTTGTCGAGCCCGGCCGGATCCTGGCGCTCATAGGCGCGGGCTTCGAAATCATCGATCTTGCGCCGCGCCCAGAGCTTGGAGATGCCGTTTCCGTCGGCGGCATTGGCGATATCGATTTGGACGCGCCAGGGCTGGTCGCCCGTCTTGCCGATGATTTCAAGCTTCCCAGCGGGCTTATCCCCAGGCAGTTCGGCGGTCAGCACGACGGGCTCGCCGCTATAAAGGTCCGGCATCGGATTGGGCGTGATATCCTCGGCAGAGATGCCTTCGAAATTTGCGGCGATATCGGTCATGGTGGGGTTCTGCAGCTTGGCGAAAAGCTCGCCCATGCGGCTTGCCACCTGATCGGTCGAGCCGATCTGAGTGAAGGTGCCACGGCCGATTTCGGCGGCCTTGGTCATGAAATAGGTGTTCGGAGCCGAGCCGATGCCGACGGTGAAGACACGGGCATCGCCGCGGTTTGCGGTGATTTCCTGGAAGAGCTGCTGTTCGTTGCCGATCGCACCATCGGTCAGGAACACGACCTGCCGCAGAGCTCCGGTTGCAACCGGTCCCTGATTGCGCAGCGCATCTTCGAGCGCGGGCAGCATCTCCGTGCCGCCGTCGGCGGTCAGGCCCCTGACATAGGCGATTGCTTTTTCGCGATTGTCTGGGGTGGCAGCGACCAGGCCCTCGAAATAGTCGGTCATCGTGTCGTCGAAACGGATGACGTTGAAGCGGTCGTCGGGGTTCAGCCTGGAAATCGCAAGCGCCAGGCTCTGCTTTGCCTGCTCGATCGACGGCCCCGACATGGAGCCGGAATTGTCGATGACGAAGACCACTTCACGTTTGGCTGGCGGCGCTGCCGCATCCGGCGCCGTCGGCGGGGTGACGAAGGCGAGCAGATAGGTCTTACCATCCTTCACTTCGCGGAAGAGGCCGGCGCTCGGCACCTTACCGGGCGCGGATCGCCAGGTGAGCTCGAAATCCTTGTCGGCGGGGACGGCGTCGCCTTTCAGGCTGATCGTTCTCGCCTTGTCGCCGTCCTGGCGGATATCGACCTCGTGGAAGGAGGATTTGACCTCGCCGAGCGGGAAACCGGCCTTGAGGTCGACTGTCAGCGAAACCGGGTTGATCTTGGCATTCTCGCGCGGATCGAGAACCGGGGCTTCGATCTTCTCCCGGTTTTCCACCGGATCGCGCGGCGTGGCGAAACCGGCGCCGTTGTTGAACTCGACGGTCTGGACGATCGGCGCAGGATTGTAGCGCGGGGCGACGACCATCGGGAAGCGCAGCGAGAACGCGCCGCCCGACTGGTGGACCGTCTGCTGGTATTCGATCTGCACGACGATTTCTTCGCCGGGGCCGATATTGGCGACCTGGTTGGTGAAGATGTTCGGCCGCTGCTGTTCGAGCAGCGCCGTCTTCTTGCCCTCCGCCTTGGCCTGCTCGTAGATCTCACGGGCTTCCTGGCGCGGCTTGATCTGGCCTTCGATGAAGCGTTCGCCGATCTGCATCTTCAGCGCATCGACGGCGGAATTGTCCGGCAGTGGGAAGACGTAGGTGCCCTCGACCCAGCCCTTACTCGGGTTCTGGAAACGCTGCGTCACCTTCACCCTGGCGATCGGGCCCGAGACATCGATCGCGACGTCGCTCTTCAGCCGCGGCGCTTCGACGTAGAAGCCCGGCTCCTTCGAAGGAAACAGCAGCGAGCCGCTGTTGACGTCATTCGGCCGCAGCAGTGCTGCAACCTGGCTGGACGCCTGCTGCGTCTCTGCACGCGCGGCGGAGACAAGCCCCAGCATTGCCGTGACGCAGGCGACAAAGGCGGTGGCGGCGACAAGAAATGAAATGGAAATCCGGCGCGCACGTATGCGCGCTATGGCATATTCGTCTTCCAGAAACATTGGCATACCCTCAATAACCAATTTTGGATAAGGCAATGATGCGGCTTCGATCTCGGCGCGCTCGCGACCGAATTACGGCGCGGCACGGCATTTGTTGCGGCTTATTCGTGGCGATGACGAAATCCGATGATCTGTCTGATTTCAAAAGACATAGGTGAGGGGAAAACGCGATCGTCGCTACCGCGAAGGTGCCGGATGCTGTCGAGACGTCACCAGCCGTCCGCCGCCGTCGCGGCTCTCATGGACGGGTGATCCGATAGACCAGCAAATCATCCGAATCCACAAGCTTGGTTGCTGTTCTGTCCAGATAGTCGACAACCCCGTCGTGATGCTCGATGAACAGCAGGTCCTGTTTGTCGGTGGCGTTCTTGGCGACGCCGAACAGATCCGCGCCCTGCGCGCGCAGGTCCTCGAGCTGCGCGATCGCGGTGGCGTCATCCGCGACGAATTTCGACCATTCGGTATCGCCACCGCCGGGCGGAAACACCCAGCCGCGCGTCCTGCTATAGTAGACTGCGACCGGATCGCCGACCTCGGGCGCGATGGCAACGACGAGGTCGCCCGGTTGCGCCAGCCGCGCCAGTTCCTCGCCAAGCAGCTTGCCCTTCATGGCGATTGGCTTCTTCATCGTTCTGACGAGGGGAAAGGTCGACCAGACAAGGGTGACGGCCACGATGCATATCGCCCGAAGCACGACCGCCGGTGCCAGAATTGTTCTCGATGCAAGCCTTGCCAGAAGAAGCGCGCCATGGCCTGAGAATATCGCGATCGGCACATGGAAGATGTGGAAGTTCCACACATTGCTGGTGATCTCGCCCGCCGCCGACAGATAGAGGATCATGGCCGCAGCCAGCCAGACGTAGGGAATGGCCGAAAGCGTGCGTTGTTTCTGGTCTTCGGCGGGTCTCGGCGGCAGCCACAAGCCGACCGCAAACAGCACCACGAATGGGTAGCCGTAGAACCACAAAACCGAGGTGTTCCATGCGGATTTAAAATAGAACCTGTCCCTGACGTAGGTCCAGAAGCCGGAGTCCCAAATATAGCCGCCGCTGCCGGCCATATGAAACGGCGGATAGCTACGGGCGAGATAAATCGCCCAGCTGAAATAAGCGACGATGATGGCCAGGCTCAAAAGCCCCGACAGGAAGACCAAGGCCGCCTGCTTTCGCTTGTTCTGCAAAATCCAGCAGATCATCAGGTAAAAGATGACGGCGCCGGCGGCGATGCCTGGTGGCTTTGATAGCACACCGAGTGTGAAGCTGACCGTGGCGAGCGGCAAAAGCCAGCCGCTGCCGCCGGCCCAGTATTTGGCAAACAGCCAGACGCCAAGGGTCACCAAGGCCAGCATCGCGGGATCGGGAAGAAACGAGCTGTCGATCATGACCGCCGCCGGCATCAGCGCGTAGGCGAGAGCGGCCGCGTGGGCGTGCATCTCGTCCCAGCATAACGCCGTCAGCCTGTGCAGCGAAAACACCGTCACCAGACCGAAGAAGGCCGCAACCACGCGGCCGAACCAGTCGTGCCAGCCGAAGAGTTGGTAAAGCAAGGCCGTGAGGTAGCTGACGATCTGGAACTCGCGGCCCTGATAGCTTGGCCCGGGCCCGGTCCAGCTGACCTCCGGAAAGAAGATGTTCCAGCTGCGCTCTCGGAAATTGTCGGCCATCATTGCGGTGCTTATCTCGCGCCAGCTGAAGCCGTCGACCAGCGGCAAGGTGATCTTGTGGAACCTGAAGACGATCGCAATAAGCAGGATCGTCAGCAGGATTGCCGTTTCGAGGCTCAGGTAGTTGCGGGCAGCCATGTCCCGATCGGTTGTCTGCTGCGGGTAATGCTGATCTTCGGCCTGATTCAATTCCGGGTCGTCCGGCGCGATACGCTGCAGCTTGGAAGGCTTTCGGGGCGGCTTTGTCATGGCGGCAGTTCAGCAGCAATGTCTTAAAAAGCAATTCGCCCAGATTGATTATTCACTCCATTCCTCGTGCAAAAATGGCAAGGATATCGGCGAGGCGATCGAAGGTCAGGTCGCGCGGATCTTGATCTCCTCGACGCGCTCACGGATGACTTCGAGGAAACGGATAAATCCCGATAGTCTCAAGGATAGATTCAAGAGTTGCGGGGAGCGCTTCAGCTGCGCGCCGCAAGCCTTGCCGAAAAGGATGCCGGGCCGGCTCGCCGGTGCGGCAAAATGATCAATAAGAATCATTGCCCCCATCACGCCTTTACGCTTGAAATGCCGTCATACATTGGACATAGAGCTAACCGCAGAACTCCGGTCGCGGCTTTCTGCCCGTTTCAACCATTAGGACCGATATCATGGCCTTCCTTGCCGATGCTCTTTCCCGTGTGAAGCCTTCAGCCACCATCGCCGTTTCCCAGAAAGCGCGCGAGCTGAAAGCAAAAGGACGTGACGTCATTGGCCTCGGTGCGGGTGAGCCGGATTTCGATACGCCCGAGAATATCAAGACGGCCGCCATCGACGCGATCAACCGCGGCGAGACCAAGTACACGCCGGTTTCCGGCATTCCCGAACTGCGCAAGGCGATCGCCGCCAAGTTCAAGCGCGAGAACGGGTTGGAATATTCCTGGGAGCAGACGATCGTCGGCACCGGCGGCAAGCAGATCCTGTTCAACGCCTTCATGGCGACGCTGAACCCTGGCGACGAAGTCGTTGTCCCGGCGCCTTACTGGGTTTCCTACCCTGAGATGGTGGCGCTCTGCGGCGGCACGCCGGTTTTCGTTTCCGCGACCCAGGAGCATAATTTCAAACTCCAGGCTGCCGATTTGGAAAAGGCGATCACGCCGAAGACCAAGTGGTTCATCTTCAACTCCCCGTCCAACCCGACGGGTGCGGCCTATACGCAGGACGAGCTGAAGGCACTGACGGATGTGCTGATGAAGCATCCGCATGTCTGGGTGCTGACCGACGACATGTACGAGCACCTGACCTATGGCGACTTCAAATTCGTCACGCCCGTCGAAGTCGAGCCGAAGCTCTACGACCGCACGTTGACGATGAACGGCGTCTCCAAGGCCTATGCGATGACCGGCTGGCGTATCGGCTATGCCGCAGGCCCAATCCAGCTCATCAAGGCGATGGACATGATCCAGGGCCAGCAGACCTCGGGCGCGACGTCGATTGCCCAGTGGGCGGCCGTCGAAGCGCTGAACGGCACGCAGGACTTCATTCCTGAGAACAAGAAGATCTTCGAAGGCCGCCGCGATCTCGTCGTTTCCATGCTGAACCAGGCCAAGGGCATCGTCTGCCCGGTGCCGGAGGGTGCCTTCTACGTCTATCCCTCCTGCAAGGGCTTGATCGGCAAAACCGCACCCTCCGGCAAGGTCATCGAGACGGATGAGGATTTCGTTTCCGAGCTTCTGGAATCGGAAGGCGTCGCCGTCGTTCACGGCTCGGCCTTCGGCCTCGGCCCGAATTTCCGCATCTCCTATGCGACCTCGGAAGATCTTCTCGAGGAAGCTTGCCGCCGCATCCAGCGTTTCTGCGCCGCCTGCAAGTGAGCGGACTGCGATAGAATCGAATGAAGGCCTGCCGGCGACGGCGGGCCTTTGTTTGTCTCACGTTGACGATGTGGCTGCATGTGGCTACATTTAACTCATGAAGACAGTTTCGATCCGCGATGCGAAAAACCGCCTGACCGAGCTTGCCCGCGAGGTTGAGGACGGCGAGACTATTGTGGTGACGCGCAACGGCCGGCCGGTCTTCGATCTTGTACCGCATCAGAAGCGCGGCGGTTTGAACCTGGAGGCTGGCGAGGCCTATCTCCGTTCCAAGGGTATCACGAGGACGGAGATGTACATCTCCGACGACTTCGATGATCCTTTGTCGGAAGATTTCCTTTTGAAGCCGCTGCCGTGACCATTCGGGTGCTGCTTGACACGCACATGGTGATCGCCGTTGCGCAGAAGAAACTGGCGGAACGTTTTCCACGTGTCGAGCAACTCCTTTCCGACAATACCGCCAGTGGCTTCGTCAGCGTCGCCAGTCTCTGGGAAATTGCCATCAAGACGAGGCTTGGCAAATTGCAGCCGGGATTGCCTCTGGAGACCATTCCCATCTATCTGCGGGAAGTCGGGCTGACGATCCTGCCCGTCGACATCCCGCACGTCGTCACCGCCGCCGACCCAGAGCCGGAGACGCGCGATCCCTTCGATCGCCTGCTGCTGGCGCAGTGCAAGGTCGAGGGCTTGCAGCTCGCGACGGTCGATCGATGGCTCGTCGATCATCCCCTGGCGCTGCGACTCTGAATCAGGCTGATATCCCGATTCAAGATCTTGCGGCATTGATTCCGCTTTGGCTCGCAAGTCGTTGAATTCCGATTGAACGAAGCCGCTTTCGCGGCATTTGGAGGATCTGATTGCATGAAGCGCTCCTGATTGAAGGAATGGGCTGTTTTGCCCAACCTTCAATCAGGAGATGACGATGACGGAGATGAGCCCTCTACGCCGGCGCATGATCGATGACATGACGATCCGCAATCTTTCGCCAGCAACGCAACGATCGTATTTACATGCGGTAACGAAGTTCTCGCGCTATTTCGGGCGATCGCCAGACCGTCTTGGACTGGAAGACGTGCGCGCGTTTCAGGTGCATCTGGTTTCTTCGGGCCTATCATGGCCAGCCTTGAACCAGACAGTTTGTGCCCTGCGGTTCTTCTTTGGCGTCACGCTTGGTCATGGCGAGATACCGGAGCGCATTGCCTATGCCCGGACACCGGCCAAGCTGCCGACGATCCTCAACGGCGACGAGATCGTGCGGTTTCTGGAAGCCGTTCCAAGCCTGAGGACCCGTACCGCACTGACGACAGCGTATGCGGCGGGGCTGCGCGCCTCGGAAGCTGTCCATCTCAAGGTCCGCAACATTGATGGCGAACGCGGCATCATCCGCGTCGAGCATGGCAAGGGCGGAAAGGATCGCAACGTCATGCTGTCAGCGCAGTTGCTCGCGATCCTGCGGGTCTATTGGCGGCTGGCGAGACCCGAGGTCTGGCTGTTTCCGGGTCGGGACGAGACCAAGCCCATCGACGTCCAGGTTCTGTATTCTGCCTGCCGTTCGGCGTGCGCCGCGGCCGGCATCGACAAAAGGGTAACGGTGCATACGCTGCGCCACAGCTTTGCCACCCATCTTTTGGAAAGCGGAACCGACATCCGCATCATCCAAGTTTTGCTCGGCCACAACAATCTGTCCACCACGGCACGCTACACGAAGGTTTCCAATACCCTGATCCGCAGCACGACCAGCCCGCTCGACCGACTGACGCTGGAGGTGGTGCCGCCAAGCTGAGCAAGTTTCGCCATGGCGGCGGGACTGGAGGTGGCGGATATTTTTCGCCGCCACGGGGAAAGATATCGTCAAGCCCACGACACCCATCTCGGGCGTGTCGAACGCCGGGTCATGAGTGCGGTCGAGATGTGCCGGACCGCTCGCCTGGGCGGGCATGTCCAGCAATGTCAGGACTGCGCGGCGTTCCGCATCGCCTATAATTCCTGTCGCAACCGGCATTGCCCAAAGTGCCAGGGACAGGCGAGCCGTGACTGGCTTGCTGCCCGACAGGCCGACCTTCTGCCTGTCGGCTATTTCCACGTGGTCTTCACCCTACCGCAGCAGATCGCCGCAATTGCCTTCCAGAACAAAAATGCCGTTTACACGATCCTGTTTCGCGCCGTCGCCGAGACGTTGCGCAAGCTTGCTGCCGATCCCAGGCATCTGGGTGCAGAGATCGGCTTCATCGCGGTGCTGCACTCCTGGGGACAGAACCTTCATTTTCACCCTCATATCCACTGCATCGTGCCGGGCGGCGGATTGTCGGCGGACCAGTCCCGTTGGGTTCCCTGCCGGGCAAACTTCTTCCTGCCCGTGCGCGTTCTGTCATCCCTGTTCAGGCGGTTGTTTCTTGAAGAGCTGAAGCAGGCCTACGACCTGGACCAGCTTCGGTTCTTTGGCGATATCGCCGGCCTGGCCAATCCGGCGGCGTTCAATCACATTGTCAAAGAAACGCGGCGTGTCGCCTGGGTGGTCTATGCCAAGCCGCCATTTGCCGGACCCGAACAGGTGCTGGCCTATCTCGGGCGCTATACCCATCGCATTGCCATCTCCAATTCCCGCCTCGTCAGCATCGATGGCGATCGAGTCACATTCCGATGGAAGGACTATCGAACGGGCGGCAGGCAAAAGGTAATGACGCTCGATGCCCACGAGTTCATCCGCCGTTTCCTGCTTCACACCGTTCCGGACGGCTTTCACCGCATTCGTCATTATGGCCTGCTTGCCAATGGCCATCGGCAACTGAAGCTGGACCTGTGCCGAAGCCTGCTCGACGTCCCGCCGCCGGAACACCCGGTCGAAGAACCGGACACAAAGCCACCACCTTTGCTGCACCGCTGCTCCTGTTGCGGCGGAACCATGACGATCATCGGCGCGTGGACCCCGCTCCAGCCGGTACGTCGGCCAGCATGGAACGACAGTTCATGATCATATTACGCGCGGCATCATTGCAACGATCAGCGTCGGCATGCCGAAGAGCCGCGGTGCGAGTGCTTTGGCCAATCGTGCCCGAGCGACGTTTCGGTCGATGCAAACCAGCCGACAGGCGCGTCAAAGACACCGCAAATACCGGCAAGAATCTCCTTCCATACCTGTCCACGGGCTCCGGCAAGGCTCAACCCTGCAAAACGCCATCCACCGCTTCGGCTAAATCCCCATAGCGCCAAACAACCCGCGCCTTCGCTCAATCCGGCTTCAATGAGGTCCGATCAGTGAATGCCGCACGCACAGCGCCCGGACCTCACAGAACCCTCCAGATTCAAATCGTGACGGGGAGCGTCGGTAGCGCGGCTGATCTCAGGTTGCGGGCAGCCTTCAAACCAACTAGATATCCGGCATCAAGTTCAAGTTGCCGCTTCGGGAGGCCGGATTTTGCAGAGTAATGCCGTCATCGTATGTTCTGACGTCAACATGCTGCCGGCTGCCTGTTGCACGCTGCTTTCCGTCAAGCGCAATTTCGGCGGTCTTGGCGTAGAGTTCCTGCTTCTCGGCATCGACCTCAAGCCGAACGAGAGCGCCGAGGTCGGCAATTTCGCGAAGCTGCACGACATGGCGATCACTGTGCTGCCCTATAATACCCCGGATAAGGCAAAGCAGGCCCGGGGCCGCTGGTCGGGCGCGACACTGGCGCGGCTCTACATGGATCTGCAAATCCCTGAGAATGTTAAACGCTTGCTTTACCTCGATGCCGACGTGCTCGCGGTAGCGCCCGTCGACGAACTCTTCACCAGGGATCTCCGAGGCAAGGCGCTTGCCGCGGTCGACGACTATGTCATGGCCTTCCCAGAGAAAGCCGGAGCACGGCAGCGCAAGATCGGCATGGGCGATGGCGGACGCTATTTCAATGCCGGCGTGCTGCTGTTCGACTGGTCGGTCTGCCGGGCGAAGGGACGGTTTGCCAGGACACGGGAGATCTTCGAGCAGCGGTCGCATCTTTTCGAGAATAACGACCAGGATGCGCTGAACGTCAGCTTCGACGGCGACTGGCTGGTGCTCGATCCGCGCTGGAACACGCAGACGGGGCTTTTGCCTTTCGTCGCCCGGCCGGCAATCCTCCATTTCACCGGCCGCAAGAAACCGTGGCAGGCGACGGTGCCCTGGGTGCATCGGCGGATGGCCAGGCGCTATGCCGAGGATCTCGGCAACACGCCCTGGGCCTCCTTCTGCAGGCAGCCGTCGATCACAGGCCGGGTGGCGGGCTTCCTCTCGCATGTGGGAAAGCAGATCGGCGGGCTGGCGCGGCTTGCACGGATGCGCGCCTATTTCAGCAACAGCTAGCAAGGCGCGTCCTTGGAAAGTACATGTGAGCCGATATGGAATCGACCCCCAGTGATACGCAGAGGCTAGCCGCCGCCGACAGCGGCTTCAATTTCCCGACGCCGGAAGCGTGGAAGGCACTGCTGTCGCGCTATTCCCACATCGTGCTGGTGGCAAACAGCGAAGCGGTCGATTTCGAGCGGCTGCGAAGCGAGCTGCCGGAGGCGGCGCTCTACGTCTTTTTCAACAACGTCTACAAGGTGCTCGACGAACCCTTCGCCGGACATGCGGTGCTGGTCGCCCGCAGCGGTGTGATGGGCGCCAATATCGTCCACCGCCGCGAGGTGGCGGATGTCCTGCGCTTCTTTACCGGCGATGATTTTCTGGGTGTGGTCAACATCCGCGTTTCCCCCGAGGAGAACTTCAGCGAGGAGAGCCGGTTCAATGGCACCGGCACCCGCCACCTCGATCTGACGCAAATGATCGGAGATCTCTATCCAACAGGCAAGATCGCGACGAGCGGCTTTGCGATGGCGCTCTGGCTCGCCGACCTGCAGCTGCCGGGCAAGATCCTGCTTGCCGGCTTTTCGGCAAAGAGAAGCGAGAAGTGGAAGGTCTTCGACGTGCACGATTGGACGTTCGAGCAAATCTTCCTGCGTCTCTTTGCCAGGATGGGCACCATCTCGATGATGGGCGGTGTCGATGCCAGCCCCTATGCGGCGCTCGCCAAACGCTTTCCGCAGGTGCCGCCGGTCGAAATCGCGTTGACGGCGGCCGAAGTCCTGTCCGAGCGGCTTCACAATGCGAACAGCCAGATCGACAGGCTGATGTCCGTCACCAAATCCCTCCGCGCCGTCGAGGGTTTCTTCCGGCGCTTCAAGCCGAAAACCCGTAAAGAGCGCTTCCTGGAAAAATCGAAAGAGTGACTGTCGCGGGCCATCGCCGACGGGCGTGACCTGCCGAGAGCTCCTTTCGAAGATCGAACGCAGCGCCGTCTTCAAAGCCCCAGCGCGGTTAGCATGACGAAAGTGGCAAAGAGGATGAAGTGCGTCATGCCTTCGATGGCGTTGGTCTCGCCGTCATTGAGGTTGATCGCTGCGGCAAACAACGTGATCGTCACCATCACGGTCTGCACCGGGGTCATCGCCATGATGAAGGGTTGGCCGGTATAGAGCGCGATCGCCTCCATGACCGGCACCGTCAGGATCACGGTCGAGAGAGGCGCCCATGGCGATGTTGACAGTCGCCTGCATGCGGTTTCTCAGCGCTGCCCTCAAGGCGGTCAGGATCTCGGGGGCAGCTGAAATCGCCGCGACGACGACGGCGGTGACGGCGATCGGCGTGCCGCTGTCGCGCAGACCTTCGGTCATCAAGGCCGACATGAACTCGGCCAGCAGGCCGATGATGACGACGCCGACGAGAATAGTGGCGATCGACATCGCGGCCGGCTCGTCAGCGCCATGTCCATCCTGAACCCCCTTCTTCCGTTCGGAGCGCGGGTAGCTGTAGCTGAAGAAATAGCTGTGTTGGCCGACCTGCATGCGCAGGAAGAGGCCGTAGAGCGCAATCATCGCGACGATGGTGAAGGCGGAATAATAGTGCCATTTGTCGCCGGGCACGAATTCCGGCACGATCATCGAGATGCCCATGGCGGTGAGGATCATCACGCCGTAGGTCTTGCCCGAATTGTCGTTGTAGGGCTGCTCGCCGTGCTTCAGGCCACCGAGCAGGGCGGCGAGGCCGAGAACGCCGTTGATGTCGAGCATCAGGGCCGAATAGATCGTGTCGCGCACCAGTGTCGGCGAACTCTCTCCGCTCATCATGATGGCGAGGATGATGACCTCCACGGCAACAGCAGACAGCGTCAGGATCATCGTGCCATAGGGGTCGCCGACCTTGACGGCGAGCAGCTCGGCATGATGGGCAACGCAGATCGAGGCGAGAACGATGGTGCCGACCAGGGCGGCGGCGGCGATCAGCGCGACGCCGCGTCCCATCTCGATCAGCGCGTGTTCCAAGAGATAGGCGATCGCTGCAACGGCAAGTGCGGCGACCAGCAACTTCTCTTCTTTTAAGCGTGATGCAATCGCCAAGTTTCAGCTCCTGTCCCGATTCATGCGTTTTATCTAAGCCACTGATTTCGCATATCAAGAAAGCCGCGGGCTGGTGCCATTTGCAGTCTTCGGCGTTTAATGGAATACTAAACATCATCGGGGCCGGAAAGCAGATCGCGGCGTCCTCGAATTCTTGTCAAGCGGCCGCGATGATCCGGATCCTGTCCGGAAGCGTGCGAATGCGCAACAAGAAGATGAGGAGACGGATGCATGATCAAGGTGGTCTACGAAGTCGTGCCGCATGACGGCGGTTGGGCTTACAGGCTCGGAGGCGTCTATTCCGAGGCATTCCCGACTCATGCCGAGGCGCTCGAAGCTGCGCGCATCGTCGCGGCCGAACAGCAGGTCGGCGGCGATTCCGCCGAGATCAGTTGGCAGGACGAGAACGGCAAGTGGCATGAGGAATATGCCGAAGGCGGCGACCGGCCGGAAACCGAGGTGGTAGACGGCCAGTGGAAGGACCGCGGGGCCGGGGCCTCGCAAGGCATTTGAAGTCAGCGATCGTCCGCCAATGCCCGCGCGACGATCGCTTCGACGAATTCGCGCTTATGCGCGGTATAGCCGTCGCCATCCATCCTGAATTCGCCTGCCAGCCTGCGTTTGAGTGCGGCATATTCGGCCGCAGCCTCGGGATGCGTGACGAGATGATCCCGGAAAGCCAGCCTGTTTCGATGCGTGCCGTTGCCAACAGGACAAAGATAGACCCGCTCCCGCGGCACCAAACCTCTCGATAAAAACGCCCAGACCTCATCGTCATAACGATTCCCGCGCGGTTCGTAACCTTCGGCCAGAAGTACATCGGTGGCAGCCTCGATATGCCCGAGGCTGGGAAGAACGATGTCGATATCGATCAGCGGCTTGGCTGTCATGCCCGATATGGAGGTGCTGCCGATGTGATCGATGGAGAGCGCCTGCGGCAACAAGACGAGCAACCTGTCGCGGATGCGCCGGAACGCCTGCGGCCATTGCGGATCGTAGGGCACGAGTTCAACCGGGTCGTGGCTCATCATTTTCTCCGGCTACAGCGCCGCGCATCCGACATGACAGCTTTCGGGTGCTCTCTTGCGTTGAAATTTGCGCATGATTCTCTCCGAAAATCGATTCCGGATTTCGAGATTATGTGCCGGTCGAATATCGGTGATAATCCTGAAGCCCCTTGACCAGCGCGTCGAAGGTGGCGCGGCAGCGCGGCGAGGTTTTCAGGCTCTCATGCATCGCCACCCATGTGCCGAGCGGGATGTTGAACGCCTCGGGCAGGATATGAATCAGATCGGGGTTTTCCCGCGCAAGCCCGGTCTGGCAGATGCCGATTCCGACGCCGGCGCGGATCGCGGAAAGCTGCGCGAGATTGCTGTCGGAACGAAAGACGAAATCGATGTCAGGCATGGAATAGCGGCTGATCATCAGGCGGATATAGGCCGTTTGCCGGTCGAAGCCGATAAGGCGGTGCCTTGCAAGGTCGGCAATGGTCTCCGGCATGCCGTGGCGCTCGATATATCGACGATGGGCGTGGAAGCCGACCGGAAGATCGCCGATCCGACGCACGATGAGCGCATCCTGCCGAGGCTCGGCCATGCGCACGGCGATATCGGCTTCACGACTGAGAAGGTCCTCGATCGTATCGGACGCCGAGAGTTCGATCTGGAGTTTCGGGTAGGTTTCCTGCAGCGGACCGAGGATGCGCGGCAGGATCTCGACGCCGACGACCTCGCTGGCGCTGACCCTGACGGCGCCCGCCACGCTCTCGCGCTGGCCGGACGCCGTCCGCAAAAGTGCTGCCGTGGTTGCGGCGAGCGTTTCGGCATGGGGCTTCAGTGCCAGTGCGGTGTCGGTCGGCAAAAGGCCGTTCGGCGAGCGGGTGAAGAGCTCGGCGCCAATTGCCTCTTCCAACGCATCGACATGGCGGCCTACGGTCGGCTGGCTCAATCCGAGTTCGCGGGCGGCGGCCGAAAGCGATCCTTGCTGCAGCACGGTCAGAAAACTGCGGTAGAGATCCCAACTGAGTTCGCTCATATATTTTTGTATATCTGATGTACTTATTTAGTCAATTTTGTTTATCTGATGCAGATGGCATCATGCCTTCATCCAATCGAAGGAGATGATCATGAGCAGCGAAATAAATAAGACGGCCCTCGTTCTCGGCGCCACCGGCGGCATCGGCGGGGCGGTCGCCCGCAAGCTTCTCGAGCGCGGCTGGCACATCCGGGCGCTTAACCGCAATGCAGCCAAGGCATCCCAAAGCCAGCCGGCATTCGAATGGCTGCAGGGCGACGCCATGAATTCAGGCGATGTGCTGAAGGCCGCAGAAGGCGCCAGCCTGATCGTGCACGCCGTCAACCCGCCCGGCTACCGCGACTGGGAAAAGCTGGTGCTGCCAATGCTCGACAATACCATCGCGGCTGCCCGAAGCGTGGGTGCGCGTATCGTGCTGCCCGGCACGGTCTATAATTTCGGTCCCGATGCCCTGCCGACGCCGACCGAGGAAAGCCCGCAGCATCCGGTGACCAAGAAAGGGGCGATCCGCGCCGAGATGGAGAAGCGGTTGAAGGCTGCGTCGCAGCCCGGCGCCGGCGTCATCATTGTTCGCGCGGGTGACTTCTTCGGTCCAGGGACGACATCAAACAGCTGGTTCTCATCTGCGCTGGTTACGCCGGGCAAGGCGGTAGCCACGATCAAGAACCCGGCGCGACGCGGCATCGGTCATCAGTGGGCCTATCTGCCCGACGTGGCCGAAACCATGGTTCAGCTGATCGCGCGTGCCGATCAACTGCCGCCCTTCGCCGTCTATCATATGGAGGGCTTCTGGGATGCTGACGGCATGCAGATGGCCGAAGCGATCAAGCGTGTGGCCGGCGGCAGGGCGAAGATCGGTGGCTTCCCCTGGTGGATCGTGCCGCTCGCTGCGCCCCTTATGCCGATCATGCGGGAGATCAAGGAGATGCGCTATCTCTGGAAGGTGCCGCTCAGGATGCGGAACAGCAGGTTGACGGCCGAACTCGGCAAGGAGCCGCAGACGCCGATCGATGATGCGGTGAGGGCCTCGCTCGTGGCGCTCGGTTGCCTGCCCGAACCGCACCGCGAAACGGCCGCGGCCTTGATCAGTGGTATGGAGACCGGACGTTAGACCCCGAGTTCGGAAAGGGCGATCCTGGCGACTGTCAGGGCCATGTCCGCCTGCCAGGTGCTTCCATCGCCAAGGAACCAGGCGGCGGAAAGGCCGGAATAGGCGGCGATCCATTGCAGCAGCCGCTTGGGCTCGAGCCGAGCCTCCGCCGAGACGATGGCGAGCTGGCGGCGGAAGCGAGCGGGCTCGGTGATAACAGGCAGTTCCTCGTTGGCGAAGATATTGGCGAAATCGAAGCCGCGCTCGCCATGCAGCCGCTTCGGATCGATCGCCAGCCAGCCGCGCGCCTCGAAATCGAGGATATTGCCGTGGTGGATGTCGCCGTGGAGGACGGTGAGGTCACGCGGATCGGCAAGCAGCGCATTGGCAAGCGCCGAGCATTCGGCCAGCGTGCCGCCATATTTGCCGGCCGCCGGCTCGAGATCGCGGAACCAACGGGTGAGGGGTATGGGATCGGGTAGCGGTTTTTCGCGCGGCGCATGCAGCCTTGCGGCCGTCCGGCAAAGGATGCGGCTTGCCTCGTCGTCTTCTCCGTTCATCGCCATGGCAAGCAGCGAGCGTTCTCCCATAGCCCTCTCCAGGAGCACCGCGTCGCCCTCATGAGCATAGACATGGGCTGCGCCGTCGCCATCCCACCATTGCATCAACAGCGCGCCGCATCGTTCGTCGACATCGGCGGCGACTTTCAGCATGGCGGGCTTCTCCTGCCAGAGGACCGGCAGCAGGCGGCTTGAATGGGTGATGATGGGCTCGCCGTCTGATATCAGCGACCAGCGATCAAGATGGGCAGCGAACATTGGCACACCCTACAAAGACGCGAGGGAAATTAAAATCCCGCCTTTCGGCGGGATTCGCGATGTGTGTTCGAAAGGCTCAGGCGACCTTTTCGAGAGCGGGATAGTCGATATAGCCCTTGGCCGTGCCGCCATAGAAGGTCGACTGGTCGGGCGTGTTGAGCGGCAGGTTCTTCGCCAACCGTTCGACGAGATCGGGATTGGCGATGAAAGGCTTGCCAAAGGCGACGAGGTCGACGCGGCCGCTTTCGACAGCGTCGATCGCCAGATCGCGATCATAACCATTATTGACCATCCAGCGGGCCTTGCCGCCGGCGGTTTCATAGGTCTGGCGCAACGCCTTGTAATCGAAGGAAGGATTGTCGCCCTGACGGAAGTCGCGATCACCGCCGGTCTGGCCTTCGATCACATGAATATAGGCGAGATCGAATTTGGCCAGCCCCTCGACGACATGGCTGAAAGTCGCCTGCGGATTGGAATCGTAGCTTTCGCCCGAAGGTGTGACCGGCGAGATGCGGATCGCGGTGCGGCCTGCGCCGATTTCCCTGACGACGGCATTGACGACCTCTAGGGTCAGACGGGCGCGGTTTTCAATCGAGCCGCCATATTGGTCGGTGCGATCGTTGACGCCGTCACGGATGAACTGGTCGAGCAGGTAGCCGTTGGCGCCATGGATCTCGACGCCATCGAAGCCGGCGTTGATCGCCGCACGCGCGGCCTTGCGGTAATCTTCGATGATGCCGGGGATTTCAGCGGTCTCAAGGGCGCGCGGCTCGGAGGTGTCGGCAAAGCTGCCGGTGCCGTTGCCATTGACCAGATAGGTCTTGGCCTTGGCGACCCGGTCGGTCGAGGAGACCGGCTTGCCGCCATTCGGCTGCAGCGTCGTGTGCGAGATGCGGCCGACATGCCACATCTGGACGACGATCTTGCCGCCAGCCGCGTGAACGGCGTCAGTGACACGCTTCCAGCCGTCGAGAGCCTCTTTGCTGTAGAGGCCGGGCACGTCGGCATAGCCCTGGCCCTGATGGGTGATCGCGGTCGCTTCGGTAATGATCAGGCCCGCCGTGGCGCGCTGGCGGTAATATTCGAGATTGAGGTCGTTCGGGATGGCGCCGGGTGAGCGGTTGCGGGTAAGCGGCGCCATGACGATGCGGTTCTTGACTGCAATGTCGCCAACCTTGGTGGGTTCGAAAAGCTTGGCCATGATGGTCCTTTCTTTTGCGGGAGGATCACTCGGCAGGGGCAAGGGCGGCCCGGCCCCTGGCGGAGAGATAGGTGAGCGCCGTCGCGCCGAGGCCGATCAGGGCCATCAAGGCTGCGGCGAGCGGGACGCGGGTGAGATCGAAGCCGGCATCGATGACCAGGCCGCCAACCCAGGCGCCGAGCGCGTTGCCGGTGTTGAAGGCGCCGATATTGATGGTCGAGACGAGGTTCGGGGCGTCCTTGCCGAAGCCGACGACGCCGACCTGAAGCGCCGGCACGGCGGCAAAGCTTGCTAGCGCCCAGAGGAAGAGCGTGATCTCAGCCGGGATGAAGAAGCGGCTGGTATAGCTGAAGGCGATCGACGTAATGGCGATGGCGGCGAAGACACCGGCAAGCGTCGTGCCAAGCCGCCAGTCCGCCAGTTTGCCGCCGATGAGATTGCCTATGGTCAGCCCGAGCCCGATCAGGAACAGCGTCCAGGTGACGCCTTCCGGCGAAACGCCGGTGACGTCACGCAGCAGCGGGGCGATATAGGTGAAGAGGGCGAACATCGAGGCGGCGAAGAAGACGGTGGTGGACAGCGCCAGCCACAGGCCGCCATTCCGGAGTGCGGCGATCTCGCGCAGGATACTGCCGTTTTCCTGCTGCCTGTCCCTGGGCAGGATGGCGATCAGGCCTGATATGGTGACGACGCCGATGACGGTGACGATACCGAATGTGGCGCGCCAGCCATAGGCCTGGCCGATGGCGGTGCCGAGCGGCACGCCAAGAACGTTGGCGAGCGTCAGGCCGGTAAACATCAGGGCGACGGCGCGGGCCTTGCGGTCTTCGGCGACCAGGCCGGCGGCGACGACCGAACCGATGCCGAAGAAGGCGCCGTGGCAAAGCGCGGTCACGACACGGGCGATCATCAGCACCCAGTAGTCGCTTGCCAGCGCGCAAAGCAGGTTGCCGGCGATGAAGAAGGCCATCAGCGCGATCAGGGCGGTGCGGCGCTTCAGCTTGGCCGTCGAAATAGCCATCACTGGGGCGCCGATTGCGACGGCCAGTGCATAACCGGTTACCAGCCACCCGGCCTGCGGGATCGTCACCGAGAGATCGGCGGCGACCTCGGGCAGAAGACCCATGATGACGAATTCGGTGGTGCCTATCGCAAACGAGCTCAAGGCAAGGACGAGAAGGGCGAGGGGCATTTTATAGGTCCTGCGTCAGCTGCTTGAGGAATGCAGCGATCGTTTCTTCGTTGCGCTTGTAGAAGATCCACTGTCCCACGCGTTTGGTGGTGACGAGGCCGGCGCGATGCAGCGTTCCCAAATGGGCCGAGACCGTCGACTGCGACAGGCCGCAGCGCTCGAACTGGCTGGCACACACACCCATTTCGAAAGGATGCTCCTGCGAGGGGAAATGCTGCTCGGGATTTTTCAGCCAGCTCAGAATGTCCATCCGGGTGGGATGGGCGAGTGCCTTGATAATCTCGTCTTTGTCCATCGTCGCTCGCCGAACTATAAATCGTGTTTGTTCGATATATTGATCGTCAGGCGTCGATATGCAAATCACGGAGGCGTGAGGCTATGCGTTTTATTGAGTGAGCAAAAATTAGGCAAAAAAAGAGGGCCACCGGAAAACCAGGGCCCTTGTAATTGTGAAGGTCAAAAACCTCCAGAGGGGAACAGCTAATGCGGTGGTACTGGGAGAGAAACCACAAGATGCATCAGCTGAGAGAAATATGGTGCTTCCTTGGGCAGGTTTCAATGCTTTTTTGTGCATGCCTGCTATGCGCCGCACAATTTTTTTGCGACGCAGCATTTCCCGGGTAGGCAAGGGCAAAAAAAGAGGGCCACTGGAAAACCAGGGCCCTTATAAGGGTGAAGGTCAAAAACCTCCAGAGGGGAACAGCTAATGCGGTGGAACTGGGAGGAAAAGCCACCATGTGCATCAGCTATGTGCGATATGGTGGTTTAATGGGCAAACGGCAACCCTTATTTGTGCATGCCAGTCATGCGCTCAATGCATAGTATGGAAAACATTCCATAATCTGGCCTAGGTCCGGATGATTCAACGACGATCCGGCCTAATATCATCCGGAGCTGAATCACCGTTCACACTTTCGGCATGATGCTCTAGAAATTCCAGTTTCTGGCCTTGCTGACGATGAAATCACGGAAGGCCTTCAGCTTGGCGGCGTTCTTGATCTCGTCGGGATAGCAGAAATAGGTGTCGAAGGAGGGTACATCGGCATTGATCGCCAGCTGAATGAGGCCTGGATCGCGGCCGACGATATAGTCCGGCAGGCAGGCGACACCGATGCCCAGCAGGGCGGCGCGCTTGATCGAGGTCTGGCTGTTGATCTGCAGATGCGGGATGCGCTTGTTGTCCGACGAGCGGCCGGCAACCTCAAGCCAGTTGACATCGAGCAGGTAGCTCGGCGCCGGCTCGCCGAAGGTGATGATGCGGTGATTGTCGAGATCCTCGATCTTCTGCGGCTCGCCGTGACGGTTGATGTAGGAGGGAGCGGCATAGACGTGCATGTGCACGGTGAAGAGCTTGCGCTGGATGAGGTCTGATTGCTGCGGCTGGCGTAGGCGGATTGCGCAGTCGGCATGGCGCATGTTCACATCCACTTCCTCGTTGTCGAGGATCAGCTGGATCTGCACATCGGGATAAAGCTGCAGGAATTCCTGGATCTTGTCGGTCAGCCAGCCCTGGCCGAGGCCGACCGTGGTGGTGACGCGCAGCTTGCCGGACGGTGTTTCGTTCGTTTCCGTCAGCTGCATCTTCACGGTTTCGAGCTTCAGCAGCACGTCATGGGCGGTGCGGTAAAGCAGCTCGCCCTGTTCCGTCAGGATCAGGCCGCGCGCATGGCGGTGAAACAGCTTGGTGCCGACATCCTGCTCCAGCGCGCTCACCTGGCGGCTGATGGCGGACTGGGATAAATGGAGTTTATCCGCCGCATGGGTGAACGAACCCGCTTCGGCAGCTGCGTGAAAAATACGCAGCTTATCCCAATCCAATGGCATTCCCCCACCCCTCATGCCGATCTTACTCCGCGGCTACGGCGACGGGCATGTGACCCGTCAGATAGCGCTCGGCTTCAAGCGCTGCCATGCATCCAAGACCAGCGGCAGTGATTGCCTGACGGAAGGTATCGTCGGTCACGTCGCCGGCGGCATAGACGCCCTCCAGGCTGGTCGCTGTCGAGTCCGGCGCGGTCCAGAGATAGCCGTTGTCCTTCAGCTTCAATTTGTCCTTGAAGAGTTCGGTTGCCGGCGCATGGCCGATGGCGACGAAGACGCCGTCGATTGCCATCTCGGTGATCGCGCCGGTTTTGACGTCACGCAGGCGTGCGCCGGAGACGGATTGCGGCATCGGCGGCCTGGCCGGCGCGCCCGTGATTTCGGCCACTTCGGTGTTCCACAACACCTTGACGTTCTCCTTGGAGAACAAGCGTTCCTGCAGGATCTTCTCGGCGCGGAAGAAGTCGCGGCGGTGGACCAATGTCACCGACTTGGCGATGTTGGAGAGGTAGAGCGCTTCCTCGACGGCGCTGTTGCCGCCGCCGACCACAATCACATCCTTGTTGCGATAGAAGAAACCGTCGCAGGTTGCGCAGGCCGAAACGCCGAAGCCCTGGAAATGCTGCTCGCTCTCGATGCCGAGCCACTTGGCCTTGGCGCCGGTGGCGATAATCAGTGTATCAGCAGTCCAGACCTGGCCGCTGTCGGTGCGGGCGACGAAGGGGCGCTGGTTCATCTCGACTTCGGTCACCAGATCGTTGACGATCTCGGCGCCGACATGTTTTGCCTGCTGCAGCATCTGTTCCATCAGCCAGGGACCCTGGATCGGATCGGCAAAGCCCGGATAATTCTCCACATCGGTGGTGATCATCAGCTGGCCGCCCTGTTCGAGACCGGCGATCAAGACCGGCTTCAGCATGGCGCGCGCGGCATAGACCGCGGCGGTATAGCCTGCGGGTCCGGAACCGATGATGAGCACCTTGGTGTGGCGGGCGGGCATGTCATTTCCTTTCGACTGGCAGGAGGGCGGCGGCTAAGTGGCGATTGCGGCCGTTTCGCGGTCCCTGCGCCATTTATGAACGTCCAATGCTTTTATTCAAGGGCAGCCTTGCGTTACCAACAAGGCAAATCGGCCGGATGTGCAAGAATCCGTCATCGGCGTGAAACATTCTTGCGTATTCCGCGGCTTTATATAGAAGCTCCCCGCGGAGAATTAAAGAAAGGCAATGATGTGGGTCGCGCCGAACTCGACGTCATCGACATAAAGATCCTCCGGGAGCTGCAGGCCGACGGCCGCATGACCAATGTCGAGCTTGCCGATCGCGTCGGCATCTCGGCACCGCCATGCCTGCGCCGGGTGCGTAAGCTCGAGGAAGCGGGCATCATCGAGGGCTACCATGCGATGCTGAACAGCCCGAGGCTCGGCTTCGACCTCGTCGCTTTCTGCATGGTCGGCCTTAAGCATCAGTCGGAAGGCAATCTCAAGTCCTTCGCCGCCGCCACCGCCGAGTGGCCGCTGGTGCGCCAGGCCTGGATGGTCTCGGGCGATAGCGATTTCCTGCTGCATTGCGTGGCGGAGAATCTCACCCACTTCCAGGATTTCGTCATCGAGGTGCTGACGGCGAACGAACATGTCGATACCGTGCGCACCATGCTGACGATCCGGCAGGTGAAGAAGCTGGGACTGGTGGAAGTCTGAAACAGTCTGAAGCGCGTCGCGATCTTTCAGATTCGCTCGTTGCGCTTTAGGTTTTTTACGCATGTCGTTGCCGCAAAAGCGCTTCGCGCTTTGCCTGGGAAAACCGCTGCACACTTTTGCGCGACATGCGTTATTTGCGCGCGGTATAGCCGCCGCGGTTGATGCCGTGGCGTTGGAGCTTGTCGTAAAACGTCTTTCTCGGAATGCCGAGCGCCTCGATGGTGTTGCGCACGTCACCGTCATTGGCCGTGAGCGCGTCGCGGATGATCTCCTCCTCGTAGCGTTCCAGCCGTTCGGGCAGCGTGCCGCCGCCGGTCGGCTGGGCAGGGACCGGTGCCGCTCCGCCGCCTTCGACGCCCAGCACCACACGTTCGGCATAATGCGAGAGTTCGCGGACATTGCCCGGCCATGCATGCGCGGCTAAGTGGCGGCGCACCTCGGGCGAAAGTGCCGGCACCTCTCTGCGGAAGCGCTCGGCGGCGCGCGCGGCGAAATGGGAAAACAGCAGCGGAATATCGTCGCGGCGCTCCCTCAGCGGCGGAATGGAGATCGTCACCACATTCAGCCGGTAATAGAGGTCCTCGCGAAAATCGCCGCGCAGGTCGGGATCGCCGAGGTCAATCTTGGCGGCCGCGACGACGCGAAGATCGACCGGGCGTACTTCATTGGTGCCGAGCGGGGTGATTTCGCGCATCTCCAGCACCCGCAGCATCTTGACCTGGGTGGCAACAGGCATGCTCTCGATCTCGTCGAGGAAAAGCGTGCCGCCGCTTGCATGTTCGATACGGCCGGTGCGGCGCTTCTGCGCGCCGGTAAAGGCGCCGGCCTCGTGGCCGAACAGCTCGCTTTCGATGACGGTTTCGGGGAGCGCGCCGCAGTTCAGCGCCACGAAATTGCCCTTCCGGCGGTGGCTCCACTGATGCAGGATCTGGGCGACGACTTCCTTGCCGCTGCCGGTCTCGCCGGCAACGAGCACGTCGACATCGGTATCGGCGATGTGACGAAGGATCTTCCGCAAGTTTTCCATGACTGGCGTCTGGCCGATCAGCGGCGAATTCTCCTGTGCATCTTCGGCAGCTTTGCGCAGCATGCGGTTTTCCAGGATAAGCCGCCGTTTCTCGCTGGCGCGACGCACACTTTGGACCAGCCGGTCGGCCGAAAAAGGTTTGGCAATGAAATCATAGGCGCCGTCCTGGATCGCCTGAACCGCCATCGGAATATCGCCATGGCCGGTCATCAGGATCACCGGCAGGTCAGTGTCCACGCCCTTGAGCATGGCGAACAACTGTAGCCCGTCGAGTTCAGGCATGCGGATATCGGTGACGACGGGGCCGGCAAAATCCGCGGCCAGGTCGGCCAGCGCGGCCTTCGCACCGTCATAGGCCAAAACGGAAAATCCGGCGAGTTCCAGCGTCTGGGCGGTGGCGCGGCGCAAATCCTTGTCATCGTCGATCAGCGCAACGGGCATCGGTGTGGCCATGATCTCAAGCCTTCCTCAGATGGACGACGAACCGGGTCCCGCTGCCGTCGCTGTCAACCTCCATGCGGCCGCCGTAATCGCCGACGATATCCTTGGAGATGACCAGCCCCAGGCCGAGGCCGCTTTCCTTCGAGGTGTTGAACGGCGTGAACAGGCCCTTGCGGATCTCAGGCGAAATGCCGGGGCCGTTGTCGGCGACCGTCAGCGTCACCATGTCCCCTTCGCTTGACGTTCCGACCTCGACGCGCGCCTCGTCGGCCTTCGGCGCCACCGCTTCAAGCGCGTTCTGAAGCAGATTGATCAGCACCTGTTCGAGGCGGATCCTGTTGCCCATGACCTGCAGGTCGGGCGGCGGCAGGTCGACGTCGAGCGTGTCCATGCGGCCGGCGAAGCGGCTGCGCAAAAGCATTACTGCCCCCTCGATGACATCCTTCAAGCCTGTGGGTTCGGCGCTGCCGCGGCCCTTGCGGGCAAAACTCTTCAACTCCTCGGTGATCGAGCCGATGCGCTCCGTCAGCGCCGCGATGCTTTCGAGATTTTCACCGGCCGGCGCCGTCTGGCCGCGGTCGAGAAAGGTGCGAGCATTATCGGCATAGGCGCGGATGGTCGCGACCGGCTGGTTGATCTCATGGGCGACGCCGGCGGCCACCTGGCCGAGGATTGCCAGCCGGTTGGCCTGCACCAGATCCTGCTGCACCGCCTGCAGCTTCTGCTCCGTGCTCCTGTGGCCGACGATCTCCGCCTGCAGCCGATCCCGCGCCTGGCTGAGATCCTGTGTCCGTTCGGCGACGCGCCGTTCCAGCTCCTCCCGCGCCTGCTGTTCGCTAAAGATCCTGAGGGTGACCGTCTGACGGCGGCGCAGCAGGAAGGCGCCGACCGCCAGCAGCGGCAAGAGCGTGAGCAGTGCCAGCATGCGGGCCTCGCGAATGCCCGCGTCGACGGATGGTCCCAGGGCCACGAGATGCTGCAAATGCCAGGCGGTCGCGGGAACCGAGATCCCGACATCGAGAAATCTGGTTTTTCCGGCGCCGCCCGGCATGACGATTTCGACAACGTCGAGCCTGTTGCCGAGACTTCGGACGGTATCGAGCGGTAGCGGCTGCAGCGGCGCATCGCCGAATTGCAGGCTTTCGCGGATCGCAATCAGCCGGTCCTCGGCGATCCGGCCGATCGTCATGAATCGCCAGGAGGGAATGCTGGTGATAAGGACGATACCGCGATCGTCGATGACGTAGGACGGCGCGTCGGTGGCATTCCAATCCGCTTCGACTTCGTCGAATTCCACCTTGACCACGACGACACCGAGCAGCCCGTTGCTGCCGGTGATCCGCTCGGAGATATAGAGGCCGGGTTTCTTGCTGACGGTGCCGAGCGCGAAGTGCTCGGCCTGTCCTTCAGCAACCGCACCCTGGAAATATTCGCGAAAACGATAGTCGTTGCCGACGAAGCTCGTCGGTTCTCGCCAATTGCTGGCCGCAACCGCCATGCCGTCCTTGTCGATGACATAGATGACTGAAGCCTTCGTGCCCGCCGCCAGCGTCTCCAACTTCTGGCTGAGCTGCTCGAAGGTGCCGGCATCGTTTCCCGCAAGGGCTGCGGCGAGTGCCGTATCCTGCGACAGCACGAAAGGCAGCGCCCGGTATTTTTCAAGGACCGTGCGCAGCAAGGCCGCATTCAGCCTGGCATCGGTGCGGGCCTGTTCTTCGAGGGCCGCCTCGGCATGGCGCCGGCCGATCTCGCCGCTTGCCCACAGGCCGAGGCCGGCGACGACAAGCGCAATCACCGCATAAGCCCACCACATCCGGCGGATGCGGTGCCGCAGGGGCAGGGAAGGCCACAGCGATGAAAGGGACAGGGACATAGCGAATTTGTGCATTTTTCTGCACTAGTTGCAAACGGATTTGTGCGGATTTCCGCATTTCTTGACAGGCTGTCAGAGGTCTTGGAAATTTTTATTGAATAAATTCAAGATGCTAGTTGCACACGTCAAAACTGGCACGGTGATTGCGAAGGAGATGGCAACAACGGCTGAGCTGTTGGATTGAAGCGAACGGCTCGGGAGGCCGGAGTTCGTTCCGGACGAGCCCTTAGGAGGATATCATGATCGCAGCACCAGTCGATGCAGTCACAGACAGCAAGAGCAAGAAGCCCTTTTATTCCCATCTTTACGTGCAGGTTCTCGCCGCTATCGCCGCGGGTATCCTTCTCGGCCATTACTATCCGGAACTTGGCGCGCAGCTGAAGCCGCTCGGCGATGCCTTCATCAAGCTCGTCAAGATGATCATCGCTCCGGTGATCTTCCTGACGGTGGCGACCGGCATTGCCGGCATGAGCGACCTGAAGAAGGTCGGCCGCGTCGCCGGCAAGGCGATGCTGTACTTCCTGACCTTCTCGACCTTGGCGCTGGTCATCGGCATGATTGTTGCCAATGTCGTCCAGCCCGGCGCCGGCATGAATATCGATCCGGCTTCGCTGGATCCCACCGCCGTCGCCAGCTACGCCTCCAAGGCGCATGAGCAGAGCATCGTCGGTTTCCTCACCAATATCATTCCGACGACGATCGTCGGCGCTTTTGCCGATGGCGACATTCTGCAGGTGCTGTTCTTCTCGGTGCTCTTCGGCATCGCGCTTGCCATGGTCGGCGACAAGGGCGAGCAGGTCGTCAATTTCCTCAATGCCCTGACGGCACCGGTCTTCAAGCTCGTCGCCATCCTGATGAAGGCTGCCCCGATCGGCGCTTTCGGCGCCATGGCCTTCACCATCGGCAAGTACGGCATCGGATCGATCGCCAACCTTGCCATGCTGATCGGCACTTTCTACCTCACCTCGTTGCTCTTCGTTCTCGTCGTTCTCGGCGCCGTCGCCCGCTATAACGGCTTCTCGATCCTGGCGCTGCTGCGCTACATTAAGGAAGAGCTGCTGCTGGTGCTCGGCACCTCGTCGTCGGAGGCGGCACTTCCGGGCCTGATGAACAAGATGGAAAAGGCCGGCTGCAAGCGCTCGGTCGTCGGCCTCGTCATCCCCACAGGCTATTCCTTCAACCTCGACGGCACCAACATTTACATGACGCTGGCAGCGCTGTTCATCGCCCAGGCAACCGGCATCAACCTCTCCTGGGGTGACCAGATCCTGCTGCTCTTGGTAGCGATGCTGAGCTCGAAGGGGGCTGCCGGTATCACCGGTGCCGGCTTCATCACGCTTGCCGCCACGCTCTCCGTCGTGCCCTCCGTGCCGGTCGCCGGCATGGCGCTCATCCTCGGCATCGACCGCTTCATGTCGGAATGCCGGGCGCTGACCAACCTCGTCGGCAATGCCGTGGCGACGATCGTCGTGGCACGCTGGGAAAACGAACTGGATACCGCGCAGCTCGCCAGAGCCCTTGGCGGCCAGACAGAAGAGGGCGCTCCGGCCGCCGGACTGCAGCCGGCGGAATAATCAGCACGATTGTTGGTAATCTTTGCAGCGGCCCGTCATCCGACGGGCCGTTTCTCTTTCTGCTTCAGCGGTTGTCGCCGAGAAGGCGATCGTAAATAGCGCCGATCGCGTTTGCTTCCTTCTCCAGCGCAAAATTTGCTCTGACATGGCGCAGCGCATTCTCGCCATGCGCGATTGCCAGACCGGGATCGGCGATATAGGGGGCGATGGCCCGTGTCAGCGCTTCACTGTTGCCGGCCGCCACGACCGAGCCGGTCTCACCTTCGGCGATGAGCTCGGCATAGGCGCCGGCGTCGGATGCCACCACCGCCGTTCGCGACGCCATGGCTTCGAGCGGGGTCAGCCCGAAACCCTCGTTGCGGGAGGGGGCGACATAAAGCGTCAGGCGGCGATACCACACTTTGATATCGGGCACTTCGCCGAGGAAGAGGATACGGTCGCCGAGCCCGGCGGCGGCGGCATCCGCCTTGAGCTTGTCTGCGAAGGCGGTGTGCTCTGCGGTCACCCGGCCGGAGACGACCGCCGTCCATTCCGGGTGCTGCGGCAAGAGTTCGATCATTGCACGGACGAAAAGATCGGTGCCCTTCTGATGGCGCACGCGGCCGAAACAGCCGACCAGATGGCGGCCGGGCAGGCCGGTGGCGGCAATGCCGTCTTCCGCCGTTTCCGGCGGATGGAACAGCGAAAGGTCGACGCCGTGCTGGATGACCGTGTGCGGCACCTCGAGGAACGAGCCGGAGCGGTCGCTGGTCGCGATCACCGCGTCCATGCGGCGGATCAGCCATTTCGTATAGGCGGTATGGCGGCGCTGCGCGGCCGAAGTGAAGAGCAGCTTCAGCGGCATGCGCAGGAGATAGCGAAGCAGGATGCCGACGGCCATCTCATTGTTGCGGCGGGCGTGCCAGACACGCCGCCGCCGGCGCGCCGGCGGGCGCCAGAGGCCAAGGAGCTGCGACCATCTCAGCTTCGCCAAGCCTTCCGGCAGGCCGGGGCCGAGCGTTGCGATCCTCATGCCGAGCCTGATCTGGCAGGGGATGAGCTGGACGATGGTCGACGTGACGCCGGAGAGCCGGCGCTTGAAATTGGGCGCGATGATCTCGACGTCACGCATATCAGGCAAGGGAGGGGTCTCGTCTGTGGCGGGCGATCAGCCCCAGGAAACCTGGAGGATTTCGTAGGCCTTGGAGCCGCCGGGCGCATTGACCTCGATGGAATCGCCGACTTCCTTGCCGATCAGCGCGCGGGCGATCGGCGAGGATATGGAGATGCGGCCGGCTTTGACGTCGGCTTCCTGGTCGCCGACGATCTGGTAGGTCTTTTCTTCCTCGGTGTCCTCGTCGACGAGCTTCACCTTGGCGCCGAACTTGATCTTGTCGCCGGACATCTTCGTCAGGTCGATGACCTCGGCGCGCGCCGTCAGGTCTTCCAGTTCGCTGATGCGGCCTTCATTGTGGCTCTGGGCTTCCTTGGCGGCGTGATATTCGGCGTTTTCGGAAAGGTCGCCATGGGCACGGGCTTCGGCGATCGCCTCGATGATTCGAGGGCGCTCCTCCTGCTGACGCCAGCGCAGTTCTTCCTGCAGCTTGACGAAACCACCCGGTGTCATTGGTACCTTTTCAACCATTTTTCTGTCCTTCACTCCTTGTATCCACGCAGTAGGCGCGAACACAAAAGAAAACAGGTCCCGAAGGGGAGCTTCGGAACCGTGCCACAATCCTAGTTAAGTGCTTATAGCAGATCGCCAAGGCCGATTTCCAGAAAATTCGCATTAACGAAAAAGCGAGCCGCCGCGACAGCGGGTCATCAGGCGCAAAAATGCGGTTAAGCCAAGTTCGCCGCGATTGACTTTGTCTGCAAGAACATATAGTGAACATACTAATGAAGAAATCGCTAACAGAACGCTTGGCCATCCTTTCCGATGCTGCCAAATATGATGCTTCCTGCGCCTCCAGCGGCACGGTGAAACGCGATTCGGCGGCAAGCGGCGGGCTCGGCTCGACCGAGGGGTCCGGCATCTGTCATGCCTATGCGCCGGATGGGCGATGCATTTCGCTTCTGAAAATACTGCTGACCAATTTCTGCATCTACGACTGTGCCTATTGCGTCAATCGCTCGTCGAGCAATGTCGAGCGGGCGCGCTTCACGCCCGAGGAAGTCATCTGGCTGACGCTGGAATTCTACCGCCGCAACTATATCGAAGGCCTGTTCCTTTCCTCAGGCATTATCCGCTCGTCCGATTACACGATGGAAGAGATGGTCCGCATCGTCCGCGAACTGCGCGTGACGCATAATTTTCGCGGTTATATCCATCTGAAATCGATCCCCGAGGCGTCGCCGCGTCTGATCGAGGAAGCGGGGCTTTTTGCCGACAGGCTGTCGCTCAATATCGAGTTGCCGACAGATAATGGCATCAGCCGCTTCGCGCCGGAAAAGAAGCCCGCCAATATTCGCCGATCGATGGGCGATCTGAGGCTGAAGATCGAGGCCGCCGGCGAGCCGACGCTGCGCACTAGGAAACGTCAGCGCTTCGTGCCGGCCGGCCAGAGCACGCAGATGATCGTCGGTGCCGACGGCGCGAATGACGCGACGATCCTTGCGACCAGCTGCCGGCTTTACAGCAGTTACGGCCTGAAGCGTGTCTATTATTCCGCCTTCAGCCCGATCCCGGATTCATCGAAAAACCTGCCGCTGATCAAGCCGCCGCTGATGCGCGAACACCGGCTCTATCAGGCCGATTGGCTCTATCGATTCTATGGGTTCGGCATCGACGAAATTACCGCCAACCAGACGGGCGGCATGCTCGACCTCAATCTCGACCCGAAGCTTGCCTGGGCGCTCGCCAACCGGGCCGAATTTCCCGTCGATATCAACAAAGCCGAACGTGAACGCCTACTGCGCGTTCCCGGTCTCGGCACCAAGACCGTCAAATCAATCGTTTCGGCCCGCCGCTTTCGCCGGCTGCGGCTCGACGATCTTTCGCGGCTCGGCATCTCGATCAAGAAAGTCCAGTCTTTCATCTCGGCGGAAGGCTGGTCGCCGCGCCGGCTGATCGATCGCCCGGACCTTCGCGCCATGTTCGAGCCGAAACCTGAACAATTGTCGCTGCTATGATGCGCCGGGTCGTGCTTGCAGGGCGGGGCGATCTTGCCGAATGGCGCGACGCCGCGCGCGCCTTTGCCGCCGCCGGCATTTTGCCTGAGGAGATCGACTGGCGGGAAAGAAGCGCAGAGGCGGATCTTGCCTTTCAACGCGACGCCATGCCGCCGGCGCCGGTGACACGCAGACCGATGACGGTGCCGCTCGCCTTTATCGAGCTTGCCGAGACGGTCCTCTGCCACTCCGACCCGGCGCGGTTCTCCCTGCTTTACCGCCTGCTCTGGCGGCTGCAGCTGGACCGGCAACTGCTCGAAGTGGCTTCCGACGAGGATGTCGTGCGTGCTCGCCTGATGTCAAAAAATGTCCGGCGCGACGCCCACAAGATGACGGCTTTCGTCCGCTTCAAAGAGGTTGCTGCGGCAGCGACGGGCCGTCGAAAATTCATCGCCTGGTTCGAGCCAGACCATCATATTGTCAGGCGCACGGCACCCTTCTTCCAACGGCGCTTCACCGATATGGACTGGCTGATCGCCACGCCCAAGGGGTCGGCGGCCTGGGATGGCGCGCGGCTGACGCTCAGCGACGCGCCTTGCGAGAAGCCCAATCTCACCGATGCCACCGATGAACTATGGCGCACCTACTATGCCAGCATCTTCAACCCGGCGCGGCTGAAGCTGAAGGCGATGCAGGCGGAAATGCCGAAAAAATACTGGAAGAACCTGCCAGAAGCCGATCTTATCCCCGGGTTGATCGCCTCCGCCGAGAGCCAGGTGCGGGCGATGGCCGCGCGCGAGGCGACGCAATCGCTGCCCTTTCACGACCGGCTTCAGGAGGCCGCCCGCAACCTTCCCATAGAACCCGAAGCACCGGCCGGCACGCTCGAAGCGCTCAGCGCCGAAGCTGCCGCCTGCACCCGCTGTCCGCTTCATGTCAAGGCGACGCAGACCGTCTTCGGGGAGGGGCCGCGCGATGCGGAGGTGATGTTCGTCGGTGAGCAGCCTGGTGACCAGGAGGACATTGCCGGGCGGCCCTTCGTCGGCCCGGCCGGCAAGCTGCTCGACCAGGTAATCGCGGACGTCGGCATCGACCGCTCGGCGCTTTACGTCACCAATGCCGTCAAGCATTTCAAATATGAGCCGCGCGGCAAACGGCGGATCCATCAGAAGCCCAATATGGGCGAGGTGAAGCATTGCCGCTGGTGGCTGGATCTGGAACTGGCGCTCGTCAAGCCGAAGCTGATCGTTGCCATGGGGGCGACGGCGCTTGCGGCGCTGACCGACGTGAGGGAGCGCCTGCAGGACGTCAGGGGACAGGCGATGGCGATCGACGGAGGACGCACGCTCTTCGTGACGGTGCACCCCTCCTATCTTCTGCGCATTCCCGACGAGCGGTTGAAAGCGCAGGAGATGGTGCGATTTCGCAACGATATGCTGCAGATTCAGCGGCTTATGGCGTCCGCCGGATAAAGTGATTCCGGTGAAGCCGCGCCACCGCCCACCGAGCGATGGCGCTGTCTCTTTGTTTTTACGCAATTCCGGACGCAAAACCGCGGCACAGTTTTGCTGGAATTCTTCGATCTCAGGCGAAGTAGCTCTGCAGCGGCCGCACTTCGAGATTGCCGGCTTTCAGCGCCTTGATCGCCTGGGCGGCGGCTTCGGCGCCTGCCATGGTGGTGTAATAGGGCACCTTCTGCATCAGCGTCGCGCGGCGCAGCGACTTCGAATCCGAGATCGCCTTGTTGCCGTCGGTGGTGTTGATGACCAGCTGAACCTGACGGTTGCGGATGGCATCCTCGATATGCGGACGGCCTTCCAGCACCTTGTTGATCTTCGTGGCGGTGATGCCGTTTTCGCCGAGGAAGCGGGCGGTGCCGCCGGTCGCCAGCACCTTGAAACCCTGTTCGACGAGAATGCGGATCGCCGGCAGCACGCGCGGCTTGTCCTCGTCGCGGACCGAAACGAAGACCGTGCCGTCACGCGGCAGCTCGACGCCGGCGCCGAGCTGCGACTTGGCGAAGGCGAGCGCAAAATCGGTGTCGAGGCCGATGACTTCGCCGGTCGAGCGCATTTCCGGACCGAGCAGCGTGTCGACGCCGGGGAAGCGGGCGAAGGGGAAGACGGCTTCCTTGACGGCGATATGCGTCAGTTTGCGCGGATCGGGCTTTTCGCCATAGGCGGCGAAGGTCGCGTCGAGTTTTTCGCCGGCCATGACGCGGGCGGCGATCTTGGCGATCGGCGCGCCGATGGTCTTGGCGACGAAGGGCACGGTGCGCGAGGCGCGCGGATTGACTTCGAGAACGTAGACGGTGCCGTCCTTGATGGCGAACTGAACGTTCATCAGGCCGCCGACATTGAGCGCCTTGGCCATCGCCTTTGCCTGACGCTCGAGTTCGTCGATCAGTTCGACGGGCAACGAGCGCGGCGGCAGCGAGCAGGCGCTGTCGCCGGAATGGATGCCGGCTTCCTCGATATGCTCCATGATGCCGGCGACATAAACGTCGATGCCGTCGGAGAGGCAGTCGACGTCGACTTCGATGGCATGAGAGAGATAGCTGTCGAAGAGCAGCGGGTTCTTGCCGAGCAGGGTGTTGATCTGGCCGGTCTTGTCGTTCGGATAACGCTGCTTGATATCTTCAGGCACCAGTTCCGGAACGGTGTCGAGCAGGTAGGTCTGCAACTGGCCTTCCGAATGCAGGATCTGCATGGCGCGGCCGCCGAGCACGTAGGACGGGCGCACGACCAGCGGGAAGCCGATTTCGGCGGCGACCAGGCGAGCCTGCTCGACCGAATAGGCGATGCCGTTGTTCGGCTGGTTGAGATCGAGCTTCATCAGAAGCTTCTGGAAACGGTCGCGGTCCTCGGCAAGATCGATCATGTCGGGTGCGGTGCCGAGGATCGGGATGCCGTTCTTCTCGAGCGCCTCGGCAAGCTTCAGCGGCGTCTGGCCGCCGAACTGGACGATGACGCCGACGACTTCGCCCTTTTCCTGCTCGGCCCGCAGGATCTCGATCACGTCCTCGGCCGTTAGCGGCTCAAAATAGAGGCGATCGGACGTGTCGTAGTCGGTCGAGACGGTTTCCGGGTTGCAGTTGATCATGATCGCTTCATAACCCGCATCCTTTAGCGCGAAGGCGGCATGGCAGCAGCAATAATCGAACTCGATGCCCTGGCCGATGCGGTTCGGGCCGCCGCCGAGGATGACGACCTTCTTGCGGTCGGAAACCTCAGCTTCGGAGCGGGCGACGCCGACGAAGGGCGTCTCGTAGGTCGAATACATGTAGGCGGTCGGCGAGGCGAATTCGGCGGCACAGGTATCGATGCGCTTGAAAACCGGGCGGACGTTCAGGCTGTTGCGAAGTTCGGCGACCTGCTTGGGGCGCTTGCCGGTCAGCGTCGCCAGACGGGCGTCGGAAAAGCCCATGGCCTTCAGCATGCGCAGGTTCGCGGCATCCTCAGGCAGGCCGTGCTCGCGGATGCGGGCTTCCGTGTCGATGATGTTCTTGAGTTCGGCGATGAACCAGGGGTCGATCTTGCAGCCCTCATGCACCTCTTCGATGCTGAGACCCATGCGCAGCGCCTGGGCGACCATGCGCAGGCGATCCGGCGTCGGCGTGCCGATGGCGGCGCGGATGGCGTTGTGGCTGGATTCGCCTTCCTCGGAATCGGGGATCTCGATTTCGTCGAGGCCGGTCAGCCCGGTCTCGAGGCCGCGCAGCGCCTTCTGCAGCGATTCGGCAAAGGTGCGGCCGATCGCCATGACTTCGCCGACCGACTTCATCGCGGTCGTCAGCACCGGCGAGGCGCCGGGGAATTTCTCGAAGGCGAAACGCGGAATCTTGGTGACGACATAGTCGATCGACGGTTCGAAGGAGGCAGGCGTTGCGCCGCCGGTGATGTCGTTGTCCAGCTCGTCGAGCGTATAGCCGATGGCGAGCTTGGCGGCGACCTTGGCGATTGGGAAGCCGGTGGCCTTGGAGGCGAGCGCCGAGGAGCGCGAGACGCGCGGGTTCATTTCGATGACGACCAGCCGGCCGTCCTTCGGATTGACGGCGAACTGGACGTTCGAGCCGCCGGTCTCGACGCCGATCTCGCGCAGCACCGCGATCGAGGCGTTGCGCATGATCTGGTATTCCTTGTCGGTCAGCGTCAGCGCCGGGGCGACGGTGATCGAATCGCCGGTATGGACGCCCATCGGATCGATGTTTTCGATCGAGCAGATGATGATGCAGTTGTCCGCCTTGTCGCGGACGACCTCCATTTCGTATTCCTTCCAGCCGAGCACCGATTCCTCGACCAGCACTTCGGTGGTCGGCGAGGCATCGAGGCCGCCGCCGACGATCTCGAAGAATTCCGAGCGGTTGTAGGCGATGCCGCCGCCGGTGCCGCCGAGCGTGAAGGAGGGGCGAATGATGGCGGGCAGGCCGACATGATCGATCGCCTGGGCGGCAATCGCCATGGCATGGCTCATGTAGCGCTGCTTGCGGTCGCTTTCGCCGAGGTTCCACTGGTTTTCCAGTTCGTCCAGTGCCTTGTCGAGATCGGGGCCCGAGAGGCTTTCGCGCAGCTTGTTGCGCTCGGTCTCATGCGTCTTGCGGTCGAGATCCTTGATATCGGTGGCGTTCGCCAGCATCGAGCGCGGCGTTTCCAGCCCGATGCGGGCCATCGCCTCGCGAAACAGCGCCCGGTCTTCGGCCATGTCGATGGCGGCGGGTTTGGCGCCGATCATCTCGACATTGTAGCGGTCGAGCACGCCCATGCGCTTCAGCGAAAGCGCGGTATTCAGCGCCGTCTGGCCGCCCATCGTCGGCAGCAGCGCATCCGGGCGCTCCTTGGCAATGATCTTGGCGACGACCTCGGGGGTGATCGGCTCGACGTAAGTTGCATCGGCAAGGCCCGGATCGGTCATGATCGTCGCCGGGTTGGAGTTGACGAGGATGACGCGGTAGCCTTCCTCCCGCAGCGCCTTGCAGGCCTGGGTGCCGGAATAGTCGAACTCGCAAGCCTGGCCAATGACGATCGGTCCCGCGCCGATGATGAGGATCGATTTGATGTCTTGGCGCTTCGGCATGGGCGATTCCATTGTCTGGCTGCGCAAAAAGCCGGCCAGGGTGGGAGATCACCGGGTCGGGTCGCGCATTGAAGGTCTTTTCAGGCTAGAAGCGGCTTATAGGCAAATGTATTTGCAAACGGAACCCCATAAATCGCGGAATCGACAGGAATCCAACACGGCGTGACCGCCTATGTCCGCCGGGGCACGACGCGCACCCGGATTTCGCCGCCGCGCACCGGATCGGCGATGGCAAAGACCGCCTCCTGGGGCTCGATCAGCCTCTATATCGGCGGCTCAACCTTGCGCTCGCAGCCGGCGGCGCTGGGCCGGTCCACGGTCCTCGCGCAGGCTGGAGCCTCGCCTGCCACATGAAGCTGCTGGAATTCCAGCCGTCGCCGGATATATAGATCCGTTAAGGTGCAAGCACAGGCATTGCCGGGGAGAGCGAAGATGGAATGGAGAGGCCGGCGTCAGTCCGACAATATCGAGGATCGCCGTGGCGATCCGGGCAGCGGCGGTTTCGGCCGCGGCGGTGGCTTCAATTTTCCCTCCGGCGGCGGCGTTCGCCGCGCTGGCGGCGGCTTGAGCATCGGCACGATCATCTTCCTCGTCGTTATCTATTTCATCTTCAAGATGATGGGCGTCGATCTGCTGCAGGTGCTCGAAGGCGGCGGTATGACGAGCGGCCCCGGTTACGAACAGAGCCAGTCGGAAGGCACGCGGACGCCCGCCAATGATGAGATGACCGCCTTCATGCGCACCGTTCTTGCCGAAACCGAGGATACCTGGACGGGCATCTTCCAGGCGCAAGGCCAGACTTACGAGGAGCCGCGCCTCGTGCTGTTTTCGGGCTCGACGGCATCGGCCTGCGGCTCCGCATCGGCGGCAACCGGGCCGTTCTACTGCCCCGGTGACCACAAGCTCTATCTCGACACGGATTTCTTCCAGGAGCTCTCCGACCGGTTCGGCGCGTCCGGCGATTTCGCCGAGGCCTATGTCGTCGCTCACGAGGTTGGCCATCACGTGCAGAACCTGCTCGGCATCCTGCCGAAGTTCAATCAGGCCCGCCAGCGCATGAGCGAGGAGGAGGCCAACAAGATGTCGGTGCGCGTCGAGCTGCAGGCCGATTGCTTCGCGGGCATCTGGGGCAAATATACTGAGCAGAAGGGCTTGCTGGAGTCCGGCGACCTTGAGGAGGCGCTGAACGCCGCCCAGCAGATCGGCGACGACACGCTGCAGAAGCGGTCCCAGGGTTACGTCGTGCCCGAGAGTTTCAACCACGGCACTTCGGCGCAGCGCGTCAGATGGTTCAAGCGCGGCTTCGACAGCGGGCAACTGTCGGCTTGCGATACGTTCTCGGGGCCGGTGTGAAATGCCCCTCATCCGCCTGCCGGCACCTCTCCGTTCCCCACTTACCCGTCACACAGGGCACGTCCCCTCTCCCCGTCAGAACGGGGAGAGGGTTAGGGTTAGGGTGAGGGTGAGGGTGAGGGGCAGCGTCGTCCTCTCTCATTTCTAACGGGTCCGCACCTACCTCTCACTATCCATATGCTGCAGCATATGCTCCGGATAACGCCCGCCGACAGCCGCATCCTTCGGGACGGCGCGTTCGATCGCGGCGAAATCTTCTGCCGACAGATCCACCGCGCGTGAGCCGAGCGCCTCGGTCAGCCGGTCGCGGCGGCGGGCGCCGATGATCGGGACGATATCCTTGCCCTTGGCGGCGACCCAGGCGATGGCGATCTGGGCGACCGAGACGCTCTTGGCCTCGGCGATCGCGCGCAGTTTTTCCACCAAAGCGAGGTTCTGCTCGATATTGGCCTCCTGGAAGCGCGGGCTATGGGTGCGGAAGTCTCCGGCTGCGGCCTGGCCCTTTTGCCAGTGGCCGCTGATCAGGCCGCGCGAGAGCACGCCGTAAGCGGTGATCGAGATGCCGAGTTCGCGCGTCGTCGGCAGGATCTTCTCTTCGATGCCGCGCGAGATCAGCGAATATTCGATTTGCAGGTCGACGATCGGTGCAACAGCGGCGGCGCGGCGGATGGTGTCGGCGCCGACTTCCGACAGGCCGATATGCCTGACATAACCCGCTTTGACCATGTCAGCGATGGCGCCGACCGTATCTTCGATCGGCACGTTGGGATCGAGGCGGGCCGGGCGGTAGATGTCGATATAGTCGACGCCGAGGCGCTGCAGCGTATAAGCGAGGAAATTCTTCACCGCGCTCGGGCGGGCGTCGATGCCGCTCCAGCCGCTGGCGGGGTCGCGGAGCGCGCCGAATTTGACGCTGATGACCGCATCCTCGCGCCTGCGACCCTTCAACGCCTCGCCAATCAGCATCTCGTTATGGCCCATGCCGTAGAAATCGCCGGTGTCGAGCAGATTGACGCCGGCATCGAGCGCAGCATGGATCGTCGCGATACTTTCGGCCCGGTCGGCAGGGCCGTACATGCCCGACATGCCCATGCAGCCGAGGCCGATGGCCGAAACATCGGGTCCGGACTTTCCCAAACGATAGGTCTGCATTGTCTTCTCCCTAATCCGCGCCAGAGCGGCGCTGCCGGATGCCGTTTTTACAGCCTTCGCCCCTGCGCGATAATCCGGATGGTCTCGAACGGGCCGTGCGGAGGGGCGCACAATGAACGATCATTCCCCGAATGATCTGGACGTCGTCAATGCGATTGCAAGGGAGCCAATGATCACCTTGCCGCGCCCAACGGTTGAAGCACGTCATAAATTTCCCGTTCCGCATTATCAAAAACTTTGAAATGTTCACGGATTGTTTCGTTTTCTTTTCTGAGCTATGTCAGTTTCTCGGCGACGAAATCGTCTTTTCAGAAGCAACCGCTGTAGAGATGCATCATGCTTGACCCCAAATTCGTCCGTCGCGGCCTTTTCCTGGTCTTCATCATTCTCTTCCTCGACATTATCGGCATCGCCATCATCATGCCGGTGCTGCCCGCCTATCTGGAACAGTTGACCGGCGGCGGCGTCAGCGATGCGGCGATCGATGGCGGCTGGCTGATGCTCGTCTATGCCGGCATGCAGTTCCTGTTCGCACCGCTGCTCGGAAACCTTTCCGACCGGTTCGGCCGTCGGCCGATCCTTCTGCTGTCGGTGCTGACCTTTGCGATCGACAATTTCATCTGCGGCATCGCCACCAGCTTCTGGATGCTGTTCGTCGGCCGCGTGCTTGCCGGGATCAGCGGCGGCAGCTTCGCCACATGCTCGGCTTATATCGCCGATATCAGCACCGAGGAGAACCGGGCGAAGAATTTCGGGCTGATCGGCATCGCCTTCGGCGTCGGCTTCACGATCGGCCCCGTTATCGGCGGTGTCCTCGGCGAATTCGGCCCGCGTGTGCCGTTTCTCGGCGCGGCAGCACTGTCGTTCGTCAATTTCATCGCCGCCTGCTTCCTGCTGCCGGAAACGCTGGAGGCTAGAAATCGCCGCCGCTTCGAGTGGAAGCGTGCCAATCCGCTCGGCGCGCTGCGGCAGATGCGCCACTACCCGGGCATCGGCTGGGTCAGCCTCGTCATGTTCCTGTTTTTCCTCGCCCATGCCGTCTATCCCTCGGTCTGGTCCTTCGTCTCGACCTATCGCTACGGCTGGAGCGAGGGACAGATCGGCCTGTCGCTCGGCATCTACGGCATCGGCGCTGCGCTGGTGATGGGATTGGTATTGCCGCGTGTCGTGCCTCTGGTCGGCGAATGGAAGACAGCGCTTCTTGGCCTCTGTTTTTCGGCGGCGGGGCTGACCGGCTATGCCTTCGCCTGGGAGGGCTGGGTGGTCTACGTGGTGATCGTTGCGACCGTCATGGAAAACGTCGCCGATCCGCCGTTGCGCAGCATCGCTGCCGGCAAGGTGCCGCCCTCGGCGCAGGGCGAGTTGCAGGGTGCGCTGACCAGTCTCAGCAGCATTACCACGATCGTCGGACCGCTGATCTTTACCCAGTTGTTCAGCTATTTCACCCGGCCAGAGGCGCCCGTCACCTTTGCCGGGGCGCCCTATCTGACTGCTGCCCTGTTCATCCTGGTGGCCGCCGGCGTGTTCCTCGTACGGGTCCGGGTCCGTCAGCCGGCGGAGGCGCTGGAGGCGGCGGGTTGATCGATCAGAAACGGTGATACGATGATGAATTTTTCATCATCTGCCTGTTTAGGGTGGTTCTTTGCTGGGGTTTGATCTAAATCCCGATGATATTTCTCCGCAGATTGCGCGGCGACCCATATTTCAATCACAGGACCAGGTGTCATGGACACGCCGATCGACGCGCGCAGGCTTGCGCCGACAACCGATAATCGTTGGGGTGCACATTTCCGTGCAACGTTGGCGCTCGGCATTCCGCTGATCGGTGCGCAGCTCGCCCAGCTCGGCATCAACACCACCGATGTGATGATCGTCGGCCGCCTCGGCGCCGAGCATCTGGCGGCTATGGTGCTGTCCGCTCAGTTCCTGTTCACTATCCTGATCTTCGGTTCGGGCTTTGCCATCGCGGTCATCCCGATGGTGGCCCAGGCCTATGGCCGTGGCGACGTCGTCTCGGTGCGCCGGGCGCTGCGCATGGGTCTCTGGGTGGTGATCGCATATTGGGTCATCATGCAGCCCGCCTTCTTCAATTCGGAGCGGATCCTTCTCTTTGCGCAGCAGAAGCCCGAGGTGGCGAAGCTCGCCCATGGCTACATCATGATCGGCCAGTTCGGCGTGCTGCCGGCGCTGCTTTTCAACGTCATGCGCGCGCTGGTCAGCGCCATTGGCAAGGCGGGCATCATCCTCAACGTCACCATCGCGACGCTGGTGTTGAACGCGATCTTCGCCTATGCCCTGGTGCTCGGCCATTTCGGCTTTCCGGCGATGGGGCTCGAAGGTGCAGCGATTGTGTCGGTCGTCGTGCAGACGGCCGGATTTCTCTTCATCCTCGCCTTCGTTCAGAAGCGGGACGAGACACGGCGCTACGAGATCTTCGTGCGGTTCTGGAAGCCCGATTGGCATGCGCTGCTGGAGGTCCTCCGGCTCGGCTTTCCGATCAGCGTCACCGTGCTTGCCGAGGTTAGCCTGTTTACGGTGGCCTCGCTGTTGATGGGCTATATCGGCACCATCGAGCTTGCCGCTCACGGCATCGCCCTGCAATGGGCCTCGATCGCCTTCATGATCCCGCTCGGCCTAAGCCAGGCGGCGACGGTGCGCGTCGGGGTCGCCCACGGGCAGGGCGATTACCGCGGGCTCGTGCGGGCTTCGATCATGGTGCTTATCCTTGCCTGCGCCATTTCGGCGGTGGGCTCGGTGCTGTTTGCCACCATGCCGCAATTCCTCGGCAGCTGGTTCCTGGACGTCAATTCGCCGGAGGCGCCCGCCGTGCTTGCCTATGCCGGGCCGCTGATCGTCGTCGCCGGGCTTTTCCAGCTCGTCGACGGGTTGCAGGTGATCGCCAACGGATTGCTGCGCGGCCTCAAGGACGCACGTGTGCCGATGATCATGGCATTGATTGCCTATTGGCCGATCGGCTTCTTCCTCGCCTGGGCCTTTGCCTTTCCGCTGGGCTTCGGCGGCATCGGCATCTGGTTCGGTTTCCTCGTCGGGCTGGCGGCGGCCGCTGTCATGCTCTGCTGGCGGTTCTATCTTCTGCTTCGCCGGGAAGGAGCGATGGCCGGCGCCTGAGCCGGCCGTCCTTATGCTCAAGCCGCGACAGGCTTGTAGCTCGCCATGTCGGCGCGAATGCCGAGACGCGCAAACATCTCCTGCGGGTCGAACTTGGCGGCTTTGTGGGCGGCTGCGACGGCTGCCCGCACACGCTCGACGACATCGGCGCTTTCCCATTGGGCAATGGTCACGAAGTTGAACTCGCCGGGACCGGCGACCTGTTCCAGCACCTTGTGATCGATGAAGCCGTCCTGTGCCTCCAGCAGCTTGTGGGTCATCATCACATTGATGAGAAATTCCTCGCGCGCCGCAACCGGCACGACGAATTTATCGACTCGAAAGAAAGCTCCGCTCATCCATTTTCTCCTGCATCAAATATCTGCAGGCAATTCTGTAATTCCTTAACTTAAGTTGAGGTCAATATGCAGAGCAAAGAAAAGGCCCGGTTGACGGGCCTCCCTGAATCGATGTTGGCTAAGATCAGCGTTCGGCGAGCGCCGGTTCGCCCTTCTTCTCGCGCACCATGTTGATGAAGCGGCGGAAGAGATAGTGGCTGTCCTGGGGGCCTGGAGAGGCTTCCGGGTGGTGCTGAACGGAGAAGACCTGCTTGCCGAGCACGCGCAGGCCGCAATTGGTGCCGTCGAAAAGCGAAATGTGAGTCTCTTCAACGCCATCGGGCAGCGACTTCGAGTCGACCGCGAAGCCATGGTTCATCGAGACGATCTCGACCTTGCCGGTCGTGTGGTCCTTGACGGGGTGGTTGGCGCCGTGATGGCCCTGGTGCATCTTCTCGGTCTTGGCGCCGAGGGCAAGGCCGAGCATCTGATGGCCGAGGCAGATGCCGAAGACCGGGATGTCGGTCTTAACAAGGGTCTTGATTACGGGCACGGCATATTCGCCGGTCGCCGCCGGGTCGCCCGGGCCGTTCGACAGGAAGATGCCGTCCGGCTGCATCGCGAGCACGTCTTCGGCGCTGGTTGCCGCCGGCACGACCGTCACCTTGCAGTCGAGGCCGGCAAATAGGCGCAGGATGTTGCGCTTGACGCCGTAATCGAGGCAGACGACGTGATACTTCGCGTCCGCTGCGGCGAGTTCGCCATACCCTTCATTCCAGACCCACGGCGTCTCGGTCCATTGCGAGGACTGGCCCGACGAGGCGATCTTCGCAAGGTCGAGACCTTCGAGGCCGCTCCAGGCCTTGGCTTCGGCTTTCAGCGCCTCGATATCGAAGACGCCGTTCGGATCGTGGGCGATGACCGCATTCGGGGCGCCGTTCTCGCGGATCCAGGCAGTCAGCGCGCGCGTGTCGACGCCGCAGAGACCGATGACGCCGCGCGCCTTCAGCCATTGGTCGAGATGCTTGGCGGCGCGGTAGTTCGAAGGGTCGGTGATGTCGGCCTTGAAGATGACGCCGACGGCGCCGTGGCGGGCAGCAGGCGTCAGATCCTCGATGTCTTCATCATTGGTGCCGATATTGCCGATATGCGGAAAGGTGAAGGTGACGATCTGGCCGAGGTAGGAGGGGTCCGTCAGGATCTCCTCGTAGCCGGTCAGCGCCGTGTTGAACACCACTTCGGCCTGGACCTTGCCGGTGGCGCCGATGCCCTTGCCTTCGATGACCGTGCCGTCGGCAAGAACGAGGAGGGCGGTCGGCTTTTCGATTGTCCAGGGTGCTGTCGCGGTCATCTTCATCCCGTTTCCGGCGGCCGGCGCGCGTTTCCGCGCTCGTCGCCCTTTGATCTCGCAGGCGTGTGGACACGGCAATGCCGCGCGCTTCAGGCCTGATCACGAATTTTGGTGCAGGTGGCGGTAAATAGCCACGCAATCGCGTAGCGTCAATCTTTGTAGCGGAGATTGCCGCCGTTTTCCTGCGCTTTATCGCGGCAATCGCGCAATTTATTTGATCCGCCGCATCAGCGTGGTTTATGAAGCGGCATCAAAACAGGAGTGAAGACCATGCTGCGCGATCAACTCGCCACCCAGCTGAAAGAGGCGATGAAGGCCAAGAATGCGGAGCGGCTTTCCACCGTCCGGCTGATTCAGGCCGCTGTCAAAGATCGCGATATCGCCAATCGCGGCACCGGCAAGGAGCAGGCGAGCGACGACGAGATCCTGCAGATTCTGGCCAAGATGGTGAAACAGCGCGACGAATCGGCAAAGATCTACGAGGAGAATTCCCGGCCGGAGCTTGCCGCCAAGGAGCGCGCCGAAATCACCGTTATCCAGGATTTCATGCCGAAGCAGCTTTCGGACAGCGAAGTGCGGGCCAATGTGTCGGCTGTTATCGCCGAGACGGGCTCTTCGGGCGTCAAGGACATGGGCAAGGTGATGGCGGCGCTGAAAGAACGTTATGCCGGCCAGATGGATTTTGCCAAGGCGTCGGCGACCGTCAAGGAACTGTTGAACTGATTTAGACCATACGTCTTGCCTGCGGTTCGATCAGGACCGCAGGCCCGAGCACCGCTTCGGCGGCGGCATCGATGATGGCGAATTTCGCCGCCTGATAATTCCAGTATTCGAGAATGAAGCGGCGCGACAGCCAGAAGTCGCCCTTGCGGGAGGGTGCTGTCCAGCCGACACTTTCCATGTTTGCGGCCTGTGTCAGAAGCCGCTTCAGGTGGGTGTTTGAGATCATGAACTGTTCGCGGATTTCTCTCAGCGACAGAGGACCGACCACGACACGTTCGGCCGTGCGGGGAAATTCCGGAAGGCGGGAGATCAGGTAGTCCATCACCAGGCCGCCGGTATTTGCCCAGTTGAAGAGGTTGAAGGTGGGGCCGGGATTGCGCACCGCTTCGCTCCCGATGATCGCCCTGGCGATGCGCGGCTGGATCGCTGCCATCATCGCCGAGGGATCGGCGCTGACCTTACCGGCGCGTTCGCCGCCGTCGAGGCTGTCGAGGATCATCAGATGGGCGACAAGCCATCGGGTGAAATGCTGCTCGGCGGTTTCCGTGGGCTCCAGATAGCGCGTGCGCTTGTCGGGGCCTGGTATCGGCCGCAGGAAACGATAGGCCAGCATTTCCTGCATGAAGGCCGCTGCCGTATTGCGGCTGGCGATGTCGTTCCTGACTGCAAAATCGATGAAGCGGCCGGAATAGAGACCGCTCTTGCCGTCGTCGGGATGGCCGTAATGAAGCGCAAAGCCGGCATGGGCCATTAGCCAGCGCTGCTGTGCGGCGAAAATCGAGGCGATGCGCGGGCTCTCACGATAGATCGTGAGCATCTGATCGGCGCAATGCAGGATCGCAGCGAGAAAACGATCGTCTGCTGCAAGAGTTTCAGCGGTAGAGGCCATATGGAAGGGTCCAGGGAATTCGGCGCATACTTCTTTCATGCAAGCGCCGCCTGTCAACGGGTTTGTCAATAATCGGTTAATTTCAAAAGGGAATTTGTATCAGGGGAAGCCAAAAATTTAAGAAGGCAGGAGCTGGGGGCGCTCCTGCCTTCTTGCTCTTTGCTTCCGCCGGCAAACGCAGGGCCGAGGCCCAAGCCGGAGGGTATTTGCAAAGGCACCCTTGCGAAGCGGCGCCGGGGGTAGGGATGGTGCTTCGCTCGGGGATCGCTTTGTTGAGATCGAACCTATTGCGGTGCGGCGGCTTATTCAAATTACAAAAAAATAATGATTGCCGAAAACGTCGTTTTTGGAGGCTTCGAAGCGAAGGCTCGCGTGGCGTCGCCGGGATAAGGCTGCGCCAATAATGCAGGTGATAAGCATCTGTTTTAAAACGGTTTAACTTGGCTCCATCAAGGGCCGGCACTCTTGCCGAGACGTTTGCGACGGTGGAATTTCAGCGCTTGAAAGACAATAATGTCGCACCCTGTCGCAGGGGGCGATAACGCGTTTTTGATTGGATAACCGACGCCATCGAGGACGGCTGCACTTGCCTGTGAATAGCGGGTTTTCGTGACAAGTTTCGTGGCATGACGCGGCAAAGCAGCTTATATGGAGGCTGGCCAAGAGGTATAAATGCGCTTTTCCAACACTTTTCTCGATGATATTCGCGACCGCGTTCCGATTTCGAACGTGATTGCGCGCCGTGTCAGCTGGGATAAGCGCAAGACCAATGTGTCGCGCGGCGATTACTGGGCCTGCTGCCCGTTCCACGGCGAGAAATCCCCGAGCTTCCACTGCGAGGACCGGAAGGGCCGCTATCACTGCTTCGGCTGCGGCGTCACCGGCGACCATTTCCGCTTCCTCACCGAGCTGGAGGGCTTGAGCTTTCCCGAGGCGGTGCAGCAGATCGCCGATATGGCGGGCGTTCCGATGCCGCTTGCCGATCCGGTGATGGAGAAGCGCGAGAAGGAGCGCGGCTCGCTGATCGACGTCATGGAAATGGCGACGCAATTTTTCCAGGATCAGTTGCAGACCGCGAATGGGGCGAGGGCGCGCGCCTATCTGCGCGACCGCGGGCTGACCGGGCGCACCATCGAGACCTTCCGTCTCGGCTATGCGCCTGACAGCCGCAATGCGCTGAAGGAATTTCTCGCCGGCAAGGGCGTCACCAAAGAGCAGATCGAGGCCTGCGGCCTGGTCGTTCATGAAAACGTGCCGGTGTCCTACGATCGCTTCCGCGACCGCATCATGTTCCCGATCCTCTCGTCGCGGGAAAAGGTGATCGCCTTCGGCGGCCGCGCGATGTCATCAGATGCGCCGGCGAAATATCTGAACTCCAACGAGACGGAGCTCTTTCACAAGGGCAATGTCCTTTATAATTTCGCCCGGGCGCGCCGCGCCATCCAGGGGCCGGGCCGCATCGATGCCCAGGACGACAATGCGAGCGGCACCATCATCGCCGTCGAAGGCTATATGGACGTGATCGCGCTCTATCAGTCGGGCATCGAGAATGCCGTCGCACCGCTTGGCACGGCGCTGACCGAAAACCAGCTCGAGCTGCTCTGGAAAATGGTGCCGCAGCCGGTGCTCTGCTTCGACGGCGACGGTGCCGGCATTCGGGCCGCCAATCGTGCCGCCGAACTGGCGCTGCCGCATCTGAAGCCCGGCCGGTCGGTCCGCTTCGCGCTTCTGCCTGATGGCAAGGACCCGGACGATCTCGTGCGCGACGATGGCCGCGCACCCTTCGACAAGGTGATGAGCCAGGCCAAGCCACTGTCGGAGATGCTGTGGAGCCGTGAGATCAATACCGGCAAGTTCGACACACCCGAGGCGCGCGCCGAACTCGAGGCGCGGCTGAAGCAGCTCGTTGCCGTCATCGCCGACGAGAATGTGCGCCGTCATTACCAGCAGGATATTCGCGACCGGCTGAACGCCTTCTTCCAGCCGCAGTTTCAGAACCGCAACAATGGCGAGCGCCGCGGTTTCAGCGGCAATTCCCGGACTGGCCGCGACAATGCTGTTAAGGCAGGGCCGAAAAGCCCCAGCCTTATTTCCGACCGGCTCGCCCGCTCAGGCCCGGTGCGCGGCCACCGGGACAATACGGCGCTGCGCGAAAGCGTGCTGGCGCTCACCATCGTCAATCATCCGTCGCTGATGATCGACGATTATGACGAGATCGCCTCGATCGATTATGACAGCCGCGAGTTGAAGCAGCTCTGGTCGGCGGTGCTTGGGGCCGCGGCGGCCGTTGCCGGCCCGCATCTGACGCGCGAATATCTGACCGAGAGGCTGGAATTCGAAGGCTTTGGTCCGTTGATCAAGGGCCTCGACCAGCAGGTGCGCAATGCCAGACTCTGGACGGCGACCGAGGAGGCGGCGCTGGAGGATGCGCGTGAGGGTTATCGCCAGGCGCTCGCCTTCCACAAACGGGCAAAGGCGCTGCGCCGGCAGAAGATGGAGCTTGAGCGCGAGATTGCGCTGGCGACCGAAGCCGGCGACGGCGAGGCGATCGTTCAACTGATGCGGGCGCAGCAGGAAGTGCATTTCGAAGGCGTGCGGCTTGAGAACCAGGAGGCGATCATCGACGGCTTCGGCGTGCTCTCCGGCCGCGTCAAAGGGGCGGCGAACCACTGATGCCGCAGACCGAACGGAATGAACCGGGCTTTTCCGCCTCCGGTGCGCTGTTTTCCGCCGGCCGCGCGCCGCTCGATATTCTCAAGCAGGTCTATGGCTATTCCTCCTTCCGCGGCAAGCAGCAGCTGGTGGTCGAACATGTGGTATCCGGCGGCGATGCCGTGGTGCTCTTCCCGACAGGCGCGGGCAAATCGCTGTGCTTCCAGATCCCGGCGCTCTGCCGCGATGGCGTCGGCATTGTCGTTTCGCCGCTGATTGCGCTGATGCGCGATCAGGTGGAGGCGATGAAGCAGCTCGGCATCCGCGCCGCCGCGCTCAATTCGTCTCTGTCGCGCGAGGAGTTCGTCGAAGTCCGCCGCGCGCTTTCGGCGGGAAAGCTCGACCTTCTCTATGTCACACCCGAACGCATTCTGACCGATGGTTTCCGCGAGCTGATCGCCAATGAGAAGATCGCGCTGTTTGCGATCGACGAGGCGCATTGCGTCTCGCAATGGGGCCATGATTTCCGGCCGGAATATCGCGCGCTCGGTCAGCTTGGCGAGCAATATCCCGGCGTGCCGAGGGTAGCGCTGACGGCGACAGCCGACCCACATACGCGCGACGACATTATCGAGCGGCTGGGGCTCGACGCTGCCGAGATCTTCACCACCAGCTTCGACCGGCCGAACATCGCCTACGAAATCGTCGAGCGCGACCAGCCGCGCCAGCAGCTGTTGCGCTTCCTGTCCGGCCACAAGGGAAACAGCGGCATCGTCTATTGCCTGTCGCGCGCCAAGGTCGAGGATACGGCCGAGTGGTTGAACGGGCAGGGCGTGCGTGCGCTTGCCTACCATGCCGGCATGGACAGGGCGGTTCGCGACGCCAATCAGGATGCCTTCCTGAAAGAGGAAAACCTCTGCCTGGTCGCCACCGTCGCCTTCGGCATGGGCATCGACAAGCCGAATGTGCGGTATGTCGCCCATCTCGACCTGCCGGGCTCGGTCGAAGCCTATTATCAGGAGACCGGGCGCGCCGGCCGTGACGGGCTGCCTTCGGAGGTCTGGATGGCCTATGGCATGGCCGACGTCATCCAGCGCGGCCGGATGATCGACGAGGGCGGGGCCGCTGCGGAGATCAAGCGGGTCGAGCGCGCCAAACTCAATGCATTGCTGGCGATCTGTGAGACCGCCTCCTGCCGCCGCCAGGCGATCCTTGCACATTTCGGCGAGGCGCATGCCGGACAATGCCGCAATTGCGACACCTGCCTGAAGCCGGTCGAGACCTGGGAGGGCACGGAAGCGGCGATCAAGGCGCTGGCCGCGATCTACCGCACCGGCGAGCGTTTCGGCGCCGGCCACGTCATCGATGTGCTTGTCGGCAACGTCAACGAAAAGACCGAGCGTTTCGGCCATATCGACATGCCGGTCTTCGGCGCCGGCAAGGATATTCCATCGCGCACCTGGCAATCCGTCTACCGCCAGCTGCTTGCCATGGGGCTGATCCGTGTCGATCACGAAGCCTATGGCGCGCTGAAGCTGGAGCCGGAGGCGCGCGCCGTCTTCAAGCAAGAGCGGCAGGTGTTCTTCCGCAAGGACCGCCCGGCCTCGGAACGGCGCACGAAGAAGGCTGAACGCAGCGAACGCAAATCGGGTTTGTCAGGCGCCGACGGCACCCTCTTCGACGCGCTGCGGGCCGAGCGCATGGCGATCGCCAAATCGCTCGGCGTGCCGCCCTATGTGGTCTTTCCCGATACGACATTGATCGCCTTTGCCACCGAACGGCCGCGCAGCCGCAAGGAATTGCTCGCCATATCAGGCGTCAGCCAGGCGAAGCTCGAGCGCTATGGCGATGCGTTCCTGGAAATCATCCTGGCGCAGGACGGCTGAATGGGCCGGCCGATGTTCCTGCTGATCTCGGCCCAGCGGTGAAGAAGACAAGCCGGCGGCGATATGCTAACCCGAGTGCTATAAAAAACATCAGGAAGGGCCGCCCATGACCTCGCCATTTCTCTCCCATCTCCGGGCCGAAATTTCCGCGCTGAAGGATGCCGGCCTCTATAAATCCGAACGGATCATCAGCTCCAAGCAGGCAGGCGAAATTGCGATTTCGACCGGCGAGCGGGTGCTGAATTTCTGCGCCAACAATTATCTCGGCCTTGCCGACAATGAGGAGCTGGCCGAGGCCGGCAAGCAGGCGCTTGACCGCTATGGCTATGGCATGGCCTCGGTGCGCTTCATCTGCGGCACGCAGGAGGAGCATAAGCAGCTCGAAGCGCGCATTTCCGCCTTTCTCGGCATGGAGGACACGATCCTCTATTCCTCCTGCTTCGACGCCAATGGCGGCCTTTTCGAAACGCTGCTCTCCGAGGAAGATGCGATCATCTCGGATGCGCTGAATCATGCCTCGATCATCGACGGCGTCAGGCTGTCGAAGGCCAAGCGCTTCCGCTACGCCAACAACGACATGGCAGCACTCGAAGAGGAGCTGAAGAAGGCCGAAGGCAGCCGCTTCAAGCTGATCGCCACTGACGGCGTCTTCTCGATGGATGGCATCATCGCCAATCTCGGTGGCGTCTGCGATCTCGCCGAGAAATACGGCGCCATGGTCATGGTCGATGACAGCCACGCAGTCGGCTTCGTCGGCAAAAATGGCCGCGGCTCGCCCGAATATTGCGGCGTCGAAGGCCGGATCGACATCATCACCGGCACGCTCGGCAAGGCGCTCGGCGGCGCCTCGGGCGGTTATACCTCGGCCAAGGCGGAGGTCGTCGAATGGCTGCGGCAACGCTCGCGGCCCTACCTGTTCTCGAATACGCTGGCGCCTGTTATCGCCGCCGCCTCACTGAAAGTGTTCGACCTCATCGAAAACGGTAACGCCTTGCGCGAACGCCTGTCCGACAATGCCGATCTCTTCCGCAGCGAGATGACGAAACTCGGATTCACGCTTGCCGGCGAAGGACATCCGATCATCCCGGTCATGCTCGGCGACGCTAAACTCGCCCAGGACATGGCGGGGCTGATGCTGAAGAAGGGCATTTACGTCATCGGCTTCTCCTTCCCGGTCGTGCCGAAGGGCCAGGCCCGCATCCGCACGCAGATGTCGGCGGCGCATTCGAAGGCGGATGTGGAGCGGGCGATTGCGGCCTTTGCAGAGGCAGGGCGGGAATTGGACGTGATTTGAGAATGAGGCTGCCCCTCACCCTAACCCTCTCCCCGTAAACGGGGCGAGGGGACGTGCCCTGCGAGAGGATGGTGGGGACGGAGAGGTCGCCGCGTGTCCCCTTCGCCCCGCCTGCGGGGAGAAGGTGCCGGCAGGCGGATGAGGGGCCGAAACAGGCGCTGGCCAAGGGATACAGATATGTCGAACATGATGAAGGCGCTGGTCAAGTCGAAGCCCGAGGTTGGGCTCTGGATGGAGAATGTGCCGGTGCCGGAGGTTGGGCCGAACGATGTGCTGATCCGGGTGAGGAAATCGGCGATCTGCGGCACGGACGTCCATATCTGGAATTGGGATCAATGGGCGCAGAAGACCATTCCGGTGCCGATGGTTGTCGGTCATGAATTCTCCGGCGAGATCGCCGAGATCGGTTCGGCGGTCACGCGCTATCATGTCGGCGAGCGGGTTTCCGGCGAGGGCCATATCGTCTGCGGCAAGTGCCGCAACTGCCGGGCGGGCAGGGGGCATCTCTGCCGCAACACGCTCGGCGTCGGCGTCAACCGGCCGGGCTCTTTCGGTGAGTTCGTCTGCATTCCCGAAAGCAATGTCGTGGCGATCCCGGAAGATATCTCCGATGAGATCGCCGCGATCTTCGATCCGTTCGGCAATGCCGTGCACACCGCGCTTTCCTTCGATCTCGTCGGCGAGGACGTGCTTGTGACCGGCGCCGGGCCGATCGGCATCATGGGGGCGCTCGTCGCCAAACGGTCCGGCGCCCGCAAGGTCGTCATCACCGATATCAATCCGCACCGGCTGGCGCTGGCGCGCAAGCTTGGCATCGACCACGTCGTCGACGCTTCGAGCGAAAACCTGGCCGACGTGATGAAGACGATCGGCATGACGGAGGGTTTCGATGTCGGGCTCGAAATGTCGGGGGCCGCACCCGCCTTCCGCGACATGATCGACAAGATGAACAATGGCGGCAAGATTGCCATTCTCGGCATCGCGCCGGCGGGCTTCGAGATCGACTGGAACAAGGTGATCTTCAAGATGCTCAATCTCAAGGGCATCTATGGCCGCGAGATGTTCGAGACCTGGTACAAGATGATCGCCTTCGTCCAGGGCGGCCTTGACCTTGCGCCGATCATCACTCATCGCATCGGGATCGACGAGTTTCGCGACGGGTTCGAGGCGATGCGGTCGGGCAATTCCGGCAAGGTCGTGATGGATTGGATGTGAGGAGAAAGACATGCTTTATGAAGGAAGCTGCCATTGCGGCAAGGTCGCATTCGAGGTCGAAGGCGAATTCACCGAGGCGCTGGACTGCAACTGTTCGCTCTGCCGCCGGCGAGGCGGGCTTCTCGCCTTCGTGCCGCGGGACAAGCTGGTGCTGAAGACGCCCGAAGACGATCTTTCGACCTATACTTTCAACAGGCATGTCATCCAGCATCACTTCTGCGCCAAGTGCTGCATCGCGCCGTTCGGCGAGGGGGTCGGCCCGAATGGCGCGGCCATGGCGTCGGTCAATCTGCGCTGCATTCCCGCGGTCGATCTCGGGGCGCTGAAGGTGACGGCCTATGATGGCGAGGCAAAGTAGCCGATGTTCGTCCGGACAAAGGCGAATAGACCAACCATAGGACCGCAAAAATGCCGCGAACAACTGGCATGGCGGCCAATATCCATGCTGCCCTTGTCTTTTGTTCGCCGCATCTTAAATAAGGGTTCGCAATCGCTGCCGCGGTTCAAAGCCTGTGGATAAGGCTTTTTCCGATCTTTCGTGAGCTTTTTTTGTAGAAAAGCTTGACGAGAACAAAAAATGTGGGAATCACCGTTCGACTTGTTGAAACGGTGAACTGGGTCAAGGCGGATCGCGCAACCATGGCCGGAAATCCAAAAGCAAAAAAGCTTTGCTGTCCGGTGCCGGCGATCGTGGTTAATCAGGCTTTAAATGTCATCCCGTTAGGTGGGCAAAGGTGATTCTAGGGCGGCGCGAGCGACGTGTCAGGCCCTGAGACGGCCCATTCACCGTAGCGAGATTGGATAGCGTCAGGAAGGCGACGATATAAATGGCAACCAAGGTCAAAGAGAACGAAGACGCGGAAGTCGAACGCGACGGCGCAAGCGACGGCCCTCTTCTCGATCTTTCCGACGACGCGGTCAAGAAGATGATCAAGGCCGCCAAGAAGCGCGGCTATGTGACGATGGACGAGCTCAACGCGGTCCTGCCGTCCGAAGAAGTGACGTCCGAGCAGATCGAAGACACGATGTCGATGCTGTCGGATATGGGCATCAACGTCATCGAAGATGAAGAAGCCGAGGAAGCCGGTGCTTCCGGCGGCGGCGATGACGACGATGCCGGTTCCGACGAGGAGAGCGAAGGCGGCGAACTGGCACCGTCGAGCGGTACCGCGCTTGCGACCGCCAAGAAGAAAGAACCGACCGACCGTACCGATGACCCGGTGCGCATGTACCTGCGCGAGATGGGCTCGGTGGAGCTTCTTTCCCGCGAGGGCGAAATCGCTATCGCCAAGCGTATCGAGGCCGGCCGCGAGACGATGATCGCAGGTCTCTGCGAGAGCCCGCTGACCTTCCAGGCGATCATCATCTGGCGCGACGAACTCAACGAAGGCACGACGCTGCTGCGCGAGATCATCGATCTCGAAACCACCTATTCCGGTCCTGAAGCCAAGGCTGCGCCGCAGTTCCAGAGCCCCGAGAAGATCGAGGCCGATCGCAAGGCTGCCGAAGAGAAGGAAAAGACCCGCCGCGCCCGTTCCGGCGACGACGACATCACCGATGTCGGCGGCGAAGGCCTGCCTCCCGAAGAGGAGGAAGAGGACGAGGACGAATCCAACCTTTCGCTGGCGGCGATGGAAGCCGAGCTTCGCCCGCAGGTGATGGAGACGCTGGATACGATCGCCGAGACCTACAAGAAGCTGCGCAAGCTGCAGGACCAGCAGGTCGAGCAGCGCCTGTCGGCATCCGGCACGCTGTCGACCGCCCAGGAGCGCCGCTACAAGGAGCTCAAGGATGAGCTCATCAAGGCCGTCAAATCCCTGTCGTTGAACCAGAACCGCATCGAGGCGTTGGTCGAGCAGCTTTACGACATCAACAAGCGCCTCGTTTCCAACGAGGGCCGCCTGCTGCGTCTGGCCGAATCCTACGGCGTCAAGCGCGATAGCTTCCTGGAACAGTATCAGGGGGCCGAGCTCGATCCGAACTGGATGAAGTCGATCGGCAATCTGGCCGCCCGCGGCTGGAAGGAATTCGCCCGCGGCGAAAACACGACGATCCGGGACATTCGCCAGGAGATCCAGAATCTCGCGACCGAGACCGGCATTTCGATTTCGGAATTCCGCCGCATCGTGCACATGGTGCAGAAGGGCGAGCGCGAAGCGCGCATCGCCAAGAAGGAAATGGTCGAAGCAGATCTTCGCCTGGTCATTTCCATCGCCAAGAAATACACGAACCGCGGCCTGCAGTTCCTTGACCTCATTCAGGAAGGCAATATCGGCCTGATGAAGGCGGTCGACAAGTTCGAATACCGCCGCGGCTACAAGTTCTCGACCTATGCGACATGGTGGATCCGTCAGGCGATCACCCGTTCGATCGCCGACCAGGCCCGCACGATCCGCATTCCGGTGCATATGATCGAGACGATCAACAAGATCGTCCGCACCTCGCGCCAGATGCTGCACGAGATCGGCCGCGAGCCGACGCCGGAAGAACTGGCCGAAAAGCTCGCCATGCCGCTCGAAAAGGTCCGCAAGGTCCTGAAGATCGCCAAGGAGCCGATCTCGCTCGAAACGCCGGTCGGCGACGAAGAGGATCTGCACCTCGGCGATTTCATCGAGGACAAGAATGCGCTGCTGCCGATCGACGCCGCCATCCAGGCGAACCTGCGCGAAACGACGACCCGTGTTCTCGCGTCGCTGACGCCGCGCGAGGAACGCGTGCTGCGCATGCGCTTCGGCATCGGCATGAACACCGACCATACGCTCGAAGAAGTCGGCCAGCAGTTCTCGGTCACCCGCGAACGTATCCGCCAGATCGAAGCGAAGGCGCTGCGCAAGCTCAAGCATCCGAGCCGCTCCAGGAAGCTGCGCTCCTTCCTCGACAGCTGAGGCTTCGATACCGTACTGATTGGAAAAGCCGGGCCCTGCGCCCGGCTTTTGCTTTTGTGATTAACACCAATGAGTGCTGCGGTTTTCTTGTCCCCGTGCGGTGACAGGGCTATAATCCGGCCACGGGGGAAGGGACCGATCGCGACGCGAGCGAGGTCGGCGTATTCCTGTCGACCGATCCTCCGCTAGATCCGGATGATTCTAAGCTTGGCCGGCTTAGAATCTGAATCCGGATCTGCATCAAAGAAATAGAGCATGATGTCGTCCGAAAACCGCGGACACTTTTCGGCATCATGCTCTGGGAGGTGCGACATGACCACTTACATTCTTTTGATCGACTGGACGGATCAGGGCATCCGCAATGTTCGCGACTCGGCCAAGAGGCTGGACGCGGCGAAGAAACTGCTCGCCGGCGTTGGCGGTTCCTTTAATCAGTTCTACCTGACGATGGGCGGGCATGACATGGTCGCCGTCTGCGAGGCGCCCGATGACGCGGTGATGGCGCATTTTACGCTGTCGCTGGCCATGGGCGGCAATGTTCGGACGGAGACGCTGAAGGCCTTTCCGGAGGCCGCCTATCGGGATCTCATCGGTTCGCTCGGCTGAGCGCAATTATAGATTGTGCATTTTATGTGTTGCAGGGCCTCGGCTGTGCTGGCAGTGTCGCGCCGTGCTTCAATTTCCGCGGCGGGGCTCCCGGCCCGATTTTTTCGGCAAGGTCCATGATGAAAGCGCGCCTCAGTTCCATGACCTCCGCCGATCATGCGACAGCGGCTTTCTGACCGATGGAACTGGTGGCCGGCAAATGGGATGACGGGATCCAGCGGGGCGCAGCGGCGTCCTTCGCCTTGCATGCCGCGGCGATCCTGGTGCTCCTGCTGCTGTTGCCGAAGGCCGAGCCGCCGCTGCCGTTGCCTGATGACGGTCTCTCGGTGGAGATCGTTCCGCAGCCTGAGGGACCACGGACAAGACCCGAGCGGGTCAGGGCGCCTTCGCCGGAACCGGCAAAGCCAGAAGCCGTAGCGCCCCGGGCCGAAGGGCCTGCGCCAGCTCCCTATAATGCGCCTGCTGCGGCAATCCCGTCTGTGATGCCGATCGCTCCACTGGTGCCAAGGCCGGCCGAATTCACCACGGCAAGCCGGCTGTTCTCCGACAAGGTGCTGGCCGACCCGCGCAGCCGGGGCGCCCGCGAAGCGCTGCGCGGCCTTGCCGGCAGCGAGCGCAATCTGCAGCTTTGCGACCTCGAGGCGCTGGAGCAGGTCCGCCGCGCGCGGCCTGATATGCAACCCGATACGCTCGCCCCCTATGCGATGGCGCCGGAGAAGGTCAGCGGCAATAGCGTCGAGGTGAGGGGCGGCGCCTTCCGCAGCAAAGGCAAGTGGTACAACATCCAGTTCAAATGCGGGCTCGATGCCGGATCCGGCAAGGTCGCGTCCTTCGCCTTTCTCGTCGGCGATGCCATTCCGCAGGGTGAATGGCAGGCGCATGATCTGGTGGCCGATGACGGGGCGGTCGACCAATGAGGCCAATCGTGGCTGCGATCACGCGGTTTTTTTCTTTTGTGGCTTGATGCTGCCGGTTTTAAAGGCCACATCGCTGCTGTGACGGAAGATGACGTGGCACCAGCGGAAACGCAGCACGAAACGGGAAAACAGCGGCCTGAAATCCGCTGGGGCATCGGTGCGTCCGTACTTCTGCATGTCCCCCTTGTCGCGCTCCTGATCTTTGGACTGCCGAAGATCGAGCCGAGACCTGCCGAAGACGAGAGCGTGAAGGTCGAGCTTGTTCCGCCGCCGGAGGAGAAGAAGCCGGAGCCAAAACCCGAGGAGAAACCACCGGAGCCGAAGCCGCCGGCGAAGAAGCAACCGCCTCCGCCACCACCGCCTCCGCCATCGCCGCCACCACCGCCCCCGCCGCCGCGCGCCGCTGAAAATAAGCCCGCGGCCCTGATGCCGAGCCTGAATCCTGTTTTCGAGTTCGGCGACAGGGACAGCGGACCGAAAAAATCGACGTCGGGGAATTCTTCGCAGGGTGAGGTAAAGTCCGCGACGACGGCGCCCCAGCACGGTGCAAAGTCGGAACAGGCGCCTACGGAGGCCTCTGCAGAAAAGCCGCAGACCGAAACGCCTCCGGCACGGCCGGTTCCCGATGATATACAGCTTCCCGAGGTTGCTGCGACCGACGTCTCTCCCGAGCGCAATGCGCCTCTTGCAGAAGCGACGGGTGAAGCCAAGACCGATATCGAGGCGCTGAAGCCGCCCGAACAGAAGCCTCCTGAGCCGACGAAGACGGACGCAGCAAAGGACGATCTCGTGAGGGCAAAAACCTTGTTTTCGCAGGCTGCCGATGACGATCCCATGGCGAAAATCGCGATGAATGGCGTGCCGCGCCCTAAACGTGTTGCCCAGCTTTGCAGTAGCGAACTCCAGCAACAGCTGATTCACGCTTCGCCAAGCTTTCAGCCAATTATTGTACCCAGACAGGATTTGTCACGTGGCACCGTTCTCGACCTTCGTGCCGCCTTCCGCACAACTGAAGGCTGGTACGATGTGCACTTTCGTTGCGAAGTGGATGAGGACGCTACGAAAGTTGTCTCTTTTGCTTTTGATGTCAGCGGAGCCATTCCGCGCAGCCAATGGAAAAGTCGGGGGCTTCCTGGGAATTGAGTTTGTAAACTCGATGCCAACAAGCCACACGCAAGGAACCGCATCTAGCCTCTCCTCATGGCCGTGATGATACGGTGAGAGAGGACAATGATATGTCGAACGAGATCGAGCATTTTCTTGAGCGCCAGGATGAAGCCGTGAGCGCGCTGTTCCTGGAACACAAGGGCGACGAGCTGACCGATATTCTGGTTGCGGCCCTGGAAGAGGCGTTCGAAATCCTGCTCGAGGCCGCGCCCGCCGAAACCGTTCATTGACATAGAGACGCGCGGTCTGCTGCGTGATTCCTTTAATTGGAATAGGATTCCCCGCCCGTCGGAACGAGGCGCCCAGATGCCCCAACAGGATCAACCGCTGTCGGCGGGTGCGCTCGATGCACGTCTTGCCGGTTATCGGTTCGAACGCGATGCGCTCGGCCGTTCGGCGGCGAGCGTCTTCCGGCTGGAAGCGAGCGGATTGCCGACGCTTTATCTGAAGGTCGAAGAGGCCGGCGCTTTCGGCGAGATCGCCGACGAAGCAGCAAGGCTTGACTGGCTCAAGGCTTCCGGTCTGCCCTGTCCCGAGGTCATCGCGAATGAAAGCGGCGGCGGGCGCAACCGGCTGCTGATCGGCGCCCTGCCAGGCGCCGATCTCGCCAGCGCGTCGGCGCTGACGCCGCTTGTGCGGGTCGAATTGCTGGCTGCGGCGCTGCTCGACCTGCATCGACTGCCGATCGCATCCTGCCCATTCGATCACCGGCTGGAGAAGCGCATGGCGGTCGCCAAAGCGCGGATGCAGGCCGGCATCGTCGACGAGGCCGATTTCGACGAGACGCGGCTTGGCAAAAGTGCCGAGGCGCTGTTTGCCGAACTCGAAAGCAGAAGACCGGGCCGCGAAGATCTTGTCGTCACCCATGGCGATGCCTGCCTGCCGAATTTCATCGCCTGCGAAGACGGATTCTCCGGCTATATCGACTGCAGCCGGCTCGGCGTCGCCGACCGCTATCAGGATATCGCGCTCGCCTGCCGCAGCATCGCCTATAATTTCGGCGAGGCGCTGGTGCAGCCCTTCCTCGATCGTTACGGCATGCCGGCCGCGGATCCTGTGAGGCTCGACTATTACCAGCTGCTCGACGAATTTTTCTAGCCGTTGCGCCATCTCCATCCGGCTGGCAGAGTGGCCGCAATCGAACCTGCGGACAGACGATGGCGAAGAACCAGTTCAGGATGCTGCGCTCGGCGCTGGCCGGCGTCGAAGCGGTGGAAGCGGAAACGCATCACAGCTTTTCCAGGCACACGCATGAGCAGTTCGGCATCGGCTTCGTCTCATCAGGGGCGCAGAAATCGCTGAGCGGCCGCGGCATGGTGGAGGCCGAGGCCGGCGATATTATCACCGTCAATCCGAATGAGGTGCATGACGGCGCGCCGATCGGCGATGGACGATCGTGGCGCATCCTCTATTTCGATCCCGAGATCGTCGCCCGACTGTCGCGAGAGATCGGCGAGGGTGGGGCAGGGCGGCAGGAAATCCCCCATCCCGTTATCCGCAACAGGGCGATCGCCGCCCGCTTCGAAACATTGTTCGGCGCGGTGACCGAGAGCGGGGCGGGGTATGGGCTGCTCCGCGAGCAACTGCTGCTGCAGCTTGTGGCCGATGTCATGCGGGAACGCGGCGGCGGCGACGAGCGGCCGCCGGTGCCGGCGTCGATCCGCGCGGCCCGGGATCTGATCGACGACGATCCGCTTGCCGCTGTCTCGCTCGCCGATCTCGCCGGAGAAAGCGGGCTCAGCCGCTTCCAGCTGCTGCGTGGCTTTGCCAAGGCGACGGGATTGACGCCGCACGCCTATCTCGTCCAGGCCCGCATCCATATCGCACGGCGGCTGATCGCTCAGGGCATGCCGCTTGCCGAAGCCGCCTTCGCCAGCGGCTTTGCCGATCAGAGCCACATGACGCGGGTCTTCGTGCGCAAATACGGCCTGTCGCCGCGGCTCTATGCCGGCGCCTTTCTCTAAAGACCCGGCGCCTGCAATTTCGTTCAAGACCGCGAGACGCCCCTGTTGTTTCCTCGACGTTCCAACAGGAGGCGTTGAATGTCGAGGCAGGTTCAAGGGTATGTCTATCTGGCGCTGGCGATGCTGACGGTGGGCAGCACCGTCATCGCAAGCAAGCTAATCGCATCGGGCCTGCCGCCATTCACCGCCACCGCCCTGCGCTTCGCGCTGGCTTTTCCGGTCTTGCTGGTGCTGATGCGGGCAAGCGGCGTTCGGCTGCCGAAGCTCTCCGGGCACGATCGCCTGATTCTCGTCGTTCAGGCGGGCGCCGGCAGCGTCGGTTATACGACGCTGCTGATCTCCGGCCTCAGCCTCACATCGGCCACCGATGCCGGCGTGGTCATCGGCACGCTGCCGGTGGTTTCGGCGGCCATTTCCATCCTGCTGCTGCGCGAAAGGCCTGGGCGCGGCCTGCTCCTTGCCGTGGCGCTTGCGACGGCGGGCGTGCTTTCGATCGCTGTCACGCCGGATGCGGCCGGCGGGTCGGCCGCCGGCAATCTGCTGATCTTCGGCGCCGTCGTCTGCGAGGGGCTATTCATTCTGCTGAACAAAAGGCTGAATGCGGACATTCCGCCGCTTGCCCAGTCGACGCTGATGGCCGGCATCGGGTTTTCCGTCGCCGTCATCCCGGCGGTTTTCGAGGCGCCCTTCGCACCGGATATGTCCACAAGCGCCGTCATTGCCGTCGTCTATTATGCGCTCGTGCCGACCGTCGGCGGCTTCCTGCTCTGGTATGCGGGGGCGGCACGGGTGAGCGGCACGGAGGCTGCGCTCTTCACCGCAGTCGCTCCGGTCTCCGCCGTCATGTTTGCTTTCCTGATCCTCGGCGAACCGATCGGACTCAACCAGATCGCCGGCATTTTCTGCGTATTGGCGGCCGTGCTCGGGCTTGCCTTTGCCGGAAGCCGGGTGGCAACGAATATATCCGGAGGGAGATAGGCCATGCAGTTCCGTCATTCCGATGCGATATGGCAGGCGTTTCCGGAACTTCGCGCCGGCGCGCTCCATGTGGACGCTATTGATGCGAATGCCAATGTCGAGACGGCGATGGCCAGTTTCAGCACAATTGCCGAGGCCCGGCTGTCCCTAGCGCAAGAGGGCGAATTTCCCGAAATCCAGGCGTGGCGGCGCGGCTTTTCCCGCATGGGGCTGAAGCCGACGCAATATCGCTCAGCCTGCGAGGCGCTGTTGCGCCGCTTCCGTCAGGAACATGGCCTGCCGCGCCTGCATCCGCTCGTCGATCTCTGCAATGCGATTTCGCTCGCCTTCGCCATTCCGATCGCCGTCTTCGACACCGAACAGATCACTGATGATCTCGAGGTTCGGCGCGCCGGCGGCCACGAGACCTATTTGACCTTCGGCGGCGAAATCGAGCATCCGGAAGTAAACGAGGTGATCTTCGCCGACGGTGCGGAGAGGGCGCATGCGCGGCGCTGGACCAATCGGCAGAGCGGGCTTTCGGCAGTGCGGCAGCAGACGTGCTCGGTGCTGATCGTCGCCGAGGCGCTGCACGCTACTGCCGGCGAGGATATCGGCAGGCTGGTTGCAACGCTTTCGGAGGCGCTGGCGCATTACTGGGCGGTTCAGCCGAAAACCGCCATGCTGAGCCTGGCATCGCCGCGTTTCGAATTCTAATGCATGACGTCCGAAAGGCCTTGGGCCGGCGGCATGCGCGACCTATCTCAGTGGGATCGATATCTCATGGAGACGAACCTCATGTCAGACAAATCGATCAAGATCCCGGGCCCGGATCATCCGATCACCGTCGAGCACAATCCTTGCCGCGTCGTCGTCACGCTGGCTGGCAAGGTGATCGCCGACAGCCGCGATGCGCTGACGCTGCGCGAGGCCTCCTATCCGCCGGTCCAGTATATTCCGCGCAGGGATGTCGAGATGTCGCTGCTGCAGCGCACCGATCATACCAGCCACTGCCCCTATAAGGGCGACGCCGCCTATTACAGCGTCATTCCGGGCGGCGAGCGTTCGAAGAATGCCGTCTGGACTTACGAGGCGCCGAATGCCGCCGTCAGCAACATCAAGGACCATCTCGCCTTCTATCCCGACCGTGTCGACGGCATCGAGGAAATGGCCTCTCCTGAGGCCGGCACCTTCTGATCACGGCAGATAGGGCATATCTGGGGCCGGGAACATGTTGCCTGCGGGATCGTTAGACTGATCTAGCGGGGGATGTGTCGTGCCGAAATTCTACTTTCAGCTCCTCGATCGTGATGGCGTCGGGGCGACCGAGACAGGATATGAATTCGCCTCCATCGACGCCGCGAAAGCGGAGGCCCGGCGCGTGCTGGCGGAGATGGCCGCCGAAGGCCTGCCGGCGGAGCCTCTGAACATGCTGTCGGTGGAACTCTTCGACGAAAGCAGGCAGCCGCTGGCGGAAATCCGGCTGATCCTCGAGGAAATCCCCAAATAGCCGCAGCCGGCAAGCCGCCTACGATGTTGCTCCAAGCAAGGGCGACTATGTCAAATTTAATTGCCGGCTATGAAGGCGGGTCTTAATGCATGTCGCCCGGAAGTGTGCAGCGGTTCCGGGATGACGAGATGCATAAAAAAGAGCTTAGGCGTCGCGGCGACCGAGTCGGATCGATCGGCGGAGATCGGCGGCAAGCCCTGAACGGCGGCAATCAGAAGACGTCGAGCCATTCATTGTTGAAGACGAGGCTGGCAACCGTAATTGGGTCGCCGCTTTCGTCGCGAACGGTGACGGCGATGATGGTGCGATCACCCCCTGGCAGTTCGTCACGGGCCACATCCAGCAGGATGCGGGTCACCTCTTTCGGAATGTCCTCGCGCGATCTGAGCTCGGTGCCGTGCTCGTCGCGTGTGGGACCTTCGCCGTTATGCAGATCGAAAAAGTAGCGAGCCATGTTTTTTCCTGTGCGTCACAGGGGGAAATTACAGATGAAGACAATTGTTCCCGAGGCTAGGCATTGATTCTTATAGAAAATACAGGTTGCATCGTCATGATCCCATCATGCGCTATCGGCGGACAAATCCGTGATTGAAGCCCTGCTGCTCAATCTTGGAAGCCGCGATGTGCTTTCGGCCGAAGAGGAGAACCTCCTTAGGTCGATCCTGGTCAAGGACCGGCATTTTGTTGCCGGCGAGGATATCGTCGCCGAAGGCAGCCGCCCGCCCTACAGCACGCTGCTCCTTGATGGTTTTGCGGCGCGCTACAAGGTGATGGCCGATGGCAGTCGCCAGATCACCGCGCTGCATGTCGCCGGCGATTTCGTCGATCTGCATGCCTTTCCCGTCAAGAAGATGGATCACGGCATCGTTGCGCTGTCGACCTGTCATGTCGCCTTCGCCGATCATGCCGATCTCAGGGCGATCACCGAGCGCATGCCGCATCTGACCCGGCTGCTCTGGCTCGATACGCTGGTCGATGGCGCCATTCATCGGGAGTGGATCGTCGCCATGGGCCGGCGCTCCAAACGCGCCCATATCGCCCACCTCGTCTGCGAGCTTTTCGTGCGCCTGCAGGTCGTCAAGCGGACGCGCGGCGCCAGTTTCCAGTTTCCGTTGACGCAGATCGAGATGGCCGATGTGCTCGGCGTTTCGGTCGTCCATCTGAACAAGACGCTGCAGGCGCTGCGGCGCGAGGGAGTCTTCACCTGGGAGAACCGGACAATCACCATCGTCGACTGGGAGCGCCTCCAGGAAATCGCCGAATTCGACCCCGCCTATCTGAACATCTTCAAGGAGCCGCGCTAACGCCAGACACGCGGGGCCAGACACGTGGGGCCTGACACGCGATGCCGGCCGGCGCGACATCATATCCGCTCGTTGCAATTGACAAACCGCTCATCGGAGCAGAACACCGTTCTGACATGCACGAAAACCTCCTGAAGGCCGCGGCCTCCCTTCGCCGGCCGGTGAAATCTCAAATGGACATATCCCAAGGCCCGCGGAGCGTTCTTCGCCACCCCGGCTATCTGAACTTCGCTGCCTCCCGCGTCTTTTCCTCGCTTGCCTTCCAGTCCATCGGCATCGCCATGGGCTGGATGATTTATGATCAGACGCACAGCGCCTTTGCGCTCGGCCTCGTCGGCCTCTGTCAGTTCCTGCCGATGGCGGTGCTGACCTTCGTCGTCGGCCATGTCGCCGACCGGTTCGACCGGCGGCGTATCGGCCTCATCTGCCAGTTGATCGAGGCGGTGACGGCGCTGGTGCTGGCGGTTGCCACCTGGCAGCAATGGCTGATGCCTTCAGGCATCCTTGTCGCCGTCACGGTGCTTGGCGCCGTCGTCGCCTTCGAGCGGCCGACCATGGCAGCGCTGCTGCCGAACATCGTGCCGGCTTCGATGCTGCAGAAGGCGGTCGCCACCTCCACCTCGCTGATGCAGACGGCGCTGATCATCGGCCCCTCGCTCGGCGGTCTGCTCTACGGTCTCAACCCGGTCGCGCCCTTCGCCGTGTCGGCGCTGCTCTTTGCCGTTGCAAGCTTCAACGTCATCTCGATCCGCATGCAATGGGCGCCTTCCAAACGCGAGCCGGTGACACTAGCCTCGGTCTTTGCCGGCGTCTCCTTCATCCGCAGCCGGCCCGTCATGCTCGGCACGATCTCGCTCGATCTCTTTGCGGTGTTGCTCGGCGGCGCCACCGCGCTGCTGCCGATGTTTGCCCGCGATATCCTGAGTGCCGGCCCCTGGGAGCTCGGCCTTTTGCGCGCCGCACCGGCGATCGGCGCGCTCGCCATGTCGATCGTGCTGGCCCGCCGGCCGCTCGAGAACAATGTCGGGCGCAAGATGCTTCTCGCCGTCGCCGTGTTCGGCATCGCCACCATCGTCTTTTCACTGTCCACCAGTATCGTGCTTTCCGTCGCCGCCCTGCTTGTCGTCGGCGCGTCGGATACGGTCAGCGTCGTCGTGCGCAGCTCGCTGGTGCAGCTTCTGACGCCGGATGAGATGCGCGGTCGTGTCAGCGCCGTCAACTCGCTGTTCATCGGCACCTCCAACCAGCTCGGCGAATTCGAATCCGGCATGATGGCGGCAGCACTCGGGCCGGTCGCCACCGGCATCGTCGGCGGGCTCGGCACGATCATCGTCGTGCTGCTGTGGATGCGGCTCTTCCCCGATCTTACCAAGGTCAAGACGCTGCAGGGCTGAAACATGCAAGGTGCGTTGAAAGTGGGAGGCGGTCCCGTTAGGGTGCCGCGCCAACCATTATTCGGCGGGGGCCGCGTGACGAAAACTTTTCTATCCTATGTTCTGGCGGCGATTTTCGCCTTGTCGCCAGCCGCTGCACTGGCCGAATGGCAGGCTGTGGAAGAAGTGCGGCCCTATTCGATATCCGGCAAGACCGGCGCCGAACTCTACGAATCGATCGGGGCGCGGGGGCCTGAAGTCGGCGAGGGCCGGGTGATCGCGCATACGACATTCAAGCTGACCTGGACCCGGAAATACGAAGCGCAAGGCGCCGCCTGCGTCATCACGACCAACCGGCCGAAACTGATCATCACCTATACGCTGCCGAAACCCTCGACGGCGCTGCCACCGGCCGTCCAGACCAGCTGGGAGAGCTTCATCGCAGGCGTGCAGGCGCATGAGCGGGTGCATGGCGTGACCATCAAGGAGATGGTCAAGGAAATCGAGACGATGAGCATCGGCCTCACCGTTGCCGACGATCCCGATTGCAAGAAAATCCGCGTCGAACTGACCCGTCGCCTCGGCGAGATCTCGGCGAAGCAGCGTCAGCGCGGCCGCGACTTCGACAAGGTGGAAATGGGCGACGGCGGCAATATCCAGCAGCTCATTCTCAAGCTGGTCAACGGACCCTGATTGCCGCTGCCGGCGCTTCGTTCCTGGACCTGCCCGGCAGCGCTCCTATCTCTTCCTCCAGCGCGAGATAGATGGAGAAGGTAGTCATGTCCTATGTCGACGGTTTCATCGTGGCAGTGCCGAAGGAGAATATCGAGGCCTATAAGAAATTCTCGACCTTCGCCGGCTCGATCTGGAAGGATTATGGGGCGCTCGAATATGTCGAATGCATCGGCGACGACGTGCCCTATGGCGAGCTGACCTCCTTTCCCCGCGCCGTGCAGGCCAAGGAGGACGAGGTGGTGGTGTTTGCCTGGATCGTCTACCGGTCGCGGCAGCAGCGCGACGACGTCAACGCCAAGGTGATGGCCGATCAGAGGCTCAAGGGCGATCAATGGCAGATGCCCTTCGATGGCAAGCGGATGATCTATGGCGGCTTCGAAACGCTGATCAAACTCTTAACTCATCCGGGCATTGACTTGGCCGTCATGGCGCGCCAACTCGCGGGGATCATATTCCGAGACGGGAGAGCGCCTTGCCCCAGACGATCCTGAGCCTATCCACACGCGGACAGGGCCTTTACGAATTCACCGATCAGGCGGACGCCTTCGTCAACCAATCGGGGCGGGAGGAGGGGCTTCTCACCGTCTTCGTGCGCCACACCTCCTGCTCGCTGCTGATCCAGGAAAATGCCGATCCCGACGTGCAAACCGACCTGCTTTCCTTCTTCCGCCGCCTCGTGCCGCCGGCCTCCGATCCGTCGATGGGCTGGGTCGTGCATCGGGCCGAGGGGCCGGACGACATGCCGGCGCATATCAAGGCGGCGCTGACGCAGGTTTCGATCGGCATTCCGGTCGCCCGCGGCCGGCTGATGCTCGGCACCTGGCAGGGCCTCTATCTCTTCGAGCATCGCGACCGGCCGCACCGGCGGGAAATCGTGCTGCATCTCAGCCCGTAAAGGGATTAATCCTTCTGAATGAAAACTGAATGGATGGTTCGAACGCCATTCAGCTTGCAGCGTTTACTGTCGAGACAATCCCTGAAGGGAGAGCCAAAGCATGTCGCGCGATAACGACATGCTTAAAAATAGAGCCAATCGACGGAGACACACCATGACACATTTCCTCGCCAAGGCCTCGCTTGCCGCATTGCTCGCCCTCTGCGCCATTCCGGCCACTGTCACCACCGCGGCAGCCGCAGGGCCGCAGACGAACTTCGTCGTCGAGGCGCAATATCATCGCCCGATCCGCGCCTGCTCGCCGATGCATGCTGTGCGCAAGGCACGTGGTTTCGGCCTGCGCGATGCCCGCATCACCCGCATGTCGCCGCGCGTCGTCGTTGTTGCCGGCCGCGACCGCCGCGGCTGGGACAGGATCACCTTCGCGAATGTCCGCGGCTGCCCGCTGATCCGGCGCTGAGGACTGCGCAGGCAAGCGCCCACACGGCGCTTGCCTGCCGCTTTTGCCTTGACGGCGACACTTTCAGCCGTTTCTTCTCTGGCCCGTATGAGTGATTCCCGCATGACGCTTCGGCGGAATGCGGAGTAACAGGGCAGGCGGCTCGGCCGCACCGACTTTGAAACGAAAGGTTTTTCGATGATGCAGTTTTTGGCAAAGGCGGGTCTTGCCGTCATGCTGACCGCCGGCACCCTTGCCGGCACGGTGGCGCCCGCCGCCGCGCAGTTGAATATCATTATCGGCGATCAGGACCGTGACGCGCCGCGGGATTACCGCCGCCCGCCTCCGGGCTACGACCGTCCCCCTCCGGGCTTCGATGGCCGCCGGCCGCGCGGCTGCGATCCGCGCCTGGCCCAAGATATGGCCCGCGATTACGGCTTCCGCCGCGCTCGTGTCGTCGACATCACGCCGCGCCGCGTCATCGTCCAGGGCTGGACACGCCGCGGCCCCGACGAAATGAGCTTCGGCAACGTCCGCGGCTGCCCGGCGCTGCGCCGCTGATAAACTAGAATACCGCCTCGTCTCCCCGATGCGGCGGCCAGAACCGCCTTTGCCAGTCTCCCCGGATCGGCAAGGGCGGTTTTCTTTTGTGCTCAGTTTGATGATATCTGCGCTCTTACCTGGCGTTGTCCTCTGCTTCGGAGCCCAGGACTGCCCCTCACCCTAACCCTCTCCCCGTTCTGACGGGGAGAGGGGACTTGCCACGCGAGACGTTGACGAGCAACGGAGAGGTCGCGTCATATCCCCTTCGCCCCGCAAGCGGGGGTCCGAAGGACGGGTCGAGACCGGTGGCTCGACCCCGGTCGGTGCCGGCAGGCGGATGAGGGGCTGATGCACGGCGCTATCATTACTGCTCAATCGCAAAAGTCACCGTGACGCTGACACTGTAATTGTTCTCGCCGCTCTGGACGGGAACGGCGGCATCGGCCTCCTTCATCATCGTGGCGCGATAGGCCGGCTGCGGCATCGGGCGAGGCACATTCTCGTTGATCTCGATGATGCGGCCGAGCTTGACGCCGGCGGCTTCGCTCAGCGTCTTTGCCTTCTTCACCGCCTCGGCGACGGCATTCTTTCGCGCCTCTTCGAGGGCTGCTTGCGGCTTGTCGTTGGTGAACTGGATGTCGCCGCCCTGGTTGATGCCGAGGGTGACGGATTGGTCGATCACCTGGCCGAGCTTGGCGAGATCGCGCAGCCTGATGGTGATGGAATTGATGGTCTGGTAGCCGATCAGCTGCGGCTGTTGCTGCTGACCATCGACCGGCTGCGGATAATTATATTGCGGCTGGATTGAGAAGCCCGAGGTCTGCAGATCGCGCTCGGCGATGCCGCCGTCCTTCAGCGCCTTGAGCACCTCGTTCATCGCCTTGTTGTTCTCGTCGAGCGCTTCGCGGGCGGTCTTCGCCTGCTTGACGACGGCGAGATTGACGACGGCCATATCGGGCGCGAGGGCCGATTCACCATCCCCCGTCACCGAAATCACCGCCTCGCGCGGCTTTGCCTCCTGCGCCATCACAGGCGCTGCGCTGCCAAGCGGCAGGGCGAGAAGGGCAGTCATCAGAACAGTCTTGGAGAGAATCGGCGCCATGTTTCATTCCCTAGTTGTTGTTTCCCGGATGAACTTTCTGTCGGTTGATTGTGAAGCTATTGCGGCGGAAGAGAAGGGCGAGTGCGTGCGGAGAGAAAAATGTGAAGGTGCGAGAGGAGATGGCGCGCCGTGAGTGCCCTCTCTGCCTGCCGGGCATCTCCCCCTCAAAAGCCAAGACCGACTGTCGGACATGTCTCCGAACATCTGTCAGGTATGCGTCCGGGCTTTAGACCTGGGGGAGATCACAAGCGTTGCGGCGGGCTGCAACTTTAGTTGTTTTGGGAAGCGGTCGTGCCCAGCCGATCTCTCCACCTGCGGGGGCTCCGAAGGACGGGCGAAACCCGCGACTCGCCCCAGCCCCGACAGGGCAGAGGCGGCGCCCCACGGCACACCCTTCCATTCCTGCCTTTTCACCAACGCAAAGCCCTTATGAGAAACGGGATCGTCAAGGATTGGGCGACGGGCTCCGTGCAGGGCAGCGCCAGCGACTGCGTGCAATATATCGGCGGCATCATCAACCGCTGCAACGACATGCGGCAGCTTCAGGCTTCGCTCGCGCTCTATGATGTGAGGGTGGCAACCAAGGCCGGCCGGCCCATATCGAGCCGGGGAGAACCGGCAGCGCCCGCAGTGAACTGAGGGCGCACGCCAGCCAGGATAAGGTCGTTTGCCTAACCTTGCGGCCAGCGGACACATTGCGGATCTAGGCGCCGAAATCATCCATGAAGGACGGATGGATCGCAGGCTTACGCTCTTCGCGCGCATCGCGAAAACGCTGGGGAACCGCGCCGAGACCGGTCACGAGACGGGTGAGGAGATTGCGGTTGAAAAGTTTATGCAGGGCACTCATGGCAGTTCACTCATTCTTTTTTTGTTAGCCGGCAGCATATATTTTGCCCAAGCTGCCTTCGCAATGGGCAATTTTACATGACAGTTATGCGACAGTGCATGGCTTGGGAGATCACATTGGCGTTATGATGAGCGCCCAAGGGCACTCTCGCCCCATAAATCCTCGCGAACATACGGGATCGCGTGGTAAATTCTCCGTTCAGGGCCAAGCCAAGCCCCTCCGAAGGAGAAGCTCAGATGAACCGATTTTTCGCATTTGTCGCGACCGGAACGCTGATCAGCCTTGCCACGATCACTTCGGCCTGTACCTCATCCGGAAACCTCGACCAGACCTCGTCGATCGGCGGCTATTATCGGGAAGAGATGCCGCTCAACCCGGCCTGCGGCGGTGGGTTCAGACCGAGCGACGGTCGCTCCTGCAGCTATTAAAGGCCGGCTCGGGCCATTGGCAGAAAATCCATCACCAAGTCCGGAACCGAGATAGTCGGATTCCGGCTTGGGCAGCAATGACATCACCCCGACGCCTGCTTGGCGTCCAAGGGTATCACTCAGTGAAGTCCTTGCAGTCTGTTCCGCCGCTCTGCCAGCAGTTCATTTTGAACCAGATTCCTGGCATTGTCCGAAAGACCATTCGGCCCCAACAGACCAAGTTCGGTAAACCGCGCTTCGATTTCCTTAGGAATGCTATCCGCTTCGTGTTGGCAAAGGCGCACAAGCCACTTCCATTCGTCGCTAGTCATATCCCTGTGCACGACCATGAATGCTACCCCCTCCCGAGAACAACGACATCCGTTAACAAGTACCACAACTTCTGTCGAAACGCAGGTGGCTCGACGACCGGCCTAATCAAGCACAGATCGAGTCAAAGCTTCCTGGTAAATCTCTACCACACAGGCAACGATTCGGACGCCGGATGCGCGGTAGCGCTCCAGCCTGCACAGCGTTCCGTCGGGGGGCTGGCCCATTAAATTTCAACGGAAACTTTGGTGTTTAATTTCCGTGCAAGAATATCCGCCGCCACACCGCGCGTGATGGAAAACTGCCCGCTGCAGCCGATGGCATTGCCGAGTTGGGTGTCATATTGCCGTTGACGGCGGATGGAGATCCCCATGGCCGAGATTCCGAGCTGGCACGTCGTGGGCGATAGTTCGACGATTGCAGTTGCGTCGTCGCGTGCCCCTGCACCTTCGCGCAAGCCGTGGGACAAGGGAAGTCCACCTCCCGGGAATCGCAACGATACGCTCAGCTTTCCTTCGAGCAGTCGCACGGCTGGATCTTCTTGTCTGCGGCATTCTTCCGGAAACGTCGTCGATCAGGGGTTGGGTCTCGGATTTCGTTGGCCGTGTACCAGTCGGAGATGACATTCCAGCCCGTGCCATCCCACGGTTGCACACGCCCATCGCGCGCCCTCGTGGTCGGAGCAGGAAATCCTGATCGGCTTCAGCATCTCCAGAGCCAGCCTGGCGATCGGGAGATTCTCGAAAATGGGGCGGATCGCGGACGTGTCATAGCGCTTGCGGTCTCCCGAGGCGAATGCGAGTCCACGCCTGACCGCAGCCGCTGGCATCGAGCTCTTCGTCGAGGTCTCCTGGGGCCGGCCCGGCCAGGGGAAGGCCGACCGCCCCAGGAGAAGTCGGGTCACGGCTTCGGGCGGTAGCGCAGGTGGGTGACGTACGGCGACTGGACCGCCCCCAACTGCTCCAGCTCGATGTGCTCTACGCCGAGGTGCTCGAAAAGACGCGTGCCGGAACCGAGCATCACGGGCGCGATCTGCACGCGGATCTCGTCGACGAGACCGGCCTTAAGGAAGTGCTGGGACACCTCGGCGCCCATCAGCCGCACTACGTTGTCCCCGGCTGCGGCGACGGCCTGCGCGTAGGCGTCCTTCACGTCGGTGACGAATGTGAACGTGCCGTTCTTCTCGACCCTCGGCTCCAGCGGGGCGTGGGTGAGCACGAAGCACGGAGTCGCGAACGGCGTGTCGTTCCACACCCCGTAGCCGACGTCGAAAGTGCGTCGGCCCAGCACCACCGCGCCCGTCGCCTCGCGGCTGCCGCCCTCGGCTTCGGCGTCGACCAAGCTGGACGAGCTGTTGAACAGCCACTCGTGCAGCCGCAGGCCGCCCTCACCCATCGGGTGCGCGACGCTGATGTTGGGGCCGGCCATGAAACCGTCCAGCGACATAGTGGCGTCAATGAGCACTTGTGTCATCGGCAATTCCTCGCAGGGCCGACGCGCTCCAGCGCGCCCGATGGTAACTAGCTAGCTATAGTCGCGGCAATCCGAAATTCGCCATGTCGTGGGGATTTCTGCGGCGTTGGCTGATCTGCACTGGTCGAAGGAAATCTAGTCTACCACCGCGCCGCCGGTGAGATTGATGACGGCCCCGGTCATTGACGCCGCATGCGCTGAGGCAGCGAATACGGCGGCATTCGCCACCTGATCAAGCGTGGGAAGCAGCTTTAGCAACGTTCCTGCCGCTGCTCCCTCCATCATCTCCTCGAGGCTGATGCCTGCGCTTCGGGCGACAGGCTCGAACACATCGCGGGAGTGAGAGCCTATGGCCGCAGCCTCGGGAATTGCGTGCGACCGTATGCACACGACCCGGACCCCAGCCGGGGCGAGTTCCGCGGCCAGCAGCCGTGTCATGCCCTCCGTCGCGGCACAGGAAACTCCGTAGCCGAGAAATCCAGTGCCGGGCATTCGAGCGCCCGGTGTCGATGGCATCATGATAACGCCCGAGCCCCGAGACGCCATGTGCGGCGTCACGGCTCGGGCAGTGATGAAGTATGCCGTCGCGTAGGCCGTGATCGGATGAAGGAAATCTGCTGCCGACAAATCGGTGAGAAGCACGCCCTGCACATGATTTATGCCAAGTCCGTTGAACGCGATGTCAACCCCGCCCGCCTTGGCAGCAACCCGCGCTGAATGCAGTGCGACCTCCTCCTCGTTGAGGGCGTCGATGACAGAAACCTCGGCGCGACCGCCTACGCTACGAATGTCATCTGCGACCGCATCCAGCTTTTCCTTTGTTCGGCCAGCGAGGAAGAGTTCGGCTCCCTCTTTCGCAAAAGCGCGGGCAACTGCCCCGCCTATAGCGCCGCCGCCGCCATAGACGATCGCCACCTTGTTTTGCAGCATCATTGCTCACCTCAAAACTGATTGCATATTACAATTGGTTTCGTAAACTAAGTGGTATGAATATGCAATCGCTTCGGTGAAGCAGGATTGGGCGAAACACGGGGGTCCGGCTGTCCACCAATTTGTCAGGCGAGGTGCTCGCTCACAGATGGACGCTGATCATCCTGCGCGACATGATATTCGGCGGTCGGCGGCACATCGCGCCCGGCAGGGCCGGTCGAAATTCCGAAATCTATGGTTCCGGGACCTTCCTGTCTGGCTACGCTCTCATGGTGACAAAAGCGGCTTTTGTAGCCCAGGCTGTAGCCCGCTCCGGGCGTGGTGGCCCCAATATTCAGCTAAGTTATTGAAATAAATGGTGGGCCCGGAGGGACTCGAACCCCCAACCAAGCGGTTATGAGCCGCCGGCTCTAACCATTGAGCTACAGGCCCTTGACGCCGATGGTGAGCGCCTTGGCGCCGGAGGCCGACGCCTGGATGCCGGGGCAATGGTTCCCTCAGCATCGGTTCGCTCTAACGCAAATTGCAGGGAGCCACAAGCGCAGAGCGCAAGCATCTGTGGACGATGCATATTTCATCGGTGCGGGCACTGGAACCTTCTGACGCCGGCGACAATTACAGAGATTGGATTTGATGAAAGAGGGCGAGCGCAGATGGTGGCGTTGAACAGTGCCGTGGTGCTTATCGTCGAGGATGAGCCGCTGATCCGGTTCAATGTTCTCGATGTGCTGGAAGAGGTCGGCCATGTGGCGCTGGAGGCGGCGAATGCCGACGAGGCGATGGTGGTGCTGAAGGGCCGGCAGGATGTCGATATCCTGTTCACCGACGTCAATATGGCGGGTACGATGGACGGGATCCAGCTTGCCAAGCGGGTGAGGGCGATGCGGCCGAATATCGGCATCATCATCACCTCGGGCATGGTGCGGCTCGACCCCATGGCGCTGCCCGCCAACACCGCCTTCCTGCCGAAGCCCTATATGCACGACGCGCTGATCTCGACGATCGATTCCCTGATGGCGTGACGGCAATCCCTGATGACATGACCCCGATGACATGAAGGGGCGCGCAGCCGCAAAACGGGGACAGGTTTTGCGGCTGCGCGCGAGGCGCCGGGAGACATGCTCGTCTTCAGGCGTGCGGAGGGGGTCGCGCCCTCAGCTGAAGCTGCTCTTCAGCGCCTCGTTCTCGTGGTGGGCCTTCTTCTCGTAGATCGTGAACAGCGCCATCGAGAGGAGATAGGAGAGGAAGGGATCCCCGATCTGCGTGGCAATATCGCGGGAGGCGAGCACGTGGCGCTCCAAGGCCCCGATATCTTTCTGTATTGCGGTTTCAGCGAGGCGGTTCATGCTGCCATCTCCAGGAATTGGGTCACGACCGAGCGGGCCGGAACATGTCTGACGTAAAGGGGTAGGGTCAGGCCGAGGGCGGCGCGCATCTTGCGCAGCACGCGGTCCGACACTTCGAAGGCGCCGCAGCAGACGGGGTATTTGCCGTAGCCGTCTGCGCGGCCGAGTTCTTCCACTTCGGCGCCCGCACGCTTGTAGACGCGCTTGAGATAGGGCTCGTAGTTGGAAATCATCGTATGGATGCCGTGGTCCAGCGCGCATTCGCAAAGCGCAAGCAGCATCATCGAAAAGGCGCGGCCGGCGTCGATCTGGGGGAAATCCCTGGCGATCGCCTCTTCGTCGATGCACATGCGCGTGCCCTCCCAGATGCCCGGCGCGATGAGATCGGCGGCATCCGGAAACGTCTCGCGGAAGACGTCGTAGAGAAGGGTGGGGCCGGTCGTCGGCATCAGGCGCATGCCGCCGTAAAGGCGGGTGCGGCTGTCGTTGCACCAGACGAGATAGGCGGGAGCCAGCGCATCGTAGCTGTCGCGTTCGTAAGGGCCGATGACGGGAACATCCCAGCCGAGCGTATCGGCGAACACCTTCTTGCGCAGGCGAAACATCTGGTCGAGTACGGCAGCGTATTTCTGATACTCATGTGCCTGAATGATAACGAACATTTTGCCCTCCAGCGTTTACAAGTCCGTGGAGAGCAGAATGGTTCAGGAAGGCCCGATCGGAAATTCCCTCAGATGGGCCCCCTCAGATGAGGGGATTAGCCCAAAAGTATGACGACGCCACAAAAAAATGCGCTGGCCCAAGACTATGGATTGATGATGCGCAATTGCACGGCTCGCGAGGCGGCGGCCGAGATCGTGGCGCAGCCGAGCTTGAAGCGGGCGGTCTTCAGATAATCGCGCGTGGTGTGTTCGGAAATGCCGAGGATGACCGAGATGTCCTTGTAATCCTTGCCGAGTGCCGTCCAGTGCAGGCACTCGATCTCGCGCGGCGACAATGCCGGCACCGGGTCGTTCTCGCCGTGCAGCTCGTAGACGGCCTTGCGATGGATCAGATGGGCAATCTCGATCCATTCGTTGCGGCAGCGGCGGACAAGCTCGGTCCATTCCTCGACCGGGATGCGGGCATTCATCGACAGTAGCGCGCGGCGCTGCGCCTTGTCGGCGACCGGAATGGAGTAGCCGTTGCCGCCGATGCCGTGCTTCTGGGCGTCGACCAGCATGGCATAGGCCTCAGGCGTCGGCTCGACCTCGCTCCAGTCGAAAGGCAGCTGGCGCTCGAAGCCCTGCTTGACGATCGGATCGACCTTCACATAGCTGTTCAGCAGGTAGCGGGAGACCCAGGCATCCGGATAGGTGGTGCGCACGAAGGGCGAATCGATCTTGCTGGCGATCGTCTGGGCGAGGTGGTAGGTGACGAAATCGAGCCCATATTCGGCCTGGAGAATGCGGATGGCCGCATCCACATTGGCCGCGGCCTTGATCTGTTCGAAGGCGGACTCGAACTTATCGCTATAGGTATTCTCGATCATTTCCACTGCCCCAATTCCCTCAATCCTACCGTGAGGACCGTCATAAATACAAGGCATCCCCACATATGCGGGGAATGACAATCCCGGCTCCGCCTGCTAGCGCCTTTCCACGAGGAGACCTCATATGGACAGCAAGCGACCCTTCGAGATTGCCGAATGCCAACAGGCCGCCAAGGGCCTGAAATCCAGCTGGCAGGACATGGCAGGCTCCGAAGCGCTGATCCGCGCGCTCGTTGCCGAACGCAACGGCGACACCCCGCTAGCGCTGTTCTGGACCGAGGTCCACAGGGCGCTTTGCGTGGAAAACAACGTTTTCTGACATGGCTCGCCCCGACAGGGCTTTCCAGCCCTTCCCGATCTTACAGCACCGACCGGGCACCGGGAGCGGCCAGGACGAGATGAAATCCGCGTCCTGCGAGCGACCACGTTTTCATTCTTATCCGTTTCCGATTTTGGGAAGAAAGTGTCGAGCGGCAATGTCCCGGCCAGGCAGGCGGAAAGCCGGTACTCCATGGGTTTGTGCCAATATGCTTGATGAATGGTTTCCAGCGGAAGCAATGGCGGTCGGGGAAGCGGTTACACTGTGCCATTGTTGACGCACGCTCACGACTGGCGCGCCGCAACCTCTCTCCACCCTCATCCTGCGGGTGCCCCGGCAGGGACCTCGAAGGACGACGGCGGCCACCCGCGCTCACTCCACCTCGATCGGCCCGCGTTTAGACAATTCCGGTAGGGCCTCGTAGTCCAGGGCAATCAACGCCTCCTTCTTGCGGCGTGACCACCCCTTGATCTGGCGCTCGCGGGCGATGGCGTCGATGATGCGGTCGTAGGTTTCGGTGAAGACGAGTTCTACGGGAAGGCGCTTGGCGGTGTAGCCGTCATAGGTCCCGGCATTGTGAGGCACGCCGCAACCTCCCTCCGCCCTCATCCTGAGGTGCCCCGCAGGGGCCTCGAAGGACGAGACCGGCCACCCCCGAGACAGGGATCAGCCAACCTTCGTCGAAGGGTTGAGCCAATCCTGCAGCGGCAGTTCGGGCCGCGGCTGCTTCGGGCGAAATTTCACCAGCACCTCGCGTCCGTCGATAGAGGCTTGCGTGCGTTCGAGTGCATTGCGTTCGGCCACCGCCTGGCGCCAGTGTTCGTCACCGCGCCCGTCGGGACGGCCCTGTTCTTCCCAGATCGCGTAGGCTCTTTTGCTGATCCATTCGTGGCGTCTGTCGCTCATCCATCTATTCCATTCGTTAAAGGTGTTATTCGGCAATCCTGTCCTGCGGAACCGGCCCGTCGTTCCGAACCGGCAGGCGCCGCTTGGCAGCCATCAGCAGGTCGAGTTCTATCGAGGAGGGCCCAAAACGGGCAAAAAGGCTTTCGGCCTGCTCGCCGCCAAGGCCATATTTGGAAGCGAATTCATCAAGGCTGTAGGGGCGGCCGCGCAATATTCTGCTTCGGCGCTCCGGTTCACGGATTTGCGTCATTGGTGATTACCCCAGACTGTTTTTCGAAGTGTGAGAACAAAACAAATTACAGCGGCAAAAGTTCCGTGAATTTGCAGGGTTTTTTCGCCCGGTCGTGCCATTGCGGGGCGATTTGCTGCCGGTGGCATGGATTTTCAGGAAGGGGCGCGGCTAAGAAAATTTCCACTAAAACACGCAAGAAAATCAGCGCGTTATGGAATTCGCTTCCGCAAGGGTGCAGAATTGGGCTTTACCCCAGCGTGTTACTCTATAGAATCAATAGTGTTATTCGGTTCGCAGGGGCAGCAAAACCTGCCATTCCCCGCGTTGGCGCGACCGAGACCGGAGGACTTTGGCCTCAACCCATCGAGAGGAGACAGACATGATGAATGCCCTGCCGCCACTTCATGACGGCCACGCGCCGTTTACCCTCCAGCAGCTGTTTCGCGAAGCGCTTTACGCCTTCGAGGAGTGGGACAGCGAAGTGACCGAACCGATCGTCACCTACGAAGGACGGGTCATCCCCATCGGCTTCGTTTTCGAAGCCATGCGCGAATGCACTGACATCGTGCCGATGAACATCGTCGGCGCCGTCACCGAGCGGCTGACCAAGCCGTGGGAGGGCGAAGGCCCGCTCGACCAGATGACCTTTTCGACGGCGGCGCGCGTCATGCGCGTGCTGGTGCGCAAGCGCCTGCTTGCCAACGGCACGGTCGATCTCGTCGCCGTTTCGGCCCACGCGGCCGAAGATCAGAGCCGCGACTGACAGGATGAGGATCGCTGCCATGGCTGCGATCCTTTTCCGCGTATTGGCGGAACCTCGCCCATTGCCGGCCGTTTACTGGCATGCCCGCCGCCAGTGCGGGTGAGGAATAAGCACCATGCTGAAATCCATCGTTCATGAAATAATCGGCACGCCGCGGCGTGAGCCGGAGCTTCCGCAGTCGCTTGAGCAGTTTCGCGACAGGAAGCGGGTGCTGATCATCTTTGCCGATGCCCAGGACGACCGCGCCGTCATCCAGGACGAATGGCTGCGGAACGCGCATATGCGTCTCATCGAGGAAGACGTCGAGGTTTTCATTATCGCCGGCGGCGGCGCTTTCTCGCTGTTCGACGACGGCTCCGATCTCGAGGCCGACGATATCAGAGAGCGGCTGCAGGGCCCGCCATCCGGCGAGTTCGGGCTGATCCTGATCGGGCGCGACGGCACGGTCAAGCTGCGCTCGAACGAGCCAAGGACTGCGGAGGATATCTTCGCCGCCTTCGAGATGCTGCCGACGCAGACGCCTTGGTAGGGCTTCGGACTGCGCGTGACACGGGGCGTGGCGAAGCTGCGCGTCCGGCGTTCCGCATGCCGATCGTCTGAAAGGCGTTTCTTTAGCTCTTTGGATGCATGTCGTTATCCCGGAACCGCTGCACGCTTCCGGGCGACATGCATTAAAGCTCGAAGGCTTCCTTCAGACCGAGGCTCTTGCGTTCGCGCAGGTCGAGATCGGTCTCGATATGGGTGATGTGATGCAGCATCAGCTGGCAGGCGCGGTCGAGCTCGTTATTTTCGATCGCCGTAATGATCTCGCCATGTTCGGAATGGCCGCAGCTCGATGCGGTGGACTGGCCGTAAAGGGCAATCACCAGCGACGAGCGGGCGACAAGCTCTTCCATGAAGCGCTGCATGATCGCATTGCCGGAGATTTCCGCCAGCCTCAGATGAAAATCGCCCGACGCCTTGATCTCGGCGCGCCGCGCCGTCTGGCCGCGCTCGCTCATCAAGCGGCCTTCCTCTAGTAGAAGCTGTTTCAGCTGGCTGATGTCACCAGGCGTGATCCGCGCCGCCGCCTCGCGCAATATGCCGGGCTCGACCAGGCGGCGGGCGGCAAAGATCTGCCGGGCCTCGTCGGGCGAGGGATAGGCGACAAAGGCGCCGCGGTTCTTCTCGACGCTGACGAGGCCTTCATAGGAGAGCGCCTGCAGAGCTGCGCGGGCAAGCGTGCGGCTGACGCTGAAGAGATTGCCGACATCCTTTTCGGAGAGCTTCGTGCCGGGCGAAAGCCTGCGCTCGACGATTGCTTCGCGAATGGAATCGCGGATCAGTTGTACGCTGGTTTCGGCGGAGTCTTCGGCCTGCATGGCCTTGGCAGCGGATTTCATGAAAATCGATTTCCTGATGATCGGCAAACCATATCCGGCTTTCCGGCAAAAGTTAAACGGAATTTGTGCTCGAAGCGGCGGACAAATTGTATACGATCGCCTGCATAAATTGATGACGATAGCCTAATTCCTGTGCAGGCGTCGTTCTGCCCATAATTTATCTCTTTCAGATCTGCGGGGGATGAAACCCTTGTTTCACAATGGGTTGAGAAATCATCGGCGAATTGGCACGGCAAGTGCATCGTCTTCTCCAAACAGGGGAAGGCATGATGTCGAAAGCGGCAGAGATCGATATAGTATCCGTTTCCAAGGTCTATGGGTCAACGACCGCGGTACAGGCGATCAGCCTGAAGATTCCGGCCGGCTCCTATTGCTGCTTCCTCGGCCCGTCGGGCTGCGGCAAGACCTCGACGCTACGCATGATCGCCGGCCATGAGAGCATCTCGTCGGGCGATATCCGGCTCGGTAATACAGTCATCACCGATTTTCCGCCGGCCCGGCGCGGTACGGCGATGATGTTCCAGTCTTATGCGCTGTTTCCGCATCTCGACCTCATCGACAACGTCGCCTTCAGCCTGAAGATGAAGGGCGTCGACAAGGCGGAGCGGCGAGCCAAGGCGCTCGACATGCTGAAGCTGATGCAGATGGAACCCTATGCTATCAGGCGCCCGGCCCAGCTTTCCGGCGGCCAGCAGCAGCGCGTGGCGCTGGCGCGCGCGCTGATCACCGATCCGGAGGCGCTGCTGCTCGACGAGCCGCTGTCCGCACTCGACCCATTCCTGAAGATCCGCATGCGGGCCGAACTCAAGAAACTGCAGAAGTCGCTCGGCATCACCTTCGTGCATGTCACCCACAGCCAGGAGGAGGCGATGGCGCTCGCCGATATCATGGTCATCATGAATGACGGCCGGATCGAACAGGCGGCCGCGCCCCGCGAAGTATTCGAAAAGCCGGCGACCGCCTTCGTCGCCCGCTTCATGGGCGACCACAACGTGCTTACCGGCCGGGTGACCTCGAACGAGAACGGCGTGATCGTCATGACCGTGCCGGAGGGGCAGAGCTTTTCCGTGCGCGGGGCGGGCAGGGAGGTCGGCCAACCCGTCGATATCGGCATCCGCACCGACCGCGTGCGCCTGCAGGTGGCGTCCGAATGGACGCTCGGCTTCAACGCCATCGTCTCCAATGTCGAATATCGCGGCTCTTCGGTGAAGATCACCGTTCTCGGCGCCGGCAGCGACGACTTCACCGTCATATCAGACGATAGCGATTATTTCGCCCGCCCGGTCGCCGTCGGCGATGCCGTCTCGCTCAGTTGGACGCTCGACGATGCCGTGCTTCTCGGCAGCTCTTCCGCATGAACCGTCACCAACCATCCTTCCGCATCAACAAAAAGGGGAACTGACATGACGACTGAAACGACATCGACCAAGGCTGCGAAGGGTCTTTCCCGCCGCACGCTGCTGAAGACGGGCGCTGCCGCCGTTGGCGCCATCGCCGGCTCCGGCGCGATCACCGGCTTTCCCACCATCTGGGCGCAGACCAACATCACGCTTCGCCAGTTCGGCACCGGTGTTTCGAACATCAATGCCATCGCCGAAAAGTGCAAAGCCGATCTCGGCATCACACTGGAGATGACGGCGACCGATTCCGACGCTGCAGCCCAGCGCGCCGTCACTCAGCCCGACAGCTACGACATTGCCGATATCGAATACTGGATCGCCAAGAAGGTGTTCCCGACGGGCGTTCTGCAGCCGATGGACGTCAAGAAGCTGAAATATTACGACAAGATCGTGCCGCTGTTCATCAACGGCAAGCTGAAGGCAGACAGCGTCATCGCCCAGGGCACGGCGCCGCACACGGTTGGCTTCGTCGAGGCGCAAGGCTCCAAGAAATTCGCCAAGGAGCCGACGCAGTGGATGACGATGGTTCCCACCATCTATAACGCCGACACCCTCGGCATCCGCCCCGACCTCACCGGCCGCCCGATCACAAGCTGGGCTGATATTCTCGATCCGGCCTTCAAGGGCAAGACGGCGATCCTCAACATTCCGTCGATCGGCATCATGGATGCGGCGATGATCATGGAAGCCGCCGGCAAGATCAAATATGCCGACAAGGGCAACATGACCAAGGAAGAGATCGACAAGACGATCGAATTCCTGATCAAGACCAAGGGCGAAGGCCAGTTCCGCGCCTTCTGGAAGAGCTTCGACGAGTCGGTCAACCTGATGGCCTCGGGCGAAGTCGTCATCCAGTCCATGTGGTCGCCGGCCGTCGCCGCCGTCCGCTCCAAGGGCATCGCCTGCACCTTCCAGCCTCTCAAGGAAGGCTACCGCGCATGGGGCGGCGGTCTCGGCCTTGCCTCGCATCTGAAGGGCGCCGAGCTCGACGCTGCCTATGAATATATCAACTGGTACACGTCGGGATGGGTCGGCGGCTATCTCAACCGCCAGGGCTACTATTCCGCTTGCATGGACACCGCCAAGAACTTCATGTCGGCTGACGAATGGGGCTATTGGATCGAGGGCAAACCGGCGCAAGGCGATATCCTGTCGCCCGAGGGCAAGGTCATGGAAAGGGCCGGTGCTGTCCGCGACGGCGGCGCCTTCGAAGCCCGCATGGGTGCGGTCGCCTGCTGGAACTCGGTGATGGACGAAGACCGCTACATGGTCCGCCGCTGGAACGAGTTTATCGCGGCTTGATCAGCGAGGGGGCGGAGAAGCATTGTCTTTCGCTGATGCTCAAGACGTCGCTCCGCTCCGCCCCCTCATCTGCCCTTCGGACATCTTCTCCCCGCTGGGGAGAAGGGGAGTTCGCGGCTAGAGTCGCATAATGAAAGCAAGGTTCGCGGTGGCCGAGGCGCTGCCGCGATTCCTCTTCTCCCCAGCGGGGAGAAGGTGCCGGCAGGCGGATGAGGGGGCAGCACGCACCTTCGTTCAACCTGACGTAATCGTAACGGAGAACGGACATGGCAACCATGGCAGCAGCAACGGAGGAAGGGCGGCAGGCAGGGCGCAGACTGAGCCTCTCCCCTTCAGCCATCTCCTATCTCCAGGCGACGCCGCTGATCGCCATCCTCGGCTTCTTCTTCCTGCTGCCGATCGCCATGATCGCGGTCGTCAGCTTCTGGGACTACGACTTCGCCGGTCTCTATCCCGATTTTCTCACCATGAACTACACCGATACGCTCGGTTCGTGGGTCACCTGGAAGACCTATCTCAACACGTTGAAATTCACGGCGATCGTCTGGGCGCTGACGCTTCTCATCGGTTTCTGGGTCGCCTATTTCCTGGCCTTCCACATCCGCAAGACCTCGACGCAGATGATCCTCTTTCTCGTCTGCACCGTGCCGTTCATGACCTCGAACATCATCCGCATGATCTCGTGGATCCCGGTGCTCGGGCGCAACGGCCTCGTCAATTCGACGCTGATTAAGACGGGCATCATTCCGCAGCCGATCGAATGGCTGCTCTATTCCGATTTCGCCGTCGTGCTCGCCATGGTGCATCTCTATACGCTGTTCATGGTGACGCCGATCTTCAACACGCTGATGCGCATCGACCGGTCGCTGTTCGAGGCGGCGCGCGATGCCGGCGCCTCCGGCTGGCAGGTGCTGTGGAATGTCGTCATTCCGCTGGCAAAACCCGGCATGGCGATCGGCACGATCTTCGTCGTCACCCTTGTCATGGCGGATTTTTCGACGGTGCAGGTCATGTCCGGCGGCCAGAGCGCCTCGGTGGCGCTGATGATGAAGAACCAGATGTCGCTGCTGCAATATCCGGCGGCGGCCGCCAATGCCGTGGTGCTGCTCGCCGTCGTGCTGCTGATGGTCGCGGCGATCCTGCGCGTCGTCGACATCCGCAAGGAGCTTTGAGATGAACCACGAAAAACGCGGCCTCGAATTCTATCTGCTGGCGATCTTCTTTGCCGTCTTCGTGCTGTTCCTCTACGGGCCGCTGTCGGCGGTGCTGATCCTCTCTTTCCAGGGGCCGGACGGCGGCTTGACCTTCCCGATGAACGGCGTTTCCACCCATTGGTTCTTCAACCTGTTCGAAAAGCAGGCGGTCGGCGATTTCGGCGCCTCCTTCCGGCGCTCCTTCACCCTCGGGCTGATGGTGATGGTCGTGACCGTCACCGTCTCACTGCTCGCCGGCCTTGCCTTCCGCCGCCGTTTCCGCGGTTCGACCGTGCTATTCTATGCCACGGTCGCAAGCCTCGTCGTACCGTCGATCATCGTCTCGCTCGGCATCGGCGTCGTCTTCCAGGAGGGAGGGCTGAAGCCCGCCTGGTATTCCTCGGCCTTCGGCGCGCATCTGACCTGGACGCTGCCTTTCGGCGTGCTGATCATGTTTGCCGTCTTCAACCGTTTCTCGCCGGCCTATGAAGAGGCGGCGCGCGACCTTGGGGCCAGCGCCTGGCAGACGTTCTGCCATGTCGTGCTGCCGATGATCGCGCCGAGCCTGATCGGCGTCGGCCTGTTCGGCTTCACGCTTTCCTATGACGAATTCGCCCGCACGTTGATGACGTCGGGCACTTACAATACGTTGCCGCTCGAAATCTACGGCATGACGACCAACGTTACGACGCCGGTGCTCTATGCGCTCGGCACGGTGACGACACTGTTTTCCTTCACCATCATTCTCATCGCGCTCGGCATCATGACGATGCTCAGCCGGCGGCAGGCAAAGATCGACTGACATGCGCATCCTCATCGTCAATCCGAACACTACGGCCTCCATGACCGAGAAGGCCGCCACCGCCGCGCGTGCGGTGGCCGCATCCGGCACGGAAATCATCGCCGCCACATCCAGCATGGGGCCTGTCTCCATCGAGGGCCATTATGATGGAGCGCTGGCAATCCCCGGCCTGCTTTCCGAACTGAAAGAGCGGCAGGCAGAGGGCTATGACGCGGCCGTCATCGCCTGCTTCGACGATACCGGGCTCGACGCGGCGCGGAGCTTTGCCGATGTGCCGATCCTCGGGCTTTGCGAATCCGCAGTCGCAACGGCGGGTTTTCTGGCGCAGCGTTTCACCGTGGTGACGACGCTGGAGCGGTCGCGCGTACTGATCGACAATCTGGTGCGCCGCTACGGCATGGGCGAGCGCGCCAAGGTGCGGGCCTCCGATATTCCGGTGCTGGAGCTTGAGACTGCGGCCTCGGGCGCGATCGGCAAACTCAGGGCCGAGATCGAGCGGGCGCTCGTCGAAGACGGCGCCGAGGCGATCGTGCTCGGCTGCGCCGGCATGACGGATCTGGCGCGCGAACTGCAGGCAATCTATGGCGTGCCCGTCATCGATGGTGTCTCGGCCGCCGTCAAGCAGGCCGAGGCGCTGGTCTCGCTCGGGCTTTCCACCAGTAAGCGCGGCTCCTACGCCTCACCGCTGCCGAAAGCCTTTACCGGAGCGATGAGCGCTTTTTCGCCGGCCGGCAAGCTCGGCTGAGCCATGGCCGTTTCCTTCGACTTCAAAGAGCTCAGTGAGCGTGAGCGATACAAGCTGATGATCGGCACGATCATTCCGCGGCCGATCGCGCTGGTGACGACGGTCGACGAACAGGGGCGGATCAACGCCGCCCCTTTCAGCTTCTTCAACTGCCTTTCGGCCGATCCGCCGATCCTGGCGATCGGGGTCGAAAACAATGCCGACATGTCGTTCAAGGATACCGGCCACAATATCCGCATGACCGAGGTCTTTACGGTCAACATCGTCTCTTTCGCCATCGCCGAGGCGATGCATGTCTGCGGCGCCCGCTATCCCCGTGGCGTCGACGAGCTGAAGGCGGCTGGGTTGACGGCGATGCCGGGCGAGAAGGTGGCCTCGCCCTGGATCGCCGAGGCGCCGGCCGCCTTCGAATGCCGGCGGCATGTGACGCTGGAGCTCGGGCGCTCGCGGCAGATCGTCATGGGCGAGATCGTCTATGCGCATTATCAGGACGGCGTCGTCGATCCGGAACGGCTGTATGTCGATCCGGCCGCCGTCGATGCGATCGCGCGGCTCGGCGGCGATACCTGTGCCACCATCCGCGACCGCTTCGAGATGCTGACGCCGAAGCTCTGAGGCCAGGGGTAGCTCCAAGTTTTTGCTTTACTTTTTTGCTCCCCGCAAGAATGGTCGCAGCGGATCATTACGGCAGAGGAGGGCTTAGCCATGACAATCGAACAGGATCTCAGCCGGATCGCGGAGCAGGAGAAGGCCCTGAGCTTCGACGCCTTCGACCTGACGACGGCCTGGCAGCTCGGCAAACTCCTGCAGGAACTTGCGACCGAGCGCGGCCTCGGCATCGCGATCGATGTGACCCTGCATTCGATGCCGGTCTTCTATGCCGCACTGCCCGGTGTGACGCCCGACAACGTCAACTGGGTCCGCCGCAAGCGCAACATGGTGCTGCGCTATTTCCGCAGCAGCTATGCTTCCGGCCTGAAGCTCAGCAAGGACGGCAAGACGGTCGAGGATAACGGGCTTTCCGGCGCCGATTATGCGCCGCATGGCGGCAGCTTCCCCATCAACGTCAAGGGCACCGGCTGCATCGGCGCGGTCACCGTCTCCGGCCTGCCGCAGCGCGACGACCACAATCTCGCGGTCGAGGCCTTGGCGCTGATGCTCGCAAAGGATCTGGATACGCTGCGGCTCGACCCGCCGCTCTGAGCGGGCCGTTTGCTGCGCCGGCGGGCGCCGACCACTGAACCTCAGAGCCTGCCGCCGGCTTCGGCGATGCCCTTGGTCAGGCTGCCGGTTGCCGGGAAGAGCGGGATGAGGCAGGCCTGCAGGGCGTGATAGATATCGCCCTTGCCGGGGAAGAGCGAATGGGCGGGAACGAGATCCTCCGTCAGTTCCTCATGCCAGCCACCGTTCCTGTGGTCGATGAAGGCGCGTTCGATCACGTTCCAGATTTTGCGGTAGCATTCCTCGTGATAGTCGCTCGGCAGGTGCTCGTTGAGGAAATGGGCGGCGGCTGCACCCTCGCAGGCAGGCCACCAGAGCTTGTTGCGCTTGGCGGGCTTGTCGTCCCAGTCAAGCGTATAGAAGAAGCCACCCTTGTCGTTGTCCCAGCCGAGCGCCATGGATTGCTCGAAGAGGGCTTTGGCCGCGTCCGGCATCCACTCGATGCGTTTGCCGCCGAGCGCCCAGAGCTGCAGGATGAGGCGGGTCCATTCCAGCCAATGGCCGGGCGTCGTGCCGGCCGGGCGGAACATTTCGTTCGGATGATAGTATTGCTTGTCGAGGTTCCATTCGGCGTCGAAATGCTCGGCGACGCGCCAGTCGACCGAACCCGCCTGCCGGCGGATGACGAGATCGGCGATACTTTCGGCCTTGGTCAAGTAGTCCCGGTCGCCGGTCGCTTCGAAGGCGGCCATCAGCGCTTCGGTCAGATGCATGTTGGAGTTCTGGCCGCGATAGGCGCCGCCGTCGAGCGGCTGCCAGTCGGCGGTGAATTCTTCGGCGATCGCGCCGTGGAGCGGCTCCCAGAACCTCGTGTTCAAGACCTCGGCAATATCGGCGAGCATGCCGTCGGCCAGCGGATGGCCGATCGTCTTGGCGGATGCGGCGGCGAGCAGCACGAAAGCATGGCCATAACCCTGCTTGTTGGAATCGACCGGACCACTATTGTCGAGCGACCAGAAATAACCGCCATTCTTCCGGTCGCGATGATGGTTCCAGAGATAGTCCATGCCGTGGTCGATGAGATCGGCCGCACCCGGGCGGCCGAGCAGCGTGCCGATTGCGAAGCAATGCACGGCGCGCGCGGCGATATGGATGCTGCGGACCTGGCCTTCGGCGTCAAGCGGCTTGCCGCTATCGTCGAGATCGCAGAAGCCGCCCTTGGGATTGACCGAATTGCGCTGGAAGAAATCGAAGAGGCTGTTCGCCTGGTTGAGCAGCCAGTCGCGGTGATAGGCGCGGCTCGTCCAGTTTCCAAGCAGGGGTGCCATGATACTCCTCCGATTTCGTGCGCAATGCGTGTCAATTGCCTATATAGAGCCCCTTCAAGCCTGTCATCCGCTGAGACTTGCAAAGCACGAAATCGATAGGCATATATTGACATAAAGATATCTTTATGTGATCTGGACTGTCTGGTCTTACGACGTCAAGGAGCCCTCCCGTGTTCGATACTCTCTTTGGTCCGGAAACGGGCAAACGTGACGGCAATGAAGTTTTCGCAGCGCTGCGCAAAGCCGCCAGCGAACGCATCCTCGTCCTCGACGGCGCCATGGGCACGCAGATCCAGGGGCTCGGCTATGACGAAGACCAGTTCCGCGGCACCCGCTTCATCGGCTGCGCCTGCCACCAGAAGGGCAATAACGACCTTCTGATCCTGACCCAGCCGGATGCGATCGAAGAGATCCATTACAAATACGCGATGGCCGGCGCCGATATTCTCGAGACCAACACCTTTTCCTCGACCCGCATCGCGCAGGCCGATTATGAGATGGAAGGGGCGGTCTACGACCTCAACAAGGAAGGCGCCGAGATCGTGCGCCGGGCAGCCCAGCGCGCCGAGCGCGAGGACGGCCGCCGTCGCTTCGTCGCCGGCGCCATCGGCCCGACCAACCGCACCGCCTCGATCTCGCCTGACGTCAACAATCCCGGCTTCCGCGCCGTCACCTTCGACGATCTGCGTTCGGCCTATGGCGAGCAGATCGACGGGCTGATCGACGGCGGCGCCGACATTATCCTGATCGAGACGATCTTCGACACGCTCAACGCCAAGGCTGCGATCTTTGCCTGCGAGGAGCGCTTCGAGGCCAAGGGCGTGCGCCTGCCGGTGATGATCTCCGGCACGATCACCGACCTGTCCGGCCGCACGCTGTCCGGCCAGACGCCGTCTGCCTTCTGGAACTCGGTGCGCCACGCCAATCCCTTCACGATCGGGCTGAACTGCGCGCTCGGCGCCAATGCGATGCGCCCGCATCTGCAGGAGCTTTCGGGTGTCGCCGATACCTTCATCTGCGCCTACCCGAATGCCGGCCTGCCGAACGAATTCGGCCAATATGACGAAACGCCGGAACTGATGGCGGCGCAGATCGACAGCTTTGCCCGCGAGGGCCTGGTCAATATCGTCGGCGGCTGCTGCGGCTCGACGCCTGAACATATCAGAGCGATTGCCGAGACCGTCGCCAAGTACAAGCCGCGGCCGCTCCCCGAGCATCGCCCCTTCATGTCGCTGTCCGGCCTCGAACCCTTCGAACTGACCAAGGATATCCCCTTCGTCAATGTCGGCGAGCGCACCAACGTCACCGGCTCGGCGAAGTTCCGCAAGCTGATCACCAATGCCGACTACACCGCAGCACTTGATGTCGCGCGCGACCAGGTCGAGAACGGCGCGCAGGTGATCGACATCAACATGGATGAGGGCCTGATCGATTCCGAAAAGGCGATGGTCGAGTTCCTCAACCTGATTGCCGCCGAGCCGGACATCGCCCGCGTGCCTGTCATGATCGACAGTTCGAAATTCTCGATCATCGAATCCGGTCTGAAGCGCGTCCAGGGCAAGCCGATCGTCAACTCGATCTCGCTGAAGGAAGGCGAGGAGAATTTCCTCGCCCAGGCACGGCTGCTGCACAATTACGGTGCCGCCGTCGTCGTTATGGCCTTCGACGAGACGGGGCAGGCCGACAGCTATGAGCGCAAGGTGGAAATCTGCACCCGCGCCTATAAGCTTTTGACGGAAAAGATCGGCTTCCCGCCCGAGGATATCATCTTCGACCCGAACATCTTCGCGGTCGCGACCGGCATCGAAGAACACAATAATTACGGCGTTGATTTCATCGAGGCGACGCGGACGATCCGCGAGCGCATGCCGCTCGTCCATATCTCCGGCGGCGTTTCCAACCTGTCCTTCTCGTTCCGCGGCAACGAGCCGGTGCGCGAGGCGATGCACGCCGTGTTCCTCTACCACGCCATCCAGGCGGGCATGGACATGGGCATCGTCAATGCCGGCCAGCTCGCCGTCTACGACAATATCGATCCGGAACTGCGCGAGGCCTGCGAAGACGTGGTGCTGAACCGCCGTCCCGACGGCACCGAGCGGCTGCTTGAAGTGGCCGAGCGCTTCCGCGGCGCCGGTGCCAGGGAAGGCCGGGTCCAGGACCTCTCCTGGCGCGAATGGAGCGTCGAGAAGCGCCTCGAACATGCGCTGGTCAACGGCATCACCGAATATATCGAAGCCGATACCGAGGAGGCGCGCCAGCAGGCCGCCCGGCCGCTGCACGTCATCGAAGGGCCGCTGATGGCCGGCATGAACGTCGTCGGCGACCTGTTCGGTTCGGGCAAGATGTTCCTGCCGCAGGTGGTCAAGTCGGCGCGCGTCATGAAGCAGGCGGTTGCCGTGCTGCTGCCCTACATGGAGGAGGAAAAGCGCCTGAATGGCGGCGAAGAACGTCGCTCGGCCGGCAAGATCCTGATGGCGACGGTCAAGGGCGACGTGCACGATATCGGCAAGAATATCGTCGGCGTCGTGTTGGCCTGCAACAATTACGAGATCGTCGACCTCGGCGTCATGGTACCGGCGACGAAGATCCTCGACACGGCAATTGCCGAAAAGGTCGACGTCATCGGCCTTTCCGGCCTGATCACGCCGTCGCTCGACGAGATGGTGCATGTCGCGGCCGAGATGGAGCGGCAGGGCTTCGACATCCCGCTTTTGATCGGCGGGGCGACGACCAGCCGCGTGCATACGGCGGTGAAGATCCATCCCGGCTACAACAAGGGGCAGGCGATCTACGTCACCGATGCGAGCCGCGCCGTCGGCGTCGTCTCGGCGCTGCTGTCGCCGGAAACGCGCCAGGGCTATGTCGACGATACAAGGGCCGAATATGAGAAGGTGGCGGCCGCTCATGCGCGCAGCGAGGCCGAGAAGGTGCGCCTGCCATTGCCGCGGGCCCGCGAGAATGCGCATAAGGTCGACTGGTCGGCCTACCAGCCGACGAAGCCGGAATTCTTCGGCACGCGGGTGTTCGAGGATTACGATCTGGCCGAGCTTGCCAGATATATCGACTGGACGCCGTTCTTCCAGACCTGGGAACTGCGCGGCCGCTACCCCGCCATTCTCGAGGACGAGAAGCAGGGCGAAGCGGCGCGTGCGCTCTGGGCCGATGCGCAGTCGATGCTCAAGAAGATCATCGACGAAAAGTGGTTCCGCCCGCGCGCCGTCATCGGCTTCTGGCCGGCCGGCGCCGTCGGCGACGATATCCGTCTGTTTACCGATGAGAGCCGCAGTCATGAGCTTGCCACCTTCTACACGCTGCGCCAGCAGCTTTCGAAGCGGGACGGGAGGGCGAACGTGGCGCTCTCTGATTTCGTCGCGCCTGTCACAAGCGGTGTGCAGGATTATGTCGGCGGCTTCGTGGTGACGGCCGGTATCGAGGAAATCGCCATCGCTGAGCGTTTCGAACGCGCTAACGACGATTATTCCTCGATCCTCGTCAAGGCGCTGGCCGACCGCTTTGCCGAAGCGTTTGCCGAGCGCATGCACGAGCAGGTGCGGCGCGAATATTGGGGCTATGCAAAAGACGAGACGCTCAGCAATGAGGATCTGATCACCGAAGCCTATGCCGGCATCAGGCCTGCGCCCGGCTATCCCGCCCAGCCCGACCACACCGAAAAGGCAACGCTCTTCAAGCTGCTCGACGCGGAAAAGGCGGCCGGTGTTAAGCTGACGGAGAGCTATGCGATGTGGCCGGGCTCCTCGGTCTCCGGCCTCTATATCGGCCACCCCGACTCCTATTATTTCGGCGTCGCCAAGGTGGAGCGCGATCAGGTGGAAGACTATGCCAAGCGCAAGGGCATGGAGGTTTCGGAAGTCGAACGCTGGCTCGGACCGGTGCTCAACTACGTGCCGCGCAAGACCAACGAGGAGATCGAAGACGCGGCATGATTTGCCGAGTCTTCTCGGTCGCTTAAGGCGGCGTGCTGAGAGATCGATTCAACGGATGGAGAGTGAACTTGCGCCGCAGCCCCGGTCGCCGGACGCTTTCGGGTAATAGGCATCAGCGGCGGACAGAGTCGCTTTTCCTTGCCTTAGCAAGATCGAGAAATTTCGCCTTGATTGTTGCGAAAAGCCCAGGCGGAATGAAGCCGTAGGCGAACATTCCCTCGCTGCCCGGCACGGGTGAAAGCCCGCCCTTCGGCCATTCATCGATATTGTGTTCGGAGACGATGACCCAACTCGGGGCGTCGTCCAGACCGATCGCCTGGTTCACCTTCGGTGGGATCTCTATTCCGACCGTTTCGCCGGACGGCGGCGTATGCGTGATCGGCAGCAGAACGACATAGCGGGGACTGGCCAGGCTATCGCTCGCCGCAACAAGACAGGCGGGTCTGTCTTTGCCCTGATCGCGACCCGCCAAGGCTTCGCGCGACCACAGGTAGTCATAGCGCACGATGAGGCCGGGCTTCGGCTGGGGGATTGAGGCCATGACGCGTTATTTCAGCAACTCATCGAGAGAGGTGTGGGCAGCATCCATCTCCGCTCTCTCGACGGCATCGATGACGACGGACAAGGCATCGGCCGTCAAGTGCGTGCGTTGCGCGGCAGCCCTCAGCCAATCATAATGCTCGGCCGACATCAGCACGAATTCGCGGCGGCCGTGACGGGTGATCTCGACGGGCTCGCGCTGCGCCTGATGCTGAAACGCGCCGAATTTTCGCTGAAATTCCAGAGCCGTGGTCCGGGCCATGATAAGATTCCAAACTTCGATATCCGGATTATACGTATAATTTGGACAAGCTCAAGCCGTCAGGTTACCCCGATCGTCAGCTCCGCGACGAAATCATAGGCGTCGCCGCGATAGAGTGAGCGGGTGAATTCCACGGCGCGGCCGGAGCCTAGATAGGAGATGCGCTCGATCGACAGGCCGGCGGCGCCGACGGAGACGCCGAGAAGCTGGGCGTCGGCTTCCTTCATGTTGGTCGCCGAAATGCGCTGCACGGCGCGCACCGGGCGGACCTGGAGGCGTTCGAGTTCGGCATAGAGCGAATTGGTGACGGCCGAGGGATCGGGGAGAAACTCGCCGGAGACGCTGGCATTCTCGATTGCCAGCGGCTGGTCGTCGGCGATGCGCAGGCGGGAGAGACGGGAGACCTTCACGTCGGTGCCGAGGCCGAGAATCATCATCTCGTCGGGCGAGGGGGTGTGGATGCCCTTGTGCAGCCATTCGGAGCGGGAGGACATGCCGCGGCGCGCCATGTCCTCGGTGAAGGAGGTAAGCTGCGACAGGCGCTGCTCGACCCTCGAGACCGGTTTGGCGACGAAGGTGCCCGAACCGTGACGGCGTACCAGCAGGCCGTCGGCGACGAGTTCGTCGATCGCCTTGCGGACGGTAACGCGGCTGACGGCGGCGAATTCGGCGATATCGCGTTCCGGCGGCAGCGCATCGCCATGGCCGAGCGTGCCGGTGCGCACGGCCTCTTCGAGCGTGCGGCGTAGCTTGACGTAGAGCGGGCCGGTGCCGGCTGCCTGCAGACGCTCCAGGGACAGAAGGGTGGCGAGATCGTCGGTCATGCCGCACCTCTCTGTCCGTCGTGCAGCAGCTTGACGGCAAGTTCGACCGCACCCTGCAGGGCATCGCCCTTCGGCCTGGCAAGCCGTGCCTTGTGGCGTTCGGAAAGCCACGGCTCATAGGCTCCAGCAAGGCCGCCGAGCAGGCAAATCGACGGGCATTCTGGCCAGAGCAGCGCGTCGAGGCTTTCGCCGATCGCCGTTGCCGCGTCCGTGATGATGCCGACCGCGACGGCATCGCCCTTGGCCGCATGTTCGAAGACGACGGGCGCATAGCGGGCAAAATCCGTCGGTCTTGCCGAATGCGCGAATTCGACGATGCGCTCAGGGTCGCTGCCGTATTCGGCCATGATCGCTTCGGTCATGGGGGACGCCGGGCGCACGCCGTCATGGGCGAGCAGCGCTCGTTCCATCAGGTCGCGGCCGACTCGGGCGCCGCTTGCCTGGTCGCCGACGATGAAGCCCCAGCCGCCGATGCCGTTCAGCCGGCCATTCCTGCGGGCATTGTAGACCGAGCCGGTGCCGAAGGCGCCGACGATGCCGTCGCCATCGCCGAGCGCGCCCTGCAAGGCAATCAGCGCATCGGTGACGACGCGGCCTTCGGCAAAGGGCAGGGCCTTTTCGATTCGCTGGCCGTAATCCCTGACATTGGCGCCGGCGACGCCGACCACTGATACAACGGAGGCGATGGTTTCAGCGGCAAGCCCTGCATCGATCAGCGCCTGCCGGGCAGATTCGACGATGTTGAGAAGAGAGTTTTCCAGATCGGACAGGATATTGGCCGGGCCTGCTTTGCCACGGCCGATGACATTGCCATGTCTGTCCGCGACTGCGGCCCGGCAGCTCGTTCCACCGCCGTCTATGCCGATTGCAAGCTCCGTCATCGGGCCTCCGAATACGCTGTTCCCTATGTTTCTTAATACAATACCAAAAAAATACCATTTACCAAGTGGGAATGATGGGGAAAATCATTCTTTTTATCGTATTGATTTTATTTAATAAAATTTTTTAATGAATTTTTGGGGACCGAAAAGTTAAATTCGGCTGGACAATTGGTATTTTTTTGGCATTAATTTGGCAAAAGGGAACAGCACATCGAAGCCCACGAAAACCGGCAGCAAGGCCAAGCCGGAACCGCTTCGAGGATGATCGAGAGAACGACCCGCCGCCTGTCAGGCTGGTGGCGAAGCTCAGCATCCATCGGCTTTTCCCATCATTTTTTGCCGCGCCCGATTCATGTCATGGGCAAGGCGCAGTCCGGCCGCAGGCGATCCGCCTTCGCGTCCGTCGAGCTTTCGGGGCCGGCAGGTGCTGGCGGCCCTCCAAGGGGCGTTGGGTGTTTCCTCAGGCACGCCAACTGCTTGTTTCAGATCCAAAACGGCGCCTTGCGGCGCTAAAAACACAGGAGAGGGAAATGAAAAACACTGCTCTGAAAAGCTTGCTGCTTGCCTCCAGCCTACTGACGTCGGCAGGTTTCGTCCATGCCGCCGATGTCACGCTGACGGTCGAAAGCTGGCGTAACGACGATCTGCAGATCTGGCAGGAGAAGATCATTCCGGCGTTCGAAGCGAAGAACCCGGGCATCAAGATCGTCTTCTCGCCGACCGCGCCGACCGAATACAACGCTTCGCTGAACGCCAAGCTCGATGCCGGCTCCGCAGGCGATATCATCACCTGCCGTCCGTTCGATGCGTCGCTCGAACTCTTCAACAAGAAGCAGCTCGTCGACATCACCAGCCTGCCTGGCATGGAGAACTTCTCGCCGGTCGCCAAGGCCGCCTGGACGACCGACGACGGCAAGTCGACCTTCTGCGTGCCGATGGCTTCGGTCATCCACGGCTTCATCTACAACAAGGATGCCTTCGACAAGCTCGGCATCTCCGTGCCGAAGACGCAAGACGAATTCTACGCAGCGCTCGACAAGATCAAGGCCGACGGCACCTACATTCCGCTCGCCATGGGCACGAAGGATCTCTGGGAAGCCGCCACCATGGGCTACCAGAACATCGGCCCGAATTACTGGAAGGGCGAGGACGGCCGCGCCGCCCTGATCGCCGGCAAGCAGAAGCTGACGGATGCCGACTGGGTCAAGCCCTATGAGGAGCTTGCCAAGTGGAAGCCTTATCTCGGGGATGGCTTCGAAGCCCAGACCTATTCGGACAGCCAGAACCTCTTCACGCTCGGCCGTGCGGCGATCTATCCGGCCGGTTCGTGGGAAATCGCGCTGTTCAACAGCCAGGCCCAGTTCAAGATGGGCGCCTTCCCGCCGCCGGTTCCGAAGGCCGGCGACACGGGCTACATCTCCGATCATCCCGATATCGGCGTTGCGCTGAATTCGAAGAGCACGCATGCCGAGGAAGCCAAGAAATTCCTCAGCTGGGTCGCATCGCCCGAGTTCGCCGATATATATGCCAACGCGCTGCCGGGCTTCTTCAGCCTGAACTCTAACCCGGTCAAGATGTCCGATCCGCTTGCTCAGGAATTCGTTTCCTGGCGCGGCCCGTACAAGTCGACCGTGCGCTCGACCTACCAGATCCTGTCGCGCGGCACGCCGAACCTTGAAAACGAGACCTGGGTGGAGTCGGCCAACGTGATCAACGGCACCGATACGCCGAAGGTCGCTTCCGAAAAGCTCCAGAAGGGTCTCGACAGCTGGTACAAGCCGGCCAAGTGATGTGCAGAGGGGCGGCGTTTGCGGCCCCTCATCCGGCCTGCCGGCCACCTTCTCCCCGCGAGCGGGGAGAAGGAGACTCGCAGCGACCTCCCAGCCCGATCTGATCAGGGCGCGGTCCCTCTCTTCCCAGGTGGGTAGAGGGTCAGGGTGGGAGCATGTTTTCCATCTGCGCTGCGCCTCGCAGCCAGTCGACAAGAACAGGCAAAAGCCATGAGCGAAACCGACAACGCGATCGATATCGTCCCGATCAAGCGCCCGGTGCGCTGGCACATCTTCGTCTTCATGCTGCCCGCCGTGATCGTCTATTCCGCCGTCATGGTGCTGCCGCTCATCGAGACGCTCCGGCTTTCGCTCTACAATATCGTCGACGGTCAGCCGGCCTTCGTCGGTTTTGCGAATTTCAAGGTGCTGTTCGGCGATCCGCGCTGGGCGCGTGATTTTTGGAATGCGCTCGTCAACAACCTGATCTTCTTTGCCATCCACATGTGCGTGCAGAACCCGATCGGCGTGGCGCTTGCCGCCCTGCTTTCAGTGCCGAAGCTCCGCGGTGTCGCCTTCTACCGCACGGCGATATTCCTACCGACGCTGCTCTCCTTCGTCATCGTCGGCTTCATCTGGAAGCTGATCCTCTCGCCGATCTGGGGCGTGGCGCCCTGGATGCTCGATCTCATCGGATTGAAATTCCTGTTCGCGCCCTGGCTCGGCAAGCCCGGCTCGGCGCTGATCGCCGTGTCGCTGATCTCCAACTGGCAATATATCGGCATTCCGATGATGCTGATCTATGCCGCCTTGCTCAGCATCCCCGAAGAGGTGATCGAGGCGGCCGAATGCGACGGCATCACCGGCTGGGCCCAGTTCTGGAAGATCAAGCTGCCTCTCATCCTGCCGGCGATCGGCATCATCTCGATCCTGACCTTCGTCGGCAATTTCAACGCCTTCGACCTGATCTACACGGTGCAGGGGGCGCTCGCCGGACCCGACATGTCGACCGATATTCTCGGCACGCTGCTCTACCGCACCTTCTTCGGTTTCCAGCTTCAGCTCGGCGACCGCTCGATGGGCGCGACGATCGCAACCGTGATGTTCCTCATCATCCTCGCCGGCGTCTCGCTCTATCTCTTCGTCATCCAGCGGCGCATGCGTCGCTACCAGTTCTGAGGAGCGCGCATGTCCAAGGCACGCACATCTCCGATCCGCACCGGCCTCGTGCATCTGGCGCTTGGCGCCTATACGCTGGTCGCGCTGTTTCCGGTTTTCCTGACCGTCGTCAACTCGTTCAAGGATCGGGCATCGATCTTCCGCGAGCCGCTGATGGTGCCGACGCCGTCAACCTTCAGCCTCGTCGGCTATCAGACGGTGCTCGGGCAGGGCGATTTCGCCACCTATTTCCAGAACAGCTTCATCGTGACGATCGTCTCGATCCTGCTGGTGCTGCTCTTCGGCGCCATGGCGGCCTTTGCGCTCTCGGAATACCGTTTCCGCGGCAATACGCTGCTCGGGCTCTATATGGCGATCGGCATCATGATCCCGATCCGTCTCGGCACGGTGGCAATCCTGCAGGGCATGGTGGCGGCAGGCCTCGTCAATACGCTGACGGCGCTGATCCTCGTCTACACCGCGCAGGGCATACCGCTGGCGATCTTCATTCTGTCGGAATTCATGCGCACGGTTTCGGACGATCTCAAGAATGCCGGGCGCATCGACGGGCTTTCCGAATATGCGATCTTCTTCCGCCTGGTGCTGCCGCTGGTGCGCCCCGCCATGGCGACGGTCGCCGTCTTCACGATGATCCCGATCTGGAACGATCTCTGGTTCCCGCTGATCCTGGCGCCCTCCGAGGCCACCAAGACGGTGACGCTCGGCTCGCAGATCTTCATCGGCCAGTTCGTCACCAACTGGAATGCGGTGCTGGCGGCGCTGTCGCTGGCGATCCTGCCGATCCTCGTCCTCTACGTCATCTTCTCGCGGCAGCTGATCCGCGGCATTACCTCAGGAGCCGTCAAGTGAGCGATAAACCCATCCGCGTCCTCGTTGCCGGCCTCGGCAATATGGGCCGCAGCCATGCGCTCGCCTATCACAACAATCCAGGCTTCGAGATCGTCGGTCTCGTCAATCGCTCGACGCCTAAGCTGGAGCCCGAGCTGCAGGCCTATACGATCCATCCCGATTTCACGACGGCGCTCGCCGAGCTGAAGCCGGACCTCTGCTCGATCAACACCTATTCCGACAGCCATGCCGATTATGCCGTCGCCGCCTTCGAGGCCGGCTGCGACGTCTTCGTGGAAAAACCGCTGGCAACCACCGTCGCCGACGCCGAGCGGGTCGTCGCTGCGGCGAAGAAGGCGGGGCGCAAGCTGGTGATCGGTTACATCCTTCGCCATCACCCCTCATGGACGAAGCTGATCGAGGAAGCACGCAAGCTCGGACCGCCTTACGTCTTCCGCATGAACCTCAATCAGCAGTCCAGCGGCCCAACCTGGGCGACGCACAAGTCGCTGATGCAAACCACCTCGCCGATCGTCGATTGCGGCGTGCATTATGTCGACGTCATGTGTCAGATCACCGACGCCAGAGCCGTCGAAGTACGCGGCATGGGGCTGCGGCTGTCCGACGAGATTGCCGCTGACATGTATAATTACGGCCAGTTGCAGGTGCTCTTCGAGGACGGTTCGGTCGGCTGGTACGAGGCCGGCTGGGGGCCGATGATCTCGGAGACCGCGTTTTTCGTGAAGGATGTGATGTCGCCGAAGGGCGCGGTGTCGATCGTCATGGATCCGAACGCCAAGTCCGACGATATCGACACCCACACCAAGACCTCGGTGATCCGTCTGCATACGGCCGAAACCGGCCCGGACGGCAAGTTCATCCGGCCCGACCAGGACATGAGGATGACGGGTGAGCCCGGTCATCAGGCGCTCTGCGACATGGAACAGGCCTTCATGCTGAGGGCGATCCGCGAGGATCTCGACCTCGATCGCCATATGGCGGATGCCGTGGCGTCGCTGCGCATCTGCCTTGCCGCCGACGAGAGCGTGCGTACCGGCCAGCCGGTCAGATTGTAAGGAAAAATCAGTGGGATCACTTCAACTCAAATCCATCCGCAAGACCTATGGCACGCATGAGGTGCTGAAGGGTATCGACCTCGAGGTGAGGGATGGCGAATTCGTCATCTTCGTCGGGCCATCTGGCTGCGGGAAGTCGACGCTGTTGCGCAGCATTGCCGGCCTCGAGGACGTCACCTCGGGCGCCGTCGTCATCAATGGCCGCGACGAGACGCTGACGCCGCCGGCCAAACGCGGCATCGCCATGGTGTTCCAGTCCTATGCGCTTTATCCGCACCTGACGGTCAAGGACAATATGGGGCTTGGTCTCAAGCAGGCCGGCACGCCCAAGGACGAGATCGACAGCCGAGTCGGCAAGGCATCCGGAATGTTGTCTCTCGCGCCCTATCTGGCGCGGCGGCCGGCCGAACTATCAGGCGGCCAGCGCCAGCGCGTCGCGATCGGCCGCGCCATCGTGCGCGAACCGGAACTCTTCCTGTTCGACGAGCCGCTGTCGAACCTCGATGCGGCGCTGCGTGTCCAGACCCGCCTCGAAATCGCCCGGCTGCACCGCAGCCTGAAGGCAACGATGATCTATGTCACCCACGACCAGGTCGAGGCGATGACGCTTGCCGACAAGATCGTCGTGCTGAATGCCGGCGCGATCGAACAGATTGGCTCGCCGATGGAACTTTACAATCGCCCGGCCAATGTCTTCGTCGCCGGCTTCATCGGCTCGCCGCAGATGAATTTCATCGCGGCCGAAAAGGTCGGCGATCACAGCGCCAAGACGATCGGCGTGCGTCCCGAACACATGACGCTGTCGCGCGAGCAGGGGAGTTGGGCGGCGAAGGTCGTGCATGTCGAGCATCTCGGCGCTGACACGATCATCTATCTGGAATCCGACCAATGCGGCCTGCTGACGGCACGTCTGTTCGGTGAACACCAGTACGAGCCCGACGAGATCGTTTATGCGACACCGGATCAGGCCCGTGTGCACCGCTTCGATGCGGACGACCAGGCGATCCGCGCGTAGCCGACACCGGATCTATTTTCGGAAAACATGCGTGCAAATTTCAAAGGAGGGCTCGGTCGCAGCCCTCCTTTTTTCCATATCGCTCCGGCCGGAGGCCACGCTTGACTTTTTTATCGTAGATCGTATACGTTATTCTAAAAAACTGAAGGGCCTCCTTCACTTGATTTTCATGCGGTTTCGGCTGCAAAACTACTGCACGCTTTTGCTGGAAGTGCTCAGGTTTCGAACAATAGGCGCGGGGAACATCAAATGCGTACCTCCAAGGTCGTGCATATCGTCAGCTGCCATGCAGAGGGTGAGGTCGGCGATGTCATCGTTGGCGGCGTCGCGCCGCCGCCCGGCGCAACGGTCTGGGAGCAGTCTCGGTGGATTGCCGAGGATGATGCACTTCGAAATTTCGTGCTGAACGAACCTCGCGGCGGCGTGTTCCGTCATGTCAACCTGCTTGTCCCGCCGAAGAACCCCAAGGCGCAGATGGGCTGGATCATCATGGAGCCGGCCGACACACCTCCGATGTCGGGCTCGAACTCCATGTGCGTGTCGACCGTGCTGCTCGATACCGGCATCATCCCGATGCAGGAGCCAATCACACGCATGATCCTTGAGCCGCCGGGCGGCCTGATCGAGGTCGAGGCTGAGTGCCGCAACGGCAAGGCCGAACGCATCCGCGTCCGCAACGTCCCGTCCTTTGCCGACAAGCTCGGTGCCAGGATTGAGGTCGAAGGTATCGGCACGGTCACGGTCGACACGGCCTACGGCGGGGACAGCTTCGTCATCGTCGATGCGGCGTCCATAGGGCTCAGCCTTCGACCTGACCACGCCCGCGATATTGCCCGCATGGGCGTCAAGATCACCGAAGCCGCCAACGAGCAGCTTGGCTTCAAACACCCTGCCAATGATTGGGGCCACATCTCCTTCTGCCAGATCACCGATCCGGTCGAGATAAGGGATGGCGTGTTCTGGGGTAAGAACGCGGTCGCCATCCGTCCGGGCAAGATAGATCGTTCTCCTTGTGGCACGGGATGTTCGGCTCGCATGGCCGTGCTCCACGCCAAGGGCCAGATGAAGGCAGGCGATAAATTCGTCGGCACCTCGCTGCTGGACACGGAATTCCACTGCAGCATCGATAGCGAAGTCGACATCAACGGCAAGCCCGGAATCATCCCGATTATCTCGGGTCGCGCATGGGTCATCGGCACGAAGCAGCTCATGGTCGATCCGGCTGATCCGTTCCAGACCGGTTACCGCCTCTCCGACACCTGGCCGATGGACCTTTGAAGACGGGATGCCGTTAAGCAACGCAAATGGCGCCGTTTTTATACGGCGCCATTTGCATGGGTGGTTCGTCAAGCTCAGTCGCGGATGACCAACAGATCGGCTGCCATGAAGCGCAGCGTCACCGTTTCGCCGGCCTGCGGCGGGGTGACGCCGGGGCTGTTGAACATGTCGAAGGAAATGACGTTGCCGCCGACATTCATGCGGGTACGGATGACCGAACCCAGGAAGTGGGCCGAGACGACCTGGCCGGTGAGCGCAGTATCGCTTCTGACGCTGTCGGAGAGCGAGCCTGCTTCCGGGCGCAGCGCCAGCGAGATGGTCTCGCCGGCCTTGTGGGCTGCGACCGACTGCTTCAGCGTGATGGCCTGATCGCCGATCTGGATGCGGTTGGCGTCGGGATCGACGACCTTGGCCTCGATGAGGTTCAGCGTGCCGACGAAGGAGGCGACGAAGCGTGTTGCCGGCGTGTTGTAGATCTCAAAGGGCGAACCGATCTGGTCGGCCTTGCCGGCATTCATGACGACGATGCGGTCTGAGATCGACAGCGCCTCTTCCTGGTCATGGGTGACGAACACCGTGGTGATGCCGAGCTGCTGCTGGATCTGGCGGATTTCCTCGCGCAGCGAGACGCGGATCTTGGCGTCGAGTGCGGAAAGCGGCTCGTCGAGCAGCAGCACCTGCGGCTTGACGGCAAGCGCTCGAGCAAGGGCTACACGCTGCTGCTGGCCACCCGACAATTGGTAGGGGAAGCGATCGGCCAGGTGATCGAGTTTGATCAGGCCGAGCATTTCCTTGACGCGGGTGTCGATCTCAGGCTTGGGGGCGCCGGCGACCTTGAGGCCGAAGGCGACGTTGTCGTGCACCGTCATATTGGGAAACAGCGCGTAGGCCTGAAACACCATGCCGATATTGCGCTGGTTCGGCTTCAGTGCGCTCTGGTCCTTGCCGTTGATGGTCAGCGTGCCGCCGGTCGGCGTTTCGAAGCCGGCGATCATGCGCAGAACGGTCGTCTTGCCGCAGCCAGATGGCCCGAGAAAGGAGACGAACTCGCCCTTCTCGATATTCATGTTGAAGTTCTTGACGACCTGGACCGGGCCGAAGGATTTCTGAATGTTGTTCAATGTGAGAAAGGACATGAGCCGAATACCTTAAGCCTTTGCCGGGCGGGCTTTGCCGAAGCGGGAAACGAGGTTGAGCAGGCCCATGCTGAGCCAGGTGATCGAGAAGGCGATGACGGCAAGCGCCGAAGGCTCATAAGCCTTGTTGGCACCGACAAGCTGCAGGTAGGGGCCGAAGGCAGGACGGTTGAGCAGGGCGGCGAAGGTGAATTCGCCCATGACGATCGCGAGCGTAATGAAGGCACCCGACAGCACGCCACTCATGACGTTGGGGAAAATGCACCTGAACATGATGGTCGTCCAGCGGGCGCCGAGGCTCTCGGCCGCTTCCGTTAGCGTCCGAACGTCGATGGCGCGCATGGCGGTGTCGACGGCGCGGTACATGTAGGGCAGGGACAGCGTGATATAGGAGAAGACCAGCAGAATGTTGGTGCCAGTCGTCGAACCCGTCAGCGGCAGATAGGACGACGAGTTGTACATCCTGAGATAACCGAAGACGATGACGATTGCCGGAATGACGAGCGGCAGCAGCGTGATGAATTCGACGACCGGGCGCATCTGCGGCAGCCGCAGCCGCACCCAGTAGGCCGTCGGAACGACGAGCAGCATGCCGAAGACGATGGTCAAAAGCGCCATCATCATGGAATAGCCGAAGGTCTCGCGGAACTGGGCGTCCGAGAAGACCGACTGATAGGCATCGAGGCTGTATTCGCCGCGGCGCATGCGCAGCGAAAATTCAATGGTGCCGATTAACGGAATGATGAAATAGGACGCGCCCAGAATGATGGCGATCCAGGCTCCGAGACGTTGCGCTTTCATTTCTGCCACCGTTCGGCGCGCATGCGCAGCATGAGGTAAAGGACATTGGAGACGCCGGTGATGACGATCATGCCGAGCGCAATGGCGTAACCAAGGTTGGCATTGTGCAGAACGTCGCCGCGGATCTGCGCATATAGCAGGATCGGCACGATGTTCAGCGAGCTGCCGGTCAGCGCGAAAGCGGTGGCGATGGCGCCGAAGGCGTTGGCAAAGAGCAGCAGCGTCGTGCCGAGCAGGCTCGGCCAGAGGATCGGTAGTGCGACCATCGTCCAGTACTGACGGTTGGTGGCGCCGAGGATCTGCGAGGCTTCACGCCATTCCTTCTTCATGCCGTCGAGCGCCGGCGTCAGGATCAGCACCATCAGCGGGATCTGGAAATACATATAGGTGATGGTGAGGCCGAAGAAGGACAGCAGGTTGAAGCCGGTGCTGTAAAGGTTGAAGTCGAACCATTCCCGCAGGAAGACCGTCACGAGGCCGGTGCGGCCGAGCGTTGCCAGAAAGGCGAAGGCGAGCGGCACGCCAGCGAAATTGGAGGCGACGCCGGAGAAGGTCAGAAGCGTCGAGCGCACCGAGTTCGGCAGACCGCCGAGCACAACGGCCCAGGCGAGGAAAAAGCCGATCAACGCGCCGCCCAGAGCCGAGGCGACCGAGACGCGGATACTGATCCAATAAGCGCTCATGATCGACGGCGTAAAGAGATCGCCGATATTCTTCAGCGTAAAACTGCCCTCGGGTGTCAGGAACGCGCCGGCCACGAGATAAAGCGTCGGGACGATCAGGAACAGCAGCGAGAAAATGATGAAGGGGGCAATGCCCAGCCAGTCGATCACGCGATCTTTGCTGATCAAGGGGGCGCTGCTCACCATCGGCGTTGAAACGGTACTCATGGAAAAGCTTATCCTGGGGCGTCGGGGTGAGAAAACCTCCCCGCCTTTGCGGCGGGGAGGCAGGATCAGAAGTTACTTGACGCTGGCGCCGACCACGGAATCCCAGTTCTTGGTGATGGTTTCCTTGCCGGCAGCCTGCTCTTCGAGCGTCGGGAAGACGGCCTTTTCATAGGCTGCTGCCGGCGGCAGCTTGTCGAGCAGGTCCTTCGGGATCTTGTTGTTCTTGGCAAGATCGTTGAAGCGGATCGGGTGGCAATAGCCCTTCAGCCAGCCGAGCTGACCTTCGTCGGAATAGAGGTATTCCATCCAGAGCTTGGCAGCGTTCGGGTGCGGAGCGAAGGCGGAAATCGCCTGGACGTAGACACCGGCAACAACGCCCGTCTTCGGAACGACGACCTCGAACGGAGGATTGCCCTTGAGGCTCTGGCCCCAGGACAGGGCGTTATAGTCCCAGGCGACGATGATCGGCGTCGAGCCCTGTGCGAAGGGAGCCGCCTTGCCGACAACAGGCACAAAATTGCCCGCCTTGTTGAGTTCGGCGAAGAACTTCAGGCCTTCTTCGCCGGCCTTGGCCGCGTCACCGCCGGATACGGAAAGACCAGCGGCATAGACGCCCTGGACAGCCTGGTTGGCGCTGCGCGGATCGCCTGCAAGCGCGACGGTGTTTGCGTAGTCGCTCTTCTTCAGGTCGGTCCAGTCGGCCGGCGATTCCTTGACGAGGTCCTTGTTCACGAGGAACGAGAGAACGCCGTAATAGTCGCCGTACCAGTAGCCTTCGGCATCCTTGGCCGTGTCCGGGATCGAATCCCAGGTGGAGACCTTGTAAGGCTGGATCAGGCCGTCCTTCTTGGCAGACGGACCGAAGGAGAGGCCGACGTCGATGACGTCAGGAGCCTGCGGGCCGGTGTTGCCCTTGTTGGCCTTGATGGCTTCGACTTCGTCGCCCGAACCTGCGTCCGGGTTCAGTTCGTTGACTTCGAGGCCATACTTGGCCTTGAAGCCGGCAATGACATCGCCGTAGCCGCACCAGTCGTGCGGAAGAGCGATCGTGGTGAGGGTGCCTTCCTTCTTGGCGGCGGCGATAAGTTCAGCGCTCGGCTCGGCGGCGGCAATCGCGGTCGAAGCCACGATCATCGCAGTAGAGAGCGACAGAAGTCGAGAAATGTTAGAGATCACTGTTGTTCTCCTTCGGGTTTTCAGTGTCTGGCGATGCTGTTAATCAGCTTACATGAAGCTTGTGTGACGGGTGGATGACGTTAACTTTGCTATGAATAGCAGGCGTTTGCGACACGTGTTTTATTTGCGACGACACGACCTGTTTCCGCGAAAGTCCGTCCTTGTTCTCCCCTTTGTTTTTCTTGTCCCTCCTAACCCGGTTTGCGGAAAAGCTTGGTCTGCTCGAACAAGCCCTCAAGAGTCTTCATGCGCTCCTTCGTCTCGTCCCAAGTGGAATTCTGAACGGCCTCGATGAGCGCTTCGACGATGAAGAGGGTGACGACGGAGGAGTCCCAAGCCGACGGCGCCTCGATCCGAACGCGGAAGGCATGCCGGGCGAGCTTGGCGGCGGGCGAGCTCCACTGGTCGGTGAAGACGACGATTTCTGCGCCGCGTTTGCGAGCGGCAGTGGCAAGGCTCACCATCTCCTGCTCGTAGCGGCGGATATCGAAGATGATCAGAATGTCGCCGGCATTCATGTTGAGAGCATATTGCGGCCAGCTGCTGGAGTTCGACGACAGCAGCGTCGTCGCCGGCCGAATCACCTGCATATGGGTGAAGAAATACTCGGCAAGCGCGCCGGTGATGCGGCCGCCGACGAAATAGAGGCCGCGCTTGCGGTCCGACAGCAGTGAGGCCACGCTGTCGAAAGTCGCGGTGTCCAGATCGGTCAGCGTCTGACGCAGATTGCTCATGATGGCATCGGCGAACCGGTTGAGGATATGAGTGCCAGGCGCGTTCTGGGCCCAACGATCATGCTTGGCGATCGGGTTGGAGATCGTCGCCTCGACCTCCAGATGCAAATGCGCCTGAAAGTCCGGATAGCCCTTGAAACCGAGTTTCTGCACCATGCGCACGACGGTCGGCGTCGAAACGCCGGCATTCTCGGCGATCGTGGTGATGCTGCCGAGACCGGAGACTGGATAATTGTCGAGAAGGCTTTCGGCCAGTTGCTTCTCGGCGCGCGTCAGCACCCCGAAATGCGAGTGTATGACGTCCGAAACCGTCTTCGACGCAACTGTCACCTAACTATGCTCCCCGGGATGGTCTGGCGCCACTTTCCCATTCAAAGTTAACAACGCTGTCATAATCCATGTCAACCACTGTCATGAAAAGAATTTTTCAGTCGACGCTTGACAGTGACCAAAACCTGAAGAATTCTTTTCTTGGAAAGATTTTATTAAGGGATAGGAGTGGCGCCATTGGTGCTGGCCGGGTCGAAAATCCTCAGCGAAGCGGACGGCGACTGCGTCGAGATAGAGCGCGTCGGAGGCCGAAGCCCGGTGCTGCTCGTCTGCGAACACGCTTCGAATGTGCTTCCCGCTCATTTCGGCGATCTCGGCCTGCCCAGCGAAGCGCTCTCGAGCCACATTGCCTGGGACCCGGGGGCTCTTCCGGTTGCCCGCGGCATATCGGAAGGGCTCGATGCGACGCTGGTCTACCAGCGCTTCTCCCGACTGATCTACGACTGCAACCGGCCACCGAGTTCACCCGGCGCGATGCCTGAAGCAAGCGAGATCTATGCCATTCCCGGCAACACCGATTTGACCGCTGAAGAACGGCTTGCGCGCACCGCCGCCCTCTACGTGCCTTTCCACGATGCCATCCGCGGGCTGATCCGTGATCGCCGGGCGAGGGGGCAGGACAGCATCATCGTGACGATTCACAGCTTCACGCCGGTCTATCACGGCCGCGAACGCGCCGTCGAACTCGGTATATTGCACGACGAGGACAGCCGGCTCGCCGACCGGATGCTGGAGGCTGCGGCCGAGGCGCCGCTTTACAGGACGGAGCGCAACCAGCCTTACGGGCCCGAGGACGGCGTGACCCACACGCTGATCCTGCACGGGCTTTCGAACGGCTTGCGCAATGTGATGATCGAGGTCCGCAACGACCTCGTCGCAGACGATGTCGGCCAAGGGGTCATGGCCGACTATCTAAAAGGGCTGCTCCAGCAAAGCCTGGACGCCTGATAAAAAGAAGACCCGAGGGAGCAGTCTAACTGCGAACGTCCGCACGGCGCAAATGCCGCGGGCAATTTGGCACTGAACCGGCCCGCAATCCCGCGGCCGATCGTGAACAGGGGGAAGTCATGTCGGACTATACCGAACTGGACAAAAAGCAGGATGTGCACATCCTGCATTCCATGGGCTATGCCCAGGAACTCGAACGGCGAATGAGCTCATTCTCGAACTTCGCCGTCTCATTCTCCATCATCTGCATTCTCTCCGGCGGCATCAATTCGCTGGCGCAGGCGACCGCGGGCGCCGGCGGAGCCGCCATCGGCATCGGCTGGCCGCTTGGCTGCTTCATCTCGCTCGTTTTCGCCGTCGCCATGGCGCAGATCAGTTCTGCCTATCCGACGGCCGGCGGCCTCTATCACTGGGGTTCGATCCTCGGCAACCGCTTCACCGGCTGGCTGACCGCCTGGTTCAACCTGCTCGGTCTCGTCACCGTGCTCGGCGCCATCAATGTCGGCACCTATTATTTCTTCATGGGCACGTTCGGCACAGGCTATCTCGGCTTGACGGACACGATCACGGTGCGGATCGTCTTCCTCGTCATCATCACCGGCGCGCAGGCGCTCGTGAACCATATGGGCATCGGGCTTACCGCCAAGCTCACGGACTTCTCCGGCTATCTGATCTTTGCGACCGCGATCTGCCTCGCCGCGGTTTGCCTGATCGCTGCGCCTTCCTATGAATTCGGCCGGCTCTTCACCTTTGCCAACTATTCTGGCGAGGTCGGCGGCAACGTATGGCCCGAGACTTCGAGCACCTGGGTTTTCCTGCTTGGCCTCCTGCTGCCGATCTACACGATCACCGGCTATGACGCCTCCGCTCATACCTCGGAAGAAACGGTCAAGGCGGCGCATTCCGTTCCGCGCGGCATGATCTCCTCCGTTCTCTGGTCGACACTGTTCGGCTACATAATGCTGTGCTCCTTCGTCTTGATGATCCCGAACATGGACGATGCGGCCAAGCAGGGCTGGAACGTGTTCTTCTGGGCGATGGACAGCCAGGTGAACCCTGTTATCAAGGAAATTCTCTATCTCGCGATCCTCGTCAGCCAGTGGCTGTGCGGCCTTGCGACCGTCACCTCGGTTTCCCGCATGATCTTCGCCTTCTCGCGTGACGGCGGCCTGCCGGCATCGAAGGCGCTGTCGAAAGTCAGCCCGCAGTACCGCACGCCGGTGGCTGCGATCTGGACCGGCTCGATCCTTTCGGTGCTGTTCGTCTGGTTCACCTCACTCGATATCATGAAAATCGGCGACACTCCGGTCTACACGATCGTCGTTTCGTGCACGGTCATCTTCCTCTTCTTCTCCTTCGCGATCCCGATTACGCTCGGCCTCTTCGCCTGGGGCACATCGAAGTGGGACAAGATGGGTCCGTGGAACCTCGGCGAAGGCCTCTTCAAGCTCTTTGCAGGGCTGTCGATCATCGCGATGGTGCTGATCTTCATTCTCGGAATCCAACCGCCGAATGGTGCTGCGCTTTACGTCACGGTCGGATTCCTCTTGCTGACTGCGATCGTCTGGTTCGGCTTCGAAAGCCGGCGCTTCAAGGGGCCGCCGATCGGCGCCGAAGTGGCAAAGCGCCAGGCCGAAATCGCGGCGGCAGAGGCAGCCGTCGGCGAAAGCGGCGAACGCTAAATATCGAAACTTCCCACTCGAATGGCGGGGCCGCACCTGCGGCCCCCACACCGGTGCAACGAAAAGGCATCAGGCCCACATCTGGCCGAGCGCATGCGATTTCGTTGCCCCGATCTTCTCAATTCCAATGTCAGGCGGATCAATCATGAGCAGCTACACAATCGACGATCTCAAGAAGGATGTTGCCGAAGGGCGCATCGATACGGTTCTGGCTTGCCAGGTGGACATGCAGGGCCGGCTGATGGGCAAGCGCTTTCAGGCGGAATATTTCGTCGAGAGCGCCTGGAAGGAAACGCATAGCTGCAACTATCTGATCGCCACCGACATGGAAATGGAGACCGTCTCCGGCTACAAGGCGACGAGCTGGGAAAAGGGCTACGGCGACTATACGATGAAGCCGGATCTCGCGACCCTGCGCCGCATTCCCTGGCTTGAGGGCACAGCGCTGGTGCTCTGCGACATGCTCGACCATCACACCCATGAGGAAGTCGCCCATTCGCCGCGCGCGATCCTGAAGAAGCAGGTGAAGCGCCTGGAGGACATGGGCATGAAGGCCTACATGGCCTCCGAGCTCGAATTCTTCCTGTTCGACCAGAGCTACGAGGCGGCGCATACGGCGGGCTACCGTAATCTCAAGCTCGTCAGCGCCTATAACGAGGACTATCACATCTTCCAGACCACCAAGGAAGAAGATGTGATGCGGGCAATCCGCACCGGGCTGCAGGGCGCCGGCATTCCGGTCGAAAACTCCAAGGGCGAGGCCTCCGCCGGCCAGGAGGAGATCAATGTGCGTTATGCCGACGCGCTCGCCATGGCCGACCGTCACGCGATCATCAAGAACGGCTGCAAGGAGATCGCCTGGTCGAAAGGCAAGGCCATCACCTTCCTTGCCAAGTGGAATTACAACGCCGCCGGCAGTTCCTCGCATATCCACCAGTCGCTCTGGAGCCTGGAGGAGAAGCCGCTGTTCTTCGACCATACCGGCAAATACGGCATGTCGCCGCTTATGCATAATTATGTTGCCGGGCTTCTCGCTCATGCGAGCGAGATCACCTATTTCCTGGCGCCCTACATCAATTCCTACAAGCGCTTCATGGCAGGCACCTTCGCACCGACCAAGGCGATCTGGAGCAAGGACAACCGCACCGCCGGCTACCGCCTCTGTGGCGAGGAAACCAAGGGTATCCGCATCGAGTGCCGCGTCGGCGGCTCCGACCTCAATCCCTATCTCGCCTTCGCCGCGCTGCTCGCGGCCGGTATCGACGGGATCGAGAACAAGCTCGAACTCGAAGCCCCCTTCGTCGGCGACGCCTATGGCGGTAAGGGCGTTCGCGAAATCCCGCGCACGCTGCGCGCGGCCACGACCGAAATGACGGAATCGGCAATGCTGCGCAAAGCCTTCGGCGACGATGTCATCGACCATTATACCCGTGCTGCCGAATGGGAGCAGGAAGAATACGATCGCCGCATCACCGATTGGGAAGTGGCGCGCGGTTTCGAAAGAGCTTAATAGGCTTTTTGAGGGTTGCTTGCCCCTCACCGTAACGACCGGGGCCGACGCGGGTCTCGGCCCGTCCTTCGGACCCTCGTTTTACGCGGGGAGGGGACCTGACACACTGATCGCTTGAGAGTTCGGAAAACGGTGCGGCATAACACCTTCTCCCCGCGAGCGGGGAGAAGGTGCCGGCAGGCGAATGAGGGGCTTACGCCCTCGACGAAATTTTTGATCAATACGAGGACGGAAATCGATCATGACAATGATCCAATGCATTTCACCGGTTGACGGGTCGGTCTATGCCGAGCGCGCCGCACTTTCTCTCGATGCCGCCAAGGATGTGGTGGCGCGGGCCCGCAAGGCGCAGAAAGCCTGGGCTAAACGGCCGCTCGAAGAGCGCGTGCAGCTTGTGCTGAAGGGTGCTGCGCGGCTGAACGAGATGTCCGGCGTCGTCGTGCCGGAACTTGCCTGGCAGATGGGCCGGCCGATCAAATACGGCGGCGAATATAAGGGTTTCAATGAGCGCTCCAACTATGTCGCCTCGATCGCGGCCGATGCACTGGCGCCTGTTGTCGTCGAAGAGAGCGATCGTTTCGAACGCCGTATCGAGCGCGAGGCACATGGCGTCGTCTTCGTCGTTGCGCCGTGGAACTACCCCTATATGACGGCGATCAACACGATCGCGCCGGCGCTGATGGCCGGCAATACCGTGGTGTTGAAACATGCCTCGCAGACGCTGCTGGTCGGCGAGCGCCTGGTGCAGGCCTTCATCGAGGCCGGCGTTCCCGAGGATGTGTTCCAGAACGTCTTCCTCGATCATCAGACGACCTCGGCGCTGATTGCCGCGGGCAGCTTCAATTTCGTCAACTTCACCGGATCGGTCGAAGGCGGACGCTCGATGGAGCGGGCCGCCGCCGGCACCTTTACCGGCCTCGGCCTCGAACTCGGCGGCAAGGATCCGGGTTATGTCATGGACGACGCCGATCTCGACGCGGCCGTCGACACGCTGATGGACGGCGCGACCTACAATTCAGGCCAGTGCTGCTGCGGTATCGAGCGCATCTATGTGCATGAGTCGCTCTACGACGCCTTCGTCGAAAAATCGGTCGCCTGGGTGTCGAATTACAAGCTTGGCAATCCCCTCGATCCCGAGACCTCGCTCGGGCCGATGGCGAACAAGCGCTTCGCCAAAGTGGTACGCGAGCAGATTGCCGATGCGGTTTCCAAGGGCGCCAAGGCGCTTGTCGACCCGAAGCTTTTCCCTCAGGACGACGGCGGCGCCTATCTCGCGCCGCAGGTCCTCGTCGATGTCGACCATTCCATGGCCTTCATGCGCGAGGAGACTTTCGGTCCGGCGGTCGGCATCATGAAGGTGAAGAGCGACGAAGAGGCACTCGCCCTGATGAATGACAGCCAGTACGGGCTGACAGCTTCACTCTGGACCAAGGATGCCGAACGGGCAGGACGGCTCGGCCGCGAGATCGAAACCGGCACCGTTTTCATGAACCGTGCAGATTATCTCGATCCGGCGCTCTGCTGGACCGGCGTCAAGGAGACCGGCCGCGGCGGCTCGCTGTCGATCATCGGCTTCCAGAATCTGACGCGCCCGAAATCCTTCCACCTGAAGAAAGTCACAGCATGAGCAGCAACATCACAGCAAACTGGAGCTATCCGACATCGATCAAGCTCGGCCGGGGCCGGATCAAGGAACTGGCCGACGCCTGCAAGAGCCTCGGCATCAAAAAGCCGCTGCTGGTCACCGACCGCGGCCTCGCCTCGATGGCGATCACCAAGAACGCGCTCGACATCCTCGAAGATGCCGGCCTCGGCCGGGCGATCTTTGCCGATGTCGATCCGAACCCGAACGAGAAGAACCTCGAGGCCGGCGTCAAGGCGTTCAAGGAGGGCGGCCATGACGGCGTCGTCGCTTTCGGCGGCGGCTCGGGCCTCGATCTCGGCAAGTGCGTCGCCTTCATGGCCGGCCAGACCCGGCCGGTCTGGGATTTCGAGGATATCGGCGACTGGTGGACACGCGCAAGCCTCGAGGGCATCGCTCCGATCGTCGCCGTGCCGACGACGGCGGGCACCGGCTCGGAAGTCGGTCGCGCCAGCGTTATCACCAATTCCGTGACGCATGTGAAGAAGATCATCTTCCATCCGAAGTTCCTGCCTGGTGTCGTCATCTCCGATCCGGAACTGACGGTCGGCATGCCGAAGATAATCACGGCCGGCACCGGCATGGATGCCTTTGCCCATTGCCTGGAGGCCTATTCCTCGCCCTTCTATCACCCGATGTCGGCCGGCATTGCGCTTGAAGGCATGCGGCTCGTCATGGAATTCCTGCCGCGCGCTTATCGGGAAGGCACCGATCTCGAAGCCCGCGCCAACATGATGTCCGCCGCCGCCATGGGTGCGGTCGCCTTCCAGAAGGGGCTCGGCGCAATCCATGCGCTGTCGCATCCGATCGGCGCCGTTTACAACACCCATCACGGCATGACTAATGCGGTTGTCATGCCGGCGGTGTTGCGTTTCAATCGCAAGGCGATCGAGGAAAAGATCGGCCGCGCCGCCGCCTATCTCGGTATTTCGGGCGGTTTCGACGGCTTCTACGACTATGTATTGAAGCTTCGCTCCGACCTTGGCGTGCCGGAGACGCTGACGGCGATGGGAATCGCTGCCGACCGCATCGACGAATTGTCGGCCATGGCGATCGAGGATCCGAGCGCGGGCGGCAACCCGGTTGCGATGACGCTCGAAAACACCAAGGCGCTGTTCAGGGATTGCTTCTGACATAAAAGCGCGTCGCATTGACATTGCATCATGCGAGGCGCTTTCGCTCTTTGTTTAGGCATTCGTCATGCCTGAGCCGCTGCACGCTTGCGGACGGCATGCATGAGAGGCGACCCTGCACGTCGGCCCGGAAGGCTTTGGTCTTCCGGGCTTTTTCGTATGGGCGGCATCCCCAATTTTAGGGATGTGAAAAATACCGGCTGCAATTTCGCCGCGCGCGTTTGGGATTTGTTAACTATGATTGTAAAGGATGCCTTAACCGCACGATGCTCCGACAGTGCGTAAGAAAGAGCGATACCGGCTCGCGCTATTCCTTCCGAGGACCGAACATGCCTGTCATTACATTCGCAAACACCAAGGGCGGCGCCGGCAAGACGACCGCTGTTCTCCTGCTCGCCACCGAGCTTGCCCGCAAGGGTTATCGCGTCACCATTCTCGACGCCGATCCACAGCACTGGATTTCACGCTGGCATGAGATCTCGGGTCACGTGCCCAATATTTCGGTGATCGATTTCGTCACAACCGCCTCGCTGCCGCTGCACATCAGCGAGAACAAGCACAATACCGACTATTTCATCGTCGACCTGCCAGGTGCGCGCAATCCGCTGCTTGCCACCGCCGTCGGCCTTTCCGACCATGTGCTGATCCCGATCCAGGGCTGTGCGATGGATGCCCGCGGCGGCGCGCAGGTGCTCGAACTGCTGCAGTATCTGGACGAAAAGGCCGGCATCAAGATCGGTCATTCGGTGGTGCTGACCCGCGTCAACTCGATGGTGACGACCCGGGCGCTGCAACTCGTCAAATCGCTGCTCAGCGAGCGGCACGTGCCGGTGCTGGATACGGCGATCATTGAACGCTCCGCCTTCCGCGACATCTTCGACTGTGGCGGCACGTTGCACACGCTCGATCCCGCCCGTGTCAGCAATCTCGACAAGGCGCGTGAAAACGCCACCTGTTTTGCCGAGGAGATAATGAGCAAGCTGCCGGCTCGGCTTACGGCGTCGCCCCGGATGGCAACGGCGGCCTGACCATCCCCGGTATGAAACGAAAAGGCCGCCGGAGCGATCCGGCGGCCTTTTCCGCGTCGTTGTCACGCCGGCTTCAATCGACGAATTCGACCGTCACTCCCGGCTTGACCATCTTGGCAAGCTCGGTTGCGTCCCAATTGGTCAGGCGGATGCAGCCATGGCTCTGGGTGCGGCCGATCTTGGAAGGCTCGGGCGTGCCGTGGATGCCATAGGTCGGCTTGGAGAGCGCCATCCAGACGGTGCCGACCGGGCCGTTCGGGCCGGGCGGAATGTTGAGAACCTTGTCGTTGGCGCCCTGCTGGAAATTGATCTTCGGATTATAGGTATAACCGGGATTGAACGCGACCCGCTCGACAGTCACGGTGCCCGACGGGGAGGGTGTGTCGGTGGAGCCGATCGATGCCGGATAGGCGGCAATGAGATTGCCGGCGCTATCATAGGCAAAGACCTGCTTGCGGCCCTTGTCGGCGATGATGCGGGCAACTTCGCCGCTCTTCGGCTCGCCCGGATTGACGACCTTGATGACAGTGCCGGCGACGCTGAAATCGGCGCCGGGGTTCATCTCCTTGAGGAAGGCCTCGTCCATGTGGAAGCGCTCGGCCAGCATTTCGGTGGTCGATGTATAGGCAAGCGACGGCAGCAGCGCCTTATGCGAATAGTCTTCCGGGATCTCTGCGACGTAAGGGCCGGCTGCATCGGCCGGCGTGATGGTGTAGCTGACGACCGGCAGGCCGCCATTCATGCGCAGCTCTTCCAGAATGGCGTCGGTGTCGTTCGGGTCGAGTTTGGAGCCGGTCATCTGGTCATAGGCATAGATCGACTTAGTGACATTCGAGCCCATATGGCCGTCGATGACACCGGGCGAGATGCCGGCGCGATCGAGGAAGACCTGGAGTGCGACGATCTCCGGCTTCGACTTGTTCTTCAGCGTGATGACGGGTTCATCCGGCGCGGCCTTGGGCGCGTCTGCGGGCGGAATCTGCTGGTCGGGATCGATCGAGGCATAATCGTCGCCGGATTGCGGATTGCCGATGCTGTTGTCCTCGGGATAGGGCTGCTCGCCGAGCGGCTGGCGTTCGATCGCCGCATCGCGCGGGATGCCGCCGGTGACTGCACCACGCTCGGAATAGCGTGTGTCGCCATAGGTGTTGTCGTCGGCATAATAGGGATCGTTGCCACCCTGGTCGGCGTAGACATCACGCCGGCCGGGGCGCGGCGGATAATAGCCGCGGGCGCGCATCTCGGTGGCGACGATATTGCCGTAGTCGTCGATCAGCACGCGGTTGCCGCTACGGTCGCGGGCGTAGATATAGCCGCGCGGGACATAGTCGAGGATTTCGCCGCTCGGGGTTACGAGCACGACATCGCTCTGGCGACGGTCGCGGAACTGCTGCGCGCCGGCCTCCGGTGCCGCAGCCATAATGGCTGCCAGCACTGCCGCAAGCGAAAATGCCGACTTTAAGAATCGATTCACGTCTCACACCTCGAACAGTGATTAGGCCGACACACACCTGCGAATTTTGACGCTAGTGTGGAATTTATGAAACCGTGCTGAACAAAATATGAAAATCACTAAGATTTCCTTTTACTCATAAACGTTTGCGTCTCCGTGTCAGTTCCGCAAAATCCATGGTTGCGGCGAAAGCGCAAGAGAGGAAAAGGGTCCGATTGACGAAAGACGGCGCAAAACCTAACGCTATGCCGGCCATAAGCCCCTGAGGAGACTGCGATGATCGAATTTGCCGCTGCAAGCGGGCCGCGCCTGATGCTCGATGAAACGTCGGTGCTGGATATCGGCGGATGCATCGTCGAAGGCGTCGACATCGCGCCGAAGCGCGCCATTCCCGACGACGGCGATCCCCGAATCGATCATTCGCTCGAAGGCTTCCTGTTCACCTGCGGGCCGGACCATATCCGCCACCGGCAGCCGATCGCCGGTAGCGCCGAGGGCAAGGTCTATCCGCTGCACGGATCGGCCTCCGGCCATGCAGCCAACGTGCTGTGGACGAAGTTCGAGGACGGCAATGCCGAATGCCGCGCCGATATCGACATCACCACGGTCGAGGGTCTGCCGCAGCGCATCGAGCGGCTGTGGCGGATCGACGGGGCGACCGGCGAGGTCCGGCTCGATGACAGGGTCGTCAATACCAGCGACCGGACGGTGCCGACCTTCCTGATGTATCACATGAACACCGGCGGCAAATGGCTGGACGAGGGCACGCGGATCGAAGGCCGGATGCTGGAGAATGGCGGTTTTCCCTGGACATTCGGCGAGGAGCCGGGCGGCATTTTCTGCGTGCCGGCGCCGGCGACGGAGCAGGGCTTTGCTGAAGTTCGCCTCGGGCCCATCGTCGCGATCGGGGGCAGGACGCTCCGCGTTCGCTTCCTCGCCGACACGCTGCCTTATCTGCAGGTCTGGCGGAACCAGAAGGCGCCGGCCCATATCATCGGCATCGAGCCGGTCTCGCATCGTTGGGTGTTGCGCGACGAGCTTCAGGCTGCCGGTGAGTTCAACATGCTGGCGCCCGGCGAGAGCCGCAGCTATAGGCTGAGCTTTGCCTTCCTCTGAGCGAAGTGTTGTTGACGCTTGCCAAGCTGCGTCGTAGACCTTCAGCCCACCATTTTTGAGGAGACAGAACGATGGATATTCGCCAGATCGACGATGAATATTCGGTTTCGGGTCAGATCACGCCCGAGGACCTCGACGAGATCAAGGCGCAGGGGTTCAAATCGATCGTCTGCCACCGCCCCGACCATGAAAGCCCGGATCAGACGTCGTTCTCCGTTATCGAGGCACGCGCCAAGGAACTCGGTCTGGAGATCACCCATGTGCCTGTCGGGCCGATGGGCGTGACCGAGGAAGCCGTGCAGGGCATGGTCGATGCGCTCGATGAATTCCCCCGGCCGATGCTCGGCTATTGCCGCTCCGGCGCCCGCTCGACGGCAATCTACCAGAAGACCCACCATATCCGCAGCTAGGCCCCGGTTCCGGCTGCCGATTTTCCGGCGCTGCACCGCAGCGCCGCCACCTTCCCATTCACTCAGGAGACTATGATGAGCATTAAGCGTATCGACGTCGGCGCACGCATGAGCGGCGCCGTCATTCACGGCAACACGGTTTATCTCGCAGGCCAGGTCGGCGAGGGCGAAAGCGTCACCGATCAGTGCAAGTCCTCGCTTGCCGAAGTCGACCGCCTGCTGGCTGCATCCGGCAGCAGCAAGTCGAAGATCCTGCAGACGATCGTCTATCTCTCCGACATTGCCTATTTTGCCGAGATGAACGCCGCCTGGGAAGCCTGGATCGATCCCGCCAATCCGCCGGCCCGCGCCACCAGCGAAGCCAAGCTCGCAGCGCCGAAATACAAGGTCGAGTTCATCGTCACGGCCGCGATCGACTGATCGTCGCCGCAGCACTGCATCTAAGCCGGTAAGTGCGTGGGCTCACGGACTTACCGGCTTTTTGTTTGCGCGATTTCCGAGAGCGTGCGTGTCGGCGTGATCGCCTCGGGATCGAGTTTGACTTCGATGATTGCCGGCTTGCCGCTTGCGCGCGCCCGCTCGAAGGCGGGAGCGAATTCTTCCGTGCTCTCCACTGTCTCGCCATGGCCGCCATAGGCGCGGGCAAGGGCTGCGAAGTCGGGATTGGTCAGATCGGTGCTGCTGACGCGGCCGGGATATTCGCGCTCCTGATGCATGCGGATCGTGCCGTAGATGCCGTTGTTGACGACGACTGATATGATCGGCAGGCCGTAGCGGATGGCGGTGGCGAACTCCTGGCCGTGCATCAGGAAACAGCCGTCGCCGGCAAAGCAGATGACCTCGCGCTCTGGAAAAAGCCGCTTGGCGGCGACGGCGGCGGGCAGGCCGTAACCCATCGAGCCTGAGGTGGGGGCGGCCTGGGTATTGAAGCGGCGGAAACGATGGAAGCGGTGCAGCCAGGTGGCGTAATTGCCGGCGCCGTTGGTGAAGATCGTCTCAGGCCCGGTATTGGCTTCCAGCCACTCCATGATCGGCCCCATATGGACGGCGCCCGGACCTGTCGCCGGCGGTTTCGACCAAGTGAGATAGGACTGGTGCATGCGCTGCGTGCGCTCCGCCCAATGCGGCTCGGCCGGCGCTTCCAGGTCGGCAAGTGCAGCCACGAAGTCGGCAGGTGCGGCGCAGATGGCGAGATCCGGGCGATAGATGCGCCCGAGTTCGGACGCGTCGGGATAGACGTGAACCAGCGATTGCTGGGGGTAGGGGATATCGATCAGCGTATAGGACGAAGACGGCATTTCCGACATGCGGGCGCCGAGCAGGATCAGCAGGTCGCTCTCCTTGATCTCCTTTGCCAGCGCCGGATTGATGCCGATGCCGACATCGCCGGCATAGGAGGGATGGAGATGATCGAACAGCATCTGCCGGCGGAAGGAGCAGCCGACCGGCAGTTGGAAACGCTCGGCGAAAATTGCAAAATCGGCGACGGCATCGGCATCCCAGCGCGTGCCGCCGAGGATCACCATCGGCCGCTCGGCTTTTAGCAGTCTTAGATAGAGATCGTCGATCTGGCGGCGGCCGGGATGCGCCTCGACGCCCACGTAACGCTTGGCGCGGGGCGCTTCGACTTCGTCGCGCAGCATATCTTCCGGCAGCGTCAGCACTACGGGGCCGGGGCGGCCGGAGGTCGCGATCGCAAAGGCACGGGTGACGAATTCGGGAATGCGAGCGGCATCGTCGATCTCGCCCACCCATTTGGCGAATTCGGTGAAAGCGCGGCGGAACTCGACCTCCTGAAAGGCTTCGCGCTCGCGTGCTTCACGCTGCACCTGGCCGATGAAGAGGATCATCGGAATCGAATCCTGCTTGGCGATATGCAGGCCGGCAGAGGCGTTGGTGGCGCCGGGGCCGCGGGTGACCATGCAGATGCCGGGTTCGCCGGTCAGCCGGCCCCAGCAATCCGCCATCATCGCCGCGCCGCCCTCCTGGCGGCAGACGAGCACGTCGATATCGCTGTCGCGCAGCGCATCGAGGACGGCGAGGAAACTCTCGCCGGGCACGCAGGACAGACGCTTGACGCCGTTCGCCTTCAGCGCCTCGACGATCAGTTCCCCGCCGGTCTTCTTCATGACGATGCCTTCCTCTCGCGCTCGGCGAGTTCCGCCAGAATTTCTTCGGTGTGTTCGCCGAGACGTGGGCTCGGCCTGCTATAGTGCAATGGCGTCTCCGACAGCACCACCGGCGTCCTGACCCCGGGGATGATGGTGCCGGCGGCATCGGCAAGATCAATGCGCAGGCCGCGGGCTTCTACCTGCGGATCGGCGAACATCTCCTCGATCGTATTGATCGGGCCGGCAGGGACCCCGTTCTCCTCGCAGGCCTTCAACAGATCGGCCTTCTGCCATTTCAGCGTCTCGGTGGAAACGAGACGGCGTAGTTCGCCGCGATTGGCGACGCGGGCCTTGTTGGTGGCGAAACGCTCGTCGTCGGCGGTTGTCTCCAGGCCGAGGATGGCGCAGAGGCGGCGAAACTGGCCATCGTTGCCGACCGCGAGGATAAGATAACCGTCCGCCGCCGGCACGACCTCATAGGGCGAGATATTCGGATGGGCATTGCCGAGACGGGTGGGTGCGGCGCCGGAGACGAGATAATTCATGTTCTGATTGGCGAGCACGGCCGATTGCACGTCGAGTAGGGCCATGTCGACGAGCTGGCCTTCGCCTGATTTGAGTGCGTGGATCAGGGCGGCCTCGATCGCCGAGACGGCATAGATGCCGGTGAAGATATCGGCGATGGCGACGCCGGCCTTCATTGGCTGGCCGTCCGGCTCGCCGGTGATCGACATGAAGCCCGACATGCCCTGGACGATGTAATCATAGCCGGCGAGGCCGGCATAGGGGCCGGTTTGGCCGAAGCCGGTGATCGAGCAATAGACGAGCTTCGGGTTGACCTTGCGCAGGCTGTCGTAATCGAGGCCGTATTTGACGAGGCCGCCGCGCTTGAAATTCTCGATCACCACATCGGCTGACGCAACCAGGCGGCGGACGAGATCCTGGCCTTCGGGGCTCCTCAGATCGGCGGTGACGGAGCGCTTGCCGCGATTGGCGGCGTGGTAATAGGCGGCCGAGAGATTTTCGCCATCCGCGCCTTCGATGAAGGGCGGCCCCCATTGCCGGGTATCGTCGCCGCCGTCGGGGTTTTCGACCTTGATGACATCGGCGCCGAGATCGGCAAGCATCTGTCCCGCCCAAGGGCCGGCCAGCACGCGGGCCAGCTCGATCACCCGGATGCCGGCAAGCGGCGGCTTTTTCGTGGTCTGCGTCATATTCCCTCGTCGGTCCTTACGGCGCCAGCGTCGCCTCAGATGTATCGGATACGGGCTTTGAAGCAAAGCGGCGCTCGCGCCAGAGGATGTACAAGCCCGATGCCATGATGATGGCGATGCCGAGCCATTTGACCGCATTCGGAAAGTCGCCGAAAACCAGCCAGGCGAAGATCGTCGCCGAGACGATTTCGAAATATTGCAGCGGCGCCAGCGTCGAGGCCGGTGCGGCGCGATAGGCATAGACGCCGAAGATGCCCGCAATTGCGGCCATGGCGCCGACGCCAGCGACGTAGAACCAGGCGCTGCCTTCGGGCATGACGGGATCGAAGAGATCGGAGCCGCTTCCATCGCCGATAAAAAGCAGGATGGCGCAGAAGAGCAGGCCCCAGATGCCCATCTGGAGCTGCATCGCCCAGGGATCTTCCCGGTGCGAGAGGACGCGGGTCATCAGCACGAAGATCGCGATGCAAAGCGCGCTGAGCACGGGCAGGAGGGCGATATAGCCGACCTCCTGGAAACTCGGCTGGATGATCAGCATCGCCCCCAAGAAACCGACGCCGCATGCGGTATAGCGCCGCCAGCCGATCGTCTCCTTCAGGAAAATGCCGCCGAGGATCGTCACCATGATCGGCTCGACGAAGAAGATCGCAATGGCGTCGGCAACCGCCATGTATTTCAGCGTGGTGACGAAAGAGATCATCGAGACGGTGATGATTAACCCGCGGATGGCATGGAACAGGCTCTGGCGCCAGGAGAAATCGGCAAAGCTGCGCCGCCATATGACGATAGGCAGCATGCACAGCGCCTGCACGACGAAGCGACCGGCAGTGACCTCGGCGGAGGGGATGGTGACGACGGCAAGCTTGGCGAAAATATCGATGAGCGGCGAGAACATCACCGAAAGAAACATCAGCGCGAGCCCCATCGTTACCTCGGAGGTTGAGGAAACGGGGCGGGCGGAGGTGCTGCTCATGACGGAATCTCTCTGGTTCAGGAAATTGCGACGGCCTCGTCGCACCAGTCCGCGAAGGCGGCGGTTGCAGCATCCGCGCCGATCTCGTTCAGCGTTTCGTGCCGCATGTCCTGATATATCTCGGTGCTGATACGAGAGAAGCCGCAGGCTTTCAAATGGTTTGACAGCCAGAGCACGGCTTTTCCGCGCTCCGTCGCCGGGTCTTCTCCGCCGCCGACGAGATGGATTGGCAGGTCGCGCGGCAGCCGATCCAGATGGAGCTTCTGCGGGGCGCGAAACGTCAGCTCGAAGAGATCGAGCCAGAGTGAAACAGAAGCGTCGAAGCCGCAGAGCGGATCGGCGATATATTTGTCGACTTCACCGGGAAGGCGCGACAGCCAGTCGAACTCGGTGCGGCGGCCCGCAATGGATTTCCCCCAGGCTGCGAAGGTGAGCTTCGGCAACAGGCCGCTCGGCACGTCGGCACCCTTCAGCATGCGTTCGGCAAGCAGGATCGCCTGGGCGGCCCGGCCGGCAAGGCCGACAGCGAAATTCGAATTCCAGACGGCGACGGCGTCGAAATCGGCCGGCGCCGTGACGGCAGCATTGAGGGCGATCAGGCCCCCCATCGAATGGCCGAAGAGGATTACCGGCAGGCCGGGATGGCGCATGGCCGCGTAAGCGCGCATGGCACGGACGTCGCCGATCACCCTGTCGACGCCGCCTCGCCGGGCGAAGCGGCCGATCGGGGCGTCGGGCGCCGTTGTCTCGCCGTGGCCGCGATGATCATGGGCATAGACATGATAGCCGCGCGCCGCCATCGCCTCGGCGAAAACGCGATAGCGTTTCGAATGTTCGGCGAGACCGTGCGATATCAACAGGATGCCGCGTACCGGGCCGGTGGCCTCGGCATGGTGATAGGCGAGCGACGCCCCCGTCGAAGCGAGCCGTTGCGTTTCAGAAAACATCTGGGTCCTCCTTGCGGCAACAGACCAGATCACCGCCCAAAAGCAACATCGGTTCCGGGTTTATCCGATAACAAATTGCGTTGCTGCTGCGATTCAGGGTTGCGGGCTGTCGATCTTCGTGCTTATTTGTTCCCGTATTGTTCTTTTTGGGGGTTGAAATGAGCAGCATGCAGTTGCGTACCTTGACGTTCGCCGTATCGATGGTTCTCGCAGGCGCCGCCGCGTCGCAGGAGGCTGGCGGGCGCACCCGTTTTATACTTTCGGCGAGCTGGCAGCCCGCTTTTTGCCAGACGAACCAGAAGAAGGCCGAATGTGCGAGCCAGACCGGTGAGCGCGCCGATGCGACGAATTTTTCGCTGCACGGGCTTTGGCCGATGCGGCAGAATTATTGCGACGTCAGTGCCGAGCAGAAGGCTGCCGACAAGGACGGCAAGTGGGACACATTGCCGGCGGTCACCCTGTCGGCCGAGACGCAAGCCGCGCTGGCAAAGGCGATGCCCGGCACGCAATCCGGCCTGGAACGGCATGAATGGGTAAAGCACGGCACCTGCACGAAAATGAGCGCCGACGATTATTTCGGCGTCGGCGTGCATCTCGTCGGTGCGCTCAACACCTCGTCCGTGCGCGATCTCTTCGCCGCCAATATCGGCAAGCCGGTCAAGGCCGAGGCGATCAAGGCGGCTTTCGACAAGAGCTTCGGGCCGGGTGCCGGCGACCGCGTCAAGATGAGCTGCCGGCGCGCCGGCAATGTCAAGATGATCAGCGGGTTGACCATCGGGCTTTCGGAAGCCGCCGGGTCGGCGTCGGCGAAGAGCTCCGGGCTTGGCGATCTGATCCAGGGCGCGGGAAAAACGACGTTCGGATGCGACGAGGGCGTCGTCGACGCTGCGGGCTTCTGACCGGAATTCCTGCGTAAACCGGGTTTCGGCGTTGCCCGCAGGCGCTGTTTCGCCTACATAGCGGCACAATCGAAGTTTCCCGCCCGGAGCAGCGCAGTATGGCACGTCAGTTCATCTATCATATGTCCGGCCTCAACAAGGCCTATGGCAACAAGAAGATCCTGGAGAACATCCACCTTTCCTTCTACCCGGATGCCAAGATCGGTATTCTCGGGCCAAACGGCGCCGGTAAATCCACTGTGCTGCGCATCATCGCCGGCCAGGACAAGGAATATACCGGCGAAGCCTGGCTCGCCGAAGGGGCGACGGTCGGCTACCTCGAGCAGGAGCCGCACATCGATCCCAACAAGACGGTGTTCGAGAACGTGATGGAAGGCGTTGCCTCGAAGACGGCCGTGCTCGAGCGCTACAATGAACTGATGATGAACTATTCCGACGAGACGGCGGAAGAGGGAGCCAAGCTTCAGGACATTATCGACAGCCAGAACCTCTGGGATCTGGAAAGCCAGGTCGAGATGGCGATGGAAGCCTTGCGCTGCCCACCGCGCGACGCCGATGTCGCCAGCCTGTCCGGCGGCGAGCGCCGCCGTATCGCGCTCTGCCGGCTGCTGCTTTCGCAGCCGGACCTGCTGCTGCTCGACGAACCGACCAACCACCTGGACGCCGAGACGATCGCCTGGCTCGAAAAGCATCTGCGCGACTATCCGGGCGCCGTGATGATGATCACCCACGATCGTTACTTCCTGGACAACGTCACCGGCTGGATCCTCGAACTCGACCGCGGCCGCGGCATTCCCTACGAAGGCAATTACTCGGCCTACCTGCTCGCCAAGGCCAAGCGCATGCAGCAGGAAAACCGGGAAGAGGCCGGCCGCCAGAAGGCGATCAGCCGCGAACAGGAATGGATCGCCTCCAGCCCGAAGGCCCGTCAGGCCAAGTCCAAGGCGCGTATCAAGTCCTATGAACAATTGGTGGAAGCGGCCGAAAAGCAGCGTCCCGGCGACGCTCAGATCATTATCCCGGTCAGCGAGCGCCTCGGCCAGGTGGTCATCGAAATGGAAGGCATCACCAAGGGCTTCGAGGGCCGCACGCTGATCAACGACCTGTCGATCAAGCTGCCGCCGGGCGGCATCGTCGGCATCATCGGCCCGAACGGCGCTGGCAAGACGACGCTGTTCCGCATGATCACCGGTCAGGAAAAGCCGGACGCGGGATCGATCCGCATCGGTGAGACCGTCCATCTCGGTTATGTCGACCAGAGCCGCGATGCGCTTGACGGCAGCAAGACCGTCTGGGAGGAAATCTCGGGCGGCGCCGAAGTCATCAAGCTCGGCAAGTTCGATATGAACTCCAGAGCCTATTGCGGCGCCTTCAACTTCAAGGGCGGCGATCAGCAGCAGAAGGTCGGCAATCTCTCGGGCGGCCAGCGCAACCGCGTTCACCTTGCCAAGATGCTCAAGGCCGGCGGCAACGTGCTGCTGCTCGACGAACCGACCAACGACCTCGATACGGAAACTCTCGGTGCACTGGAAAGCGCGCTTGAGGCGTTTGCCGGATGCGCCATCATCATCAGCCACGATCGCATGTTCCTCGACCGCCTGGCGACGCACATCCTGGCTTTCGAAGGCGAAGGCCATGTCGAATGGTTCGAAGGCAACTTCGAGGATTATGAGCAGGATAAGGTGCGCCGTCTCGGTCCCGATGCCCTCAATCCGGGCAGCCAGGCCCATAAGCGCCTGACGCGCTGATCGCAGCCATTTTTGCAGTCGAGAAGCCCCGGTTCCTACCGGGGCTTTTTCACGTCTGGCCTGTCGCAATTTGAGCAGGCAATTTCGCTGAAGTGCGAATTGCCGCTTGTCACCATCGTTCAAATCACATAAAGATATCTTTATATCTTGATTGGATCAAAGATGAGCGAACCCTTGAAGCTTGGACTGGATGCGCTGGTGGACGTCATGAAGGCGGCCGGCGAGCCCACGCGCCTGCGTCTTCTGGCGCTTCTTGACGGCGGCGACCTGACGGTGACCGATCTTACCGAAATTCTTGGCCAATCCCAGCCCCGCATCTCCCGCCATCTGAAGCTGCTCGGCGAGGCCGAACTGATCGAACGCTACCAGGAAGGCGCCTGGGCCTATTTCCGCCTCAAGCAGGAGGGCAAGGCGGCCATGCTGGTGCGGGCATTGCTGAAGCATGTCTCCGAGAACGACCCGACCGTGCTTCGCGACGGCGAACGGCTGTCGCAGGTCAAGCGCCAGCGCGCCGAGCGAGCGCAGGCCTATTTCAGCCGCAACGCCGCGGAGTGGGATGAGCTTCGCCGCCTGCATGCCGCCGATGAAGAGGTCGACGCCGCCGTCATCCGGCTGCTCGGCAGCCAGCCGATCGATTCGCTGCTCGATCTCGGCACCGGCACCGGCCGCATCCTCGAACTGCTGTCGGGGCTCTACCGCCGGGCGATCGGCGTCGATGCCAGCCGCGACATGCTGAGCGTGGCGCGCGCCAATCTCGACAAGTCCCGCATCACCAAGGCCACCGTACGCCACGCCGATATCCTGAACCTGCCGTTCGAGGGTCAGGATTTCGACCTGGTGACGATCCATCAGGTGCTGCATTTCTTCGACCAGCCGGAGATTGCGATCGCGGAAGCGGCGCGCATGCTCCGGCCGGGCGGCCGGCTGGTGGTCATCGACCTTGCGCCGCACGCGCTCGAATATCTTCGCGACGAGCATGCGCATGTCCGTCTCGGTTTTTCGCACCAGGCGATATCCGACTGGCTGCACCGGGCCGGGCTCGACGTTGAGCAGGTCGTCGACCTTCATCCGGGTCAGCAAAGCGGGCAGGGGTTGACGGTCACCGTCTGGCTCGCGCGCGATCCGAGGCGCCTGATGGCTTCGCAGACGAGCGAGGGCGCCGAACCTACATTTGCCGGGAGAGTATGACATGGCTTTGAATAACGAGGCACGCGGCCGCAACATCGGGATCTCCTTCGAATTCTTCCCGCCGAAATCGGAGGAGATGGAAGGTCAGCTCTGGGATACGGTCAGCAAGCTGCAGGACTGGGACCCGGATTTCGTCTCGGTGACCTATGGCGCCGGCGGCACCACCAAGGCGCCGACGCTGACTGCCGTCACACGTTTCCTGTCGCAGACGCCGCTCGCCACCGCTTCGCACCTGACCTGCGTCGGCGCGACGAAGGAAGAGACGCACCAGATGATCGAGACGTTCCGCAAAGTCGGCGTCACACATTTCGTAGCGCTGCGCGGCGATGCGCCCGGCGGCGCCGGCGCGCCCTACCAGCCGCATCCCGGCGGTTATGCCAATGCGGCCGAGCTGGTGGCCGGCCTCAAGGCGGTCGGTGATTTCGAGATTTCGGTTTCCGCCTATCCGGAAAAGCACCCGGAAAGCCGTGACACGGCCGCCGATATCGACATGCTGAAGCGCAAGGCCGACAATGGCGCCGACCGGGCGCTGACACAGTTCTTCTTCGACAACGACAATTTCGAGCGCTACCTGGAGAAAGTGCGCGCTGCCGGGGTCTCGATCCCCGTTGTGCCCGGTATCATGCCGATCCAGAACCTGACGCAGCTGAAGCGTTTCGCCGGCGCCTGCGGCATGATCATCCCGGCCTTTCTCGATGAACGCTTCGCCGGCTTCGACGACAAGCCCGAGGAGCGGGCGAAGGTCGCAGCCGATGTCGCCGCCGAACAGATCGAGGATCTCGTCCGGCGCGGCATCCATGAGTTCCATCTCTACACGATGAACCGCGCGCCGCTGGTTTCCGCCGTGCTCGACAATCTCGGCTTTTCCCGCCGGGCGGCAAAAAGCGCGGGCGCGGCGGCCTGATCCTTCTAAAGCGCGTCGCGATCTTTCAGATTGCTCCTTGCGCTTTAGCTCTTTGTTTTTACGCAGTCGTTGCCGCAAAACCGCTGCGCACTTTTGCGCGACATGCTTTACACGGTTCAAAAAGGTGAAAAAGCGCATGTCGGGCGGGACATGCGCTTTTTCATTGGCGGATTGATCAGGGGAGTTCAGGTACTACCAGTCATTCCGCTTTCACCGGCCAGCTCAGATGAAGAGCATGGACAAGACGAAAGCAAACGCTGCACTGACCAACAGAACATTCAAGGATTGCGTGAGTCCCATGTCTGTCTCCTCGCGTTAACCGGCCGATAATATGTCGGAAATATGTCGATTGGGAAGCGGATTCTATGCTGCGCTGCCGAAGGGCGCGGTGGAAAAATCGAAGAACATCTCGGCAAGCCGTTGAAACTAATCGATTATATTCGATAAATTTTTGTTCACAGATTTTAACGTGCCGTTAAATCCGGCGATTACCAGTTTACCTATGCGCCGAAAACATGGCGAGCGGCCAACCGGTTGAAAACACGTGGAATTCACAACCGATATCAGGTGGTCTTCGCTAGCAGGCGATAGGCGCGGCCGTCGAGAATGACGAGGCCGAAACCGATCAGCGCCATGCCGGCAAATTCACCTGACGTGAGCCTTTCACCAAGGAAAAGCACGCCGAGAAGGATGGCGCTCGGCGGCACCAGCAGAGTGACGAGCGAGGCGTTGGTGGCGCCGGCTGCCGCCATGATCCGGAAATAGAGGATATAGCCGAACGCCGTCGAGAGCAGCGCCAGCGCCAGGATGGCAAGCAGCGCATCCAGCGGCGGCGCGGCCAGGGTCCAAGGGCGATCGGCGAGCAGCGACAGCGGCAGCGCGATCAGCGAAGAGGCGGTCAACTGGCCGGTAGCGGTGACCGGGGCCGGAACATTCCTGAAACGTTTGCCGTAGGTGGCGGCGAAACCATAAGAGATGGCGGCAAGCACGGGGAGCAGCAGCGCCCAGAGCGGCGCCTCGCCGCCGGCCGAGATGCCAGGACCGATCAGCACGATCGTTCCGGCGAGACCGACGAGGCAGCCGGCGATTTTTGCCGATGACAGCTTCTCGTCGGCGGTGAAGTAATTGGCAATGAGCACTGTCCAGATCGGTGTCGTTGCGTTCAGGATCGCCGCAAGGCCGGCGCCGATGCGGGTCTGGCCAAAGAAGATCAGCGCATGCGGCAGGGCATTGTTGATGAGCCCGAGGATCAGGAATTCGCGCCAGCGGGCCTTGAGGATCGAATAGACGTCGAAACGGCCGGCGATATAGACATGTAGCGCCAGCGCTGCAACCAGCAGCCTGAGAAAGACCAGGGTCAGCGGCGGCACATGCTGGACTGCGATGCGGGCAAAGAAGAAGGAGGCGCCCCAGATCAGGCCGAGCAGGACCAGCAGGCTCCAGGTCCACGCATTCATTCTGCTATCCACGCCGGTTCCTCCACCGCAAGCCGCTCGTTTACCGAAAACCGGGAGCGGTTTCCAGGACTGATGCTTAGGCCATACGGCGGACTGCGCCACCCGTTTCTTGCGAAATAGGGGGCGGTGAGGTGTCGGCGGCGATTAGAGAGCGTTGAGGAGGGCAGGCGTTGCCCAGCCGTCGGCCGGCATGCCGAGGCGCTGCTGCTCCTTCTGGATCGCGACACGCGTGCCGGAGCCGAGGATGCCATCGATCTCGCCGACATCATGACCGAGCGACTGCAGCTTGGTCTGCAGCGTCTTCATCTGGTCGTTGGCGAGCCCCTGTTCCGGCACGCCCTTGAGATAGGTCGGAGCGCCGGAAAGCCGGGTCCCGAAATAGGCGGCCGAGGTCGTGTAGATGAACGACTTGTTCCATTCGAGATAGATCTTGAAATTCGGGTAGGCGATGAAGGCCGGTCCCATGCGGCCCTGCGGCAGCACCAGGTCGCCTTCCAGGTTGCCGAAGGCGGTGTTGCCGTCGCGCGGCTTGACGCCGAGCGCGAACCATTCGCCTGCCGTCATCGTGCCGCCGAGGCCGGATTTCTCCCAGGGCAGATTGTCGGGCAGGGTGACTTCCTGCAGCCAGGGCTGGCCACGCTCGAAGCCGAGATGCTGGATGAATTTCGCCGCCGTCAGGATGGCGTCCGGGCCGCTCTGCTTCAGGCGGACATGGCCGTCGCCGTCGCCGTCCATGCCATAGGCGATGATGTCGCGCGGCAGCATCTGCACCTGGCCGATCTCGCCAGCCCAGGCGCCGGTATTGGTTGCGGGGTCGAGGTCGCCGTGCTGGACCATCTCGATGAGGGCGATCAGTTGCGGGCGGAAGAGCTCCGGGCGGCGGCAGTCATGCGACAGTGTCACCAGGGCGTTGCGGGTGTTGAAATCGCCTTGGACGGCGCCGAAATCGGTTTCCATCGCCCAGAAGGCGGTAATGACGCCTGCGGGAACGCCGAATTCCTGCTCGGCACGGGCAAAGACGTCGGCATATTGCTTCATCTTCTGGCGGCCGATGTCGAGGCGGGCTTGGCTGACGGTGCGCTGGGAGAATTCGAGGAAGGTCTGCTTGAAGACGCCCTGGGCTCGATCGCGGCTCAGAACCTTGGGGTCGATCTCGGCGCCGGCAAGGGCTGTGTCGGCGGCTGCCGCACTGGCGCCGGCGGCAATTGCATCCTTCTTGACGCCTTCAAGGAAGGCGGACAGATCGCCGCCACAGGGCGCGGCCGGGGCCGCGTCCGGCGCTTGCTGGGCGGCTGCGCCGCTGGCAAGCGCGAGGGCAAACAGGAGGGCGAGTGCAGAGCGGCTTGCGAGCGAGCGGTGCATGGATGCGGTCCTTATATCAAACAGATTGCCGTCGCTTTCACAGAGGAATGTGACAGAAGCAAGAAACATCATAAGACGTTACTAAGAATTTCTATCCTTGGAAACGGCCGCAACCCAATTGTTCCAGTTCTTTGCGCTGCCGGCAAAGACATTGATATCGGTGGGACCGCTGATGCCGGGAATGACGCCGGTCGAGGTATATTGCCAGAAGGCCCAGCGGCGGTCGGAATAGGTCACTTCGGGGTGTTTTGCCACCGAACGCACCCAGAAATGATAATCCTGGAAGTAACCGGCGAGGTTGTCGCGGTGGAAATCGACTGAGGTGTAGATGATCGGGCGCTTGCCGTAATAGGCCTCCAGCCGGTCCATGAAACGCTGCATTTCGGCGCGCACCGTTTCCGGGTCGGGACGGTAGCGGCAGGTCTTCGATTCGGCGTTCCATTCGACGTCGAGCACCGGCGGCAGGCGCATCGCCTCCTTCGGCACGTTGCGGATGAACCAGTCGGCCTGCTGATCGGCTGAAGAGCAGAAATAGTAGAAATGGTAGGGCGCATGCGGGATGCCGGCGGCTCGGGCCTCGCGCCAGTATTCGTCGAAGCGCGGATCAACCCGGTCCTTGCCTTCGGTCGCCTTGATGAAAGCGAAGCCGACGCCGGAATTTTTCACCGTCGCCCAGTCGATATCGCCCTGCCATTTGGAGATATCGATGCCGTGGACCTGGTTCTGCTGCGGATGCTTCGGGCCGAAATCCTGCGGATCGGTGTCCTTGAAGCGCGTCTTCGGCTTAATCGATGCTGTTTCGAGATAGTCGTGGCCAGAAGAGGAGCAGCTTGCCAGAAGAATGGCCAGAGGCAGAACGCAAAACAAAAGCCGGCGCATGGGCATCCCGTCGTGAACCGAATGATCTCTTTGCCCCACAGCCTGACCTTCGAAAAAGACGAGTCGGCAGAGGATAACCCTCTTTTCACCATATCAACGTAAAAAATCGGTTAGTTTCAAGCGAATTATGAGCGCTTGCTGATAATGGCCGCCCGCCAGGCATAACCGCCGCCGACGGTATCGAACAACAATCTCGCGTTGTTTTCATGGGCTTGCGCTTCCAGGACCTCGCGCAGATCGGAGCGCGGGGTGACGTGGAATTTTGCGAGCCATGACTGCAGCATGCGGCGGAACCAGCCGGGCAGGCCTTCCTGCTGGCCGAAATCGACGATGTGCAACTGACCGCCGGGGTTGAGTGCGGCAATCGACGCATCGACGGCGCGCTCCCAGTCCGGGATCATCGACAGGGCATAGGAGATCACGATGCGGTCGAAGCCGCTGACGCCGAAGTCGCGCGGCGTGAAGGCGGTGGCGTCGGCGACGCGGAATTCCGGGATCGTCGCCCTGGTGGCGAAGGTCTTGCGTGCCGAAAACAACATTTCCTGAGAAATGTCGAGGCCGAACAGCTTGGCCGTCGGGAAATGCCGATGGGCGAAGGCCATGTTACGGCCGGTGCCGCAGCCGACTTCAAGCAGGGTGCCGCCCTCGGGCACGTCGAGATTGCGGATCGTGCTGTCGCGGCCGAGAAGGTAATATTTGCGCGTCAGATCGTAGATATGGCGCTGGTAGCGGTACATGCCATCCATCAGGCTGGCATGTTCGCCGCTCTTTCCTGCCGTCTCGGTGCTGACCTTGCTCACGCCTTCTTCCCGTAAATGTGGAAGCCGCCGTAGATCGCCGAACGATCGAGCGCCGTCAGTTCGCGCGACTTCTCCTCGAAGTAATCCCACTGGTCGCGGATCGAGGGTGACAGGCGGCCTTCGATGATGCTCTTCTCGGCGGCAGTGCGGAAGATCACGCGGGCGCCTTCACGCGCCGTGCGGGTGATTTCCCGCCAGACGTCGTCCAGCTGCTCCTCCGTCATCCAGTCCTGCGCGTCGAGCAGGATGTAGCGGTCGCGCGAGGCGGCCGGCTCGCGGGCCAGAAGCTCGGTGAAGCTTGCATGGTGGACGTTGACGCGGTCGACATTGGCGCGGATCACTTCATAGTGCTCGGGCTTCAGATAGGTCGGCAGCGGGCCTTCCTCTTGGGTGCCGTAGCGGCGGCCGAAGGCCTGCCAGGCGAAATAATTGTCGCGCATCGGGAAATGACAGGCGAGCTTTTCCAGGCGGTGCTTCAGCACCGGTGCGATCGAATGATCGGCGGCGAGGCTTGCGAGCTCGTCATATTGCTGCGGCGGGATGCCGAGGCCGAAGAGCGAGCTCTTGCGGCCGGTGATCCAGCGCACCACCGGCTTTTCGAACAGCGGCGCGATCTGTTCTTCGAAGAACTGGCGCTGCTCGCGGATCGAGCGGGTCTTGGTCATCTCGCGCAGCTTGACGCCATGCAGGCGGGCAAGAAGATGGGCCGCGCCGATGAAGCGGCCGAGCAGGCCGGTCTCGTAGATGTTGCGGTCGAAGACAGTGACACGGCGGCGGCCGAACTTGCGGCCGTTCCAATAGCTGCGGGTCGCCTCGTCAAGCTTGACGGCGAGATGCCGGTCGTAGGCGCGGCTATTCGACTTCTCGTTCGGCATGGCCAGGAAACGGACGAGATCGGCATGATCCGGCAGGTGCTTGAAGGCGGCAAGTTTCAGGCGGTTCAGCGCGATATGGTGCGGGTTGAGATCGACGACGTCGATCGAGGCCGGCGCCTTGGAGAGATAGGCGAGCATGTTGCAGCCGCCGGAGCCGATGGTGACGATGCGATGGTTGGGCTTCAGCTCCATCGCCTGCATGTCGAGATCCGGATCCTCCCAGATCTGCGGATAAACGAGGCCGGAGAAGAGGAGGCCGAAGAGACGCTCGGAAAAACCTTCCTTCGAAAAAGCCTTGTGGCGGAGAAGGGCGTCCTTGAGTTTCCGGTTCTTGCGGAAGCCGGCATCCGGTGCAAATTCTGACATGAGTCTGTCACCTTTTTAGCGTTCAGGGCGTGTAGCGCGCCACTGCTACAGTTTGATGACGTGGGCTGTGGGCACCGTTCTGCGGAGAGATCGCCCTCTTGGTAAAGTGATCGCAGTGACGGCCCTTCTTCGCTGTGGCCTCTTTCCGGCGTGTGCGATTCCTGCTTCTCTCCCGGCATGGAGGAATGCCATGCGATTTGTTCTGCGTATCCTGAAGGCGCTTGCTCTCCTTATCGTGCTGGTCGTCATCGGCGCCGGCGGCTGGCTCTTCGTGCAGCCGCCGGAACTGCTGCGTGTCGGCGACGGCTATGCCGCCAAGATCGTTTGTTCCAATGTCTTCATCGCCGGCCGGGAGGCCGAGGAGGTGCTTGAGGATGATGTCCAGGCGCCCGGAAATCCGCTGCTGCGGCTGGTGCGCGTCAGCGTCGACCGCGACAACGACCGTGTGACGGCGCGCTTCATGGGGCTGTTTGCGCCGAGTTATGCGCTCTATCGCGGCGCTTTCGGCTGCATGAGCGTGCCGGACGGCAATTTCGAGGCGGCGGCGAATGCGGTGCCTTTCGATACTCCGGCCAGGGTGGAGGCGAACGAGGCGTTGTGGCCGCAGGGCGAGGGCATCGGGGACCCGCCGGAGGGGAAGATTGCCGCGCTGCTTGCCGATGAGAGCGTGGCCGGCCCGGCAATGCGGGCGATTGTCGTGGTGCTTAACGGCCGCATCGTCGCCGAAGCCTATGGCCCCGGCTTTTCGGCGAAGACGCCGCTGATCGGCTGGTCGATGACGAAGACGGTGAATGCTGCGATTGTCGGCCGACTGATGCTCGACGGTAAGATCTCCTTCGACGACGACAATCTGTTGGCGCAGTGGAAGAATGACGGGCGTGCCAGGATCAAGGTCTCCGATCTGCTCGGCATGGAGAGCGGCCTTGCCTTCAACGAGGATTATGGTGATGTCGCCGATGTGACGCGCATGCTCTATCTCGATCCCGACATGGTATCGCTGCCGGCCAACGCACCGATGGAGGCGGAGCCGGGCAAACGCTTCCGCTATTCGAGCGGCACGGCGGTGCTCTTGTCACGCATCTGGATGGACAGGGTCGGCAATGCACAGGCAGCCTTTTCCTATCCCGACGACGCGCTGTTTTCACCGCTCGGCATGACGAGCGCCGTCTTCGAACTCGATGCGCGCGGCACGTTTGCCGGAAGTTCCTATCTCTATGCGACGGCGCATGACTGGGCGCGTTTCGGGCAGTTCCTGCTGCAAGACGGTGTCTGGAACGGCCAGCGGCTGCTCCCGGAAGGTTTCGTCGGCGCCATGCGCACGCCGACGGCAGCGTCGAACGGCCGCTATACGCAGGGCCAAGCTTGGCTTGCGCCCGGCGGCCCGAGTGCAAAATTCGGGCTGCCCGAGGATACGTTCTGGCTGACGGGGCATGACGGGCAGAGCATGGCGATCGTACCGTCCGCCGATCTGGTTGTCATCAGGCTCGGCCTGACGCCGAGCTGGCTCGGCTATCAGCCGCAGACGCTTCTCAAGGCTGTTCTGGCGGCCTTGCCGCAAACGGGCGCGCCGCAACAGCAGGCCGGCTCGCAACAGCGCGCGCAGCCGCAGCCATAGGCGGCTTCCGTCGTTTCAGTCGTTTATTGTTTAATAGTTGCCCTGGGCGATGTCGGTCATGCCCTTGCGCTTGGCGTCGTAATAATAGCCGCGCGCATAGAGACGCACGGCATCGTCTTCCTTGCTGTCGGAGACGAGCCAGGCGCCGCGCAGATATTTCGCGGCATATTTGATGTTGGTCTCGGCATCGAAGAGACCGCCCGGGGCGCCGTCATAGCCCATGGACTTGGCAGTGTTGTACTTGATCTGCATCAGGCCGAAATAGCCGCGCTTGTTGTAGGCCTTCGGATTGTAGCGGCTCTCGCGATGGACGATGCGATGGAGCAGCGTCTCGGGAATTTCGTAGAGCTTCGAATATTTCTGAATGAGTTTGGTGACGAAGCTCTTTTCGACCGTCGGCGCATCGTCCTTGTCGTCGTCGCTGAACATCGGCGGCGCCGTCGGCGGATCGATCGGCCCGGATTCGTCGAAGCCGTAATCCATGCTGGCACGCGGGGTGGTGTCGACTGCGGCAAGGGCTGCAAGCGCGCCGTTCTGCGGTGTCGCGGCAAAGGCAAGCTGCGTCGTCGGCTGTGCTGGGGCTCCCGGACGCGGCGTCGGCACCACGGATTGGATCGCCGTCATCTCGGGCGTCAGCGGGATCCGCGCGTAGGCTGCCGGCTGGATGCCTGGCTGCGTGGCGAGATCGCCAGGCTGAGAGGCTGTCACGGTCGGCATCGCCGTTGCGGTCAAGGAGGGGGATGTCTGGGGAATGACGGCACCGGCAACCTGACCGGCTGCGCCTTCGGCTGTCGGGATCGCGGCGAGTGTGGCGTCTTCGCCGGGTTTCGGCATCGGCACCACGGTCTGAGCGGCTGTCAGTTCGGCCTGAGAGGTGTATTCGACGCTGGCGCATCCGGTCATCACGCCACAGCAGAGTATCGTCGAAACGACAAGACTGCGTTTTAGGCCGGACAATCCGATCGCTACCATTCCGCCACTTTCGTGAAATCGCGCCGCCCCGGCAGCGTTATAAAAGTTACTAAAAAGCTTAAATCCGACGACCCCATTAACCTATTCGTGGCATTCCGGCAACCACGGAATATTTCTAGGCTGCAATACGGCGATACCCGGCGGTTACGGCGCCTGCAGCGATCAGTAGGGTCCCGCCCGTACGGTTTACAGCCCGCTGGACGCTCGCCTTGCGAATCAGTCCGCGCGCGGTATTGGCAAGAAACGCATAAGCGGAAGCGTTGAGGATCGCCAGAACGAGGAAGGTCGCTTCCATGATTGCCATCTGGCCGAGGAAGGGCAGGGCCGGATTGAGGAACTGCGGCACGAAGGCGACGAAGAAGATAATGCTCTTCGGATTAAGGGCGGTGACGACATAGGCGTGGAGGAAGATCTTGAGCGATTTCTCTTCCGGCAGATTGTCGTTGTCGGCAACCGGTTCGCCGATGACAGGAGCCCGCCAGAGCTTGATTCCCAGCCAGATCAAGTAGGCGCCGCCAATCCACTTCAAGACGGTGAAGAGGGTGGCGGAGGCGGCGAGGACGGCGCCGAGACCGAAGAGAGACGCCGTCATCGCGGTGAAGTCACCGAGCGCCACGCCGCTCACCGTCGCAAACGCAGTCCTGCGTCCATGACCGAGCGCATAGGAAACGACGAGCAGTATCGTCGGTCCCGGTATGGCCAGCATGATGGCGGATGCGGCCGCAAAAGCCAGCCAAGCTTCAAGTGACATGGTGTCTCCTCCTATTCCTCAGGAACAAGCAAAGACATCATATTAACCATCCGTCAATCACGCTTCTTTGTATTTCTGGCCTATATTGTCCATGACTTCGGCAAACCATGCCGTCGACAGGTCAAAAGCCTTGCCGCCCTTGATGCGCGGGAATTCTATAGTGCGCAATTTACCATTCTGCGCTTCATCGTGGCCGGTGACGCCGGAGACTTTGTTGAGCGCGCTTTCGACGGCGAGATCGACCATGCTCTGGATCAGCCTGAGGTCGTCGCTGTTGGCAGGCGCCGAGCGGGCGAAATAGCCCGATTTTTGCACGAGCGAGCGTTCGGCGTTCAACAGGCTGGCGAACTGCTTCTGGAACCAGGCGCCGACATTGATCGTGTCGATCTTCACGTGGCCGAAGGCGTCGCGCTTGACGGTCTCGCCGGCGGCTTCGCGCTCCGCGACGATGGCATCGAGGCAGGCGCCTTCAGAGACGAAGACCGTGGCGTGGCCGTTGCGGTCCATGCTTTCCTTCAGGCGGGCGGCCTCGGCATCGAGGTCGAAGGCCATTTCAGGCAGGTAGACGGCGTCGATGCTTTTCAGATGCGCGTCCATCATCAGGCCGTCGACATATTGGTTGCGGCTGGTGAGCTGGAGATAGGCGCGGGCGGTTGCGGCGGTCAGCCAGCCGCAATGGCGGCCCATGACCTCATGGATGACGAGGGTGCGGGGAGCGGCCGTCTGCTCGTTGCCGACATTATCGAAGAAATGCGCGCCGACTTCGGCGGCCGTCCAGGCGCCGAGCGACTGGCGGATCGGCACGACGTCGTTGTCGACGGTCTTCGGCAGACCGACGACGGTCAGGTTGTAGCCGTTGGCGGCCAGATAGGCGGCAAGGTCGGCAGCGGTGGTGTTGGTGTCGTCGCCGCCGATCGTGTGGAGAATGGTGATGCCGTCATCGGCGAGGCGTTCGGCGGCAACCCGCAGCGGGTTGTCGCCTTCCTTGACCAGGCCGCGCTTGACGCAGTCGGCGGCATTGGTGAGCTTGACGCGGCTGTTGCCGATCGGCGAGCCGCCATAACGATGCAGCAGCGGCGCCTTTTCGCGCATCTCGCGGGTGATCTCGATGCTGTCGCCGAGCAATACGCCCTGGTAGCCGGACCTGTAGGCGACGAGATCGAGGTCGGGGGCGATGTCGCTGTATCGTTCGATGAGTCCGCCGACGGCGGAGGAAAGACAGGGCGCCAGGCCTCCGGCGGTCAGCATTGCGACTTTCTGCTTGGCCATGATCCCTCCTATGGCGTTTCCGTGCGGCGGCGTCAGCTACAGGCGTCGCCTCGAATTCGATTCAAGCGACGCGCCTTAGCGCATTGTTTTCATGGATGTCGTTATCCCGGACCCGCTGCACACTTCCGGGCGACATGCATGAGCGCATGGATGCGGCAGGGAAGGGAGCCTGTAAAGTAAAGAATTTACGAAAAAGCGCCTTTCTGCCGCGTTGCGATCGGAAGAGCTGATATAATCGTTTCAAGCCGGTTCTGGCTGCCGAGAACTCTTGTGGAAATTGCTGGCGCAGTGCGCCGCAAAGCGGAGGTGCCGAGCGCAGGAGGAACCTTTGCTGCGGTGCGACAATTACCAAATCGTGAAAACTGTGTTCGGCCCTACGACCAATAGTCGCCTTGCAAAGGCTACGATTCTTTGGTCAAGCTATCTGCATATAAGTTGACAAGCGTGCGAGAGATTTCGATGTCCTTCTGGGAAAAACTGTTGAATGCCATTGGCAATACCGCGGGCAATGCGCTGTCTGCGGTAGTCGAGGCTATCCGAACGGTTTTCGAAGGCGATCCTGAGACCCGGCGCAAGGTGGCCTTCTCCGTGGCGATCATCGCGCTGTCGGCCAAGATGGCCAAGGCCGACGGCATCGTCAGCGAGAAGGAGGTCGAAGCCTTCCGCGAAATCTTCGAGTTCCCACAGGACCAGGCAAAGAACGTCGCCAGGCTTTACAACCTCGCACGCCAGGACGTGGCCGGCTACGAAGCCTATGCCGAACGGCTCTCGACGCTCTGCGTTACCTGTGCGGCCAATTGCACCGTGCTCGAAGACGTGCTCGACGGTCTCTTCCATATCGCCAAGGCCGATGGGCTGATCCACGAGAAGGAACTGAATTTCCTCAGCCATATCGGCGAGATCTTCCAGATGAGCGAGACGCGCTTCGAGCAGATCGCCGCCCGTCACGTCTCCACAGGCGGCGATCCCTACAAGGTGCTCGGTGTGTTGCCCTCGGACGATTTCCCGACCATCCGCCGCCGCTATCATGGGCTCGTCAGCGAACACCATCCCGACCGGCTGATCTCGCGCGGCGTGCCGAAGGAGTTCCACGTCATCGCCAATGAGCGCATGGCCGCGCTGAACGCGGCCTATGCGGCGATCGAGAAGGAACGCCGCGCCGCATGACCTCTTTCGAGGCGGACTGCGGGAGCGCCCGCGTGCAGCCCTCGCCAAACCACGGCGAGCGCGCGGACGGGCGCTGTCCGGACATGATCCTGTTGCACTATACCGGCATGCCGACGGCTGTCGGCGCGCTCGACTGGCTCTGTCGCGCCGAGAGCCAGGTTTCCAGCCACTATTTCGTGCATGAGAACGGCGAGGTGGTGCAGCTCGTGCCGGAGGTGCGGCGTGCCTGGCACGCGGGAAAGAGCAGTTGGCACGGCGAGACGGATATCAATTCGCTGTCGATCGGCATCGAGATCGCCAATGCCGGCCATCCCGGCGGGCTTCCCGATTACCCTAAAGAGCAGATCGCCGCGGTGATCGAATTGTGTCGCGACTGTGTCAAACGTTGGTCGATCGCGCCGGAACGGGTCCTGGGGCACTCCGATGTCGCCCCGATCCGCAAGGTCGATCCAGGTGAAAAATTCCCCTGGGCCGAGCTCCACAGGGCGGGCATCGGGCACTGGGTCGAGCCGGCAACGATCACCGGCGGGCGCTTTTTCCACCAGGGTGATGCCGGCCAGCCTGTCGAAGCGCTGCAGTCGATGCTGTCCCTCTATGGTTACGGCACTGAAATTACGGGCCAATTTTCCGAAAAGACGGCGGGTGACGTGGAAGCTTTCCAGCGCCATTTCCGGCCTGAACGGGTGGATGGCATCGCCGATTTCTCGACGATCGACACGCTGCACCGGCTGCTGTCGGCGCTGCCGCGGTATTCCTGAGCGGAAGAGGCCGAGTTCCGGCCGATAATTCCGCGGCCGGCGAGAAAGCCGCCTCGCCACATCATTTCCCTATTATCTCCTCATTGCGATGGTTTAAGAACGCCCGCTGAACAGCGCTCACGGATTTTCCAAGTGTAACGATGAGCGCCAAATGAAACGATAAGAATTGCTGCGGAACGCGGTCAGTCCTTGATCGCGTATATCCGGATGACGGCGAGGCGCGCAGTCCTGCAATTCTATGGGTCGGAGTGAATAGACTACATGAAGAATATGATTGTTGGTGCTGCGGCATGCGTTGGCATGCTGCTGGCGGGATATAGTTTTGCCTTGGCTGATGATGACTGGGGTGCCAGGGCCCAAACCATCCCGCTGAAAACCGTCGATCGCCAGAGCGGCTATGCCATGCCCGATTTTTCCGCCAGCGTTCCCTATGCCGCGCTGATCAATAAATATGCCGCTGAATACGACGTGCCGGTCGCGCTCGCCCAGGCCGTCGTGCGTGTCGAGAGCAATTTCAATCCGAAGGCCCGCGGCAGCGCCGGCGAAATCGGGCTGATGCAGATCAAGCCGGCGACGGCGCGGATGATGGGCTATTCCGGCACGAGGAAGGGCCTGTTCGATCCGGAGACCAACATCAAATACGGGATGAAATACCTGGCGGCCGCCCATCAGCTTGGCGGCGGGCAGACCTGCAACACGATCCTGAAATACAATGCCGGCCATGCCGCCACGCGCATGAACCCGGTGTCGAAGACCTATTGCGGCAAGGTGCTGGCGATGCTCGACTGAGCTTCGCCGGACGCGCCCGGCGAAAATTCTTCCGGCATTTTTGCGATATGAATCAGGATGCTTGCCGTGATATCCCCACCTGAAACGAGGTGGGCCACCTCGAGAATGAGGTTAGGCCACCTCGAGACGGGGTTAGATATGGCAGTCGATTTCAGGTTCATCATCATCGGGCGCGGCATGATGGGGGCGGCTGCTGCACGGCATCTCGCCTTAATGGCCGACGGCGTTGCGCTGATCGGCCCGCGCGAGCCGGAGCAACGCAAGGCCCATCATGGGATATTCGCCAGCCATTACGACGAAGCGCGCATCACCCGCACCTTCGACGGCAATCTGGCCTGGGGAAGTTTCGCTGCCCGTGCGCTCGACCGCTACCGCGAGATCGAGGCAAGGAGCGGCATTTCCTTCTATTCTGAAGTCGGCTGCCTCTTTGCCGGTCCGCCGCCCAAGGATGAGCAGGACTATATCAACCGGGCGCTAACCGTCAGCCGGACGCTCGGCAGCGATATCGAGACCATCGCGCCGTCGGACCTTCGCCAGCGTTTTTCGTATCTTGCCGTCAATCCTGAATTCACCGGATATTTCGAGCGCAAGCGCGCCGGCCACGTCAATCCGCGGGCGCTGGTACGGGCGCAGGCGAAGCTTGCCGAACAGGGCGGCGTCTCGCTGATCGAGGCAACCGCGACGTCCCTGCGCGACGCCGGTTCCCATGTCGAAGTGACGGCCGGCGACAGAAGCTACAGCGCCGAGCGCGTGCTGGTCGCTGCCGGCGGTTTCAGCAATTTCCACGCCCTGCTGCCGCGTCCCGTCGATACCAGGGTGATGGCGCGCACGGTCGCCTTCTACGAGATCGGCGAGCGCGAGATGGCAATCTTCGGCGATATGCCGTCGACGATCGTGCTCGGCGAGCGGGAGGAGGACCACATTTATATCCTGCCGCCGGTGCGTTATCCCGACGGCAAGACCTATCTGAAGCTCGGCGGCGATACCGAGATGCTTTCTTTCAGAGAGCTGGAGGATGTCGGCGCGTGGTTCCGTTCTGATGGCAGCGTGGCCGAGCGCGAGCATCTCTCCCGCGTCGCGCTGGCGTTGATGCCGGCACTTGCCGGCTGCCCGGTTACCTCTGGGCCGTGCGTGGCGAATTTCACGCCAACCGGTTATCCCTATGCCGGATTTACGCAGTCGCCGCGCATCGCGGTGCTCACCGGCGGCAATTTCGTCGCGGCCAAATCCTCCGACGAGCTGGGACGATTGGGAGCCGTGCTTCTGGCCGAAGGGGCGCTCGGCGACAAGGATTTCGGCGGCGAGCTGACGCCGGTCTTTGCCTGAAAGGGAGCATCATGACAGTCGATTTCAAATATATCGTCGTCGGCCGCGGGCTGATGGGCGCTGCGGCGGCGCGGCATCTGGCGCGACAGGTGGATGGCGTGGCGGTGATCGGTCCGGACGAGCCTGATGATCGCAAGGCGCATCAGGGCGTCTTTGCCAGCCATTACGACGAGGGGCGCATCACCCGCACCATCGATCCCGACCGCAACTGGGCGCTGCTCGCCAACCGCTCGATCGGCCGCTATGGCGAGATCGTCCGCGACAGCGGCATCGACTTCTATCGCGAGGCCGGCTGCGTCGTCGTTGGCGCTGATCGAGGCGATTATCTCGAAAAAACCCGGCAGGCGGCCGTTTCGCTCGGCGTCGAGACCGGCGTCATCGACGCGGCTGGGCTGAAGGCGACGTTTCCATTCTTTGCCTTCCCCGATGGCGCCGCCGGCGTCTTTGAGGCGAGTGGGGCCGGGCATATCAGTCCGCGCAAGCTGGTGAAGGCGCAGTCGCTGCTGGCCGAAAAGGCGGGTGCTGCCGTCATTCGCGACCATGTCGTCTCGATCCGCAGCGAGGGCGGATCGGCCGTCGTCGAGACCGCAGGCGGTCGGAGCTATCGCGGTGAAAAGGTGCTGCTGGCTGCGGGCGGATTTTCCATTGCAGAGAATCTGTTGCCGAAGCCCGTTGCCATGACGGTTTATGGTCGGACCGTCACGCTTTTCGAAGTGAGCGAAGCCGACGCGGCGCGCCTTGCGACCATGCCGTCGCTCATTCTGAATGTGCCCGGTACCCATATTTATCTGCTGCCGCCGATCCGTTATCCCGACGGCAAATTCTACCTGAAGATCGGCGGCGACCCCGATGACCTGGCGCTCGGCGACGCGGTGGCGATGCGCGCCTGGTTCAAAACCGAGGGACGCGAGAGCGTGCGCGCCTATCACGAACGCATCGTCGAAGGTCTCGTGCCCGACTTGGCGCCGTTCTCGATTTCGACGGCGGCCTGCGTCGTCTCGCAGACGGAAAGCGGCTACCCGATGATCGGCTACACCTCATCGCCTGAAATCGCGGTACTGACGGGCTGCGCCGGCACCTCGGCCAAGAGCTCGGACGAAATCGGTCGGCTTGGGGCCGAGCTGCTTTTGTCAGGCAGAATCAGCGAGCAGGGCTACTCTACGGATTTCACACCGCAATTTCGCTAGATAAATTTTGATTTCGGTGGCAATTGCCGTCTCTGTCGTTTATGGGACCCCTGCCAGTTGGCTGGGCAGCCGCGCTTTATCAATGCCGAAAGGCGGTAGGGTGAGGAAAGTCCGGGCTCCACGGAAACACGGTGCCGGATAACGTCCGGCGAGGGCGACCTCAGGGAAAGTGCCACAGAAAGCAAACCGCCTGTCATGACAGGTAAGGGTGAAAGGGTGGGGTAAGAGCCCACCGCATCTCCGGCAACGGAAATGGCACGGTAAACCCCACCGGGAGCAAGACCGAATAGGGATGACGCGGCAGGCCGAAAGGCCTTCCGGCCGGTTTCCAGGCCAGTCATCCGGGTGGGTTGCGCGAGGCAGCGTGCGAACGCTGTCCCAGAGGAATGGCTGCCACGTTCCGGTTCACGCCGGAGCCATACAGAACCCGGCTTACAGGCCAACTGGCGATTAACTTTTGTGGCGCGATCAAGCCCCGATTTCAGGAATCACTTCCCCGTAAGCCGCTGAAATCGAAGGTTTTCAAGTGGATGCTCATGCAATCCGCCTGTTGAAAATTCTTTTTGCAAAAGCACCGCTGCTCGACCATCGCGACAGGGCGATCCTAACTCTTTGTTAAACTTAACAGCTTATAAATTTTTGATCATGCGTCTGTTGCAAAATGGGCGTATCCCATTGACGCCCATATGGTCCCATGCTATCCCAAATGCGCACTGCACCAGGGCAATCACCTGCCCATTCATCGCAAAGCAAAGGCGTCTTCCTCTCCGGAAGCGTCGGAGGGGTTTTTGCTCATCCGGCTTGCGAAGCTGTGCCTGATATCGGGAGTTTCGGGCGTCTTTTGGTCCGGATCCCTGCGGGAACGGATGTTTCGTGTGATGAGCCGCTTCCTTTCGAATGCGACCAACAGGATCGATGCCAAGGGCAGGGTTTCCGTGCCTTCGGCGTTCCGTTCCGTGCTGGCGCAGCGCAATGTTCAGGAGCTCTATTGCTTCCAGGACTTTGTGTTTCCGGCGATCAGCGTCGGCGGTCCGGATCTTCTCGAAAGATTCGAACGGCAGATTGCGGCGGAGGATCCGTTTTCGCCGGACGCGAACGAGATGTCGCTTCTCATTCATGGAGGCGGGGTCTTCATGAAGCTCGACGCCGAGGGGCGGCTGATGGTCACGGATTTCATTCGCGGCTTTACCGGCATCTCGGACGAAGTGACCTTCGTCGGTCGGGCGGATCATTTTCAGCTTTGGCAGCCGCAGGCTTTTGTGGCTGCGCAGGCGCAGGCACGAGGGGAGCGCAAGCTGGCGGGCAAGCGTTCCTGAAAGAACGAGGGAACGGAATGGTGGCGAATCCTGGCGGAGGTTCAACTGATGCCGGTGGCGGACCGGTTCGTCACATTCCTGTTCTTCTTGATGAAGTGCTTTCAGCACTGGCGCCCGCGCCCGGCAAGCTCATCCTCGACGGTACCTTCGGTGCTGGTGGTTACAGCTCCGCCATTCTTGCGGCTGGCGCCGAGGTGATCGCGCTCGACCGCGATCCGATGGCGATTGCATCGGGCCAGGCAATGGTTGCCGCCCATGGTGGCCGTCTCAAGCTCGTTCATTCGCAATTCTCGCATCTTGCCGATCATGCGCCGCAAGGCGGGCTCGATGGCGTCGTCCTCGATATCGGCGTTTCCTCCATGCAGATCGATGAGGCCGAGCGCGGTTTCTCCTTTCAGAAGAACGGGCCGCTCGACATGCGTATGTCGGCCGCAGGCGTTTCGGCGGCCGATGTCGTCAACCGCGCCAAGGTCGCCGATCTCATCCGCATCTTCCATTTTCTCGGCGAGGAAAGTCAGGCGCCGCGCATCGCGCATGCGATCGAGAAGCGTCGCGAGGAAAAGCCGTTCGAGACGACACGCGATCTTGCAGGTCTCATCGAGCTGGTCACCCCACGCAAGATGAAGGACAAGATCCATCCGGCAACGCGCGTCTTCCAGGCCTTGCGCATCTTCGTCAATGACGAGCTTGGTGAACTCGCACAGGCGCTGTTTGCAGCGGAGGTGGCGCTGAAGCCGGGCGGCCGGCTCGTCGTCGTCACCTTTCATTCGCTCGAAGATCGCATCGTCAAGAAATTCTTCTCCGACCGCGCCGGCAAGGCGTCGGGGTCGCGGCATTTGCCGGTCGCGCATGAGAGGGCGGCAACTTTCGCGGCAATCGGCAAGCCGATGGTTTCGGCAAGCGAGGCGGAGGCGGAGGTTAATCCGCGCGCCCGCTCCGCCAAGCTGCGCGCCGGCCTCAGGACGGAGGCCGCCGCTGAAGTTTCGGATATGTCGCTCTTCGGGTTTCCCAATCTCGCCAGTCTCGGAAAGCTTGGAGGTTGATATGCTGAGAACGTTCGATCTCGTGCTCGTCGGCGTTATGACGGCCACCGCCGCCGTCACCTACACGATCAAACATCGCGCCGAATTGAAGCTCGAGGAGGTTCATCGCCTCGAAGCGGAGATCAAGCTCGAGGAGGACACAATCGACCTTCTCAAGGCCGACTGGGCGCTGCAATCGCAGCCGAACCGGCTGGAGCGGCTGGTCAAGGCCTATGATGACGAGTTGCAGTTGCAGCCGACGCAATCGACGGCGCTGGTGCACGCCAAGGAATTGCCGATGCTGAAATCCGAGGTTCCTGTGCCCGAGGTGACGGAGGCCAAGGCCAGCGCCAAAGGCGCGACCGAGGCCAGCGGCAAAGGTACGACCCTGGCCGGCGCGGCGGCCACGATGAAGGCGCAACCCGTTCCAAAGCCCGCGCCGCGCGCCGAGCCGGAAGATGATGCAGACGAAATCGAAACGGGGTCGGTAGAATAATGTCGTTTCTTTCCCGCATCATGGTCTTGAAGAGCCAGGCGCATTTCTCCGCCGGCGTCTACAATCGTTTCGGCGGTCCTTCCCCCGTCGGCCTGGCAATCGAGGGATCCCGCAAGAAAAAATCAGGGCAGGCAAAAAGCCGCGTCGGCCTGCTGATCCTCGGATTCATGGGTGTCTATGTCGTCATCGGCGGCCGCCTCGTCGAATATGCGATGAAGGATCAGGAGGTCGTCTCCAGCATCCTGCCGCCCGATCGGCTGATGGCCTCGCGCCCCGACATTCTCGACCGCAACGGCGAAGTGCTGGCGACCGACATCCGTACCGTCTCGCTGTTTGCCGAACCCAACAAGATCGTGGATGCCGACGAGGCGGTCGAGAAGCTTGCGACTGTTCTGCCAGAGCTCGACGTCCGGGATACCTATAAGAAGCTCTCGGTCAAGACCTCGCATTTCGCCTGGCTGCGCCGGCAGCTGACGCCGAAGCAGCAGAGCCAAATCCTGGCACTCGGCATTCCCGGCATCGGCTTCCGGCCGGAGAAGCGCCGCTTCTATCCGGGCGGTTCGACCGCCGCGCATATCCTCGGTTACGTCAATATCGACAACCGCGGTGTGGCCGGCATGGAGAAATATATCGACGATCAGGGGCTTGCCGACCTCGCCTCGGTCGGCATGACCAGCGACCAGCCGCTCGAGCCCGTGCGGCTTTCGATCGACCTACGTGTGCAGAACATCGTCCGGGATGCGGTCGTCAACGCCGTCAACAACTTCCAGTCCAAGGGGGCGGGTGCTGCCGTTATCGACGTGCATACCGGGGAAGTGCTGGCCATGGCCTCGGCACCGGATTTCGATCCCAACGATCCGCAGGAAGGGGCCAAAGATGGTTGGCTCAACCGGATGACCAACGGCACCTTCGAAATGGGGTCGACCTTCAAGACCTTTTCGCTGGCAATGGCGCTCGACTCCGGCAAAGTGAAGATGACCGACAGCTTCGATGCCAGCAAATCGATCTATATCGGCGGCTTCACCATCCACGATTTCCACGGGCAGCGCCGCTGGCTGACTGTGCCCGAGATTTTCCAGTATTCGTCGAATATCGGCACGGCGCGCGTCATCGACATCGTCGGCATCGACGCGCAGAAAGACTATCTGACCAAGTTCGGCCTACTGACCAAGATGCAGACAGAACTGCCTGAGGTGAAGATGCCGAGCCAGCCGAGGGTGTGGAAGAAGATCAATTCGATCACGATTTCCTTCGGCCACGGCGTCTCGACGACGGCGCTGCAGACCGGGGTGGCGGCCGCCGCTCTCGTCAATGGCGGCAAGCTGATCGAGCCGACATTCCTGCCGCGCAGCCGCGAGCAGGCCGATCAGATCGCGACCCAGGTCATCAAAAAAACGACCAGCGACGAAATCCGCTATCTGCTCGATTTCAACGGATACAAGGGATCGGGCCGCGTCGCCCGCGTGCCGGGTTTTGCCGTCGGCAGCAAGACCGGTACGGCCGACAAGGTGGTGAACGGCCGTTATTCCGCGACCCTGAACTTCAACTCCTTCATTGCCGCATTCCCGATCAACGATCCAAAATATGCTGTGATCACCTTCTGCGACGAGCCGAAGACCGGCGAAAAGCAATATGGCGGAACGATCTCTGCCGGTACCGCAGGCCCGATCGCCCGCGAAATCATCAGCCGCGCAGCCCCCATTCTCGGCATCGAGCCGAAATTCGGGGAGGGCGGATCGGCCTTGCTGGTGTCTTATTGAGTGTGAATGAATATCGACGCCGATTCGCGAGGGGTGGACCGGCTTCAAGAGAGAAAAGTGCATTCGATGAAATTGCGACACCTGGCCGGAGATCAGTTTCCGGAAATTGAAGCACAGCTCGAAGGCCCGGCAGGCTTGCTTGATATTTCAGGCCTGTCTTCGGATAGCCGCAATGTGGCGCCGGGCAATGCTTTCGTCGCTGTCGCCGGCACCAAGGCGGACGGCGCGGGCTTCATCGCCGATGCCGCCGGCCGGGGTGCCGCCGTCGCGATTGCTTCCCAGGCCGTCGAGGCCTCCATCCCGGTGCTTGCTGTCAAGGAGCCCCGCCGTTTCCTTTCGATCGCCGCCTCGCGCTTCTTTGGCAGGCAGCCAGAGACCATGGTCGCCGTCACCGGCACGGCGGGCAAGACCTCCGTCGCCTCCTTCGTCAGGCAGATCTGGGCGCATGCGGGCCATGCGGCGGCGATGATCGGCACAACCGGCGTCGTTTCGCCGACGCGCAACGAATATGGTGCGCTGACGACGCCCGATCCGGTGTCGCTGCACAAGCTGCTCGCCGAACTTGCCGACGACGGTGTCACGCATGCGGCGATGGAGGCTTCCAGCCACGGCCTCGACCAGAGCCGGCTCGACGGGGTCAAGCTTGCCGCCGCCGCCTTCACCAATCTCGGCCGCGACCACATGGATTATCATCCCACGATCGAAGCCTATATGGCCGCCAAGATGCGGCTTTTCGATACGCTGCTGCCGAAGGGTGCGCCGGCAGTGATCTTCGCCGATGATCCATGGTCGGCGCAGGCGGTGAAGGTTGCCGCCGACGCCGGTCATGATGTGCGCACCGTCGGGCGCAAGGGCGATTACCTCACGTTGAAACGTGTCGAGCACTTTCGCCATAAGCAGACCGCCGAGATCCATATCGACGGCGAGATTTTCGAGGTGGATATTCCGCTGGCCGGCGATTTCCAGGTCGCCAACGCACTGGTCGCCGCTGGCCTTGCCATGTCGACCGGCGTTGCGGCCAAGGTCGCTATGGCCGCGCTCGAGAAGCTCGTCGGCGCGTCCGGCCGCCTCGAACTGGTCGGCCATACGAAAGATGGCGCGCTCGCCTATGTCGACTACGCTCATAAGCCTGACGCGCTGGAAAATGTGCTGGGCTCGGTCCGGCCCTTCACCACCGGCCGCGTCGTTGTCGTCTTCGGCTGTGGCGGTGACCGCGATCGCGGCAAACGGCCGATCATGGGTGAAATCGCCTGCCGACTTGCCGACGTCGTTATCGTCACCGACGATAATCCGCGCTCGGAAGAGCCGGCCGCGATCCGGGCCGAGATCATGGCGGCAGCATCAGGCGCCTCGGAAATCGCCGATCGCGCCACGGCAATCCGCGAGGCTGTGGGCATGCTGCGATCGGGCGATACGCTGATCGTCGCCGGCAAGGGGCATGAGGAAGGTCAGACGATCGGCAGCGTTACCCTGCCGTTCTCCGATCATGCGGAGGTGCGCAAGGCCTTGGAGGAACTGCAATCTTGAGCTGGCTCTGGACGACCGAAGATATGATCGCAGCCATGGCGGGGCGCCCTTTCGGCACCCTGCCAGAGGGTATCACCGGCATTTCCATCGACAGCCGTTCGATTGCTCCAGGCGAGGCCTTCTTCGCGATCAAGGGCGACCGTGTCGACGGTCACGACTACGCATCGATGGCGACGGCGAACGGCGCATCCCTTCTCGTCGTCAGTGAGGCGAGGCTTCCGGCCATGGGCCGCCTGACGGTGCCGATGATCGTCGTGGAAGACGTGCTCGGAGCACTCGAGCGGCTCGGCCTTGCCTCGCGCCAGCGCTCCAAGGCCCGGATCATCGCGGTGACGGGATCCGTGGGGAAGACGACCACCAAGGAAATGCTGCGGCACGTGCTGTCGCCCTCCGGCAAGGTGCATGCCTCCGTCGCCTCCTTCAACAACCATTGGGGTGTGCCGCTGACGCTGGCGCGCATGCCTGACGATACGGATTACGGTGTCTTCGAAGTCGGCATGAACCATCCCGGCGAGATCCGGCCGCTGGTTGAGATGATCCGTCCCGATGTCGCCATCATCACGACGATCGCGCCGGCCCATCTCGGCAATTTCAAGAACATCAAGGAGATTGCTGCTGCCAAAGCGGAGATCTTCGAGGGGCTGGAACCGGGTGGCCATGTCGTGCTCAACCGCGACAACGACCAGTTCAATTTCCTTGATCGAACGGCACAGTCGCTCGGCATCGAGCATATCCATTCTTTCGGCCAGCATGCCAAGGCCGAATTCCGCCTCGCCGAATTCAACGGTGCCGACGAGAATTCGACGCTGTGGCTGACGATCGGCGGTGAGACGCTGGAGGTCGCGATCGGCGCGCCCGGCCGCCATATCGCCGAGAATGCGCTCGCAGCGCTCGGGGTCGTCAGGATCGTCGGCGCTGACATGGAAAAGGCGATCGCAGCGCTGGCGACGCTGAAGCCGGAAAAGGGCAGGGGCAAGCGCCACCGGCTTTCTATCGGCAGCGGCAGCGGCAGCTTCACGCTGATCGACGAAAGCTATAATGCCAATCCGGCTTCGATGCGCGCGGCGATCGCACTGCTTGCCGCCTCCGAGCCAACCGGCCGCGGACGCCGTATCGCCGTGCTGGGCGACATGCTTGAAATGGGCGAGTATGCGCAAAAGGTCCATACCGACCTCGCCGTGCCGCTACTTGCGGCCGGCATCGAACATGTCTGGCTCGCCGGCGCAGAGATGGCCGCGCTCAAGGAATCACTGCCGGAAAGTGTCCATGTCGAATATCGCGAGAACACCGGCGAATTGACGGATTATGTATTGAACTCGGTCGCGCCAGGCGACGTGGTGATGGTGAAATCGTCTCTGGGCATCGGTTTCGGCAAGATCGTTGCCGCGCTCCTTGACAAGTTCCCGCCATTTTCCGAGACGCAACGCGAACTTTGATCGGGTAAACAAGGGGCCCTGAATGCTGATCTGGCTTGTCGAACTGTCGGAATATTTCAAATTTCTGAACTTGTTCAGATATATTACCTTCCGTACAGGCGCTGCTCTCTTCACCTCAGCCCTGATCGTCTTCCTGTTCGGGCCGACGATCATCAATTCGCTGCGCATCCGGCAGGGCAAGGGCCAGCCGATCCGCGCCGATGGGCCGCAGACCCATTTCAAGAAGGCCGGCACGCCGACCATGGGCGGGCTGATGATCCTTGCCGGCATCGTCGGCGCGTCGCTGCTCTGGGCCGATCTTTCCAACGTCTATGTCGTCGCAACGCTGCTGGTGACGCTTGGCTTCGGCGCGATCGGTTTCTATGACGACTATCTCAAGGTGACGAAGCAGAGCCATATGGGCTTTTCCGGCAAGGCGCGCCTCGGCATCGAATTCGTCATCGCCGGCATCGCCGTCTATTTCATGATGCGCACCGCTCTTGCCTCGGGCGTTGCCGGCTCGACGTTCGGCTCGTCGATCGCCTTTCCTTTCTTTAAGGACTTCATGATCAATATCGGCATCATGTTCGTCGTCTTCGGCGGCTTCGTCATCGTCGGCGCCGGCAATGCCGTCAACCTGACCGACGGCCTTGACGGGCTTGCTATCGTGCCCGTCATGATCGCCGCCGCCTCCTTCGGCGTCATTGCCTATCTTGCCGGCAACGCGGTGTTTGCGAACTACCTGCAGATCAATTTCGTGCCCGGCACCGGCGAGCTTGCCGTCGTGCTCGGCGCCGTCATTGGCGCTGGGCTCGGCTTTCTCTGGTTCAACGCGCCGCCGGCCGCCATCTTCATGGGCGATACCGGGTCGCTCGCACTCGGCGGCACGATCGGCACTGTTGCCGTCGCCACCAAGCACGAGATCGTCATGGCGATCATCGGCGGCCTCTTCGTCATGGAGACGCTCTCGGTCATCATCCAGGTGGGCTTCTTCAAGATGACCGGCCGGCGTGTCTTCCTGATGGCGCCGATCCATCATCACTTCGAGAAGAAGGGCTGGACCGAAAGCCAGGTGGTGATCCGCTTCTGGATTATCGCCGTCGGCCTTGCCATGCTCGGCCTCTCGACGCTGAAACTACGGTGAGGCGGTGATGATCCCGGTCACCACGCTCAAGGACAGGAAGGTCGCGCTCTTCGGGCTCGGCGGCTCCGGCCTCGCCACCGCTCGGGCGCTGGTTTCAGGCGGCGCCGAGGTGACCGCATGGGACGACAATCCCGACAGCGTCGCCAAGGCTTCCGCCGAGGGCATCCGGACTGAGGACCTGCACACCATCGACTGGAGCCAGCAGGCGCTGTTCGTGCTGTCGCCCGGCGTGCCGCTCACCCATCCGAAGCCGCACTGGACAGTTGATTTGGCGCGCGCCGCCGGCGTCGATATCGTTGGTGATGTCGAGCTCTTTGTGCGCGAGCGCCGCGCCCATGCGCCGGATTGCCCGTTCATCGCCATCACAGGCACCAACGGCAAGTCGACGACGACGGCGCTGATCGCCCATATCTTGAAATCCGCAGGCTACGATACGCAGCTCGGCGGCAATATCGGCACCGCGGTTCTGACGCTCGATCCGCCGAAGGCCGGGCGTTATTACGTCGTCGAATGCTCCTCCTATCAGATCGATCTGGCGCCGACGCTGAACCCTTCCGCCGGCATCCTGCTCAACCTGACACCCGATCATCTCGACCGTCACGGCACGATGCAGCATTACGCCGATGTCAAGGAACGGCTGGTCGCCGGCAGCGATGTCGCGATCGTCGGCGTCGACGACAGCCATTCGGCGCTGATTGCCGACCGCGTCGAGCGAGCCGATGTCAAGGTGGTGCGCATTTCGCGCCGCAGCGTGGTGGCGTCAGGCATTTATGCCGAGGGCACCAGGCTCATTCAGGCCGGCGGCGGAGCCATGCTGCCCTTCGCGGATCTCGATGGTATCCAGACGCTGCGCGGCAGCCATAATGCGCAGAACGCCGCCGCAGCTGTGGCCGCCTGCCTTGCCGTCGGTGTTTCCGCCGACGATATCCGCGCCGGCCTTGCCTCGTTCCCCGGCCTCAAGCACCGCATGCAGCCGGTGGGGCAGCGTGGCCGCGTCGTTTTCGTCAATGATTCCAAGGCGACCAATGCCGATGCGGCGGCACCGGCGCTTTCGAGCTATGATCGCATCTACTGGATCGCCGGCGGCCTGCCGAAGGCCGGCGGCATCACCACGCTCGCTCCCTATTTTCCGCGCATCGCCAAGGCCTATCTGATTGGCGAGGCGGCGGCGGAATTTGCAGCGACGCTCGGCGAGGCCGTGCCTTACGAGATCTCGGGTACGCTGGAGCGCGCGGTCGTGCATGCGGCAGCCGATGCCGAGCGCGACGAGGCCGCCGCTTCGGCCGTAATGTTATCCCCGGCTTGCGCAAGCTTCGATCAGTATAAGAATTTCGAAGTCAGGGGTGAAGCCTTCGTCGGACACGTGGCAGCGCTTGACGGGATTGCGATGCTGATCGGTTCGGCAACAGGAGAGAAATGACATGGTAAGCCGCGCGGAACGTGGGCCTCTGGCCGATTGGTTCTGGACCATCGACCGCTTCTTCCTGGCGATGTTCATCTTGCTGATGGGCATCGGCTTCATGTTGTCGTTTGCGGCGTCTCCTGCCGTTGCCGAGCGCATCGGGCTCGAGCCCTTCCACTTCGTCAAGCGCCATGCGGCCTTCATGATTCCCTCGATTTCCGTCATGCTCGGACTGTCGTTCCTGACGCCTCGGCAAGTGCGGCGAACGGCGATCCTGCTGCTGATCATCTCGCTCGCCATGATGGTTCTGGTGCTGTTCGTCGGGCAGGAGGTCAAGGGCGGCAGGCGCTGGATCTGGATAGCCGGCCTGTCCATCCAGCCGTCAGAATTCATGAAGCCCGCTTTCGTCGTCGTTTGCGCCTGGCTGTTTGCCGAACATGCGCGCCAGCCGGAGATTCCCGGCAATCTCTTCGCCATCATCCTGTTTGCCATCGTCGCCGCCCTGCTCGTCGCGCAGCCCGACCTCGGCCAGACTATCCTGACCACCGCCGTCTGGGGCGGGATGTTCTTCATGGCCGGCATGCCATGGATATGGATCATGCTGCTCGGCATCGGCGGCGCCGGCGGCTTGCTCAGCGCCTATTACGTCTTCCCGCACGTCGCGTTGCGAATAGACAAGTTCATGACCGGCGAAGGCGACACGTTCCAGATCGACACGGCGCGCGAGGCGATCATCCGCGGCAGCTGGTTCGGCCAGGGGCCGGGTGAGGGCATCGTCAAGCGCATTATCCCGGATGCGCATACCGACTTCATCTTCTCGGTCGCGGCCGAGGAGTTCGGCATCGTCTTCTGCATGGCGCTGGTGGCGCTGTTTACCGTGCTGGTGCTGCGCGGCCTCTCGCATGCCTATCGCGAGCGCAACGACTTCAACCGCTTCGCCGTTGCCGGCCTGGTGCTGCAGATGGGCATCCAGTCGATCATCAATATCGGCGTCAACCTCGAATTGCTGCCGGCAAAGGGCATGACGCTGCCGCTGATTTCCTACGGCGGCTCGTCCATGGTGGCGATCTGCGTCACCGCCGGCTTCATTCTGGCGCTGACGCGTCATCGACCGGAAAAGCGTGCGCAGGACCGGAGCCTTTTCCGCGTCCCGCACGGCATGCCGGCGGAGTAAAAGGCCATGAGCAAAGGCATCGTGCTGCTTGCCGCCGGGGGAACCGGCGGCCATGTGTTCCCGGCGGAGGCGCTGGCCTTCAAGCTGAAGGAGCGCGGCTACTCGGTGCATCTCGTCACCGATAGCCGGGCCGAGCGCTATGCCGGCAAGTTCCCGGCCGAAGAGATCCATGTCGTGCCGTCGGCGACTATCGGCTCGAAGAACCCGGTCGCCGTCGCCCGTTCGCTGTGGACACTCTGGAGCGGCATGCGGGCGGCAAAGAAGCTGATCCAGCGGCTGAAGCCCGTTATCGTCGTCGGTTTCGGCGGTTATCCGACAGTGCCGCCGCTGCTTGCCGCCACAAGGCTTGGCGTGCCGGCGATGATCCACGAGCAGAATGCCGTAATGGGCCGCGCCAACAAGGCCTTGGCGACCCGCGTGCAAGGTATCGCCGGCGGTTTCCTGCCGGAGGGGGGCGGCGCCTTCCCGGACAAGACGGTGACGACGGGCAATCCGGTTCGCCCGGCGATCATTGCCGCCGCCGAGGTGCCTTACACGCCGTCTCATCCCGGCGAAGCGTTCAATCTTGTCGTCTTCGGCGGCAGCCAGGGTGCGCAATATTTCTCCAAGGCGCTGCCGACGGCGATCAGCCTGCTCGACGATGCGCTGCGCCTGCGGCTGCGCATCACCCAGCAGGTGCGTCCTGAGGATATGGAGATGGTCGGCGGCTGTGTCGCCAAGCTGGAGATGGGGGCCGATATCGCGCCTTTCTTCACCGACATGGCCGAGAGGCTGGCGAAAGCCCATCTTGTCATCTGCCGCTCGGGCGCCTCGACGGTTTCGGAGATCTCCGTCATCGGCCGGCCGGCGGTGCTGGTGCCTTACCCGCACGCTCTCGATCACGACCAGGCGGCGAATGCGGCAGCGCTGGCTGCGACCGGCGGAGCGAAGGTGATCGCCCAGTCCGAGCTTTCGCCGGAGAAGATCGCGGCGATCCTGACGGCTGTGATGAACGATCCGGAAAAGCTTTCGCACATGGCAGCGGCGGCGAAACTCGCCGGAAAACCCGATGCCGCGAACTTGCTTGCCGACATGGTTGAGGCTATTGCCGCCGGACGGACAATTGCGGAATTGAAGAGGACACGCGCATGAAACTGCCGAAGGCGATCGGCCTCGTTCATTTCATCGGCATCGGCGGCATCGGCATGAGCGGCATTGCCGAAGTGCTGCACAATCTCGGCCACAAGGTGCAGGGATCCGACCAAGCCGACAGCGCCAATGTCCAGCGCCTGCGCGACAAGGGCATCGAAGTGTTCGTCGGCCACCGGGCCGAGAACCTGGGCGATGCCGAAGTCGTCGTCGTCTCGACGGCGATCAAGAAGAGCAATCCGGAATTGATCGCCGCGCGCGAAAAGCTGCTGCCGGTGGTGCGCCGCGCCGAAATGCTTGCCGAACTGATGCGCTTCCGCAATGCGATTGCCATCGGCGGCACCCATGGCAAGACGACGACCACGTCGCTGGTCGCCACGCTGCTCGAAGCCGGCGGGCTCGACCCGACCGTCATCAACGGCGGCATCATCAATGCCTACGGCACCAATGCCCGCATGGGCGAGGGCGAGTGGATGGTGGTCGAGGCCGACGAATCGGACGGCACCTTCCTGAAGCTTCCTGCCGATGTCGCCGTCATCACCAATATCGACCCGGAGCATCTCGACCATTACGGCAATTTCGACGCCGTGCGCGCCGCCTTCCGGCAGTTCGTCGAGAACGTGCCGTTTTACGGCTTCGGCGTCATGTGCCTCGACCATCCCGAGGTGCAGTCGCTGGTCGGCCGCATCGAGGATCGCAAGATCATCACCTATGGCGAGAACCCGCAGGCCGACGTACGCTTCAAGAATGTGCGCATCGACGGCACGCGCTCGATCTTCGACGTCGAAATCCGCCGCCGTCGCACCGGCCAGGTGATCGAGCTCAAGGGGCTGGTCATGCCGATGCCTGGACGGCATAATATTTCCAACGCGACGGCGGCGATCGCCGTTGCCAACCGGCTCGGCATATCGAGCGCCGATATCGCCAAGGGGCTTGCCTCCTTCGGCGGCGTCAAGCGCCGTTTCACCCTGACCGGCGAATGGAACGGGGTGCAGGTCTTCGACGACTACGGCCACCATCCGGTCGAGATCAAGGCGGTGCTGCGCGCTGCCCGCGAATCCTGCAAGGGGCGGGTCATCGCGGTCCACCAGCCGCACCGCTACAGCCGCCTTGCAAGCCTCTTCGAGGAATTCGCCGCCTGCTTCAACGATGCCGACAGCATTTTCCTGGCGCCGGTCTATGCGGCAGGGGAAGATCCTATCGCGGGGATCGATTCCGTGTCGCTGGTCTCGCGGATAAAATCCGGCGGCCATCGCGACGCCCGCTTTCTCACTTCGGCGGAGCTTCTGCCGCAGATGGTTGCGGAGGTTGCAAAGCCTGGCGATTTCGTGGTTCTGTTGGGGGCTGGGAGCATCACATCCTGGGCGGCGGCGCTGCCCAAGCAACTGGAAGGCCTATCGGGAAAGTCCGTATGAAACAGGTGAATGGGGAAAAGCTTCTCGCGTCTCTCGGAGACGGTGTAAAGGATATCCGCGGTCGCATCACGCCGGATGCCCCCATGGACCGTGTCACCTGGTTCAGGGCAGGCGGCCTCGCCGAGTTGATGTTCCAGCCGCATGACATCGACGATCTCGTCGCCTTCCTGAAAATCTTGCCGGAAGAAGTGCCGCTGACGGTGATCGGCGTCGGTTCGAACATTCTGGTGCGCGACGGCGGCATTCCCGGGGTCGTGCTGCGCCTGTCCGCCAAGGGCTTCGGCTTCGTCGAGCTTGCCGGCAAAAACCGCATTCTGGCCGGCAGCATCTGCCCCGATAAACATGTGGCGGCGATGGCGATGGACAACGGCATCGGAGGCTTTCATTTCTTCTACGGTATTCCGGGCAGCATCGGCGGCGCGGCCCGCATGAATGCCGGGGCCAATGGCGTGGAGACGCGCGAGCGGCTGATCGAGGTCAACGCCGTCGACCGCAAGGGCAACAAGCACGTGCTGTCCAATGCCGAGATGGGCTATTCCTATCGTCATTCGACCGCATCTAGCGATCTGATCTTCACCTCCGTGCTGTTCGAGGGCTATCCGGAAGAGCGCGCCCAGATCCGCGCCGAGATGGACGCCGTGCGCAATCATCGCGAGACGGTGCAGCCGGTGCGCGAAAAGACCGGCGGCTCGACCTTCAAGAACCCTGCGGGCCATTCGGCCTGGAAGCTGATCGACGAGGCAGGCTGCCGCGGTCTCGTCATCGGCGGAGCGCAGATGTCGTCGCTTCACTGCAACTTCATGATCAACATGGGGCAGGCGACCGGCTACGATCTTGAATATCTCGGCGAACAGGTGCGCCGCGAAGTCTTCGAGAAAGAGGGCATCAAGCTCGAATGGGAAATCAAGCGCCTCGGCGTCTTCATGCCCGGCCGTGAAGTGCGCCCGTTCCACGGCGTCACCAGCGAATAGCTTTTTACTTCACGGCAAGCTGCAGACCTTCGCGCGGCGTGACGATGGGCGACCAGCCGAGCACGTTGCGGGCGTGGGATATGTCAACCTGCAGGGAACCGCAAAGACGCTGGTAGAGGGCGTCTTTCCCCGTCAATCTTGCGCCCAGCTGTAGCAAGGCGGGGGGAAAGGGGAGCAGCATCGGTTTGACACCCAAGCCTGCGGCAATGCCTTCGATGAGCCCGGGCGTGGAGAGATCTTCTCCGTCGCCTGCGAGAAAGGTCTGGCCGGCCGCATGCTGATGCGTCATGGCCGTGATGATCAGGTCGACGAGATTTGGAAGCGCAACCAGTGTGCGGTGGTTTTTCAGTGAGGCGAAGGGGAGCGGTATCTTTTTCCGGACAAGTCCGACGAGGACGGCGAAGTTGCCCTTGGCGCCAGGCCCATAGACGAGGGGCGGCCGAATGACGACGACTTCGATGCCTGTTCGGTCGGAGATTTCATGCAGCCCGATTTCGCTTTCCAGCTTCGAAACGCCATAGGGATCAAGCGGCATCGGCGTATCGTCGTGGCGGAAAGGCCGGTCGTTTTCTTCACCATTGACTTTGATGCTGCTGATGAAAACGAACCTCTTTACCCCGGCGCGTGCGGCCTGCTCGGCGAGATTGAGCGTGGCGGCGGTGTTGATCCGGCGGAATTCCGTCAGAGGATCGGCCGCGCGGTCATTCATGATGTGCACCCGGGCGGCGAGATGGACGACGACGTCAACACCGTCGAGAGCGGCCGTCCAGTCCGTTTCGCTGGATATTTCGATGGGGAAATGCCGCACCTCTGCCGGAAAGGCGGGGGCTGCGGATCGCGTCGTCACCTGAAGCTCCCACAGCCGCTCGCCATGCAGTCTTTCGACGAGAGGCCCGCCGACAAAGCCGGCCGCGCCGGTGATGAGGCATCGCATGATCTGTTCCCCGCTTCAGCTTGAGTGCTCGGGTTAGCCGGAAGTGCCGACCGCATCAACAAGAAAGCCGCGCTTAAGCGCGTCGCATCAAACTTGATTCATGCGACGCGCCTTAGCTCTTTGTTTTGATGCATGTCGTTATCCCGGAACCGCTGCACACTTCCGGGCTTAGCCGTTACAGCTTCGTCGGATACGCAGTTTCTCGATCCTTGCGTGAGGCTTGCCGCAGCATTTGCCGCCGGCTTGACCGGAATCGAATTGTGGCAGATTCACTATGAACTCTATGGCTGAAGATTAGGAGCTGCGCATGCAAAAGAGTCTTGTTGCCGAGTTTCTCGGCACGTTCTGGCTTGTCTTTGGTGGATGCGGCAGCGCCGTCCTTGCCGCGGCCTATCCCGAATTGGGCATCGGTTTTGTCGGGGTGGCCTTTGCATTCGGCTTGACCGTGCTCACTATGGCCTACGCCGTCGGCGGTATTTCGGGCGGTCACTTCAACCCGGCCGTCTCCCTCGGCCTGACGGTCGCCGGACGGTTTCCCGCCGCGCGCCTGCTTCCCTATATCGTCGTCCAGGTTGTCGGCGCCGTCGCCGCGGCCGCGCTGCTTTATCTCATTGCCAGCGGCAAGGCGGGTTTCGAACTCGGCGGCTTTGCGGCCAACGGCTATGGCGATCATTCCCCGGGCGGTTATTCGCTGCTTTCGGCACTGCTGATCGAAGTGCTGCTGACCATGTTCTTCCTGATCATCATCCTGGGATCGACCAGCAGCCGGGTGCCTGCGGGCTTCGCGCCGCTTGCGATCGGCCTTGCGCTGACGCTGATCCATCTCATCTCTATCCCGGTGACAAATACCTCGGTCAATCCGGCGCGTTCCACCGGCCAAGCGCTTTTCGTCGGCGGCTGGGCATTGCAGCAGCTCTGGTTGTTCTGGATTGCACCGCTTGCCGGCGGGGCGCTCGGCGGCCTGGTGTGGAAGTTTCTCGACGACGCCGACTGACTGTAAGACCTGAGGCTATCTCGTTGAGCCCGCGTGGTTTTTCCATGCGGGCTTTGCCTTTTTGACGGATCGGCTGCGATATTCGCCTCGAAGACGTGAAGCTTCGAAAAATCAAGTGCGCGGCACGGACAAATGCCGCGCTTGGGAAGAAGAAGTTAACGAAAGTAAACACTTCATTAACCATAATGATGCTCTAATGCATGCAGGTCGGACAAAGGCCTGAAACGGCGCAGACAGCTTCGCGCAAGCGTTGATTTCGAGAATGAAAGTTATTTTTGGGGGTGTTGATGAGTCGCAAGCGTGTCGCTGTCCTGATGGGCGGATTTTCCTCGGAACGGCCTGTCAGCCTTTCCTCAGGAAAGGCTTGCGCAGAAGCCCTCGAAGCGGAAGGCTTCGACGTGACACGCATCGATGTGGCGCGCGATGTTTCGGAAAAGCTTGCCGCGTTGAAACCCGATGTGGTCTTCAATGCGCTGCATGGCCCCTTCGGCGAGGACGGCACCATTCAGGGTATCCTCGAATATCTCGAGATCCCCTATACGCATTCGGGCGTGCTTGCCTCGGCGCTGGCGATGGACAAGGACAAAGCGAAGCTTGTCGCCGCCGCCGCCGGCATTCCGGTCGCCGAATCGCAGGTGATCAATCGTTTCGCCTTTCCATCGACGCATCCGATGAAGCCGCCCTATGTGGTGAAGCCGGTGCGGGAGGGGTCGAGCTTCGGCGTCGTCATCGTTACGGAAGATCAGGCGCATCCGCCGCAGATCGTCAGCTCGCCCGAGTGGCGCTATGGCGAGGAAGTGCTCGTCGAGCGCTACGTCTACGGCCGCGAACTCACCTGCGGCGTCATGGGCGAGACTGCGCTCGGCGTCACCGAAGTGGTGCCGCAGGGACACAATTTTTATGATTACGATTCCAAGTATGCGGAGGGCGGTTCAAAACACGTCATCCCGGCGAAAATTTCACCGAATATTTACCAAAAAATACAAAGATTGGCCCTAAGGGCGCATCAGGCAATCGGTTGTCGCGGCGTCAGTCGGTCCGACTTTCGTTACGACGATCGTTTTTCCGAAGACGGCGAAATCATCTGGCTGGAGGTCAATACCCAGCCAGGCATGACTCCAACCTCGCTTGTGCCCGAAATGGCCGGTCATGCCGGTTATTCCTTTGGTGAGTTTCTCCGGTGGATGGTGGAGGACGCGTCTTGTTTGCGTTGACAGTCAAGAGGATAGGGCGCCCCAGCCATCATGCCGTGCTTCCGGTCATGGAAGCCGAAGAACGATTCGTCCTGCCGCGCCCCTTGCGCCGCGTTACCCGTTTCCTGATCAGCCTTGGCAGCGGCCGCATCTACATCCCGGCCCATACGGGCACGGTTTCGGCGCTGGCTTTCCTGGCTGCGACCGGGCTTTACGGCATGTCGCTTGGCGGCCACACCGAAGCCGTCGCGCAGGCGACGACGACGGCGGCGGGTTTTGCGATCGAGGACGTGAAGGTTTCCGGGAATTCGGAGACTTCCGAAATCGAGATCCTGCAACTGATCGGCCTCGACGGCACGACCTCGCTGGTCGCCCTCGACGTCGATGCTGCTCGCCGGAAGATCGCCCATCTCCCCTGGGTCGAAAGTGTCGAGGTTCGCAAGATCTATCCGAAGACGATCGAGGTGAAACTCAAGGAGCGTCAGGCCTATGCGATCTGGCAGCACGGGCAGGAGCTTTCGCTGATCGAAAAGAACGGCAGCGTCATTGCGCCGCTGCGCGACAATAAATTTTCGTCGCTACCGCTCGTTGTCGGCCGCGATGCGGAAACGGCGGCGGCGTCGCTCGACGAGGCCTTCTCGAAATGGCCCGACGTCAAGGCCCGCGTGAAGGCCTATGTCTGGATATCAGGCCGTCGCTGGGACCTGCACATGGATAACGGCGTCGTCGTCAAGCTGCCGGAAGACGGTATCGACCAGGCGCTGGCGACACTTTCGAAGTTCGACAAGGAGCACCAGCTCTTGGAGCGGGACATTGCTGCGGTCGACCTCAGGCTGTCCGACAGAACCGCAATCCAGCTGACGCCGGAGGCGGCAGTCCGCCGTCAGGCGGCTGTGATGGAGCGCACCAAGGAATTGAAGAAGGCGGGGCAGAATATATGAGCTTGTTCGGTTCATCCCATTTCGGATTGCCGCGCCTGAAGCCGCTCTCGTCGAAGCGGTCGCATGTCGTTTCGGTGCTCGACATCGGTTCGACCAAAGTCGTCTGCATGATCGGCCGGCTGACGCCGCGCGAGGAAAGCCAGATCCTGCCGGGCCGCACGCACAATATCGAGATCATCGGCATCGGGCACCAGCGCTCCCGCGGCATCAAGACCGGCGTGATCGCCGATCTCGACGCGCTGGAAGGCGTCATTCGCCTCGCCGTCGACGCGGCGGAGCGCATGGCTGGGCTGACCGTCGAGAGCCTGATCGTCAATCTGACGGCCGGCCGTCTCGGCAGCGACATTTACACGGCGACGATCGATCTTGGTGGCCAGGAAGTCGAACTCAACGATCTGAAGAAGGTGTTGTCGGCCGCCTGCCAGCAGTCGCTGCGTCAGGACCGTTCGGTACTGCATTCGCTGGCAACCGGCTTTTCGCTCGACGGCGAGCGCGGCATCCGCGATCCGCTGGCAATGTATGGCGATGCGCTTGGCGTCGATATGCATGTGGTCACCGCAGAGCGCTCGGCGCTGAAGAACCTCGAACTCAGCGTCAACCGCGCGCATCTGTCAGTCGAGGGCATCGTCGCGACGCCCTACGCATCGGGCCTTGCGGCTCTCGTCGACGACGAAGTCGAACTCGGCTGCGCGGCGATCGATATGGGCGGCGGCACGACGACGATTTCGGTCTTTGCCGAAGGCAAGCTCGTTCATACGGATGCCGTCGGCCTCGGCGGCCATCACGTCACCACCGATCTGGCGCGCGGCCTTTCGACCCGCATCGAGGATGCGGAGCGGCTGAAGGTCGTGCATGCCACGGCCCTTTCGAATTCCTCCGACGAGCGCGAGCTGATCTCGATTCCGCCGATCGGCGAGGACGACCGCGACCAGCCCTCGCAAGTGCCGCGGGCGCTGGTTTCGCGCATCGTTTCGGCCCGAATCGAAGAAACGATGGAACTGATCCGCGACCGCATCCAACGCTCCGGCTTCAGCCCGATCGTCGGCAAGCGCGTCGTCCTGACCGGCGGTGCCAGCCAGCTGACCGGCCTTGCCGATGTGGCGCGGCGCATTCTTGCCCGCAACGTCCGCATCGGCCGCCCGATGGGCGTATCGGGACTGCCGACGGCGGCCAAGGGCCCGGCTTTTTCGACGGCCGTCGGCCTGATGATCTATCCGCAGGTCGCGGACATGGAGACACATGCGTCACAGAGCGGTCTGCTCATGTCGCTTGGTGGAAATAACAGCCGCATAGCCCGGATGGGCCAGTGGCTGAAGGAAAGCTTCTGAAATTGAGTGATTGGCCGGCGTGGCGATGCGGCCAGAGAGAGAAGGAACAGGTACCATGACCATCAAGCTGCAAAAGCCTGACATCACAGAGCTGAAGCCGCGCATCACCGTATTCGGCGTGGGCGGCGGTGGCGGCAACGCTGTCAACAACATGATCACCGCCGGTCTCCAGGGCGTCGACTTTGTCGTCGCCAACACGGATGCCCAGGCGCTGACCATGACGAAGGCGGAGCGGGTCATCCAGCTCGGCGCCAACGTCACCGAAGGCCTGGGCGCCGGATCGCAGCCGGAAGTCGGCCGCGCGGCCGCCGAAGAGTGCATCGACGAGATCATCGATCACCTGAACGGCACGCATATGTGCTTCGTCACCGCCGGCATGGGCGGCGGCACCGGCACGGGCGCGGCGCCCGTCGTCGCACAGGCCGCCCGCAACAAGGGCATCCTGACGGTCGGCGTCGTTACCAAGCCGTTCCATTTCGAAGGCGGGCGCCGCATGCGCCTGGCGGAGATGGGCATCCAGGAGCTGCAGAAGTCTGTCGATACGCTCATCGTCATTCCGAACCAGAACCTCTTCCGCATTGCCAATGACAAGACGACCTTCGCCGATGCCTTCGCGATGGCGGATCAGGTTCTCTATTCGGGCGTTGCCTGCATCACCGACCTGATGGTGAAGGAAGGTCTCATCAACCTCGACTTCGCCGACGTCCGCTCGGTCATGCGCGAAATGGGCCGCGCGATGATGGGTACCGGCGAAGCCTCCGGCTCCGGCCGCGCGCTGCAGGCCGCCGAGGCCGCCATCGCCAACCCGCTACTCGACGAGACCTCGATGAAGGGTGCCCAGGGCCTGCTGATCTCCATCACCGGCGGTCGCGACCTCACCCTCTTCGAAGTCGACGAAGCCGCGACCCGCATCCGCGAGGAAGTCGATCCCGACGCCAACATCATCCTCGGCGCCACCTTCGACGAATCGCTTGAGGGCATCATCCGCGTCTCGGTCGTCGCAACCGGCATCGATCGGGCGATCAGCGAAGCCGCCGAGCGCAACGTTCAGCCGGTCGCAAGGCCTGCTATCCGTCCCTCCGCGGCTGTTGCTCCGGCAGCGGCCGCAGTTCAGCCTGCCCCCGTGATGCAGGCACCGAAGGTGGTGGATCCGATCGCGCAGACCATCCGCGAAGCCGAGATGGAACGCGAACTCGAATTCCCGGCCCCGCGTGCCAGCGCCCCGGTACAACAGCCTGTGGCACAGCAAGAAACCTTCCGTCCGCAGAGCAAGATCTTCGCGCCTGCGCCGGAAGCTCCCGTCATGCGTGCTCCGGTGCAGCAGCAGGCTCCGGCGCCCGTCATGAGCCAGCCGGTCACGAGCCAGCCCGTCCAGCAGCAGCCGGTCCGACAGGAGCCGATCATCCGCCAGGCGCCCGAACCGATGCGCATGCCGAAGGTCGAGGATTTCCCGCCAGTCGTCCAGGCCGAACTCGACCACCGCACGCAGCCGGCTGCCGCGCATGCAGCGGAAGAGCGCGGTCCGATGGGTCTGCTCAAGCGAATCACCAATTCGCTCGGCCGCCGCGACGACGAAGCCGTTGCCGCCGACATGACTGCCGCACCGCCGGCCGCTTCGCAGCAGCGCCGTCCGCTGTCGCCTGAAGCAAGCCTCTACGCACCGCGTCGCGGCAACCTCGACGACCAGGGCCGGGCGGTTCCGCAGGCCCGGATGATGCAGGAAGACGACCAGCTGGAAATCCCGGCATTCCTGCGTCGCCAGTCGAATTGAGCGGCTGAATCAGCACCGTTCATGCCCGGGATCAAGGTCCCGGGCATTGCTGTTTTTCAGCCCATGATTCGCAAGTGATTTCAATCGTGTGACTTCGTAACAAAGCGAAAGAAACAGTGATTTGGATTGGAGCGCCGGCGCACGTAAGTATGGTGCAAGGAAACTGCCCCACGAGTCCTTTCGGCAGGCTCGTTGTACAGAATGAACGGTGACCGCGCCGATCGGGCAGACTGCCGGTGCGGAAGAATAAAGGCAGAATTTATGGCAATTGGCTTGCTGGGTTTTCAAACTACGGTATCGCGTCCCGTGACGCTTTCGGGCATCGGAGTCCATTCGGGCGCGAATGTCTCGATCACGATGAACCCGGCCGAATCGGATACCGGCGTCATTTTCCAGCGCATGCATGCCAATGGTGATATCACCGAACTAAAGGCTGTCTCCTCGCAGGTCGGCAATACCGACCTCTGCACCGTACTCGGCTTCTCGCCCGCCCATTCGGTCGCGACGATCGAGCATGTGATGGCGGCGATCTATGCGCTCGGCCTCGACAATGTGGTTATCGAGGTGCAGGGCTCCGAAATGCCGATCATGGACGGCAGTTCGCTGCCCTTCGTCGAGGCGATCGAGCAGGTCGGTCTTGTCTCGCTCGGCGTCAAGCGCCGCTATATCCGTATCACGAAGCCGGTTCGAATCGAGCATGGCGGCTCCTGGAGCGAATTCCGTCCTTATGACGGCACGCGCTTCGAAGTCGAGATCGATTTCGACTGCCCGCTGATCGGCCGGCAGAAGTGGGCCGGCGACATGACCGCGGCCGCCTTCAAGGCCGAGCTTTCCCGCGCCCGCACCTTCGGCTTCATGCGCGATGTCGAGCGTCTCTGGGCCTCGGGCCACGCGCTCGGCTCCTCGCTCGAAAATTCCGTCGTCATCTCGGACGACAATACCGTCATCAACGTCGAAGGGTTGCGCTACGCCAAGGACGAATTCGTCCGCCACAAGACGCTCGATGCCGTCGGCGATCTATCGCTTGCCGGCGCCCCGTTCATCGGCTGCTACCGTTCCTATCGGGGCGGCCATAAGATGAATGCCAATGCGCTGAAGGCGCTGCTCGCCGATCCGTCTGCCTATGAGGTTGTGGAGACGTCGACGCCGCGCCAGCGCGTCGCCGCCCGCGAACTGATCGCGGTCAGCGCTTCGGAATTCGCTCCCTGGTCGGCATGACCTCCAGCACATTCTCAAGACCAGGCCGCCTCTTTCCCGGAGGCGGTTTTTTTATGTCCGCCGGGTCAGATGCTTTCCTGCCACAGGTCGGGGAAGAAGAGGAAAAGCCGGTCATTCCCCGGCTGCTGCCACAAAAATGCGTTAATGCCTTATCATTGCGTTGCTCTTGATGCACATTTATGGCTAGAAACGCCAGCGAGGCGTGGCTGCCGTGGAGCGAGCGGCGGCAGTGGGGTTCTTTCGAATGGGTTATGCAGGATCTGACGGTATGATGAAGACAGCGCGTGCTTTGTTCGCATCGCTTCTGGTGCTCAGCGCAGGCGCCTCGATATCCGGTTGCCAGTCGGATCCCGATATCGACATCACCAAGCTCGGCCTCGAAACCGATCCGCCGGATGTGCTCTACACCCAGGGCCTTGCCAACATGAAGGCCGGCAACATGGCGGAAGCGGCGCGCAAGTTCGACGCCATCGACCGCGAGAACCCTTTCTCCGAATGGGCGCGCAAGGCGCTTGTAATGAGCACCTTCGTCAAATACCGCCAGGGCCGCCTGGACGATGCGCTTGCATCGGGCAACCGCTACATGTCGCAATATCCGAAATCGCAGGATGCGGCCTATGTGCAGTATCTCATCGGTCTCACCTATTCCAAGCAGATCGTCGACGTAACGCAGGATCAGCGCGCCTCGGCCAAGACGATTGAAGCGATGCAGGCCGTGATCGACAATTACCCGAACTCCGAATATGTCGACGACGCGCAGGCCAAGATCCGCTTTGCGCGCGACCAACTCGCCGGCAAGGAAATGCAGATCGGCCGCTACTACATGGAGCGGAAGGAATATCTCGCCGCGATCTCCCGCTTCCGCATCGTCGTTGAGAAATATCCGAACACGAACCAGATCGAAGAGGCCTTGGCGCGTCTCGTTGAGGCTTATTACGCTATGGGCATCGTCGACGAGGCGCAGACGGCGGCTGCCGTCCTCGGCCACAATTATCCTGACAGCCAGTGGTATGCCGATTCCTACAAGCTGCTGCAGACCGGCGGTGCCGAGCCGCGTGAAAACAAGGGCTCGTGGATCGCTGCGGCAGGCAAGAAACTCCTGCTCGGTTCCTGAGGCCAATGCTGATCCAGCTTTCGATCCGCGATATCGTCCTGATCGAGCGGCTGGATCTTGCCTTCGAGACCGGCCTCTCCGTGCTGACGGGCGAGACCGGAGCGGGCAAATCCATCCTGCTCGACAGTCTGTCACTGGCGCTCGGTGGGCGCGGCGATGGCGATCTGGTGCGCCACGGCGAGGACAGGGGCCAGGTGACGGCGGTGTTCGACGTCGGCATGGACCACGGCGCCCGCACACTGCTGCGTGAAAACGGCATCGATGACGAGGGCGACCTGATCTTCCGCCGCCAGCAATCGGCGGACGGGCGCACCAAGGCCTATGTCAACGACCAGCCGGTCAGCGTGCAACTGATGCGGCAGGCCGGCCAGATGCTGGTCGAAATCCACGGCCAGCACGACGATCGCGCCCTTGTCGACACCAATGCCCATCGCACTCTGCTTGATGCCTTCGCCGGTCTCACCGATGAGGTCTCGGAGGTTTCCCGGCTGTATCGTCTGTGGCGCGACAGCGAGCGGACGCTGAAGAAGCACCGCGAGAAGGTGGAAGGTGCGGCGCGCGAAGCCGACTACCTCCGCTCTTCCGTCGAGGAGCTCGAGAAGCTCTCGCCGCAGGATGGCGAGGAGGACGAACTCGCCGATCGCCGCCAAAAAATGATGAAGGCCGAGCAGATCGCCGGCGATATCGCCGAGGCGTCCGAGTTCCTGAACGGCAATGCCTCGCCGGTGCCTCATATCGCCTCGCTGGTGCGCCGGCTGGAGCGCAAGAGCCATGAGGCGCCGGGCCTACTTGAAGACACCGTGACGCTGCTTGATGCCGCGCTCGACCAGCTGTCTAACGCCCAGATGGAAGTCGAAGCAGCGTTGCGCAAGACCGAATACGACCCGAGGGAGCTGGAGCGGGTGGAGGAGCGGCTTTTCGCGCTCAGGGCGGCCTCGCGCAAATATTCCGTGCCCGTCACCGAGCTGCCGGCTCTTGCGGTCCGCATGATGGCCGATCTTGCCGACCTCGACGCGGGCGAGGAGAGGCTTGCCAGGCTCGAAGCCGAAGTCGGCCTGGCGCACGAGAATTACGATGCGGCGGCGCGCTCGCTCTCCGACAAGCGCCATCACGCCGGCACCGCACTGGCTGCGGCCGTCATGACGGAGCTGCCGGCGCTGAAGCTCGAACGCGCCCGTTTCATGGTCGAGATCACCACGGATGCGCAGGAGGCGCTCGCGGAGGGCATCGACGTCGTCGAGTTCCATGTCCAGACCAATCCTGGCACGCGGCCGGGCTCGATCATGAAGGTTGCCTCCGGCGGCGAGCTGTCGCGTTTCCTGCTGGCGCTGAAGGTGGCGCTGGCCGATCGCGGATCGGCCCCGACGCTCGTCTTCGACGAAATCGATACCGGCGTCGGCGGCGCGGTGGCCGATGCGATCGGCCAGCGGCTGAAGCGGCTGTCGGAGCGGGTGCAGGTGCTCTCGGTCACGCATGCGCCGCAAGTCGCCGCCAGGGCGGCGACGCATCTTCTGATCTCCAAGGGGCCAGCCGCCGAGGGATCGGAAAAGATCGCCACGCGGGTGGCGACGATGGCGCAGAAGGACCGCACCGAGGAGATCGCCCGGATGCTGGCCGGGGCTTCGGTGACCGAAGAGGCGAGGGCGGCGGCGAAGCGGCTGCTGTCCGGCAACGGCTGATTTTCCAGCACTGCCGGCGGTGACAAAGATTCCGCTTCGCGTTATGCGCACCATTCCGAACAGCGTCGAACCGGTGCCATGCGGCTTTTCCATTTCAGCGATGACCCCGATATTGCGGTGTTCGAGCCACGGCCAGTCCGCATGCCCTCGATGCGCCCGACAGGCCGGGAATGGCTGAACGGCCCGCTCGTCTGGGCGATCGATGGCGAACATGACTTCATGTATCTCTTTCCGCGCGACTGTACGCGCATCCTGATATGGGCGACGGCCGAGACGCCAGAGATCGAGCGGCGGCAGTGGCTCGGGGATTTCCGGGCTGCAGCCTATGTCGAGCGCCATTGGCTGGAAGAGCTCAGAGAAGCAACGATCCATTGCTACGAACTACCCACCGACGGTTTCGAGGATCTTGGCGATGCAGGCATGTGGGTGGCCCACGGGCGCATCGTCCCCATCGAGCGCACCGCCATCGCGCGGCTCGGCGGGGAGTTTGCGCCGCGTGGGGTCGAACTGCGGGTGGTCGATAGCCTCCGGCCGCTGAAAAGCCTCTGGGACACCGGCCTTCATGTCAGTGGCATCCGCCTGCGCAATGTGAGGGATTGGGAGTAGAGCGGGCGGGGCGATGCGTTTGCCGCGAACGCTAACCTCAATCTCCTCATTCCTGTGACATCCCTCGGGTCAAAGCCCGAGGACAGGAATGACGGAGGAGAGGAAAAGTGGGTCAATCTTACCGATACGGTATATGCACACTCTCTTTTCATCCGGCAATTTTGCTCTAAAACCAATGCAGATTTCTGGCCAGATTCTCTGGAGTGATATTCCATGCCCACCGAAGGTTCCGCCGTCGACACGTTGACGATCGAAGAGGCTGCCGCCGAGCTTGAGCGGCTGGCAAAGGAGATTGCGCATCACGACGCGCTCTACCATGGCAAGGACCGGCCGGAGATTTCGGATGCGGATTACGACGCGCTGAAGCGCCGCAACGATGCGCTGGAAGTGCGGTTTCCCGAGCTGATCCGCGAGGATAGCCCGTCGCGGCGTGTGGGTGCCGCGCCCTCCGTCACCTTCTCGCCCGTCGTCCATGCGCGGCCGATGCTGTCGCTCGACAACACGTTTTCGCAGGAGGACGTGCAGGATTTCGTCACCAGCGTCTATCGCTTCCTCGGCCGTCTGCCGGACCAGTCGATCGCCTTCACTGCCGAGCCGAAGATCGACGGTCTGTCGATGTCGATCCGTTACGAGAACGGCAGGCTGGTGACGGCGGGGACGCGCGGTGACGGCACGACGGGCGAGAACGTCACCGCCAATATTCGCACTATCGCCGAAATCCCCAACAAGCTGCCAAAGGGCGTGCCCGCGGTGGTGGAGATCCGCGGCGAGGTCTATATGGCCAAGAGCGACTTCCTGGCCCTCAATCGGCAGATGGAAGCGGAGGGCAAGCAGACTTACGTCAATCCGCGCAATACCGCCGCCGGGTCGCTGCGCCAGCTCGACGCCAAGGTGACGGCGAGCCGCAAGCTGAAATTCTTCGCCTATGCCTGGGGCGAGATGTCGGAAATGCCCGCCGACACCCAGTTTGGCATGGTGCATGCGTTCAAGGACTGGGGTTTTCCGGTCAACCCGCTGATGAAGCGGCTGAATTCGGTCGCCGACATTCTGGCGCATTACGACGAGATCGGCCTCGAGCGCCCGGATCTCGACTACGACATCGACGGCGTCGTCTACAAGGTCGACAGCCTCGAACTGCAGACCCGCCTGGGCTTCCGCTCGCGTTCGCCACGCTGGGCGACGGCGCATAAATTTCCGGCCGAACAGGCCTTCACCGAAGTCGAGAAAATCGAGATCCAGGTCGGCCGCACCGGCGCACTGACGCCGGTGGCGCGGCTGAAGCCGATCACCGTCGGCGGCGTCGTCGTCACCAACGCGACGCTGCACAACGAGGACTATATCAAGGGCATCGGCAACAGCGGCGAGCGCATTCGGCCTGAAGATCACGATATCCGCGAAGGCGATACCGTCATCGTCCAGCGCGCCGGCGACGTCATTCCGCAAATCCTCGACGTGGTGATGGAGAAGCGCATGGCCGACGCCCGGTCGTACGAATTTCCGAAAACCTGCCCGGTCTGCGGCTCGCATGCGGTGCGCGAGGTCAACGAGAAGACCGGCAAGATGGATTCTGTGCGCCGCTGCACCGGCGGCTTCATCTGCCGGGCGCAGGCGACCGAGCATCTGAAGCACTTCGTCTCGCGTAACGCCTTCGATATCGAGGGGCTCGGATCGAAGCAGATCGACTTCTTCTTCGAACACGAGGACGCGTCGCTGCAGATCCGCACCGCGCCCGAAATCTTCACGCTGGAGAAGCGCCAGCAGCAATCGCTGACCAAGCTGGAGAATATCGACGGCTTCGGCAAGGTCAGCGTCGGCAAGCTTTATGCGGCGATCAACGAACGGCGCAGCATTGCCCTCCACCGCTTCATCTACGCGCTCGGCATCCGTCATGTCGGCGAGACCACGGCAAAGCTGCTGGCGCGTTCCTACGGCACCTACGAAGCCTTTGCGACCGCGATGAAGGAAGCAGCCCCGCTTTCCGGCGACGCCTGGAACGATCTCAATGCCATCGAGGGCATCGGCGAGGTGGTGGCGCGCGCCATGGTTGAGTTCTACAAGGAACCGCGCAATGTCGAGGTGATCACCCGCTTGCTTGAGGAAGTGACGCCCCAGCAGGCCGAACAACCGGTAACGACCGGCAGTCCGGTGGCCGGCAAGACCGTGGTCTTTACCGGCTCGTTGGAAAAATTCACCCGCGACGAGGCGAAGGCGAGGGCGGAAAGCCTCGGCGCCAAGGTGGCGGGATCGGTCTCCAAGAAAACCGACATCGTCGTCGCCGGCCCCGGCGCCGGCTCGAAGCTCGACAAGGCGCGCGAACTGGGCGTGCAGACGATGGACGAGGACGAGTGGCTGGCGCTGATCAGCGGGTGAGGGCTGACGGCAGGCCGCCAGCCTCGTTCGCTCATAGACTGAGCCGGGCCATCGTATAGGCGTCGACATACTCTCCCGATCGGAAACCGAAGGCCCTCAACAGGCCTTCCCGCTCGAAGCCGAACGTCTCGTAGAGGCCGATGGCGGCGTGGTTGTCGGTGTAGACGGTCAGTTCCAGTCGTTTGACATCCAGCCAGTCGTCGGCGGCATCGACCATGGCGCCGAGCAGGATGCGGCCGAACCCGCGGCCGGTGAAATCGTCATGTACGCCCATGCCGAGGCTGGCTGCGTGCTGCCTGCGGCCGGAGAGACGGTTGAGGCCGCAATTGCCGACGATCTTGCCATCCAGGGTAACGACGAGGTTCAGCGCACCCGGCGCTGGGTTTTCCATGTATTTGCGAACCTCTTCGACCCTCTGGTACGGCGGGCGCAGGGTGCCGGCCCGATAGCCCGGCAGATTTATCAGATCGGTGATTTCCTCCGCATCGGAAAGGCGTACGGCGCGCACGAGGATGCCCTCCGGTAGGCGCGCCCGGCGGCCAGGCTCATTCTCTTCGTTTTCGGACATTGGCTGCTCTCCGTTGGTTTCAAAAGGAGAGCCGGAGTTTTTCTGAAAACCCTGCTCGCCTCGGCAGGGTTTTCGGGATGATCGGATCGCTGCTAACGCGCCATCGCTCCCGCGCACCCTTCAAGGGTCGTGGTGTGATGGATAAGCGCTGCCATGGTTACGGTACCGATCATGCCGGCAAGTTTCGATATGCGGGGTGAAATGTCAACCGTGCGTCGTATCGAATTTGCGCGGCCGGGAGCGGGACGGTATTTCTGTTTCGGAAAGAAACGATTCGGGTGCCGATTTGAAGACCATCGCGATTGACTTCGAGACGGCGAACGAACAGCGCGGCAGCGCCTGTTCCGTCGGCCTTGCCTGGATCGAGGAGGGTAGGGTGACGCGCGTCGAGGAGCGGCTGATCCGGCCGCGGGACATGCGTTTTGCCGGGATGAACATTGCGATCCACGGCATCCGGCCGGAGCATGTCGAGGATGCGCCTGAGTTTCCCGAAGTGATGGACGAGTTTCACGAGGATATCAGCGGCGCGACGATGATCGCCCATAATGCCGCCTTCGATTTCAGCGTCTGGCGGGCTAGCCTCGATCTTTACCGGCAATCCTATCCGGAACTGACCTATCTCTGCAGCCTGAAGATGGCGCAGCGGATCTGGCCGCACTTCCTCTCGCATCGGCTGAACCTGATCGCCGAGCATCTCGGCCTGCGTTTCGTGCACCATAACGCCGCCGAGGACGCCGTCGTCTGCGCGGCAGCTGCCATCGAAATGGCTAAGGCGGTCAAGGCCAATGCCGTCCACGCCATACCGGCGCTGATCGGCATGAGGCCCGGCCGGCTGACGGCGCGGGCCTACGAGCCCTGCACCTGCCGGAAAGGCTGATCGTTTCCCGCGGACAGCCGTTTCTTGCAAAGCATCGGGGCGCACTTATCTAGAAAGCGGATCATTCAGCGCATAAACCCTAAAATCGGAATCGATTTTCGGAAAGGATTATGCGCAGATTCAGAGTGATAGAGCGTCCTTAGCGCGTCCGGTCGGACGCGCGGCGCTCTAAGGAGCCGCCATGTCCAAGTCGCGCAATCTTCTCCTCGCCGCCTTCTCCTTCGCCGCCCTTTCCGCCGGCGCCGCCTCGGCCGAAGTCGTCGGCAAGGTCGGGGTCGACTGGATCGGCAACGACATCATCGTCGAGGCGGTCTCCGATCCGGAGGTCAAGGGCGTCACCTGCCACGTCACCTATTTCGACCGCAGCCTGATCGACCGGTTCAAGAACGGCAACTGGTTCGAAGATCCCTCCAACAATTCGATCGCCTGCCGGCAGACGGGGCCGATCGAGATCGGCAATATCGACCTGTCCAAGGATGGCAGCGAAGTGTTCCGGCAGGGCATGTCGCTGATCTGGAAGACGCTGGTCGTCAACCGCATCTACGACAAGGCCAACGACACGCTGATCTATCTCGCCCATTCCAGGGAACTGACGGATGGCTCTGCGAAGATGTCGATCTCGACGATTCCGCTCTATGGGCAGAATGTGACGTGGAAGAATGGGAAGCCGCAATAGGTTGCAGGTTTGTGTGCGACGCGCGTTTCATCTTGAGTAGTGCATCTCTCCGAGCTCCCTCATGCCTGTGCTTGTCACAGGCATCCAGCATTTGGCAAGCGAGTCTTTCACCGCGCAGACGCGCGGTGGCTGAATCTCTGTGACGAGCACAGAGATGAGGGAGGAGAGGGCGGAGAGATTGGCGATGGGGCGCTCCTGTTCAAAGCAAAAGGCCCGGAAAACCGGGCCTTCCAATGCCTAATTGAGAAGTGTCAAGCCGCCTGCGTCAGTTCGTCGGCAATAACGGTATCGAGGTTGAGGAAGCAGACCATGGTCTTTTCCAGCGCGACGATGCCGCGGCAGAAGGCGCGCTGGGCTTCCGGGATGATTTCCGGCGGCGGCTGCAGATCTTCGCTCTTGATGGTCATCATGTCGGAAACCTGCTCGACCAGCAGGCCGACCAGCTTGCCGGCGATGTCGGTGACGATGATCGCCGAGCGCTCCGAGGGTTCGGTCATCTTCATGCCGAGGCGGCAGGCCATGTCGATGACGGGGATAACCGCGCCGCGCAGGTTGATGAGGCCGAGCACGTAGGGCGGAGTGTGCGGCATCGGCGTCACCGGCGCCCAGCCGCGGATTTCGCGGATGGCCATGATATCGATGCAGAATTCCTGGTCGCCCAGGTGGAACGAGACGATTTCGAGATAAGCGCCCGACTGCTTGATGGCGTTGTTGTTGTTCATGGTCAGAATTCTTCCCAGTTATCCCCGGCGGAGTAGCGATGCAGAACCGCCATTAAATATAGATGTGACGGCTTAAGTCTTTCCTAACGATATGTATTTTGGGATTGCCCGTCGCTCTGAAGGCAAGCTATTCACAAACATCGCTTTTTTGATCCGTACTGATTTCTTGGGCTGGTTTCCGGTTGGGGACGGCCGCGGCCGATGAGACAATTAATCACGGGTCAGAAAACATATTGTTGAGTTGCGCGCCTTCGGTCGAGACTGTAATCACGCCGGCAAAGGCGGGCGACGCATTCGCCTGGATCGAGGATCTCGCCAATGAAGACATTTCGCATTGCCGTCTGGGTCGGTGTCCTGATACTTGCAGGGGTTCTCGGGTTCTTCAGGTGGTATCCGTTAAAATCGGGTGATGTGGCGTTGGAGGCGCCCTTCGGTGTTCCTTTCACCCTGGTCTCGCAGAGCGGACGGCCGATTACCGAAGAAGCGTTGCGCGGCAAGCCGACGGCGCTGTTCTTCGGTTTCACCCATTGCCCCGAGGTCTGCCCGACGACGCTTTTCGAGCTGAACGGCTGGATGGAGAAGGTCGATCCGAAGGGCGACAAACTGCAAGCCTATTTCGTGACCGTCGATCCGGAGCGCGACACGCCCGAGATCATGAACGAATACGTTTCCAACGTCTCCAAGCGCATCACCGGCATTTCGGGTCCGCCCGACAAGATTGCCGAGGTCATCAAGGGTTTCCGTGTCTACGCCAAGAAGGTGCCGGTCGACGAGAAGGATCCGAACGGCGATTACACGATGGATCACACCGCCTCGGTCTTCCTGCTCGATTCGGCCGGGCGGTTTGCCGGAACGATCGCCTATGGCGAAAACCCGGACACGGCGGTAAAGAAGCTGGAGAATCTCGTCAGCAAAGGGTGATGGTTTCAGCGTGATGGGGCGCTGGCTCGACCGGTGGCGGGCAACGGAAACGGGAAAGACCGCCTATCGTGAGTGAAATCCGCCTTTATGTGACGACGACCGAGAGCAAGGCCGAAGAGATCCTCGATCTTCTGAGCGCGGTCTTCGGCGAAGAAGACTTTGCCATCGGTACCACCGAGATCGACGAGAAGAAAGACATCTGGGAAGCCTCGATCTATATGATGGCCGAGGACGAGGCCGAGGTGCATTCCCGCGTCGAGGACGCATTGAAGGCCTCTTTTCCCGATGCCCGGCTGGAGCGGGAAGTCATCCCCGATGTCGACTGGGTGGTGAAATCGCTGGAGGGGCTGAAGCCTGTCAGGGCGGGGCGCTTCCTGGTGCATGGCTCGCATGACCGCGACAAGGTCCGCCCCGGCGATATCGCCATAGAGATCGATGCCGGCCAGGCCTTCGGAACCGGCCATCACGGCACCACCGCCGGCTGCCTCGAAGCGATCGACGCTGTGGTGCGTTCGCGCCAGGTGCGCAACGCGCTCGATCTCGGCACCGGCAGCGGCGTGCTGGCGATTGCGGTGCGCAAGCTGAAGAACATACCGGTGCTCGCAACCGACATCGATCCGATCGCGACGCGGGTGGCGGCAGAAAACGTGCGCCGCAACGGCATCGCGTCTGGTATCGTCACCAGGACCGCGCCGGGCTTTCATTCGACGGCCTTTTCCGAGCATGGTCCTTTCGATCTGATCATCGCCAACATTCTCGCCCGGCCGCTGATCCGCATGGCGCCGAAGCTGGGGGCGCATCTGGCACCCGGCGGCTCGGTCATCCTTTCTGGCATTCTCGCCGCGCAGCGCTGGAAGGTGATCGCCGCCTATAGCGGCGCGAGGCTTCGGCATGTCCGGACGATTTGGCGGAACGGCTGGGTGACGATCCATTTCGATCGGCCGTGAGTTTTTGGGGCGATGAGGAGGCGAGTGCCTGCTTGATGGCGCATCCGCCGCGGTGTTTCACTGCGCCGACGGCGAGTTTGGCGAGAACATCACCTCACTCTCCGTCATCCTCGGCCTTGAGCCGAGGACCCATGCCACTGCTGCTGATAGATGCCGCATGGATGCTCGGCTCAAGGCCGACGATGACGGAGCGTGGGGTCGGCGGGAGCAGCCATTCACCGTACAGGCGCCTATATCAGGAACCTGTCCGCCAGCTAGAGCGGGATGATTTTAGGTGGAATCGCAATTGGGATTGAACGAAGCCGCTTTCGCGGCATTTGGAGGATCTGATTGCATGAAGCGCTCCTGATTGAAGGAATGGGCTGTTTTGCCCAACCTTCAATCAGGAGATGACGATGACGGAGATGAGCCCTCTACGCCGGCGCATGATCGATGACATGACGATCCGCAATCTTTCGCCAGCAACGCAACGATCGTATTTACATGCGGTAACGAAGTTCTCGCGCTATTTCGGGCGATCGCCAGACCGTCTTGGACTGGAAGACGTGCGCGCGTTTCAGGTGCATCTGGTTTCATCGGGCCTATCATGGCCAGCCTTGAACCAGACAGTTTGTGCCCTGCGGTTCTTCTTTGGCGTCACGCTTGGTCATGGCGAGATACCGGAGCGCATTGCCTATGCCCGGACACCGGCCAAGCTGCCGACGATCCTCAACGGCGACGAGATCGTGCGGTTTCTGGAAGCCGTTCCAAGCCTGAGGACCCGTACCGCACTGACGACAGCGTATGCGGCGGGGCTGCGCGCCTCGGAAGCTGTCCATCTCAAGGTCCGCAACATTGATGGCGAACGCGGCATCATCCGCGTCGAGCATGGCAAGGGCGGAAAGGATCGCAACGTCATGCTGTCAGCGCAGTTGCTCGCGATCCTGCGGGTCTATTGGCGGCTGGCGAGACCCGAGGTCTGGCTGTTTCCGGGTCGGGACGAGACCAAGCCCATCGACGTCCAGGTTCTGTATTCTGCCTGCCGTTCGGCGTGCGCCGCGGCCGGCATCGACAAAAGGGTAACGGTGCATACGCTGCGCCACAGCTTTGCCACCCATCTTTTGGAAAGCGGAACCGACATCCGCATCATCCAAGTTTTGCTCGGCCACAACAATCTGTCCACCACGGCACGCTACACGAAGGTTTCCAATACCCTGATCCGCAGCACGACCAGCCCGCTCGACCGACTGACGCTGGAGGTGGTGCCGCCAAGCTGAGCAAGTTTCGCCATGGCGGCGGGACTGGAGGTGGCGGATATTTTTCGCCGCCACGGGGAAAGATATCGTCAAGCCCACGACACCCATCTCGGGCGTGTCGAACGCCGGGTCATGAGTGCGGTCGAGATGTGCCGGACCGCTCGCCTGGGCGGGCATGTCCAGCAATGTCAGGACTGCGCGGCGTTCCGCATCGCCTATAATTCCTGTCGCAACCGGCATTGCCCAAAGTGCCAGGGACAGGCGAGCCGTGACTGGCTTGCTGCCCGACAGGCCGACCTTCTGCCTGTCGGCTATTTCCACGTGGTCTTCACCCTACCGCAGCAGATCGCCGCAATTGCCTTCCAGAACAAACATGCCGTTTACACGATCCTGTTTCGCGCCGTCGCCGAGACGTTGCGCAAGCTTGCTGCCGATCCCAGGCATCTGGGTGCAGAGATCGGCTTCATCGCGGTGCTGCACTCCTGGGGACAGAACCTCCATTTTCACCCTCATATCCACTGCATCGTGCCGGGCGGCGGATTGTCGGCGGACCAGTCCCGTTGGGTTCCCTGCCGGGCAAACTTCTTCCTGCCCGTGCGCGTTCTGTCATCCCTGTTCAGGCGGTTGTTTCTTGAAGAGCTGAAGCAGGCCTACGACCTGGACCAGCTTCGGTTCTTTGGCGATATCGCCGGCCTGGCCAATCCGGCGGCGTTCAATCACATTGTCAAAGAAACGCGGCGTGTCGCCTGGGTGGTCTATGCCAAGCCGCCATTTGCCGGACCCGAACAGGTGCTGGCCTATCTCGGGCGCTATACCCATCGCATTGCCATCTCCAATTCCCGCCTCGTCAGCATCGATGGCGATCGAGTCACATTCCGATGGAAGGACTATCGAACGGGCGGCAGGCAAAAGGTAATGACGCTCGATGCCCACGAGTTCATCCGCCGTTTCCTGCTTCACACCGTTCCGGACGGCTTTCACCGCATTCGTCATTATGGCCTGCTTGCCAATGGCCATCGGCAACTGAAGCTGGACCTGTGCCGAAGCCTGCTCGACGTCCCGCCGCCGGAACACCCGGTCGAAGAACCGGACACAAAGCCACCACCTTTGCTGCACCGCTGCTCCTGTTGCGGCGGAACCATGACGATCATCGGCGCGTGGACCCCGCTCCAGCCGGTACGTCGGCCAGCATGGAACGACAGTTCATGATCATACCACGCGCGCCATCATTGCAACGATCAGCGTCGGCATGCCGAAGAGCCGCGGTGCGAGTGCTTTGGCCAATCGTGCCCGAGCGACGTTTCGGTCGATGCAAACCAGCCGACAGGCGCGTCAAAGACACCGCAAATACCGGCAAGAATCTCCTTCCATACCTGTCCACGGGCTCCGGCAAGGCTCAACCCTGCAAAACGCCATCCACCGCTTCGGCTAAATCCCCATAGCGCCAAACAACCCGCGCCTTCGCTCAATCCGGCTTCAATGAGGTCCGATCAGTGAATGCCGCACGCACAGCGCCCGGACCTCACAGAACCCTCCAGATTCCCTTTTGGACGCAAATCAGATTCATCCTTCAGGCCGGTAAGGAGGCCGGTCTGGATGGCGAGACCTTTTTCGAATGATCTGCGAGAGCGTGTTGTCGGGGCGGTGACGCAGGAGGGGCTGTCGTGCCGGGCTGCGGCCAAACGGTTCGGCATTGGCATCAGCACCGCGATCGATTGGGTGCGGCGGTTCCACGCAACGGGCAGCGCAGCACCCGGCCAGATGGGCGGCCACAAGCCGCGGGCAATCTGCGGTGGCCACCGGGAATGGCTTGTCGAACGCTGCCGCGCGAGTGCGTTCACGCTGCGTGGGCTGGTCGCGGAATTGGCGGAGCGGGGTCTGGACGTGGATTACCGGTCCGTCTGGGCCTTCGTCCAGGATGAAGGGCTGAGTTATAAAAAAAGACGCTGGTCGCCAGCGAACGGGAGCGACCCGACGTCGCCGCCAGGCGGGCGCGCTGGCTGAAGCATCGCCATCGCATCGATCCGGCCCGCCTTCTCTTCATCGACGAAACCTGGACGAAGACGAACATGGCGCCGCTCAGAGGCTGGGCGCCGCGTGGCGAGCGGCTCTTGGGCAAAGCTCCTTTCGGCCATTGGAATACGATGACCTTCATCGCCGCGCTTCGAACCGACCGCGTCAGCGCACCATGGATCATTGATGGCCCCATCAACGCCGAACGCTTTCTCATCTACGTTGAAAAGGTGCTGGTGCCAGAACTCAAACCTGGCGACATCGTCGTGATGGACAATCTCGGCTCGCATAAAGCCAAGGCGATCCGGGTCGCCATCCGCAGGGCCGGCGCCCGACTATTCTTTCTGCCGCAATACTCCCCAGATCTCAATCCGATCGAGAAGCTCTTCGCCAAGATCAAACACGGGCTGCGACAGGCACAAGCCAGAACCCGCAACGCCATCGACGACGCGCTTGCAGCTATCCTCCAAACCGTCTCGCCAAAAGAGTGCCTAAACTACTTCAAGGAAGCCGGATATGAACGGACGTAAAATCATCCCGCTCTAAACCCTACCGATGACAACGAAAAAGGCGGTGCCGATGGCACCGCCTTGGACCGGTCTATCCGGCCAATGCCCGCGAGCTCAAAGGGGAGGAGCGCTCGAGCGGGCTCTACTGCATTCCAATAGGCCGGTCCGGGAGGGAGGAGACGGACGGGCTTTCAGACTTAGAACGCGTAGCTGGGAGCGCCGTTGTGGCGCGTGGCGCGCTGGCCGGCGCCGAGCAGCTTGAGGCTGTCTTCGTTCTGCGGCCGGCGGGCGCCGATGACGTGACGTACGGTCTGGCGTTCGCCAGCCTGCACCGGGCTGCTATATGCGAAGCGCGAGAGAGAGGCGGTCATTTCAAAAATTCCTTTGTTGCAGGTTCATCGCGAACCGTTCGATGCCGGCTATATAGCTATTCTGAAAGGCGGAGGCAGAGGGTTTCGCTCATGGGAGCCATGCGGCCAATGCATAAAGCGTGCCAAATTAACTTTTCGCGTCACAGTTCTGTCAAAATATTAGGCGGCACCGAGGGTTTCGACTCGTTTCGTCGCTTTTTCTCCCCATCGATTGAAATTTCGCTAACATGGCCGGCATCCCATTTACCGGATTCGTCTCAACCATTCGGGTTTCCAGCATGTTCCAGTCCTTCGAAGTCACCTCCACGCCCCAATTCGGCAGGGATCGGGTATCGGCGCTGCGCGCTGCTTTCGATCTGCTCGGGATCGACGCCTTCCTGGTGCCGCGCGCCGACGAGTTCAACGGCGAATATGTTCCCGCATGTTCGGAGCGCCTGGCATGGCTGACGGGCTTCACCGGCTCTGCAGGCATTGCAATGGTTCTGCGCACGCAGGCGATCGTCTTCGTCGACGGGCGTTACGTGACGCAGCTTGCCGAACAGGTCGACGGTTCGGTCTTCTCGGGCGGCGATCTCGTCAACGAGCCGCCGCATCTCTGGCTGGCCGCAAACGGCGCCAAGGGCCTTCGGCTCGGCATCGATCCCTGGCTGCATTCGGGTGCCGAGGTGCGCCGTCTGGAACGCGCGCTTTCGCAGATCGGCGGCACGCTCACCTTCCTGCCGCACAATCCGCTCGACAGGCTCTGGAGTGACCGGCCGGCCGAGCCGCTCGGCGCGGTCAGCATCCAGAATGTCGCGCAGGCCGGCGTGCTTGCCAGGGATAAAATCGCGACGATCGCGGTCGACCTTTCGAAGAAGGTTCTGGCGGCAGTGCTGATCGCCGATCCATCCTCGGTCGCCTGGACGTTCAACATTCGCGGCTCCGACGTGCCGCATACACCGCATCCGCTGGCGCGCGCCATCGTCCATGCCGATGGGCGGGCCGATCTTTTCCTCGACAAGCGCAAGACAGGCATCGAGCCGGAGGCCTATCTCGGACAGATCTGCACACAGCTGCCGCCCTCGGCGCTGGAGGAGAGGCTCGCTGCCGTTTCCAGGGATGGCGGCCGCGTATTGATCGACCCGGATATCGCTTCCTATGCGCTGGCCGAGATCATCCGCAAGGCGGGCGGCGAAGTGGTGGAGGGTACTGATCCCGCCAAGATGCCGCGCGCGGTGAAGAACGACGTCGAGATCAACGGCTCGGCCGCCGCGCATCTGCAGGATGGCGCGGCGATGGTGGAATTCCTCTATTGGCTGTCGCAGGAAAAACCCGGGACGGTGAGCGAAATTGCTGCCGCCGAGCATCTCGAAGCGGTGCGCGCTCGCGTCGGCCAGAGCATGCAGAACCCGCTGAAGGACATTTCCTTCGACACGATTTCAGGTGCCGGCGAACATGCGGCGATCATGCATTACCGCGTGACCACCGAGACCAACCGGATGATCGAGGCCGGCGAACTCTTCCTGATCGATTCCGGCGCGCAATATATCAACGGCACGACAGACATCACCCGCACGGTCGGCATCGGCGCGGTTTCAGAAGAGCATCGCCGCTTCTTCACGCTGGTGCTGAAGGGGATGATCCAGATCAGCACGGCGCGTTTCCCTAAGGGTACGCGCGGCTGCGACCTCGATCCTCTGGCGCGCATCGCGCTGTGGCGGGCAGGGGCCGATTTCGCCCATGGCACGGGCCATGGCGTCGGTTCCTATCTCTCAGTGCATGAGGGGCCGCAGCGCATCTCGAGGCTTTCGACGCAGGAACTGCTGCCCGGCATGATCCTGTCCAACGAGCCGGGCTATTACCGCCCCGGCAGCTTCGGTATCCGCATCGAAAACCTGATCTATGTGCGCGCGGCCGAGGAGATCGACGGCGGCGACGCGGCGATGCTCGGCTTCGAAACGCTGACCTTCTGCCCGATCGACCGCAGCCTCGTCATTCCGGAGCTTCTGACCCATGACGAGCTTCATTGGTTTAACGATTATCACCGCCGCACATGCGAGGCGCTGATGCCGCTGATCCACGATCACGATGTCAGGGCTTGGCTCGAAAACGCGACGCTGCCGCTGGAATATTAAGAAGACGGGTTTGAGGCGCCGGCCTTCGGCCGGTGCTCAGACCCCGATCGTGTGGCGCCATGCCATCACGACGATCCAAGCGGCGACCAGCATCCAGCTATGCGAAACCCGCAGGCCGACGAAGAGAGCAACGACCAGCGCCAGTTTTGACTCCCAGCCGCCGATAAAGAAGGCCGGCGCGACCAGCGTCGTCAGCACGGCGGCCGGCACGGCGTTCAGCGCCGCTTCCATGCGCGGCGGGATGCGCTTCATTTTGGTGATGAGGATGTAACCGCCGATGCGGGTGGCGAAGGTGGCGGCTGCGGCGGCGAGGATGACGAGCGCCATGTGAAGATCGAATTCCATGGCTTAGACCTCATGCAATTCGGATTGAAGGGCGTCGGCTTCGAGGTCGGGCTCCTGCGGCGGCAATGGCAGCAGGGCGGCAAGCACGATGCCGGCAGCGGCGCCGAGGCTGACATGCCAGGGCGAGCCGACATAGCGATAGGCGAGCACGGACGCCACTGCGCTGACGAGCGCCACGGGCAGGAAATTGTCGCGCTTTCGGAAGCCGAGGACGATGCCGAGGAAATAGGCCGGCAGCAGGATATCGAGGCCGATCGCCTTCGGATCGCCGATGAAGCCGCCAAGCATGCCGCCGATGACGCTGATCAGCACCCAGGGGATATAGATGATGATGCCGAAGCCGAGATACCAGACGAAGGTGAGTGGCCGGCCGGATTCACCGCGCTTGACCGCTTCGGCAAATTGCGGATCGACGAGCAGGAAGAAGGTGAAGAATTTCTGGACCGGCGTGAAATGGCCGATGTAGCGCGCCAAGGCCGCCGAATAGAGCACGTGGCGGAAATTGACGGCGAGGATCGACAGCACGATCAGCCAGGCATGGACATTGTGGCCGAAGAGTTCGATGCCGACCATCTGGCTGGCGCCGGCATAGACCGTGGCGCTCATGAAGGCGGCTTCGGAAAGCGACATGCCGTTTTCGACTGCGAGCGCTCCGAACAGGGCGGCAAAGGGCGCCGATGCCAGCGCAACGGCGGAGCCGCCCCGCAAACCTTCAACAAAGTCGGCGCGATTCATATGGGTGATCCTGTTGGAAATTCAGCTTTCCCTTATGGTCTAGGTGTTTAGTCCCGGCATTTGATGGTGCAATATTTTCCTTGGCATGGAGGGACGCACTATGGGCCAGGTTCTACACGGGAGCGCCACGACGACAGAGGCAATCCGTCGAGCAATACAAAATAGTGAAGAGAGCCTGAGAACGCTTTCGAAGCGATACGGGATCAACCAGAAAACCGTAGCAAAATGGAAGAAGCGGACATCGTTGGTCGACCTTCCTACAGGCCCGAAGGACCCACACTCGACGACCCTTTCCCTCGAAGAAGAGGCCGTTATCGTCGCCTTCCGCCGGCATACACTGCTGCCGCTCGATGATTGCCTCTACGCTCTTCAGCCGACCATCTCACATCTGACGCGTTCGTCGTTGCACAGGTGTTTGCAGCGCCACGGCATTTCACGTCTGCCGGAGGTCGGAGGCGACAAGGAACCGAAGAAGAAGTTCAAAAGTTATCCGATCGGCTATTTCCACATCGATATTGCCGAGGTGCAGACGGCCGAGGGCAAGCTCTATCTCTTTGTCGCAATTGACCGAACATCCAAGTTCGCGTTCGCAGAACTCTACACCAAAGCCGGCAAGATGAATGCCGCCCAGTTCTTACGCAATCTGATCGTGGCAGTGCCCTACACCATTCACACCGTTTTGACCGACAATGGCATTCAGTTCACCAACCGAGCTTGTGATCGAAATGCCATTCAGCACATCTTTGACTGGGTCTGCGACGATCACAGCGTCGAGCATCGCCTGACCAAGGTGAAGCATCCCTGGACCAACGGACAGGTCGAACGGATGAACCGAACGATCAAGGAGGCGACCGTCAAGCGCTTCCACTACGACGATCATGCGCAGTTGAAAAAACATCTGGCCGACTTTATCGACGCCTACAATTTCGGGCGCCGGCTCAAGACGCTAAAGGGCCTCACGCCTTACGAGTTCATCTGCAAACGATGGACTTTGGAGCCAGATCGATTCATCATCGATCCCATCCATCAAATGCCGGGACTAAACACTTTTTACGCTTGTCTATCCCGGCGGATACAGACATCAGGCGCTCTGGCTGGTTTTCATGATCGCGATGACCGCCTTGACCACAGAGTTCCAGTGTGAAGGGATGGACGTTGCCGGCATCAAGGCTGCCGGCGGCGGCGTAAAGTTCGGGCGCCTGTGCTTCCTGATATTGCTGGCGCTGCAGGTCGTGTCCGGTGTCGAAAAGATCAATCGCGCCTTCGTGGCTGAAATACCCTTCAGCCGGAGCAAGGATTTCGGTGCCTTCATGCAATCGCGCCCCGATCTCAGGGATGCGATCATCATGGCAGATCCCGACTATCTCGTGGAAGCGCTGCCTTATTATGTTTCCAATCGCACCTATCTTCCGCGGGAGGAGCGGTTCGGCGCCATCGTGCGATATACCCAAAACGCGCGGCTTTCGCTCAGCCTTGCCGATATGCTGCAAACGGCGCGTCGATTGCAGCAGAGTGAGCAGGTGCCTGTCGTCATTCTGCTTTCGCAGCGGATCGACCAGATTGCTGCACCTGTCTCCCTGCGTGAAAGCTATGTTTGGCAATTGTCCCTGACGCCGGAGGATATTTCGGCTTTCCAGAGTGCGACAGAGCTCGTCAAACGCTTCGGCCCCACTGCCGGGAGCGATGAGAGCTACGACGTCTATGTGATGAAGTAAGACGCCGGACTGCGGTCTCCCTCAGCCCTCCCGCTTCATCCGCTCCCGGCGCGCGACTTCGGCCTGCGAAGGCTCCGACATGGCGAAACTGCCGGGTTCGACCTCGCCGGTGCGTTCGTAGACGCTCATGATGACGCCGGTGGTCGATACCGAGTTGGCGGTCAATTTCAGCGCTTCCGGTTTGGCGCCATGGCCGAAAAGGCGCTTGCCGGGGCCGAGGATCACCGGGAAGGTCAGAAGCCGGAGTTCGTCGATCAGGTCGTGCGCCAGCAGGGTTTGCAGAAGGCCGCTGCTGCCCTGGGTGAGCAGGTCCGGGCCATCCTCCCGTTTCAACCGGGCGACCTCGGCGGCGGCATCGCTGCGCAACGCAATGGAATTTTCCCAGTTAAGCGGCTCCGCCGAGGTGGTCGCCACATATTTGGTCGCGGCTTTGAAGGCCTTGCCGATGGGATCGTCTTCACCGACAAAGGGCCAGTGGGCTGCGAAGATCTCGTAGGTCTTGCGGCCGAGCAGCAGCGCGAAGGGATCGGTGAATATTCCGTCCATGAACTGGCCCATCGCCTCGTCCCAATAATTGACGGTCCAGCCGCCAAGGGTGAAGCCGCCGGTCGGATCCTCCTCAGGCCCGCCGGGCGCCTGCATCACGCCATCCAGGGTCACGAAGGCTGCGGTCACAAGCTTTCTCATCTCGCGGCTCCCATGGTTGGTGTGTTCATAGCCAAGGACGGATGGGCGTGCGCCAATCCGACATTCCTCGCACTGTTTTTAAAGCCTGGCGCGTAAAACGACATGCATAAAGACAAGGAGCTAAAGTGCGGGGAGCGAATCTGAAAATCGCGAGGCGCTTTAGCTTGAGTTAACTGGCCAGGATTTCGGTGCTGTCGATGGTGGCGATGCCATGGGCGCGCATCTCCTCGATGGCGGCGGCGACGCCTTCGGGGGTGATGCCGCGGCTTGCATCCTCGATGAAGCGGACGCGGACACCGGGGATCATCTCCAACGCGTCGAGCGCGGAGAACTTGACGCAATAGTCGGTCGCCAGTCCGCAGACGTCGAGATCGGTGACACCCTGGCCCTCGAGGAAATCGGCAAGGCCGGTCGAGGCATCGCGGTCATTGTCACGAAAGGCGGAATAGCTGTCGATGTCGGGATCCTCGCCCTTCTGCTGGATCAGGTCGATCTCTTCGGATTTCAGCGCGGGATGCAGTTCGGCATCGAGCGTGCCCTGAATGCAGTGGTCGGGCCACATCATCTGCGGCTTGCCCGACAGTTCGCCCATCTCGAAAGGTGCCGCACCCGGATGGGCGGAGGCGAAACTGCCATGGCCCGGCGGGTGCCAATCCTGGGAGGCGACGATCAGATCGTATTTGCCACTGTCGATCAGGCTGTTTGCGATAGGAACCACCTTATCGCCATCCGGGACCGGCAGATTGCCGCCCGGACAGAAGCCATTCTGAATGTCGACGAGCAGCAGCGCTTTCATCAAGGCCAATCCCTTCGCTTATTCCAGTGTACAGACGCCAAGCATATTGAACGCATCAACTAGTGGATTTCCAGGCGCCGGCGCGCAAGTGTTAAATCTGGTGCTAGCGGTAGTAAGTGGCTGAAAAAGAATACGCTAATGCAACCAATGAGAGAATTGGCGGCGGCTCTCGTGTCGAAATGGAAGGGAAGGCGGAAGAGGCTTTTGCCTCTGGCGGATCGAGGCTCCCCCGGCGGAGCCTCATGCCGAACTATGCCGCGGTTACGCCGTCGGCTGCGGAATCACTTGCCGCGGGGGATGCGCCGTAGGTATTGCGGTGGGCTTGGAGGGCCGTCTGCATGTCGCTCAGCACTTTGGTGAGCAGCGGATCGCTGTCGCCGGAGGTGCTGATCTTGTTCGGATCGGCGGCGAGGAATTCGGCCTCGGTCAACTTGCCGTCGCCATTGGTATCCATCGCGGCAAAGACGTCCTTGGAGGTGCCCTCGCTCTGATCGTTGCCGTCGCTCTGATCGTCGCTGCCGTCGGTCTTCTGCAGGGACAGCATCAGCGACAGGATGTCCGCGGTGATCTTCTTGACGATATCGGCGCTGCTGTCGTCGCCGTCGGCGGTGGTCGCCGCCGCGCCGGATGACGAGGACGGCGATGCGGCGGCGAGTTCGTCCGCCGAAACGACGCCGTCGCCATTCTTGTCGAGGCTGGAGAGCGGAGACTGATACTGGGATAATGTGCTGCCGAGAGATGAAACACTGGTCACTTGAACCTCCTTCGAAAAGTTCGTCGTGAAGCCCGCCTTTCATGGACGGGCAGGTTCCGGGCTAAGCTGATTTGCGCAAAGCGTCAAAGCGACGTTTTGACACGTTAACTTTTCGGTAACAAAGATATCCTATTGGAATTATTGTATTTTCATAGTCGCTGAGTTCAGCCGAACGGCGTTCTGCGCCGATGATCGCATGAGATCGCGCCGGCGCGGCTTGCGGACAGGGCGTTGAGCGCTGAGCCGGACCTCCGCCGCTACGGCATTTCGTCCGCCGTCCCGGAGCGCGATGCCAGCAAGCCTTAGTGATGTCGCCCGAAAACCGCTCACAGTTTTCGGCATCATGCTCTGGGCCGATCTTGCTCCCAGCCGCGATTTCTGCCTTTCTTGCTGAGACGCAAGCCGGAAGCGAAACCATGTCCGAGGCAGAGCCGAACGAGAAGATCGATGCGACATTCCGCAACGGATCGCTGACGGCGACCGGGATCATCCTCGGTTTCTCCCTCAATTTCATCAGCCTCTGGGTTTCCAATCCCAATGACTGGAGCCGCATCGATCTGCTGCCAATGTCATTCCTGATGGTCGGCATCGCCATTCAAGTGAAGGTGTTTGCCGATCTCTTGGCGCGGGACTCGCTGCTTGCCGTCAAATATGACCGGTCGCGCCGGCTCTTTCTGATCGGATTGTCGATCGTCGCCGTCGGGATGGGGATCGCCCTGATGAACGATATTCTCGGACTCGGCAGCATGCGGATGCTCGGGTAAAGGGTCTCGCGTCGCGCCGAGGTGATTATCACACGCGCTCGACGAACCCGTCCAGCACCCGCTTCTGCCCGGCTCGGTCGAACTCGATCGTCAGCTTGTTGCCTTCGATGCCGGTGATATTACCGTTGCCGAATTTCAGATGGAACACACGGTCGCCGAGGGTGAAGCGCGAAGGCTCCGACGAGGTGGATTTTGCCACCAGTTCGCCTTCGATCGTCCGTCCCTTCGGGCCGCTTTCGCCATAGCCGATGCGTTCGACGGCGTGGCCGGAGCGGGAACCCCAATTGTCACGCGTGGCGTCGGTCTTGTTTGCCTGGGCGCGTTTCCAGCCGGGGTGGAATAGGAATTGGCAAAAGGCTCGGCCTTGTCGAAGCGGGACTGGCCGTAGCCGCCGCGGCCATAGCCACCATAGCCCTGCTCCATTTCGGCGACCTCGACATGGGTTTCCGGCAGCTCGTCGAGGAAACGCGAGGGCAGGGTCGATTGCCATAGCCCATGGATGCGGCGATTGGAGACGAACCAGATGTGGCAGCGGTGCTTGGCGCGGGTGATGCCGACATAGGCGAGGCGGCGTTCCTCCTCCAGGCCGGCGCGGCCGCTTTCATCGAGCGAGCGCTGATGCGGAAAGAGGCCTTCCTCCCAGCCTGGCAGGAAGACGGTGTCGAACTCCAGGCCTTTGGCCGAATGCAGCGTCATGATCGAGACGGCATCGAGGTTCTCGTTGGTCTCGGCATCCATGACGAGAGAGACGTGTTCGAGAAAGCCGCGCATCGACTCGAAGCTTTCCATCGAGCGGATCAGTTCCTTGAGGTTCTCAAGGCGGCCGGGCGCTTCGGCGCTCTTGTCGTTCTTCCACATGTCGGTATAGCCGGACTCTTCGAGGATCTGCTCGGCAAGTTCGGTATGCGGTGTGTTTTCAAGCAGTTCCTGCCATCGGCTGAAAGATTGAATCACGTCGAAGAGGGCTTTTCGCGCTTTCGGCTTCAGCTCATCCGTTTCGATGATGTCGGCGGCGGCCGCAAGCATCGGGATATCGCGTGCTCGCGCGTAGTCATGCAGCGCGCGCACCGTCGTGTCGCCGAGGCCGCGCTTCGGCGTGTTGATGATGCGCTCGAAGGCGAGGTCGTCGGAGGCTTGAGCGACAAGGCGGAAATAGGCCATGGCATCGCGGATCTCCAGGCGCTCGTAGAAGCGCGGGCCGCCGATGACGCGGTAGTTGAGGCCAAGGGTGACGAAGCGGTCTTCGAATTCGCGCATCTGGAAGGAGGCACGCACGAGGATCGCCATGTCGTTGAGCAGATGTTTGCCGCGCTGAAGCTGCTCGATTTCCTCGCCGATGGCGCGGGCTTCCTCCTCCGAATCCCAGGAGGCGTGCACCTGGACCTTGACGTCATCCGGATCTGAGCGGTCGGTGAACAGCGTTTTGCCGAGCCGCCCTTCATTGTGGGCGATCAGATGGGCGGCGGCCCCGAGGATATGTTCGGTCGAGCGGTAGTTGCGCTCGAGCTTGATGACCTTGGCGCCAGGGAAATCCTTTTCGAAGCGCAGAATGTTGTCGACCTCGGCGCCGCGCCAGCCGTAGATCGACTGATCGTCGTCGCCGACGCAGCAGACGTTCTGCGGCTCGCCCTTGGCGCGCTGGGCGAGGAGCCGGAGCCACATATATTGAGCGGTGTTGGTGTCCTGGTATTCGTCGACGAGGATATAGCGGAAGCGGCCGTGATATTCCTTCAGAAGATCCGGGTTCTTGCGGAAGATCGCGATCGGATGCATCAACAGGTCGCCGAAGTCGCAGGCGTTCAGCGTCGTCAGGCGCGCCTGATAGGCGAAATAGAGATCGCGGCCGCGGCCGTTGGCGAAGGCGCGGGCGTCGCCCTCGGGGATATCGGCCGGGCCGAGCCCCTTGTTCTTCCAGGTGTCGATCATGCCAGCGAACTGCTTGGCCGGCCAGCGCTTGTCGTCGAGACCTTCGGCCTGGATCAGCTGCTTGATCAGGCGGACGACGTCGTCGGTGTCGAGAATGGTGAAATCGGAGCGCAGGCCGACGAGCTCGCCGTGGCGGCGCAGAAGCTTGACGCCGATCGAGTGGAAGGTGCCGAGCCAGGGCATCCCTTCGACAGCGCCGCCGACGAGCAGCGCGATGCGTTCCTTCATCTCCCGGGCCGCCTTGTTGGTGAAGGTGACGGCGAGGATCTGCGAGAGGAAGGCGCGGCCGGTATTAAGAATATGGGCAATGCGCGTCGTCAGCACGCGCGTCTTGCCGGTTCCGGCGCCGGCGAGCACGAGGACCGGGCCTTCCAGGGTTTCGACGGCTTCCGTCTGCTCGGGGTTCAGCCCTGAGAGATAATCCGGCCGGCTGCCGCCGTCGCGGGCCGCCATGGCGCGGGCGGCAATGCCGCCGACGGCGGGCGCCCTTCCGGCGGGTGCGGCAGGCGGCTGCGGCTTGCGCGCCATCTCGCCCGGCTCTTCGTCGAAGAAGGGAATATCGTCGAAACTATTGCTCATGGCGCGTAATGTAGTGATTCGGGAAGGAAAGACCAGAAAAGATGTTCTGCTTTCATTCCCATGCCGCCGCTACTCCAAGGGGTTTGCGCATGGCGGCAGCGCCGCCGAGCGCGACGGCGGCGACACAACGGAAAAATTTCAGCCGCACTCTGTCGGAACCGGCGCCGGCGGGGCGTCCTTGGATCATCGGACAGCGGTCCGGGTCAACCGTCAACAAGGAGGCTGTATCATGGCGAAGGTCGTTTCAAATCTCTGGTTCGCGAAGGAAGCGCGCGAAGCCGTCGAATTCTATGTGTCCATCATCCCGGATTCCGGGATCGGCCGCACCACCATCCTTCCGGCAGAAACGCCGAGCGGGCCTCCCGGCAGCGTCGAGTTGATCGAGTTCACGCTTGGCGATCAGGCCTTCCTGGCGATGAAAGCCGGTCCGCTCGATAGCTTCAACCATTCCTTCTCGATCGCGATCCTCTTGGAAAGCCAGGCCGAGATCGATCGGGTCTGGGAAGCATTCCTCGCCAATGGCGGCACGCCGGAGGCCTGCGGCTGGCTGAAAGACCGTTGGGGACTTTCCTGGCAGATCGTGCCGCGCATGCTTTCCGAGATGATCGCCGACGACGACCGCGAGCCGGCCAAGCGCGTGACCGAGGTGATGCTCGGCATGGTCAAGATCGATGTCGCGGCGCTGGAGCAGGCATTCAACGGCTAAATTGCGCCGGCGGCGAATGGTTCGAACGATTGGCTCAAGGCCGGCATGCGACCGTTTCCACCATCGCGGGCGCCGATCGGCACATGCTGTCCAGCATCGACTCTGCGCAGATTTGGCTGCCAATCGTCGATTTTTCCGGAACTCGAATCACGGGCGACATTGCACACCCTTTTCATCTTTCTGTCACGTCGCGAAATGTGCTGATACCGCACGGGTGCTTTATTCAACTATAATGAGAAACAGTTTCGTAGAGTAAAAATAACCGGTGCATGCACGTTTTTGTGCGTTGCAAGAAGCAGCCGGTGAGCGTCGAATATACCTACGAAATTATTGATTCTTAGGAACGTCGTAGCCATCTCGATGGTTATACGACTTTGAGCCTGCGGCATAACCTTACTGGAGGGCCCATGCTGAACGAATCCGTATTCGATGCGTTTACGCGCAGTTACGAAGCGCGCCGCGAAACCGATATGTCGGTGGCCGAGTATCTCGATCTCTGCAAGAAAGACCCGATCGCCTATGCCAATGCGACCGAGCGCCTGCTCGCCGCGATCGGCGAGCCGCAGATGGTCGATACTGCGAGAGATGCGCGGCTCGGGCGAATCTTCATGAATAGGACCATCCGGATCTACCCGGCCTTTGCCGGTTTCCACGGCATGGAAGAGACGATCGAACGCATCGTTTCCTTCTTCCGGCACGCGGCGCAGGGGCTCGAGGAGCGCAAGCAGATCCTCTACCTGCTCGGCCCCGTCGGCGGCGGCAAGTCGTCCTTGGCGGAACGGCTGAAGCTGCTGATGGAGGTTCATCCGATCTACGTGCTGAAGGCTGGCGACGAAATCAGCCCTGTTTTCGAAAGCCCGCTCAACCTCTTCGATCCGGAGACGATGGGGTCTCTGCTCCAGGAGCAATACGGCATCCCGCTGCGGCGCCTGAACGGGCTGATGAGCCCGTGGTGCCTGAAGCGGCTCGATGACTTCGGCGGCGACATTTCCCGCTTCCGCGTCGTCAGAATTCAGCCTTCGCGTTTGCGCCAGATCGCCATCGCCAAGACCGAGCCGGGAGACGAGAACAATCAGGATATCTCGTCGCTGGTCGGCAAGGTCGACATCCGCAAGCTTGAGACCTACTCGCAGAACGATCCGGATGCATACAGCTATTCGGGCGGGCTCAACCGCGCCAATCAGGGCGTGCTTGAATTCGTCGAAATGTTCAAGGCACCGATCAAGATGCTGCATCCGCTGCTGACGGCGACGCAGGAGGGGAACTATATCGGCTCCGAGAACATCGGCGCCATCCCCTTCTCGGGCATTGTTCTCGCCCATTCGAACGAGGCGGAATGGCAGACCTTCAAAGCCAACAAGAACAACGAGGCCTTCATTGACCGGATCTGTGTGATCAAGGTGCCCTACTGCCTTAGGGTGACGGAAGAGCAGAAGATCTACGAGAAGCTGATCGAGGGATCCGAACTCGCGGATACGCCGTGCGCTCCGGCAACGCTCGAAATGCTGGCCCGTTTTTCGGTGCTTTCACGCCTGCGCAAGCATGAGAACTCGACGTTCTTCTCGAAGATGCGCACTTATGACGGCGAGAGCCTGAAAGAAACCGATCCCCGCGCCCGCAGCGTTCAGGAGTACCGAGATGCTGCCGGCATCGACGAGGGCATGGACGGCATATCGACCCGCTTCGCCTTCAAGGTGCTCGCTTCCACCTTCAATCACGACACCACGGATATTGGCGCCGACCCTGTGCATCTGATGTATGTACTGGAACAGGCGATCCGCCGCGAGCAGTTTTCCGACGATGTCGAGAAGCGCTATCTGGAATTCATCAAGGCTGATCTTGCGCCACGCTACGCAGAGTTCATTGGCAATGAGATTCAGAAGGCTTATCTTGAATCCTATGCGGACTACGGACAGAACCTGTTCGACCGCTACGTCGACTATGCCGATGCCTGGATCGAAGACGTGGATTTCAAGGATCCCGATACCGGCCAGCTTCTCGACCGCGAGCTCCTCAACCAGGAACTGACGAAAATCGAAAAGCCGGCTGGAATTGCCAATCCGAAGGATTTCCGCAATGAAATCGTCAAATTCTCGTTGAGGTCGCGGGCAGCCAACGGCGGAAAAAATCCGTCATGGACGAGTTACGAGAAGATCCGGGAAGTGATCGAGAAGCGTATGTTCTCGCAGGTCGAAGATCTTTTGCCGGTCATTTCGTTCGGATCGAAGAAGGATTCGGAAACAGAAAAGAAGCACAGCGAATTCGTCTCGCGCATGGCCGCGCGGGGTTACACGGAGAGGCAGGTTCGGCGCCTCGTCGAATGGTACATGCGCGTCAAACAGGCAAGTTAATGCGGAGCCACCATGCACATTGTCGACCGTCGGCTAAATCCGCGCGGTAAAAGTCTGGAAAATCGGCAACGGTTTCTTCGGCGCATGAAAGGCGCCGTGCAGCAGGCGGTCAAACGTTCTCTGCAAAACCGCAACATCCGCGATGTACTCGACGGCGGGGAGATCAGCCTGCCGATCGACGGAATGGCCGAACCGAGCCTTCGCAAAGGCGAAGGCGGCACCGCCGATCACATCCTGCCGGGAAACAGAGCCTTCGTCGAAGGCGATATTATTCCGCGCCCGCCGGGCGGCAGGGGTGGAAAGCCAAAAGATGCGGGCGAGGGCGATGGTGAGGACGGTTTCCGTTTCGTGCTGACGCGCGAGGAATTCCTCGATGTGTTTCTCGACGACCTGGAACTGCCCGATCTTGCCAAACGGCGTCTCGCCGAAACCGAAGAGGAAACGCCGTTGCGGGCCGGCTATTCCGTGTCCGGATCGCCGTCCAACATCGCCGTCGGCCGCACGACGCGGCTGGCGATGATGCGCCGCGTCGCGCTTCACCGTCCGCGCCGCGAAGAGATCGAAGCCCTGCAGCGGCAGATCGAGGAATGCGAGGACGACGAAAACCGCCTGGCGCTCGAGGCGAAACTCAAATCCCTGACGGAAAAAAGCCGTCGCATTCCCTATATCGATCCGCTCGACGTGCGGTACCGCCGTTACGAAAACGAGCCGAAACCTGTGGCCAAAGCCGTGATGTTCTGCCTTATGGACGTCTCCGGCTCAATGTCGGAACACATGAAGGACCTTGCGAAGCGGTTCTACCTGCTGCTCTATCTCTTCCTGTCGAAGCGCTACAAGAAGGTGGAGATCGTCTTCATCCGCCATACCGACAAAGCCGAGGAAGTCGACGAGGAAACCTTCTTCTACGGTCCGGCGACCGGTGGTACGCTTGTTTCCAGTGCCCTTGCGGCCATGCGCGGGATCATTGCGGCGCGTTTCGATCCAGCAGAGTGGAACATCTATGGCGCCCAGGCTTCGGACGGCGACAACGCCCATTCGGACGGAAACCTGAGCGGACAACTGCTGCGCGAGATTTTGCCGCTCTGCCAGTATTTCGCCTATATCGAGGTCGGCGAAGAAGGCGGCGACTCGTCGGTATCGCGTTCACCGCTTTGGATGCTCTATGACGGGATCCGCTCCGATCTGCTGCCGCTTTCGATGCGCAAGGTCTGCCGGCGAAGCGAAATATTCCCGGTTTTCCACGATCTCTTCCAGAAGCGTGACGCACAGTCGAGGGTGACGCCATGAACACGACGATGAGGCCAAGAGATCGGCTGTTGTTCGAGGGGGCCGACTGGGATTTTTCGACGCTCCAGCGCATCCACGACGCCTGCGAGGAGATCGCGCTCGGCGAACTCGGCCTCGACGTCTATCCGAACCAGATCGAAGTCATCACCTCGGAGCAGATGCTGGATGCCTATTCCTCGACCGGCATGCCGCTGTTTTACCGCCATTGGTCCTTCGGCAAGCATTTCGCGCATCACGAAGCCTTCTACCGCCGCGGCATGCGCGACCTCGCCTATGAGATCGTCATCAACAGCTCTCCCTGCATCTCCTATCTGATGGAGGAGAATACGGCGACGATGCAAACGCTCGTCACCGCGCATGCGGCCTTCGGGCACAACCATTTCTTCAAGAACAATTATCTCTTCAAGCTTTGGACGGATGCGGAGGGAATCCTCGATTACCTCGATTTCGCCAAAGGTTATATCACCCGCTGTGAAGAGCGTTACGGCGAGACGGCTGTCGAGCGGACGCTTGATGCGGCGCATGCGCTGATGTCGCACGGGGTGCATCGCTATGCGGGCAAGACCACTGTCGACCTTCGCCAGGAGGAGAAGCGGCAGCAGGAGCGCCGTGCTCACGAAGAGCAGATGTTCAACGATCTGTGGCGCACGGTTCCGGTCGGCAAGGCCAAAAAGACGAGCGACGGCGGCCTGGAGAAACGCCGCGCCGCACTTGGTCTTCCGCAGGACAACATCCTCTATTTTCTTGAGAAAACCGCGCCGCGGCTGCAGCCATGGCAGCGCGAGATCCTTCGCATCGTCCGCCATGTCGCCCAATATTTCCATCCCCAGCGGCAGACCAAGGTGATGAACGAGGGAACCGCGACCTTCGTCCATTACCAGATCATGAACCGGCTTCACGAGCGCGGGCAGATCAGCGACGGAAACTTCCTCGAATTCCTGAAGTCGCACTCCAATGTGGTGTTCCAGCCGAGCTACGACGATCGGCGGTTCTCAGGGTTCAACCCCTATGCGCTCGGTTTTGCGATGATGCAGGATATCGAGAGGATCGTCACCGAGCCGACGGAAGAAGACCGCGCATGGTTTCCCGATATCGCCGGCCGCGGCGATGCGATGGCCGTCCTGCGCGATATCTGGGCCAATTACCGGGACGAGAGTTTCATCAGCCAATTCCTCAGCCCGAACCTGATCCGCCAGTTGCGGCTGTTCCACCTCTACGACGACCCCGAACAGACCGAGGGTGTGCTGGTTTCGGCGATCCACAATGAGCGCGGATATCTGCGCATCCGCCGCCAGCTTTCCCGCGAATACGATATCGGCTGGACCGATCCGGCAATCGATATCGTCGATGTCGACCTCGCCGGCGACCGCCGGTTGCTGCTGCAACATATCATGATGAGCGGCAGCTATCTTCAGGAAGCCGACACAAGGGCTGTCCTCCAGCACCTCGCCGATCTCTGGGGCTACGACGTCCTGCTTCAGGAAATCGATAGTTCGAACACCGTGGCGAGGGAGCACACGGCGAGCCCGCGCAAGATCGCTCAATGATCCCTGATATTTCTCCGAACCGTGTTGGTTACCATCGATAGTGTGCAATTATCGATGGTAACGAAGACAAAGGCTTAGTAACTTACCGCCGCTGCAATCGCCCATCACTCACCTACATTCCACGTTTGCAGCGACCTTGCGGGAGCAGACAGCGCGGAGACGAGAGACCATGAGTGAAACGCGGCGCAAGCTGACGACGATCTTCTGTGCTGACGTGCAGGACTATACCCGGCTGATGGGGGCCGACGAGGAGGGGACGCTTGCGGCGCTGAAGCGCTGTCGGGAGGCGATGGCGCGCCTGATCGAAAGCCATGGCGGGCGAGTCGTCAACACCTGGGGCGACGGACTGATCGCCGATTTCCCGAGCGTGGTCGAGGCGGTGCGCGCCGCCGTCGATACCCAGAACGAACTTGCCGGCTTCAACGCCCGCCGCCCGGAAGACGGACGCATGCTGTTCCGCATCGGCATCAATCTCGGCGACGTGATCGTCGAAGACGACGACATCTACGGCGACGGCGTCAACATCGCCGCGCGGCTTCAGGCCTCGGCTTCGGCCGGCGGCATCGTCATCTCAAGCACCGTCTACGACCAGGTCCGCAACAAGGTCGCGGTCGGTTTTGAGTTTCTCGGGCCGCTGATGGTGAAAAACGTCGATGAAGGCGTGCCGAGCTACGCGGTGAAGATCGGCGATGCCAAGGATGAGACGCCGCCTCCCCGACGACTAGGCCCCCCGCGGCCGCAGCCGCAGCCAGCGGCTCAAATTGCCGAAGCAAGCCCACAACCTGGCAGACGCAGGCTGTTCGCTGTGCTCGGCGTCATCGCGGCTGTGCTGATCGGCATCAATCTTTTATCGTGGCAGGGCATTTTCTGGGCGCGCTTTCCTGTGCTCGCGCTCGCCGTCGTCGCGGCGTTCGCCTGGAACCGCAACCAGATCCTGTTCAACCGGAAGATCACCTCTCTGGCGATCGTGGCGCTCGGCATTGCCGGCATCAACCTCTTCACCTGGACGGGACAGTTCTGGGCGGTGTGGCCGATACTGGGAATTGCGGCCGTCATGGGCTTGCGATGGTCGATGAGCCGATAGACATCCAACCCGCATCGGCAGAGATTTTGCACGGCATCTCGCCCGCCCATCGGTGGCGTCAAAGACACGGCGAGTGTTCGTTCAAGCAAAAGTGAGCGGCGGGGTTATTTCAATTCTTTGCTGATATTACAAATCGGTAATGCCGGCTGCTTATGCTTGCTGGTACGCTGTAAACGCGCGATATTGTCGCATCAGACGGGACCTTCATCCCACAGCGCCTCTTTCGACCGACCCTGGTCCAACCCCGAGTCCCTCCGGAGACGTGAATGGCCTTTTGGAAGCAGTTTATACTTTCGCTCATCGTCATTATTGCCGGCTTTGCCGCGTGGGTTTTCTTTGTCCCGGGCGCCGGCGATATGATGCGCGATGCGGGTATTCCAGACGGCATCGTCTCCAGGATCGCGCCGAAGGCCGAGCAGACGGCGGATGCCGACGCTCCCGCCCGGGCGCAAGGCCAGCAGCGTGGCGAAGGACAAGGCCAGGGGCAGGGACAGGGCCAGAACCGCCGCAATGGCGGCGGGCGCAACGGCGCCATTCTCGTCGCAACGCAGGCGGTGGTCCAGGGTGTCGTCAATGACCGGTTGAACGCCATCGGCACGGGTGACGCGATCCGCTCGGTCGCGGTCACGCCGCAGGCATCGGGTACGATCCGCGAAATCCTCATCAAGTCGGGCGACAGGGTGAAGGCCGGCCAGGTGCTTGCCAAGCTCGACAGCGAGGAGCAGGTGATCGCCCGGGGCCAGGCTGACGTGGCGGTCAAAGCCGCCGTCGAGAAATCCAATCTCTATCATAACATCAAGTCCAGCGTGTCGCGCATGGACGTGTTCGATTCCGAGATCGCCGAGCAGGGCGCGCGGCTGCAGTTGCAGGCTGCCGAGCTCAATCTCGCACGGCGCAACATTGTTGCGCCGATCGACGGTATCGTCGGCATCGTGCCGGTCAATATCGGCGACAATGTCACGACGAGCATCCCGATCGTCACCCTCGACGACCGTTCGGAAATCCTCGTCGACTTCTGGGTGCCTGAGCGCTTCGCCAACACGGTGTCGGTCGGCCAGCCGGTCGAGGCGATGTCGGTCGCAAAGCCTGGGCAAGTGTTTTCCGGGGAAGTCGAAGCCGTCGACAACCGCATCGATGCGGCAAGCCGTACGCTTAGATTGCGCGCCCGCATCGACAACTCTTCCGACGAGCTACGCGCCGGCATGTCCTTCAGCGTCAGCATGAAATTCCCCGGTGACAAATATCCGGCGGTCGATCCGCAGTCCGTGCAGTGGGATTCGCAAGGATCCTTCGTCTGGCTGGTCAACGACGAAAAGTCGCATAAGGTGCGGGTCAGCGTCGTGCAGCGCAACCCGGATTTCGTGCTCGTCAAAGCCGATCTCAAGGACGGCGACAAGATCGTGACGCAAGGCCTGCAGCGCGTGCGTGAGGGCGGGGCGGTGCGCGTTTCCGCCGATGTCACCGCGAATGCGGAGGTCGCCACACAATGAGTGTGACCGAGATTCACCAGGACAAGGCCTCGGGCAAGCAGAGTTTCACCGCGCTTTTCGTTCGCCGGCCGATCCTGGCGCTGGTGTTCAACACGCTGATGGTCGTCGCCGGCCTTGCGGCTTACGTCGGCGTTGAGGTGCGCGAACTGCCGGATGTCGACCGTCCCGTCGTAACCGTGCGCACGACCTTCGACGGCGCATCGCCGCAGACGATCGATCAGGAACTGACCAAAGTGATCGAGGGTGCGGTCGCGCGCGTCAGCGGCCTGAAATCGATATCGTCCACCTCGTCCTTCGGCCAGAGCCGGGTGACGCTCGAATTCTCGGATGCGATCGATCTTGCGGTCGCCGCCAACGACGTGCGCGACGCGATCGGCCGCATCACCCAGAACCTGCCCGACGAGGCGGATGCGCCGCAGATCGTAAAGGCGGATTCGGATTCCTCGGCGATCATGCGCCTTGCCGTCACCTCCACCAAGCTCAACATGGACGACCTGACGCAGCTCGTCGAGAACGAGGTGATCGACCGTCTCGCCTCCGTCGACGGCGTTGCCGACGTCGAGGAATATGGCGACCAGGAGAAGGTGTTCCGGATCGACGTCGATCAGGGCGCGCTGGCGAGCCGCGGGCTGACCATCGGCGACCTGACGAAGGCGCTTGACAGCGCAGCACTCGACGTGCCTGCCGGCTCGCTGAAGAGCACGACACAGAATATCGTGGTGCGCGCCACCGCCAGCCTGCAGACGCCGGCGGATTTTTCCAACGTCATCCTGCAGGACCGCGTCAGGCTCGGCGACGTCGCGACGGTGACGCTCGGGCCCCGTGACGGCGAAACGGCGCTGCGCTCCAACGGCAAGCCGGGCATCGGCCTCGGCATCATCCGTCAGGCGCAATCCAACACGCTGAATATCTCGGCCGGCATCAAGGACGCCGTCGACCAGCTGTCGAAGACGCTGCCCGAGGGAACGACGATCGCGATCACCAGCAACGACGCCGTCTTCATCCAGGGCGCGATCCACGAGGTGGTGCTGGCGCTAGTGCTTGCCGGCGTCATCGTCACCGCCGTCATCTATCTCTTCTTGCGCGACTGGCGAGCGACGCTGATCCCGGCGGTCAGCATGCCCGTAGCGCTGATCGGCACGCTGGCGGCGATCTACATGGTCGGCTTCTCGATCAATATCCTGACGCTGCTGGCGATCGTGTTGGCGACGGGCCTCGTCGTCGACGACGCGATCGTGGTGCTCGAAAACATCGTGCGGCGGCGCGCCGAAGGCATGGGGCCGCGGGCGGCCGCCGTGCTTGGAACGCGCGAGGTGTTCTTCGCTGTTGTCGCGACGACCGCGACGCTCGCGGCGGTGTTCATCCCGCTCTCCTTCCTGCCGGGACAGGTCGGCGGCCTCTTTCGTGAATTCGGCTTCGTGCTCGCCTTCTCCGTCGGCCTGTCGTCGATCGTGGCGCTGACGCTCTGCCCGATGCTGGCCTCGCGCATGCTGACGAAGCCGATGATCGAGGATCACGGCGCGCTCGGCCGTTTTGGCGGAGCGCTTGCCCGCCTCTATAAATGGGCGCTGCACGGCTGCCTTAGCGCCCCCTTCGTCGTCATTCTCTTTTCGGTGATCTTTGCCGGCGCAGCGCTGGTCGCCTTTTCCACAGTCAAGAGCGAGCTGACACCCGAAGAGGACCGGTCGATGGTGATGATGCGGCTGACGACGCCGCAGGGATCGAGCCTCGAATATACCCGCGACAAGATGCAGCTCGTCGAGGAATATTTGCAGCCGCTGGTCACCAGTGGCGACATCCGCAACATCTTCTCGATTTCCGGCCAGGGCGGTTCGCTGAACAGCGGCTTCATGGTGCTGACACTCGCCCCTTGGGGAGAGCGCCAAAGGACGCAGAAGGAGATCGTCGGCGACATCAACCAGGCGGCGGCAAGGGTGCCGGCGCTGCGCGGCAATGCCATTTCCTCCAACAGCCTGCGCATCCGCGGCGCCGGCAGCGGCCTGCAGATGGCGCTGATCGGCAATAATCACGAGGCGCTGACGGCGGCGGCGGCGAAGCTGGTGCAGGCGCTCGACGCCACGGACCGCTACGATACGCCGCGGCTGACCAACGAGCCGACGCAGGCGCAGGTGTCGGTGGCGATCGACCGCGAGCGCGCTTCCGATCTCGGCATCGACATCACAGGGCTTTCGACGGCGATCCAGTCGCTGCTCGAAGGGCGCTCGGTGGTCGACGTCTTTGTCGACGGCGAGTCCTATCCCGTGCTTCTGACCTCGACGACGCGGCCGGTCGACGATCCGACCGACCTTGAAAACGTGTTCCTGAAAACAGGCGACGGCAAGATCGTGCCGATGTCGGTCATCGCTACGATGACGGAAGGTTCGGTTGCGCCGCAGCTCAATCGCGAGCAGCAGCTCGCCTCCGTCGCGATCACCGCTGGCCTTAAAAACGGCATGTCGCTCGGCGACGCGGTCAAACAGGTGACGGAACTTGCGGCGCCGCTGCTGCCGGCAGGCGCACGCCTGCTGCCGCTTGCCGAAGCCGCGACGCTGGAGGAGAATTCAAGCGGTATGGCGCTGACTTTCGGCTTTGCCATCGTTATCATCTTCCTGGTGTTGGCCGCGCAGTTCGAAAGCGTGCTGTCCTCGCTGATCATCATGTCGACGGTGCCGCTCGGCTTGGCTTGCGCCGTCTTCGCGCTTGTTATCACCGGCTCCAGCCTCAATATCTACAGCCAGATCGGCCTGGTGCTTCTGGTCGGCGTCATGGCGAAGAACGGCATCCTGATCGTCGAATTCGCCAATCAGCTGCGCGACCGGGGAGAGGACGTGCGGTCCTCGATCGAAAAGGCCTGCGCGCTGCGCCTTCGCCCTGTGATGATGACGATGATCGCCACCATCCTTGGCGGCGTGCCGCTGGTCTTTGCCCATGGCGCTGGTGCCGAAGCGCGCGTGGCGCTCGGCTGGGTGATCGTCGGTGGCCTCGGCTTCGCGACGCTGGTGACGCTGTTCATCACCCCGGTCGCCTATCTGCTGCTCGCCCGCTTCGGCAAGCCGCACGCCCATGAGGAAGCGCGGCTGCACGAGGAGATGGCGGTCGCGACGCGGCCACGCGCAGTGCCCGACGAGGAGCGGTTGCAGGCCGCCGAATAAACCTTTTATCCGAATTGAATACGCGCCGGGTTTCCCTTCGGTCGCGTTTCTTATGGTGTATGAAACCTTGCGAAATAAGACAAATTACTTCTGAAGTTTAGCCGTTTGTTAAGCATAAACGGCAATGATCGTGACCAGCAACCGGCTGGTCTTCTTCGTTTCTTGAAGGCTGCAACGCGCTGGAGTTTCCAGCGACCCCGGACATGAAGGTCCGTGCGGCAACGGTTCATTTCTTGTGCAGTTTGCGTTTTGGAGTTTAGTTCCCGTGAGTATTTATCAGCGCGTCTCCGTGGACGCGGCGCTTCATGTGCTGCGCGATATCAACCGGAATATGACGGTCACCCAAAACCACATCACGACCGGCATGCGTGTCGCAAAAGCCGCCGACAATGGCGTCTATTGGTCGGTCGCCACCACCGCGCGCACCGACAACAAGGCCGTTTCGGCGATCCAGGATGCGCTCGGCATGGCGGCGGCGACGATGGGCACAGCCTATACCGGCGTCGAGAACGTCATCGACGTCGTCTCCGAGATCAAGGCCAAGCTGGTTGCCGCGACCGAGGACGGCATCGACAAGAACAAGGTCAACGAAGAGATCAAACAGCTGCAGGAGCAACTGCGCAGCGTTTCGGAATCGGCGACCTTCAACAGCGACAATTGGGTGATCCTCAACAACGATGCGACGCCGACGCAGCCGCGCCAGATCCCAGCCTCCTTTATCCGCAATGCGGACGGCACGGTCTCGGTCGGAATGTTGAGTTATCATATCGACAACACGCCGGTGGGAGCGACGAGCTCCAAGGACGCGCGCTATTTGATCGACGACCGCGCCACCGGTTCTGGCGAATACGGCGTGCTGACATCGGCCTATTTCGCCACCGAGCTCGGTGCCTCGCAGAATTATGTGTTGATGGAAAGCAAGAATGGCACCACCACCGGGCAGGTGGTGATCTCGCTTTCGGACGCTACGACGAAGGGGCAGATCGGCGAAATGATCAGTGTCGTTGATGCGGCGCTGACGCAGCTGACGACGGTCGGTTCGGCCTTCGGCGCGCTGGAGAAACGTATCAACCTGCAGAACGATTTCGCCTCGAAACTGCACGACAATAACACCGCCGGCATCGGCCGGCTCGTCGATGCCGACATGGAAGAAGAGTCGAGCAAGCTCAAGGCGTTGCAGACGCAGCAGCAGCTCGGCCTGCAATCGCTGAACATCGCCAATGCCACTTACGACACCGTGCGGCAGCTGTTCCAGAATTTCTAAGGTTGTGAGAGCCCGCCACCCGCCCTCGTGGTTCGAGACGGCCTTTGGGCCTCCTCACCACGACTCCTAGTTGTTGTGCCCTGTTGCTGCGGTTATCGGCGCCTTGGCGCTGCCTTCTCCGTTGGGCGAGCCGCAGCCTCTCTCCGGCCTCATCCTGAGGCGCCCTGCAAGGGCCTCGAAGGACGGGGCCGGCCACCGGCGCACGACGATCTCGGCACGCAGCCCGCACTCATCAGCCACCCGCCCTCGTGGTTCGAGACGGCCCTGCGGGCCTCCTCACCATGAGGGCTAGTTGTTGTGCCTTGTTGCCGCGCAAGCGTGTTCGATCCATTAAAACTGGTGATATCAGCGCATTCCCGCAAAATGGCGCCTATTTCGGCGCCTGAAATTCCCCTATCACGAGAGCATCTTCATTTTCTTGCCGCAATCCTTGCCATTTGCTCGCATCAGCTTCGAACGGAGACCATCCTGTCCATGATCAAGAAATTCGTACTTTTGGCTGTCGCAGCAAGTTATCTCAGTGCCTGCACGACGACCGATCCCTATACCGGTGAACAGAAGGTTTCCAATACGGCGGGTGGCGCGGCGCTTGGTGCGCTTGGCGGTGCTCTTGTCGGCGTGGCTGTCGGCGGCGGCGGTCACGGCAAGCGCAACGCGGCGCTGATCGGCGCCGGTGTCGGCGCGCTCGCCGGCGGGGCGATCGGCAATTATATGGACCAGCAGGAATCCGAGCTTCGCGCCCAGCTCGAAGGCACCGGCATTTCGGTGACCCGCAACGGCGACAACATCATCCTCAACATGCCCTCGAACATCACCTTCGATGTCGACCAGGATGCGGTGAAGCCGGGCTTCTATCCGACGCTGAATTCGGTGGCGATCGTGCTGCGCAAGTTCAATCGCACGCTGATCGACGTCAACGGCCATACGGATTCGACCGGCAGCCTGCAGCACAATCAGGACCTGTCGCAGCGCCGCGCGCTTTCGGTTGCCGATTATCTCGGCGGCCAGGGCATCGACCAGCGCCGCGTCTCCGCCGTCGGCTTCGGCCCATCCCAGCCCGTCGCCTCCAACGCCAGCGAGGCCGGCCGCGCGCAGAACCGCCGCGTCGAGATCCAGATCGCGCCGATCACGCAGGGCTGAGCCGGATTTTCCCATCTTTTAAGCGGCCGGGCTATGCCCGGCCGTTTTTGTTATTGCTGCATCGTCGCACCCTTGGTGATCTTGTCGACGATCTTCTTTTCCGCCCGTACTGCGATGCCGACCACCTTGGCGTCGTCGGGCGTAAATTCGGCGAAGACGGCGCGGTTGGCGGCGTCATGGCCAGTCGCAAACATCTCCTCGATGAAGAGGGAAGCGGTGACCTCACGGTCCAGCGCGCGGCGATGGATGGCTGATATCGTCGTCTCGTCGGCGGAGAGCACGATGATCGGCTGGATCGACAGCGGATTATAGAGATTGCCGGCGCGGTCCTTGTAGGGCTCGCCGATGATTTCGGGATGCCCGCCGGCGATGCCGGTCATCAGGAAAGCGGTAACGTTCAGCTTCTGCCAGCCGGCAAGATTGTTTCGCAGGACGACGGCAATTTTGGTATCAAACATCGGACAGTCTTTCACCTCGGGTTATGGAGTATCGGGCGCGTTGAGCCAGGATCTACATCCGCAGGCCTTCGAAGGTCTTGAACGTTTGTGTGCGGGACCATCCGGCAACGCCATCCTGGCGGCCCCGGCCTTTCCCGGCATCGAGCGCATCGAGGCGCAGTTTTCAGGCAATGCCTTCGAGCCGCATCGACACGACACCTATGCGCTCGGCGTGACGCTGAAGGGCGTGCAGACTTTCGGCTATCGCGGCGAGCGACGCTTCAGCCTGCCGAGCCAGGTGATCGTGCTGCATCCCGATGAGGAGCATGACGGCGGGGCGGGGACCGAGGACGGGCTGCACTATCGCATGCTTTACCTCGAACCGTCGCTGCTGCTCGAATGCCTGGAGGCCGATGGCGTCGGCCTGCCTTTCGTCAGAGAACCTGTTATCGGCGATCCAGCGCTGGCCGGCGTGCTGCTTGCCGCGCTCGGCGAACTCGACCGCGAGTTGGACGAGCTTTTCGTCGACGACTTTGTCTCGCGGGTGACGGGTGGGCTGTCCAAGCATGCGCTGATGCCACGCCGGCCGCTCGGCAGCGTCGCCTGGCGGCAGGCGCGGGCGGCGCGGGATTATCTCGAGGCGCATGCGTTGCGAGCGGTACGCTCAGGCGAGTTGGAAGCGGTGACCGGGCTCGACCGTTTCGCGCTGTCGCGGCATTTCCGGGCGGCCTTCGCCACCAGTCCACACCGCTATCTGCTGATGCGGCGGCTGCAGCAGGCCCGCGCCATGATCGGTGCGGGAGAGGGAATTTCGGACGCGGCGGCGGCGACCGGCTTTGCCGATCAGAGCCATCTCAACCGGCATTTCAAGAAGGCCTACGGCATGACGCCTGGCCAGTGGGCAACGCTCGCCCACAATTCCGCCCCGCGCTTTATACGGGATTTTCCGCAAGGCCGGAGCGGCGGGCGATGAAGCGGGCGAGCGTCGGGCCGATCTTCAGGATCCGGGAAACGGCCGGTCTGCATCGCCATGACGAAGGGCATGTCGACATCGCTGGAGGCGGCGATGATAGCGCCGGAATCGGCGCCGCCGGGGCTGGTGGAGAGCGCCAGCGGCAGCGCCCGTTTCGGCAGGCCGGCATCGCGTGGCAGGCGGCGTGCGTCGCTGAATGGCATGATTCGCCGAACGCTTTGGGCAGGATTTATCAGAGGCGCACATGGCTGGCGAGAAAATCGAGCAGGGCGCGCACGCGCGCTGGCAGCGGGCCGCCCTGGCCCATGTAGAGGGCGTAGAATTCTTCGAGATCGCCGGGATTGGCCTCATCGAGCACCGGCTTCAAGCGTCCGGCATCGATGTCGGCGCGCACGGTGAAAGCGGCAAGGCGGGCAAGGCCTGCGCCTGACAAAGCGAGGTGGCGCATGGCTTCGCCGTCTCCCACCTGGACGCCGGGGGTGATCGGGATTGTTATCGTTTCGCCGTCCTCGCGTAGCGGCCAGCCCTCGACGGCGCGGGCATAGGAAAAGCCGATGCGGCAATGGCGGCGGAGATCGGCGACCGTGCGCGGCTCGCCGTGACGCCTGAGATAATCCGGCGAGGCGACGATGATCTTGCCGGTGGCGCCGAGCTTGCGGGCGATCAGGCTGGAATTCTTCAAGGGGCCGGCGCGGATCGCGACATCGGCGCGCTCCTCCATCAGGTCGACGATCCTGTCGGTATGGGAGATATCCAGCGTCACGGCGGGATGAAGCGCCATGAAGGCCGGCATCAGCGGCGCCAGCACATGATTGCCGAAAGAGCCGCTGGTGTTGATGCGGATGCGACCCGAAGCCTGTTCGCCTGATGAGGCCTGGCGCTCGGCCTCGGCAATATCGGCCAGGATGGCGATGCTGCGCTCGTAGAAGGCGCAACCCTCCGGCGTCAGCTGCAGCTTTCGGGTCGAGCGATTGACAAGGCGGGCGCCGAGGCGTGACTCCAGCCTAGCGACGAGCTTGCTGACGGCCGACGGCGTCATGCGCCGGGCGAGGGCGGCCGCGGTAAAGCCGCCGCGCTCGACGACGCTGACGAAGACCTCCATTTCGCCGGAGCGGTTGATGTCCTGACGGCTCATGATGAATTCAAGTCACAGATGATTTGCTGACAGGCAATCTATATCACCAGGCAGCCGAGGTCTATCTCAGTGGAAACGAAGGAGACAGATCCATGGACTACAGAAATCTTGGCGCATCCGGGCTCAGAGTGCCTGTGTTGAGCTTTGGCGCCGGCACATTCGGGGGCAGCGGCCCGCTGTTCGGCGCCTGGGGTAATACCGAGGCGGACGAGGCGCGGCGGCTCGTCGACATCTGCCTCGAAGCCGGCGTCAATCTCTTCGACACCGCCGACGTCTATTCGGCCGGCGCTTCCGAGGAGGTGCTCGGCCAGGCGATCCGCGGCCGGCGCGACGCCGTGCTGATCTCGACGAAGACGGCGCTGCCGATGGGCGAGGGGCCGCAGGACTGGGGAACGTCGCGGGCGCGGCTGATCCGTGCCACCGAGGCTGCGCTCAGCCGGCTCGGAACCGACTATATCGACCTCCTGCAACTGCACGCCTTCGATGCCTCGACGCCGGTCGGCGAGGTGCTGTCGACGCTCGACGGGCTCGTGGCATCCGGCAAGATCCGCTATGTCGGTGTGTCCAACTTTGCCGGCTGGGAACTGATGAAGTCGCTTGCGGTGGCCGAGCGCCACGGCCATCCGCGTTACGTCGCCCATCAGGTCTATTATTCGCTGGCGGGGCGCGATTACGAATGGGAGCTGATGCCGCTCGGCGCCGACCAGGGCGTCGGCGCCCTGGTCTGGAGCCCGCTCGCCTGGGGACGGCTAACCGGCAAGATCCGCCGCGGCCAGCCGTTGCCCAGGGAAAGCCGACTGCACGAAACAGCGCAATATGGCCCGCCGGTCGACGACGAAAAGCTATTCGACATCGTCGATGTCCTGGATGCCATCGCAACGGAAACGGGCAAGACGGTGCCGCAGATCGCCATCAACTGGCTGCTCGGGCGGCCGACGGTATCGAGCGTCATCATTGGTGCCCGCAACGAGGCCCAGCTCAGGCAGAACCTCGGCGCGGTCGGCTGGAGCCTGTCGAAGGAGCAAATCGAAAAGCTCGACGCCGTCAGCGCGGTGACAGCGCCCTATCCCTATTTCCCCTATCGGCGGCAAGAGGGTTTCGCGCGGCTCAATCCGCCGATCGTCTGAGCCGCCCCGCTGCCGTCAGTGCAGCAGCACCACCTTGCCGAAGCGGCCGCCCCGTTCGAAATGGCGCATGGCGGTCGCCACTTCCGTCCAGGGAAAGGTCCGGTCGATGACCGGGCGGAGGCGGTTGACGTCGATCGCCCGGTTCATCGCCTCGAAGGAGGCGCGTGAGCCGACGGGGATGCCTCGGACGCGGGCCTGGCGGCGGAAGATATCGAGCGGGTCGATCGTACCGGCCGTACCACCGAGATAGCCGATGACATCGATCTGGCCGCCGCGCCGGACTGAGCGCAGCGAGCGGGCAAAACTCTCCGGACCGCCGACCTCGATAATATGGTCGACGCCGCTGCCGCCGGTGAGCCTCAGCACCTCTTGATCCCACTCGGGATGGCTGACGTAGTTGATGCCATCGGCAGCGCCGAGTGCGCGCGCGCGGGCGATCTTCTCGTCAGTGCTCGAAGTCACGATGACTCTGGCGCCCGAAGCTGCGGCAAATTGCAGGGCAAACAACGAGACGCCGCCGGTGCCCTGCACCAGCACCGTGTCTCCTGCCTTCAGTCCGCCCTCGGTGACGAGCGCATGCCAGGCGGTGACGCCCGCGCATGGCAATGTCGCCGCCTCGGCATCGGTCAGATGCGGGGGAACGGCCACGGCCGCCTGCTCGTCGATCCTGGTATATTCGGCCAGCCAGCCGTCGATCGGTCCGCCGCGCTGGTATTGCGCTTCCGCCATGTCGAAGCCGCCGGCGACCCAGCGCTCCCAGAAAGTGCCGCTGACCCGGTCGCCGATCTTCCAGCGCGTCACGTCCTCACCGATCGCCACCACCTCGCCGACACCGTCGGAAAGAGGGATGAGAGGGTGCGGGAAGGCGGTGTGATAGCTGCCGCGGGCGATCTCGATGTCGCGATAGTTCAGCGCGGTCGCCTTGACGCGCACGACCACCTCGTGCCGGCGCGGTTCCGGCTGCGGACGGTCGACCAGCGCCAGGCTGTCGAAGCCGATGCCTTCCAAAGTTATGGCTTTCATTGAATGTCTCCGGGATCAGGGTCCGACTGGACATGTACCGCCCGAAGCGGCTATTCTCAAATTCATAATATCCATAATGATTATGTGTTTCAGGAATGATTGACGAGATCAGGACATTGGTTGCCTTCGCCGAGGAGGGCTCTATCCAGCGGGTGGCGGATCGGATCAGGCTGACGCAGCCGGCCGTCAGCCGGCAAGTGCAGCGCCTCGAGGCGATGCTCGGCGGCGCGCTCCTCGACCGCCGCCAGAAGCCGCCGCAATTGACGGCCCTCGGCGCAGGAGCCGTCGAGAAGGGCAGGGAGATCCTTGCGGCATTCGAAGGGATGAAGGCGCTGGCGAACGGAGCGGAGCCGCAGGGTGTCTTCCGGCTCGGGCTTGCCAACGGCCTCTCCGACGATGTCGTATCGAGTATCGTTGCCGAGGTCATCGATGGTTTCGGTGGCATATCACTGCACCTCAAGACCGGCTGGAGCGGCGAACTTGCCGAGTTGTACCGGCAGGGGCAGCTCGATGCGGCAATCGTGCTCGGCGACGCACTGCCTGGCGGTGGGGCAGTCATCGGTCACGAGGAGCTTGCAGTGATCGCCGCACCGCAATTCGCCGATCGATGGCGGGCCGGGGACTTCACGCTTGCCGACATGCCCTGGGTTTTGAGCCCCGAGCCTTGCGATGCCCGGCGACTGCTGGCAAGCCGCGTCGGCCGCAGGCATCTGCCGGTGACGGGCGAGCTCGACGATCCGAGACTGCAGCTTGCCTGGGTGCGCAGAGGGGCCGGCGCCAGCCTGCTGCCGCGGCGGCTTCTTTATGCCGTGGGCGAGGGCATCGAGGAGATCGAGGCCGCCAGCCTCGCGCTGACGCTGCCGGTCGTCCTGCTGGCATCGCCGCATCTCGGCGCCCGCAGCGTCGTCGCGGATACGCTGGCAGCAAGACTTGCCGATGTCTTCGACAGGGCTTTCGAGGCGCCGGACAGCCGGCCCGGTCGGAATACACCGAAGCGCTTCCTGCCGGAAACGGTTCTATAACAAAAAGGGAATGAGATCTTCTCCCAATCTTAACTGGACAGTCGCTTTGACTTGCCGCATACCCAGCCTGACCCCATGGGGTATGACATGTCCCATGGAATGGCAGGGAGATCAAAGGGATGGCGCTGAAGGACGCGAAGGCCGGCACACGCAACGAGGCGGGGATATCAGCCGTGCTCGGCATTCTCAAGCAGAGCTTCGGCGAGCGCTTCCAGACCGGCCAGTCCTTCCGTGAACAGCATGCCCACACGACCACCTATATCCCGCCGCAGATGCCTGATGGCGTGCTCTTTGCCGAGAGCGCCGACGATGTAAAGGCGGTGGTCAGGGCGTGTGCGACCCACAAGGTGCCGGTGATCGGTTTCGGCGTCGGGACCTCGCTGGAGGGTCAGGTCAATGCCGCCAATGGCGGTATTTCGATCGATTTCAGCCGCATGAACCGGGTGCTCGAGGTCAATCCCGAGGATCTCGACTGCACCGTCGAGCCGGGTGTGACGCGCGAGGCGCTGAACATCCATCTGCGCGATACCGGACTGTTCTTCCCGATCGATCCCGGCGCCAACGCCTCGATCGGCGGCATGGCCTCGACGCGGGCTTCCGGCACCAATGCCGTGCGCTATGGAACGATGAAGGACAATGTCCTTGCCGTCACCGCCGTCACCGCCAATGGCGAGGAGATCCGCACGGCCCGGCGCGCCCGCAAATCTTCCGCCGGCTATGACCTGACGCGGCTCTTCGTCGGCGCTGAGGGCACGCTTGGCATCCTGACCTCGGTGACGCTGCGCCTGCAGGCGATCCCGCAGAAGATCGCCGGCGGCGCCTGCGCCTTTCCGAGCATCAAGGCCGCTTGCGATGCGGTCATCATGACGATCCAGATGGGCATTCCGGTGGCGCGCATCGAGCTGCTCGATACGGTGCAGATGCGGGCCTGCAACGCTTATTCCAAACTTTCCTATGCCGAAAGCCCAACGCTCTTCCTCGAATTCCACGGCACTGAAGAGACGGTGCCGCTGCAATCGGCAGCCTTTGGCGAGGTCGCGGCGGAATGCGGCGGGAGCGAGTTCCTATGGACCGCCAATGCCGAGGAACGGACCAAGCTCTGGAAGGCGCGCCACGATGCCTATTGGTCCGCAAGGGCGCTGGCGCCTGGGCTTGCCGCACTTTCGACGGATGTTTGTGTTCCGATATCGCGGCTTGCCGATTGTGTTTCCGAAACGCAGGCTGATATCGAGGCCCATGGGCTGCTCGGCCCGATCGTCGGCCATGCCGGCGACGGGAACTTTCATGTGCTGCTGTTGTTCGATGACAAAAGCGCCGAAGACATCGCCAAGGCCGAGAGCTTCGTGCAGCGGCTCAATCGGCGAGCGCTCGACATGGACGGGACATGCACCGGCGAACACGGGATCGGGCAGGGCAAGATTGCGTTCCTCGAACAGGAGCTGGGGGGCACGGTGGATCTGATGCGACAGGTGAAACAGGCGCTCGATCCGGACAATATCTTCAATCCCGGCAAGATTTTCCACCAGGGCTGAAAACGGAATATTCTCATGAACTTGGGCCTTGCCCCCGGCATGAATAGCGCTAGTGTCGGCAACAGAATGCTGAATGGAGAATCCTTGCGTTGGTAGGCCGGTTTCTCGTCTTTCTGGGGGGAGTGATCGTCGTAGTGCTGTTTGTGGCGCTGCTTGCGCCGCTGTTCATCGACTGGACGGATTTCCGCAAGAATTTCGAGGATCAGGCAAGCCGCATCATCGGCAAGAAGGTCACCGTCTACGGCACGGTGGATGCGCGTCTCCTGCCGTTTCCGTCGGTTACACTGCATGACGTGCGCGTCGGCCAGGAGGCGGACGGCACGCCGATCGTCAAGGTCGAGCAGTTCTCCATGGATGCGGAGCTCGCGCCTTTCCTGTCGGGTGAGGCGCTGATCTTCGACATGCGCGTCGTCAATCCGAAGGTGCGCCTCAGATTGCTCAAGGACGGCACGCTCGACTGGATGCGCGGCAGCCGCGCCGAAATACCGGCGAAAAACGTCGTTCTCGAAAACGTGCATGTCAATGGCGGCGAGGTCGAGTTCATCGATGACCAGTCCGGCCGCTCACGTCGCATCACCGGCCTCAATGCGGAAATGTCGGCCAAGTCGCTGGCCGGCCCCTGGCGCATCGAGGGCAATGCGGCGCTTGACGGCGAGCACGGCAGTTTTTTGATCTCGAGCAGCCAGCCGGACGAAAAGGGCGTGCTGCGCATGCGCACGAAGCTTTCGCCGGACAAGCACCCTGTCAGCATCGATCTCGATGGCGAATTGAAGCTCGTCGACAGCAAGCCGAACTATCAGGGGCAGCTTTCAGCGGCGATCGAAAGCGGCAACAGCGCCAAGCCCGCCAACAAGAAGGAGCAGCCGCCGCGCGTCAAGGGCCGCTTCGAGCTCACCAATGAACGCATCCGCATTCCCGAATACCGGATGGAGATCGGATCGACGGACGATCCCTACGTCATAACCGGCGAGGCGACGCTCGATACCGGCAATGCGCCGGAATTCCTGTTGACCGCCGACGGGCAGCAGATCGACGTCAACCGCATCGGCAATCAGGGCGAGGCCGGCAAGACAACCCGCGATCCGGCGGTTTCGGCGCGCCAGCGGCTGAATTCGTTGATCGATGTCATCGCACAGGTACCGATCCCGCAGGTGCCGGGCAAGGCAAGTGTCAAGCTGCCGGCGATCGTCGCCGGCGATACGACGCTGCGCGACGTGCAGTTGGAGCTCGAACCGGCCGGTACCGGCTGGATGATCGACAGCGCCACCGGTACGTTGCCGGGGCGCACTCAGGTGGAAGGCAAAGGCAAACTCCTGCTCCAGGGCGAAGCCTCGTTCAATGGCCAGATCGTGGTGGCCTCCAGCCAGCCGACCGGGCTTGCCTCCTGGCTTGCCGGCTCGGTCGATCCGGCCATCCGGCAATTGCGGCAGGCGGGCTTTTCCGCCAATGTTAGCCTGACACCCGAGTTGCAGCGTTTCGAAAATCTTGAGATCGCCATGGGGCCGGCGACGCTGAAGGGCCGGCTGGAGCGGCAGGCGATCTCCGGCCAGACGCCGACACTGTCGGTGGCCCTGAATGGCGATACGCTCGATCTCGATGCGCTGCAGGCGCTGAGCGGGCTGATGACCGGCCAGGATGCCGGCGACAACGTGCTCGACCACAAGATCGCTGCCCAGCTCAAGGCCGATAAGTTCACCGCTTTCGGCGTCGATGCCGAGAATGTCGAGACCACCTTCACGATCGCCGACGGAGAGCTTGCCGTCGACCGGCTGTCGATCAAGAATATTGCAGGCGCCGAATTGACGGCGACGGGCAGGGCGGAAGGCTCGCTGCTCGATTACAAGGGCGCCGGCGAGATCACCTTCAAATCGGCCGATCCCGGCGGCTTTTTCACCATGCTGCGCCAGCACCTGCCGCACCACCCGGTGCTCGACCGACTGGTGCGCAATGCCGGCTGGTACGGCAATACGGCGCTGCGCGGCGCTCTGACGCTCGGCGGCGACGAGGGCAACGCGCTGACGGTGACGCTTGCCGGCGTCTCGAACGGCAGCCGCGTCAATCTCGACTACCGCATGTCCGACCTGTTGGCGCTGACCGGCAACGGTACGACGAGCCTCGAGGCGACGCTCGAAAATGCCGTGCCGTCCATTCTGTTCGGCCAGGCTGGGCTCGATCCGCTGCCGGTCGATGTCGGCGCCAACGGCCGCCTGACGCTGAAGGTGAAGGCATCGGGCAACGATCCCGCCGATGCTGCGCTGACCTTTGCGACCGACCGGACCTCGTTCACAGCCAATGGCAAAGTCGATGTCCGGCCGGAAACTTTCATGAACGGCAAGATCGCGCTTTCGCTCGACAGCGCCGATATCGACCCCTATCTTATCATGAACGGGATCGCCCTGCCGCAGACGGGAACCGGGCTGCCGTTCGGCCTGCAAGTCAATGCAGGCGTCGACAGCGACAAGATCGTCTTTTCCGACCTCAAGGGGCATGCGGCCGACAACGAGTTTTCAGGCGCGCTGAGCTTCGACCGGAAGGCTGCAAAGACGACCGCGACCGGCGAGCTGACACTCTCCAAGGCGGATGCCGGCTGGCTTGGCGAGGCAGTGTTCGGCCAGATCGTCGATCCCGCCAATGGCGCGCTGACGAAGGCGCCGCTCGGGCTGCCCGTCTTCAAGGATCTCAACGTCGACGTGAAGCTGACGGCCAAGCAGTTCTGGCCCGGCCTGCCGGAAACGGCGGTCACCGACTTCACCAGCAACGTCGCCTACAAGGGTGACGAGCTGCAACTCAACGACATGGCCGGCAACTGGGACGGCGGAAAGCTCTCCGGCAATCTGCTGTTCACCAATGCCGACGGCACCGGCTTCCTGCAGACGAAGCTTGCGCTTGCCGATTCCGATGTTGCCGGCGTCGTCTGGCTGCGCGACGGCGCGCCGATCGCCAGCGGCAAATTCGGGTTGTCGGTGTCGATGGAAGCCTCGGGCAAGACCATCGGTGAGATCGCCAGTTCGCTGAACGGTTCGGGCGAGCTGAGGCTCGGCGAGACCAGCATACGCGGGCTGAACCTCGCCATCCTTCCGCCGCTGCTTGCCGCGACTGATACGATGCAGGAGCAGATCAATGCCGGCAAGGTGCATCCAATCGTCGAGACGCTGCTCAGCAACGGAGAGGCGAAGCTGCCGCCGCTCGGCATCCCCTTCAATATCGCCGACGGCACACTGCGCGTGCAGAATGTCACCGTCGCCAACGACCTCGCCCGCATCACTGCCGATGCGCAGATCGCGCTGCCGGAGGAACGGATCAGCGCGACGCTGGGCGTCGGGCTCAATCCGGGCACGGAAGCGCTTTCTGGCGCCGAGCCGTCGCTCAGGCTGAATTTTTCCGGCATGCTGCCGTCGCCCGGCAAGACGATGGATGTGACCGATATCACGAGCTACCTGTCGCTGCGCGCCTTCGAGCGCGAGCGCCGGCGCGTCGAGCGGCTGCAGGCGATCGTGCTCGAAAAGCAGCGGCTGCGCCGCGAGGCGGCGCTCTATCGGTTCAATGACGCCGAGCGCGTCAGGGCGGCCGAAATCGAGCGGCAACGACAGGCGGAGGAAGCGCGGCTGCGTGCATTGGCGCAGGCGGCGGCCGCGCAGAAGGCTCTCGCGGAAGCGGAGGCTGCACGCGCGGCGGAGGCCAAGGACAAGGCGGATGCACAGGCGAGGGCAGCCGCGGAAGCGGCGCGGCGCGGCGAGCCGCAGCCCGGTTCGCTCAATTTCGACCAGGTGCCGGGCGTTCAGGCGCAATGATAATGCATGGAATTTGATTATAAGCCGCGGCCAGCGCCGGCCTTCGCCCAGGCCAGCACGTGGAGCCGAAGCGCCGAGGACAGGTTGCTGTCTGGCGGCCGATGGTCATCGATTTCGGAAATGAGAGCGGCGAGCGGTATCGAACGGCGAGCGGCGATCGCCTTCAACTCGTCCCAAAACTCCTCTTCCAGCGAGAAACTGGTGCGGTGGCCGTGCAGTGTCGCAGAATGCTTGCGGATCATGAAGCGGCTTCACACCTGATTGGTTGGCAGATCGATTCAAGGAAGCTGCATAAGTGGCTGATCGCAGACTGCATTCCGGCGGCTCAAGCTTTGCGTGAAAGCTTCACGCGCCGTCGTCATCGGTCTCGAGCCGGCCGTCGCGATGGGCCTTGTCGGCCTTCTCGTTCAGGCTGCGGGTGAGCTGCTTTTCGGCTTTGGTGCGGCCGAAGGAAATGCGGTTCTGCTCGGCCTGCGTCTCCTTTTCGGAGCGGGCCTGCTTCTTGCGGAATTGGCGCAGATTGACGATTTCGGCGCTCATGCGGGCCCCTGAATCCCTATGAAAAAGGGAGGCTTGGCCTCCCCTCAAATCACTGCTTCTTGCGGAAGGAGTCGAGCGAGACGACGGAACCCGGTTTCTTCTCTTCGCCGTCGCCGGGTTTGGCAGCCGCGGCCTCATCGGGCTTTGCTGCCGCGTCGACGGGATAAGCGGTGATTTCACCGGACGGCAATTCCTCGCCATCGGCGAGCGGCACGTCGAATTCGAGCTCGAAGTTGACGGAGGGATCGTAAAAGCCGCGGATCGCATTGAACGGAATGACCAGCTTTTCCGGGACGTCGGAGAAGGAAAGGCCGATCTCGAAATGCGACTCGGTAATCTTCAGGTCCCAAAACTGATGCTGGATGACGATGGTCATCTGCTCGGGATATTTCGATTTCAGGTGCTGGGAGATGCGTACGCCGGCAGCGCCTGTGAGGAAGGTGATGAAGAAGTGATGGTCACCGGGCAGGCGGCCCGTCGCTCCGACTTCCGCCAAAACCTTGCGGATGACGCCGCGAAGTGCATCCTGTGCCAGAATGTCGTAGCGGATATGATCCTGCCCCATGCTTTTCCTGTCTTTCGTCGGTTCGGAAGTCTTTTCACAAGGTTATATGCCACGTCCGGGCGCCTTGGGAAAGACCGGAGCCGAGTCACGTTTTTCAGTAGCATACATGATTTCGGCGGCAGGGAGAAGGTGAAGGCTTCTGTTGCCAGGTGCCTTCGGACCCCGCCTAGAGGTGCGAACCACTAGGACTTTGATTGAAGTGTCACACCGCGATTAAGCAGCGAGACGAGCTTCCGCATAGTTGTCGTTTGCAACTACAATTTTAGCCCGATAACGGCGGTACAATGCCGAGCAAAAAGACGATCTTTACACCCTTGTCGATCCTGTTTCGCCCCCATCAAAAGCCGGCCTTCATGCCCGCCGGTTTTTGGTGGAGGCGCCGGGTACCGCCCCCGGGTCCAATAGGTTTATTACACCGCTCATTTATCGCCATAGCCAGCCCGAAAGCCAGCATGGGTGATATAGGGGTTTCCGCCGCCCAAGGAAAGGGCCAACGTCATAAAAGCGTTATGCGGGCCATCAGAAACACTGGGAAAATGCCCGCCGGTGATTGGTTTCCTGCTGCTGGTAGCTTAAATTAGGCCAAACGGAATCAGCGCGCCATGAAGCAATATCTCGATCTCCTCAACCATGTGATGGAAAAAGGCTCCGACCGGGGCGACCGCACCGGCACCGGCACGCGCTCGGTCTTCGGCTACCAGATGCGCTTCGACCTTCAGGACGGCTTTCCCGTCACGACAACGAAGAAGCTGCATCTTCGCTCGATCATCCACGAGCTTTTATGGTTCCTCAAGGGCGAGACGAACATCGGCTATCTCAAGGAGAACGGCGTTTCGATCTGGGATGAGTGGGCCGACGAAAACGGCGATCTCGGGCCGGTCTACGGCGCCCAGTGGCGCTCGTGGCCGGCGCCGGACGGCGGCCATATCGATCAGATCGCCAATCTCGTCAAAGGCATCGTCAACAATCCAAATTCGCGCCGCCATATCGTCACGGCCTGGAATCCGGCCGAGGTCGACCAGATGGCGCTGCCGCCCTGCCATTGCCTGTTCCAGTTCTACGTGGCCGATGGCAAGCTCTCCTGCCAGCTCTATCAGCGCTCGGCCGACATTTTCCTCGGGGTACCGTTCAACATCGCCTCCTATGCGCTTTTGACAATGATGGTGGCTGAGGTCACCGGGCTGAAGCCTGGCGATTTCGTCCACACGCTGGGCGACGCCCATCTCTACCACAACCATTTCGACCAGGCGAAGCTGCAGCTGGCGCGCCGGCCGAAGCCGCTGCCCTTTATGCGCATCAATCCCGATGTTAAGGACATTTTCGGCTTCACCTTCGACGATTTCGAGCTGATCGGCTACGAAGCCGATGCCAGCATCAAGGCGCCGATCGCCGTCTGATCCGGGACATTTCATGGCCGATATCCGCAGGACCATTATCGCCGCCGTTGCGCGCAACGGCATCATCGGCCGCGATGGCGACATGCCCTGGCGGCTGTCGAGCGATCTCAAGCGCTTCAAGGCGCTGACTTTGGGCAAGCCTGTCGTGATGGGCCGCAAAACCTATGATTCCATCGGCAAGCCGCTGCCGGGGCGGCCGAACATCGTCATCTCCAGGCAGGCGGCGATAGACCATCCCGATGTTTCCATGGCGCATTCGCTGGCGGAGGCGATGACGGCGGCCGAAAGGCTGGCGCGCGAACACGGCATCGACGAGGTCTGCATCCTCGGCGGCGGGCAGGTCTATGCCCAGGCAATCGGCCTTGCCGACCGCATGTGTATCACCCATGTCGAGGCCGATCTCGACGGAGACGCCTCGTTCCCCGCGATCGATCCCGACATCTGGCGAGCAGGGGAGCCTATCGCGGTTCCGGCCGGCGACAAGGACAGCCATCCCACGCGCTACGTGGTCTATGAGCGCCGACACGTCTGAAAATGAACTATTTTCCAATTAAATTGACCAAGTTTCTCACGTTGCGTTGAAAGCCGATGCGGCGATACTTATAACGGTCCCAACGCATCCGCCGGTCAGCCCCCACGGTTCCGGATGCGTGGAAGACTTAACGAACAACGAGGTTTTGATGCCCTGGAGCAATCAGAATGGCGGCGGCGGCCCTTGGGGCGGCGGCGGCGGTAACAATCAGGGACCATGGGGCCAGGGGCCGAACCGCCCGCGGGGCGGTGGCAGCGGCAAGGGCGGACCGCCCGATCTGGAAGATATCATCCGGCGCGGCCAGGACCAGCTGCGCAACATCGTTCCCGGCGGTTTCAACGGCGGCGTGGCGGTGATCATAGTCGCAATCGTCGCGGTGTTCTGGCTGATCCAGTGCGTCTACGTGGTGCAGCCGGACGAACGCGGCGTCGAGCTGCGGTTCGGAAAGCCGAAGCAAGAGATTTCGATGCCGGGCCTGCATTTCCACCTCTGGCCGATGGAATCCGTCGAGACCGTCAAGGTGACCGTGCAACAGCTGAATATCGGCGCGACCTCTGCATCGTCTTCGAACGGCCTGATGCTGTCCAGCGACAAGAGCGTCATCAATGTGCAGTTCGCCGTCTTCTACACGGTCAGCGATCCGAAGGCCTATCTCTTCAACGTCGAAAATCCGGCAGAGACCCTGCAGCAGGTTTCCGACAGCGCCATGCGCGAAATCGTCGGGCGTCGCCCGGCGCAGGACGCGTTCCGCAGCAATCGCCAGCCGATCGAAGTGGATGTGCTCAATATCGTGCAGGATACGATGAACCGTTATGGCGCAGGCGTGACCGTGACCGGGGTGACGATCCAGAACGTGGCGCCACCGCGCGAAGTCGCCGATGCCTTCGAAGAAGTGCAGCGTGCCGGCCGTGACCGCGACAGCACCATCGAAGAGGCCAATCGCTACACGAACCAGAAGCTCGGCCAGGCGCGAGGCGATGCGGCGCGAATCCGGGAAGATGCTGCCGCCTACAAAGACCGTGTCGTGAAGGAGGCGGAAGGTGAGGCGCAGCGCTTCACTGCGATCAACGAGGAGTATTCGAAGGCGCCCGATGTGACTCGCAAGCGGCTGTTCATCGAAACGATGGAGCAGGTGCTGAAGAATTCGAAGAAGGTCATCATCGACGAAAAGCAGGGTGTGTTGCCCTATCTGCCACTTAACGAACTCGGCAAGCCGGCGCAGCAGGGAGGTTGAACCATGACATCGAACAGACTTCCCATCATTCTCCTCATCCTTGCCATCGTGCTGGTCGGGCTCTATTCGTCGATCTTCGTGGTGAATGCGCGCGAGCAGGCGATCGTCGTCCGCTTCGGCCAGATCCAGTCGGTCAAGACCGAACCCGGCATCTATTTCAAGCTGCCCTTCGGCTTCATGGATGCCGACCGCGTCCAGCTGGTCGAAAAGCAGGCGCTGAGGCTCGATCTCGACAATATCCGCGTTCAGGTCCAGGACGGCCAGACCTTCGACGTCGATGCCTTCGTGATCTACAATATTTCGGATGTTCGCCGCTTCCGCGAAACGGTCTCGGGTGACCGCGAGGCCGCGGAAGCGCGGCTGAGGGCGCAGCTCGATTCATCGCTTCGCCGCGTCTACGGCCTGCGCGACTACAATGCCGCACTCTCGGAAGAGCGTGTCGCGATGATGCTGGAGATCCGAGACGACCTGCGGACGGATGCCGAAAATCTCGGCCTGCATATCGACGATGTTCGCATCCGCCGCACCGACCTTTCTCCCGAGGTTGCGCCCAACACCTACAACGCCATGCGTTCAGAACGCCTGGCCGAAGCCGAGCGCATCCGCGCGGAGGGCAATGAAGAAGGTCAGCGGCGCCGGGCCGTCGCCGACCGCCAGGTCGTCGAGTTCACCGCGGGCGCCCAGCGCGATGCGGAAATTCTGCGCGGTCAGGGCGATGCGGAACGCAACCGCGTCTTCGCCGACGCCTTCAGCAAGGATCCGGCTTTCTTCGAGTTTTATCGCTCGATGGCGGCCTACTCCTCAGCGCTTTCATCGCAGGACACGACGCTGGTGTTGTCTCCGAATACGGAATTCTTCCGCTATTTCGACAATGCCGCCGGCACCCTGAAAGCGCCGACAAATCCGGCTGCGGCAATTCCCGGCGCGGCTGCTCCGGCAGCGCCTGCCCAGCCGGCGAACTGACACCGAGGGATGCCACTCGCATCCTGACAATCTTGGAAGGGCCGGCCCGGGTGCCGGCCCTTTTTTCGTGGAAAGGTCGAGATAATCAGGCTTTTGTGAGGGCCCTTCGTATTGCACGGGGATTTCGCGAAAAGGTGATTTCGCCCTCCATCATTCCGCCTTATGCTGGTGCTCAATGTGCGCATTCACCCCTTATGAGGAAGCTTGATGGCCCCCACGAATCGCTCGCCCTTCAGACGAACGCTCGCGCTTATGGCCAGCGCTGCAATTCTTGCGCATGCCGGCATGAATGGGGTCGCCTATGCGCAAACCGCGCCGCAGACGACTGCGCCCGGAGTTGTTACACCCGCTCCGGTTACTCCGGAAGCGGCTGCTCCTGCGCCGACGCCGCCAGCGACGGCTGCGCCGCAGCCGACTCCGCATATTCAGGGCGGAGTCCCGGACAACGGTCCGGCTTCGGTCGCCGATTTGGCCGAGGGACTGCTCGACGCCGTGGTCAACATCTCGACCTCGCAGAACGTGAAGGATGACGAGGGCGTCGGTCCGGCGCCACGCGCGCCCGACGGCTCGCCGTTCCAGGAGTTCTTCAACGACTTTTTCGACAAGAAGCAGGGCAACAAAGGCCCGAACCACAATGTCAGCTCGCTCGGCTCCGGCTTCGTCATCGATCCGGCCGGCTATATCGTCACCAACAACCATGTGATCGAGGGCGCCGACGACATCGAGATCAATTTCGCCAATGGTTCGAAGCTCAAGGCGAAACTGATCGGCACGGATACGAAGACCGACCTTTCGGTGCTGAAGGTCGAGCCGAAGACACCGCTGAAATCGGTGAAATTCGGCGATTCCAGCACCATGCGCATCGGCGACTGGGTAATGGCGATCGGCAATCCGTTCGGCTTCGGCGGTTCGGTGACGGTCGGCATCATTTCGGGGCGCGGCCGCAACATCAACGCCGGCCCTTACGACAATTTCATCCAGACGGATGCCGCGATCAACAAGGGCAATTCCGGCGGCCCGCTCTTCAACATGAAGGGTGAGGTGATCGGTATCAACACGGCGATCATTTCACCGAGCGGCGGCTCGATCGGCATCGGCTTCTCGGTGCCCTCCGAGCTTGCCTCCGGCGTCGTCGACCAATTGCGCGAATATGGTGAGACGCGGCGCGGCTGGCTCGGCGTGCGGATCCAGCCGGTCACCGACGATATCGCCGACAGCCTCGGGCTCGACACCGCCAAGGGCGCGCTGGTCGCCGGGGTCATCAAGGGCGGCCCCGTCGACGACGGTTCGATCAAGGCGGGCGACGTCATTTTGAAATTCGACGGCAAGACCGTAAGCGAAATGCGCGATCTGCCGCGCGTCGTGGCGGAAAGCTCGGTCGGCAAGGAAGTCGACGTGGTGGTGCTGCGCGACGGCAAGGAACAGACCGTCAAGGTGAAACTCGGCCGGCTCGAAGACAGCGATCAGGCGGCGGCATCCGACGATGCGGCGCCCGACGGTTCGCAGGACGACGGCGTGATCACTCCCGATCCCGGCGAGAACAACGACATGGACGAGCCGGATTCCGGCGATCAGGCCCAGCCGGCGCCGCCTGACCAGCACCAGGGCGAGGTGTCACCGGATGCAGCCACGCCGAAGAACGTGCTCGGCCTGTCACTGTCGCTTTTGAGCGCCGAGACCCGCAAGGCTTTCGGCATTGCCGAGAGCGTCGACGGTGTCGTCGTGACGGAGGTGACACCCGGCTCCGCCTCGGCCGAAAAAGGGCTGAAGCCCGGCGATGTGATCGTCGAGGTGGCGCAGGAGTTCATGAAGTCGCCGGACGCGGTCGCCGCCAAGGTGAAGTCGCTGAAGCAGCAAGGCCGCCGCAACGCCCAGTTGATGATCGCATCGGCAAATGGCGATTTGCGGTTTGTGGCGGTGCCGATGGAGTAGGGAGGACGGCGGCGACTAGCCGCTGCGTTCGTCTTCTCGCCCAACCTCTCCTCCGTCATTCCTTTGCTTGTCACAGGAATCCAGCCATCGCGCGTCTGCGCGGTGAATGAGTCTCATGAAGGTAAGGGGTCTCCCGCGCCCAAGGACTTGGGCGCGCTGGATCCCTGTGCCGAGCACAGGGATGAGGAGATTGGGGTAAGCGTTTGCGCCAAATTTCCTGCCGACGCATTCGACAGTGCCGAATGGCCTATGATCAACCGAGGTTTTGATTTAGCGACCGTCCAGAGATGGCGAACTAAACATTCAACCCGTTACGAAATCCGTCTTCCGATAGCCCTGGATGTAGAGCAGCGCCGTCAGGTCACCGTGGTTGATGCGCATCTGCGCCTCGGCGGCGACGGTGGGCTTGGCGTGGAGGGCGACGCCGGCGCCGGCGAGGTGCAGCATGCCGAGGTCGTTGGCGCCGTCGCCGACGGCGATCGCGTCTTCAGGTAAAATGCCGAGGTGAGCCGAAATCTCGTTCAGCGCATCGACCTTCGCCTGCTTGCCGAGGATCGGTTCGGCGACGAAGCCGGAGAGGATGCCGCCATCTTCGAGCAGCGTGTTGGCGCGATTCTCATCGAAGCCGAGGGTGGCGGCGATGCGGCTGGTGAAGACAGTGAAGCCGCCGGAGACGAGGGCGGTGTAATGGCCTTTCGACTTCATGGTGGCGATCAGTTCCGGGCCGCCCGCCGTCAGCGTGATGCGCTTGGCGATCACTTCGTCGACGACCGATATCGGCAGGCCCTTCAATAGGGCGACGCGTTCACGCAAAGCAGGCTCGAAAGCGATCTCGCCGTTCATGGCGCGGGCGGTAATGGCTGCGACCTTCTCCTTCAGGCCGACTTCGGCGGCAAGTTCGTCGATGCATTCCTGGCCGATCATCGTCGAATCCATATCGGCGATCAGCAGTTTCTTGCGGCGGCTTTCCTGCTCCTGAATGACGAGGTCGATCGCCGCCTCTGATATGACCGCAAGAATATTGGCCTCGGCTGCCTGCAACTCGGTGCCGTCGCGTAGCGCGATGTCGCAGGCGATGCCGTCCGCCAGCCAGTAGAGGCCCGAAGCGTTCACCGCTTCGGCGGCCTGTTCGGCGATCTTGGGTGTCAGCACGGGATTTGACGGATTGGCAACAAGCGTGGCAACGAGAGCCATGATGGAAAACCTTCTGAGCACAGTGAACGCGATCCTGATAACCGGGCCGACCGCCAGCGGCAAGTCCGCGCTCGCCGTCGAACTGGCCAAACGCCACGGCGGCGCGATCGTCAACGCCGATAGCATGCAGGTCTACGACACCCTGCGGGTGCTGACAGCGCGCCCGTCGGGAGAGGAAATGCAGGGCGTGCCGCATCATCTCTACGGCCATGTGCCGGCAGGTGCCGGCTATTCCACGGGCGCCTGGCTGCGCGATGTCTCGGCGCTGCTACCGGCGCTCAGGGCCGCCGGCCGGCTGCCGGTCTTCGTCGGCGGCACCGGGCTTTATTTCAAGGCGCTGACCGGTGGCCTCTCCGATATGCCCGAGATACCCGAGGCGTTACGGGAGGAATTGAGGGCGCGGCTGCTAGTGGAGGGGCCGGAGGGGCTGCAGGCCGAGCTTGCCGAGGCTGATCCCGCCATGGCGGCCAACCTCAACCGCCAGGACGGGCAACGTATCGTCCGGGCGCTTGAAGTGGTGAAGGCGACGGGACGGTCGATCGCCGATTTCCAGCGCCAGTCGGGACCGGTGGTGATCGACGCCGCCCAGGCTCGCAAGATCGTCGTGCTGCCGGAGCGGGAGGTGCTGCATCAGCGTATCAACGGGCGTTTTGAAAAGATGCTGCGTCAAGGCGCTGAAGACGAGGTGAGGGCACTGCTGGCGCTCGACCTCCCGGCCGAAGCGCCTGTGATGAAGGCGATCGGGGTTTCGCAGATCGCGGCGATGCTGAAGGGCGGGATGACCCGCGACGAGGTGCTGAAGAAGGGTGCTGCGGCGACGCGGCAATATGCCAAGCGGCAAATGACTTGGTTCCGCAACCAGATGGACAACAGCTGGGAACGGCTGACGGTTTAGGCTCTGCATTGGCCTCCCACTCCGAAGATCTGCAACTCCAGCAGCTTGACGAGTTCGCCAACCGCCGCCTGCAATTGCTCCGGCAGAAATCCGCCGAAGCCCAACATCAGGCCGGGACGAGCCGGCTGCACCGCATACATCGGGGAGATCGCGCGCACCGCGAGGCCGGCCGACAGGGCACGGGCTGCGAGCTTTACGTCGTCGGTCTCCTCGGGCAGCCATAGAAGAATGTGCATTCCCTGGTCGCTCGGCTGAATGCGGCAGCCGTCCGGCAAGGCCCGATCTAGCGATGTGAGCAGGACTGCGCGGCGTTCGGCATAGAGGCCGCGGATGCGGCGGATATGGGCTTCGAAATAACCCTCCCTCATGTAGGCGGCCAGAACGTGCTGTTCTGCGGCCGGCGAGTGCCGGTCGAGAATGGCGCGAGCGCCGGCAAAGGCTTCTGCGAGCGGAGCAGGGGCGACGACGTAGCCGAGGCGCAGCGAGGGAAAAAGCACCTTGCTGAAGGTGCCGAGATAGATGACGCGGGAGGGACGCAAGCCCTGCATCGAGGGGAAAGGATGTCCGGCATAACGCAGCTCGCTATCGTAATCGTCCTCGACGATCCAGGCGCGGTTCCGATCGGCCCAGGCGATCAAGGCATTGCGCCGCGCCATGCTGAGCGGCATGCCGACCGGATATTGATGTGAAGGGGTGACGAAGGCGGCGCGCGCTTGCGGCCAGAGTTCGAGGCCACGTTCGACGTTCATTCCCTGTGCGTCGACCGGGATGCGGTGCGTCTTGACGCCGAGATCGTCGAGCACGGCCGTCAGCCCCGGATAGGCCGGGTCTTCGACCCAGACCGGATCGTCGCGCGACAGCAGGACCCGGCCCGCCATATAGAGGCCTTGTTGGGTGCCCGAGGTGACGATGACCTGTTCCGGCTCGCAGCGAACGGCTCGCGCGCGGCGGACGTGTTCGGCAATGGCGACCCGCAGCTCGAAGAGGCCCATCGGATCTTGATAACTTGCGGGGGCTGCCTGTTTCGACGCGCGCACGCGATTGCCGAGGCGGCGCCAGTTGTCGTCGGGCGCGATGCCGGCAGCAGGGACGGCGATGGCAAAGGGAATAGGCGGGTGAGGGGTGAGCGCGCGGGCTATGGCAATGAGCCGCGCCGCCGGGGACGGCAGGTCGATGGCATCTGCCCCCGGCGGCATCGCCGGTGTGGGCGGGGGCATTGGTGTCGTGTCCGTCAGAGCGGCGGCGACACGGGTTCCGGCCCCGATTCTCGCTTCGAGATAGCCTTCGGCGGTCAACTGATCGAACACCTCCACCACGGTGCCGCGGGCTATCTTCAAGGAAGCCGCAAGGGCGCGCGTCGACGGGAGGCGCTCGCCGGGCCTCAACTCGCCGTGCGAGATTGCGCTCCGTAGAGCCTGGGCAAGCTGGCGGCCGACATTGACCGTTCGGTCGATCGCGTTGAGCGACGGGATCTCGATGGTGCTGCGCCGCTTGGACATTAAGAAGTGGTCCACGAAGATTCTTGAAAATGGTGCTTCATGATGGACCAATTTTCGAGGAGAAGGAAGCGAATTGGATGCTTCCGGAAGAATGGAAATGCAGGATCTTCTCGTCGTCTATATCGCCTACGTCATCGCGGCCGGCAGTCCCGGACCCAGCAACATGGCGATCATGAACGTGGCGATGAGCCAGGGGCGGCGACCGGCTTTGGCGCTTGCCGCCGGGGTCATCACGATGTCGACATGCTGGGGTCTGATCGCGGTGACGGGCATCTCGACGCTCCTTGTCCGCTATGCCCATGCGCTGTTCATCCTAAAGGTCGCGGGTGGGCTTTACCTCCTTTGGCTCGCCTGGAAGGCGGCCCGCTCGGCGGCGGCCACGCATAGATCGGCAAGCGCGGTCGTTCGGCCCGGCGCGGAGCTCGGGGCACTGTATCGTCGCGGTATTCTGATGCATCTCGGGAATCCGAAGGCGGTTCTGGCCTGGGTGGCGATCATGTCGCTCGGTCTCAAGCCCGGCGCTTCGCCGGAGATGGCGGTTACCGCGTTCGGCGGCTGCGTGCTTTTGGGGATTTCGATATTTTCCGGTTATGCGCTGCTGTTCTCGACTGCGCCGATGGTGCGCGGCTATGCGCGGGCGCGCCGCTGGATCGAAGGAAGTCTCGCCGTGTTCTTTGCGGGCGCCGGATCGCGCCTGCTATTCTCGCACTGATCGCTGTTTCAGGATCGCATCATGTCTTCCGTTTCTCCGTTTCATGGCCTTTCGGCCTTTCCGCCAACGCCGGCCGACATCAATGGCCGGGTGGACACGGAAGCCCTCTGCCGCCTTCTCGAACCTCTGTGTGACGCCGGCGTCGCCTCCATCGGCCTTCTCGGCAGCACTGGAATCTACTCCTATCTCACGCGCGAGGAACGGCTGCGGGCCGTCAAGGCGGCGGTCGAATGCGTTAAGGGGCGTATTCCCATCGTCGTCGGCGTCGGGGATCTCCGGACTGATCATGCCCAGGGTCTTGCCAGAGATGCCGAGGCGGCCGGCGCGGACGCGCTTCTGCTGGCGCCGGTATCCTATACGCCGCTGACCGAGGAAGAAGCCTACCAGCACTTTCTCGCGGTCACCAAAGCGGTGACGCTGCCGCTCTGTATCTACAACAATCCCGGCACCACCCACTTCACCTTCAGCCGCAAGCTTCTGCAGCGCCTTTCCGAAATCGAGACAATCCGGGCGGTGAAGATGCCCTTGCCGGCCGGCGGCGATGTGCGGGGGGAACTTGCAGCATTGCATGAGAAGACCGGTCTCGCGATCGGTTATAGCGGCGACTGGGGCGCGGCCGAAGCGCTGCTCTCAGGCGCCGACGCATGGTACAGCGTCGTCGGCGGCTTGCTGCCGCGCACGGCCCTTGCCTTGACCAAGGCGGCGATTGCAGGTGACGGCAATGAGGCGCGCAGGCTCGATGGGCTGCTTGAGCCGCTTTGGAAGATGTTCAAGGAATTCGGAAGCATCCGTGTGGTCTATACGCTGGTCGCGCATCTTTTGCTGGCCCAAGCAGAGCTGCCGCGGCCTCTCTTGCCGCTTGGCCCGACGTTGCGGCAGCGTGTGCTCGACGTTACCGAGCCGCTCACAGCTTTGGAGCGTCAATCCTTGTTGTAAAGGCTGCTCAGCGGCTTTTTCAGAATGCTTTCGCGCAGCGACGGGCCGGGTTCTCGACGGGTGATTGCGGGCTGGTCGGCCGGAGGCGCCGGCCGCTGAAAGACCGGCTCTTCGCGGCGCATCTCGCGGCGCAGCGCGTCCAGCCGGGGATCGGTCGCCGGCGGCGCGGCGGGGTCGAGCCGTGGCGTCTGCGGTAGCAGTTCCCGCCGGTAGGATTCGAGCGGAGCGGCCGACGGGGCAGGCGGCGTGTAGGGCGTTGCTTCGATATCATCGGCGGCCGCATCAACCTCGTCGTGGGCTGCCGCTGAGGCCGCATAGTTCTGCTGGAAATTCGAAATGTCGGGTCCAACGGTGACCGCGCGCATGCGGGTGACGATCTTGCGCAGATCGACCGTATCCGGATCTTCCTCGCTGTGCTTGCTGTTGGCGCTGGCAGCCTTCGGCAGCAGGCTGTCGTCGACGCGGGAAAAGCGCATGCGCATCGGCACGCTGATCGCCTCACCGAAGGCAATCGCCTCGCCGTTGCCGATCGAAGAAATGAAGCTCGTCGTCGAGATCGACGAATTCGGGATGGCCGAGCGGATGATTTCCTGGTCGCGATCGTTGGCGAGGCGCATGGCAAAGAGCGTCGAGCACTGCGAGAGGATCGTCTGGTCGAGCTCGCCCGGCCGCTGGGTGATGATCCCCAGCGAGACGCCGTATTTGCGGCCTTCCTTGGCGATGCGGGCGATCGCCTGGCGCGTCGGCACGAAGCCGAGCGTCGGATCGGAAGGGATATAGCGGTGGGCTTCCTCGCAGACGACGAGCATGTGGATGGCGCCCTCGCTCCAGAGCGCCACCTCGAAGGCCATGCGGCAGAGCACGGAGGCGACCGAATTGACCACCTCGGAGGGAATGCCGGCCAGTTGGAAGGTGCAGATCGGACGGTTCTCGCCGGGAATGCGGAAGATCTGCGCAATGGTCTCGGTGATCGTGTCACTGATCGTGTTGTTGGAGAACATGAAGTGATAGCGCGGATCGTTGATCGCGGCGATGAGGCGCATCTTCAGCGACCGCAGGAAAGGTTTTTCCGTGCGGCCTTCCAGGCGGCCGATGCGCTCGTCGATCAGCGCCAACAGATCGGCCATGCGGTAGGGAACCGGCGTGTCGGCGGTGATCGAGCTCTTTTCCGTCGTGCGGCGCACCAGCGAGTTGTCGCTGCCGCGGAAGGCGCGCTTGGCCTCGGGCAGGATATCGCGCAGCATGTCGAGCTCTTCCGGCACCGGCGGGCGGCCGCGAAAGACCACTTCGGCGAATTCCTCCAGCCGCATCAGCCAGAAGGGCAGGTCGAGCGTATCGGTATCGATTGTGACTGCGTGCTTGGGAAAGGCGGCGGCGAATTCGTTATGTGGATCGAGGATCAGCACCCGCAGCTTCGGGTTGGCTGCGATCGCCTTGTGCAGCAGCAGCGACACGGCTGTCGACTTGCCGACACCGGTGGAGCCAACGACGGCGAAATGCTTGGAGAGCATCGAGGGGATGTGGATCGCCGCATCGATGCTTTCGTCCTGGGTCAGCTTACCGATGACGGCGGTCGTGCCTTCTCCGGCATCATAGATGCGCATCAGGTCGGCGGCGCGGATGCGGTGGGCGATGGCGCCGAGATAGGGATAACGTGAAATGCCGGTGGAGAATTCCTCGCGCCCGTCCTCATCGACACGGACTTCGCCGAGGAGTTCTGTCTCGATCTTGAAATTGTTGTCCTCGCCTTCGCCCCAGGCATGGCTGCCGGTGTTCATCTGATAGACGAGGGCAACGACGCGGTTGCGGCCGACGCTGATCGAAATCAGCCGGCCGACGGACCAGAGTTCGGTCAGATCGGTGCCGCCTTCTTCGGCGACGGCGGCAATCGTCGCCCGCGAGCCGCTGCAGGCAACGACGCGGCCGAGAAAGCGATTTCCCGGCGCATGGCCGTCGCGTCGATCGTGCTCGCCTGCCTTGCCAGACACGCGCAAGTCGTTGTTGAGCAAAGGGCTACTCCCTGCAATGGGGCTGAATAATAAAGCCCATCCTTTAACAAATCCTTCAAACCATGGTTTTTAGAGGGTAAAGGAGCGCGGATGGATTTTTATTGCGGCATGCGTTGACGCTGCGAAATTTTCTGTCTATCACTTCCGACCATGAAAATCGCAACGGCTCTTATCGTGGTGGGAAAGCGCATGGGCAGGATGGTGTAACCATCCGGCGGTAGCCACCCATGCGCTAGATGACAGGCTCCTCCGGGGCCTTTTTTTATGCCCAAAATTCGGGCTTCCGGCCACAAACGCAATCCCAGCATCAAACGGAACAGACAGATGAGCACGGACAATCAGGCGGCAGGCAATCGGATGACGGGAGCGGAGATCGTTCTCAAGGCGCTGAAGGACAACGGCGTCGAACATATCTTCGGCTATCCCGGCGGCGCGGTCCTGCCGATCTATGACGAGATCTTCCAGCAGGAAGAGGTCAAGCACATCCTCGTCCGCCACGAGCAGGGAGCAGGCCATGCGGCCGAAGGTTACGCCCGCTCCACCGGCAAGGTCGGCGTCATGCTGGTCACCTCGGGCCCGGGCGCCACCAATGCGGTCACGCCGCTGCAGGACGCGCTGATGGATTCGATCCCGCTCGTCTGCCTGACCGGTCAGGTTCCGACCCCGCTGATCGGCTCCGACGCCTTCCAGGAATGCGACACGGTCGGCATCACCCGGCCCTGCACCAAGCACAACTGGCTGGTCAAGGACGTCAACCAGCTCGCCGCCGTCATTCACGAGGCTTTCCGCATCGCTCAGTCCGGCCGTCCGGGCCCGGTCGTCGTCGATATTCCGAAAGACGTGCAGTTTGCGACCGGCACCTACACGCCGCCCGCCGATTACGCGATCCAGAAGAGCTATCAGCCGAAGATCCAGGGCGACCTCAACCAGATCCATGCGGCGATCGAGCTGATGGCGACTGCGCGCCGTCCGATCATCTATTCCGGCGGCGGTGTCATCAATTCCGGCCCTGAGGCGTCCAAGCTGCTGCGCGAGCTGGTCGAGCTCACCGATTTCCCGATCACCTCGACGCTGATGGGCCTCGGCGCCTACCCGGCTTCGGGCAAGAACTGGCTGAAGATGCTCGGCATGCACGGCTCCTACGAGGCCAACATGGCGATGCACGACTGCGACGTCATGGTCTGCATCGGGGCCCGCTTCGACGACCGCATCACCGGCCGCCTCAACGCCTTTTCGCCGAACTCGAAGAAGATCCATATCGATGTCGATCCCTCTTCGATCAACAAGAATGTCCGGGTCGATATCGGCATTCGCGGTGACGTCGGTCATGTCCTTGAAGATATGGTCCGCTTGTGGCGGGCGCTGCCGAAGAAGCCGGAGAAGAACCGTCTCGAAGACTGGTGGACCGATATCGCCCGCTGGCGGGCGCGCAACTCCTTCGCCTACACAAGGAGCAACGATGTCATCATGCCGCAATATGCGCTGGAGCGGCTCTATGCGCATACCAAGGACCGCGATACCTACATCACCACGGAAGTCGGCCAGCATCAGATGTGGGCGGCGCAGTTCTTCGGCTTCGAGCAGCCGAACCGCTGGATGACGTCGGGCGGCCTCGGCACGATGGGCTACGGCCTGCCGGCCGCACTCGGCGTGCAGATCGCCCATCCCGACAGCCTCGTCATCGATATTGCCGGCGATGCCTCGATCCAGATGTGCATTCAGGAAATGTCGGCGGCGATCCAGCACGATGCGCCGATCAAGATCTTCATCATGAACAACCAGTATATGGGCATGGTGCGCCAGTGGCAGCAGCTGCTGCACGGCAACCGCCTGTCGAACTCTTATACCGAGGCGATGCCCGATTTCGTCAAGCTGGCGGAAGCCTATGGCGCCGTCGGCCTGCGCTGCGAAAAGCCGGATGAGCTCGACGACGCCATTGTCGAGATGATCGAGGTCAGAAAGCCCGTCATCTTCGATTGCCGCGTTGCGAACCTCGCCAACTGCTTCCCGATGATCCCCTCGGGCAAAGCGCATAATGAAATGCTGCTGCCTGATGAAGCCACCGACGAAGCGGTCGCCAATGCGATCGACGCCAAGGGCCGCGCGCTCGTCTGACATTTTAATTTGCGCATAATCCTTTCCGGAAATCGCTTCCGGTTTTCGGGGTTATGCGGCAGGGAAGAGGAAACTCAAGACCATGAACGCACACCTACAGCCCACGGGCTCCGCTTACTTCATCTCGCCGGAAACGGCGGCGATCGAAAGCCACACGCTTTCCATCCTCGTCGACAACGAGCCGGGCGTCCTTGCCCGGGTCATCGGCCTGTTTTCCGGCCGCGGCTACAATATCGAGAGCCTGACGGTCTCCGAGACCGAGCATCAGGCGCATCTTTCCCGCATCACCATCGTCACCCGCGGCACGCCGCACGTGCTAGAACAGATCAAGGCGCAACTCGAGCGCATCGTGCCGGTGCACCGCGTCGTCGATCTGACGGTGCGCGCCCGCGAACTCGGCCAGGACCGGCCGATCGAGCGCGAGGTGGCGCTGGTCAAGGTGATCGGCGAGGGCGAGATGCGCGCCGAGACGCTGCGCCTTGCCGATGCCTTCCATGCCAAGGTGGTGGATGCGACGGTCGGTCACTTCATCCTGGAGATCACCGGCAAGTCGTCGAAGATCGACCAGTTCGTGGCGATCATGAAGCCGCTGGGGCTCATCGAGGTCTGCCGCACCGGCATCGCCGCGATGAACCGTGGCGCGCAGGGCATGTGAGCCGGGCACGCACCACAACAGTGCAAAAAACCGCTGGAGGTCAGAGCATCTCCAGCGGCTTTTTCTTTGCCGGCGGCGGGAAGGCGGCGTCGAGCGCCTGCCAATCCTCGTCGGTAATATCGAGGGAAACGCAGTCGCGGTTTTCCGCGGCGCGGGCGGCATTCGAGGTTTTCGGGATGACGATGACGCCGTTGCGTTCCAGCAGGAAGGCGAGCGCCAGCTGGGCGGGTGTTGCCTGATAGGCCTTGGCGATGCTGATCAGCTCGGGATGATGCAGGATATGTCCCTGCTCGATCGGCGAATAGGCCATGACCGGAATGCCGCGGCTCTGGCACCAGGGCAAAAGGTCGAATTCGATGCCGCGGCGGGAGAGGTTGTAGAGCACCTGATTGGCGGCGACATTGGCGCCGTCGGGCACGGTGAACAGTTCCTCCATGTCGCCGGTGTCGAAGTTGGAGACGCCCCAGGCGCCGATCTTGCCGGAAGCCTTCAGCATTTCGAAGGCCGCGACGGTCTCCGCCAGCGGATGACTGCCGCGCCAGTGCAGAAGATAGAGATCGATGCGGTCGGTACCGAGCCGCTCCAGGCTGTGCTCGCAGGCTTCCACCGTGCCTTTCAGGCTGGCATTCCAGGGATAGACCTTGCTGACGATGAAGACCTCGTCGCGCCGTCCCTTGATCGCCTGGCCGACGATCTCCTCGGCGCCGCCGTCGCCATACATTTCGGCGGTGTCGATCAGTGTCATCCCCAGATCGATGCCGGCTTTGAGGCTTTCGATCTCGGCCCTGGCATGGCCGGCATCCTCGCCCATGGCCCAGGTTCCCTGGCCGAGCGCCGGCACTTGCGCGCCGTTCGGAAATCTGACGAATGGAATTGGGTCATCCTGCATGGGGCTTTTTCCTGGGAGAGAGATTGGGCCGTGCGGCCATCTTTCAAGTAATCCTGTCACCATGACAATGATGTAATGGCATCGGTGATTTAGGGCAGTTATGCTGACCTAAATAAACGGCCTGCGGGAAAGCCGGCCTCGGGAGGTCGCATGCCGCTGGATACGTTTCTCGCCCTCGTGCTATTTGCCTTCACGACGTCGATCACGCCCGGGCCGAACAATATGATGCTCTTCGCATCGGGCGTGAATTTCGGCTTCCGCAGAACGATCCCGCATATGTTCGGCATCGGTGTCGGCTTCTTCTCGCTGCTGATCGGCGTCGGTCTCGGGCTCGGCGCGGTGCTGCACACGATGCCGGCCGTCTATACGGCGTTGAAATTTGCGGGCGGCGCCTATCTCGTCTGGATCGCCTGGAAGATCGCCTCATCACGTTCGCTGAGCGAAGGCAAGAGCGCCGTCGAGCCGATGTCCTTCTTCTCGGCGGCTGTCTTCCAATGGGTCAATCCGAAAGCCTGGGTGATGGCGGTCACTGCGATGGCGACCTATACCAATCCGGAGCTCTATCTCGTCAGCGTGCTTCTCGTCGGCCTGGCCTTTGCGGCGGTCAATGTGCCGAGCGTTTCGACCTGGGCAGGTTTCGGCTCGGCGTTGCAGGAATGGCTTTCTGATCCGGTACGGCTGAAATGGTTCAATATCAGCATGGCGGTGCTTCTGGTGGCGAGCCTCTGGCCGATGTTAAAATAGAGCGATCGACGGTTTCGTCAGCATCAGCCAGAGAATGCCGAGGACAGCAAAGAAGGCCGGAAAGCCGCAGGCGAACCAGATGCGGTAGAGGCTGAAATAGGCCGGCGGCAAGGCGCTTCCGGATTTTGCTGCGACACGAGCGAGATTGCGCAGCCGGATCTGGATCCAGACGACCGGCAGCCAGAACAGGCCGGTGACGATATAAAGCAGCAGCGACAGCGCGATCCAGCCTTCCCAAAGCTCCCAGCCGATCGCCCGCGCCAGCAGATATCCGGTCACGGGTTGGAAAATGGCGGCGGTGGCGGTGAAGATCGTATCGGCAATGACGACGGTTCCGGCGACATGGGCGATCAGAACGGGATTACGCGTGCAATGCGCCATCACCATGAAGAAGGCGATGCCGGCGCCGGTGCCGAAGAGCACGGTCGCGCCGACGACATGGGCAAGCAGCAGCCATTCCTCGAGCATCAGCGTTCATCCAGGGTGGCAAGGGCGGTCAGCGTCAGCAGGATCGACGGTAGCACCTTGACGAGGGGGCCGAGCAGATCGAGCCACAGCGCGGGTTCGAGCAGGCTGGCGCCGGTGAGATAGGCGAAAGAGACGGCCAGCATGCCGAGAAGCGCGCGTTTGGCGAGCGGACGGACAAGCACGGCAGCGCCGAGCGCCACGTCGATCAAGCAGCTCGCAAGCGTCAGCGCCGTTGCCGCGACCTCCGGCATGAACGGCAGGAAGTGGGCGGATGTCTTCGTGAGTGCCAGCAGCGGCATGAGGCCGGAGAGCAGCCAGAAAGCGGAGAGGCCTGATATGACGAGCGGTTTCAGGAGATAGAGCCGGGCAAACCAGAGATCCTGCACGCCGGAGGGATTGGCCGAGAGCGTTGCCGCCGCCGATGTCGCGGTTAGGCCGCTTTCCCGTTTCGCGCTTCGTATGCCCTCCGACATGACGGTCATCGCCGTCGAGCGTAGCGGCGAACGCCAGCCGAGCAGCCCCGCCATATCGGCAAGCGACGTCGCCGGCCTGGCAAGCCAAGGGGCAAGGGACAAGACGCGGGCGGGCGGCAGGCCCAGCCATTGCCGATGAAGGCCGACGAGATCGGCGAGGGTGAGAACCTTTTCGGCAGCAAGATCGATATCCCCGCGGAGGCCGCCTGCGACCGCCTGGGATACGGCTTCCGCCAGGTCGTCCACCGAAAGCGTTTCGACCGGACTGTCGGCATGGACGAGCGGCAGCGCCAGCGGAAAGGCGGCAAGCGCCCTGAGCAGCGACGAGCCGCCATGGGCATTGCGGCCGAGAACGAGGGCAGGGCGGAGGATGAGATGAGGCAGGCCGCTTGCTGCCAGCGCCTCGTCGGCCCGCCGCTTGGTGGCGAGGAAGGGCAGGTCGCCTGCCGCTCCCGCCGTCCTTGCCGATATCTGCACGATCAGAGGCTGCGATGTGCGTTTGGCGGCGGCATAGAGCGCCAGCATCGCCTCGGCCTGCATAGCCGAGAGATCATCGCAGAGCCCATCCTGTAGCGCGCCGGCGCAATTGACGACGGCGTGCTGGTTTTTAAGAAGGTCTTCCCAGTCCCCGGGCTTTGTCATGCGCGCGAGATCGGCGCGCCGCCATTCGATCGCCGGCTGTTTCAGGCGGGCACGCATGGGACTGCGGCCGAGCCCGGTTACGGCATGCCCATCGGCGACGAGCCGGGCCGCGACGACGGAGCCTATGAAGCCGGTTGCGCCGAGAATCAGAATGTTCATGGCGGGAGATTAGCGGAAAAGATCAGAGCGCATAGAAGGGCTTGGCGGGGTTGTGGTGTATGATAGAAAGAGTGGTGAATATTTCCACGAACGATGCTTTGAGGGACCCCCCACCACATCTCTCTTCTCCCCTACGGGGAGAAGATGCCGGCAGGCAGATGAGGGGTGAGCGACGCCAGGAGCGAGTGTGCTGAGCGCGAGCGATGGGCAGTGTGAAGGGTGTACCGTGCGGCCCCCTCATCCGACCCTTCGGGCCACCTTCTCCCCCCTGGTTCGGCCGCGCGAGAGTAAGTGGGGCGCCTATCCGCGTTCCGGGAGGATATTGCGATGCACAACGACCACGACCAAAATGGCGACCACGGTCACCACCACAATCATGACCACCACCACCACGACAACCAGTATTCCGACATGCAGGCCCGGGTAAAAGCGCTGGAAACGCTGCTGACGGAGAAGGGGCTGATCGATCCGGCGGCGATCGATGCGATTGTTGAGACCTACGAGACGAAGGTGGGGCCGAGGAATGGGGCGCATGTCGTCGCCAAGGCCTGGAGCGATGCCGATTTCGCCGCGTGGCTGAAGCGCGATGCGACGGCGGCGATTGCGAGCCTCGGTTATACCGGCCGGCAGGGCGAGCATATGCGCGCCGTCTTCAACACGCCCGAAACCCATAATCTCATCGTCTGCACGCTTTGCTCCTGTTATCCCTGGTCGGTGCTCGGCCTGCCGCCCGTCTGGTACAAGGCGCCGGCCTATCGCTCGCGTGCGGTCATCGATCCGCGCGGCGTGCTTGCCGAATTCGGTCTGACGCTGCCGGAGGAAAAGAAGATCCGCGTCTGGGATTCGACGGCGGAGCTGCGTTATCTCGTTATCCCCGAACGGCCGGACGGAACCGACGGAATGGACGAAGCCGCACTGGCCAGCCTCGTCAGCCGCGATGCGATGATCGGCACGGCGATCGCAGTCAGCTCGAAGATTTCAGCTGCCGGCAGCCCGGAGGCTCTGCCATGAACGGACCGCACGATCTCGGCGGGCAGATGGGCTTCGGGCCTGTTGTGCCTGAAAAGGACGAGCCCTGTTTCCATGCCGAATGGGAAAAGCGGGCACTCGGCATCACGCTTTCCTGCGGCGCCTTCGGCGCATGGACGATCGACGAAAGCCGGCATGCCCGCGAAAACATTCCGCCGGCCGATTATCTCGCCGCCAGCTATTACGAGATCTGGATCCGCGGCGTCGAGACGTTGCTGGCGCGGCACGGTTTCGCAACGCGCGAGGAGTTGCTGTCCGGCCGCAAGCTGGAGGAGAGTGCTGCGCCGAAGCGGGTGCTGAAGGCGGAGATGGTGCCGGGCGCGCTGGCGAAAGGCGGGCCTTGCGATCGGCCTGTCGAAACCGCACCGCTCTTTGCGGTCGGCGAGACGGTGAAGACGAAGAATTTCAGTCCGACCACCCATACGCGGCTGCCGCGTTATGCGCGCGCCAAGACGGGCGTCGTCGAGGCGGTGCAAGGGGCTTTCGTCTTCCCCGACGACAATGCGCATGGCCGAGGCGAGAATCCGCAATGGCTCTATACCGTCGTCTTCGGCGGCGGTGAGATCTGGGGTGGGGGAGCGGATCCGTCGCTGTCGGTCTCCATCGATGCATGGGAGAGCTATCTTGAGCGTTTGTGAGACGCCGTCTGAGCTGGCGCAATCGCTTGGGTTGCCGAGGTCGCCCAAAGGTGATCCGGTTTTTCCCGAGCCTTGGGCGGCGGACGCTTTCGCCATGACGGTGCATCTGCACGAGAAGGGGCTGTTCGCCTGGAGCGAATGGGCCAAGGCACTGTCCAAGGAGTTGCATAAGCCCGGCCGCGCTGGCGATGGCCGCGATTATTTCGACTGCTGGGTGGCGGCCCTTTCCGAACTGCTCGTCAGCCGCGGCATAGCGGATGCATCCGTCATCCTCGACCTGCAGCAGAGCTGGCAGCGGGCGGCCGAAGCCACGCCGCATGGGCAGCCGATCGAACTTGCCAACGATCCGCTGCGCTGATCTTCACGAAGGGAATTGCCTGTAGCACTCCTCGGCCACACCCCGCAGGGTCTCACGCGAGATTTCGCCGGTGACGGCATAACCGAGTTCGCCGTCGATCCAGTAGAAGGTTTCGAGATTGCCCGAGGAGGCGAAGCGGAAGCTCGTCGTGCGGTTTTCCGTGTTGCGGCCGACGATGACGGTCAGGCGTTCGCCCGCCTGGTTCTCATACATGAACATGGCGCCCGGTCTGTCATCGACCGGCAGCAGGCGCCCGCCAACCAGCTTGAAGCCGAGCGATTGCAAGTTCGGGATCTTCAGGTTCTGGATGGCGAGGCGCTTGCCGAGCCAGGTGGCGAGATGGGCCTCCTCGTCAGCGAAGACCTCGACCGGGTGGCGAACCTCGGCGGCGTAGACCATGAATGCGGTCTCGGCCTGTTTCGGCAAGGTTTCTGAACCGGTCAGTTGCAACGCCGGCCTTTCCAGCAGTGCCGGGCCATAATGGCCGCTGACGGCGCCGAGCGTAAAGACGACGAGGGCAGCGGTGGCAATCGCCCAGCGTTTCGGCGTAGAGGAGACCGCGCGAGTGGGGGCGACGAGCAGTGGGTCGGTGTCCTTTGCCTTCTCGTAACCGGCAAACACCGATCGGATGCCGCTATTCTGCGCGTGCCATTCGGCGACCAGCGCCGCCTCGTCGGGATTGTCGGCAAGATAAGCTTCGACGCGGGCGCGCGCGGTTTCCGGCAGCTGGCCGTCGGCATAGGCGTGGAGATCGGCTTCGGTGACGATCGGGTTTGTTTCGTTCATTTCGGTCTCCGCAGCGTAATGACGTTATCGGCCTTCAGCCTCTCGGCGACGCGCTGGCGGGCGCGCGACAGCCGGGACATGACGGTGCCGATAGGAATGTCGAGGGAAGCGGCGACCTCGCTATACGTGTACCCTTCGATGACCACGAGCATCAGCACGGCGCGGTGTTCCTCCGAAAGGCTGTTCAGTGCGTTATCGAGCCGCGCGCGCTCCAGCGGATCGGCCGGCGGTTCGGGAGTGGCCATATCCCCGGCGGCATCAAGCTCCACCAGCCCGTCGCGCGCCTTGCCGCGCCGGCCGTTGCGGTAAAGATTGGTCATAATGGTCAGGACCCAGCCGCGCAGGTTGAGGCCGCGCCATTGGCCACGGCGCGCCAGCACCTTCTCAACACAGTCCTGCAGCAGATCCTCGCCATCGGCATCCGAGCGCGTCAAGCTGCGCGAATAGCGCCTGAGCGAGGGAAGGAGGGCCAGGATCTGGCCCTCGAAACTTTCCGGTGCGGGTGTTTTCACGCCAGCCGCTTTCCGATGATCAAGGCGATCAAGGCTTGGCAAGCTCCCAGTTGCCGCCGACGCCATCGCCGGTGATGTCGCCCATCTTCTTGTCCTTGACCCAGTAATAAAGCGGCATGCCGTCCTTGGCCCATTGCTTCTTGCCATCCTTGCGGTCGATGATCGAATATGCACCATCGGCCTTGGCATCGGAAGCGGCCATCAGCGGCGGCCAGTTCTTGGCGCAATCGCCATTGCAGTTGGAAACGCCCTTGGCGTCCTTCTTGAAGGTGTAGAGGGTCATGCCGTTTTCGCCGGCAAGAACCTTGCCCTTGGCGGATTCGACTTCCTTGACAGGAGCGGCTGCGAAAGCAGCGGTCGCTGCGAGGGCTGCGGCGGCCACGACGGACAGGAATTTCACGGATTTCATGATGTCTCTCCTCAGGTTGGGCACGCAATTTTGCGATACCTGACATGAGACACCAGACGAGGCTGTATTATTCCGCATGCAGGCAAAGTTTTATCGCGGGCGGGTGATCATTCGCTGTGATTAAGCCCTGCGGAATTATGTCGCCGGCACGATTGGGAGGATTTCAACTCCCGCAACACGCTGCTTTTGCGGGTCGTTTACATCATTTCAATTTGCGGATATGATGTATCCTTAATTCCGTTCGCAGAACCAGCCATCACGCGAGTTGCTGAATGATCCTGAAAAGCCAGGTCGAGTGGGCGCTCCACTGTTGCGCCATTCTCGCGGGCCTGCCCGAGGGCAGGTATCTCTCCACCAAGGCGCTCGCCGAGCTTCATGGCCTGCCGAAGGAATATCTCTCCAAGGCGCTGCAGAGCCTTTCGCAGGCATCGCTGGTCGATACCACGCTCGGCCCGAGCGGCGGTTACCGGCTTGCCCGGCCCTCGTCCGAGATCAATTTTCTCGACATCGTCGAAGCGGTCGAGGGCAAGGCGCGCAGCTTCACCTGCACGAACATCCGCGACAACAATCCCTGTCGGCCGGCCGGCTATTGCGACAGCAAGCCCTGCGCGGTCGCCCGCATCATGTGGGAAGCCGACGAGGCCTGGCGCGATACGCTGCGGCGCGTCCGGCTTTCCGATCTGGTCGGCACCTTGTCCGAGGAAGTACCGGCCGAGCTTTGGCGGAGTACCTTCGAATGGGTGCTCAAGCGCGCCGGCTGATTGCAGGGCCGTGCGTATTATTGGACGTATTGAATCTACGCATCGTGCTAGCCCCTGAAGATTGTCCTGATGGTTTTCAGAATGGCATGCGCGCTGTGGGCGGGTTCCGGGGGCAGGGCGGCATCGCGAAAGCGCTCGGCGCGGCTGGCGAGTTCTTCGGCGATTTCCTCCGCCAGCGCCGGACGCTGGTTCAGCAACGGGGCGAAGGCCTGCTGATCGATTTCATAGACCGTCACGGGGGTCAGAGCCTCGAGCGTGCAGACTTCCTGCATGCCGGCGAGCAGTCCGGTCTCTCCGAAAAAATCACCTGGCGCGAGCCGCCCGCGTTCCCCATCGCCGTGCCGCGCCGCAATAATGCCGGCCCGCACCATCATCAGCGACGGCAGCATGTCCCCCTCCCGCACGATCACGTCGCCCTTGCGGAATTCACGCACGGCAGTGGTCTCGGCAAGCTTCTGCTTTTCATCTGACTTCAGCGTCGCAAAGATCGGAATGGCCTCGATCAGTTCGAGCGGCGTCACGCGGGGCGGTCGTGCGCTCTCTTCGGTCGGCAGGTCGCCCGTCAGGACCGAAGCCGCCGCCGGAACGGCGAGAAGCAGGCCGGCGGATTTGCAGTGACGATAGACGAGATCGAACACCTCGTTGCGCGCCTGAACACGCCGGCTCGGGCTCGTCACCCGGAACTGCAGCTCGACTTCGAGCGCGGTGGCGTCCAGCCCCTTCAATGCGACGACCGGCGGCGGGTCGCGCACGATCGAATTGCAGCTCGTCAGCGCTGATAACATGACCTGGCGGACCGATGCCGGCATCCGTGTCGGGGCGATACGGATGGTGAGGACAAGGAGATGGCTCTCGTCCGGCCGGCTGACATTCGTCAGACCGAGCTTGGCGAGAAAACTGTTCGGCAGAACGACGACATTGTTGCCGCCGGTTAGGATATGCGTCGCGCGCCAGTTGCTCTCGACGACACGCCCTTCGGTGCCATCGCTCAAGAGAATCCAGTCGCCGATGACATAAGGCCGGCCGAGTGTCAGCGCGATGCCGGAAAAAACGTCGGCGAGCGTGTTCTGGAGCGCAAGGCCGAGAATGATGGCGACCACGCCCGAGGTGGCAACGAGGGTGCCGATCGGCACGCCGAAGACAAAGGCCAGAACCGACAGGGCCATGCCGATATAGACGACGCCGATGACGAGATCCTGGAGCAGGCGGGCCTCTCGGGGACTGCCCTCCAGAACCAGATACAGCCTGATGAAACCGATAACAGCCCATGCGAGATGAATCCACCAGAGCGTTTTCGCGACAACGACAAGCAAGGCCTGCGGATCCTCGGACCCATATCCTTGAAACCGATGAGGTTCGATGCCGCTGCCGACGAGGATCAGCGTCATCACGCCAAAAAAGACGATCTGCACCACCAGCCGCGTCGTCGGCCGCTGGCGGGAAAGCAGGTGCCAGACGACGATACCGGCAAAGCCGACTGTTATTAGGGATATCAGAGGCTTGCCGAAGAGCCCGTCGTAGATCATCGCTTTCTGTCTCCGGGAGGGGCGGGCGGCACATGATTGAGCATGTCGCCCGTCCGCGCAAGCATCGGCCTCGCGCGGACGGGTTTGGCGGCCCTTACTTCTTGAGGGGATAGGTCAGCTCTTTCTGGTCGGTGTCGACGACGAACACGGCAAGCAGGCGGGCGGGCTTCGTTTCGCTGCCGTTGGCGCTAACGCCGTGGCGGTCGCCCGGCATTTCGGAGAAGCTCTCGCCAGCCTGATAGACCTTGACCGGGCCATCATTGACCTGGCTGCGGATCGCGCCTTCGAGCACGGTGGCGTAGATGAAAGCCGAGTCGGGATGGGTATGACCGTCGGAGAAGCCGCCCGGGCCGTATTCGACCAGCACGCCCTTGATGCTCTTGCCCGGCACGTTCGGAAGCTCGTGCTCGTAGACGAGGGTGACCTTGGCAGATTTGCTGTTGTCGTTGGCGCCGGCGCCGGTGGCCGCCAGGCAGGCGAGGGCGGCGGCGAGGATCGATGCTCTGATCATTGGAATCTCCATCTTTTCTGGGTGGGAGGACACGCCCCCGTGGCCGCGTCCCGGGCCAAAATCACATCGGCTGGGCGGACTTTGCGAACCATTGCTCGAAGGTGATCGAACCGAGCCGCGGGTTGTCGTCGGAAACGAGCGAGTGGTTGTTGAGCCGGACGCCGAAATATTTTGCTTCCGGATCGGCCTCGACGGTGCGCGGGTCTTTCATCGCTTTCAGATATCGGGCGACGAGTTCGCTCAAGCGCGCCCGTTCCGGACCTGATATTTCGATCGTGGCGTTGGCGGGCGCGGAGAGCGCCACATCAGCCATGGCGTCGGCGACATCGTCGGAGGCGATCGGCTGCACATAGGCCGGCGACAGGTGGACCGTCTGGCCGACGGTGCCGGACTGGGCGATGCCGTTCAGGAATTCCATGAACTGCGTTGAATGCACGATGGTATAGGGAATACCCGACGCCTTGATGAGCTTTTCCTGGGCGAGCTTGCCCCGGAAATAGCCGCTGTCCTGCAGCCGCTCGGTGCCGACGACGGAGAGCGCGATATGGTGCTTGACGCCGGCAATCTTCTCGGCGGCGAGAAGATTGCGCCCCGAGGTCTCGAAGAATTCGAGAACGGCCTTGTCTTCGAAGGAGGGCGAATTGGCAAGGTCGAGCACGACTTCCGCGCCCTTGAGCGCCGCTGCCAGTCCTTCTCCCGTGATCGTATTGACGCCGGAGTTCGGCGAGGCGGCAATCACCTCATGCCCCTTCTGGCGCAGGCGTTCGACAGTCTTCGAACCGATGAGGCCGGTTCCGCCGATGACAACGATTTTCATAACAGATCTCCGTTCGCTGCCGGAGGTGCGGCAGCGTCAAAGGTGAATCTTCTCAATGAATTGTGGGGTTTAGTTCAAGCCAGCCTTGTCGAGGCCGTAGGCCTTATCAGCGGAACCGGGAACGGTCTTGAAGCCGACATTGACGCGGTTCCAGGCATTGATGGCCATGACGACGAAGGTCAGGTCGGAGATTTCCTTTTCGGAAAGCTGGCCGCGAACCCGTTCGTAAATCTCGTCGGGAATGCCGCCTTCTGGAAGTTTCGTCAGCGCTTCGGTCCAGGCAAGGGCTGCACGCTCGCGCGGGACGAACAAGTTCGATTCCCGCCAGATGGCAACGTGATGGAGCCGCAGTTCCGTTTCGCCGTGGATCTTTGCCTGTTTCACATGCATGTCGAGGCAAAAGCCGCATCCGTTGATCTGCGAAGCGCGGATCTCGATCAGGGCCTGCAGCTTCTCGTCGATCACGCTGCTGCGCAATGCCATGCTGAATTCCATGAACTTCTTGAAAAGCTCGGGGGACTGCTGGGCGTAGTTCAATCGCTGGGTCATGTCGTCTCTCCTTTAATTAAGGATACTTGATATCCTTATGGATAAAAGATATCCGTAATTTCTGGACTGTAAAGCCATTCCAGCCTAGTTTGGCTGCATAAAGCCTATGCGCAAAAGTATGAGGGGCGGGGGATGGATATCGTTTCGGCATTACGGACCTTCCAGCGAGTCGTGGAGACGGGCTCGTTTTCGGCGGCGGCGCATGATCTCGACGTGACGCAGCCGGCGGTCTCGCGGCAGGTCGCAGCCCTTGAGGGGCATTTCAACACGCGCCTCCTGCACCGCACGACGAGCGGCCTGTCGCTGACGGCGGAGGGGGAGCGCATGCTGCCGATGGCGCTCAGAATTCTCGAAGCGGTGGAGGAGCTCGGCGATGCCACTGGATCGGACGGCGTCATGGCTTCCGGGAAGGTCAGGCTCAGTGTTCCGGCACCGCTCGGCCTCTATCTCAGCGAGCGGCTGGGCGATCTTCTCGCCGCCCACCCGAAACTCTCGGTCGAACTGCTCTTCAGGGAGCAGAGCTCCGATATGATCGAGGAGCGCCTCGACCTTGAAGTGCGGCTCGGCTCGGTCGCCGACAGCAGCCTCGTCTGCCGCCGGATCGGCTGGACGACGGCCTTCCTCGTCGCATCGCCCGCCTATCTGGCGCGCAAGGCGCCGCCGCGGACGCCGAAGGACATCAAGGACCATGAATGCCTGTGCTACAACAGGGCGGGCGATGCAGCGACATGGTCGTTCTCCAACGGGTCCGAAGACATTTCGGTTCGGATCTCGCCGCGGCTGACCGCCTGCAGCGCGGTCGCCATTCACCGAGCCGCGCTTGCCGGCGCGGGACTGGCGGTGCTTTCGCATATCATTGCCTTGCCCGATATCGCCGCCGGCCGGCTGATCCCCGTGATGGAGGATTTTCAGCCGAGCCGGCTGCCGATCACCGTCGTCTATCCCTCGAGACGGAACATGCCGCTGCGCGTCAAGACGGTTCTGGATTTTCTGACCGATGCCATCGGGCGGGACCCGTCGATGTCCGCGAGCGGCATGGACCGGCGGTGGGACGGATGATCGTCCCGCCGGGCGATTTGCGGTTTTCCGCCTTGCCTAACGCCCGCGAATCCTGCCAAGTCGTCTGATCATGCAATTTGCGCCGCAACAAGACGAAGCCCTCAAGGCTGTTTCGAAATGGCTGAATGAAGGGCGCTCGCCGCTCTTTCGCCTGTTCGGCTATGCCGGAACGGGGAAGACGACGCTTGCCAAGCATTTCGCCGAGAATGTCGATGGCGACGTGCTGTTTGCCGCCTTTACCGGCAAGGCCGCGCAAGTGCTGCGCTCGCGCGGCGCTTCCAACGCCAAGACGATCCATTCGCTGATCTATCGGCCACGCGGCGAGGAGGCGGTGGAAGACGAGGAAACCGGCAAGACCTCGATCGCACCGATGTTTTCGATCAACCGGCAAAGCCCGGTCGCCAAGGCGGCGCTGATCATCGTCGACGAATGCTCGATGGTGGACGAGGCGCTCGGCAAGGATCTGATGAGCTTCGGCACGCCGATCCTGGTGCTCGGCGATCCCGGCCAGCTGCCTCCGGTCAGCGGCGGCGGTTACTTCACCAATCAGGATCCGGATTATCTGCTCACCGATATTCACCGGCAGGCCCGCGACAATCCGATCATCAAGCTCGCCATGCAGGTGCGCGAGGGCAATGAGGTGATGTACGGCGATTACGGCACGGCCAAGGTGATCTCGAAGAACGAGGTGACGCAGGATCTCGTGATGAAAGCCGACCAGGTGCTCGTCGGCACCAACAGGACGCGGCGGCGCTATAATCAGCGCCTGCGCGAGTTGAAAGGCTTTAATGCCGAGTATCCGCAGACCGGCGACAAACTCGTCTGCCTCCGCAACGATCCGGCCAAAGGCCTCCTCAACGGCTCGCTCTGGCAGGTGATGACCTCGTCCAAGGAAACGACGAAGCCCGGCATCAATCTGCTGGTCCGGCCCGAAGACGACGACATGGATCGGGGCGCTGCCAAGATCAAGCTCCTGAAACAGGCCTTCGAGGATGTCGAAGGCGAAATCCCCTGGAACACCCGCAAGCGCTACGACGAGTTCGACTACGGCTATGCACTGACCGTTCACAAGGCGCAGGGTTCGCAATGGAACGACGTCGTGCTCTTCGACGAGAGCTGGGCGTTTCGCGATACGCGGGAACGCTGGCTTTATACGGCCATCACACGCGCGGCGGAGACGCTGACGATCGTGCGCTGATAGGATTGGCGGGAGGCGACGGTGGCGGCCGTCGAGAGCGTGGGCCAGGCTTGCCCGCGGCGCGGTCAGGCGTTCAAGGTTATGCCTGCACGATGCCGAGCAGAACGGCCTTGGCGATCGCCTGGAAGCGGTTGTTGGCGCGGAATTTCAGGATGATTGCGGCTTCGAGATCCCTCGTCTCATCATGCTTCAAATCGAGCGCCCGGGCGATTCGCTGGGTGGAATAGCCCTCCGCCATCAGTTCCAGGCAACGCCGCTCCTGCGGGGTCAGGCTTGCGCTGTCCTGGTTGTCGTTGAGCGGCGGCTCTTCGACACTGTCGTCGTAATCCAGAAGGTCGCCCACCTGCTGGAGCTGGCGGTGTAGCGTCGACATCTCTGCAGTCAGCTCGCGCTTGCGCACCTGCAGCGCCTCGCGGAACATCGCTTCGGCCCTTTCCTGCGAATCGGCCTTGCGAAGCTCGTCCATCAATTCCTGGATGACGGCGATCGGCATGCCGGTCTCGCGGCAGACGGTGATGACCGCCATGCGCATCACGTCGTCCTGGCCGTAGACCCGCATCAGCCCGATGCGATTGGCCGAAATCAACCCCTTTTCTTCGTAGAAATGCAGTGTCCTGTGCGTAACGCCGAATGCGTTGGCCATATCGGCGATTGGCACCGGACCGTCCGGTAGATCCGGCGGCAGCGCGGCCGAAGGCAGAAACCGGTATTTCGACCGGGCCTCCGAAGCGATACCGGCGGCAGCAAACAGGCGTTTGGAACCGTCTGGCATGAACCCTCCTAGGGCATCGTGTTGCACCTCATGCGGATTTGCCAGTTGCTTCCCAGGCGCGGCGAGTGGGGTTTTCCTCTGGGCGTTCTTATCATTGGGAAAGAAGCAGTACGCGGCCTACGTTTACGCGATACAATGTCCACGTTATGCGTGAACGATCTCTTTTATAAGTGCTAAAAATAATCTCTTTTAAATGGGATAGCAACGTAAGGGCATATTTTGCCGGCACGCCTTCTGTGCTGCAGCAAAACATGTGCTGCGCTGCCGCATGATCCGGCCATCTTCGGAAGGCAGCGGGAATTACTGTTTGCGCTACGCTTGCCGTCGATGTTCGATTGAAATGCTTGGGTTTCATCAACGTCCGGCATCGCATCCATCTGCAGATCTCGTTGGCCATTGCAGAGCACTTGGCTTAAAGCAGGGCATCCCGTTTCCGTGACCGATGGATGCCAGCCATGCCCGCCAAGCTCTCCGTGAACCTCAACGCCGTCGCCATGCTGCGCAACCGGCGCGACCTGCCCTGGCCGAGCGTCGAAGCGCTGGGGCGAATCGCCCTTGCGTCAGGAGCGAGCGGCCTGACGGTGCATCCGCGCCCCGACCAGCGCCACATTCGCTTTTCCGACCTGCCCGTCATCCGCAATCTGATCGATGACGAATTCCCGAACGCCGAGTTCAACATCGAAGGTTATCCCACGCAGGAATTTTTTGACCTCTGCGCCGGAGCCGCGCCCGAACAGGTGACGCTGGTGCCTGACGATCCCGCGCAGGCGACCTCGGATCACGGCTGGGATTTCCGCAAGCACCGGGCATTTCTGACCGATGCCGTCGCACGGCTGAAGACGATGGGATGCCGGGTGTCGCTGTTTGCCGACGGAGACGGGGATGCTGAAGCCGTCGAGATCGCCAAGGCCGTCGGCGCCGACCGGATCGAACTTTATACCGGTCCCTATGGCGGCTGTTACGACGCGCCGGAACGGGCGGCCCCGATTCTCGAAGCGCTCGGACGGACGGCGGATGCGGCGCTGGCGATCGGCCTTTCCGTCAATGCCGGCCACGACCTGACGGTTGCAAACCTCCCTGATCTGGTGAAGCGCATTCCGGCGCTTGCCGAAGTCTCGATCGGCCATGGGCTGACGGCTGATGCGCTTGAGTATGGCATGGCCGAGACGGTGCGGCGGTTCTGCCGGGCGTGCGGGCAGGCGGTTTAAGGAAGGGCTGTTTCCTTCTTGCGTATTGGCGGCAACTAATTTGATACGTTGCAAAGGTTTCCCATGCCCGCGGGTGAAGGCGCTGGATTCCTGTACTCATGACATCCGACCTGCGGATTGGCCATATTTCCAACACACGAGCATCTCCTAGTTCTTTCAACCGGGGGGCGCTAGGGTGAGAGTTGCTACACGTCAAATTATATTTGTCGCGGCGGCATGGGCGTGTTTGCTCTGCTCCGTTGGAACCGGCGTCGCCGATCCCCGGCCGGAAAGATGGGTGGAAAGATGCGGCGGTGTCTACGCTCTTTGCGGCTATATCGACAGAGCGACGTTCGAACCACGGATTGATCGCAAGTTCGAAGTTGTACTTCCTTTCTCGGAGGGGCTGGCCGCCGTGCGCTCCGAGGGGAAGTTCGGCTATATCAATTCGAGGGGCGAGATGGTGATCGCGCCTGCGTTCGACCTTGCCCGCGGATTTCGCAAAGGCCACGCCGAGGTGGTGGTCGGCGACAAGGCGGGAATAATCGATAGAACGGGAAAGTTTCTGCTGTCACTGAACTATGCGCGCGCCATTCCATTCGGAGCCGGGGCGGCGCTCGTTCGCCCCGGCAAAGCGGTTGCAGGGGATTCTTTTGGCATGCTGCGTTTCACGTTCGGGGAACTGTTGCTTGAGAGGAACAATCCACCTTATCTGCTCGTCGATCTGCATTCAGGAAAGATCCTGAAGGACGAGCTGGCCATTAAAGAATTCGACTTCGGCACTTTCGTTTGGGCCGCTCAACCGGGAGATAAACGATACGGATTGCTTGCTCCCGACGGAACCTGGAAGGTCGAGCCTCGCTTCGAAACAGCCAGCAAACTCGGTGGAGGAAGAGCAATTGTCTGTTATGGCGGTTCGGCCGGACACAAGGGTCGGTCCAGCCAACATGACTCGGCCGACGCCACCCAATGCGGCGTGATCGGCCAGGACGGCCAAACTATTCTGGCCCCGCAGCGATTTTGGATCCAGGATTATCGAAACGGGTTTTACCGTGTGGCCAAAGACCAGAAATTTGGCGTTCTTGACGAGGCGGGACGGTTGCTTGGCGGTCGTCTGTTTGACGATGCGAGACTGCCGGATTATTCCGGTGAGGTGGCCAGGATATCGGTGGACGGTCAGTGGATCGGTCTCAACCGGGCCGGGGATCTGGTGCCCGACCCGGAGGACGGGAAGGCGTGGGCGGCATGTCCTTCGGGTATCAAATTCATCCACCGCGGCAACCTTATTCAGGTCGTCGGAGCGGATGGAAAGCCGACGGTTTCGTATCTTTTTGACAACACGTACATGACTTGCAAATTCCCCGTATCCGTTCGGTACAATGGAAAATGGGGGTTTCTCAAGCAGGACGGTAAACTGCTTGTCGATCCGCCATCATTTCAGAGCCAATCTGGTTTCAGCGGTGGCTATGCCGGCGTCAATGTTCAGGGCAAATGGGGAATACTGGACGCTAACGGTGTGTTAGCCCTCGCTCCGCAGTTCGATGAGCTGCAGCCTGATTCCGGTGCCTATGCGGTATCGAAGGATGGGCGGAAGTTTTGGATCGACGCATCAGGACGTGAAGTCTCCGAGCCGCGCCGCCTGGAAGACCGGCGATCAAAGTTGCGTTGCGGACGCGACGGCGGACAGCTCGTCTCGAGGAATTCGAACGGAACCTTGCTTTGGGGCATTGAGGATGCCGCCGGGAACATCGTCGTCGAGCCGAAATATCGGGCCATCACCTGTTTCCGGGATGGTCTCGCGTGGGTTCCGCTCGACGAAAGACGAGAATGGTGTGCAATCGATCGGAATGAGCGGACACGCGAGAGCGTCGCGTGCGTCAAGAACTGGCCTGACAGCAATACCGCCGACGCCCGAACTGAGACAATGTCCGACGATCCCTATGAAAGCGGCGTGCTCTGGATGCGGGCCGAGCTTGAATACGGACTTGACCTCAGGGAAAAACCGCCTGGCTTCGTTTCGCAATTCTGAGGGGCGACCCTGCGCGTCGGTGCGGTGAGCGACACATCTGACGTGATGCGGGATCCAGTGTCCAGAATCGGAGCACGCTCATCCCTGCGGCGAGCGCAGGGATGAGCGGAAAGCTCAATGGCCTCCGGCGTTGCCTGAAGCCGTCAAAGCAGCCTTGTGCGCCACGAAGAAATCCTTCAGCGATTGCGGCTGTCTGCCCGTCAGCTTGGTGAAATCCTCGGTGACGATGTCGAACTTGCCGGCGCGGATGTTGGCGTCGGCCGACACCAGCATGTCGGCGACGAAGCCGGGGAGGCCGGCGCCGCGCAAGCCCTGGCCGAGCTGCTCATCATTGACGTCGACCACTTCGAGCGGCTTGCCAGCGGCTTCGGCGGCGATGGCGGCGATCTGCCGGTTGTTGAGCGACGTCGCACCGGTCAGCGTGTAGGTGGCGCTGTCCGATGTGCCGGAGGCAAGGGCTGCGGCGATCGCCAGGGCGCAGTCGTCACGCGAGATGGTCGAGACCTTGCCGTCGCCGGTGGCGCTGTACCATTTGCCGGCCTGCAGGTTGTGCGGCATGCTGTGCAGGTAATTGTCGTGGTACCAGGCGTCGCGGATGATCGTGTAGGCGAGGCCGCTCGCCTTGATGGCGTTTTCGCTGCCGAGATGGTCCGGCGCGAAGGTGACGAGCGAATCGTCCGGCGCCGGCATCGAGGTATAGGCGATGTGCTTGACGCCAGCCTTGGCGGCAGCGGCGACGGCCGCCTTGTGCTGGGCGAGGCGTTTGCCGGGGGTATCCAGCGCATCGGTGCTGATGATCAGCAGGCGGTCGACGCCGGCGAACGCCTTCTCGAGGCCTGCCGCGTCATCGAAATCGGCCTTGCGGGTGACGACGCCCTTGTTTGCGAGTTCGGCGAGCTTTTCCGGGCTGCGCGTCGCCGCGATGATCTGGCCGGGGGCGACCTTGTAGGTCTCGATGAGGTGATGGATGACGCGCTGGCCGAGCTGTCCGGCGGCGCCGGTGACCAGGATGGTTTCGCTCATAAGTCGGTTCCTTCTGTGCTCGATAGGTAGTCTCAAAAAGAGAGCAGCACTACAATAGGAATTGACTTGGCGGTGTAAAGGAGGCAGTTTTTCGGCTCTACGTTACCAAAAGGGAACCAGCTCATGAGCGGCGCGGTCGTCAGTCTGAAGAACAGGATGCCGGGGGCGCGGCGCGAGATCGATCTTGCCGGCCTTGATTTTTCCAATTGCCCGGTCAGGGACATGATGCAGCAGATCGGCGGCAAATGGTCGACGCTGCTGCTTGAGGTGCTGGCGGCCGAACCCCGCCGCTTCGGTGAGTTGCGGCGGATGTTGCCCGATATTTCGCAGCGCATGCTGACGCAGACGCTGCGCGACCTGCAGAGGGACGGTTATATCGCCCGCGAAGTCTTTCCGACCAAACCGCCGAGCGTCGAATATTCGATGACCGAACTCGGCCGCTCGCTCTACCTGCCGCTGTCGCAGCTGTTGAACTGGGCGGAAGCCAACCATGATGCCGTCCGCGCCGCCCGTTCGCGTTTCGATTCTGCCGATAGCTAGAGTGTCTTACTTACCGCGCCCTTCCGTCAGGAATAGCAGGAAGGCGAGCGCCGGGAAGGCGAAGCCGATCCAGGCGGTCATCGTCCAGCCGCCGGTGGCATAGGCCCAGCCGCCCAGCGCCGAGCCGAGCGCGCCGCCGGCGAAGAAGGTGGCCATGAACAGGCCGTTCAGCCGGCTGCGATGTTCCGGGTTCAAGCCATAGATCGCACGCTGGCCGCAGACGAGATTGGTCGTCACCCCGAAATCGAGCATGATCGCCGCCACGGTCAGCAGGATCAGGGCGGTCAGCGAGCCGTCCGCGGCGAAATGGCTGATCAGGAAGGATGCCATGCCGAGCAGCATGGCAAGCGTCGAGGCGATCTTCGTCATGCCGCGATCGGCAAGCCGCCCGGCGATCGGCGAGGCGATGGCGCCGGCCGCGCCGGCAAGCGCGAAGAGGGCGATGCCGTTTTGCGTCAGTCCGAAGGCCGGGCTTGCAAGCAGCAGCGGCGTCGTCGTCCAGAACAGGCTGAAGGCGCCGAACATGCCGGCCTGATAAAGTGCCCGGCGCTGCAGCACACGCGAGGTCAGCGCCAGGTGGCCCATGGAAGCCAGCAGCTCGCCGTAGCGCAGCTTCGTCTTCGGCACGCGCACCGGCAGGTTGGCGCGCAGGATGACGGCGAGCACGATCATCAGCGCTGCGGTGACATAATAGACCACATGCCAGGACGAGGCCTCGGCGACGAAACTTGCGAAGGGGCGGGCGAGCATGATGCCGCAGAGCAGGCCGCTCATGACGTTGCCGACGACCTGTCCGCGTGTCGCATCGGGCGCCATGTTGGCGGCAAAGGGAACCAGGACCTGAACGGCGACCGATGAAAGGCCGATGCAGAGCGAGGCGAGGAGGAAGGCTGTGGGTGTCGAAGCCAGCGCCGCGCCGATCAGCGCAACAGCGGAGACGGCAACCAGCAGCAGCACGAGCCGGCGGTTCTCGGTGAGGTCGCCGAGCGGCACGATCAGCAGCAGGCCGAGGCCATAGCCGATCTGCGTCAGTGTGACGATCAGGCCGGTTGCGGCAGGCGTGAAGCCAAGCTCGGCGCTGATCGGGCCGGCAAGCGGCTGGCCGTAATAGAGATTGGCGGCCACCAGCCCGCAGGCGGCAGCAAAAAGAAAGGTAAGCCAGGGGGATAGCGCCCTTGGAATGGCCTTATCCGGCGCGGTGGCTGAAATGCTCATCAGAAACTCCGGGATGATTGAATGGATAAATCGCAAATCGGTCTGCCGGCGGCCACCCGTTTCCGGGCGAGGGGAATACTTGCATTCCCCCGGGGGAATCTCAGGTCACCAGCTTCATCGCGGCTTCGGCAGCGGCAGCCATTTCTTCGCCGCTGCGTTCCGTCTTGCCGATGACGCGCATGCCCTTGGTGAGGCAGAGAAGCGCAAGTGCTACCGCCGATGCATCGATATCCGCCGAAATCGAGCCGTCGGACTGGCCGAGGCGGATGAGGTCGGCGAGAAGCGTCTCGTCGGTGATGAAGGCGGTGGCGACACGTTCGGCCGCCTCTTCGTCGAAGAGGGCGAGATCGCCGGCGCTGCCGACGACGAGGCAGCCCTGCCTGCCGATTTCACCGTGCGAAGAGCCGGCAAAAAAGGTGATAAGCGCATGGAGCTTGTCGCGACCGGTCTCGGCGCATGCCAGCCTGGCATCGAGCAGGCCGCGACGCACGGCACGGTAGCGGTCGAAGGCGGCAAGGAAGATGCCGCGCTTGTCCCCGAAAGCCTTGTAGACGCTGCCGGCGGCAAGCCCCATGGCCTCGGTGAGTTCGCTGATCGATGCAGCATGGTAGCCTCGCTCTGAAAAGACGCGCAGCGCCGCGTCGAGTGCCGCCTCGGCGTCGAATTCCCGCGGACGGCCGCGGCTCCGGGTCTTCTCATGGTCGAGGGTTGTTGCGTTCATGCTCGCCTAATTAGGAAATGATCGTTTCCAAATCAAGCGAAATTTTTGCGACGCAGCAAATCAGAGGGTGAGAAGCCAGTTTTGGCCATTGGCTTCGGGGCCGAACATGCGATGTCTCTCCTCGGAGACAAGTCGGAAGCCTGATTTGACGTAGATGGCGCGGGCGGTCTCCAGCATGTCATTGGTCCAGAGCTGGAGATCGCGGTAGCCTTTCTGCCTGCAAAAGCGGATGCATTCGTCGACCAGCAGCTTGCCGAGCCCGAGGCCGCGGGCTGATTTGTCGACATAGAGCAGCCGCAGCTTGGCGACGCCATCGCCGCCATTGGTGACGAGGACCGAGCCGACATTGACGCCGCCGCGCTCGGCAATCCAGCAATATTCCTTGGCGGGATCGAAGTTGGCGAGAAATTTACCGGCGACCTCGGCGACCAGCGCCTCGAAACGCAGGTCCCAGCCATATTCCTCGGCATAGAAGCGGCCCTGGCTCTGAACGATCCAGCCGATATCGCCGGCGCGATGGGCGCGGATGATGGCAGGTGCGGGCTTAGCCGCCGGGTCGAGCAGGGCGCGGATCGTGTCCATGGCCGAGACGACGGCTTGCGGTTCGCCGATCGCCAGATTGTCGAAGCGGGCGGCGATCTGGGCATTGGCGCGCCGACCGAGTTCCTCGAACTGCGCGCGTCCCCGATCGGTGACATTGATGATCTGGCTGCGCAAGTCGGCCGGATCCGGACTGGTCTCGATCAGACCATCGGTGCGAAAGCGCTTGAGGATGCGGCTGAGATAGGCCGGGTCGAGATGCAGATCGCGGACAAGGGCTGCGGCGCTGACGCCGTCATGCGAGCCGATCTCGAAGAGAATGCGGGCATCCGTCAGCGTGAAGGGGGAGTCGAGATAGGCTTTGTTCAAGAGGCCGAGGAAATTCGTGTAGAAGCGGTTGAAATCGCGGGCGGTTTCGATGATGGCGGTATCGGACATGGCAAAGGCCTCCCAATGAGACCTCGGACTCGCCGACAAGGCCGGCCACCCACCATCCGTCATGCTCGGGCTTGTCCCGAGCATCTGCTTCCGGTCGATAGGCAGCAGATCCTCGGCACAAGGCCGAGGATGACGTTGCGTAAGGAAGCCAGGCTCGTCGATCAACCGAGGCCTTCAGACGAAGTTATTCGTCATATATTTACTGGACTGAGTCAACTAACTTGATCGCAACTCACGCAGCTTCTTCCGTTTCCGCTTCGTCGTCGCCGAGAGCGAAATCCACCGCCGCGCGTGCATGGATCGTCGTGGTGTCGAAGCCCGGCAGCGGCAGGCGGTTGGGATCGAGGATCAGGCAGATTTCGGTGCAGCCGAGGATGATGCTGTCGGCGCCGTGCTCTGCGGCGCGGTCGATGATATCGATCAGTTTTTCGCGCGAGCTGTCGTGCACCCTGCCGGCGCAAAGCTCGTTGAAGATAATGTCGTGCACCGTGGTGCGGTCGGCGGCGTCGGGCACCATGATATCGAGACCGAGGCTCTTCATCCGGTCGGTGTAGAAACCGTGCTCCATCGTGTAGCGGGTGGCAAGCAGCAGCGGACGCTTGCGGTCGGCCGCATGCAGCGATTTCGCAGTCTCGTCGATGATGTGGATCAGCGGCGCGGAGATATTGGCGGCGACCTCATCGGCAATCAGGTGCATGGTGTTGGTGCAGATGAGGATACAGCCGGCGCCCGCGGCCTCAAGACGCGCTGCCACCTCGCCGAGGCGGCGAGCCGCACCAGCCCAGTCGCCGGCCTTCTGAAGAGCGACGATCTCCTCGAAATTGACCGAATGCAGGATGAGCTCGGCCGAGGCGAGGCCGCCTTTGCGGGCGCGCACCATCTCGTTGACGAGGCGGTAATAGACCGCCGAACTTTCGAAACTCATGCCGCCGATCAGGCCGATCGTTTTCATCTCTTCATGCTCCCATGCTGCGAGTTTCGAAAATGATGCCGCAATGCTCGCGCGATGTGTTTGCGTTGTTTGTCTTCCATGTCAAATATCTGCTATGGTTTTGCGCAGTTTTTAAAAATCATGCAAAAATCAGGCGGAGGACTCCCTTAAGGCACATGCTTGATGATCGTGACAGACGCATTCTCGACATGCTGCAGAAAGATGCAGGCATATCCGTGACCGATCTGGCCGAGTACGTGGCGCTATCGGTCTCGGCCTGCTCGCGCCGCATTCAGCGGCTGGAGGAAAGCGGCCATATCCTTCGGCGCATCATCGTGCTCGACCGGGAAAGGATGGGCGTGCCGACGACGGTCTTCGCGCTCGTCAAGACGGCACACCATTCCGACGAATGGACGGAAACCTTCCGCCGGATCATCAGCGACATCCCCGAGATCGTCGAAGCGCACCGGCTGACCGGCAACCACGATTACGTCCTGAAGATCGTGCTGCCGCGCGTCGAGCATTACGATGTCATCTATAAGCAGATCGTGCGCAAGCTGGAACTCTTCGACGTCTCGGCGTCGATCTCGATGGAGGAGTTGAAACAGGGAATGGCGATACCCGTGGGCTATGCCCGATAAAACGGCATTTTGAGAGGCTGCGATAATATGAGCAACAGCGATATTCATAGCTATTTTCTGCCAAGCGAAAAACTTCTTTGGTCGGGGCGTCCAGCACAGGGATTTCGTCTGACAACGTGGGATTTCGCCCTCGTTCCCTTCTCTCTTTTTTGGGGCGGCTTCGCTCTCTTTTGGGAGACCAGCGTATTGACCACGCCGGGAACGCCGGTTTTCATGCGCCTATGGGGTATCCCGTTCGTTCTGATAGGCCTTTACCTGATCGCGGGACGCTTTGTCGTTGATGCGGCCGTGCGTGCGCGTACCGAATACGCCCTGACCGACCGGCGCGTCATCATTCGCAGAAGCGGTCTGCTTCCGAATTTCTCTGCCACTCAACTCGACCTGCTGCCGTCGATCAATCTCGAAGAGGGCAGTTTCGGTAGGGGGACGATCACATTCGGCACGTCTTCTTTTCAGCGATACACAACGGCAGGCGTCTGGACGCCCAGCCTGTCAAGAGACCCTCAGCTTCTGGGAATCGACAGCGTGCGGCAAGTCTATAATCTTCTGGAAAAAGCACGGCTCGATTGCATGAAAAGCCGATAGTTCTCCGCGCCATCGATAGCGATTTATTTGCCTCGATACGGAACGTTTTTCGACATATTGCGTTCACCTTTGGTTCAGGAGGAGGGGAAGCTATCCCTCCACTTGGAGGAGTAGAGGAGAACAGTCATGAGAAAGCTAACCATTACAGCGTTATGCTTGATCATAGGTATGCCCGGCGTTACGCCGGCGCAGGCGTTTCCGGCTATCACCCCACCCAGGATCGAACCTCAGCAGCAGATCGAGCAAGTGCAATGGCGTGGCCGAGGCGGCCACTGGAACGGCGGCCATCACGGCGGGTACCATCATAGCCATGGATCGGGTTGGGGCTGGGCCTTGGGCGGTCTGGCCGTCGGTACGATCATAGGCGGCGCATTGTCCCAGCCCTATTACGGCTCGTATTATGGCTCACCCTACGGCGGCTATTACGGTACGCCCTACCGCTATTATGGTTCGCCCTATCGCTACTATGGCTCGCCTTACCGCTATTATGGCCGGCCGTACCGCGCCTATGCATCTTCTGCCTATTATGGAGGAGGCGGAAGCCACGAGGCTTGGTGCTATTCGCGCTATCGTTCGTACAGGGCGTTCGACAATACGTTCCAGCCCTATCACGGACCCCGTCGCCAGTGCGTCGGTCCCTATTGATCGGCGCGTTACGCATCTGCGCCGTGAACTGCTTCGAGGCGACCCCCGTATTGCGACCCGGCGACACGGCATGCCTGTGTTGAACCCCGGCTGACGCTCGGGCTGGGTGGTTACGACTCGGCCCGAGTTCGGCTCCCATGAGCTTTCCCACAGGAAAAGCCGATCATCATCGAACCCTCTCGACCGCCGGCGCCGCAGGGCAGGCATGCCGAAACGGCAGTTGCAACATTCGCGGCAAAAGCCACATTGGTTTCGAGCGAAATGGCGCAAAAGGGGCAGGTCATGAGCGATCATCATGTCGTCGTTGTCGGCGGCGGTTTCGGCGGGCTGCAACTCGTCAACGGGTTGAAGGGGGCGGGTGTGAAGGTCACACTCGTTGACCGGCGCAATCATCATCTTTTCCAGCCGCTGCTCTATCAGGTGGCGACCACCATCCTTTCCACCTCGGAGATCGCCTGGCCGATCCGCCGCCTCTATGCCGACCGGCCCGATGTGACGGTGCTCCTCGGCGAGGTCACCGGCGTCGACAGCGGCGCCAGGACGGTGTCGCTGCGCAACGGCATGACTCTGGGTTACGATACGCTGGTGCTGGCGACCGGGGCGACGCATGCCTATTTCGGCCGTGACGAATGGGAACCGGTGGCGCCCGGCCTGAAGACGCTCGAGGATGCGACGACGATCCGCCGGCGCGTGCTGCTTGCCTTTGAGAAGGCGGAGATGGAGCGCGATCCCGCCGTGCGCGACGCGCTTCTGACCTTCACCATCGTCGGTGCCGGGCCGACCGGCGTCGAGCTTGCTGGCATTATCGCCGAGCTCGCGCATTTCACGCTGCCGAAGGAATTCCGCAACATCGATACGCGCAAGACCCGCGTCGTGCTGGTCGAGGCAGGCCCGCGGGTGCTGCCGACCTTCGCCGAGGAGCTTTCGGCTTATGCTCAGACGGCGCTGGAAAAACTCGGCGTCGAGATTCATCTCGGCAGGCCGGTGACCGATTGCAGCACCGACGGCGTGAATATCGGCGAGACCTTCGTCGCCAGCCGGACGATCGTCTGGGCGGCTGGCGTCACCGCCTCGCCGGCGGCCCGCTGGATCGGTGTGCCGGCCGACCGGGCGGGGCGCGTCGTCGTCGAAAAGGACCTGAGCGCGCCTGGCCTGCCCGATGTCTTCGTCATCGGCGACACCGCTTCCGTCATGCGCGAGGACGGCAAACCGGTGCCGGGCATCGCGCCGGCGGCCAAGCAGCAGGGCGGCTATGTCGCCAAGGTCATCCGCGCCCGCCTGTCGGGAAAATCGGCGCCGGCGCCTTTTCGCTACCGGCATCAGGGCAGCCTGGCGACGATCGGCCAGAGTGCGGCGATTATCGATTTCGGCCGCATCAAGCTGAAGGGCTGGATCGCCTGGTGGATCTGGGGCCTTGCCCACATCTACTTTCTGATCGGCACCCGCTCGCGCTTCTCCGTCGCCTGGAGCTGGCTGTGGATCTATCTCAGCGGCCAGCACAGCGCCCGGCTGATCACCCAGCGGGAGACGATGCGGGAGGAGGGGTAGGCGTTCTGTGCCGTCGCTCCGGCCTGATCCTGAGGTGCCCCGAAGGGGCCACGAAGGACGAGGCCGGCCACCGACGTTTCACCGAGGGATATATGCATGGAGCCACCCGCCCTCGTGGTTCGAGACGGCCCTGCTGGCCTCCTCACCATGAGGGCTGATCGTTGTGCCCGGGGCGTTCGCGCCGACGGCCGGAGCGGTAAAGCAGTAGTACGCAAGCTTGACACATCTCCCCACACCACCTTAGCATCCCGCCCGCGTCTCCCAATCACCAACTGGGGTGTCGCATCCAGCCGTATCAACGGATAGAGGTTCCAATGCGCCGAGTCACTTCTCACGAAAATCACATCCGAATTTCTGAGAAGTTGGTGGTTCATGCGCACTTTGAATCTGGGCATCCTCGCCCATGTGGATGCAGGCAAGACTAGCCTTACCGAAAGACTGCTTTTTGACGCCGGCGTCATCGACAAGCTTGGCAGCGTCGACACCGGCAATACACAGACGGATACCCTCGAACTCGAGCGACAGCGCGGCATCACGATCAGGGCCGCGGTGGTGTCGTTTACGATCGGCGACAGGGTCGTCAATCTGATCGACACGCCCGGCCACCCCGATTTCATCGCCGAGGTCGAGCGGGTGCTCGGGTTGCTGGATGCGGCAGTCGTCGTCGTTTCGGCGGTCGAAGGCATACAGGCGCAGACGCGTGTGCTGGTGCGGGCGCTGCGGCGGCTCGGCGTTCCCTTCGTCTTCTTCGTCAACAAGGTCGATCGCCTCGGCGCGCGGTACGCGGAAGTGATGGAAGCTCTTGCCGCGCAACTGGCGGTGCGTCCCATCGCCATGTCTTCCGTCACCGATGCCGGCGGCAAGCTTGCCCGGGTGGAGGCTCTGGCGCCGGGAGACGAGCCGCTTTTTTCGGCGCTCTGTGAGGCACTCGGCGAGAACGACCAGGCGCTGCTCGACGACTATGTGCTCGCCCCAGAACGACTGACCACGGAAAGGCTCGGGTGCAGTCTGGCCGATCAGGTGGCAAAGGGTCTGGTGCATCCCGTCTTTGCAGGAGCGGCCATGACCGGCGCCGGCGTGCGGGCGCTAAGCTCGGCCATCGCGACGCTGTTGCCCGAACGGCGGCTTGATCCGGACGGGCCGATCGCCGGCAAGATCTTCAAGATCGAGCGCGGCTGGGGCGGCGAAAAGCTCGCCTATCTCTACCTGACTTCGGGCACCGTGCGGCTGCGGCAATATCTGGATCTGCCTAGCGGCGAGAGGCGGGTGACCGCAATCCATGTGTTCGAAGCCGGCCGCAGCCATGGCGCCGCGAGCTTCTGCGCCGGCCAGATCGCCCGCGTCAGCGGCCTTGCCGGCGCGCGGATCGGCGATGCGGTGGGCAGCGATCCAGCCTCGGGTGGGCGGGCTTACTTTGCCTCGCCGACACTCGAAACGCGCGTGCTTGCCCGACGGCTCTCGGACAGCGCGGCGCTTTGGCTGGCGCTGAACCAGATGGCCGAGCAGGATCCGCTGATCAATCTGCGCAGGACCGAGGAGACGAATGAAGTCTTCGTGTCGCTCTATGGCGAGGTGCAGAAGGAAGTGATCCACTCGACTCTGCTGACGGATTTCGGCCTCGAGGCGGGGTTCGAGAAAAGTACGGTCATCCTGGTCGAAAGACCCGTCGGCACCGGGGCCGGCCTGCAGATCCTCTTCAAGGAGCCGAATCCGTTTCTCGCCACCATCGGCCTGCGCGTCGAGCCGCGTCCTGCCGGCGCAGGCAACAGCTTCGCGCTGGAGGTGGAGGTCGGCCAAATGCCCGTCGCCTTCTACCGGGCGGTCGAGGAAACCGTGTTCGAGACGCTGAAGCAGGGCATTTTCGGCTGGCAGGTCATCGATTGCCATGTGGCGATGACGGCGGCGCGGCACAGTTCGCCCGCAAGCACTGCCGCCGATTTCCGGCAGTTGACACCCTGGGTGCTGGCAACCGCGCTCTCGGCTGCGCAAACGGTCGTCTGTGAGCCTTTCGACCACTTTCAATTGGAAGCGCCCGTGGAGAGCCTGAGCAGCGTGCTGAGTTTGCTGGCGAAATCCGCTGCGGCGACGTCGGATTCCGTGATCGCCGATGGCGTGGCGCGGCTCGAAGGCACTCTGGCGTCTCAGATGGTTCAAAGCGTCCAGCAGCAATTGCCGGGCCTGACGAGCGGGGCAGGGACGATGGAAACCGCTTTCGATCACTACGCCCCTATATCAGGCCGCCGCGCCTGCGCCGGCGTTCGGGGCCCGATCCGTTCAACCCGGTCGAATATCTGCTGCGGCTGCAGTCCACGAGAGCTTCATGCTGAGTGGGCAGGCCGAAGGGTCGGAGTCTCGAAGCACGGGGTGGCCACTCCGATATGGCGGGCAGGAGGATGCCGGCCCACCAATAAAGGGCGGCCCCCGAAGGAGCCGCCTCTCATTCCTCAAGCCGCCAGCGAGGCAATATCGATGACGAAGCGGTAGCGGACGTCGCTCTTGACGACCCGCTCATAGGCTTCGTTGATATTCTGGATGTCGATCTTCTCGATCTCCGAGACGATGTTGTGCTTGCCGCAGAAGTCGAGCATTTCCTGGGTTTCCTTGATCGAGCCGATCATCGAGCCCGCCAGGCTCTTGCGCCCGCCGATGACCGAGAAGGCGTGGACCGGAACCGGGTGCTCGGGAACGCCGACCAGAACCATCGTGCCGTCAGACTTCAGCAGGTTGAGATAGGCGTTCCAGTCGATTGTGGTGCCGACCGTGTTGATGATCAGGTCGAAGGTGCCGGCGAGCTTGGTGAAGGTCTCAGCGTCGCTCGTTGCATAATAGTCCTTGGCGCCGAGCTTGAGGCCGTCTTCCTTCTTCGACAGCGATTGGGAGAGGACGGTGATGTCGGCGCCCATGGCAGCACCGATCTTCACGCCCATATGGCCGAGACCGCCCATGCCGACGATCGCGATCTTCTTGCCGGGGCCGGCCTTCCAATGCGCGAGCGGCGAATAAAGCGTGATACCGGCGCAAAGCAGCGGGGCGCCGGAGTCGAGCGGAATATTGTCGGGGAAGCGCAGCACATAACCCTCCTTAACGACGATCGAGTCGGAGTAGCCGCCGAAAGTCGGGGTCGTGCCATCCGCTTCATAGCCGTTATAGGTCGGGACGAGGCCCGGCATGTAGTGCTCGTAATCCAGGTCACGCGTGGCGCAGCCGACGCAGGAATCGACGAAGCAGCCGACGCCGACGCGGTCGCCGACCTTGAATTTCGTGACCTTGGAGCCGACGGCGGAAACGACGCCGGCGACCTCGTGGCCCGGTACCATCGGGAATATGGAATTGCCCCACTCGTTGCGGGCCTGGTGAATGTCGGAGTGGCAGACGCCGCAATATTGAACTGCGATAACGACGTCGTCATCATTGGGTTCGCGGCGCTCGAAGGTGAAGGGGGTCAGCGGTTGCGACGCGTCGGTTGCGGCATAGCCTTTTGCGATAGCCATCTGAAGCTTCCTTTTGGGGTTGGGAGGGGTTGAGCGGGATGGCGGACTATTGCCCGGATGTTGGCGAGGGCGTTAGAGTGATCCTCTCAGCTTCTTGCACGATCCTGCAAAAGTCAGGCGCCCGCCTGTTTGCGAAACGCGAAAGACACTCTAATTAAGGGCGGTATCGCCCGCGCCAAACAGCTGACAGTCAGACAGCAGACAGAGAGAGTTGCCGCATGACTTTGCCCTTCAGCCCCTATCAGGAGATCGTCGATATCGCGATGCGCTTTGCGCCTCGCGACGGTGAGTTCTCGACTGCCATCGGCAATCTCCAGGTCAGCCGCAGGTCCAAGCCCAGCGATCCCTTGCACAGCAGCTACCGGCCCTGTTTTGCCTTCGTGCTGCAGGGAACCAAGAGCCTGCAACTCGGCACGGAACAGATCAGCTACGGGACGGGGGATTATCTGCTGACCTCGCTCGACCTGCCCGTCGCCTGGCGGGTCACGGAGGCAAGCCCTGAGGTTCCGCATCTCTGCCTGGGGCTGGCAATCGATTCCGAAAAGCTTTTGGAGTTACTCAGCCGCATCGATATTCCGCGCCCGGCCGCCCATACCGACGGGCAGCGTGGCATGGTGGTGAACGTCGCGCCGCCCGAGCTTATGGATGCCGCCGTCCGCCTGCTGCGCTTGCTCGATCGTCCAGGCGACATTCCCGCCATGGCGCCGCTGATCGAGCAGGAAATCCTCTACCGGGTGCTGACCGGGCCGCATGGCGCCCGGCTGATCAACATCGCCACATCAGACAGCCACAGCAACAGGATCGCGCGCGCCGTCGCCTGGCTGAAGGAGAATTTCGCCCGGCCGCTGCGCATCGAGGACCTTGCCGACCGCGTCAACATGAGCGTCTCGTCCTTCCATCACCACTTCAAATCGGTCACGGCGATGACGCCGGTGCAGTACCAGAAGCAACTTCGTCTGCATGAGGCGCGCCGGCTGATGTTCGTCGAGCGGCTCGACGCCGGCACGGCCGGCCACCGCGTCGGCTATCAGAGCCCGTCGCAGTTCAGCCGCGAATACAGCCGCCTCTACGGCGCTTCGCCCGCCCGCGATGTCGATGGCGGGCGCGAGATCATGGCGGCGGAATAGCGTTCAAGGACGTTCGGTGGCGCCATCCGTCCATTAAAGGATGTTTGACGATTCCCGGCTAGGCTGGCGCTATCAATCAAGCAGGCACCGCCGTCCACATGACGCAAGCACCGTCACTTTCCATCGTCGCGCCTTGTCACAACGAGGAAGAGGGTCTGCGCGAGTTCTGCCGCCGCGCTGCCGCTGCCGCGCAGAGTGTTGTTGGCGACGCCTTTGAGCTCATCCTTGTCGATGACGGCTCGTCCGATGGCACCTGGGAGATCATCTCGGATTTGGCGGCGAAGCTGCCGCAGGTGCTCGGCGTTCGTCTCCTGCGCAATCACGGCCACCAGCTGGCCTCGACTGCTGGTCTTTCCGCGTCGCGGGGCGAGCGCGTTCTTTTGATCGACGCCGATCTGCAGGACCCGCCCGAGCTGCTTTTGATGATGATGCCGATCATGGAACGCGGCGCCGATGTCGTTTACGGCCAGCGCACGCGCCGCGAGGGCGAAAGCTGGTTCAAACTCGCCTCCGCGTCGCTTTTTTATCGCACGCTTTCCAGGCTCGCTTCCGTCACCATCCCGCGCGATACCGGCGACTTCCGGCTGATGCGCCGGCGCGTCGTCGATATACTGCTGGCGATGCCGGAGCGCGATCGCTTCATTCGCGGCATGGTCAGCTGGATCGGCGGCAGGCAGGTGGCGCTTCCCTATGAGCGCGACGCCCGTTTTGCCGGCACGACGAAATATCCGTTGCGTAAGATGATCAATTTCGCGCTCGATGCGATTACCAGTTTTTCCACGACGCCACTGCGCATCGCCACATGGCTCGGCATGATCAGCGCCGGCGTTGCGATGGCGTTGCTCGTCTATACCTTCATTCGCTGGCTGCAGGGCGAGACGGTCACCGGCTGGTCGTCGATCATGGCCGCCGTCAGCGCTTTCAGCGCCATCCAGTTGATCTGCATCGGCATCATCGGCGAATATCTCGGCCGTCTCGTGCAGGAGAGCAAGAGACGGCCAATGTTCATGATCGAAACCATCCTGCGCGGCGGCGAACATGCCGAGCTGCCGATGGCTTTTTCGGAGATGAGCGCCGGCGACAAGCGCTCTGCACTGGATGCGGCCTTCACATCCGGTGAGCCGCGCTCGCATAAGAGCAGCCGGATCGGATGATGGACCGGATTGCTGCGCCTGTTCATTCGGCAATCAGGCCCGAAGAATTGGTTGCCAGGCAGGATTCCACCATTGCGGTCATTGCTTTCGTCGCGCTTGCCGCGGCCCTGGTGGTGCTGTTTCGCTTTCCACCGGTTCTCGACTACGCAAATCACTACGCCCGTATCTGGCTTCTTTCGGGCGGGATCGGCGAGCAGCCGTTTCCTGAAATCTACGCGATCGATTGGACCCGCACCTTCACCAATGTCGGGATCGATCTTCTGGCGATTTCGGTAGGGCCGCTGGTCGGCGCCGACAGGCTGGCGCGGGCTTTGCTTTTCCTGGCCATCGTGCTGCCGCCGCTTGGCGCGATCGGCCTGCACCGGGCGCTTTTCGGCGGCCGGCACTATTGGCAGATCGCTATGCTGTCGCTTGGCTGGTGCGCCACGATGATCGGCGGCTTCATCAACTTCCAGATCGGCCTTGGCATGGCCTTGTTCTTCGCCTGCGCCGACCTGCGGCTGCAGCGCCGAAATCCGGTTCTGCTTTTTGCCTGGCGGCTTGCCGCCGCGCTGCTGCTGACGGTGATGCACATCTTCTCACTCGGCTTCTATATGGCGATCGTCTGCGGCCTCGAATTTTCCTGGCGTTTCGACATCGTGCGATCGAAGACAGGGCTGATGAGGCTCGCCGGCCGTTTGGCGCTGGCGATCGGCGCCTGCGCCCTGCCGCCGCTCGCGCTCTATCTTCGCACCACCGCTTTGCCGAACGCCGGCGGCGATGGCCTCGGCCTTGTCTGGAACGATGGCGTCGTCCTGATCGTCATGAACCTGTTTTCCGCCATCACCACCTATGTCCCGATGGTGGATGTCCTGCTGGTTCTGCCGTTGATCCTCATCTGCACGCGCGCCGTTCGCGCAGGCGACATCCGCATGCATGTGGGCCTTGCCGTCGCGGCCTGCGGATTGCTGCTTCTCTCCTGTGTCGCACCGCTCCACATGCTCGGTACCGGATGGATCAGCTGGCGCTTTCCGATCATGACGGTGCTCGTCGCCATGGCGATGGTTTGCCCCTTCGCCAATCTGACGCGCCGGCAGGCGCTGCTGCTGGCGCTTGTCGTCAATCTCGCGGTTTTCGGCCGGGCCGGCTGGATCGGCTGGAACTGGTGGCTGGCACAGAAAGATACGGCTGCCGTCGAGGCCGTGCTGAAAAAGGTGCCGGCCGGCGCGGCCGTTCTGCCTCTGGGGCACGAACCCGAGATGGTCGGCGACTTCGCCCACACCAATCGGCATTTTGCCTGGGGGCTGGACACCTTCCGGCATTTGCCGACGCTCGCCGTACCCTTCTCGCACGCTTTCGTGCCGACGCTCTTCACGGCCAAAGGCAAGCAGCCGCTCTCCGTTCTGCCGCCATGGTCGGAGATCGCTGTTCCCGAGGGCAATCTTGTGCCGATCAGCGTGCTTTCATGCCCTGACATCATGCAGGAATATAGAGGCTATGCGCCTTATCTCTCGGACTGGCGCAGGCGTTTCGATTTCATCCTCGTCGCCAATGCCGATATTCCCGACCGGCATGTCGGTAACTTGATGCCGGCGGGGCTGACGCTGATCGAGGATGCCGGATTCGCGAAGCTCTACGCAATCGACAAGGGGGCGCCGGCAGAGCCTCTCTCGGTGCCTGCCGGTTGCGCTACGGCTCTATGAACCGCTGCGCGCCCGGAGATCGAGCGCAAGCTGTCGCGCTTGCCGGGCCGTCTCTTCGTCGCAGATCAGCACGTTCCCCAGACCCGACAGCAACACGGCGGCAATAGCCTGCGCTTTGTTCAGGCCGCCCGACGCGAAAATGACGTTCGGAATGGCGCGCAGGGCTTCGAGCTCGGGAGCGATCGCGCATCTGTTTATCGCATGTTCGATCGGGCGCCCGGTTTTGTCGATGAACTGGCCGAGAACATCGCCGCAGGCGCCGGCTGCGACCAGCTCCTCGATGTTGATGCTGCTCGGCAGGCCGTAGCGCATCAGCAGCGAGCGTTCGGTCATGTCGCCGATGCTGAGCACGATGACGTCATTGGCCTCGATCTGCCGAAAGGCCGTCTCGAAGACATCCTGCCTGATGATCGCCGTGCGCGACTCCGGCGTGCCGGCATAGATCGGCGCCGCGAGATAGGAGCATTCGGCGTTAAGCTGACGGGCAAGATCGCTCGCAATGTCGAAGGTATTGATTTCGATGCCGTGAGTCAGCCCGCCCATGACCGAGTTGACACAGATGTCAGGGCGTCTCAGCGACGGCATATGACGCACCATTTCGCGGAGCGTCGCTCCCCAACCGACGCCGACGCCGCTTATGTTGCCGCCGTTCAGCAATTGCACGAGATAATCGGCTGCGGCCTGGCCGAGCAGAACGGGGATAAGCTCCACGTCCTCCGGTGTCGGTACGATGATTGCGCGATTGAGCGAGAATTCCGCGGCCAGCTGCTGTTCCAGGGCGACGCAAGATGTCAGCCGGGAATTGAGGGTGATCGTCACCAGGCCCGACCGACGCGCCTCGGCGATGATCTTGTTGACTCGAAGCCGGTTGGTCGAGAGCGCTTCTGCAATCTCACCCTGGGTGCGTCCCTCCATGTAATAGAGCCAGACCACGCGCACCTGCATCTGCTCGTCGGGGAGCGCCATCGGCTGGAAAGAAGCACCTTTGTACTGTGACATGCAATAATCTGCGCCTCCAATTCGATGGTGATGGATCTCAAATCCCTGCCGCTTGTCAATCGCAAGGGGCAGTCGTCAAGTGCCTCACTCCCCTCAATCGGTTCGCCGCCCTGTCGTCCTGTTGAAGGGATGCAAACCGTCCCTTCTTACGTGACACGAAGTGCGATCGCCTTCCTGCAGACGTCGATCGGTGGAAACGCTCGCCACGATGCGCTTGTCGCTGCCATCGATGCGCAGATGGACGTTGTTGTCGTCACCGACGGTTTCGATCAATTCGACATTGGCGTCGAAGCGGAGATCATGCGCCGATCCATCACCGAGGTTGATCGCACTTGGCCGGATACCTAAAAGATCCGTGTCTCTGGGAAGTGCGAGGTCACAGGGTCCCAGTTCGTCGAGATCGATCAGATTCATCGGCGGAGAGCCGATGAAGCCGGCAACGAAGACGGTCTCTGGACGACGATAGACCTCAATCGGTGTCCCGATCTGCTCGATCCGGCCGCCGTTCATGACGACCAGCCTGTCGGCGAGCGTCATGGCCTCGAGCTGGTCATGCGTCACGTAGAGGCTCGTGGTCTTGAGCTGCCGCTGCAGCCTGCGGATTTCGACGCGCATCTGCACGCGCAGCTTCGCATCGAGATTGGACAGAGGTTCGTCGAACAGAAAGGCGGCGGGATCGCGGACGATGGCGCGGCCCATGGCAACGCGTTGGCGCTGTCCGCCCGAGAGCTGGCGGGGGCGCCGCTCGAGGAAGTCGCCGATTTCCAGGATGCCGGCGGCGTTGGCGATCCGCCGGTCGATCTCGTCGCGCGGCACGCGGCGATTCTTGAGCCCGTATTCGAGATTCTGCCGAACGGTCATGTGCGGATAGAGCGCGTAATTCTGGAAGACCATGGCGATGTTGCGGTCGGCCGGATCGACATGGCCGACATCGCTGCCTGATATCCTCAGATGCCCGGAACTTATGGCTTCAAGGCCCGCGATCATCCGCAGCAAGGTCGATTTTCCGCATCCTGAAGGCCCGACCAGCACGATCATCTCACCGTCGGCGACGGTCAGATTGATCCCCTTTACCGCCGGAACCGCTCCGTAATTCTTCTTCAGATCGATCAGCTCGATAGCTGCCATGGCATCCTCCTCACGCGATGTCATACATTTGTAACATGCTATTGACATTTGTAACAAGTGGCCCCAACCTTGTTTTATCGCCACTCTGGGAGGGGTTGACCGGCGCTGAACGTGCCGGTCGGCGAACAACGGCAATGGAGAGGAAAACGAAATGACGGCAAAGTCTTCGATAGGCGCCCGCATGGGGCGGACGATCCGGTCGTTCGCGGCGGGTGCTGCACTGGTGACGCTCGGATTGGCCAATGCTGGCGACGCCAGCGCGGCCGATCGCGTCAAGATCGAATGGTGGAATGCGGCCGGCGGCCGGCTCGCCGAGATCACCAACAAGCTGATTGCCGACTTCAACGCCTCGCAGGACAAATACGAGGTCGTCGGCATCGGCAAAGGCAATTACGAGGAGACCATGGCGGCGATGGTGGCCGCCTACCGCGTCCACCAGCAGCCGGTGCTGATCCAGGCCGCCGAGCGGGGTTTCCTCACCATGTACAATTCCGGCGCCATCATTCCGGTGCCGGAGCTCATGGAGAAGGAAGGTTACAAGATCGACTGGAGCGACTTCCTCGCGCCGGTGGCCGGCTTCTATCTCGTCGACGGCAAGCCGGCCGCGATGCCTTTCAACAGCTCGACGCCGATCTTCTGGTACAATGCCGATCAATTCAAGGCGGCCGGCTTCGACAGGCCGGGCGAGACCTGGCAGGAGCTCGACAAGCAGCTCAACGCCATCAGGGAGAAAGGCGTTTCGAAGTGCCAGATGGCGCTCGCGAACGATTTCTACTGGAGCCTGATCGAAAACTACGCGGCGATCCAGGACCAGCCTTACGGCACCAAGGCGAATGGCTTCGGCGGTCTCGATACCGAGTTCATCTTCAACAAGAGCCCGCTGGTCGTCAGTCAGGTGACACGCCTCAAGACGTGGCTCGACGCCGGCATCCTGCAGATCGCGGGCCAAGGGCTCTCGCCCGATCAGTTGTTCACGTCTGGAACCTGCTCGACCTATGTGGCTTCCACTGCGGCGCATGCCGCCGTCGAGAGCGGCGCAAAATTCAATTGGAGCGCGACGTTCCTGCCGCATGAGGAGGGTATCGAGCCGAAGAACAGTACCATCGGCGGCGGCGCGCTCTGGGTCCTGAAAGGCAAGTCGGAGGAAGAATATGCGGGTGCCGCCGCTTTCCTGAACTTCCTCGCTTCGCCGAAGACGCAGGTCTGGTGGAGCAAGCAGACCGGCTATGTTCCGGTGACGAACGCCGCCTATGAACAAGCCAAGGCCGAGGGCTATTTCAAGGATCACCCGACCCGCGAGATCGCCATTCTTCAGCTCACGCGCGGAACGCCGACCGATAATTCGCGCGGCTTCCGCTTCGGCAATCATAATCAGTCGATGGCGCTTCTTGTGGAAGAGATCCAGGGCGTGTGGACCGGCCAGAAGACACCGCAACAGGCACTGGATGCGGCGGCGGCCCGTGGAAACCAGATCCTTCGCCAGTATGAGCAGCTTCATGCAGCAAAGTAGAACCCTCGGAAGGATGGAGGGCGCCGCCAGGCGCCTTCGCATCCCGGATATTCTGTCGACAGGCCTGAGGAGCGCGCAGCCCTCGGAAGCCGGGTTAAAGTCGGCTCACTTCAACAAGCCTTGGCTCGCCTTCGGCCTGGTCGCGCCGCAGCTGCTGATCCTCCTGTTCTTCTTTTTCATCCCTTCCTACAAGGCGCTGTCGCTGGCCTTCGTTCAGGTCGATCCCTTCGGCGGCACGCAGATTTTCGTCGGGTTGGCGAATTTCTACAATCTGTTCGCAAGTCCGGAATATCGCGGAAGCGCGCTGTTCACGCTGTGGTTCACCGTTACCCAGAATGCCGCAACGCTTCTCCTTGCCGGCCTGTTTGCTTTCGCGACCGATTTCGTGATCAGGGGCAGGGGGATCTATAAGAGCATCATCCTGCTGCCATACGCGATCGCCCCCGTGATATCAGGGGTGATCTGGGCCTTCCTGTTCAATCCGGCCGTTGGGCCGATCGCGCAGTTCCTGCATTGGCTCGGTGTCGAATGGGATCCGAACCGGCGTCCGTTCGATGCGCAGCTGCTGGTCACCATCGCCTCGGTCTGGAAGAATGTCTGCTACGACTACATCTTCCTCGTCGCCGCATTGCTGGCTGTGCCCGTCTCGCTTCTCGAGGCGGCAAAGCTCGACGGCGCAAGGCCCGTTCGCCGCTTCTTCACGATTTCGCTCCCCCTGATCTCGCCGACGATCTTCTTCCTCGTGGTGATGAACTTCGTCTACGGACTGTTCGAAACTTTCGGCATCATCGACGCGGTCACCCGCGGCGGCCCGGCGGGGGCGACGAACAGCCTGGTCTACAAGGTCTATCAAGACGGCTTCGTGCAGCTGGACCTCGGCTCGTCGGCCGCGCAATCCGTGCTGCTGATGCTGATCGCGATCCTGTTCACCATCGTTCAATTCCGCGCCCTCGAGCGCAGGGTCAATTACCAGGTGTAGCCATGCCGGAACGTCATCTCGGTCTTTCGATCTTCTGCCATGCGGTGCTGCTCATCGGCGCGGTCTTCGTCTGCCTGCCGCTCTACTTCGCCTTCGTCGCCGGCTCGCTCACCTTGCAGGAAGTTCAGCAGGCGCCGTTCCCGGTGATGCCGGGTACACATTTTCTCGAAAACCTCTCCGCCGCCTGGGAGCAGGGCGAGTTCTCCCAGCTGTTCCTGAATTCGATCATCGTCACCGCCGGCATCGTCATCGGCAAGCTGGCGATCTCGCTGATCGCCGCATTCGGCGTGACCTATTTTCGCTTCCCCTTTCGCATGACGGCGTTCTGGCTCATTTTCGTGTCGCTGATGCTGCCGGTTGAGGTCCGCATCATTCCGACCTATGAAGCGGTCGCGGATGCCGCCGGGCCGGTTCGGTGGTTCGCCGGGACGATCGGTCTTTCCGGTGTCGTCGCAAGGCTGACGGGATACAGCATCGAAGCCTCGTTGAAATGGAACATGGTCAACAGTTATGCCGGCCTGATCCTGCCGCTGATCGCCTCTGCCTCGGCAACCTTCCTGTTCCGGCAGTTCTTCCTGACCGTTCCCGATGAGCTTTGCGAGGCGGCCAAGCTCGACGGCGCCGGCCCGCTGAAATTCTTCAAGGATATCCTTCTTCCGCTGTCGAGCGCGAACATCGCAGCCCTGTCGATCATCCTGTTTCTCTACGGCTGGAACCAGTATTTGTGGCCGCTGCTTTTTACGACCGACAAGGAGATGGGAACCGCGGTGCTCGGGCTGAAGCAACTCGTCCCCGTCTCGGACTCGGCACCTGCCTGGAACATTGCGATGAGCGCTGCGCTGCTCGTCATGCTTCCGCCTGCGGCCGTCATTCTCTTCATGCAACGTTGGTTCACCAAGGGGCTGGTGGACTCCGGAAAGTAACACGCCGAATCTCAAGGATATTCAGACGATGGTGCATATCATCGGCCACCGCGGTGGCCGCAATCTCTGGCCCGAAAACAGTCTTTCGGGCTTCCGGAACCTTGCGCAAATGCCGGTCGACGGCGTGGAGTTCGACATCCACCTGACACGGTCGGGTGAAATGCTGGTCATCCACGACTCGACGCTCGAGCGCACGACGGATGCGCGTGGCCTGGTCGCCGACCTTGGCCCCGGAAAACATCGTGAAATCAGCCTTAAGGAAAGCGATGGGGAGACGATCCCGACGCTGGAGGAAGTGCTTGCAGTCTTCAAGGACGCGGCGCTCGAGCTTCATATCGAACTGAAGACTCATGCCGACGGCACGCCTTACGAGTGGCTGGCCGCCAGGGCATTTGCCGCCATCGAGCAGCTTGGCCTGGCTGAGCGCTCGATCCTGACGAGCTTTCATCCTGAGGTGCTTGCCGATATTCGCAAGGCCGCCCCTGGAATTCGCACCTTGTCATCCTTCGACGCCAAATCGGCGGAGCGTCTCGGTCTGACGAGCGGCCTCAGCCTGATGAAGCAATACTCGGATATCATCGCCGTCGAAAAATCGCTGCTTCAGGCAAAGTGGGACGAGATCATCCAACTCGTCCCGCTCGACCGCCTCGGCGCCTGGGTCCCGAACGAAGTGAGCGATCTCGAATACTGGCTTGCCAAACCGATCCGGCAGATCACCACCGACCGGCCGGATCTCGCCTTGCAGGCGCGGGGGTGAGGCATGCTCGATAGCCGCATCGATTATCCCGGGATACCGGGGGGCATGGATAACATCGACCTCGTGATCTTCGATTGTGACGGGGTGTTGATCGACAGCGAGCCGATCGCCAGCCGCACTTTGGCGGAAACGCTGCAAGGCGCCGGTATTGCGATCAGCGCCGCCGAGGCCCATGTCAAATTCACCGGCAATTCGGAGAGCATCATCGCCGAAATGTGCCGGCGCGATTACGGGATCATCGATATCGCCGCGCTGTTCGAGACCTGGCATCTCAATCTGTTCGACGAATTCGCGCGCTCGCTGACGCCCATTCCTGGCATTTCCGACATCGTCCATAATCTCAACCGGCCGAAATGCGTCGCATCGAACAGCACGATGCAGCGGCTGCGCAACAGCCTGGGTAAGCTCGATCTGTGGAGCGCCTTCGGCGAGGACGTCTTCAGCGCCGAACTCGTCCCCCGGCCGAAGCCGGCGCCGGATCTGCTGCTGCATTGCGCCGAGCGTTTCCGGGCCCGCCCTGCCAAATGCGTCATGATCGACGACAGCGCCCATGGCGTTGCGGCAGCCGTATCAGCAGGCATGACAGCGGTCGGATTCGTCGACCCTGCCGATCCGAGACCTGACCGCTGTGCGGTGCTCGATGCTGCAGGAGCGGTCGCCATTGCAACCGGGGCAGATGAGCTCGCCGCCATTCTGGAAAATGTGGGAGAGAGGCTGTGACGGCGATCGTCTCGGGAAGAGGTCGCGCTTCTTGGCCTCGCGCCTCGCTCTCCTTGTCATGTCACCGCGACCGCGTAATGTCAGCGTCGCTGGACGCGGCGATCTGTCCGGAGATAGACCTTGAATCCGGCCGCAGTTGCCCATCAACCCGATCCCTGGCGATCTGAAACGAGAGACCATGAGCGACACATCCCATAGCCCGGAAGTCGGCGCCAAATATGTCATCGGCGTCGATGTCGGCACCGGCAGCGCCCGGGCGGGCCTGTTCGATATGGCCGGCAGCATGCTTGCCTCCGCCAAGCGGAATATTAGCCTGTTTCATGAGGCCGGTTCCATCGTCGAGCAATCGAGCCGCGAAATCTGGAGCGCCGTTTGCGCGGCCGTGCGAGAGGCGGTTGCCGCAGCTGGCGTCGATCCGGCTTCCGTGGTCGGGCTGGGATTCGACGCCACCTGTTCGCTCGTCGTCCTCGGCGAAGGCGGCAAGCCGCTCGCCGTCGGGCCTTCGGAAGATCCGGACCGGGACATCATCGTGTGGATGGATCACCGCGCCGTCCCCCAGGCGGAGCGCATTAATGCGTTGGGTCACGACGTGCTGCGTTACGTCGGCGGCCGCATCTCGCCGGAGATGGAAACGCCCAAGCTTCTCTGGCTCAGGGAGAACCGGCCTCAGGTGTTCGATGCCGCCTGGCAATTCTTCGATCTTGCGGATTTTCTCACCTGGCGGGCGACCGGCGATCTGTCGCGTTCGACTTGCACTGTCACCTGTAAGTGGACCTATCTCGCCCACGAAAAGCGTTGGGACGGCAGCTATTTCCACCAGATCGGCCTCGGCGTGCTGGCGGACGAAGGTTTTGTCCGCATCGGCAACTCTATCGTCGAGCCCGGTTCGGCGCTCGGTGAGGGACTGACCGCTGATGCGGCGGAGGAACTCGGCCTGACACCGGGAACGGCTGTCGCGGCCGGGCTGATCGACGCCCATGCGGGCGGTGTCGGAACCGTCGGCGCCGATCCGCAAGCCAATCTTGCCTATGTTTTCGGGACCTCTTCCTGCACGATGACCTCGACGGCAGAACCATCTTTCGTTCCCGGCGTCTGGGGACCTTATTATTCGGCGATGGTGCCGGGCCTATGGCTGAACGAGGGCGGCCAGAGCGCTGCCGGCGCGGCGATCGACCATCTCCTTTCTTTCCATCCGGCGGTCGGCGAAGCGGGCGAGCTTTCGAAGAGCGCGGGTATTCCGCTGCCGGTGCTGCTTGCAGACATCGCCGCCGGCAAGACGGGCCGTCCTTCCGATGCCGTCAAGCTGGCGGCCGGGCTGCACGTCGTTCCCGAATTCCTCGGCAACCGTGCGCCCTTTGCCGATCCGCATGCCCGGGCAATCATTACCGGTCTCGGCATGGAGCGGGACGTCGACAGCCTGGTCTCGCTCTACATCGCAGGGCTCTGCGGCATCGGCTATGGCCTGAGGCAGATCATCGAAACGCAGGCCGAGGCGGGAGTCACCGTCGAGAACATCGTCATCAGCGGCGGCGCCGGCCAGCACAATTTCGTCCGCCAGGTGCTCGCCGATGCGAGCGGCAAGCCGGTGGTGGCCACGAAGGCCGAAGAGCCGGTGTTGCTCGGAGCGGCCATCCTCGGTGCCGTCGCCGGCCGGCGATTTGTCGATGTTCGCGCGGCGATGAGCGAGCTTACGAGGGTGGAAACACGTTTTCAGCCGTCGGAGGGTGAGATTTCCGATCTCCACCGCAAGCGTTACGAAGCATTCAAGGAGCTTCAGACACTGGCGCGCAAGCTTCGCAGAGATGGCTGACATCGCTGCGCGACGAATGTCGCGGGCTAATTATTGATGGCGATGATCGCCCAATGGCTCTCCTCGCAGGCGTTATCCTCGCAGACCGCGCCCATCCAGACGGCGCCGTTTGCGAGCATGACGCCGTCGCTGTTGACGAAGAGATCCTGATATTGCTGGCGCCCGACGGCGCGGCGCGTCTCCGGCGTCACCAGATCCTCGAAATTCTCGACGAAATCCTCGGCGTTCTCGACATCATAGGTCTCGCCATTGGCTTTGACGGTCAGCGGATATTCGGCGAGCCCGGCAATGGTCTCGGCGTCGCCGGAGCGCATCGCCAGAACCAGCTGGCGCAGCGGCCGGTCGAAAGCCTCGGCATTGCCGTGCAATTCCTCGATCGTGTTATAGACCTCGTTTTCCGACTGCGCGATGGCGCCGGCGCTTAGGAGCGGTGCTCCGAAGACGACTGCGCCGGCGAGGAGAAGGGCGGCAGGCAAGCGCGACATGGAAAGCTCCCGGCAATGGCATCGGGTGATATTATGCGATGCTGACCGATGCGCGCCTATCCAATTCTGGTGTCTCCCTGAGCTTTCGCGTATAAAAATCTGCCGGGCCCGCTTGACGGGCCGATCGGTTTGTCGCATAAGCCTCACGAACCGTACCGTACGGTACGTATATGGGAGCCGTGACCGTGTCCGTCGATACCGCAGAGCCGAGCGAGTTTTCGCCGCGCCAGAACGCCGTTCTGGAGCAGGCGCTGCGGCTGCTCGTCCATGGCGGCGAGAAGGCTCTGACGACCTCGGGCGTCGCGCGTGCCGCCAATTGCTCGAAGGAAAGCCTCTACAAGTGGTTCGGCGATCGAGACGGGCTGCTGTCGGCGATGATTGCCTATCAGGCGAGCAAGGTGCGCACCTTCGAGCGCAACGGCGAACGGCTGACGGCGGCGAGCCTGCACGACCACGTCGCCATTTTCGCGCGTGACCTGCTGGAGGTGCTGGCCGGCGACGTCTCGCTGGCGCTGAACCGGCTGGCGATCGGCCAGTCGAACCGCGATGGCTCGAAGCTCGGCAAGCTGCTGCTCGAGCGCGGCCGCCGGCAGATCGACCGCCGCGCCATGGCGCTGATCGATGCCGGAAAGAGGGCAGGGCTCCTGCGTTTTTCCGATGCCGATGAGGCCTATCATACGCTTTACGGCCTTGTTGTTTCCGACCTGCATGTGCGCATGCTGCTCGGCGAACCGGGCCTCAAGGATACCGCGCGCCAGGCGGAGAGGGCGGTGACAGCCTTCCTCCGGCTCTACGGCACGGACAAGGTTCTGGCGGAGATGTCGGTTCTCGGCTGATTTCGCCTTAATGACAGTCAACAGGACAAGCACAAGGGAAGGAACTTCAAATGCGCGTCTATTACGATCGTGATGCCGATCTCAACCTCATCAAGGCCAAGAAGGTCGCTGTCATCGGCTACGGCTCGCAGGGCCGTGCCCATGCGCTGAACCTTAAGGACAGCGGCGCTCAGAACCTGGTCATCGCGCTGAAGGCCGGTTCCCCCACCGTCAAGAAGGCCGAAGCCGATGGCTTCAAGGTCATGACGGTTGCCGAAGCCGCCGGCTGGGCCGACCTGATGATGATGGCGACCCCCGACGAACTGCAGGCCGACATCTACAAGGCCGACATCGCTCCGAACATCCGCGACGGCGCTGCCATCGCTTTCGCTCACGGCCTCAACGTTCACTTCGGCCTGATCGAGCCGAAGGCTTCGGTCGACGTCGTCATGATCGCGCCGAAGGGCCCGGGCCACACGGTTCGCGGCGAATACCAGAAGGGCGGCGGCGTTCCCTGCCTCGTGGCCGTTCACCAGAACGCGTCCGGCAATGCGCTTGAACTCGCGCTCTCCTACGCCTGCGGCGTCGGCGGCGGCCGTTCCGGCATCATCGAAACCAACTTCCGCGAAGAGTGCGAAACCGACCTCTTCGGCGAGCAGGTCGTTCTCTGCGGCGGCCTGGTCGAGCTCATCCGCGCCGGTTTTGAAACGCTGACCGAAGCCGGTTATGCGCCCGAGATGGCCTATTTTGAGTGCCTGCACGAAGTGAAGCTGATCGTCGACCTGATCTATGAAGGCGGCATCGCCAACATGAACTACTCGATCTCCAACACCGCTGAATGGGGCGAATACGTCACGGGTCCGCGCATCATCACCGAAGAAACCAAGGCCGAGATGAAGCGCGTCTTGAAGGACATCCAGACCGGCAAGTTCACATCCGAGTGGATGCAGGAATACCGGTCGGGCGCTGCTCGCTTCAAGGGCATCCGCCGTAACAACGACAGCCACCAGATCGAGGAAGTCGGCGCCAAGCTGCGCGGCATGATGCCCTGGATCGGCAAGAACAAGCTGGTCGACAAGTCGGTTAACTAAGCGGTTTCAAGGGCGCGCCGCACGAGCCTTGGTTCGTGCGGCGCGTTCGGGTTTTTGGTTTTAGGCATGTCATCTCCCAAAAGGCTACATTGTGCCTAGGTAGCACCTACTCACCGCTGCCCCGAATGCAAGTCTTGCCGGTTGTATCCGGATTGTTCTTCATGTGATCGATGAAGGCGCGCAGTTTCGGTGTCATTTGCCGATGGCCGGGATAATAGAGAAAAACGCCCGGCGTCTTCGGCGCGAATGATGCAAGCACCTCGATGAGCTTTCCCGTTCTGATCTGTTCGACGGCGATCGGCTCCGGCACCTGGGCCAGGCCCATCCCCTCGAGGGCTGCGCCGAGCATTGTCGGGAAGTCGTGAGTGATAAGCGGCCCCGCGACGGCGATCTCGATGGCTCGGCCATTGTCGTCGAGCGACCACCGCGCGAGCGCACCATTGGAGCGGCGTATTCTGAGGCATGCATGGTGACGCAGGTCGTCCGGGCACGCTGGCAGATCCCGGTTGGAGAAATAGATCGGGCTCCCGACAATGATGAACCGAAACGGCGGCGTCAGCCGAACCGCGGTCATGTCGGCATCGATGAACTGGCCCATCCTCATCCCTGCATCAAAGCCTTCGATCGCGAGGTCGACCAGTTTCTCGCTGACGGCGATCTCCACCTCAATCTCGGGATACGCTTGGGAAAAGGACGCAATCAGCGGCTCGATGAGGACCGGGACAACGGCGCGCGGCACCGAGAGGCGCAGCCGTCCGGCCGGTCGCTGTCCAAGCTCATGTGCGACGGCGCTTGCGGCGATTAGCTCTTCGAAGGCCGGCTTTGCACGCGAAAGGAAACGCTCGCCTGCTTCCGTCAGCCCTACGCTACGCGTCGTTCTGATGAACAGGGCTGCGCCGATCCGCGCTTCCAGCGTGCGCACGGCCTGGCTGAGCGCGGAGGGAGTGACGCCGAGTTCCGCCGCTGCCCGGCGAAAGCTGCGGTGCTGGGCAACACTGAGGAATGCCTCCACCCCGTCGAGCGCGCCCTGCCTAACTGTGAAGTTCTGCTTCATGCCCTGTCCATATTATCCCGAATAGTCGCTCGGTATAAGCGGCCGTATATTGCGCTGGAAACCAGCAGCCCGACAGGAGGCAAAATGTCCCCGGCCGCCATCTTCCAGCTTCACCTGCTGCTCGGCTACGTCGCGTGGCTGCTTTGCATAGGCGTCTATGTCGTGCCCCGGCTCAAGTCGGTGGACCGCGCCGGGGCGCAGCGGGCTGTCGCAACACTCCATAGCTTCCGCTTTTTCGGCCTCGTCTTCATCCTTCCCGGCGTCGCCGGTCCCGATCTGCCGTCCGGCTTTGCCGTTACGGCCGCCTATGGCGATCTTGCTGCCGGGCTGCTGGCCATGCTGGCGCTGATCTCGTTCCGCATCCGCCCACTGTTCTGGCTGCTCGTCGTTGCCTTCAATCTCGTGGGCGTCGGTGATCTGGTCATCGACTATTATCACGGCGCCCAGTCCGGCCTGCCTGTCTTGGCGGGGCAGCTAGGCGCAGCCTATGTGGTCGTGATCGTCTACGTTCCGTTGCTGATGATCACCCATATGATTGCGTTCTATTTGCTCGTCGCCCGGCAGCCCATGACCGCTCAAGCCCATCGCGGCCATCCTGTTGCCAACTGACCGGCCAGGACAGGCTGACATTGTTTCGTGAGGTAATTCCACGCTTTGGGCGATATGCAACAAGCTGCTGCAGTTTAAGGCCGGGGCTTCGGCCTCTAACGTTCCACGCGTACGATGAGCCAGCGGGTCGGCTTGCCGTCATAGCCGCCGCCGTCGCTTTCCTCGATGGCGAGGTTGCGCCAGCCGCCTTTGGTCAAAAGCGCCGACAGCCATTCGCGTGAGGGATAGTTGTAGTAGCGCCCGAAGCCGTCATGGTCTTCTGCTTCTCCCGCCTTGAAACTTGCGTGAAGAAGGCCGCCGGTTCTGAGCGCGCGGCGGATGCGGGCGAAGACATCAGGCAGTTCAGCCCTGGGGACGTGGAGAAGGCTTGCATGCGCCCAGACGCCGTCGAAGGCGCTGTCGACGTCGAGCTCCTGGAACAGCATGACCTTCACCGGCCGGCCGATCAACACTTCCGCCTGTCTTGCAAGCTCGGCCGAGCCATCCGTCGGCGTCACGTCGAAGCCCTGCGACAGCATATAGGCGCTGTCCTGGCCGCCACCGCAGCCGAGTTCGAGGATTGCGCCACCCGGTGCGATGCCGGCGAGGAAGGCATCGAGCTGCTGCTTTGGCAGGCTGCGCGTCCGGTTGGCGTATATCTCGGCGTTTTCCTCGTAAAAGGCGGAGGTACTGTCACGAGGCATGCGGGTCGGCCGTTGGGGAGCGTCGTCTGGATTGAAGGTGTCTTTCGGGAAGCCGGTCGGCGCCGATGATGTCGACGACGAGGATGCCGTCCGGTATTTCGCGGTAGAAGGCGACGTGGCGCATGTGGAGGAGGCGGCGAAGACCGGAGCCGAGTTCGTCGCACGCGTCTCCCATGGAGGGTACGCGCGAAAGAAGCACGAAAATCCTGTCCCAATCGAGAAGATAAGCATCCGCCTGCGCCTCGCCGAAATGCAGGCTGGCATATTCGTCGATGCCTGACAGCACGGCGTCTGCGGTTCGGGTCAGCCTATAGGTGGTTATCACGCAGCTTCGCCTTCGTTTCCAGCAGGATGTCGGCAATGCGCCGTTCGCTTATGCCGCTCTCCTCAGCGTGCCTTAGGATACCACGTAATTCGTCGTCGTCGAGCTTGCGGTGGTTCTGATCCTTAAGGACGAGTTCCGCCAGATATGCGCCGGCACTGCTGTATCTGCCGCTTGCAACACGGCGTACGACGTAGTCCGCCAGATTGTCCGGAAGCATGATCGTCATTTTCGCCATCGAATTCGGTGCCGTCCCTAGATGCCGGTTTCAGCGTCCCTGATGCCAGCTTCCCATTCCCCACATTGTGATAGAAGCGTTGAGCGCCGCCGTCGAGCACTTGGGTCACAACAAGGTCACTCTTTTTTATCGAAGTATACGACTCGTTCGAGGCCCTTGAAATGGGCATCGCAAGTCAGGATATCCGCATCATGGCGCTCGGCCGTCGTATAAATGAGCGCATCAGCGGTGGCGAGTTTGAGGGCTGCCGATATCTCGGCGGCACGGCGGGCGAGCGTCGTGTCGAGGGGCACCACCATGCATTTCGTGGTGTAAGCGATGAAGCGGTCGACGGTCTCTTCGTCCCTTTCGCGTGCCGTCGGTACGATACATTGATCGCTCCGGCGAGACCGAATATATCTCTAGCCCGACGGCTTTGCGGGCGACGGAGAGCGGCGCCCACCCTGTCGGTGTTGACGCCGCCGTTCGCGTGGAATGTCCGAAGTTCAGGTCGGGATGAGGCGCGTCCAGCCGTGCTCATCGTTCGTTACGCCCTTCTGCAGACTGACGAGCTGTTGGCGCAGTTCACTCGTCAACTTGCCGGTCTGTCCGTCTCCGACTAGAAACTCACCGCCGGCATGTCGAACCAGGCCGATGCCCGCCAGAACTGCGGCAGTGCCGCAAGCGAACGCTTCGACGAGCCTGCCACTGGCAGCGTCGTCTTGCCATTCCGCGAACGAGTAGGGGCGCTGCTCGACGCGCAAGCCCCTTTCTTCCGCGAGCACGATCACGGAAGCCCGGGTAATGCCCGGCAGGATCGTGCCGCCAAGGGGCGGGGTCACCATTGATCCATCGTTCATCACGAAGAAGACGTTCATGCCGCCGAGTTCTTCGACCCAGCGATGCTCTGCGGCGTCCAGGAAGACCACCTGATCGCAACCCTTTTTGGTCGCCTCGGCTTGCGCCACGAGGCTGGCTGCGTAGTTTCCGCCGCATTTTGCAGCGCCGGTGCCGCCGGCGGCTGCACGGGTGTATTCGGTCTCGACCCAAAGGGAAACCGCCTTTGCGCCGCCCTTGAAGTAGGCGCCGACCGGAGAGGCTATGATGCAGAAGACATATTCCTGGGCCGGACGAACGCCGAGAAACGCCTCGTTGGCGAACATGAAGGGGCGAAGGTACAGGCTGGCGTCACCGGACGGAATCCAGGCCTTGTCGACACGGACAAGTTCTTCGACCGCCTTCAGGAAGAGGTCTTCGGGCACGGGAGGCATCGCCATGCGGGTCGCCGACTGCGCGAAGCGGCGTGCATTCTCTTCAGGCCGAAAGAGCAGAATCCGGCCATCGTCCGCCTTGTAGGCTTTCATGCCCTCGAAGATTTCCTGAGCATAGTGCAGCACGGCGCTCGCAGGATCGAGCTCCAGGGGTCGCCTCGGCGTAACCTTTGTATCGTGCCAGCCCTCGTCGGCAGTCCATCGCGCCAGGACCATATGATCCGTGAAGAGCTTGCCGAAGCCGGGGGTCTCGAGTGCCTGAATGCGATCGGCGTCCGGGACGGGAGACTTGTGGAGTTCGATTTTGATTTCAGGAGAGGCTGACGTCACGGTCATTTCTGGCACCTTGATAGTAAATTGAATAGTGCCGGCGACACTACCGCCGCCGGGCTGGTCTTGGAAGGGTCTGAATCAGCCGGTTTCGACTTCGATCAGAGGAATAATCGCTTGATGTGGTTGACGTCGAGCCGCAAATTCGCAACCGGGCGCCTTCGATGTCAGATGGCGGTTACATCAAGTGAAATCCCGACCATCCAAAGGCTTTTGAATATAAGATTCCAACATGTCACCATGACAAGAAATTAGGTCAGTATTGTTGACATAAATTTCCCGGCATGGTCTTCTGCCGGGAATAGAAAATACGAGGAAACCCCATGCTGAACTGGGACACCATGTTTGCGTCGCGCTCGTCGCGCATGCGCGCATCCGAGATCCGCGAGCTTCTGAAGCTTCTCGACCGGCCCGATATCATTTCCTTTGCCGGCGGCATTCCGGATCCGGCGCTGTTTCCCGATCAGGAATTCAAGCAGGCCTATGCCGATATCTTCGATGGCGCTGCCGTCAATTCGGCGCTGCAATATTCGGTCAGCGAAGGCTACAAGCCGCTGCGCGAATGGCTGGTTCGGCAGATGGCCGATCTTGGCATCCCCTGCGAACTCGACAATGTCTTCATCGTCTCCGGCTCGCAGCAGGGCCTCGATTATCTCGGCAAGCTTTTCCTGTCGCCGAAGGATACCGCGCTCGTGACCTGGCCGACCTATCTCGGCGCGCTGCAGGCCTTCAACGCCTATGAGCCGGTCTACGACCAGCTGACGCCGAACGGCAACCGAACGCCGGACTCTTATCGTGCGGCCGCAGCGGCAGCCGGCGGCAAGGTGAAATTCGCCTATCTCTCCGCCGACTTCTCCAATCCGACCGGCGAAACGGTCGATCTCGATGGCCGCCGGAAGGTTTTGGCGCTGGCCGAAGAGCTCGACATCGCCGTCATCGAAGACGCTGCCTATCAGTCGCTGCGTTACGACGGCGACCCGATCCCGCCGATCCTGGCGCTCGAGATCGCCGAAAAGGGCCACATCAACGATACGCGCACGATCTACTGCGGCAGTTTCTCGAAGACGCTGGCGCCTGGTCTTCGTGTCGGCTTCATCGTCGCCAACGCGCCTGTTATCCGCAAGCTGGTGCTTATGAAACAGGCCGCCGACCTGCATTCCTCGACGATCAACCAGATGGCGATATCAGATGTCGCCGAGCGGGGCTTTGACGCGCAGGTCGCCAAGATCAAGGCCGCCTACATGAAGCGCCGCGACTGCATGCTGGCAGCGCTCGAAAAATATATGCCTGAAGGCACGAGTTGGACGAAGCCGGAAGGCGGCATGTTCATCTGGATCACGCTGCCGGAAGGCATGGATGGGGCCAAGCTCTTGGCGAAATCGCTCGAAACCGCAAAGGTCGCCTTCGTGCCCGGCAAGGCCTTCTTCGCCGACGGTTCCGGCGCCAACACTTTCCGCGTCAGCTTCTCCTGCGCCAACGAGCAGATGATCGAGGACGGCATCGGCCGCCTGGGCGCGCTGATCTCGGCCGAGATCGGCAGCTGATCGTTGTCGATTGGGGGACGGTGGGCGTGACGTGCTCCCGTTTCATCTGATCTTTTCGATGGGTTTCTAGGAAGCGAAACGCCGCCACGATTCCCCTTCTCCCCAGCGGGGAGAAGATGCCGGCAGGCAGATGAGGGGGTGAGCGGCAAAGCCGCGAATGCGCTGAGCGCAAGCGAAAGCAGCAAAGGCGTGCGGTGCGGCCCCCTCGTCCGACCCTTTGGGCCACCGTCTCCCCGAGGGGAGAAGAGGGAGCAAGCCAGCCAGCGCCAATCAGAAGATTGTCGTCCAGCCTTCGTTCGCCGTTTCGCTCTTGCCGCGGCCGACGCGGTCGACCACGGCGCTGTCATGATCGCCTATTGCTGGAGATGCGGGCCGAAAAGCTCGAGATCGGCTTCACCAAGCCTGTCGCTCACCGTATTCAGCTGGTGCCAGTAGGGATAGATCACCGGCGGCAGGCTGACGGCATCGAGGCGCTTGCGCTCCTCGTCCGTGAGTTTCAGCTCGGCGGCGGCGATATTGTCGCGGAATTGGGCTTCTGTGCGGCCGCCGATGATGACCGAGGTTACCGCCTTGCGGCCGATCAGCCAGGCGAGCGCCACTTGTGCGGCCGAGACGCCGCGTTCCTTGCCGATCGCGACCAGCGTCTCGACGATGTTCCAGAGGCGGTTCTCGTCACGGATCGGCGGTTCGGTCCAGCCGGCGAACTGCCGCGTGCCTTCGGGAGCGGCCTGGTTGCGGCGGTGTTTGCCGGAGAGCAGGCCGCCGGCAAGCGGGCTCCAGACCAGCACGCCGAGGCCCTGGTCGATCGAAATCGGCAGCAGCTCGTATTCGGCGTCGCGGGCTTCCAGCGTATAGTGGATCTGCTGGCTGACGAAGCGCTGGTAGCGATGCTCGTTGGCGATGCCAAGCGCCTTCATGATGTGCCAGCCGGAATAGTTCGAGCAGCCGACGTAACGCACCTTGCCCTGCTTGATCAGCGTGTCGAGGGCTTCCATCGTCTCTTCGAGCGGCGTCTGGCCGTCCCATTCATGCACCTGGTACAGGTCGATGACATCGGTCTTCAGGCGTTTGAGGCTCGCTTCGCATTCCCGGATCAGGTGGTAGCGCGACAGTCCCTGGTCGTTCGGGCCGTCACCCATGCCGAAACGGGCCTTGGTGGCAAGCAACACGCCTTGCGGCCGCTTGCCGGAGAGCACGTCGCCGATGATGTTTTCGCATTCGCCGTTGGAATAGGCATTGGCGGTGTCGATGAGGTTGATGCCGGCATCGATGCAGATATCGATCATCTTACGCGCCTCGGAGACCCCGAGGTCCCCGACGGTCTTTGCCCAGCCGACGCCGCCGAAGGTCATAGTGCCCATGGTCAAAGTCGAAATTTTGAGGCCTGAACGGCCGAGCAGACGATATTCCATTGAAATTCCTCCTTCATCGAAAACACGATTGACGTACCTCAGCGCGGCGGAATGGCAATGGCTGGGTATTCACGCCTGCGTGAGGCTAGGCAAGATTTCGAGCGCCTGCATCTTCCGGGCCGGCCGCGGTCGACGCGCGTGTCCGGCGGCAGTGCGCCGGCAGACTGATCGTACAATATGCCATCGGCTTGTCGACGGAAATCGTTCGGGCGCACCGATGACGCGCCGCGTCAGGTCTCTTACTCGTTCTTCTTGTGAATGTTGTCGCGGATGGAAGCGATCGTTTCCCGAATCGTGTTGACGGTCGCGGCGTCGAGACCGACGGCTTTTCCGATGCAGTCGAACACTGGGGCGGCACGGCTCTTCAAGGCGTGCCCCTCCTTCGTCAGGCGCAGGAGGACCTGCCGCTCATCGGCGGGATTTCGGTTGCGGGTGACGAGGCCTGATTTCTCCAGCCGCTTCAACAGCGGGGTGAGTGTGCTCGAGTCGAGAAACAGGGTCTCGCCCAGATCCTTCACCGTGCGGTCGTCATGCGCCCATAATGCGGTCATCACCAGGAACTGCGGATAGGTGAGATCTAACTCGTCGAGCAGCGGGCGGTAAAGCTGGTTAAAGGCATGGCCTGCCGAATAGATTGAAAAGCAGAGCATTTCATCTACCTTCGGCACGTCGGTGAGATCATCTGGTGTGGCCTTTTTCATCACCTTCTCCTCAGGCCTCAATATAATTTGTGCGCGATCTATTTGCAAGCTATTGACGTCGCGGGCTCTCTGGCCTATCTAGATCGTGCACAAACAAATCGCTTACAAATTATATGTCATCGAGAATATGGGCGGCCTGCCGCGTCAGGAGATGCGGAGACGAGTGATCGCCCTCCCGGTACGAATCTTAGTCAAACCCAACCGACGAAAGGAAATGACCAATGTTCAAGTTTGCTGCTGTCGTCGCCCTGGCGGGCGCGCTTCTTTCCGGTACTGCCGTTGCCGAGACGGCCAAGCCAACCGTCGTCCTCGTCCATGGCGCCTTTGCCGATTCCTCCAGCTGGAACGGCGTCGTCGAAATCCTGCGAAAGGACGGCTTCCCGGTCGTGGCTGCTGCCAACCCGCTGCGCAGCGTTTCCAATGACGCCGCCTATGTTTCCGATGTGGTCGCCAGCATCGCCGGTCCGGTCGTCCTCGTCGGCCATTCCTATGGCGGGCAGGTGATCTCGACTGCCGCAAACGGCCACGACAATGTCAAGTCGTTGGTCTATGTCGCGGCCTTCGCACCTGATGCAGGGGAATCGGTTGCCGATCTCGCCGGCAAGTTTCCCGGCGGCACGCTGGGTGTTGCGCTTGCGGCGCCGGTGAAACTGAGCGGAGGCGGCGTCGATCTTTATATCGACCAGGCGAAGTTCCATGACCAGTTCGCCAGCGACGTGCCGGCTGAACAGGCTGCCCTGATGGCGGCGGCGCAACGGCCGGTCACCGACGCGGCTCTCAACGAAAAGTCGGGCGAGCCCGCCTGGAAGAAGCTGCCGTCGTGGTTCGTCTACGGCACCGGCGACAAGAACATTCCGGCCGCAGCCCTTGCCTTCATGGCCGAACGGGCAGGTTCCAAGCGAACCGTCGTGGTCGAGGGCGCTTCCCACGTCGTGATGGTTTCGCAGCCGCAGAAGGTGGCAGACCTCATCGAAGAGGCGGCAAAGTAACGTTCGATCAGGGCCACGGCGCTGAAGTGCCGTGGCTCCGTTTTTGGCAAGCATGAGCCCGCGTGCGAGGCCGCGATCGACCGGGTTTGCAGCGATGGCTTGTCGGCGTCCAGCGGCGGCGGCACCTGTCACATCCCTGTTAACGACCCCCAATAAGGGAGGGGTGACCGCAATGAGGATCCCTCACATGAAAACGATCGTTTCCGCCGCTGCACTTCTTGCCGCGAGCTTCCTTGCCGTTCCGGCCCTTGCCGCAAACCTCGTTCTCTACACCAGCCAGCCGAACGAAGACGCGCAGGCGACGGTCGATGGCTTCATGGCCGCCAATCCCGATATCAAGGTCGACTGGGTGCGCGACGGCACGCCGAAGATCATGGCCAAGCTCCAGGCCGAAATCCAGGGCGGCAACCCGGTTGCCGATCTTCTCCTCATCGCCGATATGGTGACGCTGGAGCGCCTCAAGGAAGACGGCAAGCTGCTCGCCTACAAGTCGCCGGAAGCCGCACAGTACGACGCCGCTCTCTATGATGCCGACGGCTATTACTATTCGACCAAGCTGATCACCACCGGCATCATGTACAACACTTCGGCGGAAATGAAGCCTGCGAGCTGGAAGGATCTGACGAAGCCGGAAGCCAAGGGCCTCGTCACCATGCCGAGCCCGCTCGCCTCGGGTGCGGCCCTCATCCATGCCCAGACGCTTGCCGCCGTTCCGGGCCTCGGCTGGGACCTCTACAAGTCGCTCGCAGAAAACGGCGCGATCGCCGCCGGCGGCAACGGCGCCGTGCTGAAGTCGGTCGCCTCGGGAGAAAAGGCTTACGGCATGGTCGTCGACTATCTGCCGATCCGCGAGAAGGCCAAGGGCGCTCCGGTCGAGTTCGTCTTCCCGAGCGAAGGCGTTTCGGCCGTCACCGAGCCGGTCGGCATCCTCGCCAGCACCAAAAATGCCGATGCCGCCAAGAAGTTCGTCGACTACGTGCTTTCCGAAAAAGGCCAGGAAGGTTTTCTCAAGCTCGGCTACATCCCGGCCCGCAACGGCATGAAGCTGCCGGAAGGTTTTCCGGCGCGCGACACCATCAAGGTCCTGCCGATCAAGGCCGCAGATGCGCTCAAGAATACCGATCAGGATCTGAAGACCTTCTCGGGCATCTACGGTTCGAACTGATCCTTCCATGCACGGCTATGTCAGAACCGGAAACAGCCAGCCCGCCTGGCTGTTTCCCTTTGTCGTCATCACCGTCCTGATCCTCAGCGTGCTGCCGCTCGCCCGCCTTGCCATGGTCGGGATCGCGGCCCTCGCCAATGGCGGCGTTCTGACTGTGCTCGGCGACCCGTCGCTCTGGTCGGCGACCTATTATACCATCGTCACGGCAATTCTCGGCACGATCATCTCGCTGGTCATCGGCTGCCTCTTCGCCTTCCTGATGACGCTGACCGATATTCGTGGCAAGGGGCTGCTCAGCTTCTTCTTCGTGCTGCCGATGATGATCCCGCCGCAGGTGACGGCGCTGGCCTGGGTGCAGATGTCGGGGCCATCAAGCCCGCTGTTGAAGGCGCTCTCCATCGCCCCGCCGCTTGGCTGGCCGCAGCCGCTCTATTCGGTCGGCGGCATCGCGCTGCTTTATGGCGTGCAGCATGCGCCGCTGGTCTATCTGGCGCTCCGGGCTGGGCTGATGACGCTGCCGTGCGACGGGGTAGAGGCTGCGCGCCTTTCCGGCGCCTCCAGCCTGCGGGTGTTCCGCGACATCATCCTGCCGCTGTCGCTGCCCGGTATCATCGCCGGGGCGGCAATCTCCTTCGTCTCCTGCACCGGCAATTTCGGCATTCCCGCCATTCTCGGCATTCCGGCCTCTATCTTCACGCTGCCGACGCTCATCTTCACCAAGTTTTCCGCTTTCACCAGCCGCACCTTCGGCGATGTCGCCGTGCTCTCGGCTGTTATCGCGATGATCTCGATCGCTGGACTGATGATCCAGGACCGCGCCCTCAGAGGTCGCGACTATCGGGTCATCGGCCTGTCAGGGGCGAGTGCCGCCTTTGAGCTCGGCGCCTGGCGGTTCGCCTTCACGCCGCTTCTCTGGGCAATCCTGTTCTTCATGCTAGCCGCACCCTTCTTCGCGCTCGTCGCCGGCGCGTTGGTGCCGGCCTATGGCGTGCCGCTCACCTTCAAGACCATGTCGCTGCATGCCTTCGAGGAGATCCTGTTCCGGCAGGCGGTGACGCGCACGGCCTTTATCAATTCGCTGTCGCTCGCCGCTGCTACCGGCCTTTGTCTCCTGGCGGTGACGGTGCTTGCGGCCTATGCGCTGACGCGGCGAAGAGATGCGGCTTCCCGCATCGTGTCCAGCCTGATCGAGATACCCTATTCGCTGCCCGGCATCGTCATGGCGGTCTCCTTCATCCTGGTCCTCGCGGCGCCCATCCCGTTCCTGCACATATCGCTCTACGGCACGATCTGGATCATCCTGATCGCTTACCTCTCCTCCTTCTTTGCCGTCAGCCTGAAACCCGTGGTCAGCGCTTTCCATCAGCTCGACCCGGCGCTGGAGGAAGCGGCGCGGCTTTCCGGCGCCGGCTTCTTCCGCCGGCTTTTCGATATCATCGTGCCGCTCATCGCGCCGGCTGCCGGCGCCTCGGTCATCCTCGTCTTCCTGATTGCCTGCAACGAGCTGACGATCTCCGCGCTTCTCTGGTCGGCCGGCACCCAGACGCTCGGTGTGGCCATCTACAATCTCGACGACAGCGGCAGTTCCGACCTTGCTTCGGCGCTCTCGGTGCTGGTCGTCCTCATGGTGGTCGTCATGATGCTGCTGCTCGAACTCCTGGCAAAACGCCTGCCGAAAGGGGTGGTCCCATGGCGAAACTGATCCTCAACCGGCTGGCCAAGGATTTCGGCACCGGGCGGGCGGCCGTCAGCGATTTCTCGCTCGACGTGCGCCAGGGCGGCTTCCTGGCGCTGCTCGGGCCTTCCGGCTGCGGCAAGACGACGGTTCTCAGGATGATCGCCGGTTTCGAGACGCCCTCCGATGGCTCGATCCATCTCGGTGAGCGGCTCATTGCCGATGTCGCCCAGTCGCTGCCGCCTGAGAAGCGCAACATGGCGATGGTGTTCCAATCCTATGCGCTCTGGCCGCATATGAGTGTGGCCGACAATGTCGGATACCCCTTGAAGGTGCGTGGCATTTCCGGCGAGGCTTACCGGGCGAAGGTCGGCGAGGCGCTTTCTACCGTGCGGCTTGCCGATTACGGCGGGCGGCGACCGGCAGATCTCTCGGGCGGCCAGCGCCAGCGCGTGGCGCTCGCCCGCTGCCTGGTGACTTCGCCCGACGTCGTGCTGCTCGACGAGCCGCTCGCCAATCTCGACCGGCACCTGAAGCAGGAGATGGAAGAAACCTTCCGCGAGTTCCACCAGCGCTCCGGCGCGACGATGATCTACGTCACCCACGACCAGAGCGAGGCTATGGCGCTCGCAACCGACGTCGCCGTCATGTCGGAGGGGCGGCTGCTGCAGGTAGCGCCGCCGGCCGAGATCTATGCCCGGCCGGAAGGGCGCGTCGTCGGCGGGCTGATCGGACGAGGGGCAATCCTGACGCTGCCGGTGATGTGCAGCGAACGCCATCTGGAGTGGGACGAGTTGCAGGATGCGCTGCAGGCAGCGAACACCGATGGCGCCGATATCCTCGTGCGGCCGGAGGATGTGACCATCGGCGGCGAGGGGGCTCCGGCAACCGTCGAAACCGTGCTTTTCGAGGGCGAACGTTATGCGGTCAAGCTCACGCTCGGCAACGGCCAGACGCTGCGCGCATTCAGTCGTGTGGCTGTCGTGCCCAGTGAAGGGGTGCGCGTCGTCATCCGCGCGGGCTGGCGGCTTTGATAGATCGAGAGTGAACGTCTGCGGCGATATCAGTTGAAGCTCGACCATAGAGGTCGAAAACTGCGGGTATCTTCTTTCGAATCACCATAAAGTTGAGTACATCTTCCAGCTTCGATCTGACAAGCGGTGCTGCAGAGCAAGCGGCTAAATTAATATAAGCGCATGGGGCAAGCAAAACTCGCGCGATAATCAATCAATTGAGGGGACATATTCGTATGCCAATTCCGGTAAAGCGTATTCCATCCGTTTTCGTGCTTTTGGCGGCTCTTTTTAGTGCGGCGAGCGTGCTCCAGGGATGCCGATCCTTGAGCGGGGCGAACGGGCCCAAACATTTAGCCCAAGTGACTTATACCGCGGTTCAAACAATAGGAGTTCGTCCAGCAGTCCTGATGGCGGGCACAGCCAACCTCACGACGGCGCCACCTCAAGCCCGCCCAGCCGTATCTAGGGGCGGAGGGCATTTGTCCGCATATTTCTTGGCCCTGCCATCTTTTCCTCGTGCGATTGCCGGATAAGGTACTGCCCGCAACCGGACCTTTGCCATGTCGCTTCGCCTCGCCACTTTCAACGTCGAAAATCTCCTGACCCGTTTCGATTTCACCGGCTTTCGCAACCAGTTGCGCCAGGATCGCGTCATCAAGCTTTTCGAGGTGAACAGCGAGGGCGTCTATCAGCAGCTGGAGCAAGCCCGCGTGATCGCCGCCACCGACGACACCAGGCAGATGACGGCGCTGGCGATCGCCGATGCGGATGCCGATATCCTCTGCCTGCAGGAAATCGACAACATGGCCGCTCTACAGGCCTTCGAATACGGCTATCTCTTCCGCATGGTTGGAAACGGCTATCGGCAGAAATATCTGGTCGAGGGCAATGACAGCCGCGGCATCGATGTCGCCGTGCTGATGCGCGAGAAAACGCGCGACGGCCAGGCGATCGAGGTCAGGGACGTAAGAAGCCATGCGATGACGACCTATCGCGATCTCGATCTCTTCGATGAGGAGCTGGCGCTCACCAAGCGCGTCGATGACAAGATCTTCAAACGCGACTGCCTGGAACTCGATCTCCTGATCGGCGGCCGGCCGTTGTCGCTCTATGTCGTGCATTTCAAATCGATGGGCAATGCGCGCGACGGGCTGGACGGGCGGCAATCGACGATGCCGATCCGACGCGCCGAGGCGCGCGCCGTGCGCCGCATCATCGAGGACCGCTTCGGCGCCGGCCATACAGGCAAGAAAAGTTTTGCCATCTGCGGCGACATGAACGATTACCAGGAGCGCGTCGATGTCATCGGCCGCCGCGGGGCCGGCTATCGTTTCGAGCATCAGGACGAGGCCGAGAGCGCGCTCGACGTTTTCAGCCATGACGGCTTTGCTGAAAACGTCGTGCGCCGCCGTGCGGCCCTCGACCGCTGGACGCTTTATCACGCCCGCGGGCCGCAGGAGCAGTGGCTCTGCCAGCTCGACTATCTCTGGCTTTCGCCTGATCTTGCCGCCCACAATACCGGCCGCCTGCCTGACATCATCCGCAGCGGCCAGCCCTATCGCACCATCTTCCCGCCGGGGCAGGAGGTGGAGCGTTATCCGCGCACAGGCTGGGACCGGCCGAAGGCGTCCGATCACTGCCCCGTCGTCATGACACTGGATCTCCCCTGAAAGCGAACATGAAAACCAATTTGAACATGAAATTTGCAAACAGCGATTTTTCCGATGATTTCGCCGGCTGGCCGCCGGAGGCCACCGTCTTCCCGATCGCCGGCGTCGATCTGCGCGTCCTGCCCGGCAGCCATCCCTTTCTCGTCGCCCAGGAAGCGGCGATCCGCGAGAACTGGGCCAAGGAAACCGCCGCCAACCCGGCGCTCTTCGACGGGCGCCTGGTGTTCCAGCAGCGGCTGTCGTTCGGTGAGGACGGGATTGCGGGCGAGGGCTACGTCACTCCATTTTCGGCCTTCATGTGGTGGCGCCGGCAGCCGCAGCGCCAGGGCGGTCTGCATATCTTTGCTTATCCGGTGCTGGAAAGCTCAGACGGCGCGCTGGTGGCGATCCGCATGGGCGCCCACACCGCCAATCCCGGGCAGGTCTATTTCGCCGCCGGTTCGCTGGAACAGGAGGATATCGTCGACGGCCGCTGCGACATCGAGGCCAATATGCGCCGCGAGGTCCATGAGGAGACGGGTCTCGACCTTTCCGATTCCGTGGCAGGGCAGGAGCTCTATGCCAGCCATTCCAGACGCACGGTCACGCTTATGCGGCTCTTCCGCTTCGACATGACGGCGGAGGAGATGGTGAAGCGGATCGAGGCCCACATGCTGGTCGCCGAGGACAAGGAGATTGCCGGTGCGGTGGCGATCCGCTCGGCCGATCCCAAGGCCTATCCTTATAACATCTCCATGCTGCCGGTGATTAGCTGGTATTTCGGCAAGGCGGGCGCATAAGAGGCTCGAGGCCAGCGCCTCGACGGACACGCTCCGGCTTGGCTCCTTGCATCCATCTGACTTAGCGCCTTGCACTCGGCCGTTTGGTCGGGCAGGTTGGCGGCGCGATGACCGATTCAAGGAGGCCGATGTGGCGCGAAGCTACAGCGTCTATGACGTGTTCACCGATCGAAAGCTGGCGGGCAACCCGCTGGCGGTGATCTTCGACGGAGACGATCTCAGCGACGAGGCGATGCAGGCGATCACCCGGGAGATCAATCTCTCCGAGACGGTGTTCGTGCAGCCTTCGAGCAATCCCGCCTATGCGGCGAAGCTCAGGATCTTCACGCCGGGGCGTGAGCTGCCGTTTGCCGGCCATCCCACAGTCGGCACGGCGGTGGCGCTGGCCGAACGGGCGCATGGCGCGGCGACGCTCGATCTGGTGACGGTGCTTGAGGAAAACGTCGGGCCGGTGCGCTGCGCGGTGCGGCTGAGAGAGGGCGAGGCGAGCTTTGCCGAATTCGACCTGCCACGGAAATCACAGCCGGCCGTCATGCCGCTGGACAAGCTCGGCATGGCCGATGCGCTGTCGCTGAAGGTCACCGAGATCGGCTTTGAAAATCACGTGCCCTCGGTCTGGAGCGCCGGCGTTCCTTTCCTGCTCATTCCGGTGCACGATGTCGGCGCCGCGCAGCGGGTGGAATTCGATCCGCAGCTCTGGGAAAAGATCGTGCCCTTCGTCGAGGGGGCGCTTGCCTCGGCCTATGTCTATTGCCGCGGCGGCGTCAATCACGTCGCAAAGTTCCATGCGCGCATGTTCGCAAGCGGCATGGGGATCGTCGAAGACCCGGCCACCGGTTCGGCGGCGGCGGCACTCTCCGGCGCGATCCACCATTTCGACCGGCTGACGGACGGGCATCACCCGATCATGATCGAGCAAGGCGTCGAGATGGGGCGGCCATCCTTCATCCATCTGCATATCGATGTCGATGGCGGGACGATCTCCAACGCGCGGATCGGCGGCCAGGCGGTGCGGCTGGCGAGCGGCACGCTCGATCTTTGATTTTATGAGAGTGCCGCGCGTCCGGCGTGCGGTGCTCTATCGCTTTGAATCTGCGCATAATCCCTTCCGAAAATCGATTCCGGTTTGCCGGGTTATGCCCAGCTTTTCAGCCGTCGGGAAAAATCTTCGCGATTAACCAAAGAAATTTCGCCGATGCGCTGGACAAGCCTGCCGATCCTGTTTATACGCCCCGTCACACCGCGCAGCCAAGCGCGAACGGGTGATTAGCTCAGTTGGTAGAGCAGCTGACTCTTAATCAGCGGGTCGTAGGTTCGAGCCCTACATCACCCACCAAATCTCTTGATAAGATTGAATTATTTGAATTCAGGCCGGATCTTCCGGCCTGCCGGAATTTGTTCGGGGCCGGGCGGCATGGTTGGTGTCGTCAGCATGTCTGGCAGCGTCGATCCTCGCGCCCTATTTGCTCTTAGGTAAGCGGGAGGGTTCCATGAGAAGCGTCGTTCTAGTCGTTGCCTTGTCTCTGCCGTTGCCGGCCTTCGCTGCGGGGGCGAAGGAGATCAAGGCGAGCGAGTATAGCTGCAGTGAGATTGCGCAGATCATCCGCCAGAATAAGAAGGTTTTCGTCCGTGTCGGCTTCGGCGGCCGAAGCTTCCGCTATCCGCCGGCGCAATGCAGCATGGGCGACAAGCGCACCAGCACGAGTTTCCGCGATGCTGGCGGGAAGCAGTGTATTCTCGACTATGCCTGTGTCTTTGACCCGGCATCCCCCTATAATTTTCCGTAGGGCGGGATGATCTTGGGCCCGTTTGGCCAAAAACGTTCTCCCACAATCAGGAGTTTTCATGAAAAGCATTGTTCTGGCGATTGTGCTGCTGTTTCCGTCCGCAGCCTTTGCCATCGAGGCGGTGGAGGTCAATGCCAGGGATCATACTTGCGAAGAGCTTGCGCAGATCATCCGCAAAGACAAAGCGGTTTTCGTGCGCATGGGCTTCGGCGGCCGCAGCTTTCGCTATCCTCCGGCCAGGTGCAATCTCGGCGACAAGTACGACACGGCAAGGGTCAGGGATGCCAACGGCAAGATTTGCCTTCTCGATTACCAGTGCGTGTACGACCCCCAGTCCTTCTACAACAGGATCCCCAAATAAAATCCCGCTGCGAGAGCTGTCGGAGAGCCAAGAAAAAAGGCCGGGCGAAACTCGCACCGACCCTTCCTCGATCTGTCTCGATAACGGCTGCCAGTACATCCGTGGTCAGCCGTCAGAGACAAATTCAATATCTCTAAAATAAGCTTTCTCTGCCGGTATTCAAGAGCGCACGACAGAAAAGGAAGCCGGCACTGGGCCGGCTTCCTTTAGCCGAGCAGCGGTTACTGCTGGGCAGGGGCAGCCGGCGGAGTGGCCGGTGCAGGTGCCGGTGCGGGCGTTGCGCTGTTGTCGGTCGGAGCGATCGGCTTGGGCGCCGCCGGTGCCGGCTCGGATTGGGTGGTGGAGGCTGTCGTATCCGGGGATGTGCCCGGGGGTGCTCCACTGCGAATAGGCGAATGCAGCGACAGCGATCACGGCCAATGCAGCGACCCAGACAACCCACGTATTATTGCTGCGCGCGCTCGGCGTGGTGCGCAGATCCAGATTTGGGTTCAGGGGGCGGTTCGGGTCGTTGGCATTATTGGGGTCGTACGTCATGGTACTTTCTCCTCTTTCGGTGAAACAATAATGCCGAAGTGAGGATTTTGTTCCGTACCGGGACCGCGAAGCAGTTGATATCAAGGGATTCCGGGCGGCGGTTGACCCGAATCGGCTGCGCTCCGCTGTTCTATGCAAGCGCCCGCTTGACACGGCGGGGTCTGTTTGCGCATGGTTTTGCCATGGGGTTGCGATCATCCCACGAGGCGTCATGCTGAAGAATCGCGTCCAGTAACACCGATCAACGGAGGACGCGTCATGCCGTCATTTCTCGAAATTTCTCCCGACAAACTCAGCCGTCTTATTGGAACCCCCGCCGCGCCTTGCATCGTCGACGTTCGCACCGAGGAGGACTTCGCGCTCGATCCGCGCCTCGTTCCGGGCTCGATCCGGCGCGATCATGCCGAGGTAGCGTCCTGGGCGGACAGCATGAATGCCGGCACTGTCGTGGTGATATGTGAAAGGGGCAGCAAGCTCAGCCACGGTGTGGCCGCTTACCTGCGCCATGCCGGGATCGACGCCGAGAGCCTCGAAGGCGGCTTCGAAGCCTGGATTGCCGGCGGAGCGGCAGTGCCATCGGAAAAGCTTCCGCGCCGCGACGCGGAGGGGCGCACCGTCTGGGTGACACGGGCGCGGCCGAAGATCGACCGCATCGCCTGTCCCTGGCTGATCCGGCGCTTCGTCGATCCGAACGCCGTCTTCCTGTTCGTGCCGGCGCCCGAGGTTATACCAGTTGGCGAACGCTTCGGGGCGGTGCCCTTCGATATCGAAGACGTGTTCTGGAGCCATCGCGGCGAACTCTGCACCTTCGACGTGATGGTCGAGGAGTTCGGTCTGGCGTCCGAACCGCTTCTTCGTCTGGCGCGGATTATCAGGGCGGCGGATACCGCAAGGCTAGATCTCGCGCCCGAGGCGGCGGGGCTGCTAGCAGCATCGCTCGGTCTCTCCAGGATGTTTTCAGACGATCTGGAGCAGCTCGAAGCTGGAATGCTTCTTTACGATGCCTTCTTCCGCTGGTGCCGGGACGCGACCGAGGAAACCCACAACTGGCCTGCGCCGAAGAAGAGGGCATGAGATGGCCGAGATGACGGACAACGGCCGCGCGGGCAAAACGATGGAGAAAGATGCGGACGAGGAGCATCACCACGGCGTCTCCTTCGGTGAGGGCTTCAAGGTATGGCTGCGGGTCGCAGCCTTGAGTTTCGGCGGCCCGGCCGGCCAGATCGCCGTCATGCACCGGATCATCGTCGACGAGAAACGATGGATCGGCGAGCACCGGTTCCTGCATGCGCTGAATTATTGCATGCTGCTTCCCGGCCCCGAGGCGCAACAGCTCGCCGTCTATATCGGCTGGCTGATGCACCGCACGCTGGGTGGTATGGTCGCCGGCTTACTGTTCGTGCTGCCGGGATTCCTGTCTATCCTCTGTCTCAGCTATATCTACGCGGCTTATGGCAGCGTCGGTATCGTCGCCGGCCTGTTTTTCGGGCTGAAGGCAGCGGTGCTTGCCGTCGTCGTGCAGGCCGTCATCCGTATCGGCAGCCGCGCTCTCAGAAATAACGTCATGCTGGCGATTGCGGCCGTGGCCTTCGTCGCCATCTTTTTCCTGCATGTGCCGTTCCCGCTGATCGTGCTTGCCGCCGCCATCGCGGGCTTTCTCGGCGGCCGCTTCGGGCTTGCCGCCTTCAATCCGGGCGGCGGCCACAGGGCCGGAAGCGGCCCAGTGCTGTCGGATGCGGAGTCGGCGCTCGGTGAGGGCATACCGGAGCATGCACGCCCCAATCTCGGCTGGTCGCTGCGTATGTCGGCAGTACTGCTCGCACTCTGGCTCATGCCCATCGCCGCCCTCTATGCGGCTTTGGGCGCACACGACGTTTTCACCGAGATCGGTCTGCTCTTCAGCAAGATGGCGGTCGTCACCTTTGGCGGCGCCTATGCCGCGCTCGCCTATGTCGCGCAGGAGGCAGTGCAGCGTTTCGGCTGGCTGAAACCCGGCGAGATGCTCGATGGTCTGGGGATGGCCGAGACGACGCCGGGGCCGCTGATCATGGTCCTTCAGTTCGTCGGCTTCATGGGCGCCTATCGCAATCCCGGATCGCTCGATCCGATGCTGGCTGCCACGCTTGCAGCAATCCTGACGACTTGGGTGACGTTCGTACCCTGTTTCCTCTGGATCTTTCTCGGTGCGCCCTTCATCGAAAAACTGCGCGGCAATGTGGCGCTCGCTGGCGCGATGTCGGCCATCACGGCTGCGGTGGTCGGGGTCATTCTCAACCTCGCCCTCTGGTTTGGCCTGCACACGCTGTTTGCTGAAGTCGCGACCGTCAGCCTTGGCGGCTTGCGGCTCGATATCCCTGTGCTGCAATCGGCCGTGCCGGCGGCAATGGCGCTGTCTGCCGCCGCCGCCATCGCGATCTTCCGGTTCAAGACCTCGGTCATCACGACGTTGCTTGCCTGTGCGATATCGGGAATGCTCTGGACGCTGGCGGTAGGTTAGAGCTCTTTATGTTATGCATGTCGTCCCGGAACCGCTGCACACTTCCGGGCGACATGCATTAGCCTTCCGCCCCGTCCGCGGGGATGCGCGTTGCCAGCATCTTGTCGATGCGCATACCGTCCATATCGAGGACTTCGAAGCGCCAGCTATCAAAAACGAAGGTTTCGCCGGCTTCGGGGATGTGCTGGAGCTGGTGCAGCGCGAAGCCTGCAAGTGTATGGAAATCGGCATCCGGACGATCGCGCAGGCCGAGCCGCTCGAAGGCGTCGAAGGCGGGCATCATCGCATCGATCAAAAGCGATCCGTCTTCCCGCACGATAATGTCAGGCTCTTCGTTGGATCCCGGCAGGTCGCCGGCGATGGCTTCCAGCAGGTCGGTCTGGGTGACGATACCCTCAAGGCTGCCATATTCATCGATGACGATGGCGAGCCGCACAGGCGAGGCCTTGAAACTGTCGAGCACGCGCACGACCGAGGTGCCCTCGTGCAGCACCAGCGGCTGCTTGATCACCTCCATCGGTCGGACCTTGCCGCCGTCGAGAACCTGATCGAGAAGATCTTTCTTCAACACCATGCCGATCGGTTCGTCGATCGAGCCGCGGGCGACCAGCAATTGTTCGGGGCTGCATTCACGGATGGTCTTCAGGATCTCGGCCTCGCTGTCGTCGGCATCGAACCATTCGATATCGAGACGCGGGGTCATGATGTCCGAGATCGGTCTGTCGCCGATGTTGAAGACCCGTTCGACGAGCTGCTGCTGCACCTGGTTGAGAAGACCGGCTTCCTGGCTTTCGGCGACCAGCAGCTTGAGTTCCTGCGGCGAATGGAACGACGATTCCCCGGTTCCGGCGCGAAGGCCGACGCCCCGCAGCACGAGGTTGCCCATGCCGTTCAGAACAACGATCGCCGGCTTGAACAGCACCAGGAAGAGCCCCAGCGGACGTACGACGGCAAGTGAAGTGGCCTCACTGCGCTGAAGCGCCAAGCTTTTCGGCGCCAGCTCGCCCAGCACGATGTGCAGTGCCGTAATGATGACGAAGGCAATGACGATGGCGACGGTATGCGCGCCTGTTGCCGCCCATTGCCCGGGCAGCCAGGACAGGAGAGGCTCGATCAGGTGGGCAAGCGCCGGCTCGCCGACCCAGCCAAGCGCCAGCGACGAGATGGTGATACCAAGCTGGGTGGCGGCAAGATTGGCGTCGAGATTGTCGACGGCGCGCTGGAGGGCGGAGGCATTCATGCGGCCTGCCGCGGCAAGTTCGGTGACACGGCTGCGCCTGACTGAAACCAGCGCGAATTCCGCAGCGACGAAGAAGCCGTTGGCGGCCACCAGAAGAAGCACGGCGAGTATCCCGACATAGTCGAAGACGCCGCCCGCGGATTCGGACATGTTTTCCCTACCTCTGAATTGATCCCAATCCGAAACTACACGCTCGGACAGAGGTAGCAAGGCGCGGCAGCCATTCTTGCTGCGAGCGATGTCGATGCAAACTATTGTCGTCAGGGTCTTGCGGGCGATTGGCCCGATACGCAGAACATGATCGCTGCCACGGCAATCATCTCTTCGGCGCTTCGAAGAGTTCGATCGGGTTTCCGGCCGGGTCTTCGAGCAGGATCTGCTTGCCGCCTATGCCCTGCACGATCTCGCCACGAAAACGCGCGCCCGCCTGGCGCAGCGTGGCGACTTCCGCTTCCAGGTCCGCGACTTCGATCTGGATGCGATTCCATCCGCCGGGCTCCGGCTTGCGTCCGTCCGGCATTCCCTGGGCTCCGCCGCCCGGTCCCGTCATGCCGCTGACGAGCAGCCGAAAACCATCTTTCGTCAGGATGGCAAAAGTCGGCGCGGGGTGAAGAGCGACCGCGAAGTCAAGATGTTTCGTGTAGAATTCCAGGGCGGCGTCGACGTCGTCGACGATGTAGCGCATGCTGATGCCGGGCATGGTTTCCTCCATCATCTATCGAGCGATTCCGGACGACGGTCCGACGGCGCTAGCCGCCGGATCGAACGCGCGAAGGGCGCTCCATGGATCGAACCTGCGCCCAATCCTTCGGAAAATCGAATCAGAACTTCGGGACACCCGCCGGGCGCGTTCCAGGCAAAACTCCAGTTCGTCAAGGTGCATAAGTTTAATCTAAAATATAAAGTTCGCGCCTTATGCCTCGAATTCCATTACGAAAGTTTAATATAAGTTTCAGTTTCGGTTCATCTTTTCGGGCCTAGTTTTCTCCCGTGCCCAACATGAGGAACCCCCACATGAAAAAGATTTTTGCTGCTCTCCTTTCCGCCTCCTTCCTTCTCTCCCCGATGGTCGTCTCCCAGGCCAGCGCGGATGATTACCGCCGTCCGCCTGTCGTCGTGCAGAAGAGGGTGATCGTCGAGAAGAAAGTCGTCCGGCCGCACTGGAAGAAGGGATACCGCGTCAATGCCAGCGAGCGCCGCCGGTTTCACGACGTCAACGACTACCGCCGCTACCGGCTCGCGCCTCCGCCGCGCGGCTATCGCTGGGTGCGGGCCGACAACGACTACCTGCTGATCGGCGTCACCAGCGGTGTGATCTCCAGCATCATCGCCGGTCGTTGATTGGTGACAAGGGGAGGGTGGCTTCGGCCGCCCTTTCTCGATTCTTAGGATATCGAGACCCCGTGCCGCATGAGGACTCCGTCGGCACCGAGACCTCGTCTCGATAGGCATTTTCGCTCTCCCACTCACCTCATTCCTGTGCTCGTCACAGGAATCCAGCCACCGCGCGTCTGTGCGGTGAATGATCCCATGCGAGTTCGCAGAAGAGTCTTCGGCGCCCAAGGACTTGGGCGCGCTGGATCCCTGTGACGAGCACAGGGATGAGGGCGGATGGGGTGTGGTCCGCGCCTAATTCCGCCGCCGTGCAGCTATCACCCGCTCGGCAATAATACCAAGCAACCCCTTTGGTCTCTCGGCATCAACCTTCACATCCCCCTCATGTGTCAACGGATGAAGCCCCTCGATCGGCGGCAGCGGATCACACTCCGTGCAGACGCAGCGATAGGCTTTGATCACGGTTGCCTTCATGCCGCCTGGCGGCTCCAACTGGCGAAGAGGTCGGGCAGGTTTCGCCAGCGATCGGGCGTGAAGACCTCGGTCTGGATGAGGCAGGCGTCGAGTTCTTTCCTGATCCAGGCCTCGTCCATCGGGTCGGCGCCGATGAAGACGATTTCCTGGCGGCGGTCGCCCCAGACGGGATCGAGGTAGGGGCTGATGGCGCGCAGGAAGCCCGGTTCGTCGGGCCATTGTCCGCGCGGCACCGCCGCCCACCAGAGGCCCACCTTGCCGGTACGCACGAGGGCGCCCGCCTGGCTGATCTCGCCGACATGGTGCGGCCGCGTCGCCAGCCAGAAGAAGCCTTTGGCGCGCACCACGCCCGGCCATGTCAGGTCGAGAAAGGCCTGCAATTTTGCCGGATGGAAGGGCCGTCTTTCGCGGTAGACGAAGGAGCGGATGCCGTATTCTTCGGTCTCCGGCACGTGGTCCTTGAAGCCGTGCAGCTCCTTGTACCAGAGCGGGTGGGTCTCGGCCCTTGATATATCGAAGCGTCCGGTGCCGAGCACCTCCTTCAGCCCCACCTTGCCGAAATCCGCCTCGATCAGCTTCGCATCCGGGTTGAGGCCGGTGATGATTTTCCGAGCGGCGTCGCGTTCCGTCTCGCTTGCCGTGCCGATCTTGTTCAGCACCACGACATCGGCGAATTCGATCTGCTCGACCAGCAGGTCGACGATGGTTCTGGTATCGCCGTCGCCTGCCGTTTCGCCGCGGTCGGCGAGGAAATCGGCCGAGGCATAATCGGTGAGCAGATTGGCGGCATCGACGACGGTCACCATCGTATCCAGCCTTGCGACGTCGGAAAGGCTTTCTCCGCTCTCATCGCGGAATTCGAAGGTGGTGGCGACGGGCAGGGGCTCGGCGATGCCCGTGGATTCGATCAGCAGGTAATCGAAGCGGCCTTGGGTCGCCAGATCGCGCACCTCCTTCAAGAGGTCGTCGCGCAGGGTGCAGCAGATGCAGCCATTCGTCATCTCGACCAGTTGCTCCTCGGTGCGAGAAAGATTGGCGCCGCCATCGCGCACCAGGGCGGCGTCGATATTCACTTCGCTCATGTCGTTGACGACGACGGCGACGCGCATGCCTTCGCGATTGGCAAGCACGTGGTTCAGCAGCGTCGTCTTGCCGGCGCCGAGAAAGCCGGAGAGCACCGTGACCGGAAGTCTGTTGTCCATGAAACCTCACATATTAATGTTATATCATTACATTATTGGAGCCGAAAAAAGGCGGAACGGGGTCATCCGCCTCATTCCGCCTCAGCTCTCCCCGGAGCGCCGCATGTCTATCATGCGCTGGAGAGGCAATCCTTCATGCTCTCGGCGATGCCGCGCATGAGGGTGAAGTAGAGATCGGGGCCGGCCTTCAGCGTCGCCGCTTCGGGGTCGAGCACGCCGGATCTGGCGTTCGTGCCCTCGATGACGACATTGACGAGGCGCGGCTCGAATTGCGGTTCGGCAAAGACGCAGGTGGCGCCGAGTTCGCCGACCTTGCGGTGGATTTCCGAAACGCGCTCGGCACCGGGAATGGTTTCCGGGCTGACGGTGATCGAGCCGGCGACGCGGATGCCGTAGCGATGCTCGAAATACTGGTAGGCGTCGTGGAAGACGATAAAGGGCTTGTCCTTGACGGGAGCGACCGTGGCGGCGATTTCCTTGTCCAGCGCCGTCAGCTTGTCGTCCAGCGCCTTGGCATTGGCCTGGTAGGTCAGCGCATTGGCGGGATCGGCGGCGACCAGCGTCGTGGTGATCACGGCGGCCATGGCTTTGGCATTCATCGGGTCGAGCCAGAGATGCGTGTCGAAGGCGCCATGGTCGTGATCATCATCATGGCCGGTGCCGGCGGCATGATCGTGATCCTCACCCTCGGCGGAAGCGCCATGGTGCTCATCGCCATCCTCATGCGGCTCGAAGGCGCCGCCTTCGCGGAAGGGCAGCTTGACGAGGCCCGGGGCATGATCGAGCTCGGCGATGCTGGCCTTCGAGCCCAGCGCCTGCAGCGGTTTTTCCAGAAAAGCCTCGAGGCCGGGGCCGGTCCAGAAGATCACCTTGGCTTCCTGCAGCGCGCGCGCATTCGACGGCTTGAGGCTGTAAGTATGCGGGGAGGCGGCGCCATCGACAATCAGCTCCGGTTCGGCCACACCCTGCATGATCGCCGCAACCAGCGAATGGATCGGCTTGATCGAGGTGACGACCACGGGCGCGTCGGCCGCCCGCACGGTGACGGCAAAGAGCAAGGCGGGGACCACCAGCGCCGGGAGGGCGAGGGCGAGCGGAATTTTGAAGGCCAGGATCTTCAGGGCTGTGCCCAGGGTGCGTTTCATCGAATGCTCCGCTTGAATTGCAGATGTTATGTTATTACATCAATTGCGTTATGCTATAACGTGTGCAATAGCAGGATGCAACAGCGCTGTCGGAAAATTTGATGCTCTCTCCCGCAAATACGAAGGGCGAACCGCTGGTTTCGCTTGAGAATGTCGGCGTTCTGCGCAACGGCCGCTGGCTTGTGCGCGGCGTCGAATTTTCCGTCTCGCGCGGCGAGATCGTCACGCTGATCGGGCCGAACGGCTCCGGCAAGTCGACCAGCGCCAAGGCGGCGATCGGTGTGCTGAAGCCGAATGAGGGCAGGGTGGAGCGTCTGGCCGGCCTGAAGGTCGGCTATGTCCCGCAGAAGCTTGCGATCGACTGGACGCTGCCGCTTTCGGTGCGCCGGCTGATGACGCTGACCGGACCCCTGCCGGAACGTGACATGCGCGCGGCACTCGAAGCCGCCGGCATCGACCATATGCTCGATGCCGAGGTGCAGCATCTCTCCGGGGGCGAATTCCAGCGGGCGCTGATGGCGCGCGCCATTGCCCGCAAACCCGACCTGCTCGTGCTCGACGAGCCAGTACAGGGTGTGGATTTCTCCGGCGAGATCGCGCTCTACGATCTGATCAAATCGATCCGCAACGCCAGCGGCTGCGGCATCCTGCTGATCTCGCACGATCTCCACGTCGTCATGGCCGAGACCGACACGGTCATCTGCCTCAACGGCCATGTCTGCTGCCGCGGCACGCCCGAAGCCGTCAGCCGCAGTCCGGAATATGTGCGTCTGTTCGGCAGCCGCGCGGCGCAGACGCTTGCCGTCTACAGCCATCATCACGACCATACGCATCTGCCGGATGGGCGCGTGCAACATGCCGACGGTTCGGTGACCGACCATTGCCACCCCGATGACGGGCATCACGCGCATGACCATGGGCATAGCCATGACCATGCCGGGCATAGCCACGGTCATGGCCCTCACGATCACGGTCACGCCCATGCTGAAGGGGAGCGCCATGCTTGACGATTTCTTCGTTCGCGCGATCTTTGCCGGCGTCGGGCTGGCGCTGACGACGGGACCGCTCGGCTGCTTCATCATCTGGCGGCGCATGGCTTATTTCGGCGATACGATCGCCCATTCGGCGCTGCTCGGCGTCGCCCTGTCGCTGCTCTTCGAACTCAATCTGACCCTGGCCGTCTTTGCCGTCGCAGCCCTCGTATCGGTGCTGCTGCTCTTCCTGCAGAAGCGCCAGGCGCTGTCGGCCGATGCGCTGCTTGGCATCCTTTCGCATGCCACACTGGCAATCGGCCTCGTCATGGTCGCCTTCATGAGCTGGGTGCGGATCGATCTTATCGCCTTCCTGTTCGGCGACATCCTCGCCGTGTCCTCGATCGACATCGCGCTGATTTGGGGTGGAGGGCTCTTTGTGCTCGTGGCAATGGCCTGGCTCTGGCGGCCGCTGCTGGCCGCGACCGTCAATGCCGAGCTTGCCGAGGCGGAGGGTTTGCAGCCGGAGCGGGCGCGGCTGTTCTTCATGCTTTTGATGGCCGTTGTCATCGCCATTGCCATGAAGATCGTCGGCATCATGCTGATCACCTCGCTGCTGATCATTCCGGCGGCTGCGGCGCGGCGCTTTTCGGCGACGCCGGAGATCATGGCGGTGCTTGCCTCGGTCATCGGGGCGGTGGCCGTCGTCGGCGGGCTGTTCGGCTCGCTCACCTACGACACGCCCTCCGGTCCCTCGATCGTCGTCGCGGCGCTGATCCTCTTCATTCTCAGCCTGCTTCCCCTCAGGCGGCATCGCGCAGACATGCAAGGACAAGGCTCATGACGACACCGCAACTCACCAAGAACCAGTCGCTGGTCTTCGACGTGCTCGAAAAGGCCGAAGGGCCGCTCAGCGCCTATACCATCCTCGACAAGCTGCGTGACCACGGTTTTCGGGCGCCGCTGCAGGTCTACCGGGCGCTGGAAAAGCTGCTTGAATACGGTGTCGTGCACCGGCTCGAAAGCATCAATTCCTTCGTCGCCTGCGCCCATCCGGGCGATGACTGCCACAGCCACGGCATCGTCGCCTTCGCCATCTGCGAAAGCTGCGGCCAGGTGACGGAGTTCCACGATCACGAGGTCGACCACCGGTTGATGGCCTGGGTGCGGGGGCAGAAGTTCAAACCAGCGAAGACGACGATCGAGATTCGCGGTTTGTGCGAGGCTTGTGCGGCGTAAGCGGCCACACCTATCGCACCAACGGGACTTTGACGGGGCGCCCACTTCTCCTCGCCGTATTTGCTGCCGATCGATACACAAAGCGATGACTCAAAAAGGTGAGGCCGCGAGAGCGGCCTCACCTTTTGCATTTCTGCGCGGGTAAGCCTAGTCCGGCTTGGATTCGGAGCCGCCCTTACCGGAGCCGCCATTGTCGCCCTTACCGGAGCCGCCATTGTCGCCCTTACCGGAGCCGCCATTGTCGCCCTTGCCGGAGCCGCCATTATCGCTTTTGCCGGAGCCGCCATTATCGCTTTTGCCGGAGCCGCCATTGTCGCTCTTGCCGGAGCCGCCATTGTCGCTCTTGCCGGAGCCGCCATTGTCGCTCTTGCCGGAGCCGCCATTGTCGCTCTTGCCGGAGCCGCCATTGTCGCTCTTGTCGGAGCCGCCATTGTCGCTCTTGCCAGAGCCACCATTGTCGCTCTTACCGGAGCCGCCATTGTCGCTCTTGCCGGAGCCGCCATTGTCGCTCTTGCCGGAGCCGCCATTGTCGCCCTTGCCGGAGCCGCCATTGTCGCTCTTACCGGAGCCGCCATTGTCGCTCTTGCCAGAGCCACCATTGTCGCTCTTACCGGAGCCGCCGTTGTCGCCCTTGCCATGGCCGTCCTTGCCGTCCTTGCCAGGACCGTCGCGTCCGTCATGGCTCGGGCCATCCTTGTCGTGCCCGTGATCTTTTCCACCCTTGCCGCCGTGATGATCGCGGTCCTTGTCGCCGTGGTGATCTTTCCCATGACCACCCTTGCCATGATCGTGATCTTTTCCGCCCTTGCCGCCGTGATGATCGCGGTCCTTGTCGCCGTGGTGATCTTTCCCATGACCGTCCTTGCCATGATCGTGATCTTTTCCGCCCTTGCCGCCATGATGATCGTGGTCCTTGCCGTCGCCATGATCATCGTTGTCATTGCCATCGCCGGTGTCCGATCCGCCGCCGTCCGCGACCTGGTCGCCATTGCCAACGGTTCCTGTGGCCGAACCGGTGCTGGACGACTTCTTGCCGCCGCCGATGCCTTGGCTGCCACGATCGTTATCGTTCGGGCTGAAGTTGCCATCTGCCTGAATTGCTCTGGTCGGCATGCACAGCCTGTATTCGAGTGTGCCGCGAACTGCACTGTTGCAATTAACGACCGCCGGGGCTGCCGTTGCCAAGCTGCTGCTTGCCAGAAGGGAAGCAATGGCAAGGCCGAATTTCGATGCTCTGCTGATCATTTCATGCGTCTCCCAAGGTTAACCGAATGTTAATGGGGAGAGTTCTTATACTAACAACGAATTAACGCGAAGAATAAATAATGGTTAATCTGTATCGCTGATATAATAGGGTTAAATTCGCAAGTATAAAATTTTAATAAATTTTTATCCCGACTCTGTTATTGTCTCGGGTCAAATGGGGGAATCGGCTATGGCGCGTCTCTTTTCTCTTGCTGCTATTTCATTCTTTTTTCTTGCTTTTCAGGCTGTTGCCGGATCGTCGCTGCCGGTGACAAGAAGCATCGGCGCGCCTGTGGGATTCGGCGCGGCCTGCGCCAAGTACAAGTGGCTGTGCGGCAGGATGGCGGCGCAACAGCGAAACGACGGGGCAGGAATAGCGCTTCTTCAAAGGATCAATCGTGCCGTAAATCTACGCATCATTCCCGCAGAAGATCGTCCGTCTTCCGGAAACAGTGATGTTTGGTCTCTGCCGGTTGCCGGCCGCGGCGACTGTGAGGACTATGCTCTCCAGAAGATGAAGGACCTGATCGAGGCTGGTTTTCCATCGAACCGGCTGGCGCTTTCGGTGGTCATTGGGCCGCATGATCAAAACCATGTCGTTCTCATTGCCCGGACGGATGGCGGCGATTTTGTGCTCGACAATCTGACCAGTGCCGTGAGGCCCTGGCGCATGACGGGCTATACGTTTCTGGCCACCCAAGATTTCCAATCGCGCACGGGCTGGCGCGTGACGCTTGCCGGTCCCCGCGCCGGTGAATTCTCCTGAGGCGTGTCGTCGTTCAGCCGCCAATGTGCCTGGCACCACCTCGAACGACGCTCAAATCGGGTGCAGATGGCGGTAAATTCGACGAAGAATTGTGTGCCCAATGCGGTGCTTGACGCGTGCCTCATGTAAGAATCGGAAACACTTTGTGACTAAGTGTTTCCAAAAGCAGCGTTTTTTGACTTGCTGCGTAAAGAGAGATGAAGGATATTCTGCAAACGTTGAGGGAAGCCTTCATGATCAGAATGATTGAAAACCCTGCCGAACTGGCTGGCGAAGACATCACCGGCAAATATATTCTCCGGAGGCTGAACTATCATTGGTTCGCCTACGGCAAGGCGGCTATTGTAACCGCCTGCAAGGGAACGATCCTGCATCTCGAGCGGGAAGAAACGGTCTATTCCGAGCGTTGGGGCCGTCGCGCCTATACCGGAACCGGCAAGCGTTACCCCGGCGGCATCTGTCCCATTTCGGCGGTCGCCTGCGTCTGCGATACGCCCGATGACGTCAATGCCGTCATTCAACTGGATGTCGAAGCGCAGGACGAATTCTATGAGCTGATCGCCAAGGCGGAAGCCAGGGTTCAGGCGCTTGCCTCTTCCTCGCGAAACAGCCAGTTTCTAGAGGCTGCCGAGTAAGGCGATTTTTCAACCCAATCAGTCCGGAGCCGGCAGCCGGAGGCGCCCATAGGGATTCCTCGAAGGACGGGGCTGGCCCCCACTTCTTCTCAATTTCCTGATCACCCGATCTGCTGGAGATCGCGGGCGAAGCGTTGCCAGTTGGCAATGTAGTTTTCCGCCGAGCGGCGGATGGCTTCGACTGCGGCGTCGTCGAGCAGACGAATGGCGCGGGCGGGTGCTCCGACGATCAGCGAGTTGTCGGGGAATTCCTTGCCTTCGGTCACCAGCGCATTGGCGCCGACGAGGCAGTTGTTGCCGATCTTCGCGCCGTTGAGGATGGTGGCGCCCATGCCGATCAGCACATTGTCGCCCAGAATGCAGCCGTGGAGGATGGCATGGTGGCCGATGGTGCAGCCTTTGCCCGTGGTCAGCGGGAAGCCCATGTCGGTATGGGCCATCACGCCTTCCTGAATGTTGGTGCCTTCGCCGACGGTGATCTTCTCATTGTCGCCGCGCAGCACCGCGCCGAACCAGACGCCGACATTCTCGCCGAGCTCGACCTGGCCGATAATATTGGCGTCCGGTGCGATCCAGTAAAGGCTGGCGGCGGGCAGTTTCGGCGTCGATCCGCCGAGCGCATAGACGGGCATGGCTCTCTCCTCAGACGACGTCGACCGATAGGGTGGCGACGCCGTCAATGCCGCAACTGATGCGGTCGCCTCTGGAAACGGCGCCGACGCCGGCGGGCGTGCCGGTCATGATGATATCGCCCGGCGCCAAAGTGAAGAGCTTCGACAACTCGGCGATGATCTCCGGCACCTTCCAGATCATCTGGTTGAGATTGCCGTCCTGGACGCGTTTGCCATTCTGCTCCAGCCAGATCCGCCCTTCGCCGGGGTGGCCGAGGCGGCTGGCCGGCACGATCGCCGAGACAGGGGCCGAATGTTCGAAGGCTTTGGCGACTTCCCAGGGGCGGCCGAGTTTCTTGGCCTCGCCCTGCAGATCGCGGCGGGTGAAATCGATGCCGACGGCATAGCCGTAGATGCAGTCGAGCGCTTGCCCGGCCTCGATATTCGCGCCGCCGGATTTCAGCGCCAGAACGCATTCGACCTCGTAATGCACATCGTTCGAGAGCGGCGGATAAGGAAAAGCATTGTCTGCCGGCAGCAGGTTATCGGCATTCTTCTGGAAGAAGAAGGGCGGCTCGCGGGAGGGATCATGGCCCATCTCGATCGCATGGTCGGCATAGTTGCGCCCGACGCAATAGACGCGGCGCACCGGAAATCGCTCATCGCTGCCGTCCACCGGCAGCAGAACCGGTGCGGGACGCGGGATGACGGTGACGGGGTGGGGCATGGGCGGCTCTTCCTGTTTGACGAGTCTTGGCGCCATCTTAGACGGAAAACAACGCGCCGGGGAAGCATTCTCGGTGCATTGACGCTCCCGCCGCCGGGCGATATCCTCGCCGCCATGACCGGGATTTTTGCAGTTTCGACGATGTCTACGACCACCGCCCCGGGCGGTGGGTGCAGACGCGTGAACTGAATTCCGTTCATTGCTGCTGAGACCCAACCCGCCGGAAACGAGCGGGTTTTTTCATATCCGCTCGTCTGCCGCCATTCGAGGACGAGATCGTGGACGACATCCAGAAACACATTCTTGCGGAGCGGGCGGTCGCCGCCGCCCATCGCTGCGTCGCCAACCGCTATGCCGGGGCCGCTTTCGCTTACGCCACCGGCTCGCTGCTGCGCGGCGAGGGCACAGCGTTTTCGGATATCGATCTCGTCGTCGTGTTTTCGTCGCTGGAACGAGCCTGGCGGGAATCCTTCACCCATGAAGGCTTTCCGGTCGAGGCCTTCGTCCACGATGAAGAGACGCTGGCGTATTATATCCATGCCGATACCGAGAGCGGCTGCCCTGTTATGGCCCACATGGTCGCCACGGGTCGCGTGGTCGGACCGGATATCGAGCGCGCTTACATCGTGCAGGCAAGGGCGACGGCAATGCTGGCGGCCGGGCCGAAACCGCTTGCCGGCGCACGTTCCGACATGCTGCGCTATCAGGTCACCGATCTTGCCGACGATCTGCGCGGGACGCGCCCGCCCGAAGAGATCGCGGCGATCGCCGCGCAACTCTACCAGAAGCTCGCCGATCTCATTCTGCTCGGACGCGGCGAATGGGCCGGCCGCGGCAAGTGGGCGCCGCGTCTCATCAGCAAGCTCGATGCCCGACTGGCGGCGGAATTCGACGCGGCGTTCAGGCTGGCGGCAGGGGGCGATGGCGCGCGATTGCTGGCTTTGGCCGATCGCGAGCTTGCCTTGCGTGGCGGCCGCTATTTTGAAGGATTCAGGCAGGAGGCGCCGCTGGAGGCACGGCGCGTGGAATAATCAGGCTGCTGGAGAGCGGTAAGGCCCATGAGAGCCTCACCCTGAGGTGCCCCGCCAGGGGCCTCGAAGGGCGAGGCGGGTGTTCTGGTGGTTGATGGGTGCAAGGAGCGATGTTGCGGCGTGTCCTTCGAGGCTCCGGCCGTTGGCCTGCGCGCCTCAGGATGAGGTACGTTGGAGAGTGCCGTACCCATCAGAGCGTTGGAGGATGCCCCGATTGCCCTAGCCGAGAGCGCTTTGAGCGGCGCAGATCCGGTCGATCAGAGCATTGACTTCACCCTTCGGCGGACGGCTTTTGGCAAGCCGCTGCTTGAGGTGCATGATCGGCTCGGCGAGAATTTCATCGAGGCTCTCGGCGCAGGTGAAGTCGCCCGCCACGCGCTTGACCTTCGAATTGTCGAAGATCGCCGTCCAGGCCTTGTCGCCTAAGAGCGGACCGACCCATTCAGGATTGTACCGGATCAGCGTGTCCGTTGGCACGTGGACGATCTTCGCGTCGACGCCAAGCAACCTTGCGATCGTCTTCTGGATGTCGTCCCAGATATGCGCACGGTCGGAGGTGATGTGGAAAATCTCGTTCAGCGCCGCCTGCTTGCCGAACAGGCCGACGAAAGGCACGGCGAAATCGATTGAGCGAGTCAGTGTCCAGGGCGTGTGGCCGTCGCCGGCCACAATGATGGGCTCGCCATCCAGCATGCGTCTTGCCATGACATCGCTGTCGCCCATCATGATCGGCAGGCCGGTGCGAACGGTGTGGCTGGGACGGACGATCGTCCAGGCCAGATCTGCGGACTGTTTGAGCAGTTCCTCGCAGGCGATCTTCGCCTGGCTATAGGGCCAGTGGGGATTGATCGCCGGGGTCTCCTCGGTGATCACGTAGTGGCGCGGCGGCTTTTCATAGACCGAGGCGGAAGAGATGAAGATATACTGGCCGCAATTGCCCGAAAACACCTCGATGTCGCGGGCGACCTGGTCGGGCGTGAAGGCGATGAACTGGCAGACCACGTCATAATTGCCCTTGGCGAGATCCGCATAGGCGCTCGATCCCAATTCGCCGACGATCGAGGTCACCCCTGCGGGCAAACCAGCATTTCTCAAGCCGCGATTGTAGACGCTGACCTGATGGCCCTTAGCAACGGCGCGCTCGACGCAGGGATAGGAGATTTGGCCGGTGCCGCCAATGAAAAGAACTTTCAAAGCCATGGGAGTGACCTCAGGGTCTATGGGCGGGAAGTATTGCCGCCTTTCATAGCGCGAAAGAATGTCATCGTCTCCGCAAATCTCGTGCACGGTGCAGAGCACGGGAATAAGCCGTACTCTGGCCTCCTGCGGCGGCAAAAGGCTTCAGGTTTGCCGCCGCAAGACCTGACTGCCCTATGCATGCGCCTTGCGATAGGCTGCGACGACAAGCCAGATCGAGGAGAGCAGGAAGTAGAATGCGCCAAAGCCCGCATAAGGCACGATATCGAGGATGGTCGGCGGGGCGGCGCCAAGCGAGCGGCCGATCATGAAGCCGCCGGCAAGGGCAGACTGCGCGCCGCTCAGGATCATTACCCATTGGGCGCCCTCGGTGCGCCAGCGCCTCACACCAGTATAGAGCTGCAACAGACCCGAGAGGATTGCCCAAGCCCCGAACACGGCCAGGACGGCATAGGAGCTCACGCCGAGCGCGACGACGACGGCGAGAGATGTGACCGTGCTGACCGCGACATTCAACGTCTGCGAGGGATTGACCTGCAGGCCGCCATTGGCTCGGGCGTCGACCAGATTGGCGAGCGCGTCCCACGAGGGATAGATCACCAGCAGAAAGGCCGCGGCGCTCGGCTGCCCGGCGAAGGCAATGGCGGCGGCAATCCAGACGACCGAGAATGCGGCGCGTGTGAAATAATAGGATCGCAGCCAGTTGGGCTGGTTCAAAGATTGAACTTGCATCGACAGTTTCCTTGTTTTGCCTACCTACTAGTAGGAAGTTTCCAAGATTGAAGTCAATGCGGCGGGCAGACACCTTCTTGTGACTGAAGAGGAAAGCTCCTGGGCTTGACAATCTGCCTACCAGAAGGTAGGCGACGCTATGAAATCAATGCCTTCGACCTCGGACAAGATCCTCGATATCGCCCAGTCGCTCATCGTGGCGGGCGGCTATAACGGCTTCAGCTATGCCGACATCTCCAACGCGATCGGCATCAGGAAAGCGAGTATCCACCATCATTTTCCGGCCAAGGCCGAGCTGGTCGCGGTGCTGGTCGATCGTTACACCAAGCAGGCGGAGGCGGGTTTGCATTCTCTGCGCGAGCAGGCCGCAAGCCCTGCCGATCAGCTGCGGTTCTACATCGACTACTGGCGTTCATGCATCGAGAACGCTTCGCAGCCTTTCTGCGTCTGCGCGATGCTCGCCAGCGAAATGCAGATGCTGCCCAACGAAGTTGCATCACGAGTCCGCACCCATTTCCGAAATCTCGCGGCATGGCTGACCTCGGTACTGCAGGCCGGAGTAGAGCAGCGCCTGTTCCAACTGGACAAACGGCCGGAAGAGCAGGCCCAGATGCTGATGGCCTCGGTGCACGGAGCTATGCTCTCGGCGAGGGCTCTCGGCGATCCCGGATTGTTCATCGCAATCGTGGGGCCTGAGATTGCGAGGCTGCGGGTCGCATAACGCAGTAGGAGAGTTGCCGCCGAGAGGGGCCTCGAAGGGCAAGGCGGGTGCGCCAAGGCATAGAGGAGCATCCGCGCAGAACTGTCGCGGCGCGATTATTCCCCGCCATCACCAACCAGCGCATCCCGCACGATGGCATAATAGGCGGCAAGCTCGGGGATATCGGCGGCCAGTCTATCGAAGGCCGGATCGGACGGGGCAAGCGTGCCGCCATATTTGGCCTCGATGAAGGCCTGGTGAGCGGCAATTGCTTTCGCATCGGCCTTGTGCACGACAGTGTAGACCGGCGAGGGCACGGTGCGGCCCTTGACGATGATGCGGTCGAGCTCGATGACGATGTAGGTCTCGGCGACCAGCCTTGCGGTTTCTTCGCCGAGCAGCAGTGCCACACCGTAATTCTTCGAGGCGCCTTCGAGGCGGGAGGCGAGGTTGACGCTGTCGCCAAGGCAGGAATAGTCGAAGCGGCGGGTCGAGCCCATATTGCCGACGATGCATTCGCCGGTGTTGATGCCGACGCCCATCTTCAGGACATGCGGCTTGCCGCCACGCGCTGCCGCCTCCCGCTCCAGTTGGGTGTTCAGCCGCGAAATCGCTGTCTGCATGGCAAGCGCGGCGCGCACAGCATGCAGGGCGTGGTCGGGATCGTCGAGCGGCGCGTTCCAGAAGGCCATGATGCAGTCGCCCATATATTTGTCGATCGTACCGCCATGATCCATCACCACGTCGGAGAGCGGCGTCAGCAGCCGGTTGATCAGGCCGGTCAGTTGCTCCGGATCGTCCTTCAGCGTCTCGGCGATGGTGGTGAACCCGCGCACATCGGAGAACAGTACGGAGAGCGTGCGCCGCTCGCCGCCGAGCTTCAGCTGCGAGGGGTCGTTCGACAGGCGCCTGACGAGGTCGGGGGAAATATATTGGGCGAAGGCGCGGATGATCTGGCGCTTATTGCGGCGCTCCTCGGCATAATCGAAGGCGGCCTGGCCGAAGACCACCGAGATATAGGCGACGGTCGGGCCAAGCGGCGAGACGAAGACATGGGCAAGCCGGATGCCGGCAAAGCTGGCGGTCGCGAAGGCGAGGAGGGCCGCTGCACTGGTCACGATCGTCAGCCATCCCGTCGAGCGCCAGACGGTCGTGGCGGCCAGGAGCACCGATATCAGGATGCAGGCAGCAACTGCCGGCAGCCGGGCTTCCGCGATCGACAGGCCAGCGCGGATATTGTCGTAGATCGTCGCTTGGATCTCGACGCCGGAGACGAGTTTGCCGGTGTGGATCGTATAGGGTGTCGCAAAGGCATCGACACCGCGCTTGTCTATCTCTGGCGCATTCTGCAGGCTGAGGCCGACGAGCACGACGCGGTCCCTGAAATAACCCGGCGGCAGCAAGTTCTCGGGATCGAGCGCCTGGTAATAGGAGACCGTGGGGTAGCTGCGGGCCGGGCCAAAGGATTGGATGAGACGGCCAGCCGGCAGGTCTGCGTTTGCTGCTCCCGATGCCGCTTTCATCAGCATGGCAGCAAAACCGTCCTCGTAGCCCGGAATGCGACGAAACATGCCGTCGCCGCTGAGATCGATCGAGGCGATGCCGGTCACGGCACCGGCTTGCGTCAGTTGCGGCAGCGGCGTGGCGCGGATCAGTTGCGAGGCCTGCGGTGTCTCGATCAGCGTTTCGTCGCCGGCCAGCACGACATCCGGGCCGACCGCCTTGGCGATCGCTGCGTCATTGTCGGGGTTCGAGGGTTCGGCCATGATGATGTCGAGGCCGATGACGCGGGCGCCGGCGGCGCGCAGTTGGCTTACAAGCTCGGCATGCAGGCTGCGCGGCCAAGGCCATTGTGCATTGATATCGGAAAGCGAAGGCTCATCGATCGCAACGATGACAGGGCCGCCGGGTGGCGGACGGGGATCGTCGACGGTCGAGAGATAGTCGAAGCTTCTGAGCTCCAGCAATGACCAGGCGGGCAGGCGCGACAGCAGCGAAATGGCGATCAGCACGGCGAGCGACAGCACCAGCAGCCTCAAACGGCGGCTCCCGGTTTGCCTCGCCTGCCGCGGCTTGTCCCGCACCGGCATCAGAAGCGGACTTTGAGCGTGCCCTTGAAGGCGCGACCCCAGCCGGGAACGCCCGGCGTGATCTCGAAGTCCTCGTCGAGCAGGTTATAGGCGGCGGCCTCGAGCGCGATGCGCTTGTCCAGTGGTTCCCAGATCAGATGGGCGTCGAGGGTCCAGTAATCGTCGAGCTTGGTGCCGAGATCGTCGCCGTCGCGCTCGCCGACATAATTGGCGGCAACCGTTGCCTTGACCTTGGCCTCGTCGACCCAAGTCAGCGCGATCTGCCCGGAATTCTTGGGAATGAAGGGCAGGGAGCCGCCGTAATTCGGCTCGAGCGGGTCCTTGTTCTCCGATTCCATATAGGCATAGGTGGCGGAAAGGCCGAAACCAGCACCGAGCGCCAGGTTTGCGGTAACGGCGGCACGGTCGATGCTGCCGCGCGACAGCGGCAGGCTGTCGGCCGCCGGAAGCGAGATCAGCGGAAAATCGATCGAGAAATCATGCAATTCCTGGTGCTGGTATTCGGCCGAGGTGAAGAACCGGTCGGTCCATTCGGCGTCCCATTGCAGCGCCACCGTATCGGCATAACCCTCGATGCCGATCGAATATTGGTTGGCCTGCAATCCGAGGACGCCGATCGGGGCAAGAGTGGGTACGCCGGTGTCGAGGCTCTGGCGCATGAAGGCGGCGCGCAGCCAATGGTTCTGGGCGGGTGTCCAGGCAAGGCCGAAACGTGGTTCCAGGCGGTTGACGTCGACTCCGTCGCCTTCCATATGCGTGCCGAAGAGAGCGTATTCGCCCTTGAGATCGGGCGTGATCTCGTGCAGCACGTCGATGTAGGCGCGGCTGATATTGACGCGGTTGCTGAATGTGTCCGGGCCGGTCGTGGTCTCTGGGATGATCACGACGCGCGGAAAGAGTTCATGCAGGCGAGAAGAGGTGGTCGTGCTGGCATCGATCCAGCCGCCTTCGATGCCGTACCGCCACGTCAGCGGTCCGCTGCCGATGGAATGGCTGAGCGCGCCGATATAGGTTTTTGAAGACAGATCCTCGGTCCCGTCCAGGAATGGAATGATGTCGGGATCGCGCAGGCCGAGAACCGGCGCATCGTCGACCTGAAGAGAGGTGGACATCCGCGACTTGCTTTCCGAATAGAGGAAGGCGCCGTTCAAGATGTTTTCGTAGCCGAAGGTATGGCTCCAGCCGAGGCCGGCATTGGTTGTTTCGCTGACAATGCGCCGATAATTGTATTCCGAAGAGACTTCAGTTGGAATCCCGAAGCCCAGGATGTTGAGGAAGTCGGTCAGTGACGAGCCTTGCGTCAGTGCGTTCAGCGTTCCATCGTTTTTGGCATGATTGACATAGGCCACCATGCGATCGTCAGGCGTCACCGTTGCCGTCAGATAGCCATTGCCGCCGACGAGCTTGTTGTCGGTCTGGAAGCCGCCGAAATCGCGATAGTCGCCATCGAGCGCCAGTTCTTCCCAGGTCAGGTTGCCATAGAAGCTGAGTGGGATCGTCTCGTTCGAGAAACCCTGGATTTCAGCCTCGCCGATACCCCTCGTATGGCCGTCGACGCTGTTGATGCCGCCGCCCAGCGAGCCTTCGATGAACGGCGTGCGCAGCAGCGTTGCCGACCGAGAGCGGCCGGAGAGCATGTGCGGATCAAGCAGCAAGCCCTGAATGAAGGCTGAATAGCTCGATGCGTTGCCACGGTTCTGGATGACATTGTCGTCGCTGAAGCTCGTTGCGTTGACGTAAGGGAAGATGCTGCCCTTGATCGACTGGTCGATATAGCCGCTGCCTTCGAAGGGGCTGAAGACCGCGTCCCCGTAATAGCGGCCCCAGGCATCCAGACCCTGCAGGCGAAAAGCGTTGTTCAGCGTCGAGCCGGCATCCTGATTGGCGCCAAGGGCGCTGTAGTCGCCGCCGCGGGCGCGCGAGCGGCGCAGAAATTCCTGCGCGTTGCGGATCGCGCCGTCGGCGTCGTAATCGTCGATATCGACGGCGGTGCGGAAGGAGGAGATGACCGGATCGTTCTTATCGAGCCTGTCGGCATTGTCGACCGCCTGCTCGGAGGGGATGCGGTCGCCCTTTTCGTAATGGGCTGCGGCGAGCATCAGCTGCGATTGCGAATGGGCGGGATTGGCGGTGCTGGCGGCCAGCAGGTCCTCCAGCGCCTTGTCGCGCTCGCCGGTCTGCAGGTAATAGCGGCCGCGGGCGAGGAGGGCGATGTCGAAGGAGGGATCGGCGGCGAGCGCCGCATCGATCTCGCGCTTGGCCTCCTTCATGCGCGATTGGTCGAGATAGAGGATGGCAAGATTGGCGTGGGGGACGGGATCCTGCGGATCGAGGGCGATCGCCCTCAGGAAGGCGGCCTCGGCCTCGCGATTGGCATCGCGGGCGCTCTGCAGCAGGCCCATCGAGTTCAACGATCCCGAAGCTCCCGGCGCAAGTTCGATGGCACGGTTCAGATCGGCGAGCGCCCCGTTGATATCGCTTTCGTAGCTCGCCTTGTAGGAGGCGCGTGCGGCAAGGGCGATCGGATGGTTGGGATCGAGCGCGAGCGCGCGGTTTACCGCCTCCTGCATCTGGGCGCGGTCATCGATCAGCTGCGCCAGCTGGGCGCGGATCGCAGGAAGGGTGGGATCATCCGGATAACGCTTTTCCGCATCCTTGATCAGATCGACGGAGGCGCGGGGATTTTTGAGGAAACCCGCCGTATAGGCCTGCATGATCGCGCCATAGGGGCCGACAGCCGATGATGGCGGCTTTTCGACATGGGCTGGGTCGGCAAGCGAGCGGGCGAAATAGCCGCCATATTGCGCCATGTTCCGGCGGGCCGGATCGAGATGTGGCAATGCCGCCGCAAACAGCCTTGCGGCTTCGTCGTAGCGTTTTTCAGAACCGGCGATCGTAGCATCGATCAAGTCGACGCGCGCCTTCTGGAGGGTCGTCAGCTTGCGCCGGCGAACCTCCTGAAGCGTCTCTGCGGCGACCTGCCGGCCGTCGAAGGCGCTCTGCACTTCGGCAAGCTCCAACCAGTCCTCGGTGGTGCGACGTTCCGGCGGCAAGGCCAGCAGCCGGCGGCGCTCGTCGGCCATGCGGCCTGCCGGCAGCGGCGAAGTCGGCATCAGGCCGAAGCCGTCGCGAAGGTTCAGATAGAACAGCATCTGCTCGCGGTCGTCGGGCGTGACGATCACCAGCTTGCGCGGTGCTTGGCCGATGGTGGCGACCGCCCCTTCGCCCTCGTTCACCTCGACGCTGCCCTGCGGGTTGCTAAGCGCCACGCGGCCTTCGAGCACGATCATCGAGGTTTTGCTGCCCTCGACGGTCATCGTCCAATCGGTGCCGCGGATGGCGGCTGCGGCTGCAGGGGTTTCGACCGTCAGGCCTTGGCCGCCGCGCTCGGCGCGCGCCCAAATCGTTCCCGATTGCAGCTCCAGTGTCGTGTCGCCGCTTGCCGCCATCTTCTTGACCTGCAGCGATGAATTGCGGCCGAGGCGAACCTGGGTGTGATCGGAAAAGACGATGGCGAGCTGGCCGTTGGCGTTGGTGCGCAGCACGTCGCCGGTCAGGAGATCCTGATTGATATCGACGACACGCCAAGTCGACACGTCGATGAAGCGAACCTCTTCGCCGGTCTTGCGGGCGATGACGGAACCGGCGACCGGTGTTGCACGCTGTACCGGCTCGGCCATTGCCGACGGCGCGAAACCGGGCAAAGCAAGCGAAAGCGCCATCCCCGCGCGACAGATGTTCTTGGAATAACCCCGCATGACCCAGACCCCATCCCCACTTCCCGTTTGTCCGTGTAGAGTGGAAAAGTCAAGCGCATTGCACACGTGTTCTTGCTTTCGCCGTCAAGTGTAATATCAGGGAAACACTTGGGGATGGAGTATTCACGTGAGCGAATTCGAAACTGCAACTGAGGTTATGCTAAGCCAGCCGACGAGCGCGGATATCGGCGTCGAGTATTTCGACCATATCAAGAAAATCAATGATATATTTTACGATCAGGTCAAGATATCCGATCAGAAGGCCGCCTATATCTTCACATTTATGCTGGCCTTCCTGGTGAGTTCCAGCGAGGTGAGGGCGGTCTTCAGCCCGGCGCGTTATATCACCGGCACGTCAGGCAGCATGCTGTTTTCGGGCCTGCTTGCCGCAGCCTCGGTCTTCTCCATCCTGTCGGCGATCCTCGTCGTCCTGCCTCGCCGTTTGGATAGCTCGACCTCGCTGTTCTGGGGCGCTTGGCAGAACCACCGCGAGCTGTTCTTCGACGCGGCAATCAGGCGCGACGAACGCTATCTCTTCGACCAATATCTCGAAAACGCCAATATCCTGTCCGCCATCGCCCGCAGCAAATATCGCTGCGTGACCTTTGCGTTTCGTGGCTTGATGGTGAGCGTGATTGCCTATGTGCTGCTGTTGGTGGCGGTGTGAGGCGTGGGTGCTGCTTTGAGCTTTTCAGCCGGCTGAGGCCGGCGTTAGCGCCAGCGAAACCATGAAGACGGGCGCGCCGAAGCGCGCCCGACCGTTTTTAATCCTCGACCTCAACGATCAGCTCAAGCTCGATCGGCACGCCGAGCGGGAGGCTGGCGACGCCGAGCACGACGCGGCCGGAGAGCTTTTCCTCGCCGAAGACCTGGAGCAGCATTTCCGACGCTCCGTCCGCGACCTTCGGATGGTCGCGGAAATCGCCTTCGGTGGCGATATAGACGCCGAGCTTGACGACCTTTGCGACCCTGTCCAGCGAGCCGAGATAGTCCTTTGCGGCTGCAAGTGCGCTGAGTGTCGCCGTTTCGGCGGCCTTCCGACCGTCTTCGACCGTCAGTGCGCCACCGACGCGGCCGACATAGCGCGGCTCGCGGTTGATAACCGGCAACATGCCGCTGAAGAAGACCAGCTTGCCTGATCTGACCGCCTCGACATAGGCCCCCAGCGGTGTCGGCGGCGGGGGAAGGGTGATGCCGAGTTCGTGCAGCCGCCGTTCTGCGCCGGCTGCCTGTGCTTGCGGGTGATTTACCATTTGCCCAGATGTGCGCCGCCGTCGACGTGCAGCACCTCCCCGGTTACGCGCGGAGCTTCGGTCAGATAGACGACCGCATCGACGACTTCCCCAACATTGGAAATGCCAGCCATTGGCGACAGCGTGCTGAGGAAGTCCTTCGGATTGTCCTTGTGCAATGGCGTATCGACGACACCGGGAGCCACCGTGTTGACGCGGATTCCCTCGCTTGCATATTCCATCGCCAGGTTCTTGGAGATCGCGTCGATGCCTCCCTTGGTCATCATGGCGACCGAAGCCGAGAAACCGGCGATCGGATGGTCGATCAGCGGGGTGGTGATGCTGACGATGCTGCCGCCGGACTTCTGGGCGAGCATCTGCCGGACGACCAGCTGGGTCAGGTGGATGAAGCCTTCGAGGTTGGTCGAGGACAGCTTGCGGAAGTCGGTTATGGTGTAATCGACGAACGGTTTGCTGAAGAAAATGCCGGCATTGTTGACGAGGGCATCGATCGAGCCGAACCGGTCGATCGCGGTCTGTGCGATCCGCGCCGCGGTTTCGGCATCGCCGATGTCACCGTCGACGAGCGCCAGTCTTTCCGAAGCCAGCAAGGCATCCGAGGCGCTGACCTGGCGCGAGGTGGCGACGACATTATAGCCGCGCTCGATGAAGCCGTTGACGAGCCCGGCTCCGATACCCTGGGAGGCGCCCGTGACGATGACAGTCTTTGCGGTAGTCATGTTGAACTCCATAATTCGGTCGGGCAACGGAGGGCTTGCGCTTGCGAAGGCCGGGTCGCTCGAGATGGGGCGGCTGCGAATGCGCCTCCATCGGGTTGTGATTGTTTTCGCAAGGTGAATATGGCGAAATCTCCATTCCTCGATTAGATGGAAATATCTGGATTCTCTTTTGCATCTATGCAAAAATCGCGGCATGGCGGACCTGAACGACATCGCGGTTTTCGTGACGGTGGCGCGGTATGGCAGCTTCAGCCGCGCCGCCCATTCTCTCGGCATGCCGGTCTCGACCGTCAGCCGCAAGGTGACGTCGCTGGAGGAGCAACTCGGCGTGACGCTGCTGCAGCGCACGACCCGCAAGCTCAGCCTGACCGCGCAGGGCAGCGCCTATTTCGATCAGTGCAGCGAGCCGCTCGCCCATCTTATCGACGCCGAGCAGGCACTGACGGAAACGCAGAGAAAACCGCAAGGCTTGCTGAAGATCTCCGTGCCCGTCATCTTCGGGCAGGAGGTTTTCTACGAATTCGTTTCGGCGTTCCTGAAGACCTATCCCGAAATCCGGATCGATCTCTTCGTCACCAACCTGTTCCTCGATCTGATCGCCGAGAATATCGATCTCGGCATCCGCTTCGGCGAGCTCAAGGATTCCTCGATCGTCGCGCAGCGGCTCGGAAAGAGCGTGCGCTATCTGGTCGCCGCGCCGGACTATATGAAGGGCAGGGCGCTTCCCTCAAAGCCCGAAGACCTGAAGGATCACCAGTGCGTGCTGCTGAACGGCCGCAACGGCGAAGCGGAATGGCATCTCGTCAGCGGTCGCAAATCGATCCGCCAGCAGGTGTCGGGGCAGGTATCGAGCCGGGATTTCGAGGCGGTGAGCGCCTTCACCTATCGCGGACACGGCATCGGCCTGCTGCCTTCCACCTATTGCGACGATCAGATCGGAAGAGGTGAGCTCATCCGCCTGTTGCCGGACTGGTCGTCCGAGGAGATATTCGTGCATGCGGTCTATCCGACACGCCGCTTCCTGCCCTTGCGCCTGCAGATCTTTCTTGAGGCGCTGAAGGCGTGGAAGACCCCCTTGTGGCTTCCCTTGCATTGAGGCACCCAATGCCTTCACCGAAAATTGAAGCCGCGCCCGCGGGCCGGCGTCCCTGGTCGATCAAGCTGTGTTAGAGTTCGCTGGCTTGGATGGCGCGGGGATTTGCCGATGCTGACGACAGTTGCGGTGCTCATGGGTCTTTCCGGCCTCGTCCCGGCAGCGCAGGCGGGAACAAACGAGGTCGACGTCAGCCTCGTGCTTGCCGTCGACACCTCGCGGTCGATGGATTTCGAAGAGATCGGCATTCAGCGCGAGGGCTATGTCGAGGCGCTCAAGCATAAGGAATTCCTGGATGCGGTGAAGGGCGGCCTGACCGGTCGCATTGCCATCAGCTATTTCGAATGGGCAGGCTATGTCGTCCAGGATTCGGTGATCGACTGGCAGGTGATCGAGACGGAAGGGGACGCGATCGCCTTTGCCGGCAAGATCGAAGCCCGGCCGATCGCCACGCGACGGCGCACTTCGATATCCACGGCGATTGGCCAGGGCGCCAGCATGATCATCACCAGCCCGTTTCAGGGCAGGCGGGAGGTGATCGACGTCTCCGGCGACGGCCCGAACAACTCCGGCAATCCGGTTATACCGGCGCGCGACAAGGCGGTCGAAGCCGGCATGATCATCAACGGCCTTGCCATCATGCTGCGGCCCTCCGATGCCCCCAATGGGCTCGACACATATTATGCCGACTGTGTGATCGGCGGCCCTGGCGCCTTCGTGCTGCCGGTCCACAAGGTCGAGGATTTCGCCGTTGCCGTGCGCCGCAAGCTGGTGCTGGAGATCAGCGGCCTTTCCCCGCTGGCAACGGTGCAGAGAATTGTCGGGGCTGGGCCGGCGACAGACTGCATGGTTGGAGAAAAGCAGTGGCGGGATTTTTTCGATCGGTGAGGGGGTGGCTTGCCGGCGCTTTCGCTCGGGGTGAAGCGAGAGACAATGAAAGACGTGACGTGAGGGGGCCACACGGCACGTCCTCCATTGTCCTTCGCCTCGCCTTGAGCGGCAAGCGAAAGGCGAGCGGACTGCACTATTATTGAGAGGGAACACAGACGCGACGAGCGTCTGCGTCCGCTACCGCCATCTACAGCGGCAGCTCCCTGCCGGCCCGTTCGCTGACCATGTATTCGGCGTACCAGTCCGGCCAGTTCTCGTCGTGTTTGCCGCCGTTGCGTTTTTCGTGCTCGCCGTGGGCGGTGGCCGCGCGGCGAAGCGCTGATGCAAGGTCGCTCGAGGTCGCAAAGGCCGTCTCGTCGGCGTCGATGCGTCCGGGCAAGCGCTGAGTGACTTCCTGGAACAGCCAGCCGTTGCCGTCGGGATCCTTGAAGGAGGCGAAGGAGCGATAGCTGCGGTGATCGGGATCACGGCCGGCAAGCCTCAGCCGTCCGAAGAGATAGGGTTCGTCCTTGCCGGCATAGACCCCGGCAGCGTCATGGAACACGTCGCTGACCTCGACGCCGCGGGCGATGAGATCGCGGCGGGCGGCCTCGATGTCGGAGACGATGAGGTAGAGCCCCTGGGCGGAGCCGGGTGCGGCCGCGGTGATGTTCTTGCCGAAAATGATCGCGCAGCCGGAGCCGGGCGGGGTAAACTGGATCACCCGGAAATCGGCATCATTGGCGAAGTCGGCGTCCAGCCGCCAGCCCAAGCCGTCGTAAAAACGTTTGGCGCGGTCGACGTCGGAAACGGGGATGACGACCACTTCGAGCTTGGTGTCGACCGGCCGTGTTTTTGGATTTTCGATAGGGGGTTCACTGCGCATTGCATTGCTCATCTTCAGCTCCTTGGAGTTCTGGATGCGTTAAGAATGGCGATACATGTCGGGGTCGAGTGGACCACAGCGCGGCGAGGGCGTCGAATCAATTATTCTGTCGGAATTGACCTAATGAAAACGGCGGGATCGGTCCCGCCGCCTCGGTTCGAGGATCAGCCTTGCTACGCGGCAAGTGCGGCGCGTGTCTTGCCGATGGTCAGCGCGGCTTTTGCGGCCTCCCGCCCTTTCTCGACGAAGTGTGCCCGGTAGATCTGCTTGTGGTGGTCGGTTTCCTGATATTGGTGCGGCGTCAGCGAAACCGACAGGACCGGCACGCCGGTATCCATGCCGGCGCGCATCAGCCCGTCGACCACGGCCTGGGCGACAAATTCATGGCGGTAAATTCCGCCGTCGACGACGAAAGCGGCGGCAACCACGGCGGCATAGCGCCCGGTTGCGGCGAGATCGCGTGAAAGCAGCGGCATTTCGAAGGCGCCGGGAACATCGAACACATCGACCTGCTCGGGCGGCACGAGCTGGTAGAAGCCGTCAAGGGCGCGGTCGACGATGTCGGCGTGCCAGCTGGCTTTGATAAAGGCGTAGCGGGTGGGTGTCATGGCAATCTCCTTTGGCGAACAGACACATCACCCAAGGCGATCACGAACGTCCCCGACAGCCGCAAGGGCGGCAGGAACGCACGTTCTCTTTCATCCGGACTATGACCGTCGGCTCAGGCATCTCACCTGATCTGCTGACCCTTCCTTAAGAAGGCGCTCGCGGGCTCGCAATCGAAACTGCATACCGCCGGTAGGGACTTTCACCCCGCCCTGAGAACGGCGGGGACAATAGGGGCAAGGCGGCGGGTTGGCAATAGGACGAAATGCTTTCTGCAATGTGCAAGGAGCAGCGGCTACCTGTGCCCGCAATATGAGGATGACGCCCCGACCGCCCTTGCTGAACGTACACGTTTGCCTACATGCTTCCGATGAGGACACCCAATCTACACAGCATGACACGCTGATCCCGCCTGAGGCGAGGGCCAGCCATGACAGCCATGGGAGAGAGACATGCAAGATCCCCTCGTCGTTCACCGCGAGGCGCATATCGCGGCGCCGCCGGCCGCGGTGTTTGCGCTGATGACCGACCCGGAAAAGATTCTGCGCTGGATGGGAACTGAGGCTCAGGTCGAGCCGCAGCCGGGCGGGCTCTATCTCGTCAACGTCACCGGCGCTCGGTTTGCGCGCGGTTCGTTTCGCGAGGTGGTGCCGGTTCATCGCCTTGCCTATAGCTTCGGCTGGGACGGCAGCGAGGTGGTGCCGCCGGGGTCCAGTCTGGTCGAGATCGACCTGATCGAGCAAGGAGGCGGAACGCTGCTGCGACTGACCCATAGCGGCCTGCCGAGCGCCGATCAATGCGCCGGCCATGCGGAAGGCTGGGCGCATTACCTCGGACGACTGACCGAGGTCGCCGCCGGGCGCGATCCCGGTCCGGACAGTTTTCACGGCAGAACATGAACGATTTTTTACGGGCAGCGGGCGCCCGCAAGCGCTTGACGCCGCGGGAAAAGCGGTGCGGCGACACCCCGATCGGGCGTCCGAAAACGCCCGTTTTTCTCGTCTAAACATGAACGTGCAGTTCATCTCCAGTTCAATTTGGCGGCCATAAGGTCAGGGCGGCTGGATGAAATGGAGTTTTCGATGAAGGCACTTTCTATCGCGGCTGCCTTGCTCGCTGGCAGCCTCTCGATCGGTACGGCTGAGGCGATGCCGATGGGGACAATCAATGTCCAGAGCAAAGTCACAAGCGATGTCACGAAGGTCGACTATGCGTGCGGCCGCGGCTGGCATCTGACCCGCTGGGGCGAATGCCGGCCGAATTGGCGACGCCCGCCGCCGGTGGCATTTTACGGTGGCCCGCCGCGTTGGGGCTGGGAGCGACGCCACCGCGATTGGGACGGACCGCGCTGGGGCCATGAGCGGCGCTGGGATCGTGACCGTCGCTGGCGGGATGACCACTAAAGGCCTTGGTTAAAGCATGTCGCGCAAAAGTGTGCAGCGGTTTTGCGGCAACGACATGCGGAAAACAAAGACCTAAAGCGCAAGGAGTGAATCTGAAAGATCGCGACGCGCTTTAGAGGCAAGTTAACGAGGGCCGGTGCGAAGTTTCGCCCGGCCTTTTCCTATGAAATTTCCGCAGCCCCTGGGTCAGATCCTGCTGACGAGCCAGTGCTTGTCGTCGATCAGTTCCGCGAGTTCGATGGGATCCTTGACGCCGAATTCGAACCATTCGACGAGTTCCTTTGCCTTGCGGCTGCTTTCCTCCGCCGTCAGCTCGACCTGATACCTTTCGCACCACCGCCGAAGGATCGACGTCAGCAGCGTCATGTCATTCCCATCCAGCGGATCTTTCGGCCAGAATATCGTGCCCATCGTACCCCTCAATCACACGATGACGAACGGCCGCATAATGAAATCAAAACGGCGCAAGTTTAAAGCGTTATTTTTCGCTTTTCCCCGTGATGGAAGATTCGCGACAGGAATTGTCTGCGCAGGAATGGCTCAAGGTGTCGACAGGCTCCAGAAGGCATCCTTGCGGACGTCCCGGGGCGGTGTCATGTTGCAGCATGGATCTGCCCTCTCCCCTTGCCTGGCTGGTTGACGAGGCCGGTGCCGCGCCCGGTCCCGAACGGTTTCTGGCCGAGCTCGGGCGCCGGCTTTTGGCTGAAGGCCTGCCGCTGTCGGGCGGCGCGCTGACGCTATCGGTGCCGCATCCGATCATCGCGCGGCGCACTTGGCTGTGGCGGGCTGAAACCGGGGCCGTCATCGAGGCGTTGGCCTTTGCCGCCACTCCGCAAAGCGAAGCCGGGCGCGAGTGGCTGGCCGGGCTCGGGCCGGTGTGGGAGACGAGGATCGGGCCTGCACAGGATGATCAGGCATCGGACGGCCCGCTGCTCGGCTGGGCGGGGGTTGCCAACGGGGAAGGGGGCAGCGCAATCGGCCCGGCCGCGATCAGCCTGCTGCGCGAGGTCGCGCGTTTTGCCGCTGCGCCGCTTGCCGCACTTGCTGCGCGGGAGGCGCGGGCCGCGCTCCTCGAAGCCTATCTCGGTCGGCGCAGTGCGGCCCGGGTGCAGGCCGGCGCGCTAGCCCGCGGCACCGGTGAGACCATCCGCGCTGCTCTTCTTTGCGCCGATCTCCGCGATTTTACCGCGCTTTCCGAGGTGACCGAACCTCACCAGATGATCACCGCTCTGGACGCCTATTTCGACCGCGTCGCAGGCGCCGTGCACGCCTTCGGCGGCGAGGTGCTGAAATTCATCGGTGACGGCGTGCTGGCGATCTTTCCGGTGACGGCGGCTTCCGGCGGAGCAATCGAAGGAGACCGCGAGGCCTGCGAGGCCGCATTGCGGGCAGTCGCCGCCAGCCGCGCCGGCATGGTTCATCTCGACCAAGTGCGCCAGGCGCAAGGGCTGGCGCCGTTGCCGTTCGGCGCGGCGCTGCATTTCGGCGAGATCCTGTGGGGCAATATCGGCGCGGCCGACCGGCTGGACTTTACCGCAATCGGCCCCGCGGTCAATCTGGTCAGCCGGCTGGAAGGGCTCTGCAAGCCGCTCGGCCGAACTGTACTGGTTTCCGGCGCGGTGGCGGCCAACACGGCGACGCCCTTGATGCCGCTCGGAGAGCACACCCTGCGCGGCATCGCCGACCCCTGCGCGGTCTTCACCCTGCGGGAAGATTGAGCCTGCGGGCAGGCGCATCACTTTTGCAAAGAAATATTTGCAAAGATATGTTTGCAAATATATGCTTGAAGCATGAAACATCCGCAGCCTAAATCTTCCGCAGATGCCGTCGCCTCCCGCACCGTCAGCCGCGTCGTGCCCGAACCGACCGCGCTGAAGGCGCTGGCCCATCCCGTCCGGCTGCGCATGCTCGGCATGCTGAGGATCGATGGGCCTGCCACGGCGACGCAGCTTGCCGCGCGGCTGGGCTTGAACAGCGGTGCGACGAGCTATCATCTGCGCCAGCTTGCCCAATATGGCTTCATCGAGGAGGCGCCGCATGCCTCACGACGCGACCGTTGGTGGCGCGCCAGCCATGAGCTGACCTCGGTGCCGCCGAGCGAAGCCGAGGGGGAGGCGCTCGATCTCGACCTCGCATTCAACCAGGCGGCACTCTCGCTGCAGGTCGGCCAGATGCAGCAGGCGCTGGAGGAATATGCCGAACTGCCGACGGAGTGGCGCAAGGCGACGGCTGCCGATGACATCATTATTCCGATGACGGCTGATCAGGCCGAGGCTCTGACGAAACGGCTGACCGACATCATCCTGGAAGCGATGCGGGCGGCCCCGCCGCTGGGCGAGGCGGCGTCTCGGAATTCCGACATGGTTCCTTTTTATGTCATGCTGCACGCCTTCCCCTATCCGGGCCGCCTTCCGCATCGCGAAGGGGAGGAGGAGCGGTGAGGAGGGCCAGGCCTTTCCTGGCGCTCGCCGCAGCCGAGACATGTTCGCTTTCCGGCACGCGGCTGTCGACCATCGCTATTCCCTGGCTGGTGCTGAGCACGACGGGCAGTCCTGTCCTGACCGGCGTCACGGCGATGCTGGAGATGCTGCCCTATGTCGTTGCCAAGGCGCTCGGCGGGCCGCTGATCGACCGCGTCGGCGCCAAGCGTATCGCCATCATCTGCGATACCGCCTCGGTTGCCGTGGTCGGGCTGGTGCCGCTGCTCGACTTTTTCGGCCTGCTCGGCATGCCGGTGCTGCTGCCTGTCGTCTTTGCCATGGGCGTGTTGCGTGGGCCTTCCGACGCCGCCAAGCAGGCGATGGTTCCCGATATCGCCAGGCTCGCGAATGTGCCGCTCGAACGGGTGACCGGCGTCGCCAGCGCCATCGAGCGGCTTGCCTCGACGGCGGGTGCGGCCGGCGCCGGCGCGCTGATCGGCCTGATCGGCTCGGGCCAGGCGCTCCTCGTCAATGCCGCCACCTTCGCCGCCGCCGCGCTGATCGTCGCCGTCGGCATCCCCGGCATGCGGCGCACGCCGGAGCTATCCGGCGCGCCCGGCGCTCGACCGGCCGAGAGGGCTTCTTATCTCGACGATCTCCGTGAAGGCTGGCGCTTTCTGCGCGGCGATGCGGTGCTCGTCAGCATCGTCGTCATGGTGGCGATCACCAATCTGCTGGACCAGGCTTATCATGCGGTGCTGCTGCCTGTCTGGACACGTGATTCCGGCCACGGCCCGGAACTGCTGGGAGCGATGTTTGCGGCATTCACCGGCGCGTCGATCGCAGGTGCGGCGATTGCCGCAGCAATCGGCGAGCGGATGCCGCGCCTGATGGTCTATACCGTGGCGTTCCTGTTGACCGGCTTTCCGCGTTTTCTCGTTGTTGCGATGGATGCGCCGCTCGGCCTTGTCTTTACGACCCTGGCCATCGGAGGATTCGCCTCGGGCTTCCTCAACCCTATCCTGTCGGCTGTTATCTTCGAGCGCATCCCCAAGCGGCTGACCGGTCGAGTCATCGCAATGAACACCGCCCTCTGCTTCGCCCTCATTCCCTTCGGCGGCCTTGTCGGCGGCGCGCTGGTCAGCACGATCGGTCTTGCCGCGGCGCTGTTGCTCACCGGGTTTGCCTATCTCGTCGCCACTCTCTTTCCTCTTGCCCTGAAAAGTTTCCGCGGTCTCGACAGGGCGGTTGCCGATGCCGGCGCTTCCGTATCAAGGCGATGAGCGCGCGTCCGATCTATCGTGCTCCAACGCCTCGACCATCAGATCGACAAAACGGTGGATGCGCGGTTCCAGCAGGCGCTTGTCGGGATAGAGCGTGACGATCTTGGCGTCATCGGCTTCCAGGTCGGGCAGGACCTGCCGGAGACGCCCGGCGGCGAGATCGCCGGCGATGAGAAAATCGGGCAGGAGCGCGATGCCCAATCCCGCCAGGGCAGCGTCGCGGATCGCCTCGCCGTTGTCGAGCCTCAGGCGGCTGCGCCCCTGCGCCTTGATCCAGGCACCGCCCTTGCCGCGAAAACGCCAGCCTTGCCTTTGATTGCGGTTGGCGAAAATCAGGCAGTCGTGGGCTGCGAGATCGTCGATTTCGCGTGGCTCGCCGTTCGCGGCGAGATAGGACGGCGAGGCGCAGAGGCGCGTCTTGTAGGTGGCGATCACCCGCGAGACCAGCCGCGTATCCGACGCCGCGGCGCCGATCCGGATCGCCAGATCGAAGCCGTCCTCGATGATGTCGGCGAGGTGATCGGTAAAGCTCACCTCGACCTGGATGTCGGGCCAGGCCCGAAGATATTTTTCCAGCAGGGGCAGCACGACGAGCCGGCCGAAGGCATCGGGTACAGTCAGTCTGAGAAGGCCGCGCGGCATGCCGCTCTGGCCTCCCAGACTCGCTTCCGCCTCGTCGACCGATGCAAGGATCTGCAGGCCGCGCTCGTAGAATACCCGCCCTTCATCGGTCAGGCTCAGCGTTCTCGTCGTGCGGTTGAGCAGACGTGCGCCGAGCCGGTCTTCCAGCCGGATGACGGCCTTTCCCGCCGCCGAGCGGGAAAGGCCCATGGCCTGGCCGCCGGCGATAAAACTTCCGGCATTGACGACGGCCATGAAGATCAGGATATCGTTCAGGTTCGTGCGCGGCATCAGGCAACTCGAGCGGTTCGGTCCCAGCCATAAGTCGGTCAGTCATGCAACCGATTCAAGGCTTGGACCATCAACGCTCACGGCGGCAGTAAGGTCCCGACGCTTCGCTGCTGGGGTGCTGAAGCCGGGCTACAGCATATCGCCGAGGCTCCAATGGTTGTTCCATCGGGCGTCGATCTCGTCGTCGACATTCTGATATCTGATGTCGGTGGAGAGGCGCAGCCGCCGGCTGCTGTCCTGGTTGGTGGTCGAGGCGTGGATCATGTAGGGCGAGTGGAGCACAACGTCGCCGGCCTCATAATCGGCGGCGAGCCAGCGGGTGTCGAAGCGCTCCGCCATATCGGGAAGATCCTTCGACACCCAGCCGCCTTCCGTCATGTGGCTGTTATAGGCGCTGATCCGCTCTTCAGGCGAAAGATCGCCGCTTGCGGCCTGGAACTTCGCTTCCATCTTGACTCCAAGCGCGTGCGAACCTTCGAGGTAGACGAGGCCGCCCATCTCGGCAGGGATATCGCCGATCGGGATCCAGGCCGTCACCAGGCGACTGGTGCCGCCGCGGAGATAGACGAGATCGTAGTGAGCGGGTGTGGCCGTCGGCGTTCCCGGCTTGGTGAAACGCATGATCTTCCGCTTGTGCAGATAGGAGATGCCCTGCAGGAAATCATCCATGAAGCGGGTGAGCGGCGGCTGCGCGCAAAAACCTTCATAGGCGGCGGAGCGGACAAGCGACATCAGCCGCCGGTCTGCCAGGCTCCAGTCGAAGCTGGCTGCCGACGCAATCCCTTGCGAAAAATCGCTGCCGGGCTCGACCAGTCCTGTCACCGCGAGGCGTTCGAACACCCAGCCACGGAAATCAATGACATCGGCCCGCGGCAGAAGACCTTTCAGCCAGACATAGCCGTCGTTCTGGTAGCGGCGGCGGATGGCGTCGACGCCGATGGCGGGATCGGTCGGCGTGAGCCAGCCGATCCGCTCCGCAGCCAAGGTTTTGCTATGGGCGGCAAGGGGAAATTCCGGTGTTCGGGCCTGCATGGCTTCAGCAGCAATCGACATTTCAGCCTTCCCCAGCTTGAATTGAGTTGCCTTTAATTATCTGATCTGCAGGACTAACCGACATAGAGGAAATTGGCAGCTGGACTTTTCGCTCATCATGAGAGAGGCCGAGGCCATTTACAGGACGCCGCTTGGCGCGGCCGGCGGATTGGCGGTCACCGGAAGCGGCAGGCAGCATGCACGCCACGCGGTGACCGACCGGAAACTTCCGAGTTTCGCCGTCGTGCTGGTGGAGCGCGGGCAGGGCTGGCTGGAGACCGCCGCCAGCGGCCGCCTCAGCCTGACCGGGCCTGCCCTGTTCTGGCTGTTTCCCAACCGCGCGCATTCCTACGCTCCCGACGAAGACGGCTGGGACGAGCGCTGGGCGCTTTTCGAAGGATCCTTTACGCGGGACTTCGTCCGGCTGAGGATCATTGCCGAGCGGCATCCCATCGTGGCCTTGCATCGCCTCGATGACGTGGCGCGGCTCTTCGGGACGCTCCACGCCGATCTGCTTGACGATACCCACTTGGGACAGGCGTCGGCGGCATTGATGCTGCACCGCATCGTCATATCAGCCGCCAGACAGGCAATTGGAGCGGCAGATCGACGCCAGGAAAAGCCCGACATGGCCGTGATCGTGGAAACGCTACGGCGGCGGGCGATGCAACCGCTCGACCTTGCCGCCTTTGCCGCCGAGCACGGGTTGTCTCCGGCAACATTGCGCCGGCGGTTCACGCTTGAAACGGGACTGCCGCCCAAGGCATTTCAGCTTCGGGCGCGCATGGACCATGCCAAACAGCTGTTGGCAACCACCGACGAAAAAATCGAGACGGTTGCCGCCATGATCGGTCTGGATGACCCATTTTATTTTTCACGGGCCTTCCACGAGCGCGAGGGCTGCAGTCCTCGCGAATTCCGCGCCAGATACAGGCGAATGTGAGCGCCCGGTGCTTTGCCCGGAGCGTCAGCGCCAGCCAAGCGCCGGGGCGACGTGGGTCAGAATTGCCTCGATGACATGGGCATTGTAGGCGACGCCGAGCTGGTTGGGGACAGTGAGCAGCAGCGTGTCGGCCTCGGCGATCGCCTGGTCTTCGGCAAGCTGCCTGATCAGAATGTCGGGCTCGGCGGCATAGCTGCGGCCGAAGATCGCCCGGGTCTTCTCGTCGATGAAACCGATCTTGTCGTCTTCGTCGTTGCCATAGCCAAAATAGGCGCGGTCGCGATCGTCGACCAGTGCGAAGATGCTGCGGCTGACCGAGACGCGCGGCTGGCGCGCGTGGCCGGCCGCCTTCCAGGCCTCACGGTAAGCGCGGATCTGATCGGCCTGCTGGACGTGGAACGGCTCTCCCGTTTCGTCATCCTTCAGCGTCGAACTCTGCAGGTTCATGCCGAGTTTCGCCGCCCAGACAGCGGTGGCATTGGAGCTTGCGCCCCACCAGATCCGCTCGCGCAGCCCCTCGGAATGCGGCTCGAGACGCAGGAGGCCGGGCGGGTTCGGAAACATCGGCCGTGGGTTGGGCTTGGCAAAACCTTCGCCACGAAGGGCCTCAAGAAAGACTTCGGCGTGGCGGCGGGCCATCTCGGCCTCGTCCTGACCTTCCGATGGCGCATAGCCGAAATGACGCCAGCCATCGATCACCTGCTCGGGCGAACCGCGGCTGATGCCGAGCTGCAGCCGGCCGCCGGCGATGAGGTCGGCGGCACCCGCATCCTCGGCCATATAGAGCGGGTTCTCGTAGCGCATGTCGATGACGGCGGTGCCGATCTCGATCCGGCTGGTTCTCGCGCCGACGGCCGATAGTAGCGGGAAGGGGCGGCGAGCTGGCGGGCGAAATGATGCACACGAAAATACGCCCCGTCAGCACCGAGCTCTTCGGCCGCCATGGCAAGGTCGATAGACTGCAGCAGCGCATCGGCTGCCGAGCGCGTCTGCGATTGAGGCGAGGGCGTCCAGTGCCCAAACGAGAGGAAACCGATCTTCTTCATGTTGATGTCGCACCCTGAGCTGTTGCGCCTGTGGTCGATGGGTCATGACACAATTCCGGCCTGGAAGACAATCGGAACCGGCAGGGTGCGGCGCATCGGCGCCGGTACATTGCCGTTGTAATGAGGTTCCCCTTCATGCTTCGGCCTGCTGCGCTTTGCCCGCACCACCACATGGCCTGCTCGGCCTATGAATACCGGGCGCTGGCATCAGGCGCGATGAGCTTTGCCGAGCTCAAACCCTGGCATCACGCCGCCGGCGTGCTGATCCACCGCGACGCCAGCGGCTACGGCGCGTTGCTCACCCGCGAAACCAATCGACCGGCGATGACCAGGGGAAGGTTGCTGCTGGCACCGGATGCGGCAAGCTGGGAGATGATCCAGCGGATTTTTGTCGAGGGGTGATATCGGTCGCGGCTCGGCGTGATGCTGCTCAAGCGGAAGAAGAGGCAATCGCGGTAAATGCCGGAGACGGAGTCGGTTTCGCGATGGCGGCGGGGTTTGCGTTTGTTATGATGCGGCGGACGGCGAAGGGGGCGGGAGCCTCCGTGCCATGCCCTTGCGCGCCTTCTCGTCCTTGATCGCGGGCCGTGACATTGCAGCCGAGAGGCTTGGAACATGCGCTACACGTTTGCCATAGGCGATATTCACGGCTGCATCGATCCGCTCGACAGCATCATCGATCGCATCGAGACGTACGTTTCCAAGGGGACTGTGGTTTTCCTTGGCGACTATATCGATCGCGGGCCTGACAGCAGAGGTGTCCTCGACCGGCTCATTGCCGGTCCGTCCGACCCGTGGCGCTGGATCTGCTTGAAAGGCAATCATGAGGACATGATGGTCGCGGCGTATGCCGATAGCGACGACAGAGCCGTGTGGCTCGGCAACGGCGGGCTTGAAACCGAGATTTCATTTGGAGGCCGGGTTCTGCCCCAGCATCTGCAATGGGCGACCGAACGTCCGCTCATGCATGTCGATCGGCACCGCATCTTCGTTCATGCCGGCGTCGATCCCGCATTTCCGCTGGAACGGCAGACCAAGCGCGATCTTCTCTGGCTACGGTTCCCGTCCGGTGAGTCCAGCGACTATTGGGGCAAACATCTGGTCCACGGCCACACTCCCTCACTGTCCAACCCGGCTACGACAGGAAACCGCACCAATATCGATAGCGGCTGCGTCTTCGGCGGCAAGCTTTCCTGTGCGGTGTTCGACGACGAGGTTGCCGGCGGGCCGATCGACTTTATCGAGGTGAGGGCATGAACCTGGTCGCGTCGGTGAAGGTGTAAAGCCAGCGACGGCGGAGCGGAGCAGTGCGCCGAGGGATCTATCGCCCCGCCAGCAGAAGGTCTGGCGAGAACGCACTCAATCTCCGTCATTTCTATCCCTCGGGATAAAGCCCGAGGGCAGGATGACGGAGGAGAGATGTCGCGGCGTTGGCACCATCACCTTCGGCTCATGCCTCGCCAGCCGGCGGCGAGGCGCAGCCAGGGCGCCAGGTGGAAGCCGCTCATCAGCAGATACATCGGCATCATTCCGCCGATCGGCAAAGGATTCGGCGTCGTGGTGCAGATCATGTCGGCGCTGCCGGTGGTGGCTGTCAGCAACGCCATGAGCGCGAATGTCGGGGCGGCGGCGAGTGATAGCCGGTCGGCGGCATGAGCGGCGATGCGGCCGGCCGGGTTGGTCATCCTCCCCGTCGGCTTACCGGTTGATCCGTCGTCGGCGGCTGCCAGCGACAGCCATTCGGCGGCGTTGAGAGACGCGTTGCCATCGCCTCTCTTTGCGGTGTCGGCCGAAGGCAGCATCGCCGTTACTCCTTGCCGTAGCGGTCGTGATGGCGCCACCAGATGCCGGTTTCGTTGCGGCCCTTGGGCGCGCGGTCGAGCCATTGATACATGCCCCAAAGTCCATCCAGCCCGCGGGCATAGCTGGAATAGCTGTGATAGACCGCACCGTCGACGAGTTCGAAGGCGCTGACTCCAGGCCGGTCGCGGGTGTAGGTCATGACATCGGTGCCGGTCATGGCGGCGATTTGGGCAACCGGGCCTTCTCCTTCGGGCTGCTGCCATTGCTGCACGGTTTGGCCGGCGAGCGGTTCGGGGGCCGGCGGCTCAAGCCGGTAGTTGTATTCTATATCGCCCCGGCGCTGGTCTTCGGCACTGAACCAGACGCTGAAATCGCCGTTGAAATCGCTGGCGAAGGACGAGGCCCAGGGGAAGCTCCAGCCCATGCGCTGCTTGAATGCCTGAAGCTTTGTCAGCGGCGCACGCGACACCGCCCAGAAGGCGACATCGTGGTTTTCGAGATGGACGAAGACGCCGTTGAAACCGTCGGCAATCGACGAGCAGGACGGGCATCCGGCGGTATAATCTGGTCCGAACATGAAGTGATAGACGAGAAGCTGTGAACGGCCGCCGAAGAGATCCTTCAGCGAGACGTTGCCGCCTTCGGTGTCGAAGCGGTATTCCTTATCGATCCCAACACGCGGCAATTGCTGGCGCTTGACCGCCAGCGCGTCGCTCCGCCGAGTCAATTCCTTCTCCTCCTCGAGCAGATCGAGTCTTGCTGCCAGCCATTGCTGGCGTGTTGCGTTGAGCTGTGCCGTCATGGGGTCTTCTCCTTTGCCTGTCTATCGTCGTAGCATCCGGCGCGGGTTGCCTGCCGGTCTCAAGCAGATTACGGCCGGGCAGCGAAATGGCGGGAGTGACAAGTGTGACGGGATTTGAATGGACTCGCTGATCACAGCCGCGGCGAGGGCGCTGGCATCGGGTGATGCGCTTGGCGCGCTGAAGCGGGTAGCGCTGCGCGACGACGCGCCGGCGCTGGCGTTGCGCGGCATTGCGATGGCCCAGCTTGGTGACCTCGTTCGCGCCAAGGCGCTGTTGAAGAGTGCGGCGCGCGCCTTCGGACCGAGGGAGGCGGTGGCGCGGGCGCGTTGCGTGGTCGCCGAGGCCGAGATCGCGCTCGTCTCACGCGATCTCATCTGGCCGCCGAAGGCGTTGGAATCGGCGCGTAGGGTGCTGGAAGCGCATGGCGACAGGGTCAATGCCACCCATGCGGGCAATGTCGCCATTCGCAGGCTGGTGCTGATCGGCCACCTCGACGAGGCCGAGCGTGCGCTCGCAGCACTCGATCCGGCGCCGCTGCCGCCGGCGCTGCGGACTGCCCACGAACTGGTGGCGGCCGGCATCGCCGTTCGGCGCCTGCAGACGCAGGCAGCTCGCGCCGCCCTCGACCGGGCAAAGCTTTCGGCGCGCGCGGCAGCGATCCCCGCTTTGACGGCGGAGGTCGAAACCGCCGCGCTGGTGCTCGACACCCCGGCGGCGCGGCTGATGTCGCACGGGCGGGAGCACCCGCTGTTGTTGACCGAGGTGGAAGCGCTGCTTTCCTCCGGTACGCTCGTTGTCGATGCCTGCCGCCATGTGGTGTGGAACGCGGGCACGGCCGTCTCGCTGGCGACTCGACCGGTGCTGTTTGCGCTTGCCCGCACGCTCGCCGAAGCCTGGCCGGGGGATGTGGCAAGGGGTACACTGATTGCCCGCGCCTTCCGCGGCAAACATGCCGATGAATCGCAGCGCGCCCGGCTGCGGGTCGAGATCGGCCGGCTGCGCGCTGAACTGCGGGGACTGGTGGAGGTTTCGGCGACGAAGCGCGGCTTTGCGCTTTCGCCACTCGGCGCCGCAGAGATTGCCGTGCTGGCGCCCCTCGTTGAAGGGTCTCATGGAGCAGTGCTCGCGTTTCTGGCCGACGGGGAGGCGTGGTCAAGTTCGGCGCTTGCGATTGCGCTCGCGGCCAGCCCCCGCACCGTGCAACGGGCGCTGGATTCCCTGGCCGGTGAAGGCAAGGTGCAATCGCTGGGGCGCGGGCGGGCACGGCGCTGGATGAGCCCGCCGCTGCCCGGTTTCCCGACGATCTTGTTACTCCCCGGGCCGCTGCCGAGCGATTAGGATGGCCCGAGTTATAAGGAACCGGAGTAATCGGGAAGGAAGAGATGAAAAAATCAGCTGCGAATATCCTGCGTGAATATGGGCCTTTTCCTGGCGCTGAGCGCGTCAACGGTGTCACCTTCGACGGCGAGCATGTCTGGTTTGCCTCGGGCGACAAACTGAATGCGCTCGATCCCGCAAGTGGTGAGGTGGTGCGCTCCATCGAGGTCGCGTCGCATGCCGGGACGGCTTTCGACGGAGAGTTCCTCTATCAAATTGCCGAGGACGTCATTCACAAGATCGATCCGAAGACTGGCCGTATCCTTTCCACCATCCCGGCACCCGGCAATGGCGGCGATTCCGGCCTCGCCTGGGCCGAGGGCACGCTCTGGGTCGGCCAGCATCGCGGCCGCAGGATCCATCAGATCGACCCGGAGACGGGCGAGATCCTGCGCACCATCGAATCCAACCGCGTCGTCACCGGCGTGACCTGGGCCGACGGCCAGCTCTGGCACGGCACCTGGGAGGGCGACGACAGCGACGTCAGGCGCATCAATCCGCAAACCGGAGAGGTGCTGGAGCGGCTCGACATGCCCGAAGGCACCGGCGTCTCCGGCCTCGAATCCGACGGCGGCGACTGCTTCTTCTGCGGAGGCGGCGGCAGCGGCAAGATCCGCGCCATCAGCCGGCCGGAGGGGAAGTAGATGCGGCCGATACGGCATATCTCTCCCAAGCGATAGTCAGCGCGCCAACAATCCGGCTCCCACTCGGACGTCGGCATCCAGGGTCCAGTTGTCAGAATTTCGATCGGGTGAGCGATTGATTTCCTGACCTGACGATCTAGTTTCGCGGCAGTGTCGAGGCTTCGATGTCGGCCTGGACGCAAAGCTGGTTTGACCGGGGGAAGACTTTGAAATATCTGCGCACGACGCTCGGGCCCAAGAGCAGATCCGAACTTGGGATGATCTTGCCGCACGAGCACGTCTTCGTCGACCTCAGGACACCCGACCAGCCCGGTTATGCCGAAGCAGAAACCGAAGACGTTGTTCGGCTGATGGCGCCTGAAATCGAGTGCATCAAGAAGCTCGGGGTGACGGCACTGGTCGAATGCTCGACGGGCGGCGTCGGACTCCGTGCGGATATCGATCTTGCAGTGTCACTGGCGACGGATTTTCCGATAGTCGTTCCCACCGGCAATTACCGTGAACCCTGGATTCCCGAATGGGTCCGCCATGCGTCCGAGCAGGAGCTGGAGGCGTGGATGCTGCGCGAGCTGACGGAGCAGATCGGCGAGACAGGGTTCCAGGCAGGCTGGATCAAGCTCAGCGCCGGTGATGACGGCATGACGGCGCTCGAGACGAAAATCCTGCGGGCAGCTGCGCGCGCCGCGGCGCAGACGGACGCGGTCATCGGCAGTCATACGATCAGGGGACGGGTCGTCATGGATCAGCTCGATGTCATCGAGGCGGAGGGCTACAGGGCCGACAGGTTCATCTCGATTCACACGCAGGAAGAAGAGGACTTCGCTTACAATGTTGCCGTTGCCGCGCGCGGCGCCTGGATCGAGTATGACCATGTCGGCCGGGCCGGGGACAACGAGGTGGCCGAGCTGGTGATCAAGGCGCTGGAGGCTGGCTGCGGCGACCGCCTGTTGTTGAGCCATGACCGGGGCTGGTACGATCCGGCGTTGCCGATGGGCGGGACACCCAGGCCGTACACCCATCTTTCCACGGTCCTGTTGCCCGAGCTAAGACGGCGAGGCGTGGACGACACGACCCTGATGCGGCTGACCCACGAGAACCCGTTCGAGGCTTTCGCCCGATAGGAGCAGGCCGAGCGATCCAATTTATACCGCTTGACCTTCATCGAACAAAAACGCCATGCCGATCGCATCGATGAACCGGCCGTCTATACGCGCGGCGCGCCGGATTATGCCCTCGCGCATGAATCCCATTTTTTCATAGAGTGCGATCGCCCGGTGATTGTCCTGGTAAACATCGAGTTCGACCCGGAGAAAGCCGGCCTCCTGCGCGGCTCTCAATGTCGTCTCGATGAGCTTTCGTCCAAGACCCTGGCCGCGATAGGCCGGAAGGATCCCCATTCCGAGCTTGCCGCGATGGGCGTGCGACGGGAAGAAATGCCGGTCGATGTCGCACCAGCCGACGACCTCGTCTTGCGCGATAGCAACGAATTGCGGATTGCCTTTTGCAATCATGCCCATCACGAAGGCGCGCGTATCCGGTAGCGGTGTTGCCTCCAGCATGGACAGGTATTTTTTCTCCCGCGCGACGACGTCGAGCGCGCGATGAAAGCTGTCGATGTGCGCGGCCGCAATCGGTTCGATCCTGATGCCTGACGTATCCGACGCGGTGGCGTCCATGCGCTTCTCCTTCGAATATCGCGAATGCCTTCGGAGACATGTCGCGGGGCGCAGGGGAGCGCATAATTCACGGTCCGTCAACCTTTGCGTGTCAATTTCTCGGCAGCGGGCGCCGTCAAAAGGTTGCAGATATTGAAGGTCAGGCTAACATCGCACATTACATTCGTCTTGGTGACACTCACCTGTGCGGCGGCTGTGTTGCTGTGCGGATTTGCTTGGCTCGCCGCCATAAAGGTCGATGATCTCTCGCTGCGCCGGCAGGCCGACTTTGTCCGGCAGGGACTGGAAGAGCAGATCGCGGCGCTTCCCCGCGAACAGGAAAGCGTTGCCAAATGGGACGACGCCTTCCTTTATGCCAAGCAGCGGAACCATGAATGGCTGCTCGACAATATCGGCCGGTGGACGAGCCGGTATTTCGGGCATGACAGGACCTATATCTTCGACGATACCAACCGCCTGATGTTTGCATTCCGCGACGGCGCGGATGCCATGCCGCCGCGGCTTGGCAGCGACGACGGCCGAGAAATGACCGCGCTTGCCGGAGAAATGCGCGCGGTTCTCGTCGAGCAGGCGGCAAAGCCCGGCAGCAAACCGCTTGGTCAACTGGCGACGGTTCGCACGATGATGATCGGCAATCGGCCGGCGATCGCAAGCGCGCGGCCCATTCTGCCGAGCTCGGCCAGAATGCAGGTCGAGGCGGGCCAGGAGTTCATCGCCGTCTCGGTCAAGTTCATCGATGGAAAAGCTGCCGAAAGCATCGCCCATTATGCGCGCCTCGAAGGGTTGCATTTCGCGCCGAAAAGTAAGGACGAGCGGGCCCAAGTGTCGGTCTCGTCCTATGACGGCGGCACGATCGGCTATCTCGTGTGGCCGCCGATCCTGCCCGGATTCATGCTGCTTCAACAGATCGCGCCGGCCGGGCTTGGCTGCTTGGCGCTGCTGATCGCAGTCGTCTTCTGGCTCGGACGCGGTCTGCATAGGACCTCGCTAACCCTGCTGGACAGCCAGGCTGAGCTCACCCACCACCGCAATCACCTGGAAGAAATGGTGGCCGAGCGAACGGCCGAGATCGAACGGCAGAGGGAGGAACTGGACCGGCTGCTGGTGCACGAACGCCAGGTGAATGCGCTCCAGCGCCAGTTCGTCGCCATGGCATCACACGAGTTTCGCACGCCGCTCGCAATCATCGACGCCGCAGCCCAGCGGCTCTGCCGCTCGACCACCAATGTCAGCGGCGATTATGTTCACGAAAAAGCCGGCGTGATCCGCAGCGCGGTGGTGCGCATGGTCGATTTGATGGAGAGCATCCTCGCCAATGGCCGGCTCGAAACCGGACAAATTACACTGAAGCGGAGCGAGGGCGATCTGAAAGCCTTGCTCGTCACCTGCTGCGACAGACAGCGCCACCTCAGCCGCTCACATCTGTTCCATCTCGATCTCGAGCCGATACCCGAGGGTTTGACGTTCGATCGCAGCGCGATGGAGCAGGTCTTCAGCAACCTGATTTCGAACGCCGTCAAATATTCGCCCAATGCGCCTGATATCCATGTTCGCGCCCGGGTTGATGAAAAGACGCTGGAGATCGCTATCGCCGACAGCGGCATCGGCGTGGATGCGGATGATCTGCCGAAGCTGTTCCAACCCTACTACCGCGCCCGCAGCGCGACGGGCATCGCTGGAACCGGCATCGGGCTCAACGTCGTCAAGCAGGTCGTCGAACTGCATGGCGGCACCGTCGAGGTGACGAGCGAGCTCGGCAAGGGCACAACATTTATCATTCGTCTGCCAATAGAGTTTTTATTGTCGGATCAACACGTCGCAGCTTAGGGAAAAGCTTATGGTTACAGTCCTGTGCATAGAAGATGAAGTCGAGATCCGGAACCTCCTCGTCGAAGAGTTGACCGAAGCCGGCTACAGGACGCTGGAGGCCTCGAACGGCGCCGAAGGGCTGGAAATGATCCTGTCGAAATGGCCCGACATCGTCATCAGCGATATTTCCATGCCGGTCATGGACGGGCACCAGCTTCTGGCCGAAATTCAGATCAACCACCCCGAGCTCTCCAACATCCCCTTTATCCTGCTGACGGCGCTGACCGACCGGGAAAACACGCTTGCCGGCCTTCGCGCCGGGGCGGCGGACTATCTGACGAAGCCGCTCGATTTCGACCTGCTGCTCGCCAAGCTCGAAGGCTGCGTGACGCGGCTGGAGAACGACAAGGCGGTCAATCGGTCGTTTTGAGGATTGCTATTGTAAAGGATGATGATGGAGGGATGTGTCGTGCGGCCCCCTCATCCGACCCTTCGGGCCACGTTCTCCCGGCTGGGGAGAAGAGGGAGCGCGCGGCCACCCACGATCCCCCTTCTCCCCAGCGGGGAGAAGATGCCGGCAGGCAGATGAGGGGGTGAGCGACGACAGGAGCGAATGCACGAAGCGCAAGCGAAGGGCAATGACGAGCCTGTTCGCTCTCACGTCCCCTGCCTTTCCAGCACATCCCCCAGTACCTCGAACACGCTGGCATCCAACATCTGCGACACATTGAACCGCATGAAATTTGTTGCCGATTGCGACAGGCTGAAGGCGTTGCCGGGGGCCAGCACGATCTTCCTTTCCAGCGCGGCGCGGGCCACATCAGCCGCATCGATGCCGTCGGGCAGGCGGCACCAGAGGAACATGCCGGCCTGAGGCTCCAGCCAGGGCGTTATCCCCAAAGTCTTCAGCCTGGTCGAGACCTCGCCCATCGCCCGGGAGAGCCGCTGTCTCAGCGTCTCCACGTGTTTGCGATAGCTGCCGTCGCTCAAGACATTCAGCACAAGTTCCGCCGTCAGCCGGCCGCCGCCGAAGGAGGTGGCGATCTTGAGATCGGTCAGGCCGTCGATCCATTCGGGTTTTGCGGCGACGAAGCCGCAGCGGGCCGAAGCCGACAGGGTTTTCGAAAAGCTGCCGATGTGGATGACCCGATCGAGCCCGTCGAAGGCGGCAAGGCGAGGCGCCGGCGTATATTCGAAATCGGCGAAGATATCGTCCTCGATGATGGTGAGGTCGAACTGGTCGGCGAGTTTCAGAAGCCGGTGGGCGGTCACCGGGGAAAGCATTGCGCCAGTCGGATTGTGGATGGCGGAGTTGGTGATGTAGAGCCGCGGCCGATGTTCGGCGACGACTTGTGCAAACAGCTCGATATCGGGACCGGACGGCGTATAGGGGACGCCGACAATCTTTGCTCGATGGGCGCGCAGCAGCGCGTGGAAATTGAAGTAGCAGGGATCGTCGACCAGCACCGTATCGCCGGGCTCCAGCAGGAAGCGACAGAGCAGATCGATCGCCTGCGTGCCGGAATCGGCGAGCATGATCTGATCGGGAGAGGCTTCGATGCCGCGTTCGCCCATACGCCGGGAAATCAGCTGGCGCAGCGGCGGCAGGCCGAGCGGCGAGCCGTACTCGGCAAGCGCCGGCCCGTCGGCGCGGGCAAGGGTTCTCAGCCCGCGGCGCATGCCTTCCCCGGGCAGCCAGGAGGGCGGCAGCCAGCCGCAGCCGGGCTTCAGGTCGGTTTCATCAGCCTCCAGCGATTGCCGCGATATCCAGAAGGGATCGACGGCGCGGTCGAGCTTCGGCCCGGTCTCGGCGAGCGCAAAGGGTGCCGCCTGGTTGGCGACGTAGAATCCCGAGCCCGGCCTCGCCAGGATCGCCCCTTCGGCGACGAGACGCTCATAGGCGTCGACAACGGTCGAAGTCGACAGCTTCAGCGTTGCCGCCAGACCCCGGACGGAGGGCAGTTTTGCGCCGGGCGTCAGGCTGCGGCCGGCAATGCGCTGCCTGATCGTTGAGACGACCATCTCCACCCGTGTGCGTCCTTCGTTCATCCGTACCGCTTTCTGAACCATAACAGTTTCGCGAAATCGTATCAGACTGTCACTGTCGTGACCATCCATCTTGGCCGATAACGGCAAACAGCAAAGAAGGAGTGCGACGCATCATGGACCGCATGGCATCGGGATGGCTTAATGGTTTTATCGGGGTGGTGATCTTCAGCGGATCGCTGCCGGCGACCCGTGTGGCGGTGATGCAGTTCGATCCGGTCTTTCTCACCGTTGCGCGCGCCGCGATCGCCGGCATTCTGGCTCTCGGCCTGCTGATCGCTTTCCGGGAGAAACGGCCAAGCGGGCGCGACATCCTCTCGCTTGCCGTCGTCGCGCTCGGCGTCGTGGTCGGTTTTCCCCTGCTGACGGCGCTGGCGCTGCAACACGTCACGTCGGCGCATTCCATCGTCTTCATCGGCCTGCTGCCGCTCTCGACGGCGATCTTCGGGGTGATCCGCGGCGGCGAGCGGCCGAAGCCGGCCTTCTGGCTGTTCTCCGTTCTCGGCAGCGCGCTGGTGGCGGGCTTCGCAGTGATGCAGGGCCTGACGGCATCACCGATCGGTGATCTTCTGATGCTGGCGGCAATCCTCGTCTGCGGCCTCGGTTATGCTGAAGGCGGCCGGCTTTCGCGCACGCTCGGCGGCTGGCAGGTGATTTCCTGGGCGCTGGTGCTGTCGCTGCCGGTTATGGCCGTGGTGGCGTTCCTTTACCGGCCGGTGAGTTTCGCGGAGATAGAAACGCCGGCGCTGATCGGCCTTGCCTATGTCTCGCTGTTCTCCATGCTGATCGGCTTCATCTTCTGGTATCGCGGCCTCTCGCAAGGCGGCATCGCAGCCGTCGGCCAGTTGCAGCTGCTCCAGCCGTTTTTTGGCCTGGCGCTCGCCGCGACTCTGCTGCATGAGTCTGTGACGTGGAGCATGTTGGCTGTGACGGTTGCCGTTATTCTGTGCGTCGCCGGTGCAAAGAAGTTTGCGCGGTAGGAAAGGATCCGGTGACGGACCGGTCCGTCGCCGCGTTTCTTCACCAAGCCTCCTCACGCCTCTTCAATGTTGAAGCGATAGGCTCGTTCGACGAGCCCAACGCGAATTTCATAGCGGCTGTACCAATCTGACCGGCCACGATTTTGCGCCTCGATATGGTCGACGACCGATTTCCAGGCTCGAATGCTGTCCTCATCCTTCCAATAGGAGATGAGTATGCCAAAACCGTCTGCGCCGCGGACACTTTCGAAGCCGAGATATCCGGGCTGCTGTTTTGCAAGTTCCGTCATCGCATACCCCATCTCGCCATAACCGTCGTCGACCTTGGTTCGTTGAGAGGAAAAACTGACCATGTAATAGGGCGGTTCAGGTAAAGCGGCGATGGGCATTTCGGCTCCTCTGTTTTGGCGTAGTGCAGGACCATACGATGGCCGTACAGGCTGCACAACTCGACATCCAGCCGCGGCAAAAATGCTACCCTAAGGCGACGCGAGCGTCATCGGCATCGACGCGGCTGGGCCAGTCCCTGTCACAAAGCCGCCGTTCAATCGTCAGCAAATGGTCCCGTTGCCGCCGCACCGTGCCCTCTTCACGGCTCCATGGTCGCGACCTCGCCGGCCCTTCAGCGGCTGGCGATCGACCGAGGCGGCTTGCTGCCGATTAAATCATGCACGTGAAAAGGAACGAATATGATCACTCGTTACACATCCCTGGCAATGACGACCGCTGCTGTCTTCAGCCTGCTTGCTTTCAGCCCGGCATCCGCTGGGGAGATGGCCCAGGCGCAAGCCCAGCCGCCGGCACAGGGCCAGGCGCCGATGCAGGGCCAGAGCGGCGGTACGGCGGCGCCCGCGGCCGTCAGCGATCAGAAACTCGAGGCCTTTGCCGTTGCCTATCTGCAGGTCGACAAGGTCAGGCAGGAATATTCGGCCAAGATCGGCGCGACCAAGGACGAGGCCGGCAAGCAAAAGCTGCAGGCAGAAGCCAAGAAGCAGATGGTCGATACCGTCGAAGCCTCCAAAGATATCTCCGTCGAGGAATATTCCTCGATCCTGACGGCCGCCCAGAGCGACCCGACGCTGGCCAAGAAGGTTCTGGAAAAGATCGGCACCCCGCCACCGGCGCAGCCGCAGCAATAGCCTCACTCAAACGAAGGGGCGGGCTAAGAGTCCGGGCGGCGAGCGCTTCCGGCGCCCGCCCCAATTCTGACGCAGCCTCACTTCGCAGGCACGACCAGAGCCTCGCCCTTGCGCACGATATAGGTCGCCAACTCCGAAGCCTTGCCGCTGCCGACGTTCTTGGCTGAGTGCACCACGCCGGAAGGAATGAACAAGGATTGGCCGGCCTTGAGGGTCACCGGCTCCCGGCCTTCGAGCCGGTATTCCAGCGTGCCGTCGAGAACGAAGGCGATCTCTTCGCCGGGATGTGAATGATTGGGGGCGAGAACGCCGGGGGCGAAATCGACGCGCACCTGAACGGCCTCATAGCCGGGCACGTCGATATCGTTCTGGACGAGATCGGTGCGCTGCAGCGGCTGGGCCGCATGCGCTGTCGTGGCAGCGCCGAGAACAAGGGCGAGGGCCACAGCCTGGATCATTTTCATCGTGTCATCCTTCCTGAATTGACCTTTCCGGCTCGTTGGCCGCAATCGCATTTCAGCCGATGATTGAACCCGGGATGTGTCTGAAAACCTGCCTTTTTGTAAGCGAGTGTAGCTAGGCCGCGGTGGGTTGTTCGGACTTTATCCTCTGTTATGCCGTGCAAGCCCCCTCTGGCCTGCCGGCCATCTCCCCCACAGGTGGGGAGAACACAAGTGGCTAAACCTTCGCACCCGTCTACCGTTTCGTCGAGCTGCGACGCTAGTTGTTTGGGGAAGCCCTTGCGCCCAGCCAATCTCCCCACCTGTGGGGGAGATGCCCGGCAGGCAGCGGGGGGCTTGCACGGCACGGCTTCTCGGCGAGAGCCTGGAGAAGGACATGGTTGCGGTGCGGATCGGGCCGGACTGGCGGCTGGTGGCCGTCGCTTCCCCCGACTATTTCAAGACAAGAGCGGTGCCGACGACGTCGCAGGAGTTGATGCATCACAACTGCATCAACAGGCGTCTCGATCGAGTGAGTGGACTGTATGCCTGGGAATTCGAAAAGAATGACGAGGAGGTCCGGGTGAGGGTGGAGGGCCAGTTTACCTTCAACACCGATCGCGAAATGGTCGCCGCAGCCCTTCAAGGCTACGGCATTGCCTTCGTTCCGGAAAGCTATGTCGAAACGCACATCGCGGATGGGCGTCTCCAACTCTTCCTCGAAGACTGGACCCCCAAATTCACCGGCTATTACCTCTACCACCCAAGCCGTCGGCAGAACCTCCCGGCCTTCTCCGTCATCGTCGATGCGCTTCGGGAGAGAAATCTCTAGCTCCGTCAGACCCGCTTCGTCCTTCGAGGCCCCTGCGGGGCGCCTCAGGATGGGGTTCTCTTGGAGGTCGCTCGACCGGTGGCGTAGGCAGGCGAGACCAAACCACGCTATTCCAACCGCCTGTTATTGGGCGCGGCACCCTCCAACCTCCCTCATCCTGAGGCGCGCAGCCCATATGGCGGAGCCTCGAAGGACACGCTCCAACGCTGCTTCTTGCATTCATCAGCCACCAGCGCGCCGACCCCGTCCTTCGAGGCCCCTGCGGGGCACCTCAGGATGAGGCTCTCTGGGGAGCTGGACGATCAAAAAACGACAACCTAAAAGAGACTAAGCCCAACCCACCTCTTGAAGGAGGAGAAACATGAAACGCATCGAGATGCAGCTCAGCGGCGGCTGCCAGTGCGGTGCCGTGCGCTATCACGCGACCGCGATGTTCGGCAATTCGCATCTCTGCCATTGCCGCATGTGCCAGAAAGCCTCGGGCAACATCTTTGCCGCGCTGGTCGCCGCGCCCGATGATGCGCTCAGCTGGACACGCGGCAAGCCAAGCATCTGGAAGAGCTCGGAGCTTGTCGAGCGCGGCTTTTGCGCCAATTGCGGCACGCCATTGTTTTTCCACCACCTCGAAAACGGCCGTACCAACTTGATGATCGGTTCGCTTGACGATCCGAACGCCTTCGCACCGCTGGCCAATACTTGCACCGAGAACATGGTGGCATGGTTCGATACGATCACCGGCATAGAAAATACCGGTGCGACCGAAAGCAACGGCGCCGACTGGGCTGCGGCGATCAAAGAGAGCAACAACCAGCACCCAGATCACGATACCAGCTCATGGGCGGTGAGGGGGCGTGAAGGCTGAGTCCCAGGCCAGCGGCTGCCGGTGCGGTGCTGGCGTTGCCGCGAAAAGCCATCGTGCCGGAAGCAACGACAGCAACGACTTACTTTCAAGATGCTACACGGAGGGTGCCTGACGAACTGCTTTTCAGCTAACTCGTGCCTCGACGCAGCTCGTCAGCTTCCGGCCTATAACGTCGAAAAATTTGTAGTTAGGTGTCCGGTTTTAAGCGATCATCCGCAAGCGGCGGCTCTCGCCTCCTTGTCGAATATGTATCGTCCTGAGGTTTCGTCAGCGCAGCGGTCAATATGATCGTTGGCGTCAAACAGTCCCTTCACGATCACGCAAACGCTAACGAGCACGCCAAATCCTACTGCCGCTGCAATATATTTAAAAACTCGGCGCATTTTTTTCCCGACGCACATTGCTGTCAGCGCGTAACGATATCTACGCGCAGACGGATCGCGCAAGCTCTCGCTTAGGCTGTGCACATCCTCCTGCGCCTGCGATTACTGCGCGGCATTCTCCAGCGCCCCTCATGCTGAGGTGCGCAGCCCGCAGGGCGGAGCCTCGAAGCACGCCGCGACGCTGCTCCTTGCATTTTGCCGAACAGTATCCCAAACGCGGATAAGATCATTGTATGATGAGGATGTGGTCGAGTTCGGCCGGAATGCTGCTATAGGCCCACGTCTCTTTCGCGCCCGCTTGTCGTTCGAGCACTACTGCTGGAGAAGACCAGCAACATATTGTGGGTAGGCATCTCGATCGTCTCGCGGAGATTAAATCCAGCGGCCTCACCCACTTGTTCAAGATCAGCGATATCACGCACACCCCAGGATGGGTTGCGTTCCTTTAGAGCCGCGTCGAAAGCAGCGTTCGAGGGGGCGTTGTGTGCCCCGTCGCGCATGAATGGGCCGTAGAGAAGAAGAAGCCCACCAGCGTGAAGCAAACGGCCAGCTCCTGCGAACAATCCTAAGCTTGCCGCCCATGGCGCGATATGGATCATATTGATCGACACGATGGCGTCAAAATGCCCGGTTTGTTCGACGCCCCATTGTCCTGAGCACACATCAATATCCCGCGGTGCCAGCACATTCTTCAGCCCTGCGAATTTGACCCAGCTAGACGTGCTGGTGCGGGCGTCGGCATCCGGATCGCTCGGCTGCCAGGTGAGGTTGGGCAATGCTCCCGCAAAACACACGGCGTGCTCGCCGGTCCCGCATCCAATCTCCAGCACGGCGCCACGTGTTGGAAGGACACGTTTTAAGACCGCGAGGATCGGCGCCGAATTTCGCGCAACGGAAGGTGAGAACATGCGCTGGTCGCCGCTTATGTCGCGCTGTTCCAGCGCAATAGGCGAACGGTCCTTCTTCTCTGGGGGCATCGGCCTTGAATCCCCTTTGGGCGATGTCTCCCACCTTATAGCTGAAATGATGGGACTGAAACCAAGGATTTCGGACTTACGAAGGGGGTCGTCGGCGCGTGCGTTCGGCCGAGGGCGACCGAACGTCCACTTCGCGTCAGATCACGCGCCCGCCAGGCTGGATTTCGTGGGGTTCTGCCATCATAATCGGGCTCCATGCTTCGAATTGTCTGCGGGCGTGTCCTTCGGATAGTCCGTTCAAGTCAGCAAGCGATGCGAAGCTGGAGCGGCAAAGTCCCTTCATGAGGTCGGTCGTTGACACCTATTCCTGTACGGGCGCTTTGTCGCGCGAGCCCCGGGATGGCCATCCCGGGGCTCGATCCCAGCTTCTCCTGCAGTAAAGCATAGATTTGAGAGACAATTCCTGTGGCCTCAGGCTTCGCCCGAGGCCATAGGAATGAGGGAGATTGGGGAAACCTTCCCGCTAGATTTTCTCGCCTTGTGTCGAGGATCGGCTGCCTTATCGACCGGTTGCAGATGCTTGGGGCACAAGCCCGAGCATGGCGAAAGGAGTGTCAGCCCTGATCAATCAGTTGCCCCAGCCAATTTGGAACCGATCGAATCGAACCTCGCTCAACGGCTGGTCGGAGGGGCCTAGCCTTACCGAACGAAGAACGAGACGGAGCTCCGGGGAATAGTATTGTTCAAAAACAATCGGAGGCAATTCCGTCAGTTCCAGACGGCTGTTGATGGCCCAAACTTTGTAGGAACAAGATGCAATAGTTTCCTCTGCCAAGCCGTCGAACCGAATAAAAGTCGTGCCCGAAACGGATTTCTTGCCATTGATGAAAAGCGTAGTGTCGGATTGCCAGTTCTTCTTCTGTGGCAGATCGTCCAACGCAATCGCATTTGCGTATTTCAGCTCATGCGTCCCGTTGGGACCAACTCTCTTTTCGACGAGCAAGGGGTGCAAATATACAGCCGACACCGGCTGCAACGAACCGTCGCGCTCCATCAGCCGTTGTTCGGCGAGACGCGGGCCGTCGGGCTTGTAGAATACGGAATAGAAAGGCGCTTCTCTGGTCAGCAGCACGCCCTGTTTGGTCTCATTGGCGGTTAAGCAATTGCCAAAGGCTGGTACCGCCAATGTTATTCCAACCAGTAGCGACAAACTTCTTAGCAAGATCGACATCCTAGATTCCCCTCTTCCAAGTCCGCTACCACCGTGCTTGGGTGAAATTGGGGAGATCGAGTCTAGTCGCCGGCCCGGAACTCGCCCACAGCCTGACCGAACTCGGCCTCATCGACGCGTATTGGAACTGCCTGCACCCGGTCGTGGTGGGGCAGGGGAAGTCCCATTTCGCGGGGCCTCGCCCTCCGCGTCAGTCGAAAATCCATTCACCATACCAAGACACCCGCGATAAACCCTAATCTCACAACCCCACGCCCAACCCTCCCAAACACCGGCATTTCCGCACTCGCCGCCCGCTAATTTCAACCTTCCTTAAACGCCCGCCCCATAGCGTGCCCTCTGAAATCGAGGGCCTCTTCCATGTTTACCGTTCTGACGTGCGTTGCCGAGCAGCATGATCTCACGCTGGTCGCGCTTGCGGGTCTGATCTGCTTTCTCGCCAGCCATTGCGCGCTTGTTCTGCTGCATCGGGCGACCCTGTCCGATGGCGCGGTTCGGTGGGTGTGGCTGGTCACGGCGGGGGCGGCTGGCGGTTTCGGCATCTGGGCCACGCATTTCATCGCCATGCTGGCCTACGATCCCGGTGTCGTCGTCGGCTATCACGCCGGATTGACGCTGGTCTCGCTGCTGGTCGCGATCGTGGCGACAACGGCGGCAGTTGCCGCCAAGATCGCCTATGACAGATGGGTGGCGAACGTCCTGGCGGGCGTGCTCTTCGGCGTCGGTATCTGGTCTATGCATTTCGCCGGCATGTTGGCGATCGAATTCCCCGGTGAAATCTCGTGGGATACGGGCTTCGTGACGGCCTCGGTCGTTCTCGGCGTGGCGTTTTCGGTCGCTGCCTTTCGATTTGCCGGCCGGAGCGGCCGGTCGACTTTGCGTAAGCTGGCGCCGACGGTTCTCTTGACGCTTGGCGTCGTCGCCCTTCATTTCACCGCAATGGCGGGAGTGACGGTCATTCCCGGGATCATTGCGCTCAATCCCGCCATGCTTCTTTCGCCGGCGCTGATGGCGGTGACGATCGCCGCCGTCACCTTTTCGCTGCTGGCGGCGGGTTTTGCGGCCGCCATCTTCGCCGTGCGCTCGCAGGCCAAGACGGCCGGAGCGGAGCGCAATTTCAAGCTCCTGGTGCAGGGGTGACCGACTACGCGATCTATATGCTCGATCCGGATGGCAAGGTCAGCAACTGGAATGCCGGCGCCGAGCGCGCCAAGGGCTATAGTGCCGACGAGATCGTCGGCAAGGATTTCTCGCTGTTCTATTCGCAGGAGGATCGCCGCAAAGGCCTTCCGCAGCGGGCGCTTCAGACCGCCCGCAGCGAAGGCAAGTTCGAGGCCCAGGGGTGGCGTTATCGCAAGGACGGCTCCTCCTTCTGGGCCCATGTCGTCATCGACCCCATCTACGACGAGGCCGGCGAACTGATCGGCTATGCGAAGATCACCAAGGACAACAGCAAGCAGAAGGCGGATGCCGACCGGATCGAGGAGGTCACCCGCAACCTCGACGTCGCGCTCGAAAATATCGGGCAGGGCATCTGCATGTTCGACAAGGACGAGCGCCTGTTGCTTTGCAACAAACGCTATCTGGAAATCTTCCGGTTCCCCGAGGGATCGGTGCGTCCCGGCATGGTCTACCGGCAGATCGTCGAGATCGGCTATGCCGCCAATACGGAGGATCCCGGCGAGGCGGCCGCGCGGGCCGAGGCGCATTATACCAGGAACATGGCGCTGATCAGATCAGGCGCCGGCAGCGCGGTTCACAAATATCCGAGCGGCATATCCATCCAGCAGAATGTCAACATGCTGCCCAATGGCGGCTGGGTCGTCACCTTCGAAGACATCACCGATCGCCTGAAATCCGAGGAGCAGGTTGCCTTCCTTGCCAAGCATGACGGGCTGACGGGTCTGCCGAACCGGCTGCAGTTCGGCGAGAGCGTCTCCGAGGAAATGATGATCGCGGATCGGGTGAGGGGCAACGTCGCCGTCATCGGCATCGATCTCGACAAATTCAAGGAGATCAACGACCAGCACGGGCACGGCACCGGCGACAAGGTGCTTGTCGAACTGGCGCGGCGTCTCGACGAAGCGCGGCAGGAGGGCGAGTTCATCGCCCGGTTCGGCGGAGACGAGTTCGCGGCAACCAAGCGCTTCGATGAGCTGAGCGCGCTCCACGATTTCATCGGACGGCTGGAAGGCGCGCTGACCGGGACGGTCACGATCGACGGCTTCGAGATCAAGACCGGCGCCAGCCTCGGCGTGGCGGTTTATCCGAGCGACGCCGCAGGCGTCGACGGCCTTCTCGCCAATGCCGACCTTGCCATGTACCGCGCCAAACAATCCTTGCTGCAGAAGGTCTGCTTTTACGAGGCTGCGATGGACGAGCATGCGCGCCGCCGCCGCTCGCTCGCCAAGGACCTCTGGGCCTCGATCGACCGCAACCAGCTGCATCTGCACTATCAGGTGCAGAAATCGGTGCGGACGGGCGAGATCACCGGCTACGAAGTTCTGCTGCGATGGCGGCATCATGAACGCGGCAATATCCCGCCGATGGATTTCATCGGCCTTGCCGAGGAATGCGGCGCGATCCTGCCGATCGGGGAATGGGTGCTCAGGGAAGCCTGCCGCGAGGCGGCGAGCTGGAACAACAGCCACAAGATCGCCGTCAACCTGTCGCCGATCCAGCTCGGCCACGCCGATATGGCGGCCATCATATCAGAGATCCTTGCGGAAACCGGCCTGAACCCCCGGCGTCTCGAAATCGAGATCACCGAAAGCTCGATCATCGTCGACAAGGACAAGGCCTTGCGGACGATGCGGCAGATCAAGGCGCTCGGCGTGTCGATCGCCATCGACGACTTCGGCACCGGTTATTCCTCACTGGAAACGCTGCGCTCCTTCCCCTTCGACAAGATCAAACTCGACAAGAGCTTTATGGCCGAGGTCGAAACCAGCCCGCAGTCAAAAGCAATCGTCCGCGCCATCCTGGCGCTTGGCCGCAGCCTCGAGGTGCCGGTGCTCGCCGAAGGCGTGGAAACGCAGGCGCAGCTCGACACGCTGCTGGAAGAGCAATGCGACGAGGCGCAGGGTTATCTCCTTGGCAAGCCACAGGCGATGGGCGAGCCGGCGATTGATAAGGCGGCTTGAGGTGGCGATACGCCTATCAGGTTCGCAGCGATAACTGCCCCTCACCCTAACCCTCTCCCCGCAAACGGGGCGGGGGACATGCCATGCAAGAGGTTTGTGGGGGAACGGAGAGCTTGCGGCTTGCCCCCTTCACCCTGCATGCCGGCAGGCGGATGTGGGGCTGCCCTCATCGATCTCCCGAAACTGCTCAAAAAAAGAGAGCATTCCGTTACTCAAACAAAGACGGAAATGCTCTCGTAGTCTGGCGCGCAACATAACCGATTAGCTGCGCACCTCACGCAACCCACTGGTGGCTATTCGTCTGACGTCGCCGGCGCGGCGTTTTCCAGCGAGGTGCGGATTTGATCGATCTTACCGTTCGCATCGCCCACGCCCAGAATGGTCTTGGCTTCAGCCAGGACCGCCGGGCTCACCTGACCGGATTTCGTTGCGGAAGCCAATGCGTCCTCCAGCGCCGCGTCCCCAAGCAGAGGATCGGTGTCTGTGGGCTCGATTCCGTTGTCGATTTCATACTGGGCATAGGCCACGGCATAGGCCGAGATGGCCGTCATGCGTGGGTCCGAGGTATGCATCAACGCCCTGTAATTCCGCTTCAAGGAGTTCAGGCCCGCAAGCTGCGCCGAAAGGTTTTTCTCTTTTGTGGCGACGACGACCCTATCTGTTTTTACCGACTTGGACTTGCCTACCGCTTGGGAGGACTTGCCTCTCAAGTCTGTCGATTTGGAGCCGCTATTGGCTGAACCTCTGCCTTGGTTGTCGCTGCCATGGCTGCCGCTGTTTCCATTGCCTCCGCCATTGCCGCCGCCGTTACCACCACCGTTGCCGCCGCCATTGCCACCACCGTTTCCACCGCCCTTCGCCAGCGCGGCCATATCAATACCGGCAATCGTGACCGGCCCTGCGGCAAGAGCCAGCGAGAGCACAGCCAGGGACGCTAAGGTTGCTATCCGCATCGTTTTCCTCCGGATCAGATCAACAGGCGCCGTGCAGTTCCACGACGTAAGCAGTTGTGAAGATTAAACTGCGATCGCATTCTGCACATCGGACTGAGGTCTGGTGCCGTGCCACGGCTATGGTCTTAGGGAGCCGCCGGCTAAGCTGAGTTGATGAGGGTGGAGGGGTGTGCGGGCCCGATGAAGCATCCGAGACGCGGCGGCTTGTAAGCCGGCGAGTTTGGCTGGCAAGCCAGCCCCACTCTCCGTCGTCCTCGGCCTTGAGCCGAGGACCCACGCCACGGTGTGGTCGATATCGTGTGTGGAAGCTCGGCTCAAGGCCTAGCACGACGGAGGGAGGGCGGGCACAAACATCTATTCACGGCGCGCAAAGTCGGTTCTGACCACCGGCGTGCCGGCCGCCATCGTCGCGGCGAACCTGGGGGCGACGCGGGAGGATCGAGTGGGGAAACATCGTATGCGCTACACCGTGTGAGCGGAGGATTGGGCGCGTGGACGCCACCTCACACTCCTCATTCCTGTGCTCGTCACAGGAATGAGGGTGGAGACATGGGTGCCTTGAGGCGCGGACGCCCCGACTCACGCCAAGCGCAAATCAAGAAGCGGATGCAGTTTCTTGAGGTTCGGGAGGGATTTGGCTTGCCAGGGATATTGGTGCGTGCCTTTGACGACCAGCAGCAGGTCGCCCATCTTTCTGGCTTCGATGGTCAACTTGGCCAGGAGATTTATGCCGGAGGAATTGAGGAACTCGAGACCCGTTAGGTTGAACGTCACCTGTTTGTGCCCGTCGTGGAGCAAGCCGGAGATCAAGGAATAGATCGGTGCATAGGCGTCCGGTCCGGCCAGCCGGAATACGCCGTCGAAATAGACTTCGTTCTGTTCCGCCCATACACGGAAGTTTTCGTCGCTGATTTCCATTCTTCGCTCACGGATTGGAGGAGGGCGGCATTGCCACGGCTGCAGTCGTCGTCAGGATAATACGCTCATCATTATACTCTTCGAATGCCCATGCCATTTTTGCGTCATAATCGCTCAGAAGGGTGAGCAAGCCCAAGCCGGAACCACTTGCAGAGGATATGGCGTTGGTTTCGATTTGCTCAAGAAGAAGTTCTCCGGGATCCTTCGATTGCAGGCGGTGCAGCAGTTGCTGAAAGCGCGAGGCTGTCGCGCCGTCGATGGTGTTCTTTACCCGTATCAGAAAGCTCCCCTCGGATATGCCGGCTTCAATGAGGATCTCACCCGGCTGTCGAAACTTGACGGCGTTTTCGATCAGCTCGTTGCTGAGGTAGCCGATGTCATGATGCGCCTGCATGTAGTCTTTTTTTGAACGTAAAAAGGGCAGGGCCATGACCTCAGCGATGAAGTCGGCCGTCATGCCCGAGTGCTTCCATCCAAGCTGAAGCGGTCCATCGGTCAAGGTGAGGCGCGTGCCCGAATCCAGGCTTATGTCAGTCAGAGATTCGATGCCGTATACCGTTGGCGTCATGTCTTACCTGTGCCGTACTGCAAGAAGCGTGATGTCATCATATATCTTCTGCGATCCGATAAAGAGCATGAGTGTCGCCACAATTTCGGAAACGACTTTCTCAGCGCTCAGATCCTTCAAGCGCACGGCTTCGCAGCACAGCCGGTCCATGCCGAACAATTCTCCGGCGTCGTTGACGGCTTCCGTGACGCCATCCGTATGCAAGAGTATGAGATCCCCCTTTTCGAACGCGATCTCACGGGTTTTGATGAAGGCGGAGATATCGGCCTCCAGCCCGATCGGTATGCCCAGATCCATGGTGTCTATGCGTTCGACCTCGCCGTTTGCCCTGACGACGACAACTTCCTCGTGTTGCCCCGACAGGATCATCTCTTTTCCGTCGTAGTCAAGAAATGCCAGGGTGAGGTGCTTATCGATTTTCGTCCTGACGATATTTTTAAACAGGGCGCTGTTCAGATGTGTCAGAAACTCCACGGCATCGGTGTTTCCGGCTTCCTGCAGGGCGCGGGCGACGGACTGAACCATCAGCATCAACACGCCGCTCTCCAGCCCGTGCCCGGTGACGTCGCCGATGCCGATCTTCAGCCGGCTGCCATTCTTCAAGACGTCGTAATAATCGCCGCCGACTTCTTCCGCAGGTCTCATATAGGCGGCGATCTCGAGCGCCTGAAAGTCCTCGAGCTCCTGATCCAGCGGAAGAACCATCAGCTGGATTCTTTCGGCGACGGCGAGCTCCGTTCCAAGACGTCTGTTTTCTCGCTGCAGTTGCGCGTTCAGCGTCGAAATCTCTTCCTTCGCATCTTCGATTTGAGCGGTTCGCTCTTCGACGAGCTGCTCGAGATTTTCGGTGTGATAGCTGATCTCTTCGGCCATGCGATTGAATGCTTCACCGGCCTCACCGACTTCATCCCTGCTCGATATGGCCACCCTGACCGAATAATCCTTTGCCTGGATTCGTTTGGCAGCACCTGCCAGAGCGCTGATCCCGCTGGTTATTCGTTTCGATGCCGCAAAGACCGCGATCGTCACGATCAGCAGCGACATCAGGATCGCCAGAATTTGGTAGAGGACGATCCGGTTCGTCGCTTCGGAAATCTTCGCCTGGGCGGCATAAAGCGAGGCATCGATTTCGCGCTCGGGTACGACCACCCCAAGCAACATCGCCTCTTGGCGAACCGGGCCACTGACCCAGAGATTGGTCGCAGGCAGTTTCTTGACGATGGCGATATAGGGGACCTCGTTGCCGTCCTGCTGCAACAGCAGGTGCTGAATGCCCTGTTCTCGGTCAAGAGCCAGTTTGGCGATGGCAGGCTGGGAGCTTCCCTTTAGGGAGCGCTCCAGGCCGGTCAAGGCGCCGGCTCCACTCGCATCGCTCGCAGAACGCAGACCAAGGGTTTTTTCTCCTGTGCTGTTGATCGCCACAACGTTTCCGTCGGACATTGCGAGAAATCCAAAGCCGGATTGGGCCACTTTCACATTCTCAACAATCTGCGCGAGCTGGTCGAGCGTGATATCGGCGCCGGCCGTCCCGGCGACATCCTGCCTGTCGGCTGTCCATAGGGGATGAAAGAAACTGACGATCAACTTGCCGGTAATGGCGTCCGTGTAGGGCGCTGTCTGGGTGATGTCGCCCGCGACCGGCCGCGTCTTTATATCCTTGGCCCAGCCCTGCCAGGATTCGTAAAGTCCTGGGAAAAAGAAATCCCAGAAATTGGCCTCGTTATGGCCGGGATAAAGGCGGTCGAAGGTCTGGGCCTGGTCGGTATAGGGCGCCGTTCTGAAGATCGGCCGGTCTTTCGAGCCGATGTAATACATCTGCAGCTTCGAAGCCCCGTGCTGCAGCAGGCTCGGCGCAACAAGATCCAGAACCGCGCTCGTGCGGATATCGCTCTCTACGTCGGGTCGTGGCTGCCGGTCTTGTCCGAGCAGGTAACCCCAGACGCTGACGACCGAGACCGAGCCCGGAGCGTTCTGAGCCCACTTCCCCTGCGGATCGTAGGAAAGGCTGACGCTGCCGGGAGATGTGCGGGCAATCGCCGCGCCAACGTCCGAATTGCGCGCGGGATCGTCGATCTGCGCCTGGAGCACGCCCGCCAGCGTACTGACGTCGCTATGAACCTGCCGCAGCAGCAAACTCACCTGTGCTGCGGTCGAATCCGCATAGGTGCGGATGTATTCCTGGCTTGCCGCTTCGAGACCCTGGCCGACCTCGAGCGTTGCGTCGCGCGACAGTCTCTGAACGTTCCAAAGCGCCAGCCCGCCGCTGACCAGCAGGTCGAAGAGGACGGCTCCGCCGACGACCAGGATGAACTTTGCCCGAAAGCCTATGCCTGCCGGTCTTTTCAGTGATCGCCCCCCATCATTGTGGCTTTCGACCGGAAGCCGCCCAGATCGGCCAGCCTGCATAACCTTTGGGGTGAAGGGCGGCAAAGACGTGATCTTTGAACCCTTGCCGGAACCTGCGGATAAAATCCGCCGAGTCGCCGCGCCGGACCGCCATCTCGCCGGCATAGACATTTTCCCAGGCTTCGATGATGTCGGCGAAGTCCTGAGGATCCCCGTCGAGGTTCGTCACCATAAAGCAATCGACCTTGATGGCATCGAAGCCCGCATCGGCAAGCAGATGCCGGCTTTTCGGCCCCATCTCGACATCCATGTCGAAGTGCCTGAACAGCTTGGCGACTTCCTCGTAAGTCCATTTGATCGTTTCCGCATGCGGCTCGCCCAGGCAATGCGAATTTTTCTCGTTGGTGATGTAGACACGGCCGCCGGGCTTGCAGATGCGGTAAAGCTCGCGCAGCAGCATCTCGGGACGGTTGAAAATCTGAAGCGAATGCCGGCAGGTCACAAAGTCGAACTGATTGTCCCGAAGCAGCATCTGAGAGGCGTCGCCATAGGTATACTCGATCCCCTGCAGATCGAAGTCGGCGGCGACCCTGCGGGCATAGTCGAGGCTGCGTACGGAGTGATCGAGCGCGACAAGCCGTTCCGGTTTGAATTCCCGTTGAACCAAAGCGGCGAAATCACCAATTCCGCAACAGATATCCGCCATCACAAGGCCGTTGCGCAGGCCGTGGCGTGGCAGCAGCTCGCGTTCGTGCCTCCATGTCATTTTCGTCTGGGTGCGCAGGATGGGAATGAAACTCTCATCCTCGACAAAGGTCTGGCCTGGATAAAACGCCGAATCGTAGACTTCTACCGACAGGTTTGGCTGTGATGCGGCCAAGGTCTGGAACAACGAGGTCGACCAGGCCACCACGCTCGACGTTATGATGACGATCTTCCGTTCCGGCCTTGTCCGGCAGTGTGCCGTCAGAATTTCGGAGAGTGCTGTAAAGGCCGTCATGTTGATGTGCGTTAGACGTTTGACGTTCAGGTAAATGACGCCGCTGTATTGTTCCAAGCTTTGCCGCACCAGCTTGAGAGCATCGGCAATCTCGTTTGGACTTTCGGGCCGCATCTTGCCGGACAGCAGCAGCTCCTGATTTGTCGGATCGAAATGGACGGTGAAGGGGCGGGCAAGCAGGTTCATTGGAAATCCTCGGCCGAGGGGAAATCTGCGATGATCTGCATCCCGCGGGCACCGTCTTGCTCAATTCGGATAGCGGCGCGGCATATCGTGGCCAGATCTTTGAGCAAAATCGTCCCGTCGGACTTCAGGTCAGGCCCGGCGCCCGGGAGAGGCTGGCGTTCACTTGGCCTCATACCAGTGCTTTCGCGGTCCTCGCGGGCAAAGGCAATTCTCAGCCGGTTGGACGTCGCGCCGCGATAGAGACTGAAACTTATCCTTCCCGGCTCACCGGTCGAGCGGAAAGCAAGTTCAACGAGCTCGTTGGCCGCGACGGAAAGAAAATTCGAATATCGAGCCGGGTCGCTGTGACCTTGCCCGAGAATGTCGGAGAGATATTCGGTAATCCTGTCGCAAAACTGCCACTGAGATTTGAATGTCGCAACATTCAATTCCAGCGATACCATCGGCGCCAATGGGTGGTCATCGAAGCCAGATGCTTGCTCTTCCAATACAGCCTCCATCAGTTTGTCTGGAGTGTCAGATGCCCTCAAAAAAGCACGGCGAAAAATCTCTCGTGCTATACCAGCGCGTGGCTCACGGATGTTTCAGCGCGGTTGATGAATTCGCCGATCGCCTCGACCGGAAGCGGCCTGCTCACCAGATAGCCCTGAAGCCTGTCGCAGCCCACACCGTGTAGCCATTCTGCCTGAGCCGGCGTCTCGACCCCTTCGGCCGTCACCTGCATGTCGAGGCCATGTGCGAGGTTGACGATACAGCGGACGATCGTCTGGCTTTTCGGATCGCTTTCCAGATCGGTGATGAAGTATTTGTCGATTTTGATCGTGTCGAAAGGGAATGTCTTGAGATAGCTGAGCGAAGAATATTCGGTCCCGAAATCATCCAGCGAGATTCGTATCCCCAGCACGTTGAGCGTATTCAGCGTGTCGATATTGTTGACGGTCCGCTCCAGCAGTACGCTTTCGGTAATCTCAAGCTCCAGACGCTCGGGCGGAAGTCCGACCAAGTCCAGCGTCTGCGATATGCGATCCGTGAGGCCGCTCGTCAAGAATTCTGCCGCCGAGACATTGACGGCCACGATGTAATTCTCAGGCCACTTCATCGCTTCGCGGCATGCCTGCTCCAAAACCCATGCGCCGATGTCAGGCATCATTCCATCGGCCTCGGCCATCGGAATGAATGCCGCCGGTGGAATTTTTCCAAGCAGCGGGTGGTGCCATCTCAGCAACGCTTCGAAGCCGACGATGCAGCCGCCTTCGGCAAGGGGTTGGTACTCGACGAAGAATTGCTGTTGGTCCAAAGCCATGCGCAGGCTGCGGCGCAACAGTTCGCGTTGTTCGAGCAATTCCAGCATTGCTGGATCGAAGGCCTTTGCCCGACCGCGCCCCTCCTGCTTGGCGGCATAAAGCGCAAGGTCGGACGCCTTCATCAGCTGCTCCGGATCGTTTCCATCCGGAGGAGCTGTGGATATGCCGATACTGGTGCCGACAAAGACCGCGATGCCATCTATCTTGAAGGGCTTTTTGAATGCGGCAACCAAAGTTTCCGCCAATCGATACGCTTTGGCCGGATGTCCAGAACCCCTTGAAATGACGGTGAATTCGTCGCCTGCCAGTCGATAGGCTCTGTCATCGCTGGTCAGGCAATCTTGAATACGCCTTGCGGCAAATTGAAGAAGCTTGTCACCGGCCGGATGCCCAAGCGTATCGTTGACCGGCTTGAAATCGTCAAGGTCGAGCTGCATCAGAGACAGGGTCTCGTTTGAACCTGTGGTCTGCTTCAACAGCACCGCGAGGTCGTCACTAAACTGGCGCCGGTTCGGCAGTCCCGTCAGCGGATCGTGGGTCGCCAGATGCAGAAGGGTTGCCCGCTCATCGTCAACAAGCTCGTCGGAGCGAACCACGGCAAACAGTTCTCCGATCCGATAGATCGTCAGCCCGTGCGACCCGGGCCCGCCCAGATCGCCCGATATTCGCAATGGCTGGGCACTGTCATCCAAGGAGCGGAAAGCGAGCGAAATCGCCGATTTGTCCAGCTGTGGAAAATGCTCCCAAAGTGACGCGGCCGGTTTGACGGAAGCAGGCAGCTCATTGCCAAACAAACTCTCGACGGGATTGAAGTCGCGGTCAAAGAACAAAAGCCGGTCGATCGAAGTCGAAGCTTCTGCCTGTGTTTGTCCGAGGGCCGAGCCGGCCGCACGAATTTTCCGCATCTCGGGCCTCTCCCAGTCGAATGTCCTAACCAGATATCGTAGCAAATCAACTGTCGCACAACCTTTGCACGTCAAGATTTACATTAGGCACCCCTGATTAACAATCCCAAACCTCTGCCGACACGCTTACGATGTGGGGCACACTACACTGATCCAACAGGGGATTTGCACGATCGGGACGCTGAGTAACGGGATTCAGGCAGTGGCAGCCCAAAGCTCATGCACCATCTGCCGCAGCGCCAGGGCCTCAGCCCATCTGTCGGTCGAGTCGTTGCCGTCTTTGCCGGTGATCGCATAGGGTTTGGGACCCAGCTCGCAGGTAAAGATCAGCTCGGCGTCCTCGGCGGCGCGGGATCGCCAGTGGCGAAAACCATACTTCCACCACTCAAGGAAGAGGTCGACCCAGGGCCGGTGGTGCGGAAAGGAGATCTCGATCTGCACCTGTTCACGCGAGGCAACCCGACCGTGAAATGCGTGGGCGTTCTGCAGGATGCGCCGGATCAGAGCGTGGTTCTCCTCATCGACCGGAAAGGCGAACTCGCGGCCGACGAGGAAATGCGACAGGTCGGCCAGCAGCGGCAGGTCCGGACGCTGTTCGAGCAGATCCAGCGTAAAGAACAGGTCCGCGGTCATCCTGTCGCGATGTGTTTCGATGAACACGGGAATGCCGGCATCTTCAGCGAGCCGCATCCAGCCATCGAGCAGCGGCAGGCAGGCATCGACGCGGCGCGGGCGGATATCGGGCTGCAGGTTGATGTGGCTGATCGGAAACTCCGCGGCCAGTTCCAGCGGCAGTCGCAGATCCTCGACACAGCGAGGGAAGCAGACCCCTTCGATCTTCAAGCCGTTGCCCCGGATGGCCTCGTCGAGGGCAGCGACATCGCCGCGGTTGGTGTAATGCGCGCTGATGCCGTCGAAGCCTGCCTCGGAGATCATCGCGATGTTCTCGTCGAGTGTGCGCTCGAACCCATCCGTTTGCCGGCGTTCCATGGCCCAAAGCGATTGGAAGATCAGCAGTCTCTGTGTCATGCGGCCCGCGCGCTCTTCAGAAGGGTTTTCAGGTTCACCCGAGGGTCGGCCAAATCAGCGGGCGGGGGGCTTGAACCTGCGGCAATCAGCATCTCGGCAAGCTTGATGTCTCTGGCCACGCCATTGCCGATGCCAAGGCCTGCGGCTGCCACGAGGCGCCCGTCATCGAGATAAAATTCGACCTCGCCTTCCGCGACCGAACGTTGGACGGTTCGATGGGCGGGCTGCGGCAGTCCTGCCACCTGGAGGCCGAGATCGTACTGGTCGGACCAGAACCAGGGGAGGGCGCTAAAGGTCTCGGCGGCACCGGCCATGTTTCGCGCCGCGGTTTCGGCCTGCATCCTGGCGTTCCGCCAGCTTTCATAGCGAACATGTCCTCCACCCGGCTCAGCCACCGCCGCGCAATCGCCTGAGGCGAAGACGTTCGGCGCACTGGTGCGAAGACAGGTGTCCGTCAGGATCCCGTTGCCTGTCGCCAGTCCCGCTGCTTCCGCCAAAGCGATGTCAGGCAGGACGCCGATGGCGCTGACGACGAGATCGGCATGAACCAGGCTGCCATCGGTCAGGGTGACGCCGTCGTCGCTGATCGCTGCAACGCCCCGGTCGAGGTGAAAGTGCACCCCTTCCGCAGCATGTCTGACGTGCAGCCTTTCGGCAAAGCGGGCAGGGACGGCGCGACCCAAAGGTTTCGGGGCCGCTTCGATCACGTTGACCGCGACGTCCCTTCCGCGGAGGACAGCTGCAAGTTCCATCCCGATCAGGCCGGCGCCGATGATCGCCACGCTCCGGCCCGGCGCAACACGGGAGAAGATCGTTTCGGCGTCGGCGTGGGTGCGGAAGTCGAATGCATGCGCCGCACCGGGGCATGTGAGCCGTCTCGGCCGCGCGCCGGTCGCCAGAAGCAGCTTTTCGTAGCGCAGCACCCGCCCGTCGGTCAAGCGCACCGTTCCGGCTCCGGTATCGAGCTCGGCGGCCGACAGGCCCTTGAGATAGGCAATGCCGGCCGCTTCCAGCGCGTCTGCCGCGCAGATCAGCTTCATCTGCACCGCATCATTCACGGTCTTCGACAGGGGTGGCCGCTCATAGGGCAGATGCGGCTCGGCTCCGACCAACGTGACGGATCCGCGATAGCCTGCCTCACGCAGGGCAAAGGCTGCCCGGGTGCCGGCTTCGCCCGCACCGATGATGACGATGCCGTCCATGTTTTCTCCGTGGAAAGAGCGGCCGGCGCTCGTGAGGACATAAAAACCAACGCCGGAAGCGCGGCGCAGATCCGGGCGACATGCATCAAGCCAGAGCCACGCGAACCACTCCGTCGATCACCTCTGCCGGATAGGTTTTCAGATTTTCGCAAGCGGGGAGCCTGAGCGCCTCGCCGGTGCGATAGTCGAAGGCGCCGGAATGTTTCGGACATTCCACCTCGAAATCCATCACCAGTCCGTCGGCGAGATGGATCGCCTCGTGGGTGCAGAGCCCGGCGGTGCAGTAGACGCTGTCATCCGGACCACGGTAGATCGCGTAGGTGCGCCCGCCATGGTCGAAGCGGATGGCGCCTTCCTGTTCGATGTCGTCGAGTTTGCCAGCGGAAACCCAGGTCATTCGGCGGCTCCCCCGACTTCAAGGCGGGCCTTGCGGGCCGCCAATTTTTCCTTCCGCCTGCGGTAACGTTCCTGCATCTGCGCTTCGCCCTCGGGCGAGCCGTTGTGCCAGGTGCCGAACCATTTATCGAGCGGGATCAGCGCGTCGCCGTAGTTCACCTCGAAATATTTGTGGTGGAGGTAATGGGCATAGGCGTGGCTATCGACCAGTTGCTCCTTACCGATCTCGACCTTGTCGAAGCCGACATGGCCGGGAATTGCCCCGAAACCGGCATAATGCAGCTGGTAGAGCATGATGATCGGGTTGGAGGGCAGGAACAGATGGTAGAACGCCGTTCCGAAATAGAGCAGATGCTCGATTGGATGCATCGACAGCGACGACCAGGGGGAAGGGTTCACCGAATTGTGGTGGACCGAGTGCACCCATTTGTAGAGCAAGGGCGTGTGGATCAGCCGGTGTATGCAGAAAAAGTGGAACTCGTGAATGATCGGCACCACGAGCGCGACGAGCGCCAGCGTCCATGGATTTTCCGCAAAACGCAGCCACGGCGCGTAGCCATTGGCATAGGCCCAGAGCATGCCCACCTCGACGGCGGTCCAGATCGTCACGCCTGACAGGAAGGTGCGCAGAATATTGTCGAGGTTCTGGCTTTCGAACCAGAAGGCGTTGCTCCTGTGGTCGGCCGGGAACTTGCCATTGTACTTGAAGCGGTTTTCCTGCCGCTTCAACACGTAGAGATGCAGTTCGAAGGCGCCGTAGAACAGGAAGACCGCGACGGCGTTCACCGCATAGAGCCAGGCGATCCAGCCGATGCTGAGCGTGCGCATCGTTTCCACCGGCGGAATGACCCAGGCCCAATAACCGACAGCGGAGGCGGCAAAAATCAGGTTCCAGGGAAAGAAGTAATGCGGCAGCCATTTCAGGACCGCCATTAGCCGCGGCGGAAAGGCGAAAAGCGGCGCAGTCTCCACCGGCTGGTCCGGCGCCCAATCGCCGCGCTTGTTGCGCTTGCCGTATTTCAGATCATCCATTGGCATCTCCTCCGCCCCGCATCTCTCTGCTGACTGGAAATTAGCAGGGACGCTCGTGAATGCCGAAGCCTTCCTTGATCTGATTAGATCAAAGCGCTTCCTTGGTGATGGTAATAAAACGGATCGGTGCCTGATCCGGTTTGATATCGGTCAAGCCAATCCGGCGCAGGATGAGATCGAGCGATCGCCTGGCCTGCGCCTCGGGCGCCTGGTCGAGGACCACATCCATGATGCCGTCCTGCAAGGCGCTGCGCGTATAATCGGTGAGTTCGTGGCCGACGAAGAAGATGCCGCGTTCGCGCGCATGCCGCCGCAGCACATTGATCAGCGCGGAATTGCCGCCGCCGGCATTGTAGAGGCCGGCAAGGTCCGGATACATCCGCAAGGCCGACGACAGGAGTTCAGCGCCGAGATGCTCTTCGTCGAGACCGAAGCCCAGGTACTCGAAGCTGGTGGCACCGGGATGCTCGAGAAAATAGTCCGAAAAACCGCGGATGCGATCGCGGTGCACCTGATAGATCGGATGGCAGATCGCAAAGACCGGACCGCTCCGGCGTGCCATCCGGCTGATGAAGAGCGCGGCCGTCCGGCCGGCGGCATAATTGTCGATGCCGACGAATTCACCTGTCCGTTCCGAGGCGCGGGTGACGACGTGAACCACCGGCAAGCCTTGGGCGCTGACCTTCTCGACAGCCGCGCCGATCACCGGATTGCTCGGCACCGCCAGGATCAGGCCGGCGCGCCGCAGGCCGGCCGATAAGATACGGCGCGCGATTTCTTCCGGCTTCATCTCTTCGGTAAAGCTGCGATGCACGATGACCAGCGGGTCGAGGGTCGCCGCGATTCTCTCGAATGCTGCGGAGAGCCGCTGATAGAAGGTCGTTTCAGGACGCACCATCAACACCTCTATCCGCAGCAGGCCGCGATGGGTGTCCGGGAGCTTGCGGGGATAATCCAGAGCGCGGGCGGCAATGATCACCTTCTCGACCAGCTCCGGGCGTACGCCCCCGCGTCCGTTCAGAACCCGTTCGACCGTGGCCGTCCCGACGCCGGCATGGCGGGCGATGTCCCGATAATTCGGCTTGCTCACTTTTCAGGTCCCTGGAAAGGCCAACGCGATCGGATCGATCCTACGGGCAATCCGTCCTTCTTCATACACCAGAGCCTCAGAAGTCACAGAAGCTGATTGGCCGGCACCAATGGCGGAAGGGAGAGCTTGTGTCGCGGGTGCAGGCGATCTATGATTTCTTCCAATTCAGCATGAGATTGCAGGCAGTATTTCACCGTTAAACCGGACGCGGGAGAGTTTGTCCTCCGGCCGGCCGAAGGAGCTGGGCAATGAAAATTCTCATGGTTCTCACATCGCATGATCAGCTGGGAAATACCGGCAAGAAGACCGGATTCTGGCTCGAGGAGCTCGCCGCCCCTTATTTCGTCTTCCGTGATGCCGGGGCCGAGGTCGTGCTCGCTTCGCCCAAAGGAGGTCAGCCTCCGCTTGATCCGAAGAGCAACGAGCCGGCGTTTCAGACCGAAGACACGCGACGGTTTGAACGCGACCCGTCGGCGACGGCTGCGCTCGCCAACACGCTAAAACTGTCTGACATCGACCAGGCCGATTACGACACCGTGTTCTTTCCCGGCGGTCATGGCCCGCTCTGGGATCTGACGAACGACCGCAACGCCCACGCGATCATCGAGGAGACGCTTGCTGCGGGAAAACCGCTGGCGCTCGTCTGTCACGCGCCGGGGATCCTGACCAAGGTCAAGGCTCCGGACGGCGGGCCGATCGCCAAGGGTCGGACGCTGACCGGCTTTACCAATTCCGAGGAGGCCGCCGTGCAGCTCGTCAAGGTCGTGCCCTACCTGCTAGAAGACGTGCTGAGAGAGCAGGGGGCGAAGTTTTCGACGACGGCAGACTGGGCGGTGCATGTCGTCCAGGATGATCAGCTGATTACCGGGCAGAACCCGGCCTCATCGAAGCAGGCCGCACGGCTGCTGCTGCATGCGCTGGGCAAGCAGGACGCGGCCTGAGGCGTAGGGGCGAGCACCGCCGCCGATCTTGAAACGGATGAAGGACCCCGGCATGGGTAGGAAATATACCGGAAAATGTGCTTGCGGCGCGGTGCGGTTCGGCTTCGACACAGATCCGACCTTCGTCGCGGACTGCCATTGTCTGGATTGCAAGAAAGCTTCGGGCGGCGAGGCGGCCACCTTCTTTGCCGTGCCGCAGGATGATTTCACCCTAACTGCCGGCAAAGCGAAGGCGTTTCACTACATCGCCGATTCCGGCAAGGGGCTCGATCGCAACTTCTGCGCCGATTGCGGTGCAAGGTTGTTCAGCAGCAACCTCGAAAGCTTTCCTGGTCTGGTCTTCGTCACCCTTGGCAGCCTGGATCGGCCTGAGCTGATACAGCCGGGGGTCGAGATGTTCACCAAACGGCGGCTGGCTTGGGCAACGCCCCTTCACCTTCCGCAATTCGAAGGCATGCCGAGCTGACGGCCGCACGGCCCCAAGCGATTTTTCTTGAAGAAAAGAACGATCCCGTGTCGGATCGGCGAAGGCTTGTCCGTCCTTAGCGCGTTCATTCCGTCCATCACAAGGGATCACCACCATGCCGAACACCATACGCCTGCACCGCGTTTTCGCGACCAGCCCGGAAAAGGTCTATCGCGCCTTCATCGAGGCGGACGCGCTTGCCAAGTGGCTGCCACCGAACGGCTTTCTGTGCACCGTGCATCATATGGAGCCGGTCGTCGGCGGCACGTTCAGAATGTCGTTCCGCAATTTCACGACCGGCAACAGCCATGCCTTCGGCGGCGAATTCCGCGAACTCGTCCCGGGTGAACGCGTCCGCTACACCGACAAGTTCGACGATCCGAACCTACCGGGGGAAATGGAAGTCACCGTGACGCTGAAGAAAGTCTCGGTCGGCACCGAGGTTGATATCACCCAGGCAGGCGTACCCGACCTCATCCCGCCGGAGGCTTGTTATCTTGGCTGGCAGGAGTCTCTGAAAAACCTCGCCAGGGTGATCGAGCCCGATATCCAGGAATAGCGCGATTGCGCCAGGGTTGAATTCGACAGGCTTACCCGGCATCCTCATCTCCGTCCTTGGGTCAAAAGCCCGAGAACGGAAATGAAGAAAGAGACGTGGGGCTTCACGACAACAGTTGGCGGTGATATCGCCACCACGTAAGCTGGCGGCACGCGCCGCTCAATTGCTCCCGTCGTTCGGCCGCGCCTTGGCGCTGTCGTTGCTGCTGTCCGAGGCAGTTTTGCCGTCGGGCTGCTGACCGAAATATGTGCCGCCGAGGTGGCCGCCGGCGCTGGTGTTTTTGACCTGCTGTTCGGCGCGTTTCTGTAGTTCACGGACGTTGGTCTTGCTCATCTTCGGCTCCCTGTTCGAGGTTGCGACCTCGGGACAACCAATGGGGAACGACACTGTTCCATATTTTCTGCGGGAACAGTTGGCGCCTTTCCCGGTTTTTCCTCCTCAACCAAGGAGAAACGATGATGGGCATGACGACCCCCAAAGATGGTGCTCCCGGCACCACAGATCAGTCTCCCCGATGGGAAGGCCCGAAGGGAAACACCCCGCGCGGCTATCTCAAAGCCAAAGACGATCCGGACCGCGATCGCGACGCCAAGGGCGAAAACAACCGCGATCCCGAGACCAAGGATCTCGGCGATGCGCTGAAGCAGAAGGGTGAATGAGATGGCCAACCCTGAGAAAGACGCGGCCGGCCAGTTCGCCAAATCCCGCGCCGACAGGAAGAGCACCGGCGTTGCTAGCGCCAAGCCGACCGTCATCACCGGCTCCGAAGATGCAACAGTGCACAAGAACCCGCCCGGCAAGAAGAAGCCGCAGAAGGATTGGGACATCAACTACGATCCCGCCGATATGAATGAGGGGCGGATGCGGTAGGCGAAGAGTTCCCCTTTGAGTCTGGAGGCAAGCCGACCCCGGCTTTCGGCTTGTTGGGGGCGGCGATGCTCCTGCGGGTAGGCGTGAGGATGAGCTCTTAAAAATAAGCCGCGTGGTCAATATCGGCGAGCAGGTCCGGCTGGGTGGGCTGCCAGTTGAGGAGCGCGCGGGTGTGCTCGCTCGACGTTGGCACGTCGAAGCCCGCGAACATCGCGAACCAGCCGAAATGCTCAGCCGCTTCCTCGCGCGACTTCGAGACCACCGGAACATTGAGCCGCCGGCCGATCACCTCGGCGATCTTCCGGAACGGCACGCCCTCCTCGGCGACCGCGAGGAAAGGGCCGCCCACGGCGCCGCGCTCCAGCGCCAGCCGATAGAGGCGGGCGGCATCTAGCCTGTGCACCGCCGGCCAGCGGTTCTGCCCTTCGCCAATATAGGCCGAAACACCCGTCCGCCGGGCGAAATCAATCAGGATCGGCACGAAACCGTGGTCGCCGTGGCCATGCACCGAAGGCGGAAGCCGGACGGTGGAGGCGCGCACCCCGCGTGCCGCAAGCGATACCGCGGTGATTTCGGAGGCGCGGGGATAGGTCTCTGTGGTGGGCATGGGCGGATCTTTCTCGGTGCCGACGCGGCCGGGCGCATGGCCGAGGCCTGCCGTGACCAGTAGGGGACGGCTGGAGCCTTGCAGAGCTTCACCGAGCGCCTCGATGGCGCGCCGGTCGAGGGCGCAGTTTTCGGCGAATTTCGAGAAATCATGATTGAAGCCGGTGTGGATGACGCCATCGGCCTCGGCGGCGCCGCGCTTCAGGCTCTCCACATCCTCGAACGTGCCGCGATGGACCGCAGCGCCGGCGGCCGCCAAGTCCTCAGCTCCTTTTTCGGAGCGGGTGAGGCCTAGCACCTGGTGTCCGCCAGCGATCAATTCACTGACGACGGCCGAGCCAACCCAGCCGGTTGCTCCGGTTACGAATACGCGCATATCAACCTCTCCTGTTTTGCTGGAGACAGATATCGACCGTCCTGCTATCATGGTAAAGTAGTGAGATTATCATGGTATAGTGACTAACAGGATGAGCGAGTTCGTCACCTCCGAAAACCGGCTGGGCGCCTATCTCAAGGACCGCCGCGCCAAGCTCGATCCGGCCGCGCTCGGCTTTGCCGGCGAGCGTCGCCGCACGCCGAAGCTGCGCCGCGAGGAGGTGGCAGGCCGCGCCAATATCAGCCCCACCTGGTACACCTGGCTGGAGCAGGGGCGCGGCGGCGCGCCGTCGGCCGACGTGCTCGACCGGATATCGCGGGCGCTGATGCTGACCGATATCGAGCGCGAGCATCTTTTCCTCATCGGCCTCGGCCGCCCGCCCGAGGTGCGCTACTACAGGCAAAACGGGGTGACGCCTAGGCTGCAGGGCGTGCTCGATGCACTGGACCCGAGCCCGGCGCTGATCCGCAACGCCATCTGGGACGTGATTGCCTGGAACCGGGCGGCAACCGTGCTGCTTACCGACTACAGCGCACTGCCGCCGGAAGAACGCAACGTGCTGCGCTTCATCTTCCTCGACCCGCGCGTGCGCGCAGCCCAGCACGACTGGGAAAGTGTTGCCCGCTTCGTCGTCGCCGCCTTCCGTGTGGACGCGGCCCGCGCGGGTGCTGCGGCCGAGGTCGAGCCCTTGGTCGATGAACTCTGCCGCAAGAGCCCCGATTTCCTGGCGATGTGGCGCGATAACGACGTGCGCATCCACGGCGAAGGCGCCAAACACATCAAGCATCCGGTGCTGGGGCTGCTCTCCTTCGAATATTCGGCATTTCAGGTAGACGGGCGGCCGGATCTCAGCATGGTGGTGTATAATCCGGCGACGGTTGAGGATGCGGAGAAGATCAGGGGTCTGGTAGGCTGACGATCCTATTCGGTTCTTTGCCAGTCGGCGCTATCATGGCTGTCGCCGTCGGGAATTTTCAGATACTAGCGTTGCCACGCGCTCATAGCGCTCGACCCGGACAAATCTGCAGTCATGCTGTGGATCGATGCGCGATTTGAGCCGCGCGATGGGGGATTTCAATGAATTATCGTGCCGCGCCCGTCATCGACCAGTCGGCATCCGCCCCTCAGCGTACCTGAGCCTGGTATTCCCAGGCGATACGACCAAATTGTAAAAATCTAAAATACTACCAATAATAGAAAAACATTTGACCTTCTCCTGTAATGGCTGTTTTCTCCCAATCGACCAAGGCGAATGGATCTTGAAGGAGATATCCATGACAGTGTTTGCAAAACCTGTGGCGGTCGATGATTACCACACCGTTTACGAGAGCGACGTTATTTCAGGCAATCTGCTGGATAACGATATATCAGCGGCCAGCGGCAATAAGTTTCTCGACTTCTTCGACGGCGAAAGGGTTCTCGCCAAGAAGGATGGGCAGGTCACCGATATCGTGGGTGAGCACGGGACGTTCCACGTCAAGGCTGACGGCTCCTATACCTATACGTTGAGTGAGGCCGCCAAGGCGGGTTTCGTCGATGGAATGACGCTGACCGAGACGATCGGCTACAAGATCTCAGATGGCGCCGGCAATACGGATGTCGGCCATTTCACGCTTGATATTCACGGGGTCACCAGTCCGCCGGTCGCGGTCGACGACGCCTTCTCCTTCCGTGAAGGCAGTGAAATCGCCGGCAACGTGCTTGCCAATGATCACGCCGGAGAGGCCGGCACACTCTTCCTGCGTTCGGTCGAGGGCACGAATGTCGGAACCGGCCAGGGGCAGACGACCGCCGTCGCCGGTGAATTCGGCACCTTCCATCTCTTGGCGGACGGAAGCTTCACTTACGATCTCGATCCGGCCGTGAAGGCGGGTCTTAACGACGGCGAGCATGTCACCGAGAAGCTCCAATATTACAAGGTCTCAGACGGCGCCGGTCACGCGGATGCCGGCGTGATCTCGCTGACCGTGGACGGCGTGACGGACGGCAAGTCGTTGAACACCAATCATGTCGAGACACAGGCGGATGTGGTGCGCCCCTTCATGGACCATTACGAACTCCAGGGGGTTGCGGTCGATCCGCAAACGGGCAAGTTTTACGTCAGTTCCGGCCATGGTTTCCCGGATGATTCCATGGTGTATATTTACGACAACGCCGCCGCATTTGAAGCCGACAACGCCAGCGGCGCCATCTCTCTTGGCGAATATGACCTTGGTGAATATGACGTCGGCGGAACCTATTTTTCGGTCCGCGGCGGCGAGATCATCGGAAGAACCAACGAAGTCAGAGGCGAAGGCCCTTTCCCCGATCAGACCTATCTCGCAAAGTGGGATGCCGCCGACGGATCGCTCGATCAGCGGGGCGACCCAATTCCCGGCCTTATCGGCGAGAATGGGGCGGGTACGTTCGACTGGGGCGGATTCACGGCCGTCAATACGATGCAGGATCTGACCGGCATTTACGTCGTTGGTCGCATCGATGATGTGAGCTGGCAGGTGTCCAAAATCGATCCCGACACGCTGAACCCGATCGAATCCAAGACTTTCGCCGCCGGTGGGCTGGGATACGGCTTTGCCGTCGACGGCACGTTCTTCTTCGGCGATTCCTTCGGCAGCGAGCATATCGGCACGGCATTCGATTTCGAAACCGGGGTCAAGACAGCAATCGATGTCAACATCGCCATATCAGGAGACGACTCCATAACCAACGTGGTCTATGACGCGGCGGCGGATTCGATTTACATCACCAACTCTGAGACCGACGAAATCTCCGTGGTGCACAACATCTCGGACATATTATTCGTCTGACGGGCCTTAACCGTATGACGTCGCCCCGTCCGTTTGTACCGGGCGACGTCTAGTCGACAGCGGCGGGCCACTACTGCAGGGTGCGCGTCTGGATTTGCTCTGCGGCTGGCTGAGAGGCGGAGGCGGGCACGCCGCCGCCTTCCAGGCCGGTTGCCACGACCGAGACGCGGAACCTGCCGTCAAGGCTGCGGTCGAAGATGGCTCCGACGACGATGTCGGCGTCTTCCTGCACCTCGTCGCGAATGCGGCTTGCCGCTTCGTCGACTTCGAACAGCGTCATATCCGAACCGCCGGAGATCGAGATCAGCACGCCCCTGGCGCCCTTCATCGAGATATCGTCGAGCAGCGGGTTGGCAATTGCCGCTTCCGCCGCCTTCATCGCGCGGCTTTCACCGGAGGCTTCGCCAGTGCCCATCATGGCGCGGCCCATGCCGCGCATGACCGACTTCACGTCGGCAAAATCGAGGTTGATCAGGCCTTCCTTGACGATGAGATCGGTGATGCAGCCAACGCCGGCATAGAGCACGCGGTCGGCCGTCATGAAGGCATCGGCAAACGTGGTTTTCGCATCGGCGATGCGGAACAGGTTCTGGTTGGGGATGACGATGACCGTATCGGCCGCCTGGCGAAGCGCCTCAATGCCGATTTCCGCCATTCTCATGCGGCGGTTGCCTTCGAAGGTAAAGGGCTTGGTGACGACGCCGACCGTCAGGATGCCAGCCGCACGTGCGGCGCGGGCGATGACGGGTGCTGCGCCCGTGCCCGTTCCGCCGCCCATGCCGGCGGTGACGAAGCACATGTGCGAGCCGGCCAGGTGATCCATGATCTCATCGATCGATTCCTCGGCCGCCGCATGGCCGACCTCCGGCAGGGAACCGGCGCCGAGACCCTCGGTCACATTGGCGCCGAGCTGGATACGGCGCGTCGCCTTGGACGTGGCGAGCACCTGCGCGTCGGTATTTGCGGCGACGAATTCGACGCCTGCCAGGTTTTCCGCGATCATATTGTTGATCGCATTGCCACCACCACCACCGACGCCGATCACAGTAATGTGCGGCCGCAGTCCCGAAATGCCGCCCTTGGCGTCCGTCATCGCGCTCTCCTTTGATGCTTCGTTCACGCCACGCCCTCGTCGCGGATAGCGAATCGGCGCCTAGAATAGCCGCCCAACAAGGCGGAGGCGAGGCGAAAGACGTCTCGGCGAGAGCGGCTGCCAGGGAGAAACGGGTTTGTTCGTGGATTTGAGGGAGTGAGCATCATGTCGAGCGGTGACGATTATGCCTTAAACCCTATCCCGCCACTCCCACCGTCACCGGCAGACACAACACACAGCGCAATCCGGCCGCATCGTTCGCCTCCAGCACCAGCGACCCGCCGTAGAGCCCGGCAAGCTCGTTGACGATACTCAGGCCGAAGCCGTTGCCGGGGACGTTTTCGTCTTCCCGGACGCCGGGCTGCACGACGGCGGCAAGGCGATCAGGAGGGATGCCCGGGCCGTCGTCTTCAATCGTGATCCGGGCGGTCGGGCCGTCGCGGCGCGCGCGGACGATGACGCGCGAGGTGGCCCATTTGAAGGCGTTGTCGATCAGGTTCCCGAGCATTTCCTCGACATCGCTTTCGTCGCAGGCGACCCACAGGCGTTCGATGATATCGGTGTCGAAGGCAATGCTGCGCTCGGCGTGGATCTGACCGATCGCCCGATGCAGATCGGCAACCGATGCCGCCAGATCGGTGCTGGCAACATTGTTCGACGAGGCCATCACCCGGCGGGCGGCGGCGAGGTGGTGCTTGATCCTGTTGTCGACCCGGGCGGCCAGGCCGCGCAATGCGCCCCTGGGATCGTTTTGCTCGTCGAGTGCCAGCAGCAGGCTTGCCACCGGCGTCTTCAGGCCATGGGCGAGGTTTGCGAACTGCATGCGTGTGGCCGCGAGCCTCTCTTCGCTGGCGGCCAGCAGTGCATTGGTTTTCAACGACAGTGGTGCGAGCTCGGCGCTTGCTTCCTCCGGCAGGCGGGCGCGTTCTCCCCGGTTGATGGCGTCGATATTGGCCGCCATCGATGTCAGCGGCTGCAAGCCAAAACGAATTTGCCAGAGGGTGCCCGCCATCAGCACAAGCCCCAGCAGCAGCATGCAGGGAACCAGCCAGAAGAGCGCGCGTAGCGCCGGGCCGACAAGGGCGATCATCGGCGCAGTCGCGGTGATCGTCAGCGTCATGCCGTCGATGCCGCGGACGGCCTGGCGAAGGTAGAGCGGCCCGCTTCCACGATCGCCGCCCATGCCGGATGTCGGCATGCCCATCAGCATATGGCGCAGATCCTGCCGTGGCGGCGGCGCATCGATCGTGCCGTTCATCAGGGAGCGGGAGGTCAGGCGTTGCTCTCCATCGTCGATCTGCCAGTACCAGCCGGAGGAGGGGCGATCGAAGGGCGGTGCATCGAGCGGCGCGGAGAGAGCAATCCTTCCCGCCGCGTCGCGCGTCACGGCGCCGGCAAGGGCGCCGATCTGGGTGTCGAGACGCTGATCGACCTGCTCGCGCACCACAGTCTTCAGCGCCAGCCAGAGCACGATCGCGGCTACAACGAGCGCCAGCGTCACGAAGATGCCGGAGAACATCAGCAATCGGCCGGCGATCGATCTCGGCTTCAACAACGGAGCCTTCATGGCGCCGCTGCCGCCGTCAGCATATAGCCTCGGCCGCGTACCGTCTCGATGCGGTCGCCCCCGAGCTTCTTGCGCAGCCGGGCGATGATCACTTCGATAGAATTGGAGTCGACCTCGGCATCGCCGTCATAGACGCGCTCGGTCAGTTCCCGCCGGTCGACGATCATCTCCTTGCGCAGCATCAGACAGGAGAGCACCCGCCATTCCAGCGCCGTCAACTTCAGCGGCAGGCCGTCGAGTTCGAAGGTGCCGAGCTGGGCATCGAAGACCAGCGCGCCGCAGGTCAGCCGCGCGGCGGCGTGGCCGGCCGCCCGGCGCACCAGGGCGCGCAGGCGCAACACCAGCTCTTCCACCTTGAAGGGCTTGGCGAGGAAATCATCGGCGCCGGCCTTGAAGCTTGCGACCTTGTCCGGCCAACCGTCGCGCGCCGTCAGCACTAGAACCGGCAGGTTGCGGCTGCCCTCGCGCCACTCCTTCAGCACGCTGACGCCATCGATCTTCGGCAGCCCGAGGTCAAGGATCGCGACATCGAAGAGTTCGGTCAGGCCTGCATGGAGAGCGTCCTCGCCGTTGCGAGCGATATCGACCACGAAGTTTTCCGATCGCAGCACGACGGCGATCCGGCCGCTGAGGTCTTCGTCATCTTCGACGAGCAATACGCGCATGGGGCAGGGCTTTCCTCAAGGCTGGGCATCTCTGGGGACGGGCCAAAACTATCGGGCCGAGCTTAACTCAATCTGAACGGAGAGGTTCAGGCGGGCGAGGGGATGGGGCGGCTAGATTGCGGCAACGACTGATGCAAGGAGCAGATATATGCCGAATGAAGACCAGGACAACGTGCATACCGAGGGCGCAGCCATGCCCGTCCCGCCAGGACAGCGCCGGCGTCGGCTGGCGCTTCCCATCATCGCCGCCGCCGTGGCGCTGGTCATTGGGGCTGCCGGGGGCGCCGGTGCTGTCAAGATGATGCGTCCCACGCCGGAAATGGCGCCGCTGACGCCGGTGGCGATTTCGGCCATGCCTGCATCGAGCCTCGTGACAATCAAAGGCAAGGTCGCCGAGATCTACGGCAACAAGTTCGTGCTGCAGGACGACAGCGGCAAGGCGCTTGTTGAAACCGGCCGGGCCGGCGAGGGCGGCACTCTCGTTAGCCGTGACGAAGCCGTCACCGTCCAGGGACGCTTCGACGACGGCTTCGTGCATGCGAGCTACCTCGTTCGCCAGGACGGACGAACCGAAGCGCTGCGTCCGCCGAAAGGTCCGCCGCATAGACGATTTGAGGATTTCGATCACAGGCCTTGACGGGCCATGAACCATAGCCGCGCTGCGGTGTTTACAGACGTGCTTCTCAATTCCGGCAAAGGAACAATTCCCATGCAAAGATTTCTCCTATCAGGCCTTGCTCTTGCCGCACTCGCCGGCGCCGCCTTCGCTCAACAACCGCCTACCCCGCCGCCCGCCGCGACCCCACCCGCTGCGGTCGACCCGACCTCGCCACCACCGCCGCCGCCGCCGCCAATGAATCCGTCGGCTTCCGCTGACGACGAGCGGATGATGGGCGAGCCGGATGCGCGGCCGGGAGATCGCCCCGATGATCGGTGGCATCGTTCGAGAGACGACATGAGTTTCCGCGACGACAGAGGCTTCCGTGGTTTCCGTGGCCATCGCCCGCCACCGCCGCCGCCGTCCAAGGCCGCCCATTTCCGGATCGAGGATGGCGACACCAGGATCGATCTGAAATGCGCCGAGGACGAACCGATGAAGGCCTGCGCCGACCTCTTGCTCCAGGTGATGGATCGCCTGCAGGGCCAGAACTAGGCTTGAACATCCTGGCATAGCCGGGACGCCGCACGACATTGCAACCGTCCGCGTTCTCTCGCGGGCGGTTTGCAGATTGCAGAAGGCCGCGGCGCCTGCAGCAGCCATTCGTCTCCTCCGCAAGCATTGACGGCAGCCCGATTTGGCTTTAGCTGTGACGCAATGAAAATCGCAATGGTTCTGGCAGTGGTGATCGGGCGCATGGGCAGGATGGTGTAACCATCCGGCGAAAGCACCCATGCGCGGTAAGCAGGCTCCTGACGGGGCCTTTTTTTATGCCCTCAATCCGGGGCGGGCGCCTCGTCGGACTTTCCACACATCATCATACTGATCAAGGAACGGAACCATGAGACCCCGTCATTCCATCGACACCCCGCGCGCGCAGATGACCGGCGCGGAAATCGTTCTCCAGGCACTGAGAGACAATGGCGTCAAGCATATATTCGGCTATCCCGGCGCTGCCGTGCTGCCGATCTACGACGAGCTTTTCCAGCAGGATGACATCAGACACATTCTGGTTCGCCATGAACAGGGAGCCGGCCATGCCGCCGAGGGGTACGCCCGCTCGACGGGCAAGGTCGGCGTCATGCTGGTGACCTCTGGACCCGGCGTCACCAACGCGATCACGCCGCTTCAGGATGCCTTGATGGATTCCGTGCCGCTCGTCTGCCTGTCCGGCCAGGTGCCGACGACGCTGATCGGCTCCGATGCGTTTCAGGAATGCGATACCGTCGGCATCACCCGAGCCTGCACGAAACACAATCGGCTGGTCAACGACGTCAATGAACTCGCGGCGGTCATCCACGAGGCCTTTCGCATCGCCGGATCAGGCCGGCCCGGCCCCGTTCTGGTCGACATGCCCAAAGACGTGCTGTTTGCAAGCGGCAGCTATGCACCGCCTGAGGCTGTCGCCCCGAGACTAAGCTACCAGCCGGACCACAGCTGCGGCATCAGGGAGATCGAGGCTGCGATCGCTTTGATGACAGCGGCACGCAGGCCGGTTATCTGCGTGGGCGGCGGCGTCATCAATTCCGGCCCCGAAGCGGTAAATCGGTTGCGCGAGCTGGTGGAACTCACCGGCTTTCCCGTCACGTCGACGCTGATGGGGCTCGGCGCCTATCCGGCTTCCGGCCCGAACTGGCTGAAGATGGCCGGGCTTCACGGCTCCGATGAGGCCAACATGGCAATACAGGACTGCGACCTTATGCTCTGCATCGGAGTTCGCTTCGACGCCGGGCTCGCCGCCAGCGTCGATGGTTTCTCACCGAACTCCCGGAAGATTCAGATCGATATCGATGCTGCCTCGCTCAACAAGACTGTGCGCGCCGATATCGCCATCCAGGGCGACGCGGGCGGCGTGCTGGCCGAGCTCGTTCGCCTGTGGCGGGCGCTGCCGCAGGCGCCGGACCGGGCGCGGCTGGCCGAGTGGTGGAGCGCGATTGCCGGCTGGCGGGCGCGCCGATCGTTTTCCTATGCGAAGCGCGAGGACGTCATCATGCCGCAATATGCCATCGAGCGGCTTTATGAACTGACGAAGCATCGGGATACCTACATCACGACGGAGGTCGGCCAGCATCAGATATGGGCGGCGCAATCTTACGACTTCGAGCGACCGAACCGTTGGGTGACGTCAGGCGGCCTGGGGACGATGGGATACGGGCTGCCCGCCGCCCTCGGCGTGCAGATCGCCAATCCGAACAGCCTTGTCATCGACATCGCCGGCGATGCCTCCGTGCAGGTGACGATGAAGGAAATGTCGGCCGCCGTGCAGCACAACGCGCCGATCAAGATCTTCATTCTCAACGGCGGCGATCAGGGAACGGCTCGGCAAAGGCAGCACGGAAACCCGGATTTTGTGAAGCTTGCCGAAGCCTATGGCGGACACGGCATTCGCTGCGAGAGGCCCGCCGAACTCGACGATGCGATCCTGGAGATGATCGAGGTGAACATGCCTGTTCTGTTCGATTGCCGCGTTGCCGCACTCGCCGACCGCCTGCCGACGATCGGGGCGGGCAGGGCGCGCAACGAGATGCTGCTGTCCGGCGAGGTTGGCGCCGCGCTGTTTGCCGCGTCAGCCGATGCTGATGGGGAGTGGCGCGTCTAGCGGCTTTGGAGCATGGTTTGAAAATGTCAGTCGCAGCGGTGGATTCTGCGACTGGCGTCGAACCATCAGGCCGCCAATGTAGCCCTGCGCCGGCAGCATCATCGCTGCGCCAACCTGATCTCGCTCAATATCTCAACAGGCGGAAACCGGACACAATCGGCGGCGTCGAAATTTACCGAGAACTGCATGCTGTTTTCGTTCGCCCATTTGATCGCGGCCGCTGATTTCGCCTTCGGCACTTTCGCTGCAATGGTGCAGTGGGGCGCCCAATTGCCGGGTCGATAGTGCTCATGACAGAAGGTAGGATCGATCTTTCGATGGAGAGCCGCGTGCAGTTGGAGAAGATCGCCGTCTGGGATCGGGCGCGCCCAGAGAACGAGGAAGTCGTTCTGAAAATAGCCGATGCCCGAAAAGGCTATGGTCACGGTGGAGCGCGTCCGAAAAATACCTTCAAGCGCCTCGCCCAATCGATCTGCATCAAACGCCTGATAAACTGCGAGGGTGAGGTGCGGAGGATAATTCAAAGCCCGCATCGAAGCCGTCTCTTCGAATGCCGCTGCTTGATCCCAGAGTTTGAAAACCGGCGATGCCGTCTCGTTCAGACATTTGAGGCTGATCCCGTAAGGCATTTGCGAGCGTTATCCAGTCCATCGCGCCTGGACCTTAGGCCGATATCATTGCCGATGTCGAGCGGCTGGAAGGAGCATGGCGGCGGCCGGCATTGCTGAATATCGGGCTGGCGCAAGGGACAATGGTGCGCCCGGCTCGCGGCCGGAATATGCCGACAACTACTATGCTTGCTTCGTTCTCGATCCTGACGGTTACAATATCGAGGCGATGCTCAATGAGCCGGCGGCGTGAGGGTGACGACGCAGGCTCTGCGGAATGACGCGTCGACCTCCTGGACTCCGGAACATTGGCAACGGCAACGTACAAGGATGAGGCTCTTTTGGACGTTGGCGTCTGTCGACCCGATGCCTGATCCCCTCATGCTCTATTCCCGCGCCATCGCCTGCCAGGCGGCAGGCGGGCTGGCGAAGGCACGGTTGCAGGCGCGGGGGTGGCGCCAAGCGACTATTCTTGCGCTCGGCAATATACTTGTGAGATTGTACCGATATACATGCGATACTGCCGATGCAGGCAGCGCGGGGGCTTCGATGACATCCGTGAGGGTCAATGAGCTGATATCGGTGGCGGGGCAGCCCGATGCCGCCGGTTTTGCTGCTTTTGCGGCAGACGGTTTTGCCGGCGTCATCAATGCCCGGCCGGATGGCGAGGAGCCGGGGCAGCCGGGCGATGCGGCGGAAAAGGCTTCCGCCGCCGCCGCGGGGCTCGCCTACAGCTTCGTGCCGGTAAAAGGGGCCGAGATCACCGAGGCCGATATCCGCGCCTTCCAGAGGGCGATGATGCAAGCGAAGGGGCCGGTCGTCGCTCATTGCAAGAGTGGCACACGGGCGCTGACGCTCTATGCGCTCGGAGAGGTGCTCGACGGGCGGATGCAGCCTGGGGAAGTCGAGGCCTTCGGTCAAAACCTCGGCTTCGATCTTGCCGGCGCACGCCGCTGGCTGGAAAAGCGGGCAGGGCAGGCGGTTGTCGTGAAGGCCTTCTTCGAACCCCGCACCTGCAGTGTGCAATATGTCGTTTCGGACCCGGTAACGAAACGCTGCGCCATCATCGACCCGGTGCTCGATTTCGACGAGATGTCGGGTGCGACGGGAACGACCAATGCCGACGCCATCCTCGCGCATATCGACAGCGAAGGGCTAACGGTCGAGTGGATCCTCGACACGCATCCGCATGCCGATCATTTCTCCGCCGCCCACTACCTCAAAGGAAAGACCGGCGCGCCGACGGCGATCGGCGCCCATGTCACCGAGGTCCAGCTGCTCTGGAAGGAAATCTACAACTGGCCGGCACTCGAAACCGACGGCTCGCAATGGGACCGGCTGTTTGCCGAGGGCGACACTTTCGAGATCGGCGGGCTTAAAGCCCGTGTAATGTTCTCGCCCGGCCATACGCTTGCCTCGGTGACCTTTGTGATCGGCGACGCCGCCTTCGTGCACGACACCGTATTCACCCCGGATTCCGGCACGGCGCGCACGGATTTTCCCGGCGGCAGCGCCAGCGCCCTCTGGCACTCGATCCAGGCCATCCTGTCGCTGCCCGAGGAGACCCGGCTCTTTTCCGGCCACGACTATCAGCCTGGCGGTCGCCATCCCCGCTGGGAAAGCACGGTGACCGCCCAGAAGGGCGCCAATCCGCATATATCGGGCATCGACGAGGCCGGCTTTGTGGCGCTGCGCCAGGCGCGCGACCGTACGCTGCCGAAACCGAAGCTGATGCTGCACGCGCTACAGGTCAACATCCGCGGCGGGCGGCTGCCCGAGCCGGAGGAGAACGGCCGGCGCTATCTGAAGATTCCGTTGGATGCCTTGTAGCACGCAAGGCGCAACGTTGCGGCGCGTGCTTCGAGGCTTCGCCCTCCCGGGCTGCGCACCTCAGCATGAGGGAGGTTGGCGGATGCCGCGCCCACAACCATCCCTCAAACGATCTCCTCCACATCCGTCCTGCCAAAATCATTGCCCACATAGAGCAGCCGACTCGGTTACGGATACTCGCATGGCGCTCTCCTGCCCGGCCGGTGCGGCCTGGTTCTTCCGGCTAATTTAGACCAGTCATATAGAGACGCCACCGCGACTATTTTCCTTTGATATGGTTGAAGGGCGCCGGTATTGGCGACCTACCCAAATAGAATCCCCCGCAATAGTTGTTGACGCCGCGCGGGCCGGCGACGTAACTGGGTGTGACGGTTCCCTGAAGATGACTCCAAGGGGATTAATAGGGAACACGGTGAGGACGACCCAGAAGGGACCGAGACCGTGGCTGCCCCCGCAACTGTATGCGGATTGTCGATCATCTCAGGTGTGGTCAGCGACCGGCCATCTCTGAAGGGCTTATAGCTTCGCCACTGCGATATATTGCGGGAAGGCGGATGAAAGACGGATATCCGCAAGCCAGGAGACCTGCCGTCAATCACGATCCAATTAACCGGGCGGGGATGCCCGGACAAGGAACAGACATGATTGACCTTCTGAACCTCCGCCGATTTCCGGCATGCATCCGTCTCGATTGGACCTCCTGCGGCTAGCGCGCGTCAGCGTGCCTTTGGCCGCGCGTGCGGCATTGCCGTGCTTTTTCCTTCAATCGAGGTTTTCATGCGACAGATTCTCGCCACCATGACATTTGCATTCGGGCTGATCGGCCTTGCTGCACCGAGCCTTGCCGCCACCCAATATCCTTTGACCATCACCAATTGCGGTGAGCAGGTGACTTTCCAGAAAGCGCCGTCGAAGATCGTTTCGATCGGCCAGGGCATGACCGAAATTCTCTTCTCGCTCGGCCTTGCCGACAAGATCGCCGGCACGGCCGTCTGGGTCGGTCCCGTCCTGCCGCAATATGCCGAGGTCAACAGCAAGATAAAGCGTCTCGCCGACAATGATCCGAGCTTCGAATCCGTCGTCGGGCGGGAGCCCGACCTGGTGGCGGCCGAGTTCGAATGGCATGTCGGCGCGCAGGGCTCCGTCGGCAACCGGGAGCAGTTCCAGGATCTCGGGATCAATACCTATCTCGCGCCGGCCGATTGCGTCGCCAAGATCAACACCGATGGCGGCGACGGTGTGCGCAAGGAGCTGTTCACGATGGAGCTGATCTATCGTGAAATCGCTGAGCTCTCGGAGATCTTCGACGTGAAGGAGCGCGGCGATGCGCTGATTTCCGAGTTGAAAAAGCGCGAGGCGGATGCCGTCGCGTCGATATCAGCCGCGTCGGGCAAGAGCCTGCCTATCGTCTTCTGGTTCTCCAGCAAGGAAGTCAACGGCGACGCCTTCATCGCCGGCAAGAACAGCGCGCCTGCCTATATCCTGAAGGCGATCGACGCCAGGAATGTCGTCACGACCGAAGAGGAATGGCCGCTGGTCGGCTGGGAAACCATTGCCCAGGCGAACCCGGCCGTCATCGTGCTCGCCACCATGGACCGGCGCCGCTATGCCGCCGACGATCCGAAGGTCAAGATCGATTTTCTCGAGAACGATCCCGTGACCAAGGAGCTCGATGCCGTCAGGAACAAGCACTTCGTGATGATGGACGCGCAATCGATGAACCCGACGATCCGCACGATCGACGGCATCGAGACCTTGGCGAACGGCATCAAATCCTTCGGCCTGTCGCAGTGAAGGCAGTGTCGGTCAGGCAACAAGGATGGTGGGCGCTTGGCACGCTCACCATTTCAGCCATTTTCCTTCTCGGGCTGATGATCAGTCTCGCCGTTTCGATCGGCGAGATCGCGATCCCGCTGGCGACGACGGCGGAGGCAGTCTCCAACCGCCTGTTCGGAACGCAATTCGAGCTCAGCCGCATCCACCAGGGCATCGTCTGGGATTATCGTCTGAGCCGGGCGCTGGTTGCAGCCAGCGCCGGCGCGTCGCTCTCGCTCTGCGGCGCCGTCCTGCAGGCGCTGCTGCGCAATCCGCTGGCCGAGCCCTATGTGCTCGGCATCTCCGCCGGCGCCTCGACGGGAGCCGTCTGCGTGATGATCCTCGGCTTCGGCTACGGTGTTCTCGGCCTGTCCAGCGGCGCCTTCATCGGCGCGGTTGTTGCCTTTCTGCTGGTCGGCTTCCTTGCGACGGGTGCGGGGGGAACCGGCGAGCGCATCATCCTGTGCGGTGTTGCCGGTTCGCAGCTCTTCACTGCGCTGACCTCCTACATCGTGACGACATCGGCGAATGCCGAGCAGGCACGCGGCATCCTGTTCTGGCTTCTCGGTTCGCTCAGCGGCGTGCGCTGGCCGGATGTCTATCTCTCGGTGCCGATCGCGCTCACAGGTTTCCTCATCTGCATGGCCCATGTCAGGGCGCTCGATGCCTTCGCCTTCGGCTCGGATGCGGCCGCCTCGCTCGGCATCGCGGTGCGCCGCGTCCAGATCCTGCTGTTCGGCCTGACGGCGGCGATGACGGCAAGCGTCGTCAGCATGGTCGGCTCGATCGGCTTCGTTGGCCTGGTCATTCCGCATGCCGCCCGCTTCCTCGTCGGACCGGGTCATCGACGGCTGCTGCCGGCAACGGCGCTCGGCGGCGCGATCTATATGGTCGGCGCCGATATCGTCTCGCGCATCATCATCCCGCAACAGGTCCTGCCGATCGGCGTCGTCACGGCGCTCTTCGGCGCGCCGGCCTTCGCCGTCATCCTCTATCGTGTGCGGAGAAGCGCATGAGCATTACCATCGACGCGGTGAGTTTCGCCGCCGGCGATACGGTCATCGTCAACGGCGTCAGCCTGACGGTGACAAAGGGCAAGGTGCTCGGTCTGCTCGGGCCGAACGGGTCCGGCAAATCGAGCCTCCTGAGGCTGATCTGCCGGCTGCGCAAGGTCCGCAGCGGCGTCATCCGGCTGGGCGAAGACGATATCGCCTCGCTGTCGCGCGCAGCCCTTGCCCGCCGTATCGCTTTCGTCGAGCAGCAGTCGACGACCGATACCCAGCTGACCGTGCGCGACGTGGTGCGGCTCGGCCGCACGCCGCATCGCGGGCTGCTTGCGCCCTTGGGCGCGGAGGACGATGCCGCCGTCGAGGAAGCGCTGGTGCGGGTCGACATGCAGGCGAGGGCGGGCCAGCTCTGGCAGACGCTGTCGGGCGGCGAGCGCCAGCGTGTCCATATTGCGCGATCGCTGGCGCAGACGCCGAGCGAGCTGCTGCTCGACGAGCCGACCAATCATCTCGATATCCAGCACCAGCTCGACATTCTCCAGCTGATCTCGAAGCTCGGCATCACCTGCATCGTCGCGCTGCACGATCTCAACCTGGCGGCGATGTTCTGCGACAGCCTGGCGGTGCTTCAGAAGGGCGAGGTCGTTGCCTCAGGCGCGCCGGAGCATGTGCTGACGGAGGAGATGATCGGCCGGGTTTTCGGCGTTCGCGCCCATGTCCAGAAATCGGCCGTGCATGGCCGGCATCATGTCCAATACGTCATGGATTGAGGAACGGCCGGGACTTTCGATCTCAACGATGAGGTATGACCTCACTGGCCTTTTTCATGGACTGGCGTATGATTTCTCGGGGCGCGCGCGTGCGCCCCGCCCGGTCGAACGGAGTTTCGAGATGCTCGAACGAAATCAGTTTCCCTTGCGCCCCGTCATCCCCGGCTTCGCCGTCGCCTGGGTCATCATCATTTCAGGTGCGAGCGTCGCTCTCAGCCTGCTTTTTGCCTGCGTCACTCCCTTCGTGGCCCTGGCGGCGGTATCGGCGGTCATTCTTCCCCGGCGCATGGCGCTAACGGCGGTTCTGCTGGCCTGGCTCGCCAACCAGATGGTCGGGTATCTCGTGCTCGGTTATCCCCAGACTTGGGACAGCTATGCCTGGGGTCTGGCGATCGGTATTGCTGCATTCGCATCCCTGGCCGCAGCGCTCGGCGCGCTTCGCCTTGCCGCCGGCCTCAGCGTCACCGCGGCTGGCGCCTTCATGGCCGGCTTCGTTGCCTATGAGGGCGTGCTCTTTGCTGCGACGGCCGTGCTTCCGTCAGGCGAGGGAGCGTTTTCGGCGTCGGTGGTGGCGAATGTCCTGATGATCAATTCTCTGGCCGCGATCGGCCTTATCTGCCTTCATGCCGGCGCGGCGGCTACCCGTGCGCTTGTTGCAAGTCAGCCGGGACCGGCGCTGCCTTAGATCTTTGCCTCGATACTAGTCGTTTGCCAACGCTGAGGTGAAATACGCCAAGCATGGGTTGAGATCGTCGCCGGCAACGGCTATCTCGTTCCGACCCGCAAGCGGACCCTCCGCGAACGACAAGGCGCAAAGCTCCCATGATCCCCGATTTCCTCGTCACCCATTCCGGTGGCTTCCATGCCGATGAATTGCTGTCGAGCGTCATCCTGACCCGGCTTTTCCCTGAGGCGCGTATCGTCCGCAGCCGGGCGTCGGAATGGATCACGCCGGGGCAAGGCCGCATCATCTACGATGTCGGCGGTGCCTACGATCCTGCTGCCGGGATATTCGATCACCACCAGCGCGGCGCGCCGACGCGCGAAGATGGCCAGCCCTACAGCTCGTTCGGCTTGATCTGGAAGCATTACGGCCGTGATTATCTTGCGGCCTCCGGCCTTCCCGAAGCCCATGTCGAGGCGGTGCACGGCTCTTTCGATGCCGGCTTCGTGCTGCCGATCGATCTGACCGACAATGGCGCGCTCAGCCCATCGGGGCCGTTGGCGGGCTTGACCCTGCCGGCGCTGCTGGAGACCCTGAAACCGGTTTTCGACGAAGCGGAACCCGAGGCCGACGATCGCGCCTTCCACGCGGCGCTTGCCATTGCCCGCAGTTTCGTCGAGGCGAGGATCGCCCAGAGTGCTGCAAAATTGCGGGCCGAGGCGATGGTACATCGGGCAATCGAGGCTGTGGGGCAGGGGCGCGTTCTGGAGCTGCCGAGGGGAATGCCGTTCCGTCCCGCCATCGTCAAGGCGGGCGCCGATCACCTGCTGTTCGTCGTCCATCCGCGCGAAAAGGATTGGTGCGTGACCGGCATCCGCCGCGCCGAGGAGGGTTTCGAGCTCAGGGCCGATCTGCCAGCAGCCTGGGCCGGTCTCGCCAATGGAGAGCTGGAGGCGGTTTGCGGCATAGAAGGCGCGAGCTTCTGCCACAACGGCCGCTTCATCGCCGCCGCCAGGACTCGCGAGGCAGCACTTGCCATGGCCGATTTGGCGGTGACGGACGCGCTTTCGATCGCGGTGTAGTGGCCATTATCTGCGTCGGGTTCACCTGATCTCATATGCGTTCAGGCGACCCCAACTGTGAGGCGATTGACTTGCATCCGCGAAGGATTAAGCTTCGAGCCATAACAACCACCACCCACACGCGAGAGATAATGGAGGGTGTGAGTGGCCGGCGACCTTGAGGAGGATGAGGTTTGCCATGGATTACCGTGTTGTTCTGCTGATTGGTGCAACTGTGACTGCCCTTTTCCCCGGTCATGCCGGGGCGCAGGAGGGTGATGCGACGGCGGGTGCCACTGTTTTCAAGAAATGCGCGACCTGTCATGTCGTCGAGTCCGACACCAACAAGGTCGGTCCGTCGCTGAACAAGCTGTTCGGCAGGAAGGCCGGGACGCATCCCGATTTCGCTTATTCGGCCGCAATGAAGGCGGCCGGCGAAGGCGGTCTCGTCTGGGACGAGACGGTGCTGCGCGACTATCTCCATAATCCGAAGGCAAAGGTGAAAGGCACGAAGATGGCCTTTGTCGGCGTGAAGGACGACCAGGAGATCACCGATCTCATCGCCTATCTCAAACAATATTCGCAGTGATGGGCAATATTCGCAGTGACGGGCAATACCCCAAATGACTGGCCGCGGCCGGGGCGGCGCATGGCTAAATTGCCGTAATTGCCGATATTTTCTATCTGTGCGATAATAAAGACGGACTTTTTGCGGAATGCGGTTTCACGGGTCAACCTGCTCGAGGAGGAGCGGAAATGGCTGTCGTGCTGATCCTCGTCCTGATTGTCGTCGGCTCCGTGCTGTTTCATGTGCTGAGCCCGTGGTGGTGGACGCCGATCGCGTCCAACTGGACCTATATCGACAGTACCCTCGTCATCACCTTCTGGATCACCGGTATCGTCTTCGTGGCGGTAGTGTCGTTCATGGCCTACTGCGTCTTCCGCTTCCGGCACAAGCCCGGAAACCGGGCGCATTATGAGCCCGAGAACCGCCGGCTGGAATTGCTGCTGGGAGGGGGAACGGCAGTCGGTGTCGCGGCGATGCTGGCGCCCGGCCTCATCGTGTGGAACCAGTTCATCACGGTGCCTGCCGATGCCACATCGGTTGAGGTCGTCAGCCAGCAGTGGCTGTGGAGTTTCCGCCTGCCGGGTGCGGATGGAAAGCTCGGCCGTGCGGAGACGCGAGACGTCAGCCCCGAGAACCCGCTCGGCCTCGACAAGAACGACGCAAGCGGCCTCGACGACATCATCATCGAGGGCGGCGAGCTGCATCTGCCGATCGGCAAGCCGGTGCACATCCTGCTGCGCTCCGTCGATGTGCTCCATGATTTCTATGTGCCGGAATTCCGCGCCAAGATGGACATGATCCCCGGCATGATCACCTATTTCTGGCTCACGCCGACGCGGACAGGGACTTTCGAGATTCTCTGCGCCGAACTCTGCGGCGTCGGCCATCCGCAAATGCGCGGCACCGTCGTCGTCGACAACGACGCGGACTACCAGACCTGGCTTGGCCAGCAGCAGACATTCACCCAGCTGACGGCGTCATCGGGAGAGCCGCCGCCGGCAAACTGACTTCGGCGCAGCCGCCGGAGCCGCTTGCCGGTTCAGTTGACAGGCGGGGAAAGGGAAGAGAGATCATGGTCGAGATTCCATCCGGCAGCATCCCCTCCGCCGAAGTCGAGGATGTCGAGCTTTATCATCCGCGCAGCTGGTGGACCAAATATGTGTTCAGCCAGGATGCCAAGATCATCGCCGTGCAATATTCGATCACTGCGATCTCGATCGGCCTGGTGGCGCTGGTGCTTTCCTGGCTGATGCGGATTCAGCTCGCATTTCCAGGCTATTTCGCCTTCATCGATGCCGATCACTATTACCAGTTCATCACCATGCACGGCATGATCATGGTGATCTATCTGCTGACGGCGCTCTTCCTCGGCGGCTTCGGCAATTACCTCATTCCGCTGATGGTAGGCGCCCGCGACATGGTGTTTCCTTACGCGAATATGCTGAGCTACTGGATCTATCTGCTTGCGGTGCTGATCCTCGCCGCAGGCTTTTTCGCGCCCGGCGGCCCGACGGGGGCCGGCTGGACGCTTTATCCGCCGCAATCCGTGCTCTCCGGCACGCCTGGCGGCAAGGACTGGGGCATCCTGCTGATGCTTTCGTCGCTGATCGTCTTCATCATCGGTTTCACCATGGGTGGCCTGAACTATGTGGTGACCGTGCTGCAGGGACGGGCGCGCGGCATGACGCTGATGCGGATGCCGCTCACCGTCTGGGGCATCTTCACCGCGACCGTGATGGCGTTGCTCGCCTTTCCCGCCCTTTTCGTCGCCTGCGTCATGATGCTGTTCGACCGCGTGCTCGGCACCAGCTTTTTCATGCCGGCCATCGTCGAAATGGGCACGCAGCTGCAACATGGCGGCGGCAGCCCGATCCTGTTCCAGCACCTGTTCTGGTTCTTCGGCCATCCCGAAGTCTATATCGTCGCGCTGCCGGCCTTCGGCATCGTCTCCGACCTGATCAGCACGCATGCACGTAAGAACATCTTCGGCTACCGCATGATGGTCTGGGCGATCGTCATTATCGGGGGCTTGAGCTTCGTCGTCTGGGCGCACCACATGTATGTGAGCGGCATGAACCCGGCCTTCGGCTTCTTCTTCGCCACCACGACGCTGATCATCGCCGTTCCCACCGCGATCAAGGTCTATAACTGGGTGCTGACGCTCTGGCGCGGCGATATCCACCTGACGCTGCCGATGCTGTTTGCGCTCGCCTTCATCGTCACCTTCGTCAATGGTGGCCTGACTGGGCTCTTCCTCGGCAATGTCGTCGTCGATGTGCCGCTGTCGGATACGATGTTCGTCGTCGCGCATTTCCACATGGTCATGGGGGTGGCGCCGATCCTCGTCATCTTCGGGGCGATCTATCACTGGTATCCGAAGGTGACGGGCCGCATGCTGAACGACATGCTCGGCCATATCCACTTCTGGATCACCTTCCTCGGCACCTATGCGATCTTCTTCCCGATGCACTACCTCGGCCTGCTCGGCGTGCCGCGCCGCTATTTCGAGATGGGAGAGACGGCCTTCGTTCCGCCTTCGGCCCATTCGCTGAACATCTTCATCACTGTGATGGCGCTGATCGTCGGGGCCGGGCAGATGGTCTTCCTGTTCAATCTGGTCTGGAGCCTTTTCCGGGGCAGGGAGGCAGGCGGCAATCCGTGGCGGGCGACAACGCTCGAATGGCAGACGCCGCAGACGCCGCCGGCGCACGGCAACTGGGGCAAGGATCTGCCTGTCGTCTACCGCTGGGCCTATGATTACAGCGTGCCGGGGGCGGCTGAGGACTTCATCCCGCAGACGGTGCCGGCAAGCGATGGCGTCACCCGGGAGGTTCCGGCATGAACGTCATCCTGGTCTTTCTTGCCGCAGTCGCCGCCATCATCATCTGGTGGCTTTCCGGGCAGCGGCTGACATCCAAGCCCTGGCTGGAGACCGGGTCGGTGCAGCTGCCGGCTCATGACGGCGCCGATCGACCAGCCGTGCCGGCGGTGAAGATCGGCCTCTTCGTGTTTCTCGGCGTGGTCGGCGCGCTCTTCAGCCTTGCCGTCAGCGCCTACTTCATGCGCATGGCGTCGGCGGACTGGTGGGGGATGCCGGTTCCGCGCCTGCTCTGGGTGAACACAGCAGCACTTGCCTTGAGCAGTGCCGCGCTGCAATGGGCCAAACGAGAAGCGCGGCACGGCCGCCTGGAAGCCCTGCGGCCGGCGCTTGTGACGGGACTTGCGCTTGCGTTGTTTTTCCTCGTCGGACAAATCCAGGCTTGGCGGGAACTGACATCCGCCGGCTACGTGCTTGCCGACAACCCCGCCAACAGCTTCTTCTACATGCTGACCGGCCTGCACGGGCTGCATATTCTCGGTGGGCTGGCCGTGCTCGTGCACACGACGGTCAAGGCATTCTCTCCCGATGTCGCGCCGGAAAGGCTGCGCCTCAGCGTCGATCTTTCTACCATCTACTCACATTTCATGCTCGCCGTCTGGCTCCTGCTTTTCGTGCTTTTTGCCGGCTGGGCGAATGATTTCGTCGATCTCTGCCGCACGTTGTTGAAATAGCGGCTGAACCAGGAGGTTTGCAGATGGCACAGACGATCGATACGCACGGTGAGCCAGGTCTGCGGCCGGCCGGTCTGCGCGGGGTCGCCGCCGATTTCAGCTCGGATCAGCGCGCCTTCAAGACCGCCTCCTGGGGCAAGGCGATGATGTGGATCTTTCTGCTCAGCGACACTTTCGTCTTCGGCTGTTTCCTGATCGCCTATATGACCGCCCGCATGTCGACGCCCGTCGCATGGCCCAATCCCAGCGAGGTTTTCGCGCTGCACATCGGTGGGCAGGATGTTCCGCTGATCCTGATCGCGATCATGACCTTCGTGCTGATCTCGAGCAGCGGCACCATGGCGATGGCGGTCAATTTCGGCTATCGCCGCGACCGTCACAAGACCGCAGTGCTGATGTTGCTGACGGCGCTTCTCGGGGCATGTTTCGTCGGCATGCAGGCCTTCGAATGGACCAAGTTGATCACCGAAGGCGTGCGCCCCTGGGAGAACCCGTGGGGGGCCGCACAGTTCGGTTCGACTTTCTTCATGATCACCGGCTTTCACGGCACCCACGTGACGATCGGCGTCATCTTCCTCATCGTTACCGCCCGCAAGGTCTGGCGGGGCGATTTCGACGTGGAGCGGCGCGGCTTTTTCACCAGCCGGAGGGGGCGCTACGAGGCCGTCGAGATCATGGGCCTCTACTGGCATTTCGTCGACCTGGTCTGGGTCTTCATCTTCGCGTTTTTCTATCTGTGGTGAGGTCGTCATGAGCGAGACAACAGCGCATGGGCAAAGCCCGCATACACAGGCCCTGCACGCACAAGATCACGGGCAGCAGCATCCGATCGGGCTCTATTTCTTCGTCTGGGGCCTGCTCTTCGTGCTCAGCGCCTTTTCCTATATGGTCGATTATCTCGGGATCCACGGCTATCTCCGGTGGACGCTGATCCTGCTGTTCATGATGCTGAAGGCCGGGCTGATCGTCGCCGTCTTCATGCATATGGCCTGGGAACGGCTGGCCTTGGTCTACGCCATCCTGCTGCCGCCGGTGCTGGTGCTGGTTTTCGTGGCACTGATGGTATCGGAAGCCGACTATACGATCTTCACCCGACTCGCCTTCTTCGGTGCCGCGCCTTAGATATCGGTCAACAAGTGCGACTATCTCAACCGGAGCAAATATGGCCGAGATTTTGCTATTCCACCACGCTCAAGGGCTGACCCGTGGCGTGCGTGCCTTCGCTGACGCCATCAGGGCCGCCGGCCACATCGTGCACACGCCTGACCTGTTCGATGGGCGCATATTCGACAGCATCGAGGAAGGGCTCGCCTATATCGGCGAGATCGGATTCGACGCCATTCGGGAGCGCGGTGTCCGGATCGCCGACGACCTGCCTCGCGAGCTGGTCTATGCCGGGTTCTCATTCGGCGTGCTGCCGGCGCAGAAGCTGGCACAGACACGGCCTGGCGCCCGCGGGGCTCTGCTTTTCTACTCCTGCTTGCCGATCAGCGGCGAATGGGCTTTCGGGCCTTGGCCGAAGGGCGTCGCCGTCCAGACCCATGGTATGGACAACGATCCGATCTTTATTGGCGAGGGTGACATCGATGCTGCCCGCGAGATCGTGGCGACGGTTGAGGACGCCGAGCTTTTCCTCTACTCCGGCGATCAACACTACTTCGCCGACAGCTCGCTGCCGTCCTATGATGCCGATGCGACCGCGCTCCTCACCACGCGGGTGCTCGCATTCCTGGATGGCCGCCGATCCAGGCGTCTGCCCTCTCGTTGGTGTGACCTCCGGGAGGTCAGACATCTTCGTCGGCGCACGCGTGGAGAGGCGATGCTCGGGCGATCGAACAGCTCCATCCCTGCGTCACACTGTCGCTCATCGAGCAATCAATCCGCATGCAGCTGCGGCGAGGCCCTCAGCGTTTCGACCATGTGGTCGATGAAGGCGCGAACGCGATGGGGGATGGGGCCGCCGGCAACATGGACGGCGTGAATCAATTCCAAGTCTCCCGGGTTGCAATCCTCCAGCAAGGCGACAAGTCTTCCCTCGGCAATTTCGGCCGCAACGTGGAACCGGCCGAGACGGGCGATGCCAGCGCCGGCGAGCGCCATCTGCTTCATCGTCTCGCCATTGTTGACCACAAGGTTTCCCGACACCGGCTGTTCGATATCCTTGCCGTCGCAGCGGAAGGGCCATGCCGGCCGGGCGCGGCGGAAGCTGAAGGTCAGGCAATCGTGCTGTTCGAGATCGGCCGGGATCTGCGGCGGCGTCTTCAGCGCAAGGTAGGATGGCGATGCGCAGACGACGCGCCGGGACTGGCCGAGCTTGCGGGCGATCAGGCCGCTATCCGGAAGGTTTCCCATGCGAATGGCGACGTCGGTTTTCTCGGCGACCAGATCGGCGATGCCGTCGGTGAGGCTGAGCTCGACGATGAGATCGGGATTGCGGGCGACGAAATCAGGCATGGCGGGGGCGACGAACATTGTTCCGAGGGGCACTGTGACGCTGACGCGCAGCCGGCCGCGAACAGCGCCGCCCGCCGCTTCCTGATCGGCATCGTTCAGATCCTGCAGGATTCTGAGTGCCGCGCGATGATAGGCTTCGCCTTCCTCCGTCAGCGTCAGGGCGCGCGTGGTGCGTAGCAACAGACGCGTTCCAAGCCGCGCTTCCAGCCGTGCAATCAGTTTGCTGACGGCAGACGGCGTGATTTCGAGGCTGCGGGCTGCGGCCGAAAAGCCGCCCTCCTGGACCACGCGGGCAAAGACTTCCATCTCGCCTGAACGCTCCATCAGAACGCGCATCATTGAGGAACCTCGTTCACAGGTGCATGTCCATTTCAGGCAATAGTTCTTTGCCTTCTCAGATCATAAATTAGTCTAGAACGCAATTTGGAGACCTCATCATGGATTTGAAACTGACCGACAGGACAGCACTCGTCACCGGCGGCACCGCCGGCATCGGGCTGGAAATCGCCCGCGCGCTCGCAGCCGAAGGCGCACGCGTTATCATCACCGGCCGCGACCGGGGTAAACTCGACGCTGCCATTGCCGATATAGCGGCATCGGGCGCCAAGGGCGTCAGCGGTATTTTGGCCGATGCCGGTACCGGCGAGGGGGCGGCCGAGATCGCCAAGGCGGCGCCCTCCATCGATGTCCTGGTCAACAATCTCGGCATCTATGAAAGCAAGGCATTCAACGACATCAGCGATGCCGACTGGAGCCATCTCTTCGAAGTCAATGTGATGAGCGGCGTGCGCCTGTCACGCATCTATCTGCCCGGCATGCTGGAGCGGAACTGGGGCCGGATCGTCTTCATCTCGAGCGAATCCGCGCTCGCCATCCCGCAGGATATGATCCATTACGCCACCACCAAGACGGCGCAGCTTTCGATTTCACGTGGATTGGCACAGTTGACGCGCGGCACCAACGTCACGGTCAATTCGGTGCTGCCCGGGCCGACCCGATCCGACGGGATCGAAGCCTTTCTGCGCAGCCAGGCGAGCGATCCTTCCGCGCCGATCAAGCAGATCGAGGCCGAATTCTTCGCAACCGCACGCTCCGCCTCGATCCTGCAGCGCATGGTGGAGGCCGAGGAAGTGGCAAGCCTGGTCGCTTATCTCGCGAGCCCCCGTTCCTCCGCTACCAATGGCGCGGCACTCCGGGCCGAAGGCGGCCTCGTCAACACCATCTCATAAGGGATGGCGTGACCGATACACCGCTGATGATCACAACCGTCACCTTGCCGAACGGAGCAAGGAGGCGGCCGTGGCGGGATTCCGGACGAGCACCGGATGAGCGCGGAGAGACGGGGCCAAAAATCCCTACCTAAAACGCGTTCTAAAACGTGATGGAGGTCGCTTCGGGCGAGGATCTCGGCAATGATGGACGTCTTTCGTCACTCCGATCCTGCCAGGTCATGCTGTTTATTCCGCTTCCTTTCGTCGTTGCCCTTCTGCTGCTCATCCTTTTCGTCATCGTTCTCAGGCGCAACGAAGAGGATGAGGAGCCCAATCGCCCGTTTCTGCTGCTCATCCTGCTGTCCGTGCTGCAATCCATCCTCTCCGGGCTACGCTGGGGTTATGGGGTGCAGGCGGTCGCCGTCGTTGCGCCTGTCATCGCGGCGATAGTGCCGCCGCTTGCCTATGCCGGGGTTTCCAGGCTGGTAAAGACGAGCCGGCGGCCGCTGCCGGTGCGGATTGCGCTGCATGCCGTGCCAGCCGCCCTTATCCTGCTGCTGATGGCCGCCTGGCGGGATGCGATCGACATAGCACTGGTGCTGATCTTCGTCGGGTATGCCCTGGCCATCCTGCTTCTGATGCGCCCGGGCGCCGATGCGTTGTGGCTGGCGCCCTTCGAAGGGGCGGTGCCGGCCTACCGGGCGATCATCTTTACGGCCGCCGCCCTGTGTCTCTCGGCCGCAGTCGATACCTTCGTCTTCCTCGACCTTACCTCGGCACACAGCGAGCGCGCGCTGACGCTGATCAGCATCGGAAATCTCTCCGTTCTCGCCATCCTCGGTATCGCGGCCGCCGCCGCCAGCCGAAGCCGGGCGCCGGCCGAGACGGCGGAGACGGCCCCGCGGCCGGAGACGAGCGAGGATAAGGAGACGATCGCTGCGGTCGATGCGCTGATGGAGACTCGCAAACTCTATCGCGATGCCAATCTCAATCTGGACCGGCTGGCCCGCAAGGCCGGCATTCCCGCCCGCCAGATTTCGGCGGCGATCAACCGGGCAATGGACAAGAACGTCTCGCAATATGTCAATGATTACAGGATCGGCGAGGCCTGCCGGCTGCTCGCCGCCACCGAGAAACCGGTGACCGAGGTCATGTTCGAGGTTGGCTTCCAGACCAAATCCAATTTCAACCGCGAATTCCGCCGGGTGACGGATATGACGCCGGTTGCGTGGCGGCAGAGGAAGGGGTGAGGGAGCGCCAACCTCATCCTCAAAGGACACGGTCGGCCACTTCCACGTACACAATCGCGATCGAGGACTGCCTGGATCGTGTTCGAGGGCGCGATTTCTGCCGGGTCGGCGATGTTTGCCGGCATGAACACGACATCAGAACATGACCGAGACCTTGCCGCCAAGCTCAGATCGCTTTCGATCGAGCCCGGGGCCCTCAAGACCGAGCCGCCGAAGCCTCATGCGCGGCGGCGCGTGATCCCCGGCGCGATGCTTGTCCTTGCTGCGACTGCATCGCTGGTGGCGGCTCTTTTCTATAGACCTGAGACGCTGCAGCGTATCGAGCGCGCGCTTGCGGGTTTTTCGGGCGGCGACCTTGCGATATCTGCTGATCGGGTGAAGGCGCGAGCAGGGACGGTGCCGCTGTTGAGGCGGTGCGGACTCGGACCGAGGATGGAGCGAAGAGCGCGATTGCACCGACCCGGGAAATCACCGGCTCCGGTTATGTCGTCGCCTCCGACGTCGCCACTGTCTTTTCCAAATATGAGGGCCGGATCGTCGCGGTCGAGGTCGAGGCGGGCGACAGCGTCGTCGCGGGGCAGGTGCTGGTGCGGCTCGACGATGCCGGCGCGGGCTTTGCGCTTCGGGGCGCCGAGATAGCGGGACGGGCGGCGGCGCTGGCGCTTGATACGAGGACTATCGAGCTTGCACAGGCGCGCTCGTCGTTTGCACGCAGCGAGCGGCTCGCCGGGCGCGATGCCATGTCGGCACAGGCGCTGGAGGAGGCGAGGACGGCTGTCGACAAGGCCGAGAATGCCGCCCTGCAGGCACGCCAGGATGTCGAAAAGGCGGAGCTCGAGTTCGACAAGGCGCGCGAGCAGGTGGAGGCGCTAACCGTGCGTGCGCCGATCTCCGGCACCGTCACGCGGCTCGACGCGCATGTCGGCGACACGGTGCTGTCGCGCGAGGACAGCGTGCGGGAGGATGAAAGCCTGCTCACTATCACCGATGCGGCGAGCCTGGTCATCGATGCCGATGTGGCCGAGGCCAATATCGCGCTGATGCGGCCGGGCCTTTCGGGCGAGGCGGTGCTCGACGGCTTTCCCGGTCAGCCCTTCGCGATCGCGGTGTCGAAGATCGCGCCGGTCATTTCGCGGGAAAAGGGGACGGTGACGCTGCGCCTGTCGCTGACATCGCCACCGCCTGGCATGCGGCCTGCCATGGCTGCGCGCATCCGGCTTGTGGTGCGGGAGGTGGCGGCTTCCGGTGCGTCGGCCGCTGGTGCCCATCACCCGCCCCCGTCCTTCGAGGCTCCGGCCCTTGGTGCGCGTGCTTCACGATGAGGGCGGCCACCGGTTACCGGTCACAAAACAACGAACCACCAAGGAGCAGAGCATGACCGACACTGAAGACCCCTATATCGCGCTTGCCGGCGTCAGGAAGGCGTTCCGGATCGGGGCAGAGACGATACCGATCTTCTCGGGGCTCGACCTTGCCATTCCGCGCGGCGATTTCGTCGCGGTGATGGGGCCGTCGGGATCGGGAAAATCGACGCTGCTGAATATGCTCGGCGGCATCGACAGCGCCGACGCCGGCGAGATCCGGATCGGGCGCAGCCATCTCGAGCAGATGGGCGAAGGGGCAAGGGCCGCCTGGCGGGCGCACAGCATGGGCATCGTTTTCCAGTTCTATAATCTGCTGCCGATGCTGAATGCGGCGGAGAATATCGAGCTGCCGCTGCTCTTGAAACCACTCGGGCGCAAGGAGCGGCGCGCGCGCGTCGATACGGTGATGGATCTGGTCGGGCTCACTGGGCGGCAGCGGCAGTTTCCGTCGAGCATGTCGGGCGGGCAGCAGCAGCGCGTCGGCATTGCGCGTGCTATCGTCGCCGATCCCGATCTCATTCTCTGCGACGAGCCGACCGGCGATCTCGACCGGAAATCGGCCAATGATATCCTGGAGATGCTCGGCTTCCTCAATCGCGAGCTTCAGAAGACCATCATCATGGTCACGCACGATCCCGAGGCCGCCGCCTTTGCCAGGCGCACGCTGTATCTCAACAAGGGCGAATTCGTCGAGGGGGAAGGCCGATGACCTTTTTCCAGCTGATGCGGCGCAATGCCTGGCGCAAGCGCCTGCGGGCCATTCTGCTGATGTTATCGGTCGGCATCGCCTTCCTGATCTACGGACTGACGGCGAGTTTCGTCAGCGGCAGCCAGGGGCGGCCGGCGCCAGCGACAATCTGCTCGGTGTGTTCAACAAATCGGGCCGGGGGCTGCCGCTGCCGATTGCCTATCTCAACCGGATCGCGGCGCAGCGCGATGTCGCGGCCGTCGCCTATACCGCGCGCATGCGGGGCTTCGTCGAGATCGAGAAGAATGTCGTCGCCGTCAGCGCGGTCGATCCGCGGGCGATTGCCGCTGCCAATGGCGCCGAACTCCGGCTGACGCCCGAGCTGATCGCGGCGCTGGAAGAAGGCGGCGACCGGGTGCTCGTCGGCAGGGCGCTGGCCGAGGCGCAGGGCTGGTCGGTCGGCCAGCGCGTCGGCCTCACCAGCCAGCTCATGAAGGCCGACGGCAGCCGGAACTGGAGCTTCACCATCGCAGGCATCTTCGAAGGTGCCGATGCCGGCACCGACACCTATTTCATGCTCGCCCGCTACGATATGGTCAATGCCGCCCGCGCGCGGGACAGGGATACGGTCGACGCCTTCGTGGTGCGCCCGCGCGACGGTGTCATCTCAGGCGTGCTGGCGGCGCGTATCGACGCGCTCTTTGCCAATTCGGCGGCGCAGACCCGGACACAATCGGAAAAACAGTTCCTCGAAGGGTTTCTCCGGCAGTTCGCCGATGTCGGGCTGATCGTCAGCCTCGTCGTCGGCGCGGCCTTCGTGACGATCCTGATGATATCGGTCAACACCATGCTGTTTGCCATCCGGGAGCGCCGCTTCGAAATCGGCGTGATGAAGGTGCTCGGCTTCTCCCGGGGCCGCATCGTCGCGCTCATTCTCGGCGAGACGCTGTTCATCTTCGCCATCGGCGGGGCGGGCGGGCTCATTCTGGCCAAGCTCGCGACGCTGTCGATCGGGCCGGAATTCGGCCTCGTCTTCAGTGGTGAGGTGCTGCTGAAATCCGTCGCGATCATTGCCGGGCTCGGCCTCCTGACCGGACTGCTGCCGGCCGTGAATGCCATGCGTCTGCCGATCGTCAATGCCTTCAAAATGAGATAGTCCAATGTCATCAGCGCTCAAGCAGACCTTTCTCATGATCAGAATCAATCTCGGCAGCCTGCCGCGGCGGCTGTGGATTTCGCTGTCGATGGTCTTGTCGGTCGCTCTCGTGGTGGCGGTGCTGGCAGGGTTTCTGGCGATGGCGCGCGGTTTCGAGGCGGCTCTTGCCGGCGCCGGCTCGCCAGACATCGCCGTCATCCTCGGCGGCGGCACCAACCAGGAAACCGGCTCCGACGTGCCGCCAGATGCCATCCGCAGCCTGACCGCTATCACTGACGACACCGGGATCGCACGCGACGGGGCCGGCAGGCTGGCGCTGTCGCGCGAGACCATCGTGCCGATCGATGTAAAGGGGAGCGACGGTGCCGAGCAGACACTGTCGCTGCGGGGCATGGACCCCACAGGGCTCGATCTGCGCGGCCGCGCCGGGCTTTCGCAGGGGCGGCTGTTTGCGCCGGGCGCGCTCGAGATCGTCGTCGGCGCCCGCATCGCAGACGCTTTCCCCGACTTTGCCGTTGGCCGGAGGGTGCGGTTCGGGGCTGTCGACTGGACCGTCGCCGGCCATTTCTCCTCCGGTGGCAGCGCCTTCGAATCCGAGATCTGGGCGGACCTGGACGCGGTGCAATCGGCCTTCGACCGCCAGGGGCAGGTGCAGAGCCTGCGCGTGCGGCTTACCAGCGGGGGCGATCCCGCGCGTGCGCTGGCGGCGCTGCGCGAGCGACTGTCCGATATATCGAGCACGCCGCTCACCGCCATCCCCGAGGCTGAACTCTATGCCGCCCAGGCCGAGCGCACCGAGAGCCTGATCCGCCTGTTTGGCTGGCCGATCGCGCTGCTGATGGCGGTCGGCGCGACGGCGGGCGCTCTGAACACGATGATGAGCTTGGTTTTCGACCGCGGCGTTGAGATCGCCACCTTGCGGCTGCTCGGCTTTTCCCGCCTGCCGGCCTTCGCCGCCACTTGGGTCGAGGCTATGCTGCTATCGGCCCTGGGAGCGGCGGTCGGCGCAATCGTCTCCCGTCTTGCCTTTAATGGCTGGCAAGCGAGCACGATGGGCGCCAACAACACTAAGATGGCGTTCCAGCTCGATGTTACGCTCGACGTGATCCTGACGGCCGGTGTGCTGGGGCTGGCGATCGGCATCCTCGGCGGCGCCTTGCCGGCGCTGGCGGCGGCGCGGCTGCCGCCGAGGGCGGCGTTGCGGGCGAGGGGGTGAACTAGCACCGTGACGACGCGCTTGTCCTTCAAGCTCCGGCATTTGGCCTGCGCATCTCAGGCTGAGGGCTGGTGGGTGTGCCGTGCCGCGCAGCCGTGACGAACCGCGCGATCTGCCGATTCATGCAATTACCCCGCCGGATATTTTTCGGATAAGTTGCATCTTTCCAGTGCCTTAGAGAATCCGGGCATTGCCTGTGGAGTAAGGTCCGCAAACCGACCCGCTGCCGCATTGACAACATCTTCTCGCCCTTTTGCCGTGGCGGGTTGCCCCCGTCGCGTTCGGACGGCCGGTTCCGGTCGATTCGCGTGGCAATGTAGCGATCCGACGAACAGGGCAACATTGGCGATATGACAATCTACTATGTGAACTCAGCGACTGGCTCCGACCGCAATGGCGGGACGGACCAGAAATCGGCTTTTGCGACTTTGTCCAAAGTGGAATCCTTGGGGCTGAAACCGGGCGACAGCGTCCTTCTTGCCAAGGGAAGCGTGTTCAACGAACAGTTCGATATCAAATATTCCGGCAGCGAGACTGCGCCGATCAAGATCGGCAGTTACGGGACGGGGGCCGCACCCGTCATCCACAGCGGCGGCGATGGCATTCACAGTCTTTATGCCTCGAACATTGTCATCGAGAACCTCAAAATATCGAACACCGGCGGTGCGGCCATCTATGGCGGCGATGTCACCAACTGGACGGTCCGCAATGTCGAGATCGCCAAGAGTGGAATGTCTGAAAACGCAGGTGCTGTCACCTTCAGGAGCAGCAAGAACGTCACGGTCGAAGACAGCAAGATATCTGATGTCAAAGGCGACGGCTTCTGGATCGAAAAGGTCAGCGGCGTCAAACTTCTCAACAATACCGTCACCAGCGCCAATGGCTCTACGGCCGATGCGATGCAGGTCAACGACAGCAGCAATATTCTGATCAAGGGCAATCATCTCGACCAGACGCATGCCGTGAGTCCGAAGGGGGGGATCGCGCTGGTGCGGGCCACCGATGCCGTGGTGGCGGACAATGTCCTGACCGGCGGGGGCTTCGGCATCAGCGCGCCTGCGGGCAAGAACGTCGCCATCCACGGCAACGACATATCGGGATATCACGGTTACAGCTGGTCCTTCGCCGTCGGCCTCGGCGATCAGGGCAGTGCGAGGGACTACGACATCTCGGGCAACCATATTCACGATGGCGCCTGGGGCGTGGCCGTCAGCGGCGCCACCGGCACCAGCTATAGCCTCACGAATATCAAGGTCCACGACAATGTCTTCGACGATCTCACCCAGGCGGCGCTGAAGGTCGACAGGCCGGCATCCGGCTCCTTCTACAACAACACCATCGAGACCGGCGTCAAGGCCACCAGCATATCGCCCGCCATCGTCGACGCGCATACCTTTTCCGTCAGCAACAACCACACGGTCGCAAATGTCGAGACGGCGCTTGCGAGCACCGAGACCAAGGTTGCCGCAGCCACGGAGGCGGTTGCCGACCCGGCAGTCGTCGCCGTCCACGACAATCTGAAGATCTTCACCGATACGGGCGAAGCCCATCGCGGCAATCTTCTGGATAATGACAGCTCCGACAACGACACGCTGGTGCTTCGCCGCTTCGGCGACGAAGCCGTCGGCAAACACGGCCTGACGCTGACCGGAGACTACGGTTCCATCCACATGGACCGGGAGGGCAACTATGCCTATACGCTCGATGAAACGAAGCTGCCCGACGACCATAGCGGGCATGTGAGCGAGTCTTTCAAGTACGGCATCGACGATGGAACCTCGCATCACAGCGACGCGGATACACTGACCGTCTTCATCCATATGGATGGCTTGCTGAGCTGAGATAGGCGGCGGCTTCTCTCCGCCCTCACCCTGAAGCGCCTCGTGAGGGGCGTTGAAGGGCGAGGGCGGCCATTCCCTCACGTTAATTGCAAACGGTCCGTTACCGTTTCATTCACCTTTCGGTCGTTATTTCATAGACTATTTTCTCTTAAGTTGTATTGTCGAGGTTGCAGCCACCGCCAGGCTTCTCGGGAACATCGCAGGCTACAGCCTGTCTGCCGCCGTCATGACAATGGAAGATTGTCCTATGGCCTTTCGCCCCGACCGCATCCGATCCACTCATCGCAGCTGATCCCCAGACGGCTGCGCGACAATGCGAGCATATGGCGATATGACAGTCTATTATGTGAACTCGGCGACAGGCGCCAACAGCAACAGCGGCACGAGCGAGGATGCGCCTTTTGCATCCTTCTGGGCGGTGGAAAATTTGAAGCTGCAGCCCGGCGACACCGTGCTGCTCGCCGCCGGAAGCGTGTATAACGATCAGCTCGACCTCAAATATTCCGGCACAGCCAGCGCCCCGATCACAATCGGCAGCTACGGGATCGGCGATGCGCCGGTCATCCATAGTCCCGGCGACGGCATTCACAGCCTTTATGCGTCGAACATCGTCATCGAGAACATCAAGATCTCGGATACCGGCGGTGCAGCCATCTATGGCGGTTATGTTTCGAACTGGACGGTGCGCAATGTCGAGGTCGATCACACCGGCTTGGCGGGCAAGTCCGGTTCCGTCACCTTCCGAACCGGCTCGAACATCACCATCGAAAACAGCACGATCAACGACGTAAACGGCGACGGCGTCTGGATCGAGAAGATCAACGGCGTCACCTTTCTCAACAACACCGTCACCAATGCCCATGGCACTGCGGCAGATGCCGTGCAGATGAACGACAGCAGCAACATCCTGATCAGCGGCAATTATCTCGACCAGTCGGGCGCCAGTAGCCCGAAGGGCGTGCTGGCGCTCGTCCGGCCAGTCGATGCCTTGATCGAGGATAACACGCTGGTTGGCGGCGGCTTCGGGCTGAGCGCTCAGGCGGGTACGAATATCGCCATCCACGACAACGACATATCGGGATATGGCGGCTACAGCTGGTCCTACGCCGTCGGTCTCGGCGATCAGGGCGACACCAGGGACTATGATATCTCAGGCAATTACATCCATGACGGCGTATGGGGCGTGGTGGTCAGCTCCGCCGGCACCACAAGTTACGTTCGCGAAGATATCGATGTTCACAACAACGTTTTCGACGATCTGTCGCAGGCGGCGTTGAAGGTCGACCGGCCTGCATCCGGGGCTTTCCACGACAATGTCATCGCCAGCGATGTCACGCCGTACAGCATATCGCCGGCCATCATCGCCGCGAACACCTTTCCCGTCAGCAACAACACGACGCTCGAGGAGGCTGACGCCTTGTTTGTGAGCCTCGATAGTCACGTTGCCGGTGATACAACGCATGTGAGCGCGGCCCCGATAATTGTCGCGGCCCATGACAGCTTGAAAATTTCAGCCGACGCGGATGGCGCCCATCATGGCAATCTGCTGGAAAACGACAGTTCGGCCAATGGGATCCTGCTGCTTCGCCGCTTCGAGGGCGAAGTCGTCGACAAGAACGGTCTGACGCTGACCGGGCAATACGGCACCATCCATGTCGACGATCACGGCGACTACAGCTACACGCTCGACGCGGCGAAGCTTGCTGGAGTTAGCGGAGACGTCAGCGAGACTTTCCACTATAAGATCTCCGACGGTGCTGCGCATCATTTCGATACGGATACGCTAAGCATCTCCATTGATGTGGACGGCGTACTGACCTGACAGAGGGATACCCACAGCAGCTTATCGGCCGCCGAGCAGGATCCTGGTGACGTCGACTTCGATTTCCGTGCAGATCATCTCGTATTCGCTGACGATCGCCGGATCGGCCGACTGATCCTTGCGCATGCGATCAAGAACGGCGCAAGCCTCCCCATAGGCTCCGCACAGTTCGTAAAGATGGGGCTGGGTCGCCGCGGCTGCTCGGATCGTTGCCCTCGTCGCGGGCAGCCTCATCATAAGCCTGGCCAGCCCCTGTTCGGCGACTTGTCGGATGATGTGTGCGACGCCTTCTTTCCTGACCATTCCATCAACCCTCGCCGCCTGTAACTCGCTGTCGAGAGTTAATACGCAGGAATGCTGCATCTGGTTTCATGCCGGATGCAAGATCGTCCTTTAAAGCCTCGATGGTGGAGGAAGTCCGGCAAGGCCGGGCGTTGACGATCGGCGGCTTTCTCTGCCATCTGCTTACGAAGAGAGGCCGATCGTGATGGTAGCGGAAAGCACGCCGCCATCGAGCTTCTTGAAGTCGAATATGTGATCGGCGGCATCCTCCGGGATGATGGCGTCCGATTCATTGCGGGTATCGCGGGGAGGGCGTCCAAGATAGTCCGGATGCTCGCCATAGATGATGTCGCTCAGCGTATCGTCGAAATAGAGCTGGCTGACGAGAAGCTCCTTGCCTTCGACGAGGATGAGGCAATGAACATGCGGCGTGCGGCCCTTGTACCATCCGGGGTAGGCCGTCAGGAAGCTTGCCTGCCCCTCAGTATCCGTCAGCTGGCGTCCGCGAAAGGCGAGGCCGCCGATTGCCTCGGTATCACCGAGCGTACACATGTCGGCTGCCTCGCGGCCGGAATAGATGCCACGATGATCGGTATGCCAGATTTCGATATCGGCATTTTCGATAGGCCGGCAATCGGCGGCATGGACCATGCGAACGGCCAGCCGCAACGGCAGTCCGGCCTGTCCTTCCGACACGTCCTGACGGGCCGGAATATTGTTGACGTGGCAGGGGCCGAGGGTTTGGGCGGTGGTCACGATGCAATTCGGACGGCTGCGGAAGAGCGGCGCAGGCAGCCTTTCCAATGCGACCGACTTTGTGCCGCCGCTAAGGAAATCCGTTCCCTTCCAGTCGAATGTCCTGGCGGCAACAGTGATATGCTGCCGTGGCCAGATCGCCGCCGCGGCCACGGTTGAGGCCGCAATGGCTGCACCTCCAAGCACCAGAGTTCGCCTTTGCATCGGTCTTCCTTTCCTGAAGACGCAGCGTGTAAGGAGGATGCGCAGCAAACTCCAATTAAATCCAGGCAATGATTGATGGCAGAGGGAGCCAAAGTCTCCAAACTTGCCACTTCCGGTTCCGCAGCCTTTACAGCGCGTCGTGTCTTTTCAGATGCGCAAGGTCGCTGTAATTCTTTGCGGCGGGCATCCGACATTCGTTGCTGAGCCAGGGCAGGGCATATGGAACCAACCCACTTATTCGAGCTTGTTATCGCGATGTTTCTGGCGATCATCGCGCTGCACTATGCCGCCCACAGGCTCGGCCTGCCGCCGTCCGTCGCGTTGCTGACCGGTGGCGCTTTGCTGGCGTTTGTGCCGGGATTGCCGGCGATTTCAGTCGATCCAGGGCTGGTGCTGGTCATCTTCCTGCCGCCGCTGTTGATGGATGGCGCCTGGTCGATTGCGCTGTCGCGGCTGCGACGCCACATGATCGGGATCGCCTCGCTTGCCGTCGGCGCGGTTTTGTTCACCTGCGCCGTCGTGGCTGTTGTCGTCCATCTCATCTTTCCGTCACTTCCCTGGGCCGCCTGCGCGGCACTGGGCGCGATCGTTGCGCCGCCGGACGCAGTTTCGGCGCGCGCCGTGCTGGAGCGCGTCAGGCTGCCACGGCGGCTGCAGATTCTGCTGGAAGGTGAGAGCCTGCTCAACGATGCGAGCGGCCTGGTTCTTTTCCGTTTTGCCGTCGCCGCCGCCGCAACGGGCGCCTTCAGCGCGGGGGAGGCCGTTGGCAACTTCTTCGTGCTGGCGCTCGGCGGCGCTATCGTCGGCATCGTGATCGCAGCCGCATGGGTCAAACTTATCCGGCATCTCGGCGACGACTATCTGATCATTGCGGCCACCGTGCTGCTCGGCTGGATTTCCTATCTGCTTGGCGAACTGCTGCATGTTTCCGGCGTCATCGCCACCGTGACCACGGGCCTGGTCGCCTCCTGGCACCAGCACACGGTATTTTCAGCGGCGACGCGCATGCGAGGCACGTCGTTCTGGACGGTGATGATCTTCCTGATGGAAGCTGCGGTCTTCACATTGATCGGGCTGTCGCTCCGGGATGTCGTCGAACGCGGCGGCGGCTTTAGCACCGTGATCGCGACAATGGGACTGCCGATGCTGGCAGTCCTCGTGACACTCGTGGTCGCGCGGTTTGCCTGGGTCTTTGCCTCGGATCTCGTCATCAAGTCATGTGCAGCGCTGGGGCTCACGCGTACCCAGCCGCTCGGCGCCGGCGGCGCGACCGTTCTGAGCTGGGCGGGTGTGCGCGGCGTGGTGACGCTGGCCTTGGCGCTGAGCCTGCCCGACGGTTTCCCCGGCCGCGACTTTATCCTCGCCACGTCCTTTACCGTCATTCTCGGAACGGTGCTCGTGCAGGGCACGACATTGGGGCGAGTGATTGCCTGGGCGCGGCTTGCGCCGGAGACGGAAAGAGCGCGCCTGACAATGAGCCAGGCGGAAGCCGCCATGGCGCAGGTGCAGCTCGGGATCGTGCAAAACCTGGCCTATGACGCGAAGGGAAAGCTCATTCATCCGCAATTGTTGGAGCGCTATCAACGCAGGGCGACGGCGATCGTCGACTATGCCGAGAGAACCGAGCACTACGTGCCGCTGCTGCATGCTCATTTCGACGTCGTTCTCGAAGCTGTCGCGACAGGGCGCCGGGAACTCATTCGTCTCCACCGCGCCGGCGACATCGATGACGAGACGTTGGACGAACTGGAACGCGATCTCGATCTCGAGGAGTTGAGCGCGATCTCGGCCAAGGCCTGACTCAGTCTCTGACGCCGGCGGCGCTGGCGACGCGCGCCCATCCGGCACTGCAATTTTTCGCCTTCGCTATCCCGCTCTAAGCGCGTCGCATCAAACTTGATTCATGCGACGCACTTTAGCTCTTTGTTTTGATGCATGTCGTTATCCCGGAACCGCTGCACACTTCCGGGCGACATGCATTAAATGGCAATCTGTTCGCCGAGTTCGACGACGCGGTTTGACGGCAGGTTGAAGTAATCGGAGGGATCGATCGCAAAGCCTTCCAATGCCATGAATATGCGCTCCTGCCAGTCGGGCAGGCCGGTGTTCGGCGTCCTCACAAGGTTCCGGCGACCGAGATAGAAGGAGGTCTTCATGATCTCGAATTTGAAACCGCCCTCCCGGCAGAGCGCCAGCGCCCTGGTGACATCAGGATCGTCCATGAAGCCGAAGGTGAGATCAAGGCGCACGAAGCGCGGCGAGAGCTGGCTGATCTTGATGCGCCTGTTGTCGGGGACATAAGGTTCGTCTTCGGTCCAGACGGTCAGGATGACGTTCTGTTCGTGGAGCACGTGGTTGTGCTTGAGATTGTGGAGCAGAACATTCGGCGTTCGGTCCGGGACGCTGGTCAGGAAGACAGCCGTTCCCGGAACGGTGACCGGCGAATGGTCCGACTTTCGCTCGATCGATCTGATGAAGGAATCGAGCGGAATCTCGTTGCTGGCGCGCAGCCGCTTCAGATAGGCCTGCCCGCGGGTCCATGTCCACATCAGGATCATGATCGCCAGTGCGAGGGCGACCGGAACCCAGCCGCCATCGTAGATCTTCAAGAGGTTGGCCGCCAAAAACAGGACTTCAATGAGAAAGAGCGGCAGCAGCACGACGCCGGCGAGCAGGAAGGAGTAGCCCCAGACGGCGCGGAGAAACTGGAAGACCAGCATGGTCGAGATGACCATGGTTCCGGTCACCGAGATGCCGTAAGCCGTCGCCAGTGACTCGGAATCGCGGAAGAAAAAGATCAGCATCAAGACGCCGACCAGGAGGAGAAGATTGACGCTCGGCACGTAGATCTGGCCCGTGTTGGTCTCCGACGTGAACTTGATCCGCAGCCGCGGCAGGAAGCCGAGGTGAACCGCCGAGCGGGCCAGCGAAAACGCACCGGTGATGACAGCCTGGCTGGCGATGATCGTCGCCATCGTCGCCAGCAGAACCACCGGCAGCAAGGCCCAATCGGGATACATCAGAAAGAATGGATTGGCCGCCGCTTCGGGATGGGCGAGAACGAGCGCGCCTTGTCCGAGATAGTTGAGAAGCAATGCCGGAAAGACCAGCACGAACCATGCCGTCTGGATCGGGCGGCGCCCGAAATGCCCGAGATCGGCATAGAGCGCTTCGCAGCCGGTGACGGTCAGAAAGACGGCGCCGAGCACGATAAGGCCGACAGTGCCGGCATGGGTGAGGAACAGGAATGCATTGACCGGATTGAGCGCCTCCAAAATCGCCCAGTCGTCACCGATATGGATCAGACCGCCCGCCGCCATCGCCAGAAACCACAACACCGTGATCGGCCCGAAAAACATCGAAACGGCAGCGGTTCCCCGCGACTGGACGCCGAACAGAACGATCATGATCGCAGCCGACGCCAGCGGCACATAGTCGGCAAAGGCCGGGGTGACCAGCTTCAGGCCTTCGAGCGCCGACATGACCGACAGAGCAGGCGTGATCATCGCATCGCCGATGAAGAGAGCCGCTCCGATCAGGCCGGCGAAGAAGAGCACGGGGACGTTCCGTCCCATCTTCTTCATCAGGAGGGCGAGAAGCGAAAGCGTGCCGCCTTCGCCGTCATTATCCGCCCTGAGAAGGAAGAGCACATATTTGAAGGTCACAATGATCGTCAGCGTCCAGACCATCAGCGAAATGAGCCCGATGACCTCGGCCTCATGCACGCCATCGGCGGCAAAGGGCCTCAGCGCCTCACGAAGGGCATAGAGCGGGCTGGTGCCGATATCGCCATAGACGACGCCGATCGCGCCGACGACCAGTCCGACAAAGCCCTTGCGGCCGGCACCTTCACCCGTATTGTCTGCACGTGTTGACGTCATGGTTCCCCGCTCATGCCACCTGGCCATGCACACAAACATATGCCGCATTGCAGAACGGCAAGTAAATTGATGCGGGTGCGAATTTTTGTGAGGGGGAGAATGCGGACTGAGGAGGACAGCATCCACGCGTGGTGTCACAAACGGTTGCCCGACGACTGCTTCCGGCAAGCCGCCAATCCTCCTGAAACGAGCAACGGTGGGAGATAATCGAGAACCGCGGATTTTGCGGCCAGTCGCCATTTCGTTGGAATGTCCGGCTATCTCGGATAGCTGGGCTTCAATCGCCGCCCCAATCGGAGCAAGTCCCCGAAATGAAGCCGCATCATCGCATTTTTTTCATTCAATTTGCCGTCGCCCTTTCCGTCGGTGCCTTTCTTTCGCGGCTGCCCGATCTGCAGCGCAAGTTCGGCCTTGCCGAGGGCGAGCTCGGCCTTTTGCTCGCTGTCTTGTCCTCAGGGGTTCTGTGCGGGCTGACGTTCTCGGTGAGGTTCATCGAGAGGCTCGGTGCACGCAAGACCGCCTTCGTCACAGTCTTCGGCGCGTCGCTGTTTTTGGCGCTGATCGCCTGGATGCCTTCGGCTCCGTCGGCGGTGCCTTTGTTCTTCATTGCCGGCATTTTCACCGGGGCATTCGAGATCAACGCCAATATCGAAACCGATCGCCATGAGGCGCTGCTTGGATACCGCATCATGAGCCGGGCTCACGGCATGTGGAGCCTCGGCTTCTGCCTCACCGCCCTTGTTGCCGCCGGCATGCGGCAGGCTGCCGTCTCCATCGAACTGCATACTTTCCTCATCCTCGTCATTGTCTTGATTGCGGGTTCCATCGTTTTCTCCGGGATCGAGAATGCGCCCAAGCGGCGCGATACTCACCCCGGCCATGCGCCGCTTATCGCCTTTCCCACCATCGGGCTGCTGCCCCTTTGCCTCGTCGGCGCAGCCCCGCTTCTTGCCGAAGGCGCAAGCGTCGATTGGTCGGCAATCTATATGCGGGACGTATTTGCCGTCGAACCATTCGTCGGCGGGCTTGGCGTGACCACCTTCTCCTTGCTGATCGCCATCGGACGGCTCGGCATGGACCCTGTCATCGATCGCTTCAATCCCCGCCCGGTCGCCATAACCCTCCTTGGAATTACGGCCGTCGGTGTTGTGATGGTGGCGACGGCGACGCATCCTGTTGTCGCGCTTGCAGGCTTCGGCCTGACGGGGATCGGCTGCTCATCGGTCTATCCGCTTGCCATCTCGGCTGCGGCCCGGCGCAGGGATCGACCTGCACCGGTCAGCGTTGCAGCACTCGGGCAGACGACGTTTCTCGTGTTTTTCGCTGGGCCGCCGCTGCTCGGTTTCGTTGCCGAACACCTCGGCATCCGCTTTTCTTACTGGGCAGTCGTCCCTGTTCTTGCTGCGGCACTTCTGGTCACCAGGGCGCTTGCCGCGGATCCTGCTTCGGTCACAGGCCGGCCCGAACCGGTGCAACCTCACGGTTGACTCGCCGCGCCGGCTATCCACTGTCCGGCAGCGTCCATCTCCGCAACCTACATGGTGGTGCACTACCAGCTTTGGCCGCAGTATGGGCGCGGGCGCAATGTATTTCCGGTCGAAACTAAGTATTACTTTGGCTATCTTGAATATAACCCGTATAGGTGATGGCCGCGGCCGCTCACTGCTGTCAACTTTTTGGTGAATCAACTTGTTGCTCAATCACTTGCGGGTGCGGTTCATCCTACCCAGAAGGAACTGGGTTCGGATGGTGAAACGCTAGCCTTTCGACCCAACAAAACATACGGTTTGCAGAGTTCGCGATGATCGGGTCCAGCCGCAAACCAAGCCTGCCTGCAGCGGTTTCGGGCCTTTCTCTGGTCTAATTTCTGTCGGCAAAATACCAGTATTAGTTGTTTCTAAATCACGCCATAATTGGCTTCTACGTTGCCGCGCCTGTTTTATTCTTCGCCACATTTCGAAATTTCAGCGTTATACAAACAATGGTGGGTAACTATGAAGGTTATTCTCGTCATCGTCCTCACGGTGCTTGCCGTGCCCTGTGAGGCGGACATGCTGGGCACGGCGGTCAAGTACAAGAGCATGCACGAACGCTCCATCTCCTTCCTCAGCATCAATCCCCGCAGGGTATCGTGGTGCGGGGCGTTCCTGGCCTTTGTCGCCAAGCGATCTTCGCGACAACCGCCGCCCAACCCCAATATGGCGGTGTCCTGGAGGAAGTTCGGCAAGCCGGTGTTCTTCCGCGCCGCCAGGCGAGGGGATGTCGTCGTGATCCGCACGGGCAGGCGCTTTCATGTGAGCCTTTTCGATCACATCGACCAGCGCCGGCAGTACGTCTACCTGTTCGGCGGCAATCAATCCAACCGGGTGCAACTGTCCAGGTATCGCGCCAGCTCAGTCGTCGCAGTGCGACGATAAGGGGGCGGAGAGGGTGCGCTTGCGTCACCCGATGGTGTCGCTGCGTGCCAGCGGCAAAACTTTACAGGGCTATCGATTGGCGACGGACGCAAGGGCGGGTTAGCGCTGATGGGAATTGCCGCTGACGCGCCTGAACGCAGCGATGATGCTCTCCGCGGCCAGTTCCGCCTGATCCGATGTCGTCTGGAAGTTGGTGACGGAGAGGCGCAACACGTCGCGGCCGTGCCATTTGGCGCCGCCGGCAAAGATCAGGCCATCCGCCTGGATCTTTTCGATCGTCTTTCGGGTCAGCGCATCACCTTCTGCGTCCGGACGGTCGGCTGCGAAGCGGATGACGAGTTGGTTCAGCACGACCTCGTTCAGAATGGCGATGCCGGGCTCGCGCCCGAGCAGGTCGGCTGCCCGCCGCGCCGAGGCGCAGCACTGGTCGATGAGGGCGGCCACGCCTTCGCGGCCGAGATGTTTCAGCATCGCCCAGGTGGCAAAGCCGCGCGCCCTTCTTGATAGCTCCGGCACGTAGTGGGAAGGATCGCGTTCGCCGTCGCCGGCGAGCGGCAGATAGCTTGCGGCGATCGTCATGGCGCGGCGATGGGCGAGTTCGTTGCGGACAATCGCATAGCCGCAATCATAGGGTGTCTGCAGCCATTTGTGGCCGTCGGTCGCCCAGCTGTCGGCGGCTTCGATGCCGCGGCTGAGATGCCTGGTCTTCACCGACGCCTGCGCCCAGAGGCCGAAGGCGCCGTCGATATGCACCCAGGCGCCTTTCGCTTTCAGCAGCGGGATGATCGCGGCGAAGTCGTCGAAAGCGCCGGTATTGATCTGCCCCGCCTGGAGAATGGCGATGACGGGACCGGAGACCGTATCGAGCGCGCCCGCCAGCGCGGCCGGGTCTATCCGTCCCACCGGATCGGTGCGCACGCGCAACACGCGATCATGGCCGAGGCCCAGGAATTGCAGCGCGGAGAACACCGTCGTGTGAGCATCGTCACCGATCAGCACGGTGATTTCCGGCGCGCCGAACAGGCCGCGGGCATCGCCATCCCAGCCGACCTTGCGCAGCACCTCGCCGCGGGCGGCGGCAAGGCAGGTGAAGTTCGCCACCGTCGCGCCGGTGACGAAGCCGACCGAGCTTTCAGCCGGCAGCTTCAGGAGATCGAGAAGCCATCTCGCAGCGACCGTCTCGACGGCGGCAGCGGCCGGGGCGGCGGTATGGTTTCCGGCATTCTGGCCCCAAGCGCTGGTGAGGAAATCGGCTGCGACGCCGACGGGATGGGAACCGCCGATGACCCAGCCGAAGAAGCGCGGGCCTGTTGTCGCATGAAGCCCAGGTTCGGCGCCATCTGCGAGCTGCGTGATGACATCAAGCATCTGCGAACCGACCGTCGGCAGCGGCTCGTCAAAGCAGGCAAGCGAGGTGGCGTAGTCGTGAATGGGCATATGGCGAGCGGGTGTCGCCTGCCGAAACCCGGCCGCAAGCCGGGCAGCTTCCTGAAACAGAGATGCAATTGCCGACATGCGGATACCCCTGCCGCCGACCGCCCCGGGATGCCCCTCGGCGCAAGCTGTCGGCGCATGCAGTCCAGCCGATCTTACCGACGCCGTCTTGGCGGCGCAATATAAGATTGACGTGCTTCTCGCCTTTACCGGGATGGCCAAAATAAATCGAGCGCTGCGGGAGATGTTTATTCAAACTCGGCAATAACTACCCTATTTTGCGTCGTCCATTTCCGAATTCTACTGGTTTTCATTTAAAATCTATTGCCTTCTCTTCAAGTATCATTCAATGATGGAGAAATATCATTCGCGCCGCTGTCAAGGCCGCTCTGCCAATCAGCGAGGGATATGCACTGAAGTATTTCGTTCTCTATACGCTGATTTGCATGGTGGTCGGGATAGTTCTTCTCGTCATTGTCCGTCAGACTGCCCCCTTCAAGCTGGAAAAGCCGAGCGATCAAACGACCGAGTGGTCAGCTGATGGATCGGCGACGGGGTCCACCGATCAGCCGGATAATCTGGTTGTACGGTCGACGCGCGAGCCGGCGACCGAGCGACCTGCCGTCCGGCCGTCCAATCAATGGGACCTCCGGCCAACGAACCAGCCGACGGACGGGGATCCGTCGGGTGTCCGGAAGGGCGGCCGGGTGGGAACCCCGGCGCAGTAATTGCAGCCGGAGCCTGCCTCGTCCTTCGAGACCCCTCAGAATGAGGCTCTCTGGGGTGCGGCATCTTCCGACGCCCTCCATCCTGAGACGGAGCCTCGAAGGACAGGCTTCAGCATTTCCCCCTGCATTCTTGCGCCACCGGCGCACCTTGTCTTCGAGGCCCCTTGCGGGCTGTCTCGGGATGAGGCTCTTCTAGGTGTTGGCGTGAGGCGGGTGCAATAAGGGCCAGATTTCAGTCATCGTCTCCGCTTGCATCGGCCGGAACACACTGTCATGACGACAGCTGAGATATCCGGGAGGTCTCCGAATGGATGCAAGCGGCGTAACGATCAGGCATATCCAGGCAGGCGAGGTGGAGGCCTTCCGGCGCATCCGTCTGGAAGCGCTTCGCACCGAACCCGCCTCCTTTGCCAGCCGCTACGAAGACTGGGCGGCTCTTTCCCTGGATGAGTGGCGCAACCGCCTGAGCGAGCCGGTTTTCATTGCGTTTCAGGGCGGTGAGCCCGTCGGTATCATGGGCCTGCTCCGCCAGCGGTCGAGCAAGATGGCCCATCGGGCGACGATCATCATGGTCTACATCGGAAGGAGCCTGCGCGGCACCGGTCTTGCCGAGAGGCTTCTTGATGTCGTGGTCGATCATGCGCGCGATATCGGCATCCGGCAGCTCGAACTCTTCGTCAGCGCGGAGAATGCGGCGGCGATCCGGTTCTATCAGCGGCAGGGCTTTTCCGAGGTCGGCAGGATCCCTGCCGGGGTTCTGGAAGAGGGCAGGGAGATCGACGACGTCATCATGGCTCGCCGCCTGGTCGATTAGGCCTCGCGCGAAATTTTAGCGCATTTGCTCTACCTGATCTATTGACCTCAAGCGCGGTTGGGGTCGGAGGATGCCGACACAAGCTGGTAGAGGTTCGCCCGTGACGAAAATATTGAGAGACGAGGATCTGGCCGACAATGCGTTGATGGGTGTTGCTATCGATGCGCTCGAGACCGCTTTTCTTGCGAGAGCCGGCAATCGGCTGGTCTCTCCGCCCCGGCATCATGTGTCCTTTCCCGATCGAGGCGATCTCGTCTTCACGGTCGGCGGCATGCTTGGCGACAAACCGCTTGCGGGTTTTCGCGTCTACGAAACATTCGACGGGGCAGAGCATTCGCAGATCGTCGCGGTGTGGTCGGCCGACGATGCCAGGCTCAAGGGCATTGTTCTCGGTGAGCGCCTCGGCAACCTCAGGACCGGTGCCATCGGAGGTCTCGCCGTCCGCCATCTCAGCGCGCCCGGCGCCAGGATCGTCGGGATCATCGGCAGCGGGGCGCAAGCGCGAACCCAGCTTGCCGCAGCCGCCGCCGTTCGAAAACTGGATCGCGCCCGCGTCTACAGCCGCGACGAGAACAATCGCGCCGCCTTCGCAAGCGAAATGCAGCACGTCCTGGGGCTGGAGGTGGAGCCTGTCGGCAGCGTGTCAGAAGCTGTTTATGAGGCAGATATCGTCATTTGCGCGACGACGAGCCAAGCGCCTGTCCTCCATGCGCGCGATCTGAAGCCCGGCGCCCACGTCAACACTGTCGGCCCGAAAATGCTTCAGGGATACGAACTCGGTCTTGATGTCGCGGATGCCGCTGCCGTGATCGCGACGGATTCTCCCGAACAGACCCGAGCCTACGCTTCGACCTTTTTCCTCGCCGGCTCCGGCAACGAAGATCGCATGGCCGACCTTGCCAACATCATTGCCGGGAAAGCGGCCGGGCGGGAATCGCCTGAGGATATAACGCTATTCTGCTCCGTAGGTCTTGCTGGAACCGAAGTCGTCGTCGCCTCTGCGATCCTCGATAGGGTGGGCGTGTCGGTGTAGGCTTTGATTCAGAGGCGGGCTTCAAGCCTTTGTTTTAATGCAGGTATCGTTGAGGTGGTTAGGGCAGGGAGATTTGCGACGTCAGATGAGAGGGCGCGGCACCCTCAACGCTCCTGAGCCGCAGCCATAGGGAGGAGCCTCGAAGGACACACCACAGCGCTGCTCCCTCCGTCATTCCACATTGGTGCATCCGCCTCGCCCTTCAACGCCCCTGCTGGGCACAGCATGAGGCTCTCTTGGAGGCCGGGCACAACCGGGGACCCGCTTAGACTTAGATTCAAGGACGCGCTTCAAGCCTCTGTTCACCCTGTCTCTTCGGTCTTTCTCAGGCCAGATCCAGCACATCCTGCATGCTGTATTCGCCGGGCGCGCGCCCAGCGACCCAGCGGGCGGCGGCAAGTGCGCCGCGAGCGAACATGCCGCGGTCGAGCGCCGAATGCGAAAGTGTCACGACTTCCTCGGCGGCGGCAAACAGCACGCTGTGTTCTCCGACGAGCCCGCCGGCGCGCAGGACGGCAAAGCCGATTTCGCCGGGCGGCCGTTCGCCGGTGATGCCCTCGCGCCCGCGCTGCTCGACGGAGGCGAGGGAGACGCCGCGGCCCGCGGCGGCTGCCTCACCGAGCATCAGCGCCGTGCCGGACGGCGCGTCGATCTTCCTGTTATGATGGGCTTCGAGGATTTCGATATCCCAGCCCTGCGCGGGAAGGGCGCGCGCGGCCTGGGCGACGAGGCCGAGCAGCATATTCAGGCCGATGGAGAAATTGCCGGAGCGCAGGATTGGAATCGTCCGGGCTGCCTCCGTGATCCGTTCGATCTCGTCCGCTTCGAAACCCGTCGCCCCGATCACCAGTGCAGGTCCGCCGGCCGAGGCGCACAAGGCGGCAAGTTCGGCGGCGGCACGTCCTGTGGTGAAATCCAGGATCACGTCGGCGGCGGCGATCGCGGCCGAACGGTCGATCAGCCCTTCGCCGATGGAGCCGGGACGACCGATGCCGCCGACGACTGCAAAAGCCGGATCGGCCGCCAGCAGCGGCAGGATGGCGCGACCCATGCGGCCGTTCGCGCCGGCGACCGCTATTTTGATTGGTGAGGTCACAGTTTTTCCTTGCTGCGGTATTTCCGATGGAGGGGCTGTTTTCATCCGGCATTCGCGCAGGAGAAGGGATTTGCACCTACCGCACTTCCGCTCCCGGCGCAAAGCGGGGATCTCCTCCGGCCGTCCCCGTGAACGGCTGGCCCTTACCAGTTGCCGGGGTCGACGGTGTGATCGATGCTGGCGAATTCATCCGCCTTTTCCCGATCCAGCTTCACGTCCATGGTCACGCTTGTTTCGTCGGTGACCGCGTAGCGGTCAGGGACCGATCCTTTTGATAGTTCTTGGTACATGAGCAAGGCAGCCTCTTCGGCGGTATCGGCCTCGATCTCCCGAGTGAGGGTAACGGTGAATTTATGCATGGTTCGGCCTTTCGATCGGCGCGCAGGCGATGCGCAGCTTACGCACTCTGACACGAGTTTTGTGGCAAGGACACAAAAAGCGTGTCGCTTAGAATTTGATTCATGCGATGGTTTCAGGTTCTTGTTTTTATGGATGTCGCGGTCACGGCGTGTTCTGCTGTCGGCGCTTTTTGGTCACTTGGCAGGGCGCGGCGATCGCCATCGGGAAATTGTTTCGGTGGGCTGGAGAAACCCGGTTTGCTTCTTATTTCACCGAGGGAATTCGAAACGAAAAGCGAAAGGACCGCGCAATGGCAAAGAACACGATCTGCGTATGGTACGACAAAGACGCCGAGGCGGCGGCCCGCTTTTATGCGGCGACGTTTCCCGACAGTGCCGTCGGCGCCGTCATTCGGGCGCCGGGAGATTATCCGGATGGCAAGCAGGGCGACGTATTGGTCGTTGAATTCACCGTGGCGGGTATTGCCTGCATCGGCCTGAACGGAGGGCCTACGTTCAAACACAGCGAGGCTTTCTCGTTTCAGATCGCAACCGACGATCAGGAGGAAACCGATCGCTACTGGAACGCCATCATCGGCAATGGCGGCCAGGAAAGTGAGTGCGGCTGGTGCAAGGATAAATGGGGTGTGTCCTGGCAGATCACGCCGCGCGTCCTCTCCGAAGCGCTGGCGGCAGGTGGGGGGCAGGCAAAGCGTGCTTTCGATGTGATGATGACGATGAGGAAGATCGATGTCGCAGCGATCGAGGCGGCCCGGCGCGGCTGAGGGGTCTGCCCGAAGCCAAGAGATATCAGGCTGTCAGAACCAGAGGTCGCGCACGCAGCGCCCTTTGGTGGGAAGATCTTCGAAGGTGTCCAGGCCATCGAAATGATCGATGGGCAGATCGGCGACGAGATCCGGCGGCGCAAGCCGCATGTTGACCGCCATGCGCCGGCGGCCATCCTTTTGAAGCCGCAGGCCGCGCCAGCTCAAGACGCAGGCGCAGGATGGGCAGAACAAGATTTCGAGGGACGATGTCTCCCGGCCGGAACGGGTATAGGAGGCGGTTTCTCCGCTGAGAGCGATACGCTCTCCTTCGTAATCATAGGCCCAGAGAGTGCCGTAGCGGCGGCAGAGGGTGCAGTTGCAGGCGGTGACCGAGCCGGGATCGCCTTCGAGCGTCCAGCTTGCCTTGCCGCAATGACATGAGCCCGTCAGCATCAGTGTTCGTTCAATCTGCTGTTTCTTCAGGTGCATCCTGCCCCAATCGCGAGGCGATCGCAATTGGGCTTTCAAGCGCCTCGCTTCCCTCCGCTCGCTAGCCCGTTTGGTCAACTTATGAAATTTCTGGTTGGGATGGCGGCCGAAAGATGATCCCATGCGACTTGGCGTAGCCGAGTCCACGCTTCTTCCCAATTTTTGATCCGAGCGGCCCATGTCGATTTCCGATGCGATCTACCGTCCCTTCGAAACCTGGATCCGGCCGCTCGACATTCCGTACCGGCCGCTGCCTTCCAAGGGGCCTGTGGCCGTCCTTCTGCACTTCATTTCGATGTTTCGAGGCGTTCTCATCGCTTTGGCGCTTTCCTCGATGGCGATCGAAGCAATCAACCTCACGATCGTCTGGGGGCTTTCGGTCATTGTCGACGGTGTGACTCAAAAGGGCGCGCCTGCTTTCCTGAACAGTGAATGGCCGCTGCTTGCCTTCCTCGGCCTCCTGATCTTTCCAGCCATGCCAATCGCCTCGTTTCTTCTCAACACTTTCAATTCGCATACGCTCGGCGTCGGTATGCCTGCCGCCATCCAGTGGCAGGGTCACAAGGCGGTGGAGCGGCAGGATCTGGCTTTCTTTCACGATGTTTTTGCTGGACAGGTCTCCTCGCGCCTGTCGCAAGTGGCGTCCTCCGTCCAGCAGCAGATCGTTGTCGCCTTCCAGGCCATTCCGCGCTTCCTGTTGCAGATGGTCGGTTCCGTGCTCTTGCTGGTGAGTTTGTCCTGGCAGCTTGCCCTGCCGGTCGTCATCTGGATCGCGCTCAATGTAGCGCTCGCCATCAGGATGGCGCCGGTCTTCACTGAGCGTTCGCGGCGCACCGCCAAGCAGCGCAGCCTCGTCGCCGGTGCTATTACCGATCTCTACACCAACATGCAGATGATCAAGCAGTTTGCGGCTGAAGACAGCGAAGCGGGTGCCATCCGCCGCATCATCCAGAAATCCGTGCAGACGCAGCACAAGGAGCAACGCATCTACCGCACGTCGGAATTGATCGTCGTGGCGCTCAACATGATGCTGTGGCTCGCCATGCTTTCGATCGGCTTTTCCGGGCTCATCAACGGCTTTCTCACCGTCGGCGAGTTCGTCGGCGCGGTCTATATCCTGCACCGGCTGTCCGGGCACACCTTCACTTTCTTGCAGATGGGACAGCAGATCTTCCAAGCGATCGGCACGATCAAGGACGCCATGCCGGTCATGACGACGCCGCCGACCATCACCGACCGGCCGGATGCGTCAAATCTCACGGTCAGCCGCGGGGAGATCCGCTTCGAAAAAGTCCACTTCGCCTACAAGTCGGGCAAACCGGTCATCGATGCGTTGTCGCTGACGGTGCGGCCCGGCGAAAAGGTGGGCCTGGTCGGCCTCTCCGGCGCCGGCAAGACCACGCTCGCAAATCTGCTCCTGCGCTTCTACGACATCGGCGACGGCGCGATCCTGATCGACGGGCAGGACATTCGGGCGGTCACGCAGTCGAGCCTTCGCCGCGCCATCGGGGTCATCGCGCAGGACGTCGCGCTGCTGCACCGGTCGGTCGGCGATAATATCCGCTATGGCCGGCCGGACGAGACGCGGGACGAGATCGAAGAGGTGGCGAAGATGGCAAGCGCCGATGCCTTCATTGCCGATCTTACCGATGGCGAAGGCCGCAAAGGTTATGACGCTTTCGTCGGCGATCGCGGCATCAAGCTTTCCGGCGGCCAGCGGCAGCGTGTCGCTATCGCTCGCGTTCTCCTGAAAGACGCACCGATCCTGGTGCTGGACGAGGCGACCTCGGCGCTCGACAGCGAATCCGAAGCCGCCATCCAGGAGAGACTGAACCTCGTCATGGAGGGAAAGACGGTGATCGCCATCGCGCACCGCCTCTCGACCATCGCCAGGATGGACCGGATCGTCGTGCTTGATCACGGGCGGATCGTGGAAGAGGGCAGGCCGGACGAGCTGGTCGAACGCGATGGCCTGTTTGCCCGTCTTTGGAAACGCCAGACCGGCGGCTTCATTCCCGAAGACATCGATGAAGCATTGCCGGCTTCGCCTGCGACCTGACAAGCGATGTCGTTGCGGCAAAGCGGCTGCACGGTTTTGCGCGACATGCTTTCGGATGCCGTCAGCGAACCAAGAGCAGGCGGCCGCCGATCAAGATCAGGGCGGCGCCCATCACGCGCTCGATGCTGGCCTTGAAGCGCAGGAAACCGGCGGAAACGCGCGGATTCGAAAAGAAAAAGGCCAGGCCGCAATACCAGAGAGCCGAAAGAAGGAAGCAGGTCAGGGCGATGAGGCAATAGAGCCAGACGGGCGCATGTGCCGGGATGACAAGCGCAAAGATACTGCCGAAGAAAGCCACCGATTTCGGATTGGTCATGCTGACGACGTAAGCGCGGCGCATGGCGGAGCGCCAAGAGACTTCGCTCGGTCCCGTCGGCTTCAAGGGCTTGGACGCGTTGCGGATCATCTTCAGCCCCAGCCAGATCAGATACAATGCGCCGGCCACCTGCAACATCATATGCAACCATTCGAAATGGGTCAGCAGAAAACCGAGCCCCGCCATCGCCATGACGGCCCAGGTCAGGGATGCGATCGCAAGTCCGAGACCCGCAAAGAGCCCGGCAGCGCGCGATACCGTCATGCTTGTGTTGGTGACGATGATGAAATTCGGTCCGGGGCTGACGAGGGAGGCGATGTAGACGCTGACGAGCAATGCGAGCGAATTGATATAGTCCATCCGGTTTTCCTACATTGCTGGCCCGAGCCTATGCGAGGCCAGTGGCTTTTGAAAGGGCTTCTCACTCAAGGGCTGCTTAAGGGCTGACGGACAGGCCGTCGCGGCACCCCTTGACGATCACGGCGGCAATCCTGCCTACTGCCGGCAAGGGAACCGGGGGCTGAGTGGTTATGATCAATCCGTCGAGCAACGCGGGAATGCGCGACCCCGATGTCACCGTCCGTCGCATTCTCAAGGTCAACCATGCGGGCGAGTTCGGCGCCATCAGGATCTATGGCGCCCAGATCCTGATGGCCCGGCGGCTGTTTCCCGGCATCGTGCCGGCGCTGGAAGAAATGCGTGAGGACGAAATCGAGCATTGCCGGCTGTTTCGCGAGGCAATGCCTGCAAGGCGCGCCAGGCCCTGTCGCGTCATGGCCTTCTGGAGCCTCGGCGGTTCCGTGCTCGGTATCCTGACGGCGCTTGGCGGGCGCAACATGATCTGGATCTGCACAGAGGCGGTGGAAAGCACGGTCCATCGCCATCTCGAAGACCAGCTGGCCTTCCTTGCCCAGCGTGATCCCGAACTTCACGCCCTCATCGCGTCGATCCAGGAACAGGAGCTGGCGCATCTGAGGAAAGCCGAAGACAGCCAGAAGAGACGGGGCCTACGCCACGCCTTGCTGCTGCCCGTCATCGGTGCCCTGACCGACCTGATGATCTGGCTCTCCACTTGGGGAGACTCGAGCTGGATGCGCGCCGAAATGACGCGTGCGAGGAGGGAATAGGCTTTGATGAGGAAGCTTCAGGGGCATTTATGGCCGTAGAAGAAACGGTAAGCTTTGAGGTCGGTGGGTGTCGCGTTGTCGGAACATTGTGTCTGGCGGCCTCGGAAAACGCACCGATTGTCGTGCTTCTCCATGGGTTCGGAGGAACGCGGCACGAACTCATGATTTCTCACACCGGCATCGGTATCCTGGCTCATACGGCGGAGAAACTCGCATCCCTGGGTTTTTCGAGCCTCAGGATTGACTTTCGAGGTGTCGGCGAAAGCGGCGGACATTTTCAAGACACCACGTATAATCGCCAGGTCGAGGATTGCATCGCTGCGATGGACTTCGTCAGCGATCTGCTGTCGGCTGGTCCAAATGCGATATTTCTGCTGGGATGGAGCCAGGGTGGGCTGGTTGCTGCTGTGGCGGCGGGCCGTACAAATCGACCAGCGGCGGTCGCGCTCTGGGCTCCCGTCGGCGAACCGAAAGTTTCCTTTCCAGCCTTGATCGGGCGCGATGTGTATGAACGGGCGCTCGCAAGCCGATCGCCTACCAATGTCCAGATGCCGTGGGGCGTATCGCTAACCCTCGGGCATGAATTCTTTGCCGACGTCGAAAATCTGGATCCGTTGGACGAGATTGCCAACTATCGTGGACGGGTTTTTATTGCGGAAGGTAGTCTGGATACTGCTATTCCTCTGGGAACGGCGGCAAAATTCGCTCAGGCGCACAAGGGGGCACATGAAGTTTGGGAGGCTCCCATGGATCACATTTTCAACACTTCTGAAAACGTCGAGATGCTGGACAAGCTGATCACCGCCACGGCACTGTTTTTCGGTGCCCGACCGATTTGAGGTGAATCAAGATGCGGTACGCGGCTCGATGCCCACTTCGATCCAGGCGGATTTCCTCGGCCACTATTCGACAAGCCCCAGCATCGGGCCGTAGCCGCCGTGCCAGGAGCGGTCGTTGCGGCCCATCGCCGGATGGTAGAGCCCGACACCGTTTCCGCCGTCGAGAAACAAGGCGTCGGGGCATTGCAGATGATCGCGGAAGAGCCGTGCGAAATCGTGGAAATTCACTCCATCTTCGCTGATCGCCAAGCGAACCGTGCCCGCCGCGCAGACGCCGATACCGCTTCGGCGGGTTCGATCCGTCGAGCCGGGGATGAAGATCGGGTTCAGCTTGTCGGCGATGACAAGCATCGGACCGGACTGCGTAGCGAACCGCACCTTCTGCGCACGCTTCAGAAACTCATCGGTCGGCAGTATGCCGGCGCCGGTTTCACCAAGAAAGAATACGCCGTTCGGCTTCTTGTAGAAATTCGGCACCTGGCCGGCGGAGCTTTCGGCCTTTGCGGTATTGGCGGGTTTCAATTCCCTGGCGTTCTCTACATACAGCCCCATCGGCGAAAAATCGGCCCGGTACATGCCGGCGTTGACGGCAAGCGCCAGCGTCTTGCCCTCGGCGCGAACGGCTTCGGCAAGGCTTGAAAAAGTCCGGTACGGCTTGCCATCGGCGCCCTTCCAGAACAGGCGCAGGTCGGATTTCCCCGTTTGCAGGGTGCAGACGACGTATTTCGCCTCTTCGAAAGTCTCCTGGTCGCATTGCTCGGCATGGGCCTGATGCAGGGGTGTCATCGTTGCTGCCAGCATCATGGTGGCAGCGAACGCGGCTTGTTTGAAATAGGTCATCGGCGTCACGTCCTCGAGCTGTCTACCATGTGCCCGACAGAGCCGCGCCGGCGAGCAGCACGCCCGTCAGGATATTGGCGAGGAACAGGCGATAATTCAGATCCGGGCGGGCAAGGTCGATCCGCCGGGTCTGCCAGGCCAGGTGGGCTGCGATCACCAGCATTCCGATCGCATAAGGCGGCGACATCTCCAGCAGCCAGCCCCCGAGCGACCACGCCCCAACGGCCAGAGCATAGAACAAGCCGATCCACAACTTGCCGCGCCGGCCGAACAGGATTGCCGTCGATTTCAAGCCGAGGCGGGTGTCATCCCTGACGTCGACATAGGCATAGACCGTATCATAGCCGATCTGCCAGGCGACGGCCCCGGCCCACATCAGCACAGCGCCGGCCGGGATATGGCCGGCAATCTCGGCCCATGCCATGAGCATGCCCCAGTTGAACGCCGCGCCCAGCACGGCCTGGGGCCAGTGGGTGAAGCGTTTGCAGAGCGGATAGACGAACACGAGCGGCAGAACCGATATTGCGATCAAACGCGTGTAAGGCGTCAGGAAAAACAGAAGCGAGGCCGCGAGCATGAGTTCGGCGACCAGAAAGACGAAGGCCTGCAGCGTGCCGATATCTCCGCTTGCAAGCGGCCGAAAACGGGTCCGCTCAACGTGAGCGTCAAAGTTCCGATCCGCGATGTCATTGACTGTGGAGCCGGCACTTCTCATCAGCAGGGCGCCGAGAGAGAAGATCACGAGTTCACCGAGGTCCGGCAGGCCGCGCGATGCCTGGATGAGGGCAGCCCAGCACGGGAAAAGCGTCAGCCATATTCCGACCGGCCGATCCAGCCGCGCGAGCCGCGTATAAGGCCGCCATGCGGCCGGCAATCGGCGATCCACCCAATCGCCAAGGTGGATGTCGCTGAGGTCGGGGTGACTGAGACTGGTCATGATGTAATCTGCAATTCCTATCGCAATAACCCCCATGACTCAGTTTATCATCGTCATCGGCGGCGCCGAGGATAGGAATTTTTGCATGCACGGCAACCACCGTCTGGCGCGAGTGGCATTCGATGATTTTCGGAAACCGTTGCGGCCGAGTCGCGCCTATTCGAGCCCTCGGCATCAGCACAAGCGAGAGCCCACTCCGGCAGAGGGACATCCGATCCCTACCAGGCGGTACGGGCAGTGCCGAGTGCTGTCGTATGCGAGGATGATACCTGCGCGATATGCGCTTTGAGCGACACGACGCAGTTTCCCGGAAAACTGAGTTTGTGCATCGTCAAGTGCTTCAGCAATGCCTCCGCATCGCGCTTCTCGGTAAGCGGAAATGTCACAGTCATGTGAGTTCCTCCAAAGAACACAGTGAGCATCTGTGATAGCTAATGTCTAAATTCTTTTGCGCTGCAACAAGAAAATTTTAATGATAAAATTAAAATCGATTAGTTTTCTGGCGTGTGTTTTTAAGATCGTTTGAAATCGATTCCCGTTCATGGTTGCCAACGCGCCGATGCAAGTCAGGGCTCATCTGCCGTTGCGGGCTGCCCAGCTTCTGAGCCGCAATCCGTTGAGTTTGATGAAGCCTTCGGCGTCGTGATGATCATAGGCGACGGCGCTTTCCTCGAAGGTGACGAGATCGGCGGAATAGAGTGAGCAGGGCGAGGTGCGGGAGATGACCGTAGCGCTTCCCTTATAGAGCCTTACCGTCACTTCGCCGCTGACGAAGTCCTGGCTCCGGTCGATCAGAGCCTGCAGCATGTCCCGCTCGGGAGAGAACCAGAAGCCGTTGTAGATCAGCTCGGCGTAGCGGGGCATGATCTCATCCTTCAGGTGCGCGGCGGCACGATCGAGCGTGATCGATTCAATGCCGCGATGCGCCGCAAGCAGGATCGTGCCTCCCGGCGTCTCGTAGACGCCTCGCGACTTCATGCCGATGAAGCGGTTTTCAACGAGATCGAGCCGGCCGACGCCATGCCGGCCGCCGAAGCGGTTGAGCTCGGTCAGCAGGGCGGCTGGAGTCATAAGCCTGCCGTTCACCGACACCGGGTCGCCGCTTTCGAAGCCGATGGTCACGGTCTCGGGGGCATCGGGCGCATCGACGGGGTCGACCGTGCGTTGATAGATGTAATCGGGCGCGATCTCGGCCGGATTTTCGAGGATCTTGCCCTCGGTCGAGGTGTGTAGGAGATTGGCATCGATCGAAAACGGCGCTTCGCCGCGCTTGTCCTTCGGCACCGGGATTCCATGCATCTCGGCATATTCCAGAAGCTGCATGCGGGAGCGCATGTTCCATTGGCGCCAGGGAGCAATGACCTCAATCGACGGGTCGAGCGCATTGACGGCAAGTTCGAAGCGGACCTGGTCATTGCCCTTGCCTGTCGAGCCGTGGGCAACGGCATCAGCACCGACCTGCCGGGCTATGGCGACCAGATGCTTGGCTATCAGCGGCCGGGCGATGGAGCTGCCGAGCAGATACTGACCCTCATAGACTGTGTTGGCACGCAGCATCGGAAAGACGAAGTCGCGAACGAATTCCTCCCGCAGATCGACGATACGGATGTCCCTGACGCCAAGCATTGCCGCCTTCGTCCGCGCCGGCTCGAGCTCCTCGCCCTGGCCGAGATCGGCGGTGAAGGTCACGACCTCGCATCCGTAGGTCTCCTGCAGCCATTTGAGGATGATCGAGGTATCCAAGCCGCCGGAATAAGCGAGCACGATTTTATCTATCTGTCTTGCCATCAGCCGTCTCCACATCAATGCTTGCAACGATAGGTCATGTCTTGCGCAATGGGCTTGCGAAGCGTCCTCAAAATTGCGATCATTTGGCATATTGTGCCACTATGGAAGAAGTCTGTAGCTATAAAATGCCGCTAGTCCTCGACGTGATCGATCGCCATATTCTGCGCGTGCTTCAGCGCGACGGGCGCATTTCGAATGTCGAACTGGCGAAGGAGGTGGGGCTCTCGCCTTCGCCGTGCCTGCGCCGCGTGCGGCTGCTCGAGGAGGCGGGGATCATCGATCGCTACGTCGCGGTGCTGGACCCCGCCAAAGTCGGGGCGGGGCTGACGGTGTTTGCCCGGGTGTGGTTCAAGACGCAGGATGCCGAGGTGACGCTGCGCTTCGGCGAAGCCGTCAAGCGCTTTCCAGAGGTGATGGAATGCTATCTGACGACGGGGGAATGCGACGCCGTGCTGCGGATCGTCACCGCCGATCTTCACAGCTATTGGCGTTTCCAGGCCGACCACCTGACCCGCATTCCGAGCGTGCTCAGCGTCAAGACCGATGTGCCGATGGAGACGTTGAAGCGGAGCTACGAACTGCCGGTTCGGTAGGCGTCTTGTTCATGCGGTGGCCAGCCCCGTCCTTCGAGGCCCCTGCGAGGCGCCCGCCTCAGGATGAGGCTGGAGAGAGGGCGTGCTTTTGGGCTGGGAATGGGGACCGTTGGATGCGGTGGGAGAGGGGGAGCGCCGGCGACAGGGTCACATCGGTCAGCCCTCATCCGAGGTGCGGAGGCTGAAAGCCGGAGCCTCGAGGGACGAGGGCGGGTGATTGGGCGAACGGTTGCAACATGTTCATCGCATCCCCACGTGTCCATGAAACGGGCAACGGAGCAGCCATGGACGACCGGGAGCAGAAGGCGAGTGGTGGGGGATTTTTTCATAATTTTCAGTCGGCATTGGAAGCTATCGTTGAAGGGATCTGGGAGTTGGATTCCGAAATCGCTCTTCTGCTGGTGGCCGCTCCCCTGGTGATCCTTGTCATCTACTACGCATTCCGCGCCCTGTTTCGGCTTGGACGGTGGGTCTGGAGCGTTTGCCGATCCGGCCGCGTTAAGAAAGCGGTTTTCAGATCGGCTGAAAGCCACAGCGCGCGCGCCGAATTGGCCGCGAAGCCTTTGGGGTAACTCCGGTGATCGTCACAACGCGTGGGAAGCTAATATCCGGAGCTGACATTGAAGTTCGTGACGGCGAAAGAGGTCTTTCCCGTCCGCAGCCGCGGCCTCTTCAACGTGCATCCGCGGCGCGCGTGGGGATCTGAAGCAGCGCACGTTCAGTCAAGACGGTTTCCTCATCGACTGGGTAGCTGCGAAGCACCGACATCAGGGATTGCCTGCGGCGTTCAAAACATGATTTCGAATGGCGGCCGCACTTTCCTTCGGTGAAGCGAAAGTGACATCCAGGACAAGGGTATTTTGATGCTGAGGATCGAGAACGCACGCTCGTCGGCTGCGTTCTCTCGAGGTTTCCACATCTATCGATTTTAGATGGACGCGGCGTTCGGGGGTGGAAATCCGGCGTGCCAACTCGTCCTCATCACAGAGCAACCGGATGGGCACCAGCAAGGCCTGGCGCTGTTGAGCTGCGGCAGCAATTTGCTGAAACGTGCGCATGCTTCGCGGATCGCCTTCAATCCCGGCATGCGTGAAGATGAAATTGGCCGAGGGCGCGCTGTAGGCCACGATCGCATCCAGGACGGCTTGCCGAACTCCTCCGGTATATTCCCATATTCCTTCCGGGAGGGCAGACATCCCGTCGTCATCCAGGAGGCGCAGTATCGGGTTATTGAACCAGTGATTGTCGATAATCTTTGCGGGGATAATCGGACTTAATTCTTTGGCAATCGCGAGTTTCCCGACGCCTGGAAAACCGATCAGCAGAATGAAAATATTCATATGAAGCAACCTCCTCACTCTCGTCGGACATAGTCTTTGCTGCGCGATAGGGCTTTTCGCAATCCTTGCAGCTAATGCTCACTCGACCTGGATATGGATATGGTCGTCGTGGCGGGCGGCGCGGCAGCCTTGGAAACGGACATGGCTGTCGGTGATGCCAAGCGCGTTCTTCAGATGCGGCTCGATGAAGATCTTCTGCAGGCCGAAGCGCGCCCCGCCTTCGCTGGTCAGCCAGGCGAGCGCGGCCGATGTGCGCCGCTCCTCGATGCCATAGGCCGGAAACAATGGCTGCAACTCGTCGAAATCCCAACGAGTTGTCAGCCAGTCGTTGCGGCCTTCGCATGGCAGTTCGTCACCCGGTGCCGGCTCTTCGAAGGCGAAATAGCCGATCGGGGAGCGGGTGGCGCCATTCAGGAAGGCACCGTCGGCATTCCTGTAATAATAGGCGAAGTCGAGCTTTTTCCCGTCAGCATGCGACAGATGCGGAAGCAGCGGAAAGCCGTTTACGAAGGGAAAATTTGCATCGAGCGCCACGGTGACGGTACCGGGAAATTCCGCGTCCATATGGGCGGCAAGCGCCTTTGCGAGATCGCGCACGTCAGGCGTGACGTAATTGCGGTTCAGCAGGCAATAGATCGGGGAGCGAACCGCCAGCCTGTCTGTGGTGTCCGATATGCAGGAGAGGGGAACGCGCCCGAACATCGGGGCTGCGAGGTTCGCTGCAAACGACGCACCGGCATAGAAAAGCAGGAAGATGGCGAGCTTCACTAGTAAGCGGCGGATGCCCCAGGCGCGAGACGCGGCGAGGGCAATCAGATAGGCGACGCCGCCGATCTGCGTGAGCAGCGTCAGAATGACAACGATCAGGACGTGGAGGGTAAAACGGAACACGGGGAGGGGCCTTGCGGGACGTTGCCATTCCATAGGCGAGGGGATGGTGATCGGCAAGACGGCTGCAAGCCGCCGACCGGCCAGATGCCTAATGCGCTCCGAATTGACAGCGGCAGTTATCTGACTTAAGTCAGATAATATGGCTTGTGATCCCATCTCTCGCGTTCGTCGCTTCAACCGTGCCGTCACCTCCGAAGTCGGCGCTCTCGACAACTCGTTCCTCGGACGCGGACGGCCGCTGGGCGCTGCGCGGGTGCTCAATTCGATCGGCCGGGGACAATCGGATGTTGCGGTGATCCGCGATTATCTCGGCCTCGACTCGGGCTTGATGAGCCGTCTGCTGCGCAGCCTGGAGGAGGAGGGTCTCATCGAGACGGTGCCGAACGCTGAGGACGCACGTCGCCGCGTCGTCAGATTGACCGAATACGGCCGGTCCGAGTTTCAGGCCTATGAAGCGCTGTCCAATGCGCAGGCGGAAGGATTTCTGGCGCACCATCGCCGCCCGGAAGAACTTCTGCGCGCTATGGATATGGTTGCTTCCTCGCTGAGGCGCGACTGGATTTTGATCGAGGAGACGGACCCTCGGCACGAGGATGCCCGCTATTGCCTGAGTGAATATTACGGCGAACTTGCACGCCGCTTCGAGAAGGGTTTCGACGTGTCGCTGTCCCGCGATCCCGACGCCAAGGATATGATCCGTCCGCGCGGTGCGTTTCTGGTGGCCATGTCCGATGGCCTGCCGATCGGCTGCGTTGGGTTGAAGGGCAGTGGCGGCGAGGCCGCGGAGATCAAGAGACTGTGGGTTGCCCCATCCGCACGTGGCCTCGGTCTTGCAACACGCCTGATGACGGCCGTCGAAACTATCGCTGGCGAACTGTCCGTCCAGCTCCTGCGCCTGGATACGAACAGCGCGCTTTCCGAGGCGCAACAGCTTTATCGCGGAAGCGGCTGGGTTGAGATCGACCGTTTCAATGACGATCCATATCCCGACACGTTCTTTGAAAAGCGCCTTTAAGCGTGTCGAAGCAGCCGCGCGGCTGATGCGTGGCTTCTAGGGGAGCGGATACTACTGATGCTCCAGCTGCTTCGACAGCTCGGCTAAAAGCCTATTGCGGTCAGTGTTCAACTGGACGAGATCGACGGCAATGGTGATGGCGCGGCGCCCTTCAGTGCCGTCGATATCGAGCTTTCTCTCGCAGCACCATCGCCGAACAGCATCGGTGACGATTGTTATTTCATCGTCGTTGAGTGAGATGAGCGATAGGAGCATCGTCGTGCCATCCGAAAAGCCCAAAAGCGCCTATGGTCTCAAACGGTCGTGCCGACGCCGCTGTGCCAATGGCGCTTAGTTTACGCGCATTCCCCAACAACTCCACAGCTATTTTGACACGGTTTGGCGCCGATCCTGCTGCGCGTGCTTCCCATCCTTGCCAGTGCATGCCTCGGGAAGCCTGCGGCATGCACTGGCGGAAAGAATGCCGATCGGCTGCCAGTTATTTTGCCAGCACGATGTGTGTGGCGTGTTCGGTGGCGACATGCTCGGCGACGCGGAAGCCGAGGGCGGGCAGGTCGATGCCGGTGAACATCGCTTCTCCCTTGCCGAGCACGACCGGCGAGATGGCGAGATGCAACTCGTCGATCAGGCCGGCCTGCAGATATTGGCGGACAGTGCTGACCCCGCCGCCGATTTTCACGTCCTTGTCGCCGGCCGCAGCCTTCGCCTTTTCAAGTGCATCTTCGATGCCGCCGGTGATGAAGTGAAAGGTCGTGCCGCCCTCCATGACGAGGGGGTCACGCGGATAATGCGTCAGGATAAAGGTTGGCGCGTGATAGGGCGGGTTCGGCCCCCACCAGCCCTTCCAGGTCTCATCCGGCCAATCGCCGCGAACGGGGCCGAACATGTTGCGCCCGAGAATGAAGGCGCCGAAATTCGCCATGCCGCGGGCGGCATAGTCCTCGTCAATTCCTTGCGAACCGTCGTCCTTTCCCTGCATCGCGCGGAAAGTGCGGGTATGGAAAAACCATCGAAACATCTCGGCTCCGCGTTTGCCGAGCGGATCTTGCATGCTTTGTTCCGGACCCGCGCCGAAACCATCTACAGACAGGGAAAACCCTGCAACACGCACCTTTGACATGATCTCCTCCATCTGATTGCGATTTGAAACCGGTTGCGTTGTTGCATAAGCGCTCCTATATTGCAACCAGTTTTTTATAGGAGTGCATCTCGTGGATATCGAACTGCGGTCGGGCTGCCCGATCAACCTGACGATGGAGGTGCTGGGCGACAGGTGGAGCCTCATCATCATCCGGGACATCATGTTTGGCAACCGTCGCCATTTCCGCGATCTCCTGACCCATTCCGAGGAGGGAATCGCCTCCAATATTCTGGCAGCCAGGTTGAAGCGCCTGCTTTCGCTCGGGTTCATCAGCAAGCGGGACGATCCGAGCCACAGCCAGAAGGCAATCTATAGCCTCGAGGAGCCGGCTATCCAGCTGGTTCCCGTCTTCGCCATGATCGGCGCGTGGGGACGGCGCCATCTGCCTGTCAGCGAGGAGTTGAGCATCCGCGCGCAGCTTCTCGAAGAAGGCGGGCCGCCGCTCTGGGACGACTTCATGGAGGATCTCCGGGAAATCCATATCGTCGATCCGATCGGCGGAGCCAACGGCACACGCACCTCGGCCGTGCTGGCCAAGCTGACGGCAGCGTTTCTCGAGGTCCGCGCGAAATCGTCGGCGCCGGCATCCTGATGTCGAAGGAAGTCACCCGGCCCGATCAGCCGCCGGCACCCTGGTATTTCCGGGTGGCGTAGCGCCAGTACGCGATTGCGATCAGCACCCAGACCGGGCCGGCCGCCAGGGCCGCGGGCGCGGCCCAGTCCCCGAGGATCGGGACGGGTTTGCCGAGCAGGGCGGCGACGGGAACCGAACTGGTCAGCGCCAGCGGAACAGCGGTGAGGAGGGTGATCTGGATGCTGCCGGGAAAAATGTTGAGCGGGTAGCGCATCAGCTCCCAGAAACCGAAGAAGATCGAGAACAGATGGCTGGAGCGCACCCAGATCAGCGCGGTGGCGCCGATCATGGTGATGAGCGCGGCGGTGAGAAGCGTGGCACTGAAAACTGTGGCAACGAGGAACAGGGCCGAAGGGATCGACCAGGCGAAATCGACGGAGAAAACCGCCCAGCCGAGCAGCGGCACGGCAAGGATGATGTGGCCGGCATAGCCGATATTGAGGCCGGAAAAAATCAGATAGACCCAGGGGCTGAAAGGCTTGACCAGCAGCGCGTCGTAAATGCCGAGCCGCACCAGTTCCTCAAGATCGCGTAGCTGCGTGAAGCTCATCGCAGCGCCAAGGGAGTAGGCCAGCAGCTGGAAGCTGTAGAGCAGCGCGAGCTCCGACCAGCTCCAGCCGCCTAACGTTTGGAAACGGGCAAGCAGGATGCCGATGGTGGCGAAGACGCTGCCATAGGAGAGGATCTGCGCAAGACGATCGAGCCAGAATGCGCCGCGATATTCCATCTGCGAGCGCACATGCATGCGCACCAGCAGCGGAATAACGCGGAGGTGATGAAGGAGCACGGTCAGCCTCCCTGCACGGTGATGCGGGTGGAGGCTGAGCGCCATAGCCAAAGGACGCCCAAGAGGAACAATCCGGCCCAGCCGAGACCGAGGCCAAGATGAAGCCAGGTGTCGGCAACCGAAAGCCGGCCGAGATAGACGGCATTGGGATAATAGACCACCCAGGCGAAGGGCAGATGGCGGGCGATCGTCGCCAGCGGCTCGGGAAAGAACCAGAAGGGCACCAGCAGGCCGGAGAACAATTGCAGCAGGGCGCCGAGGATCCAGTCGAGCGAGAAGCTCGTCATCAGCCAGAAGGCGATCAGGCCGCAGAACGTCGACATCAGGGACAGCAGGATGAAGGAAAGCGCCCAGAAGGCGATGAACATGGCGCCGTCGAACAGGCTTGCCGGCGGCAGCATGCCGTAGAGTATCGCTGTGACAGCGACGGTGGGGATGACCTGCGTCATCAGGCGATAGCCGAAACTGCCGCATTCATTGGCGAAGATGTAGAGCGGATAGAAGATGGGCTTCAGCAACCAGACGGCGACGTCCCCCGTCTTCAGCGACCGGCCGATCTCGTTGATGATCCTTTCCGGGCGGGTGGCGCCCATCACCGCGCCGCCGAGCAGAGCATAAGTCACCATCTGCTGCAGCGAGACGCCGTCGACCACGATTGCGCCGACGCCGGCATAGGCGGCCTGCCAGATGGTGACACGGGCGACGACCTGCACCAGTTTGCCGAAGATGTTGGCCCAGACCTCGTTGCGATAAGCGAGCTGGGAATGGAAGGAACTCCGGGTAAAAGCGAGATAAGCGCTCATGACGCCCGCGCCCTGGCGTTGCGCCCCTGGTAAAAGGTGCGGATGACTTCTTCGATGTCGGGCTCGTGCAAAGCCACATCCTTGAGGCCGCGGTCGCTTCCCACCTCCGACAGGATCCTGACCAGTGAAACGTCTTCGCGTTCGATCAGATAGTTCTTGCGCAGGCCCTCATCGCTGACGAGCGTAGCGGTGCTGAGCGGCAGCGGTCCTGGATCGCTGGCAAATTCGAGTGTCAGCCGCCGGGCCGAACCCAAGGCCGCGCGCAGGCTCCTCAATTCGCCGTCGAAGATCAGCCTCGAGTGATCGACCATGATCAGCCGCGGGCAGATGGTCTCGATGTCCTGCAGGTCGTGGGTGGTGAGGATAATGGTGACGCCGCGCTCGCGGTTGATCTCGGCAAGAAACCGCCGCACGGCATCCTTGGCGACCACGTCGAGACCGATGGTCGGTTCGTCCAGAAAGAGGATTTTCGGATCGTGCAGCAGCGACATGACGATCTCGGCGCGCATGCGCTGGCCGAGGCTGAGCTGGCGCACCGCGCGGTCGAGAAAGGGCGTGAGGTCGAGCAGTTCGCTGAAGCGCCGGAGATTATCCGCATAGCGGGTAACGGGAATGTCGTAGATGCGCTGGCGCAAGGTAAAGCTGTCGACCAGCGGCAGGTCCCACCACAGCTGGCTGCGCTGGCCGAAGACGACGCCGATCTCGCACGCATTGTCCATGCGGCTCAAATGCGGCGTGCGGCCGAGCACGGAGAGCGTGCCGGCGCTCGGCACCAGAATGCCGGTCATCATCTTGATCATCGTGGATTTGCCGGCGCCGTTGGGGCCGAGATACCCCACCGCTTCGCCGGCCGCGACGTCGAAATCGATGTCGGAAACGGCCAGAACTTCGGTATATTCGCTCGTCACCAGCGTCTTCAGGGCGCCCAGAAAACCCGGAAATCTCTTGTGCTGCCGGAAGCGCTTGCTGACGCCCCGTGCCTCGATCAAAGCCGTCATCTCTATTTCCCGCCGATTCGGCAGCTGTCAGGATTGGAACTCAAGCTAGCGCCGGGCTCGGCCAGTGCAAGCAAAAGTCGCTTTTGCCTGTCTCTCAATCGCGCAATTCGAGGTGCCGCAGTGCCGCCTGCCGATCCGAAAAGACGCGCGGCGCCACAGCCTTTTGCGTTGACAGCCGCGGTCAATCGATCGCTGTTAGGCTCATGAAGATTCTCGCAATATCCGGTAGCGCTCGGCGCGATTCCACCAATACGGCCATGCTGCGGGCTGTCAGCGTCGTTGCACCAAGTGATATCGAAATTGCGATCTTCGATGGCGTGGGAGGTTTGCCGGTGTTCTCGCCCGATCTCGAGGGGGAAGCTCTGCCGGCGGCCGTGCGGGATTTCGTCGCAGCGATCGCTCGGAGCGACGGGGTGATTATTGCCAGCCCGGAATATGTGCGATCCATCCCCGGCGGTCTCAAGAATGCGATCGATTGGCTGGTGTCAGGAGAGCAGATCGTCCACAAGCCCGTTGCGCTGCTGCACGCATCACATCGCGGCGATGACATGCTGGCAGGCCTGCGCACGATCCTTGCGACCATCACCGATCGGTTCGCAGCGGACATCTTCCTCCGGCTTCCTCTGATGAAGCTGGAACCGGCCGAGGTGTTTCGGGCCATCGATACGGCGGAGAACCGTTCCAGAGTGCAGGCCTATCTTCAGGCATTCTCGGCCTATTGCGAGGCCGCCGGCCAGACCGTCATCGGACCTCCATCATGAGGCCGCTCTCGAACGCTGCTTTTCCGAGTGGGCCGGTAGCCGCGGCACGCCGACGAGGAGCACGAAACCGGTGCCAACGGTGAGGACGGTGGAAACATGCAGCGCGCTGCGATCGTCTGGTCGCGCGGGGGCAAACTCGCTGCAGAACAGGCCCCGCGTTTCGGAAGTCGGCGACGCCTATAGCCCGCTTCGAAATTCAGCAGCGAGTTTCCCGTAGGCTGATTAAAGGCCGGCAACCGAAAAAGCCTCGCATCTTCATGCGAGGCTTTCTGCGTGCGGGTAGACGGGTTTAACGGCACTGGCGGCGCGGGCCGTAATTTGGCTGATAGGTATTGTCGTAGGCGCGGTACGACCGATAGCGGGCGTAGCAATATTCGGCGTGCGAGCTGTAGCCGGTGGAACGGTAGGCGCGCGGCTGAGAGGCGATGATGCCGCCGATCAGGGCGCCGGCCGCCAGGCCGCCGATGATGGCGCCTGTATTGTCATGATGGTAGCGGTGACCATAGCGCCGGCCGTAGCGGTCGCCGCGATGGTAGTCTCGGTCCCGATAATAGCTGCGGTCGCGGTAGTGGTGGCGTTTGCGGTACCAGTCGTCATTGTTACCAAACTGGCCAGGGCAGTTGGTGAAGTTGTTGCAGCCGACGGTCATGATACGGGCATCTGCACTTTGAGGCGCCGGTTGCGCCGATTGCGCCGGGCTCGGCACGAAGGCCGGGCCTGCCGAGGCCGGCATTCCGGAGAAAGCCGTCGCTATCGACAGGGCAATGATGGCGAATCTGTTCATTTCACTCACCTTGGGTAACGGATGTATCGAGGGGATAACGCAGGGAAAGGCTATAGGTTTCATTTTGGGATGGGAGGCGCGATCTATGTGCGCATCTGCTAACGCAACGGGGCGAAATGGGGCTCGGCCAATGGCGGTCGGCGTCGTGGGTCCCGACCTGCCGGACACCGGAAATAATGATGAATTTGAGCGTATAACGGGTCGCGTGTTATCAGGTTCGCTTCCCGCCGGCCAGCAATCGAAGCTGGTTCTCGTCATGCACGCCTTGCCGGTAAAGCTCGATGATAAGGGCGCCGAGATGGGTGGCTTCCTGGCCTGATCGGTCGATCTGGAGCTCGCCACACAGCGCTTCATGGACCCGCCTACACACATCGAGGTCTTCGGATGCGAGCGGTTCGTCACGCGTGCTGAACAGCTTGTCTGACATCGCAATCTACCCTCTTTCGATGCCGTGAATCGCCAACGGTGAAAAAAAGATAATTTCGCGATCCTTGCTCTGCAAGATGGGCGAACGTCCGATATTCAAAACAATTCGGGGAGCGCCAACTCGGAAGGATATTGGCGACGCAACGCGGGACGGGATGATAGCGACGAGCGTTTCGGCCTGACAGGCAGCGTGGAAATCTACTTGGTTGCGGGATCCTTGCCGCTCTGCTTCGACAGGCGCAGTTCTTTCAGCCGCTTGGTTTTCTCCCGGCGGGCTCGCTGCTCAGCCTCGATGGTTTCCTTGGCGGCTCGCTCGGTGTTTTCGAAACGATCCTGCCGGTAAGCCTTTGATGAGGGTTCACGTTCTCTTGTCATGGCCGCTAAACGCAAATCGGCGAAAACGGTTTCATGAGAAAATGCGTAACCGGCTATCAATCGATCGGTCTGCGGCGACAGCGCCCGTTTGTGATGCCGGGTGCCGGGCGCCTGATCGACGCCCGGCGGATTGATCGGTCAGCCCTTGATAAAGGCGAGGATGTCGGGATTGATGATGTCGGCATGGGTGGTGCACATGCCATGCGGAAATTTTTCGTAGACCTTCAGCGTGGCGTTCTGCAGCAGCTTGGAGGAGAGCAAAGCGGAGTCGGCGATCGGTACGATCTGATCATCGTCGCCGTGCATGACGAAGGTCGGCACGGTGATGATCTTCAGGTCTTCCGTGAAGTCGGTTTCCGAGAAGGCCTTGATGCCGTCGTAGTGCGCTTTGGCGCCGCCGATCATGCCCTGGCGCCACCAATTGTTGATAACCGGTTCCGACACCTTCGCGCCCGGCCGGTTGAAGCTGTAGAATGGGCCGGCCGGCAGGTCACGGTAGAACTGCGCTCGATTGGCGGCGAGCTGCCTGCGCAGGTCATCGAAGACCTCGATCGGCAGACCGCCCGGGTTGGCAGCCGTTTTCACCATGATCGGCGGCACGGCGCCGATAATGACGAGCTTGGCGACGCGGCCCTGCGGCTGGCCATGGCGGGCGACGTAATGGGTCGCTTCGCCACCACCGGTGGAGTGGCCGACATGGACGGTGTTTCTGAGATCGAGATGCTCGACGACAGCTGCGGCATCGGCGGCGTAATGATCCATATCGTGACCATCGCCGACCTGGGTCGAGCGGCCGTGGCCGCGCCGGTCATGGGCGACGACGCGGTAGCCCTTCTCGAGAAAGAACAGCATCTGGGCGTCCCAGTCGTCGGAGCACAGCGGCCAGCCGTGATGGAACATGATCGGCTGGGCGGCCTTCGGCCCCCAATCCTTGTAGAAGATCTCGACGCCGTCCTTGGTGGTGACTTTGCTCATGTCATAGCTTCCTTGGTTGGTTCGGTTGATGCAGTCGGAAATTTGCGCCGTTGCCGGCAGAATTGGCAAGACGACGAGCGCTGCCGCGCCGAGGCTTGGGCAAGAGTGTTGAGCCGAAGGCAACGCCGGCTCGATGTTGTTATTGAATGCCTGTTTCTATTCTATTGATATGACCGCAGTTTGTATGGTCCGATGCATTGTCGCCGTAACAGGCTGGTCATAGCGTATCGAGGGTAGCGGATTGCACGGGCGAACATCTGCAGTGAGCCAGTTTTTTGCCGTTCGTTCAAGATATCTGTCCGGGTAGTTCGATCTAGCTGTCCGCCTAGTTATGCTCGCGTGCAGCCGCAATTGCCGGAGCTACCCTCGCTCACTTGAACCGCGTTCGAGGCCCAACCATCTAATCCTCAACAACAGTATGATGGCGATCCGTTGCAACCAAGGCCGCTTGGGCCGCGGACGACGGCTACTCCCGCCTGAGGATCAAATCATGGGTTACATGGACAAGGCGATAGCGCCTCAAAATGACGGGGTGCTGATCGATGCCTATTCGCAATCGATCGCAGCAGCTGTCGATATGGTCGGGCCGGCCGTCAGCCGGATTGAGAGGGTCGGTGGCCGGCAAGGGCATGGTTCGGGCTTCGCCGTCTCGCCAGACGGCCTGATCATTACCAACAGCCATGTCGTCGACGACGCCAAAGCCGTTCGCATTACCACGCCTGACGGCTTCGTTACGGAGGGCCGGGTGTTGGGGCGCGATGTCGATACCGATATCGCCCTCATTCGCGCCAACACAAGCACCGGCGCCTGGGCGAGGCTCGGGGATTCCCAACGCCTGCGCCGAGGCCATATCGCCATCGCAATCGGAAACCCGCTCGGTTTCGAATGGACTGTCACCGCCGGCATCGTCTCGGCGCTCGGCCGGTCGATGCGGGCGGCCAGCGGCCGCCTGATGGAGGATGTCATCCAGACAGATGCGGCGCTCAATCCCGGCAACTCAGGTGGACCGCTGGTGTCTTCCAGCGGAGAGGTTATCGGCGTCAACACCGCCGTCATCCAGGGCGCGCAGAGCATCGCCTTCGCCGTGGCGTCGAATACCGCCAATTTCGTCGTTTCGGAAATTCTCCGCTACGGCCAGGTCAGGCGCGCCTTTATCGGCATCGCGGGCGATACGATCGTCCTGCCGCGCCGGGTGGCACTGGCGGCGGGGACAGTGCAGACGACGTCCGTTCGCATCCGACGCGTCGAGCCGGAAGGACCGGCCGCAAAGGGTGGGCTGCAGGACGGCGATTACATCCTCGCCATCGACGGCAGTCCGGTCGGCGGCGTCGACGATATCGTCAGGCTGATGGATGGCAGCAGGATAGGCAGGGAGACGGAGATTTTGGTGTTCTCGGTGGCGGGTCGGATCGAGAAGAAGACCTTGCTGCCGATGGCGCGGACGTCCTGACAAAGACGTGACGTCCCGTCAGGCGCTGACCGCCTCCTGCTCCGTTCCCGAAAAATCCACGGCCGCAAAAGCTGCGGCCAACACTTCCGGTCCGGCACCGCTTTTGGCCGCGTCGGTTGACAGGATCTGGCGGTAGCGCCTGGCGCCGGGCAGGCCGGTGAACAGGCCGACCATGTGGCGGGCCACGTGCTGCAGCCGGCCGCCGCTGGCGATATGGCGTTCGGCATAAACCATCATCCGGTCGCGCAGGTCTTCCCAGTCCGGCTCTCCCGCGGGAGTGCCGAAGAAGCGCTGGTCGACTTCGGCAAGGATCGCCGCATTCTGATAAGCGGCGCGGCCCAGCATGACGCCGTCGACATGGGCGAGATGGGTTGCGGCTTCATCAAGCGTGCGGATGCCACCGTTGATGCCGATGAAGACATCGGGCCAGCGCTGTTTCATCCGGTAGACGATCTCGTAGTCAAGCGGTGGGATCTCGCGGTTTTCCTTGGGGCTCAGGCCCTTCAGCCAGGCCTTGCGGGCATGGATCCAGATCGCGTCGGCGCCGGCATCGAGAACGCGGGTGATCAACTGCGGCAGGGCCTGTTCCGGTTCCTGCTCGTCGACGCCGATGCGGCATTTCACCGTCACCGGCGCGGTCGCGACCCTCTTCATCGCCGCGATGCACTCGGCCACCGTCTCCGGCGTCAGCATCAGGCAAGCGCCGAAGGTGCCCGACTGCACGCGGTCGGAGGGGCAGCCGACATTCAGGTTGATCTCGTCATAGCCGTAGGCTTCTGATATCTTCACCGCCTCGGCAAGCTTGGACGGGTCCGATCCGCCGAGCTGCAGCGCCAGCGGATGTTCCGCAGCATCATGGCCGAGCAGCCGCTCGCGCGGGCCGTGAATGATGGCATCGGCCACCACCATCTCGGTATAGAGCAGCGCCTGCCGGCTGATCTGGCGATGGAAATAACGGCAATGCCGATCCGTCCAGTCGATCATCGGGGCGACCGCGAAAATCGGGCTCTTTTGCGTCATCGACGTTCCATAATTCGTTGTTCTCTTGGTGCCGCACGGGCGCCGCACCGCCACAGGAGCGGGATCATCTCTTCAGCGCGCATATAACATCTGGCGGTGCGATCGACAAATGCCGTTCACGCCGCAAACAGAAACGGCGCCCCTTGCGGAGCGCCGTTCATGCCGCCGAAGCGGAAGTCTGACTTACGAAGCCGAGATGTTGACGGCCTTCGGGCCCTTGCCCATGCGGTCCGGCTCGGTGTCGAAGGTAACCTGCTGGCCTTCGCGCAGCGACTGGATACCGGAAGCCTGCAGCGCAGAGATATGGACGAAAACGTCCTTTGCGCCGCCGTCCGGCGTGATGAAACCAAAACCCTTGTCCTGGTTGAAGAATTTTACGGTGCCCTTGGTGGCCATTGGGATCGTCCTTTTCCCTTAGTCTGTGTAGTATCCGCGCCCCCGAGAGGAAGCGGACGGCTTTAGCTTTCGCCCCGATCGATTGGGACGAAGGGTCAGTCGGAGAAGTCACGTACGGGGAAAGAACGTCTACGTAGGCGGGTAGTCCCGCGCCGCCTTCCAAACGGAAGGGATTACCACATCAGTCCAGTCACCGGCATGCAAATGCCCGAGTAGGTGAATTGGTGCCAGCTTTTCGGGCAAAAAGCAAGCGGGATTATTTTGGCATGCCCGCATCGATGGCAGGAAATGCCGAAGATTCAGATACTTGACGGAGAGTTAGCGGTTCCTTGCAAAGGCGTCCCATAGCGGGATTCCGTGTCGAAACGGGATGAGCCCGCAGATTCGATAGCCGGGCATGGATTTTGCCGTCTGGCGCGGCCCTCGAGCCGCCCTCATCCAGAGGTGCGGAAGCCGAAGGCTGAAGCCTCAAGGATGGGGGCGGCCACTGGCGCCATTGCCTTCGCTTCCGGATGCGAGGCATACGAAATTGCATCGGAGTTTTCCACGCCCGCCCTCGTGGTTCGAGACGGCCCTTTGGGCCTCCTCACCATGAGGGCTATCCTCAGCATCTGCGGCTTGCTACCCAAGTTAGCGCAATTGTCGCTTCATCCATGGCGAGGGTGCCCAAGGCCACCCCTTATTGTGTATCACCCAGCAACGCGCTCAGGCTCCACGGATTGTCCCCTTTCTGATTGGCGATGTCGTCGACCTTCCAGCCGCCGTGTTGCCGCACCAGCGTGTAGAAGAGCGTCACCTCTTCGCCGTTTTCGAACTGCACCTCCACCTCGGCCTTGTCATCCAGCAGGATCGGCTGGCCGATCCTGACGTCGCTCGCCGTGCCATCCTGGCCCGCGATGACGGGATCGAAGTCGATCGCGCCGACATCGCCCTCGGGCGTGTTGTCGAGGTCTGCTTGAAGGAGCTCGTTCAGATGATCGGAGAAGAAGATCGAGTAAGGCGAGGGCGCCTCGGCGTCGCTGTTGTCGGTGTTGTAACTGTAGAGCGCCTTGAGCAACGCCTTCGGCGTCTTGTAGGTCTCGGCCGATGCCGGCAAGGCTGCGAGTGCTGAGACGGCAAGGGCCAGGATGAATGTGGGCAGGCGCATGCGGGCTCTCCTCGGATGACGAGAAATCATAACCGAAACGGGTATCAAGGTGGAGGTGCATTTTGGAAAAGGGCGGTCCGGAAGCGGTCGCCGCCCTCGCGGTTTCCTACGGATGTCCTGGGCACAAGGAAAGTTCGGCCGCTTGGGCAGCCAGGCGGGGAGTCCGGCCTTTTTGTCGAGATCGCCGGTGGCGCATCTCTGCGTCCACCGGCGATCGTATCGCGGTTAGATCAATGCTTCATGCGACTGGCTCGTAAACGACGGTTCGAAGACGTCCTTCACCGCGATGGTGAAATCGTGGCTGGTGACATTTCCAGCCGAGTCATAGGCTTCGGCGGTGAAGGTCAGGCTGTGGTTGCTTTCGAAGTCGATCGCGGCCTTCGTCTGGATCTTGTTGCCGACGAGCTTGAAGATGCCGTCGGCATCATCGGTCAGCCGCCACTTCACCGCGCCGCCTTCCGGGTCGACGGCCGAGAGAAGACCGACCGATGTGCCGATCGCGACGTTTTCGGAGATTGAGCTGCGCGAGAAGGAGAGCTTGATCGGCGCCTGGTTGACCGGCGCTTCGTTGACGTCGAGCACGTTGATCGTGATGTCCTTTTCGACCGTGACCTTGCCGTCGGAGACGGCGACCTTGATCGTGTGGGACTTGTCCGTCTCGTAGTCGAAGGCCTTCGAGGTGACGATGCGATTGCCATTGAGGCGGAAGTGATCGTCGGCGCCATCGATGAGCTTGTAAGTGAGGGTGTCACCATCGGCGTCCTTGGCGCTCAGCAGGCCGAGCGTCGTCCAGATCGGCGTGTTTTCCAGCAAGGAGGTTTTCGACAGCTGGATATTGGTCGGCGCGCTATTGCTGCCATCGGGCGTGAACGTGCCCTTGGCGAAATCGTAGACACCATCGGCAAAACGAGCGATTTCGATATCACGCAGCGTATCGGTACCCTCTTTGGCGCTTGTCAGGATATGATCAGCGTTGTTCATCGCGAAGGCATAATTGGCAAAATTGCCGGAGAAGACCGCCGTGTCGATGCCAGCACCGCCAAACAGTGCGTCATTGCCGGCGCCACCTTCGAATCGGTCGTTGCCATCGGTCCCGAAGAAATAGTCGTCGCCGCCGCCGGTCTTGACGTCGATACCGAAGGCGGTGCCGAAGATGTCGACGTGGCGGTTTGCCAGTTCGTCGGAGAGGTCAGCATGGGCGCTGTCTGTCAGCGTCAGCGCGAGGACATCGTTCTCGTAACCCGGCTTGTCGTATTTGACGATCTTGTCGAAGCTTTCGAACTGGGCGGCCGAGGCAAGAACCTCGGCTCCCGCCGTTTCAAGAATTTCGACGTTCTTGATCGTCAGGCCGGCAAGCCCGATGAATTCGTTGCCAGGGCCTAGCGTGGGCTTGATGACTTGCAGCGTATCCGTGCCGGTACCGCCGTCGATCACTCCGGAAATCGCGGAAGAGTGTGTCTGCAGGTTGATAGCATCATTACCATCGCCGGCGTCAATATCGAAGGTCTCTGGAGCGGTGGAAATATTATCGCCATCAGTGATCGTGTCGTCGCCTGCGCCACCCTTGATGACGTCATTTCCGACACCGCCGAAGATCTGGTCGTTGCCATCGCCGCCGGTCAACTTGTCATTGCCGGCATTGCCGTTGATCGTGTCGTTGCCGCCGCTACCGTCGAAAATGTCGTTGCCGTCGGTGCCCTCCAGTTTGTCGTTGCCCGTACCCGTCGTCACGTCGATACCAGAGACGTTGCCATATATCTGTGCCCGACGGCCAGCCAGCTCGTCGGAGAGATCGAGATGGGCGCCGTCCGTCAATCTCAGGAAGACGGCATTGGTCGTATTCGAGTTGATGATCGTATCGAAACTTTCGAATTGGGCGGCCGAACCGACACCCGCAAATCCCGCGGTGTCAAGGGTTTCGATGTTCTTGATTGTCAGGCCGGTAAGCTTGTGAGCTTGCAATTTGTCTGTGCCTGCACCGCCGTCGATAATGCCGGAAAGGGCGGTGTTGTCGTTCTCCAAGATCACGGAGTCATTGCCGTCGCCAGCATCAATGTCGAAGGCTTCGGGGTTAACGGCGATCAGTTCGCCATCGACGATCTTGTCATTGCCGGCGCCGCCCCTGATGACGTCGTTCCCGGCGCCGCCTTCGATGGTGTCGTTGCCCGTTCCTCCGGTCAACCGATCATTTCCCTCGTTGCCTTTGATAAAGTCGTCACCGGCGCCGCCATCGAGGATGTCATTCACGCTGGACCCGAAGAGTTGATCCCTCGTGCCGCCGGTCGTGACATCGATGCCGGTGGCATAATCGTTGGCGTAGATGAAGACCGCTCCGGGTCCCAGCTCTTGCGAAAGGTCGACATGGGCGCTGTCCGTCAACCGCAGGGTGATGCCAGGACCGGAGCCGGGAATGACGGTGGAACTGATAATCCTCTCGAAGCTTTCGAACTGCGCAGACGATCCGGTAACGCCGGATATTTGCGTGTCGAGGATTTCGAAGCTTTTGAGCGTCAGGCCGGTCAAATCGGTGGCTTGCAGCGTGTCGACACCGGGGCCGCCATCGACTTTGCCGGTAGCCTTGCTAGCGGAGCCATTTCCCAAAGACACCAGATCGTTACCAGCGCCCGCGTCAATATCGAAGATTTCAACAGTGCTTGAAATAAACATGCCATCGGCGATAACATCGTCACCCGCGCCACCCCTAATGACGTCGTTGCCGTAGAAGTCGAAAAGCTTGTCGTTGCCATCGCCGCCATTCAGCGTGTCATTGCCGGCTTCGCCTCTGATAAGATCGTCGCCAGCGCCACCGCTCAGCGTGTCATTGCCGTCACCGCCTAGTATCGTGTCGTTGCCTGCGCCCGTCGCGATCGTGTTGTCGCCGCTCGAGCCGGTCACGTTCGCCGATGCCGAGCCCAACTCGTCGGCGAGGTCTGCCACGGTGGAATCTGAGACGGTGAGGGCGACGGCGGCGAGAGGAGTGGCGTTAGAGTGGCGGATAACATCGTAAGCTTCGAACTCAGCGCCGGTCTTGGTGATCGTTGCGCCGTTGGTGTCCAGAATGTTCAAGGCCATATTCAAACTTTCAAAAAAGAGGTTGGCGACGCATCCCTGAATCTGGGAGCGATCATGTTGAGGCTAGGTCAGCGCTTAGTGCAGCAGGCTCGAAAACGATGGCTCGAAGACGTCCTTCACGGCGAGCGTGAAGTCGTGGCTGGTGATGTTTCCAGCCGAGTCATAGGCTTCGGCGGTGAAGGTCAGGCTGTGGTTGCTTTCGAAGTCGATCGCGGCCTTCGTCTGGATCTTGTTGCCGACGAGCTTGAAGATGCCGTCGGCATCATCGGTCAGCCGCCACTTCACCGCGCCGCCTTCCGGGTCGACGGCCGAGAGAAGACCGACCGATGTGCCGATCGCGACGTTTTCGGAGATTGAGCTGCGCGAGAAGGAGAGCTTGATCGGCGCCTGGTTGACCGGCGCTTCGTTGACGTCGAGCACGTTGATCGTGATGTCCTTTTCGACCGTGACCTTGCCGTCGGAGACGGCGACCTTGATCGTGTGGGACTTGTCCGTCTCGTAGTCGAAGGCCTTCGAGGTGACGATGCGATTGCCATTGAGGCGGAAGTGATCGTCGGCGCCATCGATGAGCTTGTAAGTGAGGGTGTCACCATCGGCGTCCTTGGCGCTCAGCAGGCCGAGCGTCGTCCAGATCGGCGTGTTTTCCAGCAAGGAGGTTTTCGACAGCTGGATATTGGTCGGAGCGTTGTTTGTGCTCGTAAAGGTTGCTGTGGCGAAGTCAAAAACGCCGTCGGCAAAAAGGGCGAATTCGACGTCTGTCAGCCTATCGTCACCGTCCTTCCAGCTCATGCTCGCTACAGTGTAGGTGTCACCATCGGATGGGATTATAAAATAGTCGGCGAAATCATCGGAGAAGACCGCCGTGTCGATGCCGGCGCCACCATTGATGACGTCGTAGCCGCCGCTGCCCTCGAAAATGTCGTTGCCGTCGGTGCCCACAAACTCGTCATCGCCGTTGCCTGCCTTGACGTCCATGCTGGAGCCGTAGCCGGTAATAAAGGCTCCGAGAAACCCCAACTCGTCGGAAAGATCGAGGTGAGCGCCGTCAGTCACTGCCAATGAGGGGCGAGAATAGCTTTCGAACGGATTGGTCGATCCGACGATGCTATCAAAACTTTCGAACTGCGCGCTCGAACCGGCAACCTGAAATCTTCCCGTTTCAAGCACTTCGATGTTCTCGATCGTCAAGCCTCTAAGATCGGGGGCTTGCAGCGTATCGAACCCGTCACCGCCATTGATTGTTCCGGAAACCAGTGGAGCGAATGGCTGCACGATGACGACATCGTTGCCGTCGCCGGCGTCGATGTCCAGGACTTCCGGCACGAGGCCGAGATCCGGAGAGAAGTTGCCGACATCGCCGTCGGTGATCGTATCGTTGCCGGCGCCGCCCCGAATGACGTCATTCCCGCCGTCGCCGAAGATCTGGTCATTGCCGGCGCCGCCATTCAGCGTGTCATTGCCAACTCCGCCGTGGAGATGATCGTTTCCAGCGCCGCCGTTCAGCACGTCTGCGCCGTCACCGCCGGAGATCGTGTCGTTGCCTGCGCCTGTCGTAATCGTATCGTCGCCGCTCGAACCCGTCACATTTGCGGAGCCCGAGCCCAGTTCGTCGGAAAGGTCTACCGTCCCGGAATCCGAGATGACCAGGCTGGCCGCGACGAGGGGATTAAGCTCAGAGTGGCGAATGACGTCGTAAGCTTCGAATTCCGCGCCGGTCTTGGTAATCGTGGCACCGTTCGTCTCCAGGATGTTCAAAGGAACATCCGGAAGGGTACTGTTGAGCGTGAAAGTCTTCGTGTCGAAATTGTAGACACCGTCGGCAAACCGTGCGAATTCGACGTCTCTCAGCGTATCCGTGCCTTCCAGTGCGCTCGTCACGACGTTGTCGAAGTTTTCTATCGAAAGGGAATAGTCGGCAAAATTACCGGCGAAAACAGCCGTGTCGGTGCCGTCGCCGCCATCGATCTGGTCGTCGCCGGCGCCGCCGGTCAGTTTGTCATCGCCGGCATTGCCATAGATGTTGTCGTTGCCGCCACTGCCGTCGAAAATGTCTGTGATGTCGGTGCCGTCAAACAGGTCGTCGCCACCGCCGGTCTTGACGTCAATACCGGATGGATTGCCCCGGATAGAAGCTCCGCGGTCTTCCAGCTCGTCGGAAAGATCGAGGTGAGCGCTGTCCGTCAACGTCAAAAGGGCGGAATTGAAGAACGGAATGATCTTATCAAAGCTTTCGAACTGCGCGCTCGAACCGGTCACCTCAGATGACGGGGCCTGAAGAACTTCGATGTTCTTGATCGTCAGGCCCACGAACGAATAGGCCTGCAGCGTATCGATCCCGGCGCCGCCATCGATTATTCCTGATTTCTGCTCGAAATTCTCCAAAACGATGGAGTCGTCGCCGTTGCCGGCGTCAATGTCCAGGAATCCCGGCTCCGAGCCACTGTCAGGCACCGGCCAAGGACTGTTGCTATCGTAGATGTAATCGTTGCCGTCACCGCCGATCAGCTTATCGTTGCTGCCGCTGCCGAAAATCGAGTCGTTGCCTGCGCCGCCACTCAGCGTGTCCATGCCGTGGCTATCCGAGATGGTGTCATCGCCTGCGCCCCCCGTGATTGTGTTGTCGTAGTAAGAGCCAAACACGTTTGCCGAGACCGAACCCAATTCATCGGCCAAATCCACCACGCCGGCATCGGAAACAACGAGAGTCACAGGCGCGGAAGGATTGGCCGCGGAGTCGCGGATGACGTCATAGGCTTCGAACTCGGCGCTGGTCTTGGTTACTGTGGCGCCATTGGTGTCCAGTATATTCACGGCCATATAAAATTTACCCCCAATAGATGCGTTGTACTTTGAAAAATGAAAAATCCGCGGAAGAACTGCTTTATTGGTTTCAGCGGAAGACAACCCCACGGGGATCTATGCCAACCATTAATGAAGTTTTCAATGAAAAATTGTGATTTTTTCCTGGTCTTTTAACGAAAAAATAAGGCTGAAATACTGAGGAATAACTTTGAATTTGCAAACCAAAGGTCGTATTTTAGTCTTTTAATTTATACCCATCCTAAGTGGACATAAGCTCGCGGTATAAGCGTGAAAAACTGTATTCGTTTGGCGCGCTTTGGCATTGCGCGTCGGCGCCTGACCGTCGGCTTCGCTATTCCGCCTGATGACGGGCTTGGCGCCTGCCGTTTGAGGGCGGCCTGTTGAGACCTCTCATGCGAGCTTGATGAGGCCCGCTTCGGTGGGGGTAAATCCGCAGGCGCGGTAGAAGCCGGTCAGGTGCGGTTCGAAATCGACATGCAGCCACGCAGCGCCGCGCTCGCGCGCAACCCTCGTCGCTTCCCTGACCAACCGCGTCGCAATTCCCTGCCGGCGCATGTCGGGATGAACTGAGGTGTCGAGAATGAAGGCATGAATGCCGCCATCCCAGGCGACGTTGACGAAGCCGACGAGTTTGTCGTCGTGATAGGCGCCGATATGGGCGAGGCTGCGGGACAGGATGCGGGGGAAATTCGGTGCTTCAGGGGTGCTCCAGGCGGCTGACCAGAGGGCGTTGAGTTCGGCGGGCGACGGGAAGGGGTCGATGCGGAGTTCGGGCATGGGTGATTTCCGATTCGTTTGTCGCGCCGCTTGCGGCCGTGTTTTTCTGCCCATTCCGCTTGTTTCGCAATGGGATGGATTGCTGGGCAGGCCTCCTCTCAGCCTCGACGTGAGGACGCCCACTTCTCATCCTTCATTTCTGTGTCCTCGTGGCCGCGAAGGGGTATTCCTCAACGGGCACAACTGAGGCTTCGTTGACGACGTCTCTGTCGAGAACATAATAAGAACATCTAATATGCCATCGACAGGAAGCACAATGTGCGGACGCATCTTCGTAAAAACGTCGCTTGAAGAATTGATCGGCAATTTCGCCTTTGCAGTGAAGGGCGGGGATATCGACGGGCTGGGAAATCGCTTTCCCCGCTGGAATGGGGCGCCGTCGCAAGATTATCCTATTATCATCAGGGATATCGTGCGCGAACCCGATACGTCGGGCCCCATATTCGCGACCGCGCGCTGGGGCCTGATGCCCTCCTGGGCGAAATCCGGCGGCAGGCCGCCGCCGGTCAATGTTCGATGCGAGACGATCAGCGGCAACGGTATGTTCCGCTCGGCATACCGATCGCGTCGCTGCCTCATTCCGATCAATGGCTTCTTCGAATGGAAGGACATTCACGGGACCGACAAAAACAAGCAGCCCTATGCCATCGCCATGACGGACGGGTCGCCTTTTGCGCTCGCCGGCATCTGGGAAACATGGACGGATGAAAAGGGCGTGTCCATCCGCAACTTCGCCGTCGTCACCTGTGAGCCGAACGAGATGATGGCGACGATCCATGACCGCATGCCCGTCATCCTGCATCGCGCCGATTACGAGAGATGGCTGTCGCCTGAACCGGACCCGAACTATCTCCTGAAACCCTTCCCGGCGGAGCTGATGACGATGTGGAAGATCGGCCGGGATGTCGGCTCTCCAAAGAACGACAGGCCGGAGATCATCGAAAAGGTCGAGGACGATGCGGAACCGACGCTGATCTAAAGCAATTCCGGCAAATGCGTGCGGCGTTTTGCGCACCTTCGGAATTGCTCTGATTTTACCGGCTCGGGCGGAGCCATTCACGAAACCATGCGGCAGAGACATCCTCACGAGGAGAGGAAACGCATGCAAGACGATATCGGAACGCTTCTCAGATCGTTCCTCAATAATGCCCTTCGCAAACAGCCTCAGCGCCGCATCCGGGATTTCGGCGGTTATGAGGTCGGCAAGCGCCGAAACCTCCATGTCATCGAACCGATCGCGCGGGCTACGGCAGATTTTCTCTGCACCTATCTCCGTATCAGGCTGCGCGGCGAACCGGCGAGCCGGGAAGGTGTTGCCTCCATCGTCGCCGCTGCTTTGAAGAATGTCTCCGATGAGTTCGCCTACAAGCTGACCTGGCACAGTGACGAGGCATGGAGCACCGTTTGCAACTCGGTCGCAGAGTTTCTGGAAGGCTGCCTGCAGATCGAGCCGAAACCCTATGACGGCTCGCTGACGGCGCAATCGGACTATAACGGCTGGAAGAGCTGGGAGATGGTCATCAGCGGCGAGACGCCGCGGGGGAGGTGGCGCCACTCCTGGAAGGAAAAGCCCGGCGACGATTTCATCGGCTTTTACGGTGATGCCTGCATGGGGCGGATCTTCAAGATCGACCTGACGGGGTCGGACGAGCGCTGGTACTGGCTGATCGCGGCGGACGGCAGCCCTCGACGCGGATGGCCGGCGGCGGGGTTCGAGGCGAGCGCAAGGAGTGCCGCCTGTCGGGTGGAGCGGATTTATTTTGCTCTGGCGGCGGGGACGGCGAGGGTCGGGTGTGGATGAGTGGGGAGGTATGCTCGCCGCGGCATTGGTAATTTTGCGGAGTGGGGCTCCCTCACTCGGCGTCCCGCTCGCCTCACCGCCCCGGTCGCCCAGTCTTTCCCTTCGTCCGGCCTTTGCGCTTCTGCTCGCCCGGCTCCTCATAGCTGCCGGCGCCCACTCGGGCGCGTACCACGGGCCGCACGCCATCTTCGCGCTCCGGCTGGCCCTCCAGCAGTGGTGAAAACCGCTTCGTGCCCTTGGCGGCATCAGGCTTCTCCGGCACCTGCCCGATGACCGGTTTTTCCGTTCGGCCGACGGTCATTTCGTCGAGGTCGTTCCGGCGGAACAGACTCTTCTTTGTAGGTTCGGCGATGTCGCGGCCCATGTCGTCGAGGGCGGGTTTGCGGAAGAGGGGGGTGTCGGTGCCTGGGCCCATGTCGTCGAGAGAGGGGCGGGAGAAGTAGGAGGGTGTGGCCCCCTCATCCGCCCTGCCGGGCACCGACCGGGGTCGAGCCGCTTGTCTCGACCCGTCCTCCGGACCCCCGGCGGGGAGAAGAGACTCGCGGGTCGCCTTGGCATTCCGCTTGATGCCTTCCATCGACTTGGCCTCTTCGCGCGCCATCGGGTCGTCCATGACCGCCAGTTCCGCCGCCTTGAGGCGTTTGATTTCGTCGCGGAGGCGGGCGGCTTTTTCGAAGTCGAGGTCGGCGGCGGCGTCGCGCATGCTTTTTTCGAGCGCGTTGAGATGGGCCTGCAGGTTGTTGCCGACCAGGTTGCCGCCATCGGCGAAGCCTTTGCCCGAGACGCCCGAGATGTCGGCGCGGACGTGGTCGCGTTCGTAGACAGAGTCGAGGATGTCGGAGATCCTGGCCTTGACCGATTCAGGTGTGATGCCGTGTTCCTGATTATAGATCATCTGCTTTTCGCGGCGGCGGCCGGTTTCCTCCATCGCCCGCTTCATCGAGCCGGTGACCTGGTCGGCATAGAGAATGACCTTGCCGTCGACGTTGCGCGCCGCACGGCCGATCGTCTGGATCAGCGAGGTCTCCGAGCGCAGGAAGCCTTCCTTGTCGGCGTCGAGGATGGCGACGAAGCCGCATTCGGGAATGTCGAGGCCCTCGCGCAAAGGTTGATGCCGACGAGCACGTCGAAGGCGCCGAGGCGGAGATCGCGGAGGATCTCGATACGTTCAAGCGTGTCGATGTCGGAGTGCATGTAGCGCACACGCACGCCCTGCTCATGCAGATACTCAGTCAGGTCCTCGGCCATGCGCTTGGTCAGCACGGTGCAAAGGGTGCGGTAGCCCTTGGCGGCGGTCTCGCGGATCTCGCCGAGCACGTCGTCGACCTGGGTGCGGGCCGAGCGGACCTCGACCGGCGGATCGATCAGGCCTGTGGGTCGGATCACCTGTTCGGCAAAGACGCCGCCAGACTGTTCCATCTCCCAGCCGCCGGGGGTGGCCGAAACGGCGATGGTGTCGGGGCGCATGGCGTCCCATTCCTCGAAGCGCAACGGCCGGTTGTCCATGCAGGAGGGCAGGCGGAAGCCATATTCGGCCAGCGTCGCCTTGCGGCGGAAGTCGCCGCGGTACATGCCGCCGATCTGCGGCACGGTGACATGGCTCTCGTCGATGAAGACGAGGGCGTTGTCGGGGATATATTCGAACAGCGTCGGCGGCGGATCGCCGGGGTCGCGGCCGGTGAGATAACGCGAATAGTTCTCGATGCCCTGGCAGGAGCCGGTGGCTTCGAGCATTTCGATATCGTAGCGGGTGCGCTGCTCCAGGCGCTGGGCCTCCAGCAGGCGGCCGGCCTTCTCAAGCTCGGCGAGGCGAAGCCTGAGCTCCTCCTTGATCGACTTGATGGCGCCGTTCAGCGTCGGGCGCGGCGTGACATAGTGCGAATTGGCGTAGATCTTCACCGATTTCAGATCGCCGACCTTCTGGCCGGTCAGCGGATCGAACTCGGTGATGGCGTCAATCTCGTCGCCGAACATCGAGATGCGCCAGGCGGCATCCTCAAGGTGGGCGGGGAAAAGCTCGATCGTATCGCCGCGCACCCGGAAGGAACCGCGCGTGAAATCCATGTCGCGGCGCTTGTATTGCTGGGCGACGAGGTCGGCCAGCAACTGGCGCTGATCGAGCCGGTCGCCGACCGACATCTGGAAGGTCATCGCCGTATAGGTTTCGACCGAGCCGATACCGTAGATGCAGGAGACCGAGGCAACGATAATACAGTCGTCGCGTTCGAGCAGCGAGCGCGTCGCCGAGTGGCGCATACGGTCGATCTGCTCGTTGATCGAGCTTTCCTTCTCGATATAGGTGTCCGAGCGCGGCACATAGGCTTCCGGCTGGTAATAATCATAGTAGGAAACGAAATATTCCACCGCATTGTCGGGGAAGAAATTTTTGAATTCCGAATAGAGCTGGGCGGCCAGCGTCTTATTCGGCGCCAGGATGACGGCCGGGCGCTGCGTCGCCTCGATCACCTTGGCCATGGTAAAGGTCTTGCCGGAGCCGGTGACGCCGAGCAGCACCTGGCTGCGGTCGCCATTCTCCAGCCCTTCGACGAGATCGCGGATGGCTGTGGGCTGGTCGCCGGCCGGCTCATAGTCCGACTTCATCAGGATGCGGATGCCGCCTTCGGACTTGTCCGGCCGGGCCGGGCGGTGCGGCGTCCAGATTTTGCCGTTCTTGTGCAGCGGATTGCCGCTCTCGATCAGCGCCGACAGCGCCTCGACCGTGGCGGTGACGGCGGTGCCGGCCTGCAGCGACGAGGCCTCCTCCAGCGTCGTATCCATGCCGGCGACGGGATTGAGGCCGGCGGCCGCGCGCGTCTTCGGGTCGGTCGAGCCGCCCATCGAAGTCCCACGCGCGCTCTTTGAGGCGCTCACGCTGTCGGCGTTTTGCGCCTTCGCTCCGCGGGGGCCTCGCAACGGCTCGGGCGCCTGTTCGGGCTTGCGGCCTTCGGCCGATTTGGCGGCGATTTCGACCTTCTTGCGGTGCTTGCCGGCCTTGGAGGCGATCTGGCGCTGGGTCTCGACGCCCGAGGCTTCGGCATCGGCCTCCAACTGCTTCACCCAGTCGGCCACGGAGCCGGACAGGGGAGCGCCCTCGAAGGACGACTGCGGGGCTTCCTCGAAGCCATTCGGGGCGGGGATTTCTTCGGAGATTTGGCCATGGCTGGAATATGGAGAGAGTCAGCGCGAAAGGGAAGAGGGGAGGAGTACAAAAGGGAAACGAACTGTGTGTTCGAAGGATGGAATAGTTTGGAGTGGTTTAGCTCAGGGCCTGGGTAAGACCACCGCAGCTTTGCACCAATAACAGTCGTTGCGCCCTCAAGGCTTGGTTTCCGTCGTGCAATTCGTGTTCTCATTGTAAAAATTGAAATCAATGCCGAATTTTCCGGCGGCCTCACTGAGCTTCACGTTGACGGTTTCTCCCGAGGGCGAAGCGAATCTCGCGTCGATATTCGATATCCATGTCGGCCCAACCGGGAATGTCAAAATGGTCGTTGCCGGCTCGCCATATTTTATTCGAAAGGTTTGCACGATCAATGCGAAGTCATGAAGTCCGCCATCGCGATGCTGTTGGATAGAGCCGACTTTGTCGTTGCATATGAAAAGACTGAGATTCGACCCTTCCACGACCCAATTGCCAGGAAGGTTGGGAGAAAGCTCCTTCAATCTCCAACCTTTTTCACTCGCATTCCGCTGGGCATCGGCAAACGAGCTACCCAATTTGAAATCGTGCAAACCGTCCAGCATTTGTGCGCAAGTTGCGTCGCTCGAGAGTTCCGTCAGGGCAAAAGCAAAGCCGCAAATCAAAGGCAGTCTATTGGGCATGAAGGCCGTCCACTGTAATAAGTTGAGCGCCGACAGCGACGCCGCGTCGGGTGATTATTTCGCGTTGAGATTGCTCAATTCGCCACCTGCTCCATCATATTCGATGAATGTGGTTGGGCAGGACATCCGGGCGGCCTGGAATCTGCGGCGGGCCTCTTCCGTGGCCCCGGCAAGCAGATACCATTCGCCATTGTAGAAGATCGACTCGCAGATCTGGTTGCTGTCGGCCGCCTTCGCAGTCAGCTCGTCGGGTTTCAACTCGCCGAGGAAAAGACGGAAGATGGGGTGGGGCCAAGCCGTCTGGTCGATCTCGCCGGCTGCAGCCCTGAGCTCATCGAGCGCTTTCGGATCGCCGCCCCGGCTTTGAGCAATGAAACGCCAGAGACGAAAATAGGGGGCGGTGCGCGGATCCTCGCTTGCCAAGACGGCAAACCCCGTCGCGGCCTGCTCGTACCTTCCCCGGAAATAGTTGGTCATCGGGTCGTTGACATAGAATTGGCGCGCATTGGTGATGGGCCAAAGCGACCCGGCCGCGATGAGGACGAATGCAGCGCTGAAAGCGATCGCGGCTGCGCCGAAACGCGGCGTCGGGCGTTCCCGTGGCCAAAGGGTCAACAGCAGGAGCGAGAGCGCCGCGCCGGTCACCGCGCCGCCGAAATGGCCGGCATAGTCGATGGTCTGCCCCTCCTTCGCCGCAGACAGGAACGGCAGCAGCGAGGGAACCAGAATCTGGATGGCGCCCACCTGCAGGGAAGATGCGACCGGCGTCGACCGGAAACGGATGCTGCCGGCGATCAGGGCGGCGAAAAGCCCGACAATGCCGCCGGAAGCGCCGACACCGACCGTGTGGACGTCGTTGATCCAGACCGATGCGAGGGAACCGCCAAGGGCGCTGGCGAAGAAGATCGCCGCAAACCAGCGCCAGCCGATCAGCCGTTCGAACAGCATTCCCGCAATCCACAAGCATAAGCAATTGGATACGAGATGGATGATGCCTCCGTGCATGAACGGCGCGGTGAACAGCCGCCACCACTCGGCACCCTCGACGATGCTCGGGCGAAACGTGCCGCCGAGCATCAGCAATGTGCGAATGCTGGGAGAGCCGGCCCTGGATGCTTCGACGCCGAAGGCGAGTTCGCCGGCATAGACGGCGACGAGAACGGCAAGAAGAGCATAGGTGAAGACGGGATAACGGGCGCCATCGAAAGCGGGTTCTGGCACTTCGTCTTCTTCCTCCTCGGCGATCGAACCGGCTTCCTGCAAGGCTTGCCATTTGGCCTCGAACGCTTCGGTCGCCACTTCCGCGAATTCATAGAATATGAAGTTCGAACGGCCCCGCAACATATGCAGAGGGATGCCGACCTTGAGGCGCGAACCAACGAACCACTCCGGCAGCCTGGCGGCCAGCCCCCGTCTGATCAACGCCTTGGCAGCGCCGGGATCAAGGTGGAGGACTATGGAGTCTGCACCTTTGCTCTGGAATCTTTCGAAGCTCCGGATGTCCGACCAGCGTATGATCTGGTCGGGGAAATTCGGCAGCCGGACGCCGGCCGTCGATATGACCAATCCTGGCCCCCTAGAAAAGAGCTTTGGCACGAGCAGCAGTGCGAGGAGGCCAAAGAACACTGCGCCCAGCAGCGAGAAGAACCAGATGGCATGAGGGTCCTTGTCCTTCGGCGGATGGAAGCCCAACAGGATGGCCCCGGCCGCGATGGCGATCAAAATCAGGATGATGAGCAGCAATTTGCCTTTGTTGTAGTTGTATTCCGATCTGCGCAATTCTTCCGGCTTCATTCAAAATTCTCACTGAAAAGGGCATTCATGGCACCGCGCTGATCCGAGATCGCAAGCGAGTGATTTCCGTATCAAGAAGATTTCCCCGAGAGAGACTATCTACTTGCAATAGAAATTTGCAAGGTGGCTTTGGACGTTCTCGAGACGAATAAGCAGGGCGGATGGCGGTCCGCCGCCCGCCGGCGCGGCATTCTGCAACGGTCCTGATTCTGAGGCGCGCAGCCCGCAGGGCGAAGCGTCGAAGGACGCGCCGCAGCGGCGATACCTGCGTCGTCCCTGACAGGCGCGTTGCCCTTTGCACGCAGTGAGTTTCGACTGGAACCGAGATCGGCCTTCCACAGTTAGTCCTAGTCAATTCAGCTTCAGGTGCTACTGCCATTAGCGACCATTCCGCCTTCTGGAAAAAACCGATCTCGATCGACCTCGATAGTGGCGAACGGCTGGTTCTCCGCTCACCGCAGGATGCGCTTTATGCTCTCGTCTCGGACTGGCCGATCCATGGCGGCGTCCATCAGCAGAGAGCCATCGATTTCTGCCGCGCCTGGCTTGCCGGGCGGATGCCGGCCGAGACCGTGCGGCAGGCCTTTATCCTTGCGGCGCTGGAAGCCGGTGTGCCCATCGATGATCATGAGGGCGATGCCGGTCATGCGGACAGCCGGTAACGCCAACGAAATTTGTTGCTATGTATTGCAAATATTATTCCCGCTGTGTTTGTGGGAATTGGCGTATATGCGCTTCGATTCTTTGGGGATTTTACTGAATGAGAATAAAAGCCATTGTTTGTGCCGCTCTGCTGGCGCTCGCCGGCTGCAATGCCCCGGTGTCGCAATCCGTTGCCGATTCCCAGCGACCTCCCTCGAACGACGTCCGGCAGAACTTCATCAACCTCATATTCAAGAGAAGTTATAGACACGAAGCGGGAGAAGTCGTCTGGGCCCGGATTTCGAGCGTTGTGCTGCTTGATCCCGAGAAGAAGATCTATGCTTACTGTGTCCGCGTGGTGCCCAAACGCAGCTGGGGAGACTGGGCCTATCTCGGCATCTCCTTCACGGATAGCCAAATCCTAGGCGGGACCGCGAATGATAATCGCTGCAAAGACAAGCGGCTGCGCTACTACCCGTTTCCCGAGCTGACCGGGATGAAGACCTGACCCAGGACGAGGGCTCGGGTCGCGTCGCCGTTCCAGGCTTTGTTGAGCGGCTGCGCGATTTGCCCCCAGTGTCGTGGGAGCGCCGTCCCTCCGGCAAGCTCAGTCCATCGATTTTCGTAGAGAAAGATCCAACCGAATGAAAAGCAAATTCCTTCTCTACGCTGCCCTGCTGGCGCTGGCCGGCTGCCAGACGCCGGAGCCGCAATCGGTTGCCGATTCCCAGCGACCGCCTTCCAGCGCCGTTCGACGCGAGCACGTCGATGCGCTGCAAGGAACCATCAAGTCGGGGAACTTCGTAAAGGCCGAGATTTCGAGCGTGGTTCTGCTGAATGCGGAAAAGCAGATATATGCTTATTGCACGCGCACGACGGAACGCAGCAATCCGAACTGGTCCTATATCGGCCTGAGCTTGCAACACGACTTGATAGTGGACTTGAAAAAGAACGACTATCGCTGCCACGATAAGCGGCTGCGTTACTATGATTTTCCTGAATTACGGAACATGAAGTACTGAGGCAGAGGCGGGCTTTTGCCAACCGCGCCGGTCCCCTTCGGGATGCCGTCAGAAGCGGACCGCGCACCCCGCAGTCCGCGTAACGACGATGACCGGTGCCTCGGACCCGCTCAACCCGCGAGGATCATCCTCACACCTTGCTCACGCGAACACGGCTTCCCTGGAATCATCCATTGTCGACGCCCTGCGGTACCATACGAGCACGACAACCGATCCAATGGGAACTAATAGTGCAAGAAGCTGCCACCATCCGCTTCGGTTGACGTCGTGAAGGCGTCGGGCGGCCACGGCGATCCACGGAAGAAACGTGGCCAGCGACCAGATCCGGTTCAAGGTTTGGCTCCGATCGACGACAAGCAAAGCGATGGCGACGAGAGAGACGAAGAGTGCCGAATACCAGAATTCCGATCGGCTCGCTCTGCCGTTGAAGTTCACATAGTTCTTGAAATAGCTTCCAATCGCCTGGCCGAAACCCATGGCCTGCGGCCGGCCGCCGAAGCGGTTCGGCCCAACCAGCGGTTTTCTGAAGACGAAGAACAATGGCACGCCGAACAGGATCAAGACGATCAACCAGTGAAACAGAGAAAAACTGCCCATGAGAAACCCCAGCTGTTAAAACGGCTTAGAGATAAGCGACGTTTGTTTCCGGAGGATTAACCGGCTGGTAATTGAATATGTTTCGCAATCACAGCGTGAGAAACTGCGGCTGCCATGGGGGCGGCGGGATGATGCTTTGAGCAGGCCGCAATCGCCGCCGCTCAGTGCTTGACCAGCACACGTGCCTGCACTGGCTGCTCGATGCCCTTCAGGGCCAGCATGCGGGTTTCGGCGCCCGCCGCTAGGTCGGAAGCTTTCGCGGCCGTTTCCGCCGAGATCAGGATCTCGCCGGCGGCGGCCTGGGATTCCAACCGCGCGGCTTGGTTGACGACGCCGCCGATCGCGGTGAAATCGCTGCGGAAGCTCGAGAATTCGCCGATCTGCACCTCGCCGGAATGGATGCCGACGCCGACGCCGAGGGTGCGGCCGGGCAGGGCCTCAAGCGCCAGGCCGTTCAGTGCCGCGGCACAGTTTCGCTGGATCTCCTGCGCGGCGCGGATCGCGGCGCTGGCGTGATCCTTGCTGACGATCGGGAAATTGAAGATCGCCATCAGGCCGTCGCCCATCTGCTTGTTGACGATGCCGTCATGCGCCCAGATCGCCTGGGCGCAGCGATCCTGGAACAGGCTGACGATCTCGCTCAGTTGCACCGCCTCGATGCGCTCGGACAGGTCCGTGAAGCCCCTGATGTCGGCAAACAGGATGGTAGCGTCGACGGTGATCTGGCGCTGTTTCTTGACGTACTGAAAAGATCGTTCGCAGATGGTGCAGATATCGGGGTTCATCTTGCTGCGAGTGATGCCCAAGGCGCGGAAAGGCAAGGCGAGCGGGCCGCCGATCGGTATTGGCATATGCATCTGGTCCCAGCAGCCGCGGCAGATCCTGGCGCTGCCGTGTCTGGCCTGCTGGCTGGAGGAGGCTGTCGTCATATCGAACAATCCGTCGGCTGATAGCCAAAAAACAAGCTTCTGATACTCGCCTGCTTTTGGCAACTCTCTCCCGATCAAACCGGCTGCGATGGTTTGAAGTATTTCGGCGGGCGCGATTGTTGTCGCCCAGATCGCTGCCAAGCCGAATGTCATCGGTTACAGTCGATTGAGCCAGATCGAAGAAGAGGGCACGCGCGTTTTCGGGCGGACTGACGAAATGCTGCCTCATTAAGGCTATTACCGGCGGGAAGCGATCTGCAGCGCCATATGAAACAGGATTTTGCCAATCGATGCGCGCCGGCTGGGCCGGTCGCGCTGCGAGGGTGGCTTGCGCTAACGCTAGCCAACCACTTCGTTGCCGGCGGCCGGATCGGCGGCGCCGACCGCGGGAATTGCCGTCACACTTGTTACTCCCACTGTCCGATCTCCGATGCGAAACTATCTCCGACCAATGCGCGATGAACCAGTTTCGACAACGGAGCGCGGGAATTCGCCTCAAAGAGGAGATCGACGCAATGACTGCAACAACGGAGAATGGAAAAGGCGGGCAGGCCATGCACAAGCCCGCGGTCGTCTCGCAGCAGGCCTGGGAAGCGGCCCATAAACAGCTTCTGGTGAAGGAGAAGGCGCATACCCGCGCTCGCGATGCGCTTGCCGCCGAGCGGCGGCGTATGCCCTGGGTGGCGGTCGAAAAGAATTATGTCTTCGAAGGGCCTGAGGGAAGGGTGAGCCTGCTCGATCTGTTTGCAGGCCGGCACCAGTTGATCGTCTATCGCGCCTTCTATGAGCCAGGTGTCTTCGGCTGGCCCGAGCACGCCTGCCGGGGCTGCTCGATGGTGGCCGATCAGGTCGCCCATGTCGCTCATCTCAACGCCCGGGACACGACGCTGGTCTTCGCCTCACGCGCACCGCAGGCCGATATTGCCCGGCTGAAAGCGCGGATGGGCTGGACCATGCCGTGGGTGACGATCGTCGACAGCTTCGACAAGGCTTTCGGCGTCGACGAGTGGCACGGCACCAACGTTTTCTACCGCGACGGCGAGCGCATCTTCCGCACCTATTTCATCAACAACCGCGGCGACGAGCAGATGGGCGGCACCTGGAACTATCTCGACGTTACGCCGCTCGGGCGCCAGGAAGTCTGGGAGGATTCGCCGGAGGGTTATCCCCAGACTCCGACCTATAAGTGGTGGAACTGGAACGATGCTTATGTCGCCGACGCCGAGCCCGACAAGAAGTGGGTCGAAGTCTCCGATGCCGGCGAGGCGGCGTTCCGGGCCGAGGGTGCAAACGAGAAATCGTGAGGGGCAACTGCCCTGCCGGCCTTGCATAGCGGCCGGCAAGGCGGAGGGGCCGATGACCGGATTGCAGCTGGCTCGGCCGAAGTGCTGTCGTTAACGGCAGTATCGACCGGCGGCGTCTGGGGCGGAAGAAAGTTCAATGCACAGTCGAAACATTCTAGGGCCGGCCGCGTTGTAGCCGTTGCCGGCGGTGTGCCCGCGGCCGGACAAGGAGGCTATTCATGAAGGTCATGATCGTTGAAGACGAGAATATCATCGCTCTCGAACTCGAACGCATTGCGCAAGAGGCCGGACACCACACTGTCGGGCCGCTTTCGACCGTGGAGCAAGCTCTCGCCTACGCTCCGAGAAGCGATGTGGCGCTCGTCGATCTCAGCCTCTCCGACGGGCTGAGTGGCGCCCAGCTTGCGCGCCGGCTGATCGACCGCTTCGGCGTGGACGTGATCTTCGTGACCGGCAGCCCGGAGAATGTCGGTAACGGTATCGAAGGGGCGCTCGATGTGATATCCAAGCCCTTCACCGACGAAAGGATTGTCAACGCGCTTTCGCAGGCAGAGGCTCGACGCAAGGATTTCGACAGCAAGGCAGCGGGCTGATCAGGTGGATTGACGTCGTTTATTGGGTGCCCTCCAGGGAGATCATCCGGATGAAGCTTGCACTTTTCGCCATTCTCCTCACCCTCACGGCTTGCGCCGGCGCGGGAGAGCCGCAGCCTCTTTCGGGCAGCCTCACCTATGGCGGAAAGGTCGTTCATTCACCCTATAGACCGGGAACGGTGGTCAAACATACCTTTCTTGGTCAATTCGGCTACCGTGTCTTCGAGACCTATGTTGTTCAGCCCGACGGGAGGCTGAAGCTCACGTCCCAGAGCACCGGTCCCGATTTCCTCTGGCGGTAGCGTCATCGCCATCTTTCCGCGTAACCCTCAAAGCTAGGCGCCAAAGGCCCGACTGGCGGGAGCTAGTCCCTTTGCTTCCCGATGTTACAGTCCTTGCGAAGGAGGTTCCGGCCTGTCTATGCGCAATTGAATGTTGCGCTGCGGCAAAAATCTCGTCTATACGGTCGGCATTCACCACGGACCCGGTGAGACCCCGGGTGGCTCTTCTGGCCGCCGATCCGCCAGACAACGCAAAACCTGCATGTCATTACGCGACCACTCGGCAGAGTGTGTCGGGCCATGCTTTGCGAGACTCCATCCTATGCTGCTTTCCTCCATCCGTCGCGATTGGTCTGCTAATCCCATGCGCGAAATGCTTGCCGGAGCGGTGGCGACCTTCGCCCTGATCCCCGAAGTTATCGCCTTTTCATTCGTCGCGGGGGTCGATCCCGAGGTCGGCCTGTTCGCCTCCTTCGTCATCGGCATCGTCATTGCGTTTACCGGCGGGCGCCCGGCGATGATTTCGGCGGCGGCCGGGTCGGTCGCGTTGGTCGCAGCACCGCTGGTGCACGCCCATGGACTGCCTTATCTCTTTGCGGCCGGGCTGCTGGCGGGGCTACTGCAGATCGTGTTTGGCCTGCTGCGGCTCGGCGTGCTGATGCGCTTCGTTTCAAAGTCCGTGCGCACCGGCTTCGTCAACGCGCTTGCCATTCTGATCTTTGCCGCGCAGATGCCGCACATCATCGGCGCCGGCTGGATGGAATATGCCGTGCTGGGTGCCGGGCTTGCGATCATCTATCTGACGCCGCGGATCACCACGGCCATTCCGTCGCCGCTGATCTGCATTCTGATCCTGAGCGTCGCTTCGATCGGGCTCGGGCTTCCCGTGCTGACTGTCGCCGATCTCGGCAGATTGCCGGATTCGCTTTCCTCGTTCGGCTGGCCGGCGGTGCCGCTGACGCTGGAAACCCTCCGGATCATCGCCGGCCCGGCGCTTGCCATCGCCATGGTCGGGCTGCTGGAATCGATGATGACCGCGAGCGTCGTCGACGATCTCACGGATACGCCGAGTTCGAAGAACCGCGAATGCACCGGTCTCGGCCTCGCCAATGCGGCCGCGAGCCTGTTTGGCGGCATCGCCGGCTGCGGCATGATCGGCCAGACCGTGAGCAATGTGAAGTATGGCGGGCGCGGCCGGCTCTCGACGCTGTTTGCCGGCGCGTTTCTGTTGATCCTGATGGTGCTGCTGAAGCCATGGGTCTCCGAGGTTCCGGTCGCCGCCTTGGTGGCGATCATGGTCATGGTCTCGATCGACACCTTCGACTGGTCGTCGCTCAGGGCGGTGGTGGTCCATCCCCGAACGTCGAGCGTCGTCATGGCGGCAACTGTCGTCGTCACCGTCTTCACCACCAACCTGGCCCTCGGGGTCACGGTCGGCGTGCTGCTCAGCGGCGTGTTCTTCACCTTCAAGGTCGCCCGCCTATTGCGCGTCGACGTCGCGCCCGATCAAGCCGGCGAACGGCTGATCTACCGCGTCTCCGGTCAGGTGTTCTTTGCCTCCGCCGACGTCTTCGTCGACGCCTTCGACGTTCAGGATGCGATCGGCAAGACCGTGCTGATCGACGTCTCCGAGGCGCATTTCTGGGACATCACCGCGGTTGCTGCGCTCGACAAGGTCGTGCAGCGCTTCAAGGCACACGGCAGCGCCGTGGAGGTCGCCGGCCTCAACCAGGCCAGCGCCACCTTGATTGGAAGCCTCGATGGCAAAGTGGCGCTGGAGGAGGCGTGACGGACTTTCCGCTATATGATGGCGAAGTCGTCGCTGCCGTCGGCTCCCGCGTTCAATCGTCTGGCGGCGAGTTCGATAAAGGTCTTGACCAGAGGCGGCAGGTGCCGGCTGCTCGGATAGACGACGTGCAGGCCGCCGACCGGGGTCGTGTAACCGTCGAGAACGCGGCACAGCCGCCCATCCCTGAGGCAGGTATTGGCGACCCCATGGGGCAGTCGGGCGATGCCATAACCGGCGATCGCTGCGGCCATGACCGCCTGCATTTCATTGGCGGCGAAGCGCCCCGAGACCGAGACTGTTTCCTGTCCGTGCGGGCCTTCAAGTAGCCATTGCGCATGGGTGGATTGGCCGGCGACAACGCAGTCGTGGCGGACGAGATCTGCCGGGCGATCGGGCGCGCTGCAGCGGGCGAGATAGTCGGGGCTCGCGCAGAGCAAGCGATGGGTAGAGCCGAGTTTGCGGGCGATCAGCGTCGAATCCTCCAGAATGCCGGTGCGGAAGGCGAGGTCTATGCCGTTTTCGACGAGATTCAGCCTGTCGTCGGTCAGCCGCAACTCGACCCTCGACTTCGGGTAGGTTGCCAGAAGATCGAAGACCGCATCCTGCAGGAAGTGGCCACCGAAGCCGACCGGCGCCGATATGCGGATCGTGCCGGCGAGCTCCGTCCTTGCTTCCGCAAGACGCAGGTTTGCGCCTTCGATCGCTCGGAGCGCTTGGCTGCTTTCCTCGTAATAGAGGCGGCCGGCATCCGTCGGGCTGAGGCTGCGAGTCGTGCGCTGCAGCAGGCGCACGCCGAGTTCGCGCTCGAGAGCGGCAATGCGTCGGCTGACTGTTGTCTTCGGCATGCCGAGCAGGCGCGCCGCGGCGGTGAAGCTGCCGGCCTCGATGACGCGGGCGAAAATCAAAATATCGTTGAGATCGAGCATTGTATCCTGAAATGGTACGATGTTTCTCAACTATAGGCCATTATGGTTCAATGCGACAGGCCTTAACTTTGCTCTATCGTTCACAACAAGGAGCAGACAGATGAGCAACACACGAAGCGTTCTGGTGACGGGCGCCACCGGCCAGCAGGGCGGCGCGGTCGTTCGCGCCCTAACCGCGCGGGGACACCGAGTCAAGGCTATCTCGCGCAAGCCGGACAGCGATGGCGCAAAGCGGCTGGCCTCGGCCGGGGTCGAGGTCGTCGCCGGCGATCTCAACGATGGCGCATCCGTGGCGAGGGCGGCTGAGGGCGTCGATACGATGTTCCTGATGGGCAACAGCTACGAGGCCGGGACGGAGGCGGAAACGCGCCAGGGCATCACCGTCGCCAATTCGGCAAAGGCCGCCGGCATCGGGCACCTGATCTATTCCTCCGTTGGCAATGCCGACAAGAAGACCGGCATTCCGCATTTCGACAGCAAGTACCTCGTCGAAAAGCATATCGCAGGCCTCGGCATTCCCTATACGATCAGCGCGCCCGTCGCCTTCATGGAAAATACGGTGGCGCCCTGGGCGATCGACGGGCTGCGCCAGGGCGTCTATGCCGCGGCCCTGCCGCCGACCCGGCTGCTGCAGCAGATCACCATCGACGACATCGGCGCTTTCGTCGCAGCACTGGCCGCGCGGCGCGAGCAGGTGTTCGGCAAGCGTTTCGATATTGCCGGCGACGAATTGTCTGGCGAGCAGCAGGCGAAGATCCTGTCCGAGGCGCTAGATCGGCCGATACGCTACCTGGAACTGCCGATCGCCGCGATGCGGCAGCAGAGCGAGGACGCGGCGCTGATGTTCGAATGGTTCGACCGCACCGGCTACGACGTCGACATCGCTGCCCTGCGCCGCGATTTCCCCGATGTCGGCTGGCACAGCTATGCCGATTGGGCGCGCGGCTTCGACTGGAGCGTTCTCGGCAAGGCATCCGCCTGATACACTCTCCGTCGTCCCCGGCCTGAACCGGGGACGACGGAGAGCCCGACCCGCCTTGCGCAAGCCGACGGATCGCTCGGCTCTGCGGCGATAGACCATCGTTGTTGAAGAGGGAGGCTTCGATGCCGTCGAGTTTCAATGTTGAAAGTGCGGATGGTTATGAGCGGCTGATGGGGCGCTGGAGCAGGAGACTGGCGCCGCTGCTGATCGATTTTGCGGGATTGGCGGATGGGGATCGTGTGCTCGATGTCGGCTGCGGCACCGGCAGCCTGGCTTTTACGCTGGCGGAAAGACCAGGCTTAAAGGAGATCGCCGCCATCGATTATTCGCCGGTTTTCGTCGAGGCGGCGACGCGGCGCAATACCGATCCGCGGATCGCGATCGGGCAGGCAGATGCCTGCGCGCTGCCGTTCGAGGATAACCGCTTCGACCGGGCGATGTCGCTGCTCGTGCTGCATTTCGTGCCGGAGGCGGGAAAGGCAATATCCGAGATGCGCCGTGTCGTGCGCCCGGGCGGCATGGTCGCGGCCGCCGTCTGGGATCATTATGGCGGCATGTCCGGCATGCGGATGATGTGGGATACCGTTGTCATGCTCGACGGGAACGCGCTGCCGCTGCGCCGTAGATATTGTTTCCAGCCGATGATGCGGCCCGGCGAAATGAAGGAAAGTTTCCTCAGCCAGGGCCTTACCGATGTCGAGGAAACATCGCTGCTGATCCGGATGGAATACCTCTCCTTCGACGACTATTGGCTGCCGATCGCCGCCGGCGAGGGGCCGCTCGGCAAATATGTCGCCGGGCTGGAGCCGGCGAAGCGAAAGGCAGTCGATGCGGCCGTCAGGGCGGCATATGAGGCCGGCGAGCCCGACGGGCCGCGATCGTTCGCGTCGGTGGCGTGGGCGTGCCGGGGCAGGGTTGTTTGAGTCACGTTACGGATGCTCCGACGCTCAAGAGAGCCTCATCCTTGAGCGCCCCGCAGGGGCCTCGAAGGGTGAGGCGGGTGCTCCGGCGGGATGGATGCAAGAAGCAATGTTGCGGCGCGTGCTTCGAGGCTCCGCCCTGTCGGGCTGCGCACCTGGGCACGACGGAGATTGGTGGGTGCCGCCACCGCGGATAAAGAGCGCTGGGAGGTGCTCCCCCCACCGAGACGCCGCTCTTGATCACGCGAAACGTGATGGAACTCGGCCAGCATCGCTGCCGTTGTTTCCGCTGTCTCCGATTGCGAATGCGCTTTCCCGCAACCGCAGCCCCTGACAGCCGCAACCCGCCCGGTTCGGGCACCCCTTCCGACGGCATCCGGAATTGACCGCCTCGCCGCCGCTTTCGGACGGAGGAATTCATATGTCCGCTTTGGAAAGTCTGCGCCGGCTGACGCCGCAGCAGCGTAACACCGTCATCGCCAGCTATCTCGGCTGGACGCTCGATGCTTTCGATTTCTTCATTCTCGTCTTCGTTCTCAAATATATCGCCGAGGAATTCCACACCGACGTCCCCGCCGTCTCGGTGGCGATCTTCCTGACGCTCGCCATGCGGGCGCTCGGCGCGCTGATCTTCGGGCTGGCGGCCGACCGGTACGGGCGGCGCATCACGCTGATGGCCGACGTGCTGCTCTATTCGCTGTTCGAATTCCTGACCGGCTTCTCCACCGGCCTCACCATGTTCCTGGTGCTCCGGGCGCTTTACGGCATCGCCATGGGCGGCGAATGGGGCGTCGGCGCCTCGCTGGTCATGGAGACGGTGCCGGAGGAGAGCCGCGGCATCGTCTCCGGCATTCTGCAGGCGGGTTATCCCTCGGGCTATCTGATCGCCTCGATCGTGTTCTTCCTGCTCTTTCCCGTCATCGGCTGGCGCGGCATGTTCTTCGTCGGCGCGGCGCCGGCGCTGCTGGTGCTCTACATCAGGCGCAATGTCGAGGAGAGTCCGGCCTTCCTGAAGCGGCAGGCGGCGGGGCGCCGGCCATTCCTGACCGTCCTGCGCGAAAACATTCCGCTGTTCATCTGGGCGGTGCTCTTGATGACGGCGTTCAACTTCTTCAGCCACGGCACGCAGGACATCTACCCCACCTTCCTCGAAACTCAGCGCAACTATTCGAGCTATACGGTCGGCGCGATCGCCATCGTCTACAATATCGGGGCGATCTGCGGTGGGCTGTTCTTCGGAGCACTGTCGCAGCGGATCGGCCGAAAACGGGCGATCGTCATCGCCGCGCTGATCGCCGTGCCCGTGGCACCGCTCTGGGCCTATGCGCCGGGACCGGTGCTGCTCGCCATCGGCGCCTTCCTGATGCAGTTCTTCGTCCAGGGCGCCTGGGGCATCGTGCCGGTGCATCTGAACGAGTTGTCGCCGGACGAGGTGCGCGGCACCTTTCCCGGTTTCGCTTATCAACTCGGCAATCTGCTGGCCTCTGGCAACGCCACGCTGCAGGCGGGGCTCGCCGCCCGCTGGGACGGCGATTACGCCTCAGCGCTGCTGATCGTCGCGGCGGTGGTGGCGCTCGTCGTCGCCCTGCTCGCCGGCTTCGGCTACGAGAAGAAGGGTGTTCGCTTCGGCATGGAGGAAGCCGAGGAGCCGCATGGCGCGATGCAGATCTAGCGCTGCCTGCGGTCCAGAGGCCGGCGGCTGAGGTCGCCGGCCTTTGCTGGACCACGAGCGCGCGAAATACTGGCGATCCGCCTCGTCTTGGTAACGTGAGACGATCGGTCCGAGTCTCGGGGGCTTGCCGTCGAATTGCGGCGTGCTAGGTAAAGCCCGCCGGTATCTCGCCGGATCAGCCGTGTTCCCTCCGAAGCCCCGAGTTACTCCATGTCATTTTCTCCCGCCGCCCTCTGGCCTGTCATCATGCTGTTTGCCTCCAACATCTTCATGACTTTCGCTTGGTATGGCCATCTCAAGCACAAGAGCAGCGCCATCTTCCTTGCCATCCTCGTCAGTTGGGGTATCGCCTTCTTCGAATATTGCCTGGCGGTGCCGGCCAACCGCATCGGCTCGGCGGTCTATACGACGGCGCAGTTGAAAACGATGCAGGAGGTGATCACGCTGATCGTCTTTGCCGGCTTCTCGATCTTCTGGCTCGGCGAGAACCTGACCTGGAACCATGCGATCGGCTTTGCGCTCATCGCAATCGGAGCTTCCTTCATCTTTCGGGCGTAAATTGTAATTTTTTCAACAGATTACAAATCGTCCATGTCTGGATATCGCCACATTTCCTACAGATTGCCGTCGCAATCGGCTGGCAGCCTGTCACCTCAAGCATTCCTGCTCTCTTCGAGTTGTTGAAATGCTCTGTCTTTTGTTTGCGCAATTCCAGCAAACCGCGGCGCAGTTTGCTGGAATTGCTTCAGCATTGATCAGGAGTTGACCGGCCATGAGCCTCTCTTTCCCGACGATGGCGGCGATCCGGTTCGGCTATGGTTTCCGGCCGGGCGAGGCGCCGCCGCAAAGCAAGGATGAGCTGATCGGCCAGCTCGGCAAGGGAATGGCGGCAACGCCGGACTTTCCGCTTGGCGGCCCCGAGACACGCCGCCGGGCGATCCTCAGCCTCCAGGCGCAGCTGAAACAGATCCGAGAGGACGCCGGCACGGTGACCGACGATCCGACGCGGCGCGAGATGCGCAAGGGCGTGCAGCGCCAGGCGCAGCAGCAATTCCAGCACGATGCGAACCTGCGGCTGATGCAGGCGGTGCTGTCGCCGTATGGCTTCTACGAGCGGCTTTCGACCTTCTGGACCGACCATTTCTCCACCAGCGCCAACAAAAGCCTGCCGATGCGCCTTATCGTGCCGCTCTATGAGGCCGAGGCAATCCGGCCGTTCATATCGGGCAGGTTCGGCGATCTCCTGCGCAGCGCCACGGCCCATCCCGCCATGCTGATCTACCTCGACCAGGCGGAATCACTCGGGCCGGAATCGGTCGGCGGCATGAAACGCAACAAGGGGCTGAACGAAAATCTCGGCCGCGAACTCCTGGAGTTGCACACGCTCGGCGCCGGCAGCGGCTATACCCAGGCGGATGTGACGGCGGCTGCCATGGTGCTGACGGGCCTGACCATCGACCGCAGGGAGATGGACATCGCCTTCCGGCCGAATATTTCCGAGCCCGGCGCGCATGAAGTGCTCGGCGTCCGCTATGGCGGTCACAAGCGCTCGCGCGACGATTATCTCGAGATGCTCGACGATCTCTCGGTCCATCCGAAGACAGCGGCGCATATCAGCCGCAAGCTCGCGGTGCATTTCGTCTCCGACCAGCCCGACGAGGGGCTGGTGTCCGACATGGCCGCGGCCTGGAAGAAGACGGATGGTGATCTCACAGCCGTCTACACCGCCATGCTCGACCATCCCGCCGCCTGGCGCGACGAGGGCGTAAAGGCGCGTCAGCCCTTCGATTATGTCGTTGCGGGATTGAGGGCGCTGAATGCGGGGCCGGTCAACGGCGTCGTCGGCAGCTTCCTGGCGGCCAACCAGCAGGGCACCGAAGAGGGCGACATGGCGGCGAATACGCCTGGCATGGCAGGATCGCCTGTGACGACGGATCCGGCCGGCGAGGCGAGGGACAAGCGGCTGAAAGCCTTCCGGACGGCGCGGGCGTTGGGGCAGGGGGCGCTGAAGCGCATGGGCCAGCCGATTTGGCTGCCGCCGAGCCCGGCCGGTTTCGAGGAGGGTTTTTCCGCCTGGATCACCGGCAGCCAGCTCGCCGAGCGATTGGCCTGGGCACGGCGGGCGGCGGCGCAATTCGGCCGCGACGAAGATCCGCGAGAATTCCTGAAGTCGACGCTTGCGGATGCTGCGCGCGACGAGACGATCCGCGTGGTGTCGCAAGCGCCGAACAAGATCAGCGGGCTGACATTGGTGCTGGCATCACCCGAATTCAACCGCCGCTAAGCAGACTTTCGTTGGCAAGCCAACGCTTCGTCTCCTTAGCTCATTTGTTTTGTCGCAGGTTCTGACCGGAAAACCGCTGGACACTTTTCCCGAACCTGCTCAGGAGGCCCCCGCCATGACGCTGTCGATGAACCGGATTTCCCTTTCCCGCCGCGGCTTTCTGACGTCGGCCTGCTGTCTTGCCGCCACACCCATCTTCACGCCGGTCACCTTCGCGGCGATGCCAGGCGACAACCGCTTCGTCACCATCGTGCTGCGCGGCGCGATGGACGGGCTGGATCTGGTGCAGCCCTATGGCGATGCGGGTTTTGCCGCGCTTCGGCCGACCTTGGCACTGACGCCTGATACCGGGCTTCTCGATCTCGACGGGCGTTTCGGTCTCAATCCCGCTGCCGTGGATCTTATGCCGCTTTGGAAGAACCGGGAGCTCGCCTTCGTGCATGCGGTGTCGACGCCCTATCGCGACCAGCGTAGCCATTTCGACGGGCAGGACATGCTGGAATCCGGCGGTGAACATGTCGCCGAGGAAAAGACCGGCTGGCTGAACCGGGCACTTGCCGTCATTCCACGCTCGGATGCGCGCAAGGCGATCGATGTCAACACCTCGACCGAGCTGATCCTCTCCGGGCCGAACAATGTCGACGTCTGGGCCTCGGATTCCAATCTGGCACCGGCGCGCGACGAAATGCAGTTCCTGGCGCGGCTCTATGCGGGCGATCCGCCGTTTGCCGCAGCGCTTGCCGAGGCGACGCGGGCCGACGCCGCCTCGATGATGGTCGAGCCGGATGGCCAGCGCGGCGAGAAGGTTGCTGATGTGGCAGCGCTCGCGGCCAACATGCTGAAGGGCGATTACCGGATCGCCAGTTTCTCGATCACCGGTTGGGACACGCATATCGGCCAGGCCGGCCAGTTCAAGCGGCCGGCACAGGATCTGGCGCAGGCGATCAACACGCTGAAGACGACGCTTGGGGCCGAGATCTGGGCAAAGACCGTGGTGCTCGCGATGACCGAATTCGGCCGCACCGCCCGCCAGAACGGCTCCGCCGGCACCGATCATGGCACCGGCGGCTGCGCGCTGCTTGCAGGCGGCGCGATCAACGGCGGGCGTATCCTCGGCAAGTGGCCCGGCATCGGCGACGGCCAGCTGCTCGACGACCGCGACCTGATGCCGACCGCCGACGTGCGCGAGGTGGCGGCGGCAATGCTCTACCGGCAGTTCGATGTCGGTGTGGATGATCTGACGGGGAAGATTTTTCCGGGGCTGGGATTTGATAAGGGGTCGCAGTTTTTGAAGGCGTGAGGGGCGGTCGGGCGCAGCCCGAGCGATCGATCCAGTGAATTGATTGCAGCGGCGAACGCCCTGAGCCCAAGCGAATGGCCGGGCGGCCGCCTGCTCTTGTCGAGGCACAACCTCTCCTCCGTCATTCCTGTGCTCGTCACAGGAATCCAGCAGCCGCGTGTCCACGCGGCAGAACACTTAAGAACGTTGCCGGAGGATGCTGGACGATGCCGGCAACGCCGGTCAGCAGCCTGGCAAGCGAAAGGCTGATGACCATGCCCATCACTACCTTGATGTGAAGGAAGACTTCCGGCGAGCTGACCGTTTCCATTCTCTATTCCCCGGGCCGTTTAATTCTCGCGCCATTTACTTCTCGCGATTATCACTGCTCGGGGACGGCCTTCGGTTTGCCCTCTTCATCGAGCGCCACCATAATGAATGTGGCGGCGGTAACCTTCTCCATCTTGGCATAACGGGCACGATGCGCCCAAGCTTCGACGATCAGCGTGATCGAGGTGCGGCCGACGCGCTCGATATCGGTATAGACCGACAGCGTGTCGCCGATCTTGACCGGCAGCTCGAAGGCCATCTCCTTGACGGCGGCGGTAACGACGCGGCCCCTGGCGCGCTCGGCGGCGCGAATGCCGGATGCAAGGTCCATCTGCGCCATGACCCAGCCGCCGAAGATATCGCCGGCCGGGTTGGCATCACCCGGCATTGCGAGCGTGCGCAGCGTCAGTTCGCCTCTCGGCTTGGCGGCATCGGTCATCAAGGGTTCTCCATCTGGTGCGGGCCATGGGCCGGCGATTCACTGATGAGTACCCTAGTGCAAAGGCTGGAGGCTGTAAAAGACTGCCGGACCAGGCCCTTGGAGTAGACGGCGGCCGAAAAATGCCGTGCCGGCGCGGATCCAAATTCTATTCAATTTCAATTGGTTGAATTTTACAACCGCTACCTCCCTTACGTTATTTAATCGTCTTCTAACTAAACTTTACGCTCCAGTAATTCTGATGGGTCAGTATGTGAACGATCTCACATAGAAGACTCGCCGGGAACCTCATGCGCAACATCAAGATTTCCACACGCCTTTATTGCCTCGTCGGCTTCACGCTTGCCGTGCTCGCGGCAACGATGGTGTTCTTTCTGAACTATTCCTATTCCGAGCTGCAAGCGGAGCGGAAGGCGGGGCTGGAGAAGATGGAGGCGACGGCGATCGGCATCTTCGACAAATATCACCAGATGGAGCAGGCGGGCACGATGACCCGCGAGCAGGCCCAGGCGGCCGCCAAGGACGTGATCGGCGCGATGCGTTACGGCGCCGACGGCTATTTCTGGATCAATGACATGCATCCGACCATGGTGATGCATCCGATCAAGCCGGCACTTAATGGTACCGACATCTCGCAGATGAAGGATCCGAACGGCAAGTTCCTGTTCGTCGAATTCGTCAACAAGGTGAAGAAGGACGGCAAGGGCTTCGTCGATTATTACTGGCCGAAGCCGGGCGCCGACGAGCCGGTGCTGAAATATTCCTATGTCGCCGGTTTCGAGCCCTGGGGCTGGATCGTCGGCACCGGCGTCTATGCCGATGATCTTGCCGCGCTCTATCGCCAGAACGCGATCTGGGCGGCAGTGCTCTGCCTGCTCGGCGCGGCCGTCACGGTTGCCATCGCCTATGCCATCGTGCGCAGCGTGACGGCGCCGATCGCCAGGCTGAAGACGGCGATGAACGCGATCGCCGCCGAAGAGGCATCGGTGGAGATCGCCGGCAGCGATCGTCGCGACGAGATCGGCCAGATGGCCAAGGCGCTGCTGGTGCTGCGCGATTCCGTCGACGAGCGCAGCGCGCTGCGCGGGCGGGAAGACGAAAGGCAGCGGCAGATCGAGGACGAGCGCCGCGGCAACGAGGCAAGCCTGCGTTCGGCTTCCGAGCGGCAGACCCTGGCGATGCAGGCGCTGGGCGTCGGCCTGGAGAAGCTCGCGGGCGGTGACCTGACGGTCGCGATCGGCGATATCGGCGAAGACTATGCCAAGCTGAGGGGCGATTTCAACGCCGCCGTCGATGCGCTGAACGGGGTCATCCATGCGATCGCCGAATCGAGCCGCGTCGTCAACGACAGCGCTTCCGACATCAGTGAAGCGACCGGCAACCTGTCGAAGCGGACGGAACAGCAGGCGGCGGCACTCGAAGAGACGGCGGCAGCGCTCGACGAGATCACTGCGACGGTCAAGACGGCATCCGAGCGGGCGAACGAAGCGCGCGAGATGGTGGCCGAAACCAAGGCAAGCGCCGGCCGTTCCGGCGATATCGTCCGCAATGCGGTGACGGCGATGGGCCGGATCGAGGAATCGTCGAGCCGCATCAACCAGATCATTTCGGTTATCGACGAGATCGCCTTCCAGACGAATCTTCTGGCGCTGAATGCCGGCGTCGAGGCGGCGCGGGCAGGCGAGGCGGGCCGCGGCTTTGCCGTCGTCGCCCAGGAAGTGCGCGAGCTCGCCCAGCGTTCCGCCAATGCCGCCAAGGAGATCAAGGAGCTGATCAGCCGGTCGGCCAACGAGGTCGAGGGCGGGGTGGCGCTGGTGCGCTCGACGGGTGAAGCACTGCTGGAGATCGAGGCGCTGGTCAACAAGGTCAACGACCACGTTGCGTCGATCGCGACGGCGGCACGCGAACAGTCGACCGGACTGAACGAGATCAACGGTTCCGTCAACCATATGGACCAGATGACGCAGCAGAATGCCGCGATGGTCGAGGAAACGACGGCGGCGAGCCGCACGCTCGCCGACGAAAGCACCCAGTTGAAGACGCTGCTTTCGAATTTCCGGCTGCGTGGGGCAGGGCAATCGCCTGGAGCCCGGTACACACGGGCAGCGTGAGTTGAACGACAGATTGAAGGCCGCGAAAGCGGCCTTTTTCATCTCTGTCGCGTTCAGATTGTGCCGGTAAGTTTTCATTCACCGTTTTTAATTAAAATTGGAGTGAGTTTTTTCTGTCACTGCCCAGTCGGCCTGCGGAAGCGATAAGAGTATGGCGTTTGTTTCCTTTCCTCGGCGATCCCTTTTGCCCCTGCTGCTCTCGGCGGCGCTGACGACCTGTTCGATCAGCGATGGGCTGGTGCCGCCGGCCAATGTCGACAGCGGCACCAGGGTCAGCTCGATCTCGCCGGCACGGGCGCCGGCGGCGCGCATGGCGCCCTCGGTCCGAATGGCGCCGGTGGAAAGCCAGGCCTCCTATCCGGTTTCCAATGCGCCGGTCGGCAATAGTCAGGGCTCCGTCGATTACCTCAATACGCCGAACCTTGCCGGCACCGGTCATGCCGCGCCCTCCCAACCGGCGGCGCGCCGGGGGCGCCTGCCGATGATCGACAGCGATGAGGCGCTGGCGGCGGGCCAGCCGAGCGGCAATTGGGGCGGCACCCAGAACCTTGCGATCCCTTCCGGCGGCGTCAATATGGATGACGAACTTGGGGCTGAGCCGGTCGTCGGGCTGGCGCAGGAGCAACAGCAGCAGATCGCCGAGGGCAATGCGACCGAGCCCGTCGTTGACGGCATCGGCACCGATAGCCCTAGGCAGGTGAACCAGCCGCTACGCCAGCCCGCACCGATGCCGCAGCCGGCAGCACAAGCGCAGATGAGCCGGGCGCCCGCCTGGAACGACGGCAGCCCTGTGGTGGCGCCGACACGCGTTCCGGAAGAGGACGAAAGCGAAGAGGTCGCGATGCTCCGGCCCAACAATCCGATGATGAGCGAGCCGGCGGCACCCGTCGATCCGAGCGTCATGCCCGCCTCCGAGCTTGCCTGCCGGCGCGAGCTGAAGCGCATGGGTGTGCTCTTCGACGAGAAGCCGCCGATCTCGAACGGGCCGGCTTGCCAGGTGCCCTATCCTGTATCGCTGAAAGGGCTTTCCGGCAGTATCGGCGTCAAGCCGGCGGTGACGCTGAACTGTCAGGTGACGCTCGCCTTCGCCAAATGGGTGAAGAACGAGTTGGCGCCGTCTGCCCGCTACCGCTACTGGAGCGGCATCAGGACGATCCAGCCGCTCGGCGGCTATTCCTGCCGCCGCATGAACAACAGCCGGCAGAGATACAATCCGATGTCTGAACACGCCCATGGAAATGCCATCGACGTCGGCAAGTTCGTGCTGAAGAACGGCCACGAGATCGACGTGCGCAAGAAGGGCCTGTTCTCGCTGCGCGAGGGCCGGTTGCTGAAGGCGGTGCGCACCGACAGCTGCCGTTATTTCAGCACCGTGCTCGGTCCCGGCAGCAACCCGGAGCACTGGAACCACTTCCACTTCGATCTGCGCTCCCGCAAGAGCGGCAAGGTCTATTGCGACTGATATCTGTCCCCTTGAACCGTGCAGCGTGGGTGCGGCGGTGGTCGCGGCAAATAGGCCCGCCGGCAGAAAATGGTTCATCCTGGCGGCCCGGCGCGCTATAGATCGCCGGGGCGGATTGCCGTTTGAGAGTTGGATCCATGAGCTATGATTTTCATGTCGGCCAGAAGGTCGTCTGCATCAACGATACCTTCAAACATGTCAGCATCGACCAGCTCATCCGCAAAGGCGAGATCTATACGATCCGCTGGGTGGGCGAATATACCCATTATGTCGACGGCACCTTCATCGGGGTGAAGCTCGCGGAAATCCACCGCGGCAATGATGACGGGCCGGAAGGTTACGGGGCGGCCGATATGCCCTATCGCGCGACGCGCTTCCGGCCTCTGGTGAAGGACAAGATCGCATCGCTGCGCAAGCTGCTCGCCCCGACACCCGATGCACCGGCGGAGCCAAAGGAAAAGGTCAGGAAGAAAGAGAAGGTCTGAGCGCCGCTCTGCCCCGGCCGGTCGCGATCCCGAAAGACGGTGATCCGATCAGGCTGGCTTCCTGCTAATGAACAGCCCGGTTTCCCTGCTGACATCGAGCGCGCCGCTGCCTTGCCTGAAGGCATCGGCGATCGCTTGGCGGAAGTGGGTGAGGTGAGGCTCGCCAGCGCCTTCGCCGGGCGGATAGGAGGTGAGAGCCAGGAAGACATCTTCCGGCTCGGTGATCCGCATGCTTGCCGGATACTGCGACATGGCGACGTTTCCGAATTGCGACCGCATCATTTGCTCGGCAGCGTCATATCCGAAGGCTTCGGCGGCCGGATCGGTCGGCGCGCTGCCGAAGACGGTCGTCAGGCGATAGATCTCGCGCATATTGCCGATGCCATTGGTGGTGACCGCGAGAAAGCCGCCCGGTTTCAGAACCCTTGCCATCTCCGCGACGCCGGCGGCGGGGTCGGGCAGGTGATAGAGCATATGCATAGCGATCACGAGATCGAAGGCGCCGTCTTCGAAGGGAAGTGCGGCGGCATCGGCCCGGCAGCTTCGAACGGAGCCGAAGGGCAGTGCGCTGCAGCGCGCCACTGCCTCGTCGACCATGCCTGACGAAAGGTCGGTCAGCGTCAGGTGCAGATCCTCCGGCAGCAAGCTTGCCGTTGCCGCCCAGAACCATGCCGGTCCGCAGCCGACGTCGAGCAGGTGATTTCCCGGTTTCAGGGGTAGTTGCCCGGCAACCCACGGGAACCAGGCGGTTTCGGCGATGGTATATTCGGTATGGAGCCTGGCGCGGGCGGCGAGCTTGCGGCTGTCGCCATACTGCACCGCATTACCTTCGGTTATGGAGGACATCTCAATTCTCCGCCTTCCTCGTCAAGTCCCGGGCCTCGAGGCAGAGCCTATAGAGGGCTTCGTTCATGGACAAGACACGACTATGCGCCGCTCGAGCCTGCCCGCGCGGTTGGCTCAAGCCTTCTGTTGGAAATAAATCGCATCCGATGAAATCGGAATATTGTTGACATCGAAATCGGCTCAACATATTAAGGCGCATCCGATTAAATCGGATACGATAAAAAGATCAAACAGGAAGGATACGACAATGACTGAGAAGCTTCTTTTCGCCGGCAGGACCCATATCGCCGGCGGCCGCAACGGCTATGCACGCAGCAGCGACGGTACGCTCGACATCAGGCTGCCGCAGCCGCATCCGGCGGCCGAAAACCTGTTCGGCGCCGCCTGGTCGGCCTGCTATATCGGCGCCATCGAGCTGGCCGCCGCGCAGCGGAAGATCACGTTGCCAGCCGGTCCCGAGGTCGATGCCGAGATCACGCTCAATGGCGATAACGGCTCGTACTTCCTGCGCGCACGGCTCAATGTCAGCCTGGCAGACATCGATCGCGGGATCGCGCAGGAGTTGATCGAGGCGGCCCACGGCATCTGCCCTTATTCCAAGGCGGTGCACGGCAATATCGACGTCGAAACCAGGCTCGTCTGAACGGGAATGGCCGGCCTCGCGCCGTCACCTTCAAGGCGGGGTCTGCCGATTGGCGGCAGACCCGTTTCTGAGCCAGCAGCCCAACCTGCCGATCCGGAGGATGTGCCATGATCAACAGCCACGCCGAGCCGCACCAAGCCTATGACGAGTTTTCGCTTGTACTCGATCCCGACGTCTACGAGCCGTTGCCTGACGATTGGCTGATCGGCATCACCGACGTCGTCAGCTCGACCGCGGCGATCCGGTCGGGGCGCTACGAAGACGTCAATTATGCCGGCGCATCGATCATCGCCGCCCTCGGCAATGGCTGGGGTTCATTCGATTTTCCCTTCGTGTTTCGCGGAGACGGAGCAGCCTTCGCCTTGCCGGCGAACGGCATCATGGCTGCGACATCGGCCTTGCGTGATGTCGCGGGCTTCGCCAAAACCGATCTTCATCTCGACCTGCGTGTCGGGCTCGTCACCGTCGGCGAAATCCGCGCGAACGGGCGCGACGTCAGGATCGCGCGCTATGCCGCTTCCGAGAGCGCGACCTATGCGATGTTTGCCGGCGGCGGGCTGAAATGGGCGGAGCAGCAGATCAAGAAGGGCCGCTATCTAGTCAAGCCCGGCCGTTATGCGATGAAGCCTGACCTGACGGGCTTGAGCTGCGACTGGGCGCCATTCCCGAGCCAGCGCGGCGAGATCCTTTCGCTGTTGGTCGAGCCGCGCGACCAGACGCGCCCGGAGGTTTTTGCGGCGCAGGCGAAACGCGTTCTGGCGGTTTTCGACGCCGCGCCGCGCCGGTCTCATCCGCTGTCCGGGCGGACGGGTATGGCAAGAGAGAAACAGGTCAGCGCCAAACGCTGGCCGGAGGTTGCCTCCAATTCGGATTTCCGCAAGTTCGACGACGGCCTGCGCCTGACGCTGGACTGCGCGCCGGAGCAGATCGACAGCGTCGAAGCGATGCTCATTGCGGCGCGGGCGCGCGGCGAGATCGATTTCGGCCTGCACCGCCAGTCTCACGCGCTGATGACCTGCCTTGTGCCATCGGGCCGGCCGGATCTGCACCTGCATTTCCTCGATGGAATGGGCGGTGGTTACGCGAAGGCGGCCGAGATGATGGAGGAGGGCGCTCTGGAGGATGTGGCGCGGTCATGCGCGTTGTAGGCTGGGGTTAGCACTACCTGTCCTCCTTCATTCCTGTGCTTGTCACAGGAATCCAGTGCGCCCAAGTCCTTGGGCGCGGGAGAATATTAAAGGTCACAAGGAGTCGTTCACCGCGCGGACGCGCGGTGGCTGGATTTTTGTGACGGGCACAGGAATGAGGGAGGGTGGGGAAGGCACCTTCATCGTGTCTTGCGGGTCACTCCCGCCTGAGCAGCTTCAGGAGCATTTCACCAAGCTGAGGCGGCGCCAGTTCGGTTTCGCATTCTATCTCCGAGGTGGTAAACCATCCGAGCGCCGTGTGTTCATCGCCGATAAGTCGTGGAGAGCCTTGCCATCGGTCGACGTGATAGACATGGAAGGTGGCGGATACCCCGGGCGGGCTTTCCGAAACGAATTTTCCGGCAAACAGCCAGTGCTGCGGCGTCACGCCGATTTCTTCCTGCAATTCCCGGCGCATTGCCGTCTCGGCGTCTTCGCCGTCTTCGACATGGCCGCCCGGCAGGCTCCACCGATCCGGGTGCGTCCGGCGCTCCGAACTTCGCCTGGCGAGAAGAACGCTCCCATTCCCGATCAATGCGCCGATTGCGATCTCGGGCATGTCACCGGGTACCGACATCTGCCGCGATCATGATTTTTGCGGCTCCGCCTGCGCCCGCAGCAGGTTGTCGCGCAGCCGCGTCACCGATTTCTGTACGATGGGGAAATCGTCGCCGAGGCCGACCGCGTCGATCAGGACTGAGCCGGGATCGGTGTCGAGAAGATCGCGCCCCGCCGGCGTCAGGTTCACGCGCACCTGGCGTTCGTCGGCGGGGTCGCGATGGCGGGTGATAAAGCCTGAGGACTCCAGCTTCTTGAGAATGGGCGTCAGCGTGTTGGATTCGAGGAACAGTTTTTCCCCTAGCATGCTGACCGTCTGGTCGTCCTCCTCGGAGAGGGCCACCATGGCGATGTATTGGGTATAGGTCAGGCCGAGTGCGTCCAGGACCGGCTTGTAGGCGCGGCCGAAGGCGAGATTGGCCGAATAGACCGCGAAGCACAGGAAGGTCGAAAGCTTCCTGCTCTCCGCGCCTGGGCCGGCGGGCGTCGGCATCTCGGGCTGTTTCGCGGTTTTGGAGGTAGACATGGGAAATCCTATCAACGCTCTGATTGCTTAGGACTATATATACATCGCATCCGATTAAATCGCAATGCGTATTCACCTGGTTTCTAACAGCGTGTCCGGCCGTCGTCCCAGCTTGCGGAGCGGCGGCCAGCGTTGGCGTCCAGCGGATTAACCGAACTTCTCCGTCGTATCGGCCTTGCCGAATACCCAGTAGCCGGATGCCTTGATCCAGCTCAGCGGGTAGCGTCGTTCCAGTAGATGGGCGCGGATGTCGCGTGTCACCGAGGCTTCCGCCGCGACCCAGACCAAGGTTTCCTGCTTGATGTCGATTGTGCGCAACAGTTTCAGCAGTGCCGCGGCATCGGTTGCCTCGGAAAGAGGCCGGTGCGCCCAGTGAACATCAAGGTCCGCGCGGGTCTCGAAGCTCTGCTCTTCCAGCGGGCCGGTGACGGCGGCGATCGCGGTGACGGCCGTTCCGGCCGCACTCTCCTCGATCCGGCGGCCGATCGCAGGCAGCGCGGTCTCGTCGCCGATCAGCAACCATCGCGTCGCCGCCTTCGAGACCACGGCAGAGCCTCTTGGCCCGCCGATCTCGAGCCTGTCGCCGGGGCGTGCGCCGACCGCCCATTGCGTCACCGGACCTGCCTCGTGCAAGGCGAAGTCGATGGTCAATCTGCGCGCAGCATTGTCATAGCGGCGCGGCGTGTAATCCCGACGCGCTTCCCCGCCATCGGCGGCGGGAACGAAGATCTTGATGTGGTCGTCGGGCGCAAGACTGGTGAAATCGACAAGATCGTCGCCGCGCAATGTGATACGGCGCATGCCGGGGGTGATGTCGACGACGCTTTCGACCGTCAATGTGCGCCGCCGCGTGTCGTGGCGCACCCGCTCGATTCCGGGGGCCGGTAAAGTCTGCTCTTTGAATTGATTGTTATCCATGTGTCCTCAGGAGCTTTTGAAACTCGATCCGCAGGACACAGTCGCGCAGATCGAAGCCGCAAAGCCGTTCGATCATACGCGTTGAGTGACGTTAACGCTTACGTGGCCGGGTGACCCGGCCATTGACGAGGATGATGTAGCGGAGCGCGGCGGCATGCGCAACCGCGTCGAGGCTGCCAAATCCGATGATTGCCTAAGTTTAACTTTTCGCAGCCAGTTCGGCCGGGCAATATCGGCCATCAATCGAGGACAGAAGAGCAGGGCCGTTGGACAACAGGATCGAGGAAGTCCTCGATATCTATCGCGCGATGATCGAGACGGAGCGCAACAGCTTGCGCGAGCTGCCTCCCGGCGGCCGCGACGGAGGGCAGGACCAGCGGCTGCGCGCAGTCGGGCTTGAGACCGGGCAGTTCATCAATATTCTCGCCAGGAGCCTAAGGCGCTACGGCGAAGCCATCCGCGCCAAACCCGGGATATCAAGCGTGCTGCTGCCGGTCGGCAGCGGACTTGAGGTCAGCCGGTTCGACCGAGGTTGACGGCGGGCGATCACAAGAATCCGGTGCGTCCAACTGCTTAGGCGAGAGCGTATCGTGGGATTGCACCGTGTTTTGTCGACCTCGTAACTGCACACAAATTGCCGCTCATTGCTACTTTTGAATGCGGCACAAAAGATGACACGTTTGAAGCTCATTTCCGACATTTTCCCGATCGAAGCTCCGCGCCATTCAGTCTTGGGGAAATGTGATGTCGGGCATTCTTATCGCCACCCTTTTGGCAACGGTTTCAGCAAAGATTCCCGCCGGATTATCCAGCGGTGACGTTCTCTATTCTGATTGCAGCGGGTCCCGGCAGTTTGTCGTCGGGTATGTTGCCGGCTGGTTGGACAAATGGAATAGTGACGAGTATCTCGCTCGTCGCATTTTTACCGAGGCCGCTCCCAGACCCAGCAGGATGGTGAACTCGGCGCATTTTGCAATCGCCGTTGGTGTTAACGTCTGCATTCCAACCGGGACCACGGCGGAAGCGATCGGCAATACGCTATGCACGTTCCTCGAAGAGAATCCCGGCATACGCGAGGCGACCGGCGACGAGCTGATGATGACCTTGGCTCATTACAAATACCACTGCCCGATTCCTTAGGGGATTCACACCGGCTTCTTGGCCTCGATGAAACGGCTGAGGGAGGTGGCGGCGTTCAACATGTGGGCGCGCATACGGCGTGAGGCCATCTCGCCGTCACCTTCGGCAATGGCCTGCATGATCGCCTCGTGCTCGTCGCGGGAGCGGCTTAGCCTTTCGCCTTGGCGCAGCTGCGTGCGGCGGAAGGCGTTCAGGCGGTTGCGGATGGCGATCGCCTGTTCGGCAAGAAAGCCGTTGTGGGTGGCATGATAGATGGTCTCGTGGAATTGGCGGTTGAAGCTGTCATAGGCATTGACGTCGCCGGCGTCGACGATCGGCCGTGAGAGGTCGTGCAGTTCGATCAGGCGGCTGCGCTCCAATGGTGTCATGCGGTAGGTCGCGAGCCTGACGCAGACGGCCTCGATTTCGGCCACGGTCTCGAACATGTCCATGATGCGCTGCGGCGTCATGCGGGCGACGACGCCGCCTCGTCGGGCACGAAGCTCGACGAGGCCGCCGGCGGCGAGCTGGCGTAGCGCTTCCCGAACCGGGGTGCGTGAGGCGCCGAAACGATCGGCAAGCTGCTGTTCATCGAGTGCCGCGCCCGCTGGCAAGGTGCCGGCGGCGATTTCGTCGGTCAGGGCGTTGCGAATGCGGTCGGAGAGCAGCCCGCGATCGTCGCTGTCATCCTCAGTTTCGAAGCCATTTCCCATTTCGTCATCTCCCCGACCTGTTCCAGGCCAGCGGCTCCAACAGCCGTGTATGCAAAGCTGCTCGGAACACTCGCCTGTGTATGCGTATCCGCTATCATGACGCTGTTACGTATTCAACAATTGACATTCTGCGAGGTGGGAATACATAAATTTCCAGTTGGCGGCGCTCTGTATACGCAGGCCGCAGCAAATGCCGAATTGGAATACACCCAAGGACAATCTCGATGCGGCCGGAGCCGCCGGCGAGACGACCGGTTCTGGCGCAGCATCTTGAATCCTAGATTTTTCACCGAGCCCGGATCCTGGTCTCGGCCGCATGCTTTTCGCAGTCTCAACATGTGAGGAACCATATGATGATTATGAACAGACGGGCTTTCTCGGCCGCCCTTGTTGCCGGTGCTGCCGCCACTCTTCTCTCCAGCCGCGGCATGGCCGCGACGCCCGCTCAGGCCAAAGCGCGCAATGTCGTGTTGGCGCACGGGTTGTTTGCCGACGGCTCGTGCTGGAGCGAGGTGATCACGCGCCTGCAGGCGGCCGGGCTCAATGCAACGGCAGTGCAGAACCCGCTGACGACACTGCCGGAGGCTGTTGCTTCGGTAAAGCGGGTGCTCGACCGGCAGGATGGCCCGACGGTGCTGGTCGGGCATTCGTTTTCGGGCATGATGGTCACCGAGGCGGGTGTGCATCCCATCGTCTCGGCGCTCGTCTATGTCGCGGCCCGTGCGCCGGATGCCGGCGAGGATTACACAGCGCTCGCCAAGACCTTCCCCACGCCGCCGGCTTCGGCCGGTATCGTATTCTACGGCGACGAGGGACGCTTGAGCGAAGCTGCCTTCCTGCGCGATTTCGCCGGCGACCTTCCGGAAGCCAGGGCAAAGGTGCTCTATGCTGTGCAGCAGCCGTTCCAGAAGGCGCTGCTGACCGGCAAGACCACTCAGGCCGCCTGGCGTTCGAAGCCGAGCTGGTATGCGGTTTCGACCGAGGACCGAACGATCGATCCCGATCTCGAACGCTTCATGGCCAAGCGCATGGCAGCGAAAACCATCGAGGTGAAGGCCAGCCACTTGTCGCTCATCTCCCATCCCGATGAGATCACCCGGCTGATCCTGGAGGCGGCGGGGCAGTAGTTTCCCGGGGCTGGTGTCTATAGAAAATGTGCCACCGCTCATCACCCGCCCTCCTATAAGGCTCGGGCGTTTGGCCTGCGTATGAGTGCTGCTGGCGGGAGCGGGTGGGCAAGTGCCGCCATATCGTCTTGCGCGCCCGGCGCTTTCACGCGACAAAGTCCGGATGAGTATCCCCACTACCCATCCCTTCGACTTCGACCCGACCTACGGCATGCAGCTCGAAGAGCTTCTTGCGGTCGAGCCGCCGGAGGAGCCTGATGGTTTCGACGCATTCTGGGAGGCGCGGCACCGCCAGGCGCTGACAGTCGATCCGCAGCCGGCGCTTTCCCGGAGCCAGCTCACCCACCCCGATTGGCACGTGCTCGACCTTGTCTATCTCTCCACGAATGCGTTCCGGATCGGCGGCTGGCTGCTGCTGCCACGTGAGGGGCAGGTGCGGCGCGGCCTCGTCGTCGGGCATGGTTACGGTGGTCGGGACCGTCCGGATTTCGACTTGCCGGTGAAGGAAACGGCGCTCATTTTTCCCTGCTGCCGCGGGCTGTCGCTCAGCGCCCATCCGCCGATTTCGCAGAATCCGTCCTGGCATGTGCTGCACGATATCGACAAGAAGGATTCCTACGTCATCGGCGGCTGCGTTGAGGATATCTGGCTTGCCGTCTCGACGCTCGCAGCCCTCTATCCCTGGCTTTCAGGGCATATCGGTTATAGCGGCATCAGCTTCGGCGGCGGCGTCGGAGCGATGGCGATCGCTTATGATCCGCGTATCGACCGCGGGCATCTCGCACTTCCAAGCTTCGGGCACCAGCCGCTGCGCCTCAAACTGCCGAGCGTCGGCAGTGCGCAAGGAGTGCAGGAATATCAAGCGGAACACGGAAACGTGTTGGAGACGCTGCGTTTCTTCGATGCGGCGACGGCCGCGCGACGGATCAGGGTGCCGATGCTGACGGCGGTGGCGCTTTTCGATCCTTCGGTCGCGCCGCCCTGCCAGTTCGCTGTCGCCAATTCGATACCGAAATTTAACGAAATCTTCATCCTGGACGCCGGGCATTTTGACTACCCTGGAAGCGCTGAGCAAGAGGCGGTCCTCCGCGACAAGATCGGACAGTTCTTTGGGGTGCCATGAACCGCGAATATCTCCGCTGGTACAGTCAGTGTCTGCATCGAGACCTGGAGATGCCGCTACATAATTCCTTCAATCGGAATCGACTAAGGACAAATTATGCAGCCATTCAAGTTGCTACAGCGTCCTTTGCGCGTGTGAAGACGCGGGTCATGGCCAATGCAGTGCGGCCGTGGCTACCGGCGCGTCCCACAGCGCGATCTCCTCGTCGGTCAGTAAGGCGAGGGTGACCGACAGCCCCTGCATGTCGAGCGAGGTGACGTAGGTTCCGACCAGCGAGCGCTCGATCTGGATAGATTTTTCCTCGAGGAAGCGGCGGGCAGCATTATAGGCGAGGTAGAGTTCGGCCGGCGGTGTGCCGCCGAGGCCATTGACGAACAGCAGTGCTCTGCTGCCCGGCGTCATTGAGATGTCGCCTAGAATCGTCTCGCAGAGATGGCCGATGATGGTGTCGGCGGTGGCGAAGGGCTGCCTGGCATGGCCGGGCTCGCCATGGATACCGACGCCGATTTCGATCTCGTCGGGTCCGAGCGAAAATGTCGTACGTTCGGTCTGCGGCACAGTCACGCCGTTCAGCGCGACTCCCATCGAGCGGATCCGCCCGTTCAAGCCTTCGCCGAGCGCTTTCAATTCCGCAAGCGACATGCTGCGTTCGGCGGCCGCGCCAAGGATCTTTTCGACGATGAGCGTGCCGGCAACACCGCGCCGGCCGCGGCCATCACCGGTTCTCGACGTCTCGATGTCGTCGCTGACGACGACCATGTCGAGGCTGTGGCGGTCGCCTGCCATCTCGATGGCCATTTCGAAATTCATCAGGTCGCCGTCGTAATTCTTGACCACGAGCAGGCAACCGGCACCGGTATCGGCCTCCTCGATGGCGGCAATGATCTGGCTCGGCGTCGGCGAGGTGAAGATATGGCCGACGCAGGCGGTATCCAGCATGCCGTGGCCGACGAAGCCGATATGCATCGGTTCATGCCCGGCGCCGCCACCGGAGATAAGCGCCACCTTGCCAGGGGTGAGATGGCGGCGGCGGATGCATCTGCGCTCGGGCCCGAACACCACGGAGGCCTCATGGGCGCGCACGAAGCCTTCGACGCTTTCGGCGACCATGGTTTCCGCAGTGTTCATGAACTTCTTCATCAAGCCCCCAAGGCCAAAAGCATTACGTTACGTCAAGCGGCTCACGTCATTCCGCGCCCGATATTGCGACGATCTTCTGCACCAGATCGGAGATCGCCTCTTCAAGAAGACGGTTTTTCCTGTCGTCACCGAAATCAGGCACCATCAGCGACAGGTGCCGCAATTTCTCTGAGTGGCCGACATCCGGCAGCTTTCCAGGATGGGCGGCCTGATAGGCTTCGAGAAACCGCTCCTGTTCGGTGGCGCTGAAGTGGCAGACACGGACGATTGTCGCGAGATGGCGCGCCGGCAGCGGCGTCGCATAGGTCGGGCTGGTGATCTGGGTGACGAAGCTGCGATGCTTTCCAAGCGCCGTCGCCAGTCGCTGGCGCGTGCCCGATGGCCTGTTGTCGATGATCTGCGCCAGAATGGACTTGTAGGCGATAATGGCGTCTTCGGTGTCTTCGCGCGCCATTCTATTCTCCGGCTGCCCTTGTGCCATCGGCATTGAGGCCGATGATCGCCGATCTTATCGCGGGACGCCGGGCTGGCGCCACGGAAAAATGCCGGAGGCCGGCAGCAAGCAATGCAGGCAGATAGGTAGGATCGCCGGCCATGTCGCCACAGATGCTGACCGGCTTGCCGGCGGCAAGCTTCACCGCCTCGGCAATAAGCCGGAGCACGGCGGGTGCTGCCTTGCCGGCATCGGCGTCGACGTCCTCTCGGGCGGAGGCGGCAAGATACTGGGTAAGATCGTTGGTTCCGAACGAGAAGAACGCCGCAGTTCCAAAGGTGTCGAGCATCAATGCGGCCGCCGGCACCTCCACCATCATACCGATCGGCGGCATGCGGTGCAGCAGGGAACGGCGACCGAGCTTTTCGGCCTCCTCACGAAATAACTCGCGCATCCTGTCGATCTCGTCGGGAAAGGTCACCATCGGCAGCATCACCGAAAGCCTGCCGAAGGCGGCGGCGCGCAGCAGGGCGCGTGCCTGGACGCGGGCGATTTCCGGCTGGGCAAGCAGCATCCGGATGCCGCGCAAGCCCGAGGTGAGAGCCGGCAGGTTTTCGAGGCCAGCGAGCGGCTTGTCGCCGCCGATATCGAGCATGCGGATCGTCACCGGCCTTTCGCCCGCCTGCTCCAGCACGCGGCGATAGATGGCCAGCTGCCGCTCCTCGTTGGCGGCATCGGCGACCGAGGCAATTGAAAATTCCGAGCGCATCAGGCCGACGCCCGCGGTTGCTGGATCGAGTGCATCGATCTCGGCGGGATCGTTGATGTTGATGGAGAGCAGGATCGGCACGCCATCCGCCGTGCGCAGCTCATCACCGGCTGTTTGCGTGTCGCCGGCAGGCGCTTGTGCAGGTGCGAGCGGCGAGATCAGCATGCTGCCCGGCTGTAGGACGACCGTACCGGCGTTTCCGTCGACGCTGACGGGATCTCCGTCCACGGCCGAGAAGCGGCCGGCGCCGACCACCATCGGTACGGATTTCGTCCGGGCGAGCAGGGCGACATGGCCGGCGGTGCTACCTGCAAACAGCGCGATGCCGCCGCCTTTCGACCAGTCGTGCGCGAGAAAGCGGCTGGGCTCCATGTCCTTGCCGACAAAGACCGAGCCGGGCGGGAAATCGGCGATCGGGGTGCCGGCAAGCGCGCCGAGCACGCGGTTCTTAATGTCGAGAATATCGACGGCACGCGCCCGCATCTGCTCCTCGTCGGCCGCTTCGAGTTCACCGATATAGGCGTCGAGGGTGGCGACCCAGGCAAAGACGACGTTCGCGTCAGCTTCCATGCGGGCGCCGCTCGCTTCCGCGATCGTCGGATCGCGCAGCACCTCGATCTGGAAATCGATGATATCGCGGCTTTCGGCGTCGGATCCCATGGCGAGGCGCTCGAGTTCGCCGATCGAGACGTCGATCGCCTTTTCCAGCGCGGCGTATCCGCCGACGGTACGAGGCGCGGCGGGAGCGCCCGGCCGCTCGGCCAGAAAGGCCGGGCCGGATGCGATGCCCGGAGATGCGCTCTTCGCTTTCAGTCTAAGCGGTCCGGCCATGTTTCTTTTCCTCATCGAAATTGCGCTCGATGAGTCCCTTAAGGGCGCGGATCGCCTCTTCTGCGAGAATGCCGTCGGCGCGGATCCTGAGGACCGATCCCTTGCGGATTCTCGCGCCCATGATCTTGATGATGCTCTTACCGTTCAGCCAGACGTCGCTGCCGTTGACTGCGACCTCGATCGAGCAGGGGAAGGACTTGGCAAGCCGCGTGAAGGTGACGGAGGGGCGGGCGTGCAGCCCGACACCGTGCTTGACTTCCACCTCCGTCTGGCAGTTCACCCTAAATGGCTCGGGCAATGGCTCGGGCTCCTGTTTCTCTATGCGCACTCCGCTCGTCATCAGGGCGATAGTTCCTCGGCTGTAGCAACGACCTTGGCCAGTGAGGCGCCCCCCGACGCCTCGGCGGCGGCGATGACGGCGCCTTCGACCAAAGGCGCGTTGCAGATGGAGACGAGCGCCGAGCGGGGATGGCCCAGCATTTCGATCGCCATCTCGCTGTTGGTTTCGGCGCCGCCGAGATCGACGAAGACGGCGACGCCGGCATCGGACCAGGCGGCCTCGATCGCCCTGAGGATGCCGCCGGCATCAGTGCCGAGCTCGCCATGGACGTTGCCGCCCGACCAGGAGAGCGGCACGCAGTCGCCGACCATCTGCCGCACCATGTCGGCGATACCCCGTGCCACAAGCGGCGAATGGGAGACGATCACGATACCCACATTTGCGGTCTTTCCGTTCATTCCGGACGGTGCTCCCCGAGAAAGCGGCAGATCGCCGTAGTCAATAGTGCGCAGCTCGACGCGCCGGGATCGACGTGGCCGATCGAACGGTCGCCGAGATAGGCCGCGCGCCCGCGCATCGCCTTCATGTCAGCGGTGCGGCTGGCGGAACATTCGGCCTTGCTGGCGATGGTACCGAGCGGCGAGCGACTGGCGAGTGCTGCATGCACGGGATAGAGCACATCGAGTAAGGTCTTGTCGCCGGCATGCGCGCGGCCGCGCCTGGCTACGGCGTCGATCGCCTGTTTTAGCACCAGCGAAAAATCGGCCTCCGCCTCGCTTTTGCGAAGCTGGCGGCCAATTTCCATCAGCAGTGTGCCGTAGAGCGGCCCGGCGGCACCGCCGACATTCATCACCAACGTTAGGCCGATCTTTTCCACGGCGTCGGGGAAGGGCAGGCGGGACAGGCTTTCGCCTTCGGCGCTCACTGCCTCGCAGCCGCGCCGCATGTTGGTTCCATGGTCGCCATCGCCGATGGCGCGATCGAGCGCGCAGAGGTGATCGCTGTTTTCCGCGATCGTTGCCCGGCACACCTCGATCAATCCCGCAACTAGCACCGGTTCCGCCTGCACTGCCATCCTCCCTGTCGCCGCGCCTCCCGCGCGGCTCTCAAACTGTACTCCGGTCAGACGAGGCTTGCTACCACGCCGAACGCGCCGGCAATCGCGACGGCGCCGGGATCGGCGACGCCCGCCAGATCTCTTTCGCCGACATAGGAGGCGCGTCCGGCTCTCGCCTTCATCATGGTTTTCGTCGACTCGGCACCGGCTGCCGCAGCCCTCGCTGCGGCGGCGATATCACCGGAGGCAAAGGCCTTCAAGGCGGGTGCCAAGGCATCGACCATCGTCCGGTCGCCGACCGTGGCGCCGCCATAGAACGTCATCCTATCGAGCCCGGCAAGAAGGGCGGCGGCGATATCGGCCTTGTCAGCCATCGCTTTTGCCGCCGCGGTGAAGAAGATCGAAAGCAGCACGCCGCTCGACCCGCCCATGCTGGTGCCGAGGATATCGCCGAGCGAGGCGAGCGTTGCCGCCGGCCGGTCGAGCGGCAGCGTGTCGAGGCGGGCAAGCACGCTGCGGGCCCCCGTCGCCACTGTCGAGCCGGTATCGCCGTCGCCGACACGGCCGTCCAGCCTGTTGAGTTCGCTTTCCTGCGAGATCAGATGGTCGCAGAGCGCCGTGATTAAGCGACGGTTGCGCGTGTTTTCCCCGGCTGCGGCCGCGCCATTCATGCCGGCCGCAGTCCTCGGTGCGGCGATGATGTCGATCTCGTGTCGTTCGACGGCAGGCATCCAGGCATGCGGTTCCACCGCTACTGTCAGCGCCGCCTCGCGAGCGGCATCCAGCCGGATCAGCGACAGCGAGAAGCCATTCATATTGAGCGCGGTCATCATCGGCGCCGGCCCGATGATCAGTCGGACGCGACGGCCAAGCGGCGAGGCGAGCACGGCATTGGCGATGACCGCCATTTCGAGCGGCGGCACGGCGCCGAGATTGTTGATGAGGAGGGCGTGGCTTACTCCTTCGCGCAACGTCGGCGACAGGCGCGCCACCATGGTCGCGACAATATCGGCAACCGGCTGCAGTGTGATGCGCTCGATGCCCGGCTCGCCATGGATACCGAGGCCGAGTTCGCCTTCGTTGGCACCAAGACGGTCCTCATGCGCCTGGCCCGGCGCGCTGCATGTGGAGAGCGACATGCCAAGCGAGACGATGTCGCCCGCTGCTGAGGCGGCATGGGCCGCGACCGTCGTCAGGTCCTCGCCATTTTCGGCGTGATAGCCTGCGATCTTGTGGACGAACAGTGTGCCGGCGACGCCGCGCGGCTGGTTGATGTCGGGGATGGCTATGTCGTCGGCGACGATGACCATCTCGACATCGAAGCCCTCGGCGCGCGCCTTCTCGGCGGCGAGGCCGAAATTCAGGCGGTCGCCGGTATAGTTCTTGACGACCAGCAAGGCACCCTTCGGACCGGTAACGGCGCGGATCGCCGTCAGCACGGCATCGACGCTCGGCGAGGCGAAGATCTCCCCGGATACGGCTGATGTCAGCATGCCCTTGCCGACGAAACCGGCATGGGAGGGCTCATGGCCGGCGCCGCCGCCGGAGATGATCGCCACCTTCGATTTGTCCCAGTCCGCGCGCAGGATCACCTTGATGTCGGGAAAGCTGTCGAGGCGGGCAAGGCGACCGCTGCTGCTCGTCAGAAGCAGACCATCCAAGGCTTCGGTGACGATGCTTTCCCTGCGGTTGAAGAAGTGTTTCATCGATTGAGACCCGTCTGTTTGTTTTTCATGCCGTTATCATGCCAGTTCGGCGGTTAGGACAGGCGCTGTCCAGCCGCATCGAAATAGAGCGGATCGCGCAGCGTCAGGCTGATCCGGTCGCCCGGCGCGATCGCCAGATATGGATCTGCAAGTGTGACGAGCTTGTGATCCCGCGCTAGCTGCTTGGGATCGACAACCCTGATGTGTAGATGGTTCTGGTCACCGAGATGTTCGATCCAATCGATCTCGGCATTGGCATCCTCGCCGACGATGATGTCGAGATGCTCGGTACGGGCGCCGACAGTCTTCGTGCCGGCCGGCGGATTGCCGCCGGGCAGGAGGTCCGCCGGCAGAAGGTTGATATGCGGCTGGCCGAGACGGGCGGCGACATGCAGGTTGGCGGGATTGCCGTAGATCTCGCGCGGCGTTCCGACCTGCATCAGCCGTCCCTCGGCGACGATGCCGATGCGGTCGGCCATGGTCATGGCTTCCACCTGATCGTGGGTCACATAGAGCAGCGTCGAGCCCAACTCCTTCTGGATGCGCTTCAACTCCAGGCGCAGTTCGGCGCGCAGCTTGGCGTCGAGCGAGGAGAGCGGCTCGTCCATCAGATAGATCGCCGGCCGGCGCACCAGTGCGCGGCCGATGGCGACACGCTGCATCTCGCCGCCGGAAAGTCTGGTCGAGCGGTTCTCCAGCTTGTGGTCGATCCGGACCATGCGTGCGACCTCGCGGACGCGCCGGTCGATCTCCCCCGCGCTCAGCTTGCGGACCGGCGCCTTCAGCGGGAAGGCGAGGTTCTCGTAAACCGTCATGTGCGGATAGAGCGAATATTGCTGGAAGACGAAGGCGACGTCACGTTCGGCGGGCGCTTCGGCGGCGACATCGCGGCCGCCGATCTCGATACGCCCGCCATCCGGCTTTTCCAAGCCGGCGATCAGCCGCAGCGTCGTGGTCTTGCCGGCGCCTGTGGGACCGAGCAGCACGACGAATTCACCGTCGCGGATCGACAGATCGACATCGCACAGAGCCTGGGTGTCGCCGAAGCGCTTGTTAAGGTTTCTGAGGACGACATCAGCCATGCCGGGTCTCCTGATAGAGCGAGGATGCCACCGCGTGGCCGGACGCGCAGTCGAAGAGCGCGAGTTTTTCCGGGTTGAATTCGAGGCCGACGGTCTCGCCGATCCGGAAGCTGCGATTTGCGGGAACACGAGCCTTGATCAGACCGCTCCGGGTTTCCACAGCCACGACCTGGTTGGTGCCGAGATATTCGCTGCCGTAGACGGCACCGCGGAGCGCCGAGGCGTCATTGAAGCGGATATGCTCCGGCCGCACGCCGAGCGCCAGCTCACCCTCGGCCATATCCTCATGGATCTCTGGGACGGCAACATCGACACCGTCTAGCAGGATGGAGTGGTCGCCGCTTTTCAGCCCCGAGGTAAAGCGCATGAAGTTCATCGGCGGCGAGCCGATGAAATCGGCGACATACATGGTCGCGGGCTTGGCATAGATCTCCTGCGGCGTGCCGAACTGCTCGATGACCCCATGGTTCATGACGGCGATTTTGTCGGCCATCGCCATCGCTTCGTGCTGGTCGTGGGTGACGTAGACGGTGGTCGCGTGGATCCGGTTGTGCAGTTCACGCAGCTCGTGGACCATGATCTCGCGGAACTCGGCGTCCAGCGTGCCGAGCGGCTCATCCATCAGAAAGCATTTCGGACGCCGGACGATGGCGCGGCCGAGCGCCACTCGCTGCCGGTCGCCGCCGGCTAGGCCCGATACCGAACGGTCGAGAATATGATCGATCTGCAGCAGCCGAGCGGTCTCTTCCACGCGCTGACGGATTTCGGCATTGGCCATGCCCTGCGACAACAGCGGGAAACCGATATTCCTGCGCACGTTCATATGTGGGTAGAGTGCGAAGAGTTGGAAGACGAAGGCGATGTCGCGGGCGCTGGCGCGGTTGAACGTAACATCCTCGCCGTCGAGATAGATCTTGCCGCTGCTCGGCAGCTCGAGACCAGCGATCATGCGAAGCGTGGTGGTTTTGCCGCAGCCGGAAGGCCCGAGCAGCGCCAGGAATTCCCCGTCATGAACGGTGAAGCTCGAATCCTGCACGGCGACGAAACTGCCGAACTCCTTGCGGAGATTTTCGATCCGGATGTCCGCCATGGTTCACTCCGGGAATTTCGAGACGATGATGAACATGACGGTGCCCGCAAGCAGGGTAACCAGCGAATAGGTGTAGAGCACCAGCAGGAAGGGCTGGAAGAGCATCAGGAAGCCGAGCCCGATCAGCGTGGTGGCGATGGCCTCCATCGGGCTGCGGCGCAGAAAGAATGGCCGTTTCGGGCGGGCAGGGATGCGTGTTTCGATCAGGTGGGTCATTTGCGGACGGCTCCGAAGGTGATGCCGCGCAGCAGCTGCTTGCGCAGGAGAATGGTGAAGACGAGGATCGGGATCAGGAAGATCGTCGTGCCGGCAGCAACAGCCGGCCAGTCCTGCCCGCCTTCGCCGATGATCGTCGGGATGAAGGGCGGTGCGGTCTGGGCCTCGCCCGAGGTCAGCAGGGCGGCGAAAGCATATTCGTTCCAGGCAAATATCAAGCAGAAGATTGCGGTGGCGGCGATGCCGGTGGTTGCCTGCGGCAGCACGACCTTGCGGAAGGCCTGCAGCCTCGTATAGCCGTCGATCATCGCCGCTTCCTCGTATTCGCGCGGGATTTCGTCGATGAAGCCCTTGAGCAGCCAGACCGCGAGCGAGACGTTGACGGCGGTGTAGAGCAGGATCATGCCTACAGCCGTGTCCGACAGGCCGAGCTCGCGATACATCAGGTAGATCAGGATGGCGACGGCAATCGGCGGCATCATGCGCGTCGATAGGATGAAGAACAGCAGGTCATCGGCAAGCGGGACCTTGAAGCGCGAGAAGCCATAGGCGGCGAGCGTGCCGAGTAAGACCGCCAGGAAGGTGGAGCCGAAGGCGATCACCAGCGAATTGACGAAGCGCGGCAGGAAATTCGACGGACCTGCGATCACCATGTTGCGCTTGCGGGTCACCTCATCACAGGTGCCGACCGGCGCCGGCAGCGAGGCGATATAGTCGGGCGTCTGCCGCGTACGCGTGGTGAACAGGTTGCAATAACCTTCGAGCGACGGCGTGAAGACAATCTTCGGTGGATAGCTGATCGAATCCGGCGGAGACTTGATGCTGGTCAGGAAGATCCAGACGAGCGGAATGAGGGTGATCAGCGCATAGAGGATGACGATCGTGCCGGCAATGCGCTTGCTGGAACGGCTCGGTGCGACGACCGAATGGGCTGAGTTAGCGGCGCTCATCGTTGCTTCACCCTGTTCAATGCCTTGACATAGATGTTGGCGAGGCCGAACACCGCGACGAAGAGGACGATGGCGAAGGCCGAGGCCCGGCCGGTCGCCCAGCTTTCGAAGGCGGCGCGCTTCAGCGTGATCGAGGCGACTTCGGTGACCGAGCCCGGCCCGCCGCCGGTGAGCAGCGTCACCATGTCGAACATCTTGAAATTCTCGATGCCGCGAAAGAGCACGGCGAGCATGATGAAGGGCAGGGCCATCGGCACGGTGATCGACCAGAACTGGCGCCACGGCGAGGCGCGGTCGACCTCGGCCGCTTCGTAGATATAGTCGGGGATCGAGCGCAGGCCGGCGAGGCAAATCAGCATCACATAGGGCGTCCACATCCAGGTATCGACGATGATGATCGCCCAGGGCGCCAGAGTGACATTTCCGAGCATCTGGATATCGGAGGTTGGAATGCCTGATACCAGCGACACCGCATAGGCGAAGAGGCCGATTTGCGGCTCGTAGAGGAAGCGCCAGAAATTGCCGACGACGGCGGGCGACAGCATCATCGGGATCAGGATGATCGTTGTCCAGAAGGCATGGCCGCGGAACTTGCGGTCGATCAGATAGGCAAGGCTGAAGCCGATCACCGTCTGCAGGACGATGGTCCAGAAGACGAAATGCGCGGTGGTCTGCATCGCCTGCCAGATATCGGGGTCGTTCAGAACGCGCTGGTAGTTTCCAAGGCCAACACCCTGGACCGGCGCATTCGGCCGGTTGGCGCGGTAATTGGTGAAGGAGAGATAGATTGCCCAGATCAGCGGGAAGATGTTGATCGCCAGCAGCAGGGTGATGGCAGGCGCGATGAACAGCCAGGCGATCGCTCTGTCGGAGAGGCCGCGAACGCGCCGGGCGACCGAGACCGGCGTTGCCCTTGCTGTCGCATCGACTGCATTCTCGACGATGGAGGAATGGGAAATGGTCAATTTTTCACCCGGTCTATTGGGATATGGAAGATCTGGCGGCCCGGCTCGTCTGCCGATCCGGGCCGCCACCCTGGTGAGGATGGCGCGCAGAGGGGTGCCGCCTGTCCTGTCGTCCGGCACTAGATTTTGCCGTCGTCCTTGAAGACGTCGCTCCAGTCCTTCACCAGGCCATCGAGCGCTTCCTTGGCGGTGCCGTTGCCAGCAACCACGTAGTTATGGACGCGCTTCTGCATGGCTTGCAGCAGCGAGGCGTAGCTCGGCTCGGCCCAGAAGTCCTTGACGATCGCCATCGAGTCCAGGAAGGCCTGGGCATAGGGCTGGCTCTTGGCAAAATCTGGCGCATTGACCACGGAGTTCAGGCAGGAGAACCCACCTAGCTCCCACCATTTGGCCTGCACATCGGGCTGTGCGAACCACTTGATGTATTGCAGGGCGGCGTCGCGTTTGTCGGAGTAAGAGACCACCGAGATTCCCTGGCCGCCGAGCTGGGCGAAATGCGCCTTTTCAGCAGGATTGGGGAAGAAGCCGATCCTGTCGCCGCCGACCTTCTCGTCCTTGTAGAGGCCGGGCCAGGTGAAGGCAAAGTTCATCTGCATGGCGACCTGGCCGGATTTGAAGGCGTCGGCCGATTCGACCATGTAGACGTTGGAACTGCCGGGCGGTGTGCAGCAATCATAGAGCGATTTGTAGAATTCGAGGCCCTTGACCGCGTCTGCCGAGTTGACGAAGCCCTCCATGTCATAAGGCTTCTTCGGGTTCTCGTACTGGAAGCCCCAGTCGTAAAGGACGTTGGTCACGCCCATGGTGATGCCTTCGGAGCCGCGCTCGGTATAGATCGAGGCGCCGTAGACGGTCTTGCCGTCGATCTCGCGCTTCTGGAAGAACTCGGCGATCTGCTTCAGTTCATCGTAGGTCTTCGGGGCTGCGAGATCGCGGCCGTATTTCGCTTTGAATTCCTTCTGCAGTTCCGGCTTCTCGAACCAGTCCTTGCGGTATGTCCAGCCGACGACATCGCCCATGGCAGGCAGTGCCCAGTAGTTCGGCGTGTTCTTCGGCCATTCCGAATAGCCGACGACCGTCGCCGGCACGAAGTCATCCATCTTGATGCCTTCCTTGTCGAAGAAGTCGTTGAGCTTGACGTAGTGGCCGTTCTCGGCCGAGCCGCCAATCCACTGGCTGTCGCCGATGATGAGGTCACAGAGCTTGCCATGGGAATTCAGCTCGTTGAGGAAGCGGTCGGCATAACTCGTCCAGGGAACGAATTCGAACTTCATCTGCGTGCCAGTCTTGGCGGTGAAGTCCTTCGACAGCTCGACGAGCGCATTGGCGGGGTCCCAGGCGGCCCAGCACAGCGTCAATTCTTCGGCTTTGGCGAGATTGGGCAATGCCGACGACATGACGAGTGCCGCAGCCAGCCCCAAAAGGGCTTTCGATGTTTTCTGCATAAGTTCCTCCCAGAACCAATGCCGGCTCCCCGCCGGCGTCGCATGTTCACCCATTTTAGAGAATGCTCACATGAACTCATCAATCATCATGTTTAGCAATATGTTTAGTGATAGCGGTTTATGTAAACATTGCAAGCGCCAATCGTTGCTGCACTGCACAGGTCGATCGCCAAGTGGGCAACGACTTTGCGGACTAATCTCGGCGCTTCTCGGAATTTTAGTTCGCGAGCGTACCGATACGGGGAAATCTGACCTCGCTGCGAGATGGGCCGCAGGATATGGACCTCGATGCCGCTCCTGTTTTCCCGGGAGCGGTTCAAACTTGGCCTCGCTCCGGCGGGGCCTTTTTCTTAAAGTCGCGCCGCCCGCCGCGTCGGGAATATTCTCGCGTAGTGCGAGATTTGGCCTTTCCGGCCGCGCGCAACGAGCGTATGCAGCCCGTGCGCGGCGCGTTTCCGCGTTCTCTCGCGCGGCAGATCCTCCGATCGGCTCCTTCCCGTTTCCCTGCCGCGGCATTCTGAATTTCATTGGCGGATCGATGACCACGATTGGCGGATCGATGACCACGGCAGAGACGAGCGAGAATGGGCAGGAGGCGGCAAGCGGCCGCCAGGCGAAGATCGTGGCGCTGGTCGTTGCCGTTTCCTTCTTCATGCAGATCCTCGACGGCACCATCGTCGCCACCTCGCTGCCGCAGATGGCGGCAAGCTTTAACGTCCAGCCGGTGTCGATGAGCATCGGCATCACCGTCTACATGCTGACGATGGCCGCCTTCATTCCGTTGTCGGGCTGGCTCGGCGACAGGTTCGGTGCGCGCCGTATCTTCCTGATGTCGATCGCCGTCTTTACCGCCGCCTCGCTGTTCTGCGGCTTGTCCGGCAGCCTTACGGAATTTGTGATGTGGCGCGCCCTCCAAGGAGCGGGCAGCGCGCTGATGACGCCGGTCGGGCGCATCATCGTGCTGAAGAACGCCCGCAAGTCCGAGCTCGTCCAGGCGATCGCGCTGATCACCTGGCCGGCGCTGACCGCACCTGTGATCGGCCCGGTGCTCGGCGGCTTCATCACCACCTATGCCAGCTGGCACTGGAACTTCCTCATCAATATCCCGATCGGCATTCTCGGCATGGGGCTGGTGCTGCGCTTCGTGCCGGAGCAGCGCGAGACAGATCCCGGCCGGTTGGATTTCGCGGGCTTCGTTCTGAGTGCTGCAGGGCTGACCTTTCTGCTCGCCGCCCTGGAGCTTTCGGTCAAATGGGACGGCGGGCTTTTGCCCGTCATATCCATGCTTGCAGCCGGCATCGTGCTGTCTGTGATGGCGACCCGGCATTTCCTCGCTGTCGACAATCCGCTGCTCGACCTTTCGGCCTTCCGCGTCCAGACCTTTTCGATGTCGACGCTGTCGGCGGGCACGGCTTGCAGGGTGGCGATCAACGCGACGCCGTTCCTGCTGCCGCTCCTGTTCCAGCTCGGTTTCGGGCTGAGTTCGATTGCCGCCGGCACCTATCTGCTCGTCTACTTCCTCGGCAATCTCGGCATGAAGACGGTGACGACACCGCTCCTGCGCTTCTTCGGCTTCCGCATCGTGCTTGTGTTCAACGGGCTGATCGCGGCGCTTTCAATCGTCGCCTGCGGTTTCCTCACGCCAGATACGCCGCAGTTTTTCATCCATGCGCTGCTTTTTCTCGCCGGCCTGTCGCGGTCGATGGAATTCACCGCGCTGAACACGCTTGCCTTCGCCGATATCGGTCCGGCGCAGCGAAGCTCGGCCTCGACGCTGTCTAGCATGCTGCAGCAGGTGTCGATGCTGCTCGGCGTCGCCGTTGCGGCGGCCGTGCTGAATATCGCCTCGGCCCTCAGGGGCGTCGACAATCCCGTTCTCGCCGATTTCCGCTGGGCGTTCGTCGTGGTCGGCGCGATCGGCGTCATATCGTCGTTGCGCTTCCTGCAATTGCCGGCGGAGGCAGGCGCCGAAGTATCGCGCCATCGGAAATTCCAAAAGAATTAGCCCGCCGGCGGAACCAATCGGGCCGCTCGGCTTTTAAGCGTTTCATTTCAGGTTGTCCGTTTCCATCCTTCAATGGCTCCATGGGATACTCCTCCAGGTCGGTTCGTGTTCTGAAAATACCGGCTCCCCGACATCCTCCTTTCGCGCCACCTGCGACAAGGGCGAGGGATAACCGCTGTTTACCGCAGGCGGCCGATGCAATACGACATTGCCATGCGGACGACTCGGACGCTTGCGAGCGGTCGTCGCTGCGAGAGAAAGCCGGGAGACGGAATGAGCACTTCTAGCGGCAATGCGGATGCCCTGATCCGCATCCTCTATATCGATGACGACGAGGGGCTCGCCGTCTTGATGCAGAAGAACCTCGGCCGGCGCGGCTTTTCGGTTGAATGGGCCGAGAACGGTGCTGTCGGCCTTGCGAGACTCGGCAAAGGCGGCATCGACGCCGTCGTGCTCGATCATGTCCTGGCTGGCGAAACCGGTCTCGACATCCTGCCCTGCATCACGGCGCTGCCGGATCATCCGCCGGTCATCTATGCGACGGGCTCGGGCGATACCAGCATCGCGGTCGCGGCGCTGAAAGCCGGCGCCGACGACTACATGCTCAAGGGGATCTCGGCCGATTATTTCGACCTGCTCGCCGCCGCCCTCGAACAGGCGCTGGAGCGGGCGCGCTTTCGCCACGAGACGGCGCAGGCGCAGGAGGTGATCCGCCAGCAGCGCGACCTTGCCGAGATGCTGCTTGCCGAGGTCAATCACCGCATCGCCAACAGCCTCGGCCTCGTCGGCGCGCTGATCCGCATGCAATCCTCGATGACCAAAGATCAGGTGGCGATCGACGCGCTGCACGAAACCCAGATGCGCATCAACGCCATCGCCAGCGTGCATCGCCGGCTCTATACCAACCGGCAGGTCGGCTCGGTGCAGGTGGATGGATATCTGAACAGCCTGCTCACCGAGCTCGAAGCCTCGATGCGCGACGACAAGCGGCCGCACCGCATCGTGCTCACCGCTGAGCCCGTCAATCTGGCGACCGACAAGGTGATCACGCTCGGCTTGATCGTCAGCGAACTCGCCACCAATGCCTTCAAATACGCCTATCCCGACGGCGTGCCGGGCGAGATCCGCGTCTTTGTCGATCAGACGGATGAGGCGTTGAGGGTCATCGTCGAAGACGATGGGGCGGGGTTCGATCCGGAGAGCCCGGCGAGGGGAACCGGGCTCGGTACGCGGATATTGACGGCCATGGCTGCGAGCTTGAAATCGGATTTTGCCTATGATCCCGGACATGATGGGACAAAGGCGACGCTGGTGTTTTCGTTGAACGAGGGGAAGTAGACGGACGTGGGTGGCTAGAAGCAGGAAGGCCTGCCGTGTGGACCACGCGGCACACTATTATTCCTTCTCTGCAATGGTTTACCGACGCCGCATTATCAAACATAACGCTAGGGGAAGCGAAGATGACGACGATCCGTAGGCCGAAGGAAGTCTATGATTTCTGGTTTGTCCGATGCGGCCGGGAGCTGTGGTTCCGCCCGCCGCCCGAGCTCGACGTCGAGATCCGCGAAGGCTTCCGAGAGACGCATCTGGCTCTCGCCGCGGGCATCGGTGACGAATGGCGGGTCGATGCCGAAAGCCGGCTCGCGGCCGTGATCGTGCTCGACCAGTTTCCCCGCAACATTTATCGCGGCACGCCGCTCGCATTCGCAACCGACGGGCTCGCGCTTCGGGAGGCCAAGCTCGCCCTTGCCGCCGGCGCCGACCAGGCGATCGAGACCGCCTGCCGCACATTCTTCTACCTGCCGTTCGAACATGCCGAAGACCTTGGTGAGCAGGAACGTTCCGTGGCATTGTTCACTGCGCTCGGCGATGAGGAATATCTGGATTATGCGATCCGCCATCGCGACATAATCGCCGCCTATGGCCGCTTTCCGCACCGCAATGCCATGCTCGGACGGGAATCGACGGCTGGCGAGCGCGATTATCTCTCCAAGCCCGGGGCCGGCTTCTAAACCTTTCCAGGAGCCTCCGCCTTTCTGTCGCCTTTCTTTGCTAGGAAAAGCAGGCATTCTATCCCGACGACAACCTTTCCGGAGGCGCTTTTGCGGCTGAGGTCCATCCTGCTTCGCACCGTTCTTCTCGTGACGCTGGCGCTTGCCGGCGCGCATTTCGAGGGTGCCGCGGCCTTCGCGCAGGAAGCGCAGACGCAGGCGGTCGCGCAGGCGTCTGTCGAGACGCCGCTCGACCAGGCGGCGAAGGAGATCGACAAGGCGAAGGTCCAACTGACGGCGCTTCAGGACGGCGTCAAGGGGAATGCCGACAATGACGACGCGCTGGTCGAGCTTGCGACCAAGGCCGACGAACTCAGCCGCGCAATCATCACCATATCGGTCAATCTGAGACCGCGTTTCGACCAGATCAAGAACCGGCTTGCGGAGATCGGCGAGCCGCCGACGGACGGGCAGCCTCCTGAAGCCGAGATCGTCACCCAGGAGCGCAATGCGCTTGCCGCCGAGCGGGCGCAGATCAACGCGGTGACGGGCGACGCCGAAAACCTGTCGATCGCGGTGACGAAGCTCGTCAATCAGATTATCGAGATGCGGCGGCAGCTGTTTGCCGATACGCTTTTCAGGCGGACCGAGGTCTCGGCTTCGGTGATCGACGATGCGGCTGGCGCCTTCGTGCACGAGATCAGCGAATTCTCGCAGGCCCTGTCCAGTTGGGCCGTCTTCGTCTGGAAATTCAAGCGTTTTCCGATGTTTGCCGCGATCTTCCTGTCGCTTGCCTCGGCCCTCATCCTGCTTTCCGGCAGCTACCGGCTGTTCGGCGCGTATCTGCGCCGGGATGAGGCGGTCGAGGAGCCTTCCTATATCGGCCGGCTGTCGATCGCCTTCTGGTCTACCCTGATCCGTACGCTGGCGCTCTCGGTGCTGCTCGTCACCTCGTTCTTCTTCCTCAACGGCTTCAACGTGCTGAGGCCGGATATCGCGCCGGTCATCGGCGCGCTGTTCGGAACGATCGGGCTCGTCTATTTCGTCGGGCGCTTCGTCAATGCCATCTTCGCGCCACGCGAACCGCGCTGGCGGCTCGTGCGGCTTTCCAACCTCGGCGCCCGCTCGATCGGCTATTGCCTGTTGGCGATGGCTGTCGTCAACGGGCTCGACTATCTGTTCGGCACCGTCAGCGAGGCGATGGGCTCGCCGCTGGTGCTGACCGTGATCAGAAGCCTGTTTGCGGCGCTGATCATCGGCATGATCCTGATCACGGTCTCCTTCGGCAAGCCGATGCTGGCAAGGAACGGCGATCCCGATGCGCCGGGCAGGCATTGGCCGCGCGGCATGGCGATCATCCTGCGCGCCGTCGGCGCCGGCCTGATCATTGCCGCGCTGACAGGGTATGTTGGGCTCGCCCGCTTCGTTGCCACGCAGCTCATCATCACCGGTGCGGTTGTCGCCACCATGTATGTCGGCCTGCTCTCCGGCAAGGCGATATCAAGGCAGGAAAGCTTCGGCGATACCTTCTTCGCGCGCTTCCTGACGCGCCGCTTCAATCTCGGGCCGGTGGCGATCGACCAGGCCGGCCTGCTCGTAGGGCTTGCCATCTATGCCGTGGCGCTGCTAGTCGGCGTTCCGCTGATCCTGCTGCTCTGGGGCTTCCATGTTCAGGATCTGCAGCTTATCGCCTATAGGCTGTTTACCGAGGTCAGGCTCGGCGGCATCAGCATCTCGTTGCTCGGCATCTGCACCGGCATCCTGCTGTTTGCCGGCGTCTTCCTGCTAACGCGCTGGCTGCAGCGCTGGCTCGACGGCAATGTCATGGCAAGAAGCCATGTCGATCTCGGCGTGCGCAATTCGGTCAAGACGGGCATCGGCTATCTCGGCGTCGGTATCGCCGCGATCATCGGCGTCTCTGCCGCCGGCATCGATCTGTCGAGTTTCGCGCTCGTCGCCTCGGCGCTCTCCGTCGGTATCGGTTTCGGCTTGCAGAACATCGTCTCCAACTTCGTCTCCGGCCTGATCCTGCTTGTTGAGCGGCCGTTCAAGGTTGGCGACCATGTCGTATCGGGCACGGCCGAAGGCATTGTCAAACGCATCTCGGTGCGCGCTACCGAGATCGAGACTTTCCGCAAGCAGTCGATCATCGTGCCGAATTCGGAACTGATCAACGGCCTGGTCGGCAACTGGACGCATCGCAACAGGATCGGCCGCTCGGAAATTCCGGTTTCCGTCAGCTACAACGCCGATCCACAGCAGGTAATGGATATTCTGCTGGAGCTGACGGCAAAGATACCGCTCGTCATGCGCAATCCCGAGCCGCATGTCGAATTCCTGCGCTTCGGACCCTATTCGCTGGATTTCGAGCTGCGCTTCTTCCTCGCCGACATGGGCGACGGCATGACGGTGCGCAACAATCTCAGGATCGAGATCCTACGGCGCTTCAAGGCCGAAGGTATCGAGATCCCGCTGCCGCAGAGCGATCTCACCATCCATCGCGGTGCCGCGCCTGTCCTTGCCAATGCCGTCAAGGAGCAGACGGACGGCCGGGACGATCCAAAGAATAAGCCCATCGAGGAAGAGGAGCGGCCGGTGCGGCAGCTGCGCGGGCGGACGGCGGATGGCAGCCTGAAGAGCTGAGCGGCTCATTCAGCCATCATTCACAGGTCTATGTGCATGATCTCCACCATCGGGATCGCTGCCGAGGGCAGCACCGATCGTTAGAGGGGAGGGCGCGCCCGCGCCGCCGCACATGATGGCAAGGTCTGCCGCCGTTCTGCTTGTCCCGCTGCTTGCCGCGCCCGCGGTCCAGGCGGCATCCATCACCAACACCGATCCAGCTGCAGTGGTGCTCGTCATCACCGAGAGCGGCCAGCGCGTCGAGGTGGTGGTCGATGCCGGCGCCTCGGAAAACCTCTGTTCCTCAGGCTGCTTCATGACGACGCCCGACGGCGACCGGATCGGGCTCGACGGTGGCGAGACGATCGAAATCGTCAAGGGGTCGGCCGTCGTCAAGTAGGCGGGATCAGACGATCCGCTTGCCCTCGGCGTCGAGCACTTGGCGCCTCTGTGCGTCTGGGCAGGATTTTCCAGAACCAGCTCGGAGGGCCGTGAGAGACGCTGGCGAGCGGTGTAGGAGAGGCCGGTTGATCAGGATCGGATGCGCGGGCATCGCGTCGAGAAGCTGGTGGTCGGTCAGATCGAGATTGTCGAGGCCGAGTACGATATAGGGCTTATCCTTCTGGCGAATGGTTCGCGCACGGCGAGGCCGGCATCGGCGATCATCCGAGCCATTTCCTCCCGCGAGGGCGGGGTTTCGAATCCATATCCGGCGCGTCTTGCGCACGCTGGGCTTGGCGTCAGGTATCGATTGAGCGCTGAACATCCCACCATCTGAGCACCCGCATCGCGCGGAGCGTGATCCATCGCGAGGGCTCGCCTTGCCCATCGTCGACCTCGAACCACGCACGCCCCGGCAGGCGCCAGTCGAGCGGCCAGCGGCCGTCCTGAAGGCGCCGGGAGCGCAGATGGTCGATCGCCTCGCTAAGGCGGCGATCGGGAGTGGCGCCGGTCAGGATGGTGCTGGCGCGGAAATAATCGAGGGCACGCAGAATGTCGTAGCGCCAGCGGTTCGGGTGCAGGAACTGCAGAAAGCGCTCGTCGGCCGGCTCGCCGGTGCCGAGACGACGAAAAAGATGGCGCTCGAGCAGGAATTCTTCGCCCGTCCGGCGCGCCTGGCGGGATCGTGGCGTGCCGCCGGTCGATTTCTCGAACTCCAACAGCCCTTCCAGCACATTGATGGTGCTGGCGAAGGATGAGCGGTGAGAGCCGTTGATCCTCTCGCAGTTCCAGCCGCCGTCGTCGAGACGCTCACCGGCCAGCCTGTCGACAATCGGCGAGACATCGATGCCGAAATAGGCGCCGTCGGCGACAGTGCGGCCGTTGATGCATTCTTCGACTTCGCCTTGCCAATAAGGCTGGCCGCCTTCCTCCCAGCGGGCATTGGCGCCAATCAATTCGACGGCGCGCCTGGCCTGCTCGCAGGCGGGATCGAGACCGAATTCCCTCAGTTGCGACAGCGAAAAGGTCGTGGCCGTCCATGGCTGGCCGTGCTCGCGCCATTCCTGTGGATCGAAACCGGCAGGCAGGAAGGCGCCGCCCGCCCATTGCCCGTCCTCGTCCCGGGAGGCAAGCAGCTTTGCACCCCAACCTTCGGTCTCGACTTTCGCCCGCTCGGCCACCCAATTCCGCTCCGGTGCGTCGATGAGGTCACGCATCACCTGCCACCGGATCGATGGGTCGGAATCGAGGAGCCATTCGATCACCGGGTCGGATTGGGTCATGGGAGAACCTCTCGGCGGGTCGGTCGATACCGCTTATAATCGCTTCGGCCGGGCGCGGCCAGCCGAGGGGCTGAAGTAGGCGTCTCATCGAGCTGCCCAACCTACCGCCCCGTCCTTCGAGGTTCCGGCCTCTAGCCTGCTGAGAATGCGACAATTTATCGGCGAAAGCCCGTTGGATGGCCGCGGGGTTTCGCGCCTGATTTCTTAATCATATCTGCAAGAAATAGGAGGCGGTCCCATCGGGCCGCTTCTTCGTTTCACATCCGGGCGCGCCGATTAATAATTACTCAAATGAATTGATGTACCAATTTGACCCGGGGACAGATTTTACATCAAAGGTTTGCTATGGCGTTTCTAGGTATTTCGGGGATGCAATATTCCGGGGAAATGTTTGCCGGCGCGCGCATTATCGTCGCGGAAGATTCCAACGTATTCACCTCGATGATCAGCAAACGCCTCAAAGAGCTGTTCGACATTGACGTCGAGATTTGCCGCAGCTTCGAGGATCTGCAGTTTTCCTACGACAAGTCTTCCGATCCGATCACGCTGGCAATCTCGAACATCAACCTGCCCGGCGCCGAAAACGGCGAAGCGCTTGAATATCTGGTCGATCTCTCCATCCCGACCATCGTCTTTACCGGCACCTTCCACGATGGCATGCGCGACAAGCTGATGGCCAAGGACATTGTCGATTATATCCTCAAGGACAATATCTTCGCCGTCGACCTCCTGGCGGAATCGATCTGCCGGTTCCTGACCAATCATCGTCACCACGTGCTGATCGTCGACGACAGCGCCACGGCCCGCGCGCTGCTGTCGAGCCGGCTGAAACGCTATAATTTCCGCGTCAGCACCGCCGAGAACGGCGCCAAGGCGTTGGAGATCCTGAAGGCCAACCGCGATATCGGCCTGATGATCACCGACTACAATATGCCCGACATCGATGGCTTCGAGCTGACGCGACGCATCCGCTCGAATATCGGCTCGCACGAGCTGCGCATCATCGGCGTTTCCTCCTCCTCCAACCGGTTGCTTTCCGCGCGTTTCCTGAAGGCCGGCGGCAATGATTTCATGCTGCGCCCGTTCATCGACGAGGAGTTCTACTGCCGCGTCAATCAGAACCTCGATACGCTGCTGCAAATCCAGTCGATGCGCAGGGAGCGGGCGGTTGCCTGACGGCCCTTCCAGTATCGGCATCGCCAGCGGGGCGGAGATGACGGTCGTAGACCGTCATCGAATTTCTGCAATTATAAGTAACGCCGTCATTTGTCCCCTTCACGCGCGCGGGCCCCTCGGTTATCGTCCGCCGCGCCGGGGAGATGGCCGAGTCGAGGCCATCGGACGCATGGGGGAGTAGCGGCTGTGGCTTTTCAAGCGGATTTTCAGCGAGATGGCATCGGGCTCCGCTCAGGCGGGCTCAAAATACTTCTGGTTGAAGATTCCCGGATGTTTTCCGCCGTGCTCTGCCATCGGTTCCAGACCGAGCTCGGCCTCGCGGTCAAATCCTGCTCGTCGCTAAAGGCTCTTCGCAAAGAACTTGCCGAGGACGGTCACGGCTACACCATGGCCGTCGTTGATCTCAACCTGCCGGATTCGCCCTATGGCGAAGCGCTCGACTGCACGATCGAGCACGATATCCCGGCGATCGTCTTCACCGCGACATTCGATCTCAACACGCGCAACAGGATCATGGAGCGCAATGTCATCGATTACGTGCTGAAGGACAATGAATTCGCGCTCGACAATCTGGTTGCCACCGTCCGGCGGGCGATCTCCAACCGCAAGACGCGGGTGCTCGTCGTCGATGATGTCGTCTCTGCGCGCCAGGTGCTCGTCGACCTCCTGAAGGCGCAGCAATATCTCGTCGTCGAGGCAAATTCGGGGCTTGAGGCGCTGGCCGCGCTTGAGGCTTACAGCGATATCGAGCTCGTGGTCACCGACCACCACATGCCCGACATGAGCGGCTACGAGCTGACGCGGCGCATCCGCCATCGCTTCGGGTCGGACAGGCTGCGCGTCATCGGCGTTTCCGCCTCCAACGACCGCATGCTGTCTGCCAGCTTCCTCAAGGCCGGCGCCAGCGATTTCGTCTACCGCCCCTTCGTCGCCGAGGAATTGCAGTGCCGCATCGCCAACAATGCCGAAACGCTAGCGCAGATGCGGCAGCTGAGGGCGGCAGCGGCCTGCGACTACCTGACCGGCCTCTACAACCGCCGCTATTTCTACGACAACGGCCCGAAGTTGGTGAACGAGTGCCTGCGGCTGAAAGTGCCGAGTTCGGTGGCCATTCTCGATATCGATCACTTCAAGCGATTGAATGACACCTATGGCCACGAGATCGGCGACAAGGTGCTTAAGGCTGTCGCAAACAGGCTGTTCACGATCTTCGAGGGCAGCGACAATCTGCTCTCGCGGCTTGGCGGCGAAGAATTCGCCATCCTTTTCCCGCAGATGGATTCGGCTGCCGCGACCAAGCTCTGCGACGAGATCCGCTCGGACATCTCGCGGCTGAAGGTGACGGCCGACGACGAGGAACTCGGCGTCACCATCTCGATCGGCATCGCCGAAATCGAGGGCTACGAAACCTTCGAGAACTACCTCAACGCCGCCGACCAGTTCCTCTATATGGCCAAGCATCGAGGCCGCAACCAGGTCTTTTCCGACGCCAGGATGACGGAAGAAGCGGCGCAATAGGGCTATTCTGGCAAGGCGCCGCGCTTTCATTTCAGGCGGCGCTCTCTTTCAAATTCTCAGGCCGCGACCGCCTGTTGACGCGCCGTCGCCATGGTCATCTTGCGCTCGGCGCGCTCCTGCTGCGGCGAGCGATGGTAGAGTTCGCGATAACACTTGGAAAAGTGCGATGCCGAGACGAAGCCGCAGGCGACTGCGACCTCGACGACGGGCATGGAGGACTGCACCAGCAGGTGGCGGGCGCGATCGAGGCGGATTTCCAGATAGTAGCGGGCCGGCGAACGGCCCATCTCCTGGCGAAACAGCCGTTCGATCTGGCGGCGCGAGAGGCCGGCGCCGTCGGCGATCTCGATCAGCGACAGCGGCTCGGCGAGATTGCCTTCCATCAGCTCGATGATCGACAGGACCTTGGCGTTCTGCACGCCGAGGCGGGCGCGCAGCGGCAGGCGCTGGCGGTCGTGCGGGTTGCGCACGCGGTCGGTCAGGTGCTGTTCGCAGATGCGGTTGACGAGGCTTTCGCCGAAATCCTCGCCGACGAGGTTCAGCATCATGTCGAGCGAGGCGGTGCCGCCGGCGCAGGTATAGAGATTGCCGTCGATCTCGTAGAGATCGGCATAGACTTCGGCCTGCGGAAAGGCTTCCGAAAAGCCCGGCAGGTTTTCCCAGTGGATGGCGCAGCGCTTGCCGTTCAGAAGGCCGGCCTGGGCCAGCACATGTGCGCCCGTACAGAGGCTGCCGACTGCAACGCCGCGATTGTAGCATTCGCGCAGCCAGGCATTGACCGACTTGTTGTTGAACTGCTCGACATCGATGCCGGAACAGACGAGCACCATGCCCGGCCGGTTTTCGCCGCCGAGATGGCGGCGCTCCTCGGCGAGCGAGGAATTGGCCTCGACGCCGATGCCGCAGGAGGAATAGACTTTCTCCCCATCAAGGGAGGCGAGGCGCCAGGTATAGGCCTGGTAGCCGAGCATGCGATTGGCGATGCGCAAAGTGTCCACGGCCGCCGAAAAGGGCAGCATGGTGAATTGCGGTACCATAAAGAAGACCAGCGAACGCTTCTTGATCTGCATCCTGTTCATAGCGAAATCCATGCTCGAGGGGCGATGACATATTCGTTGCGCGGAATGCGTCGCGCCGATGTCCTGAAAGCGACACTGGCATGGAAAAATGCGGCCGGGAAGAGCAAATATGCGACATTGGTCGCGATCTAGCCAGTCAAGCCGCCAGGAGGGCTGCGGATGGGGCAAAGAACGGGCTGATGGGCAACTGAACTTCAAGACTGAAAACGGCCCGGGAATGGATGGTCAGGCCACGAAAAAGGCGGCGTTGCATGATGCAGACGCCGCCCTCATCTTAAGAGGAATGTCGCATTCATTACATGGTCCGGTGTTTGTTGTCGTCCGTGCTCGGCCAGCCGATATCCTTGCGGATGTCGAAGGGCATGGCTTCGATTTCACGGGCGGTCCGCCAGCGGGTCCAGGCGAGTACGAGCTTGCGGGCATAATTTGCCAGATCGAAGCGGCCTGCGCCGGAGGTGAAGGGCTTGTCGCCACCGCGATAGGTGAGCGTGGTCATTTTCCGGTTCCTTTCTTTAGGTCAGGGACATGGTCATCGATGGGAGGTTCGTCCATGTCCATGATGCTAATATGGTCCCTGGGAACTCATCATTCAAACGAATAGAGTTTATGGATAACATCAGAGATATTGAATGATCGCTGCACCGCGGCCGGGTTGTCCCGCGTTGCCGGATTTGTCGGGACAAGTTATTTGCGACGCTGAATCCAAAAGAAGCGTACTCGATCTCGTATCAATTGAGATTTTTGAATCGGTATCCTTACGCGATTGTTGAGAATTCATTGAGTTAGCGAAGACGCGGACAGGCAGCTAGCTATTAGTCGTTACGGGCACGAAACAAATAAAACGCGATTGCATCCAAAGAATGTCGATTTCCGCATTGAGCGTGACCTGATGTGGTGGACGGCCTCCGCTCCCGGCATCGCAATGTGCCAAAGTGTGGCTGTCGAAAGTCACATAAGGGAGAGCCGTCCATGGAGAAGATTACCACAATTGGTCTGGATATCGCCAAGCATGTATTTCAGGTTCACGGGATCAATGGTGCTGGCGCGACGGTGAGCCGCCGCAAGCTGCGCCGCGACGATGTCGTTGGATTCTTCAAGGCATTGCCGCCATGCCTGATCGGAATCGAGGCATGCGCGACTGGACACCACTGGGCTCGGGTTCTTATGGCGCTGGGTCACGAGGTTCGGCTGATGCCGGCGTCTTACGTCAAGCCATACGTGAAGCGGCAGAAGAATGACGCGACGGATGCCGAGGCGATTTGCGAGGCGGTGACGCGGCCGACGATGCGGTTTGTCCCTGTGAAGAGCGAGGAGCAGCAGAGTGTGCTGATGCTGCATCGGGTCCGCGAGCTTTTGATCCGGCAGCGGACAATGCTGGTAAACGCCTTGCGCGGCCACTTGGCGGAGTTCGGCATCGTAACGCGACAGGGCATTGCCGGCGTCGGAATGCTGATCGCGTTGGTCGAAGATGGTGATCACGATCTCATCCCGCCGCTCGCGCGGTCCGCGCTTCTTCCGCTGATCGGGCAGTTGCGGGAGGTGCACGAGAAGGTTAGCGAGCTGGATCGCCAAATTCATGCTTGGCATCGCTCGAACGAACTGAGCCGCCGCCTTGAGACGATCCCTGGAATTGGCCCGATCACTGCCAGCGCAATTGCCGCGACGGTGACCGACGCGTCGCTCTTCAAATCCGGCCGACAATTGGCGGCCTGGATAGGCCTGGTGCCGCGGCAGAACTCATCAGGTGGCAAGGACCGCCTCGGAAGGATCAGCAAACAAGGCGATCCCTATCTCCGCCGGCTTCTCGTTGTGGGCGCGCATGCGGTGCTTCGTTTCAGCGGCAAGGCTAAAGTTGCACCGACGCGTTGGGCGGCCGAACTTCTGGTGAAGAAGCCGTACAACGTCGTCGCTGTTGCTTTGGCCAACAAGATGGCGCGGATCGTCTGGGCGTTGATGACGACGGGCAGGCGCTTTGAGGCAACCGCCGCCCTTTGAATGCTCACAGAGGATGCAGAAATTGGTGAGGTGCTGATGGCGTGATGGCGAACGGTCGAGCCGGGATCGGACAAACCCGATCAGTGGGTGCCGCTTGAAAGCGCGTTGACCTGTCTGGGATCCGATCAGCGGACTACATCAGGGCCAGCGGCATGAACGCGCCGCAATCAAAGGCCGTATACATGCCTGCACCCGACCAATCTGCCAGAAATACTACACTGCCCCTTGCCACGCGGAGGCCGTCCATACATGCCACTGAAGTTTCATCCGACTGCGATTAGAGCCTCGGCGGTTTTGAATACGCCAAGTGGCGCGGTGGGAGCAACCGGCGGAAACGCGAAGCTTTCATCTCGCGCAGCGTTGGAGCCGGTTGCGGCGATGGACCCGGCATAGCTTGCCGGGGTCTGATATCCGAGCGATGAGTGCGGCCGGAAATGGTTATAATCGTCCGCCCATTCAGCAATGGCGCTTCGGGCATGATCAAGGCCGAAGAACAGGCTTTCGTTGAGCAGCTCGTCGCGCATGCGCCCGTTGAAACTTTCGACATAGCCATTCTGCATCGGTTTCCCCGGAGCGATGTAGTGCCATTCGACCTTGTGATCTTTCGACCAGGCGAGGATGGCATTCGACGTGAGTTCGGTGCCGTTGTCGGAGACGATCATTCCCGGTTTGCCGCGCCGCTCGATCAGCGTCGTCAGTTCTCGAGCGACACGACGACCGGATATAGATGTGTCCGGGATCGCGGCCAGGCATTCACGCGTCACGTCATCAACGATATTGAGGACGCGAAAGCGTCTGCCGCAGGCAAACTGGTCATGCACGAAGTCCAGCGACCATCGGGCATTGGCCTTCGCTTCGACCAGGATCGGTGCACGGGTGCCGACAGCACGGCGTCTGGCTTTGCGCTTGCGGACAGAGAGACCCTCCTCGCGATAAAGGCGATAGATGCGATTGACACCGGACGGCTCTCCCTCCCGCCGAAGCAGGACGAACAGCCGCCGGTAGCCGAAACGCCGACGCTCGTTGGCAAGGTCACGCAGCTTTGCTCGCAACTCGGTCTCCGGCGCTCGGTTCGACTGGTAGCGGACCGTCTTGCGGTCGGCGGATATGATCTGGCAGGCCCGCCGTTCCGAAAGACCCATCACGGTCTTCAGATGCGCGACGGCGTCACGCTTGGCGGCGGGCCCTACCATTAATGGGATGGTCCGCCTCGTCCTCCTGCCGCATCATGAGGCTGTCAAACCGAAGGAGGTTGCAATGCCACAGCGCAATGTGCCGCGCCCAGCGGCTGTCTACGGAATTGATATCGGCAAGAACATATTCCACGTCGTCGGCCTCAGAAGCGATGGCGTGCCCGTCCAGAAGGTGCGGTTCCGACGCGACACACTGCTGCAGTTCTTCGAACGAGCGGCGCCGGCGATCGTGGGGATGGAATCGTGCGCGGGATCTCAATGGATCGCTAGAAAGATACAGGCTCTCGGGCATAGGGTACGCTTGATCCCCGCACAGTTTGTGAAGCCCTACGTCAAATCGAACAAGTCCGATATCATCGATGCGGAGGCGATCGCTGAGGCGGCGACCCGACCAACAATGCGGTTTGCAGCACTCAAAAGCGAAGAACAAGCCGATCTTCAGGCTTTGCACCGAGTGCGGGACCAGATGATCGGAACAAGAACGCGTCTGATCAATCAGATGCGGGCTTTCTGCCTCGAATACGGGATCGCCCTCCGGCAGGGCGCGGGCCTGTTCAAGCTCGACCTGCCGCAAGTTATCGAGGACCGATCAAACGACCTTTCGTCGGCGATGCGTAAGCTGCTTGCAGATTTGTTCACCGATCTAGGCCAGTTGGAACGACGCATTGGCGACGTCACACGCGAGATCGAAGCTATAGCCAGTCGAGAGGATGCCGCAAGACGGCTCATGACGATCCCAGGGATCGGAGCGTTGGGGGCAACTGCACTCTTGGCTGCCATTGGAAACGGCCGACAATTCCAGAAAGCTCGTGATCTGGCAGCATGGCTTGGCCTTGTGCCACGGGAACACTCGACCGGAGGAAAGCAGAAGCTTCTCGGCATCAGCAAGCGGGGGAACCGCTATGTGCGCAAGCTCCTCGTACATGGAGCACGATCCTGCTTTCGGCACCTCGACCGAACACGAGATCGATTGGGGAGCTGGCTGGATGGCCTTCAGGCTCGGATGCACCCCAACAAAGCTGTCGTCGCACTTGCCGCAAAAATGGCCCGGATCGTCTGGGTCGTCCTGACAAGGCCTGGAGCACTCTACGAACGCAGAGACCCTGCCTTCACCTGAGGATCCAAGCTCGATTGCAAGGCTCGGGAATAGTGATGACGAAACAGTGGATCAACATGCCGTAAGCCCTGTGCAAAAAAGCGGGCTTCGTGCCTGGACCATTTATTGGGAACGGCGTGTGCGGATCTCATCATGGCCTGGCTGCAACCGCAGTCCACTCGCGAGAGGCCGGATACATTTATGCAACTGGAATCGTCATTTACGATGTCGCGTACCCTTGCACGGACGAGGCGGACCATACATTTTTTGCAAGAAGCTCGCGAAGCGCGGCTGCATCCAGCATCTGCTCGGCGAGCAGCTTCTTCAGTCTCACGTTCTCGTCCTCAAGCGCCTTCAGCCGTTTCGCCTCGGAGATTTCCATACCGCCGTATTTGGCCTTCCAGTTGTAAAACGTCGCTTCCGAAATTCCGTGCTTGCGACAGAGGTCGGCTGCCTTCGCACCAGCCTCCTGCTCCTTCAGTACCGCAATAATCTGCTCTTCCGTAAATCGCTGCTTCTTCATGCGTCCGTCCTTTAATAGGCCGGACTCTAATCCATTCTGGAGGAAATTCTCAGTGGCATGTATGGACGGCCTCCGCGTGGCAAGGGGCAGTGTAGTATTTCTGGCAGATTGGTCGGGTGCAGGCATGTATACGGCCTTTGATTGCGGCGCGTTCATGCCGCTGGCCCTGATGTAGTCCGCTGATCGGATCCCAGACAGGTCAACGCGCTTTCAAGCGGCACCCACTGATCGGGTTTGTCCGATCCCGGCTCGACCGTTCGCCATCACGCCATCAGCACCTCACCAATTTCTGCATCCTCTGTGAGCATTCAAAGGGCGGCGGTTGCCTCAAAGCGCCTGCCCGTCGTCATCAACGCCCAGACGATCCGCGCCATCTTGTTGGCCAAAGCAACAGCGACGACGTTGTACGGCTTCTTCACCAGAAGTTCGGCCGCCCAACGCGTCGGTGCAACTTTAGCCTTGCCGCTGAAACGAAGCACCGCATGCGCGCCCACAACGAGAAGCCGGCGGAGATAGGGATCGCCTTGTTTGCTGATCCTTCCGAGGCGGTCCTTGCCACCTGATGAGTTCTGCCGCGGCACCAGGCCTATCCAGGCCGCCAATTGTCGGCCGGATTTGAAGAGCGACGCGTCGGTCACCGTCGCGGCAATTGCGCTGGCAGTGATCGGGCCAATTCCAGGGATCGTCTCAAGGCGGCGGCTCAGTTCGTTCGAGCGATGCCAAGCATGAATTTGGCGATCCAGCTCGCTAACCTTCTCGTGCACCTCCCGCAACTGCCCGATCAGCGGAAGAAGCGCGGACCGCGCGAGCGGCGGGATGAGATCGTGATCACCATCTTCGACCAACGCGATCAGCATTCCGACGCCGGCAATGCCCTGTCGCGTTACGATGCCGAACTCCGCCAAGTGGCCGCGCAAGGCGTTTACCAGCATTGTCCGCTGCCGGATCAAAAGCTCGCGGACCCGATGCAGCATCAGCACACTCTGCTGCTCCTCGCTCTTCACAGGGACAAACCGCATCGTCGGCCGCGTCACCGCCTCGCAAATCGCCTCGGCATCCGTCGCGTCATTCTTCTGCCGCTTCACGTATGGCTTGACGTAAGACGCCGGCATCAGCCGAACCTCGTGACCCAGCGCCATAAGAACCCGAGCCCAGTGGTGTCCAGTCGCGCATGCCTCGATTCCGATCAGGCATGGCGGCAATGCCTTGAAGAATCCAACGACATCGTCGCGGCGCAGCTTGCGGCGGCTCACCGTCGCGCCAGCACCATTGATCCCGTGAACCTGAAATACATGCTTGGCGATATCCAGACCAATTGTGGTAATCTTCTCCATGGACGGCTCTCCCTTATGTGACTTTCGACAGCCACACTTTGGCACATTGCGATGCCGGGAGCGGAGGCCGTCCACCACATCAGGTCACTTGGACGGACATCGTCAAAAACGTAATTGATGGCGTTGTTGAGGTATCTGTTAAAGACGGCACCGAGCCACTTATTCGCCGGCTGCAGGTCGCTCACGTGGGCCAGCTTGAGAACGTCGTCGCGAAATCTTCGTCAAGACGCTGGTCGGAAAACGTAGTGCTTGGCAACTACGAGGTCGGATTCTATCTGGGCATCTCGGAGTGCGAGGTCTCCAATCTCGTGACCAGTGGTCTGCTGCCGACCCACGGTATACAGCTTTCGGCAGCGAGACAGTTCCTAAAGCGATACATATGCGCGGCGGAAATCATAAGTTATCTCTCCCTGCACGGGCATCCCAACCGATCGGTCGCGGCGACCTTCTCTAAAGTGCTGAAAGCGGGCATTGAACCCGTTCATCTGCGCCCTGCGGTACGGGACAGGGATGCGATGAGGGCATATTTTCGGTCGATTGGTTACTGAGGCACGGCGACCTATTCTGACCCGAGAATCGACATTCTCAGTTCGATTTCAGTGTTTTCAAAGACTTATGTGAATCACATTTTACTTGTCCCGACAGGATTGGTCCCGGCCAGCATAATTCCAGCTGCGTCAGGCCGCATCGGAACCATGTCCGCTCCATGTCGTTGCCGCTTTGTAGCAATGACGCAAAGGAGGAAATGATGATTTCCGCAGACCAGATCCGAGAACATATGGAAGTGCGGGCTGCCGATGGCACCCATATGGGAACGGTCGATCATCTCGACGGTCCCACCCGCATCAAGCTGACGAAGACCGACTCGGAAGACGGCAAACACCACCTGATCCCGATCGATTGGGTCGATCACGTCGACGCACATGTTCACCTGTCGAAGAACGCCAGGGATGTCCGCAGCCAGTGGGCCACAATCAACTGACGAGCGGTCGGCTGCGGCTTCGGCCGCAGCCCCATCGTCAAAGGGAACAGACATGTCCAAACACTTGAAGAAAGGCGACGAAGTAGGCTGGGATACCAGCCAGGGAGAGACCGAAGGCAAGGTGGTAAAGAAGCAGACCAGCCCCACAAAGATCAAAGGTCACAGGGTGAAGGCGTCGGCGGCGGAACCGCAATATGTCGTCAAGAGCGACAAATCGGGAAAGCGCGCCGCACACAAACCGGGTGAACTGAGGAAGCATTAAGGGCTGCTGATCCCAACAAGAAGGAGATCGATATGCCAGCCAAATCCAATGCCCAGCAGAAGGCGGCGGGTGCCGCACTTTCGGCCAAGCGCGGCGAAACGCCCAAGAAGGAGCTCAAGGGTGCTTCGAAGCAGATGGAGGAATCTATGAGCGAGAAGCAGCTCGAGGAGTTCGCATCCACCAAACGAAGGGGTAAACCGGAGCACGCCTCCAAATAGGTCGAAGAACAGCGGCAGCGACGGTGGCGTCCCGGTCACGTCGTCGTTGAATGCATCGCGAAATTCGCGACCTCGTAGGTCTCGGAGACGGCGAAAAGGATTGCGCGAGCTGATGCATCCGGATCTTTCGCCAGCCAGCGCAATTCGAACGTCACACCGATGCGGCCATCTTCGGTCTGTCCCAGCGCAAGGAACAATGCGCTGCATTCAAGAGAGCCCAGCACATCTGACAGGTCGGGAATATCGGAGCTCGAGCCGTAGACGACGAGCGTCGCCTTGCGTTCGCAGCGCAGCCAACTGTCCAGGCGTTTCAGCGGCGACAGCACGATGAAGGCAAAGATGGTCGCCACTGTGCCGGTGACGATCTGGCCGCCGCCGAAACAGAGGCCGACAACCGTCATGAACCACAGGGTTGCCGCCGTGGTGACGCCGGTCATCATGTCGCCGCGCCTGAGGATCGCTCCGCCGCCGATGAAGCCCACGCCTGTGAGGACGCCGAGGGGAAAACGCAGCACGTCCATCTGCGTGAAGAAACTCAGCGTTTTTCCGTAGGTCGATAGTAGCAGGTTCGCCTGGACCATCGCGATGCAGGCGGCAAGCGCCACCAGGATCGTGGTCCTGAAGCCTGCGGCGTGGCCGCCGCGCTCGCGGTCGAGGCCGATAAGGCCGCCGGCAATTACCGTCAGCATCATGCGCGCGGCGATATCCCACCAGCTCGGCGTCAGCGGCATGGCGTCGGTCAGGAGCGAAGGCATGTTTCGCTCCAGACTTCGTCACGGCCTTTCCGCTGCTCGTCGGGCATTCGATCCTCCTCGGTCTCGATGCATTAGGGGCCTAAACTTCATGCGGCGCAGGACGCTCCCCCGTTGCCGGTGTCGCCGCCGACAGGTCGAGATTGGCGGTTCGGCTGCAGCCGGTGTATGTATGGTTTCAAATATGGGCGGTTCGCCCCTCAACTAAAGGGCACAGCGCCCAAAACGGAGCATAGAATTGGCCGTCGCCTTCACCAAGGAAGAGAGTTTCGAAACCGCTTCGGAAACCCTGCTGCCCGATCGTCCGGTTTCGCCGCATCTGAATCTGGTCACGCAGGCTGGGCTGAAGGCTCTGGAATTGCAGTTCCAGCAGGCGCGCGAGGCATATGATGCTGCGAGCACCATCGAAGACGTGAACGAACGGCGGCGGCAGGCAGCAGGTCCCTTGCGCGACCTGCGTTACCTCGCGGCAAGGCTGCGCACCGCCCAGCTCATGGCCGATCCTGCGTCAACCGACACCGTTGCCTTCGGCAGCACGGTGACCTTCAGCCGTGACGACGGGCGCGTGCAGACCTATCGAATCGTCGGCGAGGATGAGGCCGATCCCAAGGCCGGATCGATTTCCTATGTCTCTCCGGTGGCGCGGTTGCTGATGGGCAAGGCTGTCGGCGATGTGGTGGAAACCGGCGGCCGGGAGCTGGAGATCATCACTATCGCATAGGCCGCGATCTCTAAGCTGTGTCGGAGACACCCACACGGATAAAAATGGTACTGTTCGGTACTTTATTTATCGGGCATTTACCATTCGTGACCTAGAAGGTCACATTCCATCATCGAAAGTCATGCTCATGGTCAGCGCAATTTCCAGTTCTGCATCCACCATTTTGAGTTCAGCCGCTTCAACCTCGTCTTCCAGTTCATCGGATCAACTTGCTTCTCTCGAGGCGCAGCTTGCCGAAAAGCAGGCAGCCCTGTCGCAGACACAGGACGAGAAAGAAAAGGCCACGATCGAAAAATCCATCGAGACGCTGGAAGCCAAGATTGCCAAGCTCGAAGCGTCCGAGAGCAGCAAGACCGAGGCGTCTGCGGGATCGAAGCCAGCCGCTGAGGCTCCGCAGGAGCTCTCTGGCGAAAGCGAGCGTATCGGCACGAAGAATTTCGACGAGACCAGCGAGTTCGGCAACCGCACCGCTTACGTTTGAGCGCAATCAGAGGCGGCGCTTCGCCACCGTGACGACTTCGCGCGTCAACTCCGCTAGGCGGTCGGCGGCGAGACGGTTGATCTGCCAATAGAGTGGAATATCCAGCGGTGTATCGGGAACGAGTTCCACCAGCCGGCCTGAGGCGAGATGTTCGCGGGTCAGCTGGATCGGGTTCATTCCCCAGCCCATGCCCGAAAGCGCGGCCTCGACGAAGCTTTGCGTCGAGGGCAGCCAGTGGGTGGGGTGGTCGAGATCGTCTCCGAAGGTCTGCCTTATCCAGCCGCTCTGCAACCTGTCCTTCTGATTGAAGGTCAGCGTCGGCGCGTTGCGGATCGCTTCGGCGGTAACGCCATCAGGAAAGTAGCGCGCAACGAAATCGGGGCTTGCGGTGGCGTGATAGCGGAGAACGCCGAGTTCGAAGCGACGGCATCCTCGGATCGGCTTTTCCAGGCTGGTGACGGCTGCGATCACCCGTCCGCGCTCAAGCCATTCGGCGGTGTGATCCTGGTCGTCGACGGCGATGTTCAGGAGGTAGGACGCGTTCTTCGCGAAATTCGCCATGGCCTCGACGAACCACGTTCCGAGACTATCGGCATTGGTTGCGATCTGAAGGGTGACCCGCTGGCGCGGCTCGTCGGGATCAACGAGCGCCGGCAACTGCCCGAGGAGTTCGGCCTCCAACATGCCGACATTCTCCATATGACGACAGAGCCACTCTCCTTTTTCCGTTGCCGTGCAGGGCGTGCCTCTGACGATGAGGACGGTGCCGAGACGCTCTTCAAGTTGCTTCACGCGCTGCGAAATCGCCGAAGGCGTAACGTTGAGGATGGCGGCGGCGCGTTCAAAGCTGCCTGTCTGGACGACAGTTGCGACGGCGCGGAGGGCTGGATAATCGAGCATGGATTAGTTTCGCTTAATTGGGCTAAAATGGATTAACTAGCCTAATTCGCGAAATAGCGATACCCCATCGTCACCGAAGTGAGGGTGTTCGCCGAAGCGATGAATTTTTCCATCTATGTCACCGGCCTGATGATGGGCCTCAGCCTGATTGTCGCGATCGGCGCGCAGAACGCTTTCATCCTGCGCCAGGGTCTACGCAATGAACATGTCTTCGCCGTCTGCCTTGCCTGCGCGCTCTCCGATGCCGTGCTGATCGTGCTCGGTGTGACCAGCCTGCAGCAGATCGCCCGGTTCATTCCCTGGCTCGATCCGGTCATGCGTTATGGAGGAGCCGCCTTTCTCGCCTGGTATGGCGCCAAGAGCCTCTATTCCGCCTTCCGGTCATCCGCTACCCTCACGGCGGCGGAGGCCAAGACGGCGAGATTTCGCCAGACGCTTGCGACCTGCCTCGCGCTCACCTGGCTCAATCCGCATGTCTATCTCGATACGGTCCTGCTGCTCGGCACGATCTCGACGCGTTATCCCGGACAGCAGGCTTCGTTTGCCGCAGGCGCGGTGACGGGTTCTTTCCTGTTCTTCTTTTCGCTCGGATACGGCGCGACTTGGCTGCGGCCGATCTTCTCGAAACCTTCATCCTGGCGGATGCTGGAAACGCTCGTCGCTTTCACCATGTGGATCATCGCCGTCAAGCTGCTCGGCGGGATGTAACGTCACGGCATTTCCGGGTTCGACGAGACCAGCTCTAGGAATTGTTCCTGCGCGCGCGTCGGCATCCAGTTGACACGCAAGGTGAGGCCGATCGGCCGGGCGGTGTGGCCGAGGTCGAGCGGCAATGCCTTAAGCAAGCCGCGGGAGAGTTCGGCCTGAGCCTGCAGGTAGGAAATGCAGCCGAGATGATCCGTCCCGTTCAAGAGCTCGCGCATCAGGATGAGGGAGCTTGATTCGACGATACTCGACGGCCGGCGCTCCAGGCCTTCGAACAGGGCGTCGAAATGCCGCCGGATCGGCGTGCCGCGCTGGCCTACGATCCAGGGATAGGCCGCAAGCTCTTCGACCGAGACCGTGGATCGCGCCGTCAGCGGATGGTTGCTGCCGGCGACGACGACAAGCGTATCCGTGAACAGGAAGCGCTGCTCGACGTCACCGATGGGTGCAGGTTCGCGTAGCGCGCCGATCAGGAAGTCGATCTCGCCGCGCCTCAGACCTGCGAGCAGGTCGGCATAAGGCCCTTCGAGAATGTGGATCGGTGTGTTCGGACGCAGCTTGCGGAACTCGGCAATGGCGCGCGGCAGGACGAAGGAGCGGGACAGCGGCATCGCGCCGACGACGATGCTGCCTGCTTCCTCCGACAGCGTCTCCGCGAGATCCACTTCGGCCTGCGCCAGTTCGGCAAAGGCGAGGCGTGCCGCCTGGGCGAGCGTTCCGGCGGCACGCGTGGCGACGATGCCGTAGGAGGTTCGCTCGAACAGCGGGCGGGCGGCTTCTTCCTCGAGCTGTGTCACCGCCCGGTGAACGGTCGGCTGCGCCAGCCCGAGCCGGCGCGCTGCAAGGGTGAAGTTCTCGGCTTCGCGCACGGCGATGAGGGCCTGCAGCTGCGAGGTCGTGGCGACCATGCGAAGGCGCGGGCTGAGTTCGTTCAGAGCCGGGTCGAGGAAGCCGAAGGCTCTTCGCACGCGTTTTGCCACAACGTCTCCCTGCCCATTGGCGAACAGTCCCTGCGGCGTCCTGGTGAACAGTGTCGTGCGCAGGCCGCGTTCGATCTTGGAGAGCGCTTGGGTGACGGCTGGCTGCGAGAGATGGCAGATATCGGCGGCCCTGGTGACGGAATTGGTGTCGACCACGGCCAGGAAGACCCGGAGGTGGCGGAGATTGTGCTGGACTTGCGATGCCTGAGACGCCGTCGGGTTCAAGTCAGATTCCGCTCCAGGATGGCATCCGCCCGCGCCTCCAGGGAATTCTCCGGCGCTGTGATGCCCAATTCGCCGATCTGGCGCTGCCAGTCGGCTGCCGCCGCGGCCATGCGATCCGGCAGACCGAGTTCCCTGAGGGTTGCGGCGACTTCCTGCATCTCCGCGGCCCGCCGCCTCCCGTGAACAATCATGCGCTCAAGGTTGTAAGCTGCACGCGCGGTCCAGTCTATCCCTGGATCGGAGGCCTGGAGAGAGGCGAGCACCGCCTTCTCGACGCCGGCGCGGCGCGCGGCGAGCATGCATTCGGCGGTCAGCGCCTCCAAGCCCTTGATCATTACCGACCGCAGCAACTTGATCGAGGAGGCCTGTCCGACCTCGTCTCCCGCGATCTGTGCTTTCATTCCAAGGCCGAGGAGAATGTTGTGTGCGCGCTTTGCCTCCGATCCGGAGAGCAGAAGCGGCGTGCGATGGCGGGCGGGATGAACGGGCGACATCACCGCGACGTCGACATAAACCGCGCCGGCAGCTTCAACGACCCTGGCGGCGGCGGCTTTGGTCGCAGGGGAGCAGGAGTTGCAGTCGAGATAGAGGGCGTCCCTCTCGAGAAATTCGGCGACATTTGCCGCTGCTTCCAACGCACGGTCGGCGGTGACCAGGCTGAAGACGGTGGCGGCGCCTGCCAATGCCTGTCGAGGGCTTTCCCCACAGGTGACGTCAAGATCCGAGCAGGCGCGACGCAGATTGTCGCGTGGCGAAGGGGTCTCGACCTTGATGTCGAAGGTGGAGATTTGACCGAGAGACACACCGTCCTCGGATCTCCAGCCCGATACGAAGGCCTGCGCCGCTTCGCCGAACCCGATCGTTGCTATCGCCGACATGGATTTTCCTTTCCGAAGGTTTTCCCGAACCTATGTTGTAAGACAGGCGCGGCTCTGCCACGCCTGCGTTGCTGCGCGATATCCCGGCTTGGGAGATCGGCGAGCCCCTCATCCGGCTGCCGCCACCTTCTTCCCGCTTGCGGGGCGAAGGGGATATGCCGCAAGCTCTCCGTCCCTCACCAACGCCTCGCAGGGCACGTCCTCTCTCCCCGTTAGAAGGGGGAGAGGGTTGGGGTGAGGGGCAACCGCTGGTGCCAACCGCAGTCTGAGCGCGGCCCAGCCGCGCGCCTCTCAGCCTTAGTGAGCTGGATCCTTGACGTGCTCGAACGTCTGGAATTCCGTGTTATACAGCTCGCCGTCCACTTTTTCGACCTTGCGCATATAGATGTCCTGAACGATGTCGCGGGTGTCGGGATCGATGGAGATCGGGCCGCGCGGGCTCTGGATCTGCATGCCCTTGGCCGCTTCGACGAAGGCATCGCCGCCGGCGTCGCCCTTGGTCTTGTCGAGCGTCTTGTAGATCAGGTCGAGGGCGTCCCAGGCAGCGGCCGCCACCATGTTCGGGCGCATCCCGTCATTGTTCTTCTTGAACGCCTCGACGAAGGCCTTGTTCTCGGGCGAATCGTGGTTGGCGGAGTAGGGGCCGCCGGTAACGACGCCGATTGCCGGATCGCCCATGTTGTTGATCAGGTCGTCATCCGTCACGTCGGCCATGGCGATGACCTTGATGCCCGATTTGTCCAGCCCGCGTTCGACGAACTGCTTCATGAAGGCAGCACCCGCGCCGGTGGGCACGAAGACGAAGAGAGCCTCAGGCTTCTCGTCGGCTGCGCGCTGCAGGAAGGGGGCGAAATCAGGATTGGCAAGGGGAACCTTGAGCTTGGAGATGACGGTGCCGCCGTTCGCCTGGAGAGTCTTGCCGAACCACTGCTCCGCATCGGCGCCCGGGCCGTAGTCGGAAACGATGCTGACGAATTTCTTCGCGCCGTTTTCCGGCGCCCATTTGCCGATGATGCTTGCAACCTGTGGAATGGTCCACGAGGTGCGCAGCATATAGGGCGAGGCCTTCATGATCGACGAGGTCGCGGCGACCATGATGACCTGCGGAATCTTTGCCCGCTTGGAGAGCTGGGCAACCGAAAGCGCCGTCGGCGTGTTGCCGAAGCCGGTGAGAACGGAAACCTTGTCTGATGTGACGAGTTCCTGCGAGATGCGTAGCGCATTGTCGGGCGAGCTGCCGTCATCCTTGACGATGAACTCGACCTTCTTGCCGCCGGCGGTCTCGCCGTGCGTGGCAACGAAGGCCTTCAGCGCGGCGTTCATCTGGCGGCCGTTGGACTGGAAACCGCCGGTCAGCGGAATGACCACGCCGACTTTTACGCTCTCCTCGGCGTGGGTTGTGACGGCTGACGCCGCCACGACCGAGAGCGCGGCAAGCGCGCCTGTTAGAAGCTTTCTCATGTTCATTGCTCTCCTCCTTTGGAAATTCGGCGTGCAGACCTTCTCGTGCACGCCATCTGCCTGATTGATTTCAACGGTCCGCGATCCGCTCACGCCGCCGCCCCGACGCCCAGAAACCGGCCGAGCGTTTCCCGATCCCCGGAAAGCTGTGCGCTCTCGCCGGAATAGGCGACGCTGCCGCGGTCGAGGATGATCGCCTCGTCGGTGATCGCCAGGATCTGCTGGGCGTGCTGTTCGACGATGATCGCGGCAAGGCCTTCCTCGCGGACGATCCTGCGGATCGCCGCCAGCAGCTCCTCGACGATGATCGGCGCCAGGCCTTCGGTGGGTTCGTCGAGCAGCAGGATCTTCGGGTTCAGCACCAGCGCGCGGGCGATCGCCAGCATCTGCTGCTCACCGCCAGACAGTTGGTTGCCGAGATTGGCGCGGCGCTCCTTCAGGCGCGGGAACAGCTCGTAGGCGGCCGAAAGAGTCCATCGTCCCGCTCGTGCGACTGCGGTGATATTCTCCTCGACCGTCAGGGAGCGAAATACGCCGCGCTCCTGCGGCACCCAGCCGATGCCGGCCTCGACGCGCCGTTCGGGCGGCAGCCGGGCGATGTCGACGCCGTCCAGTCGGATCGATCCCGAGTGGTGGCGCGTCAGTCCGACGATGCTGTTCAAAGTGGTCGTCTTGCCGACGCCGTTGCGCCCGAGCAGCGCCAACGCCTTGCCGCGCTCGACCGAGAGGCTGACTTCGTAGAGGACGGTCGCCTTGCCGTAGCCTGAAGAGAGGGATTCAAGTTTCAGCAGTTCAGTCATGGCCCGCACCTCCGAGGTAAACTTCCTTGACGCGCTGATCCCTGGAGATTTCATCGACGTTGCCTTCGGCAAAGAGCGCCCCGGCGACGAGCACGGAGATGCGGTTGGCGAAGTTGAAGACCAGGTCCATGTCGTGCTCGATCAGCAGGATCGAGACATCGGAGGGCAGGGCTGCGATGCGGGCCATCACCTCCTTGCGGTCGGCCTCGGGCACGCCGGCGGCAGGCTCGTCGAGCAGCAGCACCTGCGGCCGGCAGGCAATGGCAAGGGCGATCTCGAGCAGCCGCTGCTTGCCGTAGGGAAGGGCCGAACATTGCTGGTCGAAGACGGCTTCGAGGCCGAAATCTCGCAGCAGCATGGCAATTTCCTCTTCGATGCCGGCCGCCGCTGTCGCAGGGCGGAACCAGTTCCATCCGCGTCCGCGGCGCTCGCTGATGACAAGCGCGAGGCTCTCGACGACGCTCAAGCCGGGGAAGAGCTGGTTGATCTGGAACGTCCGCACTAGGCCCCGGCGCACCCGTTTCTCGCGCCTGAGCGAGGCGATGTTCTCGCCGTTCAAGAGAATGTCGCCGCTCGATGCAGGCAGAACGCCGGTCAGCAGATTAATGAAGGTCGTCTTGCCGGCGCCGTTCGGCCCGATAAGGGCATGACGGGCGCCCTTTTCGAGGCGGAAACTGACATCGGTGGTCGCTTTCAGCGCGCCGAAGGTCTTGTTGAGATGCCTTGTTTCGAGCGCTGGGGCGGTCATGAGCTTTTGCCTTTCGAAGCTGCCGGCTCGAGGCGGCGCAGGGCGGAAAACCTGCCGGCGAGGAGCTGGACGAGCTGCCGGGGACGGTCGCGCCCGATCAGCACGAAAGCGACTAGCAGGATGCCGAGCCAGAACTGCCAGTATTGCGGCGTGAGCGAGGAAAGCGCGTCCTGGATGAGTTCGTAAACCAGCGCGCCGAGAAGGCCGCCATAGAGATAGCCGGTGCCGCCAATGACCAGGACCATGAGGCCGTCGGCCGACTTCTGGAACGACAGCGCGTCCAGCGAGATGAATTGCTGCGTCTGGGTGAACAGCGCTCCCGCGATCCCGGCATAGGCGCCGGCGAGCGTGTAGATTGCGACCAGCCGCGGCTTGACGGGAATGCCGACCGCGGAAGCTCGCAGCGGATTGTCGCGGATCGCCTTCAGCGAATAGCCGAACGGCGAGGAGACGATCAGGCGGGCGAGAAGGAAAAGCACGAACAGCACGGCAAGGCTGTAGGCGTAGCCGGTGTGGCCGTAGATGTCGAAGTCGAGCACGCCGAAGAGCGGTTCGATGGTGATGCCCTGCAGGCCGTCGGCGCCCCCGGTCAGCCAGCCGGCCTGGTTGGCGATCTCGAGCAGCACGGCGGCAACGCCGAGCGTTACCATCAGCCGTGTCAGATCGGCGCCCCGCAGCAAGAGCAGGCTGGTCGGAAGCGCGACGGCGGCGCCGGCGAGAGCTGCGACGAGAAGCCCGGTCAACGGTTCGCCAGAGACACGAATGGAGAAGAGACCGCTCGCATAGGCGCCGACGCCATACATTGCCGCCTGTCCGAGCGTGACGATGCCGGCATAGCCCAGAACGAGGTCGATCGACAGGGCAAGCAGCGCGAAGATCACGATCTCCGTCAGGATCAGATGCTCATCCGGCAGGAAGAACCAGGCGGCAACCGCCAGCGCCCAGAACAGGATTTCAAGCATACCCCAGCGGGCCTGCCGCTTCAGGGTGCCGCGCACATCGGCGGCAAGAGAATGCGTCGAATTCGAACTCAACATCAGCCGGCCCTCGAGAAAAGTCCCTGGGGACGGATGACCAGCACCGCCACGAGGACGATGTAGATGATGAAGCCGCCGAGGGAGGGGATGTAATATTTGCCGAGAACATCGGCGACGCCGAGCAGGAGGGCTGCCACCAGCGGCCCGGTCATGCTCGAAGTCCCGCCGACGGAAACGACGATGAGGAAATAGACCATGAATTTCAGGGGGAAGGTCGGGTCGAGGCCGATGATTTCGGCGCCGAGCGCGCCGCCGAGGCCGGCAAGGCCGGAGCCGACGGCGAAGGTGACGGCGAAGATGGTGTTGACCCGGATGCCGACACCGCGCGCGACACGCCGGTCGTCGACGGAGGCGCGCAGCCTGCTGCCGAAACGGGTCTTCGCGAGCACCAGTTGCAGCGCCAGCGCCAGCGCACCGCAGACGGCGATGAGAAAGGCCCGGTAGACGCCGATGCCGACGCCGAGAACCTCGACGCGCCCCTTCAGGAAGTCGGGCAGGTTGAGGATCTGCTGTTGGGAGCCCATGACATAGTCGATGCCGGCGACCGTGATGAAGACGATGCCGATCGAAAAGAGCACCTGATCGAGATGGGTCTTGTCATAGAGCCGCGCATAGAGCGTCCGCTCGAGAACCAGGCCGGCGGCTGAAGTGGCGAGGAAGGCGATCGGCAGCGTCAGCAGGAAGGGCACGCCCCACCGGTTAGTCAGGATGACGGTGACATAGCCGCCGGCCATGGCGAAGGCGCCATGCGCAAGGTTGATGAAATTCATGAGCCCGAGGGTGACGGCCAGTCCGCACGAAAGCACGAACAGCAGCATTCCATAAGCGAGCCCATCGAAAAGAAGGGTGAGCATTGATCCTCCCTGCGTCGACGCCCGCCTTTCATTAATGGAGAGGCGCCGGTGCGTATGAGGGCCCGGCATGGTGCTGCGAGCCCGAACTTGGCCTTAGGCTGTCGGGATATGAGGCAAATGCCCATTTCAAAATGGTCGGCGACATATAAGAAAAAGCTATAGTTGGCTGGCGGAATGGCCTGTCTTGAAAATTCCCTATAGCGAAAACTTATAGGCTCGGCGCCAATTCCAAATTGGCAAACGGCAGGCTAGGGCATGAAATCTACCCAACCTGGAAGGAGACATTCATGTCGGAAAATAAGACGGCTCTCGTGATCAGCGCTCATGCTGCGGATTTCGTCTGGCGCTGCGGCGGTGCGATCGCGCTGCATGCCGAAAGAGGTTACGACGTCACGGTCGTCTGCCTGTCCTTCGGAGAGCGTGGCGAATCCGCCAAGCTGTGGAAGGAGCCCGGCATCACGCTCGAGAAGGTGAAGGCGGCCCGCAGGGCTGAGTCGGAGAAGGCGGCCAAAGCGCTCGGCGTGCATGACCTCATCAGCTTCGATCTCGGCGATTATCCGCTGCGGCTGACCGATGAGGACAAGTTCCGCCTGGTCGACGTCATCCGGCAGGTGCAGCCGGCTTTCATGCTGAGCCATTCCCAGTATGATCCTTACAATACCGATCACATGTATGCGACGCAGGTGGCGCTCGAGACGCGGATGATCGCGCAGGCATGGGGCCACAATCCCGGGCAGAAGGTGCTCGGCGCGCCGCAGCTTTATCTCTTCGAGCCGCATCAGACCGAGCAGATGGGCTGGAAACCGGATGTCTTCCTCGACATAACCCCGGTTTGGGAGAAGAAGCGCGCGGCGATCGAATGCATGGAAGGCCAGGAGCACCTTTGGGAATTCTACACCCGTGTCGCGCAGAACCGCGCCAACCATTTCCAGCGCAATTCCGGCGGCCAGTCCGGCGGACGCGCCGCCAAATATGCGGAAGGTTTTCAATCGGTCTTTCCGCGCACGGTCGACGAGCTTTGACCGGCCGGGAGGAGATAGAAGATAGATGGAACCCTGTTTCGACATTGCCCACCTCGCGCATGTCGAGATGTATTCGAACAAGTTCGATGAAAGTCTCGACTTCTTTCTCAGGGTGTACGGCCTGAGCCTTGCCGGCCAGGATGAGAACTCCGCCTATCTCAGGGCATGGGACGACTACGAATTCCATACGCTGAAGTTGACGCGCCATCACACCACCGGCGTCGGGCATATCGCCTATCGGGCTTCCTCGCAGGCCGCACTCGACCGGCGGGCGAAGGCGATCGAGGCGAGCGGCTACAAGGTTCTCGGATGGGTCGATGGCGATCTCGGCCACAACAGGGCCTTCCGCTTCGAAGATCCGTTCGGGCATGTGTTCGAGATCTATTACGATACGGTCCGCTACCAGCCGCCCGAGGATGAGAAACCGGCGCTGAAGAACATCGCGCAGCGCTATCACGGCCGCGGATGCCATCCCCGGCGCCTCGACCATCTCAATCTTCTGGCGTCGGATGTTTCCGAGTTCAGGCGTTTCATGGAAACCTGCCTGGGAGCCCGGGTGACCGAAATGATCCAGCTCGACAATGGGCGACTGGGGGGCTGCTGGTTCACCATTAACAACAAGAGCTACGACCTTGCCTGCACCGAGGAGCATGGCCGCGGCAATGCCCGCCTTCACCACGTCACCTACGCGACCGACACCCGCGAGGATATCCTCCGGGCTGCCGATCTCTTTCTGGAGAACGGCGTCCATATCGAGACAGGCCCGCACAAACACGCCATCCAGGGCACGTTCTTCCTCTACGTCTGGGAGCCGGCAGGCAATCGCGTCGAGCTCGCCAATTCAGGTGCGCGCCTGATCCTGGCGCCCGACTGGGAGCCGGTCGTCTGGACCGAGGCCGACCGCAAGAAGGGACAGGCCTGGGGCCTGAAGACGATCGAGACCTTCCACACCCACGGCACGCCGCCGGTGGATAAGAACGGAGCATGAGCATGGGCATCGTGGTGCAGACCATAGAGAGAGCGGAACCCGATGTGATCGACAGGCTCGCTGCGGCCGGCGTTGCGACGGTCCACGAGGCGCAGGGGCGCAAGGGCATGCTTGCCAGCCATATGAGGCCGATCTATGCGGGTGCGCAGATCGCCGGCTCGGCCGTCACGATCTCGGCACCGCCCGGTGACAACTGGATGCTGCATGTGGCGATCGAGCAGATCCGGGAGGGCGACATCCTGGTGCTTGCGCCGACGTCCCCCTGCGACAACGGCTATTTCGGCGACCTGCTCGCCACCTCGGCCAAAGCGCGCGGCTGCCGCGGCCTCGTCATCGATGCCGGCGTCCGCGACGTCAGGGATCTCACCCAGATGCAATTCCCGGTATGGTCGAAGGCGGTTTCTGCGCAGGGCACCGTCAAGGAAACGCCGGGATCCGTGAACGTTCCGATCGTCTGTGCCGGCGCCCACATCGAAGCCGGCGACATCATCGTCGCCGATGACGACGGGGTCTGCGTGGTCAAGCGCGCCGAAGCCGTTGATGTCCTGGCCGCGGCCGAAAAGCGGATGGCGAACGAAGAGGCCAAGCGCAAGCGCCTCGCCGCCGGCGAACTCGGGCTCGATCTCTACGGCATGCGGCCGACGCTCGAGGCCAAGGGACTGAAATATGTATGAGGACGGGATTGCCTGCCTCTGGATGCGCGGCGGGACGTCGAAGGGCGCCTATTTCCTGGCCGAAGACCTGCCTCGGGACCCCCGGGAACGGGATGCTCTGCTGCTTGCCATCATGGGCTCGCCGGATCCGCGGCAGATCGACGGCATCGGCGGCGCCGATCCGCTGACGTCAAAGGTCGCGGTGCTTTCGGCCTCCTCGCGTGAAGATGCCGATGTCGACTATCTCTTCCTGCAGGTCTTCGTCGATCAGGCGCTGGTGAGCGATGCGCAAGGGTGCGGAAACATCCTGGCCGGCGTTGGTCCCGCCGCCATCGAGCGGGGCCTCGTAAAGGTGTCGGGCGAGGTCACATCGGTCCGGATCCACATGGTCAACTCGGGCGAGGTGGCGGTTGCCAGGATCGAGACGCCGAACGGCCGGGTGAACTACCAGGGCAACGCCGAAATCGCCGGTGTGCCGGGACGCCATGCGGCCATACCGCTGCTCTTCGTCAATACCGCGGGCTCGATGTGCGGCGCGCTTCTTCCCACCGGAAACGAGGTGGACGTCATCGACGGTGTCGAGGCGACGCTGATTGACAACGGCATGCCCTGCGTGATCATGCGGGCCGCGGACTTCGGGCTTTCGGGCAGCGAAACCAGGGAGGCGCTGGAGGCGGACGAGAGCCTCAAGGCGCGGATCGAAGCCATCCGCCTGAAGGCGGGGCCGATGATGAACCTCGGCGACGTCGTTGCTGCTTCCGTTCCCAAAATGACCCTGGTTTCCGAACCTCGCGCCGGCGGATCGATCAGCACGCGCAGCTTCATCCCGCATCGCGTTCACGCCTCGGTCGGCGTTCTCGCCGCCGTCACGGTTGCAACGGCCACCCTGCTTGGCGGGTCTCCGGCGCATGCGCTCGCAAACCTTCCCGCCGACGGCCGCTACCTCGTCGAGCATCCCACAGGCGTGATGGAGGTGTTCCTCGACCTTGCCGCAGACGGTTCGGTCAAGGGGGCGGGGACGATCAGAACGGCGCGCAAACTGTTCGACGGAAAGGTTTTCGCGAATATGCCGGCTTCGTGACCGGCAAAGTCAATAACGCGCGGTCGCGAAGATACGCGCGTTCCGTCGTTTGGGAGGACGAATGAGTATTTTTGAGGAACCGAAGATAGACTGCCACGCGCACGTCCTCGATCCCGCGCAATTTCCGTACGCGGCGGATGTTGCCTACAAGCCGTCGGGGCAGGAGATCGGCACGACCGCCCAACTCGTGCAGGTGATGCAGACCTATGGCACCCGTCACGCCTTGCTGGTGCAGCCGAACTCCGGATATGGCCCGGACAACAGTTGCATGCTGGACGCTATCCGGCGCCACCCCACGCTCTTCAAGGGCGTGGCGATCGCCTCTCTCGATGCGGAGACAACTGCGCTTCGCGACCTTCGGGATCAGGGCATCGTCGGAATTGCGCTGAACCCGACATTCCATGGAAATGCCTATTACGAGAGCGCTTTCAGCTTGATGGAGAAGCTCGCCGAGCTCGATATGTTCGTCCAGATACAGATTGAGCGCGACCAATTGGCGATGTTCCAGCCATGGATCGAACAGAATCCCTGTGCAGGTCTTGATTGATCACTGCGGACGCCCGACGCCCGGCGATGGACTGGATCCTCCCGCATTCGAGACCCTGCTGCGGCTCTCCGATACCGGCCGGGTCCATGTAAAGCTGTCCGGCTATGCGAAGTTCGCGGGCACGGCCTATCCTTTCAAGGACACTTGGCCATTCGTGCGGGCGCTGGTTGGCGCTTTCGGGGTAGAACGCTGCATGTGGGCGTCCGACTGGCCCTATCTGCGCGCGCCCGACCGCCAGGACTACGGCCCGCTTCTCAAGCTGGTTGAAGTTCTGTTTCCCGATATCGAAGAGCGCCGCCAGATTCTGTGGGAAACACCGCGCCGGTTGTTCTTCGGGGGCTGAGCTTGGTTTCGCGGGAAGTCCCGGGATTGCGGGAGCAGAGGGAGACTTTACGGTGCTGACGCTGAGACAAATAGAAATCATCCGCGCCATTATGGTGACCGGCACGATCGCCGGTGCCGCCAAGCTGCTGAACATCTCCGCGCCGGGTGTCAGCCGCCTGATGAAATATACCGAAGACATGGTCGGCGTGCCACTTTTCAACCGGCGGCACGGCCGCTACGTGCCGACACCCGAAGCGCGCAACGTGTTCGACCTCCTCGACAACATTCATCTGAAGGTCGAGGATCTGCAAAATGCTATCGGGCGTCTCGGCAGAGGCGAGGGACGCGAATTGAGTTTCGCCTCGGTGCCGAGTATCGCCAACGTCATGGTGCCGCGCGCTGTGGAAAGGCTGAAGCGTCGCTTTCCCGATATTGGCATCGAGATAGATATCCTGAAGATCGAACAGTCGATCGACTATCTGCTGCTCGGCCGCGGGGAGGTCGTGGCGATCAGCTCGCGGTTCGACCATTCGATCATCGACTTCGCGCCGCTTGCCACGGGGCGGCTGTTCTGCATTGTCCCGCTCGACAGCGCATTGGCGCAGCAGGATTCGATCCGTCCTGTCGACATCGTCAAGCACCCGTTGATCGGCATCGATCCGAACGACCCCTACGGCCGCATCATGACAGAGATCTTTCGCCGCGAAGGGCTCTCGTTCGACATGAAGATTAAGACCCGTTTCGGCATCACGGTCGGAAGCCTCGTCGCCGCCGGTCTGGGCATCGCCATCATTGACGAGTTCACCGCGGCATACGGCAAGATGCGCGACGTGAAATGCCTCGAAATCGAGGCGAAGACGACTTTCAGCACCTATGCGGCCTACCGGAACGATGTGGCGCTTTCGGTCTATGCCGAAGCCCTGATCGAACTTCTGCGATCCGAGATGAGGACCGTCTCGTCTCCGCCGCAGCAAGGGCTGCAAAAACGGCGCAAAACTTAACATGATGTTATCGTTTGGGGGGATTTTGGTATTTGCGATTCATTTTTGATCGGTTCATCAATCGTCAGGTCGAAGTTTTCTTCGAAGGCGGCACCAGGAAGCAGCCTTCCCACAGGGAGAAAATCCCTGTGGGAACTCTTCGGGATGGAGGATGGAGGATCGATGGTTTCGCTTAAGCGCAAGCGCGTTGTCACCGGCAAGACCGTCTTCATTCCGCTCGTCGGCCACCCCGTCGAGCAGGTCAAATCGCCTGGTCCGATGAACAGCTGGTTTGCCGAGCACGGCGTCGATGCCGTCATCGTGCCGATGGATATCCGTCCGGAAAAGGTCGCCGCTTTCTTCGATGTCCTGCGGGGGACGGAGAACTGCGCCGGCTGTTCCGTCACCATGCCGCACAAGCAGGCCGCCTTCGTCGCCTGCGACGAGGTCAGCGAACGAGCCCGCCGCGCAAGAGCCGTCAACACCATCAGGCGATCGCCTTCGGGAAAGCTGATCGGCGACATGACCGACGGCATGGCATTCATCGCCGCGCTTGAGGGGCACGGCGTCAGGGTGCGCGACTGCAATGCCCTGCTGATCGGAGCCGGCGGTGCGGGCACGGCGATCGCCTTCGAACTGGCATCGGAAGGCGCCAGCTCCCTTGCCATCATCGAGCCCGACCAGATGCGCCGCAGCGCGCTCAAGGCCGAGCTCAATCGCTATCATCCCGACCTCGAAGTGTTCGATCGCGTCGTAGCGGGCCGCAAGATCGATATCGCCGTCAACGCCTCGCCGCTCGGTATGAATTCCGGCGATCCGCTGCCTTTCCCGGTCGCCGAACTGGCCGGTGCGCTGATCGTCGCCGACGCCGTCACCAAGCCTGTGATAACGCCCTGGCTGAAAGAGGCGGAGCGGCACGGCTTGAAGGTTCAGAACGGCGAGGAAATGGCGGTGGCGCAGTTGCCGATCCAGCTCAGCTACCTTCGCTTCATGAAGCCGCCGTCACGATCCGCAAATGGTGCGGCAGGCGAGGATGGTCTGTCCGTCGTGCCGGAGGCGGTAAAATGAAGACCTCGATTGCAACGGTCTCGATCAGCGGCGATCTCCAGGAGAAGCTGGAGGCGATCTCCGCTGCCGGCTTCGACGGTGTCGAGATTTTCGAAAACGATTTCCTGACATTCGACGCCTCGCCCCGGGAGATCGGCAGGATGGTGCGCGACGCCGGGCTGGAGATTACCCTGTTTCAGCCGTTTCGCGACTTCGAAGGCATGCCTGAGCCGCACCGCTCCCGGACATTCGATCGCGCCGAACGGAAATTCGACGTCATGCAGGAACTCGGCACCGAGCTGATGCTGGTCTGCTCCAACATCTCCACCGTCGCGCTTGGCGGCATCGATCGTGCTGCCGACGATTTCCGTGAACTCGGGGAAAGGGCTGCCAGACGGTCGATCCGGGTAGGGTACGAGGCGCTGGCCTGGGGGCGCCACATCAATGATCATCGGGACGCCTGGGAGATCGTCCGGCGCGCCGACCATCCGAACATCGGCCTGATCCTTGATAGCTTCCATACGCTGGCGAGACGGATCGACGTCGAATCCATCAGGGCCATTCCCGGAGACCGCATCTTCATCGTGCAGCTTGCCGATGCGCCGATGATCGACATGGACCTTCTCTATCTCAGCCGGCATTTCCGCAACATGCCGGGTGAGGGCGACCTGCCCGTCGTCGACTTCATGCGGGCGGTTGCGGCCACGGGTTATAAGGGACCGCTATCCCTGGAGATCTTCAACGACCAGTTTCGCGGCGGCTCTGCGAAACTGATCTCCGTCGACGGCCGCCGGTCGCTGGTCGATCTGACGGACCGCGTGGCGCGCAGCCAAGGCGGAGTGTCCTTCGGCGCGCCCGAGATCGCGCCCCGCAGCTCTGTGAGAGGTGTGGAATTCATCGAATTTTCCACCAGCACCGAGGATGCCGACGAGCTCGCGGCCTTTCTCCGGATCATGGGTTTCAAGGTCCATGGCCGGCACAAGTCGAAGGCCGTAACCCTGTTACGTCAGGGCGGCATCAACATCCTGCTGAACACGGAGCGGTTGGGCTTTGCCTACTCGTCCTTCGTCGTCCACGGCACCTCGGCCTATGCCATCTGCCTCAACGTTGACGACGCGAAGAACGCGCTCGAGAGGGCGAAGGCGCTGGGGGCGGAGCCTTTCGAACAGTCCGTGCATCCGGGAGAGCTTGCAATTCCGGCAATTCGGGGTGTCGGCGGCGGTCTCATCTATTTCGTCGACGAGAAGAGCGAACTCGGCAGCCTTTGGGAGATAGATTTCCAGCCGGTGGAAGAGGTGGACGCCACTGTGGCGACCGGCCTTTTCAGGGTCGATCACGTGGGGCAGACAATGAAAGCGGACGAGCTGCCGTCCTGGCTGCTGTTCTACCTTTCGATCTTCGATCTCAAGAAGACGCCGATGATCGACATTGTCGATCCCTCCGGCCTCGTCCGCAGCCAGGTCGTCGAGAGCGCCGATGGTGCATTGCGGATAACGATGAACGGCGCCGACAATCGGCGCACGCTCGCCGGCCATTTCATCGCGGAAAACTTCGGCTCGAGCATTCAACACCTGGCGTTTTCGACGGCCGACATTTTCGCCACCGCCGAGGCGCTCAAGGCCAATGGATTTTCGCCGCTCAAGATCCCGCGCAACTACTATGACGACGTCGAGGCCCGCTTCGGCCTGGATCCCGTCATGGCGGACCGGCTGTGCGATCTGAACATCCTCTATGACCGCGACGAGCAGGGCGAATATTTTCAGCTCTACAGTCCGGGTTTCCGCGAAGGCTTTTTCTTCGAAATCGTCGAGCGGCGCGGCAGATATCGGGGATATGGCGCAGCCAATGCGCCGTTCCGCATAGCCGCCCAGAAGCGCCACCTCAGACCGGAGGGCATGCCAAATGTCTGACTCCGATCGGCCCACAGTCATTGCAGGAAAATGTCGCGCCGGCTCGCAAGTCGCCGATCGCATCGCAAAGAATTTCAGGGAGTGGAAATAAATGACGCTGAACCGCGCATTTGTCATGGGGCACCCGATTTCACATTCGCGTTCGCCGATGCTGCACGGCTATTGGCTGAAACGTTATGGGATCGAGGGTAGCTACGAGCGCCTGGACATCCCGCCTCAGGATATCGATACCTTTTTCTCGAACTTCAGGGAGGCGGGATGGATCGGCGGCAATATCACCGTGCCGCATAAGACCGCCGTGATCCCGCATCTCGATCATATCGACGATGCGGCAACGAAAATGGGCGCGGTCAATACCATCTGGTGGGAGGACGGCGTTCTCGTCGGCGGCAATACCGACGCCATCGGCTTCCTCGGCAATATCGACGAACTGGCGCCCGGCTGGGACATGGGGGCGAAGCGCGCCGTCATTCTCGGCGCCGGCGGCGCAACGCGGGCTGCCACCTACGGTCTTCTGAGCCGGGGACTGACGGTCGCCTTATGCAATCGTACCGTTTCCAAAGCCGAGGTCCTGGCTTCGCATTTCGGCGCCGGCGTCAGCGCGCATGGCATGAGCGAACTCCCGGATCTGCTGGCGACATGCGACTTGCTGGTGAACACGACCAGCCTCGGCATGATCGGACAATCGCCGCTCGATATCGATCTCAGTCCGCTGAAGAAGGATGCGATCGTCTACGACGTCATCTACGTGCCGCTCGAGACCGAGCTGATCAGAGCCGCAAAAGCGCGGGGGCATCGCAGTGTCGACGGGCTCGGCATGCTGCTGCATCAGGGCGTCGTCGGCTTCAACAGATGGTTTAAGGTCAAGCCTGACGTCACTGGTGAGCTTCGACAAATTCTTATCGACGATATCCGCGCGAAGTCGCCGGGTGCCTGAGCGGGCGCATAGGCCGTCCCGGGAACGGCGGTCTTGCAGTGCTCAAATGAATCCGTTTGGGCGTCGGCGCTTGCCGGCCTCGGGCGATTGGTGGAGGTCTCCTGCATGAGCGGGAGGTATTTGGGAGGAAAACATGAAAAGACGTAATTTCATAGCTTGGGCCGCAGCGTCCCTCATCACAGGCGCTGCCCTGCATCCTCAGAGCCTTCGCGCCGAGGACACGGTGTCGTTGCCGTGCGTATGCGAACTCTCCGGCGCCGGCGCCGTGTCCGGCCAGAACTATCGGGACGGCGCTCATATGGCGGTCGAGGAGATCAACGCCGCCGGCGGCATCCTCGGCAAGAAGATCGTCATGGACGATTACGACACGCAATCGGATGCGCCGACATCGCGTGCCCTGGTGCAGAAGGCGATCGACGCCGACGCATATGCGATCATCGGAACGGTCTATTCCGGTTCGACGATCGTCAACATGCTGGTGGCACAGCAGAATGGCATCCCGCAGTTCACCGGTTCGGAAGCCCCGAACATCACGCAGCAGGGCAATCCCTATATCTTCCGTACGTCATCGAGCGCCGCAAAGGGCGTGCCTGGACTGACGCCTTATTTCAAGGACACGCTGAAGGCCAAGAAGATCGGCGTTGCCTGGGTGAACAACGAGTTCGGCAAGGGCGGCCATGACGTCTTCATCCGCGAGATGAAGGGAGCCGGCATCGATCTCGTCGCCGACGTTCCTTCCGAGCAGGGCCAGGCCGATTTCGCGGCCGACGTCTCGAAGCTGAAGGAGTCGGGCGCCGAGGCCGTCTTCGTTTATCTGAATGAAGAGGAGGCCGCCCGCTTCCTGAAGGAAGCCAGCAAGCAGGGGCTGAAGGTGCCGCTCGTCGGCGAAGTCACCTTGACCGGCCAGAAGGTCATCGATCTTGCCGGCGAAGCCGCCAACGGCGCCTACGCGCATGTCGGCATCACCACCGGCGCCGACGTTCCGGCGATCCAGACCTTCGGCGAGAAGTTCAAGCAGAAGTACAATCGCGTCACCGACCACAACGGCCTCAAAGGCTATGTCGCCGTCTATGCGGTAAAGTACGTCTCCGAGATCAACGGCTCGCTCGACCGGGAGGCGCTTGCCAAGAAGCTGCACGGCCTGACGCTCGACGTCGCCAAATATCCCGGCATGCTGCTTACCACCACCTGGGACGACACCGGCGAAATGTCGCGTGAAAGCTTCATGACGCAGGTCGTGGATGGCAAGCAGAAGGTCGTCGGCAGCGTTCCGGCGAATTGAGGTTCAGCACGGGTGCCGGCCGGGCCGGCACCCTTTTGAGGCAAGATCCATGCAACAGTTTCTGCAAGTCCTGATGTCGGGCCTGGCAACGGGATCGATCTATGCGCTGGCGGCGATCGGCTTCACGCTGGTCTGGCAAGCTGCGCAGACGGTCAATTTCGCCCAGGGCGAATTCGTCATGCTGCCCGCTTTCTTCCTGCTGATGGCGATGGGGGCCGGGTTGCCGCTGCCTCTGGCCATTCTCGTCGCGCTTGCGGCTTCCATTCTCGTGCTCGGCTATCTCTTCAAGCGGCTGATCGTCGAGCCGATGAAGGCGTCGAAAGCAGGAGGCGGTCTTCCCCTGGTGATTGCGACGATGGCGTTGGCGATCCTGTTGCGGGAGAGCGTCAAGGAATTCTATGGAGCGGAAGCGCAGCCCTTTCCGGAACTCGTCTCCGGTGGCAGCCTGAACATCTTCGGCGCCGTCATTTCGGTCACCGATATCGCCCATCTCTTCATCTCGCTTGCCGTCGTCGTGGCTCTCACCCTGTTTCTCAACCGCACCAGAACGGGCCGCGCCATGCAGGCGACCGCGCAGAATCCCGACGTGGCGGGCATTCTCGGCGTGGATACGAAACGCATGGTGCTCTACACCTTTCTGATCAATGCGGCGCTCGCGTCGCTGGCATCGTTCCTCATCACGCCGTTCTACCTTGCCAAGTTCTCGAACGGCGAATATCTCGGCCTTATCGCCTTCATCGCCGCGATCGTCGGCGGCTTCAACCAGATCCGCGGCGCGCTCGCCGGCGGCCTGCTGATCGGCGTGCTCGACAATATGACGGCAACCTACCTCACTGCCGAATATCGTGCGGCGGTTCCGCTCGTGCTGCTCATCGTCATCATCCTATGGCGGCCCGAAGGTCTGCTGGGGACGCCGGAAGGGAGGAAAGTCTGATGAACCTCGTTCCGAAATGGCTCCTGATCGTCGTCGGAATTATTCTTCTGGCGCTTGCTCCGATCGGACAGGGAAACTACGTCGCCCTCATCCTCTGCTCGTGGCTCATCTACACGATCGCGGCGATGGGCCTGAACCTGACGCTTGGCTATGCCGGGCAGATTTCGCTGGCACAGGCCTCGTTCATGGCCGTGGGCGCCTATATCACCGCCCTCGTGACCATGAATGGCATCCACTGGCTCGTCGCCATGCCGATATCGGTGGCGGCCTGCTTTGTCATCGGCCTGCTCGTCGGCTTTCCGGCGCTGCGCGTCAAAGGCCATTTCCTGGCCTTCGTAACGCTTGCCTTTAACACGCTGGTCGTGCTCGTGCTTCGCAATGAGGACTGGCTGACCGGTGGCTCTTACGGAAAGTCGAACATGCCGCGGCCTGATTTCTGGGTGTTCAACACCGGCATGAAATCCACGGTCCTGTCGATCCCGCTGACGTCGAACCAGAAGATGTATTATCTTTGCCTGGTTGTCTTCGTGATCTTCGCACTGCTGATGTACGGGCTGGTCCGTTCTCCCTGGGGACGCGCTTTCAAGGGCCTGCGCGAAAACTCAATTCGCGCCGAAAGCCTCGGCCTCAATATCCGCCGGATCACCTTGCTGTCCTTTGCCATCGGCTCGGCGGCCGGAGGGCTTGCCGGAACGCTGGTTTCGCCGGTGGTCCAATATATCGAGCCGAACTCTTTCGCGCTGAGTTTTTCGCTGAAAATTCTGCTGATGGTCGTTGTCGGCGGGTCCGGTTATTTCTTCGGCCCGATGCTGGGAGCTGCCGTCGTGATCCTTCTGCCGGAATTCCTTCGGTTTACCGAAGGCTACTATCTCATCATTTATTCCACTCTGGTCATCCTGCTCATGGTGTTTTCGCCAAGCGGCCTGATGGGGGTAGGTGGACGGCTGATCGGCGCTATTCGCCCAAGACGTGTCACCCGCGGCGACATGGAGGAGGGAGCACAGCTATGAACAGTTCCGTCCTCTCAGTGCGCAACATTTCCAAGACCTTCGGCGGTATCCAGGCCGTCAAGGACGTCAGCTTCGAAGTCATGAAAGGCGAGGTGCTCGGTCTGATCGGTCCGAACGGATCGGGGAAGTCCACTTTGTTCAATTGCGTGCTCGGTCAGCTCCGTCCGGATCGCGGCGAGGTCTTCGTGAACGGTCATCCGGTTGGCGGGGATGAAGTCATGCGATCTCGCCAAGCGCGGCGTCGGCCGAACGTTTCAGCAGCTTTCGGTCTTCCCGGAAATGTCCGTGCTCGACAACATCATCCTTGCCGGCCAGGAGCACCAGGGAACCATGTTGTCGAGGCTGTTCGGAAAGCCCGATGCGGGGCTGACGCAACAGGCGGAACAATTGGTCGATTTCTTCAAGCTCAGGCACCTGAAAGAGGAAAAGGCCGGCGCTCTTTCCTACGGCCAGCAAAAGCTTCTCGATGCAGCGATGGCCTTCATGGCCGGGCCGGATCTGGTGCTGCTGGACGAGCCGGCGGGCGGCGTCAACCTGACCATGCTCGGCAATCTGAAGGAACGCCTCCTGACCTATAACCGCGAACACGACACGACCTTCGTGGTGATCGAGCACAATATGGAATTCGTGATGTCGCTCTGCACGCGGATCATCGTGCTGGCGGAAGGGGCCATCATTGCTGAGGGGGCGCCGGACGAGATCCGCGCCAACCAGCAGGTCATCGACGCATATCTGGGAGGCTGATCATGCTGGAATTGAAGGAAGTCTACGGCGGCTACGGTAAGATCACGATCCTCAACGGCGTCTCGTTCAAGATCCCGGGGGGCTCGATCACAACGATCATCGGTCCGAACGGCGCCGGGAAATCGACGGTCTTCAAAGCGATCTTCGGCCTGCTCAACATTCATTCGGGCCAGATCCTGCTGAACGGCCAGGATGTGACGGGCAACAAGCCGCGCGACCTGCTCGGCCGCGGCGTCAGTTACGTCCCGCAGGGGCGCAATATTGTGCCGCAGCTTTCCGTCTATCACAATCTGGAGCTCGGCGGGATCACCTCGAAGGATCCATCAAAGGTGCGCGAGCGCATCGACCTAGTGATGGAGCAGTTTCCGGCGCTCAAGACCCATCGGGATCGAAAAGCGATCGAACTCTCCGGCGGCCAGCAGAAACAGTTGGAAGTCGCGCGTGCCCTGTTGCTGGACCCCAAGCTCATTCTGATCGACGAGCCTTCGATCGGCCTGTCACCCAATCTCGTCCAGGAGGTATTCCGGACGCTGATCCGGCTGCGCGACCAGGGTGTGACGATTTTGATGGTCGAGCAGAATGCCAAGGCGGCGCTCGCCATGTCCGACTACGGGCTCGTCCTGGAACTCGGCCAGACGCGGATGCATGACAAGGCCAGCGACCTTCTTGCCGATCCGCGGGTTGGCCGGCTCTTCCTGGGCGGGCACATCGATGACGTCGCGAGTTGATCGAGATCGATGTGCAACGAATGAAAGCAAAGAGGCGGTCTCTACCCTCTCCCATCTGCCTTGCAGCGCTTTGCGACGGCCAACTCTATTTCGGGCTGACAATCGGCCAGCAGATGCGATGGAAAACGCTTTAGCTGCTGGAGCGCATGCTCATGGTTCGCATCCCTGCGCCTTTGCGACTTGAATGCGGAAAGGGCCTGTACGATATTCCAGATGCTCGTTTGCGACATGTCGGGCCTCCTTTGCTGCATCGTTCCGACCGTCAAAGATATGCGGTTTGATTGACATTCAATCAAACAAAATGATATGGGGTTATAAATCAGAAAAATTGAAAGATGCGACGATGAGTATTCCCTTTCGCCGTCCCATTCCGCTGCTTGACAACGATGTGCTGCGTACCTTCGTCGCCATCGCCGAGACAGGCAATTTTTCGACCGCCGCAGAGGCGGTCTTCCGTACGCCTTCGGCGGTGTCGATGCAGATCAAGAAGCTTGAGGAACAGCTGGGCGCGACGCTGTTTCTGCGCGACGCCCGCTCGGTATCGCTGACGCGCCACGGCGAGATGCTGCTGTCTTACGCCCGCAACATCCTGGCACTGTCTAACGAGGCTGTGTCGCGTTTCATCATGCCGGAGCTCAGCGGTGTCGTCAGACTCGGCGCGCCGGAGGATATCGGCGAGCGGCTGCTGCCGAGCATCCTCAAGAGTTTCGCAGAGAGCTATCCCGGCATTATGGTCGACGTGACGATCGACATGAGCATGGGGCTGAAAAAGCGCATGGAGGAGCAGCGGCTCGACTTGGCCCTGATCAACTGTGCGACGCGGCCGTTCCCGACAGGCGGCGAGGTGGTGTTCCGCGAGCGGCTGGTCTGGGCCGGCGCCAGGTGCGGTTCGGCGCATCGCCGCGATCCCCTGCCGATTTCGATCTGGGAGGACGGCTGCATCTGGCGCCAGGAGGCGCTCTCCCAGCTCGAACGCAACAAGCGGCACTATCGCGTCGCCTATCTCAGCGGCCACACCATGGCGCAGCGCGCCGCCGTGCTCTCCGACCTCGCCATTGCGCCGCTGCCGCTATCCTATGTCAATGAAGACATGGCGATCCTCGGTCCGCAGGAAGGCCTGCCGGAACTCGGCGCTTTCGATATCCGCCTGCTGACCGCCTCGCAGGTATCGGGGCCGATCGAGACGGTGGCCGACAGCATTCGCGGCGCCTTTGCCGAGAGAGCGAAGGCGGTTGCCGCCTGATAATCTCTTTCAGGCGTTGAACCTTTTGTCCCCTTGTGCGTTATCGGCGCGAACGGCATAAGTCCCGTTCGGGGTTGATTTCAAACAAGGATATTCGAAATGACGACAACGGCCAAAATCGCCGCAGCCTTGATGGTTCTTCTTGCCCTTTCCTCCTGCGGCAACACGATCCGCGGCATAGGAAAAGATACTGCAAACACCGTGAACGCCACGCAGGATGCCGGCCGCTCGGTTGACCGCGCTGCAAAGAAGTAACGGCCGTTCAGATTCCTGCGGGGGCGCCGGATCAAGTGTTGATCGGGGGATAAGCCTTTTCCAGGCCACCGGATCGGTCAAGACCGGTCCGGAAGGCTTGGTAGGCCGGATGCTGGCTGGAGCGGGCGGTTTCCATCAGCCGGATCTGTAGCCGATCCGGCGCTTGGGCTCCGAGCCATAGGCCGAGATTTTCGAGCTTCAGCGAGTTCAGGAAGGGCGAACCGGCGGCGAGATCGAGATGGCGGCGCAGGCCGTCAAGCAGGTTATCGTCCTGAGCGACATTTTCCATGAGCAGCGTTAGATATGATTTGTCCGTCTCCGACAGCGCGGCGAGCTTTTCCGCAACGGTATCGCGGTCGGGAAAGGGAACGTTTCCATTCATGTCGAATCGTCCGGTCGTTGATCGTCTCCCGACGTTATAAGCTCGCCTTGACCTTTTCGGCTACATCAGCCGGAACCCATTTCATCCACAGGCCCTCGTAATTGCGAAGGAAATGGATCGCGGCATCCTCGTTGCTCTCACGGTTTTCGTCTTGCCAGGCGAGAACCTGATTGATCGTCTGATTGTCCCATTTGCGGGTTTTGAGATAGGTGGTGACAGGTCCGGCACGGCTGGCAAAAGACCTGGTCATCAAGGTGAAGGCGCGCGAGACCGGGTAGGAATTGAGTTCAGGCCTCATGCAGCCGGCAACCGCCGTGCAGCGGTCCCACTCGGTCTTGTTGTGGCCGACGCCGAAGCTCAGCCGCGTCATGTCGTATTTGCCGAGGACAGCCGTCGGCGCCCAATAATAACCGAGCCAGCCGACCTTGTTTTCGAAGGCGCGGGCAATCGAGGCATCGAGCCGTTCGGGGCTGCCGGTTTCGACGAGTTCGAAGCCCTTCTTGTCCGCGGCAAGCGCCTTGAACAGGTTGGTTGTCGATATCTGGCAGCTCCAGCCGGCGGGACAATTGTAGACCGCGCCCTTCGACGCATCGTCCTCGGCTGGGAAGAGTTCGGGATGTTTCAGCGCATCTTCGACCGACCGGATGTCGGGATTGGCGTCGGCGATGAATTTCGGGATCCACCAGCCCTCGACCGCACCGTCGGCCAGGATCTCGGCTCCTTGCACCAGTCGGCCGGTGTTGACGGCCTGATCGAGCAAAGCCCTGACGGAATTGATCCAATATTCAGAGGCGATGTCCGGAGTGCCTTTCTCGTTCATCGAGGCGAAGGTCGGCAACGTGTCGCCGTCGACGATGGTGACCAAGCAGCCGTAGCCCTTTTCCAGAATGATCTTGTCGAAATTCGCCGCAATACCGGCCGAGGCCCATTTCATCTCGGCGATCGAAAGCTTGCCGCACTCTGCGGCTTCGGCCGGCGCAACGGTAGAAAGAGCCGCGGCAAAGACGGCTGGAATCAGAAACGTCTTCATCGTCATTCCCCGAATTCTTCTTTACAGCGCCGCGTCTTTTCAGACGCGCTAAGGATGCTGGAATACTTTGAATCTACGGACGCACAGCCGGGGGTCGGAAATCAGCGACAAGTTTGTCCGGCGCCCCAAAGAAAATGTCTCGCGGGGGATGCCGCGACAAACGTTTTCCGGTTCATGGGCGCCTTCGTCCTTGCGGCTCCGGCAGCTTATCGCAGGTCTTGGCTCGAAAACGGCGTTTTTGGGAAGCCTACGCGTTCGCTCGCAGAAATCAACCGTCTTCTGCTGATGGTTGCGGTACTAAATGATTGAATTCGATGAATTTATCTAAATATCCCGAAAATGGCGCCTTTAAGCGGACTGCACGCTCTTGGCGATCGGCGGTGGATCTTCGGCAGAAATTTCGGCGAGAAAGTCAAAAAAGATCAAAATTAACATTTGCGTAAGCCTTCAATAACTCTCCGGTAAGAATGTGCCGTTATCAGTTGGGTCGTGGCGGCAATGACCGCCGCTTCTCCGGTTCAGGTAGTGCGTACCGGAGAAAGCGAGCTTCGCCGTGTAGGGGCGAAGACGCCTGAGTTTTCGGCAAACCGCGCAGAGCCAAGGCCATGCGCGGTTTTCGCGTTTCTGCGGGACGCTTGACCCGGTATCGTTGCCCATTGTAGGCCTCGCCTCAGCGAAAGGCGGCCACCATGGCAAGAGCGATCATGCTGCAGGGAACCGGCTCGGATGTCGGCAAGACGGTGCTGGTCGCGGGCCTTTGTCGGCTGGCGGCCAATCGCGGACTTGCCGTCCGGCCGTTCAAGCCGCAGAACATGTCGAACAATGCGGCAGTTGCCGATGACGGCGGCGAGATCGGTCGAGCGCAGTGGCTGCAGTCGCTGGCTGCACGCAAGCCGTCCTCGGTGCACATGAACCCGGTGCTGCTCAAGCCGCAATCGGAAAACGGCAGCCAGATCATCGTGCAGGGCAGGGTGTTCGGCGGGGCGAAGGGGCGCGACTATCAGCGGCTGAAGCCGCAGCTGCTCGGCGCCGTGCTCGAAAGCTTCGAAAAAGTCGCTGCAGGTGCCGACCTCGTCATCGTCGAGGGCGCCGGATCGCCGGCCGAAATCAATCTGAGGGCCGGCGATATCGCCAATATGGGTTTTGCGACCCGGGCCGGCGTGCCTGTCGTGCTCGTCGGCGATATCGACCGCGGCGGTGTCATCGCCTCGCTGGTCGGCACGCATGCGATCCTCGATGACGGCGACCGGGCGATGATCGCGGGCTATATCATCAACAAGTTCCGCGGGGATGTCTCGCTGTTTGACGACGGCATCCGCGCTATCGAAGGCTTTACCGGCTGGCCGTGTTTCGGCGTCGTGCCGTGGCTGCCGGGTGCGGCGCGCCTGCCGGCCGAAGATTCGGTCGCGCTCGAACGGCTGGTGAAGGGCATGGCGGGCGCTCTGAAGATCGCCGTGCCGGTGCTGCCGCGCATCGCCAATTTCGACGATCTCGACCCGCTGCGGGCAGAGCCGGACGTCGAACTGGTCTTCGTGCGATCTAGCGAACGGCTGCCTGCCGATGCGAGCCTCGTCATTCTTCCCGGCTCGAAATCGACGATATCGGATCTCGCCGATTTCAGGGCTGAAGGCTGGGACCGCGATCTCCATATGCATGTCAGACGCGGCGGCCGGGTTATCGGTATTTGCGGCGGCTACCAGATGCTCGGCTGCATGGTGCACGATCCGCTCGGTATTGAGGGCGGGACACTCGAGACGCCGGGACTTGCGTTGCTTGACGTCGAGACCGAAATGGCGCCTGAAAAAACCGTTCGCAACAGCCAAGCCCGCTCGACCGAATACGACGTGCCGCTTGCCGGCTACCAGATCCACCTCGGCGTGACGAACGGGCCGGATTGCGACCGGCCGTCAGCGATCGTTGATGGCGTGCCCGACGGCGCGATTTCCGCCGACGGCCGAATCATGGGCACCTACCTGCACGGGCTCTTCGGCAGCGACGCCTATCGCACCCGGCTGCTTCAAAGTTTCGGTCTTTCAGGCGAGCGGCGGAACTACCGTGAGAGTGTCGAGCAGGCGCTTGATGAGATCGCCGGAGAACTCGAGCGTTACCTCGATCCGCGCTGGTTGGCCGGGCTGCTCGGTTAGGCTGCCCCTCCTTGTACTCTTGCCAAATTAGTTGACTGAGTCCATTAATTCTCGCGGCGAGGCCGGTTGAGAGCGATGAAACCATGAGCATATCGGATAGATTTTCACTGGCCGGTCAGGTGGCGCTCGTGACCGGGGGCGGCCGCGGTCTGGGCTTCGAGATGGCGCGCGTGCTTGCCGAGGCCGGCGCGCATGTCATCGTCACCGGACGCACGGCGGCGACGCTGGACGAGGCCGTAAGGACGCTGCGTGCGGCGGGCGGTACGGCGGAGGTTGCCGTGTTCGACATCGCCGACCGCGAGGCCCAGCGTGCTGTGATGGCCGATATCCAAGAGGTCCACGGCCGTCTCGATATTCTGATCAACAATGTCGGCGCCCGCGACAGGCGGCCGCTGACCGAATTCGACGATGATGGCATCATCGAGCTGCTGCGTACCGATTTGGCCGCGGCGATGATGCTTTCGCGCGATGCCGCGGTGCTGATGAAGCGGCGCAATTATGGCCGCCTGATCGCGGTGACCTCGATCAGCGGTCATGTCGTCATGCCCGGCGATTGCGTCTACCCCGCCGCCAAGCAGGGCTTGACCGGCCTGATGCGCGGCATGGCGGTCGAATTCGGCCCTTACGGCATCACCAGCAACGCGATTGCACCCGGCTGGTTCGCCACGGAGACGAACGCGGAAATGGCCGCGAATGAGGAATTGATGCCCTTCGTGCGCCAGCGCATCCCGGTCCAACGCTGGGGACGCCCGGACGAGATCGCCGGCGCGGCGCTGTTTCTTGCAAGCGGCGCCGCCTCCTTCGTCAACGGCCATGTGTTGACTGTCGACGGCGGCATGACGGTCAGGATGTGAGGACGATACCCGCCGGCGTTGTGCCGGCTTCGTATGAAAAGACTTGCCGTTGATGACGGCTGGAAATATCGGCTTGGCGCGACTATCAATTAATAGGGCGTCAGCCGGTTCGGCATCGCCGCCCATTTGCCCGATTTGCCGTCATAAGGTTGCGCCGGCTCATGTGGAGGTTCGAAAATTAGCGATCATATTCAATGGATTATAGAGCAGGGAATCACCAGCGACCATATTGGCGACCTCGTTTCCGGCCTGTGCGAGCGGCTGATCGCGGACGGGTTTCCGATCTGGCGGGCGAGTATAAGAATGCCGTCCCTGCATCCCATGTATCGCGGCGTCGCGGCCAATTTCATCCGGGGCGGTGAGACCGTCCTTGAAAATGCCGAGCACGGCAGTGCGACGGAGCGTGACTTCGAGAAGACGCCGATCTTTCACCTTTTGAGCCGCGGCGAAAGAACGGGGCGATGGAACTTGGCGAGGGGCGAGGGTCTCGATTATACCGAGCTTCACGAGTTTGCGCTTTCCGGGGGCACGGATCACGTGATCAGCCTTTTCGAATTCCCGAAGGAAGTCGCGCTGCGCGGGCTTGGTTTCTCGCTGACGAGCGATGCACCGGGCGGATTTTCCGATGATCAACTGGCGGTCGTCGCAGCGCTATTCCCGGCACTCGGACTGGCGGCTTACCGCGTGGCGGTGTCGAAGACGGCGAGCGACATCCTCGCGGTCTATACCGGCGCTAGAACGAGTGCGCGCATCCTTGCCGGCGAAACCCGCAGAGGAATGGGCGGTTCCATCGATGCCGCCATCCTGCTGGCCGACCTTCGCAATTTCACGGCTTTGACCGAGGTCTATCAGCCCGCGGAGATCGTCGGGTTTCTCAATGAGCATTTCGAGCTGATCGGCCGGCATGTCGAGGAAAATTCCGGCGAGATCCTCAAATTCATGGGCGACAGCGTGCTGGCGATCTTTCCGACCGAGGCCGAGGATCCGCAAAAAGCCTGCAGGGCGGCGTTGGCTTCGGCGCAGAATCTGCTGAAGGCCAACGAAGAGCTCAATCGCGAGCGGACGCGCAACGGAGGCCCCGATATCGGCATCGATGTCGTGCTGCATCTCGGCGAAGTTTTCTACGGAAACGTCGGCGCCCACGACAGGCTCGACTTCACGGTGATCGGCAGGGCGGTCAACGAAGCCTCGCGGCTGGAAAGGCTCTGCGGAATGCTCGAGCAGGACCTGCTGCTGTCGGAGAGCTTCGCGGCGACGTCAGCCGTCCCCTGCGAGTATCTCGGATCGTTCGAATTGCGGGGCGTGTCGAAGAAGGCCGACGTCTTCCGGCTGGCCGGCGCAGGGTCATAGCAGCCCTTCAGATTTCGCCTGAGACCTCGCGGCGGCGGCGGTCAAGTTCTTCGCTGTAGCGGCGCAGCGTATAACTTTCGCTGAGCTGGCCGATCACCTTGCGTTCGATCAGGTTGTTGACGACGGCGAGTGCTTCGCTTTCGCTCTTGTCGAAGATCGCCGCCGCCTGCCTGGCATTCATCTGCGGCTGCAGGAAATCGTTGCGGTAGTGGATGAAATCGGCGAGCGTCTTGCCTTCGTCCTGCGCGTCGGTCGGGTTGGCGTAGATCTCCGGCACCAGCACGAGGCCGGCATATTTGTCGCTCTCTTCGACGAGGATAACGCGCTGGGTCGAGCCGATCGGGAAGGCCTGCTTGAATTCCTCCAGCGAGATGCCCGCCTTTGCCGTCTTGACGTCGGCGCGCATCAGCTTGTCCACCGTCAGGTTGCGGATCCAGCCGACGTCATGGGCGCTGCGGATGCTTTCGCCGCGCAGATGGAAGCGCCATGTGGCGAAGGAGTAGCCGAAGGTCGAGCGCACGACGAGCGAGGAGGTGATGACGGCGGCGAGCACCAGCGCCGTGATCGGGAAGTCGCCGGTGATTTCGAGCGCCAGGAACGTCATCGTCAGCGGCCCGCCGATGACGGCGACGGCAAGCGAACTCATGCCGACCACGGCATAAATGACGGGCGTCAGCGTCGCATCGGCAAAATAGGGACCGCAATAGGCAAAGAGCTTGCCGAGCAGGGCGCCCATGAACAGCGAGGCGAAGAACAGGCCGCCCCTGAAGCCCGAGCCGATCGAGATCGCCGAAGCCAAGGATTTCAACAGGAAGAGGCCGATCAGCGCCGGGACGGCCACGTCGCGGGAAAGGTTCAGATGGAGTGCGCCGTGGCCAGCCGAAAGCACCTGCGGCGAGATCATCGCCAGCAGCCCGACGACGATGCCGCCGAGCGCTGGCCGGAAGGGCGGGGCGATCGCGCTCTTCCGCGCCAGTTCTTCGACGAAGGCGACGCCCTGCATGATCAGGATGCCGACGCCGGCTGAGACCGCGCCGAGCAGCAGCGCCGGGATATAATCGGCCGGCACGACTGTGCCGAAGCTGCCGATGTCGATAGTGAAATCGCCATGGGTGAGCAGCCTTGCGATCAGGGTGGAAACGAGGGCTGAGACGACCACAGGGGTCAGCGAGACGATCGTATAGGTGCCGATGATCAGCTCGAAGGCATAGAAGGCGCCGGTCAGCGGCGCGTTGAAGGCGGCGGCGATGGCGCCGGCTGCGCCGCAGCCGACGAGGACGCGCAGATCCGCGCGGCGAAGCTGCAGCTTCAGGCCGAATTTCGAGGCGAGGCCCGCTGCAAGCTGGGTGTAGCCGGCCTCCAGGCCGACGGAGGCGCCGAAACCATTGGAGATCAGGTTCTGCACGGCGACGATGATGCTGTCGGTCAAGGACAGGCGGCCGCCATGCAGCGCATTGGCCTCGATCGGATCGACCATCGGCTTCTTACGGCGTTTGGCCAAAATGAAGAGCAACAGGCCGAGCAGGATGCCGCCGATGACCGGGGCGGTGAGTAGCAGCAGCTTGTCGCCGATCACCGACGAACTCAGTCTTTCGCTGTCGGCGATGCCGAAGACCAACTGATGCAGTTCATTCGAGACGAAGCTCATGCCGGTCACGGCAAGACCGGAGGCAATGCCGACGACAGCGCCCGCCAGAGACAGGCCGACTTCGCTGCGGCGGGTCAGCGCGCGCAGCCGCCCCGGATCGAAGAAAACACGCAGCGCTCGGAACCGGCGCCGATCCAATTTCATAAGCATGGCAAGACAACTAGGCAGGAAGAGGCCCGGTCAAGGGCGATGGCGCAGTCCGCTTGCAGTGTAATTGCGGCGAAAAGCCGGCGCGCGGGTCAAATATTTATGACGTAAACCTCTGATAAATGACGATATTTCTGGTGGAGTAAGTCGTGTTTCAATGAACGTGCCTGCCTTGCCGCCGGCGGCCGGCCGTCAAGGCCGGTTGACTTCACTCCTCACCTTGCCTAACCATCCCTCAACGGATGGCCTCAAGACCATCCCACGCGGATGGTCATCTGACCATCCTCGGATATAACGGATGGTTCCGGATCGGCGTTATGCCTTCCGGATGAAAAGGGAATGTGACGGGGCGGACCCACACCGGGCGCCTTCATCACAGCCGACCCCGCGACTGTAGAGCGGTCAGGGTCTTCCATCCGGCATCGAGCCCTTCCTGCCCGCATGCAATCGTGTCGGCGGGCGGGACGGGCGGCATGCCGGAAAAGCCACTGGACATGCATGGTGATCAACCGGGGTCGGACGCCTCCATTTCTACGAATCGTCCACTTCTTCACCAATGCAGCCGGGAAGGCGAGGCAGATTCGCTGGCACGATCAGGGGCGACCGGTTTCCGGTCCGCCCCGATCGCGGCCGACAACCGCGAGCCAGGAGACCTGCCACTCGTGCCGGGCGAAAAGCCCAACCCTGGGCAAGAGACCCGCTGCCAGCACGGAGGTTGTTTTGGCTGAACGATTGAATTCGGCGCTGCCTCGTGCGGTGCAGGGGAGCACTTTCCTCTCCACCCTCATTCCTGTGCTTGTCACAGGAATCCAGTGCACCCAAGTCCTTGGGCGCGGGAGACTACCTTCCCGAATGAGAGTCATTCACGGCGCGGACGCGCCGTGGCTGGATTCCTGTGACGAGCACAGGAATGAGGGTGGGTGGAGCGCAGTACCCCGTCAAAGGGCCGTTTGCGCATGACGACCGCTCTATCGATCACTACAGTCTTCATCCTCGGCGGCGCACGCTCCGGTAAATCCCGCTTTGCCGAAAACGTTGTCGTTTCAACCGGCCTTGATCGCCACTATCTCGCGACCGGCCGGGCCTGGGACGAAGAGATGCAGGCCCGCATTGCCCAACACAGGGCTGATCGCGGCCCGTCATGGACGACGCATGAGGAGCCGTTCGATCTCGTCGGCAAGCTCGCCGCCATCGACGGTGAGGGCCGGGTCGTGCTGATCGACTGCCTCACACTCTGGGTCACCAATCTGATGATGGCGGAGCGCGATATGGCGGCGGAATTTTTGGCGCTCGCCGATTATTTGCCGCGGGCAAAGGCGCGCCTTGTTTTCGTTTCCAACGAGGTCGGCCTCGGCATCGTGCCGGACAATCGGATGGCGCGGGATTTTCGCGATCATGCCGGCCGGCTCCACCAGATGATCGCGGCAAAGGCCGCCGAAGTCTATTTCATCGCGGCAGGCCTGCCGCTGAAAATGAAGGGTTAAATCCATGAGCCAACATAAGATTCCTGCGACCGTCATCACCGGTTTCCTCGGCGCCGGCAAGACGACGATGATCCGCAACCTGCTTACCAATGCCGGCGGCAAAAAGATCGCGCTGATTATCAATGAATTCGGCGATCTCGGTGTCGACGGCGAGGTACTGAAGGGCTGCGGTGCGGAGAACTGCAGCGAGGACGATATCATCGAGCTCACCAATGGCTGCATCTGCTGCACGGTTGCCGACGATTTCATTCCGACGATGACGAAGCTCTTGGAACGCGGGCAGCGGCCCGACCATATCGTCATCGAAACCTCGGGCCTGGCTTTGCCACAGCCGCTGGTGGCGGCCTTCAACTGGCCTGATATTCGTACCCAGGTGACCGTCGACGGCGTCATCACGGTAGTCGACAGCGCGGCTGTCGCCGCCGGACGTTTCGCCGACGACCACGATGCCGTCGAGGCGGCGCGCGGCGAGGATCAATCGCTCGATCACGAGAGCCCGATCGAGGAACTGTTCGAGGATCAGCTCACCTGCGCCGATCTCATTGTGCTCAACAAGACCGACCTGATCGACGTGGCCGGTCTCGGCCGGGTGCGCGACGAGGTCGCCGCCCGCACCCAGCGCAAACCGGCGATGATCGAGGCGAAAAACGGCGCGGTGCCGGCCGGCATCCTGCTCGGCCTCGGCATAGGCACAGAGGACGATATCGCCAACCGCAAGTCTCACCACGAGCTGGAGCATGAGGACGGCACGCCGCACGATCATGACGAATTCGACAGCTTCGTCGTCGATCTCGGCCCGGTCGCCGATCCCGCCGGCTTCGCCGAGTCGCTGAAGAGCATCATATCAGCCCATGACGTGCTGCGCCTCAAGGGCTTCGTCGATGTTTCGGGCAAGCCGATGCGCCTGCAGCTCCAAGCCGTCGGCAGCCGCATCGACCACTATTTCGACCGCGCCTGGGCGCCTGGCGAAAAGCGCGGCACGCGCCTCGTCGTCATCGGTCTGCATGAGATGGATCAAGGCGCGGTCAAGGCGGCGATCGAGGCGCTGGCGTAAACCCATGCATCTGCTTCTGGCCCAGCAGGGAACGATCAGCGACGGCGAGGAGGCGATCGATCTCGGTCAGACGCCGGGCGATATCCTGTTCCTGTCGGCTGCCGACAGCGAGCTTGCGGCGATCGCGGCCGCCCATCGCGCCTGCGGTGGGCCGCATTCGCTGAGGCTTGCGAGCCTGATGAGCCTCAAGCACCCGATGTCGGTCGATACCTATGTCGAGCGCACGGCGCGGCACGCCAAGCTCATCATCGTTCGTGCGCTCGGCGGCGCCAGCTATTTCCGCTATGCGCTGGAAGCGCTGCATGCGACAGCCTCCCGCGCCGGCGCGCAGATTGCGGTGCTGCCGGGCGATGCGAGGCCGGATGCGGGGCTGGTACCCTTCTCGAACCTCGCTGCCGACGATCTCGATGCACTCTGGTCCTATCTCATCGAGGGCGGCGACGCCAATGCGCGCGCCTTTCTCGATTATGCCGGGGCGATGCTGTCGGGCGCGAAGAAGCCGGCGCCGGCGGTGCCGTTGATGAAGGCCGGCATCTGGTGGCCGGGGCAGGAGCTGATCGGGGTCGAGGAGTGGCGGCGGATGACCGCGCATTCGACGGAGAAGGTGGCGGTGAGGCCAATCGCCGCCATCAGCTTCTACCGCGCCCTCGTGCAGAGCGGCGAGACCAAGCCGATCGAGGCGCTGATCGACGCCTTGCAGGCGCAAGGCCTTCGGCCGCTACCAGTCTTTGCCTATAGCCTCAAGGATCCGGTTTCGACAGGCATTATCGAAAGCGTGTTTTCAGCGCTGAAACCCGATGTCGTGATCAATACGACCGGCTTTGCGGTCTCGGCACCCGGCGCCAACCGGCAGCCGACAGTGCTGGAGGCGAACGGGGCAATGGTGCTGCAGGCGATCCTGTCGGCCTCGTCGCGGGAGACATGGACAGCTTCGGCGCAAGGCCTGTCGGCGCGGGATCTCGGCATGAACGTGGCGCTGCCCGAAGTTGATGGCCGGGTGCTGGCGCGGGCGGTCTCCTTCAAGACGGCGGCGCTTTACGATGCTGCCGTCGAGACCAACGTTGTCGCCAGTGAACCGGATGCCGGCCGGGTGCGCTATACGGCGGAACTCGCCGCCAACTGGGCGCGGCTACGCGCCACTCCGGCTCGCGACCGGCGCATCGCGCTCGTGATGGCGAATTATCCGAACCGCGATGGCCGGCTCGGCAACGGGGTCGGCCTGGATACGCCTGCCGGCAGCATCGAGGTGCTGCGGGCGATGGCGGCGGCGGGTTATCCGCTCGCCGATATTCCGACCGACGGCGATGCGCTGATCCGGCATCTGATGCAAGGGCCGACCAATTCGGGGCATGATGGCAGGAACATCCGCGAAACGCTTTCGCTCAGTCTCTACAACAGCTTCCTGGACTCTCTTCCCAACAAGATTCAGGATGAGGTGAGGGCCCGCTGGGGCGATCCCGAGAACGATCCGTATTTTCGCGAGGGTGTGTTCGCTCTGCCTTTCGCCCGCTTCGGCGGCGTCCTCGTCGGCATTCAGCCGGCGCGCGGTTATAATATCGATCCGAAGGAGAGCTATCATTCGCCGGATCTCGTGCCGCCGCACGGTTATCTCGCCTTTTATGCTTTCCTGCGGCGCGCGTTCGGCGCCGATGCCGTCATTCACATGGGCAAACACGGCAATCTCGAATGGCTGCCGGGCAAGGCGCTGGCGCTGTCGGAGGAGTGTTATCCCGAGGCGATCCTCGGGCCCATGCCGCATCTCTACCCCTTCATTGTCAACGATCCGGGCGAGGGCACGCAGGCCAAGCGCCGGACTGCCGCCGTCATCATCGATCACATGACGCCGCCTTTGACGCGAGCCGAGAGCTACGGGCCGCTCAAGGATCTCGAAGCGCTGGTCGACGAATATTACGAGGCCTCCGGCGGCGATCCCCGCCGCATCCGCCTGCTCAGCCGGCAAATCCTCGATCTGGTCACCGATATCGGCCTCGACCGGGATGCCGGCATAAAGAGCGGCGAAAGCGAAGGCGAAGCGCTGAAGAAGCTCGACGCCTATCTCTGCGACCTGAAGGAAATGCAGATCCGGGATGGGCTGCATGTGTTCGGCGTGTCGCCCGAGGGGCGGCTGCTGACGGATTTGACCGTGGCGCTGGCGCGGGTACCGCGCGGGCTGGGCGAGGGCGGGGATGCGAGTTTGCAGCGGGCGATTGCTGGGGATGGGCTGAAAAACCCCTCCCCAACCCCTCCCCACAAGGGGGAGGGACTTGCTGGGCGCATCGTCTCGTCATCAGCTTTGGTCGCAGAGGTTGCCGCAAGCGCGACGGTAAGCCCCTCCCACCTGTGGGGAGGGGTTGGGGAGGGGCCTTCCTTCGACCCTCTCGACTGCGACATGGCCGCCCCGTGGACCGGAACGCGTCCCGCAATACTCGCCGACGTTCTCGATGCACCATGGCGCACCAACGGCGACACTGTCGAGCGCATCGAATTGCTGGCGGCCAATCTGGTCTCTGGCGAGGTCGCCTGCCCCGCGGAATGGACGGCGACGCAGGCGGTGCTCTCCGAGATCGAGACCCGTCTCAAACCCTCAATCCTTGCCTGCGGCCCGGCGGAAATCGCGGGCCTGCTTGCCGGCCTCGACGGCCGCTTCGTCGCACCCGGTCCGTCGGGTGCGCCGACGCGCGGGCGGCCCGACGTACTGCCCACGGGGCGCAATTTCTATTCGGTCGACAGCCGCGCGGTGCCGACACCGGCCGCTTACGAACTCGGCAAGAAATCCGCCGAACTGCTGGTGCGCCGCTATGTGCAGGATCACGGCGAATGGCCGGTTTCTCTGGGGCTGACGGCCTGGGGCACGTCGAACATGCGCACTGGCGGCGACGATATTGCCCAGGCGCTGGCGCTGATCGGCGTCAAGCCGCTTTGGGATATGAGTTCGCGCCGCGTCACCGGCTATGAGATCATACCGCAAGCCATGCTCGGGCGGCCGCGTGTCGACGTGACACTCCGCATCTCCGGCTTCTTCCGCGACGCTTTTCCCGAGCAGATCGCCCTGTTCGACAAGGCGGTCCGCGCCGTCGGCGCGCTTGAAGAGGACGAGGCCGACAATCCGATAGCGGCGCGCATGCGTGGCGAGGCGGCAAGGCTTGCAGCCGCCGGTCTCGACGCCGCCGCGGCGAAACGCCGGGCGGGCTACCGGGTCTTCGGCTCGAAGCCCGGCGCCTACGGCGCCGGACTGCAGGCGCTGATCGACGAGAAGGGTTGGGAGCGGCGCGCCGATCTCGCCGAGGCCTATCTCGTCTGGGGCAGCTATGCTTATGGCGCCGGCGAGGAGGGCAAGGCCGAACGCGGCCTGTTCGAAGAGCGGCTGCGTTCGGTGCAGGCCGTGGTTCAGAACCAGGACAATCGCGAACACGATCTGCTCGACAGCGACGACTATTACCAGTTCGAGGGCGGCATGGCGGCCGCGGCCGAGGCGCTCAGAGGCGCCCGCCCCTCGATCTACCACAATGACCATTCGAGGCCGGAGCGGCCGGTGATCCGTTCGCTGGAGGAAGAGATCGGCCGCGTCGTGCGCGGGCGGGTCGTCAATCCGAAATGGATATCGGGCGTCATGCGCCACGGCTACAAGGGCGCGGCCGAGATCGCCGCCACTGTCGATTATCTCTTCGCTTTCGCGGCGACGACGGGTGCGGTCGGCGCGCATCATTTCGAAGCTGTCTATCAGGCCTTCGTCACCGATCCGGCCGTGCGTAGCTTCATGGTGGAAAAGAACCCGGCGGCATTTGACGAGATGGCGGCGCGGCTGCGCGAGGCGATCGACCGCAGCCTTTGGACGCCGCGCAGCAATTCGGCCCGGTTCGACCTGGCCATACAACAGAATGAGGTGAACCGATGAGCGACGAAATCCCGGACAACGAAACGGGCAAGGACGATGCGCGCCACGCCGAGAAGATGGCGAAGAAGAAGGCCGCGCGCGACAAGATCATGGCGACCAAGACCGACGGCAAAGGTCTGATTATCGTCCACACCGGCAAGGGCAAGGGCAAATCATCCGCCGCCTTCGGCATGATCTTCCGCCACATCGCCCATGGCAAACCCTCGGCCGTCGTTCAGTTCATCAAGGGCGCGATGTGGACCGGCGAGCGCGACCTGATCGAGAAACATTTCTCTGATCTCTGCCAGTTCCACACCATGGGCGAGGGGTTCACCTGGGAAACGCAGGACCGCGCCCGCGACGTTGCCGCCGCCTCGGCTGCCTGGGAAAAGGCCAAGGAGCTGATCCGCGATGAGCGCAATTCGATGGTGCTGCTCGACGAAATCAACATTGCGCTGCGCTACGACTATCTCGACATCAACGAAGTCGTCGCCTTCCTGACGGCCGAGAAGCCCGTCATGACGCATGTCGTGCTGACGGGGCGCAACGCGAGGGAAGAACTGATCGAGATCGCCGATCTCGTCACCGAGATGGAACTCGTCAAGCATCCCTTCCGCTCCGGCATCAAGGGCCAGCCGGGGGTGGAATTCTAGAGCGATTCAGCTTGGAATTGCTCCAGGCATCAGTTGAGGGAAAGGCTGCGCAGGATCGCGGCCGTCTCCTCATCCGCCGGGAAGAAGGATTCCACGGCCAGTTCCGACAGAGTAATGTCGACGGGCGTGCCGAAGACCGTGGTCGTCGAGATCAGGGATAGCAGGCCGGCCTTAGTCGAAAGCTTCAACGGAATGGCGATGCCGGCGTGGTCGGCATGCGCCTCGTTCGCAGCTTCCGGTGCCGGATAGGACAGCAGCTCTTTCAGCAGCCTTTCCAATACCGGATCGCCCGAGGCCGATATTTGCTGACGCAACCGGTCGATAAGGTGGGCGCGCCATTCCGGGAGGTTTGCGATGCGGGGCGCAAGTCCTTGCGGGTGCAGGCTGAGGTGCAGCACATTGACCGGCGGTTCCAGCAGGGACGGATCGGCAATGCCCGAGATGAGCGGCGCCAGCGCCGCGTTGGCGGCAACCAATGTCCAGTGGCGGTCGATCGCGAGCGCCGGGAAAGGCTGATGCGCTTTCAACACCATGTCGATGGCGCTGCGCGCCGGTTCCAAGGCGGGATCGTCGAGTGTGCGTTCGGCAAAGACGGGAGCGAAACCCGCTGCCAGCAGCAGCGGGTTCCGGTCGCGGAGCGGCACGCCGAGCCGTTCGGCAAGATGCAGCAGCATGTCGCGGCTCGGCGTCGCGCGCCCGCTCTCGATGAAGCTCAGATGCCGCTGCGAGATATCGGCCTCCAGCGCCAGGTCGAGCTGGCTCATCCGGCGGCGCTGGCGCCATTCGCGCAGGTGATCTCCAAGAGGGCGGGCGGTCGGCGCCATCAGGCGGCTTCCGGCAATTGGTCGATGAAACCGCGGACGGATTTCAGCTTGCCACCCTCGAGCTCGGCAAAATCCGTGCCCTTGATCAGTGCTTCGCCATTGGCAGGCCCGAGACCCCAGGAGAAGCGCAGATTGTCGCCATAGCCGTCAGCCGCACCGATCAGTTCGAAACGGAAACCGGGGAAGCGGTTCTGCACGGCCTCCACCAGCGAATTGATCTGCTCGTGGCCTTCGCCGCGCATCAGCGGATCGATGTAGGTTGCGGCTTCCGCCCAGCTCTCGGCGATGAGAGCGCGGCGGCGAGCCGCATCCGTCTCGTTCCAGACGGCGAGGTAGCGCTCGGCATTGCTGTTTGCGTCGTTCATCGGGTCATCTCCTTTTGATCGCCCGTCCATTCCAGGCAGCGCGATCATGCGGCAAGGCGATGCGGCCTATCAATTACGTCAGAGGTAATGGAGGCCGGTCAAGTGTGCTAGAACATGATGATTTTAGGCCCGTTTGGCCTAAAGTCTGAATCCTGTTCTAAATTAAAGAGTTAGAGCATGATGTCGACTGAAAACCGCGCACATTTTTCGGCATCATGCTCTATACGCCGAGCCAGACGCGCAGCGGATTTGCCGGATCGGCGAGCAGTTTGATCGCAAGGGCGACGCAGACGATGACGAGCAGCGGCTTGATGAGCTTTGCGCCGATGCGCATGGCGAGTCGCGAACCCAACTGCGCGCCGAGGAATTGGCAGACGCCCATCAACAGGCCGATTTTCCATAATATTGCGCCGAAACTAGCGAAGACGATCAGAGCGCCGAAATTCGAGCCGAGATTGTGAAGCTTGGTGTGGGCGGTTGCCTTCAGCACGCCGAAGCCGGCGAGGGTGACGAAGGCGAGCATGAAGAAGGAACCGGTGCCGGGGCCGAAGACACCGTCATAGAAGCCGATAGCCGGGACCAGTGTCAGACCGAAGGCGAAGGGCGTGATGCGGCGATGGGTATCGACGTCGTTGAGGTTCGGCTTGACGGCAAAGAAGATCGCAATCGACAGCAGCAACACCGGCATGATCGCCTGCAGCACTTGTCCGGGCACGATCGTGGCAAGAGCGGCGCCGAGCGCTCCGCCCATCACCGCCATCAGCGCCATCGGCAGTTGTTCGCGAAGCTGCACGTGGCCCTTGCGGGCATAAGCGAGCGTTGCCGAGGCGGCGCCGAAGATCGACTGCACCTTGTTGGTGCCGAGCGTCTGCAGCGGCGGAATGCCGGCAATCAGCATGGCGGGAACGCTGATGAGACCGCCGCCGCCGGCGATCGAATCGACGAAACCGGCAAAGAAGGCAGCCGCGCAGAGCAGCAGAAGCAGATGAAGAGCAATGTCAGGCAAGATGGTATTCCGGAAGAGCTTTCGGGTGGTTTTGTTGCATTTCCCATCCCAAGCTGCAATGGCTGCCAGAGCATGATGCCGACAAGCAGGAGCGGTTTTCCGACGGCATCATCTTCTGAGACACGGCAGAGCGCATTTGACGGCTTCCATGAGTGACATTTCCTTTGATACGGCACGACGCCACGTGCTCGGGCTCGGTTGCGAGCGCGGGACGCCCTCTGCGGAGGTTCTGCTGCTGGCCATTGCGGCGCTGGAGGCGGCCGGTATCGGCGGGGCGCAGCTTGCTGCCATCGCTTCCATCGACAGCCGCAGGCAGGAGGCGGCAATCCTTGCCGTTGCCGAACATTTTTCCATGCCGGCATTGTTCTTCGATGCGCCGCGGCTGGAAGCGGAAACGCCACGGCTCAAAAATCCCTCGGAGATCGTCTTTGCCCGCGTCGGCTGCCATGGTGTGGCGGAATCAGCGGCACTTGCGGCCATTGGCCCGGATGCGGAGCTCCTGCTCGGCAAAATCAAATCCGCGCATGCGACGGCGGCGGTCGCCCGCATCGGGTTGCAGAAAGCCTGACGGGCGTTATGGTGGCGGCAATTCGCGGCGCCGTCCGGCAGCTCGCGGTCTACATATAAAAGGATATTCCATGCACAAGGTCATTTATGACACGGACCCGGGCGTCGACGATGCCATGGCACTTCTTTTCCTGCACCGCCATCCCGAAATCGATCTGATCGGCATCACCACCGTTTTCGGCAATGCCTCGGTCGAGACGACAACGCGCAATGCGCTTTTCCTCAAGCGGGAATGGGATATCGCAGCGCCGGTTGCCAAGGGCGCCAGCGTCACCATCGATCCCTCGCGCGCCGAGCGGGAATGGCCGGCCATGGTGCATGGCGACAACGGCCTCGGCGATATCGAGGTGCCGGAAACGATTGATGTGCCACTCGATCCGCGTCCGGCGCATCGCTTCATCATCGACACGGTCCGCGCCAACCCCGGCGAGGTGCGGCTGGTGGCCGTCGGGCGAATGACCAATCTGGCGAGGGCGCTGAAGGAAGACCCGGAGATTGCGAGCCTGGTCAAGGATGTCGTCATCATGGGCGGCAATTTCTATGTGCCGGGCAATGTCTCGCCGGTCGCCGAGGCCAATATCCACGGCGATCCCGAGGCGGCCGACATCGTCATGACCGCGGCCTGGAAGGTCGCCGTCATCGGCCTCGACGTCACCTCGATCACCACGATGAGCCGCAGCTATCTCGGCGAGATGGCTGACAAGGGCGACGGGGCGGTAAAGCTGCTCGACGCACTGTCGCAGTCCTACATCGATTTCTACAAGCATGCGGTCGAGGACGGCATGATGGTGCATGACAGCTGCGCCGCGGTCTATGTCGTGGCGCCGGAACTGTTCTCGTCGATATCGGGTGCGGTGCGCGTCGTCTGCGGCGGCATTGCCGATGGCCAGACAATCATCAAACCGGACGGTCGCCGTTTCCCGCCGAGCGACTGGGATGGCCTGCCGAGCCAGATCGTCTGCACCGGCATCGAATCGGAGAAAGTCATCGACCTTATCCGCAAGGCGCTGCATACGGCTTGAGCGTCTGGGAGGCCGGCTGCATCGCGGCCGGCCTTTGCGATCATATGATAATATATTCATATTGTTATTCGAATTTTCGGAGAATTCGAATCTGCTTCCTCGCAAAGTGAGTCATGGTCATCTCAGCAACTTCAAGTGAGGCGGGGCGCACGGCGTTGACCTTGTCCTTTCCGGGGCCTAGATCAGCGGAATGATCGATGCCGCATTCTCCCATCTTCCGGCGCTGGAGCCGGGCAGCGTCTGGCTTGTCGGGGCCGGCCCCGGTGATCCAGGGCTGTTGACGTTGCTGGCTGCCAAGGGGCTGTCCGAGGCTGATGTCATCGTGCACGACGCGCTCGTCAACGAGGAATGCCTGGCGCTGGCGCGGCTGGAGACGGTGGTCGAATTTGCGGGGAAACGCGGCGGCAAGCCTTCGGCGAAACAGCGCGACATCTCGCTGCGGCTGGTGGAGCTGGCGCGGGCCGGTAAGCGGGTGCTGCGGCTGAAGGGCGGCGACCCCTTCGTCTTCGGCCGCGGCGGCGAGGAAGCGCTGACACTGGTCGAGCACAACATCCCCTTCCGCATCGTGCCCGGCATTACCGCCGGCATTGGCGGGCTCGCCTATGCCGGCATCCCGGTGACGCATCGCGACATCAACCATGCCGTCACCTTCCTGACCGGCCACGATTCCTCCGGCATCGTGCCCGACAGGATCAACTGGGAGGCGATCGGCCGGGGTTCGCCCGTTATCGTCATGTATATGGCGATGAAGCATATTGCCGAGATCAGCGCCAACCTGATCGCCGCCGGCCGGCTGCCGTCCGAACCCGTCGCCTTCGTCTGCAACGCCGCCACCGGACGGCAGCAGGTGCTGGAAACGACGCTGGCCGACGCGCCCAAGGCGGTCTCCGCCTCCGGGCTCGAACCGCCTGCGGTGGTTGTCGTCGGCGAGGTGGTGCGGCTCAGAGCCTCGCTCGACTGGCTCGGCGCGTTGGCGGGCCGGCGCCTGCAGCCCGATCCATTTCGCCGGTCCGGCAAGGTGCTGATATGAGCGGCCTCCTGATCGCAGCCCCTTCCTCCGGCGCCGGCAAGACGACGGTAACGCTCGGGCTGCTAAGGGCGCTGCGCCGGCGCGGCGTCGCAGTCGCACCCGGCAAGGCCGGCCCCGATTACATCGATCCCGCCTTCCATGCGGCGGCAAGCGGCACGCCTTGCCTGAATTTCGATCCTTGGGCGATGCGCCCGGAACTGATCTCGGCCAATTCAGCCCTTCATCGCTTCGGCGACCGCATCCTCGTCATCGAGGCGATGATGGGGCTCTTCGACGGAGCGGCCGACGGAAAGGGAACCGCGGCCGATCTTGCCACCCAGCTCGGCCTTTCCGTGGTGCTGGTCGTCGATGCCTCGCGCATGTCGCAGTCGGTGGCGCCGCTCGTATCAGGTTTTGCCGGCTTCCGCGCCGATGTCCGCGTTGCCGGCGTCATCCTCAACAAGGTCGGCAGCGAGCGGCATGAGGCAATGTTGCGCCAGGCGCTGGAAGCGATCCGCATGCCTGTTGTCGCGGTGATCGGCGGCGACAAGGCGCTTACCTTGCCTGAGCGCCATCTCGGCCTTGTTCAGGCCGGTGAACATGCGACGCTTGAAAATTTCATCGACCATGCGGCGGACGCCGTTTCCGAGGAATGCAATTTCGAATTCCTGCTGCGCATCGCAAGGCAGGGGCTCAACCGGCCGTCGGCTGCGAATATCGACCGGCTGATGCCGATCGGCGCCCGCATCGCCGTTGCGCGCGATGTCGCCTTTTCCTTTTCCTACGAGCATATGCTGCTCGGCTGGCGGCGGCGCGGGGCTGATATTTCCTTCTTCTCGCCGCTTGCCGACGAGGTGCCGGCCGCCAATGCCGATGCGATCTATCTGCCGGGCGGTTATCCCGAGCTGCATGCCGGGCGGCTATCCCAAGCGCAGAGTTTTCGCGCCGGCATGCTCGATGCGGCGGCGCGTGGCATCAGGATCTACGGCGAGTGCGGCGGCTACATGGTGCTGGGCGATGGGCTGATCGATGCGCAGGGCAGCCGCCACGAAATGCTCGGGCTGCTGCCGGTCGTCACCAGCTATGCCGAACGCCGACGCCATCTCGGCTATCGCCGTGTCACGCCGCTCGACGGCGCCTTCTTCGCGCGGACGATGACGGCGCATGAATTCCACTATTCCACCGTTGTCTCCGAGGGCGAGGGAAAGCGGCTGTTTGCAGCACAGGACGCACTAGGAACCGATCTTGGTGCTGTCGGCCTGAGACGCGGCCAGGTGGCGGGTTCCTATATGCATCTGATCGATCTTGCGAGAGCGGCCGCGTGAGCGCGCCGATCGCCCATGGCGGCGGCATCACCGCTGCAGCCGCTGCTTTCGGCGGCAGACCGGAAGACTGGCTCGACCTTTCCACCGGAATCAACCCCTGTCCCGCCGCGCTGCCTGACATCCCGGCAAGGGCCTGGCACCGTCTGCCGGACAGGCATCTCGTCGACGAGGCAAGGTTTGCGGCGCGCGATCATTATGGCAGCGCAGAGATTCTGCCGCTACCGGTGCCGGGGACGCAATCGGTGATCCAGCTTTTGCCGCGCCTGCTTCGACAGGGAGGTCGGGTCGCCGTGACGGACGACAGGGTCGCCGCGACGGACAATAGAATTGACGGACGACAGGGTCGCCGTGGTGTCGCCGACCTACGGCGAATATACGCGCGCCTTCGCCTCGGCGGGTTTTGTCGTCGATGCGATCGACGATCTTGCTGCGATCGGCGGTGAACACAAGCTTGCCGTCGTCGTCAATCCGAACAATCCGGACGGCAGGGTCTGGTCGGCCGAAACGCTGGTTGCCCTGCACGACAGGATGAAGGCGGCAGGCGGGCTTCTCGTCGTCGATGAGGCCTTCGGTGATACCGATCCGGCGCTGAGCCTCGCAGCCCACGCGCAAAAGCTCTCCAACCTGATCATTTTCCGCTCCTTCGGAAAGTTTTTCGGGCTTGCCGGCCTGCGGCTCGGTTTTGCGATTGGGCGCCATGATATTCTAGAGTCTTTCGAGAACTGGCTCGGCCCTTGGGCGGTCTCCGGCCCGGCGCTGTCGCTGGCCGCCTCGTTGCTGCGCTCCGACGTCTCCGCGATCCGCCACTCTCTCGATAAGCGCAGCGCCGCGCTGCAGGCGACGCTGACTTCGGCCGGGTTGCGGATCAGTGGAGGAACGGCGTTGTTCGCCCTTGCCGCCGATAGCAGGGCGGGCGACATTTACACGCATCTTTGCCGGCATCATATTCTCGTCCGCAAGTTCGATTATGCGCGGGATTGGCTGCGGTTCGGGTTGACGCCCGATCCGGCGGCGGACAGGCGGCTTGGCGAAGCCCTTCAGGGATTTGAGCGATGACGATCGACGAAAACCTTCTTGTGCTGCTTCTGGCGCTGCTGCTCGATCGGATCGCCGGCGATCCGCAATGGCTGTGGTCACGGGTGCCGCATCCCGTCGTCTTGTTCGGCGCGGCGATTTCCTATGCCGACCAGCAGCTCAATCCCTCAAGCCTTACGGGCTCCCAGCGCCGGATGAACGGCGTCGCGGCGATCCTGGCGCTGCTGCTGCTATCGATCGCCGCAGGCTTCGTGTTTGACCGGTTCTTCGCGCTCTTCGGCCTTGCCGGCCTCGTGCTGGAAGCCGGTCTGGTGGCGATTTTCCTGGCGCAGAAGAGCCTTGCCGATCATGTCGCGGCCGTCGCGACCGCCTTGCGCGGCGAAGGGCTTGCCGGCGGCCGGAACGCCGTCTCCCGCATCGTCGGCCGCGATCCCGAAACGCTCGACGAGCCGGCGGTCTGCCGCGCGGCGATCGAAAGCCTTGCGGAAAATTTCTCCGACGGCGTCGTGGCGCCGGCCCTCTGCTATGCCGTCTTCGGCCTGCCGGGCCTGCTCGCCTATAAGATGCTGAACACGGCGGATTCGATGATCGGCCACAGATCGGAAAAATACATCGATTTCGGCTGGGCCGCGGCCCGGGTCGACGATATCGCCAACTGGCCGGCCGCGCGGCTCTCCATCCTGCTGATCGCCGCCGGCGCCTGGATCCGGCGCGGCATGAGCCCCTGCCGCGAGGCGATCCGGGTGGCGATGCGCGACGGCGGCCTGCACCGCTCACCGAATTCCGGCCGGCCGGAGGCGGCCATGGCCGGTGCCCTCAATGTCCAGCTCGCCGGCCCACGCATCTATGGCGGTGTCATCGTGACGGAGCCGATGATCAACAATGCCGGCCGCGACATTGCCACCGCCGGCGACATCGAGGACGGCGTGTCGGTGTTCTATGCCAGCTGCATGGTGCTCACCGGTCTGACGTTGGGGTTGTTCTTGTGTTTTCTGTAGGGCGCCACGCACCGCGTCTGCGCCCCGGTGGACAGCTCCGCCGCAAAGGTTTATGCGAAGCGCCTCATATCTCATCAGACCGGAAGCAAAGCGATGACAGTTCAGGTTGAATTACCGTGCCCGAAGTGCAAGAGCACCAAGATGAAGTTCGAGCGGCCCGAAATCCGGGAGACCGATATCATTACCTGTGCCGCCTGCGGTCACAATCTCGGCACGATGGCCTCTATCCGCGAGAAGATGAACAAGGCCTATCAGCGCCTCAACCGGCCTGCGGCTGGGCGCAAGCTCCAGTAGGTGAGCCGCTCACGGCTTAAACGTGTTAAAATTGTGATTACCATTCGGATTAAAGCAATATAGAAAGTATTGTCTTAGTCTCTCTGTCGTGAGGGCGCAATTAAACTGCGCGGGTGCGAAGAGGGGCTATCATGAAGACGATTTTGGCGGCTGCGGCCGCAAGTTTATTGCTGCAGTTTTTGCCTGTTGCCGCCGAGGCGGCGACGCTGGTTGCCAATATCAGCATCGGCAAGCAGACGATGACCGTCACCGAGAACGGCTTCGTCAAGTATCGCTGGAAGGTCTCAACCGCACGCAACGGCTACGTCACGCCGACCGGTTCGTGGAGCGCCAAGTGGCTGTCGCGCGATCACCGTTCCCGGAAGTTCGACAATGCGCCGATGCCCTACGCTGTGTTCTTTAACGGCGGTTATGCCGTTCACGCCACTTTCGACCTGAAGCGCCTGGGCAGGCCGGCCTCGCACGGCTGCGTCCGCCTGCATCCCGACAATGCCGCCCAGTTCTTCTCGTTGGCGCGCCAAGCCGGCCTTGCCAATACCCGCGTGGTGATTACCCGCTGATTTTCTTTTCCAGCTCATCCATGTCAGGGACGACGATATGCCGGATGTTCTCGATGTGGATGACGCCCTCTTTGCGCAGCCGGGTCAACTGGCGGCTGACGGTTTCGATCGTCAGCCCGAGAAAATCGGCGATCTCGGCGCGCGATAGCGGTAGATCGAAGGCGGTGCTGGTGGCCGTTTGCGGCTCGGCATGCGTGGCGATGAGGTGGAGCAGGCTTGCGACCTTCTCTTCGGCGGTGCGCCGGCCGAGTGTCAGCATCCATTCGCGCGCGGCATCCAGCTCCTTCAATGCCTGATCGTGCAGGCTGCGCTGCAATTCCGGCGTCTCCGATATCATGCGGTCGAGCAGGCTACGGAGGAAGACGCAGATTTCGGCGTCGGTCGCAGCCTCGGCCGACAGCTTGCTCTCGCGCACGAAGGGCCTGCCGACGAAATCGGGGGCGAATTGCAGGCCGACGATCTGCTGGCGCCCGTCCGGCATCACCTTGCATAGCTTCACCACCCCGCGCATGATGTTCGAATAGAAAGAATTTTCTGACCCTTGAGCGACGATCTCTGAACCGGCATCGATCTTGCGGCGCAGCGAATGGCGGCCGAGCTCTTTCAGTTGGCTGCTCGACAAGGCGCTGCAGACGACGCCGTGCCGCGCCTGGCAGGAACGGCAAGCGACAGGCGTGCCGGCCTCGGAAACCTTAATGGGTGCAACGTCCATCTCCTGATCCTTTCGAAATCCTGATGCACCCCGGCATTGCTAGCGTACTGAGCATAATCGAGACGATTACGCCGCGATTGCGGGTTCGGCTATCCCGATTTCTTCCCGCGCGCTTGATGATTATCAATTTCGCCGGATCGCGATTTGATCCAGGTCAAGTGTCGTGCCTGCGGCTTCGGTCGGGAGGATGCTCGCGCCGAGCCGAGGCTTTGCGCAGCTTTGATTCGGATGGCCTGTTTGGCGCTGGCGGCGCGGTGGCCTGCCCGCAGCGGCATCGCCACCCGCCTTGGGTGACGGCAACGACCTGCATTCCATTGCTGTTTAGGCAACACCCGGCCGGCAAATTGCCGCAACTCCGGGACGAAAGCATTGGCTTTTGAAATGGATTTGCCTATGAGGGGGTTTAAATCGTCATTTCATGAGGTACAGCGCGTGACCGCTACATTCGACAAAGTTGCCGACATTATTGCAGAAACCAGCGAGATCGACCGCGCGACGATCACGCCGGAGAGCCATACGATCGACGACCTCGGTATCGACAGTCTCGATTTCCTCGACATCGTCTTTGCGATTGACAAGGAATTCGGCATCAAGATTCCGCTCGAAAAGTGGACGCAGGAAGTCAACGAGGGCAAGGTTTCCACCGAAGAATATTTCGTGCTGAAGAACCTCTGCGCCAAGATCGACGAGCTCAAAGCAGCCAAGGCCTGAGCGACATAACCGTCTTTTTTGAGCGCCCTGCCGCCCTGACTATGGCGGCTGGGCGGTTTCGTTCCTAACTAGGCGTCACCGGCGGGCGGATCTGGCCTGTCGGGCCGGAGGATCCGCATGCTGCTGGAATATTTCCAGATGATTGACCGCGTCGAAGCGGTGGACCTAAAGAAGGGCACGCTTAACGCGCGATCCATCGTGCCGGCCAAGAGCCCCGTCTTCGAGGGTCATTTTCCCGGCATGCCGCTCGTTCCCGGCGTGTTGTTGATCGAGACCATGGCGCAGGCCTCCGGCATGCTGGTGCTTGCCGTCACTAACTTCGCCGCCATGCCCTTCCTGATGTCGGTCGATGGTGCCAAGATGCGCACGTTCGTCGAGCCTGAAGCCGTGCTCGATATCGAGGCGGTGCTTGAGCACGACGGTTCGGGTTTCGCGGTTACCAAGGCTAAAATCACCAGCGCCGGCAAGAAGGTCTGTGATGCGCAGCTGAAGCTTCGCACCATGCCGTTTTCCGAAGTGCCGCTCGGCGATATCGTGAAAAAACGTGCCGGCGAGATCGGGCTTCTCGAAGCGATCGCGGCGCAGGGAGTGGTTGGATGAGCAAGGCTGCAAACGACGTCGTCATCTCGGGCATCGGCATCGTCACCTGTCAGGGCGTCGGCAAGGATGCGCATATAGCGCTGCTTTCGGCGGCAAGCGCGCCGAAGGCGATCGTTGAGACCGAGAAGTTCAAGCCCTATCCGGTGCATCCGCTGCCCGAGATCGATTGGTCGCAGCAGATCGCCAAGCGCGGCGACCAGCGCCAGATGGAGAACTGGCAACGCATCGGCGTCTTCGCCGCGGGCTTGGCACTCGACGATGCCGGCTTCAAGGACAATCTCGAGGCCTGCGGTACGATGGACATGATCGTGGCGGCCGGCGGCGGCGAGCGCGACATCAATGTCGATACGCTGATCGTCGACGAGGCGCTGAAGCGCAACGACCGCGAATTGCTGCTGAACGAGAAGCTGACGACGGAGCTGAGGCCGACGCTGTTCCTCGCCCAGCTTTCCAACCTGCTCGCCGGCAACATTTCGATCGTGCATAAGGTCACCGGCTCGTCGCGCACCTTCATGGGCGAGGAAGCGGCAGGGATTTCGGCCGTCGAAACCGCCTTCTATCGCATCAAATCAGGCGAATCCTCGCATGCTCTGGTCGGCGGCGCCTTTGCGGCGGAGCGGCCGGACATGATCCTGCTTACAGAAGCGATCGGCGCCCATGCGCGCGGCGACTGGGTGCCGCTCTGGTCACGCAAATCAAGCGATGGCGGCGGCATGATCACCGGTTCGGCAGGCGCCTTCCTGGTGCTGGAATCGCGCCAGCATGCGGAAGCGCGTGGCGCGCATATCTATGCCGTCATCGACGCGGTCGAGGGCGACCGCGGCAACCGCAATGCCGGCAATCTCGAGGTCCGGCTGGAGCGGCTTTTAGCACCCGCCGCCGGGCTTGCCGCCGAAAGCACGGCGATCTTTTCCGGCTCGACCGGCATGCACGATCTTGCCGCCCGCGAACGGGCAGTGCTCGAACATCAATTGCCCGGTGCTGCCATCCGTGGCTTTGGCGGCGTCACCGGCCACACGATCGAGACGCAGTTCACGCTGGGTCTGGCGCTTGCAGCACTTGCCGTCGACGGCAAGGCCAAGGTTCCGCCCTTCGATGCCGCCCATGAGGCGCCCATGCGGGCAGGCGCCGTCGCCGCCGTCGTCACTGCGGTCGGACACCAGCGCGGTGAGGGCGTTGCCGTCCTTTCCGCAAATGCGTGAGGAGTGAAAGATATGACAGCTTCCGCTTACAGGGATCACCTCGGCCGTCCGATCGTGGCCGTGACCGGCATGGGTATCATCACCTCGCTCGGTCAGGGCCTCAGCGACAACTGGGCAGCGCTTTCGTCAGGCACCTCGGGCATCCACGAGATCAACCGTTTCCCGACCGAAGGACTGTCGACGCGGATTGCCGGCACCGTCGATTTCATCGGTATCCCGGCCCCGAACGCCGTCGAGCGCTCCTACGCCTTCGCCCGCGAAACGACGATCGAGGCGCTTGCCGATGCCGGCCTTTCCGGCGATTTCAATGGCCCGCTGTTCCTCGCCGCTCCGCCGATCGAGCCGGAATGGAGCGCCCGTTTCGAGCTTGCCGACCGTTCGCCGGCCTCCGAGCATCCTGGCGATGCTTATGAACGTTTCCTGACGGCGCTGCGCCAGCGGCCGGATCCGGCCTTCCATGAGGCGGCCCTGTTCGGGGCGATTTCCGAGCGCCTTGCCGACCGGTTCGGCACGCGCGGCCTTCCCGTCACGCTGTCGACGGCCTGCGCCTCCGGCGTCACTGCGATCCAGCTCGGCATCGAGGCGATCCGCCAGGGCCGCACCGATCGCGCCCTGACGGTTGCGACCGACGGTTCTCTCAGCGCCGAAGCGCTGATCCGCTTCTCGCTGCTGTCGGCCCTTTCGACGCAAAACGATCCGCCGACCAAGGCTTCCAAGCCGTTCAGCAAGGATCGCGACGGCTTCGTCATCGCCGAAGGTGCGGCGACGCTGGTGCTGGAATCACTGGAAGCGGCGGTCGCCCGCGGCGCCAAGGTGCTCGGCATCATGAAGGGCGCCGGCGACAAGGCCGACAGCTTCCACCGCACCCGCTCCTCGCCGGACGGCGGCCCGGCGATCGCGACGATCCGCGCGGCCCTTGCCGATGCAGGCATCGACGAAAGCGGCATCGGCTACATCAACGCGCACGGCACCTCGACGCCGGAGAACGACAAGATGGAATATGGGGCGATGTCGGCCGTCTTCGGCGAGCGGCTCGTCGGCATTCCGGTGTCCTCGAACAAGTCGATGATCGGCCATACGCTGACGGCGGCGGGCGCCGTCGAGGCGGTGTTCTCGCTGCAGACGATGCTGACCGGCACACTGCCGCCGACCATCAACTACACCAATCCCGATCCGTCGATCGTTCTCGATGTCGTGCCGAACAAGAAGCGGGAAGCCCAGGTTTCCGCCGTGCTTTCCAACTCCTTCGGCTTCGGCGGGCAGAATGCCAGCCTTGTCATGGCGCTCGAACCGGCTTAAGCGGTTCCCGACACATTTTTGAGATGAGATGACGCCTACAGCATCGGCCCGAAAGTCGGGCGATTTTCGGAAAGCCTGATGCGTAGATTTAAAGAGTTAGAGCGTCCTTTGTGCGTCCGAACGGACGCACGGCGCTCTAACGGCGAGGGATTTTGCTATGCGCGCTTTGCAACTGATCGATGACCGCAAGCTTGAGATCACCGACCTGCCGGAACCGGATGCGCCTGCCGCCGGCGAGGTGACGCTGCGCGTCAAGGCGGTGGCGCTCAACCATATCGACGTCTGGGGCTGGCGCGGCATGGCATTCGCCAAACGCAAGATGCCGCTCGTCATCGGCGCGGAGGCTTCCGGCGTCGTGGAAGCGATCGGCCCGGGTGTCGCCAACGTGCTGCCGGGCCAGCTCGTTTCCATCTACGGAGCGCGCACCTGCGGCCTCTGCCGCCCCTGCCGCGAAGGCCGCGACAATCTCTGCGAACATGTCTCCGGCGTGCACGGCTTCCATCTCGACGGCTTTGCGCAGGAGAAGGTCAATCTGCCGGCGCGGCTGCTGGTGCCGGCTCCTCCCGGCGTCGATGCCATCGGCGCGGCACTCGCTCCCGTCACCTTCGGCACGGTTGAGCACATGCTGTTCGACAATGCCAAGCTCGAACCCGGCGAGACGATCCTCGTCCATGCCGGCGGCTCAGGCATTGGCACGGCAGCGATCCAGCTTGCCAAGAAGATCGGCTGCACCGTCATCACCACCGTCGGCTCGGACGACAAGATCGAAAAGGCCAAAGCGCTCGGCGCCGATCACGTTATCAATTACCGCACCGACCGGTTCGAGGGCGTGGTGCGCAAGCTCACCAAGAAGAAGGGCGTCGACGTCGTCTTCGAACATGTCGGCAAGGATACCTGGGCGGGCTCGATGCTCTGCATGAAGCGTGGCGGGCGGCTCGTCACCTGCGGTTCGACCTCCGGTGTTTCCACGGAAATGAACCTGATGATGCTGTTCCAGCAGCAGCTGAAGCTTTTCGGCTCCTTCGGCTGCCGCATGGAGAACATGGCGGATGCGATGCAGAAGATGGGCCGCGGGCTCGTCCATCCTGTCATCGATACAGAGGTCAGCTTCAGCGATATCGACCGGGCGCTGGAGCGGATGGAGTCGCGCCAGATCTTCGGCAAGATCATTCTGAAAATGGATTGAGCCCCAAGTGAAGCTCCTCATCACCCGGATCGTTCTGGCGCTCAGGCACTTCCAGCAATGGCTGGTAGCGCAGGTGATGTTCGGCATTCTGAACCTGCTGAAGCTGTTTCCGGCTGATGGCGCGATTCGCTTCGCCGACAGGATGACGCGCCGCCTCGGCCGGCGGACGCGCCGCCACAAGCTGATGCTCGTCAATCTGCGCAATGCCTTCCCTGAGAAGAGCGAGGCCGAGATCGAAGAGATCGCGCTCGCAAGCTGGGGCAATATGGGCCGGCTTGCGGCCGAATACGTCTTCCTCGACCAGTTGTTCGACTATGATCCCGCAAATGACAAGCCGGGCAGGGTGGAGGTGTCGGGCATCCCGATCTTTCTCGATCTTCGCGACAATCCGCGCCCTTTCATCGTCTTCACCGGCCATACCGCCAATTTCGAGCTGCTGCCGGTGGCGGGTGCCGCCTTCGGGCTTCATGTGACCGTGCTGTTTCGGCCGCCGAACAATCCCTATGTCGCCAAGAAGGTCTTCGATTTCAGGAGCGCGCGGATGGGCAAGCTGGTGCCGTCGCATGCCGGCTCCTCCTTCGCGCTCGCCCGTCAGCTGGAAGCCGGCCAGGGCGTCGGGGTGCTCGTCGACCAGAAATTTGGCAAGGGGCTGAAGGGCACTTTCTTCGGCCGTGACGTCAAGACCAATCCGCTGCTGCCGAAGCTGGTGCGCCAGTTCGATTGCGAGGTCTATCCGGCGCGCTGCATCCGCCTGCCGGGCAACCGCTATCGGCTGGAAATCGAGCCGCGGCTGGAAATGCCCCGCGACGCCAAAGGCAATCTCGACCTGCCGGCAGCCGCCCAGCTGCTCAACGACAAGGTGGAAAGCTGGGTGCGGGAATACCCGGAACAGTGGCTCTGGTATCACGACCGCTGGCAGATCAAGCAGACGCTCAGCTCCTAAAGCGCGTCGCGATCTATCGGATTCGCTGTCGCGCTTTAGTTCTTTGTTTTGGTGCATGTCGTTATCTGCAAAACCGCGACACACCTTTGCGCGACATGCTTTCAGAATATCCACCCCCAATTATCAGCGGTGAAAAGCGGCAATGGTCTCGGATTGAAACTGAGTGCATTTTCATGTTACCCGTCACTACCAAGACGCGAATAATGTCTACCGAAGGGCGCATTTTTCGAAATATGCCGCCATAATAGGTCTCGGACCGTCTCTTGGACCAATGGGAGTTGGGCGTCTTGCTGGAGCTTTTTCGAGCTTTTTCCTTGCGTTGCACGCAGATAGAGGAAGCCATACGCCTGGGTGACGATCAGCGCGTCACGGCGCTCGACGGCCATGTCGAACCGCTGGTCGAGGCAATCCTCGCCTATCAAGCGGTCAATCTGCTCGAAGTCTACATGCAGCTGCAGTTTGTGACTCATCTGATCGGCCAGGACGCCGACGACAGCGCCAGCGTCACCGAGCACACGACGGTGCTTTCCTACCTGCTTGACCGCTATTTCGGCACGCATGGCCCGGACTGGCGCGTGCCGTCGCCTCAGGACGTGCGCATCGAGCCGCCGCCAGCCTATGTGCCTGATACCGACAACGGCCAATTCCTTAATTCGGCGATCCTCGAAAGCCTGCCGGACCGCGTCGCGGTACTGACCAGGGACTATCGCTTCCTTTATTCCAATCCAGCCAACTGCGCCCATCTCAACAAGAAGCCGATGGAGCTCATCGGCCGCCATCTTTCCGAATTCATCGGAGAGGAGCTGTTTGCCGCCTGCGCCAAATACAAGCTCGACGACTGCTTTGCCGGGGAGCAGATCGACTACGCCTATGAGTGTCCGAACGGCAGCGGCAGATCGGGGCAAGTGCGCTGTCGTATGTCGCCGTTGCGCGATGTCGGCGGTATGGTGATTGGCGCGCTGCTCGTCATGGAAGATATCGAGCCGCAGCAGCCAACTGGCTGATCAATAGCTGGCCGCGACCAGCCAGGCACCTTCAGGCAGTCGCCCAGACGGCGAGTTCATATCCGTCGCGGTCGAGGAAATGGAAGCGGCGGCCACCGGGAAAATCGGTGATCGGCCGGACGATGGTGCCGCCGGCCCTCTCGACCGACGTCAGCACCTCTTCAAGATCCCTGGCGTAGACGACAACCAACGGGCCGCCCGGCCGCACGGGGCCGAAATCGGTGAAGCCGCCCTTCAACCGGCCATCGTCGAATTCGCAGTAGTTCGGGCCGTAATCGGTGAAACGCCAGCCGAAGGCCGAGCCGTAGAAGGCTTTGGCGGCGGCGATGTCGGCGACGTTGAATTCGACATAATCGATGCGGCGATCGTGGTTTTCTGTTTTCTCGGACATCTATCTCTCCATCAGGGCTTTCAGCATGGCGAGATCCTTCTCGACATGGGCGGCGTCGGCTGAAAACTGCGCATCGGTCATGCCGGGCAGGCGCAACAGCGTGAACATGACCTCGCAGCCGTCGCCGTTCGGCACGATGCGCAGCGCATTATAGACCCTGAGACCGGATTCGATCGTCACCGTGTGGTCGATCACGCCAAATTCATTGGTCGGCACGAAGCTCACTTTAACGGTGCCAAGCGCGCCGTGTGCAATCCAGTCGGCGCCGTTCGGCTCGAGGCCGCTCGCAAGGCCGGAGGCCCACAGCGGCATGTTCTCCGGCTTGCCGGCGAAATCATAGACGTCGCGCCAGTCGCGCTCGATCGATTGGTGGATGATTTTCGCGGCCATCGTCGACATGGCTTGCAGGTCCTCGATATTGGGTCTGGCTGTAATAACAGGCCGATCCGCGGCGTCTTGAACAAAACGGTCAGCCTGGCCGTTTCCGCATGCTGAGTTGGCCAAGAATGGCGGTAGGGGTCAGGCTCGAGAGCTCGCCGACCTCGCGCGTCATGTGAGCCTGGTCGGCAAAGCCCGCTTCGAACGCAAGATGGGCAAGCGGCATCGTGCCCGACCTGCGGCAGAGGTCGAGGAAACGCTGGAACCGACGGATCCGTTCCAGCGTCTTGGCGCCATAGCCGAAATGGTGGTGGCAGCGGCGGCGCAGCTGCCTTTCGCTCATGTCGAGCCGGCCGAGCAGCCCGGACGCCGGGCAGCCGCTGTCGGCGGCGGCGAAGATCACGGCGGCATCCTCAGCGGGTTCGTCCGCATCGCGCGCGAGCTCTTCGAGCAGGCGGCCGAATAGCGCCATGGCATCCGGAGGATCGGGGCAATCGCCAAGCCGTGCTTCGAATTCGGCCGCGTGCTTCCAGCCGATGTCGGCAAGCGGCACCGAGCGGCCGAGCAGCGCGGAGAGCGGCGTCTTCAGCCAGGGTACTGCTGCGCCCGGCACAAAACGTGCGCCGATGACCGTCGTGCCCGGCCGGAGAGCGGGAAAGGCCGCCGTCCTGTCGGGCCCGGCGACTGCCAGCCGGCCGTCGAGCCAGAGGAGGTCGCAATAGCCGTCCGGCACGATCGCCACCTGTGCCGGCGGACCGTCATGGAGCGCATGCGACCAGAACCGGCTGAAATGGCGTCGCAGCGCCGGCGGCGGCGCATATTCGCGGTAGTGGCCGGCACGGGCAGCGAGCAGCGCCGTATCTTTTGGTCTTTCCGGTGCCAAGGCGATATCTCCCGAAACGCCGATGATACCATCAGATAGGGCATCAAGGGCAGGTCGTGCGAAAACTTGGTTGCCGATGAGCCGGCGTAAGCGGTTGTCGGACAAGTCGGATTATTGCAAGCGTCATTTCATTGGTTTTGCGAACCGATTAGACCCTTGCGAGACTTGCCGTTTGACCGAGACAGTGCCACAACACCGGTCCAAATGACACATCGGAGGTTTGTCGTGGAAAAGGCAGAAATCGGACTGATCGGTCTTGCGGTCATGGGCTCCAACCTTGCGCTCAACATCGCGGAAAAAGGCAATAAAATTGCGGTCTTCAACCGTACGCCTGAGAAAACCGACGAATTCTACGAAAGCGCCGGCGATCTGAAAAAGCAGATTATTCCCTGCAAGACGATCGAAGAGTTCGTCGACGCGATCCGGCCGCCGCGCCCGATCATCATCATGATCAAGGCGGGTGATGCCGTCGATCAGCAGATGGAGGCGTTGCGCCCGCATCTGTCCAAGGGCGACATCATGATCGATGCCGGCAACGCCAATTTCCGCGATACCGTCGCTCGCTTCGACCGCCTCAAGGATACCGATCTAACCTTCATCGGCATGGGTGTTTCCGGCGGCGAAGAAGGTGCGCGCCATGGCCCGTCGATCATGGTCGGCGGCACGGAAGACTCCTGGAAGCGCGTCGAGAAGGTGCTGACCTCGATTGCCGCCCGCTACAACGACGAGCCCTGCGTTGCCTGGCTCGGCAATGACGGCGCCGGCCATTTCGTTAAAACCATCCATAACGGCATCGAATATGCCGATATGCAGATGATTGCCGAAATCTACGGCATCCTGCGCGATGGCCTCGGCAAGAGCGCCTCCGACATCTCCGGCATCTTCGGTGAGTGGAATAAGGGCCGGTTGAACTCCTATCTGATCGAGATCTCCGAAAAGGTGCTTGCCGCGACCGATCCTGTTTCCGGCGGCCCGATGGTCGACATGATCCTCGACAAGGCCGGCCAGAAGGGCACCGGCAAATGGTCGGCGATCGAGGCACAGAACATGGGCATTCCGGCAACGGCGATCGAAGCCGCGGTCGCCGCCCGCAGCCTCTCCTCGATGAAATCGCAGCGCGAAGCTGCCGAAAAAATCTTCGGCACGCAGGCCGTATCCTTCCCGATCGCTTACGGTCCCGAACTCAACAAGGATCTCGAGCTGGCGCTGTTTGCCGCCAAGATCGGCGCCTATGCGCAGGGCTTCGCGGTGATGGCGGAAGCCTCGCGCGAGTTCAACTGGTCGCTGCCGATGCCGACGATTGCCCGGATCTGGCGCGCCGGCTGCATTATCCGCTCACAGTTCCTCGACGAGATCACCTCGGCCTTCACCAAGGCGCCTGACGCTGCGAACCTGATCGTCACGCCGGCCTTCTCCGACATGGTCAAGGAATCGATCCCGGCACTGCGCCGCGTCGTCGCCGCGGCAATTTCCGCCGGCCTGCCGGTGCCGGCGCTGACTTCGGCGCTCACCTATTTCGACGCCTACCGCCAGGGCAGGGGAACGGCAAACCTCATCCAGGCGCAGCGCGACTTCTTCGGCGCCCACGGCTTCGACCGCCTGGATGGTAAGGATTTCCACCACGGCCCTTGGGGCAGCGGTGCGGCGAGCTTCTGAGGCTTGCCGACATCAGCAAGGGAGCCCGGCCGTCGCGCCGGGCTTTTTCGTGGCTTTGGCCGCTCAGACGGCCGAGGAGGATACCGATGTGAAAAGCATCCGGATAGCCGCTGCGCAGACGCCGGAATTTCGGGAAAATGTTGCGGCGGCCTTGGATTATGCCGTGGGAGTCGCAGCCCAAGCCGAGACCGATGGCGTGGCCTTGCTGCTCTTTCCTGAAGGGTTTCTGCAAGGCTACCTGACCGATGAACCATCGGCACGTCGCATTGCGCTCGATCTCGCATCGACCGAGTTTGCGGCTGTCCTGCATCGGCTGCCGAAGTCGGGACCGATGCTGGTCATGGGGCTGATCGAGATCGATGACGGGCGATTGTTCAACACCGCCGTTGTTGTCGAGCACGGTGTTCTTCTCGGCCGATACCGCAAAGCCCACCTGTTACGCGGCGAACAGGTCTTCGAGGCGGGAAGGGAGGGCCCGCTCTTTGCTATCGGTGATCTGCGCTTCGGGATAAACATCTGCTACGACACCAACTTTCCCGAAGCGGCGGCAAAGCTCGCAGCGCTGGGTGCATCGCTGATTTTATGTTGCTCCAACAATATGATGCCACGAAATAAGGCGGAAATATTCAAGGAGCAGCACAATGTCGTCCGCGGAGAAAGATGCCGCGAAACCGGCCTCTGGATGATATCGTCCGACGTGACAGGCGAGCGCGGTGGGCGCGTCGCCTGGGGACCAACGGCGGTTCTGAACCCGGAAGGGCAGGTCGTGGCGCAATTGCCCCTGGAAAAACCCGGCTTACTCATTTTCGATTATCCTGCTTAGCATCGGCAAGCGATCATGCATGAGGAGTTGAGATGCTCATCAGATACGAAACGCAGGCGGATATCGATGCAATCCACGATCTGACCTCGGTCGCGTTCAAGCCGATGCCCTATAGTGACGGTACGGAAGCGGAGATTGTCAGCAGGCTTCGTGCGAGCGGCGATCTGACGATATCGCTGGTTGCTGAAGATGATGGCGAGATCCTGGGGCATGTCGCATTTTCCCCGGTGACGATCAACGGCGTGCGTGGCGGCTGGTTCGGACTGGGTCCGATATCGGTCAAACCGGACAAACAGCGGCAGGGGATCGGCAAGGCGTTGATCGTCAGGGGACTCGAGCTGTTGAAGGAGATGGGTGCCACCGGCTGTGTCTTGATCGGAAACCCGGACATCTATAGCCGTGTCGGTTTCAGCAGCGACGGGCAGCTGATGTATCTCGACCTCGATAGGCGGCTCGTACAGCGGATCGTTTTCCGCGGGACCACGCCAAGCGGAATGCTGCAATTTGCCCCGGCCTTTGAAACCCCAAACCCCACCTGACAGAGGCGACAACATGTCCGAAACGGGCGCAAAGATCATCCAGACCGAGCGTCTTAGGCTTCGCATGCCCGAGATGGATGATTTCGCCGCCTATGCGGAACTCATGGCGTCACCACGGTCCGTCGGAATGGGCGGGCCGTTCGATCGGCGCGCGGCTTGGGGAATGTTCTGTCACGACGTGGCGCTCTGGCAGCTTTTCGGGCACGGGGCGCTGATGATCGACCTTGCCGAGACCGGCGAATGCGTCGGCCAGGTCGGCATCAATCACGGGCCGCTTTTTCCGGAAAAGGAGCTGGGTTGGTTGGTCTATGAGGGCCACGAGGGCAGGGGTTATGCGACCGAGGCGGCCACGGTGTTGCGGAACTGGGCCTTTGCTACGCTCAGCCTGCCGTCGCTCGTCAGCTATATCGCCCCCGGCAACGCCGCCTCGATTGCTGTCGCGCAACGGTTGGGCGGGCGTCTTGATCTGACGGCTCCTCGAACCGATCCCGAGGATCTCGTTTATCGTCATCTCGCTGCCTGAAAACATGTACACTCACCGCGCACCGCGGCTGGGCAGACGGCTCAATCCTCACATGTTGATCGGTCAGGATCGGTGCCGCAAAAATGGGGATGGCGGATGACGGACGCGAAGCGGGAGCACTGGGACGAGGTCTATCGTACGAAGGCGCCCGAAAGCGTCAGCTGGTATCAGCCGACGCCTGAGCCTTCCTTGCGGGCGCTTGACGAGCTGCGATTGCCGGTCACGGCCTCGCTGATCGACGTGGGCGGTGGCGCATCAAGCCTTGTCGATCGCCTTGTCGAGCGCGGGTGGCCCGATCTCACCGTTCTCGATATCGCCGCGCCGGCGCTCGACCTCGCCAAAGCACGGCTGGGGGACGAAACCGCCCGCGTTGCCTGGGTGATCGATGATGTCACCGCGTGGCGACCGGAGCGTCAGTACGATGCGTGGCACGACCGCGCCGTCTTTCATTTTCTCACCGAACCCGAGCAGCGGCTGGCTTATCGCCGCGCCCTCGAAACCGGCACGGCGCCGGGCAGTGCCGTGATCATCGCGACCTTCGCGCCGGACGGGCCGGAACGGTGCAGCGGCTTGCCGGTCCAGCGCTACGACGCGGCCGCTCTTGTGCGTGAATTCTCGTCCGTCTTCGCGCTTGAGCGCGACTGGCGCGAGGAGCACACGACACCCAATGGCGGCCGACAGTCGTTTCAGTGGTGCGTCTTTCGCAGGCGTTGAGAAAGCAGCTTGGGCGGCTACCTTGTTTCCAGGCGGTCGAGGATGAAATCCGCTCGGTCGGCGACCGCGATTTTCGGCAGCGTGACGACGTCGTAGCCGAGCGCCGGGTAGATGGCGGCAAGCCGGTCATATTCGGCGACTGCTTCGTCGAAGCCATGGCGTCGCTCGAGGTCGGTGACATAGATTTCCGGCCATGGCGGGGTGAGAAAAACGCTGCTGTTATAGCGATGGAGGGCGCTCACTCTGTCCAGGACCGGTTCTCCGGTCAGGTGTGGAAGTGCTGCTGCGGCATCGATCAGCCCTCGGTCGAAAAACGTCCAGCCGGCCCGGCCGCGGGCTGCTGCGTGGTCGGCGATCGCCATCTCGATGGCGCGCCGGGCGAAGGCCGCCATGTCGATCCAGGGCAAGGCTGCGCCATCGCTTTCGAGCTCCTGCCTGACGATCCGCCGGCCCGGCTCTTCGACGATCGCATGACCCCGACGTCCAAGTTCGCCCAGCAGCGTCGATTTTCCGCCGCCGGAACATCCGGAAATCAGGACTGACCTGTTCATGCTCAGGTCCGGCCGGCGCGCGCCAGGCCGTGCTCCACCAGCCTGTCGATGATTTCGGCGTAACCGACGCCGCTTGCCGCCATCGCCTTGGAATACATGCTGATATCGGTGAAGCCGGGGATGGTGTTGATCTCGTTGACGAGGAACCGCATGTCATCCATCAGGAAAAAGTCGACGCGTGCCATGCCGTCGCAGCCGACCGCACGGAAAGCTCTTGCAGCCATGTCGCGCATGGCGGTCTCGACCTCCTCAGGCAGGTCCGCCGGGACTTTCAGCGCCGCGCCCTTCTCATCGATATATTTGGCATCATAGCTGTAGAAGCCATGGCTTTCGGCCGGCACGATCTCGCCCGGCCGGGAGACGAAGAGCTCGCCTGCCGCGTCCTCGAGCACGCTGAATTCGATCTCGCGGCCGGCGACGAACTCCTCGGCGAGCAGTATGCGATCGTGGCGGAAGGCCTCGGCAAGGGCGGGCGCGAATTCCTGGCTGGCATGGACCTTGGCGACGCCGACCGACGATCCCTGGCGCGCCGGCTTGATGAAGAGCGGCAGGCCAAGCTCGCTTTCGAGGGCCGCCAGCGAAGGGGCAGCATCCTCCCGCATCGTCACCGAGCGCGCCACCGGCAGGCCCGCGGCCCTGAGCAGACGCTTGGCGATATCCTTATCGAGCGCCGCGGCCGAGCCGAGAACGCCGCAGCCTGCGAGCGGCACGCGCGCCACCTCGGCCAGGCCCTGCACCGATCCGTCTTCGCCATGCAGTCCATGCAATACCGGAAACAGGATGTCGATCCTTGCCAGCTCATGCGGCGCGCCATGGGCCGGGATTGCCAGCACCCGTCCCCGTCCGCCCGGCACGAGGCAGATTTCGACGCCTGACGACGGTGTCGCCAACATCCCGTCCTTGAAATTGCTCAGCAGCCATTGCCCCTCGCGGGTGATGAAAACGGGGATGGCGTCATATTTCTCGGGCTTGAGCGCACCCATGACATTGGTTGCCGAAAGGATGGAAACCTCATGCTCGGCCGAGCGGCCGCCGAAGAGTACGGCGATGCGCAGCCTGTTTGGGGAAGGGGTCATGCAAAACTCCGAAGCGATCTGGTGTTGAAAAGGTCAGGCGCCGACCGATATGCCGCGATTGGCGAAGAAACGGTCGAAGACCGCAAGCGGCAGCGTCACATCAGCCTGGCTCGCCTCGTCATGGCCGGACGGGTTGTGGAAGCGGATCGCCTCGCCACTCGCCGCCGTCACCAGCACCAGATGGCCGCCCTTCGACGGCGGCTGGCGCTCCGGCCAGCGGATGCCCGAATGCACAGAGGCGATGAAGAAACGCCGCTTCGATAGAAGCTCTGGAATCGCAGATGTCTCGACGCCTGTGATCGTCTCCGCGCTCAGCGCGAATCGCTCGGCAGCGAAGCGGACAAAGGGTGCGTAGATCAGCCCCTTGATTGAGGCATCGATCTCGTTGACGACATAACCGCCATAGGCCGTGCAGGCGCGAGCAAGCTCGAGGGTCGGATGGATCTCACCGCGGGCGGCAAGGATCATCTTCAGGCAGGCCATGCCGCAGACATTGACCGCCCAGCGCGCATATTCCTCGATCGTGCCGGCTCCCGAGTGATGCCAGAGCGGATCGCCGAGCAGAGCCTGCGATCCGTCGGCAAGCACCGGCAGCGTCATGCCGGGTGTTTCCCATTGGCTGAAATAGGGCACGCCGCTTTCTTGCATTCTGTCGATCCCCCGTCACTCACTCCGAGATGGCGAGCAATCTTGGCTTTTTCGAGCCGATGCCCCGCTTGCGATTGGCGCGGTGAGTTGGGGGAGAGCTGAGGTCACTACGTCGCTGGAACCGATTTGAGCCACCGAAACCCGACGGGTCGCGCGTCTTAATACGCCTTACCTGCCGCCCTCCGGCCAGATCGGCTGGCTGATGCTCTGCAGCAGTTCTGGTTCGACGCCGTCGATCCGGGCGATGACGGCTTTGGCCATTTCGCGGCCGGCTTGGCGCACGTCTTCCTGGACGGTGATGATCTCCGGGCGGATCCAGTTGAGGATCGGCACCGATTGCTTCGACACCATGTCGAGATCGCGGCCGAGCGCCTTGCCGGCGGCTTCGATGCCGGCATTGACGGCGATTGCCGCGCTGCCGGCCGAACAGACGATGCCATCAGGGGCATTGGGTGAGCGCATCATCACCTCGACGACGTCGCGAATGTCGGCGAGTGGCGCGTCGCTGTTAACGCGCAGCGGCACTTCCTCGGCGCCGTAATCATGTAGGCCGGTCTGGAAACCGATGCGGATATGGGCGTAATAGGTGAGCTTGCTCGGCGGCTGCAGCAGGGCGATGCGCCGCCGGCCGCGTTTGACGAGCCGTTCCACCGCCTGGTGGGCGAAGGCTTCGTTGTTGAAGTCGTGGAAAGGGTGCGTCAGACCGGCGTCGGTGCGCCCATGCGTGGCGAAGGGCATGCCGCGCTCGGTCAGCAGCCGCACGCGGGGATCGTCCGGCTCGATGCGCGAGATGATGACGCCGTCGGCCGAGCCGGTGTCGAGGATATAGCGCACCGGCAGCATTGGATCCTTGCTGTGGGAATGCGGCGTGACGACGATATGATAAGGCGTGCCGGACAGCACCTCGGAGATGCCGAAGACCATCTGGCTCGAAAAGCCCATGATCTCTTCATCGATGCTGAGGACGAGGGCGATGACGTTGGTCTTGCCGGTGCGCAGGCGCACGCCGGCCCTGTTCGGCTGGTAACCGAGTTGGCGGGCGACCATGCGCACCCGCTCCTTGGTTTCCGCCCCAATGTCGGGCGCATCCTTCAGGGCGCGCGATACTGTCGTCACGCCGAGGCCGGTCATGAAGGCGATCGTCTTCAATGTTGGGCGCTCGCGCGCCGCTGGCGATGCCGCTTGCCCGAAATTTTCCTTGTTTTCCATCCCTGCAGGCCTGCCTCGCGCGAATTGGTGTCGCTTATAGAGGCTTTTTCAGGCGCCGTAAGCCCGCCGCCTGCCAAAATCGCGCCTCCCTAAGAAGCGCAATCTGTAACGATACAGTAGAAATGTCGAGGGCTTTTTCCGGTGTGCTTTGCAGCATTGTGTGCATAGGTTGAATCCATGATTCATTCCCTGATTTTTTGCGATTACGAAAGGAATACGTTGGCGCTTAAGGCGGTTTTCGAGATTTTTTGGTGTATTTTCAACATAATATTCAGAGAGTGCATCTGCGAAATCTGCGACGGAATGCCGGTTCGGAGTGGAGAGTCGGGCCGACAGGAAACAGGCACAGGTAGTAATTCCCGTTGTCGCGGAAAAATTTGAAGGCGGGCGGTTGCGTGCTGAAATCGATTGATCTAAGTTTTTCCGGCAACGTTTCAGTGAGGGAGGAAAACTCATGAAAATTCGTATTATGGCGGCCCTGCTTGCCGCTTCGGTCGCGCTTCCGTTTAGCGCTGCCAATGCTACCGATCTCGAAGTTACGCATTGGTGGACATCAGGCGGCGAATCGGCTGCCGTCGCCGAGCTGGCAAAGGCATTCGACGCCACCGGCAACCACTGGGTCGACGGTGCTATCGCCGGTTCCGGCGGCACCGCCCGTCCGATCATGATCAGCCGCATCACCGGCGGCGACCCGATGGGCGCCACCCAGTTCAACCACGGCCGCCAGGCTGAGGAGCTCGTCCAGGCTGGCCTGATGCGCGACCTGACCGACGTGGCGACCGCCGAGCACTGGAAAGACATCATCCGCCCGGCGAGCCTGCTCGATTCCTGCACGATCGACGGCAAGATCTATTGCGCTCCGGTCAACATCCACTCCTGGCAGTGGCTGTGGCTGTCGAATGCCGCCTTCAAGAAGGCTGGCGTCGAGGTTCCGAAGAACTGGGACGAGTTCGTCGCTGCCGCTCCGGCTCTCGAAAAGGCAGGCATCATTCCGCTCGCCGTCGGCGGTCAGCCGTGGCAGGCGACAGGCGCCTTCGACGTGCTGATGGTTGCGGTCGCCGGCAAGGATACCTTCAACAAGGTTTTCAAGGACAAGGATGCGGAAGTTGCCGCCGGTCCTGAAATCGCCAAGGTATTCAAGGCCGCTGACGATGCGCGGCGCATGGCCAAAGGCAGCAACGTCCAGGACTGGAACCAGGCCACGAACCTCGTCATCACAGGCAAGGCCGGCGGTCAGATCATGGGCGACTGGGCGCAGGGTGAGTTCGCGCTCGCCGGTCAGAAGGCCGGCACCGACTACACCTGCCTGCCGGGCCTCGGGGTGAACGAGATCATCTCGACCGGGGGCGATGCCTTCTACTTCCCGCTGCTGAAGGACGAGGAAAAGTCCAAGGCGCAGGCCGTGCTCGCCAAGACCCTGCTCGATCCCAAGACCCAGGTTGCCTTCAACCTGAAAAAGGGCTCGCTGCCGGTTCGCGGCGATGTCGATCTCGCCGCCGCCAACGACTGCATGAAGAAGGGTCTCGACATCCTGGCGAAGGGCAACGTGATCCAGGGTACCGACCAGCTGCTTTCGGCCGACAGCCAGAAGCAGAAGGAAGACCTCTTCTCCGAATTCTTCGCCAACCCGTCGATGACGCCGGAGGACGCTCAGAAGCGTTTTGCCAAAATCATCGCTTCGGCTGACTGATCGGTAGATTCGCTGCCTTTGCGATCCGGCTCTTGAGGAGCCGGATCGTCCCCCGGACGAATGGTCCGGCCGGCGGCGTGTCTCCGGCATTCCGGCGAATCCCGGGACAGGATGGCAAACGGTGCCAGCCCGTTCCGTTACGGGTCGCAGCTGCGAATTGAGGAGAAATGTTCATGACGGGTCAAGCGCAAGCAGGCCGGCCAATCAAGTTACTGCGCAATCTGAATGCCAAGATTGCGTCCATTCCGATGATCCTGACAGCGCTGGTGATCTTTGTCGGCGGCACTTTCTGGACGGTCTTTTATTCCTTTACCAATTCCAAGCTCCTTCCGCGGTTGAGCTTTGTCGGCATCGATCAGTATGAGCGGCTCTGGGCGGCACCCCGCTGGGTGACGGCCATCGAGAACCTGGCTCTCTACGGCGTGCTCTCACTGATCTTCAGCCTGGTCATCGGTTTCATGCTCGCCGCGCTGATGGACCAGAAGATTCGTTTCGAAAACACCTTCCGCACCATCTTCCTCTATCCCTTCGCGCTGTCCTTCATCGTGACGGGCCTCGTCTGGCAATGGGTTCTGAACCCCGATTTCGGCATTCAGTCGGTCGTGCGTTCGATGGGCTGGACGAGCTTCACCTTCAATCCCCTCTATACGCCTGAAATCGTCATATACGGCATTCTAATCGCGGCCCTGTGGCAGGGAACGGGTCTCGTCATGTGCCTGATGCTGGCCGGCCTGCGCGGCATCGACGAGGACATCTGGAAGGCGGCGCGCGTCGACGGCATTCCGATGTGGAGGACCTATCTTTTCATCGTGATCCCGATGATGCGGCCGGTGTTCATTACGACGATCGTCATCATCGCCTCAGGTATCGTCAAGGTCTACGACCTCGTGGTCGCGCAGACATCGGGGGGCCGGGCATTTCTTCGGAAGTGCCGGCGAAATACGTCTACGACTACATGTTCCAGGCGCAGAACCTGGGGCAGGGCTTTGCTGCCTCGACGATGATGCTCGTCACCGTCGCGATCATCATCGTTCCGTGGGCCTACCTGGAATTCGGCGGAGGGCGCAAGCGTGGCTGATGTAGGAACTCTCAACACCACCGTTGCCGGCATGGACGCCGTCGCGCCGAAACTCGGGCAAGGCCCGAGCGGTCCGAGGCCGCGGCCGGCGCTGTCGTCGCGCAACATCGTGCTCTACGGCACGCTGACAATTGCGGCGCTCTATTATCTGCTGCCGCTCTATGTGATGGTCGTGACGTCGCTGAAGGGCATGCCGGAGATCCGTCTCGGCAATATCTTCTCGCCACCGATGGAAATCACCTTCGAGCCCTGGGTGAAGGCCTGGGCGGAGGCCTGCACAGGCTTGAACTGCGACGGCCTGTCGCGCGGTTTCTGGAACTCGGTGCGCATCACCGTGCCGTCGGTCATCATCTCGATCGCCATTGCATCTGTGAACGGGTATGCGCTGGCAAACTGGCGCTTCAAGGGATCAGAGCTGTTCTTCTCGATCCTCATCATCGGGGCGTTCATTCCCTATCAGGTGATGATCTATCCGATCGTCATCATCCTGCGCGAAATCGGCATATACGGCACCCTGACCGGCCTTGTTATCGTGCATTCGATCTTCGGCATGCCGATCCTGACGCTGCTCTTCCGGAATTATTTCGTGTCGCTGCCGGAAGAACTGTTCAAGGCGGCGCGTGTCGACGGCGCGGGCTTCTGGCAGATCTTCCTGAAGATCATGCTGCCCATGTCGCTGCCGATCTTCGTCGTCGCGATGATCCTGCAGGTGACCGGCATCTGGAACGACTTCCTGTTCGGCGTGGTCTTCACCCGGCCGGATACCTATCCGATGACCGTGCAGCTCAACAACATCGTCAATTCCGTCCAGGGCGTGAAGGAATACAACGTCAACATGGCGGCAACGATCCTCACCGGTCTCGTGCCGCTCATCGTCTACTTCGTGTCGGGGCGACTATTCGTCCGCGGCATCGCCGCTGGCGCAGTGAAGGGTTGATCCCATGAACGTGAACTCAAGTGTCTCCAACTCAAGCGTCTCCATCAAGGATCTGTCGCTGAACTTCGGCGCGGTGAGCGTGCTGAAAGATCTCAACCTCGACATCAACGACGGCGAGTTCCTGGTGCTGCTCGGCTCGTCCGGCTGCGGCAAGTCGACCTTGCTGAACTGCATCGCCGGCCTGCTCGATGCCTCAGAAGGGCAGATCTTCATCAAGGGCAAGAACGTCACCTGGGAAGAGCCGAAGGACCGTGGCATCGGTATGGTGTTCCAGTCCTATGCACTCTATCCGCAGATGACCGTCGAGAAGAACCTGTCCTTCGGCCTTCGTGTTGCCAAGGTGCCGCAGGCCGAGATCGACAAGCGGGTGGCGCGTGCCTCCGAAATCCTGCAGATTCAGCCGCTGCTGAAGCGCAAGCCGGCTGAGCTTTCCGGCGGCCAGCGTCAGCGCGTGGCGATCGGGCGGGCACTGGTGCGCGATGTCGACGTCTTCCTGTTCGACGAGCCGCTGTCCAACCTCGACGCCAAGCTGCGCTCGGAATTGCGCGTCGAAATCAAGCGCCTGCACCAGTCGCTGAAGAACACGATGATCTACGTCACCCATGACCAGATCGAGGCGCTGACGCTTGCCGACCGCATCGCCATCATGAAGAGCGGCATCATCCAGCAGCTCGACGATCCGACGACGATCTACAACAGGCCACGCAATCTTTTCGTCGCCGGCTTCATCGGCTCGCCGTCGATGAATTTCCTGCGCGGCGAGCTGGTCAAATCAGGCGACGGCATTGCCTTTTCCGCCAACGGCGTCATTTTCTCGCTCGCAGCCTACGACGCCAACGAGGTGCTGCAGCCTGGCCGCAAGGTGGTGCTCGGCGTTCGCCCAGAGCACATCAAGGTCAACGAGAATGCCGGCGGTGAAGAACATGACGCGACCGTCGATATCGAGGAGCCGATGGGTGCGGACAATCTTCTGTGGTTGAAACATGCCGGTCATACGATGTCGGTCCGCGTCAACGGCGCACGCCGCTTCAACGTCGGAGCCAAGGTGAAGCTGAGCTTCGACATGGCGCTGGCTTCGGTGTTTGATGCCGAGAGTGAGCTGCGCCTCTAGGGAGATTTTGCGGGCGGGCCGGCGATGGCGCCGCCTGCTTGCAGTAGGGCTGCATGAATTCGACCAACGCTCATCCCTCCCTCAGGCAGGCGCGAGCTTGGCAAGAGACCAACTCCGCTCTCCGTCATCCTCGGGCTTGACCCGAGGATCCATGCCGCGGCTGCTGATCGATGCCGATTGGATGCTTGGGTCAAGCCCGAGCATGACGGAAGAGAAGGGGGCACAACGAACGACAATGACCGGACGGCAATCACGCGCCGTCCATTTCAAAAACGTAATTCGGAAACGACATCGTGACGCATCCATCGACCACCCCCAACATCGACCTTTCCGGTTCGTGGCAGCTCGCCTCCGTCGACGGCGAGATCCGCACCGCGATCATGCTACCGGGCGACGTGCACACCGCGCTTCACCGGGCAGGGCTGATCCCCGATCCCTATTTCGGCCGCAACGAGGAAAAGGTGCAGTGGGTTGCCGAGCGTGAATGGGCGGTCGAGCGCAGCTTCACGCTGCCGGAGGTCGACGGCGACTGGTATCTGGATATCGATTACCTCGACACGGTCGCCAGCGTCCACGTCAACGGCTTCCTGGCGCTCGAAGCCGACAACAGCTTCCGCCGCTACCGACCCGATGTGTCCAGCATGCTGAAATCCGGCGACAATGTCATCCGCATCGTCTTCGCCTCAAACATCGCCGTCGGGGCCGAGCGGCAGAAGAAGCAGCCCTTCTACATACCCTACAGCACGGGCAATTCGCCGATCCCGGATGGCAACATGCTGCGCAAGCCGCAATGCCATTTCGGCTGGGACTGGAATATCGCCATTGCGCCGTTCGGCCTTTACGGCACGATCGCGCTGAAAAAGCTTGAGACCGCGCGCATCGAACATGTGGTCACCCGCCAGACGCATAATTTCGACGGTTCGGTCGATCTGACGGTGACGGCGACGCTCTATTCCAAGGGGCCAGGCATTACCCAGGTCTATTTCGACCTCGATGGCGAGCGCGTGCGCCTCGATGTCGGCGTCCATGGCGAGACCCATGTCAACCATCTCTTCCATATCGACAATCCGCGTCTATGGTGGCCTTCCGGCAGCGGCGAGCAGGCGCTCTATAGCCTGTCCGTCGAATTGCCGACGGATGAGGTGACGAAGCAGATCGGTCTTCGCACCATCGAGCTGATCACGACGCCGGATGCATCAGGCAGCCGCTTTGCCTTCAAGGTCAACGGCCGCGAAATCTTCTGCCGCGGCGCCAACTGGATTCCGGCCGACGCGCTGTTTTCGCTGTCGTCGCCTGAGAAAACCGAGGATCTGCTGCAATCGGCCGTAGCCGCCAACATGAACATGATCCGCGTCTGGGGTGGCGGCTTCTACGAGCAGGATCATTTCTACGATTTGTGCGATCGGCTGGGCCTGATGGTCTGGCAGGACTTCATGTTCGCCTGCAACCTCTATCCCTCGACCGAAGATTTTCTCGACAATGTGGCTGTTGAGGTCGACTACCAGGTGCGCCGGCTTTCCTCGCATCCCTCGATCGCGCTCTGGTGCGGTGACAACGAGCTAGTGGGAGCACTCACCTGGTTCGAGGAATCGCGGAAAGACCGCGACCGCTATCTCGTCTCCTATGACCGCCTCAACCGGACGATCGAACAGGCGGTGAAGAAGGCGTTGCCCGGCGCTCTCTGGTGGCCGTCGAGCCCGGCTTCGGGCTATCTCGATTTCGGTGATGCCTGGCACGCCGACGGGTCTGGCGACATGCATTACTGGTCGGTCTGGCACGAGAACAAGTCGTTCGACAATTACCGTTCGGTGCGGCCCCGCTTCTGCTCGGAATTCGGCTTCCAGTCCTATACTTCGCTGCCCGTCATCAAGACCTATGCCGAAGAGAAGGACATGAACGTCGCTTCCCCCGTCATGGAACTGCACCAGAAGAATGCCGGCGGCAATGAGCGTATCGCCGGCACGATGTTCCGCTATTTCCGTTTCCCCAAGGATTTTCCGAACTTCGTCTATCTCTCCCAGATTCAGCAGGGCCTCGCCATTAAGACGGCGGTGGAATATTGGCGGTCGCTCAAACCCCATTGCATGGGTACGATCTACTGGCAGCTCAACGACACATGGCCGGTCGCCTCCTGGTCGAGCCTCGACTATGGCGGCCGCTGGAAGGCGATGCATTATCTCGTCAAGCGCTTCTTCCAGCCGGTCGCGGTCGCCGCCATTCCTTCAGAGGACGGCAAGACGATCCGTTTCTCGCTGGTCAACGACACGCTGGCTGATATCAACATCGATCTTTCGATCTCGGCTCTGACGATGAAGGGCGAACGCCTGCACCTGAAAGACGTGCAAGCCATGTGCTCGCCGGATGTGGCGGCGACGGCTGCGAGCATCGACGTCTCCGACATTCCCGCCGACACGCTGCTTGCCTGGCATTTCACCGCGTCGAACGGCATGGGCGGCGAGGGACATTATGTCAACGGCACCTATAAGGCGCTGGAATTAGAGCCTTCGGGCCTGGCGGTCACCCACGAATATGTCGAGGAGAGCGGCGCGATCGATATCAACGTCACCGCACGGGGACTTGCGCTCTTCGTGATGATCGAGACCGAGACGGACGGCAAATATTCCGACAATGCCTTCGATCTTGCAGCCGGCGAGAGCCGCCGCATCACCTTTACCCCGGCACGGCCGCTTGATCGCGGCGCGCTTCCGGCGTTCCGGTTCTACGACCTGCATTCCTGCCAATCGGCAGATTGATCCTTCCCAAGCATGGGCACGAGGCCCGAGGAGAATATAATGACGAAACTCAGCTACCAGCTCTACAGCGCCCGCAATTTCCAGCCTTATTCTGTGATTTTCGAAAAGCTCGGCAAGGCGGGTTATGCCGAAGTCGAGGGCTTCGGCGGCATTTATGCCGATCTCGACGATGCGGGGCTGAAGAGCCTTCGCGCCGATCTCGACAAGAACGGCCTGGTCATGGCGACCGGCCATTTCAGCCCGGATTTCCTGGAGAAGGACGTGCAGAAGTCGCTGAACATTGCCAAGATTCTCGGCATGGATTCGATCTATGCGCCGCATCTGGCCGCTGAGCAGCGCCCCTCCGACGCCGCCGGCTGGGTCGCCTTCGGCAAACGCCTGCAGGAGATGAGCAAGCCATATAAGGAAGCCGGCTACGAATTCGGCTGGCACAATCACGATTTCGAATTCGTGAAGCTGGCCGACGGCTCGCTGCCGATCGAGCGCATCTTCGAGGGCGCGCCTGATATTTCCTGGGAAGCCGATATCGCCTGGGTCATTCGCGGCAATGCCGATCCTTTCGCCTGGATCGAGAAGCTTGGCTCGCGCATCACCGCGGTGCATGTCAAGGACATCGCGCCGGCTGGCGAGGCCAAGGACGAAGACGGCTGGGCCGATGTCGGCCACGGCAAGGTGGAATGGGGCAAGCTGATGACGGCCCTGCGCGCCACCAAGGCGAAGCACTTCGTCGTCGAACATGACAATCCCAAAGACATCGACCGCAACATCAGCCGCTCGATTGCATCCTTCCAGACTTATTGAGGCACATCATGACCAGGGAACTTGGCGTCGGCATCATCGGATGCGGCAACATCTCCACCACCTACTTTTCGCTGGCACCGCTCTTCAAGGGGTTGAAGGTGCTGGCCTGCGCCGATATCAACGTCCAGGCGGCCGAGGCGCGCGCCAAGGAATATGGCGTGAAGGCGCAGACGATCGACGCGCTTCTCGCCAATGACGAGATCGACGTCGTCGTCAACCTGACGATCCCGGATGCGCATTTCCGGGTGTCGAAGTCGATCCTCGAGGCCGGAAAACACGTCTATTCCGAAAAGCCGCTGGTGCTTTCCCTCGAAGAGGGCGAAGAGCTTCGCCGCATCGCCAAGGAAAAGAACCTTGCGGTCGGCTGCGCGCCCGACACTTTCCTCGGCGGCGCCCATCAGCTCGCCCGCAAGTTCATCGACGACGGCGGCATCGGCCGGGTGACGTCGGGCGCCTGCTACGTGATGAGCCCCGGCATGGAAATGTGGCATCCGAACCCGGATTTCTTCTTCCTGCCGGGCGGCGGCCCGATCCTCGATCTCGGCCCTTATTACATCGCCAACCTGATCAACCTGATCGGCCCGGTCAAACGCGTCGGCGCCATGACATCGATGGCGTCGCCGACCCGCACCATCACCAGCCAACCACGCAACGGCGAGATCATCCCGGTCAAGACGCCGACGACGATCCAGGCGCTGCTCGAATTCGTCAACGGCGCCACCGTGACGCTGTCGGCGAGCTGGGACGTCTGGTCGCATCGCCATGCCAATATGGAGCTCTACGGCACCGATGGTTCGCTCTATGTGCCGGACCCGAACTTCTTCGGCGGCACCGTCGAGGCCAGCGGCCGCGACAAGGATATCAAGCCGCTCGACGCCTGGGAGCATCCGTTCGGCAAGATCAACCAGGAAAGCCCGAACGGATCGCGCGCCAACTACCGCACGGCCGGCCTTGCCGACATGGCGATGGCGTTGATCGAAGGCCGCGACGCACGCTGCTCGCTTGACCGCACGCTGCATGGGGTCGACGTCATGACCTCGATCCTGAAGTCGGGCGAGGAGGGCCGTTTCATCGACCTGACCACAACCTGCACGCAGCCGGCGGCGCTGGGCATCGAGGAGGCGCAGGCGCTGTTGAAGTGATAGGATAGCGTTAGAATCGTTGTGCTGAGGATTGCCCCTCACCCTAACCCTCTCCCCGCAAACGGGGAGAGGGGACGTGCCAAACGCAGCGTCAAGATTTAAGGGAGAGGGTGCGGCATACCCCTTCGCCCCGTTTACGGGGAGAAGGTGGCGGCAGCCGGATGAGGGGCAGCTCCTGCCCGGCACCGGCGGGACATCAATAGAAATATTTTAGCAAGGAGAGTCTCATGAGCTGGCAACCAGCCGCAGACCGCTATTCGAAAATGAAATATAACCGCACGGGCCGGTCCGGCCTGAAGCTGCCGGCTGTTTCTCTCGGCCTCTGGCATAATTTCGGCGGCGATGCACCGCATGACCGCAAGATCGACATGTGCCGCACGGCTTTCGATCTCGGCATCACCCATTTCGACCTCGCCAACAACTACGGCCCGCCTCCCGGCAGCGCCGAGACCGCCTTCGGCGAGATCCTGCGCAGCGAATTTTCCGGGTTTCGCGACCAACTGATCATCTCCTCCAAGGCCGGCTACGACATGTGGCCGGGGCCTTATGGCGAGTGGGGCAGCCGAAAATATCTGATCGCTTCCTGCGACCAGAGCCTGAAGCGCATGGGTCTCGACTATGTCGACATTTTCTATTCGCACCGCTTCGACCCGGAAACGCCGCTTGAAGAGACCTGCGGCGCGCTCGACCATATCGTCCGCTCCGGCCGGGCGCTTTATGTCGGCATCTCCTCCTATAACTCACAGCGTACACGTGAGGCGGCTGCCATCCTCAAGGAGCTCGGTACGCCCTGCCTGATCCACCAGCCGAGCTATTCGATGCTTAACCGCTGGGTCGAGGATGACAGGCTGCTCGATACGCTCGACGAGGTCGGCATGGGCTCGATCGTGTTCTCGCCGCTTGCCCAGGGCATGCTGACGACGAAGTATCTCGGCGGTATCCCGGACGACAGCCGCGCGGCGCAGAACCATTTTCTGAAGCGCGACTTCATCCGTCCGTCGATCATCGACAATATCAAGAAGCTCAACGACATCGCCGAGAAGCGCGGCCAGACGCTGGCACAGATGGCAATCGCCTGGGTGCTGCGCGGCGGACGCGTGACCTCGGCTCTGATCGGCGCCAGCCGCTCATCGCAGATCGTCGATTGCGTCAAGGCGCTGGATAATCTTGAATTCACGGCCGAGGAACTCGCAGAGATCGATGTTTATGCCCGTGAGGCGGATATCAATCTCTGGGCGAAGTCGGCGGAGCGGGAATAGGGAAGGCAACCGCCGCGCGTCGGCGCGGCGAAAAGAGTCCTTTCCGCCCAAGGATTTGGGCTGGCTGGATCTCTGTGACACCCCTTGGGTCAAGCCTGAGGACAGAGATGAGGGCGGAGAAGTTTTACCGCCTACATCTGACGTACGTACCACAACAATAACCTTGGAGGAGGCCGCTTATGATCCGCAATCCCATCCTGCCCGGGTTCAACCCCGATCCGTCGATATGCCGCGTCGGCGCGGATTATTACATCGCGACCTCTACCTTCGAATGGTATCCCGGCGTGCAGATCCACCATTCGCGCGACTTGGTGAACTGGACGCTGGTGCGCCGGCCGCTGGAGCGCCGGTCGCAGCTCGATATGCGCGGCAATCCCGACAGCTGCGGCATCTGGGCGCCGTGTCTTTCCTATGCCGACGGGCAGTTCTGGCTCGTCTTTACCGACGTCAAGCGCTTCGATGGTAGTTTCAAGGACGCGCCGAACTATATCGTCACCGCGCCCACGATCGAGGCCGAATGGTCCGACCCGGTGTACGTCAATTCCTCCGGCTTCGATCCCTCGCTTTTCCACGACGATGACGGCCGCAAGTGGTTCCTCAATATGCAGTGGAACCACCGCACCGAAAGCTATGGCGGCTCGCCGAAATCGCCGGCCTTCGACGGCATCCTGCTGCAGGAATGGGACCCGGTGACGAAGGCGCTGAAAGGCCCGATCCGCAATATTTTCGCCGGCAGTCCGCTCGGCCTCGTCGAGGGTCCGCATCTCTTCAAGCGCAATGGCTGGTACTATCTGACGACCGCCGAAGGCGGCACCGGCTACGACCACGCCGTCACCATGGCGCGGTCGCGCCGCATCGAAGGACCTTATGAGATGCATCCGAACATGCATCTCATCACCTCCAAGGATCATCCGGGCGCGGTGCTGCAGCGGGCTGGGCACGGCCAATATGTCGAGACGCCGGACGGTGAGGCCTATCACACCCATCTCTGCGGCCGGCCGCTGCCGCCGAAGCGGCGCTGCACGTTGGGGCGCGAAACGAGCCTGCAGAAATGCGTCTGGCGCGACGATGACTGGCTCTATCTCGAAAATGGCACCTCGGTGCCCGATGTCGATGTGCCCGGCCTCTTCGGCGCCGAGCCGGCGGAGAAGCCGATGCGCAGCGAATACAGCTTCGACGGCGGCACGCTGCCGGCCGATTTCCAATGGCTGCGCACGCCCGAGCCCGAGCACATTTTCAACCTGACGGACCGCCCCGGCCATCTCAGACTGATTGCGCGCGAAAGCATTGGTTCCTGGTTCGAGCAGTCTTTGGTTGCCCGCCGGCAGGAGCATCACAGCTTCCGCGCCGAGACCGTGGTCGAGTTCTCGCCCGACACCTATCAGCAGGTCGCGGGGCTGACGCACTATTATAACCGACATAAATTCCATGCCGTTGCCGTGACGCTGCACGAAACACTCGGCCGCTGCGTGACGATCCTCTCCTGCAATGGCGATTATCCGAACGGACGCCTGAGCTTTCCCGCCGAAAGCGGTGTGGCGATCGCTGCTGAGGGCCGTGTCCAGCTCGCGATGGAAATTCGCGAGAACGATCTGCAATTCTTCTGGCAGACCGAGGGCAAGGGCGCCTGGCAGCCGATCGGCCCGATCCTCGACGCCGGCATGATTTCCGACGAGGGCGGGCGCGGCGAACACGGTTCCTTCACCGGCGCCTTCGCTGGCGTGTTTGCCTTCGATACGTCGGGACGTGGGAAGATCGCCGATTTCGACTGGTTCAACTACGACGAATTGTGAGGGAGCACTGCTCCCCGCCCGCCCACGCCCTTGAGGTTTCGACCTAGCAAAAAAGAAAGCCGGCGCAGTGGCCGGCTAAGACGAACGCGGCTGAACAGGGGATGCTGGCCGGTTCCAAGCACTTCGTGACTGAACAATAACTTTCACTACATGCCGAGGCAGCGGAAAAGGGGTGCAACGAGAACACCCGAAGACGGCTCCGCAAAGGGATGGGCGGCGGGACGGATGCCGGTGCTGGCCTCGGCTCTTTTATCGGGCACGAAGATCACCGGATGATGACATCAAAAACCGGCAGCTATCTTTTTTTCACCGCAGCGGAGCGGCTCTCGCAAGGCTCCGACGCCAGCGGGCCGCCGTGTGTTAGTAGGGCGCGAATGCAGTGTTCACGTTCCCAAGGATGTCAACGCGTCATGAAGGCATTATATAGCGGTCCGAAATACTTCGATAATCCTCAAGAGTAACGCATGACCCCCATCATTTCCGTTCAGAATCTTACCAAGACCTACGCCAATGGGTTCGAGGCCCTGAAAGGCATCAACCTCGACGTCGAAAAGGGTGAGATCCTGGCGCTGCTCGGGCCGAATGGCGCCGGCAAGACGACGTTGATTTCGATCATCTGCGGCATCGCCAATCCGAGCAGCGGCAAGGTGCTAGTCGCCGGCCACGATGTCGTCAAGGATTTCCGTGCCACCCGCGGGATGATTGGGCTGGTGCCGCAGGAACTGACCACCGACCAGTTCGAGACTGTGTTCAATACGGTAAGCTTTTCGCGCGGGTTGCACGGCAAGAAAGCCAATCCCGCCCATATCGAGAAGGTGCTGCGCGCGCTTTCGCTCTGGGATAAGAAGGACAATATGCTGCGCCAACTCTCCGGTGGGATGAAGCGGCGGGTGCTGATCGCCAAAGCGCTCTCGCATGAGCCGGCTATCCTTTTCCTGGACGAGCCGACCGCGGGCGTCGACGTGACGCTACGCAAGGATATGTGGAATGTCGTTCAGGAGCTTCGGGCCTCTGGCGTCACCATCATCCTGACCACCCACTATATCGAGGAGGCCGAGGAAATCGCCGACCGCGTCGGCGTGATCAATGGCGGGCAATTGCTGCTTGTTGAAGACAAGGCGGCGCTGATGGCCAAGCTCGGCCGCAAGCAGCTCATCCTCGATCTCACCGAGCCGCTCGAACGGCTTCCGGATTGTTTTGCTGGTAACGGGTTGACGCTGGAAACCGGCGGCAGCCGGCTGACTTACGATTTCGACGCCGACAACGAGCAGGAAAGCATCGCCGCGCTGCTGACCAGGCTGGGTGAAAACAATATCCATTTCAAAGATCTCTCGACGCGGCAGAGCTCGCTCGAAGACATCTTCGTGGCGCTGGTAGGAGCGGGCAAATGAACGTCGAAGCGATCAAATCGATCTATTTCTTCGAGATGGCGCGCACGCGCCGCACGCTACTGCAGAGCGTCATCTCGCCTGTTATCTCGACCTCGCTCTATTTCATCGTCTTCGGTGCGGCGGTCGGTTCGCGCATCCAGGAGGTGGAGGGCGTGTCCTACGGCGCCTTCATCACGCCGGGCCTGATCATGCTGACGCTGCTCGGCCAGTGCATCAGCAACGGCTCCTTCGGGATTTATTTTCCGAAATTCACCGGCACGATCTATGAGGTCCTCTCCGCGCCTGTGGCGATGACCGAGATCCTGCTCGGTTATGTCGGGGCCGCCGCCACCAAGGGCATGATCATCGGCTTCATCATTCTGCTCACTGCCAATCTCTTTGTCGACGTCAGGATCGAGCATCCCTTCATGATGATCCTGTTCTTCCTGCTGACGGCCGTCACCTTTAGCCTGTTCGGCTTCATGATCGGGATCTGGGCCGGCAATTTCGAGCAGCTGAACCTCATTCCCATGCTGGTCGTGCCGCCGCTGACCTTCCTCGGCGGCAGCTTCTATTCGGTCAATATGCTGCCGCCCTTCTGGCAGGCGGTCAGCCACCTCAATCCGGTGCTGTATCTCGTCAGCGGCTTCCGCTGGAGTTTTTACGGGATCGCCGACGTCAACCCGGCGATCAGCCTGGCGATGATCACTGTGTTCCTGGCGATATGCCTGGGCACACTCGGCTGGATCTTCAAGACCGGCTACCGGCTGCGCAATTGATCGGTTCCTGAACAGCATCATCGGGAAAGCCGATGATGCTATCGGTTTCTTCCGTTTTTCTTCCGCTTCGAGCCGAGGCATCTGCTCTCCCATTCAAATGGAGATGCGAGATGACTACAATCAAGATCGAAGGTGCGAAGGTGTTGATCGTCGGCGGCAGCTCGGGCATGGGGTTGGCGCTTGCCAGGCGCCTGCTCGATGAGGGGGCGTTGGTGACGATCGCGGGGCGCAGTGAAGAGAGGCTTGCGGCAGCTTGCCGCCAGCTCGGCGACAACCCGAAACTTGGAACCTACGCTTTCGACATATCGCGGGAGGAGGAAGTCGCGGCACTCTTTCGCATCACCGCAGCGGTCGACCATATCGTCAGCACGGCCGCCGATATTGAAGGCGCCTATCAGTTGCTACCGTCGATCGAGCTTGCCGCCGCGCAACGCGTGGTCGAGAGCAAATTCTACGGGCCGCTGCTGCTGGCGAAATACGGCGCCGACCACCTGCCGCCGTCGGGATCGATCACCTTTACCTCTGGAGTCGCGGCCTATCGACCGGCAGCGCGCGGATCGGTGGTCGCCGCCGTCAATGCGGCGCTTGAAGGTCTGGTCAGGGCGCTCGCCGTCGAATTGGCACCGATCCGAATCAATGCCGTTTCACCGGGATGGGTGGATACGCCGATCTGGAGCTTCGTTGCTGGGGACGCCAAGCAGGCAACGCTGGATGCGATGGCGCAGCGCCTGCCGACCGGGCGTGTCGGCCAGCCGGAGGATATCGCCGATGCGATCCGCTTCCTGATCGGCAACGGTTTCACCACAGGCACTATCCTGCATGTCGAAGGCGGGCATCGGCTGGTCTGAGGGGCAAAAGTTCTTCGCTGGCCGATTGCAGCAGGAGAGCGAGCGCCGACGGCTGCACACGCCGGCGCCGCCACATCATTACCAGCGAAGCGGTGGGCGGTCCGCCCGGCCACGGCAATTCGACGACATCGCTGCGCGCAGCGGCCGGGCCGATTGCAAGACGCGGGACGAGGCCGTAACCGGCGCCCGATGCAACGAGGCGGATAATCGTCGCGATACTGTCGGCTTCCGTGACGATGGGCGGCGCAGTCACGCCCGCCTCTGCAAAGGCTGTATCGAACAGGTAGCGATAGACGCAACCGGTTTCGGTCGCGACGAAAGGCGCCGTGCTCAGCGCCGTAAGACTTTCAAATGACGGGGCCTGCAGATCGCTGCCCGCGATCAACACCAGCGACTCGATGGAGATGCGGCGCGTCGCGAAGCGCTCGTCCTGCTCACCGCGATCGAAGGTGAAGGCGACGTCGATCGAACCATGATGCAGTTGCGCACGCAGCTCGCCACTGCCGCCGATCTTGAGTTTGAGACCGAGGCCGGGATTCTGCCTGCGGAAGAGAGAAAGCCAGGGCGCCAGCCTTTCGGCGGCGATGGTTTCAAGCGTGCCCAGGATGATGGACTGCTCGCTTCTGCCCGCTGCAGCATAGACGGCGGCCTTTGCCTCGTCATTCAACGCCAGGATCTCCTCCGCATAGGCCTTTAGCGCCACACCCGCCGGCGTCGGGGCGACACCCTGGCGGGAGCGGAGAAAGAGTTCCACGCCAAGCTCTTCCTCAAGCGCCTGTATCTGGTCGCTGAGGCTTGATTGGGCGAGGTTGACCTCGGCGGCGGCGCGTGTGAGATTTTCATGGCGGATCACAGCAAGGAATGTCTTCAATTGTCGTGGGTTCATCTCAAGCTCCGGTGGGCGCGCAGGCGCCTTGACGCAGAATATCAACAAAGCGGAACCTGCTGCAACGCAGGAGCATTTTTGGCGACGAAGGGCCTGCCTGTGTTGTGTCCTCTCCCCTCAGGCGCTGCTGACGAGAAGGGCGCCTGAGATGATGAGGAGGGTGCCGGCGACGAGCTTCATTATGTTGAGCTCGGCAGCTTCGCCGAGAAACACAGCGCCGATTGCCAGCGTCACCAGCACGTTGCAGCTCCAGATCGGGGCGAGTTTCGAGACCGGGACGCCATAGGCGAAGAGCGCGAAGCTGATGAGGCCGGTGCCGACGGCGAAGCAGGCGCCGGCGGTGGCGGCAAAACCAAGACCCTCCGTGGTCCAGGGAGCAGGGCGCCAGATCAGCGCAGCGATCAGGCCGGCCAACGCGCAGGCGGCGCCGAAGGCGATCAGATAGACGGCGGAGCCGGTCGCGGCCGTAGCGCTCTGCTTCTGGAAGATGGCGGTGATGCCCCAGAAAAAGGCGGGCAAAATGCCGCCGACGACGATCGGCCAGAGTGAATTCATCGCGAAACTCCTGTCGCACCCATGGGGCAGGGCCTTCGCCGCAGGCGAAGGCCGGTCGAGCATGCGGGGTGCCACCAGACTAGGAGTTTCTTTTTGCTCTTTGTGGTCTTGTTGTTGCGCCTGAAGGTGACAGATGCGAACGCTGCCGTAAAGCCGCGGCGGCGGCAGATCGCGAGCGCTGCGGCTCAGTCGCGCATGCGCAGCTCGTCGGTCTGCATCTGCAGCGAGCCGAGCGTTTCCAGGAAGCTCATGCCGAGCAGGCTCTGGTCGAGCCGGCCGTCTTCGGCGACGGTGGCTGCGACATTGTTGCGGACGATCGGGCCGATCGCCACCTGGTCGAGCGTGACCGGTGCTGCGCGGCCGCGGCCGTTGGCGGTCATGACGGTCATGGAATAGCTGAGGCGGGAGAGGTCGATGCCGATCCGCGCGGCATCTTCGTGGGACAGCGCCACCATGCTGGCGCCGGTATCGACGAGCATCTCGATCGTCTGGCCGTTGACGGCGACATCGGCTTCGAAATGGCCGTTCAGCAGCTTGTGCAGGATGATCTCCTGGCCGCCTTCGCTTGTGGTGACGACGACGGCGCGGCCGGGAACGAGGCCGGCGAGCAGCCGGTTGCCGACGCCGAGCGCTTCCTGACGATAGAGATACACGGTCACGAGCGCCAGGATGATCACCAGCCAGATCATCATCTGGCGCATTGTTTCACCGATGCTGCCCCGGCGCGCCCAGATGCCGGCCGACAGCATCAGTGCGATCGGCAGCAGATAGACGACGCGGACGAAGTCATCGCTCTGCAGGCCAAGAATCCGGCTGCTGTCATTGTTGACGATCAGCACCGCAAGACCGATGCCGATGACGACGAGGAAGACGGTCAAACGAATCATATAGACCGCTCCGGCCCGCTGCCGTGGCCTGTTTTCATGTCGTTCGATAGCGCGGCGGCGCCCGCAAGCCTTGCCGGCAGCAGAGCCATGATCCGTCTCCGCTCGATGTCGGAGTAGCTCACCCAGCCGCCGATTTCCTGAAGAGTCCGGCCGCATCCGGCGCAAAATCCGGTGGCTGAAACCAGCGAGCAGATGTGAATGCAGGGTGTTTGCATGAAGGACATATCGGAGTTTCAAAGAGCTGTGGCAAGGGCGCAAAGCGCGGCGATCTCGCAAATTTGCTGTGTCGCGCCCAGCGTGTCGCCGGTGTGGCCGGCAAGCTTGCGGCGGATGAAGGCGGTAAAGGCAAGTGCTGCGATGCCGGCGGCAAGCAGGCTTGCGACCAGCGGCCGGAGGCCGAGGGCAGGCCAGATCAGAAGCGCCGCGACGAGGCCGGCCGAGGCGAGGGCGAACTGCATCGCCGCCTCATCCGGCTGGCCGGTCGAAGCGGCGACGCCATCCGCCTTGGCCGGCGGCAGCCGATGCCAGTGCCAGGCGATGGCGCCGCGGCTGAGCGCCGCGACGGCGGGAATGGCAAGGGCTGAAGTGAGCGGCGAGGCGTGGCGGGTGATGGCGGCAAGTGCTGCCGCGCGGATCGCGAAGGAGAGGATCAACGCGATCGCGCCATAGGTGCCGATCCGGCTGTCCTTCATGATCTCGAGGCTCTGCTCGCGGCTCTTGCCGCCGCCGATGCCGTCGGCGGTATCGGCCAGGCCGTCCTCGTGCAGCGCGCCGGTGACGACAACCTGGGTGGAAAGCGCGATCAGGGCCGCCATCAGCGGATCGGCGCGCAGCCCCAGAAGGAGGAGCAGGGCGAGCGCGGGAACAAAGCCGATAACGATGCCGGCGAAGGGAAAGGCGCGCACCAGCCGGCCGAGCCTGCCGTCATAGGTTTTGAACAGCGATTGCGGCATGGGAATGCGGCTGAGGAAGGCGACGGCGCGGGCGGTATCGACCGCAAGGTCCTTGATCTTCATTCTGCTTCGTTCTGCCCAAGGTTTCGGCTTATAGCCCCGGCTTATGGTCGCGGCGGCGCTTTTGCTGTTGTTCGCTCCGCCAGCCCGCTTTAAGAGAGTTGCGACCCGCAAAGAAGCTGATTTGCGTGAAAACAAGAATACCCGGATTCAAAGGAAAACCGCACAGATGAGCGTTTCAGGCCTGCCGTTCGACGATTTCCGCACCCTGCTCCGCGACCTGCCGGGGCCGGATGCCCGTGCGCTGGTGGCAGCGCGCGAACGCGACGCGCAGCTGACCAAGCCGCCGGGCGCGCTCGGACGGCTTGAGGAAATTGCCTTCTGGCTTGCCGCCTGGTCGGGCCGCACTCCTGCCGTCAACCGGCCGCTGGTGGCGATCTTCGCCGGCAATCACGGCGTCACCAGGCAGGGAATCACACCCTTTCCGCCGGCCGTGACGCAGCAGATGGTCGAGAACTTTGCAGCCGGTGGTGCTGCGATCAATCAAATCTGCGTCGCGTATGATCTCGGGCTGAAGGTTTTCGATCTGGCGCTTGATTACCCGACCGGCGACATCACCGAGGAGGCAGCGCTTTCCGAGCGCGATTGCGCCGCGACCATGGCCTTCGGCATGGAGGCGATCGCCGGCGGGACCGACCTGCTCTGCATCGGCGAAATGGGCATCGGCAATACGACGATTGCCGCGGCGATCAACTATGCGCTCTATGGCGGTTCGGCCCGGGACTGGGTCGGACCTGGCACCGGTTCGGAAGGCGAGATGCTGGAGCGCAAGGTCGCGGCCGTGGAAAAGGCCGTGGAACTCCACGGCGATCATCTCGACGATCCCCTGGAAATCATGCGCCGGCTTGGCGGCCGCGAGATTGCTGCGATGGCCGGCGCCATCCTTGCCGCCCGCATGGAGCGCATCCCGGTGCTGATCGACGGTTACGTCGCAACCGCTGCAGCGGCAATCCTCAAAGCCGCCAATCCATCCGCGCTCGACCACTGCCTGATCGGCCACGTTTCCGCCGAGCCCGGACATTTGCGCGCGATCGAGATGCTCGGCAAGACGCCGCTTTTGGCGCTTGGCATGCGGCTCGGCGAGGGCACCGGGGCGGCGCTCGCCGCCGGCATCGTCAAAGCCGCCGCCGCTTGCCATTCCGGCATGGCGACCTTTGCCCAGGCCGGTGTGACCAATAAAGACTGACGCTGCAGTCGGCGCCGCCGATCCGCACGCGGCTTCGCTTGCGCCGCCCAGACGGATTCGGTATCTGCGTATTCGGTCATCAAGCGGGGCGGCAAAGCCTTTCCCGGTCTGCAAGAGGAGAGGGGCGCCTTGACGAAGCCTGCGGTGACGAAAGAGACCGGATTTCGGCATTTCACCGCCGCCGCCAGCTATTCCTGGGCAGGCTTCCTGCGCGTTCTGAGAGAGGCAGCCTTCCGCCAGGAACTCGGTTTCTTCGTCGTTTCGATCGCGGCGCTGGTGCTGGTCGGGGCGAACGCCGGCGAGATCGTCGTTGCGGCGGTTCTGTTTCTCGGGCTGTTTTCGATGGAGGCGATGAATACCGCCGTCGAGGAGGTGATCGACCGGATTTCGCCGGAGATTTCGATCGTCGGCAAACATGCCAAGGATCTCGGCTCATTCGCGGTCAGCTGCATGATCGCCGCCTGCTGCCTCTATCTTGGCTTCGTCCTCGGCAAACACTTGTTTTTTGGCTGAATCAGGCAAAACTCTTACGCTTGCGCGCGACGGCCTGGGCCTCTTCCACGGCCGGCAGGCTCTGCAGCACGCGTTTGGCGGGCAGGATGGCGATGACCTCGGTGCCCTCGCGCAGCTTCGACTTTAGCAGGAATTGTCCGTCATGCTTGGCAAGGATCGCCTGGACGATCGGCAGTCCGAGGCCGGTGCCCTGTTCGGCGCTCTTGATGGCGATCGAGCCCTGGCCGAAGGCCGACAGGACGACGGGAACCTCGTCCTCCGGAATGCCGGGGCCGTTGTCCTTGATGGAGATGTACTGCCCGCCGCCGGCGGTCCAGCCGACCTTGACATGGATTTCACCGCCCTGCGGCGTGAACTTGACGGCATTGGAGAGAAGGTTGAGCACCACCTGGCGCATCGACTTCTCATCCGCCCAGATGGCCGGCAACTGACGTTCGAATTGATCCGAAATGGCGATGTTCTTGGCGCGGGCGCGCAGCTGGACCATGCCGATGCAATCTTCGGTGATATCGAGAAGCGAGATCGCCTCCTCGCTCAGCTCGTATTTGCCGGCCTCGATGCGGGAGAGGTCGAGGATCTCGTTGATGAGATCGAGCAGATGCTGGCCGGAGCGGTGGATATCGCCGGCATATTCCTTGTAGGTCGGATTGGCGAGCGGCCCCATCACTTCCGCCGACATCACCTCGGAGAAGCCGAGGATGGCGTTAAGCGGAGTCCTGAGCTCGTGCGACATGGAGGCAAGGAAGCGGGACTTGGCGAGGTTTGCCTCTTCGGCGCGGCGACGCGCCTCGTCCGACATCGATTTAGCCACTTCAAGCTCGGCGATCAGGTCGTCCTTCTCCGACTGGTAGGAAAGGATCCTCAGGTTCGACTTGAACAGCCGGTCGCTGATATAGTTGAAGAAGACGAGGGTGCTGGTGAAGAGCCCCGTCAGGCTGATTTCGAGGAGATCGCGCGACAGGCCGCTCTTGGCGGCAAGCGCCAGGATCGCCGGCGCGAAGGCGACGAGCACGGCAGGCGTCAGCATGAAATTGGACATCGCCGTGACGGAGAGCGCAATCAGCAGCGTCGCGCCCTTATAAAGGATGAAGCTGGACGGCTCGCACGTGTCGCAGCCCTGCAGGGCGAAGACCGCCCAGCAGCAGCCGAGCAGGAACTGGCCGAGCAGCAGCAGGCGGCGCCATTTGCGGGCGCTCTCTGGGGTGATTTCCTGCCGGCGGGCGCGCCGTGCAAGCAGGATATTGCCGGTTTGACAGGTGAGCGTCAGCAGCGCCCAGAAGATTAAACGGGTATCTTCAGTGAGATAGACGCCAAGCGCGGTGATGAGGACGATGAACAGCGGCATGATCGTCGCGCCCTGCAGCATCGACGCCACATACATCTTGAGCACGTCACGGTCGAAGGAGGAGTTGGACGCATGGCCGGACTGAAGACGTTCGCGCGTTTGCCGCACGGCCTTGGAAACGGCCTTGTTGCGGTGGCTGCGCGACCTGTCGACGATAATCTTGTCGGTCGATGTGCTGACGCCGGTACTCATGTGCACGTTGAAACTTCATCCCAGGGTGGATAAGAGCTTAACCGGCAATTCTTAAGAAGATGTTTGCCATCTTTGCCAAGGATTTGTTTTTTAAGGAGGCGAAAGCGTGACACGGTGCCTGCGCCTGATTCGCGACGGCGTGACCGCTTTTGCCCTGCTGGCGCTCCTGGCGCTGATCGCCGCCAAGTTCAACGATGCAGCAAAAATTGAGCATGCGGGCGCTTTCGATGCTGTCGATGGCGACAGTCTGACTTTGGGAGACGCACGTTTGCGCCTTGAAGGCATCGATGCACCGGAGCTCAACCAGAGCTGCGAGCGGGCTGGACATGCCTGGGCTTGCGGGCGGGCGGCGCGCGAGGCGCTGCAGGGCATGGTACTGGCATCGGGAACGCTTTGCCGGGGCAGCCGGCGCGACCGCTACGACAGGCTGCTCGTCGTCTGCCGGAGCGGGACGGGCAGCGACATCAACGCCGCCATGGTGCGCCGGGGCATGGCCATCTCCTACGGCGGTTATGGCAAGGAGGAGGCCGAGGCGAGGGCCGCCAAGGCGGGCCTCTGGGCCGGGACTTTCGAGCGGCCGCGCGATGTGCGCGACCATGTGCGCCAGAGTTCCGATTTCGACGGCCCGCTGCGCTTCATCAGACGGATCGTCGGATGGGAGTGAAGAAATGAGCGACGAAGCCAAGCTGGAGATGCTGCGGCGGGAGATTGCCTCATGTCGCATCTGTCGTGACGCGCCGGCGAAAGGTCTCGCACATCGGCTGCCGCACGAGCCGAGGCCCGTTGCCGTGATTTCGTCGAGCGCACGCATCCTGATCGCCGGACAGGCACCCGGACTTCGGGCGCATGCGAGCGGCCTGCCGTTCGACGATTCTTCGGGCGACCGGCTGCGGTCATGGCTCGGCGTTGACAGGGCAAGCTTTTACGACCGCGACCGATTCGCCATCGTGCCGATGGGTTTCTGCTTTCCCGGATATGACGACAAGGGTGCAGATCTGCCGCCGCGCCGCGAATGCGCGCCGTTCTGGCGGGCAAGGGTGATTGCGGCCATGCCGCAGATCGAACTGGTGCTGGTCATCGGCCAATATGCGCAGGCCTGGCACATGGAGGGCGAAAGGCGGGGCAATATGACCGAAACGGTGCAGGCATGGCGGGACGCTCTGTTGTCTAACCGGTCACCGGCGGTGTTGCCGCTGCCGCATCCGAGCTGGCGCAACAGCGGGTGGCTGAAGCGCAATCCATGGTTCGAGAAGGAATTGCTCCCGGTCTTGCAGAATCGAACGAAAATGCTGCTTTCCTGAAACAAAATTCTTTTCGTCGCACGGAATCGCGTTATACAAAGAAAATAATTCGAAAGGACTGATGCGCGCATGGACCGCCTCGACCGAAAAATACTGCGTCTGCTGCAAGAAGATTCGACCCTTGCCGTGGCCGATCTCGCCAAAAAAGTCGGACTTTCGACGACGCCCTGCTGGCGGCGCATCCAGAAAATGGAAGAGGACGGCGTCATCAAGCGCCGGGTCGCTATCCTCGATCCGGAGAAGGTCAACACCAAGGTCACCGTCTTCGTGTCGATTCGCACGGCCACCCATTCGATCGAATGGCTGCGGCGCTTTTCCGAAGTGGTCGCCGAATTCCCTGAAGTAGTGGAATTCTACCGGATGAGCGGTGACGTCGACTATCTCTTGCGAGTTGTCGTGCCCGATATCGCCGCTTACGACGCCTTTTATAAGCGGATGATCGCCAAGATCGAAATTCGCGACGTCTCCTCCGCCTTTGCGATGGAGCAAATCAAGTATTCGACGCAGCTGCCGCTCGATTACATGATGCTCGACAATGCCAAATCCAACGAGGATTGAACCGGTCTGCGACCGCCCGGCCCGAGGACGCGAGGATTGTCTGGGTCGACCCGACCAGATTTGAGTGCGCCGACCCGGCAGGTGCGGAGCGGCGGAATGTCATCACGACTGCAAAAAAAGCCCTAGAAATAGCGAAAAAACGCTCGAATCCAACCAAAATTCCGAAAAATACATAGCCTGGTAAGGAATTTGACGCTACGTTGAATGCAACCAGTGAGCTCTATGTCATCATTTTGACGCATTGGTATCGAATTCAGGACACCAAGTTCTAAACCGCTGCCTTTTATGTGTTGATTAGCCAGCGGTAAGTTTATGCACTTCACCAATAATGTTCGACGGGGGTCGAGCGGTGGAGATTTTGACAAATGGGGCATAGCGTTTGCGGCCTGCGATGGAGGTTTTTCGTCGCGGAGCCATTCCTGCGTCTGCTGTCTAAATAATTGAAATTGTTGTATAAAAATCACGTCGCCGGCGAAAGTTGCTTTGCGGAACCCATCCGGCGTGTATCGAGAATTGCTTGATAAGGTCTGGTATGTGATGACGGTTTCGCGGTTCGATCGATCCGCACGCCGAGATGGCTGTTCAAACAGGGCCGGCTTCAAATTGACTACCCGATTGGAAGCCAGCCCCGATCGACAAAGGAATGGATTGGTAAATGAACATCAGAATGGTTTTGCTTGCATCAGCAGCAGCATTTGCTGCATCGACGCCGGTTCTTGCAGCTGACGCTATTGTTGCTGCTGAGCCGGAACCGGTTGAATATGTTCGCGTCTGCGACGCTTACGGCACCGGCTACTTCTACATCCCGGGCACCGAAACCTGCCTCAAGATCGAAGGCTACATCCGTTTCCAGGTTAACATTGGCGAAGATGTCGGCGGCGATTCTGACTGGGATGCGGTTACCCGCGGTCAGGTTCAGTTCACGGCCAAGAGCGACACCGAGTATGGTCCGCTGACCGGCGTCATCGTCATGCAGTTCAATGCTGACAACGCCACCGATCAGGAAGCCATCCTCGATTCCGCTTACCTCGACGTCGCGGGCTTCCGCGCTGGTCTGTTCTACAGCTGGTGGGACGATGGCCTCTCCGGCGAAACCGACGATATCGGTTCGGTTGTAACGCTGCACAACTCCATGCGCTATCAGTATGAAAGCGGAACCTTCTACGCTGGCCTCAGCGTCGACGAACTGGAAGACGGCGTTTACAAGGCTGATGAAGAAGCCAACAACGTTGGTGTTGCCTTCGGCGTCGGCGGTACGGCTGGTGCCTTCAGCTATCAGGTCACTGGCGGCTGGGACTTCGACAACGAAGACGGTGCAATCCGCGCTATGGGTACGGTTGAAATCGGCCCCGGCACGCTCGGCCTCGCTGGCGTATACTCCTCGGGCCCGAACTCCTACTACTCTTCGGCTGAATGGGCTATTGCTGCCGAATACGCCATCAAGGCAACCGACAAGCTGAAGATCACCCCGGCCGTTCAGTACTACGGCAACTACTTCGGTGGCGACAAGGCTGTTCCGGATGACTTCGACGGTCTCGGCGATGCTTGGAAGGTTGGTCTGACGGTTGATTACCAGATCGTCGACAACTTCTACGCCAAGGCTTCGGTTCAGTACCTCGATCCGGATGATGGCGACGACTCCACGACGGGCTACTTCCGCCTGCAGCGTTCGTTCTAATCCACTCGGTCAATGCTCCCGGTCTTTGGACCGGGGGCACCTCAAATCAATTTCTGATCCCAGTGACCTCCGATCAGCTACGGGGACGGGTCCGGTCTTCCCTGCCGGGCCGTCCCTATAGCGTTTGTAACGATCAGTCCTTTGGCCAGTCTCTCGGAAGCCTTTCCAGATTAGTCGACCCGGTCCGTTGCGTATTCGCACGCAGGCTCCTTGGCAGTCTTGTTTTCGAGGTACTCGCATTTTAATTTTCAAGCGAGCTCTATCAGTCGATAGCATTATCGTGCGGACGGAGCTGTTGATCTCTTCCTTATTCGGACGTCGGCTGGCTTTGCCGCAACAGGTTTCGAAAAGAAAATCTAACACCAACAATGTGAATAAAGCTTCGTTGGAGAGGCGATACGACCCTTTGTAGGGGGGCCGCATTCATTTCCTTCTCGCGGGCAGCTTATGGACGATCTCAACGACTATTATTATTTCGCCGCTATTGTCTGCAGCGGCGGTTCGCTTCTGCAAGTCGCGATCTGAAGATACCGCGATCGAAGCTGAGCAGACGGGTCAGCCGCCTTGAGGACGGCCTTGGCGCAAGGCTGATGGAGCGCTCGACTCGTCACTTCCGGGTGACGGAGATCGGTCAGGCTTTCTATAAGATGCCAGACATTTTGCCGGAGGCCTACCGCGCCAAGTCAATCGTCAGCGAGGCCCAACTGCATGGTGCGGATGGGCTGCCCGCTCAGCCCCGTCGATATCTAGGTCGCGGGAATCCTGTCTGAGTTCCTGGAGCGCTATCCGAAGATCAAGCTGCAGATCATCGGCTCCGATCGGTGCGCCGACATTATCAACGAACGGATCGATCTTGGGGTTGAGGTGAGGGCGACCAACGAGCCGGAAACGCAGACGAGCCTGAGGATGCGCAAGCTCGACCATGCGCAGCGTATCCTGGTCGCAGGTCCCTCGCTGGTCGAGCGTACCGACGGCCCGAACTTCGTGGACGAGTTCGCCGACTTTCCGACGCTTGCTTTGACGTCATTGGTGTCTTTTCCCAGCTGGGAATTGATTGGTCCGAACGAGGCCAATCGCGTGGTTCGACATCAGCCGCGGCTCACCTGCCGCAGCATGACCGCCATCCTCGACGCGGCCCGTGCCGGTCTCGGCTTCGGGCTTTTGCTCGAAAGCGCCTGCGAAGCCAATCTCCAGGCCGGCAAGCTGGTGCGGGTGATGCCGGATTGGCAGTCGGAGGAGAGCCAGTTCCATATCGTCTTCGCGACCGCTAAGGGGATGCCCCCGGCAGTGTGAGTGCTGATCGATTTCCTGGTCGAAAAATCCCGGCAGCATTGATGAAGCAGCATCGACGAAGAAGGGATTCGCCTTGAAACCGGCATGCGCCTATTTCAGCCGTGCCAGCAGCTTTTCGCCGGCCAGTTCCTTGACGGCATCCTTGCCGATCCAGCGGGCGGTTTTGTCAGGGCTTTCTGCTAGCGCCTTGGCAAGGGCGAGGGCTGGTGAATGGCAGGCGAGGTTGCGCTTGCCGACGCTGCGGAGTGCCCAATTGACCGCCTTGCGCACGAAGTTTCGAGGATCGCCGGCATGAGCCTTGATCAGCGGTAGCCAAGCAAGGATGAGGGTGTCGGACGCGTTCTTGCGATGGACGGCGGCACCTGCAATCATGGCGAAGGCGGTGCGCCTGACAAATTCGCGCTCGTCGTCGGCAAATTCTGAGATGAGCGCGTCCAGCCCGGCCTCGACGAAGAGATCGGCGGCGCAATCGACCATCTCCCAGGAATTGAAATCATTGGCCCAATTCCGGGCTTCTTCCGCGGTCAGTCGTTTCGGCTCGGCGGTGCAGAGGGCGAGCAAGCGGGCTTCACGGATATCGCTTCGCCAGAGCTCGATTGCTCTGGCGTGATTCTTCTTGGCCAATCTGGCGACCGCCCTGATATCGGGATTGGAGATGCCGAGGGCGCGTGTGGTGACGATGCCGAAGCGCGCCATGCCGGCGACATTCTCCTCCGAACGCAGCGTTTCGAGATGCGCGATCAGCTCGGCCGCATCGGAGGAGGGATCGATCATTTCTCCAGACGCGCAAGCAACGAGGATGTATCCCAGCGATTGCCGCCCATCGCCTGAACGTCGCCGTAAAATTGGTCGACGACGGCGGTAACCGGCAGCTTGGCACCGTTGCGGCGGGCTTCGGTGAGCACGATACCGAGATCCTTACGCATCCAGTCGACGGCGAAGCCGAAATCATATTTGCCGGCGTTCATGGTCTTGTGGCGGTTTTCCATCTGCCAGGAGCCGGCCGCCCCCTTGGAGATCACCTCGACGACCTTTTCGATATCAAGGCCGGCGCGCTTGCCGAAATGCAGCCCTTCGGCAAGCCCCTGGACGAGGCCGGCGATGCAGATCTGGTTGACCATCTTGGTCAGCTGGCCAGAGCCCGCCGGTCCCATCAGACCGACCATGCGGGCATAGGCGTCGATGACGGGCCTGGCGCGATCGAAGGCGCCCTCATCGCCGCCGCACATCACGGTCAGGACGCCGTTTTCAGCGCCGGCCTGGCCGCCGGAAACGGGAGCGTCGATGAAATCGACGCCTTTTTCCTTTGCAGCGGCATAAAGTTCGCGGGCGACCTCGGCGCTGGCGGTGGTGTTGTCGATCAACACCGAACCCGCCTTCATGCCGCGCAGGACGCCGTTTTCGCCCAATGTCACCGACCGGAGATCATCGTCATTGCCGACGCAGACGAAGACGAAATCGGCGCCCGCGGCAGCCTCGGCCGGGGTGGGCGCGGATTTGCCGGAGAATTTCTCTGCCCAGGCGGCGGCTTTTTCGGCAGTACGATTGTAGACGGTGACATCGTGGCCGCCCTTCGTCTTCAGATGACCGGCCATGGGAAAACCCATGACGCCGAGACCGATGAATGCGACTTTAGCCATATGTCCTGTCCTTATCCGGAGTGCGAGGACCTGAGGATTAACCGAAACGGCCGGAGCAGAAAAGCCGGCAAGACGCACTTCCGTGCGATAGACGGATATGAGGCTGGTCGCCGTTCGCCTCAGCCCTATATGGGACGCAGGCAAATGTTTCCGGGGGTGACATGCGCGAAACTCCAACGATCAAGCCGCGGCGCAAAGGCCGCAGTGGAATGCAGTCGATGCTTATTCCATCGCAGCAGATGGTCGCAGAGCAGATCTGATCGACACAGCAAGGTGTTTTCACCGAGCTTGGCATCCTCCGCCGCCGCCTCGCTGCCGAATACGGGGCGGACGCCTGTTGTCCCGTCACCGTGCAGCGGCATCTGCGCGCGACTGCCCATCTGTCTTTCCGCGCGCTGCAAAAGGGCGAACCGGTTTCGACCGTCACGCCCTATTGGCGCATGGTCGATCCCACGAGCCTGCTGGCGACGCGCCTTGCAGGCGGGGCCGGCTTTATGCGGGAGCGGCTGGCTGCCGAACGTCGGGAAGGATAGCGGAAGAAGGCTGCCATCAGCAGCCATGGCGGCAATCTGAAGGTCGTTTCCGGTTCCTGAGATCGAACGAGGCGGCTAAGTCGGATATCTCCGGAAGCCGCCCGCGGCTTTCGAAGTTCTGTTGGCAAATTGACGTACAGGTGTATGCGGCCATGTCCATTTCCAAGCGACTGCTTGCCTGATTCTCGCGCCAAAAACGCATCGATGTATAGCCAATTGGCTATGCTTCAGTCGCTGACGGTCGTGTTCGCCGGCTCGTTGGCATTCGCATCTGCTGGCCCACTGATCATTCATCTTCATTTACCTCTTGACGAACGTATTCCTACGTAGCTATACGTTAATCCATAGCTGAATAGGTATGAATTCCAGATGTCCGATGTTCAAGACGCGCTGTTCAAAACGCTCGCTGATCCAACCCGGCGGGCACTGTTCGAGCGGTTGTGCCGGGAAGGGGAGAAGACGGTCGGGGCTCTTACGGCTCGGGCCGGGGTCTCGCAGCCGGTCGTCTCAAAACATCTCGGCATATTGAAACAGGCCGGATTGGTACGCGACCGCCACGAGGGCCGCCAGACGCATTATAGCGCACAGCTCGGTGCGCTTGCTCCGCTGGTCGACTGGACGAGCGAGATGGCCGGGTTCTGGCAAAACCGCTTCAACGATCTCGAAGATTTGCTGAAAAGGATGGATCAATGACCGACATATCGACAGAAACGCGCTCCGTCGTCATCGAACGGGAAATCCCTTTTCCTTCGGAAAAGATCTGGCGGGCGCTCACGCAGCCGCACCTGATCCAGGAGTGGCTGATGAAAAGCGACTTCAAGCCGGCCGTTGATCATCGCTTCAGCTTCAACGCCGATTGGGGCTCGGTCGACTGCAAGGTTCTGGAGGTCGAGCCGAACACGACCCTGTCCTATAGCTGGGATGCATACGGTCTTGAAAGCACCGTCACCTGGACTCTCACCCCGACCGGCACGGGCACGCATCTGCGTATGGAGCAGTCGGGTTTCCGGCCGGATCAGCGGCAGGCTTACGGCGGCGCCAGGAGCGGGTGGACGCAGTTCCTTGGAAATCTGGAGCAGGTGCTCGCGCGGATGGAGTGAGGCCGCCCATCGCCTCGGCTGATTTAAACGGGGGGAGGTCCCATTGAACTGGAACAACTGGTTGCGGTAGAGCCACCGCTGGCTGTCCGTTGCCTTTACCGTGGCGGTCATTCTCAATATTATCGCCATGGTACAGGAGAAATCGACCGTCTGGGTGGGCTTCTTGGCGCTGCTGCCGCTTGGCCTGCTGTTGCTGACCGGTCTTTACCTCTTTCTGCTGCCCTATGCCAACAGATGGCGTGGGAGATAGTGGGAGATAGGAGTGACGCAATGGCCGGCAAGACGTCCAAGACCCAAGTGACGCTCACCAGGAAGGCCGCCGCCAAGCCGTCCGCTGCAGAGCCGATCCTTCTTTCGGGCGGCAATCCTCAGATCGCCAAGGGTTGCGGCGAAGCTCCGGTGCAGGCCTATATCGCTGTGATGCCGGGCTGGAAAAGCGGCGTCGGGCGCCGCCTCGATGCACTGATCACACGTACGGTGCCCAATGTGCATAAGGCAGTCAAATGGAACTCGCCGTTCTACGGCATCGAAGGGCAGGGCTGGTTCCTCGGCATTCATTGCTTCACGAAATACGTCAAGGTGGCATTCTTCCGGGGTGCGTTGCTGCAGCCTCTGCCGCCTGGCCATTCCAAGCAGAAGGAAGTCCGCTATCTCGATATCCGTGAGGACGACGATATCGATGAAGCCCAGCTTGCAGTCTGGGTGGAGCAGGCGAGCCAACTGCCGGGCGTGCGGATATAATAACCAGTACCCCTCGAATGACGGGCGGGAGGAACCATGAAGAAAGCAACAGCAGCCATGAAGAAGAGCGATTCCGGGGCCGCAACCGGGGGAGCCTCGCCGTCTCAACTGATCGACACGAGGATCAAGGAACTCGCCGATTGGCGCGGCGAAATGCTCGCCAGGATCCGTGCGCTCATCAAGCAGGCCGAGCCCGAGGTGATCGAGGAATGGAAGTGGCGAGGGGTTCCAGTGTGGGAGCGTTCCGGCATCATCTGCACCGGCGAGACCTATAAGAGCGCGGTGAAACTGACCTTCGCCAAAGGCGCCTCGTTGCAGGACCCTTCAGCTCTCTTCAATTCCAGCCTCGACGGCAATACGAGGCGGGCCATCGATTTCCATGAAGGCGACGAGATCGACGAGGAGGCGTTGAAGACGCTCTTTCGCGCCGCCGCAGCTTTGAATATGTCAGCAAAGGCTGCCGTATCCCGGAAGAAATCAAGGGGCTGAGGTTCGGCTAATGGATCGAGTTCGTCTCGCGCTCTAGGAAGAGTTCGAGATTGTCGAGGCCGATTTCCGTGCCCTGAAGGCGGGCGCCGTTGTCGGCGTAGCCGTCGAGAAAGGCCACCTGTTCAGTGAAGATCATCCTGGTGCCCTCGGGGTCGGCTTCGAAGGCGACGGTGGCGAGCGAGGCGGAAATGCGCCTTTCGCCGAGCTTCATCTCATAGGCATAGATGATGCGGGCATCGGGCACGATATCGATGTAATGGGCGTCAAAAGCATGCAAAAGACCATCGGTATCGGCGACATAGTTCCGCTCGGTACCGCCTGGGCGGAAGTCGAGGTCGTATTCCAGCGCCGCCCATTCGTCGTGGCAGGCGAACCATTGGCGCTTGGCCTCCGGCGTCGACCAGGCGCGGAAGACGCGGGCGACCGGCGCCTTCAGGCGCCGCTCGATGACGAGGGTGGTGTGTTCGGCGGATCGTGTCGTCATTCGGAAAAGGTCCCCGGTTCTTCGGTGAGATATTGATCCAGCCTGTCGAAGCTAGCGGTCCAACGGCTCTTCCGCTGTTCCACCCAGCGTTCGACGGCTGCAAGCGCGTCCTGCTGCAGGTGGTAGGTTCGCACCCGGCCGGATTTTTCGGAGAGTACGAGGCCGCTTGCCTCCAGCACCTGCAGATGTTTCATCACCGTCGGCAGGGCAACCGCAAGCGGCTCAGCCAGTTCGGTGACGGAAGCCGGGCCGCGGCCGAGGCGGTCGATCATGCCGCGGCGGCTGCGGTCGGAAAGCGCGTGGAACATGCGGTCGAGACCCGCCTGGCCATCAATCATATCGCGGTATCCCGGAAGTGGTTGGGCAGTCTGTCATGGTAGGGATAGAACTTGAAATAAGGCCGGGCCTCTTCCAGCGCCCTTGCAAAGGATGGGCGGGCGAGGAGCCGGTCGTAATAGGCGCGAAGCCTCGGCTGCTCCTCTAAAAAGGGGACCAGCGTCTCGGCGTAGAAGAGGGCGGGGGCTGCAGCGCAATCGGCCATGGTAAAGACCTCGCCCGAGATCCATGAGCTTTCGGAGAGCTGCTTTTCAATCATCGCATAGGCGGTGGCAAGCGTCGCCTTGCAGGCGGCCACCTCCGTCTCGTCCTCCTTGCCCTCGGGGCGCCGGCGATTGCTGACGATGGTCTGCATCGGCGCCTGGACATAATGGTCGAAGAAGCGATCCCAGAGGCGGACCTGCAGCGCCCGATCGATTTCCAACGGCAGCAGGGAAACGGGGCCAGGATAATAATGGTCGAGATATTCGATGATGATCGACGTCTCGGGAACCGTGCTGTCGCGCGCTTCGTCCCGCAGCAGCGGCATCTTGCCGATCGGCCAGAAGCGGAAAAGATCGGCACGCGAGGCCTCGTCGGAGAGATCGACGAGGCGGTTTTCGAAGGGCGTGCCGTTTTCGTAAAGTGCGACTAGCACTTTGTGGCAAAAGGAGGCGAGCGGATGCCCATAGAACACGAGCGACATGCGACGACCTTTCCTGTTTGGTGGAAAACTTTACCGAATGACTAAGTATCAGGCCGGAAAGGAATGCGCAACAGATAGTTCGCCGATCGTGTAACTATTGTATCAGCCGATATATCTGGCGATCACCAGATGGCCGGGGGTCGGTTTGCCGTCTTCCATGCGCACGTTGATATCCGATATCTCGACAAGTTCAAAACCGGTGGCCGCCAGGCGTTCTTTCACATAGGTGTCGGCATGGGCAAAGCGCTGGTGCGGGCCCACCATGTAGGCGCGACCGGCAAGGGTCACCTCCGGCAGGGTTTCCGAGGAGAAGATGAACAGGCCACCGGGGGTCAGATTCTCGGCGGCGCCGAAGAACAGCGGTTCGAGCGCGCCGAGATAGGGCAGCACGTCGGTGGCGGTGATGATGTCGAAGGCTTCCTCATCATTGTCGTCGAGGAAATCCTCGACCTCGGCGACGAAGAGCGTCTCGTAGAGATCTTTTTCATGGGCGACCTCGACCATCTTCTCCGAAAGGTCGAGGCCGGTCATATCCTCGCAGAGGTCGCGCAGCGCGCCGCCGGTGAGGCCCGTGCCGCAGCCGAGATCGAGCAGTCGCTTGAACGGCCCGAGTTGCAGCGCCTGCAGCCGCTGGCGAACCAGCATCGGCACGTGATAGCCAAGCTGCTCGACGAGCACGTCTTCGAAAACCTCGGCATGCTGGTCGAACAAGGTCTCGATATAGGCGTCCGGCGCCTTGACCGGCGTTTCGCCTCGGCCCATCGCGGCGATGCGCACGGCTGCACCGCCGTGATCGTCGGGATCAATCGCCAGGACTTCCTCATAGGCTGCAACGGCCGCGTCGACATCGCCGGCCTTTTCCAGCGCCAGAGCGCGGTTATAGGCCTTGCCAAGGGCTTCTTCGTCGATCTTCTTTGCCATAACAGTCCGCGGTCCTTTTGTTTCACGCATGCGTCTAAGGCGGCTTTCGATGTTTTGCAATGGCGTGGCTGTGGGCGCAGAATGGCCAAAAACAAGACGAAGGGAGGAAAAGCCATGAAATCGGAGCAAGACAGGCCGTCACCGGCATTGGATGGCGAGGATGCGCGGGCATTGCTTCTGCCTGGTACGCCGGGCGAGGTTACCAACACGCTCAGCCATTATTACCGCGGCGAACTCGGGCGGATGACGAGCTGGCGCGACCGCATCGATCGGACGTCGAACTGGGCGATCACCGTGGTGGCGGCTCTACTCTCGGTGTCGCTGTCGACGCCAACCTCGCATCACGGAGTCGTGCTGTTCGGAATGATGCTGGTGACGCTGCTTCTGATCATCGAGGCGCGGCGCTACCGCTTCTTCGATATCTACCGCGCCCGCATCCGCCAGATTGAGCGCAGCTACTTCGCACAGATTCTGGCGCCGCAGGCGGGGGCCGGTAGAGAATGGGCCGCTGTGGTCGCCAGCAGCCTACGCAAGCCGCGTTTCCTGCTCAGCTATCGGGACGCGATGCACCGCCGGCTCAAACGCAATTACGTCTGGATGTATTCCATCCTGTTTCTCGCCTGGTGCCTGAAGATCTCGACGCCGAAGCTGCAGACGGAGGGCATGCCGGCGCTGCAGGCGCAGTCATGGACCTATGTCATCGACAATGCCGTGCTGGGGCCCATTTCCGGCCTTGCGGTCATCGTCATCGTCGCCGTCTTCTACCTCGGCATCCTCGGTTTTGCGCTCAGCCCGGTCCGCGATCAAGGCGAATTCGGCCGTGGCGAGGCGCATGTCTGATGCTGGGCAAGCCGGATCAGTGCAGGATGAACTCTCCCTTCAGCGCCCGCCACTCGGTCGCCGAGATCAGCTTACGGTGGATGTAGCGCACCGAATGCAGCGGTCCGTCGAGTTTCTCTTCCCAGAATTTCAGGAAGCCGCGCATTTCGGGGAAATCGGGGGCGAGATCATATTCCTGCCAGACATAAGTCTGCAGAATCGCCGGATGATCCGGCAGGTGGTAGAGGATCTGGGCGGTCGTCAGACCATAGCCCTGCAGCTGCTTTTCCATGTCCTTGTGCATCGTGTTCACTTCTTCTCGTTCCCACTCGCGCGCTTACTAGCGCTAAGTGATATGGAAACATGCGAGTGGTTAGCGGAAGCTTTACAGATACTTTATAAAAGGACAATTGATTTTTGGTATCAATGGCTTGGCAGCATCTCTCGGAGAGTGCTGCCAAGCCGAACCGCATGCGTCAACGCTTGAGATGCCGGGTCAGGCGGCGTTCGATCCAGCCCCAGAGATGGCGTAGCGCTTCGACGAGGGCGAGGTAGAAGATCGCCGCCCAGAGATAGGTCTGGTAGTCGAAGGTGCGGGAGAAGGCGTAGCGGGTTTCGCCCATCAGGTCGAGCACCGTGATGATGGCGACGACAGCCGAGCCTTTGATCAAAAGGATGATCTCGTTGCCGTAGGGTCGAAGTGCAACGATGAGAGCCTGCGGCAGGACGATCTTCCGGAAGGCGATGAACCTGTGGATGCCGAGGGCCGCGGCCGCCTCGTGCTGGCCGTGCGGCACGCTTTCGACGGCGCCGCGCAGGATTTCCGCCTGATAGGCCGCCGTATTGATGGTCATGGCAAAAAGGCCGCAATACCAGGCTTCGCGAAAGAACCACCAGATGCCGATGGCCTCAAGCTGCGGGCGGAATACGCCGAGGCCGTAATAGACGAGGAACAGCTGGGCAAGCAGCGGCGTGCCGCGGAAGAAATAGATGTAACCGTAGGCGAGCGCATTCAGCACCTGGTTCTTCGACATGCGCGCCGCCGCAAGCGGCAGCGACAGAACTGCGCCGCAGATGACGGAAATGAAAACGAGGCTCAGCGTGATCCCGAGGCCGTGGAGGTAACGCGGTCCGTAGCGGGTGAATTTCTCGGGATCCCAGCCGTTGATCACGGAGATCACCAGCAAAGCGCCGAATACGGCCCAGACGGTAACGAGAATATAGCCGGCAATGCGCGCCGGTGTCATCGGCTTCATCACTTCGCGAGGTGCGGGTTGCGGCGGGATCAGCGTTTCGGCGTAGCTCATCGGCGGATCTCCGAACGCTTGGCCCAGCGCTCGACATAGACGAGCAGAAAGGAGGAGAGGATGGCCAGCACCAGATAGAGGCAGCAGGCCAGACCATAGAAGAAGAAGGGTTCCTTGGTGACCCGCACGGCGACGCTCGTCTGGCGCAGGATATCGGCAAGGCTGATGATCGAGACGTAGGAGGTGTCCTTCAGCAGCACCATCCAGAGGTTCGTCAGGCCCGGCAACGCGATGCGCACCAACTGCGGCAGGATGATCAGGCGCAGCGTGCGGCCGTGATGCAGGCCAAGCGAGTCGCCGGCCTCATATTGCCCCTTGGGAATGGCGCGAAAGGCCGAAAGGAGGACTTCCGAACAGTAGGCTGAAAAGACCACCGAAAGCGCGATGACGCCGGCGAGGAATGCGTTGATTTCGACCGGCGGTCCGTCATAACCGACGAAGGTCAGCAGAGACTGGATGAGCATCTGCATGCCGTAATAGATGATGAAGAGCGTCAGGAGCTCCGGCAGACCGCGGAAGATGGTCGTGTAGATGCCGGCCGCCAGCCGCAGCGATTTTTCTTCCGACTGCTGGCCGAGCGCCACCAGGAAGCCGATGGCGAGGCCGATCGGCAGGGTGACGATCGCCACCGAAACGGTGACCTGCAGGCCAAGTGCGATCTCGTCGCCCCAGCCGGTATCGCCACAGGCAAGGATAGTCGACTGACCCAGCCAGGTGAACACGCCGACGGGTCCGCACAGCGGATCCAAAATGTGCACAAGTGCGCTCCAGAAGGAGCCGAGCGCGGAAAATAATCCGCCCATGCGTGAATTCCCCTCACGGCTTTTGCCGTTTTGATCTTGCCATCTTTGTCAAACAAAAATGGCGGAAGAGCAAGCCTTCCGCCATTACCTTGATTGGCCAGATAGCGAATTTCTTATTCGCCGTAAACGTCGAAGTCGAAGTACTTGTCCTGGATCTTCTTGTATTCACCGCTGGCGCGGATCGCAGCGATTGCCGTGTTCAGCTTTTCCTTGAGCGGATCGCCCTTACGGATGGCAATGCCTGCGCCGTTGCCGTTGATTTCCTTGTCGACCGGCAGAGTCGTCAGGATCTTGCAGCAGGCGCCGGCGTCGGATTTGACCCATTCGGAGAGAACGACGACGTCGTCGATGACGGCGTCGACACGACCGCTGGAGACGTCGAGCTTGTATTCGTCAGCCGTCGGATAAAGCTTGAGCTCAGTATCGGCGAGGTGCTTCTCGGCGTAGTTGGCATGCGTCGTCGAGGTCTGTGCGCCGATCACTTTGCCTTTGAGGCCGGCAACGTCGGTGATCTTCGAATCCTTCGGCACGGCGATGGCAGGCGGGGTGTTGTAGTACTTGTTGGAGAAGTCGACGAGTTTCAAGCGCTCCGGCGTGATCGACATGGAGGAGACGATCATATCGAACTTCTTGGCGTTAAGCGCCGGGATGATTCCGTCCCAGTCGGTGCTGACGAAGGAGCATTCGGCCTTCATCTCTGCACAAAGCGCCTTGGTGATGTCGATGTCGAAACCCTGGATCGTGCCGCTGGCGTCGACGAACTCGAAGGGCGGATAGGTCGAATCGGTGCCGATCACATACTTCTCGCCATCGGCCATGGCCGAGCCGGCGAAAAGGGAGATCGCCGCGATCGAGGCTGCCGCGAAAATACGGGTGGAGATATGCATGAGGATCCTCTCTGTTGGTAGCCGCCGCTCTTTTTCTCGTGGGCTGACGGCTGCAGTTCAACGGTCCTAGACCGCCTTGTGGCGATAATCAGACTTTTTTTCGTGGAATTGCAACACAAATCCCATCGCAATTGGGCGGTGCAAATAGCAGGCGAGATGAACGTCGGCAGACTGCAACATTCACGCGAGGTTAATCCGCAGCTTCCTAGAACCGGAACAAATCGGCGGCTCGGCAATTGCCATTTCGCCGTTTCGCCTCAATGCGACGCTAGGCGCGGAAGCAGGGCCTCTCGGCCTTCAGGAAGCTCAAACAGGATCGAGGAAACCCGATGGGCATGAAATCAAGATTGTTCGCAAGCGCGGCTTTTCCGCTGCTTTCCCTCTCGCTGGCGTTCCAGCCGGCATCGGCAATGGCTGCCGTGCGCGACGTCGCGACGCAGGCACAGGCCGTGCGGCAAGTCGAACAAGGCAGTTTCGAAGTGGCGCAGGACGCGCCTCAAGATGCGCCTTCCGATGAGGAGTTGCTGAAGAAGAAGCGCAAGCAGAAGGAAGAGGCTCCGGCCGAGAAGGCACCGGCCGCCGAGCAGCCGAAGGAGGCGCCCGCCGAAAAGCCGAAGGCCGAGCGCAAGGAGGCACCGGCGCCTGAACCCAAGGAGCCAGAACCCAAGGCAGAGCCAGAACCGCCGAAGGCCGAAGCGCCGAAGGAAAACCCGCGCCGCAGGCCGAAAGCAAACCCGAGCGGAAAGCCAAGCAGGAAGCCCAGCCCGAGGCCAAGCCGGAGGCCGCGCCGCAGCAGGAGCAGCCGGTAACCCAGGAGAAGCCGAGGAAGCCGAAGAAGCAGGCCGAGCCGGAGGCTCAGCCGCAGCCCGAACAGCAGCCGGCGGCAAAGGAAGCGCAGCCGGAGACAGAGCAGGCGCAGCCGGAAGCCAAGCCGGAAGGCGGCAAGCGCGCCAAAGGGCAGGACAAGGCCGAGGGCAAGGATAAAGGCAAGGGCAAGGCCGAGACTGCGGCTCCCGAAGCCGTGACGCCGACCGAGGAGCAGGCCAAACCCGAAGTCAAGCCGGAGGCAAAACCCGCCGCCGAAGCACCGGCAGAGAAGAAGCCGGCAAAGGGCGACGCCTCAGCACCCGCGGAGAAGCCGACCGAAGGCAAGGCAACTGAAGATAAGGCAACTGAAGGCAAGGCGACCGAAGATAAAGCGGCGGCACCAGAGGCGGCACCCGCCGAAAAGCCGAAGGACGGCACCGCGGCAAAGCCTGCCGGCGAACAGCCCGCAGGCGCGCAGCCGGCCGCGCCGGCGGCCGACACTGCTCAGCCGTTGCCGGATGCCAGCGGCGGCCAGAAGGTCGAGCAGGCCATCCCGGCGCGGGAAAAGGTTTCGCCCGAAGAGCTGGAGCGCCGCAAGAAGATTGCCGCGGATCCGGCCAAGAGCAACGAGACCGTCGTGCTGCCGGTCGAGAACGGTGCGGCCGTGCTCGACAGCGACAAGGATGCCGACCGCAGCAAGGGCCGCGAAGGCCGCCGCGACCGCGACAAGATGCGCGCCGAGACCCAGGAGGTGAAGGTACCGACCTCGGATGCCGATGCGCAGGCCGCCAGCGGCGCCAAGGCGCCGCCGACGATCAAGCTTGAAGCGGTGACCAGCGAGAAGGGCAGAAAGCTCGATGCGCGGCCGCAATTCGTCCGTCCCGACGGCGCGCGCGTCGACGATAGCACCGACGACAATCGTGTGATCATCCAGTACGACAATCGGGTGATCGTGCGTGGCGACGACGACAGGCGGTTCCTGCGCGACGGCGAACGGCCGAGCTATGAGGAGCTGTCGGGTGATCGCTACCGCGAGACGATCACGCGGCCGGAGGGTTACCGCATTGTCACGATCCGTAACCGCTACGGCGACATCATTCAGCGGTCGCGCGTCGACGCCCGCGGGCGCGAGCATGTGCTCTATTATTCGCAGGACCTCTATGATGATCCGGACCGCGACTATTTCGAGGATCCGGGCGCCGACCTGCCGCCAATGCGGCTGCGTGTGCCGCTCAACGATTACATCATCGATACTCGCAGTGACCCGGACCGGGATTATTACGAGTTCCTGAGCGAGCCGCCCGTTGAGCCGGTGGAGCGTGTCTACTCGCTTAACGAGGTGAAGTATTCGGCCCGTATCCGCGACAAGGTGCGCCGCATCGACCTCGACACGATCACCTTCGCGACCGGCAGCGCCGATATCCCGATGACGCAGGCGCGCACCCTGCGCAAGGTTGCCGACGCGATCAGTCAGGTGCTGAAAAAGGATCCGAGCGAAACCTTCCTGATTGAGGGTCATACGGATGCCGTCGGAACCGATCAGAGCAACCTGATCCTCTCCGACCAGCGGGCGGAATCGGTCGCGAACGTGCTCTCGGACGTCTACGGCATCCCGCCGGAGAACCTGGCGACCCAGGGCTATGGCGAGCAATATCTGAAGGTCAACACCTCAGGCCCCGAACAGGAAAACCGCCGCGTTACCATCCGCCGCGTGACGGCGCTGGTTCGGCCGGTGGCTGCCAACCAGTAAATATCGTTGCCCCTCTCCATTTTGGGGAGGGGCATTTTATAGCCTTTTCCCTTTATCTGCTGCCCCCATCCCGCCGGTTCTACTCGCCGGCTTTCCTGGCCGCCTTTTCGATGATGTCGGCGACCTTCTCTGCTTGGGATGCGAAGACAGCGTGGCTTGCCTTGATCTCGGTCACCTCGCTGCCGGCTCGTTTTGCCATGTCGCGTTCCAGTTCGGGGTTGATGGCGCGATCCTCCGTGGCGACGATCGACCAGCTGGGTTTTGTCAGCCATGCCGGCTCGGCGATTTTGGCCCCGAACGCCTGCTTCGAGGCGAAGACCTGCGATCGTGCCAGAAAATCGGCTTCGGCTTTCGGCAGGTCGGCGGCAAAATCCGCGGCGAAGGCGCCCGGATCGAGATAGAGATATTTGCCGTCCTTGGTTTCCTTGATGTCCATGCTGCCTGCGGGTTTGGAGCTGGCGAGGCCCAGCAGACTCTCGCCCTTGTCGGGCTGGAAGGCTGCGACATAGACGAGGCCTGCAACCTTGGGGTCGTTGCCGGCTTCGGTAATGACCATGCCGCCATAGCTGTGGCCGACGAGCAGGCTCGGTCCGTCCTGGAGGTCGAGAACCCGCTTCGTCGCCGCCACATCGTCGTCGAATGAGGTGATCGGCTCCTGGACGATGGTGACGTTGAAGCCGCGTTTCTGGAGGATCTCCGTCGCCTTGCGCCATCCCGACCCGTCGGCGAGCGCGCCGTGGACGATGACGATGTTCTTCACCGCCGCAGCCTCTGCTGCGAAGGCGATGGCGGTGGTGGCGAAGGCAAGGGCTGCCGTGAAGAGAAGACGTCTGTTCATGGGTATCACTCCATTGGTGGTTGTCGAGGATCGGAATTGATCAGTCTGCGGGTCAGCCGAAGGTGAAGGCGTAGGCCTGCACCCCGGGATCGAGGAAGCGGATCTGGAAGTTGCGGGCGCCGACCGTGCCGGACTGGCGGACAAGCTGGTAAAGCCTGGTCGCCGTCACCGTACCATTGCCGTCGGCATCGATGTCGGAGCCGTGGTCCGGTCCCGGCGCCTTGCCGTCGACCGTCACCTGGAAGCGGATCGGTTTGCCATCGGCGCCAGGCCCGAGAACGAGATGCAGGTCGCGGGCGCTGAAGCGATAGGTGATGCCGCCGCCGGCCTGATCAAGCCTCGCCTGATCCTTGCCGACAGTCCAGGTTCCGGACAGGCCCCAGCCGTTGAGGCCGGGTTCTGCGATCGAATACTTATGCGGCGCGTCGGCCTGTAGTCCTTCGGGCGAGGCAAAATTCGCCGCCTGTTCGTAGCCGAGATAGGTTTCGCCGGAGCGGATATTGCCAAGGTCGGGACCTGCTTCCACGCCCTTGGCGTCCGGTGCGACCGGCGCACTTGACGTCATCTGGCTGCCGGCTTCGCGCAGCAGGTCCTGGATAGCTTTTTCGGTCCTGCCATAATTGCCTTCGCCGAAATGATGGTAGCGGATCTGGCCCTCGGCATCGATGAGGTAGCCGGCCGGCCAGTAGCTGTTCTCGAAGGCGCGCCAGATTTTGTAGTCATTGTCGATCGCGACGGGATAGCCGATATCAAAGTCACCGACCGCCTTCTTGACGTTGTCGAGCTTCTTCTCGAAGGCAAATTCCGGGGCGTGGACGCCGATCACCACGAGGCCCTGATCGGCGTATTTTTCCGCCCAGGCTTTGACATAGGGGATCGTGCGAATGCAGTTGATGCAGGAATAGGTCCAGAAGTCGACGAGCACCACTTTGCCCCGCAACTGCTCGGTGGTCAGCGGCTTGGAGTTCAGCCATTCGACGGCGCCGTCGAGCGAGGGCGCATAACCTTCGACCGGCAGATCACTGCGGAAGGGTTTCTTGGCGTCTGCGATCATCACGTCGTTGCTGGCGACCTCGGAGGGTGTGCCACCCACGGGCTTGGCATGCAGCCTGTCGAGCACGGCCTGTTCCAGCGATGCGGTGCTCGCATAGGAAAGCCGCGACAGCAGGCTGGTGTCGAGGCCGAGGGCGATGACTGCGACACCCGCGAGCACCGCAGCGCCGAGACCCTGGCGAATCCGGTCGCCGAGGCCGAGCGAACGTTTCATCGCGGCGAATATCCTGCCGCCGACAAGCAAGGCGACGGCAAGCGAGGTTGCAGCACCGGCGGCATAGGCGGCGAGCAGGAAGGTGGTCTGCAGGTTGGCGCCCTGAAGGGCGGCGCCTGTGAGAACAAGGCCGAGGATCGGCCCGGCGCAGGGCGCCCAGAGCAGGCCGGTGGCGACGCCGAGGATGAGGGCGCTCTTGACCGTCGGCGCGGCGCGTCCACCGCCGTTGGCGTTCAGGAGATTGTTGCCGAGATCGACGATCGGCCGGGCAAGGGTGCTTGCGAAGCGCGGCGACAGCAGGCTGGCGCCGAAGAGCGCCAGCAGGACGATTGCGGCGAGGCGGCCATATTCATTGGCGCGGATAGCCCAGCTGCCGCCGACCGCGGCCAGCGTGGCGACGAGGGCGAAGGTGGCAGCCATGCCCGCCAGCATCGGCAGCGTGCTCTTGACGAAAGGCTGTCCGGCGCGGGCGAAAACGAAGGGGAGGATGGGGAGGATGCAGGGGCTGAGGATTGTCAGCGCACCTCCGAGATAGGCAATGATCAGCAGTGTCATCATCGTTTCCTTTGAAACCGATTGATCGGGCTCTGGACGGCGATGGGCCTGAACCAGCAACGGAGGGGATATGGCCGGGTCGACGTATACCGGATGTGTCCGGTTTCGCGGGAAAATGTACCGAACTGTTGCTGATGGTTGATCGTGATACAGAGCGACACAAACCGGCGTCGCAGCGACGGCGAGCGATGAAAACGGCGCGATTGTATCGGAATGTATCCCGGCGGCCGGAAGCTACATCGGCATTCAATAACGATGGCTCGTGACATATCGCTGATACAAGTGGAACGTCTTTTGAGGACGTGATTCATTCGACAGGAGAGACCGATGTCAGAGCAAATCAACCATCACCGCCGCCGGTTCTTCGGCATGACGGCAATCGCGCTTGCCGCCGTCGAATTCGGCGTGACGGGTACGGCGGCCGCCCAGTCGGCGCTGCCGGCCGTAAAGGCCGGAACCAATACGTCTTTCGAAGCGCTGAAACGGGTGAACGCGGGCGTGCTCGATATTGGTTATGCCGAGGCCGGCAGCCCGGATGGTCCCGTTGTTCTGCTGCTGCATGGCTGGCCCTACGATATTTATAGTTTCGTCGATGTTGCGCCGCTGCTGGCCTCAACAGGCTATAGAGTGATCGTGCCCTATCTGCGCGGTTACGGCACGACCCGCTTCCTGGACGACCAGACACCGCGCAACGGTCAGCCGTCGGCGCTGGCTGCCGATATGATTGCGCTGCTCGATGCGCTCGATATCGAGAAGGCGGTCGTTGCCGGCTATGACTGGGGCGGGCGGACGGCCAACATTATGGCGGCATTGTGGCCGAAGCGCTGCAAGGCGATGGTCTCGGTGAGCGGATATCTGATCGGCAGCCAGGAGGCCAACCTGAAGCCGCTGCCGCCGAAGGCGGAACTGGCCTGGTGGTATCAGTTCTATTTTGCAACCGAACGTGGGCGGCTGGGTTACGAGAGCAATACTCATGATTTCGCAAAGCTCATCTGGCAGACGGCTTCGCCGAAGTGGAATTTCGACGATGCGACTTTCGACAGGTCGGCCGCCGCCTTCGACAATCCCGACCATGTCGCGATCGTCATTCACAATTATCGCTGGCGCCTGGGGCTTGTCGAAGGCGAGGCCAAATACGATGCCTATGAGAAGACGCTCGCCGCATTGCCGATGATCTCCGTGCCGACGATCACCATGGAGGGGGATGCAAACGGTGCGCCGCATCCGGAGCCTTCCGCCTATGCCGGAAAATTCTCCGGCCGATACGAGCATCGCACGATTAGCGGCGGCATCGGCCACAACCTGCCGCAGGAAGCGCCGCAAGCCTTTGCGCAGGCGGTCATCGACGTCGACCGCTTCTGATCGATGAGGCCGGCCGCAGAGCCTCGTTGCTTGGGCCGGCGGAATATGCGTAGGTCGCGTCAGCCGCCTCAATATCGAGAAGGAGGGCGCGGCCGCTTCTATCGGTAAGGGTACAGGAACATATGGATCATGTCGATCACATCCTGGTCGTCGACGACGATCGCGAAATCCGCGAGCTGGTTTCGGGCTATCTGCAGAAGAATGGTTTGAGGACCAGCACTGCCGCGGACGGGCGCCAGATGCGCAGCTTTCTCGAAGCCAATGCCGTCGACCTGATCGTGCTCGACGTGATGATGCCTGGCGACGACGGGCTGGTGCTGTGCCGCGAACTGCGCGCCGGCCGGCACAAGGCGATCCCGATCCTGATGCTGACGGCCCGCACCGATGAGATGGACAGGATCCTCGGGCTGGAGATGGGCGCCGACGACTATCTCGCCAAGCCCTTTGCCGCGCGCGAGCTGCTTGCCCGCATCAAGGCGGTGCTCAGGCGCACGCGCATGCTGCCGCCGAACCTGCAGATCAGCGAGGCCGGGCAGTTGCTGAGCTTTGGTGACTGGCGGCTCGATACGGTCGCCCGGCATCTTCTCGACAGGGAGGGGACCGCGATTGCACTCAGCGGTGCCGAGTACCGGCTGCTTCGCGTCTTCATCGATCACCCGCAGCGGGTGCTCAATCGCGACCAGCTTTTGAGCCTGACGCAGGGCCGCGATGCCGATCTCTTCGATCGTTCGATCGATCTCCTGGTCAGCCGCCTGCGCCAGCGGCTGGGAGACGATGCGCGCGAACCGACCTACATCAAGACGGTGCGCAGCGAAGGCTATGTATTTTCCGTTCCGGTCGAAATCACGGAGCTGCGCCAATGAGGGCGATCTCCTGGTTCTCGGGTTTGATGTGGCCGAGGACGTTGCGGTCGCGGATCTTCCTCATCCTGCTGATCGGTCTCGCCCTTGCCTACGGGCTGTCCTTCAGTGTGCTCTATATGGAGCGCACCATGTCGGCCAAGGCGGTGATGCTCGGCACGCTGGAGAATGACGTCGCAACGTCGATCGCCGTTCTCGACCGGCTTCCGCCAGGCAAACGCGGCGATCTCCTCGACCGGCTGAGCCGCGGCAATTACCGTTTCGTTCTCGGGCCCGGACTTCCCGGCGTACCCGACACGTCAAGCAAGGGGGCGGAGATATCGGGCAAGATCGAGGAGGCGACCGGACATCGCTTTCCGATCAGCATCGAACGGATTCCGGGTGAGGTGAACCGATTGCAGGCGCATCTGACGCTAAGCGACGGAAGCCCGCTGACGATCGACGTCACGCCGAAGGGCGTCATGCCGATCGCTGCATGGCTGCCCTATGTCTTCTTCACCCAGATGCTGCTGCTTATCCTCTGTACATGGTTCGCGGTTCGCCAGGCGATCCGGCCGCTCGGTGCGCTTGCTGCCGCAGCCGATGCCCTCGACCCCAACAAGGACGGTCCCGCTTTGAGCGAGGCCGGTCCGAGCGAGGTCGCGCATGCGGTGAGGGCATTCAATGCGATGCGGGAGAGGATCGCCCATTACCTCGAAGAGCGCGTCCAGATACTGGCGGCCATCTCGCACGATCTGCAGACGCCGATCACCCGCATGCGCCTGCGCGCCGATATGGCGGAGGAATCGCCTGAGAAGGACAAGCTGGTGCATGATCTCGGCGAGATCCAGCGCCTCGTCCAGGACGGTATAGCCTATGCGCGCAGCGCCCACGGCAGCGGCGAGAAGAATGCCCGCATCGATCTCGCCTCGTTCATCGACAGCATATCCTACGACTATCAGGACACCGGCAAGGCAGTCACCGTCGTCGGGCTGGTTCAGGGCGCCGCCTTGACCAAGCCACACGCCCTTCGCCGCATCCTGTCGAACTTCATCGACAATGCGTTGAAGTTTGCGGGTGCTGCCGAAATCAGCGTCGAACACAATGCGGAAAACAATGTGGTCATCACCGTGATGGATCGGGGGCCTGGAATTCCTGACGATATGCTTGAAGCCGCCATGCAGCCCTTCTTCCGGCTGGAGCAATCCCGCAACCGGGAGACCGGCGGCACCGGTCTTGGTCTTGCGATCGCCCAGCAGCTGACGGCCAAGATCGGCGGATCGCTCCGGCTCTACAATCGCGCCGGCGGCGGACTGGCGGCGGAAGTCACCCTTCGGTGACGATGGCCGGGATCGCCGGAAAATTTCCGGCGGTTTGTATGGGACAATGTCCTGGATGCCGGATGCTACGTTTTGTGACATTTCGGCCGATTTCGGAAACATGCCGGATATAACAGTCGGTCAAACCACACTCCGTTCAACCCGATCGCCTGAGGCGATCCGGTCGCGAGTAGCGACCCAGACAAGGAGTGTTTCTATGACCAAGATCGACAAGGTTCTTTATACCGGCAGGACCCGCACCACCGGTGGGCGCGACGGCGCTTCGCAGAGCGACGACGGAGAACTCAATATCAAGCTCTCGCCTCCCGGCAGCGCGCGGCCGGGCACCAATCCCGAACAGCTTTTCGCCGCCGGCTGGTCGGCCTGCTTCATCGGCGCGATCGGCATTGCCGCAGGCAAGCTGAAGGTCAGGCTTCCCACGGAGACCGCGGTGAATGCCGAGGTCGACCTCGGAACGACCGACGGCGGCTATTTCCTGCAGGCACGCCTTAAAGTCAGCCTGCCCGGCATCGAAGCCGATGTCGCAAAGGCGCTGGTGGATGAGGCGCACCGGACCTGCCCCTATTCAAAGGCCACGCGCGGCAACATCGATGTCGATTTGATCGTTGTCTGACGGATAACGACCGATCGGCCTCGCCGATGGAGGATTTGATGCGATTGATGATCATCTGCATTTTGGGCGCGACGGTCTTCGCCGCGCCCTGCATTTACGACGTAAGCTCGCGGGAGCCTTCGCCGCTCGCCGGCCTTGTGACGGCGGCGGCCACGGTTTCCTCTTCAGGCCATCAGGGAGAAAGACAGTGAAACTCTATCAGAACGAAATTTCCTCGGCGACCTCAAGAGTCCGGATCGCGCTCGCTCTGAAGGGGCTGACGGCCGAGGCGCTGCCGGTGACCATTCTCGGTGAAGAGGCCGAGAGCCGGCAGGCCGGCTATCGCAGCGTCAATCCGCAAGGGCTGGTGCCGGCCTTGCTGACGGATGACGGCGTTCTCATTACCCAGTCGCTGGCGATCGTCGAATATCTAGACGAAGTCCAGCCGCAACCGCCGCTGCTGCCAGACACGGCGGAGGGCCGGGCGCTAGCGCGGTCGATCGCGCTGGCGATCGCCGCCGAGATCCATGCACTGCTGCCGCCGCGGATCGGCCTGCATCTCAAAACGGTCTTTCACGCCGATGCCGATGCCATTGCCGGCTGGAGCCGCCACTGGGTCGGCGAGGGAATGGCCGCTGTGGAGACGATGATTGCCGGCCGCAGGCAGGGCGCCTTCGCCGTCGGCGATCGGCCTGGCGTTGCCGATATCTTTCTCTTCCCGCAGGCGATCAGCGCCCGACGCATGGGCTTCGATCTCGCCGGGTGGCCAAATATTGCGGAGATTGTCGCCAGGCTCGAGACGATCCCGGCTTTCCAGGAGAATGCGCCGGCGCCGAGACGGTGATGCGACATGAAGAAGCGGCCGCACATGATGCCGGCCGCTTCTATTCTCAGCGGTTGACCCTTGCCTGCAGATGCGCGGGATACCGATCGCCTTCCACCTTGATGGTGGCGAGCGCGCCTTCGATATTGCCGAGATCCTCCGCCGTCAGTTCGACCTCGGCGGCCCGGATGTTCTCCTCCAGGCGATGCAGCTTGGTGGTGCCGGGGATCGGCACGATCCAGGTTTTTTGCGCCAGCAGCCAGGCGAGCGCCACCTGGGCGGAGGTCGCCTGCTTGCGTGTGGCGATCTCTGCGAGGAGATCGACGAGCGCCTGGTTGGCCTTTCGCGCTTCTTTCGAAAAGCGCGGCACGATGTTGCGAAAGTCCTTGCTGTCGAAGCTGGTCGTCTCGTCTATCGCGCCGGTCAGAAAGCCCTTGCCGAGCGGGCTGAACGGCACGAAGCCGATGCCGAGCTCTTCGAGCACCGGCAGGATGTCCTGCTCCGGCTCGCGCCACCAGAGCGAATATTCGCTTTGCAGCGCCGCCACCGGCTGAACGGCATGGGCGCGGCGGATCGCCCGAGCGCCGGCTTCCGAGAGGCCGAAATGCCTCACCTTGCCCTCTGAAATCAGCGCCTTGACCGTGCCAGCGACATCCTCGATCGGAACTTCCGGATCGACGCGATGCTGGTAGAACAGATCGATGACATCAGTCTTCAAGCGCTTCAGCGCCTGGTCGGCAACCGCGCGGATCTGCTCGGGCCGACTGTTCATGCCGCTCTGGCCGCCATTGGCATCGAAGTTGAAGCCGAATTTGGTGGCGATCACCACCTCGCTGCGAAAGGGAGCAAGCGCCTCTCCCAAAAGTTCTTCGTTTCTATAGGGGCCGTAGGCCTCGGCGGTGTCGAAGAAGGTCACGCCGCGTTCGAACGCCTGCCGGATCAGCGCCACGGCTTCCTGGATATCTGTCGCCGGGCCATATCCATAACTCAGCCCCATGCAGCCGAGACCGATGGCCGAGACTTCGAGACCGCTCTTTCCGAGTTCACGCTTATGCATCGCCGTTTCCTTTCCAAGCTTGGTACTGACTGTCGATGACATGCTCCATCCAGTCGACCACCTTGCCGTCGAGCTGTTCCTGGATGGCGATATGGGTCATTGCCGTCGTCGGCGATGCGCCATGCCAATGGCGCTGACCGGGGGAGAACCAGACGACATCGCCGGCGCGGATCTCCTCGACAGGCCCAGCTTCGCGCTGCACGCGACCGCAGCCAGATGTGACGATCAGCGTCTGGCCGAGCGGATGGGTGTGCCAGGCGGTTCGGGCGCCGGGCTCGAAAGTGACGCTGGCGCCAGCCGCGCGGGCCGGGTCGGTCACCTAAAAGAGGGGATCGATGCGCACCGTGCCGGTGAACCAGTCCGCCGGTCCTTTGGCCGAGGGCTGCGAGCCGCTTCGCTTGATTTCCATGATCGTCCTTTCCTGTGCCGAGAGTACGGGATGGTTCGTCCCGCACGCAGCGGAAGTCTTCGTCCTCGGTTGACAGGATATTTAGCGCGTGCCTTTGGCCGGGATTAGATGGTAGTTCTGGCACGGACTTATGAGAGGATTTCATAAATGCCGCGTCCTGCCGTCAATGACCTGATCGCTTTCGTCGCCGTTGCCCGTGCAAAAAGCTTCACGAAGGCGGCGGGGAAGCTCGGTGTGTCGCAATCGGCGCTCAGCCATACCATCCGGGGGCTCGAGGAGCGGCTCGGATTGCGATTGCTGACACGCACGACGCGCAGCGTCTCGCCGACGGAGGCGGGTGAACGCCTGCTTCTCACCATCGGCCCGCGGCTCGACGAAATCGAGACCGAACTGGCCGCCTTGAGTGCGTTTCGGGAAAAGCCGGCCGGTAGCATTCGCATCAATGCCGGCGAGCATGCGGCGGATGCCATCCTCTGGCCCGCCTTGGAAAAGCTCCTGCCTGATTATCCCGATATCAATGTCGAGATCATCGTCGATTACGGCCTCACCGACATCGTCGCCGAACGCTACGATGCGGGTGTGCGGCTGGGGGAGCAGGTGGCCAAGGATATGATTGCGGTACGCATCGGTCCCGACATGCGTATGGCTGTGGTCGGCGCTCCCGGCTATTTCGAAAGACGGACGACGCCGCTAACGCCGCAGGATCTCACCGATCACAACTGCATCAATTTACGCCTGCCGACTTATGGCGGCGTCTATGCCTGGGAGTTCGAGCGGGATGGGCGCGAGTTGAAGGTCCGTGTCGAGGGACAATTGATCTTCAACAATATTGCCCTGCGGCTGAACGCGGCGCTCGCAGGGGCGGGGCTTGCATATCTCCCGGAGGATGCCGTGCAAAGTCATCTTGCCGAGGGACGACTGGTGCGCGTGCTCGAAGACTGGTGTCCGCCGTTTCCCGGCTATCATCTCTATTATCCGAGCCGCCGGCACGCCTCGGCGGCCTTCGTCCTCGTCGTCGGTGCTCTTCGCTATCGAGGATAGCGGCCGACATTCTCAGAGCCCGCCAGCGAGCGGGTATCCACTCCAAAGCTTATTTAAATACTCCGACCGCGGCTTGCCGGGAGCGAAAACACGGCGCGTCGGCGATTTGACATTCCATCACTCGCCACTAATTCACACTTGAAACTGAAGGAAACAATGAATGAATACTGCGCTGCCTGCCACGAAAGCTCGGACCGGAGTGTCCGGTTTGGACACAATTCTGGCGGGGGGACTTTCCACGGGCCACGTGTTTCTCCTTGAGGGAAATCCGGGGGCGGGGAAGACCACCATCGCGTTGCAGTTTCTGATTGAAGGTGCGCGCCTCGGCGAACGGGGACTTTATATCACCCTTTCGGAGACCGAGAGCGAACTGCGCGCCGGCGCCGCCTCGCACGGAATGGTGATCGACGGCAATATCGAGGTGTTCGAGGTCGTGCCTCCGGAAAGTCTGCTGGACGCCGAGCAGCAGCAGAGTTTGCTTTATTCCTCGGATCTCGAACTCGGAGAAACCACCAAGGAAATTTTCGCGGCTTTCGAGCGGATCAGGCCGAGCCGGGTTGTTCTCGACAGCCTGTCCGAAATAAGGCTGCTCGCGCAAAGCTCGCTGCGCTACCGCCGGCAGATCCTTGCGCTCAAACATTATTTTGCCCGACAAGGTGCAACGGTCCTTCTCCTCGATGATCTGACATCTGACATCCTCGACAAGACGGTGCATAGCGTCGTGCACGGAGTCATCCATCTCGACGAGCTGGCGCCGAGTTACGGCGCAGAACGCCGACGCTTGAGGGTGACGAAATACCGGGGACAGGCTTTCCGCGGTGGGTACCATGATTTCACCATTCAAACCGGCGGTGTCGTCGTATTTCCGCGCCTCGTCGCCGCCGAACACAGGTCGAGTTATGTTCGCGACCAGCTTGCCAGCGGCATTGCCGGGCTGGACCTGCTTCTGGGCGGCGGGCTCGAGCGGGGGTCGAGTACGCTGATCCTCGGTCCTGCCGGCACAGGCAAGAGCACCTTTTCTTTTCAATTTGTGATGGCGGCCGTCGCACGCGGCGAAAAGGCGGCTGTTTTCATTTTCGACGAAGAACTCGGCTTGTTGTTCACGCGCCTGAAACAGCTCGGCATGGATATCGAGGCCCTGAGGGATGAAGGTTTAGTGCACATCGAGCAGCTTGATGCCGCCGAGTTATCACCCGGTGAATTTGCCCATCGCGTCTGTGCTTCCGTCGACAGATCGGGCGCGAAAACCGTGATTATCGACAGCATCAACGGTTACCAGGCTTCAATGCCGGATGAGAATTCGTTGATATTGCATATGCACGAGCTGCTGCAATACCTGAACCGGCAAGGAGCGAACACCTTTATCACCGTTGCCCAGCACGGACTGGTGGGTGACATGAAAGCGCCCGTCGACGTGACCTATCTCGCCGATACCGTCATTCTGCTGCGGTATTTCGAAGCTGCGGGAAAGGTGCGGCGGGCGGTCTCGGTGATCAAGAAGAGGACCGGCTTTCACGAGGACACGATACGAGAGTATCGCATAGATGCTAGCGGCTTGCGGTTCGGAGATCCTCTCGTCGGGTTCCAGGGGGTGCTTCGTGGGGTTCCCGAATTCGTCGCAGCATCCGCGCCGCTTTTGCCAACCGACAACAAGGACGGCGGCAATTCCTAATTTCCCGAATCCGAAGGCCCTGATCTACGCACCGGCCGGACGAGATGCCCAGGTCGCCGCATCATTGACCGATCAGACCGGATTACCCTCGATAGCGGTTGCCGATCTGAGACAGTTCGCCGCGTCACTCGATGAGGAAATCGCGGTTGGCGTTCTGACCGAAGAGGCCGTCCGCGGAAATGACCTGAGACCGATTGCTGTCTGGGTTGCCGCCCAACCGAGTTGGTCCGACCTGCCATTCATCGTCCTGACCCAACGCGGCGGGGGACCTGAACGAAACCCCGCCGCCGCCAAGCTTTCCGAGATCCTCGGCAATGTCACCTTTCTGGAAAGACCGTTTCATGCGACGTCCTTCATCAGCGTTGCGCGGACTGCATTAAGGGGGCGCCTGCGTCAGTATGAAGCGCGCGCCCGGCTCGAGGCTTTGGGCGAGGGAGAGCGGCGGTTGCAGACAGCGCTGGCGGCCGGCCGTCTCGGGGCGTGGGAGCTGGAACTATCCTCGATGGCCTTGTCCGCATCGGCGACCTGCAAAGCAGTGTTCGGTCGAGAGCCGGACGTTGAGGTGACGCGCGATGATCTGATTGCCAGCATCCACCCTGACGATCGCGACCTTGTGCTGGCTCGCCTGCGCCAGACGATCGACACCGGACGCGATTATTCGATCGAGCATAGAACGATCTGGCCGGATGGATCAGAGCATTGGACCGAGGTTCATGCCCAGCTTTACACCGACAGATATGGTTCTGCCCGGAAGCTCGTCGGGGTGTGCTCAGATACCACGGCCCGCAAGACCATCGAGGAAAATCTGAGACGGCTCAATGAGAATCTCGAGGAGCGAGTCAGGGAACGGACGAGGGAAGTCAACGCCGCCCACCAGACGTTGCTTGAAGAGGTCGCCCAGCGGGAGAGAGGCTGAAGAGCAACTCCGCCAATCCCAGAAAATGGAAGCGATCGGTCAACTCACAGGCGGCGTTGCCCACGACTTCAACAATCTGCTGATGGTGGTTCTCGGAAATCTGGAGCTGCTCGGCAAGCATGTTGCCGGAGATGGCAAGGCGATGCGGCTGGTCGATGGGGCGCTTCAGGGTGCGCGTCGGGGGGCGGCATTGACACAGCGCCTGCTGGCTTTTGCCAGGCAGCAGGATCTGCAGGTCAAGCCCGTCGATCTGGCCGACCTGGTTTCCGGGATGAACGACCTGCTGCAGCGCTCGGTCGGATCCTCGGTCAGTATCGAGACCACGCTTCCGGCGACATTGCCGCCGGCGCTTGTCGATGCGAACCAGCTCGAACTGGCGCTGCTCAACTTAGCGGTGAATGCCCGCGATGCGATGCCGGATGGCGGAATGTTGTCCATCTCGCTGCGCGAGGAACAGGTCGTCGGCAAAGTCGGCGATCTCGGCGAGGGAGCCTATCTCGTGTTGGCGGTGGCCGACAGCGGCACGGGCATGGATGCCGAGACGCTGAAGAAGGCCGTCGATCCGTTTTTCTCGACCAAGGAACTCGGAAAGGGCACCGGCCTCGGCCTTTCGATGATCCATGGACTTGCCGTTCAGCTTAATGGCGCACTTGTTCTGGCGAGTGAGCCTGGAGCGGGAACGACCGCCGAATTGTGGCTTCCGGCGACCGAACGACGTGCCGAGCGGCCGACGGAGGCCGTGCTCTCCGCTCCGCAGGCTGCATCCCGACTGAAGATCCTTCTGGTCGATGACGACGCCTTGATCGCCATGAGTTCGGTCGACATGCTCGAAGATCTCGGACACGAGGTGGTCGAGGCAAATTCCGGCGCGCAGGCGCTTGACCTGATCAGAAGCGGTCAGCATTTCGATTTGATGATCACCGACTATTCGATGCCCGGCATGACCGGCGCACAGCTCGCTGAAGCGGCGCGGGAGATTAATTCGGCCCTGCCAATCGTGCTGGCAACGGGCTATGCTGATCTTCCTGCCGGCACCGACATCGATCTACCGAGACTGGCGAAGCCCTATAGCCAGACCCAGCTTGCCAGGGAAATCGGCAAGGCGGTGGCAGACGCGCTGCCGCTCGGATTCGATAACCGAACACGAGGCTCAGAGATGAGCCGTCTCAAGACCGACGATGCCGGCGATGAAATCGGCGATGGCGCCTGTGTCGTCTAGATCAAAGACCGGCAGGGTCGTATCCGTGACGGCGTGATCTGCGGCGATCGCGCAGATATGGGGATCGCTCGGCGCCAGCGGCTGGCGATTGGCGGCTTCCAGGCGGCGGGCCTCGATCTTCGGGATTGGCTCGCGCTTGTAGCCTTCGATCAGGACGAGATCGCAGGGCGCCAGACGCGCAAGGATATCCTCGAATTCAGGTTGTGGCGCGCCGCGCAGCTCATGCATGATGGCATAGCGGGTGCCGGAGACGATGGTGACCTCATGGGCGCCGGCCTCGCGGTGGCGGTAGCTGTCGGCGCCGACCTTGTCGATATCGAAATCGTGATGGGCGTGTTTGATCGTCGAGATCTTATAGCCGCGGCGGGTGAACTCCGTCACCAGCCGGACGGCGAGCCCGGTCTTGCCCGAGTTCTTCCAGCCTGCGATACCGAAGATTTTGGGTGCGGTCATGCGCGAAGGGCCTCCAGCCAGCGTTCGGCTTCGACGAGATCATCCGGCGTGTTGATGTTGAAGAAAGGATCGAGCAGGCTGGCGCGGGTCGGATGCAGCGGAAATGATACTTCCGTAACGTCATGCCGCAACAGGAAGTCGCGCACGCGGCGCTTTTCGTCGGTGACGATCCAGGCTTCGAGGTCGGCGGCGAGCGTCACCGGCCAGAGACCGAAGACGGGATGGCTGCGGCCTTCGGAGGCGGCGATGGCGATCTGCGACGGGCGCTCGAGCGTTGCCCCCAGCCGGGCGACGAGATCGGCCGGGAAGAACGGGCAATCCACCGAGACGGTGACGACATGGGTGATCCCGGGAAGGCCGGCAGCATAGACCATCGCCGCATGAATGCCGGCCAATGGCCCGGCCCTGCCGGGAAAACGGTCGGGGACGACAGGCACATCCTCGGCGGCGGCATCGGCATTGACGGCAACGGGAAGGACTTGCTGCGAGAGGCGGGTCAGCACATGGCGTAGCAGGCTTTCGGCCCCGAGCATTGCGCCCGCCTTGTCGCGGCCCATGCGCTGCGAGCGGCCGCCGGCCAGTACGACGCCTGCTATTTCGGATCTGCCGATAGAGAATTCAGTCATCATCCTGCCTCACACCGGTGAGCGCGGCGCAGATTCCTGCGCGATCGGCGGCACGCGGCGCTTGGCCTCACGATAGAACGTATAGAGGCCGGAAGCGATGACGATCGCAGCGCCCACGAGCATCCAGCTGTCTGGCACTTCGGCAAAGAAGAAGAAGCCGAGCAGCGAGGAAAAGATCAGGCTGGTATAGCGGAAAGGCGCGACGAAGGAAATTTCGCCGGTGCGCATGGCGAGGATGACCGACTGGTAGCCGACGAGCACCAGTACCGAGGCAAGCAGGAGATGACCGAGCGACGTGGCGCTGACCGGCTGCCAGCCGCCGAGCACGGGGATGAGCAAAGCACCGAAAAAGGAGATGGAGATGGCGGTGATGACCGTGATCATCAGCGAGGTAATCTCCGGATCGATCGAGCGGGTGGCGAGATCGCGGCCCGCCGTTGTCAGCACCGCGGCGATGCAGAGCAGGGCGGCGGCGGTGAACCCTTCCGGTCCGGGGCGAATGATGATCATCACGCCGACCAGGCCGACGAGGATCGCCGACCAACGCCGCCAGCCGACGGGCTCGTTGAAGAACAGCGCAGCGCCGAAGGTGACGACCAGCGGCAGCGACTGCAGGATCGCCGACGCATTGGCGATCGGCATCATGCCGAGCGCGGTGATGTAGGTGACCGCGGAGAACATCTCGCAGACGATGCGGAGGATGATGATCGGCTTCAGCATCACGCGCCAGGAGCGCAGAGCCCCCATTTTCCAGGCGATCAGATAAACGAGCAGGCTGGTGAAGAGCCCGCGCAGGCACATGATTTCGCCGGCGTTCATAGAAGCGATCACCGATTTGGAGAGAGCGTCGCTCGCGGAAAACCCGGCCATCGCCATGCTCATATAGATGGCGCCCTCAGTATTGCGTGACCGTGGCATGAATAGATTCCCTTACCTGTGCGTCTCTTCTTAGTCGGGAAGATACATGAAGGGAATCGGATGAATGTCACACCCGGGATAAATCGATGATGCAGCGCACAATGGTGCTGACGCCGCGGCGGGTGCGCATGTGGAAGATCCGGCAAGGTGGCGTTTTGCAACGCGAATTTCGGTATTTCCGATGCGGCGATCGGGGCTTCCCCCTCCCCGGCTGCTGGGGGCTGATCGCCCGCCGAAAACATCGGCTGTCGGTGGTTTTCGTTTGTCCGCGCGGGAAACGGGTGGCTGCATCGCCCGATGTTTGAGATTCCGGATGCCTCGACAATTGAGGAGAAACGGACATGACACTTCTGAACGACAAGGTCGCGATCATCACCGGCGCAAGCTCCGGCATCGGCCGCGCCGCGGCGAAACTCTTTGCACGGGAGGGCGCCAAGCTCGTGGTCACCGGGAGGCGACAAGAGGCGCTCCACGCCGTCGTCGCTGAGATCGAGGCGGAGGGCGGGCAGGCCGTCGCCCTATCGGGCGACGTCCGGGACAAGGGGTTGCAGGCAAGGCTTTGTGAAACGGCTGTCTCACGCTTCGGCGGGCTCGACATCGGCTTCAACAATGCCGGCATTCTCGGGGAGATGGGGCCGGTGGCGGAGTTGTCGCCGGAGGGCTGGCGCGAGACCATCGAGACAAATCTCACCGCGGCCTTCTTCGGCGCCAAACATCAGTCGGCAGCGATGAAAAACGGTGGCGGGTCGCTGATCTTCACCTCCACCTTCGTCGGCCACACCGCCGGCATGCCTGGCATGGCCGCCTATGCTGCGAGCAAGGCGGGGCTGATCGGCTTCGTGCAGGTGCTCGCCGCCGAACTCGGGCGGCAGAACATCCGCGTCAACGCCCTGCTGCCCGGCGGCACCGACACGCCGGCCAGCATCACCAATGCGCCGGATGCGACGGCAGAAGTGCTTGCCTTCGTGGAGGGACTGCATGCGCTGAAGCGCATGGCCCAGCCGGAAGAGATCGCCAATGCGGCGCTGTTCCTGGCGTCGGATATGGCGAGCTTTGTGACCGGGACGGCGATGCTGGCGGATGGCGGGGTTTCGATCAGCCGGACGTAGAGTGGGTGAGGGGTGTGTGGTATTGCTGGCCGCGGTGCCGGGTCTTTTGCTCTTCGCTCAGCGCATTCGCGGCTTTGCCGCTCACCCCCTCATCTGCCTGCTGGCATCTTCTCCCCGCCGGGGAGAAGATGAATCGTGGTGATGCCTCGCGCCCTTCGAGATCTCTGCTTGAGAATGACGGCCGTATGTCTCGCTCCCCCTTCTCCCCAGCGGAGAGAAGATGCCCGTCAGGGCGGATGAGGGGGTGAGGAACGTAAGCGACGAACGCCTTGAGCGGCAAGCGAAAGGCAAATGGCCTCAGGACAGCTACTTCCATCCAGCGTTAGTGCCGCCGCCTCTCAATGCCTCATCCCACCTACGACATAATCAACCCGCCATCGACATTGATCGTCTGGCCGGTGATGTAGGCGGCGTCGTCGCTGGCGAGGAAGGTGACCAGGCCGGCGACGTCTTCGCCGGAGCCGGCGCGTTTCATCGGGATGCCATCGACCCATTCCTTCATCAATTCGCCGGGGGCGTAGTTTCCGAGGAGTTTGCCCCAGGCCTGGTCGTTATAGGCCCACATGTCGGTTTCGATGATACCGGGGCAGAAGGCGTTGACGGTGATCTTTTCGGTCGCGACTTCCTTGGCCAGGCTTTGGGTGATGCCGACCACGCCCATTTTCGAGGCGGCATAATGCGGCGTGAAAATGAAGCCGTCGCGGGCCTGGCCGGAGGCGGTGTTGATGATGCGGCCACCGCGCTTGTGCCTTCGCATGCGCGATATCGCCTCCTGGGCGCACAGGAAAACGCCCTTTGTGTTGACGGCCATGACCTTGTCCCACTCGTTCTCGGTCAAGTCCTCGACACGGGCGATGGTGATGACGCCGGCATTCTGGATCGAGACGTCGACAGCGCCGAATTCCTTCTCGGCAGCATCATAGAGGGCGATGACACTCGCCTTGTCGGTGACGTCGCCGATGAAGGAGATCGCCTTGCCGCCTTCGGCCCGGATTTGTTCGGCAACGGCGTGGACCAGGTCCTCGTTCGCGGAGACGACGAGGTTGGCGCCTTCTTTCGCAAACCGCTTGGCGATCGCCGCTCCGATACCGCGGCTAGCCCCGGTAATGACGACAGTCTTTTGCTCAAAGCGTTTCATGCTTTTTCCTTCCGGTATCCGTCGATAAACAGCAAATCCGGGCGTGACCTGCCCAGCAATCATTATTGGAGATCAAGCGACAGCTTGTCCGATCGGCGTGAAGGGCGGGCAGACGGCGATATCGCACGCCGTCTAGCCCGTTGCTCCCTTCAGCCTCGATCTCAGCCAGGGAGGAGGCGAGACCGTTCATTTCGACTTGCCGGCGATGAACGCCGCATCGGTTCACCAGCAGCAGAAACCGCCGTCGACGAGAAGATCGACGCCGGTTACGAAGCTTGCTGCATTCGACAGCAGGAATACGGCCGGACCGACCATCTCGTCGACATCAGCCATGCGCTGCATCGGCGTCTGCTCTTCGAAGAGCTTGGTCTGGTGGACCATCTCCGGACGGGTGTTCATGGGCGTCGCCGTGTATCCGGGGGAAATGGTGTTGACGCGAATGCCGCGGCCGACCCATTCCATGGCCAACGACTTCGACATATGGATGACGCCGGCCTTGGAGGCGTTGTAATGCGCCTGGTTCAGCCCGCGGTTGACGATCACGCCCGACATGGAAGCAATGTTGACGATGGAGCCGCGTCCATTCTTCAGCATGGCGCGAGCCTCGGCCTGGCAGGAAAGGAAGATGCCTTTCAGGTTGATATCCATCAACGTCTGATATTGGTCCTCCTCCATCTCCTCCGCCGGGTTGGCGTTGGCGATGCCTGCAGCGTTGACGGCGAGCGTCAAGGCGCCGAGATCGGCTTCGGTGCGTGCGACCGCATCTCCAAGCGAAGATTTGTTCGTAACGTCAGCCGCGATCTGGATCGAGCGGCGGCCGGCGGCGCTGACATGTTCAGCCGTCTTGGCCAATCCGTCGTCGGTTCGACGGTCGAGCAGGGCCACGTCGGCGCCGCATTGCGCAAGGCCGATGGCAATGCGCTGCCCGATGCCGCTTCCGGCCCCGGTGACGATGGCAACCTGGCCGCTGAGATCGAAAAGCTTCGGGGCGTTCAGAGTGATGTCGGACACCGCTCTTCCTTTCTCTGTCTGTTTAGATGGTAGCTAGCTCCATGACCGAGACGTCATTTGCCTGGTCACGATCGAGGATCCCCGCCTGCTTGCCTTGGGCAAGCACGAGAATGCGGTTGGAGACTCCGAGAACTTCCTCGAGGTCCGAGCTTACGACGATGACCGCCACGCCCTGTTTGGCAAGATTGACGATGATGTCGTAGATGCCTGCGCGAGCGCCGACATCGATGCCTCTCGTCGGTTCGTCGAGCACGACGACCTTGGGATCACGCATGAGCCACTTCGCGATCACGACCTTCTGCTGGTTGCCGCCGGAAAGATCGGAGGCGTACTGCTCGGCACGGCCCTTGACGCCGAACTTGGCAACTGCCTTTTGCGCAAACGAGCGCTTGACGCTCGGCGTAATCCAACCGCCGCCCAGTTTGTCGAGATTGGCGTAGATAATGTTCTCGCTGATCCGGTGCCCGACGACCAGGCCCTGTTCCTTGCGGTCTTCCGGAACCATCACGATGCCCTTGCCGATCGCGTCCGCCGGATCGCGCAGTCTGAGTTCCTCGCCTTCCAGCTTGATCGAACCGGCACTGATCGGATCTGCGCCCGAAATTGCACGCACCAGTTCGGTGCGGCCGGCGCCGACCAATCCGGCGATCCCGAGAATTTCTCCGGCCCGCACCTCGAATGTAACGTCCCGGAACGAGTTGTCGGGCGAACTCAGCCCGGACACCTGGAGGACCGGACGGTCTGTCGGAACGGGCAGGGTGGGGAACAAGCGGTCAAGCGGGCGTCCGACCATGCTCTCGACAATCGTTCGCACCGGCGTCGCGCTGTCCGAGAATTCCTGCACCCGCTCCCCGTCGCGAAGAACGACGATCCGGTTGGTTATCTGTTTGATCTCTTCCATGCGGTGGGAAATGTAGACGATGCCCACGCCCTCCGACCGAAGCTTGCGAACCTGTTCGAAGAGAGCTTCTGTCTCCGCGCCGCCAAGGGCGGCTGTCGGCTCATCAAGGATCAGGAGCTTTGCGTTGAGAGCCAGCGCCTTGGCGATTTCGATGAGCTGCTGATTTGCTGTGGAAAGGCCGCCGACCGTTCGCGTTGCCGGGATGTGAAGGTTCAAACGGGCGAGCTGGTCCTGGGCCCGACGAACCATCTGGGCACGGTCGACGACGCCGTTCTTCATCGGCCAGCGTCCGATGAAGACGTTTTCCGCGATCGATAGCTGCGGCAGAAGCTGAAGCTCCTGATGGATCAGGACAACGCCCTTGTCGATGGCTTCCCTTGGAGTGGCCGGGGCATAAGGCTGCCCCAGCCATGTCATTGATCCTTCGGAGGGCGTGCGTGACCCGGCAATGATGCCCGACAGCGTCGACTTGCCCGCTCCGTTTTCACCGAGAAGTGCAACCACTTCGCCCGCATAAACGTCCAAGCTGACATCCTTCAGAACCTGGAGCGGCCCATACCACTTGGATATGCCCCTCAGGGAAAGAACTGGATCAGTCACGGCACACCTCCTCAAGACGTCGGTTTCATTACGGATGGTTGGCGATGAAGCCTGCGACGTTTTCCTTGGTTGTCAGCGTGGCATCGAGGAGCTGGACCGGGGGCACCTTTTCTCCAGCGACAAGCTTGGCGGCATTTTCAACCGCGTCACGGCCCATCTTCTGCGTCTGCTGCGTCGCAGTGACGTTGAAGACACCCTTGCTGAGGGCTTCGAGGGCCGCGGTGTCGCCATCGAAGCCGCCAACGACGATCTTCTGCGACGGATTGGCGACCTTGATCGCCTGCGCGGCGCCAAGTGCGAGACCGTCGGCCTGTGCGAAGACGATCGAAACGTCCGGGTTTGCCTGCAGCATATTCTGCATGATCTGGAAGCCTTCGTCCTGGCTCCAGATGTTGGAAAACTGCTCGGCGACAACCTTGACGTCCGGATATGCCTTCAGGGATTCAGCGCAGCCCTTCGAGCGATCGACTTCCGGCGTCGTGCCCTTCTGGCCGTGGATGATGACCATCTTACCCTTGCCGCCGGCTTCCTTCAGAATGTAGTCGCATACCGCCTTGGCAGAGGCGACGGAATCGGTTGCAAGGAATGTATCGCCCGGTGCTCCCTCCGCGTTGCGGTCGACGTTTACAACGGGGATGCCGGCGCTCTTCGCGAGCTTGACCGGAACGGTCGCAGCGGCCGCCCCGGCCGGAATGTAGATCAGCGCGTCGATTTTCTGGGTCAGAAGATCCTGGATCTGGTTGACCTGGGTCGGCCCGTCGCCCTTTGCGTCGACCGTGACGACTTCGATGCCGCGCTTCTTGGCTTCGGCTTCGACCGATTGCTTGATCTGGTTGAAGAAGTTTGCCTGAAGGTTGGCAACGGCCAAGCCGAGCTTCTTCAATTCGGCTGCGTGTACGGGCCCGAGCGTGAGGCCGAGCAGTGCAGCAGAAGCGAGCATGGTGCGCGCAATTTTCATTGTATTTCCTCCGTTGTTTGATGGAACCCTCGGGTATGTCCTCCCCCTCGGGGTATTGATCCGCCCCAAACCCTTGGAGCGGAATTTTCGGGCCCGCCGACGCGGCGGACCCCGTTCGTCAAGCGCGACGCCGACGAATAGTCTCCGCGCCGACCGCGAGCACGATGACGATGCCGATGATCACCTGCTGCAGGAACGGCGAGACGTTGAGAAGATTGAGCCCGTTGCGAAGGACGCCGATGATAAGAACACCGATCAATGTTCCTCCGATCCCGCCCGCGCCGCCCGAGAGCGAAGTCCCGCCGATGACGACCGCAGCGATGGTGTCCAACTCATAGCCCAGACCGCTTGATGGTTGGACGGAATCCAGCCTGGCGGCGAGTACGATGCCTGCGAGGCCGGCAAGGACTGAACTTACGACGTAGACGCCAATCGTCACGAGCGGGACGTTGATACCCGCAAGGCGCGCGACTTCCGGATTTCCTCCGACCGCGTAGAGCATGCGACCTTCGGAGCGGAAGTGCAGGAAAAGCCATGCCGCAAGAACCACCGCAAGCATGAGAAACACAGTGGCGGTCAACACGCCGAAATGGCGATCGATTGCCAGCATCATAAACCAGTCGGGGAAGCCGACGATCTGCTGGCCGTCCGTGATCATATTGGCGACGCCGCGAGCCGCGGACATCATCGCAAGAGTGGCAATAAAGGCCGGGACCCTGAACTGCGTCACCAGAAGTCCGACGATCAGCCCCGAAACTCCCGATGCGACCAGAGCAAAAGCGATGGCGACCGGCAGCGGCAGGCCGGCGACATTGGCGGTCCAGCCCATGACCATCATCGCCAGGGCAAGCGCCGAGCCGACGGAGAGATCGATGCCGCCGATCAGGATGACGAAGGTCATTCCGACCGCCATGATGCCGAGAACAGTGATCTGGTCGAGGATATTGAGGCCGTTTCGAACTGAAAGAAACGTGTCGGTGCTCAGGCTCAGAAAGACGCACAGCGCGAGCAGTCCGACGAGCGGGCCGGTTGCTCCCTTGAGCTTGCTCAGCCAGGCTCCGGACGAAAGCCTGTGTTCATTGATGTCGAGCGCCACCATTGCTCCTCCCTATGCCTAGGCTTGTATCCGATATTTGTGCAAGCGAGAATAATTATTCACACCTGTTGGAAAATTCATTAACAAGTTGCTTTCTGGCTGTCAACAAGATTTGCTCAGCGCGTTCGCTGTTGTTGGATTGTATAAGGGGCTTGACTAATCGGCGCCTTGTGCAAAAATATTGATAAGTGAATATTTATGCAGACACGAGGAACCCATGGATACGATTGAACTCGAGCGCATCGCCCGCGAGATCCGATTGCGCGATCTCCAGGCGGTCTTTGAAGCGGGCGCCGGCCATATTGGCGGGGAGATGTCGGTCATCGACATTTTGACGGCGCTCTATTTTCGTGTGCTGAATATCTGGCCGGATCAACCGAAACATCCCGACCGCGACAGGTTCGTCCTGTCAAAGGGACATACGGCATGTGCTCTCTATGTGACGCTGGCAAAACGTGGCTTCATTCCGCAGGAGGAGGTCTCCACCTTCCTGCAGCCGCATTCGAGGCTGAACGGACATCCGAATTGCAACAAGGTTCCCGGCGTCGAAACAAATACCGGTCCGCTGGGCCACGGTCTTCCGGTCGCAGTCGGAATGGCGAAAGCCGCCAAGCTCTCAGGCGCGAAATATCATACCTACGTCGTTACCGGCGACGGTGAGATGCAGGAGGGTTCCAACTGGGAAGCGATCATGGCGGCCGCCCAGTTCAAACTCGACAACTTGACCCTGGTCATCGATCACAACAGGTTCCAGCAGGGTGCGGCGCTCGCCGAAACCAATGATCTCGCTCCGCTTCGTCCGAAGCTCGAGGCCTTCGATTGGGAGGTCACCGAGATCAACGGGAACACGATGAGCGAAGTCGTTCCGGCTCTCGAACGCCGGGGATCAAGACCGCATTGCATCGTCGCCCATACCAACAAGGGCCACGGAATATCGTTCATGCAGGACCGGGTCGACTGGCACCACAAGGTGCCGAACAAGGAACAGTACGAAATTGCATTGGCAGAATTGTCGGAGGCACTCTAAATGAACGCGTCAGTAAACCCACCCAAGCTCTATGATTGCCGCGACGCATTCGCCTCTACGCTTGAACGGTTGGCAGCCGAAAACGACACGATCGTTGCCGTTTGCAACGACTCCGTCGGCTCCTCCAAGCTCGGCGGCTTCAAGGCGAAGTTCGGAGAGCGCCTCGTCAATGTCGGCATAGCCGAGCAGAACATGGTTGGCGTTGCAGCAGGCCTCGCCAACGGCGGACGCCTTCCATTCGTATGCGCCGCTGCTCCGTTTCTGACGGGCCGGTCGCTGGAGCAGATCAAGGCCGATATTTCCTACTCGAATGCCAACGTTAAGCTGGTGGGCATTTCTTCCGGAATGGCATATGGCGAACTCGGTCCGACGCATCACTCGATCGAAGACTTCGCCTGGACGCGGGTCCTGCCCAATCTTCCAGTCATTGCACCATGTGACCGCATCGAAACCGCCGCTGCCGTTGCGTGGGCCGCGACCTATAACGGGCCCTGTTTCCTGCGTCTGTCCCGCGTTGGCGTGCCTGATCTGCTTCCGGAGGGGCACAGGTTCGAACTCGGCAAGGCAAATCTGCTTCGCCAGGGTTCCGACGTCACCCTTATTGCCAACGGCACTTTGACTCATCGCATCGTGAAGGCGGCCGAAATCCTCGCAGACCGCGGCATCAATGCCAGGGTTCTGAACTTTGCGACGGTTCGTCCAATCGACGATGAGGCTATCATCGCCGCGGCGAAGGAAACCGGAGCGATCGTCACGGCCGAAGAGCATTCGATCTTCGGCGGGCTGGGTTCCGCGGTCGCCGAAGTGGTGGTCGACAATGCTCCAGTGCCGATGAAGCGTCTCGGCGTTCCCGGCATCTACGCCCCGACTGGTTCGGCAGAGTTCCTGCTCGACGAGTTCGGGATGGCGCCGGCGGCCATCGCAGATGCCGCGCAGTCGCTGATCAGGCGCAAGTAATTGGGATCATGTGACCGGCGGGGACGCTTTTGTCGTCCCGGCCGTCACCTGATCCGGGGAGGATAGAATGCGGGCAATTCTGGCAATCGACCAGGGCACGACCAATTCAAAGGCCGTTCTCGTTTCCGAAAAGGGAGAAATCGTCGGCAGAGGTTCGGCTCCCGTCGGCATCTCCTATCCGAAGCCGGGCTGGGTCGAACAGGACCCGCGCCGGCTTTACGCATCGGTCTGCGAAGCGATCGACGCCTGCCTGAAGGCCAGCCCCGATGTCGCTATCGAGGCCGTGGCGATTTCCAACCAGCGTGAGTCGGTCACGGCCTGGGACGCCAAAACGGGAGAGGCGCTTGGACCGGTGGTCAGCTGGCAGTGCCGCCGCACGGCGCCGGATTGCGAACGTCTCATTGCCGAAGGTCAGCTTGACCGGGTGCAGGCGCTGACGGGCCTGCCATTGGATCCGATGTTCCCCGGTTCGAAATACCGATGGCTGCTCGACCGTATTCCGGCCGGGCGATCGGTGCGGCTGGGAACGGTCGACAGCTGGCTTGTCCACTGCCTGACGGGCGGGCGCCGGCATGTCTGCGATGCGTCGAATGCCGCCAGGAGCCAGTTGTTCGACCTCCGGGAGCAGAGATGGAGCGAGGAGCTTGGCGCGATCTTCGGCGTCGATATCGCTCTCCTGCCCGAGGTGCTCGACAGTTCTGCCGATTTCGGCAGAACGCAGGGATTGCCGGGGGTGGCGGATGGCACGCCCATCATGGCCGCGATCGGCGACAGCCACGCTGCCCTGTTCGGTCACGGCGCCTTCAAGCCGGGCGACGGCAAGGTGACCTTCGGAACCGGCTCTTCCGTCATGACGACGCTCGCGCAATACATTGCCCCGCGCAACGGCGTCACAACCACCGTCGCATGGCGTATCGGGGGAAAGCCGACCTTCGCTTTCGAAGGCAATATTCTCGTCTGCGCCGCCAGTCTTCCCTGGATGGCTGATATTCTCGGCCTTGCGGACGTAGCGGCGCTTGTGGAACTTGCGGAAAGTGCCGAGCCGGGCGGACCCGGCTTCGTGCCGGCGTTCGTTGGACTGGGCGCCCCATACTGGAATGCCGATGCCCGCGCCCTGTTCTCCCAGATCAACTTCAATACGACGCGGGCGCAAATGGCGCGGTCGGTCACCGATTCCATCGCCTTGCAGGTGCATGACGTGATCGCGGTCATGCGGGCACAGAGCGGCGGTGCGCTCGGTGCGCTCTATGTGGATGGCGGACCGAGCCAGAACCGCTTCCTGATGCAATGTGTCTCCAATCTCATCGACCATCCCGTGATCCAATGCGAAGCCCCCGAGGCATCGGCTTTGGGCGCTGCTTATCTGGCGGGCCTGTCACTCGGCTTGTGGAGCGATCTCAACATGGTCGCGGGGCTGCCGCGAAAGTCGCAAACCATCCAGCCGCAACCCGTGGATCGAGCGGGGCTTCTCGATAGCTGGAATGATGCGCTCGCCCGCTCGACGGCCCGCGAAACAAAGGCTAAAGGTGAATAAAAATTCACTCTGGGATTAGTGATGACTCGCCTCAACGAACTCCGCCTCATTTCAAGGGTCGCCCAGATGTACCATATCGAGGGGCGGCGGCAGGCGGAGATCGCACAGCACCTTCGCCTGTCGCAGGCGACGGTGTCGCGCATGCTCAAGCGTGCCGAGGCTGAAGATATCGTGCGAACCAGCGTGATCCCTCCCGTCGGCACCTACAGCGAACTCGAGAGCGCGCTTCGCGAGAAATACGATCTGCCGGAGGCGATCGTCGTCGAGTGCACGGAAGATCGGGACGGCGCCATCATGGCCCGTATCGGCGAGGCAGCGGCGCATCTGCTGGAGGTGACGCTTGCACCGGGGGAGATCATCGGCGTTTCGAGCTGGAGCCAGACCATTTTCAAGATGGTCGAGAACATTCATCCCCAGAAGAGTGCTCAGGTGAAATATGTCGTCCAGACCCTTGGAGGCATGGGCGATCCTTCCGTGCAGACGCATGCGACGCAGCTGACCACGCGGCTTGCGCGGTTGACCGGCGCCGAGCCGAAGCTGCTCCCCGTGCAGGGCGTGACGTCATCCAGAGAAGCAAAACTTCTGATGCAGGCCGACCCGTATGTCCGCGAGACGATGGACCTGTTCGGCAGCATAACGCTGGCGATCGTCGGTATAGGCGCCGTCGAACCGTCCGAACTTCTCGCCCGGTCCGGCAACATCTTTTCATCCCGCGAACTGTCCGATCTCGCCGAAGCCGGCGCCGTCGGCGATATCTCGCTGCGCTTCTTCGATAAAAACGGCAAGCCGGTGAAGACGCCCCTGGACGACCGGGTCATAGGGCTTCCACTGGAGGATCTCGAAAGGGTGGAGCGAGTTATCGCTCTTGCCGGCGGGTCCAAGAAGACCGACGCTATTGCGGGCGCGCTCCGCGTGGGGGTCATCGATATGCTGGTTACGGACAAGTTTACGGCGCAGCGATTGATTGATTGATGACGTAGGAAGGATCGTGCCGCTGCGTTGCTGCTGGGTTTTTCAGGATGGCTGCGCCTGGGATGGGAGCGCCCGCCGCGTCCTTCGAGGCTTCACCCTATGGGCTACGCAGCTCAGGATGAGGCTCTCTTAGGTGTTGGCACTTCAGGAAGAAGGCTGATCGGTGAGCCGTGCGGCCAACGATTGGTATGCCGTGCTGGTCGTGTGCTTTGCTGGTGAAGCTTCGTTCTACGCTCCGCTCTACGGCATAAAATCTAGCGCAGGTATTAATCCACTCTCCTGTGCTTGTCACTGGAATCCAGTGCGCCCAAGTGTTTGGGCGCAGGAAACTCTTTGCCTGCATGGGAGCCATTCACGGCGCCGACGCGCCGTGGCTGGATTCCTGTGACGATTGAGATGCAAGGGTGGGATGGGCGTTTTCGCCAACCTATCACCCGCCGGTGACACTCATATGCCGTGCCACGGCCGGCCGGTTATGCATGCGGTCGATGATGAAGTCGTGACCCTTCGGTTTGCGGGTGATGGCTTCGTCAATGGCGGCTTGAAGGAGGGCGTCGTCTTTGGTGGCGCGCAGTGCGGCACGCAAATCGGCGGCGTCGTTCTGGCCGAGGCACATATAGAGCGTTCCGGTGCAGGTGAGGCGGACGCGGTTGCAGCTCTCGCAGAAATTATGGGTCATCGGCGTGATGAAGCCGAGGCGGCCGCCGGTCTCTGTGACCCTGACGTAACGGGCCGGGCCGCCGGTCTGGTAGTCGATATCCGTCAAAGTGAACCGCTTCTCCAGATCTGCGCGCAGTTCGGAGAGCGGCAGGTACTGGTCGGTGCGATCCTCGTCGATTTCGCCCATCGGCATGGTTTCGATGACGGTGAGATCCATGCCGCGGCCATGGGCGAAGCGCAGGAGATCGGGCATCTCCGCATCGTTGAAATCTTTCAACGCCACGGCGTTGAGCTTGATGCTGATGCCGGCTTTCTGAGCGGCGTCAATGCCTTCCATCACCTTGGCAAAATCGCCCCAGCGGGTGATCTTGCGGAATTTGTCGGGATCGAGCGTATCGACCGAGACGTTGATGCGGCGCACGCCGCAATCATAGAGCTCCTCGGCATGGCGGGAGAGCTGCGAGCCGTTGGTGGTCAGCGTCAGCTCGTCGAGGCCGGAACCGATCTTTTCGCCGAGCTGGCGGACCAGATACATGATGTTCTTGCGCACCAGGGGCTCGCCGCCGGTGAGCCTGATCTTCTTCACGCCCTTGGCGACAAAGGCAGAACAGAGACGATCCAGCTCTTCCAGCGTCAACAGGTCCTTTTTCGGCAGGAAGGTCATATTCTCCGCCATGCAATAGGTGCAGCGGAAATCGCAGCGATCGGTGACGGAGACGCGGAGATAGGTGACTGCCCGGCCGAAAGGGTCGATCATCGGATGTGCATCCGCCGTGAGCGGCGATGCGTTGCCTATCGTTCCGACTCTCGTATTCACCAATTCCTCCGCGAGCGGACTGAAGCGCGCCAGACCTGATGCCTGCCTGTTTTCAAGCGATGTCTTCCTATGTGTGCATATGTGATTGCGCCGTCAAGGGAAACGGATTTCGCACACGCTAATTTGCGCTTGCCTCGAAAAAGGCGAACGCCTACTGCTCCAGAGGAAAGAGGGTGATAGAGATGAGCGATATCTGGCCGAGCGAACTTCGCGTTTCGAAAGACCGGCAGCGGCTGGCGATAACCTTTGACGACGGCCAGAGCTTCGACCTGGCGGCCGAACTCTTGCGCGTGCTGTCGCCGTCGGCTGAGGTGCAGGGCCACGGGCCGGGGCAGAGGGTGACGGTGCCGGGCAAGCGCAACGTTGCAATCATCTCGATGACGCCGACCGGCAATTATGCCGTCAGGATCGGCTTCGACGACATGCACGATACGGGCATCTACACCTGGACCTATCTGCGCGAACTCGGCGAACGGGGCGCCGAGCTGTTTTCGGCCTATGAGGACGAACTCAGGGAAAAGGGCATGAACCGCGACACGGCGGAAAAGCCGCGCTGAAATTCACATAACCAGCCATCGGGGGGCCATATGGCGAAAACGAACCGCAAGAACTGGTTGCGCGCCAAGGGGAGTGCGGCCGGCAACAAGGTGACCTTCCTCGAACTGTTCTTCGATCTGGTCTTCGTCTTTTCGATCTCGCAGCTTTCGCATGCGCTTGCCGCCCATTACACACCGCTCGGTGCCGCCGAAGCGGCGCTGATGACCTTTGCCGTCTGGTGGGTTTGGATTTTCACCGCCTGGGTGACCAACTGGCTGGATCCCGACAAGATGCCGGTGCGCGGCATGCTGGTGGCGCTGATGATGCTCGGGCTGCTGCTGTCGGCCTCCATTCCCGAGGCCTTTGGCGACAAGGGGCTGCTGTTTGCCGGCGCCTATGTGGCGATGCAGGTCGGGCGCTCGCTGTTTACCACCTATGCGATGACACGCGTCGACCGCGCCAACACGCTGAATTTCGTCCGCATCACCACCTGGCTCGTGGTGGCCGCCGTCTTCTGGATCGCCGGCGGGCTGCTCGAGCATGAAGCCCGGCTGATCGCCTGGGTGATCGCGCTGGCGATCGAATATGCCGGCCCGGCCGCGGGCTTTGCCGTGCCTGGTCTCGGCCGCTCGAAGCCGAGCGACTGGGACGTTTCCGGCGCCCATATGGCCGAGCGCTGCGCGCTCTTCGTCATCATCTGCCTCGGCGAGGCGATCCTGGTTTCCGGCCGCACCTTTTCGGAGTTGCCGGTTTCGGGGCTGACCGGCATCGTCTTCGTCACCGGTTTCATCGGCACCGTCGCCATGTGGTGGCTTTATTTTCGCTTCGGGCACGGGCGTGCCGCCCACCGCATCGAGCATGAGGCGACGCCGGGGGCGTTGGCGCGGCTCGCCTTCACCTATGGGCATATCCCGATCCTTGCCGGCATCATCGTGCATGCGGTGGCCGTCGAATTCATGTTCTCGCATCCGCATGAGACGGGCGACCTCGGCATCGCTGCGGCGGTGCTCGGCGGCTCCGGCCTGTTCCTGATCGGCAATCTCTGGTTCAAGGGCGCGACCAGCGGGCAGCTGCCGCTGTCGCATCTTGCCGGTCTGGTGTTGCTGATCCTGCTTGCCTTCGCGGCACCCCTCATCGAGATCTATCTGCTGGGCATTCTGGCGACGCTGGTGCTGATCGTCGTTGCCGCCTGGGAATACCGCTCGCTGAGCGGTACATCGCCGGCGCCGACGCTGCATTGAGATCAATCGTCGTCGTCGCGCAGATCCTTGAGCAGCGTGGTGATGATGCGCTCCATCGAGGTGGCGGTCGCCATGCATTGTTCGATCGGCTCGTCAGAGAGCGTTCGTTCGATGAGGTCGGTCTGGATCGCCATCGCCGCCTCGGTCAGCCTGCGGCCTTCGCCGGTGAGGTGGAGGCGCAGCACGCGCTTGTCGCGTTCGTCGCCGCGCCGCTCGATCAGCCCACGTTTTTCCATCTGCGGTAAGAGCATGCTCATATTGGAGCGGCCGACCAGCAGCTTGCGCGCCAGCTCCTGCTGCGAAATGCCTTCGAAACGGTAGAGATTGACGAGAATGTCGAGATGCGGCGGCTTGATGTCGAGATCGGCAAGCGAGCGCGTCAGCGACTGCTGCATCAGCTGGCAGGCGCGCGCCACCGCGATCCAGCTGCGAAAACGCGGATGATCCCAGGGAAGGGATTGATTTTTGTTCATCGTTGTACTTTATTGTTCAGTGTTGAACAGTCTTTTGGATTCTCACTATGGCAAATTTTGCGCTTGAGGTCACCCGCCTGGGTTTTTCGGCTCTGCAGGCGATTTCGCCTCATCTGGCGGGCAGGACAGCGTTCCGGCTGTTCTGCCGAACACCGTCGCCGCGGCCGAAGGGAGCAAGGGCAAAGGCAGCGCATGCCGCGGGCGCGGCCCGGCTCGGCGGTGCCGAACGCTTCACCCTCGAGCTTGCCGGCGGGGCGAAAGCGCATGCCTATCGGCTGAATGGCGGCGCGCGGGGAAAACGCCAGCGTTTGCTGGTGACGCATGGTTGGGGCTCGAGCGCCGAATATATGGCTGAGTTGGTTTCGATGCTTGCGGCGACCGGTGCAGAGGTGGTGGCGCTCGATTTTCCCGGTCACGGACGCGCCGGCGGGCGTTTCCTGCATATGGGGCTCGCGGTCAAGGCGATTGCGGCTGCCGAGGCGCGCTTCGGCGGCTTCGATGCGGTTATCGGCCATTCCTTCGGCGGCGCGGCGCTGATAGTCTCAGCGGCGGGCCTGCTACCCGGCGTGGCGCCTTTGGCCTGCGGGCGGCTGGTGCTGATCGGCGCGCCAAGCGAGATGGGCTGGCTGTTTACCGATTTCGGCCGGCTGATCGGCCTTCGCCCGGCCGCGCAAGCGGCGCTGGAGACCGAAGTCCAGCGCGTCACCGGCCGGAGACTCAGGGAGTTCGACGCGGGCAATGCCGCAAGCGGCATCGGCCGGCCGGTGCTCGTCATCCATGCCGAGGACGACAAGGAGGTGTCGCCGACCCATGCCAGGCGCTATCAGGCTGCCGGGAAGGACGTCCGGCTGCTCTGGGCGAACGGCTTCGGCCATCGGCGCATCGTCGGCGCGGCGCCGGTCCTTGCCGCGATCGCGGCATTTCTCGAAGGCGATCGGGGCGAAGACGGTGTTACCGACGAAAGCATCAAAAAAGATGCGGAAATCATTCCGTTTTTTGAGCTTCCGGCGCGGCGCGCGGCATTGTAGCGTCCGTCGCAACGATCAAGCCGCGGCAGGACGCCTCATGAAAATCATCAGCAGCATCGAAGAGCTCAATACGATTTATGGCGCCGGGCTGTCACAGGCCTCCGTCGACAAGGTGACCAAGCGGCTGACGCCGCTCTATCGGGAGATGATCGATATCTCGCCCTTCGCAGCACTTGCGACCGTCGGGCCGGAAGGGCTCGACTGTTCGCCGCGCGGCGATCTCGGCGGCGTGGTGCGCGTCGTCGACGACGAGACGCTACATCTGCCGGACTGGCGCGGCAACAATCGCGTCGATTCACTCTCCAATATCGTGCGTGATCCCAGGCTTGCGCTGATGTTCCTGATCCCCGGCTCGAACACGACGATGCGCATCAACGGCCGCGGCATCGTCTCTGATGACGAGGCGTTGCTTGCAAGCTTCGAGATGGACGGCAAACATCCGCGCACCGTCGTCGTCATCGCGATCGACGAGGTCTATTTCCAGTGCGCACGCGCCGTGATGCGGGCCGAGCTGTGGAACGCCGAGCGTTTCGCCGATCCCGCAAGGCTGCCCACTCCCGGCCAGATGCTGAAGTCCGCGGTCGGCGATTTCGACCAGGAAACCTACGACCGGGAATGGCCGGGCCGTGCGGCCAAGACGATGTGGTAAAACCGCCGTGGCGCGGAACGGCCGTCAGGTCTTGTAGATCAGCCAGCTCTTGGTGAAATCCTTCTGCATGCCGTCCTGATAGAGGATGGTGCAGTTGCGGCCGGCATTCTTGGCGCCGTATAGGGCGATGTCGGTCTTGCTGTAGAGTTCGCCGGCATCCTCGGCGCTGGAGGCCATGCAGATGCCGATCGAGACGGTGATCGGCCCGTAATTGACCCGCGTGCGGGAATTCTTGAAGGGTGTCGTTTCCAGCGTGCGACGGATGCGCTCGGCGATTGCCGTGATTTCCTCAGGTGTATTGCCGTCGATGATGAGGGCGAATTCCTCCCCGCCGGCACGGGCGACGAAGACGTCGCGCCGGACGTTGCTGCGGATGACGGAGGCGACGGTGGCAAGGATCTTGTCGCCGACGGGATGGCCGTAGGTGTCGTTGATCTTCTTGAAGTTGTCGATGTCGGCAAGCAGCAGGGCCGTCACCGGCCGCATGCCGGGGTTGTTGAAGACGGCGGCGAGGCGCTCGTCGAAGGCGCGGCGGTTGGACAGCCGCGTCAGCGAATCGGTGTTGGCGATCCGCTTATATTCATCGAGTTCCTTGCGGACCTGGTCCATCTCCTGCGAGCGCTGGACGACGTCCTCGACGGTGCGTTCGCCATGCGCCATGGTGTCGCCGGTCGCCTGGCTCAAAAGTTCGATGGCATTTTCGATCAGCTCGACGCTGGCATTGCTCTTGGAAGTGATGCGCTTATGGGTCTCGCCGAGCAGCCTGGTATAGCTTTCGAGCGAACTCTGCTCCTGCTTCAGGATCCGCAAGAGGCCGTCGAGTTCGCCTGATATGCGGGTATGGGCGTCATCGACGACGCGGGCCGGGCTGCCGGTGAAATATTGCGCGCCGAGCGCGTCGAGCTCGGCTTGCGTCGCCTGGGCGCCGAGCGCCGCGAGCTCGCGGGTGAGCGCCGGATTGGAGCCGATATAGGCCTCGTAGAACAGTTCGTAATTGCGCGGTATCGGCGCAACGCCCATCGAGCGCATGGCATAGGTGATCTGGCCCGCGACATCGGGAACCTGCACCTTAGGCGCGACAGCCGTATTCATCCGGCGAACTCCTCATCTATTCAAAGGCAATATTCTATTTGGTAGCTTAAATTTCTTGGGAAAAGATTAAAGCGGAATATACCAAATACTACATACGACAATTGCCCTATAGGTCAATACTTCTGGCAGGCCTATGATTCTGCACGCAAAAACGTATCTTTGGCGAGACAGTGCATACTCGTTGTGTGGGGGCGGTGTCTGAAAAACTTACAGTTCTTCTCTGCCGGAGATCGTATTCGACTTGTCGATATCACCCGAGATTCAATTCCTGGAAGAAATCATTGCCCTTGTCGTCGATGACAATAAAGGCGGGGAAGTCTTCGACCTCGATCTTCCACACCGCTTCCATGCCGAGTTCGGCATATTCGTAGACTTCGACCTTGCGGATGCAGTCTTGAGCAAGACGGGCGGCAGGGCCGCCGATAGAGCCGAGGTAGAAGCCGCCATGTTTCTTGCAGGCCTCGCGGACCGCTCGTGAACGATTGCCCTTGGCGAGCATCACCATCGAGCCGCCGAAAGACTGGAACTGGTCGACGTAGCTGTCCATGCGACCCGCCGTCGTCGGGCCGAAGGAGCCGGAGGCGTAACCGGCGGGCGTCTTGGCGGGACCGGCATAGTAGACCGGGTGGTTTTTCAGGTAATCGGGCATGCCTTCGCCGTTTTCCAGCCGCTCGCGGATCTTGGCATGCGCCAGGTCGCGGGCGACGATGATCGTCCCGGTCAAGGACAGGCGCGTCTTGACGGGATGTCGCGACAGTTCGGCAAGAACCTCGGCCATCGGCCGGTTGAGGTCGATGTGGACGGTCGACTCGGACAGTTTCGCCTCATCGATCTCGGGCATGTATTTCGACGGATCGGTTTCGAGCTGCTCGATGAAGATGCCGTCGCGGGTGATTTTGCCCTTGGCCTGGCGGTCGGCGGAACAGGAGACGCCGAGGCCGATCGGCAGCGAAGCGCCATGGCGGGGCAGGCGGATGACACGCACGTCATGACAGAAATACTTGCCGCCGAACTGGGCGCCGACGCCCATCTGCTGTGTCAGTCTGTGGATTTCCTTCTCCATCTCGAGATCGCGGAAGGCGTGGCCGCTTTCGGACCCTTCGGTCGGCAACTCGTCGAGATAGCGGGTCGAGGCGAGCTTGACGGTTTTCAGGTTCATCTCGGCCGAGGTGCCGCCGATGACGATCGCCAGATGGTAGGGCGGACAGGCTGCCGTGCCTAACGTCAGGATCTTTTCCTTAAGGAAATCGATCATCCGGTCATGCGTCAGCAGCGAGGGCGTGCCCTGGTAGAGAAAGGTTTTGTTGGCCGAGCCGCCGCCCTTGGCGACGAAGAGGAATTCGTAGGCGTCGGTGCCTTCCTCGTAGATGTCGATCTGGGCCGGCAAGTTATTGCGGGTGTTCTTCTCCTCGAACATTTTCACCGGCGCGAGCTGCGAATAACGCAGGTTCTTCTTCTCATAGGCATCCATGACGCCGCGGGCGAGTGCAGCGCGATCCCCGCCCTCGGTCCACACCCGGCGGCCCTTCTTGCCCATGATGATCGCCGTGCCGGTATCCTGGCACATGGGCAGCACGCCGCCGGCGGCGATATTGGCATTCTTCAACAGGTCGTAAGCGACGAAGCGGTCATTGTCGGTCGCTTCGGGGTCATCGAGGATCGAGGCGAGCTGCTTCAGGTGGCCGGGGCGCAGCAGGTGGTTGATGTCGGCAAAGGCGGCTTCGGCAAGCAGGCGGATACCTTCCGGCTCGACGGTCAAGATCTCCTGGCCCTTGAAGCTGTCGACCGAGACATGATCGCCGCTGATCTTGCGATAGGGGGTGGTGTCGTTGCCGAGCGGGAAGAGATCGTCAGCCATCGAAGTGACCTTTCTGGTGTGCGCCGCTAATTTGGAACCGGTCTAAATCCGCCGCGGGGCAAAAGCAATCTGGATGCGGCCGGACTCTGGAGAGGAGCCATGTCGTGCCGCGGTATGCAGTCGGCACGCTACACGCGGTAGGCGAGTTGGGAAAAAGGTGAAATCGAGGCTGACGACTTCAGGTTGCTTTCCGTTCGGGCCAAGTTCATATTCCCGCCAGCGTTAACCTGCCGGGGCTTCTAGAGCGGGATGATTTTAGGTGGAATCGCAATTGGGATTGAACGAAGCCGCTTTCGCGGCATTTGGAGGATCTGATTGCATGAAGCGCTCCTGATTGAAGGAATGGGCTGTTTTGCCCAACCTTCAATCAGGAGATGACGATGACGGAGATGAGCCCTCTACGCCGGCGCATGATCGATGACATGACGATCCGCAATCTTTCGCCAGCAACGCAACGATCGTATTTACATGCGGTAACGAAGTTCTCGCGCTATTTCGGGCGATCGCCAGACCGTCTTGGACTGGAAGACGTGCGCGCGTTTCAGGTGCATCTGGTTTCTTCGGGCCTATCATGGCCAGCCTTGAACCAGACAGTTTGTGCCCTGCGGTTCTTCTTTGGCGTCACGCTTGGTCATGGCGAGATACCGGAGCGCATTTCCTATGCCCGGACACCGGCCAAGCTGCCGACGATCCTCAACGGCGACGAGATCGTGCGGTTTCTGGAAGCCGTTCCAAGCCTGAGGACCCGTACCGCACTGACGACAGCGTATGCGGCGGGGCTGCGCGCCTCGGAAGCTGTCCATCTCAAGGTCCGCAACATTGATGGCGAACGCGGCATCATCCGCGTCGAGCATGGCAAGGGCGGAAAGGATCGCAACGTCATGCTGTCAGCGCAGTTGCTCGCGATCCTGCGGGTCTATTGGCGGCTGGCGAGACCCGAGGTCTGGCTGTTTCCGGGTCGGGACGAGACCAAGCCCATCGACGTCCAGGTTCTGTATTCTGCCTGCCGTTCGGCGTGCGCCGCGGCCGGCATCGACAAAAGGGTAACGGTGCATACGCTGCGCCACAGCTTTGCCACCCATCTTTTGGAAAGCGGAACCGACATCCGCATCATCCAAGTTTTGCTCGGCCACAACAATCTGTCCACCACGGCACGCTACACGAAGGTTTCCAATACCCTGATCCGCAGCACGACCAGCCCGCTCGACCGACTGACGCTGGAGGTGGTGCCGCCAAGCTGAGCAAGTTTCGCCATGGCGGCGGGACTGGAGGTGGCGGATATTTTTCGCCGCAACGGGGAAAGATATCGTCAAGCCCACGACACCCATCTCGGGCGTGTCGAACGCCGGGTCATGAGTGCGGTCGAGATGTGCCGGACCGCTCGCCTGGGCGGGCATGTCCAGCAATGTCAGGACTGCGCGGCGTTCCGCATCGCCTATAATTCCTGTCGCAACCGGCATTGCCCAAAGTGCCAGGGACAGGCGAGCCGTGACTGGCTTGCTGCCCGACAGGCCGACCTTCTGCCTGTCGGCTATTTCCACGTGGTCTTCACCCTACCGCAGCAGATCGCCGCAATTGCCTTCCAGAACAAAAATGCCGTTTACACGATCCTGTTTCGCGCCGTCGCCGAGACGTTGCGCAAGCTTGCTGCCGATCCCAGGCATCTGGGTGCAGAGATCGGCTTCATCGCGGTGCTGCACTCCTGGGGACAGAACCTCCATTTTCACCCTCATATCCACTGCATCGTGCCGGGCGGCGGATTGTCGGCGGACCAGTCCCGTTGGGTTCCCTGCCGGGCAAACTTCTTCCTGCCCGTGCGCGTTCTGTCATCCCTGTTCAGGCGGTTGTTTCTTGAAGAGCTGAAGCAGGCCTACGACCTGGACCAGCTTCGGTTCTTTGGCGATATCGCCGGCCTGGCCAATCCGGCGGCGTTCAATCACATTGTCAAAGAAACGCGGCGTGTCGCCTGGGTGGTCTATGCCAAGCCGCCATTTGCCGGACCCGAACAGGTGCTGGCCTATCTCGGGCGCTATACCCATCGCATTGCCATCTCCAATTCCCGCCTCGTCAGCATCGATGGCGATCGAGTCACATTCCGATGGAAGGACTATCGAACGGGCGGCAGGCAAAAGGTAATGACGCTCGATGCCCACGAGTTCATCCGCCGTTTCCTGCTTCACACCGTTCCGGACGGCTTTCACCGCATTCGTCATTATGGCCTGCTTGCCAATGGCCATCGGCAACTGAAGCTGGACCTGTGCCGAAGCCTGCTCGACGTCCCGCCGCCGGAACACCCGGTCGAAGAACCGGACACAAAGCCACCACCTTTGCTGCACCGCTGCTCCTGTTGCGGCGGAACCATGACGATCATCGGCGCGTGGACCCCGCTCCAGCCGGTACGTCGGCCAGCATGGAACGACAGTTCATGATCATATTACGCGCGGCATCATTGCAACGATCAGCGTCGGCATGCCGAAGAGCCGCGGTGCGAGTGCTTTGGCCAATCGTGCCCGAGCGACGTTTCGGTCGATGCAAACCAGCCGACAGGCGCGTCAAAGACACCGCAAATACCGGCAAGAATCTCCTTCCATACCTGTCCACGGGCTCCGGCAAGGCTCAACCCTGCAAAACGCCATCCACCGCTTCGGCTAAATCCCCATAGCGCCAAACAACCCGCGCCTTCGCTCAATCCGGCTTCAATGAGGTCCGATCAGTGAATGCCGCACGCACAGCGCCCGGACCTCACAGAACCCTCCAGATTCCCTTTTGGACACAAATCAGATTCACCCTTCTGGCCGGTAAGGAGGCCGGTCTGGATGGCGAGACCTTTTTCGAATGATCTGCGAGAGCGTGTTGTCGGGGCGGTGACGCAGGAGGGGCTGTCGTGCCGGGCTGCGGCCAAACGGTTCGGCATTGGCATCAGCACCGCGATCGATTGGGTGCGGCGGTTCCACGCAACGGGCAGCGCAGCACCCGGCCAGATGGGCGGCCACAAGCCGCGGGCAATCTGCGGTGGCCACCGGGAATGGCTTGTCGAACGCTGCCGCGCGAGTGCGTTCACGCTGCGTGGGCTGGTCGCGGAATTGGCGGAGCGGGGTCTGGACGTGGATTACCGGTCCGTCTGGGCCTTCGTCCAGGATGAAGGGCTGAGTTATAAAAAAAGACGCTGGTCGCCAGCGAACGGGAGCGACCCGACGTCGCCGCCAGGCGGGCGCGCTGGCTGAAGCATCGCCATCGCATCGATCCGGCCCGCCTTCTCTTCATCGACGAAACCTGGACGAAGACGAACATGGCGCCGCTCAGAGGCTGGGCGCCGCGTGGCGAGCGGCTCTTGGGCAAAGCTCCTTTCGGCCATTGGAATACGATGACCTTCATCGCCGCGCTTCGAACCGACCGCGTCAGCGCACCATGGATCATTGATGGCCCCATCAACGCCGAACGCTTTCTCATCTACGTTGAAAAGGTGCTGGTGCCAGAACTCAAACCTGGCGACATCGTCGTGATGGACAATCTCGGCTCGCATAAAGCCAAGGCGATCCGGGTCGCCATCCGCAGGGCCGGCGCCCGACTATTCTTTCTGCCGCAATACTCCCCAGATCTCAATCCGATCGAGAAGCTCTTCGCCAAGATCAAACACGGGCTGCGACAGGCACAAGCCAGAACCCGCAACGCCATCGACGACGCGCTTGCAGCTATCCTCCAAACCGTCTCGCCAAAAGAGTGCCTAAACTACTTCAAGGAAGCCGGATATGAACGGACGTAAAATCATCCCGCTCTAATGACAAATGCAAAGCCAACTGCTGTCGACGACCTTCTCGTTTTTTTCGAACATGATTGGCTCAGGGGCGATCTGCTGCGCCTCGCCAGCGATCCCGAGGGAGCGGAGATCTATGCCCGCTTCGTCAATGGCGTGCTTATCGACGCCAAACATGGGCCTGACCATGAAACGATCATTGAGGGCAAGTACGGAACCTTCAAGGTGAAACCTGACGGTCACTTCACGTACGAGTTGGACTACACACTCGACGTGGTGAAGAATTTTGGGAAATACGATCAGCTCATCGAGACACTAAGCTACAAGATGTCCGATGGCTCAGGGGGCACGGACTTCGGCGTGCTGACGCTCGCGATCGACGGGGTCAGCGAAGGCGAAAAATACCAGGAGGTCCTGGATTTCGACGACATGGGCGTCACGTCGAGGGCGGATAATTTCTTCCTTCCCGACTATCGGGGCTTTGCGCTCTCCGTGAACGGCAGTCAGGAGCTGACGCTTCTGAACGGTATCGTCTACGATACCATCCCGGGCGTTGACGCCATCACCGAGGACGGCTTCAGCGATACCGTCCTATCCCCTGGTTCGACGCCCGTGACGTTGAAGATGGTCGATGGCGGGGATTTCACCTTTCAGGGTGTTTCGATTGCCGAACTGTCCGCATCGCCCTTTCACCTGACGCTGACTGCGATGAATGACGGCCAGATCGTCTATCAGCAGGAGCTTGAGGTCACTGGCCCCAATCTTGTGGTCGAGATCAAAGACATCGATGAGGTCAGCTTCGACTTCATGGGCAATTCGGTGGTGATGGACAATATTTCGCTGTTGGTTTGACGTTTATCGGGGCTGTGGGTTGTGCTGGCGGCAGGCGGATGGGGGGGTGTCCGCGTCGGCTGGAAAATCCAGCGAGAACGGCTACGCCAACCTCCCTCATTCCTGTGCTCGTCACAGGAATTCAGTGCGCCCAAGTCCTTGGGCGCGAACACTCTTTCCCTGATATTTTGCTTCATTCACGGCGCGGACGCGCCGTGGCTGGATTCCTGTGACGAGCACAGGAATGAGGGAGGAGAGGTGGAGCATACCACCCCAACTAACCTATTTCGGGCCGATCATCGTTTCCGGGCGGACTATCGCATCGTAATCCTCCGCCGAGACGAGTCCACTCGCAAGCGCCTCTTCCTTCAGCGTCGTGCCGTTCTTGTGCGCGGTCTTGGCGATCTTGGCGGCTGCGTCGTAGCCGATCTTCGGCGCAAGGGCGGTCACCAGCATCAGCGAGCGGTCGAGGCCGGCCTTGATGTTGTCTTCGCGGGCCTCGATGCCGACGACGCAGTTGTCGGTGAAGGAGACGGCGGCGTCGGCCAGCAGCTGCACCGATTGCAGGAAATTATAGGCCATCATCGGATTGTAGACGTTGAGCTCGAAGTGGCCCTGGCTGTCGGCGAAGGTCAGCGCGGCATGATTGCCGAAGATGTGGATGCAGACCTGCGTCAGCGCCTCGCATTGGGTCGGGTTAACCTTGCCGGGCATGATCGAGGAACCTGGCTCGTTTTCCGGCAGCGCCAGTTCGCCGAGGCCGGCGCGCGGGCCGGAGCCGAGCAGGCGGATGTCGTTGGCGATCTTGAAGAGGGCGGCAGCCGCTGCATTGATGGCGCCATGGGAAAAGACCATGCTGTCATGCGAGGCGAGCGCTTCGAACTTGTTCGGCGCGGTCACGAAGGGCAGGGCCGTAATGGCGGCGATTTCTTCGGCGACCTTCTCCGCGAAACCGATTGGCGCGTTGAGGCCGGTGCCGACGGCGGTGCCGCCCTGGGCGAGTTCGCAGAGACCGGGCAGGGTCATTTCGATGCGCTTGATGGCGGAGCCGACCTGGGCGGCATAACCCGAAAATTCCTGGCCGAGCGTCAGCGGTGTGGCGTCCTGGGTGTGGGTGCGGCCGATCTTGATGATGTGGCTGAATTCGGTGACCTTCATGTCGAGAGCGGCATGCAGGTGCTTCAGGGATGGCAGCAGGTGATGGGCGATCCGTTCGGCGCAGGCGATGTGCATCGCCGTCGGGTAGGTGTCGTTCGACGACTGGCTCATATTGACGTGATCGTTCGGATGCACCGGCTTCTTGGAACCCATGACGCCGCCAAGCATTTCTATAGCGCGATTGGAGATCACCTCATTGGCATTCATGTTGGACTGCGTGCCCGAACCGGTCTGCCAGACGACAAGCGGAAAATGCTCGTCGAGCTTGCCGTCGATCACTTCCTGCGCAGCATCGACGATGGCCTGGCCAAGCGCAGGATCGAGCTCGCCGAGCGACATGTTGGCGCGGGCAGCAGCCTGCTTGACGATGCCGAGCGCACGCACGATCGACAGCGGTTGCTTTTCCCAGCCGATCTTGAAATTACCGAGCGAACGCTCAGCCTGGGCGCCCCAATATCGGTCAGCGGCGACCTCGATCGAGCCAAAAGTATCGGATTCGGTGCGTGTTGCGGTCATCGGCTTAGCCTTCCCTTTACATGCTGTTTTCGGTCATCTGAGAGAGATCAGGTCTTATAGGTTGGAACGTCCGACAAGAAAACCGGACCCGATGCGGAATATTGAAATCGAGAGTCATGTTTGCATGGGTTGTAGGGCGTGCTTTTTAGGCCACTTTGAAAATTTTATGCGTCTGGACGTTTTCGTCCCACTGGCCCGGATGCGAAAATTCGGTAAAAAATTAACTAATAATTTCATAATTTTGTGTGAACTTCTGCGCGGCGCCGCGCAGGACCTCCGTCACACAAAATTGAGTCCGCCGGCGCTGGCGGCGCAGGCCGGTTTCTGATCAATGAGCCGGACGCTGAGTTTCGCGGGATTTGAGCTGAGAACAGCATGACACCGGGACTGGAAGATATATGACGTTCGTTTTGAAAAGCGCGGCATCCGCATTGGCGATTTCCTGCGGCGTGGCGGTTATGACTGCCGCACCCGCGCATGCTTATACATTGATGGACATGCTGCGCGGCGACAGGCAGCGGACCCAGAGCACTATCTTCATGGATCAGGTGCCCGGTCGGCCCGTGCCGCGCGGTGCTGTTGGCGGGTCACTCGGCGGGCTCGATCCTGAGGCGCCGCTGCCGAAGGTGAGCAGCCCGCGTTATTACACCTACAAAGCCGAGACGTTGCAGTTCGTCGATACCGGTAAGTTCGCCGATCCCGTCGTCACCGGCGCGGTCGCGGATGTTTCCCCGACCGGCGATGCCAGCGCCGAACCCGCAGTCCAGCGCCGCTTCCTGGCGCAGGCCAAGGTGCGCGCCAACGCGGACGGCGCAAAGGTGCTCGAAGCCTATTACGGCGACAGCCGCAATCCGCTCGTCTGGGTCGATGGCAACCAGATCAACGACCGCGCCAAGTCGGCGATGGCGACACTTGCCGATGCGGCCTCCGTCGGTCTCGACCCTGCCGATTACGCGGTCCAGGCGCCAGCGATTGACCCAGCCAATCCCGATCCCGCCTTCCGCGACCGGGCGCTGACGCAGTTCGAACTCGAACTCTCCGCCAAGGTGCTGGCTTTCGTGCAGGATACCGTGCGTGGGCGAATCGATCCGAACAAGATCTCCGGCTATCATGACTTTCAGCGCAAGGCGGTCAATCTGACGTCGGTGCTGAAGCTTGCCCGCATGAGCCCCGATGTCGGCGCCTACATCGCCAGCCGCTCGCCCGATGGTCCTCAGTTTGAGGCACTGAAGGCAGAGCTTGCCAAGCTTCGCGCCGCCGACGGTGGCAACGAGGAGCGAATCGTCGTTTCGCTCGACAAGCTGCTGAGGCCTGGCGACAGCTCTCCTGAGATCGCCAATATCGTCAAGGCGATCGGAAAGCATGGGTCCGAAACGCTGAAGACCGATCACGCGGCAACGCTTGCCGCTTACGCAGGCAACAGCGACTATTCGCCCGATATCGTCTCGCTGGTCGAAGCCTTCCAGCAGGAGCGCGGACTCAAGGCCGATGGCGTCATCGGCCAGGCGACCGTGCGCGCCATGACCGGCGGCGATACCAATGCCTCGAAGATCGACAAGCTGGTCGTCGCCATGGAGCAGGCGCGCTGGCTCCCGGAGGATCTCGGCTCCCGCTACGTGATGATCAACCAGCCCGCCTTCATGGTCTATTACCACAATGACGGCAAGGAACAGCTGTCGATGCGGGTCGTTGTCGGTGGCAAGAACAATCAGACCTATTTCTTCGACGACGAGATCGAGACAGTGGAGTTCAACCCGTTCTGGGGCGTGCCGCAGTCGATCATCATCAACGAGATGTTGCCGAAGCTGCGTTCGGATCCGAACTATCTCGACCAGCTCGGCTATGAAGTCGAGGTGAACGGCCATGCCGTCGCCTCGTCGAGCGTCGATTGGTATGGTTCCACCAATAACGTTTCGGTCCGCCAGCCGCCAAGCAGCGACAATGCGCTCGGTGAACTGAAGATCCTGTTCCCGAACAGCCACGCGATCTACATGCACGACACGCCGTCGAAGAGCTTCTTCAAGCGTGACATGCGGGCTTTGAGCCACGGCTGCGTGCGCCTTGCCAATCCGCGTGCGATGGCAGCCGCCGTTCTCGGCACGACTGTCGACGACGTCGCTAAGCAGATTGCCACCGGGCAGAACCATGCCGTGAAGGTGCCGCAGAAGATCCCGGTCTACGTCTCCTATTTCACTGCCTGGCCGAACAAGGACGGCGTGGTGGAATATTTCGACGACGTCTATGGCCGCGACGGCTATGTCGACAAGGCCTTTGACGCGACGACAAAGGCGCGCGGCGCGCAGATCTGACGCAGATTTTATTGGATTATCGAGCGAGCGGTCTTCGGGCCGCCCGTTTTGTTTTTGGGGTGAGTAGAGGACTGTTGCGTTTGGCAGACTGGCGCCACAAATTCGTCCCTCATTCCTGTGCTCGTCACAGGATCCAGCAGCCGCGTGTCTACGCGGCGGGGAATGCGGCCCCATCGATAAATGGTGCATTGCAGGAGCAATGTCCTCTTCAAGTGACGGATGCTGGTCTCAATTTAAGAGTCTTTTCGGCTTGCGGACGCAAGCCGGCTGGATTCCTGCGACAAGCACAGGAATGAGGGACGGATAGGAGAAATGAGCGAACTCCTCAGACCGCGACCTTCCCCGCGTATTCCCGCAGCAGCCTCTCCACCAGTTCCGACGTCAGCTCGTCGTAGTGGGTGATGATCATATCCGGATCCAGGTCGGAAACCGGCACGTCAGAATAGCCAAAAGGCACGGCGATCGACGGCACGCCGGCATTCCTGGCCACGGCGATATCGTTGATGCTGTCGCCGATCATCACGGCTCGGGCGATGTCGCCGCCGGCGCGTTCGATGGTGCCGGCGAGGTGGCGGGCGTCGGGCTTGCGCACGGCGAAGCTGTCGCCACCGGTGATGGCGTCGAAATAGCTGACGAGGTCGAGTTTCTCGAGCAGACCGAGTGCCAGGCTTTCCATCTTGTTGGTGCAGACGGCGAGGCGGTAACCGGCAGATCTAAGCCGGTCCATCGCGGCGACGAGGCCGGGATAGGGTTCGGTACGGCCGGGCATGTTGCCGGCATAATGGGCGACGAAGCGCTCGACCAGTGGCGGCAGGGCGTCGCTCTCGAGCGGATGGCCGCGCAGGCGGCAGGCGCGCTCGATCATCACGCGCGCGCCGTGGCCGACGAGATGGGTGAGGTCGTCATAGCTGACCGGGTCGAGGCCAAGGGCTGCGATCGTATGGTTGAGGCTCTCGACGAGATCCGTATGGGTGTCGAGAAGGGTACCGTCGAGATCGAAGACGATGAGTGCCGGGCGGGCGTGGGAATGGGTCAAGGGTTTGTCTCTTTGCGCAATGAGTCGTTCTGGAGAGCGACAAGTCGTCCTGAGGCACGACAGGTCGCCTCTGGAACGATAGATCATGCCTGAGGTAGGCGATCGCGTGGCGGAAAGCAACGTCGGGATATGTGCCGGGAAGGCGGCAGGCATTTGTTTCGGCTTTTCATTTTCCGTGATGATTTTGACTTTCGTTTGCCAGGCGAGCCGTGTAAACAGCACATCCAACGCAATAATTCGGAGCTGGCGGCGCATGGATGCCCGCGAAATGAAGATCAAGGCCGCCGCGGCGGCACTTGCCCATGTCGAAGACGGAATGCGCCTCGGCATCGGCACCGGCAGCACCGCGGAAGAATTCGTTCGTCTGTTGGCGGAGAAAGTCGCAAGCGGCTTCAAGGTCGAAGGCGTTCCGACGTCGGAAAGAACGGCGCGGCTTTGCGTCGAACTCGGCGTGCCGCTGAAGTCGCTCGATGAACTGCCGGCACTCGACCTGACGATCGACGGCGCCGACGAGGTTGATCCGGCGCTCCGATTGATCAAGGGCGGCGGCGGCGCGTTGCTGCGCGAAAAGATTGTCGCGGCCGCTTCCGAGCGGATGATCGTCATTGCCGACGAGAGCAAGCTGGTCGACACGCTCGGCGCCTACCCGCTGCCGATCGAGGTCAATCCGTTCGGGCTCGTCTCGACACGGATCGCGATCGAGAAGGTCGCGGCCCGGCTCGGCCTTTCAGGCGAACTCAGCCTGCGCCAATCCGGTGACGGAGAGTTTACCACGGATGGCGGCCATCACATTATCGATGCATCTTTTGGCCGCATTCCTGATGCAGAGGCGCTTTCGAGCGAGCTGAATTCCATACCCGGCGTCGTCGAACACGGGCTCTTTATCAATATGGCGGCACTTGCGATCATTGCCGGTCCTGCGGGTGCGCGCATACTGCAGGCAAACAGATAACAGGAGCGTACACACATGATGAACATTGCAGGTCTTGGCCGTTTTGCCGCTGCGACCATCGTTCTTTCAGGGCTTGCCTTCGGCTCCGCCGTCAAGGCGCAGGAGGTCTCCGAGGAGCAGTTGAAGGCCTCTCGCGCGGCGATCGACGCCATCGGCGCCACCGCCCAGTTCGACAACATCCTGCCCGGTCTTGCCGAGCGCCTGAAGGCCGGCCTGATCCAAGATTCGCCGAACTATCAGGACATCATCTCGTCGACAGTCGATGCGCAAGCGCTGGCGCTGGCGCCCCGCCGCGGCGATCTGGAGAAGGAGGCGGCGCTCACCTATGCCAAGACCTTCACCGCCGATGAACTGAAGGCGATCGCCGACTTCTATAATTCCGACGTCGGCAAGAAGCTGCTGCGCGACGGCCCGGTCGCCTCGCGCGAGACGGCGAAGGCTGCCGACATCTGGGCGCAGGGCATTTCCCGCGACCTGGAAAAGCAGAGCAATGCCGAACTCTCCAAGGTCATCAAGGCGCCACCGCCGGCAACCGACAGCCCGGTGGCTCCGGCACCCGCTCCCGCGCCGGCCGCCCAGAAGTAAGGACCGCCTCCGCAGATTTGCAAAAGCCCGGCATCGTCCGGGCTTTTTTGCTATGATCGATGCCGCAATACCGATGAGGCTTTGGCGAGGCAACATGTCTGCTCATTACGAGGCTGTGCGAGTGCGGGTATCAGGCAGGGTGCAAGGGGTCGGGTTTCGCATATGGACGCGCGAAGAGGCGTTGCGGCTCGGGCTCACAGGTTGGGTTCGCAATGAAGTGGACGGATCGGTCGCCGCTTTGATCGCAGGATCCGATATCGCCATCTCGACAATGATCGAGCGTTTCAGCCGCGGACCTGCGGGAGCAACGGTTTCCGGCGTCGAGACGGAAGCGACCCAGCTTGCGGAAATGCCGACGGATTTCCGCATCACCGCTTGAATGCGGCAAACCGCCAGGAGATGGCGCTCTCTGATCGCCGGACCCTCAGCCCCAATCTTTCGAGCTCTTGGCCAATTGCCATACGCCCGTTTCATCCGGCTCGACGCGCTTGTTGCCGCGGTAGAAGATCGGCAGTCCTGATTTCTTGTCCATTGCGAAGCGGCTCGGCGCGTATTTTTCGTTCTCATGGCCCTGGATGGCGAGGCCGAGCGCCTCCTTGAATTTGCCAGCCTTGCACAGGTTGGCGAAGAGAGTTTGATCCATTTTTTGCTCCGGCTTCTTTTTTACTGCGTGGATTTGCCTGCCAGCCTCAGGCGACCGGGTCAACCGTTTGCCGGGAAGATTCGGCGAGGGCAACGGGATGATGCAGGAGTGGGTTTTTGTTTTCGGGGCGATCGCCCCTAGAGCCTTTCCTGGTTGGATTGAAGCATTCTGTTGGCTCAAACGGAGTCGGACGGTCGACCGGCCGGCGCGCGTCGTAGCAAAGCTCTACGGCCAAGCCGGCCGGTCGATCAGACGGCCCGTTTCAGCCAACCCGAAGGGCCGGGCATCTTTCCGCCAGGATCAGAGGCGATCGGCTCGGACGTACCAAGGGGTATGCCCGTCGCCAATCGCCTTTGCCCTGACGAAAACCTGCTCCGGCAGAATGCTTCAATCTAACCAGGAAAGGCTCTATATCAGGAACATCCTTCCTGCGATTCCCTTCCGGAGCTCCTCATGTCTTCCTACGACTACGACCTTTTCGTCATTGGCGGCGGTTCCGGAGGCGTGCGTGGCGCGCGTGTCGCCGCCTCGCTCGGCAAAAGAGTGGCGATCGCCGAAGAATACCGCTACGGCGGCACATGCGTCATCCGCGGCTGCGTGCCGAAGAAGCTCTTCGTCTATGCTTCGCAGTTCCATGAGCATTTCGAGGATGCGGCCGGCTTCGGCTGGACGGTCGGCGAAAGCAGCTTCGACTGGAAGAAGCTGGTGGCGGCCAAGGATGCCGAGATCGCCCGGCTGGAAGGCCTCTACAAGAAGGGCCTCGCCGGCGCCAATGCCGAGATCCTGGAAACGCGCGCCGAGCTCGTCGATGCCCATACGGTGCGCCTAACGAAAACCGGGCAGACGGTGACGGCGAAGACGATCGTGATCGCGACCGGCGGCCGGCCGAACCCGCATGTCGCGCTCCCCGGTCACGAGCTTTGCATCTCCTCCAATGAGGCTTTTCATCTCGAGGAGCTGCCGAAATCGATCGTCATCGCCGGCGGCGGTTACATCGCCGTCGAATTCGCCAACATCTTCCACGGTCTGGGCGTCGAGACGACGCTGATCTATCGCGGCGCAGAGATACTGTCGCGCTTCGACGAAGATCTGCGGCGCGGGCTGCACGAGGCGATGGTCGCCAAGGGCATCCGCATTCTCTGCCATGATACGCTGCAGAAGGTTTCGAAGGGCGAGGGCGGGCTCGTTCTGGAGACGCTGAACAGCGGCACGCTGCAGGCCGACGTCGTCATGCTGGCGCTCGGGCGGGATCCGAACACTGAAGGCCTCGGCCTTGAGGCGGCCGGCGTTGCGATCGACGAGCGCGGCGCGATTATCGTCGACGACTATTCCCGCACCAATGTCGAAAACATCTACGCGCTCGGCGATGTCACCAATCGGGTACAGCTGACGCCGGTGGCGATCCACGAGGCGATGTGCTTCATCGAAACCGAGTACAAGAACAATCCGACCCGGCCGGACTACGAGCTGATCCCGACGGCCGTCTTCTCGCAACCGGAGATCGGCACCGTCGGTCTTTCGGAAGAAGAGGCGGGCAAGCGTTACGGTGAGCTCGAGGTGTATCGGGCTCAGTTCCGGCCGCTGAAGGCGACGCTTTCCGGCCGGGCCGAGCGGATGATCATGAAGCTGATCGTCGATGCGGCAAGCCGCAAGGTAGTGGGCGCCCATATCCTTGGCCACGATGCCGGCGAGATGGCGCAGCTGCTCGGCGTCACGCTGAAAGCCGGCTGCACCAAGGACGATTTCGACCAGACCATGGCGCTGCACCCGACGGCGGCCGAAGAGCTCGTCACCATGTATGCGCCGAGCTATAGGGTCCGTGACGGGCAGCGCGTCTGAGTCATCCGTGTGCGCTAAAAGCGCGTCGCATCAAACTTGATTCATGCGACGCGCTTTAGCTCTTTGTTTTGATGTATGTCGGTATCCCGGAACCGCTGTACACTTCCGGGCGACATGCATTAGCTGGTAATGCGCGGCGCGCGGATGGCCTTGAGGAAGAGGGCCTTCATCGCATCGGCGATACCTTCGGTCGGCGTCACCTCGAAATAGAGGCCGGGCGAGGCGCATTCCTGCATCTTCGTCGGGATCTGGCTCTGGAAGGGGCTGATCCACGTATTGTACCAGCTGTTCTTCGGCAGAGGCAGGTACGTGGTGTAGAGCACCGCAATCCTGATGCCCTTGTCCTTCAGCGGTTTGCAGAAGGAAGTGTCGATCGGCTCCTGGCAGCGGTTGCCGGTCAGTTTCTTGGTGCAGCCCTTCGGCTTTTCGCTGTCGCCGACGCCGTCCGAGACGAAGAACAGGATCTTTTGCGGCGTCGTGGCGGTGCTGCCGTCGCCGGGGGTGGTGATAATGTCTTTCATCTGCGTCAGCGCGTTGTCGAAGCTCGTCTGCTGGTCGTTATTGTAGCCCTGCTTCGGGATAGTCATCAGATCGACCGCGTCAGTGTAGGTGCCTACCTTGTCGAGGTCGTCCGTTGGGTCCGATATGGTGGTCAGATTGGCGTCTTCGGCTTTGGTGCCGAAGGTATAGACGCCCATGCGGAACTGATTGGTGGAAACGCGCGTGGACTTTGCGGTCAGCGTCAGCTCCTTGGTTGCCTGGCGCACGACGTCAATGCGCATGCTGACACCGAGCTTCTTGGCAAGGTTGTAGTAGTTGTTTTTGTTTTCCGTTTCGTGACAGGCGAAAGCACAGCTATCGCTGGTGTTCTTTTCCATCGTCGCGACGTCTTTCGCGGTGGCGCCGACGCCCATCGATGGCGTGTTGTCGAGCAGGATGTAGAAATCCATGAACGACGCGGTCAGATATTCGGCCGTTGCCGTGCCGGAGATGGTGATCGAATCCTTGCCGAGAACGCGCATGAAGGTGGTCGGCACGACCGCGGTGAACGAAACCTGCGAATTCAGCTTGTTGGCGGTCTTGGTAACGTCGATGCCGAGATCGACATTAACATCCGCCAGTTCTCCCGATACTTGCGACAGGAAGATGCTGCGGGCGTCGGTCTTGCCGAGCGAGATCGTTCCGTTGCCGCTCATTGTCATGGCTGCGGCGACCGCGCCGGATTTTTCGGCGATCGAGCCGACGGCGGCAGCATCGGCGGCGGCAAAGAGCTGTGTGCGCAGGCTCATAGCGTGAGCGAAATCCACCGCCATGCCCGCCATACCGAGCAGCGGCACCATCAGCAATGCGGTCATGATGCCGAAATTGCCTGAACGATCCGATATGAATCCCGGCGGAAGGATCGCCATGATGTGTCCCCGATGTTGAAACTCTTTCCGGTTCTACATTCAAAGTCTAAAATATAGGGAAACCGACGTGGTATATGCCTGTTTAACGATGGAAACGGGGATTTTTGCCACCTATATGCGAGCTTCGGCCGATGGCGACGGCACGGCGTGGAGCTTCGGGCGATTGGCCTTTGCAAGCCTGATCTAAAGGTCTATAAGCCGCCGCAATCAAGGATAGGTGCATCCCAGGGACGGATGTGAATGAGGTGAGTGAGATGGCAGAGAATTGGACCCCGAGCAGCTGGCGGCAAAAGCCCATCCTGCAGGTTCCCGAATATCCGGATGCGGCCGCACTGGCAGCAACGGAGGCTCAGCTCGCCAGCTATCCGCCGCTCGTTTTCGCCGGCGAGGCGCGCCGCCTGAAGAAGCATCTCGCCAATGTCGCAGACGGCAACGGCTTCCTGCTGCAGGGCGGCGATTGCGCCGAAAGCTTTGCCGAGCACGGCGCCGACAATATTCGCGACTTCTTCCGCGCCTTCCTGCAGATGGCCGTCGTGCTGACCTTCGGCGCGCAGCTTCCGGTCGTCAAGGTCGGCCGCATCGCCGGCCAGTTTGCCAAGCCGCGTTCGTCGAATGTCGAGAAGCAGGGCGACGTGACGCTGCCGGCCTATCGCGGCGATATCATCAACGGCATCGAGTTCACCGAAGAGTCGCGCATTCCGAACCCGGAGCGTCAGGCCATGGCTTACCGCCAGTCGGCCGCAACGCTTAACCTTTTGCGCGCCTTCGCGATGGGCGGTTACGCCAATCTCGAAAACGTTCATCAGTGGATGCTCGGCTTCGTCAAGGACAGCCCGCAGGGCGAGCGTTACCGCAAGCTTGCCGACCGCATCAGCGAAACCATGGATTTCATGACGGCGATCGGCATCACCTCGGAAAACCACCCGAGCCTGCGTGAGACCGATTTCTTCACCAGCCATGAGGCGCTGCTGCTCGGCTACGAGGAGGCGCTGACCCGCGTCGATTCCACTTCCGGCGACTGGTATGCCACATCAGGCCATATGATCTGGATCGGCGACCGCACGCGCCAGGCCGATCATGCGCATATCGAATATTGCCGCGGCATCAAGAACCCGATCGGCCTGAAATGCGGCCCGTCGCTGCAGGCGGATGATCTGCTGCAGCTGATCGACATCCTGAATCCGGCGAACGAAGCCGGGCGCCTGACGCTGATTTGCCGCTTCGGCCATGAGAAGGTCGCCGAAAACCTGCCGCGTCTCATTCGCGCCGTCGAGCGCGAGGGTCGCAAGGTCGTCTGGTCCTGTGACCCGATGCACGGCAACACGATCACGCTCAACAACTACAAGACCCGGCCTTTCGAGCGGATCCTGTCGGAAGTCGAAAGCTTCTTCCAGATCCATCGCGCCGAAGGCACACATCCCGGCGGCATCCATGTCGAAATGACCGGCAAGGACGTGACGGAATGCACCGGTGGCGCCCGCGCCGTCACCGCCGACGATCTGCAGGACCGCTACCACACTCATTGCGATCCGCGCCTCAATTCCGACCAGGCACTCGAGCTTGCCTTCCTGCTCGCTGAGCGCATGAAGGGCGGCCGCGATGAAAAGCGCATGGTCGCCAACGGCTGAGACCAGCCCGATACGGATGAAGAAAAACCCGGCGCGATGCCGGGTTTTTTATTGCCGTCAAATGCTCGCTTGGACGCTGTGGAGATTGGCATAGACGCCATCTTGCGCCATGAGCTGGTTATGGGTGCCCTGTTCGACGATGCCGTCTGCCGTCAGAACCAGGATGCGGTTCGCATGGCGGACGGTCGACAGGCGATGGGCGATGACCAGGGTGGTTCTGCCGTTCGCCAGGCTCAGCAGCGCCTGCTGCACCGCCCGTTCGCTTTCATTGTCGAGCGCGCTGGTCGCCTCGTCGAAGATCAGAATCTCCGGATCCTTGAGGAAGGCGCGGGCGATGGTCAGGCGCTGGCGCTGACCGCCGGAGAGCTTGACGCCACGCTGGCCGATATCGGTGTCATAGCCCTCGGGCAGGGCCATGATGAAGTCGTGCGCATTGGCGGCGCGGGCGGCCGCTTCCAGCTCCGCATTGCCGGCATCGGGCCTGCCGTAGCGCAGGTTCTCCGCCACGGTGCCGGCAAAGAGATAGACATCCTGCTGCACAACCCCGACATGGCGCCGCAGCGAGGCCAGCGTCACGTCGCGGATATCAGTGCCGTCAATGCGGATCGCCCCGGCCTCGACATCGTAGAAGCGTGGGATGAGCGCACAAAGCGTGCTCTTGCCGACGCCTGAAGGACCGACGAGGGCAACGAACTCGCCGGGCGCGATGGTGAGGGAAAGCCGCTCCAGCACGCGCGGGCCATCGACCTCGTAACCGAAGGCGACGTTGGAGAAACTGATCTCTCCCCTTGGCGCCGGCATCGGCCGGGCGGCAGGCCGATCGGTGATATCAGGGTCGATCTCCAGGATTTCCATCGCCCGGATGAAACCGGTGTAGCCTTCCTGCCAGAGACGCACGAAGTTGGCGAGCCGCTGGACGGGATCGACCAGGACGGCAACGCAGAGCAGGAAGGTCAGCATATCGGGGACGGTCAGGTCCGCCGTCAGGATACGCAGGCCTCCGACGACGATCACGAGTATGGTGACGAGCTGGGCGAAGGTTTCGGTACCGACCGAAAACCACGCCTCGCTGCGGTAGCCGTCGGCGCGGCTTTGCAGGAAGCGGCGGTTCTGCTCGGCGAAGCGTTCCCTTTCCAGCGCCTCGTTGGCGAAGGACTGAACGACGCGGATGCCGGCGAGTGCATCCTCCACGCGCTCGTTGACGGCGGCGATCTGATGCTTGCTGGCTTCCAGTGCACGGTTCATGCGTCGGTTGAAATACAGCGCATAGATCACCGCGACAGGGGTCAGCATCAGGATGAGGCCGGCCAGCGGCGGATCGATGAAGAACAACACCAGCATGGCGCCGCCGTATTTCAGCACGGCGATGGAAAGGTCCTCGGGCCCGTGATGGAAGAGCTCGCCCAGCCAGAGGGAGTCATTGGTGATACGGCTCATCAGCTGGCCGGTGCGCTGGCGATCGTAGAAGCTGAAGGAGAGCTTCTGGCAGTGTTCGAAGAGTTCCTGCCGCACCGTCGCTTCGATACGGGCACCCATGACGTGGCCGCGATAATCGACGAAGAAGATGGCGGCGATCTGGACTGCCAGGACGGCCAGCATGACACCGCCCATCCCGAGGATCTGGGCGAAGGCCTCCGGAGCGTTATGCAGAGCCAGAAGACGGCTGGTGACGATATTGGCGCAGAGCGGCAAGGCGAGCGCCGTACCGGCGACGAGGATGGCGCACAGCAGATCCGCCAGCAGCAAAGGCAGATGGGGGCGATAATAGGATAGAAATTTCATCATGCGCGACCAACGTCGGCCGTGGTCGACGGTGGAATCGTCCAGGAAGAATTTCAGGAAGGCGTTATGGCGTCGCGAGCTTTTCCTCGCGCGGGAGAACCGAATATTCATGAGGCAGAATGTCCCTGTGGGCGATGTTTCCTTTCTGTTTAGACAGGGTCGCTCTCATGTCAGTCTCCCAGAGGTTGAATGAAATTGGAGCTGCAGTATCGCCGACTACAGCGAGTAATTCAATGCCGGGATGGGACGGGATGGGCGGTGTTGTCGACAAGCAACAGCGGCGACGCAGCAGCCGAGCGGCGGCCAGGCCTGCAACCTTCAAGATTTCTGATGATTTTGTTGAGCGGAATGGATTTGACGGCAAGCGCGATCGGCGGCAATTTTCACTCATAAAAGGGGAGAGCGTTCATGACCGAACGGCATACAGGCGGCTGTCTTTGCGGCGCCGTGCGATTTTCAATTGGGGCGAAGCCCGGACCCGTCGTCGGCTGCCATTGTTCGCAATGCCGCCGGCAGACCGGGTACTTTTATGCCGCGGTCAATGTGCCGCGCATGGCCCTGTCGGTCGAAGACGCCGACGCGGTCCGCTGGTATAGGTCAAGTGCGGAAGCCCAGCGCGGCTTCTGCTCGAATTGCGGCTCCGCGCTGTTCTGGCAGGGCGACCAATCGCCGAAGGTTTCCGTCTTGGCCGGTGCCTTCGACGAACCAAGCGGTCTTGCCTTCAGCCACCATATCTACTGCGCCGACAAGGGCGATTTTTACGAGATATCGGATGGGCTGCCGCAATATGACAGGTTTCCTGTCTAAATCCCTCGCGCTTTAGGTCTTTGTTTTTACGCACGTCGTTGCGGCAAAAGCGCTTCGCGCTTCGACTGGGAAAAACCGCTGCGCAGTTTTGCGCGACATGCTTTAGCTCCTGGTGGCAAGATCGGCGCTGAGGCGGGCGACGTCCTCGCGCAGCGCCGTCAGCTCAGTCAGCACCCGCATGTCGATCTTCTGGTGCAGGGAGAGGACCTCGAGTTCGGCCTTCAGATTGACTTCATAATCTTTGGCGGCCTCGAAGCGGTCGCGTTCGGCCTGGCGATTCTGCGACATCATGATGATCGGCGCCTGGATGGCGGCGAGCATCGACAGGATCAGGTTGAGGAAAACAAAGGGGTAGGGGTCGAAAGCACCGGTCGCGAGAATGATGGTGTTGATCAGCGTCCAGACGACGAGGAAGGCCAGAAAGGCGAGGATGAAAGACCAGGAGCCGCCAACGCGGGCGATTCCATCGGCGACACGCTCGCCGAACGAAGCCTCGGCGGAAAGAGCGGCGTTGACGTCGGTCGAAATGACCTTGCGCTCGTGCGCCCTCGCCAGCACGCGTTTTTCGATGTCGCCGAGCTCGTCGGCCGGCTTGTCGAAATGATGGTGCATGAAATTCGAAAGATTAGACATGGCCTGTTTCCGGTGCCCCCTATCGATGCAGTCGCTTTTGGGGGCAGTATTCCGCTCCTCCGGGAAATTGCAATGCGTGTCTGTGCCGCGAGGCCGCGGCGCGTCCGTGCACAAAAATTTCGTCATCGCAAGGTGCGGCTTTCGCCGCGGACATGTTGCCGTTGCGGAAGCTGCAAGCTAAATAAATGACATGACACAGGAAAACGCTCTCTCTGATATCTTCCGCATTGCCATCGGCCAGCTTAACCCGACGGTCGGCGATGTCGCCGGCAATCTCGTCAAGGCACGCGAAGCGCGTGCCGATGCGGCTCGCGAAGGCGCGCATCTGCTCGTTCTGACCGAGCTCTTCATTTCCGGCTACCCGCCTGAAGATCTGGTGCTGAAGCCGGCTTTCATCCGCGCCTGCTGGAAAGCGGTCGAGAGTCTTGCCGCCGACACCGCCGATGGCGGGCCGGGTGTTCTCATCGGTCTTCCCCGGCAGGACCAGACCGGACGCTACAATTCCGTCGCCGTGCTCGACGGCGGCAAGGTGCTCGCGGTGCGCGACAAGATCGATCTGCCGAACTACGGCGAATTCGACGAGAAGCGCGTCTTCAACCAGGGGGCCATGCCGGGGCCGGTGAACTTCCGCGGCGTACGCATTGGCATTCCGATCTGCGAGGACATCTGGGGCGAACTCGGCGTCTGCGAGACGCTGGCCGAAAGCGGGGCGGAAATCCTGCTGTCGCCGAACGGTTCGCCCTATTATCGCGGCAAGGTCGATATCCGCCATCAGGTGGTGCTGAGGCAGGTAATCGAGACCGGTCTGCCGCTGGTCTATGCCGCACAGCTCGGCGGCCAGGACGAACTCGTGTTCGACGGCGCGAGTTTCGCCTTCAACGCCGACAAGTCGCTCGCCTTCCAGATGAGCCAGTTCGAGACCGCGCTTACGGTGACCACATGGAAACGCGGCGAAGCCGGCTGGCACTGCGCCGAAGGGCTGATGGCGCATATTCCTGAAGGCGAGGAGGCCGACTACCGTGCCTGCCTGCTCGGCTTTCGTGACTATGTCAACAAGAACGGCTTCAAGACGGTGGTACTTGGCCTGTCCGGCGGCATCGACTCGGCAATCTGCACGGCAATCGCCGTCGATGCGCTGGGCGAGGAGCGGGTGCGCACGGTCATGCTGCCCTACCGCTACACATCGGAGGATTCGCTGAAGGACGCGGCCGATTGCGCCAAGGCGCTCGGCTGCCGCTACGACATCGTGCCGATCGAGCAACCGGTGACGGGCTTCAGCAGTGCGCTCTCCGATCTCTTCGCCGGCACGGAGAGCGGCATCACCGACGAAAACCTGCAGAGCCGGGCGCGCGGCGTCATCCTGATGGCGATCTCCAACAAATTCGGCGCGATGGTGGTGACGACTGGTAATAAGTCGGAAATGTCGGTCGGCTACGCCACGCTTTACGGTGACATGAACGGCGGCTTCAATCCGATCAAGGACCTCTACAAGATGCAGGTCTATGCTCTGGCACGCTGGCGCAACGAAAATGTACCGCCGAGTGCGCTGGGACCGTCGGGCGAGGTGATCCCGAAAAATATCATCGACAAAGCGCCGTCGGCGGAACTGCGTCCCGACCAGAAAGATCAGGATTCGCTGCCGCCCTATCCCGTCCTCGACGATATTCTCGAATGCCTCGTGGAGAAGGAGATGGCGGTCGAAGAAATCGTCGCGCGCGGCCATGACGTGGTGACCGTCCATCGCATCGAGCACCTGCTCTATCTCGCCGAATACAAGCGCCGGCAGTCGGCGCCGGGCGTGAAGATCACCAAGAAGAATTTCGGCCGCGACCGGCGCTATCCCATCACCAACCGGTTCCGGGATCGCTGACGCGACTGAGATTCAAGGGAGGAAACATGCGCAGCTCGGTCGAGATCTACAATGTCAGGGCGGGCAGAGCTCGCGAGGTTTGGCAGACGGATAAGCTGGTCGAGGCGCCGAACTTCTCGCCCGACGGTTCCTATCTGCTCTTGAACGGCGACGGGCTGCTCTGGCGGCTGCCGCTCGATGGCGGCGAAGTCGTCAAGGTCGATACCGGCTTTGCCGTCAACTGCAACAATGATCACGGCATTTCACCCGATGGCACCGAGATCGTCATCTCTGATAAGACCGAATTCGGCAAGTCGACGATCTATGTCCTGCCGATCGAGGGCGGCACGCCGCGGCTGGTCACCGAGAACCAGCCGTCCTACTGGCACGGCTGGTCGCCCGACGGCCGCCAGCTTGCCTATTGCGGCATCCGCGACGATCTCTTCGACATCTATACGATCTCCGTCGACGGCGGCGCCGAGACGCGGCTGACGCATGGCGAGGGCCGCAACGACGGGCCGGACTATTCGGCCGACGGACAATGGATCTATTTCAATTCCAGCCGCACCGGGCTGATGCAGATCTGGCGCATCCACCCCGATGGCAGCGGGCTGGAGCAGGTGACGTCGGACAATCAGGGCAATTGGTTCGCCCACCCATCGCCCAAGAATGACAAGGTGCTGATCCTATCCTACGACCCCTCGGTTTTCGACCACCCGCGCGACCTCGACGTGCGGCTGCGGCTGATGGACATGGATGGCGGCAATCTGAGGACGCTGTTCGAGCTGTTCGGCGGGCAGGGCACGATCAACGTGCCCTGCTGGTCACCAAATGGTGACGAGTTTGCCTACGTGCGCTATTTCCCGGCGAGATCTTGAGAGCGGCGCATCGCCATTTTTTATGGGGTGGTGGCCGCCTTAAGCCTGACGCAACCCTTCCGGAATAAGCATTGGCCGCGCCCTGGAGAGACGCGAAGATGCCTTCAACATTAGCCACCCGGCCGCCAGATAATGATGGGGCGGTGAGGACAGTATGTTCTCTATAGGGCTTCGCCATCTGATATGGTAATGGGCCTAGATAGGTCCCGCCAATGAGGTTAAAGGAAGTCAATCGATCGTGCGCGCCGTGTTGTTCGGGACATTAGCCATCATAACCTGCTGTCCTATTTTTTTCTTTGCCGCGTTTCCGGTGGAGTATCTGCGGTTGTTCGGAAAATACCAAGAGTCTCAGGCTTTAAATCAGATGGCGGTTCCCATCGCCAAATTCTATATTCAGCACGATATGAGATATGCTTGCGGTAAGGAGACGTACTTCAGGAACTATAATGCCATGAGCTTTTTCGATGACCTGCCGCTTTCGCCGGAAGAGGAGCTTGTGCTCCAGTCACAGGACAAGATTGCGCTCCTGTTTTTAGGTGACGTCGTTTATGACGAGAATGAATATCTCGACTCTATTCGAACTGTGACCGCTTATAATATGGTCGTCGCCTCTAAGTGCCTGCACCGGCGCACGTCGTGAAAAGCCCTCACCGCGATCGAGCCAACATTGATGACGGGGTGGTGGGTGGCGAGATTGTATTAACAATCACCGTCCCAAGTTTTGACCGAGCAGGGAAGCTTAATTTCAATGACACCTGAAGAAAGAGCGATCCTTAAAGCTCTGGCCTCCAAGTGTCTTCAGTATATGGATGATGGACGAAACGGGCTGGTTCACAAGTCCATAAGTGCCGGCGAAGACGCGGTCGAAGTGCTGGCTTCCTTTGGTCTGGTCAAACCGGAGCCAGAGGGCGGATTCTGGACCGATGAGGGCCTGCGTCTTTTGGACGAAGATTGACCTGTGAATGGGCGGCGGGATATCTGCCCGCCGCGCTTGATAGTGCTGCTCAGGCTGCGATGGCTGCCTTGCGCCGCTCGCGGGCAGACTGCGCCAAGTCTTCCAGCGTCGCCACCGACATGTCCCAGTCGATGCAGCCGTCGGTGATGGACTGGCCGTAAACCAGCGGCTTGCCGGGGACGAGATCCTGGCGGCCGGCGATGAGGTTGCTCTCGATCATCATGCCCTTGATGTGATGGTTTCCGGCGGCGATCTGCGCGGCCACGGATTTTACGACGCGCGGCTGGTTCATCGGATCCTTGCTGCTGTTGGCATGGCTGGCATCGATCAGGATGCGCGGGGTGACGCCAAGCTTGATGGCTTCGCCGACCACCGCTTCGACGTCGGCCGCTTCATAGTTCGGCTGTTTGCCGCCGCGCAGGATGATGTGGCAGTCCTCATTGCCCGTGGTCGAAGCGATGGCCGCCTGTCCGTCCTTGGTCACGGCGGGGAAGTGGTGCGGCTGCGAGGCGGCCAGGATCGCATCGTGTGCGACGCGGGCGCTACCATCGGTGCCGTTCTTGAAGCCGATCGGGCAGGAGAGGCCGGAGGCGAGCTGGCGATGGATCTGGCTTTCGGTCGTGCGCGCGCCGATCGCTCCCCAACTGACCAGGTCGGCGATGTATTGCGGCGTGATCGTGTCGAGGAATTCGACCCCGGCGGGAAGCTCCATGGCATTGATGTCGAGCAGCAGGCGCCGAGCGATGCGCAGCCCTTCCTCGATGCGGTAGCTGCCGTCGAGATGCGGATCGTTCATCAGGCCCTTCCAGCCGACGGTGGTGCGGGGTTTTTCGAAATAGACGCGCATGACGATTTCCAGATCGTCGGAGAAACGCCGCCGCTGCTCCTTGAGCCGTGCGGCATATTCCCGGGCGGCAATCGGGTCATGGATGGAGCAGGGGCCGATGACGACAACCAGGCGATCGTCTTCGCCCCGGAGAATCCTATGGATCGCATCACGATTGCTGGTCACGGTTTCGGTAACCACGGCGTCGCGGTGGATTTCCGCAATAATATCGGCGGGTTTGGTCAGGGGTGTGATCTCGAGGATACGGAGATCGTCAATGGTATCAGACACGGTATGCTCCTGTTTGGTCATACCGTGCGGAACAAAAAGCCGCCAGGTAGACTAGCGGCTGTTCGGGTTGTCGTCGCGTCGAATTCAGTTACGCATGGACCCGCATCCGCTGAGAGCAGCGGTACGCATAAAATCGCGAGGCGTAGTTTGAAGTGATCGACATTCGGCCTATGTAACGGCGCGGCAGCATTTTGTCACGCAGAATTTGCGGCTTGAAAATTCCGCCCTACAGGACCCAATCACTCCCCCAGGGCTGAGGAATATATCGCCCAAAAGCGCGCGGCTTCTGGGCGATATGAAGCAGAGCTGAGGTCAGAGAGCGTCGACGTTCACACCGACGGTGATGGCGCCGATCGGTGTTCCCTTGTCGTCGGAAATCGTGACGCTTGCCTGCGATTGCAGCGCCTGGGTCGATTCGTCTTTTTCGATATCGTCGACGAAGACGGCGTCCTTGCCGGCGCCGAAGGATTTCTGGAACTTGCCTTCGTCGCCCTGCCAGTAGTCGGAGGTGGGATCGCTTTGACCGACATTCAGCCCCTTTGCATCCATGACGAACACCTCGGCAATCTTGCCATTGGAGGCAGCCTTCTTTTCCTGAAGGAATTTCGACAGCGCATTGCCGAGCACGCCGTCGATCATCGAATGGTCGGAACCATCGACCTCGGCGCGCCACTTCTTGTCGAGGGCGTCGATATCGGCCTGGCCCAGATTGGCGTTTGCGGCATTCTGCGCCTTGATGGCCTCGATGATGACCGGGTCGTTCAGCCAGGGCTTTATGTCGCTTGCCACGTAGTCGGAGATCGGGGCGAGCTTCGCATCCTGCGCCATGGATACGCCCATGGGCACGGCGACTGCGGTGCAGGCCAAAAGAAATGCGGTCACGACTTTCTTCATAACTGTTCCCTTCCCGATTTTTGGGGTGTTGAGGATTGAAAGCTTATCGAACGAAGTTGGCGTCAGAACTCTTCCCAGGCATCGGGAGAAGCGGCGATAGCGGCGCTGCCCGCATGGCGCTGCGAAAATACTCTCTGTTCCGGGCGAGATTGACGATCTGGTTGAGCTGCTTTGGGCTGGCTGGCGGGAGAGGCTGCGACAGTGAACCTGCCGGCCGAATCCTGCAGAAGGCGTCCCTGTGTGCGCAGTTCCTGGCAGGCAGCGTTGGTCTCTTCGACCATCGCCGCGTTCTGCTGTGTGGCCTGATCCATCTGATTGATGGCGCCGTTGATTTCCTGCAGGCCGGTCGCCTGTTCGCGATAGGACTGGACAATCGAGGCGATGCTGTCGCTTATGCGGTTGATCTGCTCCTCGATCTTCAAGAGTGCATCGCCTGTTTCGTTCACCAGCCCGACGCCGGCTGCCACTTCCTGGCCGGATACCCTGATCAGGTTCTTGATTTCCTTCGCCGCGTTGGCGGACCGCTGGGCGAGTTCCCGCACTTCCTGCGCGACGACCGCAAAACCCTTGCCGGCTTCGCCGGCGCGCGCCGCCTCGACGCCGGCGTTCAGCGCCAGCAAGTTCGTCTGGAACGCGATTTCATCGATGACGCCGATGATGCGGCCGATCTGGCTCGACGAGGTCTGGATCCGGTCCATCGCCCCGATCGCGTCGCGCACCACCGTCGCCGAGACATGAGCGCTACGCTTCGTTTCCTCGACCAGCTTCCCGGCACTCTCGGCCTGCTGCGACGACACTCTGACCGTGGTGGTCACCTCATCCAGTGCCGCGGCGGTCTGTTCCAAGGCTGCCGCCTGCTGTTCGGTCCGCTTGGCGAGCTGATCGGCGGAGGATGCAAGTTCGCTCGACCCGCCCTCAACCGCAACGGAAGCGATCTTGATCTCGGTCAATGCAGCCGCGACCGCTTCGACCATGCGGTTGAAATCCTGCCGCAGTTTGTCGAATTCGGGGCCGAGATCGGCCAGGTGTATCGAGAAGTCGCCGGCGGCGAGCTTTTCCAATTCATTTGCGAGCGCTGTCATGACCAGCCGCTGAGCGTTGCTGGCTTCTTCCGTCAAAGATGCGTTCCGCGCCCGTTCGGCGTCGAATGAGGCGCTCTGCTCGGCCGCGGCCTGCTCTCTTTCGACCTTGGCAATCGCCTCGTTCCGGAAAACTTCCAGGGCGCGTGCGAGGAAACCGATCTCGTCGCCATTTTCCCTATAGGTGACAGGAGAGGCGAGATCGCCTTTCTGCAACGCGCTGATCCGCTCGCTGAGAATTCGGAGGGGGCGGCCGACAAGGCTACGCATGGCGAGAAGGAAGGCGACAACGGCGATTGCGGTGATCAAGAACTGCGTCAGCAGCGAAATCAGCACCTTCTGCTTGACTTCGGCAGCGATTTTTTCGACCGACCAATTGGTGACGACGTAGCCGGTCGCCTTGCCCGATTTATCCAGCGGAAGCGGCGCGATGATCGTCACAACACCGGCAGATATTCCGCTGTCATCGATCGTCGTTTTCTCAGGTTTGGCGCTGAGGCTCTTTGCCAGATCGGCGGGTGCGGGCAAACCGCTGATGCCATCGCGCGTCCACGTATCGACGGCGGCAGGTTCGGCGTTGAAGGCGGCAAACTGCACAAGATCAAGCGAGGGGTCGTCGCGGTAGAGCGAATAGGCCTCGCGAACGGCGTTCGCCTTGCCCCATTTCACACCACCGGCGGCCAGGGACGCAAACTGCTCCGCATCTTTGGACCAGTTCGCCTTGGCGCCATCGATCAACGCCTTGGTTTCGTACATCCAGGTGTAGGTGGCAAAGGCTGAGATGCCGCAAAGGTTGACGGTCACGATAATCGCCGCGAGCTTGGCTGTCAGAGGCATCGTTTTCAAAAACTGGAACATTCCGTGGGGCCTGGAATTGCGGCTCAGTCAGATCTGTTCCGACCGGCGTATCAACACGGGCATCCACGCTGACGGTTGCATCACGAGCGCTCATGCCCATGTCCTGATAGCAACCCAAAACGCGCAGACGCAGTGTGTCTTTGATGTGTGAACAAATCATAAAGTGGAAGGGTAAGCCGGAGAGGACGCGTGTCATTTCGCCGCTGCGCCGGCCGGCAATTTGGGTTGATCAGCTGTTTTCTGCGATCGCCTCTTTGGGCTCGCCTTGGTGGCGCTTGCGGCGGCACGTCGTCAGTTTGGCGCCGGCATCGCGCGGCAGGCGCAGGAAGGTGATGCAGGCCAGCGCCGAAATCATTGAGACACTGAAGAAGGCGGTGTGAAAATCCGAGACTAGCAGCTTGCCGCCGTGGAAGCTGGTCGAAATTTCCAGGATACCACCGGCGATCGGCACGCCCATCGTCATGGAGATACGCTGGGCAATGGCGTTGATCGCGGTCGCCTGGCTGCTGGCAACATGGCCGAAGGCCATGGCGAATGGCTGTGGAATCATCTGTTCCATGAACAGGGCGACCGCAAGGGTCATGGGTGTCTGGCGGGGCGCGGGCAACCGGGCTGCAAAGAGAAAAATTGCGGCGCCACGGGCGTCGGTTGGGATCTGTTCGTTTCTACGGCAGCGATGCGCAGCTGTCCACGCGATCGATGTCACAGGCAGTTGAATGCGGCATGAGGCCGCTTGCCGCAGAGTCAGTTTGCTGAAATAGATGCGCCGTCAGGTGCCCGCTTTTCAAGCGGGAGAATCGGGAATCCGGTGCAAGACCGGAACGTGCCCAACGCTGTAAGGCTGACGTTCGCCGCTTCATCATGCCACTGGCTTTCGCCGGGAAGGCTGCGGCAGACGGATGACGCCGAGTCAGAAGACCGGCCTGGCAAGATAGACCCAACCCGCGCGGACGGCGGGCGGTTGCGTTGTTGGGGATTTGACGATGCGACCCTTTGATGAGGATGCCCTGTCAGTGGCGTCCGGTTTTTCCTTGGCCGAACGCGAGGCCGTTTATCATGCGATCATGACGCGGCGCGACGTTCGCAGCCAGTTCCTGCCTGAGCCCTTGCCCGACGACGTGGTGGAACGGCTGTTGACGGCCGCCCACCACGCACCCTCCGTCGGCTTCATGCAGCCGTGGAATTTCATTCTGGTGAAAAGTCCAACGGTGCGAGCGCGCATCCGGGATGCCTTTGCCAAGGCCAACGAGGAAGCGGCATTGATGTTTGAGGGCGAGCGGCGGCAGGCTTACCGCGCCCTCAAGCTCGAAGGCATCGTGGAGGCGCCGCTCGGCATCTGCGTGACCTGTGACCCCACCCGCAGCGGCAGCGTGGTGCTGGGGCGCACGCACAACCCGCGGATGGACAGCTATTCCACAGTCTGCGCCATTCAGAATCTCTGGCTGGCGGCCCGCGCCGAAGGGGTCGGCATTGGCTGGGTCAGCATCTTTCGCGAAGCCGACCTGAAGACCATTCTCGGCATACCCGAGCATATCGAGGTGGTTGCCTGGCTCTGCGCCGGTTTCGTCGAGCGGCTCTATGACCAGCCGGAACTCTCGGTCAAAGGCTGGCGGCAGCGGCTGCCGCTCGAGGAAACCGTCTTCCACGATGGCTGGGGAAGGAGCGAGAGGTAGCGATCACTGCTGCTGCGGCTGCGGGCCGGGTGCGGCAGGATTGGCAAGGTCGATCGAGCCCTGGTCGCCGGCGAGGAATTGGGGGCCGACCTGGCGGACCTTGTTCTGCGTGGGGTCGTAGGGACGATCCGGAACCGATGGCTGCGGCGCGGCGGCTGCCGCGCTATCCTTCACCGGCGGATTGGTGTGGATGGTGGTGATCGATCCCTGTTGCGGTGGCTGGCTTATCGCTTGATTGCCGCGCATCTCGTCGTAATAGGCGGTGAGATTGCAGGCGCAGGCGTTTTTCTCGCCGGGCGCGCGGCTTTTGTAGGCGAAGGCGTTCTTCATGGCGCTGTAGGGTGTGCCGGTTGCGACCGAGATCATGTTCGAGGCTTCCGTGCTCGTCACGTCGCGATAGAAAAGCTGGGTCTCGATGCCGGGGCACATCTTGGCGCAGGTCTGCGCATCGCGGCCGAAATCGACCGACGTGGCGTTCGAGCTGATCGGGAAGAAGCCGCCGTCGCAGCTGCGCACGCAGATGGTGCTGACCGGCGAGAGCATATCGGCCCGCGGCAGGCCGTAACGCGGATCAGCCTCCTGACCGCCGCCGAGCGGTATGAAGGTATCGGAGCGCATCGCCTGTTCCTCGACGCTTGGGGCGGGGTCGTTGGCGCTGCGTTCGGAGGGTGCGTAGAAATTCTCGCTGTTGCAGCCGTTGCGGTCGAGCGCGGCCATCAGTTCGCGGCGGGCATCATCGGCGCCGTTCCGGCCGGCAAGCTCGTTGCGCCGGTCCTGGAGATAGCCGATATTGTCGATCATCCTGGTTTCGGCCTGCGAGAGCTCGGTGCAATAATCGGCATTCTCGCCGCCGATCACCACCATGCTACCTGAGGTGCAGCCGTAACTGCGCAGGTCGTTGCGAACCTTGCGCAGCTCGAGGTTCTGCTCGGCCATGGCGCTGGCATATTGCCGGGCTTCCGGGCCGTTGCCATTGCCGATCGTTCGCGGCAGGTCGGCGAGACGGCCGCGCAGGTCCTCGCAGATGGCGCTGGTCTGCGCAGCGGCGGGCGCTGCGAAGGCGAGAAGGAGGGCAAGAGACAGGTTTCGGCGTTTCACGGCGTCGTCCCGGAATGAGCAAACGGTCGGTGGGGCGAATGCGACGTCACTCCGCCGCGCGTTTCCTCTTAACGTATTTCTCTTAATAAGCTCGGACAAAATACTAGCGTATTTTCGTGATCTTATCCAGCAATCGCCCGAGACCCCGGTGAAAATGACAGGCTTTCCCGACGAGATCCGATCCTCCGCACCGGCATCAGCCGGACCGGAATCCCAGCAGGGGCTGCACGTCTTCGCGGACGGTTGTTATGAGCCCGGTTCCGGGCGTGGAGGCTGGTCGTTTGTCGCTTATCGCGATGCGGTGGAAATCGCCTCCGGCTTCGGCGGCGCTGAAGACTCCAGCAATAATTCCATGGAATTGACCGCCGTTCTCAGGGCAGCCATGTGGATCAATTGCCAAACAGCTGGCGAAGCCGCGGTCATCTGGTCCGATTCCATCTATGCCGTCAAAGGCTGCAACGGCCGGCGACATATCTGGAAGAACAACGGCTGGAAGAAGAGCAGCCCGAACGGGAATGGGCGAAGGCGAATGATCGACAATGCGGACATCTGGAAAGCCGTCGATCTTCAGCTATCCCTGAATGGCCTGGTGGCCATTGCCTGGTGCAAGGGTCATTTAGGGATTGCCGGCAACGAGCGCGCGGATGCGCTCGCAGATCAAGGACGTCTGTCGATAACCGGTGGCTGATACGGCGCTGGCCGGTTTCAGACTCGTGTCGTTGGTTTGTTGCAACCGGCTTAGAGCGGTTCAGCTTCCCGGAAGCGCAGAACCGCTCTAAGCTTTTGTTCTTACGCCGGCTGCGATGCCTCGACGACGGCGAGGGCGGCCATGTTGACGACGCCTCGGGAGGTGACCGAAGGCGCCAGGATGTGGGCGGGCAGGGCGGCACCGAGCAGGATCGGCCCGACATGCAGGCCGTCCGTCATCGACTTGACGACGCCGAGCGTGATGTTGGCGGCGTCGAGGTTCGGGAAGACCAGCAGGTTCGCCTCGTCGTGCAATGTCGTATCCGGCATGACGCGCTTGCGCAGCGCTTCGGTGATGGCGCTTTCGCCGTGCATTTCGCCGTCGACCTCGAGATCTGGGGCGGTCTCGCGAACCAGATGGAGGGCGTTGCGCATTTTCGTGGCGCTTTCTGATCTGCGCGAGCCGAAGTTGGAGTGCGAGACGAGGGCGGCGCGTGGGGTGATGCCGAAACGGCGGATTTCCTCGGCCGCCAGCACCGTTGCCTCGGCAACTTCCTCGGCGCTCGGATTGAAGGTGACGTAAGTGTCGGTGAAGAAGGTGGCGCCGCGCTGCGAGATCATCAGGCTGAGGGCTGAGAAATCGCGGACATTCTTGCGCTTGCCGATGATCTGGCGGACGTCGCGCAGATGCTTTTCATAGCGGCCTTCCAGACCGCAGATCAGCGCATCGGCCTCGCCGCGCCGCAGCGCCAGCGCGCCGATGACGGTGGTATTGGTACGCACGATGGTGCGGGCGGCTTCCGGGATGACACCGCGGCGGCCGACCAGGGAGAAATAGAGATCGACATATTCGCGGAAGCGCGGATCGTCTTCCGGATTGATGACCTCGAAATCCTGCAGCGGCCGGATGCGCAGGCCGTAGCGCTTGAGGCGCGTCTCGATGACCTGCGGGCGGCCGATGAGGATAGGGTCGGCAAGGCCTTCCTCAAGCAGCACCTGGGCGGCGCGCAGCACGCGCTCATCTTCGCCTTCGGAAAAGATGACGCGCTTGCGCTCGGCGGCCTTTGCCGCGGTGAAGATCGGCTTCATGACGAAGCCGGAGCGGAAGACGAAGCGGTTCAACTGATCGAGATAGGCGTCGAAATCCTGGATCGGCCGGCGCGCCACGCCGCTCTGTTCGGCAGCCTTTGCCACCGCAGGCGCGATGCGCAGGATGAGGCGCGGATCGAAGGGCGAGGGGATCAGGTAATCCGGGCCGAAGACCGGGGTCTCGCCGGAATAGGCACGGGCGGCGACATCGGACGGCTCTTCGCGGGCAAGGGCAGCGATGGCGCGCACGGCGGCCATCTTCATTTCCTCATTGATCGTCTCGGCGCCGCAATCGAGCGCGCCGCGGAAGATATAGGGGAAGCAGAGGACGTTGTTGACCTGGTTGGCGAAATCCGAACGGCCGGTGCAGATCATCGCGTCGGGACGGGCGGCACGGGCGAGATCGGGCATGATCTCAGGCGTCGGATTGGCGAGCGCCATGATCAGCGGCTTGTCGGCCATTTGCGCCAGCAGCTCAGGCTTTAGGACGCCTGCGGCCGACAGGCCGAGGAAGACATCGGCCCCGCCGATATTTTCGGCGAGCGTGCGGGTGTCGCTCTTTTGGGCGTAGACGGATTTCCATTCGTCCATTAGCTCGGTGCGGCCCTCATAGACGAGGCCTTCGAGATCGTGGACCCAGATGTTTTCGCGTTTTGCCCCGAGAATGACCAGCAGGTTGAGGCAGGCAAGGGCGGCGGCGCCGGCGCCTGAGGCGACGATCTTGACGTTTTCGATGGCCTTGCCGGCGAGTTCCAGTCCGTTGAGGATCGCGGCGGCGACGATGATCGCCGTGCCGTGCTGGTCGTCGTGGAAGACCGGGATCTTCATCTTTTCACGCAGGCGCCGCTCGACCTCGAAGCATTCGGGCGCCTTGATGTCTTCGAGGTTGATGCCGCCGAAGGTCGGCTCCAGCGAGGAGACGGTCGAGACCATCTGCTCGACGCTTGCGGCATCGATCTCAATATCGAAGACGTCGATGCCGGCGAATTTCTTGAAGAGCACGGCCTTGCCCTCCATGACCGGTTTTGAGGCCAGCGGGCCGATATTGCCGAGGCCGAGCACGGCGGTGCCGTTGGAGATGACGGCGACGAGATTGGCGCGCGAGGTATATTCGGCTGCCATCTCAGGATTGTCGCGGATCGCGAGGCAGGGAGCGGCAACGCCGGGCGAATAGGCGAGCGCCAGGTCGCGCTGATTGCCGAGCGGCTTGGTTGCCTGGATCTCCAGCTTGCCGGGGCGGGGATAGCGGTGGAAGAACAGCGCCTGCTCGTCGAGATCGCCGCTCGTCAGGTTCTTGTCCGTCTTGGATTTTTCCTGGTGATCCATTGCCGCCTCCGTGCACGTCTTTTTTGAAGTTCCTCCATACATCAATCGGATACGGGCGACAGTATGGAAATGGGGGACGGGAGAAGTTTTCGTGAGGTGGGCTTCCGGTGACTGCAGCGGCAATTGGCTAATCCTTTTGGAAAACTTGTTTGGCAATCACCGCAGGCGCAATATGCCAGCGCGACGGTGCGGGGCGCCGGTCGCATGGAGGAAATCATGGACAATTTGAACCTGACGACCCTGCAAAAGGGGCAGACGATGGTCAATGATGTGGCCATCGATGCATTTGCTGCCGGATTTCGCGGCAAGCTCCTGACCGGCAAGGATATGGATTACAACGAGGCGCGGGCGATCTGGAATGCGATGATCGACCGGCGGCCCGGGCTTATCGCCCGTTGCGCCGGTGCTGCCGATGTCGTGCGCGCGGTGCGGTTTGCTCGCGACAACAATCTTCTCGTTTCGGTGCGCGGCGGCGGGCACGGCATTGCCGGCAACGCCATCTGCGAGGGCGGCGTCGTCATCGACCTGTCGGCGATGAAATCTGTGCGGGTCGACCCGGAGACGCGCCGCGCCTGGATCGAGCCGGGCGCAACACTTGCCGATGTCGACCAGGAAACGCTGGCCTTCGGGCTGGTGCTGCCGACCGGCATCAATTCCACCACCGGCATTGCCGGCTTGACGCTTGGCGGCGGCTTCGGCTGGCTGACCCGCAAATTCGGGCTGACGATCGATAATCTGGTCTCGGTCGATGTGGTGACGGCCGATGGCGAGCTGGTCAAGGCGAGCGAGACGGAAAGGCCGGATCTCTTCTGGGCCTTGCGCGGCGGCGGTGGGAATTTCGGCGTCGTCACCTCCTTTGAGTTCCAGCTCAACCCGCTCCATTCCGATGTTCTTGCCGGACTGGTCGTGCATCCCTTCACGGAGGCGGAGAAAGTGCTGAGGGAATATCGGCAGGCGCTGGAAGCGGCACCCGATGAGCTGACCTGCTGGGTGGTGATGCGCCAGGCGCCGCCGCTGCCGTTCCTTCCGGCCGAATGGCACGGCAAGGAGATCGTGGTGCTCGCCATGTGCTATTGCGGAGACATCGCGGCGGGAGAAAAGGCGACGGAAAGATTGCGGGCGATCGGAAAACCGATTGCCGATGTCGTCGGCCCGGTGCCGTTTACCGGCTGGCAGCAGGCATTCGATCCGTTGCTGACGCCAGGTGCGCGCAATTACTGGAAGAGCCAGGATTTCGCCTCGCTCTCGGATGCAGCGATCGACGTTCTCCTTAACGCCGTGCGCATGCTGCCGGGACCGGAATGCGAGATATTCGTCGGCCATGTCGGTGGTGCGGCCGGCCGTATTGCCACCGAAGCCACCGCATTCCCGCAACGCAGCTCGCATTTCGTCATGAATGTGCATGCACGCTGGCGGGAGGCCGGGATGGATGCAAGCTGCACCGGCTGGGCGCGTGAGCTTTTCGAGGCAACCAAGCCACATGCTGTGGGTACCGCCTATATCAACTTCATGCCTGAGGACGAGGCCGATCGTGTCGAGACGGCTTACGGCGCCAATTACGCCCGACTTGCCGAAATCAAGCGGCGTTACGATCCGGACAACCTGTTCCGCATGAACCAGAATGTGAAGCCCATGGCGGCTGTGCGGGCTGCCTGAGGGGATCGATACGGAACTCGGCAGTTATCAAAACCCCTCTCCACAAGGGGAGGAGTTTTGATGCTGCTCCCGCTGCCTGCATTCGTCGTTTCATCCGCGGGAACGTTTATGTTTGCCGTGGTTGGTGCCGCGCTTTCGTTCCTCCCTTTGTGGGTCTATCCGCCGGGCTTCGGCGTGATCGTCACGTCGGCGCCATAGGCATCGCGCAGTTCATTTTCCTGTCCCGGCTGCCGGTCGGCCGCCTGGTGCAGCAGGATCGACTCGTATCCTTGCAGGCGCGTCCCCTCGATCAGGGTGATATCGGCATTTCCGGGGTTGTCGGAACGCTCGAACCATTCGACGGGGCGGTGCAGGAAATTCATTTCGACGGCCCGGTTGGTGACGCCATGGCCGACGATCACGACGTTGTGGCTGCTATTTTCGGTGTCGCGCATGACGGTCTGGAGGAAGAGGCGCACTCGCTGGGCCACATCCGCCCGGCTCTCGCCATCCGGCGGCCGCGCGTAGAACTTGCCGCTGTTGCTGCGCAGCCTTGCCCATTTTTCGAACTCTTCGGGAAATTTCTGCTTCTGTTCGGCGTGGTCATAGATTTCGGTGAAAAGACCGAAATCCTGCTCGCGCAGCAGGTAATCCTCCCGGATTTCGCCGACGAAGCTTTCCGGCAAGGCTGTGAGCAAGGCATCCTTGCTCTGCCGTGTCCTGAGGAATGGCGAATACCAGATCTGCAGCTTGCCGAAATCCGCGCCCGGTAACGCCTTCAAATAGCCGGCGATGGCGCTACCGGCTTCCACTGCCTGGCGATGGCCCCACTGCGTCAGCGGCACGTTGTGATCGCCGAATTGGCGATAGGCCTGTTCGTTGAGGTTGCCGAGAGATTCGCCGTGGCGAACGAGAAAGAGACGCATCAGCCATCCCGCATTGTCGGATATGGAATCGCCGTCATCATGAACGCGCTCGATGGAGAGGGCAATATTGCCGGGAGGAAGCAGCCGAGGACACGCAACCTGCCTGCGTGGGACCGGTTTTGCGGGGCTTTTCCCCAGCTTGTCATCTTCCTGAAACACGAGTCTGGTTTTGGAAGGCTAGATGAAAGATGGGGCATGAGCGGCAGCTCGTGATAAACATGATGGAACCCAGACATTTCCGCACGCTCTTCATTTCCGATGTCCATCTCGGCTCGAAGGCCGCGAAGGCTGATTTCCTGCTGGATTTCCTGCGCCACCACGAGGCCGATACGATCGTGCTTGTCGGTGACATCGTCGATGGCTGGCGCCTGAAGCGCAGCTGGTATTGGCCGCAGGTCTGCAACGACGTCGTCCAGAAGCTGTTGCGCAAGGCGCGCAAGGGCACACGCGTCGTCTATATTCCCGGCAATCACGACGAATTTCTGCGCGACTTCCCGGGCATGCATTTCGGAGGGATCGAGGTGGTCGAGCGCATGATGCATGACGGTGCCGACGGCAGAAAATATCTGATCCTGCACGGCGACGAATTCGACGTCGTCGTCCGCAACGCCCGCCTGCTCGCCTATCTCGGCGACTGGGCCTACGATACGGCAATCCGCATCAACCTTCTGCTGGCAGCCGTGCGCCGCCGCCTCGGCATGCCCTACTGGTCGTTCTCGGCCTGGGCGAAGCTGCAGGTTAAACATGCCGTCAACTTCATCGGCGAGTTCGAGCGCGTCGTGGCGGAGGAAGCCCGCAAGAACGGCGCCGACGGCGTCATCTGCGGACACATCCATCATGCCATCATCCAGGACATGGACGGCATCCGTTACATCAATACGGGCGATTGGGTGGAGAGCTGCACGGCGGTCGCCGAACATGAGGATGGCACCTTCGAACTGATCACCTGGCGGGCGATCGCCAGCAGCGTGCCGGCGCTTGCCGCCATTGGAATGCACGACGAAGTTGAGCTGGCCCCGCAAGCCGCATGATTTCGGGGCCGCTGATTTTGGGGCCGGATGATTTTGGGGCCGTATGACTTAGGGCCGCCTGATTTAGGGCGGCTGATTTTGGCGCCGGCGCATCCGCGCCCGCGCTCCTAGTGATTTAGCCGTTACCGTCAGGCGACAGGCCCTATTTATTTTCTAAAACGTTTCAGTGTGGCTATTTCTCGCAATAGTCGCCTCAGGGGTGGTGTGTTAGGACAACGAACAGTTTCCTTCAGGTCCACCAATGATTCCCGCTCAAAATTCCCCGGGTGAGGGAGCGCCGCCGCGCTTCCGGCTGCTCAGCGCGCTTTCCTATTGCGCACCGCTGCTCGTCAACGGCATCGTTCTGCCGTTCTTTCCGGTCTGGCTCGCGACCCACAGCTTCAGCGACCACGAGATCGGCATCATCCTTGCCATACCGATGGTGGTGCGCGTGCTGGTGGCGCCCGTCGTCGCGATGATCGCCGACCGTTTGAAGGAGCGCGCCGCCGTGCTGCTCTGGTCAGGCAGCCTGTCGCTGCTGACGGCGATCGCGCTTTTCTGGACGACGAGCTTCTGGCCGGTGACGATCGTCTATGCGCTGCAGGGCGCCACCTTCGCGCCCTATGTCCCCGTCGTCGAATCGATCGTCATTTCGGGCGTGCGCCGCTGGGGGCTCGATTACGGATCGATGCGCGTCTGGGGCTCTATTGCATTCATCGTCTCGACACTGGTCGGTGGCCAGCTGATCAGCCGGTGGGGCGGTGGATTGGTGCTTGATGTCATGGTGTTCGGCTTTGCCATGACCGTTGTCATGGCGATCTTCTGTCCGCGCATCGGGCCGACGCGGCGACGCGGCCAGCCGATCAACATTCCGGCCGCCACCGGCAGCGGGCTGCGCGAGCCGCATTTGCTGCTGCTGCTGATCGGTGTCGCCATCCAGCAGTCGAGCCATGCGGTGCTCAACGCGTTTTCGTCGATCTACTGGCATCATCTCGGCTTTTCCGGCACTGAGGTCGGCATGCTCTGGAGCGCTGGCGTTGCTTCCGAGGTGACGGTGTTCTTCCTGTCGAAGCGTCTCAACCGGCGCTTCGACGCCTGGACGCTGATCCGCTTCGGCTGTGCCGTCAGCGTCTGCCGCTGGATCCTGTTTCCCATGAATGCGGGTTTTGCCGGGTTTTTCCTACTGCAATGTTTGCACGGCTTCACCTATGCCTTTGTCCATACCGGCGTGCAGCGGCGGATCATGGCGACGGTGCAGGAGACGCAAGAATCCTCGGCGCAAGGCGCGTACTTCTTCTATGTCGGCATGGCGATGGCGCTGATGACGCTGGCGTCGGGTTATCTCTACGCCTGGCTTGGCGTCCTCAGCTATTACGTCATGGCGCTGGTCGCGTTCTCCGGCCTCGGCCTCGTCATCTCGGCCTACTACCTTCAGCCCCAGAGCGTGCTTTCGGGCGGAAAGACCAGGGAGGCGGCGTAGCGCAGGCCGGGTTCGCGGTCGCGGGCAAGCAGCAGCGGGCCGTCGAGATCGACGAAATCGGCATTCTGGGCGAGCAGCACTGCCGGCGCCATGGCAAGCGAGGTGCCGACCATACAGCCGATCATGATGGCGAAGCCCAGCCGCTCGGCTTCCGCCTTCATCTCCAGGGCCGCCGTCAGGCCGCCGGTCTTGTCAAGCTTGATGTTGATCGCGTCATAGCGGTCGGCAAGGCTTGCAAGATCGCCGGTATGGTGGACACTTTCGTCGGCGCAGACGAGGAGCGGGCGGCGGATTTCGGCAAGCAGTGCATCGCGGCCGGCCGGCAGCGGCTGCTCGACCAGAGCCACACCCACTTGCGCCGCGATATCGAGATGACGTTCCAGCGCCGCTTCCGGCCAGCCCTCATTGGCGTCAAGAATGATTGTTGCATCGGGCGCGGCGGCGCAGACGGCGCGGATGCGGCTTTCATCGTCACCGGTGCCAACCTTGACCTTGAGCAGCGCGCGGCCGGCATGTTCGCGCGCCTTTGCGGCCATCACCTCCGGTTCGCCGAGCGAAATGGTATAGGCGGTGGTGAGCGGCTTCAGATCGGCAAGGCCGAGACGGGCCGCGACGCTTTCACCCGTCCGTTTCGCCTCAAGGTCCCAAAGGGCGCAATCGACGGCATTGCGGGCAGCGCCAGGCGGCATCGCCGACAACAAGTCGCGGCGCGAGATCCCGGCCTCGACCAGCGGACGCGCGGCTTCGATCTGGGCGAACACGCTCTCCATGGTCTCACCGTAGCGGCGATAGGGCACGCATTCGCCAAGCCCCCGCGCACCGTCTTCGGCGAGCGTGCAGGTAATCACCTCGGCCACGGTCTTGGCGCCGCGCGAGATGGTGAAGGCTCCGGCAATCGGAAAGGAATTCATCTGGATATTGAGGGTGCGCGGCATTATTGCTGTCCTGTGAGCATGGAAATCGCACGTTGCTTCTGTATATTGACGCGCCGGGCGGCGAAGGATCCGCCGAGTCGGCAATGTCGCCCTTAAGCCTTGAAAGACATAAGTATCTTGAACGCCGAGAATCGCAACGTTGCCTCACTTGACGTGGACGACCAATCCGGTGGTTCGGGGCAGCATGTGCGTCTTAAGGGCAACTGGCGCAGCGCCTATGTGCATTTCGTGCTGCGCGACTTCGAGAAGCTGCTGCATCAGAAGGCTGGCGACCTGACAGTCGATCTCTCCGACATTGCCGATATCGATACCGCGGGGATTTGGCTGCTGTGCCGGCTGAAGAAGGAAGAAGAGGCCGCCGGCAGAACCGTCCGCTTCGAAGGCACCAATCCGCATATCGATGAAATGCTGGAGATGTTTTCCGAGGAGCCGGCCAAACCGGAGCCGGAGCAGAAGGAGAAGGTCTCGCTTGCCGCGCGCATCCTCGCGCCGATCGGCAGGATGACCTACGACATCTGGGACAATTTCGCGGCCGCCATGTATATCCTCGGCTCGGCGGTGCGCGGCGCGCAGATGAAGTTCGGCCGCGGCAGCGGCGTTTCGCCGGCCTCGATCGTCAACCAGATCGACCATATGGGCGTTCGCGCCGTTCCGATCATCCTTCTGATGTCGTTTCTGATCGGGGCGATCATTGCTCAGCAGGGCGCCTTCCAGTTGCGCTACTTCGGCGCTGAGGTCTTCGTCGTCGATCTCGTCGGCATCCTGCAATTGCGCGAAATCGGCGTGCTGTTGACCTCGATCATGATCGCCGGCCGTTCGGGCAGCGCGATCACCGCCGAAATCGGCTCGATGAAGATGCGCGAGGAGATCGACGCGCTGAAGGTGATGGGGCTGAACCCGATCGGCGTGCTGATCTTCCCGCGGCTGGTGGCGCTGACCATCGCGCTGCCGCTTTTGACGGTGCTGGCGAATTTCGCCTCGCTCGCTGGCGCGGCTGCCGTCGCCTGGGGCTATTCCGGCATTACCTTCGCCAACTTCCTGTCGCGCCTGCACGAGGCGGTCACGCTGTCGACGGTGCTCTCCGGCATGATCAAGGCGCCGTTCATGGCGCTGGTCATCGGCATCGTCGCCGCCGTCGAAGGGCTCAAGGTCGGCGGCAGCGCGGAATCGCTCGGCCAGCATGTGACGGCCGCGGTGGTAAAGGCGATTTTCGTGGTCATCCTGATGGACGGGCTTTTTGCGATGTTCTATGCAGCGATCGACTTCTAGCATGGCGAATCGCGTGGAAAAACCGATCGATACGGAAGACAACAAGGACAAGGACGAGAGGGACATCGTGCTCTCGGCGCGCGACGTCACCGTCGCGTTCGGATCCAAGGTGGTGCTCGACAATCTCAATCTCAATATCTATCGCGGCGAGATCCTCGGCTTCGTGGGCGCGTCGGGCACCGGCAAATCTGTACTGATGCGCACCGTGCTCCGGTTGCTGCCGCGCCGTTCCGGCACGATCAAGATCCTTGGCCAGGATTTCGACGAACTCGACGAACCGCAGCGCAATGCGCTCGACATGCGGCTCGGCGTGCTGTTCCAGCAGGGGGCGCTGTTTTCTTCGCTGACGGTCAAGGAAAACATTCAGGTGCCGATGCGTGAATATCTCGATTTGCCGCGCTCGCTGATGGACGAACTGGCGCATCTGAAGATCCGCATGGTCGGGCTCGCCGCCGATGCCGCGGACAAATACCCGTCCGAACTGTCCGGCGGCATGATCAAGCGCGCCGCCCTTGCCCGGGCGCTGGCACTCGATCCCGAACTCGTCTTCCTGGATGAGCCGACCTCGGGCCTCGACCCGATCGGCGCTGCCGAATTCGACGAACTGATCGCCAACCTGCGCGATAGTCTGGGACTGACCGTGTATATGGTGACGCATGACCTCGACAGCCTGTTTTCGGTCTGCGACCGTATTGCCGTGCTCGGAAACAAACGGGTAATGGTGGAAGGCACGATCGACGACATGCTGGCCTATGACGATCCGTGGGTGCAGGCCTATTTCAAAGGTAAGCGGGCGCGCTCGATCGTGCCGCAGGATGATGGCGCGCGGCACGGCGTGAGCGGGAAGTGACCGGATAAATGGAAACCAAAGCCAATTACACGATTGTCGGTTTTTTCACGGTGCTGGTGATCGCGGCGGCCTTCGGCTTCGTCTATTGGATGGCCGAATATGGCCGTGGCGGCCCGATGACCGAGCTGATCGTGCGTATTCCGGGTTCGGCCAACGGCCTCAGCGTCGGCTCGCCGGTGCGCTTCAACGGCATTCAGATCGGCTCGGTGCAAACACTGTCGATCGATGCCGACGATCCGCAATATTCGCTAGCGTTCACCCAGGTGCGCACCGATGCGCCGATCTATCCATCGACCAAGGCCGCTCTGGAAATCCAAGGCCTCACGGGGGCCGCCTATATCGAACTGTCGGGCGGCCGCAAGGGCGAGGAAAGCATCCTCCAGCATGCGATCGACAACGGCAAGCGCGCCGTCATCGTCGCCGATCAGTCGAGCGTCACCAATCTCTTGGCGACCGCCGACAAGATTCTCGACCGCGCCAATGACGCGGTCGGCGAACTTCAGGGATTCATCGAAGATTCACGCGCGCCCCTGACCCAGACGTTCAAGAATGCCGAGACCTTCTCGGATGCGCTTGCCAAGAATTCCGGCAATATAGACGCCTTCCTGCAGAGCGTCGGCGAGCTTTCGAATACGGTGAAGGCGGTCTCCGGCCGTGTCGATTCGACGCTTCAAGCGGTGGAATCGCTGGTCAAGGCGGTCGACGCCCAAAAGATCGACAACATCGTTTCCAACGCCGAAAAAATCACCGCCAATGTCGCCGATGCCTCTGGTGACCTGAAGGGGGCGATCCAGAAGTTCGACCAGACGGCCACCACCTTCAACGATTTCGGCAAGCAGGCGCAGGTGACGCTCGACCGCGTCGACACGCTCGTTGCTGAGATCGACCCCGCCAAGGTGAAGGGCTCGGTCGACGACATCGCGCAGGCGACCAAGGATGCGCGTGCTGCCGTTGCCTCGATCCGGGATGTCGCAAACACGGTTTCGTCGCGCCAGAAAGATATCGACCAGACGATCCAGGACGTCTCGCAGCTTGCCAACAAGCTGAATTCGGCCTCGACCCGCATCGACGGCATTCTCATCAAAGTCGATGCGCTGCTCGGTACCGACAATACGCAATCGATGTTCGCTCAAGCGCGCGATACGCTGGAATCCTTCAAGAAGGTCGCCGACAACCTGAATGCGCGCATCGGGCCGATCGCCGACAATCTCCAGAAATTCTCGAGCGGCGGCTTGCGCGACGTGCAGACTCTCGTCAACGACATGCGCGGAACCGTCAACAATCTCAACGACACGATCACCAACTTCGACCGCAATCCGCAACGCCTGATCTTCGGCGGGGACACGGTCAAGCAATATGACGGCCGGACGCGGCGTTAACTGGGAAGTCAGGGGTAGCCTAATATGGTCGCATCGCATCTGTTGTCGCGCCGTTCGTGGATCAGGGGAACGGTGATCGCGCTGCCGCTGACGGCGCTGATCCTTTCGGGGTGCGGCACAGCGGCCAAGAACGATACCTATGATCTCTCTGCTGCGGTCGACGGTGACGGACCCGCGGCCAAATCTCGCCAGATCCTGATCGCTTCGCCAACAGCACTGAATGCGGTCGGCAGCGAGCAGATCGTCATCCGCGTTTCGCCTTCGGAAATTCAGTATCTCTCGCGGGCGCAATGGGGCGACAAGCTGCCGCGCATGGTGCAGTCGAAGCTGGTGGAAGCCTTCGAGAACTCCGGCAAGCTCGGTGGCGTCGGCATACCGGGGCAGGGACTGGCGATCGACTATCAGGTCGTCACCGATATTCGCTCCTTCGAGATCGACGCTTCGAACGGCAATCAGGCGGTGGTCGAAATCTCCGCCAAGATCCTCAACGACCGCAACGGTTCGGTGCGCGCCCAGAAGGTTTTCCGTGCTGTGGCGCCGGCCGGCGGCGATAATGCCGGCTTCGTCAAGGGCCTGGACCGTGCCTTCTCCACGGTTGCCTCCGAGATCGTTAACTGGACGCTGCGCTCAATCTGAGATGGCGTTTGGCGACTGCTGCGTCGACATCGAGGGTTGCCGATTCCGAAAAATATGCGGCCCCCATGTGGTCGGGCTGCCATCGTATTCAATTTCTTCACGAATTTGTGGAACGCATCATGTTATCGCTGTCAGGAGGCATGCTGCATGGTGGTCGCACGAGTATTCGGAAAGTCGTCGTCGGAGGCGATCCAGCGCGATAACGACCGCCTGGCCGCGCTGCAGCAGCTCGATCTTCTCGACACGCCGCGGGACGAAGGTTTTGAGCGGATCGTCCGCCTGATAAAGCAGATCTTTTCCATCGATATCGGCATCGTCTCCCTGATCGATGCGCACCGGCAATGGTACAAGGCCTGCTCCGGCCTCTTAGCCGACGAAGTGTCGCTCGACGACACGTTCTGCCGCTGCGTAGTGGACTGCGACGAGCCCGTTATCGTGCAGGATGCGACCAAGGACGCGCGCTTTTCGAAACATTCTGCGGTGACCGGCGAGGACCATATCCGCTTTTATGCCGGCGTGCCGTTGAGAACGAAGGCCGGCCATATGATCGGAACGGTCTGCGCGATCGACCGCCGGCCGAGATCGTTCGGCAGCAGAGATCTCGACATTCTCCAGGAGCTGGCGGGTGCGGCGATGGACCGCATCGAGCTCGTGCAATCGGCTGCCACCGACAGTCTGACCGAGGCGATGACGCGGCGCGCGTTCAAGCAGGAAGCGGATCAGCTGATATCGCTCGCTTTGCGGCACCAGCATGACCTGTCCTGCATCGCCTTTGATATCGACCATTTCAAGCAGGTGAACGATACCTATGGGCATGCCGCGGGAGATGCGGTTCTCAAGGTGATTGCCTCGATTTGCAAGGCTACCCTTCGCGCCGGCGATCTGTTCGGGCGTATCGGAGGCGAGGAATTTGCCGTCGTCCTGCCGCATGTCGACCGGGAAGGGGCTTTCGCCGTCGCCGAAAAACTTAGAGCCGCCATCGCCGCACAGTCCGTTCGCGGCGATCACGGCTCCTTGAATGTCACTGCGAGCTTCGGAACGTCGGCGCTCTCGATCGTTAGCAAGGAGATCGAGACGCTCTTGGCTCAGGCGGATGCCGCGATGTACCAAGCCAAACATGCGGGACGAAATCGCTGCGTGTCATGGAGTTCCATCCACGGCGATCACGCTATCGGCGCGCGGCGGCGGGTGCTGAAGGCGGGTTCGATCCTATTCAACGATCGACGCTCGACCATCGACTGCACCGTCAAATCCATCGGTTCGGAAAGCGCCGGCATTGCGGTTTCCAGTTCGGCCGGCATTCCTTCCGAGTTCATTCTCGCCATCAAGGGAGAAGGGTTCGAAACGAATTGCCGGGTGATCGCTCAGGACCGGCAGCACCTGGAAGTGGCTTTCAGATAAAATAGCAGCCTATTTCGTCGGCTGCGCATCCGTCATCGTCGCTCCGGGCCGTTTGCCTGGCATCGTGGAGGCTGTGGCGGTCGAGGACGACGGCAGCGCGCTGTCCAGCAGGCCTGCCATCTTGTCGTCGCGCAGGCTCGCTGTCTTCTCGCCCATGACGACGCCGACGACGCGGCGGCCGTCCTTCTGCGCCGATGTCACGACATTATACCCGGATGCATCGGTATAGCCGGTCTTGATGCCGTCGACGCCGTCATAACGATACATGAGGTTGTTGTGACCGCGAAGCTTCATGCCGCGGAACTGAAAGCCGCGCATGGAGAAGAGTTTGAACTCCTCGGGGAAGTCCCGCATCAGCGAAACCCCAAGGGTCGCCATATCCCGCGCGGTGGTGACCTGCTCGGGATCGGGAAGGCCCGAGGGATTCCTGAAGACCGTGTCCTTCATGCCGAGCTGGTGCGCTTTGTCGGTCATCGCCTTGGCGAAGGCCTGTTCGGAACCGCCGAGCTGCTCGGCGATCGCCACAGCCGCATCGTTGGCGGACAGCACCACAATGCCTTCGACCGCTTCGCGCAGCGTCACCTTGCGGCCGGCCCCGACGGCGAGCTTGAACGGCTCCTTGCTTTCGGCATTTTCCGACATGGTGAGCTTCTGGTCCCAGTTGAGGCGTCCCTCATGCAGGGCCTCGAAAGCGAGGTAGAGCGTCATCATCTTGGTCAGCGACGCCGGATAATTCAGATCGTCCTGATTGGAGGCTTCGAGAACCTGACCGGACTGCGCATCGACGACAAAGCTTGCCTGGCCGGCCTCGGCCAGGGTGACCGCGCCCAGCAGAACGGCGGAAGAGAGCGCGGTGGCAAGGAGCCGGGAGGTCGTCTTGGTCATCGATGTTACTGTCTCTGTCGTTTGAAGGTCGGGCGTTGGAAGGTCGGGTCGGCCGTTGGCTAGACGCAAGCGGATCGAGAAAGTTTGTGACGAAATGAAGGACAGGCGGCAATAAAAAAGACCCATCCACAGCTGATTCATTTTGTCTCACCGTCTCGGCTTTTGACAAAGGCGCGGGCGGCACGTAGAAAATTCATCATGAACATGAAGCGCGCGCCTTTCTCCCGCCATTTCGGCACCTGCCTGCAGGTCGCGATTGTGCGCGCATTTGACGGACGAGGTCTCCGCGTCCTGCTGTGACGTTGGGCGCTCCGAGCGTCCGGCGCGCTGCTGGACGTAAAGCCCCTCACCACGTCAATCAAGGCTGCCAGGGAGACAGGCACCGTGCTCAATCTTTATCATGTCAATTCGCTCGTCCATTGGGAGGAGCGCGAGATCCACCTACGCGATCATATGATCGGCTTCTTCTCGCAAGAGGTTGGCCGATTTCTCAGATCGGTCAATCCGGCCTGGGATGTCAAGAGGGTCGAGGCGCCGGCGCTGATGCCGCGGGTGATGGTTTCCAGCGCCTATTCGAACGCTGAGATCTGGGTCCAGGAACAGCTCTCCGCCGGCGATACCATGCTGGTGCTGAGACCTGAGACCACGCCGTCGACCTATGCCTATATGCAGCATATTCTCGGCAATCACTCGAAGACGCGGCTGCCGCTCTGCGTCTGGCAAGCCGGCCGGTCTTATCGCCGCGAGCAGGAGCAGCCGACCAAACACATCCGGCTGAAGGAGTTCTGGCAGTTGGAATTTCAATGCGCCTTTACAGCCGACAGCGGCAACGACTATCACACCGCCTGCCTCGAACCGGTGCGCCGCATGATCGCCTCGCTGATCCATCTGCCGACGCGGGTCGTGCCCTCCGACCGGCGGCCCGCCTATTCCGAGGTGACGATGGATATCGAGGTCGACAATGGCGACAAGTGGATGGAGGTCTGCTCGATCTCGCGACGCACGGACTTCCCGCAGCGCTACCGGGCGCAACCGAAAAAGGGAGCTGCTGTCGATCACGATGTCCTCGTGCTCGAAATCGCCATCGGCCTCGATCGGTGCGTTTACAATTGGGGCATAGCGGCCGATCGGTGAGAAAGGGAACCGGGGTCGCTGCGGCGGTCCCGGCTTTCCATGGCACATGATGCGGTCGGTAGTGAGCTGTCGTCGTTTGCCGGTGTTGAACGTTCGGGTGTCTCGTTGCTATGAATATGATCAGCGACAAGGACACGATTGTTATATCTCCTCGGGCCTGACATGCATTCATCAAACAATGGGATGAGAAGCCATGCTGATTATCTTTGGCGGCTTGCCGGGGAGCGGGAAAACGACTGTTGCCTGCGCGCTCGCGAAGCGGCTGGGATCCGTATACGTGCGGGTGGACACCATCGAGCAGGCCATCAGAACGTCGGGTGGTGACCCTGCAAGAGACGTCGGTCCGGCAGGGTATGTCGTCGCCTATAGGGTTGCCGAGGACAACCTCACCCTCGGAAGCGTGGTGATCGCCGACTCGGTCAATCCGCTTGACATAACCCGCGACGCCTGGCTGGCGGTCGCGGCGCGGTCCGGTGTGATCGCGGTCGAAATCGAGGTGATCTGTTCCGACAAGATCGAGCATCGCCGCCGGGCCGAGACGCGGAAAACGGATGTGGAAGGTCTGGTGAAACCGACGTGGCAGGAAACCGTCGAGCGAGAATATGACGATTGGGGGCGGAGGCCGATCATTGTCGATACGGCTGCGAAGGATGTGCCAGAGATCGTCGAGGCGCTGATCGTCAAGTTGAGGACCGATCGCCTGCTTCCGATTTGATGTCGGCTGTTGCTGCCGGAGCCTTAGGAAAAGCCGATGTCGGCGGCGGGACGGATATCGACGATCGCCTTGCCAGCGTCGAAACCGTCGAGCGTTTCGTTGTGGTGGGCGACAATCTCGGAAAAGGTGAGGGTCGCCGTATCGCCCGTCGTGTGACCGTCGGCTATCAGCGTCACGTCATATCCGAGTGACACGGCGCGCCTGACCGTCGTGTCGACGCAGAATTGCGACATGCAGCCGCCGATGATGAGGTGGGTGACTGAGCGTTCGTCCAGGCGTTCGGCAAGGTCGGTGTCGAAGAACGAGTCGGCGCTTTTCTTGCGCACGACGACCTCGCCTGGTTCCGGCGCAATCTCGTGGCGCAGCGCCCATCCTTCCGTGCCGACGGCCAACCGGTGACCGCTGTCGCCGTCATGTTGGACCAGCACGACCGATGCGCCCGCCTGCCGGGCTTTTTCTTGAAGCGACGCCAGCCGCGCGACGGTCTCGTCGAGTGCGGCATCAATCTCGGGCTGGCGCTCCGGCGAGGCTTTTCCGGAAAGGATCGCATTCTGCACGTCGATGATCAGAAGGGCCTGGGTCATACGGGGAGGTTTTCCGTGGCTGGACAAATGGGGGCTCGGTACTCGCCAATGGCTGCAACGCCAGAGAGGTCGTAGTCACGCCGGCATCTTACGAGAAAAGCCGCCTGACACATGGTCAGGCGGCTTTCCCTCAACGTCAATTCAGATCGGCGACCTCAGCTGAGCCTGCCTGCGGCATGGGCAAGCATGGTGTAGACCTTGCCCGTATCCGAGGTCAGGTAGGACTGCGAGACGATCTGGTTCGGGTCGGTGCGGGCGACGTCGGCGAGCAGCTTTTCGAAATCACCGATATAGCGATCGACTGCGGTGCGGAACTCCGGCTCGCGGTCATATTTGCGCTTGATCTCGTCGAAGGTCTGCTGGCCCTTCAGCGTGTAGAGGCGGCGGGTGAAGACGTCGCGCTCGCCGCGCTGATAGCGGCGCCAGAGATCGACCGAGGCGTCGTGGTCGATGGCGCGGGCGATATCGACCGAGAGCGAGTTCAGCGATTCGACGACGTGGCGCGGATTGCGGATGTCACTGCTGCGCGCGGTCGGTGCGGCGGTTTCCGCCGGGCGGGCCGGGGCACGGGCAGGCGTCTCGTCGGCGGCCTCCTCCCGCGATGCGCCGCGCAGGAGATCGCTGATCCAGCCGCCGCTTTCGGCACGAGCCGGTTCCTGGCGGCCTGGTTCCTGACGGCTTGGTTCCTGACGGGTGGGGGCAGGCTGCGGAGCGGCGCGCTGGGGAGCGGCAGCCGGTGCTGTCGGGGCGATCGTTCCGCGCAGGCCCGTCGCTTCGATTGGCGCGGGCGCTGCCGGCTGTGGCGGCGGGGGTGCCACCGGCTGACTTGCGATTGGCTGACTTGCAATCGGCTGGGCGGCACGCGGGGCCGGCTGCGCCTGGGCGAGCGTGCGGGCGACGGGTTCGGAAATCTCGAGCTGCTGGCTGGAGCGGCCGACGAGCTGGGAGATATCCTGCAGCGCCTTGATCTGCTCGGCGACGGCCCGGCGCATGGCCGAGGCGCTCTCCTTGGCTTCCTCGGGAAGGTCGAAGGCGCCGCGCTTCAGTTCGGCGCGGGTGGCGTCGAGCTCGTTGCGGATGTCGGCGGCGGAGCGGCGGATATCATCGGTGGCGCCGGAGAAGCGGCCGACGGCATCATCGATCGCCTCGCGCAATGCTTCGCGCATGTGCTGGGCGGCACCGTCGGAGGCGCGGCCGGCTTCGCCGAGCATGCGTTCGACTTCCGACAGCGACGCTGTCAGGCCACCGCGAATGCGGTTGGAGAGATCGCCGGAGCGACGCTCGACATTGGCGAATGTGCCGTCGATCGTCGTATTGGCCTCGTCGCCGGCGCGGGTGATCGCCTCGCGCATCGTCTCGGCGGCTTCCTGGGCGCGCTTCTCGGTTTCGGTGAGAATGCGGCCGATATCGGCGAAAGAGGACTGCACGCCCTGGCGCAGATTGCCGGTGACCTGGCTGGAGCGCTGTTCGGCCCGCTCGAACACGGTCTCGATCATGCCGCCGAGGCCGCGCATGGTCTTTTCGATCTCGTCGGAGCGCTGAACCAGGCTGACGGAGAGTGCCTGCAGCGCGCCTTCGCGTTCCTCGAGCGTCGAGGCAAGGTTGGACTGAGCGGCGCCGAGAAGCTGCGAGGCCTGTGTCAGGACCTTGGAGTGTTCGTCGAAACGGCCAATGATGCCGCCGACCTGCGACAGCGTCTGACCCGAAATGTCGGAGAGGCGGTCGACCTTGCCTTCGAGAAGCCGGGTCGAGGCGTTGACCATCTCGGCAGCCTTGGTGGTGGAGTCGGCAAAGCGCGTCGTGGTTTCGCCGAGACGGCTGTCGACGCTGGTCAGCTGCTCGACGGCGCGGTTCATCATCATCGCCATTGCCGCGCTGCTTTCCGACATGCGCTCGACGAGGCCGTTGACGTTGCCGACCAGGCTGTTTTCGATGGCGCTGACAGCGTTGGCGACGTTCTCGGTGCGGGCGGCAACGGCGCTGGCGAGCGCTTCGTTTTCGGCCCGCAGACGGTCGGCGCTGAGGTTCGCTGCTGCGGTGATGCGGGCGGCGGCCTGTTCGCCGGCATCGGTATATCGGTCGATGATCGGACGGGCGGTTTCGTCGAGGATGCGCGTCAATTCGACCGAACGGCCAGCGAGCATCGAGTTGAGGTCGCGGGTGCGCTCGTCGAGTGTTGCGCGGATCGAATTGCCGCGCGCTTCGAGCGCCCGGTCGATGCCCGAGAAGGTCGTATCGATCTCGCGGGCGCGCTCCTCGAGATTGGAGCGGATAGCGTTGCTGCGGGCTTCGAGGGCCCGATCGACATCCGCCATGGTGGCGGAAATCTCGCTGCCGGCTCCCGACAGCGTCGAGCGGATGGCATCGCCGCGCGTCTCCAGAGACTGGCCGGCGTCCGACAGAGCCTTGGAGATGGCATTGACCTGCGTACCGACGATGGTCTCGGCCTCGGCAACCTTGTTGACGATGGCGTTGCCGGCTTCCGAGAAGGTCTGGGCGACGGCAGCGGCCTGGCTTGCCAGCCGGCTCTGGGCCTCGGCGACGCGGGTGACGATCTGCGACGAGCGCTCATCCATGGTGCGGGTGAATTCTTCGCTTTTGGCATTGAGATCGACGGCGAATTGCTGGCCGGTCTTGCCGAGCAGCTCGGTGGTTCTCGTCGCTTCGCCTTCCATTCCCTGGGCCGCCTCGGCAACCGCGCTGCGCAGCGTCGAGGCGAGGCCGGCGGCCTTGCCTTCGATGGTGCGGTTGACGGCATCGAGGCCGACGGTCAACGCACGATCCATGGTGGAGAGACGTTCCGCGATGCGTTCATTGCCGCGGTCGAGGGTTTCGCCAAGGCTTACGGTGCGGCCGTCGATGGCGCCGGTCAGGGTTGTGGCGCGGCTGTCGAGCGTCTCGGCCAGATTGGCGGCGCGGCTGTCGATCGCCTGGGTGAGGTTTGCGGCGCTGCCTTCGAGCGTCGCCGTGATGCGCCGGTTGGCGTCGTCGCTGAGCGCGCCGATACGGGAGATGCCGTCGGCCAGCACGCCGGAGAGCTGGCCGCTGGCGGCTTCGACCTTTTCGGCGACGCCGCCGACGCCGTTGCGGATACGGGTCTCGATCGCCGCAAGACCGGATTCCACACGCGATCCGGTTTCTTCAAAACGGCCCGTCAGGCTTTCCACAGACTGATCGAGTTGAGCGGAGAAATTCTGCGTGGAGCTCGAAATCGCATTTGCCGCCTCCTGGAAGCGACCGGCGATCTGGCCGGCGCCGGCATGCATGCGCTCTTCCAACGTCTGGGCGCTGGCATCGATGGCCTGGCGGATCGAGGCTTCCCGGTCCTCCAGCGACATTTCGAGCATGCTGACGCTCGTCGCCACTGAGGTGCCGATGCTGGTCGCGTGTTCGGTCAGCGTATCGCTAATCAGCGCATGCGCCTGGTTCAGCGACAGGTCGATGGCATTGGCGCGATCTTCAAGCGTCGTGCGGATGCGCTCATGGGCAGAGGTGAGCCCGCCTTCGATACGCGCCGCGGCCTCGTCGGCGAGGCCCCCGATCCGTGCATGGGCATCGCTCAGACGACCTTCGATGCGGCCGGTCAAGCCGCCGACGAGATCCTCGAAGCGGGCGCCGCCGGCATCGAGAACGCCGGAAAGGGCGGCACTATGTTCGGAAAGCGCATTTTCGAGCCGCTGCTGATTGTCGGTATAGGCGGCGCGGATAGCATCGGTCTTGTCGGTGAAGGCACCGGCGACGCGTGACTCGGCGCCGGAGACGGCCTCCATGATGGCGTTGCTGCGCGCTTCGAGCACGCTGTCGAAGCGGCTCTGGTTGTCGTCGAGCGAAATGGCGAGCGCCATGGTCTTTTCGTCCAGCGTGTCGGTCAGCCTGTCGTGCGTTGCCGTTACGGCGCCGATGATCGCGGCGGTGCGGTGCACCAGGGCTTCCTCGAGGCGGGCCTGGCCTTCGTTCAGCGAGGAGGCGATGGCCGCGGCCTTCCGGTCGAGCACGCCGTTCAGGCCGTCATGCGTGCCGGAAACCGCCTGGGTGATGGCATCGGCGCCTGATGTCAGGGTCTCCTCGAGACGGCTCTGGCTCTCGTTCAGCGAAATGGCAAGCGCCATTGCCCGGTCGTCGAGTGTCTCGGACAGGCGGTCGTGGGTGGCGGAGACCGTATTGAGGAAGGATTCCGAGCGGCTATCAAGCGTGTCCTGCAGGCGGCTCTGACCCTCGTTGAGGGAGGCGGCGAGGGCTGCCGACTTTTCATCGAGCGTTTCCGAAAGCCGCTCATGCGTACCGGACACGGCCTTGAGGAAGGCTTCGGAGCGCGCTTCCAGCGTGTCTTCGATCCGCGACTGGCTCTCATTCAGCGAGATGGCGAGCGTCATCGCCTTTTCGTCCAGCGTTTCGGACAGCCGCTCATGGGTGCCGGAGACCGCATTCAACAGGGCCGCGGAGCGGCTTTCGAGCGTCTCTTCGATGCGGGCCTGGCCTTCGCTGAGCGAAGTGGCAAAAGCTTCCACCTTGCCTTCCAGCGTTTCGGACAGGCGATCATGCGTGCCGGAGACAGCATTCAGCAGAGCCGCCGAGCGGGTCTGGAGCGTCTCTTCGATGCGGGCCTGGCTCTCGTTCAAGGCGATGGCGAAGGCGGCCGCCTTTTCGTCGAGGGTCTCGGCAAGACGATCGCGCGTGCCGGACACGGTGTTCAGCAATGCCTCGGCACGCGTTCCCAACGCATTGTCGATGCGGGCATGGCGCTCGTCGAGCGAGGTGGTCAGGGCGGCTGCCTTGCTGTCCAGCGTTTCGGACAGGCGGTCATGGGTGCCGGCGACGGCGTTCAGCAGGGCCGCGGAACGGGTCTCGAGCGTATCTTCAATGCGGGCCTGGTTTTCATTGAGCGATATGGCGAGCGCCATGGCCTTTTCATCGAGTGTCTCGGAGAGGCGGTCATGCGTGCCCGATACCGCGCTCAGCAGCGCTTCGGAGCGGGTCTCGAGCGTATCCTCGATGCGGGTCTGGCTCTCGTTCAGGGTGATGGCGAGCGCCATCGCCTTTTCGTCGAGCGTCTCGGCCAGACGGTCATGGGTGCCGGAGACGGCATCAATGATGGCATCGGCGCGGGTCGTCAGCGCTTCTTCGAAGCGGCCGTGATGGGTGGTGAGTGCATCGACCAGCGCACCGCCGCGCTCGGCCATGACGCTGTCGATGCGGCCGTGGGCCGTACCGAGCGCTTCGCTGATTTCGGCAGCGCGGGCAGTCAGCATGCCGCTCAGCTCCTCGGCGCGGCCGCCGAAGGCTGCGGTGACCTGCTCGGTGCCGGCGGCAACGGCGGTGGTCAGATCGCTGGTGGTGGTGCGCAGCGTGTCGCGGAATTCGGCCGAGCGGGCCTGAAGATTGTTCTGGAGATCGGAGGTGCCGGATGCAAGCGTCAGCGCGATTTCCGAGGTGGCGCTCTGCAGCGCCGAAGTCAATTCACCAGTGCGGCTGGTGAGGGCCGCGGTGATTTCGTCCGCCCGGGTGCTGATCGCGCTTTCCAGCACTTCGTGGCCGGTGGAAAGCGCAGTGGCGAGTGCCAGCGACTGGTCGGTCATCGAGGAGCCCAGCCGGTCGATGCCGGAACTCAGGATGCCGTCGATCGAATCCGTGCCGCCGGTCAGCGTCTCGTTGATGCGGGCGAGGCTCTCCATCAGCTTGGTGTCGAGCGAGCCGGTGCGTTTGTCGAAGGCGCTGGTGAATTCGGCGACGCGTTCGTCGAAGGCGGTGGACAGCTGGGCAACGGTCGTCTGCAGCCGCTCTTCGAAGAAGCCGGAGCGGACGTCGAGGTCCATGACGGCGTCGTCGGCGGTGCTCTGCAGGCTCTGGCGGAAGCTCGCGCCCTTTTCATCGAGGGCGCTGTTCAGCTTCGACAACACGTCGTCGAGCGTGCCGCCGATGGTGCGTTCGCCTGATGTCAGGCTCTCATTGATCTCGCGGGTGCGGGCGATCAGGATCTCGCTGAGCTGCTGCGTGCGCTCGTGCAGCGCGGCATTCAGCTTCTCGGTGCTGCTGTCCATGGTCGAGGCACGCGTCTCGAATTGGCTGAGCAGTTTTTCGCCATGGTCATTGAGGTTGACGGACAGCGCTTCGAGGCGGTTGTCGAATTCGGTGGCGAGCGCGAAACCCGATGCGTTCAGTGTCTGCAGCAGGCTATCGGTCTTGGCGGCGAGCAGGCTGCCGATCGACTGCAGGGCGTTGTCCGATTTTTCCAGAATCGTCGCGGCGCGCGTATCGATCAGCGAGGCAAAGGCTTCGCCCGATGTGGAAAGCCGCACCGCGATCTCTTCGGTCGCAAGCGACAGCTCTTCCTTCAACTGGTCGTGGACGCTGCCGATCGAGGTGCGGATGCGGTCGGCATGGTTGACGATCGCCTCGCGCTCGGAGCCGAGCTCGTGCACGAGGCCGCGGACGCGCAACTCGTTGTCGGCATAGGAACGTTCAAGTGCATTGACTTCGGAATGGACAAGCGTTTCCAGCTCGGACGCACGCGCGATGGTGCGCTCGATGCCTTCATTCATGGCCGAGACCTCACGGCGCACGGCCTGGCCGACAGTCATGATGCGCTCGGAGGCGATGGTTTCCGGCTCCGCCAGGCGCAATGCGACCTCCGCCATCGAACGGGCGGCGTTGCGCATGTCCTGGGCGCGGGCGATCATGATGGCGAAAGCATAGAACATCATGACGGGGATGATGATGCCGACGAGGCCGGCGATGACGCCGGGCAGGGCGACGAGATCGGCGAGCGAACGGATCTGCCAGATCTGCGGCGCATAAAGCAGCGACATCAGGCCGAGGCCGCCCATCACCCAAAGCACTGAGAACAGAGTGGCGGTGCGCACCGCCGAGCGGCTGGAGGCGCCGTCGAAGGATTTCAGGATCGAGGCGGGCGTGTTGCGGCTGGCATCGTTGGCGGGCGTGAAAGCCGGCCCCCTGGAAGCCTGCTCGCCGGCGGCACCGCGGCGGTTGCGGCGCTGCGCTTCTTCCTGGGCCTGCTGGTTACGCGCATTCGATGGATCAGACACATTAGCCTCCGGGGCCTCAGGCGCATCGCCGCGGCGAGACGGCCCGTTATCTTTGCCGAAGTCGATCTGGAGCGCCTCGTCCAATGCCTTGAACGCCTTGTCCTCAATCGACTCGTTATATTTGTTGTTCGCCATTGGTTATGCCTCGTTACTGTCGGCCGGTCCGGCAGCGCAATCCCGGGCTTCCGCCTCACCCGGGGAACAACTTTGCCGTTCCAGCCTTCCATCCCAACGACGGACGGATAAGCATGTCATTTCAGAGTAGATAGCCGCTTTTTCAAACGGAAGGTATCAAAACACTACCATTATCCACTCGCTCGGCAAAGGCGCGTACCATAAACCCGCTCCACCAGTATCGTAGTGACACATCTGGGCTCTTCACACAATTAATGAAGGCTTGAGATTTAAGGCCCGTTAACCCGTTGTTAACATCTTTAAATCCGCGGCACCGCTTAAAAACCAATAATTTAGCGATATTTAACGGATGTTAACCATATGGCGAGATTCCCGCCCGGAATGTGCCGGAATTTAACGTGATGGCCACCCTCCTGTCGCAGAACTGTTGCAACTGCGGACGACACGAAACGGGAGAATTGGCAATGGCAGCTCAGATGGCAGCTTTGAACATCGTATTCGAGGCGCCGGATAATGCAAAGGGACCCTGTCCCTCGAAGGTCCGGCCGATCGATCTCGTCCATCTCGCCAAGCAGACGATGGGCGACAAGTCGCTGGAAATCGAAGTCCTTCAGATGTTTGCGCGCCAGGCTCGCGCATGTCTGCAGGATATTGCGAGCGGCGAAACCATCCGCGTCGGCGCGGCCGCGCACCGCCTGAAGGGCGCGGCAAGCTCGGTCGGCGCGTTTCGCGTGTCGCAGACGGCCGAAGCCGTCGAGGAAACCGGCGGTGACGCCGGGGCGACGGCAGCGCTGGGTGCCGCCGTCATCGACGCCGAGAATTTCATCCTGAAGCTCTGCCGCGGCTGATACCTGTTTGCGATCGTTCGAATGAGGCCCGTTGTTCCATTGCGGAACCGCGGGTCTTTTTGCGACGTCTTCCATGACGCTTTGAAGACGGCGGGCGAAGGCCCGATCTGCGAGGTTATGGCGACTTTCCCGATGTTGACTGAAGCGTCGAATTGTCGGAAGAAAATCCGCCCATCATTTGAAGACCGGAAATAGTCCTGATGCCAAAACTTACCATCGTCGCCTTCGACGGCACGCGCTTCGACCTCGATGTCGACCAAGGCTCCACCGTCATGGAGAATGCCGTGCGCAATTCGGTGCCCGGCATCGAGGCCGAATGCGGCGGCGCCTGCGCCTGCGCGACCTGTCATGTCTATGTCGACGAGGCATGGACCGAGCAGGTCGGTCAGCCGGAAGCGATGGAAGAGGATATGCTCGACTTCGCCTTCGATGTGCGCCCGACCTCACGGCTGTCCTGTCAGATCCGCATGAAGGCTGCCTATGACGGACTCGTGGTGCACGTGCCGGAACGTCAGGCTTAAAGCGCGTCGCGATCTTTCAGATTCGCTGCTTGCGCTTTAGCTCATTGTTTTACGCGTATCGTTGCGGCAAAAGCGCTTTGCGTTTTGGCTGGGAAAACCGCTGCACACTTTTGCGCGACATGCTTTAAGCGCGCCACGCTTCAACTTCGGCGAAATAGGATCCACAAAAAAGACGCCTCGCGCGCTGGTGCGAGCGAGGCGAGGCGGGCGCATTACCTACGGATGAGGGAGGAACATCCGCGGCTTCGGAACGCGCCAGGAGAACCCAGCGATGAAAGGGCAGATGCCGTAGCTGCACTTTCGAATGTGTTCATATTAACGCGTTCCGGTTGAGTCTGCCAGGATGAAAAATGACCATTCAATCACTGGGGAGGGGACAAGTTTCGCACAAGTTTCGTTGTGCAGCTAAGGGTTTCCGCTCGCAACCAGATCGAAAAAGCCTTATTTTGCGCCGGCTCGGCCGTTGATTCGATTGTTCAGCAATCTCAGCATGCGTTTCTGGAAATTGACCGCCTCGACCCGGTCGAATCGCGCCTGCTGCCGATCGTGCTCCTCTATACCGCGAGCCGATTCGCCTGAGACGAGTTCCTGCATGGCCTCGCAGGTGCGCTGCTGCGGCAGGGCGCGGATGGCGCGTTCCATGGCGCGGGCCTGATCACGGGCGATTTCGGCATGGCGCTCCTCGTGGCGCTTGATATCGCTCGACAGGGCATCCCAAATCATCGACAGCTCCTTGCTGACCGCCTTGCGGCTGTTCCAGCGCGGCAGGATGATCTGGGTGTGGACCGTGACCTTGACGTTGCCGACGCGGCAACGGCCATTATCCTGGATGTAGGTGGCCTCACCACCGAAGCGGATCTTCGTTGCGCCGGGATGGCGCGCCGAGGAGCCGCTCGAGGTTGGGCCGCGCCGGCTGAGTTCGCGGTCGAGCTCATCCGCGGTTTTGCCGCGGATGTCGAAATAGGAATAGCTTTTCGATGCGATCACTTCTGCTGCCACTGGGCCGCAAACGGAAAGAGCAATGGAAAAGGCGATAGGAAGGACCATATAACGCACTGCAAGCGGCATTCTGAACGCAACCCGTGTTGAAATCGACCGGAGCTTGGGGCATAGCCACCGCAAGCGCAATATCGGATGGCGCTTTTTTCGCGATCGATGGGATAAGTCTGGTGACAGGGTTCGAAGGCAGTTTATGGCGTGTGGGCCATGGCCGGGAGATCGAACTCGGCCGTCGTTCTCTCATCATGGCGATCATCAACGTGACGCCGGATTCCTTTTCAGATGGCGGACGCTTCGAAACCGTCGATGCGGCCGTCGAACACGCGCTTCGGGCGGTGAGTGAGGGTGCCGGGATTGTCGATATCGGCGGCGAATCGACCCGGCCGAACGCCGCTGCGGTCAGCCCTTCCGAGGAGCAGGCTCGCGTGCTGCCGGTCATCGAGGCGCTGCGCGGACGCACCCAGGCGCTGATCTCGATCGATACCTATCGCGCCGAAACGGCGCGGCTGGCGGTCAGTGCCGGCGCCCATATCGTCAATGATGTGTTCGGGCTGCAGAAGGAGCCGGATATCGCCGACATCGCCGCAGCGACCGGGGCCGGGCTCTGCATCATGCATACCGGCCGCGACAGGGCGAAGCTTCCCGACGTGATCGCCGACCAAGTGCATTTTCTCAAGCGGTCGCTTGAGATCGCTCAGGCAGCCGGCGTCAACAGCGACCGCATCGTGCTCGATCCGGGCTTCGGCTTTGCCAAGGAGACGGCGGAGGAGAACCTTGAACTGATGGCGCGATTTTCCGAACTTTCCCGCTTCGGCCTGCCGCTGCTTGCCGGGACGTCGCGCAAGCGCTTCCTCGGCGCGTTGACGGGGCGCGAGGCGGCAGACAGGGATGCGGCGACGGCCGTCACCAGCGCCCTGCTCAGGCTTCAGGGGGCTGCGGTTTTCCGGGTGCACAATGTCGCAATCAACAGGGATGCGCTCGATATCGCCGATGCTATGCTGAATGCGCGCCAGGAATTCGAGAGGAAGCGGCCGACATGACCACCTACACGATCACGCTGCAGAACTGCGCCTTCTTTGCGCGCCACGGCGTGCATGACGAGGAGGAATTCCTCGGCCAGCGCTTCTTCGTCGATGCTGAGCTCGATGTCGTTGCCGGCGAGGCGCTGAAAAGCGATTCGATCGACGATACCGTCAATTATGGCATCGCCTTCACGGTGATCGAGGGGATCGTCACCGGCAAGCGACGCTACCTGATCGAGGCGCTGGCGCTCGATATCGCCAAGGGGCTCTGCGAGACATTCCCGCAGGTCCGGCGGGCGAAAATCACGGTGCGCAAGCCGAACGCGCCGGTGCCCGGTGTACTCGATTTCGTGCAGGTGAGCGTTGAACACTTTGCCTGAGGCCGCGTTGCAATCGGCCACACTCGGCCTCGGCGGCAATATCGGCGATCCCGTCAAGGCGATGGCCGCCGCGCTGCAGCGGCTGGACGGACGAGATGACTGCCGGGTTACGGCGGTCTCGCGGCTCTATCGCACGCCGCCCTGGGGCAAGACCGACCAATCCTTCTTCTTCAACGCCTGCGCCGCCATCGAAACCCGGCTGGAGCCCGAGGCTTTGCTCGATGTCTGCCTGTCGATCGAGCGGGAGATGAAACGCGAGCGTATCGAGCGCTGGGGTCCGCGCACACTCGATATCGACGTGCTGACCTATGGCGACGTCATCCAGGAGGCGCCGCGGCTGGAACTGCCGCATCCGCGCATGACTGATCGCGGTTTCGTGCTGATGCCGCTTGCCGATATCGCACCGGCCCTGCTCGTCAGGGGCAGGGCGATTAGCGACTGGCTGTCGGATGCGGAGGTGGCGGGCATCGAGGTTGCCGACAGTAGCCGCGACTGGTGGCTCCAAACCTGAGGCGGAGATCCTGAAACGGAAAACGACGGGAAACCCGCCGCTTCAGGAAAATCCGCTGCACGATTGATCTACTGGATCGAACCGACGGCCATTTCGTCGACCTGGCGCGTCAGCGTCAGGCCGATGACCGGGATCATCTGGCTTTCCACCTTGACCGAAACGGTGACGTTCATCGTCTTGTCGTCACGCACGCGGGCGATCATTGCGCCGTTCAGCTTGGCGCGGTTGATGCCGACGACGACGGTATCCTCGCTGACCGCGCCGGAGACGACGTCAAGACCCCTGCCGGCGGCGCCGTCGAGGAACTTGCCCTTGTAGGTGGAGCCCGACTGCGAGATGACGGCGGTCATCGGCTGCTTGAAGACGCCGACGCGGCAGGTGCCGTCGAGCTTGATGCCGGCGCCACTGTCGCCCGTTGGCTCGCCGATCAGGTTGCAGGTGAATTTCGTACCCTTGTATTTGCCGGCGACGATTTCGCCCGGGCCCTTCCAGGAGCCGGTGACGGAATCGAAGAAGGCCTTGTCACGGGTTGCGGCGGTGGCTGCCGGAGCGACATCTGCGACGGGAGACAATGCCGCGGCGGCCAGACCGCATATAATGAGAAACTTGCGCGAATACATGGATTTTCCTTGGCAAACACCACTCACGAACTGGCTGCAAGTTTTGCCTGGGAATGGTTAATCCTTCCTTTCGATTGTGCCGAAATGCAAGGCAATACAGGGGTTTGGCGCAATTCCGATTTCAGTACATCGTCGTTATAGTCTTGAATTTGCTGTAATTTCGCCAACATTCCGTTAGGGATGGCAAAGGCTGCGGAATTGTTCCGTCTCTCAAGGAGTGTTGCCGCGCGGCGACATGGAGGGCGTGAGATCGCCAATGAAATCGCCGATTCCCGGCCGCTTTAGGGCATGGAAGGCGAGCGGGCGGCAGAGATCCATCGCCGCGATTCCAATGCGGGCGGTCATCAAGCCGTTGATGACGCCTTCGCCGAGCCGGGCCGAGAGCTTGGAGGCCAGGCCATGGCCGAGCACCTGCTGGACAAGACTGTCGCCGACGGCGATCGAGCCGGTGACGGCCAGATGCGCCAGCACGTCGCGCAGCAGACGGAACATGCCGAGGGTGCCGGGACGGCCGCCGTAAAGCTCGGCCATAGCGCGGATGAGGCGCACGGCCTCATAGAGCACATAGAGCAGGTCGACCACGGCGCGCGGGCTGACGGCGGTGACGATCGAGACGCGCTTTGAGGCGTTGACGATCAGGGCACGGGCCTTGCGGTCGAGGGGCGTGAGCAATTCCCGTTCGGCGAGCGCAATCAGATGCGGGGGATCGATGACCTCGCCTTCTGTCGCCTTCAGCGTGGCGCGGCCCTTGGATGTCTCGGGATTGCCCGAAAGCAGCGCGACGAGGCGGGCGACTACGGCGCGCGCCTTTGCCGGCCGGGTTTCGACCATCGCGGCTTCCGCTTCGGCCTTGATCGCCTGGACGGCGGCAAGGCGCATCATGCCTGACGTCTCGCGGATGACGAGGGCAAGCACGGCGAGGATGCCGACCGCGAGCACGGCAAGGGCCACATAACCCAACCAGTCGGCGCGGGTGAAGAGATCGCGGATCAGGCTATCGGTCCAGAGGCCGAGGCCAAGCGACAGCAGGATGCCGAAGGCGCCGGCGGCGATCTTGCCGAAGGAGGTTCGGCGTCTCAGCGGCGTTGCCACCGGCACTGCGCTCAGATCCTTGTCGGGATTGAGGAAGGGATCGTCCTCATCAGTCGTCACGACGATGTTTTCGGAGAAGCTTTGCGGCTTGCGCCGCTGCTCTCCTTGGCGGCCGTTGTCATGGCGCTCGGCGGCCTCGTCCTCATAGGTGAAAGCCGCGGGCGGGCGGCGTGGCGGATCGGAGGGGGGCTTGCTCATGCGAGACGATCTCCGAACAGGAACTGCATGGCGCGGTCGAGGCGGATATGCGGCACCGACAGCTTGATGCCGCCGCCGGTTTCCTCAAGCTGCGGCGGGCGGAACCTGACGACATTGACATCGGGCAGCCGCAAGCCGCTCTCGCCCGCGGCGATGCGGTCGAACAGGCTTTCGGGATCCGCCGGCAGGTCGCCGGGGAAGATGGCGGTCTTTCTCTCGCCGTCGAAGCGCTCGCCGGCGATGGTTTCGCCCTCCATCGGGGTGCCGACGATGACAGGCAGGTCATGGCCGTCGCGCTTGACCGATGCCTCGCGGGTGGCGCGCACGGAGGCGAGCGCCATGACGTCGATGCCCGCACCCGCCATGCCGATCCGGTCGATGGCGCGATCGACCAGGCGGCGGGTCAGCGCATCGAGCCGGTCGTGGCTTTCGTGATGGAGATGATCGGCTTTGGTGGCGGCGACCAGCACCCGGTCGATGCGCCGGCCGAGCAGTGAGGAGAGCAGCGAATTGGTGCCGGGGCGGAAACAGGCGAGCACATCGGTCAGCGCGCGTTCCAGATCCTGGACGGCTTCGGGGCCGCGATTCATCGCCTGCAGCGCATCGACTAGCACGATCTGACGGTCGAGCCGGGCGAAATGCTCGCGGAAGAAGGGTTTGACGACGACCGATTTATAGGCCTCGTAGCGCCGCTCCATCATCGTCCAGAGCGAGTTGCGCCCGGGACGGCCGTCCGCCGGCAAGGCCAGCGGTGCGAAGGTCAGCGCCGGCGAGCCGTCGAGATCGCCGGGCAGCAGCAGGCGGCCGGGCGGCAGGGTGGAGAGCGAGCGTTCGTCGGCCTTGCAGGCCTTGAGATAATCGGCAAAGGCGGTGGCGAGGTCGCGGGCGATCATCTCGTCGGCGCTGGCATGGATATCGGCGGCATGCGTCAGCGCCAGCCATCCGCGCGACAGCTCGGAGCGGACGCCGGTTTTCGCCAGCGCGATCGTTTCCTCGCTGAAGGTGCGGTAATCCTTGCCGAGCAGCGGCAGGTCGAGCAGCCATTCGCCGGGATAATCGACGATATCGATCGACAGGCGGCCGGGCGAAAACAGCCGGTTCCAGCCGCTGGCGCTTTGATAATCCAGCGTGATGCGCAGCTCGGAGATGGCGCGGGTCGAATCCGGCCAGATACGGTCCTTCACCAGCGCGCGGATATGATCCTCGTACTGGAAGCGCGGCACGGCATCGTCGGGCTGCGGCTCCAGCCGCACCGCCGAGACACGGCCGGACTGCACCGGCTCGAACAACGGCAGGCGGCCGCCATGCAGGAGATTGTGCACCAGCGATGAGATGAAGACCGTCTTGCCGGAGCGGGAGAGACCGGTAACACCGAGCCGCACGGTCGGATTGACGAGGCCGCTTGCCCGATCGGCGAGATTGTCGAAGGCGATGCGGGCGTCGTCGGCAAAGGATGTGAGGCGTGGCGGCAAGGCGCGATTCCGGTTGGTGACTGCCGGCAATATAGGAAGGGCGCGCCGCCTGCAAAAGACGCGGCGCGAAAGCTTTCAGACGACCACGAAATCGGTGAGACGCCAGCCGCCGGCGGCAGCGTCGTAATCGACGACGGCAAGGCCCGCCGTCGGAAAGCCGCCGGGAAGGGCGCTGACCATCGCCGCGTGGCCGATCAGCACTTCCAGCGTCTGCTCCATGGTGGGGTTGTGGCCGACCAGCATGACGGCCGCCTCTTCCTGCGAATCGATGATTTCGAGATAGTTATCGACCGTGGCGTTATAAAGTGCATCGACATAACGCATGTCGAGCGTGAGGCCCATTGCCCGATGGACCGCATCGGCAGTCCCGCGGCAGCGCAACGCCGTCGAACTGATCAGTAGATCGGGACGATAGCCCTTGTCGGCGGCTTTGTCGGCAATGAGCTCGGCATCGCCGAAGCCTTTTTCGTTGAGCGGCCGGTCGAAATCGCGCTGCCCAGGTTCGGCCCAGGCGGCCTCGGCATGACGCAGGAGATAGATGCGGTTCGGTGGAGGCAGCGGTACGGTCATGGGCAAATCCAGGATCGGGCGGGTCTTTTCAGTAGCGGTTGCGCTTGGCCGCCGTCAATCGCCAGCCGTGCTGCAACCGCCCAAAACGTGGCTGACAACACGGCGTTTTGAAGGCGAAGAAGAAAACGGCGGCCGGAATAACCATGACAAAATAGATCGTTAGCCTAAAATTGTAACAGATTTAAAAATCTGTTTACCTGTCGTATTTGGCTTGAATCGCGGCTAGCGCTTGGGATATACACCCGCCCAGATGAGATGTTCTTCAGGAGAATCGCGTTGAGTGAGAAGATCGATCTTAGCAATTACGTTCCCTCGGAAGAGGAAGAGTTCATGAACGTAAACCAGCGTGCCTACTTCAGGACCAAGCTGGTTGCATGGAGAAATGATATCCTTCGAGAAGCGCGCGAAACCCTCGACCACCTGGCCGAGGAAAGCGCAAACCATCCCGACCTCGCCGACCGGGCGTCGTCGGAAACCGACCGGGCGATCGAACTTCGCGCCCGCGATCGGCAGAGAAAGCTGATTTCCAAGATCGACGCGGCACTGCAGCGCATCGAAGACGGTACTTACGGCTATTGCGAGGAAACCGGCGAACCGATCGGCCTCAAGCGTCTCGACGCCCGCCCGATCGCGACCCTGTCGATCGAGGCGCAGGAGCGCCACGAACGCCGCGAAAAAGTCTATCGCGACGAATAGCGGTTTTCATGCAGAGATGAGAGCAGCAAGCGCCGCGATCGGATCGCGGCGCTTGTTCGTTGATCACTGCTCCACTGCAGGATCGCCTGTCGCCAGAGCTTTCCATGATTGCTCTCGCTCGGCCTCCATGGAGAGGTCGATCGTCACAAGGGTGCCGTTCCTCAGTCGTCGTCGCAGGATGTCTGCTTTCTCAGGATCCGTCCGAACCATGCCTTCACCGTGAAGAGCCTGCAGCCTTGAGCGTGAAAGCTTCAGTTCCGAGGCCAGGAAACGGTCGAGGCGGGTGCTCGTTGGGACCGGGACCGTCAGTTCGATTGCCAATTTCGTCCAATTTGCGGTTTCGTGCCGCATCTCCTTGGTGATTTCAAATTCGGCAAACTCGTCCACACGCAGCGATTTGCGTCGGAGAGCATCGAGGTTGAAGGTCTCGGCCCGGATCCAGTCCGGATCGTTGGACTGCAGCGCGTCAAGGATCGCAGGATCGATGTCGCGGACATTGCGGCGCTCGAAGATCGGCCGGTTCCATGTCCTTTCGCAGGTCAGGCATTTGTAGATAAGCCAGGCATCCAGCTTGCGGCCATTGGCGTTCAGCCTGATCTTGCCGCTGCATGCGAAGGCTCTCGGGCCTCCGCATCCGCCACATGCGATCCAGGGCTGGGGAGCTGTCTTGGGAATAATGGTCCATCGGACCCGAAGCGTCTTGCACATATCGTCTTGGTCTTCCGTTCGGAAGTCCATCGAGATGGTGCATGAGAAAACCCTTGCGGGCGCGGTGTGGCGATGTTGTGGGCGGCTGAAGAGCTGAGACAGCGGAGCTGCACATGGCACATTGGAACGATGCCAAACCGGTCTCTCGCCACCACCCGATGAACATGGTCGCATGCCGCCAGCGTGTCGCTAGGCGGCAGTACGGGTGAAACTGGAGTGAGACCGGTGTTTACTTAGGCAAAATGCAACCTCGGATGCGCCAACGCTCTTCACCCCGATCGATAGCAAATGATCGGCATGATGGGGAGGCCCGAGACATTCGGACACTGAAAAAGCCGCGGTATGCGGCTTTTGTGCAACTTCATGGTGAAGGAGAAGGCGCGGCAACCCGGCGTGAGGCGGGCGTCTTTGCCCTTATTTGTCGCGATTGACGCTCATTTCGCCGAAGATGCGGGCGACTTCCTTCTGCAGTTCGGTATCGGCGCCGGTGATCGGGGCGAGGTCGGGATCGCGGCGCGGCAGGTTGCCCGGCTGCGGCTGCGGTATGGCTTGGCGCGGGGCCTGGTTTGCGGGCGCCGGCACGATGCGTTCGGCCGTCAGATTGTTTGACATCTCCTCTTCCAGCACGCGCTGGAAATCATGGCGGGTCGCCGCTGCCGATTGCGCAGCCGCATCGTCATCGGCTGTGACCGGCGCGGCGCGGGCGGCGGCCGGCATGTCGTGGACCGGCGCGGCGGAGCTCTCGGGTTCGATGCGCTGCTGCGGCAGCACGCGCTGGCGGGCGGCATCGAGGATTTCGGCCGCACTTGCGGTATCGTGGAACGCTGCGGGCGCGACCGGGGGAGCAACGGGGCGCTCCGGCGGGCGCGGCTGGGGCGGGGCAGGCGGAGGAATGTCGCGTTCGGCCGACAGCGGCGCTGTCACCGGGTTTGCCGGAAGAGGGCTCGTTGCCACAGGCGGCGCCACGGCAGGCTGGGCTTGCGGTTCGGGGCGCGGGCGCGGCTCCGGCAAAACCGGTGCGGAGAAGGAAGGCTCGGCGGCCGGCTCGACGCGGGCGGTGACGGGCGGTGCGACCGGAGCTGCAACTGCGGCGCGGGGCGGAGAAACCGGTGGCGTTTCCGGGCGCGCCAGGGGTGATACCGGGCGCTGTTCGACCGGTTGCGGACGGTCGGCGGTTTCCGGCTGTTCGGCCGCAGCGGGCAGGATACGGCTTTCGATGACGATATCGCTCGGGCCGCCGATCATGATCAGATGCTCGACGTCGTCGCGGCGCACCAGCACCAGCCGGCGACGGGCATCGACAGCGGCGGCATCCAGAACCTGCAGACGCGGCTGGCGGTTGCGGCCGCCGCGCACGAAGGGCGAGGGCGCCCGGCTGCGGATCACCCAGAGCACGAGGATGAGCAGGAGAAGCGCCAGACCGACGCCACCGGCGGCAAGCAGAAAACGGCTGCCATAAGCTCCGACAACATCATCCAACATAATCACTTACTCCATTTCATATTCGGCACATATTGACGACTTTTCCGTTCCTTAGGCAAGGGCCGCGGGTGCTGTCCAGTCACGGGAGAACGCGATTTCGTGTTCAATGCTTGGGTGCTCGGCGATCGTACGCAGGGTGGCCGCGACAGGGTTCAGGGGCAGATGGCGCTGTTGCCTGTGAATTCAAGCAGTCTTGCCGGCCGCCGGTGTTTTTGCCGACGCGGCAAATTGCTAAGAAGGAAAGAGTGCCTGATTCCCGCTTCGTGTTCGTGCTACGAAGCTGGAGGGCTTATGTGAGGAATACATGACGAAACCGCGTCAGGCCGACGATTATAACGCACCGCTTGTGGATCGTGGGGGGCGTTCTGGCACGGTTTTGCGCATTCTTCTGCTGGCTCTCGTGCTGATCGCAGCCGCCGGCGGCTTCGTCGTCTTCAAGAGATCGCTCGACAATGAGATCGTGCTCGGCGGTCTTGGCGTGCTTGCCATGGTCGGCATCTTCTTCCTGGTATCCTCGGTCATCGGCTTCATCGAGGTGATGCCGCAGCGCCAGTCCGACAGCCTGGCGCGCGCCTTCCTCAACAGCCATCCGGACGGCACGCTGATCACCGACGAAAAGGGCCGGATCATCTATGCCAATGCCGCCTATGGCGCGCTGACCGGCGCGCGCAAGGCGACCGAGGTGCAGACGCTGGAAACCCTGCTGTCGCGCCACCGCGAATCGAACGAGGCGCTCTACAGGCTGGTCAACGGTCTGCGTGAGGGCAAGGAAGGCCGGGAGGAATTCCGCCTGCTGCGCGCCGTCGGCCCCGGCAGCAACAGCTCCGGCGCCCATTGGTATCGGCTGAAGGCGCGGCTGCTGCAGCCGGAGGAAAACGGCGGCAAGCCGCTGCAGATCTGGCAGATCACCGATATCACCACCGAGCGCGACGACCAGGAGCGCTTCTTCAAGGAATTGCAGAACGCGATCGACTATCTCGATCATGCGCCGGCCGGTTTCTTCTCAGCCGGCAGGAAGGGCGAGATTTTCTATCTCAACGCAACGCTTGCCGAGTGGCTGGGCCTCGATCTCACCAAATTCGTGCCGGGCTCGATGACGATCGGCGACGTGGTGGCGGGCGAGGGGCTGGCGCTGATCCAGTCGGTGCAGGCCGAACCGGGCCTGAAGAAGACGGTGACGCTCGATCTTGACCTGCGCAAGACCAATGGCCAGAGCCTACCGGTGCAGATCATCCACAGCGTCACCTCGATGCGCGACGGGGCGCCTGGCGAAAGCCGGACGATCGTGCTGGGGCGTGAAAAGAGCGAGGCCGGCGGCCAGTCCGCTTCAGCCGCCGCCATGCGTTTCACCCGCTTCTTCAACAACACGCCGATGGCAATTGCCTCGGTGGATGGTGAAGGGCGCATCCTGCGGACCAACGCGCCGTTCCTGAAGCTGTTCTCCGGCGTCGTCTCGCGCGATGACCTCGAAAAGGCGCCGCATCTCGAAACCATCGTGCAGGAAAGCGACCGGCCGCAGCTTGCCGAGGCACTGGCGGCGGCCAAGGACCGGCAGGGCGACATTGCGCCCCTCGATACCCGCACGCCGACCGACGAGGCGCGCTATTTCCGTTTCTACGTCAACGCCGTCATCGACCAGAGCGACGAGGCGCCCGAGGAGGCGGCGATCGTCTATGCCGTCGAGGTGACCGAGCAGAAGGCGCTGGAAGCGCAGATGGCGCAGACGCAGAAGATGAATGCCGTCGGCACGCTCGCTGGCGGCATCGCGCATGATTTCAACAATGTGCTGACGGCGATCCTGCTTTCTTCCGACCATCTGCTGCTGCAGGCGCGGCCGGCCGATGCGAGCTTTGCCGACCTGATGGAAATCAAGCGCAACGCCAACCGCGCCGCGGTGCTGGTGCGCCAGTTGCTCGCTTTCTCGCGCAAGCAGACGATGCGGCCCTCGGTGCTCAACCTCACCGATGTCGTCGGCGACCTGCGCATGCTGGTCGACCGGCTGCTCTCCGGCACCAACGTCAAGCTCGACGTGCAATATGGCCGCGACCTCTGGCCCGTCAAAACCGATCTTTCGCAATTCGAACAGGTGCTGATCAATCTCTGCGTCAATGCGCGCGATGCGATGCCCGAGGGTGGCACGCTGACGCTGCGCACCCGAAACCTGACCGCCACTGAGGTCTCCGCCTTCAACTATTCCTACATGCCGGCCGAAGACATGGTGCTGGTCGAAGTCGCCGATAATGGCACCGGTATCGCGCCTGAGATCATGGACAAGATCTTCGAGCCCTTCTTCACCACCAAGGATGTCGGCAAGGGCACGGGACTTGGCCTTGCCATGGTCTACGGCATCGTCAAGCAATCGGGTGGTTACATCCAGCCGGAATCCGAAGTTGGCAAGGGCACGACCTTCCGGGTCTTCCTGCCGCGCCATATTCCGGAGCCGGCGGTTGCCGCCGAAGCCGGTGCGATCGACAGCGCCGTCGCCGAGATCGGCATGCGGCCGGAGGCGCCAACGGCGCAGCAGCCGGAAGACCTGACGGGATCGGCGGTCATCCTTCTCGTCGAAGACGAGGAGGCGGTGCGCCGCGGCGGCAAGCGCATGCTGGAAACGCGCGGTTATACCGTGCACGAGGCAGGCTCCGGCGTCGAGGCGCTCAGCATCATGGAAGAGCTCGACGGCAAGGTGGACATCGTCGTTTCCGACGTGGTCATGCCGGAGATGGACGGCCCGACGCTGCTGCGCGAGCTGCGCAAGACCTATCCCGATATGAAATTCATCTTCGTCTCCGGCTATGCCGAAGACGCCTTCGCCCGCAACCTGCCGCCGGAGTCGAAATTCGGATTTTTGCCGAAGCCGTTCTCGCTGAAGCAGCTGGCGGTGGTGGTGAAGGAGACGCTGGATAGCTGACGCCCGGTGATTTGCTGGCTGGAGAGGGCTACGTGTGTGGTCCCCTTATGGCCGCAAATCATCTCCCCAAAAGGAGAGTGCTTACGCTTGGCAGGACCATGACCGCGTAATATGGTCTCTGCGATCCGGCAAAAGGAAACTGAGGGGCCGTCCATGTATGAAGCACTATGGGTAGCTTCTATCATTGCCTTCCCGTTGATCCTGTTCGGACTTCGGGTCCGGCAGATATATCTGTCATATCGTTGGCGACCTGCAATAGCGCAAATCACGGCCTGCTACACAGGCACCATCGTCGATGTCGATAGTTTATTCGTGGATGCCGAATTTTCTGTCGACGGCGTGTCCTATCACAAGACGGAAATCAATACGCGCCAAATGCGCCGCGCTGGGTTCGAGCCGGGATCTCTTGTTTCCGTATTTGTTAATCCCGATGACCCCCACGACTTGATCCTCGATAAGCGCGATACCAACCTGCTGGATGCTTTGGCGAGGTCCTTCGTTGTACGCTTTTTGCCGACATCATCTCGAAGCGCGTGACCCATCTCCCGTTCATGGGGCGGGACCAGCCCGCCCCATCAAAAATCACTCGCCGAGCGCCACGGCAATCTCCGCCGCAAGTCTCGCATTATTCTCCACCAGCGCAATATTCGTCTTCAGGCTCTGGCCGTCCGTCAGGTCGAAAATGGTCGAGAGCAGATAGGGCGTCACCGCCTTGCCGGTGATTTCGTCGCGTTCGGCGCTATCAAGCGCCCGTTCGATATAGATCTCCATCTCCTCGCGCGCGATCTCGTCGGCCTCGGGTACCGGGTTAGCGACGAGCATGCCACCGTCGATGCCGAGCTGTTCGCGCACCGTCTGGAAATTGGCGATTGCCGCCGGGCTGTTCAGCGACAGCGGGCTTGGTATGCCGGAGGAGCGCGACCAGAAGGCGGGGAATTCTTCGCTCTCATAGGTGACGACGGGAACGCCACGGGTTTCCAGCACTTCCAGCGTCTTCGGAATGTCGAGGATCGCCTTGGCGCCGGCGCAGACGACGATGACGCCGGTGCGGGCCAGTTCCTCGAGATCGGCGGATATGTCGAAGCTTTCCTCGGCGCCGCGGTGAACGCCGCCGATGCCGCCTGTGGCAAAAACGCGGATGCCGGCGCGGGCGGCGGCGATCATCGTCGCCGCGACCGTGGTGGCGCCGGTGCGGCGCTCGGCGATCGCAAAGGCGAGATCGGCGCGCGACACCTTCATCACGTCGGTCGCCTTGGCAAGCTGCTCCAGTTCGCCGGCTTCAAGGCCGATATGCAGCGTGCCGTGAATGACGGCGATGGTTGCCGGCACCGCGCCCTGTTCGCGAATGATCGTCTCGACGCTGCGGGCCATCTCGATATTGCCGGGATAGGGCATGCCATGGGTGATAATGGTCGATTCCAGCGCCACCAGCGGCGCGCCACGCTGCTTGGCGCTGGCGACCTCCTTCGAATAGGCGATCGGCAGAAGAGGGGAAAGGGGCTTGGTCATGATCTTATCCTGTCGTCGATAGAGCATGATGCCGAAAGTCTCAGCGGTTTTCGGACGACATCATGTTGAACTTCAATTTAGCCGCTTCAATGCAGAATTCTGACCTTGGGAACAAGGGCAAGCGCCGCATTCAAGAGATCCGGCGTCAGATTTTCGTTGACGGCGTGCCGCGACTGCACGGTGAGCGTGGCGGCGGCGGTGCCGTGGCGAACCGCCTCCTCCAGCGGCAGGCCGGCCATCAAGGCGCTGAGTGTGCCGGCCGCAAGAGAATCGCCGGCACCGGTGACATCGGCGACCGTGTCGGCGACCGGCGGCTGCAGCGTCACGGCGCGGCCCTCGCAAAGCGCTACGAGCTCGCGGCGGCCGCGGGTAATGACGGCGTTCCTGATGCCGATTTCGTTCAGAAGCGGTGGCCAGCCGGCAGCGTCTTCGGGCTGTTCACCGGCAAGGGCGGCCGCCTCGGCCTCATTCAGGAACAGGTAGTCGATATCCCCTATACACGGTTTCAGTCTGACGACCTTGGCCGGCGAGATGGCAATCGCCGCGACCGGCTTCGCCAGGGAATGCGCCTTGGCAACGATCGCCGCGATCGTTTCTTCCGGCAGGTTGGCGTCGAAAAGAATGAGGTCATGGGTGGCGAAAGCCTCCCGTACCCAGCGGATGGAGAGACGCCGCGGCACGAAGAAGCGGTAAAGATCCATGTCGGCAAGGGCGATCACCAGATTGCCGTCCTTCTCGATGATCGCCGTATAGCTCGGGGTCTTGCGGTCGAGGAAGACGAAAGGTCGATCGTCGATGCCGGCGAAATCAGCGGCTTCGCCGACCATCTCGCCCATCGGATCGCCGCCGCGCGGCGAGATCATCGTCACTTGAAATCCAAGCCTTGCGAGATTGCGCGCCGCATTGAAGCCGCCGCCGCCTGGCTCCTCGAACCAGGTGCCGGGATTGCTAGCGCCAGGCGTCGTCTCGCCGGAGATGCGGCCGCGTCTATCGATATGGGCACCGCCGAGAACGAGAATCTTTCCGCTCATTGCAGCCGCTCTCTCGATGCCCGAAACGCGAATCGATGCGATGGGTTCTCTTGCGCGGATATCGGCATTGCAGGTCTAAGCCGTTGCTTTGCATCGATAAAACAAAAATAGAACACGGGCCGTTTTACCTTTTTCTTTCAATTGTTTGATCGCCTATTGCGAGAGTAGAACAAATAGGGTACAAACTCGACATTGCTTGGGCGGCTTCAATAACCTAAAGGTGGATCGGATGTCTCAGAATTCATTGCGGCTGGTAGAGGACAAATCGGTGGACAAAAGCAAAGCGCTTGAAGCGGCACTCTCACAGATAGAGCGGTCGTTCGGCAAGGGCTCGATCATGAAACTCGGCTCCAACGAGAATGTTGTTGAGATCGAGACGATTTCGACCGGCTCGCTTGGCCTCGATATCGCACTTGGAGTCGGTGGTCTGCCGAGGGGCCGAATCATCGAAATTTACGGGCCGGAAAGCTCGGGTAAGACGACGCTTGCGCTGCAGACCATTGCCGAAGCGCAGAAGAAGGGCGGCATCTGCGCCTTCGTCGATGCCGAACATGCGCTCGATCCGGTCTATGCCCGCAAGCTTGGCGTCGATCTGCAGAACCTTCTGATCTCGCAGCCCGATACCGGCGAGCAGGCGCTGGAAATCACCGATACGCTGGTGCGCTCCGGGGCCGTCGATGTTCTCGTCGTCGACTCGGTCGCCGCACTGACGCCGCGCGCCGAAATCGAAGGCGAGATGGGCGACAGCCTGCCCGGTCTGCAGGCGCGCCTGATGAGCCAGGCGCTGCGCAAGCTCACGGCTTCGATCTCCAAGTCGAACACCATGGTGATCTTCATCAACCAGATCCGCATGAAGATCGGCGTCATGTTCGGTTCGCCTGAGACAACGACCGGCGGCAATGCGCTGAAGTTCTATGCCTCCGTGCGCCTCGACATCCGCCGCATCGGCGCGGTCAAGGAGCGCGAAGAGGTGATCGGCAACCAGACTCGCGTCAAGGTCGTCAAGAACAAGATGGCGCCGCCCTTCAAGCAGGTCGAATTCGACATCATGTATGGCGAGGGCGTTTCCAAGACCGGCGAACTGGTCGATCTCGGCGTCAAGGCCGGCATCGTCGAGAAATCCGGTGCCTGGTTCTCCTATAACAGCCAGCGTCTCGGCCAAGGCCGCGAAAACGCCAAGACCTTCCTGCGCGACAATCCGGATCTTGCCCGCGAGATCGAACTGTCGCTGCGCCAGAATGCCGGCCTGATCGCCGACCGCTTCCTGCAGAACGGCGGACCGGACCCCGATGACGGTGATGCTGCCGCGGAAATGTGATTTCGCGATCGGTTTTCTGTCAGTCCCTCTGAAAATCCAAGCCGGCTGCGTTCCCTGATCAGAATGCGGCCGGTTTTGTTTGTCTGCTGGACAGTGGCGGAGGCGAACGTTAAAAGCCGATGGATTTAGATTTACCTGCCTCCGGCAGCATTGAAGGGCATAGCATGAGCGGTGTGAACGATATCCGGTCGACATTCCTCGACTATTTCAAGAAGAACGGTCATGAGATCGTCTCGTCGAGCCCGCTTGTGCCGCGCAACGACCCGACGCTGATGTTCACCAATGCCGGCATGGTGCAGTTCAAGAACGTCTTCACCGGCCTGGAGAAACGTCCGTATTCGACGGCGACGACTTCGCAGAAATGTGTGCGCGCCGGCGGCAAGCATAACGACCTAGACAATGTCGGCTATACCGCCCGCCACCTGACCTTCTTCGAAATGCTCGGCAATTTCTCGTTTGGCGACTATTTCAAGGAGAATGCGATCGAGCTTGCCTGGAAGCTCGTCACCGAAGGGTTCGACCTGCCGAAACATCGCCTGCTGGTCACCGTCTATTCCGAAGATGAGGAAGCTGCGACGCTGTGGAAGAAGATCGCCGGCTTCTCCGACGACAAGATCATTCGCATCCCGACCTCCGACAATTTCTGGCAGATGGGCGATACCGGCCCCTGCGGCCCATGCTCTGAAATCTTCATCGACCAGGGCGAGAACGTCTGGGGCGGCCCACCCGGTTCGCCTGAGGAAGATGGCGACCGGTTCCTGGAATTCTGGAATCTGGTTTTCATGCAGTTCGAGCAGACGGAGCCCGGCGTTCGCAACCCGCTGCCGCGTCCGTCGATCGATACCGGCATGGGTCTGGAGCGCATGGCCTGCATTCTGCAAGGCGTTCAGAGCGTCTTCGACACGGACCTGTTCCGCACGCTGATCGGCGCCATCGAAGAGACGATGGGCGCCAAGGCTAAGGGCAGCGCCAGCCACCGCGTCATCGCCGACCATTTGCGCTCCTCGGCCTTCCTGATCGCCGATGGGGTGCTGCCGTCGAATGAAGGCCGCGGCTATGTGCTGCGCCGTATCATGCGCCGCGCCATGCGACACGCCCAGCTTCTCGGCGCCAAGGAGCCGCTGATGTACAAGCTGCTGCCGACGCTGGTGCAGGAGATGGGCCGCGCCTATCCGGAACTCGTGCGCGCCGAAGCGCTGATCTCGGAGACGCTGAAACTCGAAGAAGGCCGCTTCCGCAAGACGCTGGAGCGTGGCCTGTCGCTGCTGTCGGATGCGACCACAGATCTCGGTAAGGGCGACATGCTGGATGGCGAGACCGCCTTCAAGCTCTACGACACCTACGGCTTCCCGCTCGACCTGACGCAGGATGCTTTGCGCGCCCGTGAGATCGGCGTCGATATCTCCGGTTTCACCGACGCTATGCAGCGCCAGAAGGCGGAAGCCCGTTCGCACTGGGCCGGTTCCGGCGAGAAGGCAACCGAAACCATCTGGTTCGAGCTTAAAGAAAAGCACGGGGCAACCGAATTCCTGGGTTACGACACCGAAACCGCTGAAGGCGTCGTGCAGGCGATCGTCAGGGAGGGCGCCGTTGCCGAAGAGGTCAAGGCCGGCGACAAGGTGCAGATCGTCGTCAACCAGACGCCGTTCTACGGCGAGTCCGGCGGTCAGATGGGTGATACCGGCGTCATCTCGTCCGACCACGGCAGAATAGAGATATCGGACACGCAGAAGAAGGGTGAAGGCCTCTTCGTGCATTCCGGCGTCGTTGTCGAAGGTGCATTCAAGACCGGCGATGCGGTTGTCCTGACCGTCGATCACGCCCGCCGTTCGCGCCTGCGCGCCAACCACTCGGCAACACACCTGCTGCATGAGGCGCTGCGCGAGGTGCTCGGCACCCATGTCGCGCAGAAGGGTTCGCTGGTTGCGCCCGAGCGGCTGCGTTTCGACGTGTCGCACCCGAAGCCGATGTCGGCCGAGGAGTTGAAGATCGTCGAAGATATGGCCAACGAGATCGTGCTGCAGAATTCGGCTGTCACGACCCGGTTGATGAGTGTCGACGACGCCATCGAGGAAGGCGCGATGGCTCTCTTCGGCGAGAAGTACGGCGATGAAGTGCGTGTCGTCTCGATGGGCACAGGCGTTCATGGCGCAAAGAGCAACAAGCCTTATTCGGTCGAGCTTTGTGGCGGCACGCATGTGTCGGCCACCGGTCAGATCGGCCTGATCCGCGTTCTCGGCGAAAGTGCTGTCGGCGCCGGGGTTCGCCGCATCGAAGCGGTGACCGGTGAATCGGCGCGCGAATATCTGGCCGAGCAGGACGATCGCGTGAAGACGCTGGCTGCCTCGCTGAAGGTTCAGCCTTCGGAAGTTCTGTCGCGCGTCGAAGCGCTGATGGACGAGCGCCGCAAGCTGGAAAAGGAACTGGCCGACGCCAAGCGCAAACTCGCCATGGGCGGCGGGCAGGGCGGCTCGGCCGATGCCGTGCGCGAAGTCGCCGGCGTCAAGTTCCTCGGCAAGTCGATATCGGGTGTCGATCCCAAGGACCTCAAGGGGCTTGCCGATGACGGCAAGACCAGCATCGGCTCCGGCGTCGTTACGCTGATCGGCGTGTCCGACGATGGCAAGGCGAGCGCCGTCGTCGCGGTGACGCCGGATCTCGTCGATCGTTTCAGTGCTGTCGATCTGGTGCGCGTCGCCTCGGCCGCCCTCGGCGGCAAGGGCGGCGGCGGCCGCCCCGACATGGCCCAGGCCGGCGGCCCCGATGGATCGAAGGCCGATGAAGCGATCGAGGCAGTGGCCGTAGCACTCGCCGGCTGATCGGCTGAACCCATTGCAGAGTTTGGAAAGGCGGAGGCTCGGCTTCCGCCTTTTTTTTTTTCGTTGCGCCTCGGGCAAGTCCGCAGGATTTGTCAAATCGGGATATGGTTCTCTGCAACCGATCGATTTGCATGAGGTTTCACATGAATGGCGAAACGGCATGGGCACTTTATGAAAGCCGTCTGAGACGGGTTTCGGCCTATATTCACGACCACCTCGACGAGGAGCTGGATATGGCGCGTCTTGCCGAGATCGCCTGCCTGTCGAGCTATCACTGGCACAGGATCTACCGGGCGATTTACGGCGAGACGCTGGCGGTCACCGTCAAGCGGCTGCGGCTGCATCGCGCAGCGGGCGCGATCGTCGGCACGGAGCTTGCCGTCAGCGAGATTGCAAGGCGATCAGGTTATCCCAATCTCCAATCCTTCACGCGCATTTTCAAGTCGGTCTACGGCATGCCGCCAGGTCGCTATCGGAAAGAGGGAAGCCACACAGCCTTCCAACCCTCACCTAACGGAAAGACCAAAGCCATGTTCGACGTGACCATACGTGAGATCGCACCGACCGATCTGATCGGTGTCGCCCATACCGGCTCCTATATGGAGATCGGCAAAGCCTTCGAGACATTGTTCGGCACGCTTTACGCGCGCAGTCTCGCCAGGCCCGAGATGCGGATGATCGGCGTCTATCTCGACGATCCCGATATTGTGCTGGCCGAAAAGCTGCGCTCGATCGCCTGCGTCACCGGCTCTGCCGATGTTCCGGCCGAAGCGCCGTTCGAGAAGCGCAGGATCGACGGCGGCGACTACGCGGTGCTGCGCCACAAAGGCCCCTATGCCGACATGCACAAGGCCTATCAGTGGCTTTATGCGGACTGGCTGCCCAAATCGGGACGGCAGCTGAAGGACAGCGTCATGTTCGAGGAATATCTCAACAATCCGCGCGACGTGCCGCCGACCGAGTTGATGACGGATATACATATGCCGCTCGCCTGATGGGTGACATTCCGGCGCGGTCACGTGAGAGCCGCGCCGGCGACGATCAGGCCGCCTGCATCGTCTTGCCGGCCTCGTCATCCAGCGCATTGGCGCGCTTATAGGCTTCGCGTTGGCTGATGCGGCCGAAATAATCGACGAAGGCCTGGCGTTTTTCGATGCTGCCGAAACCGAGGCCCCAGCCGATATGCGAGCCGACATAGACGTCGGCGGCGGTGAAGCGTTCCCCGGCAACATAAGTCGAGGCGGAAACGGCCATTTCAAGCGTGTTCATGACGTCGCCGAAGCCACCGCAGCCGGCCATGCGCAACTTCTCCGTCGGAATGTCGAAGCCGAGAGCCTTCATCGTCACCGCCGATTCCAGCGGACCGGCGGCAAAGAACATCCAGCGGTAATAGGCGGCGCGCTCCTGCGGTTTGGGGGCCAGCCCCTCTTCCGGGAAGGTTTCGGCAAGATAGGCGCAGATCGCCGCGCATTCCGTGACGACGGTGTCGCCGTGGCGGATCGCCGGCACCTTGCCCATCGGGTTGACCCGCAGATATTCCGGTGCCTTCATGGTTTCGCCGAAGGTCAGGAGTTCTGTGCGATAGGGCTGACCGATTTCCTCCAGCATCCAGCGCGCGATGCGGCCGCGTGACATCGGGTTTGTGTAGAATACCAATTCTTCGCTCATGACATCCTCCTCCTGTTGCGTCGCTCGGAATCAATAGTGCGGCGCGGTCTTTGTGCAACCCCCGATCTTCAGAGAGCCTTGCGGTACTGGATGAAACCCGAGCGTTCGGCGATCTTGTCGTAGAGCCGCCGGGCCGTTGCATTCGTTTCGTGCGTCATCCAGTAGAGCCTGCCGGCGCCGTTTGTGCGCGCCAGATCGGCGACGGCATCGATCAGAGCGGCACCGGTGCCGAGGCCGCGTTGGCTGTTTTCGACATAGAGATCCTGCAGGTAGCAGGTCCATTGCGGCAGCCAGCAGGAGCGGTGAAAGATGGCATGGACGATGCCGACCAGCCGGCCGTCTTCGCCGAAGGCGCCGAGCGCGTGCATCGGTTCGTCGGGATCGTGAAAGCGAGCCCAGGTGAGATTCGTGGTTTCGGGCGGGATGACCACTTCGTAGAAGCGCTGATACGCTTCCCATAAGGGTTCCCAGGCGGCGCGGTCGGAGGGTTCAAGCGGTCGCAGGATGGCGGTCATCGGTTCGTTCCCAAATAAAAACGGCGGGGAAATCCCCGCCGTTTCAATGCTATCGCGAAAGGACAGGCTTACGCCATGGCCTTCTGCAGGTTCTGGTCGATCTTGTCGAGGAAGGCAGTGGTGGAGAGCCACGGCTGATCCGGGCCGATCAAGAGCGCCAGGTCCTTGGTCATGAAGCCGGATTCGACGGTATCGACGCAGACCTTTTCGAGCGTCGAAGCGAAGCGGGCCAGCTCGGCATTGTCATCGAGCTTGGCGCGATGGGCGAGGCCGCGGGTCCAGGCGAAGATTGAGGCGATCGAGTTCGTCGAGGTTTCCTGGCCCTTCTGGTGCTGACGGTAGTGGCGGGTAACAGTGCCGTGGGCGGCTTCGGCTTCGACCGTCTTGCCATCCGGCGTCAGCAGAACCGAGGTCATCAGGCCGAGCGAACCGAAGCCCTGGGCAACGGTGTCGGACTGGACGTCGCCGTCATAGTTCTTGCAGGCCCAGACATAACCGCCCGACCACTTGAGCGCCGAGGCGACCATGTCGTCGATCAGGCGATGCTCGTAGGTAATGCCGGCTTCCTTGAACTGATCCTTGAATTCGGTCTCGTAGACTTCCTCGAAGATGTCCTTGAAGCGGCCGTCATAGGCCTTGAGGATGGTGTTCTTGGTCGACAGATAGACCGGCCACTTGCGCATCAGGCCGTACATCATCGAGGCGCGGGCGAATTCGCGGATCGATTCGTCTAGATTGTACATGGCCATGGCGACGCCGGCGCCCGGCGCGTTGAAGACTTCCTTCTCGATGACAGTGCCGTCTTCGCCGACGAACTTGATCGTCAGCTTGCCCTTGCCGGGGAATTTGAAATCGGTTGCGCGGTACTGGTCGCCGAAGGCGTGACGGCCGACAACGATCGGCTGCGTCCAGCCGGGAACCAGGCGCGGCACGTTTTTGCAAATGATCGGCTCGCGGAAGATGACGCCGCCGAGGATGTTGCGGATCGTGCCGTTCGGGCTCTTCCACATTTCCTTGAGGTTGAATTCCTTGACGCGGGCTTCGTCCGGGGTGATCGTCGCGCACTTGATGCCGACGCCGTATTTCTTGATGGCGTTGGCGGCGTCGACGGTCACCTGGTCGTTGGTGGCGTCGCGGTTTTCGACGGAGAGGTCGAAATAGTCAATATCGAGGTCGAGATACGGATGGATCAGCTTATCCTTGATGAGCTGCCAGATGATGCGCGTCATTTCATCGCCGTCGAGATCGGCGACGGGGTTGGCGACCTTGATCTTGTTCATGTATCTGCCTCGTAAGCTTGGAAGGGACGGTTGTCCCGGCTGGGTGATGGAGTCCGGAGCGCTATAGCATTGTGCGCCCGGAACGCAAAGCAGAACGGGCAGGGACCTGTCGTTTTTGCCACCATTGCCAAGCGTCGGAAAAGGGCTAGTCTCGCCGCCACAAGCCCCTGAGTCCCGGACATTTCCATGAAGAAGATCGCCATTCTGTTCGCCGGCCTCGCTGCCGCCCTGTCCGCTCTGCCGGGCCCTTCGCTTGCGGCCGATGCGACCGCGCCGGTCGAGGAGATCATGACGGACACGCAGAAGAACTGGGCGGGGGACAATAGCGACTGGATAGACATTTTTGGCGAGGCGATGCTGAGCCGGCTCTACAGCAAGGATTTCGGCGACAAATACAAGGCGGCGGCCCAGAACCCGGCGGCGGACGAGGACGGCATTTCGCCCTTCGACTACGATGTGATCGTCAACGGTCAGGATGCTTGCCCGCTGCAGGACCTATCCTTCGACCGCGGCCAGCCGGCGAATGGCGCCACCGAGGTGACGGTGAAATTCAAGGCAGCGACCTGCATGGAGGGAACGCCCGACAAGGATGCCTTTACGACAGTGCGTTTCGAGGTGATCGAGGAGAATGGCAGGGCCGTTATCGACGACATCATGGTCCAGGGCGGCGAGGGGCAGGGACCGATCTCGCTCAAGGAGGCCATGGTGCAGATCGCCAAGGGCGAATGAGGCGGCCACCCAGTCAGGCCTTATTAGATTTGGCTGCGGTCATATCTGCTAGGTCGTGTACTTGGTCTTGGGCGGGGACACCTTCGGCCAAGTGGATCGGTGCGACACAATCACATCCGCAGATCGGCTGCACCAATTACACTTGAATATCACCCCGACAGCACTCCCGCCCGGCGGCAGAGCCAGCATATTCAGTTCGTCATGGATGCCGCACGGATCACAATAAAGATCATATCGCAGGCCCATAGCAATTACGTCGGGCCATGTGGCGTTCGAGGCCTTGGGCATCTTTTCCCGCGCTCCGCACAGTTTCATCTTTTATGGTTCCGCATACAGGACATAAAGGGAACATCGTTAGGATTCCAGGGCCTCTCAAACCAATCTTATGCTCTCCCGTACGGTAGCCAGCAATGCCAAGGTGTGATTTGATTTTTGTTGCAGCTGGGGTATCTCGCTCTCCGGTACTGCTACCTCCGGCGCGCATGAGGATTGGCAAGGGTGATTTCCGGCTTTGAGTTTCGAGACTGGCTGCTTGCGAATGACCCGGCGCTTTCGCGCCTGCGCATGGGCTCACGCATCACGCTATCGATCGTTCTGTCCTTCGCGATCCTGCTTGCAATCCATATGCTCATCGTGCCGCTGCCGACGGCATCCTATGGGCTTGGCATCGTGCTGTCGATCGAAGGCGGGGTCGCGGTGCGCGACAAGGGTTCGACGCGCCAGCTTATTACCCGATTGCTCGGCTGCCTTGCGAGCGTCGTTGTCGTCGGCATCGCGGCGGCGCTCGAGTCGCAGCGTGTTCTCTCGGATTTCATTTTTCTCGTAGTGATCTTCCTCGCCTCGTCCGGCCGCGTTTACGGCCCGCGCGGCTTTGCAATCGGCATGTTCGCCTTCACGTCCTATTTCATGGGCTCCTATTTTCAGCCGAAGATTGCGGCGCTGCCGCTCGTGGCGATCGGCCCTGTTGTCTCCGCGCTCGTCAGCCATTGGGTGAGGGCTGTGCTCTTGCCCGACAATTGGCGGCGCGACCTGCTGCGCTCGCTGGAAAGCGTACGGGGCCGCATCAACCAGATTCTCTTCAAGCTTGCTGCCCTTGCCGCGGATGGGAAGATCGAAGAGGCAGACCGGCAGGAATTGCGCCAGCTGGAGGAGCGGCTGAAGGAAGTGGTGCTGATGGCGGAAAGCTTCATTCCCCGCCCGCCGGGCGGCGTCTTCGACGGTGCGTCCGCACCGGCCGCGGAGCTGGCGATCCGGCTGTTCGATGCGCATCTGGCGGCTGAGAGCGCAATCGTACTGAGCTTCCAGAGCCCGCCTTCCTTTGCGCTCGTCCATGCCGTCATCGAGGATGACAAGGTGGTGCTTTCGGATGAGGAGACGGCTGTAGCCGATAAAGAGGGGCAGCCGCAGGCCGAAACGGCGCGCGCATTTCTCTGGCTTGCAGCCGCCCGCCGGCAATTGATGGAAACGATCGATTCAGGGCGCCGGTCCAACTTCTCCGAGATTGCCTCGGTTGAAGAGTCCAGCACGACAGCGGCAGTCGATTTTTCGCTGAAAAATCCCCTCATGCGTTCGGCCCTTCAGATCACCTTGGCAGCAGCGATTGCCATGACGCTCGGTCTGGCGCTGTCCCGCGAGCGCTGGTTCTGGGCGGTGCTGGCATCCTTCCTCGTCTTCACCAATACCAATTCGCGCGGCGACACCGCCATCAAGGCGCTGCAGCGGTCGATCGGCACGCTTTTCGGCATCGCTTTCGGCCTGGTGCTGGCGACGCTGCTCGCGGGACATCCGGCGGTTGCCATTGCCGTTTCGGTCATCTGCATCTTCCTTGCCTTCTTTTTCCTGCAGATTTCCTATGCGACGATGACTTTCTTCATCTCGATCGTTCTTTGTCTCGTCTATGGCGTAATGGGTGTCCTGACTTTCGACCTGCTGAAGTTGCGCCTTGAGGAAACCGTCATCGGCGCTGTCGCGGGAACGCTGGTAGCCTTCCTCGTGCTGCCGACGCGCACGCGCGGCGCCCTCGACACGGCGATCGCCAAATGGTTCGACGCCTTGAAGGAGCTGCTGTCGGCCGTTTCGGAGAAGAGAAGCCAGCCCGAGCTTATCGTCGTCTCGCAGAAGGTCGATGCCTGCTACCGAGACATTACGCTTGCCGCGCGCCCGCTCGGCTCGAGCTGGTCCATTGTCACCAGGCCGGGACAAATTCGCCGGACGCTGGCGATTTTTCTTTCCGTTACCTATTGGTCGCGCATTCTGGCGCGGAACCATATCGCTGATGTGGTGGATGATGATCTGAAGCGGCGGATCGCTGCGGATATCGCCACACTGGAAAAGGTGGCAGCTCGCGGCTCGGAATGTTTCATCATCGCCCGCAAGCAGATAAGACCGACGAGCCGCCACCTGCCGCTCTGGCGGGAGGGCGCGCGGCTGGCTGTCGAAATGATCGGCTCGACGTTGGAGCGGCTTTACCCCACGGAGACGCAGGACTTGCCGTTTGCGGCTGGCAAAGCTATTGCGCCCGTCAACCAGGAATAGGAAACACAAAGGCACCATGGCCGGCACCAATAGCGAGCGTCAACTTCTGGCCGAAGGGCCGGTCATCATTTTGGTCGAGCCGCAGATGGGCGAGAATATCGGCATGGTGGCGCGCGCCATGGCGAATTTCGGCCTTGTCGATCTTCGCCTTGTCAATCCGCGCGACGGCTGGCCGAATGAGAAGGCCCAGGCTGCGGCCTCCAAGGCCGATCATGTGATCGAAGGCACCAAGGTCTTCGCCACGCTGGAAGAGGCGATTGCCGATCTCAACTTCGTCTATGCGACGACGGCGCGCAGCCGTGACAACTACAAGCCGGTGCGCTCGCCGGTTTTTGCCGCAGAGACGCTGCGTACAAGATTCCGGGCGGGTGAGGCGACCGGCATTCTTTTCGGCCGCGAACGCTGGGGCCTGACCAACGAGGAAGTGGCGCTTGCCGACGAGATCGTCACCTTCCCGGTCAATCCCGCCTTCGCCTCGCTGAATATCGCCCAAGCCGTGCTGCTCATGTCCTATGAGTGGATGAAATCGGGCATGGAGGATCTGGAAGCCGTGCCGTTCCAGGCCTTGGGGCAGCGCCCGTCCACCAAGGAGCAGCTCTTCGGCCTGTTCGACCAGCTGGAAGAGGCGCTCGATTCGCGTAACTATTTTCATCCGCCCTCGAAAAAGCCGAAAATGGTCGACAACCTGCGCGCAGTCCTCTCCCGCCGGGCATTCACGGAACAGGAAATCAGCGTGCTGCGCGGCGTCATCTCCTCCCTCGACCGCTTTACGCGCAACAGTCCGCGTAAAGGCGGTTTCACCCGATCCGGCAAGGATGCGCCCACCGATGACAGCGCCGACGAATGAGCTGAAACCTATCCTTCTCTTCGATTCCGGCATAGGCGGGCTGACCGTCTTGCGCGAGGCGCGCGTGCTGATGCCGGAGCGCGGCTTCATCTATGTTGCCGACGATGCCGGCTTTCCCTATGGCGGCTGGGAGGAACAAGCGCTGAAGGAGCGGATCATCGGGCTCTTCCGCAAGCTGCTGACGGAGTATGACCCCGAAGTCTGCATCATCGCCTGCAACACCGCCTTCACGCTCGTCGGCGCCGACCTGCGCGCCGCCTTTCCCCAAATGACCTTTGTCGGCACGGTGCCGGCGATCAAACCGGCGGCGGAGCGCACGCGCTCGGGCCTGGTTTCGGTGCTCGCCACCCCCGGCACGGTGAGACGAGCCTATACGCGCGATCTCATCCAATCCTTCGCGCAGCAATGCCATGTCCGCCTCGTCGGCTCTGAGAACCTGGCGCGCATGGCCGAAGCCTATATTCGCGGCGACGCCGTCTCCGACGACGCCGTGGTTGCGGAAATCGACCAGTGTTTCGTCGAGAAGGACGGTCAAAAGACCGATATCGTCGTGCTGGCCTGCACCCATTATCCTTTCATGGCCAATCTTTTCCGGCGGCTTGCGCCCTGGCCGGTCGACTGGCTTGATCCGGCTGAAGCAATCGCGCGGCGCGCCCGCACGCTGGTGCCAGCGGCGGCCGATGCGGTGCATCCCGATAATTTCGACTTCGCAGTCTTCACGTCGGGCTACCAGGATTTCGCGACACGGCGGCTGATGCAAGGTTTCGGCCTGAGAGCATGAAGGGAATTGTCCTGTGGGTTGGCGAAATCCGGCCCTGAAAATCAGCAGATTCTTTGATAGACGGGGCGATGCCGTTTCGGAAGAATGGCGCTTCACTCATGTGAGTCTCTTCGTCGCGAGGATCAGCATTGCAAGTTGGCATCGATATGGGATTGGCGTCCGGCAGCCCGGCGACGCTCGATATCGAGGAGCTGCTGGCGACCCGTCTGCTCGTCCAGGGCAATTCCGGATCGGGCAAGTCGCATCTTTTGCGCCGCCTGCTCGAGCAATCCGCGCAGTGGGTGCAGCAGGTCATCATCGATCCTGAGGGTGATTTCGTCACCCTCAGCGACAGGTTCGGCCATGTCGTCGTCGATGGCGAGCGCACCGAGGCGGAGCTGGCGGGTATCGCCAACCGCATCCGCCAGCATCGCGTTTCCTGCGTGCTGACGCTTGAAGGCCTCGATATCGAACAGCAGATGCGCGCGGCCGCAGCCTTCCTCAACGGCATGTTCGATGCGGATCGCGAATATTGGTATCCAGTTCTCGTCGTCGTCGACGAGGCGCAGATGTTCGCCCCCTCCGTCGGCGGCGATGTCGCGGAAGATGCGCGCAAGATGTCGCTCGGGGCAATGACCAACCTGATGTGCCGCGGCCGCAAGCGCGGGCTTGCCGGGGTGATTGCGACGCAGCGGCTCGCCAAGCTCGCCAAGAACGTCGCAGCCGAGGCCTCGAACTTCCTGATGGGCCGCACCTTTCTTGATATCGACATGGCGCGCGCCGCCGACCTGCTCGGCATGGACCGCCGCCAGGCCGAGATGTTCCGCGATCTGAAGCGCGGCAATTTCGTCGCCCTCGGACCGGCGCTATCACGCCGGCCGCTGCCGATTCAGATCGGCGCGGTGGAAACTTCGGCGCGCTCCTCCAGCCCGAAGCTGATGCCGCTGCCGGATGCGCCGCAGGATGTCGAGGATCTGATCTTTACGCCCGATCCGGAGGAATTCCAGCGCCCGCTGGTGCGCCGTGCGCCGCCGGCGCCGCGGCCGACCACCGACATTCTGGCGGAGCTCTCACGCTCGACGCCGACGGCGTCGCCCGCACCTGTCGAGGCGAGGGCGAGCCAGGTGGAAATCTCAGCCGAAGAGCGCGAGGAACGCCTCGCCGGCGTGCTTGCAGAAATACTCGACGATCCCACCTCCGCCTTCCGCACCGATTCCGTGCTCTACCAGGATTTTCTCGTGCGGCTGCGCATGCGCCGCGTGCCGGGACCGCCGGTCGCGCTGCCGGATTTCCGCCGGCGCGTGGCGATCTCTCGCTCCGGCGTCGATGCCGCGACAGCCGCGAGCGAAGAGTGGGCAACGGCGCTATCGCTGTCATCAGCTGTCACCGACGACCTGCAGGGTGTCTTCCTGATGCTCGCCAAGGCCGCCGTCTGTGGTGAGCCGTGCCCGCCGGATGCCCGCATTGCCCGCGCCTACGGCACCCATTCGGCGCGGCGCGCCCGCCGCCTGCTCGGTTATTTCGAGGAGCAGGGGATTGTCGTCGTGCACACGGATTTCTCCGGCAAACGCATTGTCGCCTTCCCCGACATGAATTGCCAGACTGCGCCGGGCGACGCGAACGCGCCCGATACGGGCGATCAGCCGCTGGCTGCGGAATAGTGGCGCTTTCGGGCTCTAGAACAGGATGATTTTAGGCCTGCTCGGCCTAAAATCTGAATCCTGTTCTCAATTAAAGAGTTAGAGCATGATGTCGTCCGAAAACCGCATACACTTTTCGGCATCATGCTCTAGCGCAGTTGACATTTTCATGACGGGCCTCTAAAGACCGCGCCAAGCACCGGGCAGCAATGTCCGGTGTTTCATTTGACATGTCCCGTGGATCGTTTCTGTTCGCGTAACCGAAACATCCTGTCAGATTTCGGCAGAGATCAGAGGAGGGCGTGTTTCCTTCGCTCGGTTTGGCAACAAACCGGCATAAACCTTTGAAAGGAAATGCGATGAGCAAGCGCGAATCGTCCAAGTACAAAATTGACCGCCGTATGGGCGAAAACATCTGGGGCCGTCCGAAGTCCCCGGTGAACCGCCGCGAATACGGCCCGGGCCAGCACGGTCAGCGCCGCAAGGGCAAGCTTTCGGACTTCGGTGTGCAGCTGCGCGCCAAGCAGAAGCTCAAGGGCTACTACGGCGACCTGCGCGAAAAGCAGTTCCGCGCGATCTTCGCTGAAGCCGACCGCCGCAAGGGCGACACTTCGGAAAACCTGATCGGCCTGCTGGAATCGCGCCTCGACGCGATCGTCTATCGCGCCAAGTTCGTTCCGACGGTCTTTGCTGCCCGTCAGTTCGTCAACCACGGCCACGTGACCGTCAACGGCGTCCGCGTCAACATCGGTTCTTACCGCTGCAAGGCCGGCGACGTCATCGAAGTTCGCGAGAAGTCGAAGCAGCTTGTGACAGTTTTGGAAGCCGTCAGCCTCGCCGAGCGCGACGTTCCTGATTATATCGAAGTCGATCACAACAAGATGGTCGCCACCTTCGGTCGCGTTCCGACGCTCAGCGACGTTCCGTTCCCGGTCGTCATGGAACCGCATCTGGTCGTCGAATTCTATTCGCGTTAAGAAAAACTAGGCGTTTTCGCTTATGGAAAAGCCGCTCTTTCGGGCGGCTTTTTTGTTATTCGGAGAGAAGCGATGGCGGATCTGCAGGCAATCCTCGATAGTATCCATACCGATATCCTGCCGCGCATCGGCGAGGGCAAGGTCGCTGACTATATTCCCGAGCTTGCCAAGGTGGATCCACGGCAGTTCGGCATGGCGATCGTCACCGTCGACGGCAAGGTCTACCGTGTCGGCGATGCCGACATTGCCTTCTCGATCCAGAGCATCTCCAAGGTCTTCATGCTGACCTTGGCGCTCGGCAAGGTCGGCGAGAGCCTCTGGAAGCGCGTCGGGCGAGAACCATCCGGATCGCCCTTCAATTCCATCGTCCAGCTTGAGCATGAGAGTGGCATCCCGCGCAATCCCTTCATCAATGCCGGCGCGATTGCCGTCAGCGATGTCGTCATGGCCGGCCATGCGCCGCGCGAGGCGATCGGCGAATTGCTGCGCTTCGTGCGTTATCTCGCCGATGACGAATCGATCACCATCGACGACAAGGTGGCGCGCTCGGAAACGCAGACAGGATACCGCAATGTCGCGCTTGCCAACTTCATGCGCGCCTACCGCAATCTGGATCATCCCGTCGACCACGTGCTCGGCGTCTATTTCCATCAATGCGCGCTGTCGATGAGCTGCGAGCAGCTGGCCCGCGCCGGGTTGTTCCTGGCGGCGCGCGGCAGCAATCCGATGACCGGTCATTCGGTGGTCTCACCGAAGCGGGCGCGGCGCATCAATGCGCTGATGCTGACCTGCGGCCACTACGACGGCTCTGGTGACTTTGCCTATCATGTCGGCCTGCCCGGCAAGAGCGGTGTGGGCGGCGGCATCTTCGCGGTTGCGCCTGGCATTGCCTCGATCGCCGTCTGGTCGCCGGGCCTGAACAAGGTCGGTAACTCGCAGCTCGGCGCCGTGGCGCTGGAAATGCTGGCGGCACGCACCGGCTGGTCGGTTTTCGGCGATTGACGCTGTGTTGGCGAACTCGTTTCTGCTAAGGCAGACAGACCTCGATAGGACGACGCAATGAATATCGCAGCCAATATTGCGGATGATCTGGAAAGCGGCGATGCCAACGGCAGCGTCGGCCATGCGCTTTTTGCGGATGCTCCGCGTTCGGTCTCCTTCAACAAGCTGCGCAAACGGCTGCTCAGGCAGGTGCGCCAGGCCTTCGACGATTTCGATATGCTGAAGGGGCAGAAGCGCTGGCTGGTCGGCCTTTCCGGCGGCAAGGATTCCTACGGGCTGCTGGCGCTGCTGCTCGATCTGCAGTGGCGCGGGCTGCTGCCGGTCGAGCTTGTTGCCTGCAATCTCGACCAGGGGCAGCCGAACTTTCCAAAACATGTATTGCCGGATTATCTGACCAAAATCGGGGTGCGGCATCGGATCGAATATCGGGATACCTATTCGATCGTGAAGGAGAAGGTGCCCGAAGGGGCGACCTATTGCTCGCTCTGTTCGCGGCTGCGCCGTGGCAATCTCTACCGCGTCGCCCGGGAAGAGGGCTGCGATGCGCTGGTGCTCGGCCACCACCGCGAGGACATTCTCGAAACCTTCTTCATGAATTTCTTCCACGGCGGGCGGCTTGCCTCCATGCCGGCGAAGCTTCTGAACGACGAGGGTGACCTGATGGTGCTGCGGCCGCTTGCCTATGCCGCCGAGGACGACCTCGCGAAGTTTGCCGCCGCCATGCGCTTCCCGATCATCCCCTGCGATCTCTGCGGCTCGCAGGACGGGCTGCAGCGCAATGCGATGAAGGATATGCTTGCCGATATCGAGCGGCGCATGCCGGGACGCCAGGACACGATGCTGCGGGCGCTTTCGCATGTGAACCCGTCGCATCTGCTTGATCCGAAACTCTTCGACTTTTCCACCCTTGGTGTCACCGATCCTTCATGAAAATCCGGCTAAGCAGCTGGCTATTGTATGAAGCGCAGGAATTCGCATGACCATTTCAGATCAGGATATTCTCTTTCTCGGCGATTGCGTGAAGGAGGCGGCACGCGCGGAAATCATGCCGCGTTTCCGCAATCTCGGCGCCGCCGACGTCTCGGAAAAGACCTCGGCAACCGATCTGGTGACGCAGGCCGATCTGCTCGCCGAACACCGGATCACCGCGGCACTGAAAGAGCGCTTTCCCGTGGCCCTCGTCGTTGGCGAGGAAGCCTATGATGCCGACCGGTCCGTCGTGCCGGCCCTTGCCGATGCCGAGCTTGCCTTCGTCATCGACCCCGTCGACGGCACCTTCAATTTCGCCGCCGGGCTTCCCGTCTTCGGGACGATGCTGGCGGTCACCGTCAGGGGCGAAACGGTCGCCGGCATCATTCACGATCCCGTTCTCGGCGACACCGTGACGGCGATCAAAGGGGCGGGCGCTTTCCTGACGCGGCAGGATGGGCAATCGAGCAGACTGAAGGTGGCTGAGCCCGCCGCCTTGAACCAGATGGTCGGCGGCATCTCGTGGGGTCATATGGATGACCCGGACCGCTCGCGCATTTCAGCCAACATGGCGAAGATCAGGATGACCTTCGCCTTCAACTGCTCGGCCTATGAATATTGGATGGTCGCCTCAGGCAAACTGCATTTCATCGGTCATGCGAAGCTGATGCCCTGGGATCATCTGGCCGGCGTGCTGGCGCATCAGGAGGCCGGCGGCTATACGGCGAAATTCGACGGCTCGCCCTATCGCCCGGGCGAGACGACGGGCGGCATCATCTCCGCACCCGACAAAGAAAGCTGGCAGTTGATCCGGCGGGAGATCATCGGCATCTGATTTGGGCCCTTAGCGAGGGGCCGGACCGAAAGGATTTGACATGACTGCGACTGTCGACGTGACCGTTCTTGCCGATCTCTTGCGCCGTGCCGCGAAAGCGGAGATCCTGCCGCGCTTCCGCCGGCTTGGCGAGAATGACGTGCGCGCCAAGAGCGAGGCGACCGATCTCGTCACCGAGGCCGACGAGCAGGCCGAGCGGATGATCAAGGCGGAAGCAGAGCGGCTTTGGCCGGGGGCGTTGTTCCTCGGCGAAGAATCGGTCGCAGCCGAGCCGGCATTGCTCGGCAGGCTCGCAGATGCCGATCTAGCCATCGTCGTCGACCCGGTCGACGGCACGTTCAATTTCGCCGCCGGCATCCCGGCCTTCGGTGTCATGGCCTCGGTCATTTCAGGCGGCGAGACCATTGCCGGCATCATCTACGATCCGATGGGCGATGACTGGGTGATGGCGGAAAAAGGAGCCGGCGCTTGGCTGCGGCGGCCGGATGGCGAAGCACGGCGGCTGCGCGCGGCCGAGCCTGTCGCGCTCGACCAGATGGTCGGCATGGCCTCGACAGGCTACCTGCCGCAGGAGAAGCGGGCCGAGATTCTCGGCAATCTCGCCAAGGTCCGCTTCCTCACCAACTACCGCTGTGCCGCCCATGAATACCGCACCCTTGCGGGCGGCCACGTGCACTACCTGATCTACAACAAGCTGATGCCCTGGGACCATCTGGCCGGCACGCTGATCTCGCAGGAAGCCGGCGCTTATGCCGCCCGTTTCGACGGCTCGCCCTACCTGCCGCACCATCTCGATGGTGGGCTGCTGGTTGCGCCCGACAAGGCCTCGTGGGATGTGCTGCGCCGTGAGGTCGTCACGGTCTGAACGAATGAAACCAGCCGCAGAACGCTGATTTTGCGGCTGGATTCTGACAGGGGAGGCTGGCTTCGTTCGATAACATGTATCGTCGGTTCGGCCCTACTCCGCGTAGAGCTTTTCCATGAGGAAATTTTCCAGGCTTTGCCCGCGTTTCTCGATGGTTTGCGCTGTTGTCACGCGGAAACCCTTTCGGTCGAAAAACGGGCGCGCGGTTCGGCTGGCTTCCGTATAAATTCGCCTGAATCCGAGCACCCGAGCTTCCTCCTCGACCCTGCTCAACAGCCGGGTTGCGACACCGAGCCCCTGAAATTCAGGGTGGACGAACATCATGTCCAGGCATCCGTCGGTGGTCAGATCGGAAAATCCGACCGGCTCGCCGGCGATTTCAGCGATCCAGGCAGGGCTGCTTCTCCTGCGCTCCGCCCATCGGTCGCGATCTTCCACCTTCGCCCAAGCCTCTATCTGAGCGGCTGAATAGTCTTTCGACGAGATTTCCCTGACGGCGCGCAGAAAAATGTCAATTGTCGCGTCCACGTCGCTTGGCGCGTAGGGTCTGATTAGAATTCGGTCGTCCATCGGAATGCCTTTTGCACACTGCCGCCGCCACGCTACAGAATAGCGAGAATGTGTTCCCACGCCCGTCGCCCCAATTCGGCGTCGGCTTCATCACTTCCACCGTGAGCATGCAGCGATGACCGGGGCGTCGTTTCGCCCGGCAGCAGAACGCGGTGACCTGCATTTTCTCCCAATACTAGCTGCGTGGTTAGGCCCGCATCCGCGCGTCGCCGAACAATCGACGCAGCAAATGTGGCCGATGGCCAAAGCGCGTCATCGCAACCTGCTACGAGCAGAATTTCGGCGTCTGTTTTCTCCGAAGGAATAGCTGCCGCTTGGGTCTCGGATTGGTGCACGTCAAGACTTCGTTCGAACAGGCCCCTATAGGTAACGAGTCCCTCTCTGTATTCCGGCACCCATGCAGGATCCGACGAGACAAAAGGAAGCGGCGTGCCTTGCAACGTCCACGACGAGCGTTCCGGCCAACTGATGCCATCAACACCTCGACCGATATTTCCCCATACGACCGAGGAAGGACTTATCGCGACAGCAGCACTGACGCGCGGGTCGTAAACCGCTGTGAGTAGCGCAGCTTCGGCGCCTTTCGACGTCCCAACGAGCACAATACGTTTGCAGCCGAATTCCACCATATAATCTATGGCAGCAAAAAAGGTTTCCAGCGGCACCTTGCAGATGCCCGGCACCTGGCCTTCGCCGCCGAACCAACGAAGAGCGATGGCCGTTGCCCCTTGGCTCGCAAACAACTTGGCGCGATCCGAATCCACACGGCCACTGGAGCCGGCGAGCACCACGACGCCGGTGCCGATGTCCCGTTCGGGGCGGAATATCTCGCCCTGCAGTCCCGGAGGGAGACGGTGCTGTCCTGTATCCAAAACCCGGCCCTCCGAGGGCTTCCGTCAGAAATGGGCGGCACCCGGATCGAGCTGCGGGCTGTCGCCGGGATGGGTGAAGAGCTTGCCGTTCTCAGCCCAAAGAGTGGCTGCGATTGTCACCAAACCGAAGAGCGCGAAACCGCCGAAGAGCGGCTGCACCGTGCCGTTGAACATCTGGCCGACCAGGCCGCCGAGAATGGCGCCTGCCGTCGTCGAGACGAATCCGGTGACGGCGGTTGCTGTGCCGGCGAGATTGCCCATCGGCTCGAGGCTGATGGCGGTAAAATTGGTGGCGATGACGGCAAACATCATCAGCACGATGGTGAAGATGCTGTAAGCGATGGCGAAATCAGGCTTACCGGCCAACGCGATGACGAAACCTAGAGCCGACAGCGCGGTGAAGATCAGCAAAGCGGCGTGCGAGATGCGGCGCATGCCGAATTTGCGGACGAAGAAACCATTGGCGAAGTTGGCGACGGCGATGCCGCCGGCGGTGGCGGCAAAGGCGATCGGCAGCCAGTCGCCGAGGCCATAGACCTCGCCGAAGACCTGCTGCACCGAGATCACATAGGCGCTGATGACGCCGGTGAACATGGTGAGGCCGATCATGTAGCCGCAGGTGATGCGGTTGGTGAGCACGGTCTTGAAGCCATCCACGACGGAGCCGACCGAGAGCGGCAGGCGCTCTTCCGGCGGCAGCGATTCCTTCAGCCGCAGAAGCGCCCAGACGAACAGGATGGTGGCGGTGACGCCGAGCAGGATGAAGATCCAGTGCCAGTTGGCATACAGGATGATCAGCTGGCCGACGGAAGGGGCGACGATCGGCACGATCATGAAGACGATCATCACATAGGACATGACACGGGCCATCTCGCGTCCGCCGAAGCAGTCGCGAACGATCGCCATGGTGGTGATGCGCACCGCCGCACCGCCCACGCCCTGAACGAAACGCATGATGAGCAGCATTTCGAAGCTGCCGGTTGCCGCGGCGGCAAACATGCCGATCACGTAGCAAACCAGGCCGCCGAGCAGGATGTTGCGGCGGCCGAACGTATCCGACAGGCTGCCGAAGAATATTTGCGAGACGCCGAAGCCGAGAAAAAACACGCCGATGATCAGCTGCGCGTCATTGGTATTGGTGACGCCAAGGGAATGGCCAATATTGGGCAATGCCGGCAGCATGCTGTCGATGGCCATGGCGATGCTGGCGGTCATGATGGCGATGGTGACGACGAACTCGCCGAAACCCATGCCGATGCGGCGGGAGCCCTGGTTTTCCTGGTGCGGTTTATGCGGCGGCGTCATGTGGTGAAATCCTGGATGCGGAGGAGGCCGGCCGTTCAGACGGCCGGGTTCTGCTGTTGGAAGAGGCGGCCCTTTTCGGCGATCAGCACGAAGACCAGCCCGATGATCGACACGATGAAATAACCGGCGACCATCGGAAGCGCAGTGCCGTCGAAAGCCTGGCCGATGCCGGCGCCGATGAGGGCGCCGCCGACCGTGCTCATGAAGCCGAGGACGGAGGAGGCGGTGCCGGCGACGTGGCCGAGGGGCTCCATGGCGAGCGAGTTGAAGTTCGAGCCGATCCAGCCGAACTGGAACATGGCGAGGCCGAAGAAGGAGATGAACAGAGCGAAAGGCATCGGCTCGGAACTCGCCATCTGGACGATCAGCCAGATGGTGTTGATGGTGATGAAACCGATGAGCGAGCCGTGCGACAGGCGGCGCATGCCGAGTTTGCCGACGAAGCGTGAGTTGAAAAAGGACGACAGCGACATGAAGATCGCCACGCCGGCAAAGGCGAAGGGGAAATAGACGCCGAGATCGTAAATGCCGACATAGACCTGCTGGGCGGAATTGATGAAGCCGAACAGCGCGCCGAAGATGAAGGTGCTGGCGATGGTATAGCAAAGCGCGATGCGATTGGTCAGCACCAGCTTGAAGGCGCCGAAAATCGAGCGGGCGGTGAAGGGGCGGACATTCTGTGGATGCAGGGTTTCCGGCAGGCGGATGTAAGCCCAGACGGCGATTGCAATCGCCATGGCGGCGATGAAGAGGAAGATCAGGTGCCAGTTGCCGAAGAACATGACGATCTGGCCGGTGCCTGGTGCAATCACCGGCACGATCATGAAGACCATCATGATCAGCGACATGACTTCGGCCATCTGCCGGCCGCCATAGATGTCGCGGACAATGGAGACGGTGATGACGCGGGTCGCCGCCGAACCGACGCCTTGGACGAAGCGCAGGGCAAGCAAGCCTGCGAAGGAGGGGACGAAGACGATACTGATGGCGGAGAGAATGTAGATGACGAGACCGATCAACAGCGGCGTGCGGCGGCCGAAGCGGTCAGACAGCGGTCCGTAGAATAACTGGGCGCAGCCGAAGCCGAGCAGATAGGTGGAAACGACGAACTGGCGATGATTTTCGCTCTCGACGCCGAGGCTCGCGCCGATCTGCTGCAGGGCCGGCAGCATGATATCGATCGCCAGAGAGTTGACGGCCATCAGGAAGGCGGCGAGCGCGATAAATTCTCGCTTGCCCATGGGCAGGCGGCCCGCGGACACGGCGTGTGATGAATCTGTCACAATGAAATTCCCATAAACAGGCTAAGGCGCTGCTAGCCGCAGCGCCTCGGTCTCAAGATTACAGATTTGGAAACCGGGCGGACGCCCGGTGACCGGTCAGGCGGCGCCGCGCACGGTGATGCCGTTTTCCTGGAGATGCTGCTGCAGCTCACCGGCCTGGAACATTTCCCGGACGATATCGCAGCCGCCGACGAACTCACCCTTGATGTAAAGCTGCGGGATCGTCGGCCAGTTGGAATATTCCTTGATCCCTTGGCGGATCTCCGAATCGGCGAGCACGTTGACGCCTTTGTAGTCGACACCGATGTAATCGAGAATCTGCACGACCTGTCCGGAGAAACCGCACTGCGGAAACTGCGGCGTGCCCTTCATGAAGAGGACGACGTCGTTGCTCTTGATTTCGTTGTCGATGAATTCGTGAATGCCGCTCATAGGACCTGATCCTTTCAACAGGCGGGTTAAAGGCCCGCCGTTTCAATCGTTGCCTTTAGATAGCATGCGACGGCAGGAATTCCAGCCGCCCCAACCAAAAAAAGACAATTTGGTCAGACCACTCAAGGATTGTTGCCATCGCGTTACGGTTGCCGGGTGAGATAGGCCTGAATCTGTTCTATTTCGATATCCGTGAAATAGCGGAAATCCCATTGCGAAACCTGCGTCATCACGCCGAGATCACGGCCTCCGATACCCTTGCCGGTCCGCAGCAGCGTCTTGAAATCCGCAGCCGAATAGGATTGCGCTAGGGGCTTCAGCGCCGGGGCGCGAAAAGCTTCGGACTGCTTTGCCGTATCGAGATTGTGACAATGGCTGCAGTCGGTTCTGAAGGCATATTCACCGATATCGGCCGGGCGCGTGGCGGCGGGGGTGAGACCGGCGGGCACCAGATCGGCCTCGAAGGGAATCTTGTCGAGCGCCAGACCCACTCGGCCGAGCGGTCCCCATTGCGTCCCTCCCGCCACGGCGTCGGGAAGCTGCCTCAGGCTGCGCAGCCAGGCGATGAGTGCCGCCATGTCGTCGTCGGTGATATTGGCGAAATTGCCAGCCGGCATGATGACGGCGCCGGTGCCGTCCTTCTTGACGCCCTGGCGGATGAGGCGCACGAGTTCTGCATCGTTGTACATGGGCACCAGGCGGGTCAGGTTCGGCGCGACGATGCGACCGACGCCTGGCTCGTCGAGCAGGATGTTGCCCGCATCGTGATGACAGCCGCCGCACATCAGCGTGCGGGCGCGCCGTTCGGCTTCGTCAGCGGGCAGCGTCGTCTCGACGGCAAAATCGTCGGTCGCGACGTCATAGGTCCTGGATAGACGCATCTCCGACAAGGCGTAGATGCCGACAACGGCGATAAGACAGATCGCGACCAGCGCCGCGAGGACGATTTTTAGAATGCGTTTCATCGGTCAGGGCCCCCAAAGACCTTGTGCAGGCAGATGTGCCGCGCTCCATCGTGACAATCCGTTTGACATCGGCATAGGCGGGCGCCGGCTTTTGTTGCCGCGGCATCGAGCCGGCGCGGGATATGGGAAATCTGCAAGATCGATGCCGGGCAACCGCTAGCTGCGGCGCTGGCGGCTGCGGCCAGCGGCGGTTCGGCGTTTGCTGACCTGTTTGCGGGCGGGCTTGCGTGTCGCCGCAGCCGTCTTGCGTGCGGTCGAGGCTGGCTTGCGCGCTGCAGCCGGTCGACGAACTGCGCGTTTTACGCTTCTTGCGCTTCGTCGTGGCGCGGCCGGTGGTTTTCTTCAGGATTTCCTTCAGCACGCTGTCGACGACGCCTGATATCAATTCTTTGACTAGGTCGGCCACAAAACCCCTCCGTTCGTGGTGGAAACGACATGCCTGCTATTGAATTCCGGAAGAGTTCGGTTAGCAAGACGGCTTCGAGACCGGAGCTGCTTTTTTGCCGATATTTGCGGTGGAGCAATCGGATCGCAACAACATGCCGGTCATTTGCCCGGCTGGAAGGTGGAATGAAACTGGTCGAGACGCGGGTCGTCGTGCATTTCCCCGGCTTCGAGCCGCTCGACGGCGCAGCCCACAGGGCGCGCTACGAGCGTTCTGCCAAACAGAGCGCTGCTGTCTGGGGCTATTCGCTTGAGGTGGGGGCGGCGCCTGCTGCGGGAAACGATCCGCTCAGTTTTGAGGTCACGACGGGGCGTGGCGAAGCGGCGCCGGCGGCAGCCGGTTTCCCGGGCTGGCAGACGAAGAGCCGGATCCACATGATCGATCACGACGTGTTGGTAAGCCGGTTGCGCAGCGGCAATACGCTGAGCCAGATCATCGCGGGCTTCCGCAGTTGCGCCCAGATCATGCTGGATGGCGGCATGCGCGGATATTTCCGCCACGCCTGGCGCTTCGGCCTGTTTTTCCTCTTCCCGTTCCTGCTGACGGCGCTGGCGATCGCGCTGACGGCGCTGATCGCCAGCTTGCCCTATAGTCTCGGCTTTGCTCCCTGGCATATGCTCTGGAGTTGGCCGTTGGCGCTCTGCTTCTTCATCTTCGCCTTTCTGCCGTTTTCCGAACGCTTTCATACGCTGCATCTCTTCGCCGATTGGAAAATGGCAGTTGCGCTCGGCCGCATGGACCGGGCCGATTTCAACGACTGGCTGGAAGATCGGGCCGCTGTCGTGCGCAAGGCGCTAGCTGAGCAGGCGGACGAACATGTGATCTCCTCGCACAGCATGGGATCGAGCGTTGCCGCCCATGTCATCGGCATATTGCTCGAACGGGAGCCGGAGATCTTCAAGGGCAAGCGCGTGGTGTTCGCCACCCTCGGCAGCGCCATCCTGCAATGTGCGCTGTTGTCATCGGCAGCGCAGCTTCGCGCCCGCGTCGGCCTGATCGCCCGTTGTCCCGAAATTTCCTGGCTCGACGTGCAGTGCCTGACGGATTCGATCAATTTCTACAAGGTGCCGGTGGTTGCCGTTGCCGGCCATGCCGATGCACCTCCGGCGAAGATGATCCAGATTCGCGTCAAGCAGATGCTGACGCGCGAGCGCTACCGCAGGATCCGCAAGGATCAGCTGCGTGTCCACCGGCAATATGTGCTTGGGCCCGATCTGCCGGCGCCGTTTGATTTCACGCTGCTGACATCAGGGCCGATGCCGGCATCGGTCTTTGCCAGCCCCGATCAAAAGCGAATGCCCAACTGAGGGGGCCGGCCCGTAACTCAAATGTAGAATCCCTTCCGTCGCAAATCCCTGTCGCGAAACTGCCACTTTTGCGAGCTTTTTTTGCGACAGGGATTGAAGGGAAAGTGCTGCGCCGGCCGTTTGTCGCGGAAGTTAGAATTCGTGCGACAAACAAAGTGCGAACAAGCTTCTTATCCCTCGCTCAAAGCGTACCAGTCAAAAAAAGGTAGCCGTACGGATATCTATCTTGACCGATCCATTCGCTCCCAGTACATATAGCCATATGGATACCTATGAAGTGAGCTTCCCGAAGATTTTCGGGGCGTTGTCCGACCCGACCCGGCTCGCAGTCGTCGAAAGGCTCTTAGATGGACCTGCCTCGGTGACCGATCTGTCGCGGCCGTTCGATATGGCAGGCCCCTCGTTCCTGAAGCACCTCCGCGTACTCGAAAACGCAGGCGTCATCGCGTCAATCAAGTCCGGGCGCGTCAGGACAGTCAGCCTCGTTCCAGACTCGCTAATGCGGGTGGAGCATTGGGTCCGTCAACACCGCGCCCGGCTTGAGGAACGTTTCGACAGACTTGGCAACTTCCTAGATCTGGAGCAGTAAAGTGACAAAAACGGAACAAGAGCACAGATTAATTACTATCGAGCGCGTTTTTTCTAATTGCGTGGACCACGTCTGGGCGGCGTGGGCGATTCCTGAAAAGAAGAAAGCATGGTTCGGTGAAGGACTGGCGGAATGCGACTTTCGCGAGGGGGGAGCCGAGCGCAGCAGCTTTGTCACGGACATGGGAACCCACACCAACCAGACTTACTATTTCGAGATCAAGGAATCCAAGAGGATCGTGTTTGCCTACTCGATGGCCCTTAACGGTCGTATCCATACGGTGTCGCTGGCGACCGTGCTGTTCTCCGACCATCGCGGCGGGACGAAGCTGACTTATGTGGAACAGTTGTGCGTCATCCCGCCGAGCGACGGGGCTGAAGGGCGGGAACACGGCTGGAGAGCGCTGCTGGATGGGCTGGAAAGCTATTTAGCCGGTGATATCCAAGACGGTTACATCCAAGATAAAGTGCAGCAAACTCCCAATTAAAGCGTAGTTTTGCGACATCGCGAAAACAAGATTCAGCAACAGGGAGTGCACAAATGCTTCAGGCGCGGGGCCAAGCGCCAAACATCGTTTATCAACATAGCGACCAGATTCTACTCCGGCGCCGAGGTCTGTAGCGCCAACGCGTGCAGGACGCCGCCCATATTGCCCTTCAGCGCCTCGTAGACCATCTGGTGCTGCTGCACGCGGCTCTTGCCGCGGAAGGCTTCGGCGACGACTTCCGCGGCGTAGTGATCGCCGTCGCCCGCCAGATCGCGAATCGTCACCTTGGCACCGGGAATCCCAGCCTTGATCATGTCTTCGATATCGCCGGGTTTCATGGCCATGATCATTACTCCTTGCGCATCATTCCGCAGCCAGTTCGCCGCGGCCTTCCATGAAATCAGGGAACCACGATTCATGGGCATCGCGCAATTGCTGAATCGGCAGCGAGATGAGATCGCCGACGGTAAGCGCCGTCCCTCCGACCGTGCCGAGACGGCGGAAGGGAACGCCCGCACCTTCGGCATTGGCGCAGAGGAAATCGGCGACATCGGCCGGGACCGTCAGCACGTAGCGCGCCTGATCCTCACCGAAGAGCAGCGCATGCGGCGCACCCTTGCCTTCGCTGAGATCGATCGCCAGACCCTTGTCCGATGCCATGGCCATTTCGGCAAGCGCGACCGCAAGGCCGCCCGAGGAAATATCGTGGCAGGCGGTGGCCTGGCCGTTGCGGATGACGGAACGGACGAAATCGCCGTTGCGGCGCTCGGCAAACAGATCCACCTCCGGGGCGGGGCCTTCGCGGCTGTCGAGCACATCGCGCAGATAGACCGACTGGCCGAGATGGCTGCCGTCGACGCCGATCATGATCACCTTGTCGCCGTCGTTGGCGGCGCCGATGCGCGCCATCTTGCGCCAATCCGGCAGCAGGCCGACGCCCGCAATCGTCGGGGTCGGCAGGATGGCGACGCCGTTGGTCTCGTTGTAGAGCGAGACATTGCCCGAGACGATCGGGAAATCGAGCGCCCGGCAGGCTTCGCCGATGCCCTTCACCGCCTCGACGAACTGACCCATGATCTCGGGCTTTTCGGGATTGCCGAAGTTCAGATTGTCGGTGGCCGCGAGCGGCTCGGCGCCGGTTGCGGTGATGTTGCGCCAGCATTCGGCGACCGCCTGCTTGCCGCCTTCGAAGGGATCGGCCTCGACATAACGCGGCGTCACGTCGGAGGAGAAGGCAAGCGCCTTGCTCGGATGGCCGTCGACGCGCACGACACCGGCATCGCCGCCCGGGAGCTGCAGCGAGTTGCCCTGGATCAGCGTGTCATATTGCTCATAGACCCAGCGGCGGCTCGACTGGTTGGCGGAGCCGACGAGTTGCAGCAGCGCTTGGCCGTAATCTGCAGGAGCAGCGACGAGATTGGCGGGCAGCGGAGCATGTTTGCCGGACTCGCGCCAGGGCCGATCATATTCCGGCGCCTGGTCGCCCAGATCCTTGATCGGCAGGTTGGCGACTTCCTCGCCCTGATGCATGACGCGGAAGCGCAGGTCATCCGTGGTCTTGCCGACGATGGCGAAATCGAGGCCCCATTTGACGAAGATCGCCTTGGCTTCCTGTTCCTTTTCCGGCTGCAGCACCATGAGCATGCGCTCCTGGCTTTCCGACAGCATCATTTCATAGGCGGTCATGCGCTCTTCGCGCACCGGCACCTTGTCGAGTTCGAGCAGGATGCCGAGATCGCCCTTGGCGCCCATTTCGACGGCCGAGCAGGTGAGGCCAGCCGCACCCATGTCCTGGATGGCGATGACGGCGCCGGTCTGCATCAGCTCGAGGCAGGCTTCGAGCAGGCATTTTTCGGTGAAGGGGTCGCCGACCTGAACGGTCGGGCGCTTTTCCTCGATCGATTCGTCGAATTCGGCCGAGGCCATCGTCGCACCACCAACGCCGTCGCGGCCGGTCTTGGCGCCGAGATAAACGACCGGAAGGCCGACGCCCTTGGCTTCGGAGAGGAAGATGGCGTTGGATTTGGCGATGCCAGCGGCAAACGCGTTGACGAGGATGTTGCCGTTGTAGCGCGCATCGAACTCTACTTCGCCGCCGACCGTCGGCACGCCGAAGGAATTGCCGTAGCCGCCGACGCCGGAGACGACGCCGGAGACGAGGTGACGGGTCTTCGGATGATCCGGCTCGCCGAAGCGCAAGGCGTTCATCGCGGCGATCGGGCGCGCGCCCATGGTGAAGACGTCGCGCAGGATGCCGCCGACGCCGGTCGCAGCCCCCTGGTAAGGCTCGATATAGGAGGGATGGTTGTGGCTTTCCATCTTGAAGACGACGCAATCGCCGTCATCGATATCGACCACGCCGGCATTTTCGCCCGGGCCCTGGATGACGCGCGGCCCCTTGGTCGGCAGCGTCCGCAGCCATTTCTTCGAGGATTTGTAGGAGCAGTGCTCGTTCCACATGGCCGAAAAGATACCGAGCTCGGTAAAAGTCGGTTCGCGGCCGATCAGATCCAGAATGCGCTGATACTCGTCCGGCTTCAGGCCATGGCCCGCAATGAGTTCCGGCGTGATCGGGATGGTGTTTGGAATGGTCATGAGCGGAAAGTCCCTGGCGCGTTTTGCGCTGTCTTTAGCTTATGTAGCGGCGGCGCGCGACAGAAAAAAGCCCACCGTCAACAGAGGGCGGGCAGAAGCTTTTCTCAAAGTGGCAATCGGTCAGAACTTGTAGCCGATCTGCAGCCCGGCGCGTGTCATGCCGTCGTTGGGGCCGTCGCAGAGATTGGCATGCGAGGAGTGGGCGATCTGGGCCATCACGTTCCAATGCGGGGTGAAACGGTAGCCGGCGCCGGCATATTCGTGGAAGAGCACGCGGCAGCCGAGTTCGGGACCGTCATCATCGCCTTCGAGATTGCCGGTATGGATGACGCCGCCGAAGCCGGCTTCGGCAAAAAGCTTCTCGTTGAAATTGACCGTCCAAGTGAAGCCTGTGAAGAATTGGCTGGCCTCGCCGGATCGGCCGATCGAGGTGCCGAGATGAACACGGGGGTGCAACAACTGCTGCTGCAAGCCGGCGGCAGACTCGTAGCCGAAAGGATCGAAAAGCGCGGTGATCTCGGGAAAGACGCCGTCTTCCCTGGAGTGGCCGGATTGCACCGAGGTCGAGAGCCCGAAACGCAGTTCATCGAATATCTGATCGCCGGCATTGGCCGAGCCCGCCGCCAAGGTGCCGGCTATCGCTGCCATTGATGCCGTACTCAAAAAACGCAGCGCGATTCTGGCGAACTCGACCCTCATTTGCTGTCCTTTGATTCGCGTCAGGCGGGAATAACAAAGAGGTAGCATGGGGGTTTGGTCGGTAAAGCGCTGCGAAAAGGCCCCGGCGGTTTTTCCATTTTATGACGTCTATTTGCAACACATCATATTTCACCGTCATAGGCGGAGCCGCCGTTTTCCAACAGTCGGCGCAGGATCATCAGGCCGGAGAGGAGTTCCGGTTCCGACTTGGGCGAGGAGAAGCCGATGCGAACGCGGTGATAGATTTTCTCGCCGCGCGCCGCCTTGAATTCGTCCTCGTCATCGACCAGCACGCCATCGCGGTAAGCGGCGTTCTTGAACGTGCCGGACATCCATGGCTCCGGCAGTTTCAGCCAGAGGAAGGGTGCGTGCGGGTGCGATTCGAAATCGAAGCCCTGCAGTTGCTCGCGGGCGAGCTGGACGCGCCTGGAGAGTTCTTCGACGCTCTGCTTGCGGATTTCGTGCGCCGTGCCGCTTTCGACGAGACGCGCGCAGGTTTCGGCCAGGATGAAGGGCAGGCCGCCGGTGATCATCCTGTGCGTCACCCTGATGCGTTGGGCAAAATGCGGCGGGCAGGCAACCCAGCCGCCGCGCACGCCGGCGGCGACGGATTTCGACAGGCCACTGACGAGGAAGGTGCGATCGGGCGCAAGCGAGGCGATGAGCGGCGTGTCATCGTCGGCCATGCCGCCGTAGAGGTCGTCCTCGATCAGCCAGACGCCGTGCTTCCTGGCGATTGCAGCAATTGCGGCACGCCGTTCATAAGGCATGATCGTCACGGTGGGATTGTGGATGGTCGGCATGAGGAAGGCGAGCTTCGGATGCTGCTGTTGGCAGAGCCGCTCGAAATCTTCCGGGATCACGCCGTCTTCATCGGAATCGACCGTCAGCGTGCGGCGTCCGAGCAGGCGGGCGCTGCGGCTGACCTGCGTGTAGGTGAGGTCCTCGAAGACGATCTTGTCGCCCGGCGCCGAGACGGCGGCGATGACGGCGATCGCCGCCGCGTGGGCGCCGAGTGTCGGCACGATGTTTTCGGCTTCCGGCGTCCAGCCGCTGCGGGCAAGCCAGCGGCGGCCCGCCTCGAACCAGTTGGCCGGGAAACTCCGGGAATAGGAGGAGATTTCGGCAAGATGCTCCTCGCCGATTTCGGAAAGGATGTCCGCTATGATCTTGCCCTGGCCGAGATCGGGAGCGGCGGTTGTGTCGAAACGGATCTTGTTTGCCGGCGCATCCCGCAGGCGCGTGCCGCCGAGTGAAACCGTCAACGGGTCGGCCTGCTCGCCGGGCGGCGTCTCCGAGCGGTTCAGCACATAAGTGCCGCGCCCGACTTCGCCGGCGACCAGACCGCGCTCGTGCACCAGCGCATAGGCGCGGCCGATCGTGCCGATTGTCACGCCGATATCGTAAGCGAGATTGCGTTGTGGCGGCAATTTGCTGCCGACGGGCAGGGCGCCGCTTGAGATAGCGGATTCGATGCTGTCGGCAAGCCGGAGATAGACCGGCCCGGGGCCGCGGGAAAGATCAGGAAGCCAATTTGTCATGGTGACAATTGCCTATATTGTCACATTGTCTCTGTCAAGATTAAGAGTCAATTCCAACGGATAACCGAGAGGATTCCTGGAATGTCTGCCTTGCCTGAGATAAAAATGCCGATTGTACCTATTGTCTCCTACGAGGATAGGAGACAAATCGTCCTTCCCGATGCGCCTGCTGAGGTGACGACGCGCTTGGGCCGGGTCTGGGCGGCGGTGCTTCTCTGGCATCAGAAGCGGGAAGGCCGCCGGGCACTGAGAAACCTCACGGCAAGCGAACTCAAGGATATCGGGGTGTCGCAGTCCGATGCCGCGCGCGAAGTCGGCAAGTCGTTCTTCTGGGACTGACGGTGCGGGAAGCGATTGCCGCGATCAGCTACAGGCCTTGCTGCCGCCGGACCAGCGATTGACGTCGGCGGCGATGCGGCCGGCGATCGGCTCCGACATCATCGGACCGAAGGCCTGGACATGCGACGGGCTTCCCTCGGCCTGCACAACGAGCAGAGGCCGGCTTTCCGGGCTGCCTTTGTGGACGAGCAGGATGCGCGGCCGGCCGGAGAAGGAATTGAGCTCCGGCGCAAGCTTATAGGCGGCAAAAGCCGGATCGCCCGACTTGAACCAGCAGGCATTGGCGCCAAGCGCCACGCGCTCCATCGTCGGCAGCGCGGCGCGGTTCGGACCTGTCGGCGCCGGCGTGGACTGGCAGGCCGCGATCATGGCTGCGAGAGCGGCAGGCAGGGCGGCATTTGCCACGGAAAGGCGAGGGCGCATCGGTCTTGCTCCAGATCCGGATGAGAGGATTTCAGGCGGCAATGACATCGAGCGCCGAGGCGAACAGGCCGCGGCCGTCCGAGCCGCCATGGGCGGCTTCGATCAGGTTTTCGGGATGGGGCATCATGCCGAGCACGTTGCCCTTTTTATTCATTACCGCGGCGATGTCGTTCACCGAACCATTCGGGTTGGTGCCCTCGGCATAGCGGAACACCACCTGTCCATTGCCCTCGATTGCCGCCAGTGTCGCTTCGTCGGCAAAATAATTGCCGTCGTGATGGGCGACCGGGCTGCGGATGATCTGGCCTTGCGCGTAGGCGCGGGTGAAATCCGTCTCGGCATTGACGACTTCGAGCTTGATCTCGCGGCAGACGAATTTCAGCGAGGCATTGCGCATCAGCGCGCCAGGCAGCAGGCCGGCCTCGACGAGGATCTGGAAGCCGTTGCAGACGCCGAGCACCTTCACGCCTTTTTCAGCCTTGTCGATGATCGCCTGCATGACCGGCATACGTGCGGCGATCGCGCCGCAGCGCAGGTAATCGCCATAGGAGAAGCCGCCGGGGATGACGATCAGGTCGACATCGGGGATCTCGGTTTCCGTTTGCCAGATCGTCACAGGTGGCTTGCCGGAAATCTTCGTCAGGGCGGCGATCATATCGCGGTCGCGGTTGAGGCCCGGAAGTTGAACGACGGCTGATTTCATGGGGTCCCCGCGGCTGGCGAAAGGTATTGAACTGGAACGCTTTCGGCGAGCCATACTCCATTGTCGGAGACAAAGAAAGAATGACCCTCTGAAAACATGCGGGCCGCATCCACACGCAGGATGAGATATTCACCCTTGCGGCGCGTTGCGACGATTTTCGCGGTGTCGATATCCGCCGACAGATGAACGTGGTGGCGCTGCATCTTCTTCAAGCCTTCGCGCTCGATCGAATGCCAGTTGGCCGAAGACGTGCCGTGATAAAGAACCGCTGGCGGTTCCACTGGGCTCAACGCGAGATCGACGTCGACGCTATGACCCTGATTGGCGCGAATTCTGTTGTCGGCAAGGATGAAGCGCTTCTTCGGATTGTTTTCGATGATCTCGATAATATCGGCGCGGGAAACGTCGTATTTCGACGTCAGCGCCTTTTCGAGTTCATCGAACGATACCCAGCCTTCGGCATCAAGCGTCAAGCCGGCGGCTTCAGGCGCATGACGCAAAACATAGCTCATATATTTCGAGACTTCCGTCCCCAGCTTTGCCTGCGTCATGACGCCAAATCCTCAAGGTCCGCCGGGCGACGGGTCGGTGATCGTCAGTCGATCGCGATCGCGTAGTTCTCGATGACCGTGTTGGCGAGGAGCTTCTCGCACATGGCTTTGAGGTCGGCCTCGGCCTTGGCCTTGTCGGTGCTTTCCAGTTCCAGGTCGAAGACCTTGCCCTGTCTGATGTGGCCGACGCCCGAGAAGCCGAGGGCGCCGAGCGCGCCTTCGATAGCCTTGCCCTGCGGATCGAGAACGCCGTTTTTCAGCGTGACGGTGACACGAGCCTTGATCACTTTGTCTTTCCTGCCTTACTTGACCAGAACCGGGCCGGTGCCGCGCACAGGCTCGTTTTCATTGATGATGCCGAGACGGCGCGCAACTTCGGAATAGGCTTCGAGCAGCCCGCCGAGATCGCGGCGGAAACGATCCTTGTCCATCTTCTCGTGGGTCTCGATATCCCAGAGCCGGCAGCTGTCCGGTGAGATTTCGTCGGCGAGGATGATGCGCATCAGATCGCCTTCGAAGAGGCGGCCGCATTCGATCTTGAAGTCGACGAGCTGGATACCGACGCCGAGGAAGAGGCCGGTCATGAAGTCGTTGACGCGGATGGCAAGCGCCATGATGTCGTCTAGCTCGGCGGGATTGGCCCAGCCGAAGGCAGTGATGTGCTCTTCGGAGACCATCGGATCGTCGAGCGCGTCTGACTTGTAGTAGAACTCGATGATCGAGCGCGGCAGCACCACGCCTTCATCGATCCCCAGACGCTTGGCAAGCGAACCGGCGGCGACGTTGCGCACGACGATCTCCAGCGGGATCATCTCCACTTCCTTGATCAACTGCTCGCGCATGTTGAGCCGGCGGATGAAATGCGTGGGAATGCCGATCTTGTTCAGATGGCTGAAGATATATTCGGAAATGCGGTTGTTGAGGACGCCCTTGCCGTCGATGACTTCGTGTTTCTTCTTGTTGAAGGCAGTGGCATCGTCCTTGAAGAACTGGATCAAAGTGCCCGGTTCCGGGCCCTCGTACAGAATCTTTGCCTTGCCCTCGTAGATACGGCGGCGACGGTTCATCGTGGTCATTCTCTGTTGTTGGCGCTCTTGGGATAGCGCGAGTGGATCGATCTCGTGGCGTCCCCTTAAAGGAAAAGAGTGAGTTTCACAATCCGCCTATCCCTCCTTCCCCGGTTTCCAGATTTTACGGAATACCGCCAAGAGAATCGAATGAATTCGCAAGACGAGTCTAGCGCCTTTTCCTGTACGGTGAAATGACGGCGAAATGGCGGGCTGCTTATGCAGGTCCTTATTTGGCGGATCTGCTTTGAAGCTCGCGGCGAAGCTGCGTCTGCAGAGCGCGCGCGGCGACCTGGCCGTGGCGCCAGCTGCCGGCGCGGATGAAGGAGGGGATCTGCATGGCCGGCATCGGCCGGGCGAGGGCGTAGCCCTGCAGCGTGTCGCAGTCGAGTTCTTCGAGAATGCGGATATGATCTGAAGTCTCGACACCCTCGGCGATGACAAGGATGTTCAGCGAGCGGCCGATATCGATGATCGAGCCGACGAGTTTGCGCTGCTCGGCCGATTGCGGCAGCAGCCTGATCAGCTCGCGGTCGATCTTCAGCGTCTTCGGGCTCAAGCGCAGGAGGCTGACGATCGAGGCATGTCCGGTACCGAAATCATCGATCTGGATGTCGATGCCGAGCTTGCGCAGCTTTTTCAGGTTGGCGGCGACCGCCTCGTCGCAATCGTCGAGGGAGATCGATTCCAGCAATTCGAAGGCGAAGGTGCCGGGCTGGATCTTCAGGGCGCGGAGCTTTTTGCCGAGATCGGGATCGCCAAGCCGCCGGGCGGAAACGTTGACCGATATCTTCGGGACGGTCAGCCCGTCCTTGATCCAGGCACGGCGATCGGCGATGGCGCGCTCCAGGATCAGGGCGTCGATGGTCGAGACGACGTCGAGATCCTCGGCGATATCGAGGAAACGGCCTGGTGTCAGCAGCCCGTGCACCGGGTGCTGCCAGCGGGCAAGCGTTTCGACGCCGACGACATCAAGCGTGCGGGCATCGAATTGCAGCTGATAGAAGGGCACGAATTCGTTGCGCTCGAGACCGATCAGGATCTCGTCGCCGAGGTGCTTGGCCGAGATGACGTCGCGGCGGGCGGACGCGGAGAAAAATTCGAAACGGTTGCGGCCCAGGCCCTTGGCGCGATAGAGCGCGATATCGGCATCGAGCAGCGTCTGCTTGGCGTCGAGCGTTGGCCCGCTGTCGACGGCGATGCCGATGCTGGCCCCGAAACGGCAGTCGTGCCCCTCATATCTGACCGGTTTGCGCAATTCGCGAATGATACGTTCGGCAAGGCTGGCGATCTTCTTCGACGCGGGATCGACGGTGCAGAGGATGACAAATTCGTCGCCGCCGATGCGGGCGACGAAATCGGCGGCGCGGACGGAATTTCTGAGCACGCTTGCGGCATGCTGCAGCATGGCGTCGCCGGCCCGGTGACCGAGCGTGTCGTTGATCTGCTTGAAGCGGTCGAGATCGATATGCAGGATCGCCAACCCCAGACCCTTGGCCCGGCATTCGGTTGAGCGCTCGTCCAGCATCTTGTCGAGATAGCGGCGGTTCGGCAGGCTGGTGAGATAATCGTGCAGCGCCAGGCGCTCGATGCTTTCCTTGGCGACTTCGAGTTCGCGGTTGTGCGCCTCGGCGAGATCCTTGGCGCGCTGCAGTTCGTTGCGGAGCGCGACCTCCTCGGTGACGTCCCAATTGGCACCGATCAGCTTGCGGTGGCCGTTGCCGTCGACGAAGAAGGCGGAGCGGGCGCGGATGACGCGCTCGGCGCCGTCGCCGCGGATGATGCGGTATTCCTGCTGAAAATCACTGCCGCTTTCGACGCTGCGATCGGACAAGCCCAGCACGCGGTCGCGATCGTCGGGATGCAGGCTTTTCGCCCAGACGTCGCTGGCGATCGGACGCGAGACGCCCTTCAGCCCGTAAATGGCGATGAGACGCTCGTCCCATTCGACGGTATCATTCTCGATATCCGCCTCGAAGACGCCGATGCGGGAAATCTCCAGCGCCAGATCGAGCCGGCGCGACAGGCGCGACAGCGTATCCTCGGCCTCCTTGCGGGCAGTGATATCGGTATCCGTGCCGACGATGCGCGTCGGCACGCCGCTTTCGTCCCATTCCACGCAGGCGCCGCGGCAGTCGATCCACATCCAGTGGCCGTCCCTGTGGCGCTCGCGATATTCGAAGATCTGGAAATCCGGATCGCCGGCATTCTGCCGGTCGATGGCATGGACGACAAAATCGCGATCATCGGGATGGACGAGGGCCAGCCAAGCATCGTAATCGCCGGCGGCCTCCTCGTCGGGCGCCATGCCGCGCATGGTCTTCCACGTCTGCGAATAATACTTCCGGCCGAGACGGTAGTTGTGATCCCAGACGCCGAGGCCGGAGCCGACGAGCGCGTGGTTCCACCGGCTTTCCCGTTCCGCCAGGTCGGTCGTCATCCGCCACGCTGCCGACGCCTGCCTCAGCCGCCGTGGAATCATCGGCCTCTGGATGGGCTTTCTTCACGGGCATTCTCGCTTATTTCATCTCGTCGCAGTTTGCTGTCATTCCATTAAGAAAGACTTAGAAAGCACTTGCTGAATTATCGAGAAGGGCCGGTTTCCTCAATCAGGCAGAGAGCCGGCTGAGGAATTGGGCGAAGACCATGGTGCCCTCGGGCCAGGGACCGTGACCGGAATCGGCATTGATATGCCCTGCCTCGCCGGCATCGACGAGGAAGGAGCCCCAGCTGCTGGCGATATCATCGGCATGTTCGTAGCTGCCGAACGGATCGTTGCGGCTCGCCACGGTGATCGACGGGAAGGGCAGCGGATCTCGCGGGTAGGGGCCGAAGGTCATCAGGTGCTTCGGGCGGATGTCGGGATTGGCGACATCGGGCGGGGCGACGAAGAAGGCGCCGGCCACCGGCTTGCAGAAATGCGGGATGGCGTGGATTGCCGAGGTCACGCCGAGCGAATGGGCGACGAGGATGACCGGGCGAGTCGAGGCGTTTACTTCCTCGGCGATCCGGGCGATCCAGTCCTCGCGGACCGGCTTTGTCCATTCGGCCTGTTCGACGCGCCGCGCCGTGCTGAGCTTTGCCTCCCAGCGGCTCTGCCAGTGGCTCGGGCCGGAATTGGTATAGCCGGGGATGATGAGGATATCTGCGTCTGAGGCTTTCATAGTGCCGCCGATGTGAGAAGGCTCGCTCAGGATGTCAAGAGGGGATGTGAACGGAGAGAGCGACACGGGCGCTTTGGTTTGCTATATTGCTCCAGTGCCGGTTGCGGATTTCGTGTCGGCTTGCCCGCCGATTGCGTGTCCGCCGCCGACCAGGTCTCGGCTGAGGAGGAGAAAGCCATGGCGGCATTTCATGTCATGACGGGTTCTAGCGAAAGTTTCGCGCGACCCGTTGTCAATCGCATCGGTATCGCCGACGTCTTCGACGCGCTGAAGCGCGGTTACGACGATTTCATGGAGAAACCGTCCCACTACGTGTTCCTGTGCCTGATGTACCCGATTGCCGGCGTCTTCCTGACGTTATGGACGTCGGGCGCCAACCTTTTGCCGATGGTCTTTCCGCTGATGGCAGGTTTCGTGCTGATCGGCCCGATCGCAGCGATCGGCCTCTACGAGATCAGCCGCCGGCGCGAAGCCGGCCTCGACAGTTCGTGGACGCATGCGCTCGAGGTACGCCATTCGCCGGCGCTGCCGTCGATCGTCGCAGTCGGCTTGATGCTTTGTGGCATTTTCGTCGTCTGGCTGGTGACGGCGCAGACGCTCTACAGCAATCTGCTGGGCGAAGTGTTTCCGCGCAGCATGGCGGACTTCTTCCGCCAGGTCTTCGGCACGCCCGAGGGCATGCAGCTGATCATCTGGGGTAACCTGATCGGCTTCGTCTTCGCGCTCGTCGTGCTGGCGATATCCGTGATCACCTTTCCGCTGTTGCTCGACCGCGATGTCGGAGCGGTGGCCGCCGTCGTCGCCTCGATCCGCGCGACGATCGCCAATCCGGTGCCGGTGCTGCTCTGGGGCCTGATCGTCGCTGCACTGCTTGTCATCGGCACGATCCCGGTCTTTGCCGGGCTTGCGCTTGTCATTCCCATCCTCGGCCATGCGACCTGGCATCTCTATCGCAAGCTGATTGCGCGGGAGCCCGCGTAATCGAAGGTTTCCGGGGATCGCGAACTCTCGCGATCCCCGGAGGTTAAAGCTTCGCCGATTCCCGGAACCTCGGGACCTCTCGCCGCGTTATTCAGCACCGGCTTGTGGGAGGATTTCGATGAAGCATCTGTTCGCCCGCTTCGCAACCAAGATCTCGGAATGGGCGGGCAAACCCGTCATCTTCATCCTGGCGCTGACAGCCGTCATCATCTGGGCGGCACTCGGCCCCTTCTTCGACTATTCGGAAACCTGGCAGTTGGTCATCAACACCGGCACGACGATCATCACCTTCCTGATGGTCTTCGTGTTGCAAAACGCCCAGACGCGCGACACCAGGGCGATCCAAGCCAAGCTCAACGAAATGATCTTGACGAGCCACGCCGAGAACCGCTTCATCGGCATCGAAAATCTCGACGAGGAGGAGCTGAAGCATCTCGACCAGCTCGTCGCCAAAGCTGCCAAGGGCAGGGGCGAGACGGAGGCTTGCAAGACAACGGAGGCCGCGGAAGCTGCTGTGCCGAAAAAGACGGAGACGCGGAAGCGCCCCGGGGGCGCCAAAACCTCGAAGATGAAACAACGGCCGCTTGAGAAGAGCTGAATTATTAAATAGGATTCGTACGGTAGGCGGGCATTTGAAAGTCTTCGCCCTTTGCTTTTTTCAAAAGACATACATAGCGCTGTAAATCCAGAGTCGTGTTCGGAGGGGAGAATGAGCGAGTCCTTCCTCAGGGAGCCCCAGGTCGAATTGTTTTTTCAGGCCTATTTCGTGGGATTGGCGATTGGGCATCTGCCATTTTGCTTCGAGTTTGGTCTTATTGGGCTGTTCTGGAGGTTTATCTTTTCGCTGCCATTCGTTTTTGTATTGTTTATTTTCTATCGCGTTAAGTATGCCGAAATAAATTCACGGCCAGTTTTGTGGTCCACCATCGTTTTTATTGGAATTTCAGCGTTGATTGCGGTGGCCCTATTTCTGCTGTCGGATATTAGCGTCCAGGATATCACGGTGAGGGAGCTGACATTATTGTCCTTTTTGTTGGTGATTTCCCTGCCTTCGGTTCTGGTTTCATGCATTTACTTCGTGGTGATGATCACGCTGGAATCCAGGAAGCGAAGCGTCGGATAGATCGTCAAGGGAGCAGTCAGGTCGCCAGCAGCCATTGAGACTTGTCGGCTTCTGAGAAGCAGAAAGGTTGGCCACAATGAGATGATGGTAACCATCTCAGATGACCGATTTTTTCCGATCGCACAGTAGTCGCCCTAATCTACTGCACAGCGTCGCTCCAGAAATGCCTGCACGTTCATCGACGACAGAGCATGAACGGCAACGTCTTCCTGGCCGCCGCTTCCATTCTCAGTAGCGCCCCAGACCTCTCACGCTGCCCCAAACACCCGCCGGAAAATCGTATCCACATGTTTGGTATGATAGCCCAGATCGAACTTCTCCCGAATATCCTCTTCGGACAGGGCGGCCCGCACTTCCGCATCCGCCAGCAACTCCTCCAGAAAATCCTTGCCCTGTTCCCAGACCTTCATGGCGTTGCGCTGCACGAGGCGGTAGGCATCCTCGCGGGAGGCGCCGGCCTGGGTCAGCGCCAACAGCACGCGCTGGGAGTGGACGAGGCCACGGAATTTGTTGAGGTTCTTCTCCATGTTCTCGGGGTAGACCAGCAGCTTTTCGATGACGCCGGCGAGACGGGAGAGGGCGAAATCGAGAGTCACGGTGGCGTCGGGGCCGATCATGCGTTCGACGGAGGAGTGGGAGATATCGCGCTCGTGCCAGAGGGCGACGTTTTCCATCGCCGGCATGGCGTAGGAGCGGACCATGCGGGCGAGGCCGGTGAGGTTTTCGGTCAGCACCGGGTTGCGCTTGTGGGGCATGGCCGAGGAGCCCTTCTGGCCGGGCGAGAAATATTCTTCCGCTTCCAGAACCTCGGTGCGCTGCAGGTGGCGGATCTCGGTCGCCAGGCGCTCGATCGACGAGGCGACGACGCCGAGGGTGGCGAAGTACATAGCGTGGCGGTCGCGCGGGATGACCTGGGTCGAGACCGGCTCGGCCTTCAGGCCAAGGGCCTCGGCGACATGTTCCTCGACGCGCGGATCGATATTGGCGAAGGTGCCGACGGCGCCCGAGATGGCGCAGGTCGCGACTTCCTCGCGGGCGGCGACGAGGCGCTGGCGGCAGCGCTCGAATTCGGCATAGGCAAGCGCCAGCTTGACGCCGAAGGTGGTGGGCTCGGCGTGAATGCCGTGCGAACGGCCGATGGTGACGGTGTCCTTATGTTCGAAGGCGCGGATTTTGAGCGCCGCGAGCAGGCGGTCGATATCGGCAATCAGGATATCGGTGGCGCGCACCAGCTGGACGTTGAAGCAGGTGTCGAGCACGTCCGATGAGGTCATGCCCTGGTGGACGAAACGTGCATCGGGGCCGACGATCTCGGCGAGGTGGGTGAGGAAGGCGATGACGTCATGCTTGGTGACCGCCTCGATCTCGTCGATGCGGTCGACGTCGAAGGTGGCCGCACCACCTTTTTCCCAGATCGTCTTTGCCGCCGACTTCGGGATGACGCCGAGTTCGGCCAGCGCGTCGCAGGCATGGGCCTCGATCTCGAACCAGATGCGGAACTTGGTTTCGGGAGACCAGATGGCGACCATTTCGGGCCGGGAATAACGCGGGATCATGGGCGGCTGCCTTCACTTCGAGAGGTTTACTTCGATTTGTCTTTGCGCAATTGCTGACGCAAAACCGCTGCGCACTTTTGCTAGAATTGCTTCAGCGCCCCTGTAGCAAAGACGGGCGGCAATCTCAACGCATGCGTTTGGCAAGATAATAGCTGCTGACGACAAGGCAGACGAGACCGAGCGGCAGGAAAAGGCGCAGGCCGATCACCAGGAACTGGTAGACGGCGCTGATGCTGGTGAAGACGAACTGAAAAACCCAGACGACGCTGCCGAAAGGTGCGTGCCAGCGCGAATAGAAGAGCCGGTATTCCATGGCGAAGAGGAAGGCGGTCATTGCGATCGTCGCCGCCGTCAGCGTCACGAAGAAGGCGGCAAACCGCGCTTCCGGCGGCCTGTCATAGGCAAAGAAGCGGGCGACCGGCAGGGCGAAGGGCCAGGCAAACAGGCCGCCGGCGAAATAGAGCATGGCGACTTCGGCAAGCCGGCTCGTCTGCAGTCCGTTGCGCAGATAAAGGCCGAGCATGGCGGAGGCGAGCATCTGCGTGCCCCAGAACAATGCGCCGGCAATCAGATCGGGGTAGGGCGGCTGCGCGGCTCTGAGACGATCCATCTTCGGGCGATCTGTCTTAGAGCGATCCGTCCTGGGGCGATCCGGGCTCGGGCCATCCATCCTTGGGCGATCCGGCTTCAGGGATGAACCGGAACGGCGATCCAGCGTCCGTTCCTGTCCGCGTCGAAAGCCAGGACAAGGGCGATGTGAACCTGGTTTCCGGCCTCCGGCTGATAGACCACCGCGCCGCCGATCCGGTATTCCACAGAACAGGCGCGCTCGGCCGGAACCGTCGTCGCTTGCCGCGCCGCCTGGCGGTTCGGAGCACCTTGTTTCTCGATCATCTGCAGGCTGAAGCCGAGCACCCGCTTGTCGACTGCTGCGCAATCCTTCGGCGTCGGCACCGGTATCTCACCGAGCGACAGCGTATAGGGCGATTTCGCCGGGCCATCGGTCGCAAGCGTGGTGTAGCGAATGGTCTTTGCGGGAGAACCGAGTTCGGTCGGCGGATTGAAGGCGGCTATCAGGCCCGGATTTGTGAGCAGATCGTATTTGTCCATCTGGCTGCGCGCCGCCGTCAGGTTCTGCCGCCGCGCCTTGGAAAGATTAGCGTCCTTCTCAGTCATCTCCGTGCGGAAGGGCGTGCCCTCGAGATACCGGCCGTTTTCGGTATCGATGAAATAGGTGTTGGAGTAGGGGGCGCCGGCTTCCTCCTTGATGCCGAATTCCTGAAATCCGAACACCTTGCCATCGGCGGAAAAGCCGATCGGCTGAATATTGGCGATGTCGCCTGCCAGTGACAGACCGGGCAATGCGGCGGCAAGCATGCCGCCGATGAGTAGACGCTTCATCATGATCGTGCCCCTTCGGCTGCCTGACGCAGATCGGCGATGGTCCGGCGGTAATCCTCGACCGTCGCGCCTTTGAAAATCGCCGAGCCGGCGACGAGGACATTTCCGCCGGCGCGCGCGATTGCCGGCACCGTTTCCACCGTGACGCCGCCATCGACTTCGAGTTCGATCGGCCGGTCACCGATCAGCGACTTCGCGGCCGCGATCTTGGCAGCCATCGCCGGAATGAACTTCTGCCCGCCAAAGCCGGGGTTGACCGACATGATCAGGATGAGATCGACATCGTCGAGCACGTTTTCAATGACGCTCAGCGGTGTGGCAGGATTGAGCGTCACCCCGACCTTCTTGCCGAGATTGCGGATGGTCTGCAGCGAGCGGTGCAGATGCGGCCCCGCTTCCGCATGGACGGTGATGCGGTCGCAGCCGGCCTTGGCGAAGGCTTCGAGATAGTCGTCGACCGGCGAGATCATTAGGTGGCAGTCGAAGGTGGCGGTGGTGTAGGAGCGCAGCGATCTGATGACATCGGGACCGAAGGAGATGTTCGGCACGAAGTGCCCGTCCATCACGTCGAGATGGATCCAGTCGGCGCCGGCGGTCGTGACGTTGCGCACCTCCTCGCCGAGCCTGGCGAAATCCGCCGCGAGGATCGAGGGGGCAATGCGAATGGGCAGCGTCATCAAGTTTTACTCCCTGTGGGCCGCCGTTTGAGCGCGGCGCCCGATTTCAAGACTGGCGGCCGCCGCTTATTGCGTCGGCGCACCAGGTGGAAAAAAGCCATTGCCCCGCCATTCGAGCAGGCGGTAGGGATTTTGGGCAAGTTCGTGCGCGGCAGTAAAGGCGATGGCGCCGACCGGCGTCTGGAATGTCGTGCCGACAAGCGTCTCCTCCAGCGGCTTGCCCGCTGCGGCCGCGGCTTCCGCCGCTTGGCCGGCGATTAGCGCTGCCGCGAGCGACGGCAGGACATAGCCTTCCGGCTCGATGCCTTTGGCGCTGAGCGCCTCGGCTGCCGCCGTGCCTTCCGGCAGAACGGCATATTCCGGCAGGGCGACGGCGCGCACGCCGGGGTCAAGCGGCAGCGGCTGGTCGGCAGCGCGCATGGCATCGCCGCCCAGGATGGAAAGCGGAATGTTTTCCGCCTTGGCATCGCGGGCGATGACGGCGACATCGTTGCGGTCGCCGCCGACGAAGACCCTGGTTGCGCCGGCGCGTTTCAGGCGGCGGACCAGGGCAATCTGCTGCTCCTGTCCCGGCCGGTAAATATCGGTAAAGACCGGCTTCAGGCCGTTCTGTTCCAGCGCGTTGCGCACCGCTTCGGTCAGTTCGCGGCCATGGATGGTGCCGTCCTCGATCAGCGCGATCGGATCGGCGGCCCAGTCCTTCAGGATCACTTCGTTGATCTTTGCCGCTTCGGCGCCCTCGGCGGGTGCCAGACGAAAGAGCGGCCAGCCGTTCTTCAGCGCATCCTCCATCAGGATGCGGGAGCGCGCCGAGATGGTCATCGCGGGAATGCCCGCGTCTTTCATCTTCGGCAGCGCGCCTTCCAGCGTCTCGCTGCAGAGAAAGCCGACCGCGACCTGCACCTTGGCAGCGACCAGCGCATCGGCAACCGCAGCTCCGCTATTGTCCTCGCAGGTCTCGTTGATGGCGACGAGGGTGTTTCCGGATTGCTGGATTTCGAAACCGGCGCCGGCGGCAATCTGAGCGCCAAGCAAAGCGAGTGCACCGTTCTGAGGGGCGACGACGCCGATCGTCACGCCGGCCGCATGGCCTTGCGCCGCCGCTCCCAGCAGCACCAGACAGGCTGCTATGCCACGCAGGTTGATCATGAAAGGCGGAGATCCCCTAGCCATCGTCCATGCCCTTTTATCCGCAAGGCTGCGATCGTCAAAGAAAAACACGCGTGAAGCAGTGCTTTTCACCGGTCCTATTGTAGAAAAGGTAACCGATGCTCGCCATATTGGCGCGATAACAAGTCGAACCATGGATCAAAGCGCGTACGGGAGAAGCAGGTGTTGAACAGGCAGCATATCGACCCCGGCCTTTATCGAGACGCCATGAGCCGTTATGCGGGCCATGTGCAGCTCGTGACGACGGCGATGGGCGAGTTGCGCCGCGGCGTCACCATCACCGCCGCCTGCTCGGTCTCGGACAATCCGGCCTCGGTGCTGATTTGCCTCAACAACAACAATCCGAAGAACGAGATCTTTTTCCGCAGCGGCGTCTTCGTGCTGAACACGCTCGGCGCTCATCATCAGGGCATTGCCGACGCCTTTTCCGGACGGACGGCGCTTGCCGATAGCGAGCGTTTCGCAAGCGCCCGTTTCGAGACGCTGGTCACCGGCGCGCCTGTGATGGCCGATGCGCTGGCTGCTTTCGATTGCCGAGTGACCGACATCAAGGAAATGCCGACGCACAATGTCATCTTCGGCGAGGTCGCGGCTGTGCGTTTCAGCGAAAAGCATCCGGCGCTCATCTATATGAACCGGGATTATCACGCGCTATGATGGATCTCGAGGGAATAGCGAATGGACAATGCCGGCATCGAGGAAATGTTTCAGGGGCTCGGCCCGGTCACGGTCAAGCGCATGTTCGGCGGCAAGGGCATCTATCATCTCGGGCGCATCATCGCGCTCGAAGTGCGCGACGAGATGCTTTTGAAGGCCGATGAGACAAGCGCCCCGGAATTTGCCGCCGCCGGCGCCACGCAATGGAGCTACGAGGGCAAGAAGGGCAAACCGGTGAAGATGCCCTACTGGTCTATCCCCGATGAGGCTTATGACGATCCCGATCTGATGGCGAAGTGGGTGCGGCTTGCCTATGAGGCGTCGCTGAGGGCCGATAGCTGACTTGATTCGGCTGAGGGCAGGGCTGCTATCGCCGCCTTGGTGAAGGCCGAGAGCGGTTCCGGCAAATCCGTGAGCGGAAACCAGCCGAAATCGGAAAGCTTGTCCGGTTCGGTCAGTTGCGGCTCGCCGTCGACGTCGCGGGCGAGATAGAGAAGTGAAATCCAGTGCTGGCGGTCGGTATCGATGATCTGTTCGGTCACGGCGATCCGCTCGATCCGGCCGATCTTCAGGCCGGTTTCTTCCTCGGCCTCGCGGCGCGCGGCTTGCTCGGCCGGTTCCATATGATCGACCTTGCCGCCGACGATATTCCAGTAGCCGGCTTCCGGTGGGCGCACGCGTTTATAAAGAAGAATTTTGGCGTCGCGCAGAATGACCAGACCGACGCCGAAGCCCGGAAAATCGAGACCGGGCCTGCCCATTGGCTGCTCAGGCCTTGGCGCTGCCAGCGATCAGCATGAAGGCGGGGATATCGTCGCCGAAGCCGATCGGGGTCGGGCCGTCATCATGGTCGCGATGGCGTCGGCGGTCGCGGCTGTCATCGTTTGCCGGATAAGGCCGGCTGTTGCGCGCATTGTTTTGCGGCTTCTGCTCTGCTTTGCGCTCGTTCTTCACGATGTCGGCCTTTACTGGTGCTGCCTGGATCACTTGGACGTCATTATCCTGTATGTCGTTATCAGATTTATGAACCGACGCGCTACGGTTGCCGCGTCCGCGACCACGGTCCCGCTCGCCGCGTTCACCCTTTGCGCCACGCTCCCGGCTGTTGCGCCGCGGGCGCTCGCTGTCGGCACTTTCTTCTGCCGGCGGCAGGGAATTCACATCGCCGCTCAGCCATTCGACCTTTTCGCCGATCAGCTTTTCGATCGCATCGACGAATTTGCCGTCGCGCTTGGTGACGAGCGTGAAGGAGGCACCTGAGCGGCCGGCACGGCCGGTGCGGCCGATGCGGTGGACGTAATCCTCGGAATGGATCGGCACGTCGAAATTGAAGACGTGGCTGACATCGGGAATGTCGAGGCCGCGGGCTGCGACGTCTGAGGCAACGAGCAGTTGCAGATTGCCGTCACGGAAGCTCTGCAGCGTCATCGTGCGGGAGCGCTGATCCATGTCGCCATGCAGCGCGCCGACGGAGAAGCCGTGGCGCTCCAGCGACCGGAAGAGATCGGCAACATCCTTCTTGCGATTGCAGAAGATGATGGCGTTCTTGAGCTCCGTCTGGGCGCGGACGAGTTCACGCAGAACCGCGCGCTTCTCGTAGTCCTTGCTGTGGGAAGCGACGAAGCGCTGCGTCACGGTCTTCGCGGCCGATGCCGGCTTCGCCACTTCGATGCGCTCGGGATTTTGCAGGAAGCGGTCGGCGAGCTTCTGGATCTCAGGCGGCATGGTTGCAGAAAAGAATAGCGTCTGGCGGGTGAACGGGATCATCTTGGCGATGCGCTCGATATCGGGAATGAAGCCCATGTCGAGCATGCGGTCGGCCTCGTCGATGACGAGGATCTCGACGCCGCTCATCAACAGCTTGCCGCGCTCGAAATGATCGAGCAGGCGACCGGGCGTGCAAATCAGCACGTCTGCGCCGCGCTCGAGCTTGCGATCCTGGTCTTCAAAGGAAACGCCGCCAATCAAAAGGGCGACGTTGAGACGATGGTTCTTGCCGTATTTTTCGAAATTCTCGGCAACCTGAGCGGCGAGTTCGCGCGTCGGCTCGAGAATCAGCGTGCGGGGCATGCGGGCGCGGGCGCGGCCCTTTTCCAGAAGCGAAAGCATCGGCAGAACGAAGGATGCCGTCTTGCCGGTGCCAGTCTGCGCGATGCCGCAAATATCGCGACGCTCGAGCGCAAAGGGAATGGCTCCCGCCTGAATAGGCGTGGGTATCGTGTAGCCCGCGTCGGTAACAGCGGATAGCACTTTTTGGCTCAAGCCAAGGTCAGCGAATGTCGTCAAAGGGAAAACTGTTTCCGTTCCGGTTCGGCCGAGCTCTGAACGAGTCGGCGGGATTGCATGCCGCAATGCAGCGCGACATAGCCCCGAATGGCCGGCAAGTCAAGAAATAGAGAGGCCGCACCCCCTATAGAGTGAAGCGATGGTTACCTGACGGCTGTTACTTGAGATAGGTGGCGAGTTTAAGGCCGGCATTCATGAAATATACTGGATCGACCGCGTGGCCGTCCTGGCGCACTTCATAATGCAGATGCGTCCCCGTCGAGCGGCCGGTGCTGCCGGCAAGGCCGATGACGTCGTTGCGGCTGACCGTATCACCGACCTTGACCAGCACCTGGGACATATGGCCGTAGCGGGTCGAGATGCCGTTGCCGTGATCGACTTCGACCATATTGCCATAACCGCCGGTCCAGCCGGCGGCAATGACTTTGCCCGGCGCCGACGGGCGGATCTTTTCACCCGGCGAGAAGCGGAAATCGATGCCGGAATGGAGCGCGAGGCGGCCGAGGAAAGGGTCGCGGCGATTGCCGAACGGGCTGGTCACGTCCTTGCCGATGGCGGGATTCCGGAAAGGCAGAGATTCGGCGGTGCTGCGCACGGCCTCCAGCCGGGTCAGCGCGCCGTCGAGCGCTGCCAGTGAATTGTTGAAATCATCGTTGCTTTCAGGCTCGACATAGGGGCCGCCGACGGCATCGTCGTCCTGTCTCGCCGCAGTCTCCTCAGGCACCGGAATTTTGAAGCGGGTCAGCACATTGCCGATGGCATTGGCGGCATTGCCGGCGTCGCTCGTCAGCTGTTCGACACGGTTGCGCTGGTCCTGTTCGACACCCTTCAGCGACAGCGTCACATTGGAGAAGATGCGGTCGGCGCGGTCGCCGACCGTCTCGGCGGACGGCACATAGGCAAGTGTCGAATTGTCGGGTGTCGCATCGGCGGGCGCGCCGCTTGCCAGCTGTTTTTCGATCGCCTCGATGCCGCCACCGGTCAGCGAAGCGCGCTTGTCCTTGCCGTCGGGGGCATAGGACTGGGCGGGCGAAGACGGAGCGGGCAGGGCGCCGTCCTTTCCCGTCAGGCCGGAGCTTTCGGCCCGGTCGAGCAGATTGTCGAGCTTGCCATGGCGGGAGGTGAGCGCCATCTGCTGCTCCATCAGCTTGTCGACCTTATCCTCGACCACCTGCTGATCGAGAAGCTGGCGGGAGGTGATGCGGTCGACCTGGGCGCGAAGGGCGGCGATGCGGTCTTCATAATCATGCTGCATGCGGGCTTGCCGCGCCATTGTGGCGCCGATCAGGTCGTCGCGCAACACGAGATAGGAGGTGGCGAGGAGATAGCCGATCGAAAAGACGCCGATGAAGCAGAAGGCGAGAGCGGCCATCCACGGCCGGACCGTCATATGGCGGACCTTGTCGCCGCTTGCTAGGATCAGGATATGTTCCTGCGCCCGCCTGCCGAATACCCGGTGCTGATGTCCGCTGTTCACGCAGGCTCTCCCGATTGATGCACTACGCCTCTTTCGGAAAATTAGACACGTTTATGGTTAACGAATGCTTTCTTTGCCGCTGTCCGTGTAGAAAATGTCAGCGATTTCAGGCATGGCTGATCGATGCCAGCACGCGATAGAAGGACGGTGTCAGCCCGGCCTCGGCTCGGGCGAGATCGTTGAAGGGCGGCTTCAGCGGCCCGCGGAAATTGGCGCGCACCAGCTCCTGGAACGCTCTTGCCGGGTCGCGTTTCTCCCGGGCGCAGAGGAAGCGAAACCATTTGGCGCCGACGGCGACATGGCCTTTCTCATCATTGTAGATGACGTCGAGAACCGCAGCACTTTCGAGATCGCCGGTCTGGCGCATCTTCGCCTGCAGCGACGGCGTGACGTCAAGGCCGCGGGCTTCAAGAATCAGCGGCACGACGGCGAGCCTCGCCGTCAGGTCGTTGCGCGTCGAATGGGCCGCCTGCCAAAGCCCGTCATGGGCGGGAAGATCGCCGTAGTCGGCGCCGAGATCGTTGAGGCGGGCGCGTACCATGCGGAAATGCTTGGCCTCCTCGAAGGCAACCTGCATCCAGCCGTCGAAAAAGGAGATCGGTACCTGTTCGGTGGCGAATCTCGCAACAATATCAAGCGCCAGATCGACGGCATTGAGCTCAATGTGGGCGATAGCATGGAGCAGGGCGATGCGCCCTTTCAGCGTATGCAGCGAGCGCTTTTGCACCTGGGTCGGCGGCGTCAGCAGCGGCCTGTCGGGACGACCGGGCTTCTCCGGCAGGGCCGCATCGAGCGGCGAGCGCAGCGACACCCGGCGGGCGAACCAGCGGGTGGCACTTTCCTGCTCAAGCGCCGTCTTGCGGTCGAGATCGGCGGAGCAGACGGCATCGATTGCGCCTCCGCGCAACGAGGTTATCGCGAGGTCCCCGGTCACGCGACAGATTCCGCACGGCCTCGAGCACGGTTTCGGCATGGCCCTGCACCTTCACCTTCTGCCAGATGGTGGCGATCGTGCCGTCCTGGCGGATGAGGAAGGTGGTGCGCTCGACGCCCATGAAGTTGCGGCCGTACATGCTCTTTTCCTTCCAGACACCGTAGGCCTGCAGCGTCGTCTTTTCCTCGTCCGAGGCCAACGCTACCGAAAGACGGTGCTTCCTGATGAACTTGTCATGGCAGGCGGCCGAATCGGGCGACATGCCGATGACGGCCGCACCCGCGGCATCGAACTCGCTTGCCAGCGCGGTGAAGGCCAACGATTCGGCGGTGCAGCCTGTCGTATCGTCCTTGGGATAAAAGAACAGGACAAGCGGCCTGCCCTGGAATTCGGCCAGCGAAACGCGGCCGCCGCCGTCGCGGGGAAGGTTGAAATCAGGAGCCGTGGCGCCGATGCCGGGAACCGCCATTGGGAAAACCTTTCTTTTGCCGGGTTTGTGGATGACACTTTCTCTTCCCGAATTATATAGTGGACGGAAACCCGTCCAGCATGGCCGGGTTCAATTCTTCACCTAAAGGGAGAGCCCGAAGGCGCATGTCAGCCATCCGCGGCGAAAAGGTCACATTTCGCAAGAAGGATATCGTTGCGCTGGACCGCTTGCCGTCCGCTCAGGCCGAGGATCCGATCATCGTCCATTGCCCGCCGCCGCGTTCGCCGGTGCGGCGAACGGCGAAGCTGACGGCAGGATTTCTGGGCGTGATTCTGCTTGTTCTCGCCGCGATCGTCTTCACCGTCGAGAGCGGTATGTTCGACAAGCCGCTGTCGCAGCAGGCGCAGGCGGCTTTAAACGGCGTGGCCGGACCGCGCTACCGCGCCGAGGTCGGCTCCGCCGTCATCCGCTTCACCTCGCATTTCCGTCTGGCGCTGGAGGCGCGCAACGTCAACATGATCGATGAGCAGAGCGGCCAGCACCTGTCGACGACGGGTTCTGTGCGGCTGGGGCTCGATCCGCTGCAGCTTTTCCGCGGCCGCATCGCCGTCACCGACATCGAAGCCGACGATATCGCGCTCGATACCGCGCTGTTGCCCTCCGGCAATCCTGTTACGCTCGACGATCTGCGCATCGACGCCATGCCCGCAGCGATGGAGAAGATCTTCTCGCAGTTCGACATGTTCGACAGTGTCGTCACGCGCGGCTCGACCAGTTCCGTGCGCATCTCCGGCATCGATATCAAGCTTGCCGACACCGCCAACGGCCCGCTGTCTCTGGTCGTCGACGATCTCGTCTTTGCCCATGCCGGCCCATCCTCGCTGCAGTTGACCGGCGAGGTGGCGCTGAACGGCGAGGTGGCCGAGCTCGAGGTGCTGGCCGAGAAGGAAGCCGGCCACGTGTCGAAGGTGGTGGCGACGCTCAAGCATGCCGACCTCACGCCCTTTGCGCTGAAACGCAATGATCAGGGCGTGATCCGGCAGGGGCTCAACGCCTTTGCCGACCTGACGGTATCGGCCACCAGGGCTAAGGACGGCGTTTCGCCGGCGCTTGCGGCGACGATCGATATCGATCCCGGCTTGATCTATGCGGACGGTGATCCGCAGGAAATGTCGGGCGGGCAGATCAACCTCGTTTATGATTTCGCCAAGCAGACGCTCGAAATCGCCCGATCGAACGCCCGGTTCGGCGCGACTACGGTCCCGATCAACGGCGCGCTGATCGATCTCGACAAGCTCGACCCGCAGGCCGGCAAGGGTTTCGGCATCGACCTTCTGGTCAGCGGCGGCTCGGCAGCACCCGGCGGCTCCGGCGAGCAGCCGCTCTCTTTCGATATCCAGGCGACCGGGCGCTACTTGGTCGCCGGGCGGGAATTCCTGTTTCCCAACATGACCGTCTCCAGCCCGCTCGGCGCGCTATATGGGGCACTGCACGTCAAGCTCGGCGGCAAATCGCCGGAGATCAGCTTTGCCGGCCAGTCGGCACAGTTGCAGACGCCGGCGATAAAGCAAATGTGGCCGTTCTGGATGGCGCCCAAGGTGCGCACCTGGGTGCACGGCAACCTCTTCGGCGGCACCGTCACCAACGCCTCCATCTCGGTCTTCATTCCCTTCGGCAGGCTGGACGAGGCAGCTGGTGGCAAGGGGTTGAAGCTCGACGCTAACCAGATCCGTATCGGCTTTGACATCGCGAATGCGCGGATGAACGTTGCCGGCGACATTCCGCCGGTTCGCGACATGGCGGCCCATTTCGACCTGACCGGCCCGGTTGCGACGATCGCGATCAAGAGCGGCACGTCGTTTTTCCCCTCCGGCCGGTCTGTTGGCCTCGGGCAGGGGACGTTTATCCTACCCGCCACCTACGACAAGCCGCTAATGGCCGATATCGATCTTGCGATCTCCGGGACTGCGGATGCCGTCGGCGAGCTTCTGACCTACCGGCCGATCCGAGTGCTGCAGCGCGCCGGCTTCACGCCCGACGATCTCAAGGGGCGGATCGAGGCGAATGTGAAGGCGCATTTTGGCCTGCTCTCCTCGCAGAACCCGCCGCCGGCCGAATGGACGGCGGCGATGAAGCTCACCGATGTCGATCTTGCCAAGCCGTTTTCCGGCCGCACGATCAGCAATCTCGACGGGAAGCTGAACGGAAATCCGAGGCAGATCACCCTGGATGCCAAGGCCCAGATCGACGGCGTCCCAGCCGATATCAATCTTGCCGAACCGGTCGAGGCATCCGACATCGCGAAGCGGCAGCGGGTGATCACCGCGACACTTTCCGAGGAGCAGCGCAACAAGCTGATACCCGGACTTTCCGGCATCATCGGCGGCAGCCTGAAGATGGTGCTGACGCGGATCGACGACGACCGGCAGGATGTGCAGCTCGATCTCACCAAGTCGCAGCTCGACCTGCCATGGATCGGCTGGTCGAAAGGCAGCGGCATTGCCGCGACGGCCGAATTCGAAACATCCGGCCCGGCTGACAATACCCAGATCAAGAACTTCCGGCTGAAGGGCGACGGTTTCGGCGCCAATGGCTCGATGAACATCGGGAAAGGCGGGCTGATCTCTGCCGATTTCGACAGCGTCAAACTCTCCTCGCTTGACGATTTCGCCCTGTCGGTGAAGCGCAGCAAGGGCAATTTCGACGTCTCGGTCTCCGGCGACAGCGCCGACGCGCGGCCTGTGATCGCGCGGTTGAAATCGGGCTCGGGCGATGGCGATGATGCCGGCGATGCCGGCGACACGGGCGTATCGGTGCGCGCCAGGCTGAAAAACGTCATCGGCTTCAACGATGAGAAGATCGGCAATTTCCAGGCGCAGGTGTCACTGCGCGGAGACAAGTTGCAGGCGCTGAACTTTTCCGCTGTGACCGACAGCGGCGAGGCCGTGGTCAGCCAGATGAAGGATGGCGGCGTCATCAACATTACCAGCGGCGATGCCGGCGCGGTGTCGCGTTTCGCCGATCTCTACCAGCATATGCAGGGCGGCCTGCTCAATCTGGCGATCCGGCTTTCGGCACAGGGCGGCTGGGACGGCTCGCTCGACGTGCGCCGCTTCTCGATCGTCAACGAACAACGGCTGCGTTCGATCGTCTCGACGCCTGTTGGAAGTGAGCAGCGCAGCCTGAACGAAGCCGTCAAGCGCGACATCGATACCTCTTCGCAGCGCTTCCAGCGGGGCTTTGCACGCGTGGTCTCGCGAGATGGCATGGTCGGCATCGAGAATGGCGTGCTGCGCGGCGACCAGATCGGCGCGACATTCCAGGGCGTGGTGCGCGACCGCAAGGGCAATATGGACATGACCGGCACCTTCATGCCTGCCTACGGCCTCAACCGGCTGTTTGCCGAACTGCCGCTGATCGGCGTCATCCTCGGAAATGGCAGCGACCGCGGCCTGATCGGCATCACCTTCAAACTCACCGGCAAGTTCGACCAGCCGAACCTGCAGATCAATCCGCTGTCGATCATCGCGCCGGGTGTCTTCCGGCAGATCTTCGAATTCCAATAGGCAGGGCCGAGAACTAAATCTCCTTGCGCCTGAGGAGATAGTCGAGGCCGCCGACGCGATACCAGCGGTAGCCGTAGGCATCGAGCCTGACGGTGTGAAAGCCTTTCTCGTCCGCGTCGCTGCTGCCGCCATCGGCGATATCGATCAGCTGTTGCCCGTCTTCGCCAACATCGGGATCGAAGGTCACTTCTGCCGGCTGCGCATGCAGATTGTGCAGGATCAACACGGAATTGCCGCGCCAGTCGTAACGAAGCGCCAGCACGCCGTCGTCACCCGTGTCGACCACCGAGAAATCGCCCCAACCGATCTCCGGGGCCTCCTTGCGCATCCGGATCATCCGTTCGGTCCAGTTCAGCAGCGAATTGGGATCGCGCCGCTGATCGGCGACGTTGATATGCTGGAAACCGTAGGGGCCGTCCTTGATGACAGGCGAGACAGGCTTTCTACTCTTGGTGAAACCGCCCTCCGGTTCCGTCGACCACTGCATCGGCGTGCGGGCGCAGTTGCGCTCCGGCAAGGCCAGATCGTCGCCCATGCCGATCTCGTCGCCGTAGCGGATGACAGGCGTTCCGGGCAGCGAAAACAGCAGGCTGTAGGCCATCTCGATCCTGCGGCGGTCACCGCCAAGCATCGGCGCCAGCCGACGGCGAATGCCCCTGTCATAAAGCTGCATGTCCTTTTCGGGTCCGAAGGCGGCAAAGACTGCGCCGCGCTGCTTTTCCGACAGCCGGCCGAGATCCAGTTCGTCGTGATTGCGCAGAAACAGACCCCATTGGGCGGTCGCCGGGCGCGGTTTCGTCGTCTCCATCGCCTTCTTCAGCGGCCGCGTATCGGCGCTGGCGAGAGCATAAAACAGCGCCTGATTGACCTGGAAATTGAACATCATCTGCATGCGGTCGCCGTCGTCGCCGAAATATTCGAAATTGTCCTTCGGCAGGATATTGGCCTCGGCGAGAATGATGGAATCGCCCAGGCGCCACTGCAGGAATTCCCGAAACTTCCTCAGCATGTCGAACTGCTCGACCGGCTTGGATACCTCTGCGCCTTTCGTCGCGATGATGAAGGGGGCGGCATCCATCCGGAAGCCGGAGACGCCAAGCTGGATCCAGAAGCCCATGATTTTCAGGATCTCGGCCTGCACCTCGGGATTGGAAGTGTTGAGATCGGGCTGGTGGTCGTAGAAGCGGTGAAAATAGTAGGCCCTGGCCTTTTCGTCATGGGTCCAGGTGGTCTTCTGGACGCCGGGGAAAACCATGCCCTGATCGGCATTCGCAGGTCTTTTGTCAGACCAGACGTACCAGTCGCGATAGCGTGAGTGCGGATCGCTCCTGGCGTCTTGAAACCAGGGATGATCCTTGGATGTGTGATTGATCACCAAATCGATCAGCACGCGGATACCGCGCTGCTTGGCACCGTGGGTGAATTCGACGAAATCGCCGAGCGAACCGTAGCGCGGGTCGACATTGTAATAATCGGAAACATCATAGCCGTCGTCGCGGCCGGGCGACGTCTGGAAGGGCATAAGCCAGATCGCCGTCACGCCAAGGCCGGAGAGATAATCGAGGCGCCGCATCAGCCCCTGAAAATCACCGACGCCGTCACCGTTCGCATCCATGAAGGTCTCGACCGAGAGGCAGTAGATGACAGCGTTCTTATACCAGAGGTCGTTGATCATGCCGGCACTCCAATCCAATCTGGTCGCAAATCCCGGCGGGCGGAAAAGGTTCCGATAAAGGGTTAATTGTCGTGCGGCTTGATGCTTTGCCTATTTTAGGCAATTCTGATGTAATGCGGCTCCCGGCCAGCAAATAAAGGTCGGCGCGATGTCGGAGGATGCCATGCAGTGCGCTCGGACAGTCTCTTTCCTATCGGTCGCGGTGATCGCCGCCGCAACTGGCGAGGCTTCGCATTCTGCAGAAAAGAGCAACCGGCTGAGGCCGCCGGAGTTCATCCGTTCCGGCCATGTGCTGACGGTTCCTCTCGACGCGACTGTGACGCCGCCGACCTTCTCGATCAGTTGGTGGTCACGCGTGACCCGCGCGCCAGGCGTCAATCCGCCTCCCTATGTCTTCCAGGAGGCAGAACGAATGGATGCGATTTCTCGGCCCGGCGTTGAGTGAGGGTTGTGCGCCTATTCAGGAGTTGGACAAAGAAAAGCCGGCGCGGACGCCGGCTTTGATATCCGTTCGAAACTGAATTCGCTTACGCGGCACGGCGGATCAGGATGTGCTTCTTTTTACCGAGCGAGAGCTTGATGACGCCATCGGCGGTGATTTCGTTGCTGCCGATTAGACGACGTTCGTCGCTGACCGCCTCGTCGTTGATGCGCACCGCGCCGCCCTGGACGTGGCGGCGAGCTTCGCCGTTCGAGCCGGCAAGGCCGGCGCGGACCATCAGCGACAGCAAGCCGATGCCACCATCGAGTTCGGTGGCAGGGATATCGACCGACGGCAGGTTTTCGGCGACGCGGCCTTCCTCGAAGGTGGTGCGCGCCGTCTCTGCAGACGCCTCGGCCGCCTGGCGGCCGTGAACGATCGCGGTCGCTTCAGTGGCAAGGATTTTCTTCGCCTCGTTGACTTCAGCGCCTCCGAGCGCTTCAAGCCTGGCGATCTCGGAAAGCGGCAGGCGGGTGAAGATTTTCAGGAAACGGCCGACATCGGCATCCTCGGTGTTGCGCCAATACTGCCAAAAATCATAGGGGCTGAAGACGTCTTCGTTCAGCCAGACGGCGCCGGTGGCGGACTTGCCCATCTTGGCTCCCGAGCTTGTCGTCAAAAGCGGCGTCGTCAGCGCGTAGAGCTGCTGGGTGCCCATGCGGTGGCCGAGATCGACGCCGTTGATGATGTTGCCCCACTGATCCGAGCCGCCCATCTGCAGGCGGCAGTCGTAACGTCGGCTGAGCTCGACGAAGTCGTAGCCCTGCATGATCATGTAGTTGAATTCGAGGAAGGAGAGCGATTGCTCCCGATCGAGGCGCAGCTTGACGCTGTCGAAGGAAAGCATCCGGTTGACTGAGAAATGCCGGCCGACGTCGCGGAGGAATTCGACATAGTTGAGCTTCATCAGCCAGTCGGCATTGTTGACCATCAAAGCATCGGTTGGACCATCTCCGAAACGCAGGATGCGTGAGAAGATCTTCTTGATACCCTCGATATTGCTGTTGATGGCGTCCGGCGTCAAAAGCTTGCGCTGCTCATCACGGAAGGAGGGGTCGCCAACCATCGAGGTGCCGCCGCCCATCAGCGCGATTGGCCGATGACCGGTCTCTTGCAGCCAATGCAGCATGGTTGCCGAGATGAGGTTGCCGATATGCAGGCTGGTCGCGGTGGCGTCGTAGCCGACATAAGCCGTCACGACCTCCTTGGCGAACAGGTCGTCGAGGCCGCGTTCATCGGAGACCTGATGAATGAAGCCGCGCTCTTTCAGCGTGCGGAGGAAATCGGACTTGAACTCGGACATGGTTTGCGTCTCTTGGTGTCTGCGCTTGACCCGGCCTCGCGCAAGTTCGTTGTTGTTGATCTGTCGCGGCGCGTTTAGCACTGTTTTTATAAAAGTGCATCCGGGAATCGCATGGGAGGCAAGCCTCATGGACGTCATCAGAACCGCGATCGGCCTGATGAGCGGCACGTCGATGGACGGAATCGACGTGGCGCTGATCAGGACCGACGGCCGCGGCTTCATCGAGCGCGGGCCGTTCCTGGGCGTGCCCTATGAGGCCGATTTCCGTGGGCGGCTGAAACGGGCGCTCGAACTGGCGCGGCCGCTGACCGACAGGAACGGCCGCCCCGCTGAACTTCGCGACATCGAGCTCGATTTGACCCTACGGCATGCAATTGCCGTTACGGCATTCCTGGAGCGTTTCGGGCTTGCTGCCGATGCCGTCGATGTTCTCGGCTTTCATGGCCAGACGGTGCTTCACCGGCCCGACGAGGGGCTGACGATCCAGATCGGCGACGGCCAAGAATTGGCGCGCCGAACCGGCATACCGGTGGTCTATGACATGCGCGCCAACGATATGGTTCATGGCGGCCAGGGCGCGCCGCTGGTGCCGGCCTATCATGCTGCACTGGCCGGAAAATTCCAGCAGGCCGGGCAGGCTGTCTGTTTCGTCAATATCGGCGGCATCTCCAATCTGACCTTCATCGGCACGGACGGGCGGATATCGGCCTTCGACAGCGGCCCGGGCAATACGCTGATCGACCAGTGGGTGGAGATGCAGACCGGCAGAACCTACGATCCCGGCGGCGAGATCGCCGGACGCGGCAAGGTCGTGGCCGCCCTGGCGGCGCGTTATCTTGATAACCCATTCTTCCACGGCAATGTCCGCCGCTCGCTCGATCGCGGCGATTTTACGCCGCTCCGGGACGGCGAGGCGAGCCTCGAAGACGGCACCCGGACGCTCGCGCATGTCGCGGCCGCCTCGATCGTCAAATCCGCCGGTTTTCTCCCCGAGAGCCCGTCGACCTATATCGTCTGCGGCGGCGGGCGGCTGAACGCCACTGTGATGGCGGAGTTTTCGGCCATGGCCGAAGCACTGGGATCGCGTGTGTTGACCGCCGAGCAGGCCGGCTTCGATGGCGACGCGATGGAGGCCGAGGCCTGGGCCTATCTCGCCGTCCGCTCGCTGGACGGGCTGCCGTTGACGTTTCCCGGCACGACGGGGGTCACCGCCCCCGTGAGCGGCGGGATACTGGCAAAGCCATGAGCGAGAGGGTCATCCTGAAGACGCCGCGCCTCAGCTTCGTCATGTGGGATGAAGGCGATGCACCCCTGGTGCAGTAACTGCATTCGACGATGGCGACGACCCGATACCTTCCCGGGAAGGCGCCGTGGAGTCACGAGAAGGCCGAGGAGCGGCTGCGGGGCTGGTTCGAGGAGCAGGCACGCGATAGCACGACAAAATACAAGCTCCTTGCCGAAGACGGCAGCTTCATCGGCCGCGCCGGCATTTCGCGGTTCAGGAGCGAACAATTCGAACTCGGTTATTCCCTGCGCGAGGCGGCCTGGGGCAAGGGCCTGGCGACCGAGGCTGCAAGCGCGCTGGCCGGCTGGTTCTTCGAACGGCAGTTTGCAGCAGGTTTCATCGCCTTCACCCATCCTCAAAACCTCGCCTCGCAGCGCGTCCTCACGAAAATCGGCATGCGCGAACGCGCGCGGATCCTGATCGATGGAGTGCTTGATACGGCTTTCGAACTCACCGCCGATATGCGGTCGGCAAAGTCCTAAAGCGCGTCGCATCAAACTTTATTGATGCGACGCGCTTTAATCCCTTGTTTGATACATGTGGTTATCCCGGCACCGCTGCACACTTGCGGGCCACATGCATTAGCTCTTTACGGCGACTGGCCGGACATTGGATCCGCGCCCAGCCTGATTGCCATCCTCGACGCCTCTGACCTGGGCGATGAACGAGAACTTCTTGCGAAGGCCGAGGATCGGCTTCTCGATGAAATGCCAGGATAGGACCGCGACGGCGAGGGCCGAGGGCAGGCCGACGAGATAGAGCGCCAGCGCACCATATTTCGGATAGAGGAAGACCGTGGGGAAAGAGCTGATCCAGATCTGCAAGAACGGATCGTGGTAGAGATAGACACCGTAGGAATAGTCGCCTTTCCTGAAAAAGGCTGGGATGGGCACTTCCGACAGACCGATGAAGACGGTGATATACACAAGGGAAGTGATGACGATCGGCCGGTTGATCACCGACTCCACTGCGCGGCTGTCGAGCGTCAGAATGGCGACGACGCAAACCAGGCAGGCGGCTGCCAATAGCCAGCGGGAATGCGGAATGACCGCTTTGAACTGAAAGGCGACGATGCCCATCATGAACGCCGTTATCAGCTGCGAACCCCGGCTCATGAACAGAAAGCGCGCGATCGGCTTGATCGAGCCTGGGAACAGATAGGGCATCTTCTGCACGATCAGGCCGAGGACGATATAGGCGGCCGTCACGGCGAGCAGCTTGTAGCGGGTCTTCACGATGGCGGTGATCATCAGGAACGACATGATGATGTAGCAGAAGATTTCCCAGGGAACCGTCCAGAGCGCGCCGTTGACCCGCTGGCTCGGATTGTCCTGGAACACACCCGGCAGCTCGTAATGGATCCAGCCGACGATATTCAGGAAGTATTTGAAAAATCGCGGATCGGTAAAATAGTCGGCGTGATAGACGACAGTGATGATCGGCCCGATGATCAGCGAACAAACGACGATATCGACGGCCAGTGCCGGGACGATGCGCAAGCCGCGATTGATCAGGAAATTCCGCAGGCTCAGGCGCTGGGCGCTGCCGGCGATCAGAAATCCGCTCAATGCGAAAAACATCGGAACAAGAGCGTATTCGGTAAACCAGAATACCGAGCCTCTGATGAAGGCATCATTCCTCGTCAGCAAAAAGGAATGGGTCAATACGATAGAAAAGGCGAGCCCAATTCGAAGAAAGTCGAACCCCGGACCGATACCCCTATACTTATCCAGGACTTCCCCGAACGACTTGGTCATTGCGGACCTCGCTTTAGTTAGGATCGCGAGGAACCTACCGCACTGCAACATAGATTGCAACACGGTAGGTGATCTGTTCCGGCACAATCGACCCAAGCGACCTGGATCGTGCCGAGCGGGATGGTTTCTGCGCTATGCGGTCAGCGGATCCGCTTGGCGGCCGGCTCCGGCACCAACTCGCCATTCAAGCGGCGGTCGAGATAGTCCTCGCATTCGCCCATCAGCGTTTCCACCTGGCCGTTGAAGAAGTGGTTGGCGTTGGAAACGGTGCGGTGGGTGATAAGAATGCCCTTCTGGGTCTTCAGCTTCTCCACAAGGCCGTTGACGTCCTTTTCCGGCGCCACCTTGTCGGCCTCGCCGTTGATGATCAGGCCGGAGGAAGGGCAGGGCGCCAGGAAGGAGAAGTCGTAAGTGTTCGGTTGTGGGGCGATCGACATGAAGCCTTCGATCTCCGGCCGGCGCATCAAGAGTTGCATGCCGATCCAGGAACCGAAGGAATAACCGGCGACCCAACAGGTCTTCGAATCAGGGTGCAGGCTCTGCACCCAGTCGAGCGCCGAGGCGGCATCGGAGAGTTCGCCGGCGCCGTGGTCGAATTCGCCCTGGCTACGGCCGATGCCCCGGAAATTAAAGCGCAACGTCGTGAACCCGCGCTTCTGGAACATGTAGAAGAGCTGGTAGACGATCTGATTGTTCATCGTGCCGCCGAACTGCGGATGCGGATGCAGAATCAGCGCGATGGGCGCGCTTTTTTCCTTGGAGGGCTGGTAGCGGCCTTCAAGACGGCCGGCTGGACCGTTGAAAATAACTTCGGGCATTGGTACTCCGGGTTTTATTTCGCGTTCGCGCTGCGTCGGACGACAACATGACTTGACTAGTGTTGTCAGCTTTTCTAAAACGCAGTTTAGAACAATTCGAAACTTGCATGGCGATCCACGCATCGTGGAATGTGTCATAAGGCAAGCCCGGCGGAAATTTCAAGAAAAATGAACCGCGGGTGCTGAAGCAAGCTCGTCAAGCGCAGGACTGAAGATCATGGCGCCGCCACGCCTTTATCTCGACTGGAATGCCACAGCGCCGCTGCACCCTGCAGCCCGCGAGGCGATCATGCGCGCCATCGACATATTCGGCAATCCGAATTCCGTTCACGGCGAAGGGCGGGCAGCCCGCGCTGCGATCGAAGGTGCACGGCGCAAAGTGGCGGCCCTGGTCGGCACCGACGCCGGCAATGTGGTCTTTACCAGTGGTGCCACCGAGGCCGCCAATCTGGTGCTGACGCCGGATTTCCGCATGGGCCGCACGCCGCTTCAGCTCGGCCGCCTCTACGTCTCGGCAATCGAGCATCCGGCGGTGCGCGAAGGCGGCCGCTTCGCCAGGGAGAAAATGACCGAGATCTCGGTCACGTCAGCCGGCATCGTCGATCTCGATGCGCTGGGCACGCTGCTTGATGCGCATGACAAGGCCGCCGGCCTGCCGATGGTCGCCATCATGCTTGTCAACAACGAGACCGGCATCGTCCAGCCGGTCGAGGCGGCGGCAAAGATCGTCCACGCCCATGGCGGGCTCCTCGTCGTCGACGCCGTTCAGGCGGCCGGCCGCATCGGACTCGACATCGACAGGATCGGCGCCGATTTCATGATTGTCTCCTCGCACAAGCTCGGTGGGCCGAAGGGCGCCGGCGCGCTGATTGCCCGCGGCGAGGCACTGATGCCGCGGCCGTTGATCCAGGGTGGCGGCCAGGAACGGGGTCACCGGTCGGGGACACAGAATTCACTGGCGCTGATCGGCTTCGGCGCGGCGGCGGAAGCCGCTGCCGACGAACTCGAGGCGCGCAATGCGGCGATCGGCGCGCTGCGCGAGCGGCTGGAGGCCGGCATGCGTCAGGCGGCAAGCGATGTGGTGATCCACGGCGAGGCCGGCGAGCGTGTCGCCAATACGATCTTCTTCACTTTGCCGGGGCTGAAGGCCGAAACCGGGCAGATCGCCTTCGATCTCGAAGGCGTGGCGCTTTCGGCGGGCTCGGCCTGCTCATCCGGTCGGCTCGGCGAAAGCCATGTGCTGACGGCAATGGGGCGCGACGCCAAGCTCGGGGGCCTGCGCATCTCGCTCGGCTTTTCGACGACGGAAGAGGATATCGACCGGGCGATTGCCGCTTTTGCGAAGATCGCCTGCCGGCGCAGGCCGGCGGGCGAGGCGGCCTGACCGCGTCATAAACTTGCGGAAACGCAAATTTCTGCTTGCCAACCGGGCTGAAAAGTCCCTTTTGGCCTCTTACATCAAGGGCAGGAATTTGCCCGACATCAGGGGCAAGAGAATTGCCCATGCGCTACAAGCTGCCGGACCTTGGATCCGGCGAGATTGGAGAATGAAATGGCTGCCGTGCAGGAAACGATCGACCAGGTCCGCCTGATCGATGTCGACCAGTACAAATACGGTTTCGAGACCGTTATCGAAATGGACAAGGCGCCGAAAGGCCTGTCCGAGGACATCATCCGTTTCATTTCGGCCAAGAAGCAGGAGCCGGAATGGATGTTGGAATGGCGCCTCGAGGCCTATCGCCGCTGGCTGACGCTGGAAGAGCCGACCTGGGCGCGCGTCGACTATCCGAAGATCGATTTCAACGACATCTATTATTACGCCGCGCCGAAGAGCACGCCGGGTCCGAAGTCGCTCGACGAGGTCGATCCGGAGCTGCTCAAGGTCTATGAGAAGCTCGGCATCCCGCTGCGTGAGCAGGAGATCCTGGCCGGCGTCGAGAAGCCGAAGATTGCCGTCGACGCCGTCTTCGACAGCGTCTCGGTCGTCACCACCTTCAAGGCCGAGCTGAAGAAGGCCGGCGTGATCTTCATGTCGATCTCGGAAGCGATCCGCGAATATCCCGATCTCGTCCGGAAATATCTCGGCTCGGTCGTGCCGACCTCGGACAATTATTACGCGACGCTGAATTCGGCAGTCTTCACCGACGGCTCCTTCGTCTTCGTGCCGAAGGGCGTTCGCTGCCCGATGGAGCTTTCCACCTATTTCCGCATCAACGAGAAGGGCACCGGCCAGTTCGAGCGCACGCTGATCATCGCGGAAGAGGGCGCCTACGTCTCCTATCTCGAAGGCTGCACGGCGCCACAGCGCGACGAAAACCAGCTGCATGCCGCGGTGGTCGAGCTCGTTGCGCTCGACGATGCCGAGATCAAATATTCCACCGTCCAGAACTGGTATCCGGGCGATAAGGAAGGCAAGGGCGGTATCTACAACTTCGTCACCAAGCGCGGCGATTGCCGCGGCGACCGGTCGAAGATCTCGTGGACGCAGGTCGAAACCGGCTCGGCGATCACCTGGAAATATCCATCCTGCATTCTGCGCGGCGACGACAGCCGCGGCGAGTTCTATTCGATCGCGGTCTCCAACGGCCATCAGCAGATCGACAGCGGCACCAAGATGATCCATCTCGGCAAGAACACGTCGAGCCGCATCGTCTCCAAGGGCATCGCCGCCGGCGTTTCCAACAACACCTATCGCGGCCAGGTCTCGGCCCACCGCAAGGCTTCGAATGCGCGCAACTTCACCCAGTGCGACTCGCTGTTGATCGGCGACAAGTGCGGCGCCCATACCGTGCCCTACATCGAGGCGAAGAACTCGACGGCGCAGTTCGAGCATGAAGCGACGACCTCGAAGATCTCCGAAGACCAGCTGTTCTACTGCCTGCAGCGCGGCATCCCCACTGAAGCGGCGATTGCACTGATCGTCAACGGCTTCGTCAAGGAAGTGCTGCAGGAATTGCCGATGGAATTCGCGGTCGAGGCGCAGAAGCTGATCAGCATCTCGCTTGAGGGCTCGGTGGGCTGATATGGACGAGACGGACAAGAAGCGCATTCTTGAACGTCTGGAAAATATGCGACGGGAAATATTGGCGAAAATTCGCCCCCGCGAAATCAGATACGAGACAGAAAAGCCGCCGGAGGAGCCTTACGTGTTTCTCCAGCAGCGCATGGAAAAACCAGGAAAGATTATTCAGATTTTCGAATGGTTTTGGCTCGTAACGCTCACGGTTTTCCGTGTCATTCGTTTTTTGGCGCGATAGCGCCGAGCACAACATGTCGATGTCCTTAGAAATTACGCGAGGCTCCGATGAGCTACGCAGAGAGAACGCAGGAACCAAAGATGCTTGAAATCAGAAACCTCCATGCCCGCATTGCCGAAGACGGCACCGAGATCATCCGTGGCCTGAATCTGACGGTGAAGGCCGGCGAAGTTGCCGCGATCATGGGGCCGAACGGCTCCGGCAAGTCGACGCTCTCCTACGTGCTGTCCGGCCGCAGCGACTACGAAGTCACCGAGGGCGACATTCTCTACAATGGCGAGAGCATTCTTGAGCTCGATCCGGCTGAACGCGCCGCCAAGGGTGTCTTCCTCGCCTTCCAGTATCCTGTGGAAATTCCGGGTGTCGCCACCATGCAGTTCCTGAAGGTGGCGATGAATGAGCAGCGCAAGGCACGCGGCGAGGACGAGCTGACGACACCGGATTTCATGCGCCGGGTCAAGGATGCCGCCGGCAAACTGCAGATCAACACCGAGATGCTGAAGCGGCCGCTCAATGTCGGCTTCTCCGGCGGCGAGAAGAAGCGGGCCGAGATCCTGCAGATGGCGCTGCTGGAGCCGAAGCTCTGCGTGCTCGACGAAACCGATTCCGGCCTCGACATCGATGCGCTGAAGATCGTTGCCGATGGTGTCAACGCACTGCGTTCGCCGGACCGCGCCGTCGTCGTCATCACCCACTATCAGCGCCTGCTCGACTATATCGTGCCGGATACCGTCCACGTGCTCTACAAGGGCCAGGTGATCAAGTCTGGCGACAAGACGCTGGCGCATGAGCTGGAAGCCAATGGTTATGCCGACATCATCGGCGCGGCGGCCTGATCTCGGGTGGAAAGGACGACGTCCATGAACATGCAGACGACGAGCCGCCTGACCGCGGCCGAAACGGCGCTGATCGAGGCTTTCAACCATCAGATCGGCGATCTGCCGGGCAATGGTGCGGTGACGGCGCTGCGCGACCGGCTTCTCGATGATCTGAAGAAGGCCGGCCTGCCGACGCGCCGCATCGAAGCCTGGCACTACACCGATCTGAAAAACCTGCTGCGCACCTTGCCGCCGCAGGTCGGTGACGCCGGCTCCGACGCGCTTGAGCCGCTCGTAGACGGCTCCACCGTGCTGGCGGTGATCCAGGGCCATGCCAACCAAAAGGCTGCCGCCGACGGTCTTGGCGTTTCCGCCTATAGCGAACATCTGCTCGACGGCTCCGCCGCGGATGGGCTCGATGCGCTCGGCAGCGACGACGCGGTCGGCCGCATCAATGGCAGCTTCGTGCGCGACGGTTATGTCGTCGACGTGCCTGCCGATACTGAGCTTGACGCTCCGCTCGAAATCCAGTTCGTCCATGCCGGCGGGCAGACACATACGCGTCTTCCTGTTGCCTTCGCCTCCGGCGTCAAAGCGACGGTGATCGAGCGTCATCTTGCGGTGACCGGCGATCCGGCGCTCGTGTCCCACGTCAGTGACATCACTGTCGGCGAGGGCGCGGAGCTGACCTGGATCATCCTGCAGCAGCACGGGGCCGAGGATACGCATCTCGGCCAGATCCGCATCGATCTCGGTGCCGACGCCAAGCTTCGCCTGTTCGTCATCAATGCCGGCGGCAAGCTGGTGCGACAGGAGCTGCATATCAAGGTGACGGGCGAGGGCGCTGATCTGACGCTGCGCGGCATCAACCTGCTCGGCGCCGATAGCCATACCGATGTGACGATGGTGCTCGGGCACGACGTGCCGCACACCGGCTCGACCGAAGTGATCCGCAACGTCGTCTTCGACCGCGCCAAGGGTGTTTTCCAGGGCATGATCCGGGTGGCGCCCGATGCGCAGAAGACCGATGCGAAGATGGCCTGCAACACGCTTCTGATGTCCGACGATGCCGAATTCTCGGTCAAGCCAGAGCTCGAAATCTTCGCCGACGACGTGCAGTGCGGCCATGGGGCGACGGTGACCGATATCGACGCCAATCATCTCTATTACATGATGGCGCGCGGCATTCCGGAGAACAAGGCGCGGGCGATGCTGGTCAATGCTTTCGTCGCCGAGATCGTCGAGGAACTGGAAGACGAGGCCCTGGTCGAAGCGCTGGAAGGCGTGATTTCGGCCTGGCTCGAAAAGCACGCCTGATTGGATATATCAATGGACAAGATCGTGCCGGCCACGCCATACGATGTCGAAGCCATCCGCCGGGATTTCCCAATCCTGGCGGAGAAGGTGCACGGCAAGCCGCTGGTCTATCTCGACAACGGCGCCTCGGCACAGAAGCCGCAGGTGGTGATCGACGCCATCTCGCACGCCTACGCCCATGAATATGCCAATGTACATCGCGGCCTGCACTATCTCTCCAACGCCGCGACGGATGCCTATGAGGCGGCGCGCGAGAAGGTGCGCCGTTTCCTCAACGCTCCTTCGGTCAACGACATCGTCTTCACCAAGAATTCGACCGAGGCGATCAACACCGTCGCCTATGGCTGGGGCATGCCCGAGATCGGCGAAGGCGACGAGATCGTCCTGACGATCATGGAGCACCATTCCAACATCGTGCCCTGGCACTTCATCCGCGAGCGGCAGGGCGCCAAGCTGGTCTGGGTTCCGGTCGACGACGAGGGCGCCTTCCATATCGAGGATTTCGAGAAGAGCCTGACGGAGCGCACCAAGCTTGTCGCCATCACCCATATGTCGAATGCGCTCGGCACGATCGTTCCGGTCAAGGAAGTCTGCCGTATCGCGCATGAGCGCGGCATCCCGGTCCTGATCGATGGCAGCCAGGGCGCCGTGCATCTGCCCGTCGACGTCCAGGACATCGATTGCGACTGGTATGTGATGACCGGCCACAAGCTCTACGGCCCGTCGGGCATCGGCGTACTCTACGGCAAGAAGGAGCGGCTTTCCCAGATGCGCCCGTTCCAGGGCGGCGGCGAGATGATTTTCGAAGTTGCCGAGGACGCGGTGACCTACAATGATCCGCCGCATCGCTTCGAGGCCGGCACGCCGCCGATCGTCCAGGCGATCGGGCTCGGTTATGCGCTCGACTATATGGAGAAGGTCGGCCGCGAGGCGATCGCCCGCCATGAGGCCGATCTTGCCTCTTACGCTGTGGAGCGGCTGAAATCGGTCAATTCGCTGCGCGTCTTCGGAACGGCGCCCGACAAGGGCAGCATCTTTTCCTTCGAGCTTGCCGGCATCCATGCCCATGACGTCTCGATGGTGATCGACCGCCAGGGCGTTGCGGTGCGAGCCGGAACGCATTGCGCCATGCCGCTCTTGAAACGCTTCGGCGTCACCTCCACATGCCGTGCATCCTTCGGCATGTACAATACCCGCGCCGAGGTCGATGCCCTGGCCGATGCGCTTGAATATGCGCGCAAGTTCTTTGCTTGAGGAGTGTCCGTGATGAGCCTGGACGAAAGCGAACAGAAGATCGACGTGCGCGAAGGCATCGTGCATTCCAGCATTCCGGCCGATGAGCTGGCGCGGCTCAGCGACGACGTCATCAGCGCGCTGAAGACTGTCTACGATCCGGAAATTCCGGCCGACATCTTCGAACTCGGTCTGATCTACAAGATCGACATCGAGGACGACAAGATGGTGAAGATCATGATGACCTTGACCGCGCCCGGCTGCCCGGTTGCCGGTGAGATGCCGGGCTGGGTCGAAAATGCCGTCGGCGCCGTCGAGGGCGTGTCGGGCGTCGAGGTCGAGATGACCTTCGATCCGCCGTGGACGCCGGATCGCATGTCTGAGGAAGCGCAGGTCGCGGTCGGCTGGTATTAATGCGCCGGTATTGATCCGTTTACCTCGGGCGACTACATTTTGAATCATGAAGCACCGGATCCTGACCCCGGTTGTGGAAGGAGAATGGGCCGATGGGCTTTGCAGTGATGAGCATGACGGACGGGGCCGCGGCCCGCGTCAAGGCGATCGTCGAGAATTCCGGCCCGGAGGCCAAGGGTGTTCGCGTCGGAATCAAGAAGGGCGGCTGCGCCGGGATGGAATATACCATCGACCTGGTGACCGAGCCCAATGCCAAGGACGATCTGATCGAGCGCGACGGCGCCAGGGTTTGGGTCGAACCATCGGCCGTGCTCTATCTTCTCGGCACCGAGATGGGCTTCGAGCAGACGACGCTGCGCTCCGGCTTCACTTTCACCAACCCCAACCAGACATCGGCCTGCGGCTGCGGCGAATCCGTCGAACTGAAGCCCGCCGATCTCGCGGCCCTTGCCGCACAGCGGCAGAGTGAGCCGGCGCATTCCTAGGCCGTTAAAACGGCCACCGGCGCTATGTCAGTGGCCGCGTAGTCTTTAGGCTGCGAAAGAGCGTTCAATCGCGCTTGATGCTCATCAACATTTCCCACATGTCGGCGCCGGTCTCGAAGACCACGGCGTTCGCCTTGTAGCTCTGTTCGGCTTCGATCAGGTCGGTCAATTCGGTGGCCGGGTCGACGTCCGACGTCGTCGGGGTGACGGTTGCCTGAACACCGCCTGTTGCAACCGAGGTGAGGCTGGTGTTCAGCCTGGCGTAACCTGATGTGCTGCCGTTTGCGACGTTGTTGGCGATCGTGCCGATCCGCGTCGTCTGCGCCCGTATTCCCGAAAGGGCAATGCTCGTGATGCCCGATATGCTCATCAGCCGTTTCCCCAGAACTGGATAATCGTCTTTTACCCGCAAGGATTTAGAGAATACTGAAGGCGTTGCGTTAGCGAAGACCTACAGGAGTTCGTCCTGCCGTTCCACCTGTTCCGAATTGGCACGGAACCAGCTTCGCTATCGCGACGCCACCCAGTCGTGCCAATCGCTTTCATTGCCGTTGAAGACGTTGAGATCGATCTTGCCTTCGACGCCTTCGGAAAGGCCGGAGCCGGAATATTGCCAGAACAGCCACTTGCGGCCCGGATAGACCTTCGAGGGGTGAGCGGCGACCGAGCGCAACCAGAAGGGATAGTCGAGCATCTGGCCCTTCAAATTGTCGCGGTAGAAATCCGGCGCGGTGTAAACGATCGGGCGCTGGCCATAGTAGCGCTCCAGCTTGTCCATGAAGACCTGCATCTTTTCCCGGACGCGGGCGGGGGAAATGCGCCGCTTGCAGCTCGATTCGCCATTCCATTCGACGTCGATGACGGGCGGAAGCGCGTTTGCTTCCCTCGGTACGTTGCGGATGAACCAGTCGGCCTGTTCGCCGGCCGTCCGGCACCAGTAGAAGAAGTGATAGGCGCCGTGTTTCAGGCCGGCTTCCTTGGCCCGGCGCCAGTTCTTCTTGAACATCGGATCAAGGTGGTCGCCGCCGTCCGTCGCTTTGATGTAGACGAAGTTCGCGCCTTGCTTCCTCAATGTCTCCCAGTCGATTTCTCCTTGCCAGCGAGATACGTCGACGCCATGCACTGCAAGCTTTCTCGGCGAGGTGGAACCAAAATTGATCGGCTTAGCGTCGCGGAATCGGTGACCGTAGATCTGTCCGCGTGACGGCGATTTCCTGCCGGCATCGGGATCGGCTTCCGGGTTGGCGGGCATCAGCATCGCCACCGGCCTTTCCGTCGGCATCGGCGTGCCGACCGGCCTGTCCGCAGGTACGAGGGCCTGCGGCTCCGGAACCGGTCCGGTCCAGCTCAACGCTTGCTGCGGCGCGCTTGTCTGTGCCGTGTCGCCAACGGCGGCGGCCGGTATCGGGCCATTCGGTTTGGTGATCGCGTTGGTTGTCTCCGGCGACGGCACGTTGCCCAGCACATCTTCGGCGCCGGAGCTGGCTGCGCATCCCGACAGGATCAGGGCGGCAAGGAGGATTGCTGGCAAAGCCGATGGACGCATGAGAACCTGCACGCAAAACAAAAGGTCGACGGCAACATCCCGCTGGAGAAAAACCGTCCATTTTCAATTGCTAACAGAGACTTGCTAAGAAAGGTTAAATTTGAACCTACCGCTCCGAAATCAGCATTGCCGAGCTCGGCCTTTTGCCATCCATCGAAGGCCGATGCACAGGCAGCCCCTCCCAATCTCCGGGAGGGGCTTACCAATTTCCGTTACTCTGCTGCTTCCGCGTAGCTTTCGACCGGCGGGCAGGTGCAGATCAGGTTGCGGTCGCCGTAGACATTGTCGACGCGGTTGACCGGAGACCAGTATTTGTCGACGCGGAAGGCGCCGGGCGGGAAGCAGGCCTGTTCGCGGCTATAGGGACGGTCCCATTCGCCGACGAGGTCTTCCACCGTGTGCGGAGCGTTCTTCAGCGGATTGTTCACCTTGTCCATGCGGCCGTCTTCGATGGCGCGGGCTTCCTCGCGGATTGCCAGCATCGCCTCGCAGAAGCGGTCGAGTTCGGCCTTGGTCTCGCTTTCGGTCGGCTCGATCATCAGCGTGCCTGCCACCGGCCAGCTCATTGTGGGAGCATGGAAGCCGCAGTCGATCAGGCGCTTGGCGACGTCGTCGACGGTCACGCCGGCGCTGTCGACAAGCGGGCGGGTGTCGATGATGCATTCATGCGCCACGCGGCCGGTCTTCGACTTGTAGAGCACGTCATAGGCGCCCTTCAGCCGGGTGGCGATGTAGTTGGCATTGAGGATCGCCACCTTGGTCGCCTGCGTCAGGCCTTCGCCGCCCATCATCAGGCAGTAGCTCCAGGAGATCGGCAGGATCGAGGCCGAGCCGAAGGCTGCGGCCGAAACCGCGCCGGGACGACCGTCGGTTTCGGGATGGCCGGGCAGGTGGGGCGCCAGATGCGCCTTGACGCCGATCGGGCCCATGCCGGGACCGCCGCCGCCATGCGGAATGCAGAAGGTCTTGTGCAGGTTGAGGTGGGACACGTCGGAGCCGATGTCACCGGGCCGCGACAGGCCGACCATGGCGTTCATGTTGGCACCGTCGAGATAGACCTGGCCGCCATAGGCGTGCACCAGATCGCAGATTTCCTTGACGGTCTCCTCGAAGACACCGTGCGTCGAGGGGTAGGTGATCATGCAGCAGGAGAGGTTTGCCGCGTGCTCCTCGGCCTTGGCGCGGAAATCGTCCAGGTCGATGTCGCCGTTTTCGCGCACCTTGACGACGACCACCTTCATGCCGACCATCTGGGCCGAGGCCGGGTTGGTGCCATGCGCCGAGGTCGGGATCAGGCAGACGTCACGATGGCCCTCGCCGTTGGCGATATGGAAGTTGCGGATCGTCAGCAGGCCGGCATATTCGCCCTGCGCGCCGGAATTCGGCTGCATGGAGAAGGCGTCGTAACCAGTGACGGCGCAGAGCTTTTCGATCAGGTCGTCGATCATCTCGCGGTAGCCGAGCGCCTGGTCTGATGGCACGAAGGGATGGATGTCGGAGAATTCCGGCCAGGTGATCGGCAGCATTTCCGCCGTCGCGTTGAGCTTCATCGTGCAGGAGCCGAGCGGGATCATCGAGCGGTCGAGGGCCAGATCCCGGTCGGAGAGCCGGCGGATGTAACGCGTCATCTCGCTTTCGGCACGGTTCATGTGGAAGATCGGATGCGTGAGGTAATCACTGGTCCTGAGCAGGCCCTTCGGCAGCCGGTATGAAGGCTCGAAATCGGCAATCTTGAAATTGCCGCCGAAGGCGCGCCAGACGGATTCAAGCGTTGCCGGCCGCGTGCGCTCGTCAAGGCTCATGCCGATCTGGGTTTCGCCGACCTTGCGCAGATTGACGCCTTCAGCGACGGCTGCGCGCAGGATAAGGCCCTGCATGTGGCCGACATCGACGGTGATCGTGTCGAAGAAACTTTCCGGCTCGACCTTGTAGCCGAGCTTCTCCAGGCCCTTGGCCATCAGCACGGCCTTCTGGTGCACCTGCTGAGCGATCGCCTTGATGCCTTTCGGGCCATGGAAGACCGCATACATCGAGGCCATGACGGCCAGCAGCACCTGGGCGGTACAGATGTTCGACGTCGCTTTTTCGCGGCGGATATGCTGCTCGCGGGTCTGCAGCGACAGGCGATAGGCGCGGTTTCCGCGGGCATCGACCGAAACGCCGACGAGACGGCCGGGCATGGAGCGCTTGATGGCATCCTTGACCGCCATATAGGCCGCATGCGGGCCGCCGTAGCCGACCGGGACGCCGAAACGCTGCGAGGAACCGACGGCGATATCGGCACCCATTTCGCCGGGTGATTTCAACAGCGTCAACGCGAGGATGTCGGCGGCGACGATCGATATGGCGCCGGCCTGGTGCAGGCGGGCGATCAGGCCGGTGAAATCATTGATGTGACCATGCGTGCCGGGATACTGGAAGATCGCGCCGAAGACGTCGACGGGATCGAGATCGGTGAAAGGATTGCCGACGATGACGCTCCAGCCGAGCGGCTCTGCACGGGTGCGGATCAAGGCGATGGTCTGCGGATGGCAGTCGGCATCGACAAAGAAGGCTTTTGCCTTCGACTTGGCGACGCGCTCGGCGATCGCCATGCCTTCGGCAGCCGCGGTCGCCTCGTCGAGCAGCGAGGCGTTGGCGACGTCGAGGCCGGTAAGGTCGCAAACCATGGTCTGGTAGTTGAGAAGCGCTTCCAGGCGGCCCTGGCTGATCTCCGGCTGGTAGGGCGTATAGGCCGTGTACCAGGCGGGGTTCTCCAGGATGTTGCGCTGGATGACCGGCGGCGTGATCGTGCCGTAATAACCCTGGCCGATCAGCGAGACGAGCACCTTGTTCTTGTTGGCGGTCTCACGCAGCTTGTCGAGCGCCTCGCGCTCGGTCATCGGTGCGCCCCAGACGAGCGGCGCCTTCTGTCGGATCGAAGGCGGCAGCGTCGCGTCGATCAACCCGTCGAGGCTGTTATAGCCGATCACCTTGAGCATATCGGTCATCTCGGCGGGCGAGGGGCCGATGTGACGCCGATTGGCAAAATCGTAGGGCTGATAGTCGGTGAACTGGAATTCGGTCGGCGTCGTCATTACGCGGTGAGCTCCTTATAGGCGGCCTCGTCGAGTAGGCCGTCGGCATCCGCGGGATCCGCAAGCTTCAGCTTGAAGAACCAGCCCGACCCTTGAGGATCGGAATTGACCAGCGACGGATCCGCAACGATCGCCGGATTGACCTCGGTGATCTCGCCGTCAAGAGGACAATAGACGTCGGAGGCCGCCTTGACGGATTCAACGGTGGCGGCATTGCCGTTCTTGGAGAAGGTTGCGCCGACTTCCGGCAGTTCGACGAAAACCAGGTCACCGAGCTGATCGACGGCATAATTGGTGATACCAACAGTCGCAACGCCGCCTTCGATCTGCAGCCATTCGTGTTCTTCGGTAAATTTCAGCATTGTTCGTCCTCTCTGGAAAAGGTTTAGCGTTTGTAGGTCGGTGTGACGAAGGGCAGGGCGCTGACGGTGATCGGCAGATATTTGCCGCGCACCTCTGCGTAGACGAGGGTGCCGGCCGCAGCATGGGAGACCGGCACGTAGCCCATGGCGACGGGGCCTTCGACGCTGGGGCCGAAACCGCCTGAGGTGACTTCGCCGATTTCGGCCTTGCCCTCGGGGTCGGCATAGAGCTTGGCATGGCCGCGCACCGGCGCCTTTCCCTCAGGCTTCAGGCCGACACGGCGGCGGGCGGCGCCGTTTTCGAGCTCGGCGAGGATGCGGCCGGAGCCCGGGAAGCCGCCGGCGCGCCGCGCCTTCTGCATCGCCCATTCCAGGGCTGCCTCGACTGGCGAGGTGGTGGTGTCGATATCGTTGCCGTAGAGGCAGAGGCCGGCTTCCAGACGCAGCGAATCGCGGGCGCCGAGGCCGATCGCCTGGACGTCGGGATGTTCGAGCAACCGCATGGTGACGTCTTCGGCTTTATCAGCCGGGATCGAGATTTCGAAACCGTCCTCGCCGCTATAGCCGGAGCGCGAGACCAGACAGGAAACATCGTGCAGCCGGCAGTGGCGCACATCCATGAATTTCATCGCCGCGACGTCGGCCCAGAGTTCGGCGAGGACTTCGACCGCACGCGGGCCCTGCAGCGCGATCAAAGCGCGGTTCAGCAGCGTGATGTCGCACCGGTCGCCGATATGGGTCTGCAGATGGGCGAGATCGGCCTCCTTGCAGGAAGCGTTGACGACGACGAAAAGGTGATCGTCGAGATGGCTAATCATCAGATCGTCGAGGATGCAGCCGCTGTCGTCGGTGAAGAATCCATAGCGCTGACGGCCTTCGGCAAGGCCAAGGATATCGACCGGCACGAGGCTTTCGAGCGCCAGCGCCGCATCCTCGTAGCTGCCCGACTTCGCCTTCACAATGACCTGGCCCATGTGGGAGACATCGAAGAGGCCGGCCTCGGTGCGGGTATGAAGGTGTTCCTTCATCACGCCTGCCGGATATTGCACAGGCATATCGTAACCCGCGAACGGCACCATGCGGGCGCCGAGCTGGAGATGCAGGGCATGCAGCGGGGTTTTCTTCAGGGCAGCAGTATCGTCCAAAAGACGCCTCCGGGGTTTGCGCCTTAACAGGAAGGCGCGGGCTCAAATCTGAAGGCGCGGTTGCGCACTTCTCTCCTGAGCCCCCTCTGTCCCTTTGCCTGAGATTGTTATCCCTTCGGCGAGCGTTTCGAGAACGCTTCTCTCCAGAGTTCCGTCTGCCCCTTGCTGGTCCTTTGGCCTGAGAGTTTCCGGGGCGGTTGCTCCTTCGGCACCGGTGGTGACAAGCACCGGATTCTCCCAACAAGGTTGGCGCAATTATCCGGCGGCTGTGGCTCTTGGCAAGCGCCAAATGTCGTCACGGAGCAAATTTTTGTCGTCTTATTCCAATCAAGCCTTAAACTGCGGCAAATCTGCTTTTGCATTCAGGGGCGAAACCGGCTATCGCGACTTGCTGTTGAAGGGGATCTTATGCGGCGGACCGGATTGAAAGCGACGCTCTTTCTGCGCATGCTTTGCGCCTTGAGCTTGGTTTTGCTCGGCCTTGCGCATCAGACGCCGCAGGCTGCGGCCGCCGACAGTTACGATGCGAGCGCCTATGTGCTGCCCGACGGCACCGTCGCTTCACTCTGCGTCACGGTGAAGGACGCCGACGGCAAAACCGTCGCCTTCAAGCCGAATTGCGAAGCCTGCCGGCTGTCGGCCTCCGTCATCCTGCCGACGCCCGATGCGGGCTCCTGGCTCGAACGCAAGTTCGCCTCGCTCGTCAATTCGCCGATCGAAACATCAGCCGTTGCCGGCGTCAGCGCCGTCAGCCGGCCGAACTCCCGCGCGCCGCCCATCCTCGCCTGATCTGCCTTCGCACCTATGACGCAGCATGCCGTTCCGCCCGAGAGAAGTTCGCGGCCGGCGAGGAGATATCCGATGAAGATCAGCAAAACATTTGGCAAGACATTCGCGCTCGGCGCCCTTCTTTCCGCGACCGCCTTTGCCGGCGCAGAGGCACATGTGACCTTCCTCAACAAGGAGGCGACGCAGGACAGCACCATTCTCGCCACGCTGCAGCTGCCGCATGGCTGCGACGGCAAGGCGACCACGGAAGTGCGGGTCAAGCTGCCGGAAGGCTTCGTCTTCGCCAAGCCGCAGCCGAAGGCCGGCTGGGAGCTCGAAGTGATCAAGGGCGACTACCAGAAGAGCTATGACAATCACGGCGACAAGGTGAAGTCAGGCGCGGTCGAGATCCGCTGGAAGAACGGCAATCTCTCCGACGATTTCTACGACACCTTTGTCATCCAGGGTAAGGTATCGGGCGTCGAGGCCGGCACCTCGCTCGCCTTTCCGGTGACGCAGATGTGCGGCGACACGGTCGAGGCCTGGGATCAGGTGGCGAAGGAGGGCGGCGATGCGCATGGGATGAAAAGCCCGGCGCCGCTGTTGAAGGTCGTTGCCGGCGAAGACCAGGGTCACGATCATGACGACATGGCCGGCATGGACATGAGCGGTATGGGGGCTGCGGCGCCGGCCGGTGAAACGGTCAAGGCCGGCGATCTCGAAGTCTCCGGCGGGTTCGCCAAGGCCATGCTGCCCGGCCAGCCGGTCGGCGGCGGGTTCTTCACGGTGAAGAATAATGGCGAGACGGACGATCGGCTGCTGTCGGTGACCTCGCCTGCAGCCGGCGAGGTTCAGCTCCATGAGATGGTGACGAAGGACAATGTCATGCGGATGCGCCAGCTGAAGGACGGCATCCCCATTGCCGCCGGCCAGACGGTCAAGCTCGAGCCCGGCAATCTGCATCTGATGTTCCAGAAGGTGAAGACGCCGTTCAAGCAGGGTGATACCGTGCCGGTGACGCTGACCTTCGAAAAAGCCGGCAAGGTCGAGCTGGTGCTGCAGGTGCTGTCGGCGCAGGGCAAATAAGCGCGCCTCATCGAAACGGTAAAGCCCGCGGCTGTGCGCAATCGCGGGCTTTCATGTCGGAGGCGATTGCCTCAGACCTCTTCGTAGGATTGCAGGGCCTGCTTGAGGCCCGCTTGCGGCTGGCGGTTGCCTTTGGCCATCAGGTCGAGCGCCACTTCGGTCGACTGGATGATGCTGGAGGGCTCCTCGGCCTGATCGGGGCTACCGGCCTTCAATTGCCGGTCGGCAATACGCTTTGCGTCGCGCGCGGCGGTGCCCGTCGCCACACGCTGGGGAATCCTCAGCGATTCGAAGGCAACGGCAGCGGTGTTGGCCGATATGGACAGGAGCTGTGTCATGCTGTCACGGTATCGGCATGATCTTGGCGCCATCATAAGAAAATCATTGGCATTTTACCGAATGGTAAGAATTCGTTCCATCCCGATTGGAATCCTCGCGCAGTTGCGATAAATCCGGCTGATGATCCAGGCTCTTCTCGTCGCCGTCGGCGGCGCTATCGGTTCCCTTGTCAGATATTATGTCAGCCAGTGGACGCTGAGGCTCATGGGCCCGGCCTTTCCCTGGGGCACGCTCGCTGTCAACGTCGTCGGCTGCTTCGTCATCGGCGTCTTCGCCGAGCTGATTGCGCGCCGGTTCAATGCCTCGGTGGAGCTGCGCCTGTTGCTGATCACCGGCTTCCTTGGTGGCTTCACTACCTTCTCGGCCTTCTCGCTGGATGCCATCTCACTGTTCGAGCGTGGCGAGGCGGTGGCGGGCGGCATCTATATCGTTGCGAGCGTCGGGCTTTCGATGGCAGCGGTCATGTCAGGACTTGCCGTCATCCGCGCTTTGGCCTGATTTGTTTTCCGGTTTCCGTTTTGCGTGAAAATGCTCTAAAGGCTGCGGCAAGAACGCCGGCTTTGCCAGCGCTGCAATTTCCGAAAGATTTTTTATGGCTGGCATAGAACATATCAAGGTTGAAGCCGACGAAGCGGGCATGCGGCTCGATCGCTGGTTCAAGGTGCATTTTCCAGGGCTCGGCTTCGGGCCGCTGCAGAAGCTTTTGCGCTCCGGCCAGGTGCGCGTCGACGGCGGCCGCGTCAAATCGGATGCGCGCGTACAGCCCGGCCAGACGGTGCGGGTGCCGCCGCTCGATGTCGATGCGAAGAAATCCGGGCCGATCGCCGGCAAGGATCTCAAGCATTCGTCGGATTTCGAACTGCTGTCGCGCATGGTGCTGCATGAAGACGATAAGGTGATCGTGCTCAACAAGCCGCCCGGCATTGCGGTGCAGGGCGGCTCCGGTGTGGCGCGGCATATCGACCAGATGCTCGAAGCCTGGACCAGCCCGAAGGGCGAAAAGCCGCGGCTCGTTCACCGCCTCGACCGCGATACTTCAGGTGTTCTCGTCATCGCCCGCACCCGGGGCGCGGCACAGAAGCTCACAGCCGCCTTCCGCGAGCGCGACACCAAGAAGACCTATTGGGCCCTGGTCAAGGGCGTGCCGCGCAAGCACGAGGACAAAATCTCGACCTGGCTCGTCAAGGAACCGACAGTCGATGGCGACCGCATGCGCATCGCCAAACACGGCGAGGACGGTGCCGATCATGCGATTTCCTTCTACCGCGTCATCGAGACGGCGGCACAGAATCTCGCATGGCTGGAGATGGAACCTTATACCGGCCGTACCCACCAGCTGCGCGTCCATGCGCTGCATATCGGCCATCCGATCATCGGCGATCCGAAATATTTCGACGATGATCCGAACTGGGATTTTCCGGGCGGCGTCCAGAAGAAGCTGCACCTGCACGCGCGCCACATCGACATCCCGCACCCATCCGGCGGTCGCCTGCGAGTCAGCGCGCCGCTGCCATCGCATATGGTGCAGACCTGGAACCTTCTCGGTCTCGATCTAGCCGGCGCTGAAAGGGACAGCGAATGAAACTCGCCCTTTTCGATTGCGACGGCACGCTGGTCGACAGCGCCGGCCTGATCCATGAAACCATGCGCCGCACCTTCCAAAAATTCGGCAAGCCGGAACCGCGATTTGTGGATACCAAGGCGATTATCGGCTTGTCACTCGATATCGCGATCGCCCGCATGCAGGGCAGGCCGCATGTCGAGCAGCAGGATATCGAGATGACGGCGCATTACAAATCGCTGTTTTCGGTCGTGCGCCAGGATCTCGACTACAAGGAGCCGCTGTTTCCCGGCATCCACGAGATGATCGACGCGATCAGCAGCCGCGAGGATCTGCTGATCGGTGCGGTGACCGGCAAATCCAGGCGGGGGCTGAACCTGGTGATGGAGACGCACGGCTTCGACCGACATTTCACCGTTGCGCGCACCGCCGACGACTGCCCTTCCAAGCCGCATCCGGCCATGGTGACGGAATGCTGCGACGAAACCGGCATGAATGCCGCGGATGCCATTGTCATCGGCGATGCGATTTACGATATGCAGATGGCAAAGGCTGCCGGCGCCAAGGCGATCGGCGTTGCCTGGGGCTATGCCAGCGTGGATGAACTGATCGCCAACGGCGCCGATGCGATCGCCTATCATCCGACCGAGATATTGCGCCATTTTTCCTGAGGTGAGCCCATGCGCGACCTGCTGAACGACCTTTCCGAGGGTCTGAGCCATCCCGACCCGATCCGCCGGGCGCAGATTCAGATGAAGAAGCCGCTGCCGAAGCGTTTTTACGCCGACGTCGCCATTGCCGAGCATGAGGGCGGTTTTGCCATCACGCTCGACGGCAAGATGGTGCGCACGCCGGCGCGGCAGGTTCTCGCCGTTCCCACCCAGGCGCTGGCGCGTCTTATCGCTGTCGAATGGCAGGCGCAGGGTGAAGAGATCGATCCCGTGACGATGCCGGTGACGCGGCTTGTCAACACCGCGCTCGACGGTGTCGACACCAACCGGCAGGCGATCTTTGAAGATATCCTGCGCTTTTCCTCAAGCGACCTCATCTGCTACCGCGCCGATGGGCCGGAACTGCTGGTCGAGCGTCAGACCGAGCGCTGGGACCCGGTCATCGACTGGGCGGCGAACGATCTCGGCGCCCGCTTCATCCTCGTCGAGGGTGTGATGCCGCGTGAGCAGCCGCGCGAGGCGACCGCCGCCTTCGCTGTCACGCTCGCCAGATTCGACAACCCGATGGCGCTTGCGGCCCTCCACACGTTCACGACGCTGACCGGTTCGGCGATCCTGGCGCTTGCCATCGCCTGCGGCCGGGTGACGGTTGAGGAAGCCTGGTCGCTTGCCCATCTTGACGAGGACTGGACGATCGAGCATTGGGGCAGCGACGAGGAAGCCGAGGAACGGCGGGCCCAGCGCTTTGCCGAGTTCAAGGCGGCGACGGAAGTTTTTTTCGCCCTAAGCGCCTGAAACATATTGCCTTCCCCGCCATTATGACGAAATCTGCGACTCCAACGGGTGCGGGATTTTGCAATGAATTGGCTGAGGTCGTGTTTTTGCCGGGCCGCACTCGTCTGTGTCGCGCTCACGGCCTGCGTCAGCCTTTCGGCCACGAAGCCGGAGGCGCCGGTATATGATGTGCGTAGCGCCGTCGTCGTCTCCGGGCCGAAAATGCCGGCCGATCTGCTTTCCGGCATCAACGACCGTGTCAATGCCGCCATCAACGCCACGGTGCGCGACACCGTGCTGCCGCGGGTAGTGCTGACAATACGCGTCGTCTCCATCGAGAAGGGCCTCGGCTTCCAGAAGGACCGCAACATCGCCAGGATCAGTATCGACGCTGCCTCGGTCGAGGACGGCTCGGTCATCGCCGTCAGCGCCTTCGAGGTCACCAGCATCGCCGCCGATCCCAAGCTTGCCGACGAGATCCTGGCCGATGACGTCGCGGCAAGAATACGCTCGGTTTTCTCACTCAGCGGGCGAAGCCACTAAAGCATGTCGCCAAAAGTGTGCAGCGGTTTTGCGGCAACGGCATGCGATAAAACAAAGACCTAAAGCGCCAGGAGCGAGTCTGAAAGATCGCGTCGCGCTTTAGCACAAGCGGCGAGGGAGATCGCATGAAGGAAATTCTCGAAGAACTGGAACGGCGCCGCGGCGTCGCCCGCCTCGGCGGCGGCAAGGCGCGCATCGACGCCCAGCACAAGCGCGGCAAGCTGACGGCGCGCGAGCGCATCGATCTCTGTCTCGACGAAGGCTCCTTCGAGGAGTTCGACATGTTCGTCGAACACCGCTCCACCGATTTCGGCATGGACAAGAGCCGTGTTGCCGGCGACGGCGTCGTCACCGGCTGGGGCACGGTCAACGGCCGTACCGTGTTCGTCTTCGCCAAGGATTTCACCGTCTTCGGCGGCTCGCTTTCGGAAGCGCATGCCGAGAAGATCATGAAGGTGCAGGACATGGCACTGAAGAACCGCGCGCCGATCGTCGGCATCTATGATGCGGGCGGCGCCCGCATCCAGGAGGGCGTGGCGGCGCTTGGCGGTTATGCCGAAGTGTTCCAGCGCAATGTGCTCGCCTCCGGGGTCATCCCGCAGATCTCGGTGATCATGGGTCCCTGCGCCGGCGGCGATGTCTATTCCCCTGCGATGACCGATTTCATCTTCATGGTGCGCGATACGTCCTACATGTTCGTCACCGGGCCGGATGTGGTGAAAACCGTCACCAACGAGACGGTGACGGCGGAAGAACTCGGCGGCGCCGTGGTCCACACGACGCGCTCTTCGATTGCCGACGGCGCCTATGAGAATGATGTGGAAACGCTGCTGCAGGTGCGCCGGCTGATTGATTTCCTGCCGCTTTCCAACACCGCGCCGCTGCCCGAGATCGAATGTTACCAGTCGGTGACAGATGTCGATATGTCGCTCGATACGCTGGTGCCGGCCAGCGCCAACAAGCCGTACGATATAAAGGAGTTGATCCGGAAAGTGGCGGACGAGGGGGATTTCTTCGAGATCCAGCCAAGTTTTGCCGGAAACATCGTCTGCGGCTTCGGCCGCGTCGAAGGCTCCACAGTCGGTTTCGTCGCCAACCAGCCGATGGTGCTGGCCGGCGTGCTCGACAGTGACGCCTCGCGCAAGGCGGCGCGCTTCGTGCGCTTCTGCGACTGCTTCAATATTCCGATCGTCACCTTCGTCGACGTGCCGGGCTTCCTGCCGGGCACGGCGCAGGAATATGGCGGTCTCATCAAACACGGCGCCAAGCTGCTCTTTGCCTATGCCGAAGCGACGGTGCCGAAGCTCACCGTTATCACCCGCAAGGCCTTCGGCGGCGCCTATGACGTGATGGCGTCGAAACATCTGCGCGGTGATCTCAACTATGCCTGGCCGACGGCGCAGATCGCCGTGATGGGCGCCAAGGGCGCAGTCGAGATCATCTTCCGCAAGGATATCGCCGATCCAGAGAAGATCGCCGAACATACGAAAATGTACGAGGATCGCTTCCTCTCGCCCTTCGTTGCTGCCGAGCGCGGTTATGTCGATGAGGTGATCATGCCGCATTCGACTCGCCGGCGGCTGGCGCGGGGGCTGAAGATGCTGCGCAACAAGGACCTCGCCAATCCGTGGAAGAAGCACGACAACATTCCGCTCTGACATTCGAAAATGCATACAGCTGCCGGCTCAGGTGTTTGCCTGCTGTCGAAAAAGTGAATGGCCGTCAGCGATCCGTGTGTTCAATCCCTGTTGGTGACGGGCTAACGCTCGGCTGCATTGTTTTAAATGGAGAGGTTTCATGTCAAGTTTCGAGCGTCTTTCCGCCTATAGCCCCTATGGGCTGGCCGCTCTCAGAATCATCACCGCGCTGCTGTTCATCGAACACGGCACGATGAAGCTTTTTGGTTTTCCGGCTTCGCAGATGTCCGGCTCGCTGCCGCCGCTGATGCTTTTCGCCGCTCTTCTCGAGCTTGTCGGCGGCATCCTCATTCTCGTCGGCCTGCTGACGCGCCCGGTCGCCTTCCTGCTCGCCGGCGAGATGGCGGTCGCCTATTTCATGGCGCATGCCCCGAACAGCTTCTTCCCGGCCGTCAACCAGGGCGATGCCGCGATCCTGTTCTGCTTCGTCTTCCTCTACCTGTTCTTCTCCGGTCCCGGTGCATTTTCCGTCGACAACCGCAAGGCAGCCTGAGCTGATATTGGCTGCGGGGCATTGCAATGCCCCGCAGCGTTTTTTGATCAGGCAGTTAGCTTGAGGCCGGCAATGCCGCCGACGATCAGCATGATGCAGGCAAGGCGTGAGACACTTGCTTGATCGCCAAGCAGCCAGATGCCGAGGAGCACGGTGCCGACCGTGCCGATGCCGGTCCAGACCGCATAGGCGGTGCCGATCGGTAGGTGCTTCACCGCCAGTCCGAGCAGGACGACGCTGACCACCATGGATATGACGGTCAGCGCCGTCGGCAGCGGCCGTGTGAAGCCATCGGTATATTTAAGGCCGATCGCCCAACCACATTCGAAAAGACCGGCGAGAAAAAGCAGAAACCAGGCCATGCGACTCTCCTTGTTCAAGAGCGAGGCCGTCCCCGCGACGGTTGCATCCGGAAGATGCCGCAGTCGTCTGCGATGACGTCTATATGCGTGTGGAGACGGCCGACTTCAAGGTAGGAATCGACCCGGCTGCCATGCCACCCGTTTCTTGCCTGAGCTGGGTTACTTCCCACCAGCGTCCGCAGAAAGGCTTTTGGCGCGGCGGCAGAAGCGGTCGAAGGTCTCGAGGAAGCGCGAGCGGTCTTTCGGGCTGAAGGCCGCGTTATAGCCCTTGCTCTCGCCGGTTTCGCGCAAATGCGCGCCGAGATCGCGCATGGCGCTCGCCATGCCGATATTGGTCTCGTCGAAGACGCGGCCCGTGGGGCCGCTGACGAAGGCGCCGTTGGCGACACAGCGCACGGCGAGCGGCACGTCGGCGGTGACGACGACATCGCCCGGACCGGCCCGCTCGGCGATCCAGTTGTCGGCGGCATCGAAGGCGTTGGAGACGATGACGTTATGGATCATCGGATCGCGCGATGGGCGCAGGCCGGAATTGGCGACGAAGGTGACTTCGAGGCCGAGGCGTTCGGCGACCTTCAGAATTTCCGGCTTCACCGGGCAGGCATCGGCATCGACATAGATCATGACGGTATCCCTGCCGGCCGGATGGCCAGCTGGCGGACCATGTCGATATGAGGAATGCCGTCTTCCAGATATTCCTCGGATGCCACGCTGAAACCGAAGGCTTCATAGAAGCGGCGCAAATGCGCCTGCGCCGACAAGGCGATGGGGTTTGCCGGATAAAGCCGTTCGCAAGCGGAGATCGCTTCGCCCATCAATGCATCGCCCAGGCGTTTGCCGCGATGGTCTGGTGAGACGACGACGCGGCCGATCTTCGACGGATCATGCGGCGCGTGCGGTTTCAGGATCCGCGCCGAAGCCAGGAGTTCACCGCTCTCCAGCAGCCGTAGATGCAGAGCATCGATATCCTTGCCGTCGAGTTCCGGATAGGCACAATTCTGCTCGACGACGAAAACATCGACGCGCATTTTCAAGAGGTCGTAGAGCTCCCGCGCGAGGAGTTCATCGACGCTCTTGAGGTCGGCCGTGTAGGTCGTCGAAGCCATCAATAGACTACCACGCCGCGGATGCTTTCGCCCTTGTGCATCATGTCGAAGCCCTTGTTGATGTCTTGGAGTGGCATGGTGTGGGTGATCATCGGGTCGATCTGGATCTTGCCCTGCATGTACCAGTCGACGATCTTCGGCACGTCGGTACGCCCGCGCGCGCCACCGAAGGCGGTGCCCATCCAGTTGCGGCCGGTGACCAGCTGGAACGGACGCGTGGAGATCTCCTGGCCGGCGCCGGCAACGCCGATAATGATCGATTTGCCCCAGCCGCGATGCGAGGCCTCCAGCGCCTGGCGCATCACCTTGGTGTTGCCGGTGCAGTCGAACGTATAGTCGGCGCCGCCGATCAGGTCGCCATTGCGCTTGGTCATATTGACGAGATGGGGGACGATGTCGTCGCCGACCTCCTTCGGATTGACGAAATGCGTCATGCCGAATTTCTCGCCCCAGGCCTTGCGGTCATTGTTGATGTCGACACCGATGATCATGTCGGCGCCGGCAAGCCGCAGGCCCTGCAGCACGTTGAGGCCGATGCCGCCGAGACCGAAGACGATCGCCGTCGAACCGATCTCGACCTTGGCGGTGTTGATCACAGCACCGATGCCGGTGGTGACGCCGCAGCCGATGTAGCAGATCTTGTCGAAGGGGGCGTCGGGATTGACCTTGGCAAGGGCGATTTCCGGCAGCACGGTGTAATTGGCGAAGGTCGAGCAGCCCATATAGTGATGGATCTTGTCCTTGCCGATCGAAAAGCGCGAGGTACCGTCCGGCATCACGCCCTGGCCCTGGGTCGAGCGGATCGCCGTGCAGAGATTGGTCTTGCGGGAAAGGCAGGAATAACATTCCCGGCATTCCGGCGTGTAGAGCGGGATGACATGGTCGCCCTTCCTGACCGAGGTGACGCCGGGGCCGACATCGACGACGATGCCGGCACCCTCATGGCCGAGAATGGCCGGAAACAGACCTTCCGGATCGGCGCCCGACAGGGTGAAATCGTCGGTATGGCAGATGCCGGTCGCCTTGACCTCGACCAGCACTTCGCCGGCCCGCGGGCCTTCCAGCTGCACGGTCATCACTTCGAGCGGTTTTCCGGCCTGAACGGCTACGGCGGCGCGAACGTCCATCTTCCCAATCTCCCTTTCAGTTTTATTTGATGCAGACCTTGGCATGGCCGGGAAGGCGGGCTCAAGAGAAAACAGGTGACCGGCACCGCTTTTGGCTCAGGCAAATTCCATGATCACGGCATCGACGGCCAGGCTTTCGCCGGCCGCGGCATTGATCTTCGAAACGACGAGATCGCGGTCGGCGCGCAGCACGTTTTCCATCTTCATCGCCTCGACGATCGCAAGCGTTTCCCCGGCCTTGACCTCCTGGCCCTCGGCGACCGAGATGGAGACGACGAGGCCGGGCATCGGGCAGAGCAGCAGCTTTGAGGTATCGGGCGGCAGCTTTACTGGCATTAGTCTGTCGAGTTCGGCATGACGCGGCGACAAGACCTTGGCCGTCACCGAAAGCCCCTGCCAGTCGATGCGCAACCCGTTGAGGACGGGGCGGATCTGCGCGGTGATATCCCGGCCGCCGACCTTACCGCTCCAGACGGGATCGCCGGGTCTCCAATCGGTGACAACGTTGCTGTTCTCGCCCTCTATCGCCATCTCCATATCGAAGGGAATGGTGACGAGGCCGTCGAGCAATCTGACAGCGACATGGCTGTCGCCTGTTTTGACTACCCAGTGCTCGCGAAGTGCGCCCGACGCGGCGCGCAGGCGATCGGCGAAACGCTCCCGCCGGTTCGTTTCGATCAGCGAGGCCGACAGCGCAATGGCGGCTAACGTGGCCTCTTCCGCGCTGTTGGGTTTCATCGGCGCGAAGCCATCGGGATATTCCTCGGCGATAAAGCCGGTGGATAGCCGGCCCTCGCGCCAGCGCGGATGTTTCATCAGCGCCGACAGGAACGGGACATTGTGCTCGATGCCATCGACGACGAAGCCGTCGAGCGCCCGGCCCATCGCTTCGATCGCCTCCAGCCGTGTCGGCGCCCAGGTGCAGAGCTTGGCGATCATCGGATCATAATACATCGAGATCTCGGCGCCTTCGAAAACGCCGGTATCGTTGCGGACCACAACATTGCTGGTCCGGCCTTCCGCCGGCGGGCGGTAGCGCGTCAGGCGGCCGATCGAGGGCAGGAAGTTGCGATAGGGGTCTTCGGCATAGAGCCGGCTTTCGATCGCCCAGCCGTCGAGCCTGATCTCCTCCTGGGTGAGGGAAAGTGGCTCGCCGGCTGCGATCCGAATCATCTGCTCGACGAGATCGATGCCGGTGACGAGTTCGGTGACGGGATGTTCGACCTGCAGGCGGGTGTTCATTTCGAGGAAATAGAAATTGCGATCGCGGTCGACGATGAATTCGACCGTACCGGCGCTCTGGTAATCGACGGCTTTGGCCAGCGCCACCGATTGTTCGCCCATCGCCTTGCGGGTTTGTTCGTCGAGGAAGGGCGAGGGCGCCTCTTCCGCCACCTTCTGGTTCCGCCGCTGGATCGAGCATTCGCGTTCGCCGAGATAGACGACGTTACCGTGCGCATCGGCAAGCACCTGGATTTCGATGTGGCGCGGCTCGACGATGAATTTCTCGATGAAGACGCGGTCATCGCCGAAGGAGCTCTTCGCCTCCGAGCGGGCGCGCTCGAAGCCGTCGCGCACCTCGGCCTCATTCCAGGCGATGCGCATGCCCTTGCCACCGCCGCCGGCCGATGCCTTGATCATGACGGGATAACCGATCCCGCCTGCTATCACTTCCGCATGGGCCCCATCCTCGATGACGCCGAGATGGCCGGGCACGGTGGATACGCCGGCGGCATTGGCGAATTTCTTCGATTCGATCTTGTCGCCCATCGCCATGATGGCCTTCGGCTTCGGGCCGATGAAGACGATGCCCTGCTTTTCCAGTTCCGCGCAGAAGGAGGCGCGCTCGGACAGGAAGCCGTAGCCCGGATGCACCGCCTCGGCGCCGGTCGCCTTACAGGCGGCAATGATCTTTTCGGCAACCAGGTAACTCTCGGAGGCCGCGGCCGGGCCGATATGCACGGCCTCGTCGGCCATCTCGACATGCAGCGCGTCCCGGTCCGCATCCGAATAGACCGCGACGGTCAAAATGCCCATGCGGCGCGCAGTCTTGATCACGCGGCAGGCGATTTCGCCGCGATTCGCGATCAGGATTTTCTTGAACATCGAGACTCCACCCAGAAATGCGTTCCGGAGTTTTACGCACAAAACACCGGAACGCACAATCAGGCTTGAGGAGCTTCAGGCGACAGCCGCTTCCGAGACCGGTTCTTCGTCGACGATGCGCAGCCAGCGGCTGCGCCGCGGCTCGGCATAATCGCGCAGCTCGGCGGCGGCCATGATGCCGGCCCAGTGCGGATGATTGGCGCCGGGCAGCGTCGCCTGATCGATCTGCTGGAGCACGCCGAACTCGACCGACGAGACGGGGATGACACCGCCTTCGGCGACGCTTCTGAAAATGCGCATCGTGAAATCGACGTCTTGGCGGGTAATGCTCCGGCGGTCGACGGCGCGCGACAGCTTGTAGCCACCGATATTGTCGGTGATCGCCAGGCGGAGCTGATCAAGCGCGAGCGCTCTCAATTCACCGGGGACATCGGCCGAGATCTCCATGACATGGAGAATGAGCTCGAGTTCCAGTGCCGAGTTGACAACACCATCGGTCGTGAACATGCGCATGATCCAGGCAACGTTGATTTCATCAAGCGAGCCCTGCGGATAGGTGGAACGGACGATGAAGCCGGCGAGCTGCTCGACGAAGAATGCGTTCCACGCGGCACATTTCTCAGGGCAGGAATTGTTGAGCGCCAACATCGCCACGACATCGTCCGATGTCCGGATGCCTTCCGGAAAAGCATGTTTGCGCAATAGCATTATATCTTCGGCCGTCAGCCGATGCTTGCCGGCCACCACACAGGCCGGGAAAGCGAGACGAAATTCGCTCATGTTTTAGCTCCAGGCTTCATCATGAAGCCGGAGACAGTTTTACCGTCTGCGAATTGACGATCCCTCAAGAAGCGGAGTTAATCTGATATTCCCGGGATCAGGAGGATTTTAGCGATCGCGCCTGCAGCCGCTCGCGCCAGATGATGAAGAGGCCGGATGCGACGATGATGAAGATGCCGATCCATTTGGAAAAATTCGGGAAATCGTTGAACAGCGCGTAGCCGAGAACGGTCGCCGAGATGATCTCGAAGTATTGGAACGGCGCAAGCAGCGACAGCGGTGCGAGCCGGAAAGCCCGGACGACCAGCATATGCGCGTAGCCGGAAATCGAACCGAGGGCGAGAAGCAGGACAAGAGCGAGACCGGAGGAGGGCAGAGAGATGGCGAAATCGGCATTGCCGGAGCCGCTGCCGACGAAAAGGGCGGCGGCCATGAAGAGCGTTCCGCCGATGCCCGCCATCGTCTGCATGGTCAGCGGCGAATCGGCCTCGCCGATGGCGCGGTTGAGGAACAGATAGAGCGAGAAGAGGAAGGCGCAGGCGACCGGCAGCAGCGCCTTCAGGCCGAATATTTCGTAGCTCGGCTGAATGACGATCATCGCGCCGCCGAAACCGACGACGATCGCCATCCAGCGCCGCCAGCCGACCTTCTCGCCGAGGAACAGCGCCGACATGGCCGTCAGCATGAATGGCTCGACGAAATAGATGGCGAAGACGTCGGCAAGCGGCATGTATTTGACGGCGACGAAGAAAAGCAGGCTCGCAGCGCCATGCAGCACGCCGCGCAGGAGGTTCATCCATGGCCGCTTGGCCGAAAGCGCCTTCAGCCCGAAAAGGGCGAAGAGAATCGGCAGTGTGCAGGCGAGCTGGAAGAAGAATCGGTAGAAGGTCACCTGACCCGGCGACATCGCTTCGAAGGTCGCCATATATTTGGCGATGGCGTCCATGGTCGGCAGGATCAGCATGGCGCCGGACATGATGGCCATGCCCTGCAGGGAGTTTTGATGGGCTGGATGCTCTGACATGGCGGCCGATTCATGATGGGGATGACGCCATCAACCATGCGAAGGCCGGCCGATCAAGCCGAGCAACCGCAAATAGCGTCGAGGTGAAATCGAAATCGTCGCTTGGAAAGCGTTTCCCTGAAGGGAGATGGTGCGGTCGAGAAGACTCGAACTTCCACGGGTTGCCCCACAGCGACCTCAACGCTGCGCGTCTACCAATTCCGCCACGACCGCATCGTGGTAGGTGCCGATTTGCGTCGGCGGGGCAGCATGTAGCAAAAGCATTTGGGGTACACAAGGGCGATATGACAGTTTTTTTCAAAACTGGTCACAGCATTTGAATTGCCCCCGAAACGGGTCCATATAGGTCTCCTGCCGCCCCTTTTTTCAGGCATTTCGGAGAGAGCGGCAAGGAATGGCCATGCTTCGCACCGATCTCGAATTCTCCATGCTCCCGAATCTCGGCAACCGCCCGGTGCGCTGGCGCATCGCCGATGGCCTCGTTGCCTATGAGGAGGCGGTGGAGACGATGGAGCGCGAGGTGGCGGTAATATCAGACGGCGGCGACGAACTCGTCTGGCTCGTCGAGCATCCGCCGCTCTATACCGCGGGCACCAGCGCCAATGCCGAGGATCTCGTCCAGCCGGACCGGTTTCCGGTCTTTGCGACGGGGCGCGGCGGTGAATATACCTATCACGGCCCCGGCCAGCGGGTCGCCTATGTGATGCTCGACCTGAAGCGCAGGCGCCAGGATGTGCGCGCCTTCGTCGCCGCCCTCGAGGACGTCGTTATCCGCACCCTCGCCATGATGAATGTGCGCGGCGAACGGCGTGAAGATCGCGTCGGCGTCTGGGTGCGGCGGCCGGAGAAGCCGTTGCTTGCCGATGGAACGATGGCCGAAGACAAGATCGCCGCCCTGGGGATCAGACTGCGGAAATGGGTGACCTTCCACGGACTGTCGCTCAACGTCGATCCCGATCTCGATCATTTCGGCGGTATCGTGCCGTGCGGGATCTCGGCCTATGGGGTGACCAGCCTGGTCGATCTTGGCTTGCCGGTGATGATGGCCGATGTCGATATACGGCTGCGCACCGCCTTCGAAGCAGTTTTTGGCGAAACGTCGAGCGAAAGCTGATTGCTCGGAACGGCGCCCTGCATCCCCGTTGCATCTGAAGGCATGGCCGGTTTCGGCCTTCGGCAAGGGCCGCCGTTTCGCCAGATGTGGCCGGATGTCTTAACCTGCAATTAGCGAGCTCGCATATATAGGGTACCCCAACCTTGTGATGTGGAAGTCTTGCGAACTATAAAAAAAACAGGCAGCGGCAAGCTGGTCATTCCTCGATGTCTATTTCGTTCTCGATATCGTCGAAAAGGTCCTGGTCGGCTACCTATTCGTTGCGATCGTCATGCGTATCGTGCCCCAGATGCAGGACAACAGGGCGATCATCGATGGCCTGCTGATCGTTTCGGAGGGGGCCGCCGCCTTTCTCATTCTGACGCGCCGGCCGACGCGAAATGCGTCGCTGCGGCTTTATGACTGGACGGTCACCGCCGTCGGCACGCTCTTCCCGCTGCTGGTCTCACCTAATACGTCGGAACCGCTAGCGCCGCTCGCACTCTGCGGGACGATGATGGTCCTCGGTTTCTTCCTGCAGATAGCGGCAAAGCTGTCATTGCGGCGAAGCTTCGGCCTGGTGCCGGCCAATCGCGGTATCAAAATCGGCGGCCCTTACAAATTTGTCCGCCATCCGATGTATGCGGGTTATCTGATGATGCATATCGGCTTCTTCCTTACTCATCCGAGCCTTTGGAATTTTGCCATTTATGCGACGGCGCTGACTGCGCAATGTTTCCGCCTGCTGGCGGAGGAGCGGCTGCTCAAGCAGGATCCAGCTTACACGGCCTTCATGGCCAAGACCCGCTACCGGCTTTTTCCGTTCGTGTTCTAGGACGATAAAGAGAAGGGCCGGTTGCCGGCCCTTTCTTTTGTTGGATCAATGCGTGGCGCGGCACGCTTCGGTGCGGGAGGCGCCGCTGTCGGCACCCTTGGAGTGGGAGCCCTTCGGGCCAATCATGCTGTGGCATGGGGGCAACGGAGTTATGCTCGCCGTGGCGGTCTTGTCGACGGCAGGGGCGGCCATGGCGCTCGGGGCGAAGCCGTCGCTGTCATTGGTGTAGTCGCTGGAATAGGCCGGAGCCTTATGGCTGGTGTAGTGAACGGGGGCCGGCTTGGACATTGGGCTCGGGGCGAAGCCGTCGCTATCGTTGGTATAGTCGTCGGAATAGGTCGGCTGGGCGAAGGCGGCGCCTGCAAGGCTGACGGCGAACAGGGACGCGGCAAGGGCAAATTTGATGCGCATGGGTCTATCTCCTCAATCTGCTGTTGAATTTCGCAACATAAAACCAACCCTCGGCACATCCGAGTTCGCGCCCAAATTCAGGCAATTTTGTGATGGGATGACGGCGCAGCCGCGACCTTTTGTCCGAATGAAATCACAGCGTTGTCACCGGCATTGACGTTCGCGTTACGGAAGCCGCCTAAGCAAAATAACAAAAAGCGGCTTCTTCAAAACATATTGTGATGCAATCTGGAATTGTTAATCTTTTGTAATGTTGTAAGGCGACGTCTGAAGATGGCGGGAGGCATTGGCGCCTCGCCGGCTGTCCGTATCTTGTGCGTGAATCAGTCTTCATTTGGGATATGGGCGTCGACACCGGTCAGCTGCAATTTGTTGCGGACATGGTGGACGCCGTCGACCGACAGCGCGCCGAGTTCGACCTTACGGGCGATGCCGATCGTCTCTACCGATCCTTCCAGCGTGACGACGTGCCCGTCGGCATGAACCTCGATGCTGTTGATGTCGACTTCGGGAATGTTTTCGAGATTGTCGTTCACCCGCGCTTCGAGTTCGTCGCTTTCATCGCGGTCGATGGTATCGGCCCGCAGCGAATCCTTCAGACGGTTCTCGTTTCCCTCTGCATCCGTGCCATCGATCCGGAAGCCTTGGTTGGGATCGCTGTCGAAATTTGCCGCCGTCTCGCCATAGGGGCGGTTGGCCGGGTCGGCGCCGGTACCGTCAGCATAGGGCCAGCCGTCGTCGAGATTACGCTCCTCGAGGTCGCGATAATCTTCCTCGCGGGAAAGCCCTGCCTTTTGATCAAAAAGCTTGGCACCTTCGCGTGAAATGGGGGGCTTGTCACCGATCCTTGCCATTGCAGTGGCTCCTTGTTTCTTTTGCGGGAAACGCTGTGTTTCTCTGCTGGAAACGCCGGCAGTGGCGAATGGTTCGGCGCGGGAGCCGATTTGTCAGCCCTGATCGTCAGGCTTGATTGTCAACTTAGGGCCTTCTCCCATTTCTTCACGAGGCGGTCGCGCTTCAGCCGCGAGAGGCGCTGCAGCCAGAAAATGCCGTCGAGCTGGTCGACTTCGTGCTGGATGCAGATGGCGAGGAAATCGTCTGCGACGTCCTCGTGCATGCCGCCCTCGGCGTCCTGATAGCGGAAGCGGATCGACCGAGGGCGCGTGACCTCGTCGGTTGCTCCCGGCATCGAGACGCTGCCTTCGACATGGCTCATCGTCTCCTTCGAGAACCAGGTGATCTCCGGGTTGACGTAGAGGCGCACGCCGTCGGTCTTGTCGAGCTCCAGCACCGTCAGGCGGGTGAGGACGCCGATATGTGCGGCGGTGATGCCGACGCCGGGCGCGGCGCGCATCGTCGCCAGCAGGTCGTCAGCAAGTGCGGCAAGCGATGAATCAAAGACGGTCACCGGCGCGCAGACGGTCTTCAGACCAGAATGCGGGTAACGCAGAATCGGGCGAATGGGCATGGGGCGGCGTTCCTCGGCTCGGATGCGTGGCGAAACTATCGCCAGCCGCGGGCATTGTCATCAAGCGGCAGGTTTGCTGCTTTACGGCAGGGATGCTTTCAGCTAGCAGGAGCTATGGATTCCGGCCGCGTGAACCTCGCGCGGGGATTCACTTATCTGCTTGTTGACAATATGTTTTCCGCCGACATTTGCGAATGCGGCGCTGTAGTCGTTGAAATTCGAACCAGATGCGAGGGCGGCAGATGACCACGACCGATGGCGAAGACCGCATCCGCAGGCGTCCCGAGGACGAGGAAGCCGATATCTACGACGAGGACGGTAATGTCCGCAGCGATTTCCTGGCGCTGGTCGGCGCCGCGATCGCCGACCGCGACACGCTGTTCCTGCGCCAGAATGTTGCCCGTCTGCATGAATCCGAAATAGGCGACCTGCTGGAAGCGATCCAGCCGGATCAGCGCCTGGCGCTGGTGCGCCTGCTCGGCGACGATTTCGATATGACGGCGCTGACCGAGGTCGACGAGGCGATCCGCCGCGAGATTGTCGACCAGATGCCGAACGAGCAGATTGCCGCCGCGATCGGCGATCTCGATTCGGACGACGCCGTCTACATTCTCGAAGATCTCGACAAGGAAGACCGGGAAGAGATCCTGGCGCAACTGCCGTTCACCGAGCGGGTGCGGCTGCGCCGGGCGCTCGATTATCCTGAAAGCTCGGCCGGCCGCCGCATGCAGACGGAATTCGTCGCCGTGCCGCCGTTCTGGACTGTGGGACAGACGATCGACTACATGCGCGATGAGGAGGATCTTCCCTATTCCTTCTCGCAGATCTTCGTCATTGATCCGACTTTCAAGCTGCTCGGCGCCGTCGATCTCGACCAGATCCTGCGCACCAAGCGGCAGACGAAGATCGAGCAGATCATGCGCGAGACCAACCATCCGGTCCCGGCGGAGATGGACCAGGAGGAGGCGGCCCAGCTCTTCGAGCAGTACGACCTTCTCTCGGCCGCCGTCGTCGACGAGAACGGCCGCCTCGTCGGCGTGCTGACCATCGATGATGTCGTCGACGTCATCCACGAGGAGGCGGACGAGGATATCAAACGCCTCGGCGGCGTTGGCGACGAAGAACTGTCGGACAATGTGCTGTCGACGGCGCGCTCGCGTTTCCTCTGGCTGTTGATCAATCTCGGCACGGCAATGCTGTCGGCTAGCGTCATCGGCCTGTTCGATGCCTCGATCGAGAAGATGATCGCGCTGGCGGTGCTGATGCCGATCGTCGCTTCAATGGGCGGCAATGCCGGCACGCAGACGATGACGGTGACGGTGCGCGCGCTCGCCACCCGCGATCTCGACATCTACAATGCCGGCCGGATTATCCGCAGGGAGGCGGGTGTCGGCATCCTCAACGGCATCATCTTTGCGACGATCATGGGCGCCATCGCCGGCACCTGGTTCCATTCCTATCAGCTCGGCGGGGTGATCGCTGCGGCGATGATCATCAATCTGATGGCGGCAGCCCTTGCCGGCATCTTGCTGCCGCTGCTGCTCGACAAGGTCGGGGCCGACCCGGCGATCGCCTCGTCGGTCTTCGTGACGACGGTGACCGACTGTACCGGCTTTTTCGCCTTTCTCGGCATCGCCACATGGTGGTTCGGTATCTGAGCGGCTGTCAAAATTGACTATTACGTAAAAGTCAATATTATTGCCGGTTCATGACGGGGAACACATGCTGGTGAATAAATACTATAGCATAACGGAGCTGACGCGCGAATTCGGTGTCTCGACGCGCACGCTCCGCTTCTACGAGGACGAAGGACTGATCCATCCGGAGCGACGCGGGCGCACCCGTCTCTTCCGGCAGGCCGACCGACGGCTCATCGGGGAAATCCTGCGCGGCAGGCGCATCGGTTTCACCATTGCGGAGATCGCGAGATCATCCAGGTCTACAAGGAGCCGCCGGGCGAGCTCGGTCAGTTGAAGCTACTGATGAAGCGCGTCGACGAGAAGCGCGATGACCTGCGCCAGAAGCGCAAGGATATCGACGACACGCTGGTGGAGCTCGACAATATCGAAGAGGCCTGCCTCGGCCGGCTCGCCGAAATCGGCGTCACCACCTGAGCCGAGCTGACGTTATTCCACCTCGGCGCTGCATTCGCCGGCGATCGTCTGGACCCGCTCATCGTTTTGTACGTCGATCTCGTTCGCCTGCAGCTGAGTCAACAGGCTTTGGGCCTGCAATTTGTTCAGCGTGCACTGGCAGAAGCTGCGGCACAGCGCTTCGCCCTGTTGCATGACGCAACTGGAGTTGCATTGCTTTAGGTAAGTTTCGGTTGGATCCGGCTGCGGCGGCGGGACGAGAAGCGAAAGCCCGTAGGCGATGGCGATCAGCACCGGCTGATGGATGAGGTAGAAGGCAAGGCTGTGGCGGCCAAGCCGCGCCGGCCACCAGGAGCCGGTGCCAAGGGCGGCCAGCCGATGCGGCAGCCCGGTTCTGACGGCGATCGAGGCGCTGCTCAATCCAGCGAAGAACGGCGTTGCCCAGGGAAACAATGGCACGTAGTCGTTCGACCGATCCGGCATGACGGCAAGGCCGATCCAGGCGAGATATTTCGGATCGAAAAAGGACGAGCGCAGCAGGCCGGGCGTGCCGAAATTGTCGATGAGCCAGGCGGCCAGGAGCGCTGTTGTCACGATCAGCGTGACGGCGAGTGGCAGCCTGATGAAAACGATACCGATCAGCGTCAGCACCGCGATACAATGCAGGATGCCGAAATAGATCCACGTGTCCGGCATGGCGATGCGCGTGGCGATCGAGATGACGGCGGCGGCCGCGGCGATCATACCGAAACGCTTCCAGAAGGAAGGCCAGCGGACCTCCGGTTTGCTCGAGAGCACCAGGCTGATGCCGACGATGAAGAGAAAGGTCGTGGCGATCGCCCGGGCATAGATCTTCAGCCAGCCTGTCTCGGCCGTGCCCGGAGCGAGATAACCCATGAACTCCATGTCCCAGCTGAAATGGTAGCTCGCCATGGCGATCAGCGCTGCGCCGCGCGCCGTGTCCAACAGGCCGATGCGCGGCGGTCTTGCTGCCGCATCGGCTTTGATTGCCGGCAATGTCATCACAGTCCCTCGGGCAAATCACGTCCGTCGCTCGACGGCATGTCGCGGCGAATGGCGGAAAGGTTGAGATTCGATGGCGGGCCGGCATCCATGATCGCCAGCCGTGCCTGCGAAAAGAATTGCCGCCGCGTCAGCACGAAGATGACGATCGCTGTCGTGGTCATGAAGACATAGGCGTTGATGAACCAGCCGAGATAGCCGATCGACAGGAAAATCGCCCTGAGGCCCTCGTTGAAATTGCTGCCGGCAATGACATTCATGCGGATGACGCGTTCGGCGGCCCGCTCGGCGGCGATCATGTCGCCCTCGGCGTCGCGCAGCATCGGGATCGACCCGAACAGGATGGTGCAATAGTTGAACAGCCGGTAGGACCAGCCGAATTTGAAGAAGGCATAGCCGAAAAGCGCAGCCAGCCCACCGACCTTCATCTCGAAGACAGCATGGCCGCCATGGACGACGAACGGCAAGTCGGCGAAGATGGCGTCGACCTTCTCCGTCGCCCCAAGCAGGGCGAAGCAGCTGCCGATCGCGAAGATCGACGTCGAAGCGAAGAAGGCGGTGCCGTTCTGCAGGCCTGCCATGATCTGGGTGTCGATCATCTTCAGGTCACGGCGCAGCGAATTGTAAATCCACTCGCGGCGTCGTTCGGTCATCGCATGGGTGAGGCTGGTGCGTCCGAAGAAGGTGCGGCCATGCAGCAGCCAGGAATAGCCCATCCAGACAAAGGCAAAGAAGGCCAGAGCGATATAGTCCGCCGTCGTCATCAGTGATTCAGTCTCCGCATGAAGTGCGGCCACCTTACATATGCATCGAAATGCTGCAATGACTGGTAAGGTGGGCCTCATCGTTTTAGTGTCCAGCCACAATGTCGCATCGGCTGCATGCGATGTCGGTGGTCCGCACGGATGGAAAACCGGCGTCGCTTAAGCTTGCATCCTCGTAATCAGAAGGCATATCCATGTTTCTTTCGGTATTCGATGTCTTCAAGATCGGTGTCGGGCCATCGAGTTCGCACACGATGGGTCCGATGTCGGCCGCCAACCGGTTTCTCGCGCTGATCCTGTCGAACGAATGGCCGCGCCCGTCCTCAGGCGCGCAGGTCGTGGCCATCAAGGTCAGCCTGCACGGTTCACTCGCCCATACCGGCATCGGCCACGGCACGGGCAGGGCCGTCATTCTCGGGTTGATGGGCGAGGCGCCCGACAGCGTTGATCCCGACAAGATGGACGGTATCGTCGATACGGTGGAGCGCACCGGCCGCATTACGCCGGAGGGGCATCCCGGCTATCAGTTCCAGCCGAAGACCGACCTGATCTTCGACAAGAAACAGCCGCTGCCCGGCCATGCCAACGGCATGATATTTTCCGCTTTTGATCGGGACGGCCGGCTGCTCGTCAAGCGCATCTATTATTCTGTCGGCGGCGGCTTCGTCGTCACCGACACCGAGCTGGAACAGATGCGGGCGAAGAAGAACGCGGCCGGCGGTGCGCGCGTGCCGTATCCCTTCGCGACCGCCAGGCAGATGCTCGACATGGCGGAGCGCTCCGGTCTGTCGATCGCGCAGATGAAGCGGGCGAACGAGGAGAGCCAGCGCAGCCCGGAGGAGCTCGATCAGGGGCTCGACCGCATCTGGGAGGCGATGCGTTCCTGCATCGAGCGCGGCCTCAAGGTCGAGGGCATCATGCCGGGAGGCCTCAACGTCAAGCGCCGCGCCCGCCGAATTCACGACAAGCTGGAGGAGGAGTGGCGCAGCAACCGCGTCAACCCGCTGCTCGCCAACGACTGGCTGAGCGTCTATGCAATGGCCGTCAATGAGGAAAATGCCGCCGGCGGGCGCGTCGTCACGGCGCCGACCAACGGGGCTGCTGGCGTCATTCCGGCGACGATCCGCTATTACGAGCATTTCCATGAGGACTGGGATCAGAACGGCATCCGTGATTATCTGCTGACGGCCGCGGCCATCGGCGGCATCATCAAGCACAATGCCTCGATCTCGGGCGCCGAGGTCGGCTGTCAGGGCGAGGTCGGCTCGGCAGCCGCGATGGCGGCCGCCGGCCTTGCCGCCGTCATGGGCGGCACGCCGGAGCAGATCGAGAACGCTGCCGAAATCGCGCTCGAACATCATCTCGGCATGACCTGCGATCCGGTCGCGGGTCTGGTGCAGGTTCCCTGCATCGAGCGCAACGCGCTCGGCGCCGTCAAGGCGGTCACCGCGGCATCGCTGGCGGTCAAGGGCGACGGCCAGCATTTCGTGCCGCTCGACGCCTGTATCGAGACGATGCGCCAGACCGGCAATGACATGAGCGAGAAATACAAGGAAACGTCCACGGGCGGCCTTGCCGTCAATGTCGTCGAGTGCTGAGTTTGTGGAGTCGTGCGTTAGAGCAGTCCGGCGCTTCACGGAAACGCAGAACCGCTCTAAGTTTTTGTTTTTACGCAATTCTCGGCAAAAGCGCGCTTTGCGCTTTGCCTGGGAAAACCGCGTCACACTTTCCTGGAATTGCTTTAGATGGTTGCTTGACGCCTGCCGCCAAAAGGATTTCAACGGCGACATGGCATTGCATCTCATCAAACTCTGTGTCGGCGCCGACTCGATAGACGATCTGCGCGAATGGGTGGCGGAGCGGTCGCTCCGCGCCATCGCTGCCGGGCTCGAGCCGCATTCGGTGCACACGACGCGCATGGTGCCGAAACGCATGGAGGAGTTGCTCGATGGCGGCTCGCTTTACTGGGTGATCAAGGGGCAGGTGCAGGCGCGGCAGAAGCTGCTCGGCATCGAAACCTTTACCGACGGCGAGGGCATCTCGCGCTGCCGCCTGATGCTCGGCCCGGAGGTCATCGAGACCGCTGTGCAGCCGAAGCGTCCCTTCCAGGGCTGGCGTTATTTCACTGAGGATGATGTGCCGCGCGACCTGATGAGCCTTGGCGCCGGTATCATCGAGATGCCCGCGGACCTTCGCCGCGAGCTGACGGAACTTGGCCTGCTCTAAAGCCTGTCGCCCGAAAACGCCTCTCGGTTCTGGACTGCAGCATTAAGCTTCAGCGCAGGCGCAGTTGCACCGGCACGGTACCATCAGGCGAAGTCACATGAAGATGGATGCGGGCTTCGGGCTGGGAATAGCGCCAGGCGCGGGCGCCATGGCAAAGCAGCAGATTGATGAGGTCGCGGGTCTTCGGAGACTTCGCCTTCGGCCGCTGCAGGCCGATCTCGGCCAGCCGCATCGCCGCCTCGTGCAACGGATGCAGCGATGAACGCCCCTTGGCCGCCATGCGGCGGTCTGAAGGCATTCCCGGAACATTCTCATTGATCGCCATTGTTTTCCCCGTACGCCATACTGATCGAGTTCAAGAACGATGGCCGGAAACGCAAACACCGATTCCGGCCGTTACCGATGCCGCCGGCCATGTTGCTGGCAGCATCGAATAGCTCATTGGGCCGCCGCCCAGCACTTGATACCGGCCTTCTTCAAGGCCTTGCAGGCATTGACCGCATCGCGCTGGTCGTCGAATCCGCCGAAGCGGGCGCGGTAAAGCTGGTCACCGCCGGCGGCATAGGCGACGGCGAAAGGCTTTGCCGAGGCCAGTGCCCTGCCGCCCTTGCTCTTGGCGCTCTCCAGAAGATCCATGGCCATCTGCCGGCTCGGCGAAACACCAACCTGCACGACCCAGCCGGTCGGGCCGTTGCTGCTTGAAGCCGCGCCGGCCGAGGTTGGGGTGGTCGAAGCGGTGGTGACGTTGTCGACCGCCGGATCGCCCTGTTGCGGCTGCATGGATGCGGGTGCCGGCTTCGGCACGGTGAGCGACGCCTGCTGCTTGAAGGTCGTGGTCTTGACCTTGGTCGGCGCCGGCATCGGCTGGGCGACTAGCGGATTGTCGGATTTCGGCTGAGCGGTTTCGGTATAGGCCACTTCGGTCTCGGCGACCTGATAACGGGCATCCGGCAGCGGGCCTTTATGCGGCAGGCTGAGATCGGCAGCGGCTGCGGAAACCGGCGGCTGTGCTGCGGTGATCGTCTTTGCCACTTGCGGCTGGGCCTTCTGCGGCATGACCGGAGCCGGCGTCACGATCATCGCCGGGGCAGGGGCCGCCTCAGCGATCAGTGCCGACGATCCGCCGCGGCTCGATGCCTTCGGCAGATATGTGGCGATCAGATTGCGCATCTGGGCATCGCGGGCAGGGGTCGAGGCGCCGCCGAGCACGACGCCGACGATCGACTTACCGTCCACCTGCACGGAGCTCACCAGATTGAAGCCGGCGGCGCGGGTATATCCGGTCTTGATGCCGTCGACGCCGCGCACAGATCCGACGAGGCGATTGTGGCTGCGGATCGTGCGGGTGCCGAACTTGAAGGCGCGGGTGGAGAAATAGCCGTAATATTGCGGGAAATGCTGGCGAAGGGCGATGCCGAGACGGGCCTGATCGCGCGCCGTCGTCATCTGCGCCGTATTCGGCAGGCCATTGGCGTTGCGATAGGTAGTGCGGGTCATGCCGAGCGCATGCGCCTTGGCGGTCATCAGCTGGGCGAAACGATCCTCGCTGCCGCCGCCGAGCATTTCGCCGAGCGCGGTTGCGGCATCATTGGCCGACAGGGTGACGAGGCCGAGAATGCCCTGTTCGACGGTGATCGTGCCGCCGGCGCGAACGCCGAGCTTGGTCGGCGCCTGAGCTGCCGCATGCGCGGAAAAGGGAACGGGCGTATCGAGGCGGATGCGACCCTGCTCCAGCGCCTCGAAGGTCATGTAGATGGTCATCATCTTGGTCAGGGAGGCGGGATATTGCAGTCGGTCGGCATTCTCGCTGTAGAGAACGTTGCCGGTCTTGGCGTCGACGACGATGCCCGCATATTTCGAATTCGCGGCTTCCGCTTCGGCACTGACCGAATCAACCAGGACGACCGTGAGGGCCACCGAAAGGATCGCGATGAGCTTTGCAAAAAAGCTGCCGGATCGGGACGATGATACGGAGGAGACTGACCTTGACACTATTCCACTCTTCGCTTGCATTTCAGATATTTGGCATTCGGATTTTTGGCGTCGGGACAGCGCGCCTCCCGCAGCACAGCCCGTCTTTCGAATTTACGGATTGGGCGTTACCAATCCGTTTATGATGAATCGTTTATTTCGCTGTCTGGGGAGCATTTTAGGGACTTGTCGCAGAACGGTTCATAAGACGCGCCTCCACAAAGGTGCGGATAGCGGCATCAATATGTTCCCAGTCGTTAAGATGGCTGCTTGAGAAGCGGTAGAGCACGCTGAGATCCCTGCCGACCTTGATATCGCGCTGACAATCCCCGCTCGCCGCCTTGTCCGGGGCTGAAGGCAGGATGCAGCGCACGACGTAATCCGGCCCGCCTTTGACGGGCGCCGTCAGCAGCACCTCGTCGCCGTAACCCGCGTCGGCGCGAAGACGGTGCAGCGTCAGGCCGCCGCGGAAGGGCTCGGCCGGCCCTTCGAGCAGGTGCGAATAGATCGGCTCCAGCCGCCCGGACATGTCGCGCGACATGGTGCTTTGGGTCAGCTGCAGGAAGATCAGGCCGGAGGATTGGCCGATATCGTCGAATCGAATGTGGTTTTCCTTGCCGTAGCCCTGCATCTCAGGCCAGGCGAGGTAGAGATCGAGGCGCTCGGCCGCACCGTCATGCCTCTGACTCGGGAAGCGGATGGCATTCTCGGGAAATTTCACGGTATCGCGGCCGATGGCCAGCGTGATATCAGCCGTGCTGTCGGTGTTGCCGGCAAGCGAAATATGCCGGCCGAACCAACGACCGCCGATGCTGATGGCGACGGTCAGAACCGCCAGGACGGCAATCACCGCCATCGTGCGGATGAGAAACCCCATGGATATAAGCGGCTGCTCGTCAGGTGCGCTGTGCGCGGCATGGCTCATGGCGGTGCTTCGTGTTTCGGTCCGCCGCAGGAGGAACATGAGCCGCCGGTGCCGATGATGAGTCTGATCGGCATGATCAGACCGGCACGGTTAATAATTCGCTAAGATTTCAGGGGCATGGGGCCCCTGGGCACAAAAGCCTGTCCCAAAAAAGAGCGAGCCGTTCCCGGGACAGCGGGAACGGCTCTTGGGCGCCGGTCGGGGACGGGATGCGGGGACTGACCGGGCCGCAGGCTGCAGCCGGCATAAGCCGGCAGGCTGTTTTACTTGACGCTACCGACCGCGACAGCGCGGCCGTCCTGGAGCTTCGACCAGCGGGCCGGATTATCGGCGGACTGCCGCTTCAGGTAGGTATATTCAGTATCCGACCACAGCAGCACCTTGTTGCGCATGTTGTCGAGAATGAAGTCGCCGTGATCGGTGCGGACCGTCAGCACGGCATGGCCTTCGCCGTTCGGCTGTAGCACGACGGTGATCAGCGTGTCGGATGGCGAGAAGCCGTCTTCGATCAGCATCTTGCGCTTCAGCAGGGCATAATCCTCACAGTCGCCGACCGTCGTGGGATAGGCCCAGCGTTCTTCGACGCCGTAAATCTGCTCATCCGTCTCCGGCTGGATCGTCGAATTGACGGTGTAATTGACCTTGAGGATTTCCTTCCAGCGATCCTCGGTGAGGATGGCCGGCCCGGCATCGCCGCCGGCAAAGGAACATTCCGTCGGATTCGCCTTGCAGAATTCATAGTGCCCGATCGGCGGGCTTGCATTGCCTGCCAGGGCCATGCTGGCGGGCATCGCTTGTCCCGAACCCGCCATTGCCATCATGAGGGCACCGGCCAGAAGGCCGCCTTTGCAGATGTTTGCAATTGTCATTGCCGTCTCCCCGTAAGTTGAGGCGACAATGACACGGACGTTTTTATCTCACGGAAAATTACGCAATAGAATTAAAGGCTTAATTGATTCAAATGCCTGGAAAACTTGACTAAAAACAATCTCGAATGCGCATAAAATTCGACGCGCATTTGTCTCGAAATCGATTAAAATTGTAATTCCTGCAACAAGGCTTTGACCCGCGAAACGCTTGCATTGCCGTCCAGGCGTTAAGGATTTTCGTTGAGCCGAGTAAGGGCCGATTGCGGTCCGGCGGCGCGCAGCAGGCCGGTAATGCCATCCGGAATCGGCCGATTCTGACCCGCTGGAAAGCAGACTGTCGCTCGGATGCCAGTTTCCGCCGGCAAAATTATTTTTGATGGAGATGGCGAAATCGATCGGTGGCGGCGACGATTGCGGCGCTCATATCGGGATTTGCGGTGGAATGGGCCGCATGCGGAAGAATCCGCAGCTCGCTTTCCGGCCAGGCGCGGGCCAGTTCCCAGGCGGTGACCAGCGGCGCCTCGATATCGAAGCGTCCCTGCAACAGGATCGCCGGAATGCCTGCCAGCCGGTCAGCATTGTTCAAAAGCTGGCAGTCCTCCAGCCAGGCGCCATTGATACAATAGTGGGTGATGATGCGGGCACGCGTCAGCAAATAGGCCGGATCGGCCCAGCGGCGCGGCAACCCTTGAGGATCGGCGAGCAGGATCGAGGCCGCCTCCCAGTCATGCCAGTCGCGCGCCGCTTTCAGGCGCGTCTCGGAGGCGGGATGGTTGAGGAGACGATGATAGGCGGCAACCATGTCCTGGTCTTGTCCCTGGCTGCCCAAGGAAGCCGCCTGGCGGAAACGGTGCCATTCTTCCGGAAAAAGCGGCGCCATGCCGCGATAGAGCCAGTCGACTTCCGAGCGCCTTGTGGTGGTCACGCCTGATATGACAATCGCGGCGACACGCTGCGGATGGGTTTCGGCATAGGCAAGCGCCAGTGTCGATCCCCAGGAATTGCCGAAAACGAGCCAGGTATCGATGCCGAAGAAGACCCGCAGCCGCTCGATATCGGCGATCAGATGCCAGGTGGTATTGAGGGAGAGATCGGTTTCGGGATCGGCAGCGCTCGGCAGACTGCGGCCGCAATTGCGCTGATCGAACAGAATCATTCGGTAAGCGTCGGGATCGAAATAACGCCGCGTCGTCGTCGAACAGCCGGAGCCCGGCCCGCCATGCAGCACCAACGCCGGTCGGCCAGCCGGATTGCCGCAAGCCTCCCAATAGATCAGGTTGCCGTCGCCCGTGTCGAGCAGGCCATGATCATAGGGTTCGATTTCCGGATAGAGAGCCGACATCGTTCTGCCTGTCGCAGGTTGTTCTACTCATAATATCTATAACTGAATGGTAGGAACGACTTGCGACAGGATCTCGCTCCGGCGTTCCGAAGCCCTAATTCATTGCCGCTGGCAGATCTCTTGCTGTGAAACTCAGGCTTGTCAACAGGACCTGACCGGGTGCGCGCCCGGCAAGCGCGTTGTCGGCACCGTCACGCAATGAGCGTTCTCTCAGAGGAATTCGCGCAGCGTCTCGCGGGACTGGATCGACAGGAATTCGATCGCCACACCTTCGACGAAATGGCGTACGACGCGGCCGCGCATGTTGCCGAGCCGCACCGCAGTTCCGATCGAGGGGCGCATCTCGACGTCAACAGCGGCGCCCGACAGCGAAAGGTCCATGATACGGCAGGTATAACGCGTGCCGTCCTCGAGGGTCAGTTCGGTATTCGTATCACGTGGCGTCAGACGGTCATGGCGGCGATCTTCCGGCAGGCCGAGCTCATGTTTGTTGGCAAGCCAGGTGAGCTGGGCGGCAAGCTTCTCGCGCTTCCGCTCGGTGGCGTTGATCGACATGGTGAAGCCGCGACCATCGAGCGTCTGGACATAACCTTCTACGCGGCCGAGATGGTCGATATAGGCAACGACACGTTCGTTGGCGCGTGGCCGGCCAGGGCAGGTGACGTACATGTCGCCAGGCGACATGTCGATCACCATGCATTCGAACTCCTCGTAACTGGCAAGCATCAGCCGGCCCTGCATATTGATGGGCACACGCTGAAAAACGCCCTGTTCAGGGCGCGGCGCAGGTCTTTGCGTCTGAGCTGGCTGGAACGAGTGCATCAAAAGGCTTCTTTATGAAATCTGAGAGACCGATCATTACCCGCAATCCATTAACAGAAGGTTGTTTTGCCTCATTCGGACATAGCTGAAAACGAGTATGTCTCATGTCCCGAAACGGGACTGTCAGCGCGCCTCCGCACTCGTCAGCAGCTGCGACACCATGCGGCGCATGACCTGCCCGAAACCGGGGCTTTTGGCGGCGACGATTTCGTTGATGGGGCGCAGCTCCGCGGCTTCAGCGTTGCCGAATTTTCCGGGCAGCAGACGGCTGCGGTCGAGAGCCAGGAATTCGAGCGGCACGATCTCCAGCCAGCTCGCAGCCGCCGTGGGTGCGATTGCGCCGAGCAGCCGGTCGCAGGTGCCGCCCGGCGAGCGCAGCGGCATCATGATGATCTCGAAGGAGGCTTGATGGCCGACCGTGCTATAGCCGGTCGCATTGAACAGGGCCGGCAAGACATGGTCCATGACGCCCATCGCGGTGCGTTCGATGTCGGCGTGCTGGCCGTTGGCCCAAAGTGAGGAAAAGCGTGCGCCGCGCAGATCCCGCCCAAACAGATCGCAGATGCGGGTGCCAGCAAGCCGGAAGCCGATGTTGCCTTCCTCGCGGGTCTCGAGAATGAACAGGCTCTGGAGCAGATGGGGGACAGCGGAGGGTTCGACCTGCGCTTTCAGCGGCGCATCGGCTGCGCCCCGGATACGGTTCCAGTACTCAAAAATTTCGATGGTCGTTTGCACACGCATTTTTCACCAACCTGTCCCATTCCGGGTCATTTTCGGGCACTCATTGCCCCTACAGGCTCTACCTTGCGGATTTCATGCCAACTCGGGGCGGTTAAGGTTAAGAAAGGGTTTCGGTTGAGATGCGGTGGTTGTCGTGGCACTGTCCGCCCATCGCTTCGACTTTCGAAGTTCAGCACAACCTTCCCGGGCCGAGGGCTTTCCTTGAACTCCGGCATGCCGTCCGGCACTTCGGACGGCTTTTTTTTTGACAGGTGCTCCTGTATGGCTGTGGCCTCAACGAGGCGATACTGAAATGAATGAGCAGACGGCCGAGCCGCATAGGGCGCCCGAACCTCCCGAGGGCCTGCCGCCGGAAAAGCCGCCGCGCGTGCCGGTCTTCAACCTTCCGCCGGCGCTGTTCTTCAGCCTTTGCCTGCTTGTCGTCATCTATGCGGTGCAGGAACTCGCGCTCTCCGACGATGCGCTGAGCTGGTTGTTTTTCACCTTCGGCTTCGTGCCCGCCCGCTATGTGATTCCGCTGTCGCAGCAGGGCCCGGAGCTGTTCTGGACGCCCGTCACCTATTCACTCCTGCATGGCAGCGTCCAGCATATCGTCTTCAACGGTTTCTGGCTGATGGCCTTCGGTGCGCCGGTCGTGCGCCGCATCGGGACGATGCGTTTCGTGCTCTTCTGGCTTTTCTCGGCGGTCGCCTCCGCCGCCCTGCACGCGGTGCTGAATTGGGGAGATGTGACGCTTTTGATCGGCGCGTCGGGCGTCATTTCCGGGTTGATGGGGGCTGCCTGCCGATTCGCCTTTCCGGCCGAACGGCGGCCGATGCTGCCTGCGCATCTCAATGCCCGGCTGTCCGTCGCCGAGGCGCTGCAGAGCCGCACCGTCGTCATCTTCATGCTGCTCTGGCTGGTCGGCAACGCCCTCATCGCCGTCGGCATTCCGCTTGTCGGCGACAGTGACCAGCCCATTGCCTGGGACGCCCATATCGGCGGTTTCGTCTTCGGTTTCCTGCTGTTTTCGCTGTTCGACCGGGCGCCGCGCCCACCTGTGACGGAAGGCGCCGATACGGAGAAGGATATGTTGCAATCCTGAGCCTGTCAGTGCACCATCGACCTATCCGCGATGGGGGGAGAAACCGCCGCGGATGCCTGTGACAAGTGGATCACGGACATAGGAGGTTCGAATGACCAGTTCAGTCAAAGCAATTCTCGACCTGAAGGGCAGGGACGTTTTCACCGCCGGGCCGAACACCACCGTCGCCGAAGCGGCGGTCATCCTCAGCAAGAAGAAGATCGGCGCTATCGTGGTCGTCGGCATGGAGAACCGGATTTCCGGCATGTTCACCGAGCGCGATCTCGTGCATGCCATCGCCAAACATGGCAAGGACGGCCTCGACCAGTCGCTGGCCCAGGTCATGACCGCGAAGGTCTACCGCTGCCATGAGGAGACGACCGTCAACGAGCTGATGGAACTGATGACCAGCCGCCGTTTCCGCCACGTGCCGGTGGAAAACAACGGCAAGCTTGTCGGCATCATCTCGATTGGCGACGTGGTGAAATCGCGCATCGCCGAAGTCGAGCGCGAGGCCGAGGAGATCAAGGCTTATATCGCTGGCTGAGGTTTTCGTCCTCGTTCGAGGGATGCTGTCGCCGCGAAACGGCTGCGGGCTTGCGGATGATGTCGATCAGGGGGAGCTGGCGTAAACTTCCTGCATGCGCTTGATTTCGGGGAGTCTGGCTCTGGCTTCCTCGTAGCCGCGTTCGATCGCTTCGCCGGCCCTGTGGAATTCGGAAAGGCCGATATAACTCAGGCGCGGCTGCAGCGAAATATCCGGCGGGTCGCCGGCAAGGCGAGCGCGGGCGATCCTGTCCTGGATGATATTGAAGGCCTGCACCATGACGCCGGTCATGCCGAGACGGGCATAGGGCGCCTCTTCCTGCTTCTGCACTTCCTGCGGCGAGAGGCTGGCATTGTGCCGGACGACGGCCGAGCGGCCATAGAGATCGTAATTGAGATTGACGGCGACAACGAGCGGTTGCTCGTATGCGCGGCAGACGGAGACGGGGACGGGATTGACCAGTGCACCATCGACCAGCGTGCGATGATTGCTGCGCACCGGCTCGAAAATGCCGGGCAGGGCATAGGAGGCGCGCAGCGCCGTGATCAGCGAACCGTTGGCGATCCAGACCTCGTGACCGGTATTGACCTCGGCGGCGACAGCGACGAAGGGCCGATCGAGATCCTCGACATTCAGGCCTTCCAGATGTTCCTGCATGCGCTTGGTGAGCCGCATGCCGCCGAACAGGCCGCTGCCGCCGATGGTGAGATCGAGGAGACTGGCGATCCGGCGCATCGTCAGCGAGCGGGCGAAACTTTCGAGTTCATCGAGTTTGCCGGCGAGATAGCAACCGCCGACCAGCGCGCCGATTGAGGTGCCGGCAATCATGCCGATCTCGATTTTTGCCTCGTCGAGGGCGCGCAGCACGCCGATATGGGCCCAGCCACGGGCCGCTCCACCGCCGAGCGCCAGCGCGATCTTGATTCTCTTGACGGGTGCGGGAGGTGGGATCGTCTCGAGTGTGGTCGACATGCCGGAGCTGGAACCTTCGCCTTCAGAGCTTTGACGATGCAAATTCCAGCTCAGCATGGCGCTCTCCCCTCCCAGCAGAACACATGGTTGCCGATAGTGTGCCCGATCAGTTTCCAAATGGTATATAGAGGCGACTTCTGGCGCAATAAGGAGCAGATCCCGTGAAATTCCGGCTCCATTTTCCCGAACTATTTTCCGTATACGTCCTGCGGATCGAAATGACGCTCGTCGTCGACGATATCAAGCATCGGTTTTCCGTCCCGAAGCGTAATCGTCCGATAGAAGCAGGAGCGGCGGCCGGTGTGACAGGTGGCGTCATGACCGGCGACCTCGACCTTCAGCCAGATGGCGTCCTGATCGCAATCGGTGCGAATTTCCTTCACCGTCTGGAGATTACCCGAGGTTTCGCCCTTCTTCCAAATCTTGCCGCGCGAACGGCTGAAATAATGGGCCGTGCCGGTCTGGATGGTCAGCGCCAGAGCATGGGCATTCATGTGCGCCACCATCAGCAACTCGCCGTCGCCGGCGTCGGTGACGATCGCGGTGATCAGGCCACGGTCGTCGAAACGCGGCGTAAAGTCGCCGGCGTCTTCCAACGCCGACTTGTCCTCGGATGGTTGACTGAAGATCAATTGGCTCATCGCGGCCCTCCTGAGGGAGCCGGTATCAGCGGCTCCGCACCATGGTCATGAAACGGGCCTGATCGGCCGGCTCAGTCTTGAACGTTCCGGTAAAGGTAGTCGTCAATGTGGTCGAGCCCTGCTTCTGAACGCCGCGCATCGCCATGCACATATGTTCGGCCTCGATCATCACCGCGACACCGCGCGGGTTAAGCGTATCGTCGATCGCCCGGGCAATCTGCGCCGTCATCGTTTCCTGCGTCTGCAGGCGGCGGCCATAGATCTCGACGACACGGGCAATCTTCGACAGGCCGAGCACACGCCCGTCCGGCATGTAGGCGACGTGAGCCTTGCCGATGATCGGCACCATGTGATGTTCGCAATGCGAGAAGAACGGAATGTCCTTGACGAGAACCATGTCGTCGTAGCCGGCGACTTCTTCGAATGTGCGGCCGAGCACGTCTTCCGGCGCCATGTCGTAACCGGCAAAAAGTTCACGGTAGGATTTGACGACACGGGCCGGTGTTTCGATCAGGCCTTCGCGCGTCGGGTTCTCACCGGCCCAGCGCAGCAGCACGCGAACGGCTTCCTCCGCCTCCTGCTGGGAGGGGCGATCGGAGTCGCGGTTCGTCTGCGGAAAGTTCTTTACGATGGCGTCCATGAACAATGGTCTCCTGGTCCGCACCACGGACCGATCTGTCGGAATCGCCACTGGTCAATCCCATGCGGGAATTCATGCACCTTTGGCGGGCTCCGGGGCTTTCGAGGCGCATTCAACACCCGTCCGGCACGGTTTCCCAATCAAACTTACACGAGGCCATTGCATTTTAATGGCCTTCGAACGACATACATATAGGAAGACGGCCATCGTATGTAAGTATCCTCAGATGACACGGTGTGTTTTTTGTTTCAATAACAATAACAGCCCTTATTGAGGCCGATCCGCAGCGATTTTGGAGCGGAAATCCAACATGGACGATATCTACAACAGCAAGATCCTCGAATTCGCCGGCAATATTCCGCTGACCGGCACCTTGGCGGATGCCGATGCGAGCGCCCAGGCCTATTCGAAGCTTTGCGGCTCGAAGGTGCGGATCTGGCTGAAGATGGATGGCGACACCGTCACCGGTTTTGCCCATGACGTGAAGGCCTGCGCGCTCGGCCAGGCCTCGTCCTCGATCATGGCGCGCCATGTCGTCGGCGCTACATCGGGCGAATTGCGCCAGGCACGTCAGGACATGCTCTCCATGTTGAAGGCGGATGGAGCAGGGCCGGAGGGACGGTTCGAAGACATGCGCTATCTGCTGCCGGTGCGGGACTACAAGGCCCGCCATGCCTCGACGATGTTGACCTTCGATGCCGTCGTCGATGCGATCGGGCAGATCGAGGCGAAACGGGCGGAAGTTGTCGAGGCGTAACTGAGATGTGCGAGTTCTGCGCCCTGCAGGCCAGCGATGAGGAGGACGGTGGCGCCGCCGGTCCCGAGAAGCCGCGTGAAAAGGTCGCACGCGCTTCGCGCAATTATACCGGTCCGTTCCGCAAGACTCCCGACCGCCTGCTCGGCATGGGGTTGATCCGCCTCTACCAGCTGACGCTTTCCGGCTTTGTCGGCAATTCCTGCCGCCATATCCCGACCTGCTCCGAATATGGCTACGAGTCGATCGCCCGCCACGGATTGTGGGCCGGTGGCTGGATGACGCTGTTTCGCGTCGGCCGCTGCGGCCCAGGCGGCACCAGCGGCCTTGACCAAGTGCCGGAGATGCTCGGCGGCGACTTCCGCTGGTGGACACCGTGGCGCTATTTCTCCCTCGGACGCAAGAGAGGATGAGGATGAGCACCTTCATTGCCCTCCTGCACAGCATTGTCCTGACGCCCGACCGGCGCGTCATCATGGAAGATCTGCGCGCGCTCGCCAAAGATCTTGGCTATCGCGAACCGCGCACGCTGGTTTCCACAGGCAATCTCGTCTTCGAGGCCGATGATATGCGGCCGCACGAACTCGAGGTAGCGCTGGAAGAGGGGTTCGAAGAGAAATTCGGCAAACATGTAGATATCATCGTGCGCAGCGACTGCACCTGGATGGCGCTTTGCGGCACCAATCCCTTCAGGGACGGCAACGGCGATCAGGTCATCGTCCGGGTGATGCGCCTGCCGGTCGATCCGGAAAAGGTGGAGGCGCTGAAAGCGCTGATGACGGAGGGACAGCGCATCGCCGTCGTCGGCGGCGATCTGTGGATCGATTTTGCCGGCAAGCCGAGCCAGTCCAAGCTGCTTTCGGCCCTAACCACCAAGCGTATAGGGATCGGCACGATGCGCAACTGGAACACGGTCTGTGGCCTCGCCCAAATGATTATGTAGGCCGGCTGCTTCTTTACTCCCGCGGGAAATCTGAGTATCAGGCGGCAGCGCTTCCAAAGAGCGGAGGCGCTTCCGTATCAACCACCCGCATTCGTTGGCGGGACTGGACAAGGAGAATTTCGATGTCTGAAGCCATTTCCCTGACATTTCCCGATGGTTCCATGCGCAGCTTTCCGGCTGGCGCGACCGGCAGGGATGTCGCCGAATCCATTTCCAAGTCGCTCGCCAAGAGCGCGGTCGCCATTGCGCTCGACGGCGCCGTGCAGGACCTTTCCGATGCCGTCACCGATGGCACGATCGAAATCATCACCCGCAAAGATCCGCGCGCGCTGGAGCTCATCCGGCATGATGCTGCGCACGTCATGGCTGAAGCCGTGCAGGAGCTTTGGCCAGGCACGCAGGTGACGATCGGCCCGGTCATCGAAAACGGCTTCTACTACGACTTCGCCAAGAATGAGCCCTTCACGCCCGACGATCTGCCGAAGATCGAAAAGAAGATGAAGGAGATCATCGCCCGCAACGCCGCCTTCACCAAGCAGGTGTGGTCGCGCGAAAAAGCCAAGGAAGTCTTTGCGGCCAAGGGCGAAAACTACAAGGTCGAACTCGTCGACGCGATCCCGGCAGGGCAGGATCTGAAGATCTACCATCAGGGCGATTGGTTCGACCTTTGCCGCGGCCCGCACATGGCCTCCACCGGCCAGATCGGCACGGCCTTCAAGCTGATGAAGGTTGCCGGTGCCTATTGGCGCGGCGACAGCAACAATGCCATGTTGTCACGCATCTACGGGACGGCATGGGCTGACCAGGCCGATCTTGACAACTACCTGCACATGCTGGCGGAGGCCGAAAAGCGCGACCACCGCAAGCTCGGCCGCGAAATGGACCTGTTTCATTTCCAGGAAGAAGGCCCGGGCGTCGTCTTCTGGCACGGCAAGGGCTGGCGGATCTTTCAATCGCTCGTCTCCTACATGCGTCGCCGGCTCGCCGTCGATTATGAAGAAGTCAACGCGCCGCAGGTGCTCGACACTGCGCTCTGGGAAACTTCAGGTCACTGGGGCTGGTATCAGGAAAACATGTTCGCCGTGAAATCGGCGCATGCGATGACGCACCCGGAAGACAAGGAAGCGGATAACCGCGTCTTTGCGCTGAAGCCGATGAACTGCCCGGGGCATGTGCAGATCTTCAAGCATGGGCTGAAGTCCTATCGCGAACTGCCGATCCGCCTCGCCGAATTCGGCTTGGTGCATCGCTACGAGCCTTCCGGTGCGCTGCACGGGCTGATGCGCGTGCGCGGTTTCACGCAGGACGACGCGCACATTTTCTGCACGGACGAGCAGATGGCTGCCGAATGCCTGAAGATCAACGATCTGATTCTGTCGGTCTATGAAGACTTCGGCTTCAAGGAAATCGTCGTCAAGCTTTCAACCCGGCCGGAAAAGCGCGTCGGTTCCGACGCACTCTGGGATCGCGCGGAAGCCGTGATGACGGACGTCCTGAATACGATCGAGGCTCAGTCCGAGGGTCGCATCAAAACCGGCATCCTGCCGGGCGAGGGCGCTTTCTACGGGCCGAAGTTCGAATATACGCTGAAGGATGCGATCGGGCGCGAATGGCAGTGCGGGACGACGCAGGTCGATTTCAACCTGCCGGAACGTTTCGGCGCCTTCTATATCGACAGCAACTCCGAAAAGACGCAGCCGGTAATGATCCATCGCGCCATCTGCGGCTCGATGGAACGCTTCCTCGGTATTCTGATCGAAAACTTCGCCGGCCATCTGCCGCTCTGGGTATCACCGCTGCAGGTGGTGGTCGCGACGATTACCTCGGAAGCCGACGCCTACGGGCTTGAAGTGGCCGAGGCGCTGCGCGAGGCCGGTCTCAACGTCGAGACCGATTTCCGCAACGAGAAGATCAACTACAAGGTCCGCGAACACTCGGTCACCAAGGTGCCCGTCATCATCGTCTGCGGCAGGAAGGAAGCCGAGGAGCGCACGGTCAACATTCGCCGCCTCGGCAGCCAGGACCAAGTTTCGATGGGGCTCGATGCCGCCGTCGAGAGCCTTGCCTTGGAAGCGACGCCGCCAGACGTCCGTCGCAAGGCCGAAGCAAAAAAGGCCAGGGCGGCCTGAAAACGCTTCGATCCGACAGCGCCACCGGCGCTGTCGGAAATGCGATATGGAAACTGGATATTTGTCGCGAACCGCGGCAACCGCTGGGATTTGCTCAGTCGCCTCCACGAGGCCTCTTCTGGATGCGAGAGGCGGTTCCATGGGACGCTCCCAACTTTTCACGTAGTCCCGAACGGAAAACCGCTTCGCACTTTTCCTGAATTGTCTTTGCGAAAATTAATCGAGACTGGTGTCGTCGCCGCCTTGCGGCGCGAGCTGTTCGTAGGATGGGAGCGGCGCCACCGGAGCCGGCTGGACGCCTGGCGGCGGCGGCGTCCCCACAGGCACTTGCTGCACGGTGCGTGCCGCGTCATTCACCGGCGGCTGCGGCTGCTGGTCCTTCATCAGAACCTCGACATCGGTGTTCCGGCCGGCGACGACGGTGAAATCGCGCTGGTAGATCTTGTCCTTGTTGCGGGCGACGGCGGAATATCCGCCTTCGGCGAGAACCATGGTCGGGAAGGCGCTGACGCTTTCGCCGACGCTGTCGCCGGCCGCCGTCAGGATCGACCATGCCGTATCGGCGATCGCCTCGCCGCCGGCATCGGAGACCAGCTTGAAGGTGACCTGCGCGGCGCGATGCTGGATCGTCGCTTCGGTCAGCTTGCCCGCTTCGACCTGGATGTCGGCGCGGATGACGGCGTTGACGCTGCCATATTCAGAAACGATATGATAGGTGCCGGCATTGAGGCGGACGACGGTGTTCGGCGAGACATCGGCGACGACGAGGCCACGCTCGCCGTCCTCGCGCACTTCCGAAGAATAGATCGAAAAACTCAGCTGGTCGGGGCGGATGCGGGCATCGGCACCGGAAACGGCATTGAGCAGCAGGCCGCCGGCATCGAGCACCATCACCTGCTTATCGACCTCGCCGTCGGCGGGCACGGTGAGCTTCTTGGTGACGCCGGCGCGGCCGAAGGAGACGTTGACGAAATAATCGCCGGGCGCGAGCTGGAAGGCGGCGGGTCCGCCCTTGGCGCTGGCGATCAGCGGCAGCTTACCGTCGCTTCCGGCGATCGGGCTGAAGACATACCAGGACAGGCCTTCTTCGACCGGCGTGCCGTCCGCCGTCAGCTTGGCTTCCATCGGGACATCGCGCAGCTTGAGCCCTTCAGGCGCCGTGCCGGGCGCGATGAAGGCATCGAGCTTCGGCATCTTCGGTGTCGATTCAAGCTGTTTGAATTCCTTGAAGGCATCCTGAGCGCCGGCGCCTGGAGGCGTCAGGATCGTCAGGGCAATGGCAAGGCCGATGCGTGCAAAAGGCGAAATGCCAAACATCTGTTTCGTGAACCGATTGACTTCTGAAATCGCAAACGCCACTTCAAGACCAACGCGATGGCAAATTCAAGACCCACCCTTTGCAGCAGCATAAAAATGAGAGTTTCTCCCGCATGAAATCCGATATCAAGCTTATCGACTACCTTGCCGTGCGCCGCTCCATCCCGGCTTTCCAGATGTGCGAACCAGGTCCCGTAAAGGCCGAAATCGAGGAAATCCTGCGTCTTGCCTCGCGTGTTCCCGATCACGGCAAGATCGCGCCATGGCGCTTCATCGTCTATCGCGGAGGTGAGCGCGCTCGCCTCGGTGAGGAGCTTCTGGCTTTGGCGCTCGAGACGAAACCTGAGCTTTCCGAAGAGATGATCCAGGTTGAGCGCGCGCGTTTCACCCGCGCGCCCGTGGTCGTCGCCGTCGTCAGCAAGGCGGGGCCGCATATCAAGATCCCTGAATGGGAACAGCTGATGTCGGCCGGCGCGCTTTGCCTAAACGTCATCCTCGCCGCCAATGCCTGCGGTTATGTCGCCAACTGGCTGACGGAATGGTTCGCCTATGACGAGCGCGCCTATCCGCTGCTCGGCGTCGGGCCTGATGAAAAGGTGGCGGGCTTCATCCATATCGGCTCGACGACTTTTCCGGCGATCGAGCGGCCGCGGCCGGAACTTGCCGATACCGTGACCTGGGTCGGCGGAGAGGACTGATGTTTTACACCACCGACGACAACCGGCACGGGCTGGCGCATGATCCGTTCAAGGCGATCGTGTCGCCGCGCCCGATCGGCTGGATCGGCAGCAAGGGCAGGGACGGTTCGATCAACCTCGCCCCCTATTCCTTCTTCAACGCAGTCGCCGACCGCCCGAAGCTGGTGATGTTTTCCTCCGCCGGGCGAAAGCACAGCCAGCGCAACGCGGCCGAGACCGGCGTCTTCACCTGCAATTTCGTCGGTCGCGATCTCGCCGAGAAGATGAACCTCTCTTCGGCGGCGCTGCCCTATGGCGATAGCGAATTCGACTTTGCCGGCTTGACGGCGAAGCAGGCCGAACTCATCGACGCGCCCTATGTCGGCGAGGCTTTTGCGGTGCTCGAATGCAAGGTTACCGAGATCATCGAGCCGAAGACGCTGTCGGGCGCGCCGTCGGAAAACGTCCTTGTCTTCGGTGAGGTGGTCGGCATCCGCATCGACGAGACGATCGTCAGGGATGGCCGTCTCGACATGTCGATCGCCCGGCCTGTGGCCCGCATGGGCTACATGGATTACAGCGAAGGCAGCGATGTTTTCGAGATGTTCCGGCCGCATCTGCCGAAGGTTTAGATCGGCCGCAAGGCATACAAAGGCTTAAGAAATATGGTGAACCAATCTTAAACCTTTTGCCGCTACGGTCGCAGCATTGAATGAAACGCGAGGGAATCGCGTTCAAGTGCTGGGGCGTCGCGTGATCATAGAAGCTTTCCTTCGGTGGATCGAAACGGCCAAGACCGGTGACCGGGCCCGAGCCGCAAACGCGCTCGGGCGTGCCTATCTGCAATCGAAGATGACAGGGGACGAGCGGGCGGCAGCCGAGATGGCGATGACCTTTCTGCTCGACGATCCGTCGCCGCGGGTGCGGCTGGCACTGGCCGAGGCGATCGCCTGGTCGCCCGATGCGCCGCGCAGCCTGATTCTTTCGCTTGCCGAAGACCAGCCCGAAGTCGCCTGCCATGCAGTGACCTGTTCGCCGCTTTTGAGCGATGCCGATCTCGTCGATCTTGCCGCGCGCGGCAATGGCGCCACCCGCATGCTGATTGCGGTGAGGGCGCATGTAACGCGCCCGGTTTCCGCAGCGCTTGCGGAAGTCGGCGACGAGGAAGAGCTGCTCTGCCTGCTCGAGAACGACGGCGCGGTGATCTCCGGCCAATCCCTGAAGCGCATCGCTGAGCGGCTCGGCGACGGCTGCGACATCCGCAACCTGCTTCTCGATCGCAGCGATCTTCCCGCCGATGCCCGCCAGCTGCTCACCCAGCATGTCAGCAATGCGCTGGTTGGGCTGCCGCTCGCACAGGCGGCGATCGGCGTGCAGCGGCTGCAGCGCATCAGCCGCGAGGCGACCGAGGCCGCCATCGTTTCAATCGCCGGCGACATCGCGCCGCGCGAGATACCCGACCTCGTCGAACATCTGCGCCTCAACGGCCGGCTGACGCCATCCTTCCTGATGCATGCGCTCTGCGCCGGCAAGGTGGATTTCTTCGCGGGCGCGATCGTCGATCTGACGGGTTGCGGCGAGCGCCGGGTGCGCTCGATCCTTGCGACCGGGCGCATGCATGCGGTGCGTGCGCTCTACGAGTCCGCCGGCCTGCCGAGGGATATCAGCGTGATTTTCGTCGAGGCGACGCTGCTGTGGCGCGACGCCGCCAGGAAAGCGCCGGGCAGCGTGCTCGGCAATGTCTGCAGCCGTCTGCTCGAAAAATTCCGCCATCATGACGGCGCACATGGCGCAGTCGGCGAGTTGCTCGACATAGTGGAAAAGCTCGGGGTCGCGGAACAGCGGCAATCGGCCCGTGTTTATGCGGCGCTTGCTGCCGCTTAGTCGGCCAGCCGCGTCACCACCCAGGAATAGCTGGCGGAGACGAAATGCACCGGTTTGGCGAGCGTGTCTTTGACGCTCCTGCCGGTGGGCAGATGGTCGCGGACCCGTCCGGCAATATCGTCGGCAAAGCCAAGCAGTCCCTGGGGGTGCTGTTCGGCCACGTCAGGAGGGACCGGCGGGACGGGCGCCGGCTTCGGCGGTTCGGCGGCAGCGACGGCTTTCGGCGCCTCGCAGACTGCAATTACCGAGGGATAGCTGACATTGGCATAGGTTTTCAACCGACGTTCGGCTTCGGCATCGCAGGCAGCAACCGTCTCCCAGCGTTTATCGACCGTCGCGACATAGCTGCACTGGCTGATGGAATCGTCGCAACCGAGAATGGTCATCGCGATCAACACCGCTTGCATATTTCGCCTCCTTGGCTATTGAGCGTGTCATCGTCTTAGAGGGCGCAATTCCAACCGAATGAAGGCAAGGGCATTAACTCTTGGTCAAGTCGGGAAAATTTTGGCCCTGCGCCAGCAGAAAGAGGCAGCATGTCCGTCACCATCGCCCTGGAGCCGCCACGTCAGGACGGCGTCATCCGCCTTCTCGACCTTTCCGACGCCTATGCGCAGTCGCTCTATCCCGCCGAGAGCAACCATCTGGTCGACCTCTCCGTGCTGGAGAAGCCTGCGGTGAGCTTTCTCGTCGCGCGCAACGGCGATGCGATCGCTGGGTGCTGTGCGCTGGTCGAGGCCGGCGATGGCACGGCGGAGATCAAGCGCATGTTTGTCGACCCCGAGGCGAGGGGTCTGAGGATTGCCAGCGGCCTGATGAACGCGCTCGAAGCACTCGCCAGGGAGAAGCGGCTGTCGACAATCCGGCTCGAAACCGGCATCTACCAGCCCGAGGCGATCGCGCTCTACCGCAAATACGGATATCGGGAGATCGAGCCTTTCGGCAGCTATCTGCCGGACCCACTCAGCCTGTTCATGGAAAAGCGGCTGGGATAACGGCCTGCGAAGGCCGGTTCAGCCTTCTACAACAAGGCTTTTTCAGCCTTCGGCAATACGGGGGATTGCCGGCGGGGCTTGCTCGTCGATAAGGACCTGCGGTCCCGTCTCGCCTTTTTCAGCGTTGCGGGCCTCGTGGATCCATTCGCGCCAGATGGCGACGATCAGCGCCATCAGCACCGGACCGATGAAGAGGCCGAGGAAGCCCATCGTCTTGACGCCGCCGACGAGGCCGAAGAAGGTCGGCAGGAAGGGCAGTTTGATCGGACCGCCGACGAGCTTCGGCCGCAGCGTCTTGTCGACGACGAAGAGCTCGACCGTTCCCCAGACGAAAAGACCAATGCCGGCGACATGCGAGCCGCTTGCCAGGAGATAGATTGAAACCAGCGTGAAGGATAGCGGTGCGCCGCCCGGGATCAGCGCCATCACGCCCGTCAACACGCCGAGCGTGACCGGCGACGGCACGCCGGCGATCCAGTAAGCCAGGCCGAGCACGATGCCTTCGCCGATCGCAATCAACGTCATGCCCATGACGGTGGAGCTGATCGTCGCTGGCACGACGCGGGAAATGCGCTCCCAGCGGTTCGGCAGAATGCGCTCGCCGAGCATGTCGATCTGTTTGGAGAAGGAAAAACCGTCGCGATAGACGAAGAACAGCGCGATTAGCATGAAGAGCAGCGTCAGCAGGAGGTGGAAGGCGCCGCCGCCGGCCGCAAGCACGGCACGGTAAATATTGCCGATATTGGCGCCGCTGACCGCCTGGATGACCTCGCCCAGGGCGCCGGGGCTGCCGATATATTTGGTCCAGACTTCATCGAGATAGGCGCCGGCCCAAGGCAGGGCGACGATCCAGGCCGGTGTCGCGGCGCCGGTGCGATTGGCATGGATTGCCCAGGCAACCCAGGTGCGCACTTCACCCGTCGTATAGGTGACCGCAAGCCCGATTGGGATGACCAGGAAAGTCACGATCATGATGATGGCGATGGTCGCGGCGATCGTCGTATTGCCGCCGACGCGGGCAAGAAGCTTGCGGTAGAGCGGCCAGCTGGCGAAGCCGATGACCAGGGCTGCCAGCACCGGCACGAGGAAACCGTAGAAGAAGTAAACGCCGGCCGCGACGATCAGAACCAGCAGCCAGCGCGCCGCCGAGATGGAGGGAATCAGCGGCGTGCGCGTCGGCGCCGATGATCCGAGCCATCGCGGTTCATGATTGCTTTTCTGACGGTCGAACACACCCACGCGCGCCTCTTCTTATTCTTGTCTTTTGGTTATGGGCTATGAACCCGGCGGTTTCAAGGTCGGCACCATGAAAGCGTATATAAAGCGTCGCTATTCGGCCGTCAGAGCCGATGTCTTACTGTTGCGGACGGCGCAAAAATCTTGAAGGCGTAGAACTGGGTCTTCTGGGCGGCCGAGAATTATTGTCGGAGCCGAGAATGAGGACGTCGGTGCCGTCCTTGGCCTGCCGAGCGACATGGCCTCGATTTTCTCGGGGACGAGGCCGATTGCTCTCAGATCAAGCACCTGGGGGACAACGAATTCACCGAGAAAGGAGAGCGAAATGCCTGCAGCGCAATCGCCGAAGGGGCAGGCGATCTCGAAGGTAGCGCCGACATCAGTGGCGCTGGCCGTAACTGTGCTGGACAGGACAACGGAAGCGGCAGTCGCGAGAAAACGCTTGCTCATGGCAGAATCCGGCAAGTGGTTGAAAACAACGGTTCGAACCGGCGCAGCCGCTCTTCCCAGGGGGAGGCCGCGCGCCGACCGCTTCATGCGCCGGTTATTTGACGGAGTTGTTACGGTTCTTCGTCAGTTCCGTGAAATCGCAGATGCTGACATGGCGGGTGCGCCGAACGGTACTCTACTCCAGTTCGGCTCGGCCCGCAGATGCTTTAAATATCGAGGTTTTCGGCGAAGGCCGCGCGTTCCTGGATGAAGCGGAAGCGAGCTTCCGGCTTGGTGCCCATCAGATCGTCGACAGCGCTGCGGGTGCCCTCGAAATCCACCTCGTCGATCAGCACCTTGAGCAGGGTGCGTTTGGACGGATCCATCGTGGTTTCCTTGAGCTGGGCGGGCATCATCTCGCCGAGACCTTTGAAGCGGCTGATCTCGACCTTGGCCTTGCCCTTGAACTCCGTCTGCATCAGCTCGGCTCGATGATTGTCGTCGCGGGCATAGGCGGATTTCGACCCTTGGGTGATCTTGTAGAGCGGCGGCACGGCGAGGAAGAGGTGGCCGCCACGCACCAGCTCAGGCATTTCCTGATAGAAGAATGTGATGAGCAGTGAGGCAATATGGGCGCCGTCGACGTCGGCATCGGTCATGACGATGATGCGCTCGTAGCGCAGGTCTTCGTCGCGGTATTTCGAGCGGGTGCCGCAGCCGAGCGCCTGGATGAGATCGGCGAGCTGCTGATTGGCGCCGAGTTTTTCGCGGCCGGCGCTGGCGACGTTGAGGATCTTGCCGCGCAGCGGCAGAATTGCCTGGTTGGCGCGGTTGCGCGCCTGCTTGGCCGAACCGCCTGCCGAATCGCCCTCGACGATGAAGAGTTCTGCGCCTTCGGCGGTGTTCTGCGAGCAGTCGGCGAGCTTGCCGGGCAGGCGCAGCTTGCGCACCGCCGTCTTGCGGTTGACTTCCTTTTCCTTGCGGCGGCGCAGGCGCTCCTCGGCGCGCTCGATCACCCAGTCGAGCAGCTTGGCCGACTCGTTGGGGTTGTCGGCAAGGTAATGGTCGAAGGGATCGCGAAGCGCGTTCTCGACGATTTGCTGGGCCTCGACGGTGGCGAGCTTGTCCTTGGTCTGGCCGACGAATTCCGGCTCGCGGATGAAAACCGAGAGCATGCCGACGGCCGAGATCATCACGTCATCGGTGGTGATCTGCGCTGCGCGCTTGTTCTGCGTCAGCTCGGCATAGGCCTTCAAGCCCTTGGTCAGCGCGATGCGCAGGCCCGCCTCATGCGTGCCGCCTTCGGGGGTCGGGATGGTGTTGCAATAGGAATGCACCTGCGGGTCGCCGCCATACCAGGTGATCGCCCATTCCATCGAGCCATGGCCGCTGGTTTTCTCGGTCTTGCCGGCGAAGATCTCGCGGGTGACGGTGAATTCCTTGCCCATTGTCGCCTGGAGATAATCCTTCAGGCCGCCGGGGAAGTGGAAGACGGCCTTGTCAGGCAACTCGGAACCTTCGGGCAAGACGCCCGGCTCACAGCTCCAGCGGATCTCGACGCCGCCGAACAGATACGCCTTCGAGCGCGCCATCCGGAACACTCGGGCGGCATCGAACTTCATGTGATCCCCAAAAATCTGGGGGTCGGGATGAAAGCGCACGCGGGTGCCGCGGCGATTGTGGACGTCGCCCAATTCTTCAAGCCCGCCCTGCGGCAGGCCGCGGGAGAAGCGCTGGCGGTAGAGCTTGCGGTTGCGCGCGACTTCCACTTCGAGATCGTCGGAGAGCGCGTTGACGACCGAGACGCCGACGCCGTGCAGGCCGCCCGAGGTCTCGTAGGCCTTACCGTCGAATTTGCCGCCGGCATGCAGCTTGGTCATGATGACTTCGAGCGTCGACTTGCCCGGCACCTGCGGATGGTTTTCGACCGGGATGCCGCGGCCGTTGTCGGAGACGGTAAGATAACCTTCGAGGTCAAGATAGACCTCGATGAAATTGGCGTGTCCGGCGACCGCTTCGTCCATCGCGTTGTCGATGACTTCGGCAAAGAGGTGATGCAGCGCCTTTTCATCGGTGCCGCCGATATACATGCCCGGACGCATGCGCACCGGCTCGAGACCTTCGAGGACGCGGATTGACGAGGCGCCGTATTCGTCGGCGTTCGACGTGGCGGGTGCCGGGCGCGCAGACGCTCCGGCAACAGGTGGGGCAGCAGCGGGCGCAGCCGCCATCGGCGGCCGTTCGGCCGCAGCCGCAGGCTTCTGCGCCTCCTCGCGTTTTTCGGAGAGGGGCATTCCGGAAAAGAGGTCGTTGCTATCGTCCATGGAGCCGTTCAGATCTTCATCCTGTCTTGGGCTTGCATCCGCCGCCGACCCAAAATCACCGCATTTCATGTCACGTTTGCGAATCAGGCAGATTTTGCCAGAAAGCACCTCTATACGCGACACCGCCAGTTTTGGCGGGCTTTTCACACATGATTTGCGTTGCCGGGCGCGGAATGGCAAGCGGCGGCAGGCTTCAGGAACCATCCGAATGCGAATGTCCACAAGTCATTGCACCATCATCACCGCAATTGCGGCGTTTTTTCTATCTGCGGCTGTCCTGTCCGCTGTCGGGCCGGCGCGGGCGGGCGATGCGCTGCCGCCTTTCAAGGACGATCTGTTCTCGAAGCAGTTCATCTTGCAGACCGGCGATGACGGCGCCTTCGAGGTCATCGACTATGACGAGATGCGCGATATCAACGGCCGCGACCAGATCCCGCAAAAGCGAGTGCAGCAGAAATATGTGGCGCTCGGCATCCGTAAGGCGCAAGTCGACGAGACGCTCTCTCTGGACGGCGCCGGGCTCGATGTCACCAGGGTGGGACAGGCCCGGAATGCCGCCTTTACGGTGATCTTTATTCATGGCCGCGACGGCGATCGCCGGCTCGGCGCCAACGACTACAGCTTCGGCGGCAATTTCAACCGGCTGAAGAACCTCGTTGCCGGCAATGGCGGCGTCTATTATTCGCCGACCGTCAGGAGCTTCGACAGCAACGGCGTTGCGGCGATCGCCGGCCTCATCCGCTATGCCAATGCCCAATCGCCCGGCCGGCCGATCATCCTGTCCTGCGCCTCGATGGGCAGCCAGGTCTGCTGGGGCATTGCGCGCGACGGCGACAGCGTCAAGCGGCTGAAGGGCATGCTTGTCATGAGCGGCGTCACCGATCCCGATTTCACCAGAAGCGCCTTCTATAAGGCGAAGCTGCCGCTCTGGTTCGCGCACGGCAGCCGCGACCCGGTCTATGCCGCCAGCGACCAGCAGGCGCTGTTCGAAAGCCTGCACAGGGCAAAATATCCGACGCGGTTCACGCTGTTTGAAACCGGAAATCACGGGACGCCGATCCGGATGATCGACTGGCGCCGCGTCTTGAACTGGATTCTCGCCGGCTGAAGCGAATTGCCCAGCGTTTTTCGGCAGAAATATAGGCGGGATGGCTGAGATTCCCCTTACGTCAAGGCATGATGCTTTTCTTTGCCGCGCGCTTTTGATATTGCCCAATGCATATGCAGAATTTGGAAGGCTGGCATGACACCTGACGTGCGCCCGCTCGTGGCGGGAAATTGGAAAATGAATGGCATGCGTGCCTCCCTGGATCAGATCAAGGCGATCGCCGAGGGTGTTTCCTCGCCGTTCGCCGACAAGGTCGAAGCGCTGATCTGCCCGCCTGCGACGCTGCTCTACGTAGCGACCGCGCTCTGCACCGACAGCCCGCTTTCGATCGGCGCTCAGGATTGCCATCAGAACCCGTCAGGCGCGCATACCGGCGATATCTCGGCCGAGATGATTGCCGATTGTTTCGGCACTTATGTCATTGTCGGCCACTCCGAGCGGCGCACCGACCATGCCGAAACGGATCATCTGGTCCGCGCCAAGGCGGAGGCTGCCTTTGCCGCCGGGCTGACGGCGATCATCTGCATCGGCGAGACAGCCGATGAACGCCGCACAGGCCAGGCGCTCGACGTCATCAAGCGTCAGCTTTCCGCCTCGGTTCCGGACGGCGCCACCGCCGAGAACACCGTCATCGCTTATGAGCCGATCTGGGCGATCGGCACCGGTGTGACGCCGACGGCGGGCGATGTCGAAAAGGCGCATGCCTTCATGCGCGCCGAGCTGGTGGGCCGTTTCGGCGGTGAAGGCCGCAAGATGCGTCTTCTCTATGGCGGCTCGGTCAAGCCGGCCAATGCCAGGGAGCTGATGGGCATCGCCAATGTCGACGGCGCTCTGATCGGCGGGGCGAGCTTGAAAGCAGCCGACTTCCTCGCCATCTACCGGGCCTATGAGGCGCTGCTCGCCTGAGGCATTGTTCATTCCCGGTTTATTCGCTTATTCCAGGGTGTATTCTGGGCCGAAGGGCTTGGAATAGATGAAAGCCTCATGTAAAGAGCCGCCAGAATTCTTACTTATGTCCGTCTCCAGGCGGGCAGGACTGGACCCATGCAGACCGTATTGATTGTCATTCATCTCATGATCGTGCTCGCCCTCGTCGGCGTCGTGCTCATCCAGCGTTCGGAAGGCGGCGGCCTCGGCATCGGCGGCGGTTCGGGCTTCATGTCGGCGCGCGGCACGGCCAATGCGCTGACGCGCACCACCGCGATCCTTGCGACCCTGTTCTTCATCACCTCGCTCGGCCTTGGCATTCTGACGCGTTATGAAGGCCGTCCGAGCGATATTCTCGACCGCATTCCGGCAACGGGCGGCCAGGGCAACGGCATTCTCGATTCGCTCGGCGGCGGCGCTCAGGCTCCGGCAAGCCAGCCGGCTGGCAACGGCGTTCCGAGCAGCGGGGCGGCAACGCCTGCACCGCAGGCTCCCGCTGCTCAAGCTCCGGCAACTGCGGCTCCGGCTCCGGCGACGACCGCTCCGGCGGCCCAGGCTCCGGCGGCCACCGAGCCTGCAACGACTGCCCCGGCAGCGCCCGCAACTCCGGCCGCGCCGGCACCGGCTCAACCCGCCGGCGTCCCGACGGGACAGTAAACCGGTCTTCGACATAAACCGCCGGCAGGCCCTCGGGCCTGCCGGTTTTCTTTTGTTCAGATTCCTTCGCCACGCTCCGAAAATTCCGGAAATGAGTTTTTGGGCTGGTGGAATCGTTTTTGAAAAGGTATCCGGTGAATCCCATGGCGCGATACGTATTCATCACTGGCGGCGTGGTTTCCTCTCTCGGAAAAGGAATTGCGGCCGCGGCTCTCGGAGCGTTGCTGCAGGCCCGTGGATATCGGGTGCGGCTTCGCAAGCTCGACCCCTATCTGAACGTGGACCCGGGCACGATGAGCCCGACCCAACACGGCGAGGTCTTCGTCACCGACGACGGCGCGGAAACCGATCTCGATCTCGGCCACTACGAACGCTTCACGGGGCGTTCGGCAACCAAGACCGACAACATCACCACCGGCCGCATCTACAAAAATATCATCGACAAGGAACGGCGCGGCGACTATCTCGGCGCGACGGTGCAGGTCATTCCGCACGTCACCAACGAGATCAAGGATTTCGTCATCGAGGGCAATGACGATTACGACTTCGTCATCTGCGAGATCGGCGGCACGGTCGGTGACATCGAAGCGATGCCCTTCATGGAGGCAATCCGCCAGCTCGGCAACGACCTGCCGCGCGGCACCGCCGTCTACGTCCATCTGACGCTGATGCCGTATATTCCGGCCGCCGGCGAGCTCAAGACCAAGCCGACCCAGCATTCGGTCAAGGAACTGCAGGCGCTCGGCATTCATCCCGATATCCTGCTGGTGCGCGCAGACCGCGAAATTCCGGAAGCCGAGCGCCGCAAGCTGTCGTTGTTCTGCAACGTGCGCCCGTCCGCCGTCATCCAGGCGCTCGACGTTGCCAACATCTATGATGTGCCGATCGCCTACCACAAGGAAGGCCTGGACGACGAAGTGCTGGCAGCCTTCGGCATCGAGCCGGCACCGAAGCCGCGGCTCGACCTGTGGGAAGAGGTCTGCAACCGCATCCGCACGCCGGAGGGCGAGGTGACGATCGCGATCGTCGGCAAATATACCGGCCTCAAGGATGCCTATAAATCGCTGATCGAGGCGCTGCACCACGGCGGCATCGCCAATCGCGTCAAGGTCAAGCTCGAATGGATCGAGTCCGAGGTCTTCGAAAAGGAAGACCCGGCGCCCTATCTCGAGAAGGTCCACGGCATCCTCGTGCCCGGCGGCTTCGGTGAACGCGGTTCGGAAGGCAAGATCCACGCAGCCCGTTTCGCCCGCGAGCGCAAGGTGCCGTATTTCGGCATCTGCTTCGGCATGCAGATGGCCGTCATCGAGGCGGCGCGCAATCTCGCCGACGTGTCCGGCGCCTCCTCGACCGAATTCGGCCCGACCAAGGACCCTGTGGTCGGCCTGATGACCGAATGGGTCAAGGGCAACGAGTTGCAGAAGCGCACGGCAGCCGGCGATCTCGGCGGCACGATGCGCCTCGGTGCCTATAAGGCGGCGCTGAAGAAGGGCACGAAGATCTCGGACATCTACGGTTCCACCGATATTTCCGAGCGTCATCGCCACCGCTACGAGGTCAATGTCGACTATAAGGACCGGCTCGAGAGCTGCGGCCTCGTCTTCTCCGGCATGTCGCCGGATGGCGTGCTGCCGGAGACGATCGAATATCCCGATCACCCCTGGTTCATTGGCGTGCAGTATCACCCTGAACTGAAGAGCCGGCCGCTCGACCCGCATCCGCTGTTTGCCAGCTTCATCGAAGCAGCAACGGAGCAGAGCCGCCTCGTCTAACCATAAAAAGGGATCCAGATCGCGCGATTTCAAGTGCGATCTGGGCAGGTGCTTGTGGTGCTCTATATCGCCAGCATGGCCACCCGACGCAGTACGACCGTTTCACGCTTCATCGCCGCGCCGCCTGAGCGCATCTACCGTGCCTTCCTGGACGCGGAGGCGGTCGCCACCTGGCTTCCGCCCGGTTCGATGCGGGGGATCGTCCATGCTTTCGAGGGCAGGGAAGGCGGCGCATTCAGCATGTCGTTGGTCTATCCCGATGACGAGACGTCTCAGCCAGGCAAGACCTCCGACAAGACCGACAGGTTCGAGGGCCGTTTCGCACGGCTCGTGCCCGACGAACGGATCATCTGGGCCACGGCCTTCTGTTCTGACGACCACAGCTTTTCCGGCGAGATGAGGGTCAGCACGACATTGTCGCCTGTGTATGGCGGCACCGATGTGACGATGGTCTGCGACGACATACCCGCGGGCATACGCCTTGAAGACAATGAGGAAGGCTGCCGTTTGACGCTCGACAACCTCGCCGCATTCGTTGGCGGTTGATGCCTGGCGGCGGGGCAAGCCCCGCCGCCGAATTCCATCGTCAGGCTGCGGCCGGCAGCGGGCCGATATAGACCGAGCGCGGGCGAATCAGCCGGCCGTCGAGGGCCTGTTCGCGCGCATGCGCCAACCACCCGACCGTGCGGCCGATCGCAAAGACGCCGGTGAAGGCCTCACGCGGGAAGCCGAGCGCTTCGAGCAGCAGCGCCGTGTAGAACTCGACGTTGACGTCGAGCGGCCGGTTCGGCTTGCGCGCCTTCAGGATTGCCAATGCGGCTGCTTCCACGGCTTCGGCCAGCGCGCCGCGGGCCGGGTCGACCTGCCCGGTTGATATCAGCGGCTTCAGGGCGCCCTTCAGTGCATCGGCGCGCGGATCGCGGACACGGTAGATGCGGTGGCCGAAACCCATCAGTCTTTCGCCGCGGTCGAGCGCTTCGCCGAGCCATTGCCCGGCATTCTCTGCTGTTCCCACGGCATCCAACATGTCGAGCACCGGACCCGGCGCACCGCCATGCAACGGTCCCTTCAGGGCGCTCAACGCGGCCAGGACTGAAGAGGTGAGGCCGGCCTGTGTTGAGGCGATGACGCGCGATGCGAAGGTCGAGGCGTTGAGGCCGTGATCCGATATTGTCACGAGGTAGGCGTCGAGTGCGGCCGTCTGCTCTTTGCTCGGCAATTGTCCCGTCAGCATGCGCAGGATATCGGCCGCCTGCGGCAGTGAGGCGTCGGGCGCGATCGGTCTTTCACCGCGCTGCAGGCGCAGAACCGCCGGCAGAAAGACCGCAGGCGCCGCCAGAAGGCTGAGCGCGGTATCGAGATCCTCGCCGTCGGGCAGCCGGGCAATCAGCGCCCGCATCGCATCAACCGGCGGCAGCGTAAGCAGGGCGGCATCGGCGGCCTCGACGTTGTGGAAAAGCCGTGTTCGCGCGTTCGCCAACCATTCGCGCAATTGCGCTTGATCGAAGCTAATCTCCATCAGCCCGTCGAGCAGTAATGCGGCGACACCTTCATAGCTGCAGTCTGCAACGAGATGGTCCAGCGAGACGCCGCGGATGATCAGCCGCCCCGCTTCGCCATCGACATCCGAGAGCTGCGTTTCGGCGGCAATGACGTCTTCCAAGCCATTTTTCATGTTGTTTCTCCTTTACCGCCGGGATGATCCGGCCTAGTTTCATTGACGTCAATCTTGATGCTATTGATCAACATGAGGCTCCAATGTCGTGGCTGACCGCCGAGGAGGCGCTGCAGGCGCTGAAGACCAAGCAGCAGACGCTCTACGCCAATGTCAGCCGAGGGCGCATCCGCGCCAAGCCCGATCCTGCCGACCCGCGACGCAGCCTCTATCAGGCTGCCGACGTGCAGCGGCTGGCCGAACGCCATGCCGGCCGGCGTAAAGCCGAAACGGTTGCCGCCGAGGCGATCCGTTGGGGCGACCCGGTTCTCTCCTCGGCGATCTCCACCATCATCGGCGGACGGCTTTTTTACCGCGGGCGGGATGTGGCCGATTTCGCCGTGGCCGCGACGCTGGAGCAGACGGCGGCACTGCTCTGGAACGGTGCGGAAGCTCTTGCTTCCCGCACTGCGGCGGGACATGTGGCTCCGTCACTTGAGGCTGCATTCCTGGCGCTGGCAGGGCGGGTGACATCGGATCTGCCGTCGCTCGGCCGCTCGTGGGCGGCCCTCCGCCGTGAAGCAAGCGGGGTCCTCTGCACGGTCGCCGATGCGCTGGCGCCGGGGCCTTCGGATAGACCGCTGCATCTGCGGCTCGCGGAAAGCTGGCAGCGGCCGAATGCCGCCGATTGCCTGCGCCGGGCGCTGGTGCTGCTTGCCGATCACGAACTCAACGCCTCGACCTTCGCGGCACGGGTCACGGCATCGGCGGGTGCCGCCCTTTCGGCCTCCGTGCTTTCCGGCCTGGCGACGTTGACCGGGCCGCTGCATGGTGCGGCGTGGCAGGGCGTCGGCGCCCTGATCGAGGCGGCTTCGGCTCTCGGGGCGGAGCAAGCGATTCGCCGCACGCTTGCCCAGGGCCATCGCCTGTCGGCCTTTGGCCATCCGCTCTATCCCGATGGCGATATCAGGGCTCAGGCGCTGCTTTCGCACTTTCCCCTGCCGCAGCAGTTTGCCGAGGTGCGGGAAACGGGCGAGCAAATGGTCGGCGAGAAGGTCAACGTGGATTTCGTGCTTGCCGCGATGGCCGCCGCCTTCGATCTGCCGCGGGAGGCGCCGATCATCATGTTCTCGCTTGCCCGTTCCACCGGCTGGCTGGCGCATGCAATGGAGCAGATCGACAGCGGCGAATTGATCCGGCCGCGGGCGCGTTATGCCGGGCCGACGCCCGAAACCACCATCAGCCCCTAAGAATTGGTTATGGAAATATCCGAATTCGGCTATCATGCCCGACATGGAAGAAGACGGGTGGCGGGCGCTTTCGAAAAATCTTTCCGCACGGTCATGGGGGCTTTCCATGCATACGACCTTTCGCAGCCTGCTTGCTGCCGCACTCGCTGTCGGCCTTATTCCGCATGGAGCAGCCGTTGCGCAGTCTGCCGGCTGCACGATCGCGCGCGACGCCAGCGCCCGCCAGGTGTTCACTTGTCCCGGCGGGGTAAAGATCACGGCGGAGGCCGGCGCCGCCTTCCGCCTTGCCGACCGCAACCGTGACGGCAGTCCCGATTCGGCATCGCTGCGGCGCAAGGCGATCCTCGTCGATGTCGACAGCAGCCAGCATGCCGGCGGTTTCCAGGTGGTGACGCCGCAGGCGATCGCTGCCGTGCGCGGTACCCAATGGGCTGTCGACGTCGCCAGTGGCAAGACTTCGGTGCTGGTCGTCAGAGGCAGCGTCGCCGTCCGCCGGCCGGCCGGCGAGCAGGTGGTGCTGTCGCCGGGCGAGGGCGTCGACGTCAGCGGCGGGACGGAACCCCTCGTCGTGCGTCGTTGGCCGGCACCGCGCGCCGCCGCCCTTCTTGCCCGCCTTGGCCAATAAATCCATGAACCATCGGCTGCAGACGGTGATCGCGCTGTTGCTCGCCGGTCTTTGGGGGGCAGCGCTTGGCTATGCCAATCTGAAGGGCGAAAGCGGCCTGCTCGACCGGATTGAGGCGTCACTTGCCGATATCCGCAGCGTTGTCATCGGGGCGACGCCACCGCCTCCCGTCGTCTCGATCGTTGCGATCGACGACCGCACCGCCGCCGCCCATGGTTATCCCCTTGATAGGGCCACGCTTGCCCGCCTCGTCGGCGCCATCACCGCCTTGAAACCGAAGGCGCTGGCGCTCGACATTCTGCTCGTCGATCCGGGGCCTGAGGAGGGCGATGCGGCGCTGGTTGCCGCCCTTGCAGAGGGCCCGAGCGTTATTGCCGCTGCGGCCACGTTTTCCAGAAGCAGCCAAGAGGTTACCGATGCGGCGAACGATCCGCTTGCCGCTATCCCCGAGGCAAGTCAGCTTCTGCTGCCGCTTGCCCGCTTCGCCGAAGCCGCCGCCGTCGGTATCGTCAATGTGGCAACCGACCAGACCGGCACGCCGCGCTTCATTCCGCTGATTTCGCGCGGCCCCGACCGATTGGATCCGGCCTTTCCGCTGCGCGCCGCGTCGGTGGCGCTCGGCGTCGATCCGACGATCGAACGCGATGCCATCATGCTCGGCGCGCTGCGCATACCCACGGATATCGGCCAGCGCCTGCCGGTGACCTTCTATGGTGGGCGCGGCAGCATCGCCACCTTCAGCGTCGCCGACGCGCTTGACGGCAAGCTTTCGGCGGATGCGGTCGCAGGACGCATCGTCGTCATCGGCTCGACGGTCACCGGCGGCGGCGACGTCTTCCCGACGCCGTTCGATCCGGTCATGCCCGGCGTCGAAGTGATGTCGACGGCGATCACCCATCTCGTCACCGGCGACGGCATGGTGCGCGATCACAGGATGAGGCTGATCGATGCCGCCACGGCCATCGGATTGCCGCTGGTGTTCGTCTCATTGATCGCCTGGCGGCGGAGTTCTGCGGGCTATATCATTATCGTGCTGACGCTGATCGTCTGGGCGCTACTCAATCTGTCGGCCTTTGCGCATGGCTACTGGCTGAGTGCGGCGCTGCCGATCGCTGCGGCGCTGCCGCCGGCGCTGATTTTCGGTGCGGCCGAACTCTGGCTCGACCGCGGCCGCGCCCGCCATTTCGCCGAGCAGAGCGCGCTCCTACAGCGCATCGAGGCGCCTGGCCTTGGCGAGTGGCTGGCGCGGGATCCGAATTTCCTTGCCGCTCCGGTGCGTCAGAACGCGGCCGTCATCTTCATCGATCTCTCGGGTTTCACCGGCCTCAGCGAAAACCTTGGGCCGGTCAAGGTCAGCGAAGTGTTGAGCGGTTTTTTCGAAATCATCGACGAGGAGGCGCGCCATCACGGCGGCGCCATCACCAGTTTCATGGGCGATGGGGCGATGATCCTGTTCGGCCTGCCGGAGCCTGCCGATGACGATGCAGTCCGCGCCGCTGCCTGTGCGGTCAGCCTGTGCGAGCGCACTCGGGCCTGGCTTCAAGCGCATGCGGGCTTTGCCGAGAGGAAGATCGGCTTCAAGGTCGGCGCCCATTGCGGGCCGATCGTCGCCTCGCGGCTCGGCACTGGCGACCGGCAACAGATCACGGCAGCGGGCGACACCATCAATGTCGGCAGCCGCCTGATGGAGGTGGCCGCCCTCCATGGCGTCGAGCTGGCGCTGAGCGCGGAAATCGTCCGCGCCGCAGGCCCCGACAGCGCGTTGCTGCAGGCCGGCTGGATGGAGGGTCCGTTGGAAACGGCGCTGCGCGGCCGGGCAAGTCATATCGACACCTGGCTGTGGCGCAGCCGCACGCTTTGACAATCGCCGCGGGAGCGGCTAGGAACGGCGCAAATACCCCGCCGGCTGGCTCCGGCCATGGCGCAATTCGCGCCTGACAGCTCCGAAAGATCGAACCCATGACAGAATTCAACGGCGTCGTTCCGGCGATCGCCAAGGCGTTGCAGAAGCGCGGTTACGCCGAACTCACCCCGGTGCAGAAGGCAATGCTCGATCCGGCGCTCGCCGCTTCCGACGCGCTGGTCTCGGCCCAGACCGGTTCCGGCAAGACAGTAGCGTTCGGCCTGGCACTGGCGCCGACGCTGCTCGAGGGCGGAGAGCGCTTCGGCAATGCCGGTGCGCCGCTTGCGCTTGTCATCGCCCCGACGCGCGAACTTGCCCTGCAGGTGAAGCGTGAACTCGAATGGCTCTATGAGATGACCGGCGCGGTGATCGCCAGCTGCGTCGGCGGCATGGACATTCGCAGCGAGCGCCGGTCGCTCGAACGCGGCGCCCATATCGTCGTCGGCACGCCCGGCCGTCTCTGCGACCATATTCGTCGCAGGGCGCTCGACATGTCGGAACTTAAGGCCGCCGTGCTCGACGAGGCCGACGAGATGCTCGATCTCGGCTTCCGCGAAGATCTGGAATTCATTCTCGATTCGGCACCGGACGAGCGCCGGACGCTGATGTTTTCGGCAACGGTGCCAGCGGCGATCGCCAAGCTTGCCAAAAGCTATCAGCGCAACGCCGTGCGCATCAGCACCGCGGCTGAGACAAAGCAGCATGTCGACATCGAATATCGCGCGCTGATGGTGGCGCCGAGCGACCGCGAGAATGCGATCATCAACGTGCTGCGTTATTACGAAGCGACCAACGCCATCGTCTTCTGCTCGACGCGCGCCGCCGTCAATCATCTGACCGCACGCTTCAACAACCGCAATTTCTCTGTCGTAGCGCTTTCCGGCGAGCTGACGCAGAACGAACGCACCCATGCGCTGCAGGCGATGCGTGACGGGCGCGCCCGCGTCTGCATTGCGACCGACGTCGCCGCTCGCGGCATCGACCTGCCGGGTCTCGATCTGGTCATCCATGCCGACCTGCCGACCAATCCGGATACGCTGCTGCACCGCAGCGGCCGCACCGGCCGGGCCGGACGCAAGGGCATCAGCGCCATGATCGTGCCGCTGAATGCACGGCGCAAAGCCGAGCGCCTGCTTGAGAATGCCGGCATTTCGGCCGCCTGGGCGCGGCCGCCGTCGGCCGAAGAGGTAAACGAGCGTGACGACGAACGGCTGCTTGCCGATCCGATCTTCAGTGAAGCGCCGCAGGAGGAAGAACAGGGGCTGGTGCAGCAGCTGCTTTCCAGCCACGGCGCCGAAAAGCTCGCCGCCGCCTTCCTGCGTCTTTACCGCACCAACCATTCGGCGCCGGAGGATCTGATCGAGGTCACCGTGCAGGATGATCGCGGCCGCAAGCGCCGCGACAATGCCGAGCCTTACGAGCCGGCGCAGAAGGGACCGCGCGAGGATTTCGGCGCCAGCGTCTGGTTCTCCGTTTCGGTCGGCCGCAAGCAGAATGCCGAGCCGCGCTGGCTGATCCCGATGCTTTGCCGCAACGGCAATGTGACGAAGCGCGAGATCGGCGCAATCAAGATGCAGCCCGAGGAGACCTTTGTGGAGATCGCGGCGGCGAGTGCCGAAAGCTTCCTTGCTGCGATCGGGCCGAACAAGGCGCTGGAACGCGGCATCCGCGTGACCAAGCTCTCCGGAACGCCGGATTTCAGCCGCGCCCCGTCGCCGAAGCCCTATGCCGGGAAGTCGTCGCGTGACGAACGGCCGGGCGACACGTTCCGCGACGAACGCCCGAAGAACAAGTTCGGCAAGGGTCCAGGCGGCGGATATGCTGCAGCCGACAATAGCGGCCAGCAAAGACAGGATAGCAAACCCTGGAGCAAGAAGCCCGGCAAGCCCGGCTTCGATGGCCCGAAATTCGACAAGCCCAAATACGACAAGCCTAAATTCGAAGGCGGGAAATCCGAAGGGGCCAAATCCGAACGCCCGAAATTCGAGGGCAAGGGCGGCGCCGGGGCGAAGGGCAAGTTTTCGAAAAAGAAGCCCGGCTGATTGCGCCGGCAGCCCTTCGCCGGTTCAGGCGGAGGGCTTTACCTGATGGCCGATAAGTTACGCTCCAGGAGCATTTCGGCTTCGTTACCCACGACGTGGAATGTCTCGACGGCGGCATGCCACATCTCGCCTAGCGGGCAGGGAGCATGATGATGAAACGCTCCGGCATGCCGCATCCCGATCCGGCCGCCTTCATCCAGGCCAATCTGCCGATCTCACCCGTTCCGGCCATCCCCGAAATCCTGCTGCATACGGCAGCGCCTGCGAGCGGGCTCTGGCGGCTTGCCGGCCGCGAAGCAGCCGACCCAGCGCCCTACTGGGCATATCCCTGGGCCGGCGGCGCCGTGCTTGCCCGCCATCTGCTCGACCGTCCGGAAGTGGTCGCCGGCCGCCGCGTCCTTGATCTCGGCGCCGGCTCCGGGCTCGTCGCCATCGCGGCGGCGAAGGCCGGAGCTGCCACGGTCACGGCGGTCGATGTCGATGCCAATGCCATCGCTGCAATCGGTCTCAACGCGGCGATCAACCGCGTGGACATCGTTGCCGTCGCGGCCGATATCATCGAGGCACCACCGCCGGAGAATACTGATCTCCTCGTTGTCGGTGACCTGTTCTACGACCCCGCACTTGCCTTGCGGGCGATGGCTTTCCTGCGGCGTTGCCAGACCGCCGGCATCGAGGTGCTGATCGGCGATCCCGAGCGCGCTTACCTGCCGCAAGCACAACTGAAGCGAATCGCGACGCATGCGGTTGCGGAATTTGGCGCGGGGTCCAACGGCGGAAAGGTGCAGGCGGGCGTGTTTTCGCTTGCTTGAAGCAGGTGGAGAGTCGGAACTATACCAGAAGATCCGGCCGCAACAGCATGACCGGGCAGGGCGCTCCGGCCGGCAGTTCCGGCGCATGCGGTGGGCGGATGATGAGGCAGTCGGCTTGAGCAAAAACCTTCATCATCGATGAATCCTGCTTGCCGAAGGGCAAGGCGAGCCAGTTTCCGGCGGCTGACTTCGAGAGTTTCGCCCTGATATAGTCCTGCCGGTGGTCATTGGCGCGCAGTGGGGTGGCTGCCTCCACCATTGCCTCGCGCCGCACCGGCGGCAGGGAGGCGAGCTTGCGGATCAGCGGTTCCAGGAAGAGCAGCGAGCAGACGAGGCTCGAAACCGGATTGCCGGGCAGGCCGAGCACATGAGTCTCGCCGAAGCTGCCGACCATCAGCGGTTTGCCGGGACGCATGGCGATTCGCCAGAAGTCCAGCTGCATGCCGGCCTCGATCAACGTCGCCTGTACCAGATCATGGTCGCCGACCGAAGCGCCGCCGAGCGTGACGATGATATCGGCCTCGGCTGCCCGCGCCTTATCGATCGCCGCGGTAATCCTTGCCTTATTGTCCGGCACGATGCCGAGATCGAGCACGTCGGCGCCGGCTTTGCGGGCAAGGGCTGCGATACCGAACGTATTGGATGCGATGATCTGCGAAGGGCCGGGCGTGCTTCCTGGCGGCAACAGCTCGTCGCCGGTTGCAAGAATGGCGATCAGCGGGCGTTTGAGGACCTCGACATCGGGCCAGTTCATGCCGGCAGCGACCGTCAGCCGCGAGAAATCGAGCACGGTGCCGGCCACGAGCACGGCTTCGCCTTCGGTAAAATCCTGGCCGCGAGGACGCACATGCTGGCCCTGCCGCACGGGGAAATTGGTGCGGACGCCGTCTTCGATCGTCTCCGCATCCTCCTGCAGCAGCACGCTGTCTGCGCCTGCCGGAACGGGCGCGCCGGTGAAGATGCGGACGGCTTCGCCCTTGCCGACGCCTCCTTCGAAGCCGTGGCCGGCGGCAGACGTGCCGATGACCTTCAGCACGGCGCCCGGCTCCGGCGCATCGTCGCGGCGCAGCGCATAGCCATCCATGGCCGAGGCATCGAAGGGAGGCTGGGTTATCCCGGACTTGAGATCGATGGCGAGGACGCGGCCTTCAGCCTCGGCGAGCGGCAATGTCTCCGATGCGGCGACGGGCGTTGCGCGGGAGAGCAGGCGGCTTAAGGCCTCTGCGACCGGGAGAAGGTTCATCTCGCCTCCGGATGACGGAAATCGCCCGACTTGCCGCCGGATTTTTCGAGCAGCCTGACGCCGCCGATTTCCATCGCCTTGTCGGCCGCCTTGGCCATGTCGTAGATGGTGAGACAGGCGACCGAGACGGCGGTCAGCGCCTCCATCTCGACACCGGTCTTGCCGGTCAGCTTGGCGGTTGCCGTGACGCGCAGGCCGGGCAGGGCGACATCCTCCTGGATCTCGACGGTGACCTTGGTCAGCATCAGCGGATGGCAGAGCGGGATGAGATCGGCGGTGCGTTTCGCCGCCATGATGCCGGCAAGGCGCGCCGTGCCGATGACATCACCTTTCTTGGCATTGCCTTGCCGGATGAGTGCCAGCGTTTCCGCCGCCATCTTCACATGGCCCTCGGCCGTGGCGATGCGCACCGTCTCGGCCTTGTCGGAGACATCGACCATATGCGCCTCGCCGGAGGCATCGATATGCGTGAGGCCTGGCTTTCCGCCGCTCATATCATTCGGCCGCGATGGCGGCTTCGCCGAAGAGCAGCGCGCGGGTGGCGGCCGTTACGTCGTCTTTTCGCATCAAGCTTTCGCCGACAAGGAAGGTGCTGATATCGACGGCCTGCAGACGCTTGCAATCGGCATGGGTGAAGATGCCGCTTTCTCCAATGAGGAGCCGGTCGGCGGGAACCATGGAGGCAAGCGTCTCGCTGACCGTCAGGCTGACCTCGAAAGTCCGCAGATTGCGGTTGTTGATGCCGATGAGCGGCGAGGAAAGCTTCAGCGCCCGCTCCATCTCATCGGCATCGTGGACCTCGACCAGCGCGTCCATGCCGAGGCCGAAGGCTTCGTCCTGCAGGCGCTCGGCCTCGTCATCGGTCAGGGACGCCATGATCAGCAGAATGCAGTCAGCGCCCCAGGCGCGCGCCTCATGGACCTGATAGGTCTCGAACATGAAATCCTTGCGCAAAGCGGGCAGGGCACAGGCGTCCCGTGCCGTCGTCAGAAATTCCGGAGCACCCTGAAAGCTCGGCGCGTCGGTCAGCACGGAAAGGCAGGCCGCGCCACCGGCTTCGTAGGCCTTTGCCAGCGCCGGCGGATCGAAATCCGGGCGGATGAGGCCCTTGGACGGGCTCGCCTTCTTGATCTCGGCGATTAGGCCGAAATTGCCGGCGTCACGCCTGGCTTTCAGCGCCTTGTAGAAACCACGCGGGGCGGACTGGCCGGCCTGCATCGCCTTCAGGTCGGCAAGCGACACCGCAGCCTTGGCGGCAGAGATCTCTTCGCGCTTATAAAGTTCGATCTTCTTCAGAATATCGCTCATCGGGCAATCCTAGTCGATATCGTTGGAAACGGCGATGAGTTTGTCGAGGGCGAGCGCGGTGGCGCCGCTATCGAGCGACTGCGCGGCAAGCGCCATGCCGTCGCGAATCGTTTCGACCTTGCCGGCGATGACCAGCGATGCCGCGGCATTGGCGAGCGAAATATCACGATAGGCGTTCTTCGCGCCGCTCAGCACCTCGCGAAGCGCTGCAGCATTGGCGACGCCATCGCCGCCCTTGATATCGGCGAGCACGCAAGGGCTGACGCCGAAATCGGCGGGCGATAGCTCGAAGGTGCGGATCTTGCCGTCTTCGAGTGCGGCCACCTTGGTGATGCCTGTCGTGGTGATTTCGTCGAGGCCGTCGCCATGAACTACCCAGACACATTCGGAGCCGAGATCGCGCATGACTTCGGCAAGCGGCACCAGCCATTGCGGCGAGTAGACGCCGAGCAGCTGGCGGCGGACGCTGGCCGGACTGGAAAGCGGGCCTAACAGGTTAAAGATGGTGCGGGTGCCGAGTTCGACACGGGACGGGCCGACATGGCGCATGGCGGAATGATGAAGCTGCGCGAACATGAAGCCGACGCCGGCCTCATTGATGCAGCGGGAGATGATCTCGGGACCGACATCGAGCTTGACGCCGAGTGCGGCGAGATTGTCCGCCGCACCCGATTTCGAGCTCAGCGCGCGGTTGCCGTGTTTTGCGACGGGGACACCGGCGCCGGCGACGATCAGCGCCGCCAGCGTCGAGATATTGTAGGTGCCGCTGGCATCGCCGCCGGTGCCGACAATGTCGATCGCATCGGTCGGCGCTTCGACGGTCAGCATCTTCGCGCGCATCGCCGTGACGGCGCCGACGATCTCGTCGACGGTTTCGCCGCGCACGCGCAGCGCCATCAGGAAGCCGCCGATCTGCGAGGGCGTCGCCTGGCCGGACATCAGGATGTCGAAGGCGGCGCGCGCCTCGTCACGCGTCAGCGGCTCGCGGCTTGCGGCCTTGGCCAGGAACGGCTTCAGATCGGTCATAAGGCCTCCTAACGAAGCGTCGCCTGCTCGGCGAGCGTCTGGTTGATCTGAGCGCCGTACTGCGTCTGCAGCAGGTTGACCATCTGATCGAGAATATCGTCGCCGGCGGCGTTGGCCATGGCGGTGATCTGGGCATCGCGGTTGTTCAGCGCGTCGCTGGTCGGCTCGCTGTTGACCTCGGTGACCTTCATCAGGATCTGCGTCGAGGGATCGGCGCCCACCGCACTCGCGACCGTATCGATCGGGCCGGAGAAGGCGGCGGTGACGCCGGCGCGGCCAAGCACCGGATCATCGGTGGCGCGGGTGATGCCGCTCTTGCTTTCAACGGCAATGCCGAGCGGCGTTGCGATATCGGCAAGCGCTGTGCCCTTGGCTGCCTCGGCCTTCAGTGCGTCGGCCTTTTTGGCCAGTTCGGCCTTCTGCTGTTCTGCCGTCCAGTCTTCGATCGCCTTTTCCCGCACCTCGGCGACCGGGCGCTCGCGGGTCGGGGTAATTTCGCGGACGTTGAACCAGACATAGCCGTCATTGCCGATCGGCAGCGGCGGCGCATCGACGCCGACCTCGGTCTTGAAGGCTTCGCCGAGCAGCTGCTGCTTGACGGGAATATCCTTGACCTCCTTACCGTCCTTGTCTGCGCCGGTCATATCAACGGCGTCGACGGTCACGGCTTTGAGCTTCAATTGGCCGGCGATATCCTCGAGAGTGGCGCCGCCGGCGCGCAGATCCTCGATGCGGTCATGAACGTTGATTACTTCCTGCGAGGCATTGGAAAGCGCCAGCTGCTTGCGGATGTCCTCCTTCACCTCGTCGAAATTCTTGGTGGTTTCCGGCTTGATGTTGGTGATGCGCAGGATGACGGAGCCGAAGGAGCCCTCGACGACAGGTGTCGTGCCGCCGTCCTTCGAAACGGCGAAGGCCGCATCGGCAACGGCCTGGTCGGGAACCTTGTCCTTGGTGAATTCGCCGAGCAGCACGTCGCTTGCCGTCTTGCCCTGGTCGGAGACCAGCTGATCGAAGCTGGTGCCGCCCTTCAGCGCCGTTTCGGCGGCGGCGGCAAGATCCTTGCTGGTGAAGCTCAGCTGTTCGATGGTGCGGCTTTCCGGCGTGCGGTAGGTATCCTTGCTCTTGTCGAAGGCTTCGTGGATCTGGTCGTCGGTGACGGTCGCGGCGTCGGCAATATCGGCGGGCTGTAGCGAGAGATAGACGAGCTTGCGGTACTCAGGCGCCTGGTAGCGCTGCTTGACGCCGTCAAACCATGTCGCCAGCACATCGTCGGCGGGCGCCTTGATCGGCTCGATATTGGCGTTGGTGAGCAGCAGATAGTCGATGCTGCGGCTTTCATTGCCATAAAGCTTCAGGGCGTCGATCAGCGTCTTCGGGGCGGTGAAGCCGTTCGAGATGGCATCGACGACCTGGCTGCGGACGGCAACCTTGCTGCGCTCCTTGATGTAATCGTCCTGGCGGATATTGGCGTTGCGCAGGCGCGAGATGAAGAGTTCACGGTCGAACTTGCCATTGACAGCCTTGAAGGCCGGATCGTCGGCGATCAGCTGGGCGAGGCGATCTTCTGACAGGCCGAGGTTCATGTCTTCGGCGAGCTGGTCTAGCGAGGCGCCGGCGACGAGCTGGGCAAGCACCTGCTGCTCGACGCCGAAAGCGCGAGCCTGTTCTGGAGTGAGACGCGTGCCGAACTGCTGACCGAGGCTTGCCACCTGGCGCTGGTAGGCGAGGTGGAATTCGTTGACGTCCACATGCTGATCGCCGACGGTCACGACCGTGGTGCTGTTGCTGCCGGTGATCAGCGACCGGGAGACACCCCAGATGCCGAAGGACGCGACCAGCAGAAGCATCAGCAGCTTGGCGACCCAGGTCTGAGCGGCTCTTCTCAGGATATGGAACATAGAAACGCAAACCTCGCAGTATCATTGAGCCGCGCGCGGGCGGACATTCGACGTTCCTTAAAACAAACCCGACAGGAAATGAAGAGTTTGTCGCGCGAAAAGCTGCGCCAAGCGGCGGCGGCGGCGTTGCGGCTCTGCGGCCAACAAAAGATCGGCTGCGGCGGAACCTTTCGGGCCGCCATTTCGTTGAAGCGGCATCCCATGCAACAGGAGCAGACCATGGCTGAATTGAAAACCGCTTCCGCCGAATCCACCGCTGCGCGCGTCAAGGCCGATATGGCAGCAGACGACTTGTCGGCGCAGGTCGCAGCCCTTCGCAACGATCTCTCCCGGCTGACGGAAAGCGTGGTTGCGCTCGGGCAAGGGGCAAAGTCGGCGGTTACCGACGAGGCGTCGCTGATGACGGAGCAGTTGCGCGACAAGGTTCGTGAAGAACCGCTCATGGCGCTCGCGGTGACGGCAGGCATCGCCTATGTTTTCGGCCTGCTGAGCCGCCGCTGAAAGATAATTCGGGATAGAGAAAAGCCGGACGCGAAGCGCGCCCGGCTTTCAACTATGTCCGCCACATCGCGGCAATCAGCGACGGATGGCGCGGCCGACGAAGATCAGAATGCAGGCACCGATGAAACCGGTGATCAGATAACCCAGCCAACCGGCCAGCGGCTGGATGTGCAACAGAGCCAGGATCCAGTTGGCGACAATGGCGCCGACGATGCCGAGCAATATGTTCATGAGCAAACCCATGTTGCTGCTCATCACCTTTTCGGCCAGCCATCCGGCGATGCCGCCGATGATGATGGCTGCAATCCAACCCACGCCTGCGTTTTCCATGATTATCTCCCTCCTGGCAAAACGAGTCACAGAATGCACGAAACGGAAGGAAGTTCCACTCCCAGTTAAGAGATTGCCTGCCGCTTCAGCATCTTATGTGACTTAGGGCTGCAGCACGGTAACAGGGGAGTGCAACGCGTATGAAGCAATCTGGAACAACAGGCCGGCAATGGCAATCATTGCGAATCCTAACGGCATGATCAGGCTTTTGGTAAACATTGTTCCTCTCCCCTTTGCACAAAGCATAAGCGGAAGCGGATGGCGCGCAAGTATATTGTTAATGAATAGTTAAGTATGGCATTTAACTAAAATGTGTTACATTGGACAATACTAGAATACTTGCAGAAATTGAAAGATTTCTTGTCTGTCATTTAAGAGTGCACGCGCAAGGAGCCGGGTCTCCGCGCTCGGATCTTATCGCGGCGGTTTGCGGAAGGCGACTGGCGGTGGGAATCTCTATGTCCGGTGAACGACAAGCATGAAGACGATAAAGGACGCTGTCGCAACGGTGGCGGCGAAGGCAATCTGGTAATCCATATTGTAAACCCCGGTTGGATGGCTTCCGTAAACGCGGGTCGGGCTATAGAAGTTCCATATGCCGTTCGCGCTAAACGCCGGCGGATTGATTTTGCCGAGGAATGCATCATCTTTCCCTGATCGCCATTCCATCCGGGGAAAACTTAATGTCAAAAGCTGCAATCGCCGTCGCCTGCATTTCCCTGCTGACACTTTCCGGCTGCGGCAATACCGCATACGGGCTGAAGAAGGACGGACAGGAGGCGAGCCACGCCATGGACAATGCGACACATCGGGTGCTTTCCGCAGGCGCCAAGAAGTAAGGCGTGCGCCAAGAAGTATGGCGCGGGAGATAGAATCACTGTGAAAAAAGCCCGCCTGGGGTGAGGCGGGCTGGCAATAACAGGGAGAATGGACGGATAGACGCCGTCTCTGCTAAATAAGCACTTCCTTAAGCGCTTGGCTTTACGTCATTCGACGTATCCGCCACCGTTCCGGCAGCGGCCTAGACGATCAGGCTTCGGATTCGGATCAGAAGTTGCCCCAGTTCTGGGCGCGGGCACGGGCGCGAATAATCCGGTATTCGCGACCGCCATAGAGCGAGCCGATTGTCAGCATAAGCGTCAGAACGTCCCAGATGATATGCATTTTATCCTCGTAGGTTGGACGGGCTCTGCCGTCGATCGGTTGATGCAGAATAGCAATCTTTCGAATGTGCTTATATGATAAGATATCGGGATAAGCGGGAAACGGGCAGGGCGCGCCTCACGCAGAGGAAAGCCGGCCTATGACGATTTTCTCCGTCCGCCACATCACGTCCTATCGTTACGTCAGGGATGTCGATTTCGGCGAGCACCGCTTGATGTTCCGGCCGCGCGACAGTTTCGACCAACGGTTGATCGAAGCGTCGTTGACGATATATCCGGAGGAAAGTCATGTGCGCTGGATCCACGATGTTTTCGGCAATTGCGTGGCGCTCATCGATATTTCGAGGCCGGCGTCCGAGCTTCGCTTCGAAACCTGGATCACGCTCGATCATACGCCCCAAGTTGCCCTTGACCTCAAGGTGGACGATCAGGCGCTGACCTATCCGTTCTCCTACGACAAGGACGAGATTGCCGATCTGACGCCGGCGATGCGACGGCATTATCCCGACCCCAACGACGAGGTCGGACGCTGGGCGCGCCGGTTCGTGCGCCAGGGGCGTCCGACCGAGACCGGGCATATGCTGATGACGCTCTGTTACGCCATTCGGGAGAGCTTCGTCTATGCACGCCGGATGGAGCACGGAACGCAGACGCCGCTGCAGACTTTGCAGCTGCGCTCCGGCACCTGCCGAGATTTCGCGCTGCTGATGATGGAGGCGGCACGCGTTCTCGGCCTCGCGGCGCGGTTTGTGACGGGCTATGTCTATGTTCCCGATCGGGACGGCTCCACCGTGCTCGGCGGCGGTTCCACCCATGCGTGGTGCCAGATTTACCTTCCCGGCGCCGGCTGGACGGAGTTCGATCCGACCAACGGGATCGTCGGCAACCGCGATCTCATTCGGGTCGCCGTCGCCCGCGATCCGCGCCAGGCCGTCCCGTTAAGCGGCAGCTATGATGGGGATGGGACGGATTTCGACAGCATGACGGTGCAGGTCAACGTCACCACGAAGTAATCCTCGGTTTGGGCGCGGCCACAGTCGTGGCTGCGGGAACCGGGCAGCACGATCGACGTTGCATAGTCACGCCACCTGTGGGGATGCGAGGACGCCACCATGAAGATACGTGCCGGGTTTCATCTGGGCTATGAATGCACACAGCCGACGCCGATGCTGCTCGCTCTCAACATTCATCCTTCGCGCCGCGCCGATCTTCTCAGCGAGCAGGTGCTGACATTCGACCGGCCGATCGAGGCCTGGGAATATACCGACGGCTTCGGCAATGCGTGCAGCCGGATTGTCGCCCCGGCGGGCGTGACGACGATTTCCACGGCGTTCGAGATCTACGACAGCGGCCAACCCGACGTCGTTCCCGACGATGCCGTCCAGCACGCGATCAACGACCTGCCGGACGAGGTGCTCGTCTTCCTGCTCGGCAGCCGCTATTGCGACACCGACAGGCTTGCCGATTTCGCCTGGGCAACCTTCTCGTCGACGCCGCTCGGCTGGGCGCGCGTCCAGGCGATCTGTGATTTCGTCCATGACCACATCACCTTCGACTATCTGAAAGCCGACCTGCTACGGACCGCGCATGGCGGCTTCGTCGACAAGGCAGGCGTTTGCCGCGACTTTGCCCATCTCGCCATCGCGCTTTGCCGATGCATGAATATCCCAGCCCGATATTGCACAGGCTATCTCGGCGATATCGGCGTTCCGATCGATCCCAATCCGATGGATTTCAGCGCCTGGTTCGAGGTCTTTCTCGGCGGCCATTGGCACACGGTCGATGCCCGCCACAACACGCCGCGGATCGGCAGAATCCTGATGGGAACCGGCCGCGACGCCACCGACGTCGCAATGTCGACGGCATTCGGGCCGGCGGTGCTTTCCCGCTTCGAGGTGATCACCGAGGAAGTGCCGCAGGAAGCGGCTGATAAGGCCGACACTATGCCTTCTTGAGGAATTCCGTTTTCAGCACCAGACCCTTGACCTGCTTCGTGTTGCACTCGATCTCGCCCGGATTGTCGGTCAGGCGAATGCCTTTGACCAGCGTCCCGCGCTTCAGCGTCTCCGAGGTTCCTTTGACCTTGAGATCCTTGATCAGCGTTACGGAATCGCCGTCGTGAAGCTGGCTTCCGTTGCTGTCCTTTACGATGATGTCGGCCATGATGTTCCCGCCTGATAATTCGCCTGATGATCTTTGGCGGGAAATCACGTCGACGGGAGATAGTCAACCACGACCATCCGATTGATCGTTCGTCGATCAAATCGCCGCGCAGGCCTCCCGAACACAGCCGCGCAGCCAGCGGTGGGCCGGATCGGCATCCATCCTCGGATGCCAAAGCAGGGAAAGCGTGATCTCAGGGGTCGGAACGGGCAGGGGAAAACTGTGCATTCCCTGGCGCAATGCCCCCGTGTGCCGTTCCGGAACGCTGGCGATCAGATCCGAGGTGCGGGCAAGCGCCAACGCAGTCGAAAATCCACCGACGATCGTGGCAATCTGCCGTTCGAGCCGGAGCGCATCGAGGGCTTCATCAATCTGTCCCTTGTCGATCCCGCGCCGCGAGACGGCGATGTGCCGGCCGGCAGCGTACCGGGCGGGCGTCACCTCACCCCGGCAGAGCGGATGCCCTGTCCGCACGACGCCGATGAAACGATCGCGGAACAAGGCCTGCGCCCGCACCTCCGGTCCCATCGTTTCGCCGACAACGCCGGTTTCCAGGTCGACGCTTCCGTCGCGCAACGGGGCGCTGTCCTTATCCGGCTTCTGTACAAAGCGCAGCAGAACGCCGGGCGCTTCACCGCCGAGGCGGGCGATAAGATCGGGTCCGAAGGTCTCGGCAAAACCTTCGCTGGTGCGCAGCGTGAACGTCCGGACCAGTCGTTTGAGATCAAGCGCCTCGGCAGGGCGCAGGACCGCCTGCGCATCCTCGACGATCCGGCCGACCCGCTCGCGCAGTTCGAGTGCCCGGGGCGTGGGGACCAGCCCACGGCCGGCGCGCACCAGCAGCGGATCGCCTGTCGTCTCGCGCAGTCGCGCCAGCGCCCGGCTCATGGCCGACGGACTGAGCCGCAGCCTGTGGGCGGCGCGGGCAACGCTGCCTTCGGCAAGCAGCACATCCAGGGTGACGAGCAGGTTGAGATCGGGTGTCGACATGCATCCGATATAACACGGCTTCATATGGCGTCCAACGCACGAATAGAATGCAAAAGCTGCGCGTTCCGCCATGCCGGCCGGAGGACTATGTTTGTCGGCGGCTCCCTTTCCGGAGCGAGAAAAACGGAGTCTACGGTGAAACAGATCATTGCAGAGCCCGGCGAGGCCATCGCCGAACGCCCCTATTCCGTCCGCTGGGCACTCGCCAGCCTTTCCCTCTCGATGCTGCTGCCATCGCTCGGTACCAGCATCGCCAATGTCGGCCTGCCGAGCCTGGCGCGGGCGTTTGGCGCCGCCTTCCAGGACGTCCAGTGGATCGTGCTCGCCTATCTCCTCGCCATCACCATCCTGATCGTCAGCGTCGGGCGGCTCGGCGATGTCACCGGCCGGCGACGGCTGCTGCTCATCGGTATCCTGTTCTTCACGCTGGCCTCGGTCCTCTGCAGCCTTGCGCCGACGCTGTGGCTGATGATTGCTGCGCGTGCGCTACAGGGTCTGGGCGCGGCGATCATGATGGCGCTGACCATGGCCTTTGTCGGTGAAACGGTGCCGAAGGCGAGGACCGGCAGTGCCATGGGGCTGCTCGGAACGATGTCGGCGATCGGCACCGCTCTCGGGCCCTCGCTCGGCGGCCTGCTGATCGCCTGTTTCGGCTGGCCGGCGATCTTCCTCGTCAACGTGCCGCTCGGCCTGGTGACCTTCGTTCTCGCCTATCGCTATCTGCCGGACGATATCGGCGGGAGGAAGAAGGATCGGGCCGGCTTCGACATAGTGGGCACGCTCCTGCTTGCCCTGACGCTTTCGGCCTATGCGCTGGCGATGACGATCGGGCATGGCAGCTTTGGCCTGTTGAACCTCGCCCTTCTGCTCACGGCCGGTTTCGGCGCCGGTCTCTTCGTCTTCACCGAGGCGAGAACGGCATCGCCGCTGATCCAGTTGGCGGTATTCCGCAACCGCGTGCGAACCTCCAGCCTGGCGATGAACGGGCTCGTCTCGACTGTGATGATGGCGACGCTGGTGGTCGCGCCCTTCTATCTCTCCCGTTCGCTCGGGCTCAGCGAGGCGCTGGTTGGCGCCGTGATGTCGATCGGTCCGGTGATCTCCATCCTCAGCGGCGTTCCGGCCGGTCGCCTGGTCGATCGTCTGGACGCGCCGTTCGTGGTTGCCGCAGGGCTCGTCGCCATGGCCGCCGGTTCCATCGCTCTCGCCGTGTTGCCCGGAATTGTCGGCTACATCGCCGGCATCGCTCTGCTGACATCAGGCTATCAGCTGTTTCAGGCCGCCAACAACACAGCAGTGATGGGAGATGTGCACCCCGACCAGCGCGGCGTCATTTCCGGCATGCTCAATCTGTCGCGCAATCTCGGGCTGATTACCGGCGCATCCGTCATGGGGGCCGTGTTCGCGCATGGCTCGGGGAGCTCAGAGATCGCCGCGGCGCGTCCCGAGGCCGTTCATTCAGGCATGCAGATCACCTTCGGCGTCGCAGCCGCATTGATCGCCGTCGCGCTGACTATCGCGGCCGGGACCTACCGGCGCCGGACCGGTTCCGCAGGAGCATGATCGCCAACCGACAGGAACAGGCGAAGATGGTGGCGGGGTGAAGAATTCGTGCGGCAAGTGGAGGGTGCGCGGAGCTGGGCCGGTTGCAGCGCTCCGACCGGTTCTATCGAGTAAGCTCGCCTCCCTCCGGGGGATTATGCAGTTAGCCATAGAACTCAGACCAAGGTCCGATCGGTCCCGGACTTCGTGCCCCATACCAACCTATGATCGTTGCAATAGCTTTGCGGGATGAGTCGAATTTCGGAGCTTTTAATGTGACCAAGATCATTGTTTTGGGGATGATAGTGATGCCGGCTATCTTTTGGGGTTCTGTTGGCGTCTGGATCTATTCGTTGCTTTCATGAGCGGCTGTGGCTTCAGTCCCCATCGCGATTGCTGTGTAGCAATACGGGCGAGGCTCAAGAGATCGCCGACGGCAAGGAGATCTACAGTCGAAGGGGCGAGGCGGCCGGGCTTCGTGACAATAAGCGTGTCGGCCTCGCGCACGTAGTCTGCAGAATCATTCGGCGGCATGCTGCTCGCAGCGCGCAAAGGAAACGAGCTCGTCTTTCTCGGGGGAGTGGGAACCGGCTTTAACGAGCGTTCCGCGAATGGACTCCGGGAGAAGATAGAAAGCTGATCATCGGCAAGCCTGCTGTCGATAGCAAAACGCGGTCTTAGTCGATCCGCGCCTCGTTGCTGAAGCCGACTATCGGGCGTGGACGCATGACGGCAAGTTGCGGCACGCGTCATATAAGGGGTTGCGCGACGCTGCTGACAATCCGGCAGTTTATGAGGCAGAATAATCCACCCAGCGCCGCTACCGCCCTCAATTGAGGATCCCCAGCAGACCTAAAGTAATTGGGATCAAATTGGCTGTGCTAACAACGACGAAAACGGGCCAAGCTATCAAGAATTTTTCTTTCGGCTTCGCAGTAAAGCGATCATCATCCGGGAACTCCGAAAATTGGGGTCCGAAATCTTCGCTGAAATCGAAGCCATTTTTATAATAGAAGATGATCGACCTGATATACCAATACCAACTCCAGCCACATATGCCGCCCACAAGGCAGAAGGGCAGCCACAGGGCGACCCTGTCGGGCGTGGTCATGGTTTCTCCTCCGGCCGCGATGCCTTGTTGCAGTCGGCGCAACCCGAAGGATATTCGGGCATATGCTTTATCGGAGGAGCCGGATAGTACCTATAAAGACAGCCGCCGAGGAAGGGCACCAATAGACATATGCAAATGAAGCGAGGCATCATTTCAGCACTACAACAAGCACCGCGATTCTTGTAAAGGCGGCGCCCAAATCATTAAGCTTCCGTCGGTCCCTTGTACGCCATCAGCTATACGCAATCGATGAGTCCGACAGCGCGTCTGGATGTCGCAGCATTATTGCAGATCTTCGTTGACTGTATTGCAAGTGAGTTGGAATATCACCTCGGAAGGTTGGGAAAAATGCACACGCTTTTCAACAGGTTGCTGGCGGAAGAGGTGGGATTCGAACCCACGGTACGGTTTCCCGCACGCCGGTTTTCAAGACCGGTTCCTTAAACCACTCGGACACTCTTCCATCTGATTGAAAGGTTGAGAAACGACATTCCGTTGATTTCTTCCAACCGGCTGTTACTGCCGGTTTGCGACCCAATCACTCGATGGCTGGGTTTTAGCAGCTTTGATAGCAGCGTCAACTTGCCCGGCAGCATTTGTCGGCGTTTGCGCCGATTGCAATTCCGGCGCATAAGTCTTTGCTTGTTCCCCACCTTGGAAATAACTGGCGTTCTTTCCGGCTTAAGCGTTTACTGTGGCGTTCTGGCGGAGGAAAAACCATGGCCATGTATCTCACGCGCTTCAGCTACACGCCCGAAACATGGGCCCGCATGATCGATAATCCCGAGGATCGCCGGGAGGCGGCCCGTCGTTACATCGAATCGGTTGGCGGCAAGCTCCATGGATTCTGGTATGCCTTCGGCGAGCGTGATGGTTGGAATCTGTGGGAGGCGCCCGATAACGTCTCGATGGCGGCTGTCGCGCTTGCTATAGGGGCGGGAGGGGCAGTCAGTTCCATGGAAACCACTGTCCTGCTCAGCGTCGAGGATATGATCGAAGCCTTGGGAAAGGCGAAGTCGGTTCGGTATAGACCACCGGCAGCATAGGGGCGCCGGCCTGGCCTAAATCATCCTGTTCTAGCGTCCGTCGGATCCGAGGCCTTTCGGACCGTTGAGTTGATTCATGTCCTCGCAGAGAGATCGTACCGCCTCCATCGTCACCGCGAGTGCTGCCATCAGGATTGCTATGTCGTTGTCTTGATCTGGCTGCGAAAGCACGTGAGACCGGGTATGCAACTGCTGGCTGACAGTATCGAGTTGCGTCATGATTTCATTGTTCATGGTGATCCTCCAAAAGCATAACCTTCAAAGCCCGTGGCGGACATTTCGTTCCCAGAGAGGATCGGAGCGTCACTACGAAGATCCCCGTTGCATCGCATCCGATCGGCGACTGAAGGAGGCGGCAGCAAACGCAGTGCCGCTGCTTGTAGAGCCGTGGCGGCGTTTCAATATGGGGCTTTTCGGGCGTCTTAGGCGGGCGAATGTTTACCATATGCCCCGCCTCGGCACGGGAAATATCAAGCCTATTTAGGCGAGGGCGGCAGGGCTCGCGTTAGTGATCTATAAACCATAATCACTAGAATTATCGCTATCGCTGCGAAATCGTTCGTAAATTTGCCACGAACTTCGCAAGATTAAAGCCTCGTTAGGCGGGCGGGGATAAGGCGTATTGGCCCAGTATGGGGCAAAGTTCCTTAACCATAACGATCTTTGAGCGGCGTGGGACATATGAGATTGGGATACGGGGCGGCGTCTTTCGCAACGACAGCACGGTGGCTGGCGGTATCAGCGATGTGTGCGACGGTTGCGGCGTGCGGCACGACGCAGGCGGTGCCGAAGAAGAAAGCCCACGGCAAAGAATATTTCTCCGAATCCGAATATGGCGTGAAGGCGAGCCCGCGGGTCGCCACCGGCAACAATATCCCCAAGGGCGGCGGCCGCTACATCGTCGGCAATCCTTACGAGGTGAAGGGCAAGTGGTATTATCCGAAAGAAGACTTCGCTTATAACAAGGTCGGCGTCGCGTCCTGGTATGGCTCGGCCTTTCATGGGCGCCTAACGGCAAACGGCGAAGTCTACGATCAGATGCATCTTTCCGCCGCGCATCCGACCTTCCCATTGCCGAGCTATGCGCGCGTCACCAATCTCGAAAGCGGTTCCTCCGTCATCGTGCGCGTCAACGATCGCGGCCCATATCACGAGGGCCGAATCATCGACCTTTCGAACAAGACGGCCGACATGCTGGATCTGCAGCATAGCGGCACCGGCAAGGTGCGCGTGCAATATGTCGGTCGCGCCCGCATGGACGGCCACGACATGCCCTATCTGATGGCCTCCTACGTGCCGAAGGGCAGTCGTATTCCCGGCGTCAATCCGGAAGGCCAGATCGCAACCGGTGTGATGGTCGCCTCCAACAGCCGCAAGATCACCCGTGACCAGTTGCAGAGTTCGGAAGATTACGAGACGCCGGCCAACGTGCCGGTACCGATGTCGGCGACTTCCTATGCCGGCTCGACACCGAGCGCCCGCTACAATGCGGCGCCCGCTCTCGCTCCGGGTGCCCATGTCTTGGTCGCGCCGCAGGCACCGTCTGCCAACAAAGCCCCGCAGGCCTTCGACCAGATGGTCGTGCTGCCAGAGATCGGTCCCATGCCCTATGAACGGCCGCTCAACTCCCTCGCGCTCGGTTACCAGAACGAGGACGTGAAGACGGTGACCGTCGATCTCGCCTTCGACGCGGTGATGGCGCGCAATGACGGGCTGACGCAGGAGTCGATCCTGGCTTCGGCCAAGCGTCATCAGGCAAAATTCGCCACCCGCTGAACGCGGTGATTGCATCGGATTTCCTCTCGCTCTAACCTCCTGACGACACACCGCTCGATCGATGGAACCCCTGATGCTGAAGCCTCTGCTTCGCCTGTTTGCATGCCTGCTGCCGTTGACCACCGTAGCGCTTGCGGCCGATAATGGGGCTGCTGGTTTCGCCACCAAGGCGGCGCAGGCCTATATGATCGAGGCTGCAACCGGCACGGTGCTTCTCGCCAAGAACGAGGACCAGATTTTTGCGCCGGCTTCGCTGGCCAAACTGATGACGATGGATCTCGTCTTCGACGCGGTGACGAAGGGCGAGATCACCTTCGACACCGAATATCCCGTCTCCGAGTATGCCTGGAGAACCGGCGGCGCGCCGTCAAGGACGGCAACGATGTTTGCCAGCCTCAAATCGCGCGTGCGCGTCGAGGACCTGATCAAGGGGGTCGCCATCCAGGGCGCCAACGACAGTTGCATTATTCTCGCCGAAGGCATGGCCGGCAGCGAGCAACAGTTTGCCGAGTCGATGACGCGGCGCGCCCGTGAGCTCGGCATGGAGAAGGCCGAATTCGGCAATTCCACCGGCCTCCCCGATGGAAAGAGTAAGGTGACGGCGCGCGAAATGGTGACGCTGGCCACGGCCCTGCAGCAGTCCTATCCGAACCTTTACCCCTATTTCGCGCAACCGGATTTCGAGTGGAACAAGATCTTCCAGCGCAACCGCAATCCGCTGCTCGGGCTCGATCTCGGCGCCGACGGGCTGGCAACGGGCTTTGCAGAGGGCGAGGGTTATTCGATCGTCGCGTCGGTTGAGCGCGACGGCAGACGCCTGTTTCTGGCGCTTGCCGGCATCGCGTCCGACAAGGAGCGAACCGAGGAGGCCAAGCGGCTGTTCGAATGGGGGCTGACGGCCTTTGAGAACCGGCAGATATTTGGCGAGAATGAAGTGATCGGCGCCGCCAGCGTCTATGGCGGCACGGCGCGAACCGTCGATCTCGTGGCCAAGGCGCCGGTCAGCGTCTATATTCCGATCAGCAATCCCGACCGGCTGTCGGCGCGCATCATCTATCGCTGGCCGCTGACGGCGCCGGTGACGCCGGATACCCAGGCGGGCACGCTCAGGATTTTCGCAGGCAGCCGGCTGCTCAGGGAAGTGCCGCTCTATACCGTGCAGGCGGTCGGCGAGGGCTCGCTCAGCAGCCGGGCTGTTGACGCCATGCTCGAACTCGGCGAATCGCTACTTTTCTCCTGGCTCTGGGATAAGTCCGCGCCGGGCTGAACGCCGGCTTTCTGATGCAATTTGCCGGGAAACGTGACTATGTCGTCGCGGCGAAAGGTTTTCCTTCCTGCTGTCTTCGGATAGATAGAACAAGCAAGGCGCGTGCGGCGCCTGGAATGCGGGAAGTTGTCATTGTCATCCGGTACGGGATTGTTCGTTACGTTTGAAGGCGGGGAAGGCGCTGGGAAATCCACGCAGATCCGCCGCCTCGCCGAGGCGCTGAAGGGCGACGGTCACGATGTGCTGGTGACGCGGGAACCGGGCGGATCGCCGGGCGCCGAGGCCGTGCGCCACGTGCTCCTGTCGGGGGCCGCCGAGGCCTTCGGCACGCGGATGGAGGCGATCCTGTTTGCGGCGGCGCGCAACGACCATGTCGAAGAGGTGATCCGCCCCGCACTGGCTGCCGGCAAGATCGTGCTCTGCGACCGTTTCATGGATTCCTCCCGCGTCTACCAGGGCGTCACCGGCAATCTCGAGCCCGATTTCATCGAGACGCTGCAGCGCATCGCCATCAACGGGGTCATGCCGGATTGCACTGTGATCCTCGACATCCCCGCCAAGATCGGGTTAGAGCGGGCGCAGAAACGCGCCGCCGCCGACGCTCCCGATCGCTTCGAGAAAGAGCGGCTTGAAACCCACGAGAAACGGCGCGAAGCCTTTCTCGATATCGCCGCCCGCGAGCCGGAGCGCTGTCATGTGATCAACGCCATGCAGAGTGAGGAAACGATTGCGGCCGAGATCGCTGCGATCGTCCGGCAGCTCATGTCGCCTGCAGGCCGTGCGCGCATGCCGGAAGCCGCACATCATGAGTGAGGCCTGTTGTGAGTGAGGCCCATCATGAGTGAAGAAAGGCCCGGACTGCTCGACGGCGCCATCTGGCCGGGGGAGAATACCCGGCTGTTTGGCCATGAGGAGGCGGAGGCCTTCCTTGCGCAATCCTACAGGTCCGGCAAGGGCCACCACGCAATCCTGATAGAGGGGCCGGAGGGCATCGGCAAGGCGACGCTCGCCTTCCGCTTCGCCAATCATGTACTCTCCTATCCCGATCCTGCCACAGCCCCGGAGACGATCGCCGATCCGGATCCAGCCTCTTCCGTCAGTCGGCAGATCACCTCCGGCGCCTCGCACAACCTTCTGCATCTCGCCCGGCCGGTGGATGAAAAGACCGGAAAGGTGAAGTCGGCGATCACCGTCGACGAGGTGCGCCGCGCCGGCAAATTCTTCTCGCAGACCTCAGGCACCGGCAATTGGCGGATCGTCATCATCGATCCGGCCGACGACATGAACCGCAATGCGGCCAATGCCATCCTGAAGATCCTGGAAGAGCCGCCAAAGCGGGCCTTGTTCCTGGTGCTCTCGCATGCGCCGGGACGATTGCTGCCGACGATCCGTTCGCGCTGCCTGCCGCTCAAACTGGCGCCGCTTGGCGACGATGCGCTCATGGCGGCGCTTGCCCATCTCGGCATACCCGGCGAGGGCGAGGTGGTGCTTTCGGCCGCCAAGGGCAGCGTCGGGCAGGCGCTAAAACTGTTGAATTACGGCGGCGGCGAGATCATCGCCGCCTATGACGAGATGCTGTCGGCCGAAGGGCCGACCGCCCGCAAGGCGATGCATCGGTTGGCCGACGCGCTTTCGGGCAAAGAAAGCGACACGATCTTCGATTTCTTCGTCAGCCATGTCGGCGACGACATCATGAACCGGGCGCGTGCAGCGGCAGGCGAGGGGCAGATCGCGGCTGCGGAGCGCTTGGCGCGGCTCTATTCCGAGATCACCGAGCGGCTCACCATCTCGGATGCCTATAACCTCGACCGCAAACAGACGATCATCGGCATTCTCGCCGATATCAAGCAGCCGGGTCTCTAATTCCGTCCTGATTCTCCGGTCAGCCGGTCAGCAGCTTGACTGCGACGACGGCGAGTGTCGCGGCAAGGACGATGCGGATAGTGCGCTCGTGCAGCTTCGGCGCCAAAAGGCTGCCGATGATGATGCCGGGGATGGAACCGATGAGCAGGGCGACCAGCATCGGCCAGTCGATTTCGCCGATCAGCCAGTAGCCCGTGCCACCGATCAGGGTTAGCGGCACCGCATGGACGATATCGGAACCGACGATCTCGCGTACATCGAGCCTGGGATAGAGGATAAGCAGGATCGTCACCCCCAGCGCGCCGGCGCCGACTGAGGTCAGAGTGACGAGGACGCCGAGCAGAAATCCGAGAATGACGGTAAGGACGACGATGGTTCTCTGCTGCGGCGGCGTGCGGTCACCAATGGCGCGGCGCGCCAACTCGAGTATCGGGCCCCGGAAGATCAGCATGATCGCGGTCATGACAAGAAGGCAGCCGAGCGCCGTGGTGATCGTATTGGTGACGCCGATGCTTTTGCGGTCGACGCCTGCCAGAAGCCAAAGCATCAGCAAGGAGGCCGGCACGCTGCCGATTGCGAGACTGCCGACGATCTTCCAGTTGACGCGCCCGTGCATGCCGTGGACGGCCGTGCCGGCGGTCTTGGTGATCGCCGCGTAGAGAAGATCGGTGCCGACGGCAGTTGCTGGATGCACGCCGAAGAGCAGCACCAGCAGCGGTGTCATCAGCGAACCGCCGCCAACGCCTGTAATGCCGACGAGCGCCCCGACGAACAGGCCCGAAAGCGAATAGAGAGGTTCGAACGTCAATCAAGCGCCTCCGACGGCGCACGGCCACGACAAACCGGATAAATGAAAACTGGCACTTCGTTCTGCCTCGCCCTCTTTTCCATGACGGGTAGATTGCGGCAGAAGCTGAGTCAAGTTCACCGCTGCCCGCGTCCCGGAAATCATCGGCGGCGGCAAAACTTGATGTTTCGCTTAACGGTGACATGCGCTAAGAGCGGCTGACCATCTTTATAGAGTAAGCCGGACATTGGCCGCCATGACAGACAAGACACCCTTCTACATCACCACCGCGATTTCCTATCCCAACGGCAAGCCGCATATCGGCCATGCCTATGAGCTGATCGCGACGGATGCGATGGCGCGCTACCAGCGCCTGGATGGCAGGGATGTGTTCTTCCTGACCGGCACAGACGAACACGGCCAGAAGATGCAGCAGACGGCGCGCGCCGAGGGGATTACCGCCCAGGCGCTTGCCGACCGCAACTCCGGCGAATTCCAGGCGATGGCCAAGCTGCTGAACGCTTCGAACGATGACTTCATTCGCACCACGCAGGAGCGTCATCACGAAACGTCGCGCAACATCTGGAACCTGATGGCCGAGAATGGCGACATCTACAAGGATAGCTATGCCGGCTGGTATTCGGTGCGCGACGAGGCCTATTACCAGGAAAACGAGACGGAGCTGCGCGCCGACGGCGTGCGCTGCGGGCCGCAGGGCACACCTGTGGAATGGGTGGAAGAGGCAAGCTATTTCTTCAAGCTCTCCGAATACCAGGAAAAGCTGCTTGCGCATTATGAGGCGAACCCCGATTTCATCGGCCCGGCCGAGCGCCGCAACGAGGTAATCTCCTTCGTCAAATCCGGCCTCAAGGACCTCTCGGTCTCGCGCACGACCTTCGACTGGGGCATCAAGGTGCCGAACGATCCCGCCCATGTCATGTATGTCTGGGTGGATGCGCTGACCAACTACATCACCGCCACAGGCTATATCGAAGACAGGAACGGCCCGCGGGCGAAATACTGGCCGGCCGATGTGCACATCATCGGCAAGGACATCATCCGCTTCCATGCCGTTTACTGGCCGGCCTTCCTGATGTCGGCAAAGCTGCCGCTGCCGAAGCGGGTCTTCGCCCATGGCTTCCTGCTCAACAAGGGCGAGAAGATGTCGAAATCGCTCGGCAACGTCGTCGATCCCGTCAATCTGGTCAACCATTTCGGCCTCGACCAGGTCCGCTACTTCTTCCTGCGCGAAGTCTCCTTCGGCCAGGACGGCAGCTACAGCGAAGAGGCGATCGGCATCCGCATCAACTCCGACCTCGCCAACGGCATTGGCAATCTCGCCAGCCGCTCGCTGTCGATGATTGTCAAGAACTGCGACGGTAAGATCCCGGAATGCGGGGTGCTCAGCGATGAGGATAAGGCGATGCTGGCGCAGGCTGACGCGCTGCATGCCTCGACGCGCGAGGATATGGGCAAACAGCAGATCCACCGGGCGCTCGCCTCGATCATTTCGGTCGTGTCCGAGACCGACCGTTATTTCGCCGGCCAGGCGCCGTGGGCACTGAAGAAAACCGATCCGGCGCGCATGGGCACGGTGCTTTACGTCACCGCCGAAGTGGTGCGCCAGATCGCCATCTTGCTGCAGCCCTTCATGCCTGATTCATCGGGCAAGCTGCTCGATCTGGTCGCAGCACCCGAAGACAAGCGCGATTTTGCTGCTCTCGGCGAGCCCGGCCGTCTTGCTACCGGAACGCCGCTCGAAGCGCCGACGCCGGTCTTCCCGCGCTACGTGGCTCCGGAGGCTTGAGGCCGTGCTGATTGATACGCATTGCCATCTTGATTTCGCCGACTTCGAGGCGGAGCGCGACGAGATCGTTACGCGCGCCCATCAGGCGGGCGTCAAGCAGATGGTGACGATTTCGACGCGAGTGCGCAAGCTCGACAAGCTGCTTGCGATCACCGAGAAATATCCTTCGGTGTTCTGCTCGGTCGGGACGCATCCGAACAATGCCGACGAAGAGCTGGATATCCAGACGGAAGATCTGGTGCACCTTGCCAACGCCCATGAGAAGGTGGTGGCGATCGGCGAGGCCGGCCTCGATTATTTCTACGATACGCAGAGGCCCGAGGACCAGCAGACCGGCTTTCGCCGCCATATCGCGGCGGCGCGCGCCACACAGCTGCCGCTCGTCATCCACAGCCGCAGCGCCGATGAGGACATGGCAGCGATCCTGACCGAGGAAACAGGGAAGGGGGCTTTCCCCTTCATCCTGCACTGCTTCTCGGCAGGTCCGGAACTGGCGCGAACCGGCGTCGAACTCGGCGGCTATGTCTCCTTCTCGGGCATCCTGACCTTCCCGAAATCGGAAGAGCTGCGCGAGATCGCCAGGACGATCCCGCAGGATCGGCTGCTGGTGGAAACCGATGCGCCGTATCTGGCGCCGAAACGCTGGCGCGGCAAGCGCAACGAACCGTCCTATGTCGTCAACACGGCCGAGGTGCTCGCCGAGACGATTGGCCTCTCCTACGCGGAGGTCGCACGGATCACGACGGAGAACGCATTGCGCCTGTTTACGAAGATGCCGAGGGTCTGAGCGCGTGCTCTACCGGCGGCGCTTCACCATTCTCGGCTGTTCGTCGTCACCCGGCGTGCCGCGCATTACCGGCGACTGGGGCGCCTGCAATCCCGACAATCCGAAGAACCGGCGCACGCGCGCCGCCTTCATGGTGCAGCAATTTGCGCCGGATGGCGGTGTCACCACCGTCGTTATCGATACCGGACCGGATTTTCGCGAGCAGATGATCAGGGCAGGGGCCGACCACGTCGATGCCGTGCTCTACAGCCATCCGCATGCGGATCATATTCATGGCATCGACGACCTGCGCGGCTATTTTCACAATACGCGCCGCCGCGTGCCGATCTTTGCCGACCAATATACGATGGACAGGCTGCGCGAAGCCTTCGGCTATTGCCTGGAAACGCCGCCGGGCAGCAATTATCCGCCGATCGTGCTGCCGGTTGTCATCGAAAACCTCGATGAACCCGTCGAGATCCGCGGCCCCGGCGGCAAGATACAGTTTCATCCGCATCTTCAGCAGCACGGCGACATCTACTCGCTCGGCTTTCGGATCGGCGATGTGGCCTATTGCAGCGATATCAGCGACTTCCCGCCGCAGACCGTCGACAAGCTACAAAATCTCGATGTGCTGATCATCGACGCGCTGCAATATACCTACCATCCGAGCCATCTGTCGCTGGAACAGTCGCTCGACTGGATCGGCCGGCTGAAACCGAAACTGGCGATCCTCACGCATATGCACACGCCGCTCGACTACGACGTGGTGATGGCTGAGACGCCGGACCATGTGGTGCCGGCCTATGATCAGATGAGCTTCGAAACCGAGGTCAGGTTCGGGGTTTGAGCCCCGACCCAAGGGCATGATGCCGAAACCTGTGCGGTTGCGGACGACATCATGCTCTCGATCTTTAACGTAGAACAGGATTCAGATTTTAGGCCGATCGGGCCTGAAATCATCCTGTTCCAGGGCCACTACATGTAGGGCATAACCTCGACGGCGCCGCGATAGATCATGTCGAGCGAAACGTAGAGGATGATCAGCAAGCCGACATAGGCGATCCAGCGATGATTGTTGAGCAACCGGGCGATCAGGTTCGCAGCGATGCCCATCAGCGCGATCGACAGGGCAAGACCGATGATCAGCACGCTCGGATGTTCGCGCGCCGCACCGGCGACGGCGAGCACGTTGTCGAGCGACATGGAAACGTCGGCGATGACGATCTGGGTCGCCGCCTGGAAGAAGGTCTTTTTCGGCGCGCCTTCGGCGCCCGCCGCGTCATGGTTATCGCCATGGCCGGCGCGAAGCTCGCGCCACATCTTCCAGCAAACCCAGAGAAGCAGAAGTCCGCCGGCCAGCAGCAGGCCGACGATCGCCAACAGATAGACAGCAACGCTGGCAAAGAGAATACGCAGGACAGTCGCGGCCGCTATGCCGACGATGATCGCCTTGCGGCGCTGCGTGGCCTCAAGCCCGGCAGCAGCGAGACCGATAACCACGGCGTTGTCGCCGGCAAGAACGAGGTCGATAGCAATGACCTGCAGCAAAGCCGTCAGACCGGCTGCCGTAAAGATGTCCATATGAAATATCCCCAATGCGTCGAAAGCCGTGCTAGCGTCTCGGTGGTTTGACGTCAACCGCTACAGCGCCTTCAATTGCGGTGGCGCGGGACAACGATCCTCGATGCCAAACCGTTCCTCATTGTAATAGCGGTGAGCCGCCAATGGGGGGGGCAAGCAGTGCGGTGAAGCGCCATCGCCTCCTGCGCATTGGCTTGGAACATTCCATTCGTCCACCTGTTTTCTGATCAGGAAAACCAGCCGCCGGATCGGCGGCGTGGTTTTATTGATCGAGAGGAGATTTCCCGTGACCAGCATTTACAACGATACCAATCCAGCCTTCTCCGGCCCGACAGGGGGCAGCAGCCTCACGGCATTTTTCGACAGCCGATCGGAAGCCGAGTCCGCCGTCTCGCGTCTCGAAGACGCGGGCGTGCCGGTTGCGAGAATAAGGTTGATGCCAGGGTATGAGGCCGACGAAAAAACCGCTGGCGCGGTGAGCGACGACCGCAGCGGCTTCTTCGACGCGCTGGCCGACTTCTTCTTTCCCGACGAGGATCGTGCGGTCTACGCAGAGGGGCTGCGGCGAGGCGGTTTCCTCGTTCAGGTCAACGATATCGATGACGCGCTCTACGAAACCGTCCACGATATTCTGGACGACGAGGGCAGCATCGACATGGACGAGCGGGCGGACCTCTGGTCGCTGGAAGACAGGCAACAAGGCGCGTCCAATACCGGTTTTGCCGGCCAATCCTCCGGCGGCAAAGCGTCGGAAGACCTTGCCGTGTCCGAGAGCGCATTCGACGATACACGCCCGGTGGCGACGCGCGATACCATGCATGGAAGCGCCAAGGTGCGTGCCTACACCTATAGCGCCGCCACGCCATCGGACGATGCCAATCGCCAATCGCAGAGCCAGTCGCAAGGCGGATCCCAGCAGAGCCAGAGTTTCCGGCGCGACCACTGATCCTGACCTCACTCGAGGGCGCGGCCGCGATGCCGGGCCTTCATCTCATCCCGCTTGTCATTCGAGGATATATCCATGCAATCATCCATCAATCGCGACGGCCGCCTTCCCGACCCCGATGAACTGATCGCCGAAGGTGAACCGCCTTTTGCCGATGCCGCCGTTCTAACCACGCGTGAAAAACTCGACGAAGATCTGAGCGGCCTGCAGCAGGAGCTAAGGCTGCTGAAGGCTCGGATAGGCATGCTGCGCGAGGACGCGGAGGCGGCGCTGAAGGCAAAGGCCACATCGGTCGATGCAAACGCCCATGTTCAGCTCGGCAGCTATCCCTGGGCAAAGCTTGCCGCAGCGATCTGCGCAACCTTCATTGCAGCCAGACTGGTTCGAAATGTTCCGCTGGGGCTCATGCTTGCCGGATTTCCCGGTCATCTCCCCGAGGCGAGACGGAGGTAAACGGTAGCGGAGATAAGAGCAGGCGCATTGACCTCGATGCGTCGAAGGAAATCAATGAAGCGGCGCGATGCCGGAAGGCATCGGCGTGGCAAGCTCTTTCAGAATCGCTTCAAGCGCATCGGCCGTCGTCTGCAGGCCGGATGACTGCGCAATTCTCAGCGCCTCCCTGCAGTGAGCAGACAAGTCGTCTTGCTGTACGTGATCATTCGACCGAAAGACGATACCAGCATAGTGCGACGGGTTTCCGGTTTCATCCCTGAAACAGCGGCCGAAGGCAGCAACGGCTACGATTTGTCCGCTTCGATCAAATACCCGGTAGTCATGGCGGTAGGGATCTCCTGTCACCACCGAGTCTGAAATCGCCTTGGCCACGGATGGCTTGTCGTCCGGATGAATCCTGTCGAGGTATCTTATGATCGGCAGCCCCGCGATGGTCTGCTCCGGATCAAGCCCAAAGAGGTTTGCCAGCGCCGAATCCGCGTAAACCGTGTCGGTCGCCAAGTCCCACGTGAAGATGCCAGGCTCTTCCGCAAGGTCCATTCCGTATCCCCAGTCTGACCTGCCGGTTGACCACGTCACGCGGCTGGTGCCACCCAATCTTAGCCTCCTTTCGATCGGACGCAATATCAACTTTTCTAATCTTGCTCGTGCATGCGGCCCGAGACCGCCATACAAACTCACGACGCGCAGCCGGTAGCGGCCTCCCGCCCGTGCGCACCAAAGGAAGTCGCGGACGGCGATAGACGCTTGGAGCCGCCGTTCGCTCGAAGTAGTGTTTGGAAAAACGCCATTCAGTTCGGGGGACACGATGGATTTTTTGAACGTCGCGGCGATCATATTCTTCCTTCTCGTCTGGGTGGCGCTCGAGCCTTTGATGGCAATGGGGTGGCCGCGGCGAAACGACAGCCTTTCCGTCGATATGGTGCGCATTCGCGCGGCCTGGATGCGGGAGGTGCTGACTCGAGACAATAATTTCATTGGCGACGCGGCGATCCTCGGGCACACAATCAATTCGGCATCCTTTTTCGGATCGGCCAACCTCATCGTCATTGTCGGGCTCAGCGGTGCGCTGTTCATGGAGCCGAATTATGGATCGGGCGGCGGGCTGATCGCGATGTTTGCGGCACAGGATCCCGTCTGGTTCTTCCAGTGCAAGGTGCTCCTGATCATGGCGACGCTGCTGCGCGGCCTGTCCGATTTCATATGGGCGGTCCGGCAGATCAACTATTGCCTTGCGGCGATCGGGGCGAGCCCGTCGCGCGATGAAGATAGGGACATCGTCAGCTGGACAAACGCGCTCACTCTGGTCTTGAACCCGGCTCTTCGATCGTTCAGCGTCGGCGTCCGATCCTACTACTTCACCGTCGCTGCCGCCTTCTGGTTCATCGGGCCGATACCTTTCATTGTCGCAACCATCCTCAGCGTCGGCCTTTTGATCTGGCGTCAATCCTGGTCGGATGCAGCAAAGGGGATCATGGCCATACGCAGGCTGCTGGATTAGGATTGCCTGCGGTTCAGGGCAACGTCGTAGTCTGCTGGCCGATGATCAGCAGAAGCGATATCTTACGGGCGGGGGCCAATGGATCGTCTCGAAGCGATGCGCATATTGCTGGCCGTTGTCGACGCCGGAAGCATCTCGGCCGGCAGCAGGCGGCTGAACGCGCCTTTGCCCAGCGTCAGCCGCAAGGTGGCCGACCTTGAACGCCATCTCGGCGCAAACCTCATCGTCCGCACCAGCCGCAATCTTCAGCTCACCGATGCCGGCCGCGACTATGTCGACGCCGCCCGAAAGATCATAGCGGATCTCGATGAGGCGGAGCGAAGGGCTTCGGGCGAATACCTGACGCCCAGAGGCATACTCACGATCACGATGCCGATCGAATATGGGAGCCGGTATGTGTTGCCTGTTGCGCTCAGCTTCATGGACAAATATCCGGAGGTGTCGCTGAAGCTTCTGTCGCTCGACCGCACGGTCGATCTCGTGTCCGAGCAGGTGGATATCGCCATCCGTCTCGGCAACCTCGTCGACAGCTCCCTCCATGCGGTCAAAACCGGCGATTTCCGCCTACTGACCTGCGCGAGCCCTGCCTATCTCGCGCGACATGGCGAACCTCAGCGCCCAGGCGATCTCATCGATCGCGATGGGATCTTCTTCAACAAGCCGGCATTCTTCTGGACATTCGACGTCGACGGCAAGCCGATGGAGGCGATGCCGCGCAACCGGCTGGAAGTGAATACCGCGGCGAACTGCGTCTCGGCGGCCGTCGGCGGAGCAGGGATTGCGCGGCTCTTCGACTACCAGGTTCCAGACCAGCTGGCGTCCGGCGCGCTGGTGCCCATCCTGCGGGATTTCGACGGACCACCACAGCCGATTCATATCGTATACGCGCGCCAGGGGATTCTAGCGCTGAAGGTACGCGCTTTTGTCGACTGGGCTCTACCCAGGTTACGTGCGCGATCTCGAAATGAAGATAATAAAATATTATCTGAATGATGCACGGATTTCTTCAACCGTATATTCCGCATTCTGAAGATGGGGAAAGTGGCCGATATCCGGCAGGATATCGATTTCCACACCGATCCTGGCGGCGAATTCGATGCCCATTTCCCTCTTGATGTAGAGGTCCCGCTCGCCCCAGATGACTTTGACCGGCGTCTTCAACCGGTTGAGGTTGGCCTCGAGGACGTTCTGGTCGCGCGTGAAATTGGCATAGTAATGGGCAAAGGCGTCCGCTGACGTCATTCCGCCGAAGCTCCACGAATGGACCATGTCCCGCTGAACGTCGGTCGGCAGATCGAATTGTTCAGCCGGCGACAGGCCGCGCCTGTGCACGTTCTGGAGGATCTCGTCGCTTGTTTTGTTCATATAGGCGCGGGTCGGCGAAGCCGTCGGCTCGGCTTTGAGATTCTGCAGGTTCTCCCACATGTATTGCGGCCGGTCGAACGGTGCGAAGTCTCCGACGATGATCCGCCTGGCGATCGCCTGCTCGTCGAGAGCAAGCAGCAGAACGGGGAGGGCGGCAATATCGGTCGCATAGATCACGAGGTTCGAACGGTCGATGCCTGCCGTCTCGATATAGGCCTTCAGCACTGCCGCGTAGGCGTGGGGCGCATAGGAAAACCGCTGCAAGATCGGGCGCGACGACTGTCCATAGCCCGGCCAATCAAAGGCGTGGACGTCGTAGTCGCGGGCAAGCGTGCTCGCGATGTCCTTCCAGACCTTCAGCGTTTCCGGAAATCCATGCAGGAAAAGCACGGTGCCTTTTGGCGCCGGCGCGCGAACAATCATTCTCCTCAGTGTCAGGTTCTTATTGATCCCGATCATGAGGCTCTCGTTGATTTCGATGAAGTCGACGGCGCCGTGCCGGGCTTCCGCGGAGGCGAAGGATTCGGCGACGGGGAGGGATGGAGTGGCTACGACCGATGCAGCCCGATTTGCGGTTTTGTCTTCAGACATGTGAGTTCCTTTCCTGAACGACAGGTCCATAAGTAGCTACGCCGGCACCGCGCAGTAGCTGGAAAAATTGAGAGGCAGCCTCTTGAGCGTGGTCGCTGTGACGGCGCTGGCCAAGGCTGACTTTCGAACGAGAGGCTGCCTCTCAGTTTCCCCGGGTGCCGGCCCTGCGTCGCGCCACCCAAATAACCACCAGCCGCCGATTTGAGACAGCTCGCGGGCGCCTGAATGCGGATGGCGGAGCGCGGCGGCGACAACATAAGGAAGAGCTGATATGACTGACATCACATTGAACCCTACGCGGTCACCAATGGCACCCCTTGCCGAACCTGTCCGTTGAGTCTCGATGTCATGGAAGGACACTCGTCATGGCACTGCTGACCTCTTTGAACCAAAGGCTCCTATCGCGACGCGCGCTGCTGTCAGCGGGTGCCGCGGCCGGCTTATCCGCCGTTCTGCTTCCGCTGCCGTCGGAAGCCGCCGACGTCATAGGCGCCGCAGCCGGAGAGATCCGACCGTTCAAGGCCGAGATCCCCGAGGCAACGCTTACGGACCTCAGGCGGCGACTTGCCGAAACCCGATGGCCCGACGGTGAAACCGTCACAGATCGTTCGCAGGGTGTCGAGCCCGACAGGCTGAAGGAGCTGGTGGGCTACTGGCAGTCGTCCTACGACTGGCGCAAGGCAGAGAGCAGGCTGAATGCCTTTCCGCAATTTCTAACCAATATCGACGGAGTGGACATCCATTTCATCCATGTCCGTTCCCACCACGAAAACGCGCTGCCGCTGATCATGACCCATGGCTGGCCGGGTTCGGTATTCGAACTGCTCGATGTCATCGGGCCGCTCACGGACCCGACGGCGCATGGCGGTACGGCCGAGGATGCCTTCCACCTGGTGATCCCCTCGATTCCGGGATTCGGCTTCTCCGGGAAGCCCTCGACGACGGGTTGGAACCCGCAGCGGATAGCGGCTGCCTGGGACGTGCTGATGAAACGGCTCGATTATGACCGCTATGTCGCGCAAGGCGGCGACTGGGGTGCCATCATCAGCGACGCCATGGGTCGCCAGGCACCCGATGGGCTGCTCGCGATCCATGTCAACAGGATCGAGCGGGCCACGACGTTCCCATCGGATGCAGCCCAGGCTCTTAAAAATGGAGGGCCGGCTCCCGACAATCTGTCTGCGGACGAGAAGCTCGTCTTCGACGAGGCGCGGAACTTCCTCAACAACGGCTTCGGCTATGCCGCGATCATGAGCACACGTCCGGAGACGGTCGGTTACGGCATTGCGGATTCGCCAGTCGGCCTCGCCGCCTGGCTTTACGACAAGATCGCCGACTGGGTGTTCACCCGAGGCGATCCGGAACAGGCGCTTGGCAAGGATGCCATCCTCGACAATATCACGCTCTACTGGCTGACGAACACCGGCCCCTCGAGTGGTCGCATCTATTTCGAAAACGCCATGGCAGGCGCAAAGCTCACGGAGGTCAAAGTCCCGGTCGCCGTCACCATATTCCCCGGAGAGGTCTACAAACCGCCAAAGCACTGGTTGTCGAAGGCCTTTCCGAAGCTGGTCTACTATAACCGCGCGCCCAAGGGTGGCCACTTCGCGGCCTGGGAGGAGCCGGAACTCTTCAGTCAGGAGATCAGGGCAGGGTTCAAAACCGTGCGATTGTGAGCAACCGCCGATAGCCGATCGGCGCGTTTTTCAGGGGCGGGGGCACGGTGAGCTTTGCGTCCGCCAGACAGGTCGTCGATTGACGTTGATTACGCAACGCTTCACAACGTCCGAAGTTGCTAAAGCGCGTCGCGATCTTTCAGATCTCGCTCCTTGCGCTTTAGCTCGTTGTTTTTACGCATGTCGCGGCAAAGGCGCTTCGCGCTTTGCCTGGGGATGCCGCTGCACACTTTGCGCGACATGCTCTAGAAACGACGCCAGCTTCGCGGGGACCAGGGCCATATGCGCATCAACGACGACCGTCATTTTTTCGGTAGAGTGTCGACACTCCTGACGGTGGTATTTTCGACGCTTCTGTTCGCGAGCGTAACCGTCGCCCCAGCGGCCGAACCGACCAATTCCTCGGGACCGATCCGCGTTATCATCGAATTGCCGAACGATGATACCGGACGCGCGCTGGTCAATCGGATCGTTCCCGGCAACCAGGAACCGGCGCAGCCGGCAGCGGCCCCGCAAGAGGCGGCACCGCCGTCGGTTGCCACCGCATTGCAGGATTTGCGCCAGAGGTTGCTCACGCTCGTCGATGCAGTCCCAACACTTCCGGGGCAGATCCAAACAGCGATCCGGGTCTTCCAAACGGATGATCGCATCGATGTTGTCGGACTGATCCTGGCAGTGACACTCTTCATTGCAGGCGGATTCGCTGCCCAGCGGCTTGCCTGGTGGTCCGGGCGAGGGCTGCTTCATTTTGTGCTGACCGCGCCTGCCGACACCGTCCGGCAGCGGATCAAGCTCCATGCGGGCCGGCTTTCAATGGGCCTTCTCGCGTTGGTCGGTTACCTCATCGGAAGCCTCGGCGCCTTTATCCTCTTTCCTTGGCCTGCCGTGTTTCGCGATATCGCGCTCATTCTGCTATCAGCGGCGCTGATGGTGCGCCTTGGCGTGCTCGTCGGCCGCATCGTCATCGCGCCGGGCGCCCGGCTGCCGCATATGCGGCTTCTGACACTTGTCACCTCGCTTGCCTGGTTCTGGTACTACTGGCTCCTCGCAATCGTCGCCGTGTTGGCGGCCGGCTGGGCGATCATCGAAGTGTTCGAGACCATCGGTGCTTCGCCCATTCTGGTCGACCTTTTTACCGCCGCGTGGCTCGGTGTCGTTTCAATCACGCTGATCGCCATGATTTGGCTGCGGCATTTTCGTTCCGACGGGCCGCCGGTGAACCGGCTGGTCTGTGTCGGCTTCAGCGCGAGCATTGTATTATCGTGGCTGTTATGGGTGTCCGGGCTCCGCGGAGTATTCTGGACGTTGATCGTCTTGACGCTTCTGCCGCTCACCGTTTCCGTGGCGCGTGATGTCATTGGTCGCATCGTACGATCCGGCGGCGAGCACGCCGTCGAAGATCCGGCTATCGTCGGATGGTCGGTCGTCATCATGCAAACGCTCCGTAATGGCCTGATCGTGGTCGCCGCGCTGCTGATTGCCCGCGCGTGGAATGTCAATCTCAGTGACCTCGCCGCCGCCGAGACTGTGACCACCCGTTTGATCCGCGCAGGAATCCGCATCGTTATCGTGCTGCTGGTGACCGACGTCATCTGGAAGCTTGCAAGCACTTTGATCGACAGTCAGATGGCGGTGGCGTCGCGAAGTGCGGAGACGGCGCATCTGGACGGACCCGAAGCGCGCCGGCGTCAGCGGTTGAATACCCTGCTTCCCATCCTTCGCAACGTGCTGTTTCTGGCAATTGGAGCTGTCGGCTTCCTGATGATCCTGGATGCCGTCGGCATTCAGATCGGACCGTTGCTGGCCGGCGCCGGCGTCGTCGGCATCGCCGTCGGTTTCGGCGCGCAAACACTCGTCAAGGACATCATCTCCGGCGTCTTCTATCTGTTCGACGATGCCTTTCGCATCGGTGAGTATATTCAAGCGGCAAAATACAAAGGGACGGTCGAAGGATTCTCGCTGCGATCGATCCGCCTGCGACACCACCGCGGTCCGGTAACAATCGTTCCTTTCGGCGAACTCGGCGCGGTGCAGAACCTGAGCCGCGACTGGGTGATTGATATCATTACGCTGACCCTGAACTATGACAGCGACCTTGAGGAGGTCCGCAAGACTATCAAGCGCATCGGTGTCGAGCTGCTGGACGATCCCGAACTCGGGCCCAACATCATCGAGCCCTTGAAAATGCAGGGGATCGAGCAGATGGCGGACTACGGTGTGCAAATTCGGCTGAAGTTCATGGCGAAACCCGGCGAGCAATTCGGCGTTCGCCGAAAGGCACTCGCCATGCTCAAGAAGACATTTGCGGAAAAAGGGATCCAGTTTGCAACGCCGACGGTTCATGTTTCCAACGGGACGGCCGATGCAGCAGCTTCCGCAGCCGCTACGGAGCTACAAAGGCCGGCAAAAGTACTCCCAACACTTCAGGATTAGCTGCCTCGAGCGCGGGGTTTCAACGAACTCGGTGAAAACAACATTGTCGCTCGGAGGTTGTCGCCAAGGGGCCGTTTTATGAGGGAACGCCGGGAGGTGGGCGCGTCGAAGACGCAAATTCCGCCAGCCCGATTTTACCAGAGTGGAGATGACCGACCACGTTATGCCATTGCAATAAAATGGCATTCTATTGTTCCATAATCTGTCTTATGCGATTATTTGTTGTAGCCGCAAAGTTAGAATGTCCTACTTTAGCAAAGTTAGAGTGTCACGCTCCCCGCGCTTGATAACGCGGAGACGATCAGATGGGATTGATAGCGATGAGCGAGCGCGACCTGCAGCGGATCGAAGTTTTGTCGAAGGTAGCGGCTGGCCGTATGACGATGGTGTCGGCGGCACATGTGCTCGACGTGAGCACGCGCCAGGTCCGGCGTCTGTTGATGCGGATGAGCGTTGGTGGTGCGGCATCGATCCGGCACAAGGCGATTGGCCGTCCGTCGAACAATCGGATCGGCGACGGCGTTCGGGATTATGCAGTGACGCTGGTTCGCGAACACTATGCAGACTTCGGTCCGACCCTGGCTTCAGAGATGTTGGCTGAGCGGGATGGATTGTGTGTGTCGCGCGAGACGCTGAGGCACTGGATGATCGATGCCGGCATCTGGTTGTCGCGCAAGCAACGTCGGACGTTTCATCAACCGCGGCTACGACGCGAGGCCTATGGCGAGCTGGTGCAGATTGATGGCTCTGACCATCGCTGGTTCGAAGACCGAGGCGATCCCTGTTCGTTATTGGTGTTCATCGACGATGCGACAGGCAAGTTGATGCAATTGCGGTTCGTACGGTCGGAAAGTGCGTTCTCGTATTTTGAAGCGCTAGGGCTGTATTTACGTGAACATGGCGCGCCGATAGCATTCTATTCAGACAAGCATTCGGTGTTCCGGGTGGCAAAGAAGGATGCCAGAGGTGGTCAGGCCATGACGCAGTTCGGGCGTGCACTCTGTGAGCTAAATATCGAGATTCTTTGCGCAAATTCAAGTCAGGCTAAGGGCCGCGTCGAACGGATGAACCGGACATTGCAGGATCGCCTGGTCAAGGCACTGCGACTTGCCGGGATCGACAGCATGGAAGCCGGCAACGCGCTTCTGGCGAGTTTCATGAGCCGGTATAATGCTCGATTTTCGATCGCCCCTGCCCGTTCAGATGATTTGCACCGACCGCTGAATCTGGCGCCGGATCGATTGACGGAGATCCTGTGCAAGCGCGAGCAGCGTTACGTCGGAACACAGCTAACATTTTCGTTTGAACGCAAGCGGATCATGCTGGCGGAGACCGAGGTGACGCGTGGTCTGGTTGGCCATTATGTCGAGACCTATGCCTATGCAGATGGTCGCCTCGATGTGCGCTGGAAGGGTTATTCCCTGCCCTACAAAGTGTTCGACAAGGACCAGCGGGTGACGCATACGGCAATTACCGAGAACAAACGGCTCGGGGATATTCTGGCTTACGTCAAGGAGCGCCAGGACCAGCATGTGCCGCCGGTCGTCAAAACCAATAGTGACAAAAACGGCTATCAGAAGCGTGGCCGCAAGCCGAGGACAGATTACATGAACGATCCGGCGGTGATTGCCCGGCGAGAGAAAGCGCTGTCGAGACCTGCCGCGGAATGAGTGATCGTTTGAATAGCCTCAAAGCTCACATGAGGATTTTGGCGTCAAGATCAATCATGGCTTCATAGCGTGCCCCTTCGATTTCATATCGAACCCATGGTCTGAGCCACCTTGCTTGACGCGGCACGTTTCCGTCACCGGTTCAAACTCACATACGGTCGCCGTTTTGTCCGGCTGCACCATTATCCCGCTTGCGTAGCGGCAAGGCTCAGGAGAACGGGACCAATCTAAAGCGCGGCATTTGAAGCCCGACTTTGAGGCGGTTCGCTCACCTGGATCCGCCAGGAGTGATCAGTCCTGGAAGATTTGTGTGTTCGGTCATTTCTTGGTCGTCAGGCGGTCTTCATGACAGCCCCTTCGATAACAACACCCGCAGTAACAAACTTCCACAGCGCGATAAGGAGCTTGCGCGCAAGGGCAACTATCGCGGCTTTCTTTAAACGTCCCCCGTTCAACTGAACCCGATCCACAAACCAACGACTGAGCGCTGACGCTGGCTGATTGCGTAGCCAAAGCCACGACAGTTGAATCATCGTGGTGCGCAGCCGAGGATTCCCTGCTTTTGAGACACCCTGTTCGTGGTCAATCGTCCCGCTCATCCATGGGGTCGGTGTCAAACCTGCATAGGCGGCAATCTGCCGCCGATTATCAAAATGCCGGGACAGTGCTTCGGTCCAAAGAACGGCGGCAAATTCAGCGCCGACACCCTTTAAGGACAGCAGCATCGCTGCGGGCGAGGTTGCCTCAACCGCTGGCTGCTCATACGTCGATAGGAGAGAATTACGCTCGCTTTCCACTGTAGCAATCTGTTCAAGCAGCAACTCGAGACGGTCGAGTTCGCGATTGATTTGAGCCTTTAGGTGTTTCGGCAACTCGCGCCCATCTCCCGTCTGGAGCTCCTCCAGGCGCTTACGGCGATCCTTACGGAGCGGTTGATAGCCGCTGACGCCTTGAGCGAAGAGCAGCCCCTTCACTCGATTGACATGCCTGACCCGTTCAGCAATCAAAACTTTGCGTTCCCGGCAAATCCGACGCCGATCTTCGTCCTTCGGATCTGGCGCTCTGACCATCGCACATACGCGTGGCTCGCCGCGCTTGAACGCGAGCAATGTGCGCGTCAGAGCCTCTCCATCAATCTTGTCGGTCTTCGCACGCCGACGTCGACGGGAGGTCGCGATCGAAGCTGCGTCGACAACGTAACTTTCGATGCCGCGAGCCTCCAGCACGCGGTGTATCCAGAAGCCGTCCAATCCGGCCTCTTGGATCGTCACGATGGGAAATAACTTCCCTGTTCTCAACCGCGCCTTCTGTTGTAGCTGCTCAAACCGATCCAGCAGCTCGGCCACATTGCCACCGGCCACTACATGCTTCGACATCTTCTCGCCACTGCCCGGCGACAACGAAGTGATCAACCAGGTCGATCGGCTCAGTTCCAATGACACAAAAATTGCGCCAAGATCAGTGCGGACAGCGGTCGGATGAATGGATGCAGGTTTCATAAACTTCTCCTCCTGAGCGAGTGTTTTGATGCAACCTCACTCTGCCAGAGCGGCGGCCGCTGTTCACTCCTCATGGGATCTAAAGCCGAAGAGGTGTTCTTATCACCCGCCCCGATCTGATCTTGCAACCGGTATCAGCCGCTCAGATCGGGACTGGTCGCTGCGCCGTGCGGCGACCAGGCGGACATTTCGACTTTGCAGGCCGGCGGACATTTCAACCTTGCCGCCACATTAACTGTAGGAGGGTACATTCTATCTCGAACTGCAACAAAGGCGCTAAGCTGCCTGCTTTTCGGGAGCCATGGTTTGATCCGTACCTTTTCGCATTTGAGTTTTGACGAACGCCGATCGATTTCCAGGATGTTGGATCAGAAGTTTAGCCAGTCTGAGATCGCCAGACGCCTCGGCCGGGACCGTGCGACCATCTCCCGGGAGATAAAACGCAACTACTGGCACGATCAGGAATTCCCCGATGCCGAGGGCTACTGGGCGATGACCGCCAACGACATGGCGCGCGACAGGCGCCGGCGGATCGGCAAGCTCTTTCGTCGCGAGGATCTGCGGAACGAAGTGATCGGAAAGTTGGAATCCGGCTGGTCGCCGGAACAGATCGCTGGACGACTGAAGATCGAACCAGCGGCCAAGGCAAGCGTCTCTCACGAGACGATCTACCGGTATGTCTATTCACCAGAAGGACAACGGCAGCAACTCGCGCGGCTTCTCCCGGAACGGCGGAGAAAGCGCCGGCCGCGATATGCTCGCAAGCCGCAGAATCCAGTCTTTCCAGATGAGCGTTCGATCAAACATCGGCCGGAAGCCATCAACGATCGCAAGGAATTCGGTCACTGGGAAGCCGATCTCATGATCTTCGAAAGGGTTCAGGGCAATGCCAATGTGGCAACTGTTGTTGAGCGGACGAGCCGGTTCACCATGCTGTTCAAGAACAACGACCGGCAGTCCAAGCCGATCATGGAGCGGCTCATCGACGTGCTCAGCCCCCTGCCCAGGCATGCCCGGCAAAGTTTGACGTTTGATCGCGGATTTGAATTCGTCTCCTGGCGGCGACTGAAGCAGGGAATGGGAACCGATGCATGGTTCTGCGATCCGTCTGCGCCCTGGCAAAAAGGCTCCGTTGAGAACATGAATCGGCGGATTCGGCGTTACCTGCCGAGGGATACTGCTGTCCTGTCAGTTCCTGATGAATCGATACGATCGCTGATCGATCGGTTGAACAGTACGCCGAGAAAATGCCTTGGTTTCCGCACCCCAGCTGAAGTGTTCAGGCGTGAAGTGAACAAATGACGGCAAGCCGGGGCGGAGGACGGATTTTATGAATGATCCTGCGGTGATTGCGCGGCGAGAGAAAGCGTTATTAGGCAGCCAGCGGCAGAATAGAGATCGTCAATGCACGCCGATATCGCTTTGCGTATCCGATTCCAACTGCAGGCAAGCTGCCCAAAGTAGCGTCTTGTGGAAGGATCCATCCTGCAGAAGAGTGAGCCCCTCTCGTGCCTCGCAGAGCAAGCCGAGCCAGCATAAGCGTTGGAAGACGCCATACTGAAGATCGGATTTCAACTCCCAGGCTTCTATGGTCATTTCGGTGTCCGACAAAGGCGCCAGCTCTGGATAGAGGATTTTCACAACGTCCATTGGCGTGCAACCTTCTCTGGCCTTGATATTGAGAAGATTGAGGAACATGCGCCACCAGCGTAACCGCGCTCGGATCTCCTCTTCCCGCTCGGTGGCGTGGACATAGGAATAGAGATAATCCGTGGCGACCAGATCGAAGAAGGCTTGCGGGTTCACCAAAAACTCCCGGCCGCGTCTGGTTGGCAGCAGCACATCCTTTTTCCGGCGAAGAAGCTTCAGATGACGGGCCATGTCGCGCACGACCCAAAGCGGCGGCATGTCGCTTTCATTGAGCACCTTGTTCATGCTGTAGAGGTCCTCGGCTGTGAATCCTGGCCAGAGGAAGTGCACAGCGGCCCAATGCACGAACTTGCGGTTCATGGCGCCGGTCGCCGTCAATCCTATGCCACCCTCACCGTCAGCATAGGCAACCGAAAGAAGCATGCCGCGAAGAAGTGGTGACAGCGCGGCGACGTCGACGTCACCTTGCAGGTTGATTTCCGGAAGCATCGTGCGGCTTTGATCCCCAACTGCGCCATGCAAGTCCCAGCGAGTATCGAGCGGTAAAAGAACAATTGCTAGTGAGAAAGCTAAAGCCGAAGGGGTGCGTCATCACCCGCCCCCGCTCCGCCCTTTCAACCCGGCCCAGCCGGTCGGATCGGGGGCTGATCTCCCTGCCCTGTAGTAGCCTTTAAGCCCTTGTTGCATTTACATTAGAAGTCACAGAGCTATTTAGTAATGCGACAGTTGGGCCAGTTAGAGATGCGACAGTCTCGCCTCTCGACGTGCTGGTCAATGCCAACGTTGGGAGCAAGGATGACGACTTTCAGCCTGGTCGAGACCATGAGCGGTCGGAGTCGTCATGTCCTGTTTGATCACCATGTCGCAGAAAGAATTGCATCGCCTCGAAGTTGTTCAGAAGATCCGTGATCGACGCCTGAGCGTCGTCCAGGCGGCTGAGGTGCTCGATCTCAGCCGAAGTCAGGTTCCTAGGCTGCTGCAGGCTTATGATCGTTCCGGTGAAGCCGGTCTTGTTTCGAAGAAGCGATCACGGCCAAGCAATCGGCGCCACAGCGAGGATTTTCGCAATGCGGCGCTGGATCTGATCCGCGAAGGCTATCCGGATTTCGGTCCGACGTTAGCACGCGAGAAACTGATCGAACTGCATCAGATTTCGGTCGCCAAGGAGACGTTACGCCAATGGATGACCGAGGCCGGCATCTGGATCTCGCGACGCGAACGCAAGAAGCGGGTTTTTCAGCCGCGCGGCCGGCGGGATTGTCTCGGCGAGCTCGTCCAGATCGACGGTTCGCATCACTGGTGGTTTGAGAACCGCGGTCCCAAATGCGCCCTGCTCGTCTACATCGATGATGCTACCGGCAAGCTGCTGCATCTGCGGTTCGCCGGATCGGAGAACACCTTCGACTACGTGCATGCGACGAAGGCCTATCTGCAGCAATGGGGCAAACCTCTGGCATTCTATAGCGACAAGCACGGTGTCTTCCGCCCGGTCCATGCATCGGAGAAGGACCGGACGAGCGGCCTGACGCAGTTCGGTCGTGCCCTTTATGAGCTCAACATCGATATCATCTGCGCCAACACCCCGCAGGCCAAAGGTCGCGTGGAACGCGCCAATCAGACGCTGCAGGATCGATTGGTCAAGGAACTACGGCTGCGCGGCATCGACACGATCGAGGCGGCAAACCTCCATGCACCGGCGTTCATTGCGGATTTCAATGCTCGTTTCGGCAAGTCGCCGTGCAATCCGAAGGATATGCATCGGCCGCTGGCCGCGCATGAGAACCTCGATGCCGCCATGTGCCGGAAGGAGGTCCGCACGCTGTCGCAATCCCTGACGCTCCGCTACGACAAGGTCCTGTTCATCCTCGATCCGACGGAACAGGCCAAGGCGCTGGCGGGTAAGAAGGTCGTCGTCTGCGACTATCCGGACGGTCGCCCCGAGATCATGCACGAGAGTTTTGCCCTGCCCTACAGAACCTTCGATAAGTTGCGATCGATACATAGACCCGAAGTCGCCGAGAACAAGCGTTTGGACGACATGCTTTCGATCGTCGCTGAGCTGCAGGCTGGACGTGAACTGCAGCGCAGTAAGAGCGGCCCGCGCCGCACCGGTCAGACGGATCATATGTTTGGGATACCGGATGGTAGCCAGGGCAATGGTTATCAAAAGCGTGGTCGCAAGCCCGGCCGGCGGATGGACTTCATGAACGATCCGGAAGTCATTGCCAAACGGCAGAAGGCGCTGGCGCGGATGGAGGCTGCGGAATGAATGGTGTCGGCATAGTCTCAAAGCTCACATGAGGATTTTGGCGTCAAGATCAATCATGGCTTCATAGCGTGCCCCTTCGATTTCATATCGAACCCATGGTCTGAGCCACCTTGCTTGACGCGGCACGTTTCCGTCACCGGTTCAAACTCACATACGGTCGCCGTTTTGTCCGGCTGCACCATTATCCCGCTTGCGTAGCGGCAAGGCTCAGGAGAACGGGACCAATCTAAAGCGCGGCATTTGAAGCCCGACTTTGAGGCGGTTCGCTCACCTGGATCCGCCAGGAGTGATCAGTCCTGGAAGATTTGTGTGTTCGGTCATTTCTTGGTCGTCAGGCGGTCTTCATGACAGCCCCTTCGATAACAACACCCGCAGTAACAAACTTCCACAGCGCGATAAGGAGCTTGCGCGCAAGGGCAACTATCGCGGCTTTCTTTAAACGTCCCCCGTTCAACTGAACCCGATCCACAAACCAACGACTGAGCGCTGACGCTGGCTGATTGCGTAGCCAAAGCCACGACAGTTGAATCATCGTGGTGCGCAGCCGAGGATTCCCTGCTTTTGAGACACCCTGTTCGTGGTCAATCGTCCCGCTCATCCATGGGGTCGGTGTCAAACCTGCATAGGCGGCAATCTGCCGCCGATTATCAAAATGCCGGGACAGTGCTTCGGTCCAAAGAACGGCGGCAAATTCAGCGCCGACACCCTTTAAGGACAGCAGCATCGCTGCGGGCGAGGTTGCCTCAACCGCTGGCTGCTCATACGTCGATAGGAGAGAATTACGCTCGCTTTCCACTGTAGCAATCTGTTCAAGCAGCAACTCGAGACGGTCGAGTTCGCGATTGATTTGAGCCTTTAGGTGTTTCGGCAACTCGCGCCCATCTCCCGTCTGGAGCTCCTCCAGGCGCTTACGGCGATCCTTACGGAGCGGTTGATAGCCGCTGACGCCTTGAGCGAAGAGCAGCCCCTTCACTCGATTGACATGCCTGACCCGTTCAGCAATCAAAACTTTGCGTTCCCGGCAAATCCGACGCCGATCTTCGTCCTTCGGATCTGGCGCTCTGACCATCGCACATACGCGTGGCTCGCCGCGCTTGAACGCGAGCAATGTGCGCGTCAGAGCCTCTCCATCAATCTTGTCGGTCTTCGCACGCCGACGTCGACGGGAGGTCGCGATCGAAGCTGCGTCGACAACGTAACTTTCGATGCCGCGAGCCTCCAGCACGCGGTGTATCCAGAAGCCGTCCAATCCGGCCTCTTGGATCGTCACGATGGGAAATAACTTCCCTGTTCTCAACCGCGCCTTCTGTTGTAGCTGCTCAAACCGATCCAGCAGCTCGGCCACATTGCCACCGGCCACTACATGCTTCGACATCTTCTCGCCACTGCCCGGCGACAACGAAGTGATCAACCAGGTCGATCGGCTCAGTTCCAATGACACAAAAATTGCGCCAAGATCAGTGCGGACAGCGGTCGGATGAATGGATGCAGGTTTCATAAACTTCTCCTCCTGAGCGAGTGTTTTGATGCAACCTCACTCTGCCAGAGCGGCGGCCGCTGTTCACTCCTCATGGGATCTAAAGCTGAAGGGTGCCTCTCACCCGCCCCCTCCCTACCCTTGCAACCCGGCCCAGCCGGTTCGGTCGGGGGCTGATCGCCAGTGCCAGTGTCGCGTTTCTAACTGGCTGGCGGCGCCGCACCTCCAACCAGCTTTGACATTAATTGTAGCCGGATACATTCTATTTGCCAGTGCGACATGCCAGAAAAAACAATGGCTTCCCTTTGGAGATTTTGGAATGTCTCGATGCTATTTGCAATTGACGCTTGCCGACCGACGCCGGCTGCACCAGATTGTCGAACGTAAGGTGTCGGTCAATGAGATGGCGCGCCAGCTCGGACGGCACCGATCGACGATCTATCGCGAGATTCGGCGCAATACGTTTCATGATCGCGAGCTTCCCGCCGAGAGCTTCCTCACACATTTGCAAGAGGGGTATGATCCCCTACCCTCAAAACGGCATGATGCACTTGGGGTAGATTCTCCACATCAGCTTTTCCAACGAAAGAGACGGCATTACTCGATATCCTTCAGCGCATCGAGGGGGCCGGTCAGCGCTGTGCGTGGTGGGACGAGCGATGGTTGCACAAGATGCGTCAGTATCGGAGGTCGGTTGGCATCAAGGATCGCAAACCCCTTGGTGATCATGGCCTCGCCATCCTGCCGGATCATGAAGACGGGGAATGGTAGGAAGGAGCCGAAGGGGTCATAGTCGTAGCAGCCGACGATGATATCGGCGAAGGTCTCGTGCGGATGCAGCGCGAGGAAGCGCATCAGCCCTTCGAGGTTGATCGAGGAATTGACGAAAAATGTGCGCGGCAGCTTCCCATGGCCTTCGTAGAAGACTTCGAAAGCGCGGGCGGTCATGGCGGGGGAATAACCGGTCGGCTGGATGCAGATGTCCGGATCCGCGCCCAGCAGTGCGCGCTTTACGTCACGAAAGCCGCGAATACGTTCATGGCTGGCATGGTCGTTGCGACCGCCGAACAGGTACACATCGTCAGGTGAAAGCGGCCCATCCTCCTGCGCGCGCTCGATGATCGCCTGTGTCAGCATGCGCGCGCCTTCGTAATTGTCGCTGATGATCGACGGCGCCAGCGTGCCCGGCAGATCGATGTTGACGTGCTTCAGCCCGGCTTTTTCGCACACCGCGTGGACACCGTCCGGATCGGTTGCGCCGGCGATGAAGAGTTCGTCGATAGAATAGGAAATCAGCGTCTCGACAACCTGACGCTCCTCCTCCGGATCGCGACAGGCGCTGACGACAAGCGGGCACTGGCCACGGTTCCTGGCCTGGGCCTCGAAGGACTGCGCCATGGAGGAGAAATAGCGATTGTCGTGCACAGGCAGCAGAAGGCCGACGAGGCCGGAGCGGGACGAGCGCAGGCCACGGGCCTGCAGGTTCGCTGTATAGCCGTGCTCGTTTGCCAGCTTCTGAATAAGCTCGGCCGTTGTCTCCTTGATACGCCGCTTCCGCCAGCTTCCATTCAGCACGGCGCTTACGGTGGAAGCCGACGCACCCGATAGCACCGAGAGATCGTAAATGGTCGCCTTCTTCTTGCTGATGCCTGTCATACCCTGCCCTTCCTTTGCCGTTCCCTTAGAAACAAACCCCTCTTGACGAAAGCCCTGCCTTGTTCGATAGTCATTGCACCATCGATTGTGCAAAAAAGAAAGATCGATTGTGCATTGATGGCTCGCCGGAGGAGGCGAGACGGGAGGCAAGGGTATCCCTCGCCAAGAAACAACCAGGAGCAACCTGCCGCAAAAGCGGCTGGTGGTCGTCGTTCGCATGAGCGACCTTTGAGGAGGAGTGAGGATGAGGAAACTTATCATAGCGGCATTTGCTGCATCGCTGTCGCTTGCCGGGGCAGTCGCCGCGTTTGCGCAGGACGCGCCGAAGGTCGGCATTGTCGTCAAGATCGGCGGCATTCCGTGGTTCAACGCAATGGAGGCCGGCATCAAGGAACAGGGTCAGAAACTGGGTGTCGATGCCTTCATGATCGGACCGACCAGCGCCGACCCGGCCCTGCAGGTGCGTGCCATCGAGGATCTGATTGCTCAGGGCGTCAAGGTGATCGGTGTGGTTCCTAACGACGCCAAGGTGCTCGAGCCGGTGCTGACCAAGGCGCAGGCGGCCGGCATCAAGGTCATTACCCATGAGTCACCTTCGCAGAAGGGCGCCGACTGGAATTTCGAGCTCGCATCTTCCACCGGATTCGGCGAAGCGCATGGCAAGCTGCTCGCCGAAAAGATGGGCGGCAAGGGCGAATATGCCGTCTTTGTCGGTTCGTTGACCGTCCCATTGCACAATGCCTGGGCCGATGCCGCAATCGCCTACATCAAGGCGAATTATCCGGACATGAAGCTCGTCGGCGATCGCTATGGCGTTGCGGAAGACGTTGACAAAAGCCGCTCGACGGCGCTCGACCTGATTGCCGCTCATCCGGATCTGAAAGGCTTCCTCGCCTTCGGCAGCCAGGGTCCGATCGGCGCGGGGCGTGCCGTCGAAGAACGCCGCAAGACAGGCAAAATCTTCGTCCTCGGCCCGTTCTCACCCGGCCAGGGCCAGAAGCTGATCAAGGCGGACGCGATATCGGGCGGCTTCATGTGGAACCCGAAACAGGCCGGCGAAGTGTTCGTCACGCTCGCCGATCGGCTGATCAAGGGCGAGAGCATCAAGGAAGGCGACGACATTCCAGGTCTCGGGGTGATCAAGCCGGCCGGCAACGACATCATCGTCGACCAGTTGCTGCCGATCAACAAGGACACGGTCGACGACCTGGCCGCAATGGGTCTCTGAAAGAGATCCCCTCCCCCGGTGTCGGGCCGGTCCATGCCGACCGGCCCGACATTCGGCAAAGAAAGCGGTATCCGGCCAGGGCCGGGGCCATCGACCCTTCATGGCATTCGATCGGACAGGCAACCGGCATGAGCACGGCAACGGATGAGGGCGTGAAGGCCCAGCCTCTTCTTTCGCTCCGCGGCATCAACATGACATTCGGCGGCGTGAAGGCGCTGAAAAACGTCTCCTTCGAGGTTTTGCCCGGCGAAGTGCATTGTCTCGCCGGCGAAAATGGTTCCGGCAAGAGCACGCTCATCAAGGTTATCTCCGGCGTGTATCGGCCTGCCGAGGGCGCCGAGATCGTGTTCAACGGCGAGGCGATATCCCACATGACGCCGGGCATGGCCCAGTCCCGCGGCATCCAGATCATCTGGCAGGATCTTGCGCTTTTTCCCGAAATGAGCGTGGCGGAAAACATCGCCTTCCAGACCCTTTCCGGTTCGCGCCCGCGCTTTGTCAACTATGGCGCGATCCGGACGATCGCGGAGGGCGCGCTCGCCCGACTCGGTGTCAGCCTTGAGGTCGACAGACCGCTGAAGGACTTCGCCATCGCGCAACGCCAGATCGTGGCGATAGCCCGTGCGCTGGTCGGGCAGGCCCGGATCGTCTTCATGGACGAGCCGACCGCCTCGCTCACCCAATCGGAGACCGATCATCTGCTGGCAATTGTCCGCACCCTATCGGCTTCGGGCGTTGCCGTGGTCTTCGTCAGCCATCGTCTTGCGGAAGTGCTGGAAATCTCCTCGCGCATCACGGTGCTGCGCGATGGTGCGCTCGTCGGGGTCTTTCCGGTGGAGGGCATGACGCAGTCGAAGATCACCGAGCTGATGACCGGGCGCACCTTCGATCAGAACGTTCGCGCCCGCGACCGATCGCAGAACCCGATCATGCTTTCCGTCAGCAAGCTTTCCCGGCCTGGCGAGTTCGAGGAGATTTCTTTCGATCTGCGCCGTGGCGAGACGCTCGGGATCACGGGACTGCTCGGCTCGGGCCGCACCGAACTTGCGCTTACGCTATTCGGCATGCGCCGGCCGGGCGCCGGCAAGATCAAACTGGAGGGAAAAGCGGTGATTTTTGCGTCCAACCGCGAGGCGATTGCGGCCGGTGTCGCCTATCTGTCGGAGGATCGACTTTCACTCGGTCTCAACCAGCCGCAATCCATCGCCGACAACCTGGTTATGGCCTCGCTCAACCGCATCTTGAGCGGCCGGCTGATTTCGCCCGATAAGAAGCACGCGCTCGTTGCCCGCTGGATTGCCGATCTCGGCGTCAGGATCGGCAAACAGGGCGATGCGATCTCGACGCTTTCGGGCGGCAACCAGCAGCGCGTGGCGATCGCCAAATGGCTCGCCACCGATCCCAAGGTGCTTATCCTGGACGCTCCCACAGTCGGCGTTGATGTCGGCGCGCGCGCCGGCATTTTTGAAATCGTTGCCCGTCTCGCCGAGGCTGGGCTGGCGATCATCCTCATATCGGACGAGGTGCCGGAGGTGTATTTCAACGCCGACCGGATCATTCACATGGAAAAGGGCCGCATCGCCGGCTGGCACGATCCGCGCACGACCACGCTGAAGGACCTGGAGGCGGCCGTCTATGCGTAAGCTGCTCCTGTCCCATACCACCGAATGCGTGCTCATCGCCGTCATCATCGCGATGAGCATCTTCCTGGCCGTTGCGACCGATCGTTTCCTCACACTCGGCAATGCCTTCGACCTGCTCAATATCAGCGCCGTCAACATCATCTTCGCCGTCGGCCTGCTCGTGGTGCTGATTGCCGGCGGGATCGACATCTCCTTCGCCGTCGCCGCCTCGATTGTGCAGTATCTCACCGTACTTGCGCTCGAGCGGATCGGCGGGGGTGGCTGGACATCCGGCTTCCTGATCGCGGCAAGCATCGGCATCGTGCTCGGCCTGATCAACGCCTTCCTGATCCACCGCTTCCGCATCATCTCGATCGTCGCGACAATCGCGACCTTCAACGTCTATTTCGGCCTGCTGATGTTCTTCACCAAGGGTGTATCGCTTTACAATCTCCCCGACTGGCTGACCACCCGGGTGATCATTTACGAGCGGGAAATGGCCGACGGCAGCTGGGCGGAAATCACGCTGCCGGTTGTCGTCATGGCCGTCTGCACACTCGCCACCTGGCTCTTCATTACCCGCACGACGACCGGCCGGCAGCTCTATGCCTTCGGCGACAATCCCGACGGCGCGCGCCGCTTCGGCATCAATATCGGCGCCATGCAGTTCATAGCCTTCGGCTGGCTTGGACTGATGGCAGGCATCGCCGGGCTCATGCAGGCGCATTACGCGCAGGAGGTGGTGCCGAACGCACTCTATGGCCGCGAGCTCGACGTTCTCGCTGCCACGGTGCTCGGCGGCGCGCGGCTGGGCGGCGGCAAGGGCTCGGTGCTCGGTTGCGTGCTGGGCGTGCTGCTGGTCTCGATCACCCAGAACGGCCTCAACCTGATGGGCGTCTCACCCTTCGCCTTCAAGATGATCGTCGGAGCGATCATCCTCGTTGCGATCACGTTGTCGAGCGCTCGCATCGGCGCGCTGGCGCCCGTACTTGGGGGCCGCATATCGACCGATGGCCAACCTGCGGCAAGCGGAGAGAAGCGATGAACGCCTTCGCCGCCCGCTTCAACGCCATCTTCGGGGCTGATATGGCCGGTCCGCTGGCCGCGCTGGCGATCGTGCTGATTGTCTTCGGTGTCGCCTCGCCACATTTCCTGACGGGTGCGACCTTCGGATCCGTCGCCTTTCAGCTTCCCGAGCTCGGCATCCTGACGCTTGCCATGCTGATGCCGATCCTCACTGGCGGCCTGAACCTCGCGATCACCTTCACCGCCAACATTGCGGGCCTGACGCTTGCCTGGACGCTGCAAGCCAATGGCGGGATCGATGCCGGCCCGGCCGCCTTCCTGCTCGGCTCCCTGCTGGCGCTTGTCGTCGGCGCCGCAAGCGGCCTGGTCATGGGCCTCGTCATCGCCTTTACCCGCGCCCATCCGATCCTGGTTTCGCTGTCGATGATGATCTTCCTGCGTGGCCTCGGCGAATTCCTGACGCGCGGCGGCGATATTTCGGGTTTCCCGACCTTCATCGCCCCCATTGGCCACGGTAGCATTCTCGGCATTCCTATACCGTTGTTGATCCTGATCGCCTGCGTGATCGCCAGCCACATCCTGCTCGCGCGATCTAAGCTCGGTTTTTCCACTTATATGATCGGCTCCAATATCGAGTCCGCCCGCTATTCCGGCATCAATACCCGCAGGATCCTGGTGCTTGTCTACATGCTCTCCGGCGTGATGGCTGCCGTGGCCGGCATCATCATGCTTGCGCGCTTCAATTCGGTACGCGTCGGCCACGGAGAGTCCTATCTGCTGATCACCGTGCTCGCATGCTTCCTCGGCGGCATCAATCCGTTCGGCGGCTTCGGCCGCGTCCTGCCCGTCTTCGTGGCGCTCGTCGTGCTGCAGCTTCTCTCTTCAGGGCTCAATCTGCTCGGCGCCAACCAGCATCTCACCACTGCCGTCTGGGGCATCCTGCTCATCGTCGTGATGGTGCTGCGATGGTTCTCGGCCAAGTTCATCACAATCGCGAAATAGGAGATACGACCATGCAAGGTTTCGGCGTTCACACCAGCATGTGGACCATGAACTGGGATCGCGCAGGCGCCGAGAAGGCAATTGCCGGAGCGGTGCACTATAAAATGGACTTCATCGAGATCGCGCTGCTCAATGCGCCGGCCGTCGATGCCAGACACACTCGAGATCTGCTTGAGAAGAACAAGCTGCGCGCGGTCTGCTCGCTCGGCCTGCCGGAGCATGCCTGGGCATCCGTCCGCCCGGATGCGGCGATTGAGCACCTGAAGATTGCGATCGAAAAGACCGCGGAAATGAGTGCCGAGGCGCTGTCCGGCGTCATTTTCGGCGGCATTGGCGAGCGGACCGGCGTACCGCCGACACAAGGCGAATACGACAATATTGCCAAGGTGCTTGACGCTGCGGCAAAGCACGCGAAGAAGCACGGCATCCATCTCGGCGTCGAGGCCGTGAACCGTTATGAGAACCACCTGATCAACTCGGCCCAGCAGGCCGTCGACATGGTGGAGCGTGTCGGGGCCGACAATATCTTCGTTCACCTCGACACCTACCATATGAACATCGAGGAGAAGGGCGCGGCAAACGGCATCCTGATTGCCCGCGATCACCTGAAATACATCCATCTTTCCGAAAGCGATCGCGGCACGCCGGGCTACGGCAACATTCCCTGGGATGCGATCTATGCCGCGCTCGCCGCAATCGGCTTCAAGGGCGGACTTGCCATGGAAAGCTTCATCAATATGCCGCCGGAAGTGGCCTACGGCCTGGCCGTCTGGCGCCCCGTTGCACGCGATATGGAAGAGGTCATGGGAAGGGGGTTACCGTTCCTGCGCAACAAGGCGGAACAATACGGCTTGATCTGACCTGGTTACCAGCATTGCTCATCGTTGCGGCTGGGTCTAGCCCGAGCTTCTCGGCTGCTCCTTTACCGTGCGCCGGCGTGTTTCCTGCAACGCCATTGCCTTTCGGCCAACGCGGGGCTTAAGGCTGTTTTTCAATTTCACAGTAGACAACGCTGCGATTCGAGCCGGGCCAGACAGACACTTTCAGATCCGCCCCAGCCGCGCTTTCACCGGCGATCAAGCCCATCTCGCGTTCCGAGCGCAACAGCAGCGCCCAGTTCATAAATGTCTCCATATAACCGTCGACATCCGTTTCCGGGGAGAAGTTGGCGAACAGGAACGTGCCGCCAGGCTTAAGCATGCTGATGCACTTCTTGGTCAGCTTTACGGCGACAGCGTCCGGCAAATAATCATAAAGACCGGCAGCATAAACAAAATCGAACATTCCCAGCGCATGCCTCCCACCGAGCAGCGATTTGACCGACCCGTTGAGCGCCTCGACCGACGTGCCGGCGAAATCGCGGGCGACTGTTCCAACACTCATCGGGTCCTGATCCAAAGCGACCCAGCGTTTGATCGCGCCGGCGCCGAGCGCGCGCGACAAAGGCCCCTCGCGAAGATGGCCCGACGCGATGGCCAGGACTTCGGTGGAACCGGGCCGAGCCGAAGCGATTTCGTCTACGCGCCGCGCCAGAATGTCTCGACGCTCTCTTACCGCGACGGATGACGAAGCATTCCGGGTATAGGCGTAGATCGAACGTCCCAAGGAGCTCGATGATGCGACGGCATCCTCGATCTCGGGCCTGCCATAGATAAAGTCGAGAAGACGTGCGTCGCCGGAATAGCCGCGCGGCTTTTCAAACGACCAGCGGGTCAATGGATCTTGATGCAGATAGTGAGCAACCGGATGAGATTGCGCGATCGGAACGATGACGTCCCACACCTCCGGATGAAAGCGGCGCCGCAACTGATGCAAGGCTTCGGTAAGACGCTCGATTATCGCACCAGGCTCGACGCCGGATCTGAACTGACGGATCGACAGATCGAGGCTGACGGCAAGCTCGGCTTTCGCGACGATAAGGTCGCTCGGATTTGTCGCAGCAAACCTCCGTGCCGCCCGACGAATTTCACCCGGCGCAACAAGACTTTCACCGTCCAAGACAAGACTTCGTGCCATTTCGAGACTCCCTTGACATAGCGTTAAGCATAATCAACCTCGAAATGGGATGCGACTGGAATCTGCACGGGATAAGGGTAATTCTACTATTGCGGGTCGGAACCTGCCCCTCTACGAATGTTAAGTAATAAGACAAACCGGTTGCAGGTTGGCGAACGTAATTTTGGAGGGCGCCCGAAGCATGGCTTACCTTTTACCTTCTTCAGATCGTAGTCAGGCTGGTATCGTTGCATGAGCGCGGCTGACGCTCCTGTGCAGCGCGATGAATCAACCGACAGCTTTTCATTCGCCGAGGCCTGCAAGTCTCTGGAAACTGAAAATGATGCTGTCCGAAGGCGAAGCTCACGGCGCGGTCTTTGGATCGCGGTCGCCGTCTATGTGGCCTTTGCACTTCCCGATCGATGGCTTATCCCCGACGTTGCGTCTGCGACGATCGCCGCGCGATTCGTCGTTGCAACCATCGCGCTGCTGGCCTTCGAAGCCTTGCGACTGGCCAAAGCAAAAACCGTCTGGCTGGACATCACATGCGCCTCTGCACTGCTTGCGGGGTATTTGGGCTGGCTTTACCCGGCGATTGGCACCAGCGACGTCACCGCCATGTCATACTACATGATCTTTGGCGCGATTTTCATGATGGGCGCCAACCTGTTTTTCAGTTTCCCGTTTCGGCTTTCGGTCATCACCTCCGGCTTTGTGCTCTGCGCATTTTTCGTGACGATCGAGGCGTTTTTTCCTTCAAGCCAAACCTACAAGCTTGCCTTTGGGATGTTCTACATTTCGTGCTTTGTCTTCACGTCTTTCGTCAATTGGCGATTGAACGTGGAGCGTCGAAACGTGTTGCTGAACGCGGCGGAGGCTCGATACCAGCACTGGGAAGCGTCCGAGCGTGGAAGATCACTGCTTGAGCTTTCAAATACCGATTACCTGACAGGCATAAGCAACCGTCGCGCGCTGGATCGGCGGCTCGATGAATGCTGGGCTGCCTGGGAGGACGAACGCCGCGACTTCGTCGTGCTCCTCATCGACGTCGATTTTTTCAAACGCTTCAATGATCGCTACGGGCATCAAGAAGGAGACCAATGCCTGACTGTCATCGCCAATGCGCTGAAGGCTCTCGTAGAGTCGTCCGGTGGCATGATCGGCAGGTATGGTGGCGAGGAGTTTATCGTGGTCTTGCCTGTTGAAACTCCCAAGATCGCGATGAGCCTGGCCGAAAAGATCAGAATGGAAGTCGAGTTTCTTGCGATTGAGCACGACGGGCGACCGGATGACAGCCCGATCGTGACCGTCAGCATCGGCGTCGCCTTCACCCGCGACAAAGTTGGAGAGAAGGTTGAACGAATAGTGCGCGAGGCCGATCTTGCTCTCTACCATGCCAAAGCAAGCGGCCGAAACTGCATTCGCAGGTTTGATCCGCTGTTGCCTCGCCCGGACGACAACGCCGGTAAACTCGTCCCGCTGCTGACGGCCGCCATCGATCGCAAACTGGTCTCGCTCGTTTACCAACCGATCTTCGAGTTGACGAACGAGAAAGCAAGAGCTGTCGAGGCATTGATGCGGCTTCGGATGCCGGACGGCACCGCGGTTTCGCCGAAAACATTCATTCCGGTTGCAGAGCGAACGGGCGCTATCCTCGAGTTGGGCAAGTGGGCGATCGAGACGGCATGCCGTGACATACTGATGACCGATCGCATGGCTACCGTCAGCGTCAACGTGTCGCCCATACAACTGCGTTCCCCCGGCTTTGCTGCGAATGTCGCTGACATTCTTATCCGCTGCGGGGTCAGCGGATCGCGACTGGCCTTGGAAGTCACCGAGGGCCTGGACATGGATATGCAGTCTGAGGTGCTTAAATGCATTGCAGATCTGCGGACTCTCGGCGTCGAAATCTGGCTTGACGACTTCGGCTCCGGCTTCGCGGGCCTCTCCTGGCTGAGGGCGATCGAGTTTCAGACGGTCAAGGTCGATCGAACCTTCCTGCACGACTGCTCCAACCCGCGCGGGTTGACGATGCTTCAGGACATGGTTGCTCTCATCCGCAATCGTGGGAATACGATCCTGGTGGAAGGCGTCGAAACTGCAGCACAATTGTCCCTGCTCAAGGATCTTCGCATTGACCGTGCCCAAGGCTATCATATGGGAATGCCGGTGAGCGCTGAACTTTTGAACGCGGCATAACGCAGCTATCGCCTGCTTACCCGAGCATTCTAGAGCGCGTCCGCTTTAATCCGGGTCATACCCCGCAGCGGCGAAGTAGTTTGCACATTCCTGCGGTTTGATGAGGGGAACGATTTTACCGACGGTATCCCACAAGGCATCGACGGAGCGCTCGGCCTTGGCCCGCAGAAGCGCTTTCAGTTTGGAAAAGGCCATCTCGATTGGGTTAAAATCGGGGCTGTAGGGCGGGAGGTAGAGCAGCCTGCAACCAGCAACTTCTATGGCGTGCCGAACACCTTCGGCTTTGTGTGCAGGCAAATTGTCCATGATAACGGTGTCGCCGGGCCTGAGTGTCGGCACCAGAACCTGCTCGATATAGGCCAAAAATGCCACGCCGTTCATCGGTCCGTCGAGTACCATCGGTGCGGTCATTCCGGAAAGCCTAAGCGCCCCTGTAAAGGTCGTGGTTTTCCAGTGGCCATGAGGAACCGCTGACCGGCAGCGTTCGCCGCATTGGGATCGCCCGCGTAATCGAGACATCTTCGTGGAGAGACCAGTCTCATCGATAAAAATAAGCTTGGCGGGATCGAGATCGAGCTGACCATCAAACCAGGCCTGCCGCCGTTTCAAAAGGTCGTCTCGCTCCTGCTCCAATGCATGTGCGGTCTTTTTTTAAAGGTCCAGCCCCGCTTGCGAAGCCACACGTCAAGAGCACTGCGGCCGATCACGACAGACCGCTCCTCACTCAAGCGCAGGACCATTTCGTTGAGCGTGATGTCTTTCTCGTCATCGATAAGGCCGATGATAAAGGCCTCATGCTCATCCAGTCTGGACCCTGAGCGTCGACCCTGTTTGCCCGCGGTCAGTTGACCCTGTCGCGCGTTGGCGATCCAGGCAATGGCCGTCGAAATCCCGATCCCAAACCGCGCAGCCGCCGAACGCGCAGACATCCCGTCCGAAGACGCAGCCAGAACTCGAATGCGAAGATCATCGCTGAACGCTCGTGACATTCATACCTCCTGATTCGAAGGCAGGGAATCACGCCAAACAAAGCATGTCACCAAAATTCCGATTCCGCGTTCAATGGACGTGCTCTAGCTTGAATGGCTTACGCTCCAGATCGGGCAAACGCCGCGGCGATGCGAAGCTTTTCAAGCGCGCCAACGAAGCGATCTGGCCCCACCCGGCTAGGCAGACGCGTCCAGCCGGATGGAGCCTGGAACTTTACTTGCCCATCATCTGCTTTGCGTTTTCGGGCGTGATGGCTGTGGTATCGACTGTTACCGTTGGCTCAACAGACGATGCACAGTCCAGCAATATCGACTTTGCCATGTCGATCGCCTCCTTCGCTCCGGTAGGATAGGTAAAGGTCGCGGACCAATCGCCCTTTGCGACCGCTTCAATTCCCCCGGCAGGCCCAGGCAAGCCATCGGTGCCGATGATCTTCACGCTTTTACCGGCACCTTTGGCAGCAAGCAGAGCACCCGCCGCCATCATGTCATTGCTGGCATAGACCATCTTGATGTCCGGATGAGCCTGCAGCATGGCGGCGAACGCCGTTTGTGCTTTATCCGGCAGCCAGTCTGCCGCCTGTTCTGCCACGATCTGGATTTTCGAATTGGCCTTCACGCCATCCTTGAAGCCGTTAAGCCGCTCGACTGCAGGTGTCGAACTCGGCAAGCCCTCCAGCACGGCGGCCTCGCCGCCATCTGGAAGAAGCGTCTTGCTGGTATATTCGCCGGCTGCCAGCGCAATCTTGTAGTTATCGCCTCCGATGAAAGCTGTGTAGTCCTTGCCTGCTTCACCGTTCGTCTTGCGATCGAGTTCGATGACCGGGATACCCGCGTCCATTGCCCGCTTGACGGCGGGTGTAAGCGGAGCCGCCTCGAAAGGCGAGATCAACAGAAGGTCGACCTTTTGAGTAATGAAATTGTCGACCTGTGACGTCTGGGTGTTGACGTTGCCTGCCCCGTCGGCAATCTGCAGTGTGAACTGCGGGACTGTCTTGGCGGCGGCTTCCAGTTCATCGTTGACATGCTGGCGGTAGGGCTCCGCGTTGTTTGCCTGCGAGAAGCCGACAACGAATTCGCCATCTTTGGCGCAAGCCTTCACAAGCGGATCGGCAGCCTGGGCCATGCCGGCAATACAAAGGCATGAACCGGCGAGAAGTGCCATGCGCCGGGCATTCGGAAATCGAAGTGCATTCTGTGTCATTACTTTCTCCTCCACATTGGTTCCGGATCCACCTTCCGGGAGATGCCGCCACACTACCTGCCCAATCCTTCGCGGCGACGAACGAGGGATTGAAGGACTGCCGCCAGAACGATGATTGCCGCTGTGGCAAGCAACTGCATGGCTGGGGTGATGTTGTTGAGCTGAAGAATATTGGCGAGGGCGCCAAGCATGATCGTGCCGGCGATCGTTCCGACCATGGAACCAGACCCGCCAAACAGGCTGGTTCCTCCAATGACAACAGCCGCGATGGCCGTCAATTCATATCCGGTCCCATCATTGGCACTTCCGAAATTGAATTGCCCGGCATGGACGATGCCGGCCAGCGCGGATGCAAAGCCGGTAATGGCGTAAACAGCGATCTTGATTGCCGAGACCGGAACACCTGAGATGCGAGCGGCGCGCTCGTTGCCGCCGACGGCATAGACGTAACGGCCGAACCTCGTCGTGTTCAGCACCAGCGTTGCAATACAGGCGAAGATCAGGAAGACGATCGTGGCCACGGGAACGACGTTGCCGAACAATCGACCGCCGAGAACCGCAAAGATGGGGGGAGCCAGCCCAGGGCCATCGCCATAGGAGATATTGATGTACTGATTGCCCGACACAACGAGCGCCAGCCCGCGAGCTGCCTGCAAACCGGCAAGAGTGACGATAAATGCTTCAAGCCGAAACTTGCTTGAGATCGCTCCCTGGACCAAGCCGAAACAGGTGCCCATCAGCAGCACTGCCAATACCGTTGTAATCAGCCCAAAGCCGCCCGAGACCATCAATGTTGCTGTGACGACGCTGGCAAGACCAAGGGTCGCCCCAACCGAGAGATCGATCCCGGCGGTTATGATCACGAAGGTCATCCCGATCGCGATGATGCCAGTCTCCGACACCGCGCGGACGATGTTGGCGATATTGTCGGGTTGAATGAACAGGATGACCCCATGCCGACGCGGCGAGAAGATGATGCCGCCGGCAAAGACCAGCACAAGGCCGATCAAGCTTTGGAAGCGGACGATGACCGCAAGCGGATCAATGCGCTTTGCGGGTTGAATCGGAGAACTCGACGTAATTTGCTGTTCGGACATCATCCCTCCCTCCCGTTGGCGGCGGCCAGAACGTCGTGTTCGCTCACCCCGCCAGAAAATTCGGCAACGCTGCAGCCATTGCGCAGAACCACTATTCGATCGCATAGGCCGATCAGTTCAGGCATTTCGCTTGAAGCGACAAGGATGCCCAGTCCATCCGAGGCAAATTTGCGCAAGCGAGCGTAAATCTCCCCCTTAGCTCCAACGTCCACACCGCGGGTCGGCTCATCGAGAAGCAACAGGCTCGGATTGCCCAGCACTTCCTTGGCAAGCACGACCTTCTGCTGGTTGCCGCCGGACAGGGCACCCACCGCGATCTCCGGGTTCTTGGGACGGATGTCGAAATTCCCGAACGAGCTCTTGATCGCATCGTCCTGTCGACGTGCAGACAAAAAGCCGTTTGGGGAAATTCGGCGAATGATCGACATGACCAGATTGAGGCCAACGGACATACGCAGCATCAGCCCGGCGCCGCGCCGGTCGTCGGTTACGAATGCGAGACCAGCCCTGCGCGCGGCGGCGATGGATCGAAGCCTTGCCGGTTTGCCGCCAATGCTAACCTCACCCTGCCATCTGCCCGGTACGCCTGTCCCGTAAAGAGCGCTCAGAAGCTCGGTTCGCCCTGCACCCATCACGCCGGCCAAGCCGACAATTTCACCGCGGTGAACATCCAGGTCGATCTTTGATGGCGCCTGCCACCCGGGTGACGCACGGTGCGGCCGGAACGAGGCCTGCCGCATCCTCAGGAGCACGTCGCCGACGCGATCCGATCGCGGTGGGTAAAGTTCGTTCAGCGGACGGCCGACGAGAAGCTGCACCAACTGGGCTTGTGGCGCGTTCGGCTCGGTAACGCCGGCGACCCTGCCGTCGCGCATCACTGTCACGCGATGGGCAATCTGCGGCACTTCCTCAAGGCGATGCGAAATATAGACGATACCGACGCCTGACGATGCGAGTCCGCGCATAATATCGAACAATCGATCGACTTCGCCGACAGTCAATGCCGCCGTCGGCTCATCCATGATCAGAGCGCGGGATGCATAGGACAGTGCCTTGACAATGGCGACGACCTGGCGCTGGCCGATCGAAAGCTCGCCGACAAGCTGGGCGGGATCGATCGATCGGTCGATTGCCTCCAGTCTTTTGCGCGCTTCGCGCAGCATCGCCTTTCCGTCGAGCATGCCATGTGGATGGACAAGCTCGCGCCCAAGAAAGAGATTGGCCGCGACGCTTAAGCTCGAAACGAGATCCAATTCCTGGAAAATCGTTGCAATTCCTGCCGCTTGGGCATCCCTGGGGCTGTGAAATCGGGCGGGTTTGCCATCGATGAAGATCTCTCCCTGGTCCGGCGTGTGCACGCCGGACATCAGGTTCATCAACGTTGATTTGCCGGCACCATTCTCTCCAAGCAGGGCATGGATTTCACCGACTTTAAGATCGAAGTCCACCCCACGCAGCGCTTGAACGCCGCCGAAATGCTTGGTGACCCCTTTCGCCGAAAGAACGACCTGGCTCATGCTGCTTCTCCCCACGATTCACGCACCCGCAAAACCGGCGACAGTCGAACGGTCTCGCGGGGGCGGTGCTTGTTGCCAATCCGCGCAATCAGCAAGTCCGCCGCCTTCCTGCCGATCTCATCGCAAGGCTGGGCCATCAGCGTCAGGCGCGGCTCGAAATAATCGGCCCATTCGAAATCATCGATTCCGAGCACCGAAATATCCGCGGGAACGCGCAGCCCCCGTTCCCGAACGGCTCTCATCGCGCCGATCATCGCAAGATTGTTTGAGGCAAGGATTGCCGTCGGTGGCTCCTTCAGCTCCAGCAATCGGTGCGTCGAGGCGGTGGCGTCAGCCGTGCTGCGGTTGCCATTGCTGATCAACGCATGCGGGACCTCTATTCCCTTCTCCGCCATAGCTGCGCGGAAAGCCTCAGTGCGCTCCACGGTCGTCGCAAATCCAGGCTGGCCGAGGATGATCCCAACCCGTTGGTGATGGAGCTTGACGAGATGATCGACCAGCATGCGGATTGCCGCCGTGTTGTCGGTTCCGACCTGATCGAAACGATCATCGGAGAGCCTGTCGACGAGCACACAAGGAACATCGCATTCAAATAGATAGTCCAGCGACTTTTTGGGAGCGCCTGAAGCGGCAAGGATAATCCCGTCGACACGACGCTGATGCAGATGCCGGATGAGCTCCAGCTCCCGATCTGGATCGTCCTGTGTATCACATAGGAATACGATTAAGCCTCGCTTGGAACACTCGGCTTCAATCGCGCAGATGATGTCGCTGAAGTAAGGGTTCGAAATCGCGGAAATTACCAGGCCGACCGTGCCCGTCGACGATAATTTGAGAGAGCGCGCAACCGCGTTCGGGATGTATCCGATCTCGTCCACCGCCTCCATGACGAGCTTCGACTTCTCGGGCGACACGTAGCGCGTCTTGTTGAGAACATGGGAAACAGTGGAGACCGAAACTCCGGCCGCCTTTGCAACTTCCGAAATCGTCGTCATGAGCGCGCTCCGGCCTTCGCCGGCAGCACAACAACAAAGCGTCTCAAATTTTCCTCCCAGGCGGAATTCCAACCTTAAACAGGCTCTCCGAGGATCCGCGAATATCATCAGGCTAGCGCCATCGAAACGTTTGCGCAATCGTTTTTTTACGGCTACGATCCAACTTGTGATCATCTCTTGGGAGGGAAATGACATGCTGAAAGGCGTCCCGCCGTTTGTCACGGCCGACTTGTTGTGGGTCTTGGCCTCCATGGGTCATGGCGACGAACTGGCCATCGTCGATCGAAACTTTTCGGGCTTTCGGGTGGCGACCCAAACCACGAGCGGAAAGCTTCTCATTTTGGAGGGGGTCGATGCACCGACTGCAGTTGGCGGGATCCTTAGAATGATGCCCCTGGACACATTCGGCGACACGCCGCTGATGCACATGGAGGCCGTCGACGCGCCGGGCGAGTTGCTGGAAGTGCACAGAGAGGTCATCGCCGTTTGCAGTGAGGCAGAAGGGCGCTCGATCGCCAGCCAACCCGTGGAGAGGTTTGCTTACTATCCGATCGCCATGCGATCGTTTGCGATCATCCAGACTGCCGAATCGCGCCCTTATGCGAACTTCCTCCTGAGGAAAGGCGTGCTCTGAGGGCCACCTGACAGACGGCGGGGCGTTCCTCGAGCGCGAAGGAGCCGGATCCAAATACACGCGTTCCGTCGGGCGCGAAGGATCGGTGAACGTCAAACTTCCTATGGATGAATGAACGCTTGCGGCCGGCCGAACCCCTTGCGCTCTCCGCGATCGGTCGAACGGCGGCTTCCATGCTTTCCGGCGTCGTGCCGGTGACGATGACGCCGAGCAGCGCCGCGGCGATGCCGGCCGCCTTCAGCTTCGGCATATCCTCGGCCGCGAAACTCTTCTGGCTCGGAGCAATGACCGGAATGCCGGCCTTGATGGTGATTTCTCTGTAGCGGGCAAGATCGGTCTCGTCGAGCGGCTTGCCATAGTCCGCGAAGGCCGCAACGGAGGCTTCCATCATCGCGCCCGGAATCGCGAGGATTTTCCGGAATTCCTCCTCGGTGCTCTTTTCGCCGAGTGCCGGCATCGGCCGAAGCTTGGATTGCAAGAGATGGGGCTGCATGTCGCTGATATAGATGTTGAAGCCCTCGAAGCCGAGATCGGCGAGCGCATTCATCTCCTGCGCGCTCGGCACAGTCGTCTGCCCGGCCATGACAAGGAGCGGCACGCCCAACGCAGCGAGCTTCTCGAAGAAAGGCCGCTCTTGCACGAAGCTGCCGAAGGTGGTGCCGGTCGCCCGGTGGTAGGCATTGAGATGCACTTTCAGCGCAAAGGCCCCTGCCCTCAACGCCGCCCTGGCGAGATCGAGGTCATGACGCGCAAGTGAGGTGATGACTGGAAAGTCATCATTCCGCAGCGCCTTGGTGAGTTTGGTTTCAGGATAGACATGCATGCGGATCTCAATTCAGGCGCTGGCCATCATCGGCCGCAAAGAGATGGATGTTGGCAAGTTCTGTCCGCACGCGGATCGTTGCGCCGGGCGATAGCGCCACCCGCTCGCGGAAAACGCGGGTGACCGACGTATCGCCGAGTTTCACCGTCACGTGGGTTTCCGAACCCATCGGCTCGACCAGGAGGATTTCCGCGGGCACGCCGCTTTCGTCGAGAGCGAAATGTTCGGGACGAATGCCGTAAACTGCCTTGCGGCCCCTGAAACGGTGGGTTTTGGAGAGCATGTGCGATCGCCTGGTATTTCCGGGCATGCGCATGTTCGGCGACACCATCACCGCGGGCTTCAACGCCAGCCAGCCGCATCTCGCCTGGCCGGCTTTGTTTGCAGAAGCAGTCGGCTGCTTGCCGATCCGCAACCACGCCATCCCCGGCACCGTGCTGCAAGGATCTCAGCTGGCGGACCGAAAGCCGCGACCGGACAATGGCATCGGCCGTACCTCCCGGATGCCGGCTTCTCCATCGGCAGCAGCTGTTTCACAGGCCAGACGCGCATGGGCTTCGAAGAGTATGTCGAGGCCGTGCACGAGCTGGCACGACGGTTCTCGCTCTTCTATGCTCTTCCCTACGAAAGCATGAAAGCTCACGGCGATGGAAACCTCGCCTCCGCCGATGTGGTTCATCCGAACCATGCCGGACATCGTGCGATCTTCGACGCTTTTACAAATGCGGATCGCTTATAGCGCTTCCAGCATGGGCATCGGGGTAAAGTGGGAGGAGCATGACAATGGAAACCTGGGAGTTGAAGCCGACATTGGCACCCTCACCTGCCCGATTTGTCCCGGCAACCAGGAACAGCGAGCAGATAATATTCAGATCAAAGCAATTTCTTGAGTATTTCTAGATATTTTGAGGCGGTACCGGATCGGCATTTCTCGCGTGCCGCCCGGTTTAGCGTTGCCTTAAAGAAACTGTGCAAGGATGCAGGCGTGTCCATCCACGCCGGCAACCTGATGAAGTTTCGTAGAAATCCAAAGATAGTACGTGGCCTCGCGGCCTCCGCAGCCAGCCATGCAATCGCATTCGCTCCCGCATTATTTGCGGCGATTATTGCAGTCGTCGTCGTCTGGGTCGCAACCAACTGGCGGCTGGAGCGATCGCTGGCCGAGGAACGCTCGATTGTTTCCGGCGAGCTTGCCACAATATCGTCTCGGCTTCAGACGAATCTCAATAGCAATGTGAAGCTGCTGCAAGGGCTGGCGGCTGGCATCGCAGTCGACCCCGCAATGGACCAAACGGGATTTTCCAAACTTGCCGCGCAGATCCTGCAGCCAGATTCACAATTGCGCAGCTTTGCTGCGGCACCCGACATGGTGGTCAAGTGGGTTTATCCGGAAAAGGGAAATGAAAAGGCCATCGGGCTCGACTACCGAAAGAATGAGAAGCAACGAGCTGCCGCGATGCTGGCGCGCAACACCCACAACATCGTTCTGACAGGCCCGGTAGAGCTCGTCCAAGGAGGAACTGCTTTCGTCGTCAGGTGCCCGATTTATATCAACGACGGAAAGAGCCAGATCTTTTGGGGCCTGCTTTCCGGAGTTATAGATAGTCCAAGGCTTTATGGCGACAGCGGCCTTGGATCGACCGAGCTTGAGATTGCCATCAGCACCGTGCCGGAGCCGAACTCGCCGAAACAGGTTTTTCTCGGAAATCTGGAAACCTTTTCGAAGCAGCCGGTCGTGACATCCGTTGACATGGCTTATGGCCGCTGGACTTTCGTCGCCGTGCCCAAGCATGGATGGGGTCAAAATAACGGGATCGGCATTTTTGAGTTTTATGCGAGCCTGTTGGGTCTATGTGTCGTTGCGCCGATCATTTGGGTCGGCTTCCTGACCAAATCACGCCAAAGAACGATTGAGAAGCTTCGCCTTCACAAGAAGAAGCTCGTTCGAGCGCGGCAACGCCTGGAATATTTGTCGTTGCACGACGCGTTGACGGGGCTGGCGAACCGACGGTTCGTCGACCAGATGATCTCGCAACCACAGAGACCCGATGGCGAAGACTGCCTGATCCTCATTCATATCGACCTCGACCGATTTAAGGAGATCAACGATACGAAAGGGCATGCCGGCGGTGACATGGTCCTGCAGACAACGGCTTCGCGCCTCGCCGATTTGGCCGGCCCAAGCGATGTCGCGGCTCGGATCGGCGGAGACGAGTTCATCTTCGCCAGGTGGAGCGCCAACCCCGAAGCTGAAGCAGCCGAATTGGCCAAACAGATCGTCGACGCACTCCAGCAGCCCATCCTTATCGAAGGGGCGGATTATGTGGTCGGAGCAAGCGTCGGTGTCGCGTGGGAGACTGAACGTGCCTCCGGGCGGGATCTCGGCCAGTTGCTCCTCAATGCCGATTTGGCTCTCTACGAGGCGAAGAAGGCGGGCCGCGGCCGCGCGGCGATTTTCACCGAAGAGCTTCGCAGCGCCGCAATCCATTCAAAAGAATTGGCGGATGAGTTCAATCAGGCGCTCGACCGCGATGAACTCGTTGCATTCTTCCAGCCGCAATTCAACGCAGATACGTTGGCTATATCAGGCGTCGAGGCCCTCGCCCGCTGGGATCACCCGCGAAAAGGTCTGCTCGGCCCGAACAATTTTCTTGACGCCGCGGAAAGGCTCGGGCGGAGCGGCGACATGGATAAGCTGATCCTGCACAAGGCCCTGTTCGAGCTGACGAGATGGGACAGCCAGGGAATGCAGATCCCGCGTGTCTCCGTCAATATATCAGCGCGCCGACTGGCGCAGGCAAATCTGCTCGCCGAGCTGTCCGGGCTTCCCGTATCGAGGGGTCGCCTGTGTTTCGAGCTGCTTGAGACAATTTCCTTCGACGAGCTTCAACCTGCGCTCAACCAGGTCATTCCGGCAATCAAAGCGCTCGGCATTGAAATCGAGATCGACGATTTCGGCACGGAACATGCCAGCATCATCAGCCTGCTTCGATTTGAGCCACGACGGCTGAAGATCGACCGCGAGATTATCAAGCCGATCATAGCCTCGCCATCTCAACGCCGCCTGGTTTCCTCCATTATCGAAATCGGCCGGTCGCAGAACATCGACATCGTTGCCGAGGGCGTCGAGACCATGGAGCACGCGAAGATCCTGAAAGACCTTGGATGCCATTTGCTGCAAGGCTATGCACTGGCGCGACCAATGACATCGGAGCAGTTGATCGAATTTTGCCGCATGAAAGACAAAGGACTGGAGGGGGCAGGCTGATGCGCGAGTCGTCGCGCGGCACTGTCGTGGATTGCCCATTGCATGCAGGCAGCTAGGAAGCTTCCACCCGGCATGTCAGGCGTGGGCACGGCAGAATGCCTCGAATTCCCGCGCAGGCGCAGTTCGATGGCGCTCCTTGTGCCTGAGCAAGGTGAACCGTCGCGGTGGAAGCTCCACGTCGAGCATTCGCAACTGGCCATTCTCGACGAAGGGCATGACGATCGCCTCGGAGAGCGCCGTGACGCAGCCGCAGCTTCTCACGGCCGACAGCACCGCTTCGTTCGAGGGAAGCACCAGCGAGACGTCGAGCTTGGAAGGATCGATGTGAAGTTCGCGCAGCGACTGCTCGAGCACGGAACGCGTTCCGGAACCCGCCTCTCGCATGATCCATTTGACGCGGCGGAGGTCCCCTGCTTCAATATCGTCGCAGTTTTCGGATCCGACGACAAGAACCAGCCTGTCGCTGGCGATCATGGAGTTCGAAAGCGCAGGCTCGTCGACCATGCCTTCGATGAAGCCCAGTTCCGCGTCGCCCTGCTTGACCGCCGCAGCAACGGTCATCGTGTTGCCGATCGTCAGATCGATATCGATGCCGGGATAGGCGTGGGAAAAGCCGAGGAGCCGCGACGGCAGCCAGTAGTTGGCGATGGTCTGGCTGGCATGGATGTCGAGCGTACCGGTCTTCAGCTTGCCAAGCTCGGCGAGAACCGCCTCGGTTGCCTTGACTCTTGCCAGCGTCTCCTTGGCCTCCCGCAGAAGGACGGCCCCTTCCCTGGTCAATTGAATGCCCCGGCCAACCCGGTCGAATAGCTTCACGCAATAGAACGTCTCCAGGGCCTTGACGGACGCGCTGACTGCGGAGGGTGTCAGCCGAAGAGCAGAAGCCGCCTGCGTGAGATGCTGCCGCTCCGCCACTGCCACAAAAATCGAAAGCTGCTCGAACGTCATGCGCGATCGTTCGTTTAAACAGAATGATATGTCAATATTTATTCGATGGATGATCACAAATCGGAGGACTATCCTACAAATGTAATCTCTGTTGGATATTTCATGTCGCCCTCATCGAGATTGTTGGAAATCCTTCCCGGCATTGCCGCCTCCGTCGCAATAACCGTCCTGGCGTGGGGCATGGCTTCTTTGGAGAAAGCCGTTATAGGCTTCGAAATCATCGACGGGCTGGTCTTCGCCATCCTCTTGGGCACGATGCTGCAGACCTTCGTCGGCCTCCCGGCCCGGCTTCATGCGGGGATCGCCTTCTCGAGCAAAGTCCTTCTGGAATTCGCTATCCTGCTTCTCGGCGCATCTGTCAGCATAGCGACCGTCGCCGAGGCCGGCACCACCATGATCGTGATCGTCATGGGAACGGTGCTTCTTTCGCTGGTGACGAGCTATGGGATCTGCAGGATGCTTGGCCTTCACGACCAGCTGGCAACCCTTGTGGCCTGCGGCAATTCCATTTGCGGGAATTCTGCGATCGTTGCCGCCGCACCAGTGATCGGCGCCCGTCCGGACGACGTGGCGTCGTCGATCGCCTTCACCGCGGCGCTCGGAATAGTCGTCGTCCTGGTGCTGCCGCCGCTTTTTGCGGTAACGCATCTCACGGAATGGCAGTATGGCGTTCTTGCGGGCATGACCGTCTACGCGGTTCCGCAGGTGCTTGCAGCGACCACGCCTGTCGGCGCCGTGAGCGTACAGGTCGGCACGATCGTGAAGCTCATGCGGGTCCTGATGCTTGGGCCTGTTGTGTTGCTGCTGCAACTCAAGAGGGATGCAGAGCATCCCACCCAAATCTCGCTCGCACACCTCGTGCCGTGGTTTATCGTCGGATTCTTCGCGATGATGGGCTTGCGGAGCTTCGATCTCATCCCGCCGCAAGCAGCAACGGCGGCGAGGGAATCCTCGTCTGTGCTCACCATCGTCTCGATGGCTGCCCTTGGCCTGTCGGTGAACATGCGGACGGTATTTGCCTCCGGCGGGCGCGTGCTGCTGGCCGGGGTGCTGTCGATGCTGGCGCTGGCGTTTATGAGCGCCATCGGGCTGATGATCCTTCACGCCAACTGAAATCCTGCTTGCGGGCCTCACGCAGCAGGTTCATGCTTGTCTTCTGGTTTAAGGCGTCGGTTGCGGCCGGGATAGCCGTCGCATATCGAGCCTTTCGTGGGACGCGTGCAATGGAGTGCGCCGGCTGCGGCTTCGATATTCAGAGTGGTTTTGCCTTCTGCCCGCGATGCGGCGCAAGGCAGCCCATCTCCTGCGCTGCCTGCGGCTGCGCCTGTCAGCCGGATTTTGCCTTCTGCCCGAGATGCGGTGCGGCGATCTCAGGCCAAGTTCCGCCCGCGCCCAAGCCAAGCATCGAGGTCGTACCGCATAAATCAAACAGCGATGCCGACCGGCGGCCGGTGACTGTGCTCTTTGCCGATCTTTGCGGCTTCACGACGCTGAGCGAGCAGATCGACCCCGAAATCATGCGGGTGCTGCAGAACGAATTGTTCGAAGAGATGACGCAGGCGGTCGAGGCTTACGGCGGCTTCGTCGACAAGTTCGTCGGCGATGCGCTGCTGGCGCTGTTCGGCGCGCCGGTTGCCCATGAAGACGATCCGGTCCGGGCGCTCGGTGCCGCACTCGATATGATCCGTCGGGCGACTGAAGTCGGCGACCGCTGGCGCGCACGCGCCGGTGTACCGCTGCGTCTGCATATCGGCATCAATAGCGGGCCCGTCGTCACCGGCGGCTTCGGTGCGGTCAGCACCAAATCCTATTCGGTGACGGGCGACACGGTTAACACCGCCCAGCGGCTGCAATCGATGGCGGGCGAAAACGATATCCTCGTCGGGCCGCTGACTTATCGCCTCACCCGCCATGCATTTGCCTTTGACAGCCTCGGCGCGCAGACGCTGCGCGGCAAAAGCGGAAACGTCCTCGTCCATCGGCTGGCAGGGCTGCTGGAAGCGCCGCATACGGCGCGCGGACTCGAAAGTTTTGGTCTTCAGGCGCCGATGATTGGACGCGATGGCGAGTTGTCGCGGCTGCTGACCTGCCTCGATCTCGCCTGCGGCGGTGCAGCGCAGCTCGTCCGCCTGATCGGCGAAGCCGGTATCGGCAAATCGCGGCTGGCGAACGAATTCGTTGGAACCGCCGGCGATGCGGCCCGCTTCCCCGGCCTTGCTATTCGCAAAGCCACCTGCTCGCCCCTCGGCGAACAATCCTATGGCACGCTCGCCGCGGTCGTGCGCAGCGCTTACGGCATCGGCGAGCGGGATGATCTCGATAGGACGCGGCAACTGCTGACAACCGGATTCCGCGCTCTCGATCTTACCCCAGAGGAGGTCGAGGGGCTTCTGCCGCTCTTTCTGCATGTCCTCGGCCTCGGCGATCCCGATGGGGCGTTACGGCACATCGAGCCGGAACAGTTGCGGCGACAGATCTTCTATGCGGTGCGCACCGTCTTCGAGCGGCGGCTGGCGCAAGGCCCTCTGCTGCTCGTCATCGAGGATCTGCACTGGGCGGACGCCGCCTCACTGGAAGTGCTCCGCTTCATGATGGATCGGCTGGAGCGCAGTCGGCTGATGCTGCTGGCGATCTACCGGCCGACATCGCAGACTGATCCGCTGAACTCCGATCGCGTCAACGTCACCGTGCAACGTCTTGACCCCCTCTTTGCAGCCGATGGGCAGAAGCTGCTCGCTGCCTTTTTTGGCGAGGGTCATAGCAAGCTGCCAGTGGCTATGCGCAAGCGCATCCTCGATCGTGCCGGCGGCAATCCGCTTTTCATCGAAGAAATCCTTCGCGGACTGATCGACATGGGCACGCTGCACCATGACGGTCATCGCTGGCATGTCGCAGCCGACGACACCGAAGTCGATATCCCGGTCAATCTGCAGGCGCTGTTACTTGCCCGCGTCGATCGCCTTCCGCAAGAGATGAGACGCTTGGCGCAGGAGGCTGCGGTCGTCGGCCCAAAGTTCGATACCGCCCTGCTTCGTATCGTCACGTCGGACCGGGCCGCCGTCGACGCGGCGCTGGATTATCTCTGCGATGCCGATATCATCGAGGAATTGCGCGGCCCGGATGCCGGAGGGTCACCGGGCTATCGCTTCAGCCAGACGCTGATGCATGACGTCATCTACCACAATCTGCTGCTGCAGCGGCGCATGGAGCTGCACGGCAGGATTGGCCGGGTTCTGGAACGCCAATATGGCGAGGCGCCCGACCGGGCAGAGCATCTGACGCAGCTCGGCCATCACTTCAGCCTGACAACCGAGAAGGCCAAGGGCGCCGGCTACCTGATGGCAGCGGGCGATCTGGCGCGCAAGACCTACGCGAATGACGATGCCATGCGGCTCTACCATCAGGCCCTTGCGGCCTTCGCCAACGATCAGGAGGTGTCGCCGGAGCAATTGGCGCTCATGGAGCGTCTTGGTGATCTCTGCGGCCCCGCCGGACGGCGCGATGCTGCCTTGACCCATTATCAGCGGGCGCTTGCGATCCACCGCAGCAAGGACGATCGGATCGCCGCAGCAAGGATCCTGCGAAAGACCGGCCGTCTGCATCTCGACGCGGGGCGCCGCGACCAAGCGGAGATCCATTGCGCCGCGGCCGAAGCGTTGATCGCGACGATCGATGCGCCGGTCGAACATGCGCACCTGCTGCAGGAGCGCGGCCATCTGGCCTTCCGCATGGGCGATCAAGCCGCTGCCGCCGAGTGGGCGACGCTGGCGCTGCAACGCCTGCAAACGCTGCCGGTCGACGGAACGACGGAGGCCGGTCGGGAGGCAGCGCGGGCGATGGCCGAGGCGTTGAACACCAAGGGTGCGGCGCTGGCGCGGCTCGGGCGCCGCCGCGATGCCGTGCAGGAAGTCGAGCGAAGCCTTTCGGTCGCTGAAAACGCCGATTTGCAAAGTGCAGCGTGCCGCGCCTATTCCAATCTCGGCGTTCTCTACACCATCGTCGATCCGGCCAACGCCATCAGGATCTGCCGGCGCGGACTGGAGGTCGCCACCCGTATCGGCGATCTCGGCTTCCAGGCGCGGCTTCTCGCCAATCTCGCGGTTTCCTGCTGCACATTTACCGATCGCTGCGCGGCCGAGGGTGTGCCGGCGGCGGAGAAGGCCGTCGAAATCGACCGGGCCCTCGATCAGCGCGATCATCTCTCCGTGCCGCTGATCGTCCTCGGGCAAATTCATCAATGCCACGGGCAGCCGAAGCTAGCTCGTAAGTATTACGAGGAAGCCCTTGAGGTTGCAAAGGAAATTGACGAGCCGCAACTGCTCTTTCCGTGCTATGATGGCTTGGCGACACTGAGCCTTGAACATGACGAAATGGACGAGGCGGAACGGTATTTCACGCTGGCGCAAGATGTGTGCATCCGCCACAACCTCGATCCAGGCACACTCGTCGTTTTGCCGTTTCTCGACTGACCTTCCTCCTGGTACGACTCTTGAGAGCGGTTAGTCCAATCACGTCAGATAGATAAAGGGAGGAATTACTCATGCAGGAGAACCACGCAGAAAGACCACTACAGCCTGGAGATCGCGCGCCGAACGTGGTGCTGGATGCGATTACCCGCCAGGGCAAGATCGCCATCGATGATTTTCGCGGCCAGAAACCGGTGCTTGTCGGGCTGTTTCGCGGACTACATTGCCCCTTCTGCCGCCGGCAGATCGCCGCCATGGCCGAACTCACCGGTGCATTGCAGGAAAAAGGCATCGACAGCCTGACTATCGTGAATACCCCGATCGAGCGTGCCCGCCTCTATTTCCGCTACCACCCGCTTCCCAACCTGCTGGCCGCCTCCGACCCGGGACGGATGTCGCACAGGGCGTTCGGCCTGCCGAATGTCCAGTTCACCGAAGCCGAGAATGACTGGCCGTACAAGCTCAGCATGAGCACCGTGGCCTCGATGCGTATCGACATGCCGGGTGAACTCCCGGAGCCCATGGATGTGATGGCGGCGGTCGACTATCTCGATAAGGCGGATGGTTACGAATTCACCGAGGATGACACGCAGATGAATGCGACCGGCCGTGGCCAGCTTGTCGGCGAATTCCTGCTCGACCGAGATGGCGTCGTCCGCTGGTGTTTCACTGAAGTCGATGACGGTGGCCGTCATATGTTCGGTGGTCCCGCCCCTCGGGAAGTGATGTCGGCAGCGTCGAATATGGCTGCTTGAAGCGAGTAATCTTTCGTTCGGGGATTACTCCTCGGCGTCTATCTCGGTCGCGGGGCCAACCAGTCGTGAAAGGCTGCCACCTCGTGCCGAGATCGTCGTCGACGGCGGCAGGTCGGAGCTTTGACCATGCTGCTCAACGACGACCTCTCTGAGCGTGCCCTTGTCCATGCCGGCCGGCTCGAATGGATGCCGAGCCCCACGAAAGGGGTGGATCGGCGGATGCTATTCCGCATCGGCGGCGAAAAGGCCCGCGCCACCTCGATCGTGCGCTATGCGGCCGGCACCCGGTTCCCGCATCACGAACATCCAGGCGGCGAAGAGTTTCTCGTTCTGGACGGCGTTTTTCAGGACGAGAGCGGTGACTTCCCTGCCGGCAGCTACGTTCGAAACCCTCCCGGAAGCGGGCATGCACCGGGAAGCGCGGATGGGTGCGTGATCCTCGTCAAGCTCTGGCAGTTCAAGCAAGACGACCGGGAACGGATCGTCCGCCTGCCCGGCGAAGGCCGGAACGACGGGCTCGGCGATGCAGCAACGTCGTCGACAACCCTCTTCGATGGAGCAGACGAGCGTGTGATGATCGAGGACTGGCAGGCACACGCCGACATCGAGCTCGCCAATCCCCAAGGACTCGAACTGCTGGTGATCGACGGCTCCCTTACTGAGAACGGCAACACACTTGAACGCTGGAGCTGGCTGCGCCTGCCCCAGGGGCAAGCATTCCGCGCACGGGTCGGAGATCGTGGCACAAAGGTCTGGTACAAGTCGGCCCCTCTCCTTCACAACGACGTCTGCAGCTTCGACCAGGCCGACGATAAAGGACAGGCGAGATGAAGGCATGCAGAGTAGCCGTCGTCGATGCCGGCCTCGCCGGCCTTTATGCGGCACGCAAACTCCACGCTTTGGGTATCGATGTGATCGTTCCCGAAGCACGGGATCGGCTGGGCGGCCGCATTCTAACGGCCGATGAAGCCGGCATGCCGGCGGAAGACGGATTCGACCTCGGCCCATCCTGGTACTGGCCGCAGATGCAGCCGCCGATGGAGACGCTGATCGGCGAACTCGGCCTGCATTCCTTCGCGCAAAACAGCGAGGGCGACGTGATCATCGAAAGGATGTCCCGGGAGACGCCGCAGCGCTACCAGCCCACAATGGTCGAGCAGCAATCGATGCGGCTTTCCCGCGGCATGGCATCGGTCGTGCGCGCATTGGCGCGCGACATCCCCGCCGACCGGATCCTTCGCGATGCGACGGTGACGGCGATGTCGCTGTCCGGCACCGGGGTTCAACTCACCGTCGAAAGAGGCCAGGGAAGGCGCGAAATCCTCCAGGCGGAGCAGGTTGTCGCCGCCCTCCCGCCGCGGCTGCTGGAAGCGACAGTAAGTTTCAGCCCGGAACAGGATCCGGCAACCGCTGCCCGGTGGCGCGACACTGCCACATGGATGGCTCCGCACGCGAAGTTCTTCGCCGTCTACGACGAAGCATTCTGGCGAACAGCCGGCTTATCAGGCACCGCGCAGAGCATGGTGGGACCGCTGGTGGAAATCCATGACGCGACGACCGCTTCGGGCAAGGCCGCGCTCTTCGGCTTCCCAGGGGTCGGCGCCGATCAGCGCGCCGCGCTTGGCGAGGAGATGTTGAAACAAGCCTGCCTGGCACAGCTCGCCAGATTGTTCGGCTCCGCGGCCCTTAAGCCTCGGGCGGTTCTGTTGAAGGACTGGGCAGCCGATCCGCTGACAGCCGCCGCCGCCGATCGTGTCGGCGGTGCGCATCCGCTTCCGGGAAACTCGCAATGGATGTCTGGCCTGTGGAAGGACCGCCTCATCCTGGCGGGCAGCGAGACAAGTCCTTCCGAACCTGGTTATCTCGCCGGCGCAGTCGTCGCTGCCGGTCGCGCGGTCGCCGACATCCTGTCGAAGATGGATTCCAGATGAACGTCATGCATCAAGCCTCGGCCGACCCGGCAGCCGCAAAGCGCAACTCCTGGGTGCTCACCGTTGCGCAGGCCTTCGGTGGCGCCAATGCTCCAATCATCGTCTCGCTCGGCGGTCTGGTCGGGCAGCATCTGTCGACCGATCCGGATCTCGTCACGCTTCCCGTCAGCCTGCTCAGCCTTGGGCTGGCACTCGGGACTCTGCCTGCCGCCTGGGTGATGCGTCGGTTCGGGCGCAAGCCCGGATATCTGCTGGGCTCGGTGATCGGCATGGTTTCGGGCCTGATCGCGGCGCTGGGGATCGTGCTCTCCAGCTTCCTGGTCTTCTGTCTCGGCACCTGCCTCGCAGGCCTCTATTCCTCCTATGTTCAGAGCTACCGCTTCGCCGCAACCGACAACGCCACCGCGGCGCAGAGCCACAAGGCGATCGCCCGCGTCATGGTCGGCGGCCTGATCGCTGCGATCATTGGCCCGCAGCTCGTCATCTGGACGCGCGACGCTTTGCCGGGGACACCCTTCGCCGGGAGCTTCCTCAGCCAGGCTGTTCTCGCCGCCCTGGCGTTTCCGGTGCTGCTCATGCTTCGCACATCGACGCCGGCGACGGCTCACGCGTCGGAAAGCGCCCTGGAGCGGCCCCTTGTCCAAATCCTGACATCGCCGCGCTATCTCCTCGCCATCGCAACCGGTGTCGTGTCCTACGGGCTGATGACCTTTGTGATGACCGCATCTCCGATCGCGATGGTCGGGCATGGTCACTCGATCGACCAGGCGGCGTTGGGCATCCAATGGCATATTCTCGCCATGTATGCGCCGAGCTTCGTCACCGGCCGCCTGATGGTGCGCTTCGGCAAGGAACGGGTCGCGGCCGTCGGTCTCCTCTTCATCGGTAGCTCGGCGGCCGTCGCGCTGGCAGGCTTCGACATCTCCCATTTCTGGCTCTCGCTGGTTCTGCTCGGGATCGGCTGGAACTTCGGCTTCATCGGAGCAACCGCCATGGTGGCCGACTGTCATACGCCGGCCGAACGCAGCAAGGTACAGGGGGCAAACGACTTCGTGGTCTTCGGTACGGTCGCCTGCGCCTCCTTCTCGGCCGGGTCGCTTCTCCACAGCTCCGGCTGGGAAACAATCAACTGGATCGTGCTTCCGGCAGTCGCCCTGGTGCTGGTTCCCTTGGTCTGGCGTGCGGCGCGGCCTATCGCGAGATAGGCCGGCGCTCTTCAAACTGTTCGTCCGCTTAGTCCGCGTGGTATCGAGGATGCGAGCAATAATGGCAGCTACCACTCTGCCTGAATATAGAGCGTCGAGGTGACCCATGATTTTCTGGATGGCGGCTGCGGTTGGATTGGCGATCGCCTATCTCCTCGGTTCGATACCCACGGGCTATCTGGCAGGCAAACTGCTTAAAGGCATCGATATGCGGCAGCATGGCTCTAAGTCCACCGGCGCAACGAACGTATTGCGGACGCTCGGCAAATGGCCGGCGTCGATGGTGCTTCTGGTCGATGTACTGAAAGGTGTGGGCGCAATCGCCTTTGCTCGCTGGTTCTGCCTCTGGCTTTCGACAGTCCCATCAGCCACGCCACCGACAGCGCTCGATCTGCAGAGCTCGGAACCCTGGGCTGTTTGCCTGGCGGGACTTGCCGTGTTGCTTGGGCATAGCCGGTCGGTTTGGCTCAATTTTACCGGAGGCAAGTCGGTTGCGACGGGGCTCGGTGTGCTGCTGGCGATGTCATGGCCCGTGGGTTTAGGGGCCGCAGTGGTTTTCGGCGCCGCGCTGGCTATCTCGCGGATTGTTTCCCTCAGTTCGATGCTGGCGGCGTTGACGGCCATGGCCCTGGTCTGCGGCCTGGAGCAGCCGCTGCCCTACCGGCTGCTGGTGATCGCAGGCGGCGTTTACGTGATTGTGCGCCATCGCGCCAACTTTCAGCGGCTGCTGGCTGGGACCGAGCCACGTCTGGGCAAAATTGCCTAAGAGAAAAGCGCAATGACACGATGGACGGCTTGCTGCGGGAAGCAGGATCAAGCCTGCCGGATGATGGCGCCAATCGCATTGACGAGAAGCCGCGCGGCGGTGAGCGCCGACAGGCCATCAATGTCGGCGGGAGGATAGAACTCGACAAGGTCGAATCCCGCGATCCTTGCCCGCCTGCCGAGGCCGGCGATCAGGTCGATCACCTCAGTGTAGGTGAGGCCACCAGGGGTACGCGCCGCCACACCAGGCATGATGCCGGGATCGATGCTGTCGCAATCAAGGGTGACGACGACCTGCGCTCCTTCCGGGATATGCCGGAGGGCCGCGCCGACACCCTGGCCATGAATCTCGCGAGCGGTGACAAAACAGCTGCCATAGCTTTGCGCCGCTTCGATGTCGGCGGTACGCGCGCTGCCGACGCTGCGCAGGCCGACTTGCACCATGCCGGCGACATGCGGCATCTCGCTCGCCCGGCGCATCGGACTTGAATAGCCGTAATGTTCGCCATGCACCTCGTCGCGCCAATCGATATGGGCGTCGATCTGCAGGACCCAGACCGGCCCTTGCGCCGCAAAGCCGGCAAGGAAAGGAATGGTCACGGAACAGTCGCCGCCGAGCAGGATCGGAATGGCCGGTAATGCCAAGACCTCACGCGTCTTCGCCTCGATCCGCGCCCGGTTGCCGATATTGTCGTGCATGGTTGTCTCGACATCGCCGGCGTCGATGCATGAGATCGGCTGGCCGCCGAACAGCGGACCCCCGAGATCGAAATCCCAGTGCTCGACGAGCCCGGCGTCGTCCTGGCTTGCAGCACGAATGGCGCCTGAGGCCAAGGCATAGCCGCTGCTGTCCTTGCCGGGATAGGTGGTGCCGTGAGCCGCCGCGAAAATCACCCCGCGGGGCAAGCGGTCATCAGCGAGGCGATTGGGGAGGCCGAGAAAGGAGGGCGAGGCGGTCATTTCCTGATGGTCCTGCGTTCGATCCTGACCTGTTTAGCTTCTTTGAAAATTTTTGAGAACTTCTTGGGAGAATTACGGTGCTCGTCAAATCCCGCAGTCTTGCCTCGCCGGTTGCCTGCTGCTGCCGCTGGTCCTCAACGCATGGCTGATCTGGCCGCTGGTTTTCGTCTGGGGCGGGGCTCGTTCGGGATCTACACCATGTCGCCTATCCAGCTCGGCGAGTGTTTCACCGGCAAGGCCCTGATCGCCAGCAACGCGGCCTTCGCCTTGGCTTGGGGCTCGCGGCATGGCGGGCTCGCCGGCGGCAGAATTGGCGATGAAGCTGATCGGGCATCAAGGGCTGCCGATGTCGCTTGGCCTGCTCAGCTGCGTCCTGGCGGTGTTTATGATGGCCAGGAGACGGCGGGCGGATGAACCCCTGCCCTCGAATTTCAGGCCTTGCGTTGCAAATATATAACGTATTATATAACATTCAATACAATGGAGAACGGGCATGGTCGAAGATGTGGTCCGAACGCTCGGTTTTCTGTGCATGGGCAGCCGGTTGCGGCGGATCGGAGAGAGGCTGCAGTCCGATACGCAGCAGGTCATCGACGAAGCCGGTCTCGGCATCCAGGCGGGCCAATATCCCTTTTTGGCAGCGATCGACCGATCGGGCCCGCTGACGATTGGCGAGCTTGCGCAGGCGGTCGGGATCACCCAGCCCGGCGCAACCCGCACCATCGGCCAGCTTCTCGAACTCGGCTTCGTCGATATGCAGCCGGCCCCGGACGATCAGCGCCGCAGACTGGTCTCGCTGACCGGCAAGGGACAGGATCTGGTCGATCATTCGAAGATGGTGATCTGGCCGCGAATCGCAGCCGCCGTTGCGGATCTCTGCGGCGATCTCGACGGGCCCATTCTCGAGCAGCTCGCAGCCATCGAGGACGGGCTTGCGGCGGTGCCGCTTGTGCGCCGCCACGCCGCCAGAACAGGATGATTTTAGGCCTGGTTGGCCTAAAATACTGATCCCGTTCTAATTTAAAGAGTTAGAGCATGATGTCGTCCGAAAACCGCGCACACTTTTCGGCATCATGATCTAAGGAGGAAGAAGCATGACCCATATCCTCGACCGGCCGATCTGGACCGCGCTGGAGACAACGCATGCCGGCCTTGCAGAGGGGAACGAAAATGCGCGGCGATACCCACCATCGATCGTCCCCTTCGCAGCGTCCGCCGACGATAGGCCTGAAAGCCTCGCCGCCCTGGAGATACTGCCGGCGTCGGAGGAGAGCATGATCCTCATAGAAGCCGGGCCGATCGCCATCCCAAGGGGCCTTGCCGTCGTCACGGAAGCATTGGCGGTCCAGATGATTGCCGAGCGGCCGCACGAGCGGATTTCGGATTCCCGCATCGAGAGGCTGTCGGAGGCCGATGCCGCCGATATGCTGGCCCTGGCGACACTGACGAAACCCGGGCCATTCACGCTCAGAGCCCAGAGCCTCGGCAGCTTCTGGGGGATCAGAAGGCAGGGCCGCCTGGTGGCAATGGCCGGGCAGCGGATGCGGCAGACCGGTTTCGTCGAGCTCAGCGGGCTTTGCACCCATCCCGATTGCCAGGGGCGCGGCCTCGGCACCCTGCTCTTCCGCTTCGTTGCCGGCGAAATCGCATCCGGCGGCGATACGGCCTATCTGCATGCCTATGCGGCAAACACGTCCGCCATCGCCCTCTACCTCGCGCTCGGCTTCACGCTACGCTCGCAGATGAACATGCGCGTGGTCAAACGCCGCGGCTGAGCGATGGCACGACGGCGCCGGAGCCCCAGAGCGCCTATCTTACCGCCGCCGGAAGCACTTCGAATTTCCAGAAGTTCTCCGGGCTGAAATAGGTCGTAGCAAACGCGCGAATATCCCCGACGGTAACCTTGTCGTAGCCGCTGAGACTGTCGCGTATCCGCTCCAAGCGACGCGGATCCGTCTGAGCGCCCCGCAGAGATTTGACCCAATATTCGTTGCTCTGCCGCTGATGCTTCAGTGTCTCGGTGATCGGTTCCCGGGCGCGCGCGAACTCGTCCGGGGAGACATCATGCGACCGCAGGTCATTGGCGATTTCGTCGGCAAGTGCATAGAAACGCACGATCTTTGCCGGCTCCGTCTCGACGTAGAAAAATGCGTAGCCGAAGCCGGGGATTTCCCGTGACAGGTTCGCGTCACCCTCCAGGACATAACTTGCGCCTTCCGCAATACGAAACTGTTCGATCAGCCTGTTCTGGAAAATCTGGGTGGCGATATTAGCGGTGAAGGACCGCGGCAGATCCGAGAGCAAATCGCCGATCGGAGCCCCGAAGGCGGCGGCCGCGTTATCCGCCCTGCCGCTATGGGTCAGCAAAACGGGCGTCTTGTTCGCCGCCGGAAAACGCACGTCACCCCACTCCTTGCTCGGCGCCGCCTCCGGCCGCGGCGGCAAAGCGCCAAAGGTTTCGGCTGTCATCCGGATTGCGTCATCCACCGTGAGGTCGCCGACGATGGTGATATCGATCGGGCCGGTGGAAACCATGGGCCGGAACTGCGCCTCGAAATCGTCCGGCTTGGCGGCGGACAACGCAGCGCGATCGGGAAAGGTCCAGCGCGGATCGCCGGAATGAACGAGACCTCCGAAATCACGACTGACAACGCCGCCGGGGGTCGCCTGATACTGATCGAGGCCACTCAAATAGGCCTGCTGCACCCGCTTGAATGCCTCCGGGCGGTACGCGGGATCGGCGGTGTATGCCGTCATCAGCTGCAATTGCGTCGCAACATCTTCAGTCCGGGTGCGGCCGTCGAAACTGAAGGAACTGTCGCCGACCGAGAAGTCGATGCCGACGATGTTGGCCGTGAGCGCTTTCTGGATATCCTGGTAATCCATGGCCTTTACGCCGGACAGCGCGACAGCCGGAGACGCCCAGATCGGGGCGGGATGGTCCTGCGGCAGGTCCAGCCGGCCGCGGCCGATATCTTCGCGCACCAGCACTTCGTTGGCGCGCAGCTTGGTCGGCTTGACCGTAAGCCGGACGCCATTGGAAAAGCGCACCATGGTCACGCCGAGATCGTCGACGGCGCGGCGTTCGACCACGGCGCCCGGCTCGCCGAAATGGGTGTAGGGCCAGGCGACGTCGGCTGCACCGGATGATGCCGAGACGGCAATAGCCTTTGAAGCATCATAGGCTTGCCGAACCGCGTCGGCTCCGCCCTGGGGTGATTGGGCCGTCTGCAGCACGACCTGCGGACCGTTGCCGGAGAAGGCATGCCGCAGCGCCTGATTGACCTCGGCTGCCGTGACGTCCTTCGTGATCGTCTCGAACAGCGAAAGGTCTTCGGCGGGCGACGTGAAGACCTGATTGTCATCGACGCTGCTGGCCAGCATGGAAGCGATGTCGGTGGTCGTGCGCGTCGCGGCTCCGGCGGCAGCAGCCTGGAGGAACGAGCGATATTCGAGGATTTCACGATCGAGTTCAGCCTGCGAAACGCCGAACTCCTCGATTCGCCGCTGCTCCTGGTCGATGGTCGTGAGCGCCGCCTGCCATTTATCCGGCTCGGAATTCGCCACGATCAGGACGATATGCGCGGAATCAAGAAGAACCTGAGAGCCGGCGACCGCACTGATGAAAGGGGCATCCGCCTTGCTGGCAATGGTGCTCACCCGGCGTTTGAGCACCAACAGGCCGAAATCTTCGATAAGCTGCGTGCGGCGCTTGGCAAATGTGTCAGGCGCGGCGTTATTAGGACGGGTCCAGGCAATCTGGATGCTGGTCATGCCGCCGGGAACAGCGAGAACGTCGGCGCTTTCGCCTTTCGTCTCCAGTGTGCCCAGATCCGGTTTTGTCGGTGTCGGACCCACGGCCTTCCAGTCGACGAAATGCTGCCGGATTTGGGTTTCCATGGCGGCCGGGTCGATATCGCCCACCACCATCAGCGTTGCCCGCTCGGGCCGGTAATTGGCCCGGTAATAATCACGCACGAGACCCACAGGCGCATTGCTGATGATGTCGGTTTTGCCGATTGGCACGCGGATGGTGGCGCGGCGGCCGGCGAGCAACGAATTCATGATTCCGAGTCCTGCGCGATATTGCGGCGTGTCGCGCAGCCGCTCCTCCGACAGGATGACGCCGCGTTCGCGATCGAAGGCGCTGGCATCGAGGGTCAGCTCGCTCGCCGTCTCCCGCATCAGCATCAGGCCCGTCGAAACCGTGTCGGCATCGACCTCGGGGAGATCGAGCGCATAGACAGTCTCGTCATAAGAGGTGTGAGCGTTGGTGTCAGGCCCAAAGGCCAGGCCCTTTCGCTGCAGGATACGGATAATCTCCCCTTCGGCGACATGCGTCGAACCCTTGAAGGCCATGTGCTCCAAAAAATGCGCCAGGCCCTGCTGGTTGTCGTTCTCCTCAAGCGAGCCGGAGCCGATGCGAAAGCGGATCGCTGCCTGCCCGGGGGGCGTGGCATTGCGCATGATCGCAAACCGCATTCCATTGGCGAGCGTGCCGAAATGGACGTTGGTGTCGGCTTGGAGGTCGCTTTGCGTTTGTGGCCATGACGTGGACGAGGTGTCCGCAAAGGCCGACGACGCGAAACTTGCGACAAGGGCGACCGTCGCGAGAAACCGCCAGGCGGCGGAGCATTTCATTTTATGAGACATTCTTGTCCAGGGATAAGCGTGAAAGAGATGGATCGCGTTGATCTGACTATTCCACAGGTTGCATTTCTCTTCAACTTCTATGTGTACCAATGGACGAGACGGCAAAACTCCGGCCAGCCGCTTCCGCCAATGTCAGACCAATGTCATCGAAACCTCCTAAGGGATTGCGCCTTATCTGTCACCAGGAGGCGTTTTCGATGGCGACATTGCAGCAGGTCGCTTTCCGGGCCGGATGCTCGCTGGCAACCGCAAGCCGGGTTCTCAACCGTGACGGACCGGCGAGCGACCTGATGGTGCGCAAGGTGCGCCGCGCCGCCGCAGAGCTCGGCTATCGCCCGGCCGGCCTTTCCGCCGGGCGACTCGGGCGCCGGCCGGTGGTCGGCGTGCTGATTCCGAGCATCACCAATCCTGTGTTTGCCTCGTCGCTGTCGAGCATCCAGAACCGCATGCTGGTCGCCGGCCACGGAGTTTTGATCGCCCAGTCGAATTACGATCCGGCGCGCGAGGCCGATGCCGTCACCGCCCTGCTCAACGACCGCCCAACCGGGCTGATCCTCACCGTCTGCGATCCGTCGACCAGCGAGGCGCTGCTGGCCAGATTGCCGCCGACCGTGCTGCTCAACAACCTGCCGACCGCGCAGTTTCCGGCGGCCGTCACCGCCGACAATCGCGGCGCCGGCCGCGAGATCGCCACTTTCCTGATCGGCATGGGCCATCGCCGCATTCTCTTCCTCTCCGGCAATTTCGCCGCCTCCGACCGCGCCCGCATGCGCTACCGGGGTTATCTCGACGCCATGGCCGAGAATGGGCTGCCACCGCTCGACGCCGTGCAGATCCCCTTCGTCGGCGGCTACGACCAGATCGATCTCGGCACTGCGATGACCGCGCTTGCGCCGACGGCGATCATCGCCTCCAACGACCTTCTGGCGCTCGGCGTCATCGGCGCGCTGAAGCGCGAGGGGCTGTCAGTGCCGCGGGATGTGTCGGTTGCCGGCTTCGACGGCATCGCCATCGGCCGGTTGATCGATCCACCGCTGACGACAATTGAAATGCCGGATGCCAGCATGGGGGCGACGGCCGCCTCGCTGTTGCTGGACATGGCAGAGAATGCCGCCCCTGCCCGCCATCTCGATGTCGCCTATACGCTCCGCCGCGGCGGCACGGTGCGCGCCATCTGAAGCTTCGAAACAAAAGGGCCGCCACGCGCTCGGCGTGACGGCCCGATACTCTTTTCTGACGGGCAGGATCATCAGCTGCGCGGCAGCATGCCCTCGACATCGGCGGCCGCGTCGTCTAGCGCTTCCTTCGGCTCGGCCGACTGGTCGACGATGCGCGAGAGGTTGTCGACGATCGTCTGGGTGACCTTGACGCCGTTCGAGCCGGGGAAGGCATACCACGGGATCATCACCGGCATCTGGCTGAGGCCTGCCTGGAACAGCGGGTTCTGCTTGTAGAAATCGCCGAGATATTCAGGCGACTTGGCGGCAAGCTCGTTGTTCGGGACGTAACCGGTGCCGGGCACGACGACGGAAGCGCCGTAAGGGCCGGCGGCGAATTTGGCGAACTTCCAGGCGGCGTCCTGCTTGGCGGCGTCATGCGTCAGGATGACGACGGCGTTGCCGCCGGTGGGAAGACGGCCGTTCACCGGATCGATCAGCGGGATCTTGGCGGTGCGCAGATCGAACTTGTCACCGACATTCTTGATCGTGTTGCGCAGCGCGCCTGTCGTCTGGAATTCGAAACCGACCTTGCCGGCTGCGAAAGCCTGTTCGCCGGCAGGCTTGGTGAAGACCGGCATGCCGCCCTCGGTGACCAAACGATGCAGGATCTCGACGGCCTTTTCGCCTTCCGGGCCGTTGAAGGCGACCTTGCTTTCGTCGTCACTCAGCATCCTGCCGCCGGCGCCGAAGAGCAGCGCCGAAAACATCCAGTCGTCGCCCTGCCAGCGGAAATCGATGCCGTTGACGCCGTTGCCGAGCGCCTTGATCTTGCCGCCGAGCGCGATGACCTCGTCCCAGGTCTTCGGCGGATTGTCGGGATTGCCGCCGGCCGCCTTCACGAGGTCGGCGTTGTAATACATGATCGGGTTAGAGGTTGCGAAAGCGAGGCCCACCTGCTTGCCCTTCACCTGGGCGAGCTTGAGGATCGTGTCGGAGAAGCCCTGCTCGACCATGTTGCCGTCTTTCTTGACGAGCGGGCCGAGGTCGACGGCGACATCGCGTTCGTCGAGCATGCGCAGGCGGTTCAGGCCGATGAAGGTGATGTCGGGCATTTCGCTGGTGCCGACCTGGCGAAGGATCGTCTGGATGCCTTCCTCATAGGTTGCCGAGGGGCTGGCGAACTGGATCTTGATATCGGGGTTTTCTGCCATGAACTTCTTCGAGATCGAGTCCATCACGTCCTTGAAGAAGCCCGGCATCGGGTAGTGAACCGTCAGCGTCGTCTCGGCATGCGCGGGAAGCGCGATTGCCATCGATACGGCCGCTGCGGCGAGAAGCTGGGTGATATGTTTCATCGCTCGTTCTCCTGGTTGAAGCCGGTCAGCCTTTGAGACCGGTCATGGTGATGCCCTCGACGAAACGCTTCTGCGCAAGCAGGAAGGCGGCGACGAGAGGAAGGGTAATGATCAGGGTCGCCGCCATCAGCGCGCCGTAGTCGTCGCCGGCCTCGGCGGCGCGGAAATACATCAGCCCGAGCGGCGGCGTGGCATAGTCCTGCTTGCTGATGACGATCAGCGGCCAGTAGAGATCGTTCCAATGGGCGACGACCGAGAAGATCGCGAAGGCAGTAACCGCCGGCCAGGCATTCGGCACGATGACGCGGGCGACGATGCCGAGCTCCGACATGCCATCAAGACGGGCGGCATGGATGAGATCGTCGGGCATGGCGCGGAAGAACTGCAGGAACATGAAGATCGCGAAGACCGAAAGGGTGAAGGGCGCGACAAGAGCGGCATAGCTGTTGAGCAGCGAGGCGCGGTCGAAGGCGACATAGAGCGGCAGCGCCGTCGCATGGATCGGCACGAGAAGGCCGAGCATGACCAGCACCATCATGGCCCGCGCCGCGCCGAAGCGCAGCTTGGCCATGGCGTAGGCGCAAGGGATCGCCACCAGCACCTGGAAGAAGAAGATCAGCCCGCAGACGACGACGCCGTTCCACAGGAGCCGCGCCATCGGCACCCGGCTCAAGGCCTTCGCGAAATTCTCGATATAGGAGAGAGGCGCAGGGATCAGCGACAGCGACGAGGTGAAGATGTCGCTCTGGGTCTTGCCGGCTGCCGAGATCATGAAGATGTAGGGCGCGAGGAAGATGATCGCCCCAAGGGAAAGCAGGCTCAGGCGGATGACCCTGCCGAGGGAAAAAGCGTTCGTCATCATGTGTAATGCACCCGGCGGTCGAGAAGGCGGTACTGCAGGAACATCAGCACCACGAGGATCAGCAGAAACACCACGGTCATCGCCGAGGCATAACCGACCCGCAGGTAGACGAAGCCCTCCTGGTAGATCGTAAAGAGCAGCACCTCGGACGCCTTGTTCGGGCCGCCTTCGGTCAGCGTCTTCACCGTCTCGAACACCTTGACCGCATTGGTGATGCTGATGGTGATGACGAAGAGCGTTGTCGGCCCGAGCATCGGCCAGGTCACCAGCAGGAAGCGGTCGAAGGAGGATCTGGCGCCGTCCACTTCGGCTGCGGCGTAAAGCTCGCGCGGGATCGCCGTCAGCCCAGCGAGGAAGAGCACCATGTTGAAGCCGGCAGATTGCCAGACGCCGATGATCGACAGGCTGTAGAGCACGGTGCCGGAGCTGCCCAGCCAGTTCGGGCCGGGCAAGCCCGCCAATGCCAGCAGCGCATTGAGCGGGCCGATCGTCGGGTGGAACATATATTGCCAGACGGTCGCCATGGCGACGATCAGCGAGGCGACCGGCAGAAAATAGGCGGTGCGGAAGAAGCTGCGGGCGGCGGTCTCGCTTTCGATCAGCATGGCGATGCCGAGACCGAGCAAGATCGAAACCGGCGCCACGACCGCCGTATAGACCGTGGTATTCCACAGCGACTTGCGAAATGTGCGGTCGGTGATCAGATGCGCGTAGTTCTCGAAACCGACGAAACGGAACTTGCCGTAGCCGAGTTCGAAATCGGTAAAGCCGAGCACCACGACAGCCGCGACCGGCAACAGCACGAAGAGAAAAAGCAGGACGATTGCCGGCAGCACCAGCATCCAGGCGATGCGGGCCTCGCTGCGGCGATGGGCAATGGCGGAATTGCCAGGGATGGCCAGGGAGGCAACGCTAGCCATGCGCCCTCTCCCGCTCGGCATCGGCATTGGTATCGGTACCGGCGAGCCCGGCATCAGCGCTGCTGAGCCCGGCATCGCCACCGGCGACGAAGCCGGCCAGCCGGCTGCCGTCTTCGGCAAAGATCAGCGTGCGGCCGGGCGACAATCGCAGCCCCACGGCATCCCCTGCTGCAAGCGCAGAGGCTTCGGACGGCTGTACCTTGGCGATGATAGTCTCGCCGATCGCGTCGAGCCGGCAATGGAGGATGACTTCGGACCCCAGAAATTCGACGCGTTCGATCCGGGCGGCAAGGCCGTCATGCCGGCTCCTGGCGAGAAAAACGAATTCCGGGCGAATGGCAAGCGTCACCGGCATCTTCCTGTCGGGCGCATTCTCAAGCGTCAGCCGCAGGCCGCCGCAGAGAACGACGCCGCCTTCGGCAAAGGCCGGAAGCAGGTTGATGCGCGGCTGGCCGATGAAGCGGGCGACCTCGATATGGGCCGGATCGTCGTAGATGACCTGAGGGCTTGCGATCTGCAGCAATTGGCCGCCCATCATCACGGCGACGCGGTCGGCCATCGACAGCGCCTCTGCCTGGTCATGGGTGACATAGAGCGTCGGCACGCCGGCACGGCGATGCAGTTCGACGATCTCGCCGCGGGCGTGGACACGCAGGTTGGCGTCGAGGTTGGACAGTGGCTCGTCCATCAGGAAGATGCTCGGCTGGCGCACCATGGCGCGGGCGAGCGCCACGCGCTGCCGCTGGCCGCCCGACATCTGGCCGGGCTTGCGGTCGAGCAGGTGGTCGATTTTCAGCGATGTCGCCATTTCCCTGACGTCGCGGGCGATCGCCTCACGCGTGGCGCGCTGGCCCGGAATCAGCGATCCGATGAAAGGCAGCCGCTCTGTTCTCGACAGCCGACGCATCGCCAGCGGCACGGCGATATTCTCAGAGGCCGTCAGATGCGGATAGAGCGCGTAGGACTGAAAGACCATGGCTATGTTGCGGTCGGCAGCCGCCACACCGGACATATCCCGTCCGCCGATCAGGATTTCGCCATGGTCGGCATGGTCGAGGCCAGCCAGGACGCGCAGCAGCGTGCTCTTGCCGCAGCCGGAAGGGCCGACCAGCGCGATGAATTCGCCGGCGCCGACATCGAGGCTGACGCCATTGAGGATCTGGTTGCCACCGAAGGCCTTGGTGATGCCACGAAGCGAAAGCGCGCTCATTCGACCGGCTCCCGCGGCTTGACTGCCTGCGGATAGACCTCGAGCACGACATCGTCGAGCACATGTGCTGTCATGCCGGGAACGGCAACGATCTCGCTTTCGACCGCTGTATCGAACTCGTGGACGACGGCGCCGATCAAGCGCTCGCCCGGCATCTCGCGCTCCATCTTGTCGATGATGAAGGCCGCCGACGGACCCCAGGTTAGCTGGGTGTTGTCGAAACGACCCTGCCAGGCCCAGTGAAGGTGGCCGCTGGCAAATAGCGCCACGTCATGGGCTGCTATCAAATCATAAAGCCGCCGGCGCTGCGCCGGACGAACGCTCCAGTAGCCGGTATCGCCTTCATCCGGCGCATCGACGAACAGTGGCTTATGCGCAAACAGAGCCACGCGCCGCCCTGCCCTGTCTTCGAGCGCCTTGGCGAGCCATTCGAACTGGGCCTCTTCCTCCTCATCCTCATGGCCGAGAAGCAGTGAATTCAAGCCGATGAAGCGCCAGCCGGCCGCATCCTCCAGCCAGCGATCGTCACCGGCAAGGCTGCGCCAGCGGGCCAGCCGCTCACGATTGACGGGCTGGTCGGATCCCTGGAGATGGCCGACATCGTGATTGCCGGGGACGATCAGCATCGGGATCGACACCTGGCGCATCAGATCCATCGAGAAGGTTATGTCCTCGTGCTTGTCGGCGCCATCGACGGTGAGATCGCCGGTGTGGACGATCAGGTCGGCGCCGGTCGCTTCGATCCAGCTCAGAAGCGGCGCCCAGTTGCCGTTGAAATGCGGCTTGTTCGGGCTGAAATGGGTGTCGGTGATCTGAATGATTTTCATGAGCGCGTCTCCGAGACCTTAGGAGCGCGTCGTGCGCACTCCCTTCTCGGGCCCTCTCTAGAAGGCTCCCATGTCAATCAGACACTTGATGTTTTCAGCTGTTTCTCAGTTCTGACATCTATTTGTCATGCAAGGAAGGGTGCCCGCCGCAACGGGCAGCCTTCTCCGGCATTTGGAATTCAAAACGCGCTGGGATCAGTGCCGTCGCCCGTTGGCGGGAATGGACGATACCGTTGCCGAGACAGGGTCGCTTGCCGGGAAGCTGTCCTCAAGACCTTCATTGAGTTCTTCCTCCAGCACCGCGCTGTCGTGCGTCGAACGTGCGCTCGGTTGGCCGATCAGGCCCTTGCTGCCTTCGTCGAAATTGCCGTTGCTCAAGGCATCGTAACGGTTGATGCTGCCATCCGCCTCCCCGTCGGCAAAGCTGGTCAGCTGAACCATCATCACCTTGGCGTGGTCGACGGCCTTGGATTGGTCGAGATCGCCGTGAGAGTTGTCGATCTTGACGGAAACCGATTCCCCTCCCTCGCCCAAGAATTCGACGGTGAAGATGTCACCGGCCTGTGACACTCGCGTATCGATCAACTGCATGGAAACCTCCTGTGTCCGTCGATATCAACGGCAATCACCGTCCGTGAGTTCCACGGCAAGGTCATCCAGCGCTGACGGTGTGGCCCGGACCTTGGCAACCGCCGGGCCTTTCCGTGACGCTTATGGTTAATTTATTAATAATTCAGAGTTTATAAAGGCAACGAAGCGGCCTTTCCGAGTGTTGATGGTGCGCCGCGGAGGAACCCCGATGATCCTGAAAATCCTTGCCCCCAAGATCGACACCGATAGCCACGACACCGGCACTTATGCCGATGGGATCTTTGCCGAAAACCGGATCGATCTGTCGGCTCGCCGCGATGGCCGCCGCCGCTCTCAGCACGAGCGCGATTACGGTGCCGGCAGAAAACTGGAAAACCTGCCGATCGGGTTTGCCTGAGCGCCGTGTGCGCTCATTGCCTGCTACCTTAAAAGGCGTGACGCGCGATGCGTCACAGCCTGCGAAAAACCAGGACGCCTGATGCAGGCAGCACGGCATCGAGCATTCTCGCCGTGGCTCTGATGTTTTCGCCGCTGTTCCACCGATGAAGTACGACCACCCGATCTTCATCATGGGCGTAAAGAATGGCACTGTTGCGGATCTCGGCAGTTTCGCGGCGCTTCACTTCGTGGCCTCTGGTTGTGGGCTGCCACATCACCCGTACTTCCAGCCCGCTCTTGCCGGCATGACATTCCCGGCCACATTCCTCCGTTGACGCCACTTGCAGCATTGGAGAAGTTCTTGCCCTGGATCGCCTATATCGTTCATTTCATCGCCGCGGCATTTCTGACCAACGGCATCCCGCATTTCGTCAACGGCGTCAGCGGCCGGCGCTTCCGCATCCCGTTTTCGCAACGTGGCAAGCTCGGCTCGCCGATAGCAAATGTCGTCTGGGGCTGGGCGAATTTCCTGATTGCCTTCCTGCTGTTCGCCAATATCGGGCCGCTCTATATCGGTACGCCGGGCGATACAATCTTCGTCGCAGTTGGCATGCTTGTCACCGGCATCCCGCTCGCCCGAATTTTCGAGGGGGATGAGCGTTAATTTAGTGCCACTTCCTGACCGCTGATTACGAGCGCAAATCGGTCGGGAAGCTAAGCCTAACGGTCGTTCCGTGCCCAGGCGAGGAATAGATGGATGCCTCCCCGCCGCTCTGACGGACAAAGCCGTACACCATGGCAAGGCCGAGCCCTGCTCCACCGTGGAAGCCTCGTGTGGTGAAATAGGGCTCGAAAGCTTTGTCTATCACCTCTGGGCTCATGCCTATGCCGCTGTCGGTCACCGAAATCAGCAAGATTTCCGTCGTTGCCGTCGCGCCGATAACGATGATGCCTCCCAGCGGCATCGCTGCCGAAGCGTTGAGACAGAGGTTCAGAACGGACTGTTCCAAGAGAGCCGCGTCGAGCGATACGACCGGCAGGTCAGCATCCAGCTCCAGCTTTATGTGGCACTTTGCACCGACGGCGATCTCCAGGATATCGGCCATCCCGCGGAGAAGGCTGGCGACATCCACCGGGCTTGGATAGAAGGGCTGTTGGCTGCCGATCGATAACATGCTGCCAGCCAGCGACCGTCCTCTCTCGGCAGCCTTGCGGATCCGGGCAATGTTGCGTTTCTGCCGATCGTTGAAGCCGGTTTCACGCTCCAGAAGGCCGAGGCTGCCGGTGATGATGCCGATCATGTTGCCCACCTCGTGGCTCACCTGATGCGTCATGCGCATGATACCGTCCAGCCGCTGAACCTTTGCCGCTTCCGCCTCCTGTCGATCCATCAGCGTTACGTCGCGTGCCAGAAGAACGATGCCGCCCTCCGGCTGTCGTGACACGGAGATCTCGATCACGCGCTGGTCACCGGTCCGATGGCGGACGACTGCACGTTCCAACAGGGCGCCGCGATCCGGATCGGAGGGCAGCAAAGCGGGATCAATTTCCGGCACGGGCTCGACAAACCGGCGCAGCGGCAATTTCCGCGCAGAACCCGAGTGGCCAAACAGTTCGATGATCCGCCTGTTCATGGTGATCGGTCGCCCCATCTTGTCGAAAAGCGCGATCCCCTCGTTCATGTTGCGAAAGGTCGAACGGATGGTGCGAGCGGCGGCTTCTGCCGTGCGTCTCAATCGAGACACGCGATCCACGCTGTCCTTGAAAGCGCGGAAAGCATCCAGCAAACGCACAAGCTCCGTTTCATCTCCGCCATAGGCTGGCGGGCCCACTTCCCTTTCACCCTTGGCGAGCGCATTCATGCCGTTCGACAGCGCGACGATGCCCCGCGACACGCGCATGACCGACCGGATGGAGAAAATCGCCATGACGAGCACAAGCAGGAAAGCCAAAGCTACGGTGACCAGAAGCCGGCTCAAGGCATCGGAGGTCGAAAGAAGATCGTCGTTCAGCTGGCGTGCAACTGCATCGCTTTGCGTCTCCGTTGCATGGGAGAGGTCGCGGGAGACGGCATGCAGTTTTGCGACCGCCGCCCGGATCGCGAACATGTTCAAGAGGTATCGTGTTTGAGCTTCGAACACGCGCTCATACGGCTGAAGCTCGGTGGGTTCGGTTCTCCCCTGCGCGGCCGTCGTATCCGCGACGTATCGTCTGCGAAGTTCGCCGAGCTGGAAAAGACTGTCTGACGTGGAAGCTGCCTGCACGATTCCATTCACCTGACTGCGCAAATCGCGATCGACAATGCCTTTGCCGGTCGCCACCTCCCCTAGCGCCGCCGCAGCTTCAGCCTTGTGATTCTGGGCGGCGTCGGCGTCCCTGGCAAGCACAAGCGTCTGTGTCCTGATAAGGTCGAGAAGCTCAACCATCCTCGTGCTGGCAAAGCCGCGGCCAGCCTGGTCTGCTCCGTGAGGCTCGGCCGTCTTCAGCAGGCTGTCGACCTGCAGCACGACAGCGCGGCTCTCACTCGCCACCCGGTAAGGCGAGGTCGAGTTCATCAGGAAGGGCGCGCTCGACACCAGATCGGATACCTGCCGGGAAACGAGCGAGGCCTTGGCGAGGCTCGTGAAGGCCTGCAGGCCGTAGGCAGCCATTTCGTCGCGGGCGCGCTGCAGCCCGTAGATCGCAATCGCTGAAAGACTGAACACCAGGAAGCAGATGAAGGCGATCGCGAAAGGCAAGCGAAAGGCAATCGACGACAGAAAGGAGCGGCTGATCACGCTGACGGCTCGCCGTCGCCGGTGTGCAGGACATAGCCCTTTCCGCGTCGCGTCTTGATATGGCGCGGAAGGTCGGGATTGCGTTCGATCTTTCGCCGGAGCCGCAGAACCAGGACGTCGACGTTGCGATCGATGTAACGATCGCTTTCGGAGCCAAGCCGATCGAGGATCTGTGCCCGGCTGACTGGCTGGTTGGGGGTTTGCGCAAGGATTTCAAGCAAGGCGAATTCAGCCGTCGTCAGCGTTTTGCTGCGATCTGCGAGACAGACGGCTTGCCGGCCCATCAGATCGATGGCCCAATCGCCAAGCAGCAAAGAGGGACGTTCGTGCTCCCGCTCGCTCTCCTTTTCCTGCTTCAGCGACGGCACGGTTCGCCGTAACACAGCTTTGATGCGGGCCGTCAGTTCGATCGGTTCGAACGGCTTGACGACATAATCGTCCGCAGCGGTTTCCAGGCCGAGGACGCGATCGGCGGCGCTGCCGGCTGCCGTCACCATGACAATGCCGATGTTGATCTCTGATCTCAGTTTTTGGGCGAAAGCCCGGCCGGACGTACGCGGCAGGTTATGATCGACAAGTACCAGATGCATCTGCTCTCGGGCCAGAATATCGGTCGCCTCCTCGGCTGAACCCGCGCAGGTCGGAATCCACCCCTCGGCCTCAACAAGATCGGAGATGAGCTCCGCCATATCAGGATCGTCCTCGACGATCAGAATTCTAACCTTCTGATTCAGCACCGCTTGATCCTCCCGGCATTATCATAGGCATGCCGACCCTAATGTTCAAAGACTTGCTGATGATGAGGTTTGTCACATTTGTAATGAATGTAACGTCCTTCGGTTCGGCGGTGAAAAATCGGTAACCATTCTTCGATTGCGGTGACGTGAAGATCTGACATGCTGGCTGTGGAGATTGGAACGGGAAGGTTCCAAGGGAGGCTTGCGTGAGAACATTGACCGCTTTTGCTGCGGGCATGGCTTTCTGGCTGTGCGGCGCAAGCCAAGGCATAACCGAGGCGAGATTGAACGTCCTGTGCGGCGTCGACGAAGCCTGGTGCATGACCATGGAAAAAGCGTTCGAAGCCCGGGCGGGTATCGATATCTCGATGGTTCGCAAGAGCACCGGTGATATACTCGATCAGATCCGAGCAGAAAAATCACATCCGACAGTGGATGTCTGGTGGGGTGGAACCGGTGATGCCCATCTCCAGGCTGCCTCAGAGGATTTGCTCGATCGATACCAGCCCGACCATGAACGCGATATGCTGCCTTGGGCGCAGAACTTCTTTGCCATGTCCGGCTCACGTTCGGCCGCCATATATGCGGGGGCCTTGGGTTTCGCCTACAATTCCGATCTCCTCGCAGCACTGAAGCTTCCGGCCCCGACCTGCTGGCAGGACCTGACGAAAGAGGCCTATCGCGGCCATATCCAGTCCGGCAATCCGAATTCCTCCGGAACGGCTTTCACGATGCTCGCCACGCTCGTGCAACTCCTCGGCGAAGAGGAAGCGTTCCGGTACATGGCCGCGCTCAACCGCAATATTGTCGAGTATACCAGGGCCGGCTCGGCGCCGGTAAAGGCTGCCGCCCGTGGTGAAATCCTGATCGGCATCTCGTTCATGCATGACGCGGTCACCTTGAAGGAAGCGGGCGCCCCTCTTGTCATCGTCGCACCCTGCGAAGGGACTGGTTACGAGATCGGTGCGGTCAGCATCGTCAAGGGTAGCCGCAACGCCAGGGCAGCCCAGGCCTTCGTCGATTTCGCCCTCAGCCCCGAAGGCCAGGCGACAGGGGCCGCGGCCGGGCAGAATCAGGTTCCGTCGAACGCCAAAGCGGCTTTGCCGCCGGCCGCCCCCGACATCACCATGATCAAGATGGTGGATTATGACTTTGCAACATTCGGCTTGTCCGACGAGCGAAGTCGGCTGTTGACCCGTTTCGACACCGAGATTTCCCCGACCCAATAGGCCGGGATCCAACTTCCATCCGACACTTGACACACGGTGCGATCGACGCGCCGCGACGGGCAGCGCTTATGTCGCTGGCCCACCCCCTCTCAGACGCAAGCAACAGGAGGATACCCATGCGACTGACAGTTCTTTCCACGCTTCTCTTTTCCGGAACGGCGTTGGCTGCCGGTTCGGTCCAGGCCGCCGGCGAGCTCAATCTCATCTGCTCCGCCGATGTCGTCATCTGCGAACAGATGCAAGGTGACTTCGAAAAGGCTCACGACATCAAGGTGAATATGGTGCGCCTGTCGTCGGGTGAGACCTATGCCAAGATACGCGCTGAGGCTCGCAATCCGAAGACCGACATCTGGTGGGCCGGCACGGGTGATCCGCATGTCCAGGCCGCATCGGAAAACCTGACGCTGGAATACAAGTCGCCGATGCTCGACCAGTTGCAGGATTGGGCCAAAAAGCAGGCGGAGAGCACCGGCTTCAAAACGGTCGGCGTCTATGCCGGCGCGCTCGGCTGGGGTTACAATACCGAGATCTTCAAGACCAAGGGTTATAAGGAACCCCGCTGCTGGGCCGATCTCCTGGCGCCGGAATTGAAGGGCGAAATCCAGATCGCCAATCCGAACTCGTCGGGCACGGCCTATACGGCACTCGCTTCGCTGGTGCAGATCATGGGCGAAGACCAGGCCATCGACTATCTGAAAAAGCTGAACGCCAACGTCTCGCAGTACACCAAGTCCGGATCGGCTCCGGTCAAGGCGGCGGCGCGGGGCGAAACGGCCCTTGGTATCGTGTTCATGCATGACGCCGTCGCCCAGACCGCCGAAGGCTTTCCGGTCAAGTCGGTCGCGCCATGCGAGGGCACCGGTTATGAAATCGGCTCCATGTCGATCATCAAAGGCGCCCGCAATCTCGACAACGCCAAGGTCTGGTACGACTGGGCGCTGCGGCCCGAAGTTCAGTCGCGCATGAAGGATGCCAAGTCCTTCCAGCTGCCTTCGAACAAATCGGCGGAGGTGCCGAAGGAAGCTCCGAAGTTCGAGGACATCAAGCTGATCGACTACGACTTCAAGACCTATGGCGATCCCGCCAAGCGCAAGGCCCTGCTGGAGCGTTGGGACCGGGAAGTCGGCGCCATTGCCAACTGAAGATCGATGAATTGGGCGGCATCCCGGAGGAATCCAGGATGCCGCCCCGTTCTCCCCTTATATCAACGTGAAATAAGCGAGGTATGCCATGAGACGTGGCAATCGCCGATTGGACATCGTCCTTGGCCTAGGGGCGGCTGCCCTGATTCTGATCCCGTGGTATCGCATCGAAGGCGGCTTCTTCGGATTCAACTGGCTGTCTGCATTCCCGTTCTCCGTTGATACGGCGCCAGGGCTGCTGCAAATCCTGCAGCATGAAAGAAGTTGGCTTGCCGGGGTCGTCCTGCTCTTTCTCCTCGGCTATGTGGCGCGTCTGGTGCGCGATCCGATGCGGCGCGGAACGCTGCTCGCCTGGATCGGCGCCGTCGGCCTTGTCTTCCTGTGTCTGCAGGGATTGGCGATCGGATTTTCCGGCTGGACCTGGGCAATCAGTGAAAACCTGCTCGGCATGTTGTCCCAGGGACAGCCTTCGATGGGCGCCGGCGCGGTCCTCTTGGCGCTCGTCTTCGTTCTTCTCTTTGCGTTCGGACTGGCCGAACGTGGGGTGATGAAGGGAGACGCCTTCATCGTCGGCTCGATTTCCATTCTTGCGTTCCTGGTCACCGTCTTCGTTTTCTACCCGATCGGCAGCATGTTCATCGCTTCGGTGCAGGACTTCGATGGCTCCTTCAATCCGGATGGTCTTTTACGCAACATTCAGGACCCCGGCATCTGGAGCCTGGGCTGCATAGCGGGCGAAGAACGTTGCGGCGTTGCCTGGCGCACGCTCCTTCTCGCCCTCATGACCGCTACCGGCTCCACCCTGCTCGGCCTCGGCTTTGCGCTGGTGGCGACGCGCACGCGCTTTCCGTTCAAAAAGGGATTGCGCCTGCTGACGGTGCTGCCGATCATCACACCGCCCTTCGTCATCGGCTTGGCGCTGACGCTTCTGTTCGGGCGCGCCGGGGTCATCACCGAGGCCTTGTCGAGCCTCCTGGGTATCGAGCCAGGCCGCTGGCTCTATGGGCTTACAGGCATCTGGATTGCCCAGGTCCTCTCCTTCACGCCGATCTCCTTCCTCGTCCTTATCGGCGTCGTCGAAGGCGTCAGCCCGTCGATGGAGGAGGCATCGCAGACCCTGCGTGCCGGTCGCTGGCGCACATTCTGGCGCGTCTCGCTGCCGTTGATGAAGCCGGGTCTCGCCAATGCCTTCCTGATCGGGTTCATCGAGAGCATGGCCGATTTCGGCAATCCGCTCGTGCTCGGCGGCACGCATGGCGTGCTTTCGACGGAAATCTTCTTCGCGGTCGTGGGCTCGCAGAACGATCCGTCGCGCGCGGCCGTTCTGGCCATCGTCCTCCTCTGCTTCACTCTCTCGGCGTTCCTCGCCCAGCGTCTCTGGTTATCGGGCAAGAGCTTCGCCACGGTCACCGGCAAGGGCGACAGCGGCGCCCATATCGCCTTGCCGCGCGGACTTTCCATTGCCGTGCATGCGGTGGTCGTTCCATGGATGATTTTCACCGTCGTCGTCTATGGAATGATCCTGGTCGGCGGCTTCGTGAAAACCTGGGGCCTCGACAATACGCTGACGCTCGACCACTACGTTCGCGCCTTCTCGATCGGTTTCGCCAATGGCGGGATTGCGTGGACCGGTGTGGCGTGGAACTCCTTCTGGACGACGATGGAGATCGCGCTCATTTCGGCGCCCTTGACCGCTGCGGTGGGCTTGCTGACGGCCTACATCATCGTACGGCAGAAATTCGTCGGTCGGAACGTCTTCGAATTCGCGCTGATGATGAGCTTTGCTATTCCCGGAACGGTCATCGGCGTCAGTTACATCATGGCTTTCAATCTGCCTCCGGTAGAGATGACGGGCTCGGCGCTGATTCTCATCCTCTGCTTCGTCTTCCGCAATATGCCGGTCGGCGTTCGCGGCGGGATCGCGGCGATGAGCCAGCTCGACAAGAGCCTGGACGAGGCGTCGCTGACTTTGCGTGCGGACAGTTTCCGCACGATCCGCAAGGTGATCCTGCCGCTGCTGCGGCCAGCCATTACCGCTGCCCTGGTCTATTCCTTCGTTCGCGCCATAACCTCGATCAGCGCCGTCATCTTCCTCGTCAGCGCGCAATACAACATGGCCACGTCCTATATCGTCGGCCTCGTCGAGAATGGCGAATACGGCGTGGCGATCGCCTATTCATCCATGCTGATCGTGGTGATGAGCATCATCATCGCCGGCTTCCAGCTTATCGTCGGCGAACGCCGCCTGCGCCGCGAAAATCGCGTCGCCGGCGCCAGCTCAGCCCCCTCTGTTCCTCTCGGTCAGGAGAAAACTGCATGATCACCGTCAAACCCGGTTCCGTCACCTTTCAGAACGTGCGCAAGACTTTCGGTACATTCACGGCCATTCCGGACCTGTCTCTGACCATCGACCCAGGCACGCTGGTAACGTTGCTCGGCCCATCCGGCTGCGGCAAAACAACGACGTTGCGCATGTTGGCCGGGCTCGAGCATCCGACATCCGGACGCATTCTGATCGGCGGTGCGGATGTCACTATGTTGCCCGCCAATGAGCGCGATGTCTCGATGGTTTTCCAGTCCTATGCCCTGTTTCCGCACATGACGTCGCTCGATAACGTCGCCTACGGTCTGCAGTCGTCGGGCCTCGGCAAGAAGGAAGCGCGGGAAAAGGCCGAGGAAGGATTGAAGCTCGTCGGCCTTGCGGGCATGGGCCATCGCTTGCCTGCCGAGCTTTCCGGCGGCCAGCAGCAACGCGTTGCGGTTGCCCGCGCACTTGTGCTCGAGCCGCAGGTGCTGCTGCTCGACGAACCGCTCTCCAATCTCGATGCGCGTCTGCGCCGCCGGGTCCGTACGGAAATCCGCGAACTGCAGCAGCGGCTCGGTTTCACCGCCGTCTATGTCACGCACGACCAGGATGAAGCCCTGGCGGTATCCGACCGCATCATCGTCATGAAGGATGGCGAGATCGCCCAGTCCGGGACGCCGCGCGAGCTTTACGAAGCGCCGGCCTCTTCCTTCATCGCCGATTTCATGGGCGAGGCCAATGTCATCCCCTGCGAGGTGGTCCGCATTGAAGGTGCGGAGGCGCTCATCCGCGTGGCCGGTGTCGACCATCGCCTGCCGGGGCGCAGCGCAAAGCCCGGCATGGCGAAACTTGCTGTCAGGCCCGGATCGATCACCATAGCACCGCCCGGCCAGGAGGGCCTGGCTGGACGCGTTCTCCACAGTGCCTATCTCGGCGGACATGTCGAATATGAAATCGAGACCGACGTCGGGACGCTGTTCATCATCGACCATGCCGTTGAGAGAAATCTTCCGCCTTCGAGCGATGTTACACTCGGATTCGAGAACCGTGGCATTGCGCTGATCAACGCCTGAAACATTTGGAATGCGAAATAAAGGATAGCAACATGACTATGCATGACACCGACCTGGAGCGGCGCTTCGCCCTGGCCAAATCCCTTGCTGAGGAGGCTGGCGCTTTGGCGCTCGACTATTTCAACAAGCGCGAGACTCTTGTGATCGAGACAAAGCGCGATCTTCAGGACGTCGTGTCGATCGCGGATCGGAACGTCGAGACCTTTCTGCGCGAGCGGGTTGCGGCAGCAATTCCCGAGGACGGTTTCCTCGGCGAGGAGTTTGGCCATCAAGCGGGAAGTTCCGGCTACACCTGGGTTGTTGATCCAATCGACGGCACCGCGCCCTTCGTCAATGGCATGCCGACCTGGTGCGTTTCGATCGCTGTCCTCCACCAAGGCGTCCCGGTCATCGGCGTCATCCAAGCGCCCTGTGCGAATGAGCTTTATGCCGCAGCCGCCGGCCTTGGAGCGAGCTTGAATGGCGGGATGCTGTCGCTTGATCCCTCCCGCACGATACAGAACGCCATGACGGGCATCGGCTGCAATACGCACGTCGCTCCAGACGTTGTCGGCTCGATCATAACGGCGTTGCTTGCTAGCGGCGGCACGTTCATCCGGAACGGCTCTGGAGCGCTCATGCTTGCCTATGTGGCTGCAGGGCGTCTTGTCGGCTATTACGAACCTCACATGCGGGCTTGGGACTGCATGGCGGGCTTTTGCCTGGTCAAAGAAGCAGGGGGCGAGTGCCTGCCCTTTCCGACCGAGGGGGAAGATTTGTTCAAGGGGCATCCAGTCCTTGCCAGCAATGTTTCCGCATATCCCGAATTGTTGGCGATTCACAATCTGCGCGACGGCCATAGGACCGGATTGTAGAGCAGGCTAGGCGGCGGCGAGCGCGCGGCTGACAATGGCGGATGTTTGCTCGTAGAACTGATTGTCATAATCTGCCATGAACACGAGCAGGCAGATGAAGAACAAGCAAATTCAACAACCCCCACTCGCGATGAAGACTCCGAGAAAACGCAGCAAGCCTCGACCAGACAAGTCTCAGCCATTGCTGCGGCAGCTCGCCGCCGTTCCTGCCAAGCTGTTTTCGGGTGCATTCCGCCAACAGTACGGCGCGATTTGCTTCCGCTACATCGATGACGGACCGGGAATCGAAATCCTGGTAATCACATCGCGCGAGAGTGCGCGCTGGGTCATTCCGAAAGGGTGGCCGATGAAAGGGAAGAAGCCGTTTGAAGCGGCGGCGATCGAAGCCTGGGAGGAAGCAGGCGTGCGCGGGACGGTGAGGAAGAAACCGGTCGGTCGCTACACCTATCTGAAAGACCTCGACGATGGCGACGTAGCTCCCTGCATCGTCGATTTGTTTCAGGTTGAAGTCATCGAGATCAGCAACGACTTCAAGGAGCAAGGCCAGCGCATTTTGGAATGGGTCAACCCCGATGAAGCGGCACGACGCGTTCGTGAGGTCGAACTGAAATCGCTGCTCGTCGAATTCGAAGTTCGCCGGCGCACGAAGCGCGATCCCCGCTGACGGCTGTCCTCCATTAGTTACTTGCATGATGATAGTCACTGCTGTAGTGACATCCCTATGCAGCGGACAAGCTTCAGTCAATTCAAATGCCCGGCGGCGCGCGCGCTCGACAGCGTCGGCGACTGGTGGAGCATCCTCATCCTGCGCGACGCCTTTCAGGGGCTGTCGCGCTTTGACGATTTCCAGAAGAGCCTCGGCGTTGCGCCGAACATCCTGACGCGGCGGTTGAAACACCTCACTGATAAGGGGCTGTTCGAACGGCGGCTTTATCATCAGCGCCCTGCCCGCTACGAATATCGGCTGACGGACAAGGGCCGCGATTTCTTTCCAGTGCTGATGACGCTGTTTTCCTGGGGAAGCCGGCACATTCCGGAGGAAGATCTTGCCTTTCTGCTCGGCGACGCCGCCTCCGGCAAAGAGCGCGAGGCGGTGCTGGTCGACGCACGGACCGGCGAAGAAGTGACTCCCGAAAACACCAGCCTGCTGGCAGGCCCGGCAGCCGACGACGCGGTGCACGAGCGGATCGCCCGCATGCGCGCCTGGTATCTCGGCATCGACGCATAGAGAGGAATATATCATGGATCGCATCGTCGTCACCGGCATGGGACTTGTCTCGCCGCTCGGCACCGGCGTCGAGCTCGCCTGGAGGCGCCTTCTTGACGGCGGCTCCGGGCTGAGAGTGCTTTCGGACGATGTCGTCGGAGAGCTGCCGGCCAAGGTCGGCGGCATCGTTCCTGATATCACCGAGAATGCCGAGGCCGGTTTCGATCCCGACCGTTACATCACGCCCAAGGACCAGAAGAAGATGGACCGCTTCATCCAGTTCGCCATGGCGGCCACGGAGGAAGCGGTGAAGCAAGCCGGCTGGATGCCGGTCGACGAAGCGAAACGCGAGCGCACCGCGACGATCATCGCCTCCGGGGTCGGCGGTTTTCCGGCGATCGCGGAAGCGGTGCGGATCGGCGAAACGCGCGGCGTGCGGCGGCTGTCGCCCTTCACCGTGCCCTCCTTCCTTGTCAATCTCGCCGCCGGTCAGGTCAGCATTCGTTACGGCTTCAAGGGCCCGCTCGGCGCGCCGGTGACGGCTTGTGCGGCCAGCGTCCAGGCGATCGGCGATGCGGCGCGGCTTATCCGCTCCGGCGAAGCGGATGTGGCGATCTGCGGCGGCGCCGAGGCGTGCTTCGACAAGGTGAGCCTCGGCGGCTTTGCCGCAGCGCGCGCCCTTTCCACCGGCTTCAACGAGACGCCGGACCTGGCGTCGCGGCCCTTCGACACGGCGCGCGACGGTTTCGTCATGGGCGAAGGCGCCGGCATCCTGGTCATCGAAACACTTGAGCATGCGCTTGCCCGCGGAGCGACGCCGCTGGCCGAACTCGTCGGCTACGGCACGGCGGCAGACGCTTATCACATGACGTCAGGCCCCGAAGACGGCGACGGCGCGCGCCGGGCGATGGAGGCAGCCCTCCGGCAGGCGAATATCCCGGCATCGGAGGTCAAGCACCTCAACGCACATGCGACCTCCACACCGGTCGGCGACAAAGGCGAGATCGCGGCGATCGCCACGGTCTTCGGCCGCAATGGCGGCATCGCCGTCAGCGCGACAAAATCGGCGACCGGCCATCTGCTGGGTGCTGCCGGCGGGCTGGAGGCGGTCTTCACCATCCTGGCGCTGCGCGACCAGATCGCGCCGCCGACCCGCAACCTGGATCAGGCCGATGCCGCCGCCGATGGGATCGATATCGTCGGCAAGACGGCGCGGCCGCTGCCCATGGACTATGCCATCACCAACGGTTTCGGCTTCGGCGGCGTCAATGCCAGCGCCCTCTTCCGCCGCTGGTCGTAAAGTCCGCTTTTCTTAAGTAAAAAATCGCCTACACTTCTGCTCTATCGGGGATCATTCTCCGATACAGCTGGAGATCCACCATGCGCGCCTTCTTCGCAGTTGTCATTCTGTGTGCCGCGTCCCTCTTCTCCACCGTCTCGGCGCGCGCCGAAGACCCGATCGAGACGACGCGGACGATGATCGAAGAACAGATCGCGGCGTTCCTCAAGGACGACGCCGAAACCGCATATTCCTTCGCCGCTCCCGGCATCAGGGCGATGTATCCCGACAAGAACCTGTTCTTCGCCATGGTGAAGAAAAGCTACGAGCCGGTCTATCATCCCGGCAACTACGCTTTCGGCCGCAGCCGCTCGATCGACAACGGCGCGCTGATCTATCATGAGGTGCTGATCTCAGGCCGCGACGGCAAGGACTGGACGGCGATCTACCAGATCACCCGCCAGCCGGATGGCAGCTACAGGATCAACGGCGTGCAGATCATGCCGGATGCCGACAGCAAGGGGATCTAACGCGCTATTCTTGGCTGGATGAAACGCTGCCCAGCACCTGGATCCGTTGCACTAACTATTTTGAAATCGTGCTGGAGTAAAAATCCGCCAGCGGAGGATTGGCAGGTTGAATACTGGCAAGCGATTTTTCACGGCTATTGAAGCGTTGCGGGGACTCGCGGCCATCATGGTCATGTTTCTACACACCGGCGGCACGCTTGGTCCGATACCTGTCAATATCAGCTACCTTGCCGTTGATCTCTTCTTTCTCTTGAGCGGCGTCGTTCTTGCAAGTTCATACGAAAGGCAACTGGCAACGGGACAGATTTCGCCTGCCAGATTTCTGCTGCAGCGGATCATTCGGCTTTATCCTGTTTATCTGCTTTCTCTTCCTGTTGGCCTTGTCAGCTATTCAATTCAATTCGGCTTCGATTACCTAACCTTGGCCAGCCTTCTGCTGAGGGCGATTCTGTTCATTCCAAATGCAGGCACGGGCGGCGCCTTTCCGCTAAACGGGCCGAGTTGGTCGCTCTTCTTCGAACTCTGGGCTGGAGTGCTGTTTTCCATTCTTCTGGTGCGACTTTCATCCAGAAGCTTGCTCGCCATCGCCCTCGGGACAGCGGGTATCACCTTGTACGGAGCCGTTGGAGGCAATTTCGACATTGGCCATCAGGCGGGCTACTTCGGATTTGGCTTCTCGAGAGTTTTGTTCTCGTTCTCGCTCGGGATCTGCCTTCAAAGGTTTCACGAGCTTCGGCCGCCGAATGCGGCCAATAGAGGCAACACCGTCGGCATTTTCCTCTGTGGTTGCCTGATTGTGATCACGAATATACCCGCCAGCACATTTTACGGTTTTCCCTATTTTGATCTTTTCATATGCTTGGTGATTTTCCCGGCCATTGTCTGGGTCGCAATGCGCACGAGGCAGACCGGCTTTGTCGAACTGGCATTTCGTTGGCTGGGGATCGTTTCCTATCCGATTTATATCCTGCACGCGCCCATCTTCGAGTTGCTGCATTTGCTGCGGCAAAAGGGCTTTGACCTCCCGGCATCCCCTGCAGCCGGTATGGTCGTCGTGATAGCGATTTTCATCATGGCCGGCATCGTCGCCACCCACTTCGACGAGCCAGTGCGCAAAAAACTCAAAATCGTGATTGCCCCAAGACCAGCATCAGAGCTTCCCGCGGAGAGCCGCGCTGGAGCGAGCTAGCCTTACACCGGGTCGAGATCGCCCCTCGCCCATTCCTCCATCGTCTCCGCCATGAAATCGGCGAAGCGGCCTTCGGCGATTGCCTTGCGGATGCCCTGCATCAGTTCCTGGTAATAGGCGAGATTGTGCCAGGAGAGCAACATGCCGCCGAGCGCTTCGTTGGAGCGGACGAGATGGTGCAGATAGGCGCGTGAATAATCGCGCGAGGCCGGGCAGTTCGACTGATCGTCGAGCGGGCGCATATCCTCGGCATGGCGGGCATTGCGGATATTGACCTTGCCGCGGCGCGTGAAGGCCAGGCCGTGGCGGCCGGAACGGGTCGGCATGACGCAGTCGAACATGTCGATGCCGCGGGCGACCGATTTCAGGATATCATCCGGCGTGCCGACGCCCATGAGGTAACGCGGCTTTTCCCCGGGGAGCACGGGCAGCGTTGTGTCCAGCATCTGCAGCATGACGTCCTGCGGCTCGCCGACGGCAAGGCCGCCGATCGCATAACCCTTGAGGTCGAGCTGGCTCAACGCCTCAGCCGAGCGGATGCGCAGCGCCGGAATGTCGCCGCCCTGGACGATGCCGAACATCGCCTTTCCAGGCTGCTCCCCGAAGGCGACCCGGCAGCGCTCGGCCCAGCGCAGAGACATTTCCATGGCGCGCTCGATTTCCTTCGGCTCGGCCGGCAGCGCCACGCATTCGTCGAGCTGCATCTGAATATCGGAGCCGAGCAGCCCCTGGATTTCGATGGAACGCTCCGGCGACATATGGTGCAGGCTGCCGTCGACATGCGACTTGAAGGTGACGCCCTGCTCGTCGAGTTTGCGCAGGCCGGAGAGCGACATGACCTGGAAGCCGCCGGAATCCGTCAGGATCGGGTGCTCCCAGCGGATCAGCCTGTGCAGGCCGCCGAGGCGGGCGACACGCTCGGCGCTGGGACGCAGCATCAGGTGATAGGTATTGCCGAGGATGATGTCGGCGCCGGTTTCGCGCACCTGGTCGAGATACATGGCCTTGACCGTGCCGACGGTACCCACAGGCATGAAGGCCGGCGTGCGGATCGTGCCGCGCGGCATGGAAATCTCGCCGAGGCGCGCGCCGGCATCGGTCTTCTTCAAGGTGAACTGGAAGTTCTCTGTCATTTGTCTTTCCGGAAAAGAAGGCTCGCGTCTCCATAGGAGTAGAAGCGGTAGCCTGTCGAAATGGCGTGTTTATAGGCCGCGTGCATGGTTTCGAAGCCAGCGAAGGCCGAGACCAGCATGAACAGCGTCGAGCGCGGCAGGTGGAAATTCGTCATCAGCATGTCCACAGCCTTGAAGCGGTAGCCGGGAGTAATGAAAATGCCGGTGGCGCCGCTCCAGCCGCGGATCTCGCCGCCTTCTTCTGCAGCACTTTCGATCAGCCGTAACGAGGTGGTGCCGACGCAGACGATGCGCCCGCCCCTTGCCTTGACGGCATTCAGCCGGGCGGCGATTTCAGCGCTGACAGTGCCGCTTTCAAGATGCATCTTGTGATCGTTGGTATCGTCAGCCTTCACGGGCAGGAAGGTGCCGGCGCCGACATGCAGCGTGACGAAATGACGTTCGATGCCGGCTCTGTCGAGCGCTTCGAACAGCGCAGGCGTGAAATGCAGGCCGGCGGTGGGGGCAGCGACGGCGCCCTCTTCGCGGGCATAGATCGTCTGGTAATCAGCGCGGTCGCGCTCGTCCTCGGGGCGCTTGGCGGCGATATAGGGCGGCAGCGGAATATGGCCGACGGCGGCGATCGCCTCGTCGAGCGCCGGGCCGGAAAGATCGAAGGCAAGCGTCACTTCGCCGGCCTCGCCCTTCTCCTCGACGGTGGCATCGAGCGAGCCGAGGAAGCAGCTTTCGGCTGAATGACCGAAGGCGATGCGGTCGCCCTCCTTGATGCGCTTGCCGGGCTTGGCAAAGGCCTTCCAGCGGCTCGGCCCGACGCGCATATGCAGCGTTGCCGACACCTGCTGGCCGCCGGCGCCGTCGCGATGGCGAATGCCTTCCAGCTGGGCGGGAATGACCTTGGTATCGTTGAAGACCAGCGCATCGCCCGCCCGCAGGAAGGATGGCAGATCGCCGACGCGATGATCGGAGAACACGCTTTCCGCATGGGGCCTGCTTTCCGCATGGGGATTGACGACGAGCAGGCGCGCGCTGTCGCGCGGCTCGGCAGGCCGCAAGGCGATGCGTTCATCCGGCAAATCGAAATCGAAAAGGTCTACGCGCATAACGGCACTTTCAGGCAAAGCGAAACCCGCCCCCACGCGGTTGCGCACGCGCAAGAGCGGGTTTCAGCAGAAATCACAATCAGACGTCGGCGGCAACCCGCATCGAGACGATCGAGTCCGGATCGGAAACCGGCTCGCCGCGCTTGATCTTATCGACGTTGTCCATGCCTTCGATGACCTGGCCCCAGACGGAATACTGCTTGTTCAGCCAGGGCGCGTCGGTGAAGCAGATGAAGAACTGCGAATTGGCCGAGTTCGGGTTCTGTGAACGGGCCATCGAGCAGGTGCCGCGCGTATGCGTGGTCGCAGAGAATTCGGCCTTTAGATCTGGCTTGGAGGAGCCGCCCATGCCGGCGCGGCCGGGATTGAAGGTTTCCGAGCCCTTCTTGCCGAATTCGACGTCGCCCGTTTGAGCCATGAAATCCTGGATGACGCGGTGGAAGACGACGCCGTCATAGGCCTTTTCGCGGGCGAGTTCCTTAATGCGGGCGACATGCTCCGGGGCGACCTGCGGCAAAAGCTGAATGACAATCTTGCCCTTGGTGGTTTCCAGAATGATGGTGTTTTCGGGATCCTTGATCTCGGCCATTGTCTTCTCCTCTTGTTTCTCTCGTAACTTACTTCTTACCCAAGGTGACCTTGATCATCCGGTCGGGACTTTTGACTTCGCCGTTCTGGCCTTCGCCGCGCTTGATCTTGTCGACATTCTCCATCCCGGAAACGACCTTGCCGACGACGGTATACTGGCCGTTGAGGAAGGATCCGTCATCAAACATGATGAAGAACTGCGAATTGGCGGAATTCGGGTCCTGCGAACGGGCCATGCCGACCGTGCCGCGCACAAACGGGGTCTTGGAGAACTCGGCCGGAATATCCGGCATGTCGGAGGAGCCGGTGCCGGCGAGGCTCGGATCGAAACCCTTTTCCATATTGCCGTATTTGACGTCGCCGGTCTGGGCCATGAAGCCGTCGATGACGCGGTGGAAGGCGACGTTGTCATATTCGCCCTTCTTGGCCAGCGCCTCAATCTGGGCGACGTGCTTCGGCGCAACCTCAGGCATCAGCTGGATGACGACGGGACCGTTCTTCAACTGGATGGTGAGATAATGATCGGCCGACTGGGCGAAGGCATCCCCCGCGAAGGAGGCGAGATACAACACGCCGGCAAATGCGAGATAAAAGAGTTTCATGTGGGCTCCGTTGCGGCGGGTTCCGCCTGGTCTTTGCGCTTGCTGGACTTGGTACTTATCAGACTTTGTACTTGTTAGACGTCGTACTTGTCAGTCTGGGCGCTTGGATGTGAGGGCTTGCAAGACGGCGGCCGGCACGAAGGCGCTGACATCGCCGCCCATGGCGGCGATCTGGCGGACCAATGTGGCGGTAATGGGCCGCGAGGCCGTGCCCGCCGGCAAAAAGATGGTTTGGATATCAGGCGCCATCGTCCGGTTCATGCCGGCCATCTGCATTTCGTAATCAAGATCGGTGCCGTCGCGAAGACCGCGGATCAAAAGCGTGGCGCCATGGCTGCGGGCGGCATCGACGACCAGATTGTCGAAGGCGACGACGTCGATGTCGCCGGTCTTGCCGGGCAGCACTTCAGCCAGGGAAAGGCGGATCAGCTCGGCTCTCTCCTCGAAGGAAAAGAGCGGCGCCTTGCCGGGATGAATGCCGATCGCAACAATCACCTTTTCGGCGACGTTCAGCGCCTGGACCAGAACATCCACATGCCCATTGGTGATCGGGTCGAAGGACCCGGGATAAAAAGCTGTCGTCATCTGGCCCGACCGTTGGTTTGACGCCTTTTGTCACGGATGCCGCCTTCCCGCAAGTCATTTGGCCGCAAGTGATTTGGCCAATCATCCCGGACGGTTGAACGGCGGATGAATGGCTCGTTCAAGGCGGTTTCAGACAGGATCTGCTTAACTCGGATCATCAACGCAGCCGATGCCATTCCGGCATCCGGCGCTCCCCGAAAGACCAAGTCCATGCTGATCGTGCTCGTTGCACTTGCCGTCGTTTCCTCCCTCGCCGCCGAGATGGCCTATGGCTATTTCGCCGACCGCTACGAGGTGAGCTGGGTGCGGCCGGCGCTTGCAGAGCATGCGGCGATCGTGCGCGCCCAAGGCCGGCTGCGCGAAAAAACGAGGTTCGAATCTGAACGCCAGATGAACGGCACATTCAAGGAGGCTTCAGATCGGCATTGGTAAACACCCCGTCAACATCCGGCGGAACCATTTTAAAACGGATGCGTTCATTCAACCGACACATAGATGCGATTATCGCGGCAGGAAGGACTAAAGATGCCCGGCAAGATTACGATGATTAACGTGCTCTGGATGGTAATGGTCACGGGCATGCTGACCGCAACTGTCGCTCTCTATGATCAGAAGATTGATGCGTCCAAGGTTTATGGTCCCTATGCTTCGGCCCGGACGGCCGTACTGGGCCAGTACTGAGGGGCGAGAACGCAACTCCCCAGGAAAGGAATGCCTATGTTCACGATCTTGACAGTGCTCACCGCCCTTATCAGCATCATGTTCATAGTGTCTGTAGCCTCGACGATATCAGCGCTCCGGCGCGAAGGTGAAGAGGTAAAGGCGCTGAACGAAAAACATAGAGCGTTCTGACCTTCCTTTTTCCAAGCAATTCCCCACCTTGAGCGGCACCCTTCCGCTGCCCAAGGCCTTTCAAAGCCGGATGCACCCAGCCTCCGGCTTTTTCTTTGGGACTGATCTTGAACCATCCCTTAAAGCGCGTCGCGATCTTTCAGATTGCTCCTTGCGCTTTGGGTCTTTGTATCTACGCGGGTCGTTATCGCAAAACCGCTGCACACTTTTACGCGACATGCTTTTGCTTGAAAAGAAAAGGGCGGCCCGACGCCGCCCCGTTCATATGATCATTCCTCGGCCGGCCCGGCCCGATCACCATCGGCAATCGGCGCCTCACCGGCTGCACCTTCGTCGGTCGCAGCGGCGCCGCCTTCGGCGACCTCGACAACCTCCTCCGTCTCCTCCTCCTCAGGCTCACTGATGCGCTCGACCGAGACGACCTTCTCGTCCTTGGCCGTCGAGAAGATCGTGACGCCCTTGGTGGCGCGGCTGGCGATGCGGATGCCGCCGACCGGCACGCGGATCAGCTGGCCGCCATCGGAAACCAGCATGATCTGGTCGCCGTCATCGACGGGGAAGGCCGCGACCAGTTCGCCGATCTCGCCTGTCTTCGACGTGTCGGTGGCGCGGATGCCCTTGCCGCCGCGGCCGGAGATGCGGAAGTCATAGGAGGACGAACGCTTTCCGAAGCCCTTTTCAGAGACGGTGAGCACGAACTGCTCGAGCTGCTTCAGCTCCTCGTAACGCTCGTCGGAGAGCTGTCCCTCTTCGGTGACCTCCTCGCCGACCAGCGCGATCTCCTCGGCCTCGCCCGTCGTCAGGCGGCGGTCGTTGGCGGCGCGCTTCAGATAGGCGGCGCGTTCCCACGGCTCGGCGTCGACATGGCGGACGATGGTCATTGAGATGATGCGGTCGCCGCCGGCAAGGCTGATGCCGCGCACACCGATCGAGTTGCGGCCGGCAAAGACGCGGACATCGTCGACGGAGAAACGGATGCACTGCCCGAGCGCCGTCGTCAGCAGCACGTCGTCATTTTCCGTGCAAGTCTCCACGGAGAGGATTTCATCGCCCTCCTCCTCGAGCTTCATGGCGATCTTGCCGTTGCGGTTGACTTGGACGAAATCCGACAGCTTGTTGCGGCGAACGGTGCCCCGCGTCGTCGAGAACATCACGTCGAGATTATCCCAGCTCTCCTCGTCCTCGGGCAAGGGCAGGATGGTGGTGATGCGCTCGCCGGGGGCGAGCGGCAGCATGTTGATCAGCGCTTTGCCGCGCGAGGTCGGCGTTCCGATCGGCAGGCGCCAGACCTTTTCCTTATAGACGATGCCGCGCGAGGAGAAGAACAGGACCGGCGTATGCGTATTGACAACAAATAGCCGGCTAACGAAATCCTCGTCGCGGGTAGTCATGCCGGAGCGACCCTTGCCGCCGCGGCGCTGGGCGCGATAGGTGGTCAGCGGCACACGCTTGATATAGCCGAGATGCGAGACGGTGACGACCATGTCCTCGCGGGCGATCAGATCCTCGTCATCCATTTCGAGGCCGCCATCGACGATCTCGGTGCGTCGCGGCGTACCGAATTCATCCCGCACTGCGATGAGCTCGTCTTTGACGATGGTCTGGATGCGGACGCGCGAAGAGAGAATATCGAGGTAATCCTTGATTTCCTCGCCGATCTTGTTGAGTTCGTCGCCGATTTCGTCGCGGCCAAGCGCCGTCAGGCGGGCAAGGCGCAGTTCAAGGATGGCGCGGGCCTGCTCTTCGGAGAGATTGTAGGTCAGGTCCTCATTGATGCGATGGCGCGGATCGTCGATCAGACGGATCAGGCTTTCGACATCTTCGGCCGGCCAGCGGCGGGTCATCAGTTCTTCGCGTGCCGACTGCGGATCGGGCGCCTGACGGATGACGCGGATGACTTCATCGATATTGGCGACGGCAATGGCGAGACCGACCAACACATGAGCGCGGTCACGCGCCTTGCGCAGCAGGAATTTCGTTCTCCGGCTAACGACCTCCTCACGGAAGGAGACGAAGGCGCGCAGCATGTCGAGCAGGGTCAGCTGCTCCGGCTTGCCACCGTTCAGCGCCACCATGTTGCAGCCGAAGGACGTCTGCAGCGGCGTATAGCGGTAAAGCTGGTTGAGGATGACCTCGGCATTGGCGTCGCGCTTCAATTCGACGACAACACGATAACCCTGGCGGTCGGATTCGTCGCGCAGATCGGAGATGCCTTCGATGCGCTTGTCGCGCACCAGCTCGGCCATCTTCTCGATCATCGTCGCCTTGTTCACCTGGTAGGGGATCTCGGTGATGATGATCTGCTCGCGGTCGCCGCGCATCGGCTCGATGGCCGCGACGCCGCGCATGATGACCGAACCGCGGCCCGTCTCATAAGCCGAGCGAATGCCGGCACGGCCGAGGATCTTCGCACCCGTCGGGAAGTCGGGGCCGGGAATGATCTGCATCAGGTCCGGCAGCTCGATGGCGGGATCGTTGATCAGCGCGATGCAGCCGTCGATGACTTCCGACAGGTTATGCGGCGGAATATTGGTCGCCATGCCGACGGCGATGCCGCCGGCGCCGTTGACGAGCAGGTTCGGGAACTTGGCGGGCACCACGACCGGTTCGGAGAGCGTGCCGTCGTAGTTGTCGCGGAAATCGACGGTTTCCTTGTCGAGATCGTCGAGCAGTGAATGGGCAGCCTTTTCGAGGCGGCATTCGGTGTAACGTTCGGCCGCCGGCGGATCACCGTCGACCGAGCCGAAATTGCCCTGGCCGTCGATCAGCGGCAGACGCAGCGACCAGGGCTGGGCCATGCGGGCCAGCGCATCATAGATCGCCGAATTGCCATGCGGATGGTATTTACCCATCACGTCACCGGTGACGCGGGCGCATTTGACGTATTTCTTGTTCCAGTCGATGCCGAGCTCGGACATGCCGTAGAGGATGCGCCGGTGCACGGGCTTCAGGCCGTCGCGCACGTCGGGCAGCGCGCGGCTGACGATGACGCTCATGGCGTAATCGAGATACGACCGCTGCATTTCCTCCATGATGGAGATGGGCTCGATGCCTGGCGGGAGCTTCCCGCCGCCGGGGGGTGTTTGCTCAGTCAAAACAGATCACGATCTCTTCTAGAATCACTTGAAGATTTATAGCGGAAAGCCTGTTGCCGCGCCAATTTCACGGGGCGTTTTGAACAGGCTTTTGCGGCTTAAAGAGGGTAAAACATGCAAGTCGCGCGGTCGCAGCGGACAAATCCGCCGCCGGCCGCCGCGGGACATTTGCCAAATCGGAATCGCCGCTTCACAATCACCAAAACCAGGCATAAAAACCACGTGACTATATGGGGTTTTCGAGGGACGATGGCAAGCGCCGACCAATTGATCAACGCCTTCACGACGCTCATCGTCACCATCGATCCGCCGGGGCTCGCACCGATCTTCCTGGGGCTGACGACCGGCATGAGCCGCGCCCAGCGCACGCAGGTGGCGCTGCGCGGTTCGACCATCGCCTTCATCATCCTTGCCGTCTTCGCGCTATTCGGCGCGAGCGTGCTCGGCGTGCTCGGGATCTCGATCGGCGCCTTCCGCATCGCCGGCGGATTGCTGCTCTTTTGGATCGCCTTCGAGATGGTCTTCGAACGGCGCCAGGAGCGCAAGGAGAAGGCCACCGAGGCGGCTGTCACCAAGGATCATATCGAGAATATCGCCGTCTTTCCCCTCGCCTTGCCGCTGATCGCCGGCCCGGGCGCAATCTCGGCGACAATCCTGCTTGCCGGCACACTGCCGACATCCGTCGAAAAGGCCCAGTTCATCGCCGTCATCGCCGCCAATCTGTTGCTGACCTTTCTCATGCTGCTGATCGCCGATAGGCTCGACCGCTTCCTCGGCGTCACCGGCCGGGCGATCCTGACGCGGCTCCTCGGCGTCATCCTCGCCGCCCTTGCGGTGCAATTCGTCGTCGACGGCGCAAAAGCGGCGCTCAATCTGATCAGCGCGACGCCGCACTGATCGGTGCAAAACCAAAGAAAAAGAGCACGACGCCATCAAAGGCATCATGCTCTCGGATAGTCTATAGAGCTGGGAAAAGCGGCGGATCAGAACGGGATGTCGTCGTCGAGATCGCGCGAGAAGTTGCCGCCGCCACCGCCGCGGCTTGGCGATGATGAGGGAGCCGGGGCGCCGTAGTCATCGCCATAATCATTGTTGTTGCTGCCTCGGCCGCCGCCGGAGCTTGCACCGCCGCCTTCACCGCGGCCGTCGAGCATGGTCAGGGTCGAACCGAAGCCCTGCAGCACCACTTCCGTCGAGTAGCGGTCCTGTCCCTGCTGGTCCTGCCATTTGCGGGTCTGCAGCTGGCCTTCGATATAGAGCTTGGCGCCCTTCTTCACATATTGCTCGACAACCTTGCAGAGGCCCTCGTTGAAGACGACGACGGTGTGCCATTCGGTCTTTTCACGGCGCTCGCCGGAATTGCGGTCGCGCCAGGTCTCCGAGGTCGCGATACGGAGATTGGCGATCGGCCGGCCATCCTGCGTGCGGCGGATTTCCGGGTCCGCACCGACGTTTCCAATCAGAATTACCTTGTTTACGCTACCAGCCATGCTTCTCACCCTGCCTGCCGCCCTGCCCGGCGGCGTTTAATCGATCGGCGCACCTTAAACCATCACGGACCGCCGATGCGCATGGGCGGCATTTAATCCACATGTTTATCCATCAGAAAGCCGCATGCATCCATCAGGAATTTTGTTCTTTATTTGTTCTAGTTTATCCGTATGATCCTGTCAACAGAATCGAAAACCTTCAGTGTTGCGGACATTCAGCCTCGACTCGCCGGTCGGCATCACTAAATAAGGGCTGTTATCCCAAAGGACCAAGCTGAGACGATGAGCGAACTGAAGACGATCTCCATCCGCGGCGCGCGCGAGCACAATCTCAAGGGCATCGATCTCGATCTGCCGCGCAACAAGCTGATCGTCATGACCGGGCTTTCGGGCTCCGGCAAGTCCTCCCTGGCCTTCGACACGATCTATGCCGAGGGCCAGCGCCGTTATGTCGAGAGCCTGTCGGCCTATGCCCGGCAGTTCCTCGAGATGATGCAGAAGCCCGACGTCGACCAGATCGACGGGCTGTCGCCGGCGATCTCGATCGAGCAGAAGACCACCTCGCGCAACCCGCGCTCGACGGTCGGCACCGTCACCGAGATCTACGACTATATGCGCCTGCTCTTTGCCCGCGTCGGCGTTCCTTATTCGCCGGCGACCGGCCTGCCGATCCAGAGCCAGACGGTCAGCCAGATGGTCGACCGTATCCTCGATTTCGGCGAGGGCACCCGTCTTTATATTCTCGCGCCGCTCGTGCGCGGGCGCAAGGGCGAGTACAAGAAGGAACTGGCGGAACTGATGAAGAAGGGCTTCCAGCGCGTCAAGGTCGACGGGCAGTTCTACGAGATCGCTGAAGCGCCGGTACTCGACAAGAAATACAAGCACGACATCGACGTGGTGGTCGACCGCATCGTCGTGCGCTCGGATGTCTCGGCCCGCCTGGCCGACAGCCTGGAGACCTGCCTGAAGCTCGCCGACGGGCTGGCGGTTGCCGAATTTGCCGACAAGCCGCTGCCGCCGGAAGAGACTTCGGCCGGCGGCTCGGCCAACAAGTCGCTGAACGAGACGCATGAGCGCGTGCTGTTTTCGGAGAAATTCGCCTGCCCGGTTTCCGGCTTCACCATTCCCGAGATCGAACCCAGGCTGTTCTCCTTCAACAATCCCTTCGGCGCCTGCCCGACCTGCGACGGCCTCGGCGCCCAGCAGAAGATCGACCCTGACCTGATCGTGCCCGAGCCCGAGCGGACACTACGCGACGGCGCAATCGCCCCCTGGGCCAAGTCGACCTCGCCCTATTACAACCAGACGCTCGAGGCGCTCGGCAAACATTACGGGTTCAAGCTAGGCACTCGCTGGAACGATCTTTCCGACGAGGCAAAGGACGTCATCCTCAACGGCACCGACGACAAGATCGAATTCCATTATGCCGACGGCGCCCGCTCATATACGACGCAGAAGAATTTCGAAGGCATCATCACCAATCTCGAGCGCCGCTGGAAGGAGACCGATTCCGCCTGGGCGCGCGAGGACATCGAGCGCTTCATGTCGGCGGCCCCCTGCCCGTCCTGCAACGGCTTTCGCCTGAAACCGGAAGCGCTGGCGGTGAAGATCAACACGCTGCATATCGGTGAGGTCACCGGCATGTCGATCCGCGTCGCCCGCGACTGGTTCGAGACGCTGCCGGCAAGCTTCAACGCCAAGCAGAACGAAATCGCCGTGCGCATCCTCAAGGAAATCCGCGACCGGCTGCGCTTCCTCAACGATGTCGGCCTGGAATATCTGAGCCTGTCGCGCAACTCCGGCACGCTGTCGGGCGGCGAAAGCCAGCGTATCCGGCTGGCCTCGCAGATCGGTTCGGGGCTGACGGGTGTGCTCTACGTGCTCGACGAGCCGTCGATCGGCCTGCATCAGCGCGACAATGCCCGGCTGCTCGACACGCTGAAGCACCTGCGCGACATCGGCAACACCGTCATCGTCGTCGAACATGACGAAGATGCGATCATGACAGCCGACGACGTGGTCGATATCGGCCCGGCCGCCGGCATTCACGGCGGCCAGGTCATCGCCCACGGCACGCCGCAGGATATTATGGACAATCCGAAGTCGCTGACCGGAAAATATCTGTCCGGCGAACTCGGCGTTCCCGTTCCCCACGAGCGCCGCAAGCAGAAAAAGGGCCGCGAGATCAAAGTGGTCGGGGCGCGCGGCAACAATCTGAAGAACGTCACGGCGGCAATCCCGCTCGGCGTGTTCACGGCGGTGACCGGCGTTTCCGGCGGCGGCAAATCCACCTTCCTGATCGAGACGCTGTATAAATCGGCCGCAAGGCGGGTCATGGGCGCACGCGAAAACCCTGCCGACCATGACCGCATCGACGGCTTCGAGCATATCGACAAGGTGATCGATATCGACCAGTCGCCGATCGGCCGTACGCCGCGCTCGAATCCGGCGACCTATACCGGCGCCTTCACACCGATCCGCGACTGGTTCGCCGGCCTGCCGGAAGCAAAGGCGCGCGGCTACCAGCCGGGCCGCTTCTCCTTCAACGTCAAGGGCGGGCGCTGCGAGGCCTGCCAGGGCGACGGCGTCATCAAGATCGAAATGCACTTCCTGCCTGATGTCTACGTCACCTGCGACGTCTGCCACGGCAAGCGCTATAATAGAGAGACGCTCGACGTTACTTTCAAGCAGAAGTCGATCGCCGACGTGCTCGATATGACGGTGGAGGAAGGCGTCGATTTCTTCGCGGCAGTACCCGCCGTGCGCGACAAGCTGCAGGCGCTGAAGGATGTCGGCCTTGGTTACATCAAGGTCGGCCAGCAGGCGAACACGCTTTCCGGCGGCGAGGCGCAGCGCGTCAAGCTCGCCAAGGAGCTGTCGAAACGCTCGACGGGACGCACGCTCTATATTCTCGACGAACCGACGACCGGCCTGCATTTTCACGACGTCGCCAAGCTGCTCGAAATGCTGCACGAACTGGTGAACCAGGGCAATTCCGTGGTGGTGATCGAGCACAATCTCGAAGTCATCAAGACGGCCGACTGGGTGCTCGATTTCGGCCCCGAAGGCGGCGATGGCGGCGGCGAGATCGTGGCTTTCGGCACGCCGGAGGCGATCGTCAAGGAGAAGCGCTCCTATACCGGACAGTTCCTCAAGGAATTGCTGGAGCGGCGGCCGGCGAAGAAGGCGGTTGCGGCGGAATGACGATGAAGCCGGCGTCGCCCGATGATCTGGAAAGGGTCGCGACGCTGACGGCAGCCGCCTATCAGCCCTATACCGAGCTGTTCGGCGCTCCGCCGATCCCGGTGGCGGAAGACTATACGCCACGGATCGCGCGCGGCGAGGTCTGGCTGCGCGAGGTCGCCGACGAAACGGCCGGCCTGATGGTCGTCGAGCAGCATTCAGATCACCTCTTGCTATACAGCATCGCAGTCTCGCCGGCCTTTCAGGGTGGCGGGCATGGGTTGGCGATGCTCCATTGGCTGGAGGGCAAGGCGCACGAATGGGCGCAGCGTGAGATCCGGCTCTACACCAATGCCCTTATGGAACGGAATATCGCGCTTTACAGCGCCTTCGGGTTTCAGGAAACGGGTCGCCGGCCGAACCCTTATCGGCCAGGATGGACCCTCGTCGACATGACGAAACAGATCAACGCAGCCTGAGCGGCTGCGAATGGGGAGGACAACATGACGAAATCCGGCACTATCCGCACTGGCATCGGCGGCTGGACCTTCGAGCCCTGGCGCGGGCATTTCTTTCCCGATGACCTGAAACAGAAGGACGAGCTGAACTTTGCCAGCCGCCAGTTGAAGGTCATCGAGGTCAACGGCACCTATTACAGCACCCAGAAGCCGGCGGTCTTCGCGAAATGGGCAGCCGATGTGCCCGACGGCTTCATCTTTTCGCTGAAGGCGACGCGGTTCGTCACCAATCGGCGGGTGCTTGCCGAAGCCGGTGAATCGATGGAGCGGTTCCTGTCATCGGGAATCAGCGAGCTCGGCGATCATCTCGGACCGCTACTCTGGCAGTTCGCGCCGACAAAGAAGTTCGATCCGGACGATTTCGAGGCCTTCCTGAAGCTGCTGCCGGACAAGCAGGACGGGCTGGCGCTCCGCCACGTGGTCGAGGTCCGCCACGATTCCTTCAAGGTCCCGGAATTCGTGGCGCTGCTTGCCAAATACGGCGTGGCGCCTGTTTGCGCCGAACATTTCGAATATCCGATGATCGCCGACGTGACGGCCGATTTCGTCTATGCCAGGCTGCAGAAGGGATCGGACGACATTGCGAGCTGCTACCCCGACAAGGACCTGAAGGCCTGGGCGGGCCGGCTCGAGACCTGGGCCGAAGGCAAGGTTCCCGACGATCTGCCGTTGATCGACGGGGATCGCAAGGTCAAGGCCGAGCCGCGCGACGTTTTCGCCTTCATGATCCATGAGGGCAAGGTCAATGCGCCGCATGGGGCGATAGCCCTGCAGAAGCTGCTGGCGGAGTAAGTCAGCGCCCCGAGCCTCGGAGCGGCTATGCACCGACCGGACTAAAGCGGCAAGACGTGAGTGGCGAGGTCTTCCGCCGTCAGCCCCTTGCCGGCACGGTGGGCGGCCTCTCCATGCAGCCAGACGCCGGCGGCCGCGGCCTCGAAAGCCGGCAGGCCTTGGGCGAGCAGTCCGCCGATGATGCCGGCGAGAACGTCGCCGGAACCTGCGGTGGCAAGCCAGGCAGGCGCGTTGGTATTGATCAGCGCGCGGCCGTCCGGCGCGGCGATGACGGTATCGGCGCCTTTATAGACGATCGCGGCGTTGGCGCGTCGGGCTGCGGCCAGGGCCGTGTCCACCTTCCCCAGCGCATCGTCGCTGCCGATATCGGGAAAGAGCCGCGAAAATTCGCCCTCATGCGGCGTCAGCACCAGGCGCGGCTCACCGCCGAAAAGATCGAAAAGCTGTTGCGGATCGTCCTTGAACGAGGAGATGCCGTCGGCATCGAGCACCAGCCGGCGTTCGGCAAGGGCCGAGACGAAGGCGCGCGCCCTGGCGCCGATGCCGAAACCGGGGCCGAGAACGAAGGTTTGCAGCCGCTTGTCGGTGAGCCAGTCTTCGAGGTCGGCCAGGTCGTTGATCGCATGCAGCATGACGGCGGTGAGATGCGCGGCATTGGCAGCCATTGCCGCGCCGAGCGTTGCGATCGTCACCAGGCCGGCGCCCGCCTTCAGGCCCGAGATCGCCGACATGCGCGCAGCACCCGTCTTGTCGGCCTCGCCTGAGAAGACGACCAGATGACCGCGCTTGTATTTGTGGGTTTCCAGCTGTTCGGCCGGCAGCGCACCCTTCCAGGCGCCCGGCCTGTTCTCGGCGATGACGCCGCTCGCCTCCGCCCTGATGATGCGGGCGGGAATGCCGATATCGAAGACCTCCAACTCACCGCACAGCTCCCTGCCCGGCATCAGCAGATGGCCGGGCTTGCGGGTCATGAAGGTGATGGTGTTGCTGGCCCGGAAGGCAGCGCCCAGCACCCGGCCGGTGCGGCCGTCCAGGCCGGAGGGCAGATCGATGGCCAGCACGGGAAGACCGGCCTCGGCCACCCGCTCGATCACCGTGCGGACATCGGCTGGCACATTGCGGGCGAGCCCCGCACCGAACAGGCCGTCAATGACGACGTCGCCGCTTTCGGGACTATAGAGCTGGAGCGGTTCGCCCCGCAGCGCGCATCCGGCTTTCGCACGGGCCGCATCGCCCTTCAGCCTGGAGGGATCGCCAAGGTGGAAGAGCGCCACGCGAGCCCCGCCCTCCTGCAGATGTCGTGCGGCGACATAGGCGTCGCCGCCATTGTTGCCCGGCCCGCAGAGCACGACGAAGCGCAAGGCTCCGGGATGAAGGCGCAGGGCCGCAGCCGCAGCCGCCGCACCGGCCCTTTCCATCAGGCCAAAAGAATCGATACCGGATGCGGCAGCAGCGGTATCGACGGCGGCCATCTCGGCAGGCGTGAGAAGGAGGTCGGACAGTTGGTGGCTCATCGGCCTATTCAATCGAAAAACGCCTAAAAAACAACCGCCTGAAATCAGAAAGAAAAGAACCACTTTTGTGCATTTGCCTATATTTTCATCTTGCGCAGACGTGGTTGCGCGACTCCTTAAACATGGGTTTTTTCAGATTTTCGATATGTTTTTGATCGAAGGGCAGAGTTTCGCGACTGTTTTGTCACCAAATCGACATCAGAATCTCCGCAAATGCGGCGGTTTCGGCAAAATCCGTGGATTTTTTTAAGAAGACGGATTTCAAACTGGCACGATATCTGCATCATATCCGGCGAGCGGGAAAATTCCTGCCATAACGGGAGAAGCGGAGAGACATTTTCTCATGAAAAAGATCGAAGCGATCATTAAGCCTTTCAAGCTGGACGAAGTGAAGGAAGCTCTTCAGGAAGTCGGCCTGCAGGGTATCACGGTCACTGAGGCCAAGGGTTTCGGCCGTCAGAAGGGTCACACGGAACTTTACCGCGGAGCCGAATACGTCGTCGACTTCCTGCCGAAGGTCAAAGTCGAAGTCGTCCTGGCCGACGAAAACGCGGAAGCCGTCATCGACGCGATCCGCAAAGCGGCGCAGACCGGCCGTATCGGCGACGGAAAAATCTTCGTCTCCAACGTCGAAGAAGTTATCCGTATCCGCACCGGCGAGACCGGCATCGACGCCATCTGACCCACTTTGCCAAGCGCGCAAAGTTCGATACGGTCAGCGCAGCCATGTATTGTCATCGTAAATCGGAGGAAGGTATTTAATGGCGACCGCAAGCGAAATTCTGAAGCAGATCAAGGAGAACGACGTAAAGTTCGTCGATCTGCGCTTCACCGACCCAAAGGGCAAGCTGCAGCATGTGACGATGGACGTGGTCTGCGTCGACGAGGACATGTTCGCTGACGGCGTGATGTTCGACGGCTCCTCGATCGGCGGCTGGAAGGCCATCAACGAGTCCGACATGGTGCTGATGCCCGACACCGAGACGGTGCATATGGACCCGTTCTTCGCTCAGTCGACCATGGTCATCGTCTGCGATATTCTCGATCCGGTTTCCGGCGAGGCTTATAACCGCGATCCGCGCGGCACGGCCAAGAAGGCCGAAGCCTATCTCAAGGCATCCGGCATCGGCGACACGATCTTCGTCGGCCCGGAAGCCGAATTCTTCGTCTTCGACGACGTCAAGTACAAGGCCGATCCTTACAATACCGGCTTCAAGCTCGATTCGACCGAACTGCCGTCTAATGACGACACCGATTACGAAACCGGCAACCTCGGCCATCGCCCGCGCGTCAAGGGCGGCTATTTCCCGGTTCCGCCGGTTGACAGCGCCCAGGACATGCGTTCGGAAATGCTGACGGTTCTCTCGGAGATGGGTGTCGTCGTCGAAAAACATCACCATGAAGTGGCCGCTGCCCAGCACGAACTCGGTATCAAGTTCGACACGCTGGTGCGCAACGCCGACAAGATGCAGATCTACAAATACGTCGTGCATCAGGTGGCCAATGCCTATGGCAAGACGGCGACCTTCATGCCGAAGCCGATCTTCGGCGACAACGGCTCGGGCATGCACGTGCACCAGTCGATCTGGAAGGGCGGCAAGCCGACCTTCGCCGGCGACGAATATGCGGGTCTCTCCGAGAGCTGCCTCTACTACATCGGCGGCATCATCAAACATGCCAAGGCGATCAACGCCTTCACCAATCCGTCGACGAACTCCTACAAGCGTCTCGTCCCGGGCTATGAGGCACCGGTTCTGCTGGCTTACTCCGCGCGCAACCGCTCGGCCTCCTGCCGCATTCCGTTCGGCACCAATCCGAAGGCAAAGCGTGTCGAAGTCCGTTTCCCGGATCCGACCGCCAACCCCTATCTCGCCTTCGCCGCCATGCTGATGGCCGGCCTCGACGGCATCAAGAACAAGATCCATCCCGGCAAGGCCATGGACAAGGATCTCTACGACCTGCCGCCGAAGGAATTGAAGAAGATCCCGACCGTCTGCGGCTCGTTGCGCGAAGCCCTCGAAAGCCTCGACAAGGACCGCAAGTTCCTGACGGCCGGCGGCGTGTTCGACGACGACCAGATCGATGCCTTCATCGAACTGAAGATGGCAGAGGTGATGCGTTTCGAAATGACGCCGCATCCTGTCGAATACGACATGTACTATTCGGCCTGATCGGCCTGAACACGGAAAGTCCCGGTGTGCCGGGGCTTTCCCCTCCCAGGGTCATGGACGCCAGCAGGAGGATATGACGTTCATGTGACGCGCTTGCGCAAAAATCTTGATTTGCGCGGCACCAATCACCAAATTTGGTGATGAAAGGAAGTCGTACCATGAAAGAAAGAGTAGCAAAGTTCAGTATCGGCGAAGTGGTCCGGCACAAGGTTTTCCCGTTTCGCGGCGTCATCTTCGACGTTGATCCGGAGTTCGCGAATACGGAGGAGTGGTGGAATTCCATTCCGGCCGAGGTGCGCCCGAGCAGAGACCAGCCCTTCTATCACCTGCTCGCCGAAAATGACGAAAGCGAATATGTCGCTTATGTCTCCGAGCAGAACCTGATGAACGATGAAAGCGGCACGCCGCTTCGCAACCCACAAATCTACCAGATTTTCGATCAGGCCCCGTCTGGGCAGTTCAAACCCAAGATGAGCTTCGCCCATTAAATCAAAGGTGCCGATCAAGGAACAAGGCCTCGCCTCTCCCAGCGAGGCCTTTTCTTTTGGCGCTAAATCCGCATTGTCCGGTTAAGCTACTGACAATACCTGCCAATTTCTCTTTGCCTTTCGCCGGAAAGCCCTTCATCCGGCTGCCGCCACCGACCGGGGTCGAGCCACGGGTCTCGACCCGTCCTTCGGACCCCCGTAAACGGGGCGAAGGGGATATGCCGCAACGTCTCCGTCCCTCGCTGGCCTCAAGCAGGGCACGTCCCCTCGCCCCGATTACGGGGAGAGGGTTAGGGTGAGGGGCTGACATCACCGCGAACCGGACAGCCGGCGCAAAGCAGAGATAGCCGCTTATCAATAAAAAACCCGGCGCGAAGCCGGGTTCTATTCGATATGGCAGCAGGGATTACTGCGCCTTGGCTGCCTTCTGGGCGTCTTCCAGCTTCTTGCGGGCTTCTTCGGCCTTCTTCTGCATGCTGTCCTGCAGGCTGCGCTGGCTTTCAGCGAGCTTGGATTCGGAAACCGGTTCGCCGTCATAAGCGCCAGTGAAGCCTTCGAGCGAAATCTTGATCGGGTTCGGGGCGCGGCGGAAGTTGATCGAGGTGAAGATCACGTCGCTGCCCTTCTTGAGGCTGGCGATCATCGCGTCGGTCAGCGGGACTTCGGCCGTGCACTTGTCCGGCAGGCAGACGGCGTAGTCGAGCTTCTGGCCCTTGCCGCCGTCGATCTGCATGATGACGCCCGGGGGGATCAGGCGTGCCGTGGGAACCGACACCTGCAGCAGCTTGCGGTTGATCTTGCCGGAGACCGAGATCAGGCCGACGGCCGTGACAAGCTGGCCGCCATTGGCGAGAATTAGGTTCTGGACAACACAGATGTCGTTGTCTTCCTGCTTGCTGCAGGTCTTGTACCAGCCAAGCTTTGGCGCTCCAGTGGCCTGCGCCGGGGCATCGGCCGGAGCCTGTGCCGCCGCATCCTGTGCGAAGGAGGAGACCGGAGCCGAAGCGGCGCCGAACATCACTGCCAGAACGGACAGCGCTGCCCGCATTTTCTTTTCAGACTTGAACATCATAACGAATTCCGTCTCCTGATATCCGTTCGGGGCAGCGACTTGCCGCCCCAACCATCGGGTCGTTCGGCACCCACCTCTTAAAAAAATAAGGCAAATGCATGACCCCGAAACTTCGGGTTCACCTGTTACATCGCAGCGTTCAAGATATCCAGCTTTTCTTTGGCAATTTGAGGAGCATTTCGTCGCGATGCCAAAGAAATCGCCGCTTCGTGTTGGAATCGCTCGACCCCATGATAATCTCCGCGGTGAATCATGCCCGTTTTCGTGGTTGCAAGGATTGCCGAATGCTCCGGATCGTCGTCCCCCTCGTCCTCTCGCTGCTGTGCGGCGCTGTTGCCGCGGAGCCGCTGCATGGCATCGCGATGCATGGCGAACCGGCCTTGCCGGCTGATTACAAACACTTCCCTTACGTCAATCCCGATGTGAAGAAGGGCGGCAAGATCACCTACGGCGTCGTCGGCACCTTCGACAGCCTCAACCCGTTCATCCTGAAAAGCATGCGCACGACGGCGCGCGGCATGTGGGATCCGGAATATGGCAATCTCGTCTACGAATCGCTGATGCAGCGCTCCAGGGATGAGCCCTTCACGCTCTACGGCCTTCTTGCCGAGACGGTGGAATGGGACGACGCCCGGAGCTTCATCCAGTTCAACCTCAATCCGAAGGCGAAATGGGCCGATGGCCAACCGGTGACGCCCGAGGATGTGATGTTCACCTTCGAGCTGATGCGCGACAAGGGGCGGGTGCCCTTCGCCAACCGCCTCAACGTCGTCGCCAAGATGGAAAAGGTCGGTGAAAACAGCGTGCGCTTCACCTTCAACGACAAGGCTGACCGCGAGACGCCGCTGATTTTCGGTCTTTTCCCGGTCCTGCCGAAACATGCGATCGATCCGGAAACCTTCGACCGTTCGTCGCTGACGCCGCCTGTGGGATCCGGTCCCTACAAGGTGAAGACCGTAAAGCCCGGTGAGAGCATCACCTATGAGCGCGATCCCAATTACTGGGGCAAGGACATTCCCTCCAAGGTCGGCACCGACAATTACGATCAGATCACCGTCCAGTATTTCCTGCAGGATACGACGCTGTTCGAGGCCTTCAAGAAGGGTGATGTCGACGTCTATCCCGACGGCAATCCCGGCCATTGGGCCAATGCCTATAATTTCCCTGCGGTCACCTCAGGCGCCGTCGTCAAGGACGTATTCACACCGAAACTGCCGAGCGGCATGCTCGGCTTCGTTTTCAACACGCGCCGACCGATCTTTGCCGACACCAAGGTGCGCGAGGGCCTGTCGCTGGTGTTCGATTTCGAATGGGCAAACAAGAACCTTTATTCCGGCGCCTATAAGCGCACCCAGAGCTTCTGGCAGAATTCCGAGCTGTCCAGTTTCGGCGTTCCCGCCAATGCGGCCGAGCTTGCGCTGCTCGGGCCGATCAAGGACAAAATCGCACCCGCGATTCTCGACGGCACCTACAAGCTGCCGGTCACCGACGGCTCGGGCCGCGACCGCGATGTGCTGAAGCAGGCCGTCGGACTGTTGAAACAGGGCGGCTATACGATCCAGGGCGGCAAGATGCTGGATGCCTCCGGCCGCCAGCTCGCCTTCGAGATCATGACGCAGAATGCCGATCAGGAGAAACTCGCCATTGCCTATCAGCGTTCGCTGCAGACAATCGGCATCGCCGCTTCGATCCGCACCGTCGACGATTCGCAATACCAGAGCCGGACGAACAGTTTCGACTACGACATGATCATGAAGTCCTATACATCGTCGCTGTCGCCCGGAAACGAACAGCTCGGCCGCTGGTCGTCGGCTGCGCGCACGCGCGAGGGTACGGACAGCTTTGCCGGCGCCAATGATCCCGATATCGACAAGCTGATCGACCACCTGCTCAGGGCACGCTCGGCTGAGGATTTCACCGCGGCGGTGCGCTCCTACGATCGGCTGCTGCTTTCCGGCCATTACGTGCTGCCGCTCTATCATATCGACCAGCAATGGGTGGCCCACAGCAAACGCATCGGCCACCCCGACAGCGTGCCGCTCAATGGCTATCAACTGCCGGTATGGTGGGATACGAGCGCGCAGTAGAAGCAGCCGAACCGCCCGGCCTTTATGTCTCCCTTCGGAGACGCCTAGACATAAGGAAGATCATCATGGAGCGTATCACCATCGACGTCGTCTCGGATGTCGTCTGCCCCTGGTGCTATCTCGGCAAGGCGCGGCTGGAACTCGCCATCGCCGAGGTGCAGGACGAAATCGGCGTCGACATCAACTGGCGGCCGTACCGGCTCAATCCCGACTATCCCAAGGAGGGCGTCGACCAGAAGAAGGCGTTGGCTAAGAAGCTTGGCGGCGAGGAGCGCGTGGCGCAAGCCCATAAGATGCTGACCGATTTAGGCCGCGAGGTCGGCATCGCCTTCGATTTCGAAGCGATCAAGATCGGCCCGAACACGCTCGATGCGCATCGGCTGATTCACTGGGCGATGATCGAAGGCCGCGAGAAGCAGGACAAGGCCGTTGCCGCGCTGTTCAAGGCGAATTTCGAGGAAGGCCGCAATGTCGGCGACCATGCGGTGCTGCTCGACATCGCCGAAAAGGCCGGCCTCGACCGCTCGGTCATCGCCTCGCTGCTTGCCTCCGATGCCGATCGCGATCTGATCGTCGCCGAGATCACGGCGGCGCAGGAGATGGGCGTCAACGGCGTGCCCTTCTTCATCTTCGACCAGCAATATGCTGTCAGCGGGGCGCAGACGCCGGATGTGCTGGCGAATGCGCTGCGCGATATCGCCAAGGCCAAGGCCGAGGCGCGATCGGGGCTCAACTAACAAGCCCGACGACGGGCTCAGCTCACCCCAGAACCGGAACGCAGCGCACCTCGGTCTTCACCGAATTGGCGATGAAGCATTCCTCGTGGGCGCGATGATGCAGGGCTTCGAACTCGCTTAGCGAGGGCTGCTTATCGCCGGAGAAGACGACATGCGGGCGGAGCGTCACGACAGTCATGGCGAGACGGCCTTCGGCATTCTTCTGCATGAGGCCCTCGGCGGCATCGGTGTAGCTGTCGACGCAGAAGCGCTGTTTGGCGGCAATCGACAGGAACCAGAGCATATGGCAGCTGGAGAGCGAGGCGACGAACGCCTCCTCCGGATCGACGGCGTCCTCGGCGGAATAAGGCAGCGGAACGACGTGGGCAGACGAGGATGCGCGCAGCTCGATGCCGCCGTCGAAGGTCCAGCGGTGGGCGCGGCTGTAGCGATTGTCGGTGAAGGTCTCGCCGTTGCGCTGCCAGGCGATCGTCGTGCCGTATGTCGCCATCTCGGTCTCCCTTTGTTTATTTCGCCATCTCGGCCAGCTGCGTCATGATCACGGCAGCGCCCTGCAGGCGCTTTTCCGGGGTCGGCAGGTCGCGGGTCAGGAACAGGCTGTGGTCGGGGCGGATCTTCGCCATCGCGCCCTGCTTGCCGATGTAGCCGACGAGATTTGCCGGATTGGGGAATTCCTTGTTGCGGAACTGCACGACGACGCCCTTTGGACCGGCGTCGAGCTTTTCGACATTGGCGGTGCGGCAGAGCGACTTGATGTAGACGATCTTCAAGAGATGCTGGACTTCGATCGGCATCGGCCCGAAACGGTCGATCATCTCGGCGCCGAAGCCATCGATTTCCTTGAGTTCGGTGATTTCGCCGAGACGGCGGTAAAGCGCCATGCGCAGATGCAGATCGGGCACATAGCCCTCCGGGATCATCACCGTCGTGCCGACGGAGATTTGCGGCGACCAGCCGGTGTCGTGGATCTCGTCGACACCCTTGACCTCGGCGACCGCCTCTTCGAGCATCTGCTGGTAGAGTTCGAAGCCGACCTCCTTGATGTGGCCGGACTGCTCTTCGCCGAGCAGGTTGCCGGCGCCGCGGATATCGAGGTCGTGGCTGGCCAGCTGGAAGCCGGCGCCGAGTGTATCCAGCGACTGCAGCACCTTCAGCCGGCGGTCGGCGGTTGCCGTCAGCACCTTATTCACAGGCAGGGTGAAGAGCGCGAAAGCGCGCACCTTCGAGCGGCCGACGCGGCCGCGCAGCTGATAGAGCTGAGCGAGGCCGAACATATCGGCGCGGTGGACGATCAGCGTGTTGGCTGTCGGCACATCGAGGCCGGATTCTACGATGGTGGTCGACAGCAGCACGTCGTAACGGCCATCATAGAAGGCGTTCATGATGTCTTCGAGTTCGCCGGCCGGCATCTGGCCGTGGGCGACGGCGACCTTCAGCTCCGGCACGTCGGACTGCAGGAAGGCATGCACATCGGTAAGATCGGCAAGCCTGGGGCAGACATAGAAGCTCTGACCGCCGCGATAGTGCTCGCGCATCAGCGTCTCGCGGATGACCAGGCTGTCGAAGGGCGAGATGAAGGTGCGCACCGCCATGCGGTCGACCGGCGGTGTGGTGATCAGCGACAATTCGCGCACCCCGGTCATGGCCAGCTGCAGCGTGCGCGGGATCGGCGTCGCCGACAGCGTCAGCACGTGCACGTCGCTCTTGAGCTCCTTCAGCCGCTCCTTGTGCTTGACGCCGAAATGCTGCTCCTCATCGATGACGAGCAGGCCGAGATTGGCAAAGTTGATGCCGGCGCCGAGCAGCGCATGCGTGCCGACCACAATATCAGTCTTGCCTTCGGCGACTTCCTTCTTGGTCAGCGCCAGCTCCTTGGCCCCAACCAGGCGTGAGGCCTGCTGGATGCGCACCGGCAGGCCGCGGAATCGCTCGGAAAAGGTCTTGAAATGCTGGCGGGAAAGCAGTGTCGTCGGCACGACGATGGCAACCTGGACGCCATTCATCGCGGCGACGAAGGCGGCGCGCAACGCCACTTCCGTCTTGCCGAAGCCGACATCGCCGCATACGAGACGATCCATCGGCCGGCCGGCGCCGAGATCGGAGCGCACCGCGTCGATGGCGTTGTCCTGGTCCTCGGTCTCATCATAGGGGAAGCGGGCGGCAAATTCGTCGTATAGGCCGTCCGGCGTCGTCAGCATCGGCGCGTGGCGCGTCAGCCGCTCGGCGGCGATGCGGATCAACGCATCCGCCATGTCGAGCAAGCGCTTCTTCAGCTTGGCCTTGCGCATCTGCCAGGCGCCGCCGCCGAGCTTGTCGAGCTGCGCCTCGGTACCCTCGCCGCCGTAGCGGGAGAGAAGATCGATGTTTTCGACCGGCAGGAAGAGTTTCGCCTCATCGGCATATTGCAGTTCGAGGCAGGCATGCGGCGCGCCCGCGGCCTCGATGGTCTTCAGCCCGATGAAGCGGCCGATGCCGTGTTCGGCGTGGACGACGATCGAGCCCTCGTCGAGGCCGGCGACCTCGGCGATGAAATCGGCGGCGCGCTTGCGGCGCTTGGAGCGGCGCACCATGCGGTCGCCGAGGATATCCTGCTCGCCGATAACGACGAGATCGCCCGCCTCGAATCCGGATTCGAGATTGAGCACTGCGGCGGCGGCCTCGCCTTGCGCTAGCGAACCGAGATCCTTCAGCGCCTCGATCGGCTTGACCTTTTCCAGGCCGTGTTCGTTCAGCACCTGCAGCAGGCGCTCCAGCGAACCTTCGGTCCAGGCGGTGACCAGCACTTTCGCGCCGGCAGCGCGGCGGTCGGCGATATGTTTGACGACGACGTCGAAAATGTTGATGCGCTCGGCATCACCGCCGCCTTCGGCATTCGAGCGGGCCCAGCGCTGGCCCTGGCGAGCGTCGATATTGACGACGCGGCGCGCCTCACCTTCGATTTCGTTGAAGGGGCTGATGCGGATCGCGCCGAGGGCGTCGAGGGTTTTGGCGAAAAGCTTGCTGTCGAGATAGAGCTGGCCCGGCGTCACCGGCTTATAAGGCGTGCCCTGCGCCATCTGGCCCTTGGCCGGCTGACCGGAATTCAGGCGGGCGTCATAATAATCGAAAACCAGCTTGGAGCGCTCCTCGGCTGCCTCACGCACCGTGTTGTCGGTGACAATACGGAAGCCGCTGAGATAATCGAAGACGGTATCGAGCTTCTCGTAAAAGAGCGGCAGCCAGTGCTCCATGCCCGGATAACGGCGGCCTTCGGAGACGGCGAGATAGAGCGCGTCATCACGCGTCGTCGCGCCGAAGGCCGAGAGGTAATTCTTGCGGAAGCGGCTGATCGTATCCGGCGTCAGCGTCACCTCGCTCATCGGATTGAGATCGAGGGAGCGCACCTGGCCGGTGGTGCGCTGGCTGGCCGGATCGAAGCTGCGGATCGATTCCAGCGTATCGCCAAAGAAGTCGAGGCGGACCGGCTCTTCCGAACCCGGCACGAAGACATCGAGAATGCCGCCGCGCACGGCATATTCGCCGACCTCGCGAACGGTTGCGACGCGGTCGAAGCCGTTGCGCTCCAGGCGCCCGGCGAGATCGTCCATGCGCAGCTGGTTGCCAGGACGGGCCGAAAAGCTCAGGCTTTCGATGACATCCTGCGGCGCCACCTTCTGCAGCATGGCATTGGCGGTGACGAGCACGATCGCCGCATGCGGCTTCTTCCGATGGGCGATGAGGCCGCCGAGTGCGGCAAGCCGGCGGGCCGAAGTATCGGCGCTGGGGGAAACGCGGTCATAGGGCAGACAGTCCCAGGCCGGCAGGGTCAGAACCGGGATATCGGGGGCGACGAAGCCCAGCATCTGCTCGAGATCGGCCATGCGATGGCCGTCTGATATGACATAGGCGACCGGCTCGCCTGCACGGGCGAGCTCGGCCAGCAGCAACGGCTCGAGGCCGACAGGCACATTGCCGATTGTCAGCGGCTCGGCAATGGCCGCAAGCTTCTTCGCATCGAAACCAGGGATCATTCCGGCGTCCTGAGGGGCTTGTCGAAATCGGGAGTATAGGCAGCAAGGCGGGCAAACATCGGCGTCTGGAAACGTTCCGGGACGGGCCATGTTCCCATAATCCAGCGAACAAGATCATTGTCCTCTTCGGCCATGATCGTCTCGAACTCGTCGAGCTCTGCATCCGAAAGCGTCGCGATCTCGGCTTCGGCGAACTGGCCGAAGACCAGATCCATCTCGCGGATGCCGCGATGCCAGCAGCGGAATAGGATACGACGGCGGCGCGGGTCGAGACCGGCACTCGTGAGCGTGACACCTGTCATGGCATTACCTTCCTGTTGATGCGCCTCTATAGACCCTGGAAAGCGGCTTGTCAGCCTTGCCAAGGCCGCATTGTTCATCGCATTTTGGCCACATGCGCCCCGCCATTCTTGATCCTCTGTTTTCTCCCATTTCGGGCCTTCCGGGCGTCGGCCCGAAGATCGCCGAGCTGCTGGTCAAGCTGCTCGGGCGCGAGACGCCGGAGGATTGCCGGGTCATCGATCTTATCTTCCACGCGCCGTTTTCGCTGATCGACCGGCGCAACCAGCCGGGGATTGCCCGCGCGCCGCAGGGCGCGATCGTGACGATCACCGCCCGCGTCGACCGGCACCAGGTGCCGCCGCGCGGCAAGAGCAATGTCCCCTACCGCGTTCTCCTGCACGACGAGACCGGCGAGTTGACGCTGGTTTTCTTCCGCGGTCAGGCGGCCTGGCTGGAAAAACAACTGCCTCTCGATGCTGAGGTCACGGTCAGCGGCAAGGTCGACTGGTTCAACGGCCGCGCCTCGATGGTGCATCCCGATTACATCGTCAGGGCCGATGAAGCAGAGAACCTGCCGCTGGTCGAGCCGATCTACCCGCTGACGGCGGGGCTTTCGCCGAAGACCTTGCGCAAGATCATCGATGCCGCCCTGCCGCGCTTTCCCGCGCTTCCGGAATGGATCGACACTGCGCTGGCGCAGAAGCAGGGCCTGCCGTCGATCGGCGATAGCTTCCACATGCTGCACGAGCCGCGCGACCCCGCCGATATCGACCCGCAGGCCCCTGCCCGTCGGCGGCTCGCCTATGACGAATTCCTTGCCGGCCAGCTTTCGCTGAGCCTGGTGCGCCAGAGGCTGCGCAAGGTGGCGGGCCAGCCGGTGCAGGCGACGGGCGAAATCAGCGGTGAGATTCTGAAGTCCCTGCCCTTCTCGCTCACATCAAGCCAGAACGAGGCGATCGCCGAGGTTTTGAAGGACATGGCCGGCACTGAGCGCATGCTGCGGTTGTTGCAGGGCGATGTCGGTTCCGGCAAGACGCTGGTAGCACTGATGGCGATGGCGGCGGTGATCGAAAGCGGCGGCCAGGCCGTGCTGATGGCACCGACTGAAATCCTGGCGCGCCAGCACCATGCGACGATCTCGAAATTCGCCGCCTCCGCCGGGCTCGGCATCGAGATCCTGACCGGCCGCACCAAGGGGCGTGAGCGAGAGGAGATCCTCGAGCGCATCGCGTCGGGCGCCGCACAGATCATTATCGGCACGCATGCGCTGTTCCAGGACAGCGTCGCTTACGCCAAGCTGATGCTGGCCGTCGTCGACGAACAGCACCGTTTCGGCGTGCATCAACGACTGAGGCTGACCGCCAAGGGCATCTCGCCGCACATGCTGGTGATGACGGCGACGCCGATCCCGCGCACACTGGTGCTTGCCGCCTTCGGCGACATGGACGTTTCCAAGCTCACGGAGAAACCGGCCGGCCGCAAGCCGATCCAGACGATCACCGTGCCGATGGAGCGGACAGGGGAAATCGTCGGGCGGCTGCAAAGCGCGCTTGCCGAGGGCAAGAAGGCCTACTGGATCTGCCCACTGGTCGAAGAATCCGAAGAACTCGACCTGATGTCGGCCGAGGAGCGGCATGCGACGCTCGTTGCCGCGCTCGGCCCCGATATCGGCCTCATCCATGGCCGCATGAGCGGGCCGGAGAAGGATGCGGCGATGATGGCGTTCAAGAACGGCGAGACCCGCCTCCTCGTCGCCACCACTGTCGTCGAGGTCGGCGTCGACGTGCCGGATGCGACGATCATGGTGATCGAACATGCCGAACGTTTCGGCCTGGCGCAATTGCATCAGCTGCGCGGCCGCGTCGGGCGCGGCGACGAAGCCTCGACCTGCATCCTGCTCTACAAGGGGCCGCTCGGCGAAACCGGCCATGCCAGGCTTTCGATCATGCGCGAGACCGAGGACGGTTTTCGCATCGCCGAGGAGGACTTGAAACTACGCGGTGAAGGTGAGCTGCTCGGCACCCGCCAGTCCGGCACGCCGGGCTTCCGCATCGCCAGCCTCGAGGCGCATGCCGACCTCCTGGAAATTGCCCGCAAGGATGCCGCCTATCTCATCGAGCGCGATCCGGAGTTGACTGGTGACCGAGGAACGGCAATCCGCACCCTGCTCTATCTCTTCCGTCGCGACGAGGCGATCCGGTTCTTGAGAGCTGGTTAGTCGGCTTTAGAAACCGCCACCGGCTTCGGTCGCGGCAGATGCTTCTGTTTCGGTTCGGGCGGCTTGTGCTCGGGGGCAACGAGGCCGCCCGAGATCAGGAACTTGGCGGCGTCTTCCGGGCTCATGTCGAGCGGGACGATCTTTTCGCGGGGCACGAAGACCAGGAAACCGGCCGTCGGCACCGGCGTCGGCGGCAGGAAGACGGCGACCATGTCCTGACCGATGTCGTTGAACTTCGACGCGATCTCGCCCTTGGCATCGGTGGCGATGAAGACCAGTGCCCAGAGGCCGGGACTGGGATATTCGATGAGGCCGACCTTCTTGAAGGAATTCGCCTGTTCCTTCAGCACCGTTTCGAAAATCTGCTTCACGCTTCTGTAGACGGTGCGCACCAGCGGCATGCGCTGAACGATCGATTCGCCGAAACGGACGATGCTCTGGCCGATCAGGTTCTTGCCGAGGAAGCCGACGACGGTGATCAGCACGACGGCGGTCAACAGGCCAAAACCGGGAATGGCGAAATTGAGGTAGCTTTCCGGATTCCAGCGCGCCGGAATATAGGGCCTGACCCAGCTGTCCGACCAGTGGATGAAGGTCCAGGTTAGCCAGATGGTAATCGCGATCGGCGCGCAGATGATCAGGCCTGCGAGAAAATTATTCCTCAGCCGGGTTGCGACCGGCATTCTGGGGATGTTGTCGGTCATCTTTCCTGATGAACTCCATCTCGGTCCTGGACAGGCCGGAACGCCGGCCCTTCCCCCTTGTCCGCCGACCAAAATTGCCAGAATTCGGGGCGTCGCACAATATGTTTCGGCGCGAAGATCAGGTCGTCGCGGGCTTATTCCACGGTCACGGATTTCGCCAGATTGCGCGGTTGATCGACATCGGTGCCCATGAAGACGGCGGTGTGATAGGCGAGCAGCTGGATCGGCAGCGAGAAGATCATCGGCGCGATGATTTCGTCGACCACGGGCAGGGTGATCGTCGCCATAGTCGGCAGTTTCGAGGCTGCCGCCCCCGCCTCATCGGTGATGAAGATGATGCGGCCGCCGCGGGCTGCGACCTCCTGCATGTTCGAGACGGTCTTTTCGAAGAATCGGTCGAAGGGGGCAATGACGATCACCGGCATGTTCTCGTCGATCAGCGCGATCGGCCCGTGCTTCAATTCGCCGGCGGCATAGCCTTCGGCATGGATATAGGAAATTTCCTTGAGCTTCAGCGCCCCTTCCATGGCGAGCGGGAAGCTGGTGCCGCGGCCGAGATAGAGCACGTCCTTGCATTTCGACAGCTCGCGCGACAGGCTTTCCATCTGCGGCTGGATGAGGTTCAGCACCCGGCTCATGATGCGCGGCATTTCGGCGAGATGGCGCACCAGCGCCCTCTCCTCATCGGCGCTCACCGTGCCGCGGGCCTTGCCGGCGCCGATCGCCAGCGATGCCAGCACGGCCAGCTGACAGGTGAAGGCCTTGGTCGAGGCGACGCCGATTTCGGGCCCGGCCATGATCGGGAAGACGGCGTCGGATTCGCGGGCGATCGTCGATTCGCGGACATTGACGACGGCGCCGATCTTCAGCCCGTTGTCGCGGCAATAGCGCAGCGACGCCAGCGTATCGGCGGTCTCGCCGGACTGCGAGATGAAGAGCGCTGCCTGCGACGGCGACAGCGGCATTTCGCGATAGCGGAATTCGGAGGCGACGTCGATCTCGACCGGCAGGCGGGCATAACGCTCGAACCAATATTTGCCGACGAGGCCGGCGAGATAGGCGGTGCCGCAGGCCGAGATCGCCAGACCGGTCGCGGCCTTGAAGTCGATCGCGGCGGCATTGGCACCGATCGTGTTCTCGGCGAAATCGACATAGTGGCTGAGGGCGTGGGAGATCACCTCCGGCTGCTCGTAGATTTCCTTTTCCATGAAATGGCGGTGGTTGCCCTTGTCGACGACATAGGCGGTCGCCTGCGAGATCTGGCGGGCACGCTTGACCGGCTTGCCGGCAAAATCGATGACGGCGACGCTGTCACGGGTGACGACGGCGCAGTCGCCGTCGACCAGATAAGTGATCTCGTTGGTGAAGGGCGAAAGCGCGATCGCATCCGAACCGAGAAACATCTCGCCGCGGCCGTAACCGACGGCCAGCGGCGGGCCGGAACGGGCGGCCATGATCGTGCCGGGATCGGCCTTGAGCATGACGGCCAACGCATAGGCGCCGGTCAGCCGGTTCAGCATCTGCAGCATGGCGGCGCGCGGCTCCAGGCCTTCGCGCAGGTATTTCGCCATCAGCTGGGCCACGACCTCCGTGTCGGTCTGGGTTTCGAAGACCGAGCCCTCCGCGGTCAGTTCGTCGCGCAGCTCGGAGAAATTCTCGATGATGCCGTTATGGACAACGGCGACACCTTCGACAAAATGCGGATGGGCGTTGGTTTCATTGGGAACGCCGTGGGTCGCCCAGCGAGTATGGGCAATGCCGACAGTGCCGGGCAGCGGCTCGGCGTCGAGGCGCTTTTCCAGATTGAACAGCTTGCCTTCGGCGCGGCGGCGATCCATCACCCCCTCATGGATGGTGGCGACACCGGCGGAATCATAACCGCGATATTCGAGACGCTTCAGCGCATCGACCAGTCGCCCGGCAACAGGCTGAGTTCCGACGATCCCGACAATTCCGCACATGCAATATCCCCACAAGGCTCCGACAATCGAGGCCAGTCCTAACGATTCCCGCTTATTTATCAATCACCTCGGCGGTCACTTTGAATTTCCGCCGGTTACGCAAGGCGGCATCAGCCCTTAACCTTCTTCGCCGCCTTGATGGCAAGCGCGCGCTCGAGCAGCAGTGTGGCGCGGCCGGGCTTGATCTCCTGCCGGGCACGGCCGAGCGCCAGCGCATCGGCCGGCACGTCGGCGGTGATGACGCTGCCGGAAGCGATATAGGCGCCGTCGCCGATCGTCACCGGGGCGACCAGCGAGGAGTTGGAACCGATGAAGGAGTTTTCGCCGATCACCGTCTCGCTCTTGTTGACGCCGTCATAATTGCAGGTGATCGTGCCGGCGCCGATATTGCTGCCGGCGCCGATGACGGCATCGCCGATATAGGTGAGATGGTTGACCTTGGCGCCCTCGCCGATCCGGCCGTTCTTGACCTCGCAGAAATTACCGACCTTCGAACCATTGCCGAGATCGGCACCCGGCCGCAGCCGGGCGAAGGGGCCGACGGTCGCGCCCTGGCTGACATGGGCGCCTTCGATGTGGGAGAAGGCGTGGATGACGGCGCCGCTGTCGATCACCGCGCCCGGACCGAAGACGACGTTCGGCTCGATCAGCGCATCCTGGCCGATGACAGTGTCGTAGGAGAGAAAGACCGTTTCCGGCGCGATCATGGTGACGCCTGAAAGCATCATCTGGTGGCGGCGGCGCTCCTGCCAGAAGCGCTCGATGACGGCGAGTTCGGCCCGGGTGTTGCAGCCGGTCATCTCGATCTCAGGCGCATCGACGGCGGTGACGCGACCGCCGAGCGCGCGGGCGATCTCGACGAGATCGGTCAGATAGAATTCGCCCTTGGCATTGGCGTTGCCGATGCGCGAGAGCAGATCAAGCGCCTTGCGGCCGTTGATCGCCATCAGCCCGCTGTTGCACCGGGTGACGGTGCGCTCGGCATCAGTCGCGTCCTTTTCTTCGCGGATGGCGATGAGTTCGCCGTCCTTGACAAGCAGGCGGCCGTAGCCGGCGGGGTGATCGGTGTGGAAGCCGATGACGACGATATCGCTGCCGTCCGCAAGGCCCTGTCGGGCGGCCTTGAGCGGCCCGTCGGTCTGCAGCGGCACGTCGCCATAGGTGACGAGAATATCGTCATAGCCCTTGGCGATCGCCTCGCGCGCCGCCAGCACCGCATGGCCGGTGCCGAGGCGCTCTTTCTGCAGGCAGGCTTCGATGCCGACGCCGGCAATCGTTGCGGCCTTTGCCACCTCCTCGGCGTCGCGGCCGACGACGAGCGCGACGGAGGAGATGCCGGCGGAGGCGACCGCTTCGACCACATGGGCGATCATCGGCCGCCCGGCGACGGGATGCAGCACCTTCGATTTCGAGGATTTCATCCGCGTGCTGTCACCGGCGGCAAGGATGACGGCAAGACAAGTACGTTCCATGATCTGCTCCGCGAATCCGCGCCATGAGGCGGCTTTGTTGCCTCATACTGCATAATTCCTGAAATCGGAATCGATTTTCGGAAAGCACGCTGCGTAGACTGAAAGCCTTGCCGCGTGCTTTGCGCGCCCGAAAAGATGTGTGGCGCCGCAGTCAGCAAAGACTCTACAGGTGTGAAGTTTCGGTCGAAATCGGCACTATGACAGTCTCGGAACCGCGGGCGGCGAAGGCCTCGTGCACATGGTGGCGGCCATCCAGGATGACGAGCTCCATGGCGCGGCGCGCAGCAAGGCTGTCGCCGGAAACGATCGCGTCGACGATGCGCATATGGGTGTCGGCGATATTGGCAAAGCCGTTTTCGGATGGCGGCGTGCTCATGCGGAACATGCCGACGAGGGCAGCTTCGATGAGGCTGCCCAAGGTGCGCATGAAGGGATTATGGGAGGCCTCGGCGAGCGCCAGGTGAAAGTTAAGGTCGGCGAGCGCAAGGCTGTCGGCAGTATGGCCGCTCGCCGCCATCTCGAGCGCCAATGCGCGCAGCGTCTCGATATCCTCGGCATTCGCCCGTTCGGCGACGAGACCGGCGGCGAAGGGTTCGATGGCGAGACGAATATCGTAAAGCTGCAACAGGAACTCTTCCGTCACGCCATTGTCGAAATGCCAGGCGATGATCTCGCTATCGAACATGTTCCAGAGGTTCTTTTCGGTCACACGCGTGCCGACCCGCGCCTTGGCGACGACCATGCCCTTGGCGGCAAGCGTCTTCATCGTCTCACGCAAGACGGTACGGGACACCTTGAAGCGTTGCGCCAGCTCGGTGTCGCCAGGCAGGATCGTGCCGACGGGATAGGTGCCGGCGACGATTTCCTTGCCGAGTTCATCGACCACCTGCGCGTGGCTCGTCCGGGTTCTGCGCCCCGTCTTGCGGGTCTCGTCCAATTTGTTGCGCAAGCGATCCCTCTCCCCTTCAGGCGTACCTCTTGTTCAGACTGGAAACGAACAGGATGGCTTTCTGCATCAGGATGAATGCAAACAGCAAAAGCCCAATCAGGATCTTGGTCCACCAGCTCGACAGCGTGCCGTCGAAAGTGATGTAGGTCTGAATGAGCCCCTGGATCAGGATACCGATCAAGGTCCCCGCCACGAATCCCGCTCCTCCGGTCAGCAGCGTCCCCCCAATGACGACCGCCGCGATGGCATCGAGTTCGACACCGACTGCTGCAAGAGAATATCCGGCAGAGGTGTACAGCGAAAAAACGATCCCGGAAAGGCCTGCCAGAAAGCCCGACAGCGCATAAATCTGGATTGTCGTGCGTCCCACAGGCACGCCCATCAGCCGCGCCGTCTGCGGGCCGCCGCCGAGCGCATAAACATTGGTGCCGAAGCGGGTGCGCTGGGCGATGAAAATGCCGACGGCAAAGACCAGTAACATGATGGCGCCGATCAGCGTCAGCCGTCCGCCGCCGGGCAGCCGCCAATAGAGGCTGGTCAGCGTCGAATAATATTCGTGGTCGATCGGGATGCTGTCGATGGAGAGCACGAAGGCCATGCCGCGCGCCAGGAACATGCCGGCAAGCGTGACGATGAAGGCCGGCATCTCGAGATAATGGATGATTGCACCCATGACCGCGCCGAAGGCAGTGGTGATGACGAGCACCAATGCGAAGGCGAGCAGTGGGTGGATCGAGGTTTTCTGCAGGATCACCGCCAGGAAGACGCCGGTGAAAGCGATGATCGATCCGATCGACAGATCGATGCCGCCGGAGATGATGACGAAGGTCATGCCGACGGCGGCGATGCCGAGAAAGGCGTTGTCGGTCAGAAGATTGCCGATGACGCGGGTCGACAGCATGTTCGGATATTGCAGCGTGCAGCCGGCATAGGCGAGCACAAAGATGACGATGGTGGCCAGCAGCGGCAGGTATTTGGAGTTCATTTCGGCTGCTCCCTTCCGCCCTGCCGGCGGCTGGCGAAGATGGCGAGCGATTGCACCGCCGGCGACTGGATGACGAGGATGACGATAATGATGACAGCCTTGATGATCAGGTTGAATTCGGGCGGGAAGCCGGAAGACAGAATGCCGGTATTGACCGCCTGGATGATCATCGCGCCGATCAGCGATCCGAGAATGCTGAAGCGGCCGCCGAGCAGCGAATTGCCGCCGACGACGACGGCGAGGATGGCGTCGAGTTCCAGCCAGAGGCCGGCATTGTTGGCGTCGGCGCCCTTGATGTCGGCGGCGACGATGATGCCGGCGATCGAGGCGCAGAGCCCGCTCAGCATATAGACCGCCATCAGCAGTACCGGCGTCTGGATGCCGGAGAGCGTGCTGGCGCGGCGGTTGATGCCGACAGCCTCGATCAGCATGCCGAGCGCCGTCCGGCGCACAAGCAGGATGACGAGCAGACCGACGAGCAGCCAAGTGACGACGGGCATCGGCAGGAGGGCCATAGAACCGCTGCCGAAGAAGGTCAGCCCGTCATCGTTAAAGGTGAGGATGGCGCCTTCGGTGATGAGCTGGGCGATGCCGCGGCCGGCGACCATCAGCACTAGCGTGGCGATGATCGGCTGGATATTGAGGACCGCCACCAGGAAACCGTTCCAGACGCCGCAGGCAATGCCGATCGAAAGCGTCAAGATAATGGTGTAGACCACTGAATTTCCTGAGACAATCGACGCGGCTGCGACGGCGCCGCAGATGGCGATAACCGCGCCGACGGAGAGGTCGATGCCCTTGGTTGCAATGACCAGCGTCATCCCGATCGCCAGCAATGCCACAGGCGCGCCGCGATTGAGCACATCGATCAGGCTGCCATAGAGCCGGTCGTTCTGAACCACGACATTAAAAAACTGCGGCGACGTCATGAAATTCAACAAAAGAATGACAGCGAGCGCGATCAATTGCGGCGCCAGGCGAAAAGCCAGCGCGTTCAGCGAGGACCTCATGCATCCTCCATCTTGTGTTCGGCGGCAGCGATGGCATCGACGATGCCGGCGGCAGTGATACGTTCCCCGGTCAATTCGGCGATATGCTGCCTGTCGCGAAGGACGATGACACGTGAACTATAGGCGACAAGCTCTTCAAGTTCCGATGAAATCACGATCAGCGACATGCCTTCGGCGCAGAGCTGTTCGATGAGCCGGATGATCTCGGCATGGGCGCCGACATCGATGCCGCGGGTCGGCTCGTCGAGGATCAGAAACTTCGGATTGGTCGCCAGCCAGCGGGCGAGGATCGCCTTCTGCTGGTTGCCGCCGGAGAGCAGGCGGATCGGTTTTTCGCGGTCGGTGGTGCGGATATCGAGCGCCTTGATGTAGCGGTCGGCAAGTGCATTCTGCTCGGCGCGCGACAACGGTCGGGTCCAGCCGCGGCGAGCCTGCAGCGCTAGGGCAATGTTTTCTCGGATCGACAGATCGCCGACGATGCCGTCGGTCTTGCGGTCCTCCGGACAGAAGCCGAAACCTTTTTCGATCGCGGCGCGCGGGCTCGAAAGCGTGACCGGCTGGCCGTCGATCGTGGCGCTGCCGCTATCGGCATGTTCGACGCCGAAGAGCAGTTCGGCGGTTTCGGTGCGCCCCGAGCCGAGCAGCCCGGCAATGCCGACCACCTCGCCGGCGCGCACGTCGAGATCGAAGGGCTTGACCTTGCCCCGCTTGCCGTAGCCTGCGAAACGATAGCGGACCTCGCCGGCGGCAAGGTTGTGTTCCCGCGCCGTCTCCTCGACATGCGCCAATTCGCGACCGAGCATCATGGCGATCAGGCCCTGGCGCGGCAGATCGGCAACGTCGCGGGTGCCGACGAGCTTGCCGTTGCGCAGCACGGTGATGCGGTCGCTGATCGCATAGACCTGCTCGAGAAAATGGGTGATGAAGACGATGCCCAGACCGCGCTTCTTCAGGTCCTCGATGATGCGGAAGAGCAGCGCCACTTCCTGGTTGTCGAGGCTTGCCGTGGGCTCGTCCAATATCAGCACCTTGCCGGAAAGATCGACGGCACGGGCAATGGCGACCACCTGCTGGACGGCGACGGAGAAGCGGCCAAGCTCGGCGGTGACGTCGATATCGATGCCGTAACCGGCCAGCAGTTCGCGCGCCTTGCGGTTCATCGCGCGCACGTCGGTCATGCCGAAACGCCGTGGCTGGCGTCCGAGAAAGAGGTTTTCGGCGACGCTCAGATTGGCCAGCAGGTTGACCTCCTGGTAGACCGTGCCGATGCCGAGCTTCTGGGCGGCGAGCGTATTGGCCGGATTGATTTCCTGGCCGTCGAGCGTCAGGCTGCCCTCGTCACGATGATAGGCGCCGGTGATGCATTTGATCAGTGTGGATTTGCCGGCACCGTTTTCGCCCAACAGCGCGTGCACCTCGCCCTTGCGCAGCGTGAAATCGACCTTGTCCAACGCCACTGCGCCGGGAAAGAATTTCGATATTCCGGAAGCCGCGAGAACGTTCTCGAAATCGTGAATCATAAGGGTCTGTTTTCCTGATATTGACGGCAAAAGCCGCGCCGCGGCCGGACATGACGTCCCAAGGCGGCAAGGCAGTTCCGCACCGGTCCATGATGGGCCGGTGCGGTTCTACAGCGCTTGAATGCTGCATCATTCTACCCTCAATCGAACCCGATTCAGGGATTATGCAGCGGCGTCAAATCAGATTAGTAGCCCTGACCCTTCTTCTCTTCGTAGACCTTCATCGGCTCGTCGGCAGGCGTGTAGAGCTTGGATTCGGTCTGTATCCACTTCGGCGGAGCCTTCTTGTCCTTCAGGTAGGCGTCGAGCGCATCGAAGGCCGGACCTGCCATGTTCGGCGTCAGCTCGACCGTGGCATTGGACTCGCCTTCGGACATTGCCTTGAAGATATCCGGAACGGCGTCGATCGAGACGACGAGGATATCCTTGCCGGGCTTCAGGCCGGCTTCCTTGATCGCCTGGATGGCGCCGACGGCCATGTCGTCGTTGTGGGCGTAGAGAGCGCAAATATCCTTGCCGCCATTCTCGGCCTTCAGGAAGCTTTCCATGACTTCCTTGCCCTTGGTGCGGGTGAAGTCACCGGTCTGGCTGCGAACGATCTTGAGGTTGTCGTGGCCGGCGAGAGCTTCTTCGAAGCCCTTCTTGCGGGCGATGGCCGGCGACGAACCGGTCGTGCCCTGCAGCTCGACGACGTTGCACTTCTTGTCGCCGACGGTCTTGACCAGGAAGTCACCGGCGACCTTGCCTTCGTGGACCAGGTCCGAGGTGACGGCCGTCAGGTAGAGATCGTCCGGAGCCTTGATGGTGCGGTCGAGAAGAATGACCGGAATCTTGGCTTCCTTGGCTTCCTTCAGAACGTCGTCCCAGCCGGTTTCGACGACCGGAGCAATGAGAATGGCATCGACGCCCTGAGCAATGAAGGAGCGCAGAGCCTTGATCTGATTTTCCTGCTTCTGCTGCGCATCGGCAAACTTCAGATCGATGCCGCGCTTCTTGGCCTGCTCCTTGGTTACGGTCGTTTCAGCCGCGCGCCAGCCCGATTCCGAGCCGATCTGCGAGAAGCCGACGGTCAGCCCGGCGGCCGAAGCCGAACCGAACATGCAGGCAGCAAGAATCGTGGCACTCAAAAGTGCAGTCTTCAATTTCATGATTTCCTCCCAAGCCGCGTCTCGCGGCGCGGGGTCAAAAAATCATATAGTATTACTTTTGTAAATCGGAATCTTTGCATGCAGTGCAGCAAAAAAAGAGCGCCCACAGGGGGCGCTCTTCGCAATTGCGAATTGAAGGCGGCTTATTGCGCCGGCAGCTTGTCGTCGACGCCTTCGACATAGAAATTCATGCCGAGCAGCGTTCCGTCATCCGCCTTCTCGCCGGCCTTCAGCCAAGGCGTGCCGTCCTGCTTGTTGATCGGACCGGTGAAGGGATGCACCTCGCCGGACTTGATCTTGGCTTCGGTTTCCTCGGCCATCTTCTTCACGTCGTCGGGCATGTTAGTATAGGGCGCCATCTTCAGGATGCCGTCCTTGAGGCCGTCCCAGCTCTGCTCGGACTTCCAGGTGCCGTCCAGAAGCGCGTGAACGCGCTTGGAGTAGTAGGTGCCCCAGGTATCGACGATCGCCGTCAGCTGCGCCTTGGGGCCTGCCGCGATCATGTCGGATGCCTGGCCGAAGGCGTGGATGCCTCGTTCTTCGGCAACCTGCATGGGAGCCGTCGTATCGGTGTGCTGGGTCAGCACGTCGACGCCCTGGTCGACCATCGCCTTGGCGGCATCGGCTTCCTTGCCGGGGTCGAACCAGGTGTTGACCCAGATGACCTTGAGCTTGAAGCTCGGATCGACCGACTTGGCACCCTGCTCGAAGGAGTTGATGCCCATCACCACTTCCGGAATCGGGAAGGAGGCGATGTAGGCCGCACCATGGTTCTTAGAGGTCTTGGCGGCGATCTGGCCGAGGATGTAGCGGCCTTCATAGAAGCGCGAATTGTAGGTGGCGAGGTTGGGGCCCGATTTGTAGCCGGTGCCATGCTCGAACTTGACGTCGGGGAACTTGGCGGCAACCTTGACCGTCGCATCCATGAAGCCGAAGGACGTCGTGAAGATCAGCTTGCAGCCGGACCGGGCAAGACGCTCGATGGCGCGCTCGGCATCCGGGCCCTCCGGCACGTTTTCGAGGTAGGGCGTGTCGATCTTGTCGCCGAATTCGGCCTGGACCTGCTGGCGGCCGAGATCATGCGCCTGCGAATAACCGCCATCGGTGTGCGAACCGACATAGACGAAGCAGACCTTCGTCTTATCGGCAGCCTGAGCGGCCGACGAGATGCCGATCACGGCGGCAGCCGAGGCGGCGAGTGCGAATGCATATTTCTTCATGGTAACCCCTGTTGGTTTGAAGTTATTGCGGAAACCCGTCTTTATGGTGTTGCTTCATCGCTCCGGCACGAAGGCTTTTCCGAGCGAGGCGGGCGTATTGATCAACGTCGTGCGCCGATTATGAGAAATGATGATGAGAACTACAATAGTCGCGGCATAGGGCAGCATCGAGAGGAACTGCGAGGGAATGCCGAGACCGAAGGCCTGTGCGTGCAGTTGCAGGATGGTGACCGCGCCGAAGAGGTAACCACCGGCAAAAACCCGCCACGGCCGCCAGGAGGCAAAGACCACCAGCGCCAGCGTGATCCAGCCGCGGCCGGCCGACATGTTCTCCGCCCATTGCGGGGTGTAGACGAGCGACAGCTGGGCGCCGGCAAGCCCGGCGCAGGCGCCGCCGAACATCACCGCCAGATAGCGCGTGCGGATAACCTGAATGCCAAGTGCATGGGCCGAAGCGTGACTGTCGCCGATCGCCCTGAGCTTCAGCCCGGCCCGGCTACGGAACAGGAACCAGCTGACGCCAACCACAAGCGCAATCGACAAATAGAAGATCAGATCCTGCCGGAAGAGAACGTGGCCAATGACCGGAATGTCAGACAGGACCGGAATGACGATCTCTCCCAGCCGGATCCCGGGCATGCTGACATAGGCTTCGCCGAGCATGCCCGACACACCAAGGCCGAGAAGGGTGAGCGCCAGGCCTGTCGCCACCTGGTTTGCCACCAGCGTCAGCGTCAGGAAAGCGAAGAGAAGCGAGAAAAGCGCGCCTGCCGCAATGCCGCAGACAATGCCGACATAGGGCGAGCTCGAGATCTGCGCGCCGGCAAAAGCGGCGACCGCGCCCATGATCATCATGCCTTCGACGCCGAGATTGAGAACGCCGGAACGCTCGGCGACGAGTTCACCGAGGGCTGCGATGACGAGCGGCGTCGAGGCGGTGATGACGGTCAGCAGAATGGCTTCGAAGATACTCATGCCGCCCCACCTCTTAGCCGCGACCAGACGATGCGGACTTTGTAATAGATCAGCGTATCGCAGGAGAGCACGAAGAAGAGCAGCAGGCCCTGGAAGACGCGGGTGACCTTATCGGAGACGCCGAGCGACAGCTGTGCGGCCTCGCCGCCGAGATAGGTCAGCGCCAGCACCAGGCCCGATGCGATGATGCCGAGCGGATTGAGGCGTCCCAAGAAGGCGACGATGATGGCGGTGAAGCCGTAGCCCGGGGAGATCGCCGGCTGCAGGTGGCCGATCGAACCGGAGACTTCGGCTATCCCGGCAAGGCCGGCAAGTGCGCCGGAGAAGAGGAAGCTGAACCAGATCATTTTCTTCGAGGAGAAACCGGCAAAGCGCCCTGCCCGCTCCGACTGGCCGAGCACGACGATCTCGAAGCCTTTCAGCGTATAGCGCAGCATGAACCAGACGCCGATCGCCGCGATAATGGCGAAGATGAAGGCCCAATGGGCCCGACCCGACGCTTCCCAGATCGCCGGCAGCACCGCTTCCGGGGCGAAATCGCGCGAGACCGGAAAGTTGAAGCCCTTCGGATCGCGCCAGGCGCCGCGGATGAGCCAGTCGAGGAAGAGTTGGGCGATGTAGACCAGCATCAGCGACGTCAGGATTTCGTTGGTGTTGAAATGCGCCTTCAACAGGGCCGGAATGGCGGCGAAAAGCGCGCCGCCGAGCGCTCCCAGGATGAGCATCAGCGGCAGCACGAGCGGCGAATGCCAGTCGTAAAAGACGATCGGCAGATAGGAGCCGGTGATGGCGCCGATGGTGAACTGGCCTTCGGCGCCGATATTCCAGTTGTTCGAGCGATAGCAGACCGCCAGTCCGACGGCGATCAGGATCAGCGGTGCGGCCTTGATCGCCAGTTCGTGCAGAGACCAGACCTCGAGCAGCGGCTCGACGAAGAAGGCGTCCAGCGCCTCCACAGGGTCCTTGCCGAGCATGGCGAACATGATGGCGCCGAAGACCAGTGTCAGCACAAGGGCCAGCAGCGGCGAGACGAAGGTATAGAGCTTCGAGACGTCGGGGCGTTTTTCGAGTTCAATGCGCATGGGCTGCCTCTTCAATGCGCATGCGGCGCCTCCGGGGCACCACCGCTCTGGTGCAGGCCGCCCATCAGCAAGCCGATCTTTTCGCGTGTCAGTTCGCCTGATGGAAACGGGCTGGAAAGGCGTCCCTCGGAGATGACGGCGATATCGGTCGCCACTTCGAAGATCTCGTCGAGATCCTGGCTGATGACGACGACGGCGGAGCCGGCCTTTGCAAGATCGACCAGGGCCTGGCGGATGCGGCTTGCAGCCCCGGCATCGACACCCCAGGTCGGCTGGTTGACGACCAGGACGGCCGGCTGGCGGTCGAGTTCGCGGCCGACGATGAATTTCTGCAGGTTGCCGCCGGAGAGCGAGCCTGCGGCCGGGTCGTCGCCGCTCTTGCGGACATCCATCGCCTCGGAAATCCGCCGTGCGGCAGATTTCACAGCACCGTGGCGGATGATGCCGAGCAGGCCGAGAAAGGCCTTGCGGTCCGACTGGCTGCGGGCGAGCACCAGATTGTCCGACAGTTTCATGGCGGAAACGGCAGCATGGCCATGCCGCTCCTCCGGCACGAAACCGGCCCCGAGCAGACGGCGGGCGGTGATGCCCTCGGTGCCCACAGGCTTCTTGCGGATGACGATCGCCTCAGTCGAAGCGACCGGATATTCGCCGGAGAGCGCATCGAAGAGTTCGCTCTGGCCGTTGCCGGCAACACCGGCGATGGCAAGGATTTCACCTGAGCGCACGGCCATGGAGACATCGCGCAGCGGCATGGCGAACGGCGTGCGCGCGGGAACCGACAGGTTGGCAACGGCAAGCTGCACCTCGCCCTTCTCCGAGCGCTCGGGATGCGTGACGATCGCCACCTCGCTGCCGACCATCATCCGCGCAAGCGAGGCCGGCGTTTCCTGCTTCGGATCGCAGGCGCCGGTGACGCGGCCATGGCGCAGCACGGTGGCGCGATCGCAGATGCGCTGCACCTCTTCCAGACGATGGCTGATATAGAGAACCGAGCGGCCCTCGGCACGCAGCTTGAACAGCGTTTCGAACAGCCTGTCGGCCTCCTGCGGCGTCAGCACCGAGGTTGGCTCGTCGAGAATGATCAGCTTCGGATTCTGCAGCAGTGCGCGGACGATCTCGATGCGCTGGCGCTCGCCGACGGACAGATCGGCGACATGGGCATGTGGATCGAGCGGCAGGCCGTAAGCTTGAGACAGCGCCCTCGCCTCCTCGGCGATCTTGCCGATCGGGATGGCGTCATCAAGCGACAGCGCGATGTTTTCGGCGACCGTCAGAGCCTCGAACAGCGAAAAATGCTGGAAGACCATGCCGATGCCGAGCTTGCGGGCCTCGCCGGGCGAGGCGACCGTGACCGGCCTGCCTTCCCAAAGGACTTGCCCGTTCGTCGGCTCCAGAACGCCGAACAGCATCTTTACCAGGGTCGATTTGCCTGCACCATTTTCGCCGAGAAGCGCGTGAATTTCGCCCGGCGCGATATCGAGATCGATTTCATTGCAGGCGGCAAAGCCACCGAAAAACTTCGTCAGCTTCTGGACGGATAGTAACGCACCGGACTCCGGCACATTCAATGGCGACACGTTCCCCTCATTTCTTCTGCCAACCGGTCCGTTCGGATCTCATGGAATCAGCAGCGTCGTTCCTGTTGTTTTTCTTGTTTCCAGATCCGCGTGAGCCTGCCCAACCTCACGCAACGGATAGGTTTGATTGATATTGATACGCACTTTGTTGCTTTGCACAACATCAAATAGCGCCTTGGCGCTGTCGATCAGCTCCTGGCGGGCGGCGATGTAGGTGAAGAGCGTCGGCCGCGTCGCAAAGAGCGAGCCCTTCTGCGCCAGCATCGCCAGGGTAAAGTTCTCGATCGGCCCGGAGGATTGGCCGAAAGAGGCAAAAAGACCGCGCGGCTTCAGGCAATCGAGCGACTGTGGAAAAGTATCGCGGCCGATCAGATCATAGACGACATCGACGCCCTTGCCGGCGGTAATCTCGCGAACCCGGACGGCGAAGTCCTCGCTCTTGTAGTTGATCACGTGGTCGTAGCCATGAGCGAGCGCCAGCTGGACCTTGTCTTCAGAGCCGGCCGTACCGATGACGGTGGCGCCAAGCGCCTTTGCCCATTGGCCGGCGATCAGGCCGACACCGCCGGCGGCGGCATGAAACAGCAGGACCGTCTCAGGGCCGACTTTGAAGGTACGATTCAGGAGATATTCGGCGGTCATGCCCTTCAGCATCATCGCCGCTGCCGTTTCGAGTTCGATGCCATCGGGCACATGCACCAGATGGCGCGTCTCGATATTGCGCTCGGCACTATAGGCACCGTCGGCGCTGGCATAGGCGACACGGTCGCCGATCTTGAAATCCACAACGCCGGGGCCGACCGCCGTCACGGTACCGGCGCCCTCCTTGCCGGTGACGAAGGGCAGATACGGCGCCTTATAGGTGCCGTTGCGGAAATAGACATCGATGAAATTGAGGCCGACCGCCGCCTGGCGGATCTGCACCTCGCCGGCTGCGGGCGGCGGCAGATCGAGTTCGACATAGTCGAAAACCTCCGGCCCGCCCGTTCTCGAAAATGAAATCGCCTGCGTTTTCGTCATCTTGGCCATCCTAAGCTTTGCGTCCGAGGGCGGGGAAGAATTGCAGCACCGCGCCGATGACGTAAAGATAGAGCCCGGTCACGATGAAGAGAATGAGCGCCCATTCGGGCGTGTCGAAGTCCATCAGCAGCGAAAAAATGCCCAGCGCCGACCACAGAAGGAAGACGCCGAGATTGAGCGGGCGCAGCCTTTTGACGCGGACCGGATGCAGGAAATTGATCGGCAGGAAGGTCAGCACCACCGAAACCGTCACGACGGCGAGCGCCGTCGTCGCGCTGGCATCGATGACGAACAGCGTGAAGACGATCATGTTCCAGACGACGGGGAAGCCGGAAAAGAAATACTCGTCGGTCTTCATGCCCATATCGGCATAATAGATGGCGCTGGAAACGACGATCATGCCGGCGGCGACGAAGGACCAGGGCTCGCCGATCATGCCGCTCTGATAGAGCGCAAAGGCCGGCAACAGCACATAGGTGACATAATCGATGATATTGTCGAGCGTATCGCCCGACCAGTTCGGCAGCACTTCCTTGACGCGCACCTTGCGGGCGATCGGCCCGTCTATGCCATCGACGAGAAGGGCCAGGCCCAGCCACCAGAACATGTCGATGAAGCGGTGCTCGGCGGCGGCAACGACCCCGAGAAAGGCCAGGAAGGAACCGGAGGCCGTCAGGATATGGACGGAAAAGGCGCGCATCTCCGCATAAGGAACGCGCTTGTACTTAAAAATCTTCATATTCCCCCGACCGCCCTATCGCGCTCGCCCCGGCAAGCTTGTTTTTTGCCAACCATCACCGGCTCCCTCATTCCTGAATCGGGTCCCGACGCCGTAGGTCTTTGTTGTCGCACCGCTTTTGCCGAAAACCGGCGTGCAGTCCAGGCGCGCCGCCCTAATATGCATCCTTTGCCGGGCTTCGCCAGCGGGAAATACGACATTGCCCACTGCCCCCTGGTTGGCCATTGAATCCTGACAATGACATGCATATTTCCCTTCAGGAGCACTGCGTGGAATGGAATGCCTTTAATTCGAGCCCGATATGTAATATCTGCCTCGCATCCGACAGTTCATCCGACGAAACGGGATCCGCTACCGCAATGAACGCGCCTGCAAAGACCGAAGACTTCGCCTCGTCCATCCCCGCCGGCGTTTACGCCGAGACGGTGCTTTCTGTGACGCATTACACCGACCGGCTCTTTCGTTTCACGATGACCCGGCCGCAGGGCTTCCGTTTCCGTTCCGGTGAATTCGCGATGATAGGCCTGATGGTCGAGGGCAAGCCGGTCTTCCGCGCCTATTCGATCGCCAGCCCCGCCTGGGCCGAAGAGCTCGAATTCTTCTCGATCAAGGTGCCGGACGGCCCACTGACTTCGCATCTGCAGGCGATCAAGCCGGGCGACCAGGTGCTGATGCGCAAGAAGCCGACAGGCACGCTGGTGCTCGATGCGCTGACGCCGGGCCGCCGCCTCTATATGTTCTCGACGGGAACGGGCATTGCGCCTTTCGCCAGCCTGATCCGCGATCCCGAGACCTATGAAAAGTTCGAGGAGGTCATCCTCACCCATACGACGCGCGATGTCGCCGAGCTGAAATACGGCTTCGACCTCGTCGAGGAGATCCAGAACGACGAGTTGCTGAAGGAAGTCGTCGGCGACAAGCTGCGCCACTACGCGACCGTCACCCGTGAAGATTTCGAATATCGCGGCCGCATCACCGACCTGATCTCCTCCGGCAAGCTGTTTACCGATCTCGGCGTGCCACCGCTCGACCCGGCGATCGACCGTGGCATGATCTGTGGTTCCTCGGCCATGCTGAAGGACACCAAGGAACTGCTCGAACAGGCCGGCCTCAATGAAGGCGCCAACAGCAAGCCTGCCGAATTCGTCATCGAACGCGCCTTCGTCGGCTGACGTTTTCTGCGACATCCAGATCTGACGACGGCTCCGGAAACGGGGCCGTTTTTATGTGCGGGCGAGATAGTCGATCAGGGTCGCCATCGCAGCATGCGCCTCTTCCGGCCTGTCCTGTCGAATGGCGCGGATGACGGCGACGTGCAGCGCAATGGCGCGGTCCATGCGCTCCGGATTTGCGGTGGAATACCAGAGGCGACGCGCATGCGTCTGCACCGGGCCGAGCGCCGCCATGATGAAGCCGTTCGGACAGGCATCCTCGAGGATTTCGTCAAAGGTCTTGTCGGCGGCGAAGAAGCCGGCGAGATCGCCGGTGACGGCGCAGTCCTCCATCGCCCGGGCGCAGTCGCCAAGGCGGACGCGCTGTTCGTCCGTCGCATGTTCGGCCGCAAGACTCGCTGCTATCGGCTCCAGCTCCCGGCGCACCTGCATGACATTGCCGTGATCCTCAGGCGCAATCTCGGCCACCTGCAGCCCGACACGCGGCTTCACCAGGACCAGCCCCTGCCAGGCAAGTTTCTGAATCGCCTCGCGCACCGGTGTGCGCCCATGGCCCGCCATATCGATCAGCTGCTTTTCGGTGACGAGCGCGCCGGGCTTCAGCGCCAGCGTGACGATCAGACGCTCGAGCGCGAGATAGGCGAGATGGCTCTGTGACGTCTGCATGCCGAAGATCCGCCGCTCAATCTGATATATCACATAGTGGCACGGTCAAAGACCGAAGACAAGTCGGCATTGAAATATCAGAATGGAGACAAAGAGATAACAGCGGGGTGAATTCAACGAATGCGATTGCTGACCTGGTCGTCTACGCCAAAAAAGAACTCCCTTCACTCGCCCCACCCTCCGTTATGCTCGGCCTTGAGTCGAGCATCCGCACCACATCCGCCAGCGATGATGCCATGGATCCTCGGCTCAAGGCCGAGGAGGACAGAGAGCGGGGTTGGCGTTCTTCCCGAACTCACCCACGGCGTAAAGAGCCGCCCCGCGTCGGGCGCTCTATAATACCGGCACCTACCCTTCCGGTCAGCTCTTGCGAAAAGCCCGGCTGGACACCGAAATCGAATTTTGACACGGGTCTTTTACATTGGCGAACACATAACCGTCAGCCTTGTGAAGAGCGCCGAACTCCAGACCGTTCTCTGCGCACCGCATGCAAAAGGCCTCGACATCCTCTATGTCGAAGACGAGCTTGACGATGGATTGGCCGCTCCGCTGCCCTTTGGCGGCCTGATGCAGCATTATATTAGCGCCGCCGTCCTGGGCGATGAGTTCAACGATGCTGTCGCCGGGCAGGCTGGCTGCCTCGAATCCGAAGTGCTTCTCGTAAAACCGCGCCGTTTCCTCGACGTTTCCGGCGTAGATCACCAGCCTGTTGAGCGGCATTCCGGTTTCCTCCGAGAACGTTAAAGTCTGTGAGCGTAGAGAGAGATGAAGCATTTTGCCATGACGCATTCATCATGCGTCACTCATGCCGCAGCGCCTCGATCGGGTTGAGCTGTGCTGCCCGTCTCGCCGGGAAATAGCCGAAGATCATGCCGATTGCGGCGGAGAAGAGGAAGGCGACGGCGACCATCATTGGGCTGAAGACGAAGGGGACTTTCAGGAGGGTCACGGCGCCGAAGCCGAGGCTGAGGCCAAGCACAATGCCGGTGATGCCGCCGAAGAGCGACAACGCCACCGCTTCGACCAGGAACTGGGTGAGCACCTGGTTTTCGAGCGCGCCGATCGCCAGGCGAATGCCGATCTCGCGGGTTCGCTCGGTGACGGAGACCAGCATGATGTTCATGATGCCGATGCCGCCGACGAGCAGACTGATGGCGGCAACGGCGCCGAGCAGGCCGGTCAGCAGCGTCGTCGTGCCGGTCATCGCCTCGGCGATCTGGGTCATGTCGTTGACGTTGAAATCGTCCTGTCGGCCGGGGATGATCTTGCGGCGCTCGCGCAGCAGATCTTCGACATCCGACTGCACCTTGGCTGTGGAAACCCCGTCTCGCGCCGAGATGATGATCTGCGGCACGTTGCTGTTGCCGCTGATGCGCCGCTGGAACACCTTGACCGGCATGATGACGACATCGTCCTGGTCGGTGCCCATGCCGGACTGGCCGCGCTTGGCAAGGACGCCGATGACGGGGCATGAGACCTTGCCGACGCGGATCTGCTGGCCGGTCGGATCGGCCGCGCCGAAGAGCTGCGAGCGCACCGTTTCGCCGATGATGCAGCGGGACTGGCCACGCTCCTCGGCGGGGGTAAAAGTGCGGCCGAGCGCCAGGTTCCAATCCTGCGCGACGAAATAGTCGTTGGTGGTGCCGGAGACGCTGGTCGAATGGTTCTGGCCGCCTGATATGACCGTCGCCGTGGACTGGTTGAGCGGCGCCACGGCCCTCAGGCCGCCGATCTGGTCGCGGATGGCGGCGACGTCCTTGACGCTGAAGCGCTTGGCCTCGGAGCTGGCGCGTCCGGGGCCGAACTGGCCGGGGCGAACGAACAGCATGTTGGTGCCGAGCCGTGACAGCTCGGTCGAGACCTGCGCGGTGGTGCCGTTGCCGATCGTCACCAGCGCGATGACGGCGGCAACGCCGATGACGACGCCGAGCACGGTCAGGAAGGAGCGCAGCATGTTGCGGCTGATGGCGCGCAGCGCAAGCTTGAGCGTCTCAAAGAACATGATCCGCCCTCCTCCGCTTCTCGACCTCTGTCTCCAGCTTGCCGTCAACGAAGCGCAGCAGCCGCCCGGCATAGGCGGCGATATCGGTCTCATGCGTCACCATGACGATGGTGATGCCCTGCTCGCGGTTCAGCCGGGTCATCAGGTCCATGATCTCGACGCTGGTCTTCGTGTCGAGATTGCCTGTCGGTTCGTCGGCAAGCAGCACCGCCGGTTCAGTGACGATGGCGCGGGCGATGGCGACCCGCTGCTGCTGGCCGCCGGATAGTTCCTGTGTCTTGTGATGCTCTCGGCCGGACAGGCCAACCAGGGCCAAGGCTTCGTGGGCCCGTTCGCGCCGCTCGCGTACCGCCATGCCGCGATAGATGAGCGGCAGCTCGACATTTTCGACGGCCGATGTGCGCGACAGCAGGTTGAAGCCCTGGAAGACGAAGCCGAGCATGTGGCGGCGCAGGAGCGTCAGCTGGCCGCGGTCTAAGCCGGAGGTCGCGATGCCCTGGAAGACGTATTCGCCAGATGTCGGCACGTCGAGGCAGCCGAGAATGTTCATCGCCGTCGACTTGCCGGAACCCGACGGGCCCATGATCGCAACGAATTCATGCGCGTCGATCGCAAGATCGACATGGTCGAGCGCGAGGATTGCCGCCTCGCCCTCGCCATAGACCTTCGAGACTTGCCTGAATTCGATCAGCGGCGGGTTGGCCATCGGTCTCACCGCCTAGTCGGTCCGCACGGTGGCGTCGGTTACCAATGCGTCGTTTTCCTTGATATCGCCGGAAACGACCTGAGTGAACTGCCCGTCGGACGAGCCGACCTGGATGACGACCGACGTGGAGCGGCCGTCGCGCAGCACCCAGACGCGGCGCTCCGTTCCCGTCAACGTCTGGGGCGCATTGCCGCCGCGCCGGCGTGACGGACCGAATATCCCCAGAATACCGCGGCCGCGGCGTTCGGCCTGCGGCGGGGCATAACGCAGCGCGGCATTCGGCACCATCAGCGTATTCTTGACGGCCTCAACGGTAATGTCGGCGGTTGCCGTCATGCCGGGGCGCAGCAGCAAGTCGGCATTGTCGACCGACAAGATCGCCTTGTAGGTCACGACATTGTTGACCACCTCGGAGGCGAAGCGAGATCTGTTCGATTTCGGCGGGAAAGATCCGGTCGGGATAGGCGTCGACGGTAAACTTCGCCTTCTGGCCGACGGCGATCTTGCCGACATCGGCCTCGTCGACATCGACCTGCAGCTCCATTTTCTTCAGATCGCCGGCGATGGTGAAAAGGATCGGCGCCGAAAGCGAGGCTGCGACCGTGGCACCCGGATTGACGGAACGCGTCAGGATGACGCCGTCGATTGGCGAGACGATCTTCGCCTTGGCGAGATTGACCTCGGCAAGCTGAAGGTCGGCCTCCGAGGCGAGCACCTCGGCTTCGTTGATCTGTTTGGCGGCGACGGCGGAATCATGTTTGTAGGTGGCGTCGTCGAGGCTCTGCTGGGTGGAAACGTTGCTCTTGACCAGGCTCTTCAGCCGCTCGAGCGAGGTATTTGCCGATTCCAGATCGGCATTGGCCTTGGCGACGTTTGCCTTGGCAGAATTCAGCTTGGCGCGCGAACTCTTCACGTCCGCCTCCAGCTTGTTGGTATCGAGGAGCGCCAGCACATCACCCGCTTTGATCGTGCTGTTGTAATCGACATTGACGTCGCGGACCGTCCCGGAAAGCTCGCTCGAAATATCCACCTGCTCGGTAGGCTGCACCGAGCCGGTGGCGGTGACGAGCACCGTCAGATCGCCGCGTTTTGCCGGCTGAGTGGCATAGCTCACTTCGCTTTGCCCGCGGCCCATATAGAAATAGGCGGCGCCGGCTGCGGCAGCGACGAGGATCAGCAGGATGAGCAGGCGTCCACGCCAGCGGCTGCGCTTGCCCTGACGTCCCGATGCAGCAAGGACCGCGGCGAGATCGGACGCGCCGCTTGTCTGTGGCCCGGTCTTCTTGCCGGTTCCGGTGTCGTTCATGTCATCCTCGATCAGTCATTGGCCGTCTCGGCCCTTGCAGCGAAATAAGCACAGCGCAGATGAACCGGGCATTAGCGTTGCCGCCGAAGTGGCACGGAATTGCGGATGGGGGAAATGAAATATTGGTAAGAAAGGTCAAGTTTTCGCGCGGAGGCGCTCGTCAATCGGCATCGCCGGCATATTGCCCCGCGCTCGGCAGCGGATGCAGCCAAGGTTCGCGCCGCCTGATCCAGACTTCATGATCCGGCGCGAGGTCCGTCGGTGGGCTGTCGAGCGAACCGAGGCGGATTTCCGCGGCCTCCTCCCGCAGGCAGAAAAGCCTGCTGCCGCAGGCTGGACAGAAGCTGCGGCCGGCAAAGGTCGCGATTTCGCCGCTATGGGAAAACGCCCGGCGCGGCCAGAGCGCAAAGAAGACGAAGGCCGAGCCGCTCGATTTGCGGCAATCGGCGCAGTGGCAAAGGCCGACGCGAAGCGGCTCGCCTTCGACGCGATAGCCGACTGCCCCGCACAGGCAGCTTCCCGTCCGGATCCGCATGGCGGTCGTCAGGCGTCGAGACTGGTGGGCAGTCCCGGCGGGCGCCGCTTTGCCGCCATCAGCAGATCGAGTTCGGTAGCCGATGGGCCGAACTTGTCGTAGAGGCGCTTTGCCTCCTTGTCGTCAAGCCGGTATTTCCTGGCAAATTCGCCGATACTGTAGGGGCGGCCACGCAACACTCTTCGCGCCGGGGTCGCCGTATTCGGTGCGTCGGTCATGGGTTTCTCCTTTCTTTTCATGCCCGGTAAGTTAGAGCGATGGGTTCGATTGGAAAGAGCCGACGGCCTGGCGCGGGCCTCCGGCATGACTGGATCAGGTTGATCGCGGAACCTTCCTGCCGCCAGCCGCATTGTCGAATCGAGGTTGCGGGCCGCGCCAAGCGGACGCGGCGGTGCTGGAGAACATCGGGATTTTTCCGCGTTCTCCCGATGGCCAACGAAACGGCAGGCGAGCTCCCTACCCGTCCGGTCCGCTTCCTCATGCCCTCACTTCCAGGCAAGATCACGAAATATTAAAATCGGGAACGCATGGGCCAGTGCGCGGTTCTACCTCTGAGGTCGACGTGGCCTCGTTCAAACCCAAGGAGAACCGAATGGCAAACCAAGGTGGAACCCCTGAACAACACGTCAAAGCCGGGCAGCAGAGTCACAAGAACGATACCAATGCCCGCAGCACCTCATCAGGCGGTCGCGACGCGCAGTCCAGCGGAACCCGCGGCGACAGCCATGAACAGCATGTAAAAGCTGGTCAACAGAGCCACAAGAATAGCAACTAAAAAGTGTTGTGATATGGAAATTCGGCTCGCGCTTCAGCGCGGGCCTTTCTTTGTCTCCACGGCAGTGGGTCGACCGCCGGGGAGCCGATCTTCCTCTCGGGCCGTTGCGCGTGCACGCACCAATAGAACGGACAATCCAATCGCGAGTGGCCACCGTCATTCCATCCTAAACCGGGTGTGGCAGGTCGTGCAGGCTTGGAGCATGAGGTGGAACGCGTGCTCTGCCGGCATCGACGACAGCTCGTGCTCGTTACGGACGTGAGTGCCGAAAGGACCGCCGCCCATAGGCTCTCCGGGCTTCATGCGCATGCTGGCAGTCATCGGCCCGGGGTTTTTCTGCGCGGCGGCATCCAGCGCGATGGCGTAGTCGCGCAGGTCGTTGGCGATGCGGTCGAACCGGTCGCGCTCTTTAAGGATATTCGGCCCGGCCTTCGACTGCCTACGGTCGGCGGCCGCAGACGCAAAATGTGCAGAGAGAACGCCTCCAGACCTGTCGCGAATGGTGTCGGCCGCCCATCTGAACTCGTTAGCCTTGTAGGTCGTCAGGATCCTTGAACATGCCGGAGATCGTCTTTGCCGCTTCTGCCATGGCTTTCATGTCCACCTGCCGAATGGCGACAACGTCCTCCTCGGCCGAAGACACGGCTGCTACCATCAGGACCGCCGCCATGGAGGCGAACAGTCCGAACTTATTCGCGTCAGCTGTTAATCTCATCGACGAGGCCGCCTGCATTTGTGACAATGATACTGCAGCGGATATCTGTCTTTATCTGGGCAGCAAGAGGGCGGATGCGCCCGTCAGGTGGCCATCTTCTCATCGTTCTGCGCAACGAAGACCGAGGGATCGACGCAGCTCGGCGGATCGCCGGCCCGGTTCACAGTCCTTGGCACAGTGGACGCGGATTTCGGCGCATTCCCGGCGTCCAATCGGCATCAGCAGCACGTGGATCTTTTGGCAACCGGGCGATGAGAAAGCATTAACTGTCCCCGGTTAGTCTGCCCCCTCGCTCGGAGAGGATCGATGAAGAGTGGTTACTCGCTCGCCCAGATAGGACTCCACTGGCTCGTCGCCTTGATGGTGCCGGTTCAGTATCTGACCGGGGGCAGCATCGAGAGAACTCATCACGCCGTCCACATGGGTCTCACGCCATCCTATTGGGACGTCGTCCAGCACCAACTTCATAACTACGCAGGAATGGTGATCGGCCTGCTGATGGGCTTGCGGCTGGTTCTTCGTCTCCTTCAACCGCCCGAAGCCGACAGGCCCGGTTTATGGGCCGGGCGGACCGCGAAGGCGCTTCACTACGGCTTCTACGTCGCGATCATCGGACAGGCCTGCATGGGGTTCATCGCGAGCTATCTCTCGTTCGCCATCGCGCCGTATCATGTGATCGGGTCGAGGATTATCCTGGCGATGGTCGCATTGCACCTCGCCGCAGCGGCCTGGCACACGCTGGTCGCCCGTGACGAGACGGTCGACCGCATGGTGTTCTCGCGCCGGAAGCGGTCAGCCGAGAATTTCTAGAGTGGCCAGCGTCAGCACGACATAGCGGTTGGCCTTGGCGGCGAACACCAGGATCGTGAACGGGATGATCTTCGTGCCACATAAAGGGCTCGAACATTGGCGACAAACGAGTTGCAATTGAAATCGAGCTGCTTTGCATGTAGTTCGAGGAGCATGGACAAGATGTACCGAATCGCAATGAGCAGGCTGCTCGTGATGATGCGGCTGGTGATTATCGTATCACTGGCGGGGTACTCGCTGTCGAACGCCAGCGCCGCCATGCATGGCTCCTCGTTCCCTGAAATGGCAGCGGCCGTGTCAGAAACGGATGCTATGCGGCATCACGATGGCCATGACATGACGAAGATGGCTGTCCATGACCACTCCCAAGGTGAGGCCAGCAGTGACGCCGATGGCGTATCGAAGCCCGTCAAGCAAGAATGCTGCAAAGATTTCTGTGGCGGGCTCGGCATTATTTGTGAAGGCCAGGACGTCGGCGGACCCGTCGTTACGTCGATCCGGCAGTTCATCGACGACCGGACGACGCTTGGCGAACTGCCGACCCTCCACCGCCCCCCGAATATCTGAATAGAGACGCACCCGCTTGATCGGGTCTAGTCGGACGTTTGCCTGCTTCAGGGCGAGCGCGCCGTAGGCTATCTCCTATTCGGAAATTTCAAAATGAAACCCTCGCTTTTCGTGGTGGGGCTGCTGCTCGTTGCCGGCGGCTGCGCATCCACGCTTCCTCCCGACGTGGTGGCGTTTCCCACCGCTGTCGTTGAACCGTCTGCGCTTCCGGCGGCATACAGGTCGCCGATCATCGGTTACGTCGCCCGCCAGCCGGTCGATCCCAAACCCTGGCGCAGGCAAAACGATCTGCAGTCTCCCATGCATGGAGGCGGCTCATGATCGGCACCAAAAGATTGATCGTAACGCTGGCATTTCCGCTTGCCTTGAGCGGCTGTGTTACAGGCACCGACTATTCCCGCAAAGAGGCGGGATTCACGTCCGTTGCCAACAAAACCGCCACGGTCACGGCCAAAGAGACCGTGTGGATCCAAAACCAGAACCAGGCGCGATCGGCCGCCGCGCAGGTCAAGGGCCTGCTTGCTCGAACGAAGCCTCTCGACGTCGAGACGGCCGTTCAGATCGCGCTGCTCAACAATAAGGGCCTGCAGGCCGCCTATGCCGATCTTGGCGACAGGGCCGCCGACGCTTGGCAGTCGACGATGTTCCTCAACCCGACCATCTCCATCGGTACGACCGGGATCGGAACTCCGGAGCTGCAAGCGTTCAAGACGATCGAAGGGATGATCACGACGAACATCTTGGCGCTCGCCACGAAGAACAGGGACATGGCGATCGCCGACACCCGCTTCCGGCAGGCGCAATTGATCGCGGCAGTCAAGACACTTCAGGTCGCCGCGGATTCCCGGCGCGCCTGGATCGGCGCGGTTGCGTCATGGGAGAACGTCGGGCAGCTCCAGCAGGCCCAGGCGGCAGCCGACGCAGCCTCGGAACTCGCCGAGAAACTGGGCGAGACAGGTGCGATGACCAAGGGCGCGCAAGCCCGCGAACATGTGTTCGTCGCCGAACTCGCCGGAGAAACGGCGAAGGCCCGGCTGGCGGCTCGTCTCGCCAAGGAGGATCTGACGCGGCTGATGGGCCTCTGGGGCTCCGATCTCGACTACCAGGTTCCGAATAGCCTGCCGCCGCTACCCAAGTCCGTCGTCAGGCGCGACACCATCGAGGCCGAAGCCCTCAGGAACCGCATCGACCTGGAGATCGCCAAGCTCGCCCTTGAGGCCACTGCCAGATCCTACGGCCTTACCAAGGCGACGCGCTATGTCAGCGACCTCGAGATCCTGACCGGTTTCGAAGCGGAACGGGAAATCGAGAATGACGAGACGAAAACCAGGACCACTGCGCAAGTCGAGCTTGAGTTCGCCATCCCGATCTTCGACACCGGCAAGGCCCGGATGCGCAAGTCCGAGCTGGCTTACATGCGGGCGGCGAACCTCTTGGCCGAGAAAGCCGTCAACGTGCGCTCGGAAGCACGCTCCGCTTACGAGGCCTACCGCTCGCACTACGATATTGCGCGGCACTACCGCAACAACGTCGTGCCGTTGCGCACCAAGGTCGAGGAGGAATCCCTGCTGACCTACAACGGCATGATCTCGAACACCTTCGAGCTGCTGACAGACACCCGCGACAAGATCAACTCCATCCTGCTCTCCGTCAACGCGAAGCGAGATTTCTGGCTGGCGGAAGGCGATCTGGTGCCTGCGATCTACGGCGGCGGCTCGACGAAGGCGTCGGCAGAGGCCGAGGTCACCGCTGCTTCCGAAAGCAGCGGTGACGCCGGTCATTGAGAAAGGACACACCATGTTCAACAGACGACAACTTTTTGGAGCCAGCGCTGCTCTGCTCACCACAGCCGCCTGGACGAAGACCTCGGCAATGGGTCTGCCCGAGGCCCCGACGATGGATTCGGCCGACATGCAGCCCCCGCTCCTCCCTACCTCCGGCCCGGAATACCAGCCGGTCGTCACCCTCAACGGCTGGACCCTGCCGCATCGGATGAACAACGGCGTCAAGGAATTCCACCTCGTCGCCGAACCGGTCGAGCGCGAGATGGCGGACGGCATGACCGCCTATCTTTGGGGTTACAACGGACAGTCACCGGGACCGACGATCGAGGCTGTCGAGGGAGATCGCGTTCGCATCTTCGTTACCAACAAGCTGCCCGAGCATACCACGATCCACTGGCACGGCATGATCCTGCCTTCGGGCATGGACGGCGTCGGCGGCCTGACGCAGCCGCACATTCCGGTCGGCAAGACCTACGTCTATGAGTTCGACCTCGTGAAATCCGGCACCTTCATGTACCACCCGCATTCCGACGAGATGGTGCAGATGGCGATGGGTATGATGGGTTTCTTCGTGATCCATCCGAAAGATCCCAACTTCATGCGCGTTGACCGGGACTTCGTCTTCCTGCTCAACGCCTACGACATCGACCCAGGCTCCTACGTGCCGCGGATCATGGAGATGACCGACTTCAACATGTGGTGCTGGAACAGCCGCGTGTTCCCGGACATCAGCCCTCTCGTCGTGTCCAGGAATGACCGGGTGCGCGTCCGCGTCGGCAACCTGACGATGACCAACCATCCGGTCCACATGCATGGCTACGATTTCGAAGTGACCTGCACCGACGGCGGCTGGGTGCGGCCGCAAGCGCGGTGGCCGGAGGTGAGCATCGACATACCCGTCGGCGCGATGCGTGCCTACGAGTTCGACGCCAAGCATCTCGGCGATTGGGCGATCCATTGCCACAAATCGCACCACACGATGAACGCCATGGGTCATAACATTCCTACCTTCATCGGTGCGGACAAGTCGAAGGTCGCCGAGAAGATCAGGAAGCTGCAGCCGGAATACATGCCCATGGGCACCAAGGGCATGGCCGACATGGGCGAAATGGAAATGCCCATCCCCGAGAACACCATTCCGATGATGACCGGCTGGGGACCACATGGTCCGATCGAAATGGGCGGCATGTTCTCGGTCGTCAAGGTCCGCGAGGGGATATCGGCAGACGATTACTCGGATCCCGGCTGGTACGAAAACCCGCCCGGAACGCAGGCCTGGGAGTGGACCGGAGAACTTCCGGACGCGACCAAGGCCAAAGACGCGGAAACGCAAATCACGCCGAAGCCGACAAAGGGCTGAGGTCCAATCTCAACATCGAAAGGAATGACGGATGAAGAATTATCTCATGGCACTGGCGCTCGCAGCAATGGCGTCGCCAGCACTTGCCTCAGGCAATCATGCCGGCGGCCACGGCGAGAAGATGGCTATCGGAGAACCCGGCGACAAGGCCAAGGCGACACAGACCATTCGCGTCACGATGACGGAAACCGACGACGGAAAGATGCTGTTTACCCCCGCAGTCTTCAACGTCCGCAAAGGGCAGACGGTCAAGATCACGATCAAGAATGCCGGAACCGTCGACCACGAATTCGTGCTCGATCAGGAAGTCAAGATCCTGGAGCACAAGAAGGTCATGGAGAAGTTCCCGGAAATGGAACATGCCGACGCCAACTCCGTCCGGCTTCCGGCCGGCCAAGCCGGTGAGATCGTCTGGAAGTTCACCACCGATGGCGCTTTCAAGTTCGCCTGCCTGATCCCTGGCCACTACGAAGCCGGCATGCATGGCGACGTCACAGTCGCCGGCAAGTAATCTGCAACACAGGAGCTAGACACATGAAAACAGCAATGATCAAAATCGGCCTCGCCGCCCTGCTCTGCGCCAGCGCAGCCTTCGGCGCATTCGCCGAGGAATTTACCAGGGGTGTCATCAACAAAGTCGACGCAAAGGCAAAGAAGGTCACCATCAAGCATGAGGACATGAAGAACCTCGACATGCCCGCGATGACGATGGTTTTCCGCGTCGAAGACCCGGCTCTGCTCGAAAAACTGGAGGAAGGTGCGAATGTCGAGTTCGTTGCCGAGCGGCTGAATGGCAAGCTGACCGTCACCAATATTAAATAGCCGCTTCCTGCCGCCCGGGTCGATCCGGGCGGCAGGACATCGACAGCGCCACAATTTTTCCGGAACATCTCCATCTGGCGGCAAGCGACATGTTCGGCCCGCCCTGCCAGGCGGTTTATCGCAGCCTGTTAGGACAGACGCCTTCCGTCCTCGCCAAAGAGATGCAGCACGGCGGGGTCGAGATGCAGTGGCAGGCTGTCGCCCGATTTCATCCGTTGCTGGCCGGCAAAGACGGCGATCAGCTTCTTGCCCGCTGCGTCGGCGTGGACGACGGTTTCGGAACCCAGTTCTTCGACAAGGGTGACGCGGGTGTCCAGCCTTGACGCGGCGCCCGCGTCGGCAAGGGTGATGTGTTGCGGGCGGATGCCGATGCTGATCCGCTCGCCGATCGGGCGCGTTTCCTGAGCAATAACGGAAAGGCGGTGGCCGCCGACGGTTTCGACTTGGGTAAAACCGCCTTCGTGGCCGACGATGGCACCCTCCAGAAAATTCATGTGCGGCGCGCCGATGAAGCCGGCGACGAAGCGGTTGGCCGGTTTGTTGTAAAGCTCCAGCGGTGTTCCCACCTGCTCGACCCTGCCGCCTCGAAGCACAACGATGCGGTTTGCAAGCGTCATCGCCTCGACCTGATCGTGGGTAACGTAGATCATCGTCGCCTTCAGGCGGGCGTGGAGCGCGGCAAGCTCGGCGCGCATGCTCACTCTCAGCTCGGCGTCGAGATTGGAGAGCGGCTCGTCGAGCAGGAAGGCATCCGGCCGGCGGACGATGGCGCGGCCGATCGCGACGCGCTGGCGCTGACCGCCGGAGAGCTGGCCCGGGCGGCGCTGCAGGAAGGGCTCGATCTCCAGCATGCGGGCGGCGTCAGCAATGCGCGCTTCGATCTCGGCCTTGGCCACCTTGGTATTCTCGAGGCCGAAGGCGAGGTTCTCCCGCACACTCATATGCGGATAAAGCGCATAAGATTGGAAGACCATGGCAAGGCCGCGGTCGGCGGCGCCGATCTCGGTGACATCCTTACCGTCGATGGCGATGCTGCCGCCCGTCGGCTTGTCGAGGCCGGCGATCAAGCGCAGCAGCGTCGATTTCCCGCAGCCGGAGGGGCCGACGAAGGCGACGAACTCGCCGTCATGGACCTCTAGCGAGACATCGCGGATGACCTCGACGGCGCCGAAATTCTTGACGATGTTCCTGAGCTCGAGCCCGCTCATGCACTCTCCTCGTATTTTTAGCCTGGCCTATTTCAGTCCCGAGCCGGCGATACCTGTGGTGATGAAGCGCTGCAGGAAGACGAAGATCAGCACGACCGGGATCATCGAGACCACGGTCATGGCGAGGATATAGTGCCATTGCACATTGAGTTCGCCGGCATAGACGTTGAGGCCGACCTGCAGCGTATAGAGTTCCTTGCGCGAGAGCACGATCAGCGGCCAGAGGAAATCGTTCCAGCGCCAGACGACCGAGAAGATCGCCAGCACCGCAAGGGCCGGCGCCGACAGCGGCAGGATGATGCGCCAGTAGATCTGCCATTCGCTGGCCTTGTCCATGCGCGCGGCGTCGATCAACTCGTCGGGAATGGTCAGCATATATTGCCGCAGCAGGAACACGCCTGTCGGGGTGGCGACTGTCGGCAGGATGACGCCCCAGAGGCTGTCGAAAAGGTTCAGGGTGCCGATGACGGAATAAAGCGGCACGACGATCACCGAGAGCGGCACCATCAGCGTCGCCAGGATCATCATCATGACGGCGGTGCGGCCAGGGAACTGGTATTTCGACAGCGCAAAGGCGGCCATGGAATTGACGAGCAGCGTGATCGCCGTCGCCACGACCGTGACGAAGATGGAGTTGCGCATGAACAGGAAGAAATCGAAGCGCTGGAACGGTTCGGTGTAATTGCCGGCGGCGAATTCGACCTTGCGCACCGGGGTGCGGTCCTTGATGTTCGCCTTGATGATTGCACCCGGCTGTTTCGCATCGACCATCTGGCCGATGATGCCGATGCGGCGGACTTCGGCGAGCACACGGGTGCTGCCATCAGGCATCGTGACGTTATAGAGCGGCAGCGGCTTGTCGTAGCCCGGCACGACGGCCTGTTCGGTGATATAGGGCAGGAAGGACGGCGGGAATTCGGCAAGTGCGGCCGGCGTCTTGAAGGAGGAAAAGACCAGCCAGACGGCGGGTCCGAACATCAGGAAGACGCCGGAGATCAGCCAGATCCATGTGACCACATCGGTCCAGTGCCAGCCGCGGCCGCGGCGGCGCAGGAGAAAGGTGCCGATCGCGCTCATTGGCGTGTTCCCTTCTTCTCGTTGCGGTTGCTCGCGCCGAGCTGGATCAGCGTCAGGATGACGAGCACGATACCCATCAGGATCGAGGCGGCCGAGGCAAGCCCCGGATTGCGCAGCGAACTGGCAAAGCCGGTCTCGTAAATATACTGGGTGATGTACATGGTGCTGGTACCGGGCCCGCCGCCGGTCAAAACGAAGACCTCGTCGAAGATCTGCACGGCGCGAATCAGCGCCAGCACCAGGACGACGATGAGGTTCGGCATCAGCAGCGGCAGGGTGATCCGCCGGAAGATGCGGGTGGGGCTCGCCTTGTCCATCGCCGCCGCCTCGTAGAGATCCCTCGGGATCGCCTGCAGGCCGGCGAGCAGGATCAGCGCATAAAAACCCATATGCGCCCAGACCGAGACGAAGACGGCGAAGAAGAAGGCCCAGAACCGATCGCTGAGCCAGGAGAAGGGTTCGAAGCCGAAGGGGCTCAGCGCATAATTCAACAGGCCCTGGCGCTGCAGGATCCATTTCCAGATCAGGCCGACGACGACGGGCGACAGAAGGACCGGGAAGAAGAAGACGGCGCGCCAGAAGCCGCGATTGGAAAGCTCGCGGTTGAGAATCAAAGCCGTCGCCAGCGCGGCGACCAGCATCGCCGAGACCTGGAAGACGACAAAGACGGCGGTGTTGCGCACGGCCGCCCAGAAAGTGTCGGCCGCGCAGGTCGAGGGGTCGAGATAAGAACCGCAATCGAACAGGATGCGGTACTGCTCGGCGCCGACATAGGTCCTGTTCGGCAGGAAGATGGCGCCGCCGCTTGTCGTCGAATAGATGAAGTTGATGACCAGCGGCAGGAGCACAAAGACGGTGAAGATCAGCATGTTGGGCGCCAGGAAGACGCCCGCCATACCGTTCAGCCCCGTCAGCTTCTGCCAAGCGCGCATGGGAATATCGACGATGCCCATGAAGAGCCGGACAGGCGCGCTGAGCGCCTGCCGCAGGCCGGCTTTCGCCGGCGGTTCGGAAGAAACCGTCTTTCCCGCCATCCCTACTTCCGTCAGTTAGCGCCGACCTTGGCTTTGATGTCCTCGTCGATGCGGGCATAGGCGTCGTCGAGCTTCATTTCACCAGCGATCACCTGGCTGATGCGGGCGACGATGGCGCTGTAATAGGCATCCGACCACTTCCAGCCCGGCAGCTTCATGGCCGGTGCCGCCGTCTGGCCGGCCGCTTCGACGAAGGCCTTCAGCGCCGCCTGCACATGCGGATTGTCGGTCTTGAAGTCCACCTGGCCGGAGGCCACGCCCTTATGCGCGGGAATGAACAGGCTGCGCTCGGCGAATTCCTTCTGCACGTCGGTGCTTGCCAGATAGTCCATCACCTTGGCGACGTCCTTGGGGTTCTTGGTGTATTTGACGGCGACAAGACCGGCGCCGCCCTGTATGCCGGTGCAGGCGACAGTGCCGCAGGGGCTCCCGGTCATGACCCAATCGAAATTATCGCCGATCTTCTGGGCAAAGCCCGGGACCTGCCAGCTGCCGGAATAATAATAGGCAAGGCCGCCATTGATGAAGTCTTCGGCGGCGGCGCGATAGGTGGTGCCTGCGGCGCTGACCCAGACATCCTTGTTGACGATGCCCTCCTCGTTCCACTTGACGAAGCGGCTGAGGAAGTCCTTGGCGCCCTGATCGATCGGTGCCGGCTTGCCGTCGGCGGCGATATAATTGGCGCCGTAGGAGATATTCGGGCCGGAGACGCGATGGCCGGAGCGGTCGATCGCCATGGCGAAGACCTTCTGACTGTCGGCGACCTTCTTGGCGGCGGCCGCCCAATCATCCCAGGTGGCTTTCGGGCCGGGAATTTCGACGCCGGCCTGATCGAACAGCGTCTTGTTGACGAAGCCGCCGGTCAGCGTCAGCTGCGTCATGAGGCCGGTGATGGCGTTCGAGCCGTCGGGACGCATCCAGTCGGCCTGGGCGCCGAAATTGTCGTCCCAGTATTTGGCGTCAGCGAGGTCGGGGCGAAGATCGAGCCAGTGCTGGGCGAGCGCCTTCAGATTGGTGACGCGGGCGATATCCGGGCCCTTCCCTGCTTCGAGCTGCACCGGCAGCTGTTCCTTGACAACGTCATACGAAACCTCGTCGAGGATCACGTTGACATCGGGATTGGCCTTCGAGAAGCGCGCCAGCAGGTCCTTGATGACAGCCCCTTCGCCGCCGTCGGAATACCACATGATGCGCACGTCGCCGGCATGGGCGGCAACGGAACCCAAGAGAAGCGCAGCCAAAGCCGCACCGATCGATTTCATTCTGGTCATTTTCTCCTCCTGCTGACCGATGAATTCCCACAGCGCCGCGCGTCTTTTCAGACGCGCAAAGGACGCTGTAACACTTTGAATTGCTGCATAATTTTATCCTTAAATCGCTTCCGATTTAAGGAATTATGCAGTAGGCCCGGCCGGGTCCTCCACCTGCCGGGCATATCGTCTATGAGGCCGCGCGCCGAGGCTGCCTGCCTGATATCTCAAGATGTACCGCGTCTCCCCGCACCGACCAGTCCGACGGACGAAGAATGCGGCCTTCGGCCCGCACGGTGCCGTCCTCTTCGAAGACCACCTGACCATAATCCGGATCGATGACAATCAAAGCGCCCTCATTGTCCCGACGGGCCGCGAGCGTGGCGAAACGCGCCCGCATGCCGTCGAGGCTGCCTTCGCGCCCGCAATCGGAGAGACGGACGATCCAGCGGCCCTTGCGGCCGGAGAGGCGCAGCTCGACATTCGTCGTCGGGCCATGTTTTACCGGCTCGAACGCGCCATTGCCGATCAGGATCGCAAGCCCGTTGCCGGAGCGGGCGAGCGCCAGATTGCCGTCGACCACCGTGTCGTCGAAGGCTTCGAGCGGGAACCAGGCATGGGTGAAATCCGGCTGGCCCTCATGGATGTCGAAATCGAGGATGGCGAGATCGCGATATTGATGGACCCGCGGCAGCGTTCCGCAGCCGCCCCAGAAGCTCGGCCGGCCGTAACCGAACTGGATAGTTTCGCCGGGATGGTTGATCCAGACCTGCGCTTCCGGCCGGTCGCCGAGGCGCAGATGCAGCACCGTCTCCTGATAGCCCCAGGCGCCGGGGCGATAATGGGCGATGGTGCCGAGCGCAGTATCGCGCGTCTTGTAATGATAGAGGGCGGCAAAACGGTTCTCGCCCTGGGAAAAGGTCCATTCCTGCGCGTCGTCGGCGTCATGCGCGGCGATCGCGGCAAGCGCCTCGGGAAACTGCAGGCCGTGGTCGCGGATGCAGACGGCAAGCTGCGGCAAAGCGTGGACGCGCCGGGCATACCAGCCGCGGCCCCAGAGCAGCCTAGAAATGGCCGAGAGTTCGACCGAGCGGCCGGGGCGCAGCGTATGTTCGTAGGAGCGGCCCTGGCTGCCGGTCAGCATGCCGTGATGGGCCGAACGGGCGACAATTTCCATCAGGCGGACGATGCTGGCATTCGCCCGGGCGCGGATCGTCTCGTCCGGCGCGCAGGCGGCAAGCGCCGTCAGGCCCTTGAGGTCGATCGGGAAATACGGAACGGAATTCCACTCGGCCATTTCCCAGTGCTCGAAATGATCGAGCCAGGCCCGGACCCGCTCTTCGCCGACCTTCATCTGCTCGGCGCCGGTGCGGCCGGAGCGGACGAAGACGGCATCGGGGAAAAGCCGGCCGCCGAGATAGGCGGCGGTGTGGAAGAGCAACGCGTGGTTTTCCGAAAAATACCACTGAACGTCGTTGCCCGGTTCGTCCATCCAATAGCGGTAGCGAAGAACGGCGTGTTCGATCCTTTGCCTCAGAGCCTGCGACAGCAGATCGCTCCAACGCGTATAGGCAAACAGCAGCGGCACCAGCACGAAATCGGCGCAGTCGTGACAATGCTCGATGACGGGCAGCATGGCCGAGATCATTGCCTCGGTTTCCTCGCCGCCCTGCCCCAGGGCCAGGCGCGCGAAAGCGCAGACCGTGTCGGGTTCCGAATGCGCGGCGACTTCGGCAAGCGCCTCGGCAACGCGATCTTCCAGCGCAGCAGGCGCTTGCCCCTGGCGCTGGGGATGACAGATCTCGACGCCGAGCGTGCGGCCGAGCGAAATTTCGCCTGTTTTAAAGGTGATGCGGAAATGACGGAAATCGGCCGGCATGCGGGCCGAGGTCCCGAGTTCGAGCCTGGTTGCGCCTTTCTCAAGCGCGAAATCATAATCGAAGCGCTCGACCGACATGAAGTCGCCTTCGATCTCGACATGACAGCTCAGCGCCACCGGCAGCGGCGCAGGAAACAGGATCGTTACATCCTCGCCGAGATAGGCGGTACGATCGAAGCGCATGCCTTCGAGGATCGTCTCCAGCGCATCCGCGGCAGCGGCGGCGATCGGAACGGGAACAGCGGTTTCGACCTCCGGTCCGTCGAGATAATCCAGCTGGAAATAGAAGCGGGCGTCTCGCTCGGCGAGATCGTCGAAATAGACGCGGATCTCATTGAGGCCGGCGGCGAGCTCGACCTCGAAGACCTGCTGGGCTTCCAGATTGCGCTCGTAAGGCGCCATGAAGCCCTGCTCGCGGCCGTTGACGAAAAGGATGGCGCCGCCGCAAGTCGACAGGCGAAGCCTGGCGGGCCCGGCCGTGCCGGCATCGAGGAAGCTGCGGGCCCAGCAGCCGATGCGCGTCGGGCGAAACCAGAAACCGGAGAGATCGACGCGCGGCGAGGCGAAGGGAAGCCACCACCGGACGGGTTCGAATTCGTCGGTCGATTGCGGTCTTCGGCCGGAGAAGCATGTCCTGAATTCGGTGCGGCAGGGATATTCATGCGGGATGAAGTTCTTCGTCTTGGTGACAAAGAAAAACGGATCCATCTTGCCTTCCATCGGCCGGTCGGCGACGTCGTAGCGCGCCTGTGAGAGATTGCCGAGCTGCCAATAGACGATCGGGCTCTGTTTGCCGGTGGCGCGGCGAAGATGGGATTTCTCAGCGGTCATGCTTCAGCTCGCTCGAGCCCTGACACGTTGGAAACGCCGACGCGTGGATGACGGTCAAGCCGCATCTTCAAAGCCTCCCTGCTCTGCCGCTTGTCGCGGACTCCTCATGGGCAATTGTGCATAGGCATTCCGTTTGCGCAATCTGAAAGATTTTTGCATAAAGGCATGGAGGGAGGAGAACGACATGGCAGCGGAGGAGAAAAAAGGCAGACGCACGCGTCTCGACGACATCGCCGCCCGGTGCGGCGTCTCGATCAGCACGGTCTCACGCGCCTTGGCCGGCGAAAAGGGCGTCAGGCCCGAAATTCGCAAGCTGGTGCTGGAAGCCGCAAGTGCCGTCAGCTACGCCTTGCCGGCGAGCGTCGCCGGCAAGAAGGTCATGCTCGTCGCCTCCGGCGCGGCAATGATCGACTATGTCCGCAACCAGTTCACGCTTCATGTGCTCGAAGGCTTGAATGCACGCGCGGCCGCCCTCGGCATCGAACTGGCCATGCGCCCGGTCGCCGACAAGGCCGATGAAGCCCGTGTCGTCGCCGAGATGCGGGACGATCCAGGCTTCGGCGGCATGCTGATCCTGACCGTCGACGAAGAGGATATGCTGGCGGCAGCCGCCGGCCTCGGAAAGCCCGTCGTGCTCGTCAACAGCGACGATCCCTATATGCGGCTTTCCAGCGTGACGCCCTGCAACCGCTCGGCCGCCTTCATCGCCGCCGAGCGGCTGATCGAGGCCGGGCACCAACGCATCCTGTTCATGCTGCGCCCGGGACGGCGGACGATTGAGCGGCGCCTTGAGGGCTGGCGCGATGCCCTGCAGCATCACGGGCTGCAGGCCGATGCCGATCTGGTGCTCGAGGTCGACGACTGGCTGCCGGAATTGGGCGCCGAGGCGGTCACCCGCCTCGTCCGCGACAGGGGCCTTTCCTTCACCGCCATCCTGACGGCGGGCGACAGCCTTGCCAACGGCGCCGTGCGCGGATTGCAGGCGATGGGGTATGCCGTGCCGCAGGACATTTCCGTCATGGGCATCGACGACCTGCCGCAATCGGCCTTTCTCAATCCGCCGCTTTCGACGGTGCATATCCCGATGCGCGAACTCGGCGCCACTGCGCTCGATCTGTTGCGCGACATGATGCTCGGCCTTGCGACGCCGCGGCGGCGTGTCGAGCTTTCCTGCCATCTCGTCGAAAGAGGCAGTGTCGCAGCCATCAGCGGCTCAGCAGCGGGAAATATCAGGCCTCGATGAAGCTCGCTTCGAACAGTTCGCGGGCATAGGCATCATGCGTCACGCCGGCCTGCAGATCCTGTTTGGTGAGTTCGTCGACGAAGCAGCCTTTCTTCATGATCAGCACCCGGTCGCACATATGGGCGATGACCGCGAGGTCGTGGCTGACGAGCAGATAGGTCAGTCCCTTTTCCTCACGCTGATCAGCCAGCAGGTTGAGAATTTCGGCCTGGACCGAGACATCGAGCGCCGATGTCGGTTCGTCGAGCAGCAGGATGGGCGGCGACAGGATCAGCGCCCGGGCGATTGCCACGCGCTGTCGCTGGCCGCCGGAAAGCTCATGGGGAAAACGATTGGCGAAGCTTGCCGGCAGGCCCACCTGGATCAACGCCTTTTCGACCTTCGACCAGATATCGGAATGGCGCATGGCGCGCAGCGGTTCGGCGAGCGCAGTGCCGATGCGATGGCGCGGATGCAGGGATCCGTATGGGTCCTGAAACACCATCTGGGCGAATTTCAGCTCCTCGCGGGAGCGATGCTTGCCGATCGGCCTGCCGCCAAGCTGGATCTGCCCGGTCCAGCCCGCCTCCATTCCGGCGAGGCACCGCAGCACCGTCGATTTGCCGCAGCCGGATTCGCCGACAATACCAAGCGTCTCGCCCTGGTTGACCTGAAAACTGATGCCCTTGACGACATGGTTACTTGATTTGCCCGAGGCAAAGACGACATCGAGGTCGCGGACATTGATCATTGCGCCGTCTCCAGATCGAGTTTTGCCCTGTCGAGAACCGCCAGCCGGCGAACCGGGTTCTTCGGGTCGGGCAGCGCGGCAATCAGCCCGCGGGTATAGGGATGGCGGGCCTCCTCGAGACTGGTCAGCGTTTCGACGATGCGGCCGGCATACATGACGATGATACGCTCGCAGAAGGCCGCCACCATCCGGATGTCGTGGCTGATCAACAGCAGGCCGGAATTGTTCTCGCGCACCAGTTCGTCGAGCAGCAGCAGTACGTCCTTGCGAACGCTGACATCGAGCGCGGAGGTCGGTTCGTCGGCAATGACCAGCTTCGGCCGTGCCAGCAGCATCATGGCGATCATCACGCGCTGGCCCATTCCGCCCGATATCTGGTGGGGATAAAGCGCCATGACCCGGTCCGGATCGCTGATGCGCACGCGCTCCAGCATGGCGCGGGCGGCGTCGGGCGCCTGGCTCTTGCCGAGACCGAGGTGAAGACGTGCAGCTTCAGCGATCTGCTTGCCGATCGAGAGCACCGGATTCAGCGAATAACGCGGATCCTGCATGATCAGCGCAATGTCCTTGCCGCGAAGCGCACCCATCTGCCGCTCGCTCTTTGACAGCAAGGGATCGCCGCCGAGATCCAGGCGTTCGGCGGAGACCACCGCTGCCGGCGGCAGCAGACGCATGATCGCGCGCCCCGTCGTCGATTTGCCGGAACCGGATTCTCCAACGATGCCGACCCGTTCGCGCCCGACGTCGAAACTGACATTGGAAACGGCGGGCACGGCGCCGCGGCCGAAGCGGACGGTCAATCCCTTGACTGCGAGAACAGGTTGAAGATCACGATCATTGATTTCACGATCTGGCATGGCGGGGGTCCAGAATGTCGCGCAGAGCATCTCCGGCGATGTTGAAGGCAAGGCTAGTCAGAAGGATGGCAATACCCGGCATGACGGCGACCCACCAGTAATCCAGCATGAACTTGCGGCCGTTGGAGATCATCGCGCCCCATTCCGGCGCCGGCGGCTGCGCGCCGAGTCCGAGAAAGCCGAGGGAAGCCGCCGTCAGGATGATGCCGGCCATGTTGAGGGTCAGGCGGACGATGACTGAGGGAACGCACATCGGCGCGATATAGAGAAGAAGGATGCGGATCGGCGAGGCGCCGTAAAGGCGGGCGGCGACCACATAATCGGCGTTTCTGACGACAAGCGCTTCGGCGCGCGCAAGCCTGGCAATCGGTGGCCATGCGGTCAAAGAGATCGCGATGATTGCCGTGGTCAGGCCGGCGCCGAGTGCGGCCGCGAAAGCCAGCGCCAGAATCAGCGATGGGAAAGACAGAACGATATCGGTCGCCCGCATCAGCAGCGCATCGGTGCGCCCGCCGAAGAAGCCGGCAACGACGCCGATCAGCAGGCCGATCGGCCCGACGATCAGCGAGATCGACAGCACGGTCTGGATGGTGATCCGCGTGCCGAAGATCAACCGGCTTAAAATGTCCCGGCCGAATTCGTCGGTGCCGGCCCAATGCGCCAGGCTCGGGGCCTGCAAGGCATCGCCGAGCGACTGCACGACCGGATCATAAGGTGCGAGAAGCGGCGCGAAGATCGCGATCAGGCACAGCAATCCGAGGATGATGAAGCCGGCAAGGCCAAGCGGCTCGGCAGCCAATTTGCGGCCGGCACGAGCCAACGACACCGCTATGCGGGTCGATACGCTTGGCGGGCGGATCCGAATGTCACTGCGGATGGCGTCGCTCATCGGGCTGCCTCCCGCATGCGCGGATCGAATACGGCGTAAGCGACGTCGGCGAGGAAGTTTAACAGCATGAAGATGAATCCCACGATGATGGTGCCGGCAACGATGGCGTTCATGTCGCCGATCATGAGGGCATTCGTCATGTACTGGCCGATGCCCGGCCAGGAGAAGACGATCTCGGTGACGACAGCGCCTTCGAGCAGCCCGCCATAGGAAATCGCCAGGATGGTGATCAGCTGCACCGCAATGTTGGGCAGGACGTGGCGCCAGATCGTGCCAAATGGGCTGACACCCTTGGCACGGGCCGCGATCACGTAATCCTGGCTCAACTGCTCCAGGGTGAAGCTGCGTGTCATCCGGGTAATGTAGGCCATCGCCGCATAGGCCAGGATAATGGCAGGCAGAATGATGTGGCCGAGCGCGTTCCAGAAGATTTCCGTCTCGCGTTGCAGCAGGCTGTCGATCAGCAGCAGCCCGGTCTTGGGCGTGACCAGGCCCTCGTAGAAGACATCGATCCTGCCCGGCCCGCCGACCCAGTTCAGGCCGGCATAGAAGATGACGAGCCCGACGATGCCGAACCAGAAAACCGGGATCGAATGCCCGACGAGCGCCACCACCCGGGCGATCTTGTCGACGAAGCTGTCGCGAAACAAAGCCGCGACCAGGCCGAGCGGCACACCGACGAATGTCGAAATGATCACCGCCAACGTCGCCAGTTCGAAGGTCGCCGGAAATGCCTGAGCAAGGTCCGACGAGACGGGATTGCCTGTCAGAACGGCGGTGCCGAAGTCACCATGCGCCAGCCCGTTCAGATAGACGAAAAACTGCTGGTAGATCGGCAGATCGAGGCCCAGGCGCGTCCGCATCGCCGCATAGGCGGCTGGATCGGCGAGCTCGCCGACGATCGCGCCGACCGGATCGGTGGGCAGAACGCGGCCGATCACGAAGGTCACACATAAAAGGATGAACAGGCTGACCAGCAAATGCGCCAGGCGTCGGCCAAATTCGGCTACCGAGAGTTCCTTCATGATCGGCTGTCCTGGGAGTCTTTACTGGGTTTCTACCTTGGTCACGTTTTCGAGACGCGTCAGCTGCGACGGATGCCCGACATATCCCTGGACCTTGCCGGTGAGGACGATCGGCTCAAAGCGCTCGAAGAGCGGAAGCACGGCCGGCTTCTGTTCGACGAACATCTTCTGCATTTGAACGTAGAGTTCGCCGCGCTTCTTGGCGTCCGGCTCCATCGATGCTTTCGCCGTCAAGGCCGTGAGTTCGGGAATGTCCCAGGCCGAGCGCCAGACGAAGTTGCCGGCATTGTTGGCCTCTTTCGAATTGTCGGGATTGGAGGAAAACTGCTCCATCGACCCGAGCACATTCGGCATGTAGGCGCTGGTCTGCGGGATCAGCAGATCGAAATCCCTGGCGCGATGGGCGGCAATGATCTCCGAGCCATTGCCCTGCTGGATGTCGATCTTGATGCCAACCTGGGCAAGCGATGCCTGGATGGCGGTGGCAAGATCGATGCGCGGCGTTTGCGCAATGGTCTTCAGTGTCAGCGAGAAGCCGTCCTTGAAACCTGCCTCGCTGAGCAACTGCTTGGACTTTTCGACGTCGAGATGCCAATCCGGGCTCGGGATCGCATATTCGAAGTTCTCCGGAACGGGAACGGTTCTTGCCCGTCCGTAAGGCCCCATGATCGTCTTTTCGATGCCTTTGTAATCGATACCGTAGGCGATCGCCTCGCGAACCTTAGGATTGGAGAGGTACTGGTTGCCGGCATTCATCGACAGCACGTAGAAGCCGCCTGTCGGAATACGCTGGATGGCAAAGCCCTGCTTGTCCTGGAACGTCGCGAGATCGGATGCCGTCAGCGCGCTCGCAATATCGATATCGCCGCGCTCCAGCATCAGCCGCTCGACCTGGCTTTCCGGCACATGTCGAACGATGACGCGGCGCATCTTCGGAGCGCCGGTCATATAGTCCTTGTTGGCGTCGAGAATGACCAATTCATTCGGTGACCAGCGATTGAGGGTGAACGGGCCGGAGCCGGCCGAATGCGTCCGCATCCAGGCGTTGCCGTAGTCATTGTCAACGGCGTGGCTTTCGACCTCAACGCTGTCGACCACGCTGGTGGTGGTCGTCGTCAGCCGGTAGAGCAGAAGCTCTGCCGTCACCTGGTCGGAAAGATCGATGCGCACCGTCTGGTCGTCGACCGCCTTGACGAGCTTTTCGACATTGTTCTTGTCGTAGCCGACGCGCTTGAGATTGGCGGCGGCGGCCTGATCCATCTTCAAGAGCCGCGCCAGCGAATAGACGACATCCTTTGAGGTCACCGGGTTGCCGGAGGCGAAATTGGCCTTGCGCAGCGTGAATGTGATGCCCTTGTCGTCAACCTTCCAGCTTTCCGCCAGCTGCGGAAGGATCTTGCCGTCCGCCGTGCTGGCGACCAGTCGGTCGTAAAGATTTGACATGATTTCGACCGCTTTGCCTTCGGTCGCCTGCTGCGGATCGAGGGACAGAACCTGGGCCAGCGATGTCCCGATCACCAATTGGTCCTGCGGCGTGGCGGCCTCCAGCTGCGGTGCGGCGATTGTCAGGGCGCCGAAAACGGCGCCGACGAACAAGCCTTTAGAAAAATGCTTCATTGTCACTCCTCCCTGGATTACTATGGAAGACATATTATGTCGCCCGTATGTCGTATTATGATCTATCGAAGCCTGATACGGTTGACAAGGCCCGAGCGGGAAACTTGAGTGCAAGGGGATTGGGGAACGGAAAAATGACGATACTCAGCCGTGGCCGGCAAAGACTGGCGCAACAGGTCATCGATCAGTTGCGGGCGCAGATCGAGACGGGAAAGCTCAGGGTGGGCGACCAGCTTCCAACCGAGCCGCAGCTCGAAGCGACCTTCGGCGTCAGCCGCACCGTGGTGCGCGAGGCGATTGCCGACCTCAGGTCGGCGGGTTTCGTCAAGCCGATCCAGGGCAAAGGGGTGTTTGTCTCGGATCCGCAGGCGCATTCGGTCCTGTCATTGACGCCGGTGGAAATCAAAAGCATTCCGGAAACCCTGGAGTTGCTGGAGTTTCGCATGGCGGCCGAGGGTGAAGCGGCGGCCATCGCCGCCTATCGGCGCACCGCCGAGCAGGAAGCGGCCATCCGTGAAGCCAACCGCCGCATGGCGAACCTGATCGAGACCGGGCAGCAGACGGTGGAGGCGGATTATGCCTTCCACATGGCGATCGCCGCCGCTACCAACAACCGATTCTATGTCGATGTCCTGCGCCAATTCGGCCCCAAGGCGATCCCCCGCGGCCAGTTTCCGACGCTGCCCGAAGCCAATGACAGGGAGTATCTGCAAAAGGTCTATGCCGAACATGTCGAAATCCTGTCGGCCATCGCCGATCAGGATCCCGATCGCGCCCGCCAGGCGATGCGTGCGCATATGATGGCCAGCCAACGTCGCTATCGGATGCTCTCCGAGCAGCAATAGGGCTCGACTCTCTTCGAAATTCATATTATGTCATATGACATTGCATAATTTCGAAAGAGACTCAAATGTATCTGGGAACACAGGTCGCCGCGCGGGATGACGACGATTATCGGATCTTCGCGCAACTGGGTGTGAAGCATATCAACGCCGATCCGCCGGGAGAACCGAGCAGTTGGACGCTTTGCGACCTCGAGCGCCATCGCGACAAGGTCGAAAGTTTCGGCCTGATCCTCGACATGATCCAGCTGCCGCTGCCCTCGCAGCCGATCGAAAAGGCGTCCTATCCCGATATCCTGCTCGCCGGCCCGGAGCGCGACAGGCAGATCGACGCCGTCTGCAAGCTGATCGAGAATACCGCAGCGGCCGGCATTCCCGCGGTCAAATACAATCTCAATCTGATCGGCATTCCCCGCACACCCGATGAGCCGGGGCGCGGCGGCTCGATGAATGCCAGCTTCCGCTGGGACAAGACGGATCAGCAGGCCGCACCCGGTCTTGCCGGCGTTCTGTCCGAAGACGAAAACTGGGAGCGGATCGACTATTTCCTCGAACGCGTCGTTCCGGTCGCCGCAAGCAACCGCGTCAGGCTCGCCTGCCATCCGCACGATCCCTATACGCCGCCGGGCTTTCGCGGTGTCACGCGGGTGCTCGGCAGCGTCGAAGGCCTGAAGAAATTCGTGCTGATGCGCGAAAACCCCTATCACGGCCTCAATTTCTGCCAGGGCTCGATCGGCGAGATGCTCGAAAATCCGGGCAAGGAGATCGACGACGTCATCCGCTGGTTCGGCGAGCGCAACAAGATCTTCAATGTTCACTTCCGCAATATCCGCGGCGGCAAACTCTCCTTCATGGAGACCTTCCCCGACGAGGGCGACATGGACATGGTCCGCTCGGCCAGGATCTACAAGGAAGTGGGCTTCAAATACATGCTAATGCCCGACCATGTGCCGACCGTCAGCGGCAAGGACCCTTCCGCCACCGCATTCGCCTATTGCTACGGCTATATCGCGGCCCTTCTGCAGACGCTCGAAAGCGCCTGAGACGGCCAATTTCAACAGGTAAGGAACAGGACTTTCATGATGAACCCGATTGAATTGAAGAAGGCCGTCGGTAGTGGTCTCCTCTCGTTTCCGGTGACGCATTTCGACGATCAGCTCACATTCGACGAGGCGAAGTACCGTCGTCATGTCGAATGGCTTTCGGGTTTTGACGCCGCTGCGCTGTTTGCCGCCGGCGGCACGGGAGAGTTCTTCTCCCTCAATCCGGCCGAAATCCCGCAGGTCATCCGCGCCGCCAAGGCCTCTGCCGGCAACACGCCGATCATTTCGGGCACCGGCTACGGCACGTCGCTGGCAATCGACATCGCAAAGGCTGCCGAGAAAGCAGGCGCGGACGGGCTGCTGCTGCTTCCACCCTATCTGATGTTTGCCGAGCAGGCCGGCCTGATCGCCCATGTCAAGGCGGTCTGCCAATCGGTCGGAATCGGCGTCATCGTCTATAACCGCGACAACGCAGTCCTGACGGCCGAAAGTATTGCGCGGCTCGTCGAGGAATGCCCGAACCTGATCGGCTTCAAGGACGGCGTCGGCGATGTCGACAAGGTGATCGAAATCACCACGTTGCTCGGTGACCGCCTGGTCTACGTCGGCGGCATGCCAACCCACGAGGTCTATGCGCAAGCCTATTTCGCCGCCGGCGTGACGACCTACTCCTCCGCCGTCTTCAACTTCGTCCCCGCCCTCGCCCAGCGCTTTTACGGCGCCTTGCGCACCGGCGACCAGGCGACCGTCGACGAGATCCTGAAGAGCTTCTTCTTCCCCTTCGTCGCCTTGCGCAACCGCAAGAAGGGCTATGCCGTCTCGATCATCAAGGCCGGCTTGCGGGTGCTCGGTCAAAACCCCGGCCCTGTGCGCCCGCCCTTGACGGATCTCACCCCGGAAGAAGTGGCGCTGCTCGACAAGATCGTCCAGGCCAACGGCGTCGCGCGGATCGCGGCGGAATAGTCGCGGGTTACCTCAACGGTCAAAACCGCCGGGCTTGCTCGGCGGTTTTGTCGTTGTCAGGCATCCCTTAAATCACGCCCACAGCATGTCGCGCAAAAACGCGCGCAGCAGTTTCAGAGCGCTACGCCGCTTCCACGGTCGAAGACGTGCACCTGGTCGCTGGCAATGCTCGCCTCGAAGACTGCGCCGTAGCGGGCGGGGTATTCGCCGTCGACGATGGCGGTCACCTGCTGGCCGGCCAGATCGAAGACCACATGGGTCTGGGCGCCTGTCGGTTCCACCAGCATGGTGCGGCCGGCAAGCGGCGTCTCGCCTGATATGCCGGGAATGAGATGTTCCGGGCGCAGGCCGATGGTGACAGCCTGGCCGGGCCTGACCCTGCGATCGGGCGCGATGCGGATTGCCGTGCCGTCGTCGAGGCGGGCGGCAGGCGCTCCAATTTCGCCCTCCACCGTGCCCTCCAGCATGTTCATCGCCGGCGAGCCGATGAAGGCGGCGACGAAGAGATTGGCCGGTTTCCGGTAGAGTTCGAGTGGCGTTCCCTGCTGCTCCACCCTGCCCTGATTGAGCACGACGATGCGGTCGGCAAGCGTCATCGCTTCGATCTGGTCATGGGTGACATAGATCGACGTCGTCTTCACTTTCTGATGCAGCGTCTTGATCTCCGAGCGCATCTGCACGCGGAGTTTCGCATCGAGATTGGAGAGCGGCTCGTCGAACAGGAAGACGGCCGGATTGCGCACGACGGCACGGCCCATGGCGACGCGCTGGCGCTGGCCGCCGGAAAGCTGGGCCGGCTTGCGGTCAAGCAGTTGGCCGAGATCGAGCATGCGGGCGGCCTCGGCCACGCGAGCCTCGATCTGCGGTTTGGCGACGCCGGCGAGCTTCAGATTGAAACCCATATTTTCGGCGACGGTCATGTGCGGATAGAGCGCGTAGGACTGGAAGACCATGGCGATGTTGCGCTCGCGCGGCGTCATGGCGTTGACGATATTGCCGCCGATGGCAATCTCGCCGTCGGTGATCTCCTCGAGGCCGGCGATCATCCGCAGCAGCGTCGATTTTCCGCAGCCGGACGGGCCGACAAGGGCGACGAATTCGCCATCCTGAATATCGAGCGAGATGCCGTGGATGACGTCGACGGCGCCATAGGCCTTACTTACATCGTGCAGTGAGACGGATGCCATGCTTGCAGCTCCAATGGTTCGGCTCAGGACTTCACGGCGCCGGCGGTCAGGCCGGCGATGATATGCCGCTGGGCGACGAAAAAGACGATAATGGTGGGCAGGATGGTCAGGGTGATGAAGGCGAGCACCAGCTGCCATTCGGTGCCGTATTCGCCCCGATAGACCATGATGCCGAGCGGCCAGGGATATTTCGATTCCGAGTTCAGCATGATCAGCGGCAGGATGTAGCTGTTCCAGCTGCCGACGAAGGAGATGATGCTGACGGTGGCGACGATCGGCCGGGAAAGCGGCAGCGAGACATGCCAGAAGAACCTGAGATAACCGCAGCCGTCGACGAAGGCCGCCTGGAACAATTCTTCCGGGAGGTTGCGGAAATAGTTGCGAAACAACAGGATGCTCATGCCGAGGCCGAAGGCCACCTGCGGCAGTACCACGCCCCAATAGGTGTTCAACAGGCCGAGATCACGGATGCGGATGAAGAGCGGCAGGATCGCGGTCGCCGCCGGAAACATCAGGCCGAGCAGGAAATAATTCAGCAGGAAGGACGAGCCGAAGAAGCGGACGTGGGCAAAGGCGAAAGCGGCCATCGACGAGACGATCAGCGTCAGCAGCACGGTGAGTGCTGCAATGATCAGCGAATTGCCGATCTGCAGCCAGTAACGTTCGCCGAAGAGAATGTCGGTATAATTCGTCCATTGCCACTCCGTCGGCATGCCGAACGGATTGGTGCGCAGGTCGCCCAGCGTCTTGAAGCCGCCGAGTGCCGTCGTCAGCAGCGGCACAAGCACGATCGCGGCAATCAGGCTCAGCGACACATAGAGATAGATGCGTGTCGACGCACTCATGCGGATGGAGGAGCTGATATCAGTCATGGCGCATGAAGATCCTTTTGTAACCGAAAGCGAGCGTCACGCAGATGATGAAAAGCACGACGCCAACGGCGCTGCCGAGGCCGACCTGCATGCGCATGACGCCATAGGTGTAGAGGAAGGTGACCATCGTCTGCGTCGAGTTGGACGGTCCGCCGCCGGTGAGCGGCATGATCATATCGAAGAGCTGCAGCGAGCCGACGACGGCAAAGAAGATGGAAAGGCGCAAGGTCGAGCCGAGCAGCGGCAGGGTGACATAGCGAAATTTCTGCCAGCCGGTGGCGCCGTCGATTTCGGCAGCCTCGAGCACGCTCTTGTCGACGGATTGCAGGCCGGCGATGAACAGCATCATGTGAAAGCCGAAATATTTCCAGACGATGACGCCGAGCACGGCATAGATCGCCACGTCCTTATCGGCGAGCACGTAAGGATTGGCGAAGCCGAAGAAATTGGAAACGGCGGCAAACAGGCCGTAATCGCCGTCATAGACGAAGCGCCAGATGAGGCCCGCGGCAACATCTGCCAGCACATAGGGCATGAAGAAGATCAGCCGGTAGCCGACGACACCGGGAATGCGGTGGGCGAGCATGGTGGCAAGCCAGATGGCAAGCGGCACCTGGATGCAGATCGAGATCACTATGATCAGGCCATTATTCACCAGCGCCTGGGTGAAAGCCGCATTGCGGAACAGCACCTGGAAATTGCGCAAGCCGATGAACTCGGTCGGCGTGCCGTAGCCGTTCCATTTGTAGAGGCTGTACCAGGCCGCCTCGCCCATCGGCATGATGACGAAGAGCGTGAACAGCAGCAGCGCCGGCGGCAGAAAGATGAGCAGCACCGTCAGCCGGTCATGGGCGACCGAGCTTTTCCGGTTTGCCGCCCGTCTTGCCGGCCTTGCGGCCGAAGTCATCGAGGGTACTGAAATATTGGCCATGGGTCCTGCTTTCGTTCGTCGGCAGCAATGCCGGCGCTCCGCTTGATCGGGAGCGCCGGGAAGGCTCTGCGGGCGCTGGTTATTGTTCCAGCTCGAAAGCGTCCTGGATCATCTGGGCGCCGTCCTTGGAATTCATCTGGCCGGAGACGATTTCCACCGAGACGTCGTTGACGACACGGCCGACGGCCGCGCCGAGATCCTGGTCAAAGAAGTTCTGATGCCAGGTCGAACCGGCAAGCTGTTTGGCCGATTCGGCCAGCAGCGGATTGACGACGCCGTCATCGGCGCCGACTGCAACGGGAAGCAACATGCCGGCCTTGGCCATCGCCCGTTCATTCTCCGCGCTCGTCAGGAAGGCGAGGAAATCGATCGCTTCCTTGGACGCCTTCTTGGTGACGGCCCAGCCGTTCAGGCCGCCGAGCGTATCGGTCGGCTTGCCGGCGCCGCCTTCGACTGTCGGGAAGACGAAACGGCCGATATTGTCTGATGAAAGACCCTTGCCGTCGCCGGCATTCTTGCGCTGGTTGGCCTCGGTCGCTTCAAAGCCGAGGATCATCGCCGCCTTGCCGTCGCCGAAAACACCGAGCGTCTGCGGCCAGGTCGCACCGAGATAGCCGGGCTGGAACGGCTCGAGCTTGCCGAGTTCGGCGAGGTCGTCGCCTGCCTTGATGATCGCGGGATCAAGGAAGCCTTCGCCTTCGCCGTTCTTGGCGGACTCAAAGACTTTCTGGCCACCCTCGCGCATGACGAGATAGCTCCAGTAGAAATGGATCGGCCATTTCTCACCGCCGCCGCCGGCGATCGGCACGATGCCGGCCGCCTTGATCTTCTTCACGGCGTCGAGAAAATCCGCCCAGGTCTTGATGTCCTCGGCTTTAACGCCGGCCTTGGCAAACAGCGCCTTGTTATAGAAAAAACTGACGAGACCCACCTTGTAGGGGATCGCCCAGGTCTTGCCGTCGAAGGTCAAACCATTGACCGAAGCCGGGGTATAGGCGCTGCGCAGCTTGCCGCCATCGGCATCAAGCGCTGACGTCACATCCTGGAGCGCGCCGGTCTCGGACTGTTGCTTCAACACGCCGCCGCCCCAGCTGAAAAAGAAATCCGGCACGTCGTCGGATTGCAGCAGCGTGGGAAGCTTGGCCTTGAAGGCTTCGTTTTCGAGAAACTGCATCTGGATGTCGACATCGGGATGCTGGGCTTCGTATTTCTTGACGATATCCTCCCAGGCCGCGACATTTTTCGGGTCGAGTTCGAGATGCAGCCATTTCACCACCGTCGTCGCCGAGGCGGCACCCGCTCCCGCCAACAACAGGCCTGCTGCCGCGGCCATGGATACGATGCGCCTACCGCCGAAAGCGGCGTTCTTCAGCATAAAATTCATTGATTTTCCTCCCAGGGGTCTATCCTCACAATTTTTCCCCTATGCGGATTAATTCAACGGAGCTTTGCCCGGATGTCAACCCAATTACCGCTATTTTTACCAAATGCGCTTGACAGGCCCACGGGATTGCCTGCTATTTATTTCGTAACCCGTTAAAAATATTGGGTTCCGCCCAACGAACGATGCCGGCTAGTTTTTCATGAAGACCGCAGATCCAGAATTGATGCGCGCGATCAATCGCTTGAACGTGCTCGATACCATCCGGCGCAATGGTCCGATCTCGCGCATCGAGATCAGCGAACGCACCGAGCTGTCCACCACGACCGTTTCCGCCATCACCGCCTCGCTACTCGACGACGGGCTGATCCTGCCGCGCCACGAAGGCGATATCCGCAATGAGGCGGTGCGCGGCAGACCGCGCGTGGCGCTGGAACTCAATCCCGACGCCGCCCGCGTCGTCGGCGGCAAGATCGCCGCCAACAGGATGGTCTTCGTCGTCACCAATTTCCGCGGCGACGTGCTGTCGAAGCTCTCCCTGCCGATCCGCATCGACCGGCAGCCCATCGGCGTCATCGCCGATCTCGTCGAGGACGGTGTGCGGCGCTGCGTCGTCGATGCCGGACTGTCGCTTGAAGATGTCGACAGCGTCTGCCTCGGCTTTCCCGGTGTCATCGAGCACCGCACCGGCTATATCCGCAGTAGCCCGATCTTTCGCGACACCAATATCGATTTCGCCGCCGAAATGTCGACGCGGCTGTCGACGCCGACCATCGTCGAGAGCGACGCGCATGCCATCACGCTCGGTCATCACTGGTTCGGGAAAGCGCGCGATCTCGAGGATATGGTATTGATTTCGCTGGAACAAACGCTGGGGCTCGGCGTGCTGCACGGCAACAGCCTGTTTCGTGGCGCCGGCGGTCTCAGCCACAATCTCGGCGACCTGGTGCTCGGCATGGGCCCGAACGGCGTAATCCGGCTTTTCAGCCAGGCCGGCGAAAGCGCCATCCTCGGCGAACAGCCGGCCGACGGGCGTTTTGCCGAAGCGATCCGGCTCGGCCGCGGCATGAACCATGCCCAGGCGCTGATCAAGGCTGATGACGACCGGCTGATCAGCGCCGCGATCCGCGCCGGCGAAGCGGTGGGATTGACCATCGCCAACATCGTCACGCTGTTTGCGCCGCCCCGGGTCATTCTTGTGGGGTCGAGCCTGGCGCTCGGCGAACCCTTTCTGAACAGCCTGCGCGATGCCTATGCGCTCGCCATTCCGCCTTCGCTGAAGGGGGTGAGCGAACTCGTCTTCGACGATTCGAGCGATGATTTCTGGGCGCAGGGTGCGGCTGCCGTGGCGCTCTACGAGCTTTACGAATCGCCCTGGAGCACGACGGGGCCGGCGCTCTGACGGGCGTCACAATCAAGATCAATGGAGGAATTCATGGAGAGAGTCGGTATCGGCATCATCGGATGCGGCAATATTTCGGGCGCCTATCTGACGGCGATGGCATCCTTTCCCATTCTCGACATTCGCGGCGTCGCCGATCTCAATCGGGAGCTGGCCGATGCGAAGGCTAAGGAATTCAACGTTCCCGCCCGATCGGTCGAAGAGCTTTTCGCCGACCCGAAGGTCGAGATCATCGTCAATCTGACGATCCCGAAAGCCCATGTCGCGGTCGCGTTGCAGGCGCTTGAGGCCGGCAAACATACCTATTCGGAAAAGCCGCTCGGGATTAATTTCGCGGAAGGGAAAAAATTGGCGGATGCCGCCAAGGCGAGGAATCTGCGCATCGGCGCGGCGCCCGACACCTTCCTCGGCGGCGGCCACCAGACCGCCCGCGCGCTGATCGACCGGGGCGTCATCGGCCAGCCGGTCGGCGGCTCGGCAAGCTTCATGTGCCCCGGCCATGAACGCTGGCATCCTAACCCGGCCTTCTACTACGAGGTCGGCGGCGGGCCGATGCTCGACATGGGTCCGTATTACATCACCGACCTCGTCAATCTTCTCGGGCCGGTTGCCAAGGTTGCGGGTTTTGCGACGACGCCGCGGGCCGAACGGCTTATTACCAGCGAGCCGCGTAATGGCGAGCGGATCCCCGTGCATGTCCCGACCCATGTCGCCGGCATGATGCGTTTTGAGAACGGCGCCGTCGTCCAGATCGCCATGAGCTTCGATGTTGCCGGCCACAAACATGTGCCGCTCGAAGTCTACGGCACCGAGGGCACGTTGATCGTGCCGGATCCCAATAAGTTCGCCGGACCGGTGGAATATCTGAAGAAGGGCGGCGCGTTCGAGGACCAGCCGGTCACCGCGCCCTATGCCGACGGCAACTATCGCTCGCTCGGCGTCGCCGACATGGCGCATGCGATCCGCTCCAACCGGCCGCATCGTGCCAATGGCGATCTGGCGCTGCATGTGCTCGAAGTCATGGAAGCATTCCACACCGCGGCTGCGACAGGTCGCACGGTGGCGATATCAACGGCGGTGGAGCGCCCTGCCCCCTTGTCCGATTCCATCGTCGACGGACGGCTGGCGAAATAAATTCAGGAGGAAAGACTATGCGTGAAGCACTGATCGTCTGGGGTGGCTGGAGCGGGCACGAGCCGCAGGAATGCGCCGAAATCATCAAGACCATGCTCGAGGAGGACGGTTTCAAGGTCTATCTCGAACACGGCACCGAGGCGCTTGCCGACCCTTCCGTTCACGATCTCAGCCTGGTCGTGCCGATCATGACGATGTCGAAGATCGAGAAGGAGGAGGTCAAAAACCTCGCCGCCGCGATCGAAAGCGGCGTCGGCATCGCCGGTTATCACGGCGGCGCGGGCGATGCCTTCCGCGACTCCGTCGACTACCAGTTCATCATCGGCGGCCAGTGGGTGGCCCATCCCGGCAATATCATCGACTACACCGTCAACATCACCCGGCCGGACGATCCGCTAATGGAGGGAATTGCCGATTTCCCCTATACGTCAGAGCAATATTACATGCATGTCGACCCCTCGAACGAGGTTCTGGCGACGACCAAGTTCACCGGCGAGCACGCCTACTGGATCGACGGCGTCGTCATGCCGGTCGTCTGGAAGCGCAAATACGGCAAGGGCCGCGTCTTCTATTCCTCGCTCGGCCACCAGGCCAAGGAATTCGACGTGCCGGAGATGAAGACAATCTTCCGCCGCGGCGCCAACTGGGCGGCGCGGTAGGGGGAAGTTCGGATCCAAAGATTGCCCCTCACCCTAGCCCTCTCCCCGTAAAACGGGGAGAGGGGACGTGCCTCGCGAGACGTCGGCGAGAGACGGAGAGGTCACTGCTTGTCCCCTTCTCCCCGCAGGCGGGGAGAAGGTGCCGGCAGGCGGATGAGGGGCAGGCCGCAACCTCAGCGCAGAATCAACGCCGTCCCGTAAAGCCCCAACGCAAAAACCGTATGCGCCAACAAATTGAAGCACCGCACCTTGTTCGGTGTCGGATGTTTGGAGGCCGCCCAGCCGATGCCGAGGCCCGGTTGCAGCAGAAACCACCCTGCCCCGACGGTGACAATGCCGAAGATCCAGGCGGGAAGAAATGTCGGTGCGGCGAACCAGCCCTGCCCCATGATGATCGCGAAGATCACGCCATAGAGAATGCCGACGGCGTAGTGGCTGATCCAGCCGAGCGCCAGCTCATTGGCATAGGGTTCGGCATCGGCGATGCTGTCATGAAAGACCTTGCCGCGGCGAAGGTGCCAGAACCAGCGGCCGACCGGCGCCCAATTGGGGGCCGTCTGGCCGAAGACCTTGGTGAGCACGATCGCCCAGAGATCCATCAGGATGGTTGCACCGGCGCCGATCGCCAGGCCGCGCAGCAGAATATCGAACATCGGGAATCACCGGAGAGCGTTAAATTGCAGAGGCGCCAGCAAACCATTGCAGATGCGTTGGCGCAATGGCTGCAGTGAATTCCCAACGCATTCAGTGCTCATGCAATTGTGCCGCCTGACCTCTGCGCGGCCGCCATTGCCGCATCATCCGCAAAAAGGCATCGGTGCGGGCGCAAATTGATGCTTTTCGTATGCAGAGATATTCCCTACTCACTGTCGAAACGGCAATGAGAGGCGCGGCGATGGCAATGCCATTTTACTGGAACGAATTGAACAGCTCCGATTTCGCCGGACTTTCGCCCGATACGACCATTGCCATCCTGCCGATCGCCTCGACGGAACAGCACGGCCCGCACCTGCCGATCGCGACCGATGTGACGATCGCCAACGGCATGCTGGCCGAACTGCGAAAGCAGAAGCCCGACGATCTCGATTTCCTGGTGCTGCCGACACAGGAGATCGGCAAGGCGAACGAACATATCTACGGGCCGGGAACGCTGTCGCTCGGCGCGGAACTGCTCATTCCCGTCTGGACGGCGATCGGCGCCAAGGTTGCCGAGGCCGGCATCCGCAAGATGGTCATCGTCAATTCGCATGGCGGCAATGTCGACATCATGAGCATCGTCGCGCGCGAGTTGCGCGTCCGCTATCGGATGGCCGTCGTCTCGACGCAATGGGGCCGCTTCGGCCATCCGGAAGGCATGATCAGCGAAGACGAGTTGAAATACGGCATACATGGCGGCGAGGTCGAGACTTCGCTGATGCTCTATTTCCGCCCTGATCTGGTACGGATGGACAGGGCGCAGAATTTCACCTCCAAGGCCGAATGGATGCGCGGACAATCGCGGTATATCCAGCCACTGCCGCCGCATTCGCTTGCCTGGATCGCCCATGACCTCAATCCGGACGGCGTCGTCGGCGATGCCTCGCGCGGAACGGTGGAGAAAGGCGAAGCAATCTGCCGCCATCAGGTCAGGGGCTTCATCGAGTTGCTGTCCGACCTGAAGCGCTATCCGCTTTCCAGCCTCTATTCACAATAGTGCGGACGAAAGTGAGCTACGGGGCGAGAGGCTTTTCCATCGCGATATGACCTTTGGCCTGCAGTTCTTGCACGAGGCCGGCAAGTTCGGCGAGCAGATATTCGACGAACAGGCTGGTGGCGGAATCGAGCGGCGCACGGGCGCGGGCAAAAAGCTTCATCGGCTGATGACGCGCATGCGGCTCGGCGATCGGCCGGAAGACCAGTTCGCCCTGACGGCACTCCGTGATGACGTCGAGCGGGTTCAGAATCGTCAGCCCCGCGCCCGACTTGACCAGCTTCTTCAACATCTCCGAGGCATTGGTCTCAAGCACCGGTTCGACATGCACGTCCAGGCGCGCCAGGGCCAGATTGATCACGTCACGCAGACTAGTGCCCTGTTGGGCCAGCACCAGGCGTTCCTGGACGATGTCGGCAAGGTTGATCGGACCTGAACCAATGAGATGATGGCCTGGCGGCAGGACGACGCCGATCGGGATGTCAAAACTGCCGAGCGCACGGATACCGGGTGTGGCGGGGATATTGAAGCCGAGGCCGATATCCACCTCTCCCGAAAGAACCGGATTGACCGTCATCGTGCCGGCGTCGTTGCGCAGTTGCATGAAGACGCGCGGATGCTCCGATTGGAAGCGGGAAATGATGTCAGGCAGCGGCCCCGCGGCAAGCCCAACGGTGGTAACGATGCGCACCTTGCCGGCCTGCTGCATCTTCAGGCTGCGGATGCGGCCCTCCAACCGCTCGTAATTCTTCAGCACCTCGCGAATATGCTCGATGCAGAGTTCGCCGGCCGCCGTCAGGCGCAGGCCGCGCGGCAGGCGCTCGAAGAGCGGAGCACCCATTTCCTCCTCCAGTGCCAGAATCTGCCGGTTGATTGCAGAGGACGCCACATTCAGCCGCGCTGCTGCTTTGCGGATGGAGCCGGAGCGCGCGATCTCATTGATGTAGATAAGCTTTCTGGAGTGCAGCATCGGAACCTCGTTGCATAAAATTAAAGCAGGCAGCACAAATTAGGCACAGGCTGCGGATGAGATGCCGAAAAGGCATCATTGCGCACGAAATTTGATGCTTTTCAAACAGCAAAGCAATCGCTCCAATGAAGAAAATCGGGCGTCGCCATGGACGTTCCGAGCTCTGAAGGGGAACGCTGATCATGCCCAATGCACTGAAGAATACGATCTTATCCGCGCTCATGGGTCTTGGCGGCGCCTTCGCCGCTGCTGTCGCGGCGCATGCGGCCGACAAGGTGAGCTACGGAACGAACTGGCTGGCACAGGCCGAGCACGGCGGCTTCTACCAGGCAGTCGCCGACGGCACCTACGCGAAACACGGCCTCGACGTCACCATCGTGCAGGGCGGCCCGAACGCGGCCAACAGCGCGCTGCTGATCTCCGGCAAGATCGATTTCTACATGGGTGGGCCGCAGGGCGAGATATCGGCTGTCGAACAGGGCATTCCGCTGGTCGACGTCGCGGCGATCTTCCAGAAGGATCCGCAGGTCCTGATCGCCCATCCGGATATGGGTATCGAAAAATTCGAGGACCTCGCCAAACTCAAGACCTTGTTTCTCGGCAAGGACGGTTATCTCACCTATTTCGAATGGATGAAGGCGAACTACAAGGGCTTCAACGACGAGCAGTACAAGCCCTACAATTTCAGCCCTGCGCCGTTCCTTGCCGATAAGGAATCCGCGCAGCAGGGCTACCTCACCTCCGAACCCTACGAGATCCAGAAGCAGGCCGGCTTCGAACCGAAGGTCTTCCTGCTCGCCGATAACGGCTATTCCCCCTATTCGACGATGATCACCACCACGCAGACGATGATCGACAGCAAACCGGATGTCGTTCAGCGTTTCGTCGATGCCTCGATCGAGGGCTGGTACAACTACCTCTACGGCGACAACAGCAAGGCGAACGAGCTGATCAAGAAGGACAATCCTGAAATGACGGATGGGCAGATCGCCTACTCCATCGCCAAGATGAAGCAATACGGCATCATCGAATCCGGCGACAGCCTGGACAAGGGCATCGGCTGCATCACCGACGCGCATTACAAGGCATTCTTCGACGAGATGGTGGCGATCAAGGTGTTCAAGCCGGAGACCGACTACACCAAGGCCTTCACGACGAAATTCGTCTGCAAGAGCACCGGCATGGCGATGAAGAAGTAAGCCCTCCGACGTTAGCCAAACGGTCCGCCGCAGCGACGGCGGACCTCATCCTCCCCTGGCGAATGAGACAGGCATGCCCTTAGCAGAAGCCCAGGCCCTATCCCCGCAAGAGACGCGCAAGCGGCCGCTGGTCGTGATGCAGTCGGTCTCGAAAGTCTTTTCCAGCGGCACCGTCGCCCTCTCCGACATGTCGGTCACTGTCGAGCGCGGCGAGTTCGTCAGCCTGCTCGGCCCTTCGGGCTGCGGCAAGTCGACGGCGCTGCGCATCATCGCCGGCCTTGGCGACGTGACGTCGGGAACGATCGACTGGCCGAGTTCGCGCGTCAATTCGAAGGGCCTGCCGGAAGGTGATATCGGCTTTGTCTTCCAGGAGCCGACGCTGATGCCGTGGAAGAACGTGTTCGACAATGTCCATCTGCCGCTGAGGTTGAGGGGGGCTTCGAAGGCGGCAGCGCATGCAGAGATCATGCAGGCGCTGACCACCGTCGGCCTCCAGGATTTCGCCAGGGCCTATCCACGCGAACTTTCCGGCGGCATGAAGATGCGTGTCTCGATCGCCCGCGCGTTGGTGACGAAACCGAAGCTGCTGTTGATGGACGAGCCTTTCGCGGCGCTTGACGAAATCACCCGTCAGAGGCTGAACGACGACGTGCTTCGGCTCTGGAAGACGACAGGCATCACCGTCATCTTCGTCACCCACTCGGTCTTCGAATCCGCCTATCTCTCGAACCGCATCGTCGTGATGAAATCAAGACCGGGCCGCGTACATGCCGACGTCCCGCTGACCACCAGCCTTGAACGTGACGAGCATTACCGCACCTCGGAAGAATACCGAAGGGCTTGTGAGACGGTCTCCCTTTCGCTGATCGGAGCAATCAACGCGGCGGGAGAGCATTGATGCGCGACCAAACTGATACGCCGCCACAGCTCCCTTACCTTGCTGCAAATGCCATTCCCAATCCCGCAGGCGCAAGGCACCGCGATCTCGCGCTGCGCATCACCATCCCCTTCCTCGTTATCGGCATGCTGATCCTGATCTGGTACGCCTATGTGAAGCTCTCGGGCGTGCCGCCCTATATCCTGCCAGGTCCGGCTGCAGTGGCAAACGCTTTCGTGACGGACTGGGGTACGCTTGCGCCTGCGCTCTGGGTCACCACCAAGATCACTTTCCTGTCGCTGATGCTGGCCCTTGTCGGCGGCGTCGGCTTTGCGATCTTCCTGGTGCAGTCGCGCTGGATCGAACTCGCCTTCTATCCGCTTGCCGTCATCCTGCAGGTGACGCCGGTCGTGGCGATCTCGCCGCTGATTCTGATCTATGCGCCGTCGACACAGATGGCGCTGTTGATCTGCGCCTTCCTCGTCGCCTTCTTCCCGATCCTTTCGAACATGGTCCAGGGGCTGAAGAGCGTCGACCACAATCTCATCAACCTCTTCGAGCTTTACGGCGCCTCGCGCTGGCAGACGCTGCTCTTTTTGAAACTGCCCGCCGCCCAACCCTATTTCATGACGGGTCTGAGGATCGGCGGCGGCCTGGCGCTGATCGCCGCCGTCGTCGCGGAATTCGCGGCAGGCTCGGCGGGCGCCGGCTCCGGCCTCGCCTTCCGGCTTCTCGAAGCGCAATATCGGCTCAACATTCCGCGTCTCTTCGCCGCGCTGCTGATGCTCTCCCTGCTTGGTGTGGCAATCTTCGCCGTGACCTCCTTCATTTCCTGGCTCGCCCTGCACCGTTGGCATGAGAGCAGCCTGAAACGGGAAAACTGATGACCCATTCCTTCCTTTCGCCGCCCAATGCCGGCCGCTTCGTGCTGAGCAATGCGACGCTGCCTGCCATCGCCGTCGAGGGATTTGCCGCGCCGGCCATAGAGGGGCTGGTCAAGGCGGATATCGTCATCGCCGATGGCGTCATCTCTGCGCTGCTGCCGGCGGGCGCAGCACCGGTGGAATTGCCACGATCCGATCTGAAGGACGGCATGGTCTGGCCCTGCTTCACCGACATGCACACCCATCTCGACAAGGGGCATATCTGGCCGCGCAACGCCAATCCCGACGGCACCTTCGTCGGCGCCCTGGACGCAGTGCGGGCGGACCGGGAGACGTACTGGTCGGCGGCTGATGTCGGCAAGCGGATGGAATTTTCGCTACGCTCTGCCTATGCGCACGGCACCAATCTGATCCGCACCCATCTCGATCCGCTGGCACCGCAGCACCGCATTTCCTTCGAGGTTTTTGTCGAGATGCGCGAGGCCTGGAAAGACAGGATCGCGCTGCAGGCAGTGGCGCTCTTCCCGATGGAAAATATGGTGGACGCGGCCTATTTCGCCGACCTGGTCGCCGTCGTCCGCGAAAAAGGCGGGCTGATCGGCGGCGTCACCCGAATGACCGCCGATCTCGACAGCCAGCTCGATGTGCTTTTCAGGGCTGCCGCCGACAATGGCCTCGACGTCGATCTTCATGTCGACGAGAGCGACGATCCTGCCGCCGAGACGCTGAAGGCGATCGCGCAGGCCGTGCTGCGCAACCGGTTCGAAGGCAAGGTAACGGCGGGTCATTGCTGCTCGCTCGCCAGGCAAGACGAGGAGACGGCAAAATGCACGGTCGAGCTTGTCGCGAAGGCTGGCATCTCCGTCGTCTCGCTGCCGATGTGCAACCTGTATCTGCAGGACCGTTACCCCGGCCGGACGCCTCGCTGGCGCGGCGTCACCCTGTTCAAGGAACTGGCGGCGGCCGGCGTTGCGACAGCGGTGGCCTCCGACAACACGCGTGATCCTTTTTATGGCTATGGCGATCTCGACCCGGTCGAAGTGTTGCGCGAGGCGGTCCGTATTCTGCATCTCGATCATCCGCTGGACACGGCCGCGCGCATCGTTACCACCTCGCCCGCGGATATTCTCGGCCGGCCCGACAAGGGGCGCATCGCCGCTGGCGCCTCAGCCGATCTTGTGCTTTTCAGCGCCCGGCGCTGGAGCGAATTTCTTTCCCGTCCGCAGTCTGACCGCGTGGTGCTTCGGCGCGGCAAGGTGATCGACCGCAGCCTGCCGGACTACCGTGAACTCGACAGCGTCTTTGGAGCCTGACATGCCGGATTATCAGACGATCAAAAAGCAACTCGAAGGCATCGCCGTCGAGGACAATCCGGCCCTGGTGCGCCAGAAGAGCCGCGATTTTTACTGGTATTCGCCGATATTGAAGGCACAGCTCGACAATGTCACGGCCGATCTCGTCGTCACCCCGAAAAACGAAGACGAGGTCATCCGAACACTCAAGGTCGCCTTCGCGCATGGCGTGCCGGTAACGCCGCGCGGTGCCGGCACCGGCAATTACGGCCAGGCCATGCCACTTTCCGGCGGCATTGTGCTCAACCTTGCGGCCATGGACAAGATCAAGGAAATCCATCCTGGACGGGTTGTCTGCGAACCGGGGATCGTCATTGCGCAGCTCGACAAGCAGACCAAAGCGCATTCCGGCCAGGAACTGCGCTTCCACCCGTCGACGGCGCAGACGGCGACGGTCGGTGGCTTTATCGCCGGTGGCTCCGGCGGCGTCGGGTCAATCACCTGGGGCGGTCTGCGCGATCTCGGCAATATTCTGCGTCTGCGCGTCGTCACAATGGAGGCCGAGCCGCGCGTGCTGGACCTGACCGGCTGGGACCTGCAGAAGGTAAGCCATGCCTACGGCACCAACGGGATCATCACCGAAATCGAAATGCCGCTCGCCCCTGCCTATGATTGGGTCGACGTGCTTGTCGGCTATGACGACTTCATGGCATCAGTGCGCTTCGCGGATGCATTGGCCAAATGCAACGGCATCCTCGTCAAGGAAATCGCGCCGATCGCGGCACCGATCCCGCACGAATATTTCACCCGCCACAGGCCCTTTATCCGCAAGGGCCAGTCGGTGGTCGTGCTGATGATCGCGCCGCATTCGATGGATGCCTTCCTGGCCTTTGCCGGCGCCCACAAGGGTGAGATCCTCTTCCGCTCCGACACGATCGAAAGCATGAAAGGCATTCCACATGCCTATGAGCTTGCCTGGAACCACACGACACTGCGTGCGCTGAAGGTCGATCCCGGCTTCACCTATCTCCAGGTTCAGTATCCAGGCCCGGATCACGTCGCCAAGGTCGCGAAGATGGTCGAGATCTTCGGTGAGGAAGTGCCGGGCCACCTCGAATTCATCAGGTTCGACGGCCAGATCCAATGCTCCGGCCTGCCTCTGGTGCGTTATACCACGGCGGAGCGCCTCGAGGAGATCATCACGATCCACCAGGATCACGGCTGCCCGATCTTCAATCCGCATCGCTATACGCTTGAAGAAGGCGGCATGAAGCGCACCGACAAGGTACAGCTCGCCTTCAAGCAGGAAACGGACCCGAGCGGTCTGTTGAACCCCGGCAAGATGATCGCCTGGGAGAATCCTGATTTCGATTTCAATGCCGGCAAAAACTACCTCTTCCCCGGGCTGGCGAGCGTCATGGAGGCCTGATGAGAGTTCTCGTCCTTCATTCGCATCCGGTCGAGGAAAGCTACGGCAAGGCGCTCTACAAACAGACGCTGGAAAGCCTGCGAGAGGCCGGTCACGAGGTGGATGCGTGCGATCTCTACGCCGAGAATTTCGATCCGGTGCTCTCCCGTCACGACCGGCTCGCCTATCACGATTATCCCGATAATACCGCGCTGGTGAAACCCTATGTCGAACGGCTGAGGCAGGCTGAAGGACTGGTGCTGGTGACGCCGATCTGGAATTTCGGTTTCCCGGCGATCCTGAAGGGATATTTCGATCGCGTCTGGCTGCCTGGAGTCTCGTTCGAACTGATCGACGGCAAAGTGGAATCGCGGCTGCGCCACATCAGGAAACTCGCGGCCGTGCTGACATACGGTGCCACGCCGTTTCGCGCCTTCGCCGCCGGCAACCCGCCGAAGAAAATCGTCAAGCGTGTGCTGAGGGCGCAGATCAATCCGCTGCGGCCAGTCACCTTTCTTGCCCATTACGACATGAACAACTGCACGCCCGAAACCCGGGCCAGGTTTCTGGAAAAAGTGAAAGTGGCGATGGCGCAATTCTAAGCCTCTCGCCTCAACCGAGGCATCGACTGTCATCTGCTTTCGTCATTCGACCATATAGTCTGTTCGTCGCAGTTCCTCGTTCAGCTAAGGAAATGCTTATGAAGAAGATTATCAATCCATCGTCTGTCCGGCGCCCGTTTGGGAATTACAATCACGGGCTGCTGGTGCCGGCGGGCGCCTCTCTGCTCGTGACCTCGGGGCAGCTCGGAATCGGTCTCGACGAGAAAGTGCCGGAAGATATCGGTGCACAGGCAGAACTTTGCTTCGAGGCCATCAAAGCAATTCTCGCCGAGGCGGAAATGAGTTTTGCCGACGTCATCCGCATCTCAGGCTTCGTGACAAAGCGCGAGGATTTCCCCGCTTATATGGCCATGCGGGATCGCTACACACTCGATCCGAAGCCGGCCTCGACGCTGATCATCGTCAGCGGCTTCACCCGCCCCGAATTTCTCGTGGAAGTCGAAGTCACGGCCGCCAAGCTGATTTGCTGAAGCGAGCGTAGGACGCGCGCTTGTCAGCCGCCCCCGCGCACGCGGCGATCTGCAGCACTTCCGCGACACTCGACAAGGCCGAGGCTTTCGAGCTTGGCAACCTGACGACGGCTCTCCAAGGCGCGTCTGAAACTGCGAGAGGCCGCCTTGTCTCAGAGGGCGTCGCGCTTGTATCGCGGCCTCCAACCGCGGGTCATTCCGCGGCTCATCGCCCGCTCCGCCAGCGCCAGTTGTTGGCGGAGATGTTTGCAGTCGTCGAGCAGCGAGCGGATCGCCGCCTTGGCATTGTCGTCATGCCAGGCCAGCACGGCTTCGACTTCCCATGCCGGATCGGGCCAAACCGGTTCGGGCCAAACTGGATCGGGTTCCGGGATCTTTGCCGGTTGCATCAGTTCAGCGCCAATGGCAATTGAACCGGACGCGGCAAGGGCGGCAGCGGCCGGCTGAGTTCGACCTTTCTCTGCCAGGCGGCGCGTCGCAGCTGATCGCGCTCGCGCGCCGCACGCGACGCTTCGACAAGGGCTAGGGCGTTGGCGATCACCTGTTCCGTATGCGTCATGACCATCTCCAGTGTTCCTGTTTTGTTCCACACTAGACTTTCGGCCGAGAAAGTCAAGCCGGGTGGATCTGGCGTTCAGGACGATTGGATCGGGTGGGCGTTCAGTCCGCAGCTTCGATGACGGCGATGCCGGCTTCCTGCGCAGCCCGGATAAAGGATGCCCGCACCTCTTCCGGCGGGAGATCGCCAATAATCGCATCCAGGCATGACTTCACGGCTTCGAAATAGTCTTCGCCGTCATCGACCGGCCACTCGTGCAGCAGCGTGCGCGCGGCGTCCCACACAGAGTTAATAACGGCATAATGGCCAAGCCCCATTGAGGCTAAGCCGACCGGTCGAAAATTTGCCGTCTGTCTCACTTTGCTACAGCTTTTCCAGTTTCGGTGAGCTTACGAGTTAACGATGCAATTTGCGTGCCGTGGGGCGGGCGAGAGCAGACATTCTCCTCGCCCCCTTTCACCCAGGCGCTTTTGAGACCATGCAACGCTTGAAGTGCTCCGATCGGAGCCGAGAACCCCGCAACCGGTTAACAAACGACTAATTACGGTAAATATCAGGCTTCTCCTGCTAAGCCTACTCATTAGAAGCCGGCCTTGCCGCAAGTATTCTACAGGATTTACAGCAACGGATCGGATCTTCGGAAGAAACGGTCTCTATAATCCTTCATTGATTGTACCAAAGGTGGACGCAGAAGCATCCGGATCGTACAATGTCATCGCTTGCACGCAACGGATCTGGGAGGACGCGCGATGCCTATCTTCATGGATCGGCACTTTCTCGAAGGAACGTCGGCGGCCGACGTTGCCCAGGCGCATCGCATGGATCTGGACATTCAGGATCGCTACGGCGTCAAGTTCCTGACCTATTGGTTCGATCAGCGGCGCGGGACCGCCTTCTGTCTCGTGGACGCGCCAGACATGGAAACCGCCCAATGTGTGCATCGCGAGGCGCACGGCTTCGTCGCCGGCGAGGTCGTTGAAGTCGCGTTATCTGCGGTCGAGGCGTTTCTCGGCCGAATTCACGACCCCGATCCGGCGCCTGGCCAATCCTCCGCCGAGATAGATCCCGGCCACCGGGCAATCCTCTTTACCGATATCGTCGGATCGACCGAGATGACGGCGCGGCTCGGCGACCGCATCGGGACCGAAATGGTGAGAGCCCATGACGCGATCGTGCGCCGATGCCTCGGCCAAAATTCCGGCCGCGAAGTGAAGCACACCGGCGACGGCATCATGGCGGCCTTTTCCGCGACCACCGCCGCCGTCGAATGCGCCATGGCGATCCAGAAGGAATTCCAGCTCTACAACGGCGGAAACACCGAGCCGATCCATATCCGCATTGGGCTGGACTGCGGCGAGCCGGTCGAGGACAGCAACGACCTGTTCGGCTCGACCGTACAGCTCGCCGCACGCCTCTGTGCGGCTGCCTCCAGCGACCAGATCCTCGTCTCAGAGAATATCTTTCGGGAATATGGCGCCGCCGATCTTTTCGGTCACGCCTCGCGCCGGCGGCTCAAGGGCTTTTCGAAGCCTGTGATGGTGTTCCGATGCGACTGGGCGAATGACGCGACTGCCTGAGATCCTGTCGAAATCCCCGCAAAACCAGAACGCGCCGCACATGATGTGACGGCGCGCCTTTGCACATTCTATCCTATCAAGCATTGCCGATATTTCGGTCACCGATCAGCTGCTCGAATTTTGGGGCAGCCTCAACCTTGGCGAGCACGCCCGACATCTTCAGAAAACGCCGGAAATTCTCGCGCGCAGCGCTCAGCGGGAAACGGCCACTGGCCGTGTCCCTGCACGCCTTCAACAGCGTGTCATATGCCAGACCTCGTTTGTCCGCCGGCCATTCATCCAGAAAATCGAAGATTTCATCGAGACATGTGATCTCTGCGATGAAATGCTGGTGATGAAGCAAAACCGGATCAAACCGAGTTTCCGTCATAGTATCCTCCCATTTATATTACTTTTTTATAGGATAATATTACTGAAAAACCTTGATTTATTCAAGACAAAATCGCCTGCATCTGGCCAAAAGCATCCGCAACTACTTCCATAATGGCAGAATAGCCCGATCAGATTATCTTGAGTGAATTGATCAGCGATCTAGGTTCAAAAGCACAGGATCAGATTGGTTGATCCATCGCACATATGTTCAGCCAAGCGTGATCAATCGCGCGGCAAGTTTCGTATATGCTCGTGACGGCATGGTATGTTGTGACCAAGATCAACTCCGCAAGGGAGAGCCAGATGAACCGATTTCTGACGTTCGTAGTCGCCGGCGCACTGCTCGGTGTGTCCACGATCACGTCTTCCTGCACCTCACCCGCCAAGCACGATCGTGAAGATTTCCAGTATCAACGGGACACATCAATCAACCCGGCTTGCGCGGGTGGTTTCAGGCCCAGCAACGCGCGCTCGTGCAGTTATTGAAGGCGCGGCGGCGGACAGGCATCGCTGCGCTTGCCGCAGGGAGCAGCCGCGATATGCCTCCGTCGTAAGAGGAGGCGCGCTGCAGCGATAGGAAAGCTAAGGGAACTCCAAGCCCGCCCCGCAGTTAACGCAACGGGTCACGGTTGGCTCAATACAAAATAGGAGAACGGTTCCCCATGAACAATTTGATCTGGCTTGTCGGCGCTGTCGTCATCGTGCTCGCGATTTTGAGCTTCTTCGGCTTTCGCTGATTCATTTAAATTGTGGCGATGGGCCTTCTCTCCAGGATCAGATGGAGATCAGACCCGTTGGCGCCGATAGATCGATAAGCTTCCGCGCGACTGGTTTCGGTCGACTTTGGCTTGGCCGGACGCTGTTTGCGCCTGTTGGCCACCGAGGCACGAAACGCGCTCCATTGCCGTTTCGTCAACAATCCACCGAATGACGGTTGGATGGGCTACATCACCCCCTCGACTTCCTTTACAGTCACGCGTTTCGGCCTTCCCGTGGCCGGTCGCGAGGGAAATCGATGGAACGTCTTGGTGCGGATGAAGCAACTCAATCCAGGAAGCGGGCTGCAAAGGCCGATTATTCGGATAGTTTCGCCCGGGATGTTTCGGCCGTCAAAGTCGGCGATTGCTTACTGGGGTATAAGGCGGTGCAGCGTCGCGCGCGAGGCGGCCGCTGGAACCATTTCCGCGGCCGGATGCGCGAGATCGAAAAATTGATCAGGCATCGCCATGGAACGATCGTGCCCGAAGCGGATGACGCATTGATCTATGTCGAGGTGATCGCCAGTCTCGCCCTTGTCGAATTTGGGCAGGAGTTCGTGGACGTGGTTCTCGGCTGGGCGGCGCGATGGCTTCCCTGGGCTGGGAAATCGGACGTGGAGGAGATCATCTACGAGCGAACGAAGGTGCGTTTTTCCTCGCTGTCGGCCGACGCGCTCGGCCACGCTCTGCATTTGAGCTACGCCGAACGGTGCGCCCTCGATATCCGCACGATCGGCGCCTTCGATGTGCCGAAGGCGAAAAGAGCAAAACTTCAAAAAGAGAAGCGGCGGCAGCGGGACCGAAGCCGGAAAGAGCAGCAACGCCGCGCCGCCGGCGCACGTCCCAGAGCCGACTATCTCGCCAATTCCTTCAGCCAGGCGCGCCCTTGGGAGGCTTTCGGCATCAGCCGCCGGACATGGGAGCGCCGCGGCAAACCCGTGCCGGAGGCCGAAGCGATATCGCATTGCAGCTCAATGCCTCTGGCCGCTTAGCTAGGTGGTCCGAACCAGGTAATCATCGCCTCGCGAAGGCCATCCGGCGTCCCCTCGCCCACCCAGGCCACATAGCCATCGGGCCGGATCAGCACTGCGGTTGAGGCTGAGACCGCACCCAGCGCCGGCAGCTCCCATGCGCCGTCATAGCTGGCGTCGACCAGTTGGATGCGGCCAGACCACGGCGCGATGTCGAGGCTGCCGCGTGCACCCAGATTCAAGAGCAGCGGCCGCGCATTTTGGAGTAGAGCATAGACGCGGAGCCGGCCATCGGGCGTGGTGAGGTCGAGGTCCGGCATGCGGCGGCCAAGCAGCGGATGCCCCTCGCCGAGGTCGTAATGGATGGCCAGCCCGGACATTTCGGCGGCGATCTTCTTGCGCGGCTCCCGCATGGCGAGGAGCTCCAGGACGACGTCTCGCAAGGCTTCGGTGCGGTCATCGGTCCGCTGCAGCGCGACCTGCGCCATCGTCGTGCGCAACACGCGGGCGGCCACCGGATGGCGCTCGGCGTGATAGGTGTCGAGCAAGCTTTCCGGCGATATTCCCTTCACCACCTGAGCCAGCTTCCAGCCCAGATTGACGGCGTCCTGCACACCGGTGTTGAGGCCCTGCCCGCCCACTGGAGAATGAACATGCGCGGCGTCGCCGGCCAGGAAAATCCGGCCCTTGCGGTAGGCCGCCGCCTGCCGCGACATATCGGTGAACCTGGAAATCCACCTCAGGCTATGGATGCCATAATCCGTTCCGCATGTTTCGATCAGGGCTTGCCTGAGATCGCCGAGCGTCGGCTCGGCCGTGCCGCCGGCATTCCTTTCCGTCACCATGACGTTGACCGGGCCTTCGCTGGCAAAGACGACCTTGCCGTCGTGGATTTCGTATTCCTCACGGCCGAAGGCATGCATGCCGAGCGCCGTGCGATGGACGCCGAGCGGCGGCTCCACTTCCATCTCGGCCTCGGCAAGAATATTGCTGGTCGTCGCATCCCATCCCGGAAATTCAATGCCGGCCAGCTTGCGAACCAGACTGCGGCCGCCATCGCAGCCGACGAAATAGCCTGCCCTGAGCTTGAAACCATCGGAGAGTTCGAGTGTGACGCCGGTATCGTCCTGCGCGAAGCCGGTCAGCTCACGGCCACGGTAGATCGTCACCGGCAGTTCGCCGATCCATTCCGCCATAATGCGCTCGATATGCTTCTGCCGCAGCGCCAGCCCGTAATTGTGCCGGGTCGGAAAATCGCTGATATCGAGGCGCGTCACCGCAAATCCGGTAACCTGGGCGATCTGCCCTTCCGCGAGGAACCGATCGACCACGCCGCGCTGATCGAGAACCTCGAGGGTGCGTGCGCTGAGGCCGCCGGCGCGCGAACCGACGATCTCCTGGTTCGGGCGGCGTTCGACGATCGCGACATCAACGCCTGCCAGGGCCAATTCGCCCGCCAGCATGAGGCTCGTCGGCCCCCCTCCGGCAATCACCACTGCATGCTCCAGCATCCGCAAACTCCTGCTGTCCGACTGTCCGAGGGCGATATAGGGGCTCGATTGTTTCCGGGAAGGCAAATTGATCGGGGCTGGCCTGCTGCCGATTTGGGCTTTCGCAGGTTGTTCCCTATCAGGCTGGCTCGTGCGCCCGCTCGCAAAGCCATGCGCAGAGCTGCCTGGGCGCGGGACGGGAGTCGTCGGCGCGTATCAACGCGAAATGCCAGGCCGGCCCGGTCAGCACATATGGGAAGGGTGCGATCAGCAGTCCCTTCTCCAAGAGCGGTCGAAACAAGGACGGCGACAACAGCGCCACGCCGACACCTGCCACCGCCGCACTGGCGTCCAATTCGTGCGTGGGATAATCGACCATCGCAAACCGCAGAGCCGGCTGCGTCTCGCATTGAGCGCCCCTGAACCAGGCATCCCAATCCGGATGCGGCAAAAGCTCGAAATCGACCAGCCCATCCGGCCCGTTCAGCGTTCTCGATCCAAGCAGTGAGGGCGCCAGGATCGGTGTTGCCTCAACCGGAGCGAGCCGATATTCGTCAAGCCCTTCCCATCCGCCACGCCCCGTCCTTATGGCAACGTCAAATGCGCTGGGATCGCGAATATCGGCGGAGACGTCGACCTCGATCTGGGATGTTCTTACTGAGGGATAGCGGGACAGCCGCGGTGCGAGCCAGCGCGAGGCGAATGTCGGAGGCGCCGTCAGCCGAAGAGGTGGCATGGCCGCCTGGAACTCATCAAGCGCGCCGGCAATGCCATCCAATGCCGCCCGAATTCGGCCCGCCAGAACAGCGGCAGCAGCCGTCGGGACAACGCGGCGCCCAGCACGCTGGAACAGCGGCTGACCAAGTTCGGTCTCCAACGTACGGATACGCAGGCTGACTGCCGCTGGGGTGAGGCATAAACGCTCGGCCGCGCGGGCAAAGCTGCCGGCAGAAACGCAGGCTTCCAGAATTCGCAAGGACTCCAACGGCGGCCGCATGATCTCTTCGCTTTTGATGAGTTTTTCTTGTGATGCTCACAAGCAAAGCGCGTTTTGGGGACAGAGCGCCTGCAGCTAGGGTTGAAGTTAACAATAGGCGATCTGATATGACCCTGCAATCTCGGCCCTTATTCAAACTTTTCATGACACTTCATCCGGCCTTGGAGCTCGGCCAGACGCCGGCCGGAGGCCGCCGCATATTTTCCGTTTCCGGAGGATATTTTGAGGGCGAGCGCCTGAAAGGCGACGTGTCGCCGCTGATTGGCTCCGATCTGCTGCTTGCTCGCGCAGACGGCACGTTTCAGCAGGATGTCAGGCTCCTGCTCGTCACCGATGACGGCGATCTGATCTTGATGACCTATCGCGGCGTCCGGAGCTCCACCCCGGCAGTTGACGAGCGTCTGGCGCGCGGCGAAGCGGTCGACACCTCCGAATATTATCTGCGGACAACTCCCTATTTCGAGACGGCGGCACCACAGCACGCGTGGCTCAACCAAATCGTCGCGGTTGCGCAGGGCGGACGGTGTCCGGGCGGCGTTGAGTATGACGTATTTGAAATTCTCTAGATGCGCTCCCAGGCCCTCGGCGATGGGTAAACATAATGCCGTAACGGCTTCTCTCAGCAGGGGCTGATTCCGTGTCGCAGGTTGTTCTCCCTATAAACAGAGATCCTTACTGGTTGGAGCGACTTGCGACAGGAGTTTCTGCCTTGTCTTCCAAAGCCAGGTTGCTTGCCGCTTGCTGTTTTCTTGTCGTGGAACCCGGCCGTTCCAACACGACCTGACCGGGTAGGACGCCGATGTGGCAGGTGCTTTCCCGGGTCGCCGTTTGTTCTCGAAGGGCGATCAATCAAATAGTTGGTGTGATGCCTCACTGCGGAGCCGCGGCTTTTTGCGGAATCGTCTCGGCCGCTGGCCGCTCGGACGGATCGGCGGGATGGCCATAGAGCGTATAGGCGGCGCCCGCCAAAATGCCCAGGACGAGAAGCGCGAGTACGTACAACATCATTCCACGGATTGCCGTTTTCGGTGTCTTGTCCATTGCGATCTCCAAGATTTCGAGCGCTTCCGGTTCCGAGAGTGGAGGTCCGTCGATGATCGCTTATCCTACGTGCCCGGGGTGCACTTCATCCGCCCTCAAGGCCGCGCAGCGGCGGCCGGCACAGATAAGCCGCCGGCCAGACGCCGACGGCTTGAGATAGGCGACGTCTCCCTGATTACCAGGGCTGCCGGCCGTACCAGTCGTCGATGTCCTTCTTCGCACGGTCTTTTTCGTAGCCGTAGCGCTCCTGGATCTTGCCTTCGAGCTGATCACGCTTGCCAGCGATGATGTCAAGGTCATCGTCAGTGAGCTTGCCCCACTGCTCCTTTACCTTGCCCTTCATCTGCTTCCAGTTGCCTTCAACACGGTTCCAATCCATGGGTATTTCCTCCTATCGCTGGAATAGAGGAACGGAGACGAAGGTTAAGTGTTCCGGTCGATAAATGGGCGACCCGACAGATGCAGTCACCCGGGAACAATCAGATCCGGATCTGGTTTAACTTGCGCCCTTGTCCCTAACGGAGGCGACGATGTGGGCAATCCTGATCGGTGCGGCTCTTATAATTGGAGGGCTTCTTTTCCTCTTTCGGTCAGCCCTCGGTCGAACGCCGAGTGACCTGCACCAGATGCCGCAAGGCGGCAGCACGCTGGAACCACGGCGCCAGGGCCTGAGGTTCCTCGGAGTATCGCGAAATTGGCCAGCCCTGGCTGTTATCGCAGTTGGCGTGCTTCTATTGGCTTTTGGCGGATATTCATGACGCCCAATGACCATCTCGCTTCACGCCTCATCCCCGTCATCGCCCACCCGAAACAAGGCCTCATAGTTTCTGCCACCATAGAATGTGTTGACGATCTCGACTGCGTCGGCAACGTGATAGGCAATCACGGCGGAATGCTCAAAAGGAACAATCCGTAAGCCTGGTGCCAAATCATCCCGAGGACGCCCGCCATTCGGTGCATCGCCGATCTTATGGCATCTTGCCATGATACGCTTGACGAAGCGATTGGCAGTGACGTTGCTCTGACTGATATCCGCAATGTTGAGATAGATTTGGCGAAGGTCGCCAAGCGCCTCGGGCCGGTAGACGACCCTAGCGCGCCTCATTGCTGGACGCTTTTTCCTGACCTTTCATGAAGCGGTCCATGTCCGCTTCGGCCTCTTCTTCGGCTAAGCTCGGGCGGGGATCGTCCAGAGAACGCCGGATGCGGGCGCGCATCGCGTTTAGGCGTTCGGCATCCTCAAGGCGCTGTCGTTGCCACACCCGCACCGCATCACGCATCGCTTCACTCGTGGTCGCAAACTCACCCGCCTCGACGGTATCGCGGACGCTCCGCAACATGTCGGCCGTGAGTGTAATCGTTACCTTTTCCGCATTTCGCATCGTCGCACACTTTCCACGGTTTCTTACAAAGTATGATAAAATCATACCTTGCACCAGAGAAATCAGGAGCAGTGGTGCCAATAGGTTCTCCACCAACAGTTAGGAACTGCTGGCAATCTATGACTTAATGCTCAAGATAAACTGCTTCGTTGGATCGCCGATAGATGCGGATTCTGTCACCAGTCACTTTGGGATGTCAGTTGATCCCTCAAAACAGTGCGAGAAATGTGCGAAGGTTTCCGCTCATATCCAACCTACATCAATGTTACAAGCCATTGAAATGGGTTGGTGAGAGCGTCGGGGTTCGAACCCGAGACCTACTGATTAAAAGTCAGTTGCTCTACCGGCTGAGCTACGCTCTCCCTCTCCGCGGTGAAGCACCCCGGCTGGAAGTGGGCGGAACATAGGCAGGCGACCCATTGCGGTCAACCGAAAAATTCGGCTTTTTCCGGCAGTCGGCACATTTCTTGCGGACGCAAGGCACATAGCTTGCGAGCGCAAGGCACATGACGAGAAATCGGGGGCGAGCTTGTCACCATATCCTTGGCGATGTTCTGCGACCCGTGAGAAAACCGCAAGATCGATCGAGCGCGTCAGGCCGGCCTGCGTTTAGTTGAAGCTGCCACGGAGGACAGAAGGATGAAGGCGGCGCTGCAAAACTACCATGCCCGGATGCAGCGGGTGCTTGACTACATAGACCGGCACCTGGACGACGATCTGGACCTGGAAATGGTGAGCGGCGTTGCGGCCTTCTCGAAGTTCCATTTCCACCGGCAGTTCACGGCGACCTTCGGTCTATCCATGCATCGCTATATCCAGCTTGCCCGGATGAAGCGCGCTTCGCACCGGCTAGCCTACAGGGATGCCCAAAGCGTCACCGAGATAGCGATGGATGCCGGTTACGACGCACCGGATGCCTTCGCCCGCGCCTTTCGGCAACGGTTCGGGCAATCGCCTTCGTCATTCCGGAAGTCTCCCGACTGGGAGCCGTGGCTTGCGGCCTTCGGGCCTCTCGACAACGCTAGGAGCAAGCGCATGCAAAAGAGTTTTACTACTGACGACGTGACGATCCGCGATGTGCCGCCGACGCCGGTGGCGATCATCGAGCATCGGGGCGACCCGGCGACGCTCGGCGCCACCATCCAGCGGTTCATCGCCTGGCGCACGGCCGCCGGCCTGCACCCCAAGACAAATCCGACCTTCAATGTCTGGCGTTCCGAGCGGCGTCCCGCGTCGCCTGCAGATTATTGCGTGGACCTTTGTGTCGGGACCGACCAACCGATCGCGGCGAACGGCGATGAGATCAAGGCCGGCGAGATCCCCGGCGGACGCTGTGCGGTGCTGCGCGTCGTCGGCAACACCGATAATCTGGAGCCCGCCGCGCTCTATCTCTATCGCGACTGGCTTCCGCTGAGCGGTGAAGAAGCCGGCGATTTCCCGATCTATTGCCAGCGGCTGAGCTTCTTTCCGGAGGTGCCGGAGCATGAGGCGGTCGCGGAATTGTTTCTGCCGCTGAGATAGCGCGCTGGGATGGCGGCTTGTCGCTTCTGATCGCAAGATCCTGACAGGCCGCTATCCTCCCGTTGGTGCTTCAGGGGCGCTTCAGGGCTCGCCAAACGCAAAAAGGTGATTGGCAATCCGCGGCCTGCAAAGTTAGGAACATCATGTAGATTGCAGCCGGAGAGAATGTGTGTCGATTGCCGATATTTCCCTGTGGAGCGCGCTGATTGCCGGGGCGCTTTCCTTCCTTTCGCCGTGCGTGCTTCCCCTCGTCCCACCCTATCTCTGCTATATGGCCGGCATTTCAGTCGAGCAGTTCCGTGGCGGCGGTACGGTTGCCGTCGCGCCCGTCGTCCGGCGCGGCGTATTGTTCTCCGCCCTGCTCTTCACGCTCGGCTTTGCCACCGTCTTCGTTGCGCTTGGCGCGGGTGCCTCCAGCATCGGCATGGCGCTTCGCCAGCATCTCGACCTGTTGTCGAAACTCGGCGGGCTTATCATCATCGTCATGGGGCTGAATTTCCTCGGCCTCTTCCGAATCGGAATCCTTGCCCGCGAAGCGCGCTTCCATGGCGGCGGCAAGCCAGCGACGCTGACCGGCGCCTATATTATGGGCCTTGCCTTCGCCTTCGGCTGGACGCCCTGCATCGGGCCGGTTCTCGGCGCGATCCTCGGCGTCGCCGCCTCGCGCGAGACAGTCGGCTCCGGCGCCGGCCTGCTTGCCGTCTATTCGCTCGGCCTGGCCGTCCCCTTCTGGATCGCTGCCGGCTTTTCCGGCGCCTTCATGCGCTTCCTGTCGCGCTTCCGCCGCCATCTCGGCACGGTGGAAAAGGTGATGGGTGTCTTCCTCGTGCTGACCGGCCTCGCCTTCCTGTTCGGATGGGTCAGCGATGTCGCCATCTGGTTCCAGCAGGCCTTCCCGGTGTTGATGCAGATCGGCTAAAGCGCGTCGCATGAAGCTTGATTCATGCGACGCGCTTTAGCTCTTGTTTTGATGCATGTCGTTATCGCGGAACCGCTGCACGCTTCCGGGCGACATGCATTAGGCGTCCGATTGCCGATTTCGCTATGCCAGCTAACTTGCCGCAGGCGCTGATCTGATCGACTCCGTCCTCATCAACAGCCACCCGGCAGTAAAAGGCAACCTGCACCTATGCCGTGGTATGGCTTGCCCTGCCCCTTGGCCCCAACGCCCTTACCCCTCGACCCAATCGATCACAAACACGCCTCCATGTAGCGTCGTCGGTGCCGTGTTTAAGGCGGCGGTCAGAAGGAGACGAACATGAACCTTGAGACAAAGATGAGCCCTCGGCTCGACGAGTTGGTTCCATCGCGCTACGCGCTTAATATCGGCGAGATTGAGGTGTTGGTGGTCAGTGATGGAGTGCTACCGCTGCCAACCGCGATGCTGGGCCACAACGCCGATCCGGCCGCCCGGGCGGCCTGGCTGAAAGACATGTACCTGCCGCCGGACGCTTTGGATTGGGCGCTCAACGTCGTCGTGGTGCGGAGCGGCGGCCAGACCATACTCCTCGACGCCGGGCTGGGGGTCGATCCGGACTTGCGCTTGCCGCGAGCCGGACAGTTGATCAAGCGACTGGAGGCCGCCGGCATCGATCTTGCGGCCGTGACCGACGTGGTGCTGACCCACATGCACATGGACCACATTGGCGGGCTGCTCGTCGACGGGGTTAAGGAGCAACTGCGTCCGGACCTGCGGATCCACGTAGCCGCCGCCGAAGTCAAGTTCTGGGAGGCGCCCGATTTCTCCCACGTTTCCATGCCGCCGGGGTTCCCGGACGCGCTTCGGGCGGCTGCCAAGCGGTTCGCGAAAGAATACAGCGGCCATCTGCAGCTGTTCGACGAGGAGTGCGAGGTGGCGCCGGGCGTGGTCGTCCATCGCACCGGCGGCCACACCCCCGGCCACAGCGTAATCCGCCTTGCGTCCGGTGGGGACCGGCTGATGTTTGCCGGCGACGCCGTGTTCGCAGTCGGGTTTGAACACCCCGATTGGTACAACGGCTTCGAACACGACCCCGAGGAGGCGGCTCGCGTTCGAGTCCGTCTTTTACGAGAACTGGCGGAAACCGGCGAGCAACTGGTGGCCACACACCTGCCGTTCCCGTCCGTCGGCCGGGTGGCGGTCGACGGCGACGCCTTTCGCTGGGTACCGGCTTTCTGGGACTACTGACCGCTTGTCGGGTTAGGCCTCAATAAAATTAGAGCGTTTCCGTCTTTCTTCGAACGACGAAAACGCTCTATCTCTTTGTTTTCACGCAACTCCAGCAAAACCGCTGTGCACTTTGGCTGGAATTGCTTTAAATCGGATCCCTACCCGCCTGTAATCCCCGTGCACTGGAAGACCTCTTGGCCGATATCGTCAGCCTCCTCCTGCCGTTCTTCGGCCTGATCCTGATCGGTTACGCCGCCGCCAAGGCGACGAAGCAGCCCGCCGAAGCCCTCGGCTGGCTGAACACCTTCATCATCTATGCCGCCCTGCCCGCGCTGTTCTTCAAGCTCGTCTCGCGCACGCCGATCGAAGAACTGACGCGCGTCGATTTCATCGTCACCGATATCGCCGCGACCTATGCGGTCTTCATCCTGCTTCTCGTCATCGGCCGACTCGTGCGCGGCAATTCGTTGGCCGACTGCACGATCCAGTCTCTTGCCGGTGCCTATGGCAATATTGGCTATATGGGGCCGGGCCTGGCGCTCTTAGCGCTTGGCGAAGGTGCGGCCGTGCCGGTGGCGCTGATCATCTGCTTCGAGAACGCGCTGCATTTCATCGTCGCGCCGGCGCTGATGGCGGCGGCCGGCGACGATAAACGTTCGGCCGGGCGGCTTGCCGCCGATATCGCCCGGAAGGTGGCGCTGCATCCCTTCATCCTGTCGACGGCATCAGGCTTTGCCGTCGCCGCCCTGCACATCGATCAGCCGCTGGCGTTCCAGCGCCTCGTCGACTATCTTTCCCAGGCGGCTGCTCCCTGCGCCCTCTTTGCCATGGGCGTGACGCTGGCGCTCCGGCCGCTGAAGCGAATTCCGGCAGAGATCGGCTATATCGTGCCGGCGAAGCTGATCCTGCATCCGATCGCGGTTTTCCTGGCGCTGACTGTTGTCGGTGGTTTCGAGCCGGTGTGGATCCAGGCCGCCGTGCTGCTTGCCTCGCTGCCGACGGCGACCAACGTCTTCGTCATCGGCCAGCAATATGGCGTGTGGCAGGAGCGCGCCTCGGCGACGATCCTGATCACGACGGTGCTTTCGGTGGTCAGCGTTTCGCTCTGGCTGATCGCTATTCGCTCAGGCTTTCTTCCGCTTCAGCTTTTCTCTTAAAGAATCCGGAATATCGCGGAAGCCGCGGCCGGGCTCGATGCCCTCGCGCATGACGATGTTGCGCAGCGGTGGAATAGCCGAGAGGATATGCAGGCCGGCAGCCCGCAGCATCTGCACCGGCAGGAAATCCGAAAGCAGCGAGCGGTTGAGAAGATCGACACTTGCCGTGCGCGTCAATATATCGGCGCGGCGCTTGCGGTCGAAGCTTTCGCCGGCATCTGCCGGCACCGGCAATTCGGCCCGGTCGCAGAGGATATCGGCCAGCGCCATGATATCGCGCAGGCTAAGGTTCAGTCCCTGCGCCCCGATCGGCGGGAAGACATGGGCAGCCTCACCGATCAGCGCGATGCGCCCTTTGCCGAAACGATGCGCCATCATGCCGGACAGCGGCCAGACCTGGACGCCCTCCTCCACATTGACCTTGCCGAGCATGGACTGCATACGCGCCTCGACGAGAAGCCCAAGTTCGGTCAGAGGCAATTTTATACGGCATGCGGCCTCAGCGGGCTCCTGCACCCAGACGAGGCTGGAGCGGCCCTGCGGCAGCGGCACCTGGGTGAAAGGGCCGTGTTTGGTGTGGAATTCCGTCGAGATATTCTGGTGCGGCAGCGAATGGGCGAAATTCAGCACCATCGCCGATTGCGGATAGGACCAGTTGCGAACGCCGATACCGGCCGTCTCGCGCAGCTTCGAGCCGCGGCCATCGGCCCCGACGGCAAAATCGGCGGTCAGCGTCTCACCGCCGGCAAGCGTGATCGACACGGACTCGGCTGATATCGCGATCGATTCGGCCATGTCGGTGAAGCGGGTGATATTGCCCTCGCCGGCGACGGCTGTTTCGAGGACCTCGATCAGCGCCTTGTTGGGGAAATTATAGCCGAAGGCGTCAAGGCCGACCTCGGCCGCGCGGAAGGTGGTCGTCGGCGCGCGCAACAGCCGGTCGGTGCCGTCGACGATGCGCATGCTGGAGAGAGGCGTGGCTGCCGGGCGCAGTTTTTCCCAGAGCGCCAGCCGGTCGAGGAAGCGGATCGACTGATCCATCAGCGCCGTGGTGCGCCGATCTTCCTTTGCGGCAACGGGCGCCACCAGCGCCACGCTGCGGCCGCCGCGGGCGAGCGCGATTGCAGCGATCATGCCGGCGAGACCGCCACCGATCACCCCCACTTCGAATGTCTTCATGCTACCGTTCCGCCATCCTGAAAAGACGGAGCGGTCCGCTTATGCGGCCGGCTTCGCCTGACGGCGCCAACTATAGCCCTTGCCGGCTTCGGCGTCACGCACCGCCGGCTGATAATGATGGGGAATGGCGGGAAGACGATTTTCGGCAAGCCGCTTCAGCGCCGTGGCATTGCTGACGGCAAAACTGTCGATGCCGACGCGCTGCATGAGCGGCACTTGATCGATCAGCACGTCGCCGACGGCGCGCAGTTCGTTGGTGTAGCCCAAGCGCTGGCGCAGCAGCGAGGCATGGCTGAAGGCCCGCCCGTCATTGAAGGCCGGAAAGGCGACGGCAACGATTTCAAGGCGATAGAGATAAGGCTCCAGCCGGCGCACGTCGTCGGCCGGCTTGATCAGCACGCCGAGACCGACATCATTGCTTTCGTCGGCCTTGGCAATCAGTTCGTCGAGGCTGAGCAGCGGCTTCTGCTCGCCTGAAGCCTTCACCTCGTCGGTCTCGATCACCCAGGGATCGTTGTCGACAAAACCGGTTTCTCTCCAGATCTTCGTCATCATCGCCTCCTTATGCCGCTTCCGCAGCAGCGCCGTAGAGCGCAGTCTTGAAGGGCTGCGGCCCCACGCGGCGATAGGCAGCAAGAAAGATCTCCGACGGATCAAGGCGCAGGCCGAGATAGGTGTCGACGATCGTCTCGATCGCGTCCGTCACCCGGTCCGGCTCGAAGCCGCGGCCGATGATTTCGCCGATCGAGGTATGCTCGTCGCCGGAGCCGCCGAGCGTGATCTGATAGAGTTCGGCGCCCTTCTTCTCCACACCGAGCAGGCCGATATGACCGACATGATGGTGGCCGCAGGCATTGATGCAGCCGGAGATCTTGATCTTCAGCTCGCCGATCTCGGCCTGACGTTCGGCGCTGCCGAAGCGGCGGGAGATTTCCTGCGCCAGCGGGATGGAGCGCGCATTGGCGAGCGCGCAGTAGTCGAGCCCGGGACAGGCAATGATATCGGTAATCAGGCCAGCATTGGCTTCCGCCAGATCGATGGCGACGAGGCCACGATAGACGGCTTCGAGATCGGCCAGCGCCACATGCGGCAGGATCAGATTCTGCTCATGGCTGACGCGGATTTCATCGAAGGCATATTCTTCGGCGAGATCGGCGATTGCATCCATCTGCGCGTCGGTGGCGTCGCCCGGAATGCCGCCGATCGGCTTCAGCGAGATCGTCACCATGCCGTAATCGGGGTTCTTGTGTGGCTGCACATTCTGCTGGACCCAGCGGGCGAAAGCCGGATCGGCCTTCTTCCAGCGGGCGAGGTTTTCCCAGCCCTCGGCGCGCTGAGGCAGAGCCGGCGGCGCGAAATAGGCGGCGATCGCCTCGACGTCCGTTTCCGGCAGCTTGAGCTCACTATCCCTAAGCGAGGCGAATTCGGCCTCGACCTGGCGCGTCAGTTCCTCGGCGCCGGTCTCATGGACGAGGATCTTGATGCGGGCCTTGTACTTGTTGTCACGGCGGCCGTGCAGATTGTACACGCGCACGATGGCCGTGGTGTAGGAGAGCAGATCCTCCTCGGGCAGGAAGTCGCGGATCAGCTTGGCGATCATCGGCGTACGGCCCTGGCCGCCGCCGACATAGACGGCAAAGCCGATCTCACCCTTATCGTTCTTCTTCAGATGCAGACCGATATCATGGACCTGGATCGCAGCACGGTCGCGCTCGGCGCCGGTGACGGCGATCTTGAACTTGCGCGGCAGGAAGGAGAATTCCGGGTGGACCGAAGACCACTGGCGCAGGATTTCCGCATAGGGACGCGGATCGGCGATCTCGTCGGCGGCGGCACCGGCAAAATGATCGGCGGTCACGTTTCTGATGCAATTGCCCGACGTCTGCAGGGCATGCATCTCGACGCTTGCGAGATCGGCGAGCGCATCGGGGATTTCCGACAGCTTCGGCCAGTTGAACTGCAGGTTCTGGCGCGTGGTGAAGTGGCCATAACCACGGTCATAGGTACGGGCGATATGAGCGAGCATGCGCATCTGACGAGCGCTGAGCGTCCCGTAGGGAATGGCGATGCGCAGCATATAGGCATGAAGCTGCAGGTAGACGCCATTCATCAGGCGCAGTGGCTTGAACGCATCCTCGGCAAGCTCGCCGGCAAGACGGCGCTGGACCTGGTCGCGGAACTGCTCGACGCGCTCGCTGACAAAGGCATGGTCAAATTCGTCGTAACGGTACATCGTCTTCCTCAGACTGCAATGAATTCGGGATCGGCCGGAGCGTAGCCCGGTGCATATTCCATGGTCGGCCCTTGCGCGCGGATGCGCTCACGCAGGCGAAGCGGCCAGAGAATGCCGTTGGTTTCCTGGACTTCGACGACGGCAACGTCAACCACCTCGTTGTCGGCATAGGATTTCTTGCCGATCGCCTCAAGCGCTTCGACGGCTTCGTTATGGCGGGCGACAAGCGCTTCCTGCAGCGAAGTGGACCACTTCCCGTTCGCATCCAGCCAGACGGCAATGCCATCCGTCAGCCGGTTGGCCGTCAGAACCTTGTCTACCATATTCAGCTCCTTGCAAGTTCCTCGAGCCGGGCGTTCGCACGCACCAGTGGCTCGGACAGTTCGAAATTGGCGCCAGCGACCGCATCGCCGATAATGACCATGACCGGGCCGGTCAACTCGTCGCGGTGCTGCAGATCGGGCAGATCGGCAAGCGTGCCATGCAGCAGGCGGCGCTCCGCGCGGCTGGCATTTTCGATGACGGCGACTGTCGTCTCGGAGGGAATGCCGGCCTGCATCAGCCGCTCGGCGACCGAGGCGGCAACCGTGCGGCCCATATAGACGGCGATCGTCGCGCCGGAGACGGCAAGGCTTGCCCAATCGGGCAGCACGTCGCCGGTGAGATCATGGCCTGTGGTGAAAACAAGCGAGGAGGCGACGCCGCGCAGTGTCAGCGGCAGCTCGAAATCGGCAGCGGCGGCGAAAGCCGAGGTGATGCCGGGCACGACCTCATAGGTGATGCCGGCAGCGCGCAACGCGGCCATCTCTTCCCCTGCCCGGCCATAGACCAACGGATCGCCTGATTTCAGGCGGACGACGCGTTTGCCCTGGCGGCCGAGATCGACCAGGAGGTCGTTGATCTCTTCCTGCGATTTCGAATGGCAGCCTTTGCGCTTGCCGACCGAAAGCCGCTCGGCGTCGCGGCGGCCCATATCGACGATCGCCTGCGGCACGAGCGCGTCATAGACGATGACATCGGCTTCCATCATCACGCGCTGGGCGCGTAGCGTCAACAGATCCTCGGCGCCCGGGCCGGCGCCGACCAGCCAGATATGGCCGGCGACCTTGTCCATCGCCTCCAGCAGCCGGTCGGCGGCGTGGCGGGCCTGCGGCAGGTTGCCGTTGGCGACCGCATCGGCAACCGCGCCTGAGAAGAATCGGCGCCAGAAGACGCGGCGAGAAACGCCACGGGGCACCATCTGCTCGACTGATTTGCGATAGCTCGTCGCCAGGCCGGCAAGCCGCCCGAGCGACGGGGAAAGAAGCTGATCAATCTGCGCGCGGATCATCTGCGCCAGAACCGGCCCTGCCCCTTCAGTGCCGATCGCCACGGCGACGGGGGCGCGATTGACGAGCGCCGGGGTAAAGAAATCGCAGTAATCGGGCTGATCGACGGCATTGGCCGGAATTCGGGCGGCGCGGGCGGCATCGACGATCTCGCGATCATCGGCTTCATCGCCGGTGGCGGCGAAAACCAGTGCCGAACCCGCGACCTGCTCGGCGGAAAAGCCGGCGCGCACGGTCTCGATGCGGTTGGCAATCAGGAAAGCGTGATAATCGGCTTCGGGCCTGTCGGCATAGGCGATGATCCGCGCCCGCGTGTTGAGCAGCAGCCGCACCTTGGCGAAAGCCTCGTCGCCATTGCCGAAGACAGCCGTCTTCTGACCTTCCACGCGAAAGAAGGCTGGAAATACCGAAAGCTGCTCAGTCTTGGAAGACATCATCAATCCACTTCGAAGTTGCCAGAATATGCCCGTGATCGACAAGGGATTGAAGGAACAGAAATTCGAAAGCCCCAGCAAGCGCGTATTCTTTTGCTCGCGTCATCGGCGATTTGAGAAAAGTCAACCGTGCTGACGAAAACCACCTGATCCCATTCTCTTTGTTGCAGCGCAGTATAAAGCTTGTGACAAACGGCGTCCACCGGCGTTTGGCGCATTTCGCTCGCGCCGCCAAGACGATAGACTGAGGAAAAATCGGAGACGCCAATGCCTGACAAGACCATCGCCGCCCGCCTGCTTTCGGTGATCGAGGAGGATATCCTGCCGCTGACCGAGCGCGGCGTTTCCTTGGGCAACAAGGTGTTCGGCGCGGCGATCCTGCGCAAATCCGATCTTTCGCTCGTCGTCGCCGAGACCAATAACGAGCTGGAGAATCCGCTCTGGCACGGTGAGGTGCATACGCTGAAGCGCTTCTACGAACTTGGCGAGAAGCCGGGGACCAAGGATCTGATCTTCCTTTCGACGCACGAACCCTGCACCATGTGCATGTCGGCGATCACCTGGGCGGGCTTCGACAATTTCTACTATTTCTTCAGCCATGAGGATTCCCGCGACGCCTTCGCCATTCCGCACGACCTGAAGATCCTCAAGGAGGTCTTCGGGCTTGAACCCGGCGGCTATCGCAGGCAAAACGCCTTCTGGAACAGTTTTGCCATCGCCGATCTCGTTGGGACAGAAGAGGCTCAGCAAAAGACCGCGCTCACGGCGCAGACCGCCCGCATCAAGGCCCGCTACGACGCGCTGTCTTCCACCTACCAGTCGTCGAAGGGCGCCAACGATATTCCCCTTAACTGAGGCACCATGGAACCTTCCAAAGATATTTCCCGGCTGATCGAGATCATGGCGGCGCTGCGCCACCCCGAAACCGGCTGCCCTTGGGACATCGAGCAGAGCTTCGAGACGATCAAGCCCTATACGATCGAGGAGGCCTATGAGGTCTCCGACGCGATCGAGCGCGGCGATATGGATGACCTTTGCGACGAACTCGGCGACCTGCTGCTGCAGGTGGTCTTCCATGCCCGCATGGCCGAGGAGGCCGGCGAGTTCTCCTTCGGCGACGTGGTCAACGCCATCACCACCAAGATGATCCGCCGCCACCCGCACGTCTTTGCCCGCTCGGAGGCCGACACGCCCGACGCGGTGAAGATCCAGTGGGACGAGATCAAGCAGGCCGAAAAACGCGAGCGCGCCGAGCGCCGGGCAAGGCGGCGGGATCACCGAGGATTTCAAGGGCGGGTTCCTCGGCTCGGTGCAGCGCAGTTTCCCGGCCTTGACGGAAGCGCTGAAACTGCAGGAACGTGCCGCCAAGGTCGGCTTCGACTGGTCTGCCCTGGAACCGATCCTCGACAAGATCGAGGAGGAGATCGACGAATTGCGGGTGGCATTACGCGAAGGCGACCGGGGGAAGGTCAGCGACGAGCTGGGGGATCTGATCTTTGCGGTCGTCAATATTGGCCGGCATGTGAAGACCGATCCGGAACAGGCGCTGCGCGGGACGAATACGAAGTTTCGGCGTCGTTTCAGTCACATCGAGCAGGTTCTTGATCAAGAAGGCGAGACGCTGGAAGCGGCGACGCTGGAGCGTATGGAGGAAATCTGGCAGGCGGCGAAGGCAATTGAGCGGGCGGTGACGGCTGGAGCTGAGTGAGTTGGCGTGGGGTTCAGCCGCACCCTCCGTCATGCTCGGCCATGAGCCGAGCATCCACACGACACCCACCAGCAGCCGCGGCACGGATCCTCGGCTCAAGGCCGAGGATGACGGAGGATGGGGCTAAAGTTGTCGGAGATACCCCGTCGGAGACTGAATGCGTCTGCTCCCAATCCTCGCGCGGCGGCTTTGACCCGTTGCCGATGCGGCTGGGTAGATCGGCCGAGTTTGGCGAGAAGCCAACCCCACTCTCCGTCGTCCTCGGCCTTGAGCCGAGGACCCATGCCACGACTGTCGGTGGATGCGGCGTGGATGCTCGGCTCAAGGCCGAGGACGACGGAGGGTGGGTTAAAGTCGCCGGAGATAGCTCATCCTGAGCGCAAGCGAAGGGCAGAATGAAGGGCGTGCCGAGTGCTTTACCGCTCCCAATCTTCCTTCGAAGACTTCGGGCCGTTGCCGATGCGGCGTTCGAGTTCGGTGGCTTCGGTTTCGGAAAGGCGCAGATCGAGCGTGATCGATCCGTCTTCATTGTCCTCGCGGCCGTCGACGATCGCGTGGTCGTAGAGCCAGGGCAGTAGCGCCAGCTTGTCGACGGGAAGGCGGACGGTCGTTTCGGTCATTACGCCGGAAAGCCTGCGGCTGATCTCGTCCATCAGCGTATCGACGCCCTCGCCGCTGACGGCTGAGACGGCGACGACGTTGCTGACGCCGGCCGACTTCTGCACCATGGTGTCGTGCACCTCGGGCTCCAGCCGGTCGATCTTGTTCCAGACCTCGATCAGCCGCTTCGCGGCTTCAGCCTCGTCGATGCCGAGATCACCAAGGATGCGCATCACATCGGAGCTTTGGGCCTGGTTGTCGGGATCAGACATATCCCGGACATGCAGGATCAGATCGGCTTCCAAAACCTCTTCCAGCGTCGCCCGGAAAGCGGCGACCAGATGGGTCGGCAGATCGGAGATGAAGCCGACGGTGTCGGACAGGATAACGGTGCGGCCGTGCGGCAGCTTCATGCGGCGCAGCGTCGGGTCGAGCGTGGCAAAGAGCATGTCTTCGGCCAGCACGCCGGCGCCGGTGATGCGGTTGAACAGCGTCGATTTGCCGGCATTGGTATAGCCGACCAGCGCCACGATCGGGTGCGGCACCTTGCGGCGCTTGGCGCGGTGGAGCTGGCGGGTGCGCACGACCTGCTCCAGCTCGCGTTCGAGCTTGATGATGCGGTCCTGCAGCAGCCGCCGGTCGGCTTCGATCTGGGTTTCGCCCGGGCCGCCCATGAAACCGCCGCCGCCCCGCTGGCGTTCAAGGTGGGTCCAGCTTCTGACCAGCCGGCCCTTCTGATAGTTCAGATGGGCGAGATCGACCTGCAGCGTGCCTTCCTTGGTGGAGGCGCGGCGGCCGAAGATTTCGAGGATGAGGCCCGTCCGGTCGATGACCTTGGCGTTCCATTCCTTTTCGAGATTGCGCTGCTGCACCGGGGTCAGTGGATGATCGACGATGACGAGACCGGAATCGCGTTCATCGAGCAACGCCTTGATCTCCTCAATCTTGCCGGTGCCGAGCAATGTCGCCGGTCTCGGATCGTTGACCGGGACGATCGAGCCGCTGACGACGTCGAGGTCAATCGCCTGGGCAAGGCCCGTCGCCTCTTCCAGACGGCTTTCCGGCGTGCGGGTCGAGGCCGATCTGCTCTGGCCGCCGCGGCTGCGCGATTTCAAAACCGGCACGACGACGGTCGCGCGCATATCGTCCCTGTGCTTGGCGGCCTCAGGGATGATCGAATCGTTCTTGGTATCGCGTGTCGAAATGACGGCTGATCCTGTTAGGACGCTGCTTCTTCGCTCTCGAACATCTGCATGGGCTGGCCCGGCATGATCGTCGAGATCGCATGCTTATACACGAGCTGCGAATGGCCGTCACGGCGAAGAAGAACACAGAAATTGTCAAAAGACGTAACAACGCCCGTGAGTTTCACGCCGTTGATCAAAAAGATTGTCAGGGAAATCTTTTGCTTGCGAACAGTATTAAGAAATAGATCCTGAAGATTCTGAGAACGTTCCGCCATCGCGCCGCTTCTTTCTTTATTGCCGACCTGAGCTGGCCGGTGGAGTATCAATCAACCTCACCATGCAAAGACCGGTGGCACCCTCATTCCACCCGTCCAGCAAATCTTGGTATCAAATCGCAATCTTTTCCGCAACGTCGAAAAAGGCTTCGCGGACTTTCTGCGAAACGCTGCCTGGATGAGCGTTGGCGATCGTCTGGCCATCGACGGAAACGACCGGAAAACAAATACTTGTGGCTGCGGTGAGGAAGACCTCGCGGGCTGCGAGCATCTCGGAAACCGAGAAATTCCGCTCGGCAATCTGCAAACCCAGCTTGGCTGCGACATCCATCAAGGTGGTGCGGGTAATGCCGCGCAGGATGCCGTGTTCGGCCGGCCGAGTCACCAGCATTCCATCGCGATCGACAATCCAGACATTGGTCGCCGCCCCTTCCTTCACCATGCCGTCGCCGTCGACATAGATCGCCTCCTGGGCGCCGGCCTCCTTGGCCTGCTGGCGGGCCATGGCATTCGGCAGCAGGCCAACGGATTTGATGTCGACGCGGTCCCAGCGATTGTCGACCACGGTGATCGCCCTGATGCCATTGGCATTCTTGGCGGCGATGATTTTGGGATCGGTGCTCTTGGCGGTGATGACCAGCGATGGCGGCGTTCCCTCGGCCGGAAAGACATGATCGCGCCGGGCGACGCCGCGTGTTACCTGCATATAGAAAAGCCCGTTGCGGACATGGTTGCGCCGCAGCGTCTCGCGGATCACCTGCGTCAGCGCGGCGCGGCCCATCGGCCAGGCAATGCGCAGCTCACCGAGTGAACGATCGAGACGGTTCAGATGGCGGGTGAGATCGACGATATAGCCGTGACGCACCTCGCAGACCTCATAAACGCCGTCGGCGAACTGGTAACCGCGGTCTTCGATATGCACGCTGGCATCGGAATGCTTGACGTAGCGGCCATTCACATAGGCAATTCTCGGCATGGGAAACTGGTCTTCCGGAAGGCGATAAGAGAATGCGGCGCGGTTATCGCCGCGCCTGCTAGATCAAAAAGTGGAGCATGATGTTGCCCGAAAACCGCTGTCACGTTTCGGCATCATGCTCTAGACGCCGAGCGACTTCAGCTTGCGGTGCAGCGCCGAACGCTCCATACCGACGAATTCGGCGGTGCGCGAGATATTGCCGCCGAAGCGGTTGATCTGGGCGATCAGATAATCCTTCTCGAACATCTCGCGGGCTTCGCGCAGCGGCAGCGTCATGATGTGATAGTCGTTCTTGGCGGAAACTTTCGGCAGCATGTCGCCGAGATCGGTCGGCAGCATATCCGCGGTGATCGGCGCATCCGGCCCGTCGGTGCGGGCAAGGATCATCAGCCGCTCGATATTGTTGCGCAGCTGGCGGATATTGCCCGGCCAATCATGCGCCTGCAGCACCGCCATGGCGTCGTCGCCGATGCGGCGCGGACGAATGCCGGCCTGCTCGGAAATCTGGCGCATCAGCTGATCGACGAGGAAGGGAATATCCTCGCGCCGTTCGGCGAGCGCCGGCACACGTACCGGCACGACGGCGAGGCGATGGTAGAGATCCTCGCGGAACCATCCCTCGGTGATCCGGCTTTCGAGATTATAGGCTGTGGAGGAGATGATGCGGACGTCGACCTTGACGCGCTTGGAGCCGCCGACGCGCTCGAATTGCTGATCGACCAGCACGCGCAGGATCTTGTTCTGCGTCTCGCGCGGCATCTCGCCGACTTCGTCGAGATAGAGGATGCCGCGATGGGCTTCCTCGAGCGCGCCGATCTTGCGCGCCTGGCCGGGCGTGCCCTCGGTGCCGAACAGCGCCACCTCCATGCGATCGGGCGTGATGTTGGCAGCGTTGATCGCCACGAAGGGACCGTTGGCGCGGGCCGACTTCTTGTGGATCATCCGCGCCACCAGCTCCTTGCCGGAGCCGGATGCGCCAAGGATCATGATGCGGCTGTTGGTCGGCGAGACCTTCTCGATCGTCTGGCGCAGCTGCGACACGGCAACCGAGGTGCCAATCAGCTCCAGAGCATCGCCGGTGCGGCGCTTCAGCTCGGAGACCTCGCGCTTCAGCTTGGAATTCTCCAGCGCCCGTTCGGCGATCAGGATCAGCCGGTCGGCCTTGAAAGGCTTTTCGATGAAATCGAAGGCGCCGCGCTTGATGGCCGAGACGGCGGTCTCGATATTGCCGTGGCCCGAGATCATCACGACGGGCAGATCCGGATGGCGGGTCTTGATCTCGTCGAGCAGCGACAGACCATCGAGTTTGCTGCCCTGCATCCAGATATCGAGGAAGATCAGCCGCGGCACACGATCTGATATCGCCGCCAGCGCGCTGTCGCTGTCATGGGCCGTGCGCGTTTCGTGTCCCTCGTCGGAGAGAATGCCGGAAACGATCTCGCGAATATCGTGCTCGTCGTCGACGACGAGAATATCAGAGGCCATAAACGCTTTCCTTGTCATTGGCTGCGGGAGAGGCGGGCGTCGAATCCCGGCGTGGCAGATGCACGCGGATCATGGCCCCTCTTCCCCGGTCAAAATCGGCTGGCGCATCATGCAGCTCGAGCTGCCCGCCATGTTCTTCGATGATCTTCTTGACGATGGCGAGACCGAGGCCGGTGCCCTTCTCGCGCATCGTCATATAGGGTTCCAGAATACTGTGGCGGTTCTCCACCGGCAGGCCGCGGCCATTGTCGATGACATCGACGGTGAAGCGGTCACGGGCGGCATCGAGGGCGGCGCGAACGAGAATCTTGCGTTCATCCCGTTCGTCGCTAGGAACGGCCTCGATCGCCTCCACGGCATTCTTGATCAGATTTCCAAAAGCCTGACCGAGCATGCGGCTGTCGAACAGGCCCTCCAGCGGCTGGTCGCCGAAATCCTGCTCGAAGGTGACGTGACTGTTGCCCATCTCGCGCAGGAAGATCGCGTCGCGCAGGATCTCGCGCAGGTCGCTCGGCTCCTTGGTCGGCTTCGGCATACGGGCGAAGGCGGAGAATTCGTCGACCATGCGGCCGATATCGCCGACCTGGCGGATGATCGTATCCGTGCACTGGTCGAAGACGGTCCGGTCGCCTGGGTCGATCTGTTTGCCGTAGCGGCGCTGGATGCGCTCGGCGGAAAGCTGGATCGGGGTCAGCGGGTTCTTGATTTCATGGGCGATGCGCCGTGCGACGTCGCCCCAGGCGGTCGAGCGTTGGGCGATGACGAGGTCGGTGATGTCGTCGAGCGTGATCACGTAGGATCTGCTCATATCGCGCACCTCCTCGCGGGTGACCTGCACGCTCAGCGTCCGCACGGTGCCGCCGCGCACGAGCGCGATCTGCTTGCGGAAATCGCCGCGATGACGCGACGCCGCCTCGGTCAGCACGTGATCGACCTCCGGCGCGATGTCGGCCAGCTGCTTGCCGAGCATTTTATCGGCCGGCAGCGACATCAGCGTCTCGGCCGAACTGTTGACGATGGCGATGCGGCGGTCATGCTCGACGCCCATGACGGCGGCGGTGACGCCCGACAGCACCGCTTCGATGAAGCGGCGCCGGTCGTCGACCTCGTCCTTGGCTTCGAGAATCTCGTCGCGCTGGGTGCGGATTTCCGAGATCATCTTGTTGAAGGTGCGCGAAAGATTGGCGACGTCGCCATCGACGGCGTGCACCGGCACGACGATATCCATATTGCCCGATGCGACGCTGTCGGCCGCGGTGATCAAGAGCCGGATCGGCCGGACGATGCGGTCGGCTACCGCTATCGCCGTCCAGATCGCCGCGAGCAACACGATCAGCGCGAAGCCGATATAGAGCACGGCGAAGGCGATCTGCAGCGAGAAGCGATTGGCTTCCATCGACCGATATTCGGTGGCGTTCTCCTCCATCATGCGCATGGCGCCCATGACCTTGGGATCGACGGCGCGCACCGTATAGAGGAAGGTGCCCGGGATGGCATCGAGCTTGATGATGGCGCCGACAAGGTTGGTGACGCCTGGCGGAATGAGCGTCGGCTGGCCGGCCGCGGCCTTCTCCAGCGCGTCTTGCGGGATTGCCGGCAACGGCTTTTCGGTGGTGATGTCGGCCTGGACGATGACCGAGCCGTCGCGTTCGACGAGGAAGGAGCCGAGCAGGCCGCGGCCCCTCGCCTGACGCGTCATCAAGTCGGCAAAGCCCGTCCTGTCGAGGTTGTAGAGCGCGCGGTTGCGCTCCAGATCGTTGGCCATGGAAACCGTCTGCCCCTGCAGGTAGCTGGCGTTTTCCATCATATAGGCCTGGCCGATATTGCGCGACGAGCTGACGATCGACTGGGTGCGCAGCGCAAACCAGCGGTCGAGGCCGGCATTCAGCGTGATGCTGGCAAAGATGGCGACGAGGATCGCCGGCGTGATCGCGACGATCGAGAAGAGCACGACGATGCGGATGTGCAGGCGTGCGGCCGCCCGGCCGCGGGTGCGCGCCTTGAGCAGCCTTGCCACCTCGCGGGCGATCAGCGCCAGCAGCGTCAGGACGAAGAAGGAGTTGACGATGACCGAGGTGATGACGACATGCGACGTCGGCGCGATCGGTGTGAAGCCGAGCAGAACGAAAAGCGTCGCCGTGGCGCAGAGAAGCGCGCCGCCGGCAAGCACTAGGCCGGGCACGGCGAAAAGGGCGCGGCGATCGGTCACCGTGGTCACCGCCTCGCCCGCCGCCGCCGGCGATACCCCATCCTGCGTCATTCGGCCTCTCTTCAGACGGCACCCGCCGCCCGCGCCATCCGATCGAAACCAAAGAACGCCGGCTCAAAAAAGCCAGCGCTGGAACGACTCGATCGGGAGCGAATGTCCAAAACCCTGCGTGACCTTTAAGCAACGCATTGTGGCGAAAATGCAACGCACTCCGTGACATTGTCAAGCCGTCTTAACCCTTGCCGTCGCCCACGACGATTGGTCGAGTTGGCCTCCGTTGTCGACGTCTGTGGTTGTCACGCCGCCATTTTACGCCCTAATCGAGTTGATTTGCGCACGGATCGAGCTTCACATAGTGGGACGTGAGCCTCCCGACGTATGCTCCGTTAGAAATATCCTCCTTCATGAAGTTTATTTTTACGACCTTCGCAAACGTCCTCGTCATGTACTGCTCGAACGTCTCAGGAGCAAAGTAATCGTTTGGGAATCCGCGATAAATACTGCAGCAATCCGGGTGCTTCATAAGGAATTCTGCTGCAAACCTGTAGTTAGACGTCATCCGCGATGACTGGAGAAAGTAAGGTGAATTTTCAGATGCTCGAATGGATTGACCTACAGCGGCGGTTATGAACTCGCTGTCGCTGATCGACCCACGGTTTCCGCAATCGTGCGAGACCTCCCAGACGTGGCCTGCCGTTTTGAACCTGATGAACGTCCATGCACTGGTAAAGAGCACGATTGCTGCCAGCAAAATCAAGAAAATTCTCAATATCTCGATCTCTCAAAATGTCTCAACGGGCCGTCTCGACAAAAGACGGCATTGAGAACTTTTGGCCCAGACGCTCGCCGTATCCTGCGACCAGGAGAATACCACTTGGCCCGCTGCGCGTGCCATCGCGCTGGAACGGCTGGCTAGCGGCTTTCCCTCGACGGGGCCTTAATTCGACCGTCGAGGGAGGTCTGCTTCCTCTAGAAGCGACGCGGGCCTTCCGGCTTGTTTCCAACGATCGTGTCGATCCGGTGCATCACGTCAGGCGTCATCTTCTGCCTGTGCGAAAGAGCCGCGAGATTGTCCTGCAGCTGGCTGGCGCGCGATGCGCCGAGAATGACGGTGGAGACGTTGCGATTGGCGAGGCACCACAACAAAGCGAGATGGGTGATCGACAGGCCGATCTCGTCCGCGAGCTTTGCGAGCTCACCCACCTGCTTGAGCTGGGCGCGGCCGGCGTCGCTGGACCATTTCTCCTTCAGCCATTCGTAGCCCGGCAGGTTCATACGGCTGTCAGCCGGCACACCGTTATTATATTTGCCGGTCAAGACGCCCGATGCGAGCGGCGACCAGATGGTGGTGCCGAGGCCGATCAGGTCGTAGAGCGGGAGATAGTCGGATTCGACCTTCTGGCGTTCGAAGATGTTGTACTGGGGCTGCTCCATGGTCGGTGGCGTGATGCGCAGGTCGCGCGCCACGGCGTAGGCTTCCGTCAATTGCTGCGCGGACCATTCCGACGTCCCCCAGTAGAGCACCTTGCCCTGGGCAACGAGATCGTGCATCGCCCGGACCGTTTCCTCGATCGGCGTGTCGATATCCGGCCGGTGGCAGAAATAGAGGTCGAGGTAGTCGATCTGGAGTCTCTTCAGCGCGGCATGGCAAGCATCGGTCACGTGCTTGCGCGACAGGCCGCGCTGCGTCGGCTTCTGGCCGCCCCAGAAGACCTTGCTCGAGACGACGAAGCTGTCGCGGCTCCAGCCAAGCGACTTCAGCGCTTCGCCCATGACGATCTCGGACTTGCCGCTTTCGTATCCTTCGGCATTGTCGAAGAAGTTCACCCCGTTGTCATAGGCAAGTTTCATGAGGTCGACGGCGTCGCCACCATTGACCTGCTTGCCGAATGTCACCCATGAGCCGAACGAAAACTCGCTCACTTGCAGACCCGACTTTCCCAGACGACGATATTCCATCATGCAGCTCCTGAAAAATGTGCCGGCCGGTCACCGGCGTTGCGCGATCGATCGACGACCGACTCGCGTAATCTATGGCATGCACGACGATATGCGAGGAGCGGAAAGAAAAAGGGCGCTCCACGACATCAGCCGGAGCGCCCGTAGCATGCAATCGACGACGTTTGCGGCGGAGGTCGACAGCAGCAAAGGCAGATGACGAGATTCGGAACGGATTGGCAACATGCAAGTGGAGTTGCGGACGTTATCGCCCGCCGATAGCCCGGGTCATCCACCTGTTATCCACAGCCTATCCACAGGCACGGCGGCTACGACCGCAGCAACTTCAATGACATTCGCCCGGCGGCAAACCGCACGTCGCAAATGCTCTGTGACCGTTGAATGACACTGGGCTTTTGTTTGTCCGCTCGGATATAAACCCCGACCCAGCTCGGCTAGAGTCAAGTCTCTTCCCGACCGTGGCGGCGGACGCCGGGACGAAGTGGGCGGTGGGCAACATGAGGGCCCGCCGCCCTCTTTTCGTTCAGCCAGTTTTCATTCAGGCAGTGCGTGAGCTTCTATAGACCGAGACACCGAGCTCCCTGATCTTCTTGCGCAGAGTGTTGCGGTTGAGGCCGAGCAGATCGGCTGCCTTGATCTGATTGCCGCGTGTCGCTGTGAGCGCAGCTAGGATCAGCGGATATTCCATTTCCGTCAGCACGCGGTCATAGAGGCCGGGCGGCGGCAGGTTTTCGCCGAAGCCCGAGAAATAGGTGCGCATGTTCTCCTCGACGGCCTGGGCGATCGTCATCGAGCCGCTGCGCATCGGACCCTTGTCGATCGGGCTGTCAGGCACGTCGGAGCGAAGTTCCGCGTCGATGATTTCGCGGGTGATGATATCCTGCGGATAAAGCGCCATCAGGCGGCGGATGAGGTTTTCCAGCTCTCGGACGTTGCCCGGCCAGGCATAGGCCTTCATCAGTTCCAGGGCTTCCTGATCGAAGCGCTTGGAGCCGAGGCCTTCCTTCTCCGCCTGCTGGATGAAATGGCGCACGAGATCGGGAATGTCCTCGGCACGGTCGCGCAGCGGCGGCAGCCGCAGCGGCACGACATTGAGGCGATAATAGAGATCCTCGCGGAAGAGGCCCTGGTTGATCGCCTGTTTCAGATCCTTGTTGGTGGCGGCGACGATGCGCACGTCGGTGCGGATCGGCGTGCGGCCGCCAACGGTGGTGTATTCACCCTGCTGCAGCACGCGCAGAAGCCGGGTCTGGGCATCCATCGGCATGTCGCCGATCTCGTCGAGGAACAGCGTGCCGCCTTCGGCCTGCTCGAAGCGGCCGGTCGAGCGGGTCTGCGCGCCGGTGAAGGCGCCTTTCTCATGGCCGAAGAGTTCCGATTCGATCAGGTCGCGCGGGATCGCCGCCATGTTGATCGCCACGAAGGGGCCGTTGCGGCGCTTGCCGTAATCATGCAGCGCGCGGGCGACAAGCTCCTTGCCCGTGCCGGATTCGCCGGTGATCATCAGCGTCAGGTCCGTCTGCATCAGCCGGGCGAGCACACGATAGATTTCCTGCATCGCCGCCGACCGGCCGACGAGCGGCATGCCGTCCTGCATGTCCTCTTCGAGTTTGGCCGGCTTGCGCTTCGGTTCGGCGAGCGCGCGGCCGATGATGCCGATCAGCTCGGTGAGATCGAAGGGTTTCGGCAGATAGTCGTAGGCGCCCTTCTCCGAGGCCTTGATGGCGGTCATGAAGGTGTTCTGCGCGCTCATGACGAGGACGGGCAGGTCGGGACGCGCCTTCTTGATGCGCGGCAGCAGATCGAAGGCGTTTTCGTCAGGCATCACCACGTCGGTAACGACCAGATCGCCCTCACCCGCCGAAATCCAACGCCAGAGGGTAGCGGCGTTGGAGGTGATGCGAACCTCATAGCCGGCGCGGCTCAAAGCCTGGTTGAGCACGGTGCGGATGGCCGCATCATCATCTGCAACGAGGATCGTAGCTGTCATCGAGAAGGTCCTGTCGAGCTTGCGGAAGAGGCGTCTTCGAGCGAGGCGTCCTTCGACGCCGGCATGAGGACGCGGAATGTCGTGCGGCTGTTCTGGCTGTCGCATTCGATGATGCCGCCGTGATCGCCGATGATCTTGGCGACCAGCGCCAGGCCGAGGCCGCTGCCGTTGGTCTTGGTGGTGATGAACGGATCGAAAAGATGCGGCAGCAGATCGGCGGGAACGCCGGGGCCATTGTCATGGACGCAGAATTCGAGCGGCAGCGAGATTTTCTCGCGCGTGCCGGCGACCGAGAGACGGATGCCGGGGCGATAGGCCGTCGTCAGCAGGATCTCGCCATCCGGCCGATCGCCGACCGCTTCGGCAGCATTTTTCACCAGATTGAGGAAGACCTGCACGAGCTGGTCGCGATTGGCATAGACGGCCGGCAGCGACGGGTCGTAACTCTCGGTCACGCGGATGTTGCGGGCAAAACCCGCCCTGGCGACGGCCTTCACGTGATCGAGCACGGAATGAATGTTGACGGGCATGCGGTCGACCGGGCGTTCGTCAGAAAAAACTTCCATGCGGTCGACCAGCGAGACGATACGGTCGGTTTCGTCGCAGATCAGCCGTGTCAGCGCCCGGTCATCATCGACCGCGGATTGTTCGAGCAGCTGGGCGGCGCCGCGGATGCCGGAGAGCGGGTTCTTGATCTCGTGGGCCAGCATCGAAGCGAGACCGGTCACTGAGCGGGCGGCGGCGCGATGCGTCAGCTGCCGGTCGATCTTGTCGGCCATCGAACGCTCCTGGAAGACGATGACGACGGCGCCGGGTTCGCTGAGCACCGGGGCGACGTAGAGATCAACGAGCTTGTCCTGGCCGAGACGCGGCGAACTCAGGTCGACACGGTATTCGTTGACCGGGGCCTTACGCTCACGCACCTGGTCGATCAGGGCGAGCAGCGGGCTGCCGAAGGGAATGAAGGTCGAGATGCGGTAGCGCGCCAGATGCGAGGCGCTGGCGCCGAAGAAGGCTTCCGCCTCCCAATTGGCGAAAACGACGAAGCCGGATTCGTCGACCATGACGACTGGGTTCTGGATGGCGTTGAGCACGGCCATGGCGACGGTTCCGCCGGCCTGATCGGGCGGAGAAGTCATATCCTTCGTCATGCCGCCTCCCGGCTGTCGATAACACCCGATGCCAATGCCTCATAAAGGCGCGCGGCCACCTCTCGCGGATCGCGCGAGGTCATGATTGCAGCCTTGTCGCCGCCAGCGAGATCAGGCGCGAAACGCTCGATATACCAGCCGAGATGCTTGCGGGCGTGGCGGATCGCCACCGCTTCACCGTAGAAATCGAGCATCATGCGGTAATGTTCGACGGCAATATCGGCAATGTCTTCGCGTCGCGGCTCAGCTGCACCGGCGAGCACCCCGGCATGCCACGGCCTGCCCTGGCAGCCTCGCCCAATCATGACGGCATCAGCGCCGGAGCGGCGCAATATTTCCTGCGCATCCACGGCGTTTTCGACATCGCCATTGGCAATCAGCGGAATCGAGATTGCCTCGCGGACGGGACCGATCGCGTCCCAATCGGCGCGGCCTTCATAGAATTGCATGCGGGTGCGCCCGTGAATGGTCACGAGCTGGATACCGGCCGCCTCGGCGCGGCGCGCGATCTCAGGCGCGTTGATGGAATTCTCATCCCAGCCGAGGCGCATCTTCAGCGTCACAGGAATATCGACGGCCTTGACCGTCGCCTCGATGAGGCCGAGCGCATGATCGGGATCACGCATTAGCGCCGAGCCGGAATAACCGCCGATCACCTTCTTTGCCGGGCAGCCCATATTGATGTCGATGATATCGGCGCCGTGATCGGCAGCGATCTTCGCCGCCTCCGCCATCCAGTGCGCCTCCCGGCCGGCGAGCTGCACCATGTGCGGCCGGAAGCCCGCCGCCCTGAGCCGCGACCAGGATTCGGTCGTGTCGTTGACCAGTTCGCGGCTCGCCACCATTTCGGTAACGACGAGGCCGGCGCCGAAGCGCCAGGCAAGCTCGCGGAAGGGCATGTCGGTGACGCCGGACATCGGCGCCAGCACAACGCGGTTCCGCACCGATACGGGTCCTATTCGGAAAGGCGCTGCGAGGTCCTTGGAAATCAAATGATTATCTTTCGGGCACACTGTGGAAGTGCATGATTTTTAGCCATTGTTCCTCGGCTTGCCAAGGGGGCTCTGATCGAAATCGATATTTTTTGGGCAGATGCTGGAAAAGGCCAAAGCAAGACGTTAGAGCACTCGGGTCAATTCCGCATATTTTAGGGGATTTATGCTGCAAATGCCTTCCAAGCAACCGATATCGGCTGGAATTGTCATCGTTGCCGCCGGCCGCGGTGAACGTGCAGGCTCCTCCAAGGAAGGCCCCAAGCAGTATCGCATGATCGGCGGCAAGCCGGTTATCGTGCATACGCTTGAAAACTTCATGACATGGGAGCCGGCAACTGAGATCGTCGTCGTCATTCATCCCGATGACGAGGCGCTGTTTGCGAGAGCATTGCGCCATATCATCTCGGCAACGCCGATCGAAATGGTGCATGGCGGGCCGACCCGACAGCAATCGGTGCTGGCCGGCCTTAGGCACCTAAAGGACAAGCGTATCAGCCATGTGCTGATCCACGACGCTGTGCGGCCGTTCTTCGACCATGTGCTTCTCGACCGCATTGCCGAAAGCCTCGACAATGGCGCGCAGGCGGTGCTGCCGGCGATCCCGGTCACCGACACGCTGAAACGCGCCGACAGCGCCGGCACCGTGCTGACGACGGTTTCGCGCGAGCATCTCTATGCGGCGCAGACACCGCAATCCTTCGCTTTCGAATCGATCCTCGATGCGCACGAGAAGGCGGCGGCAAGCGGGCGAAGCGATTTCACCGACGACGCTTCGATCGCCGAATGGCTGGGCATTCCGGTGACGATCGTCGCGGGCACGCCTGATAACGTCAAGCTGACGGTCAAGAAGGACATCGCCATGGCTGACGACAAGCTATCGGCCTCGCAGCTTCCGGACGTGCGCACCGGCAACGGTTACGACGTGCATCAGCTCGAAGCAGGCAATGGCGTCACACTCTGCGGCGTGTTCATTCCGCACGACCAGAAGCTCAAAGGCCATTCGGATGCCGACGTCGCGCTACACGCGCTGACGGACGCGCTGCTTGCCACCTGCGGCGCCGGCGATATCGGCGATCATTTCCCGCCCTCCGACCCGCAATGGAAGGGGGCGGCCTCGCGCATCTTCATCGAGCACGCCGCCCGGATCGTGCGCGAGCACGGCGGCACGATCATGAATGCCGATGTCTCGCTGATCGCCGAGGCGCCGAAGGTCGGGCCGCATCGCCAGAGCATGCGGGCGAAATTGTCGGAGTATCTCGGCATCGATATCGAGCGCTGCTCGGTCAAGGCGACGACCAACGAGACCATCGGCTTCGTCGGCCGGCGCGAAGGCATCGCGGCGATCGCCACGGCGACGGTCGTTTATCGCGGGGGGAAACGGTGAGCCTTTTTCCCGAGGATATCCTTTCGGCGGCGCAGACGGTCATCCGTGACTTCACGGCCGCCGGGCTGATGATCTCGAGCGCCGAATCCTGCACCGGCGGGCTGATCGCCGGCGCGCTGACGGAGATATCCGGCTCATCGGCCGTCGTCGACCGCGGCTTCGTCACCTACACGAATACGGCAAAGATCGAGCTGCTTGGCGTGCAAGCGGCAACGCTGTTGCGCTTCGGGGCGGTCTCCGAGGAAACGGCGCGGCAGATGGTGCATGGCGCCCTCTTCCGCTCGCGCGCCGACATCGCCGTCGCCGTCACCGGCATTGCCGGCCCCGGCGGCGGATCGGCGGAGAAACCGGTCGGCCTCGTGCATCTCGCCGCCAAGTCACGCAGCGGCATACTCATTCACCAAAAGATGTTTTACGGCGATATCGGCCGCAGCGAGGTTCGGCTGGCAACGATCCGGACGGCGCTGGAGATGGTGCGTTCGCTCCTCGCCGGCTGACCGACGCCGGCAATCGCCGCGTTAGGCCGGCGCGTAGATCCTGCTTGCCCTGGTCTCGAAGGCTTCCGTGAACATGCGGAAGGCGCGGTCGAACATCGAGCCCATCAATGCCCCGAGAATGCGGCTCTTGAACTCGTAGTCGATGAAGAAATCGACGGTGCAGCCGCCGGTCGGCGTCTCGGCGAAATGCCAGCGATTGTCGAGGTATCTGAACGGGCCGTCGATATATTTGACCTCGATGACGTGCTCGGCGCGGTTCAGCAGCACCTGGGTCGTAAAGGTCTCGCGGATCGCCTTGTAACCGACCGTCATATCGGCGACGAGCAGGATCTTGCCGTCGCGCTCCTTGCGGCTCCTGATGGCAAGGGCTTCGCAGAGCGGCAGGAATTCCGGATAGCGCTCGACGTCGGCAACGAGGTCGAACATCTGGTCGGGCGTGTGCGGGACGGGACGATGGGTTTCGAATTGCGGCATAGGCGGCAATTAAGCGGGCCGGGGAGAAGATCAAGAAGCTCATGCATCTGACGGCGGGATTTTAGCTGGAGAATTGGCACGTCGTCGCCGTGTTGGGCGATCCCGGCGGCATAGTCCCGGAGTGCCGCCTCGATCAAGGGGACGGCGTCCCGCTCGAAATTCCAGATATCGGCAAACGCTTCCTGGGAGAGGCGTTCAGGGCAACCGACAGGCAGTTCGGGACGGTTGCGACCGAAATAGCGGAAGGCTCGCGAGATCGCACCGTACAGGCACACATATCTTGGCGGACGAAGCCAAATGACGACGTCAGCCCGTGGCAGGCGCAGATGGAAGGAACTGAGGCCGGTCCCATCCATGATCCAGCGCTCTCCCGCCACGGCCTTGGCGACAAGGCGGTCGATCTCATCGCGCGGCCTCTTTCTCCAGCCCGGCAGCCAGTAGAAGTCGCGGTCCATGGAGATGTGGCGAAGGTCCAGCGATCGCGACAGCTGTTTTGCGAGCGTGCTCTTGCCGCTGCCGGGGCAGCCGATCACCAGGATACGATCGGCTTCGGCCAGCATCGCTTTCAAACTGGATGTGCCTTTCATCGGCTCCCTCAAATGCGACACCTCGGTCATGGAGATTGCCGCGGTTGCCCCTCATCTGCCTGCCGGCACCTTCTCCCCGCTTGCGGGGCGAAGAGGATATGCCGCAACCTTTCGGTTCCCATTCTACCTCTTGCAGGGCATGTCCCCTCTCCCCGTTTTTACGGGGAGAGGGTTAGGGTGAGGGGCGGCCATCGGCGCGAACCGGCCAGCGGTGGGAAGAGCCCGAGCAGCCGAAAGCGTGGTTGGCCGTTCTAACAACGGGCTGATAAAAGGCGCGAAACCTTACTCAGCCGCCATCAGCAGCTTCTTTTCGCGGGCCGCTCTCAGCCGGGCGAAGTCGTCGCCGGCATGGTGGGAGGAGCGGGTCAGCGGGCTGGAGGCGACCATCAGGAAGCCCTTGCTGTAGGCGACCGTCTCGTAGGACTTGAACTCGTCCGGCGTGACGAAGCTTTCGACCTTGTGATGCTTGCGGGTCGGCTGCAGGTACTGGCCGATCGTCAGGAAGTCGACATCGGCGGTCCGCAGATCGTCCATCAGCTGCAGCACCTCGTTGCGCTCCTCGCCAAGGCCGACCATGATGCCCGATTTGGTGAACATGGTGGGATCGAGTTCCTTCACCCGCTGCAGCAGCCGGATGGAATGGAAATAGCGGGCACCGGGGCGGACCGTCAGGTAGTTGCCGGGAACCGTTTCCATATTGTGGTTGAAAACGTCGGGCTTGGCGGCGACGACGCGCTCCAAAGCGCCCGGCTTCTTCAGGAAGTCGGGCGTCAGGATTTCGATCGTCGTTGCCGGCGAAGCCGCGCGGATCGCCCAGATCACCTTTTCGAAGTGTTCGGCGCCGCCGTCCTCCAGGTCGTCGCGGTCGACCGAAGTGATGACGACGTGGGATAGGCCCATCTCCTTGACCGCCTTGGCGACGTTTTCCGGCTCGGCCATATCGAGCGCGTTCGGCTTGCCGGTGGCGACGTTGCAGAAGGCGCAGGCGCGCGTACAGACCTCGCCCATGATCATGAAGGTGGCGTGCTTCTTGTCCCAGCACTCGCCGATATTCGGGCAGCCCGCCTCCTCGCAGACGGTGACGAGCTTGTGCTCCTTCACGATCGCCCGGGTCTCGGCATAACCCTTGGAGGTCGGCGCCTTGACGCGGATCCAGTCCGGCTTGCGCATGACCTCGGTATCAGGCCGATGCGCCTTCTCGGGATGGCGCACGCGCTTGGCGTCGGGATTGATCGTATCGAGAATGGTCACCATTGCAGTATCAGCCTTCCGCCGCCCCTAAGCGGCATCATCTCTTGGATCTAGCGCCGCACCAGCCGCGCCAGGAATATCAGCAGGCAGGCGCCGAGGAAACCCGTCACGAAATAACCGAGCCGTCCGCCGGCGAGCTGGACATGGAACTCAGCGAGGATGGCGGTGGCAACGATCGAGCCGACAATGCCGAGCACAATGTTCAGGAAAATCCCGTACCGCGCCTCCATCAGCTTGCCGGCCAGCCAGCCTGCAAGCCCGCCGATGATGATTGCCGAAATCCAGCCCATGCCTTCCATACCTGCCCTTACCCTTAAGCGACCGCCCTGGCGATCAGCACCACGATGATGGCGCCGACGGTGGCGTGGATGATCTGCACGACCAGCGCGTTTTCAATGCCCAGCGATATGCCGAGCGCGCTGAACAGATAACCGCCGACGAAGGCGCCGATGATGCCGCTCAGCAGGCATCTGATCAAGCCGCCACCACCGACGACCAGACTTGCGAGGAAGCCTGCAACCAGGCCGATCAGCAAAAACACCAACAACGCCTGCGTCTCCATAGACATGATGATTTCCTTTCGTTTTTTCCAGCCCCCGAGGGATGGCCTGGGCCATCCCGGAGGATGGCTTCGCCGCCTCGGGATAGAGGGCAGCTTTGGAAATTATCAAGCGTTCAGCACGCGGCCATAGGCATCGAGCACCGCTTCCTTCATCGTTTCGGAGACTGTGGGATGCGGGAAGATGGTGTGCATCAGTTCTTCCTCGGTCGTCTCGAGGTTCATTGCGACGACGAAGCCCTGGATGAGCTCGGTGACTTCGGCGCCGACCATGTGGGCACCGAGCAGTTCGCCGGTCTTCTTGTCGAAGATCACCTTGACCATGCCCTGGTCTTCGCCGAGCGCGATCGCCTTGCCGTTTGCCGCGAAGGAGAAGCGGCCGACGCGGATGTCGCGGCCGAGCTCTTTGGCCTTGGCTTCGGTAAGGCCGACGGAGGCGACTTGCGGATTGCAATAGGTGCAGCCCGGAACCTTGCCCTTGTCGGTGGGGTGAACATTCGGCAGGCCAGCAATTTTCTCGACGCAGACGACCCCTTCATGCTCAGCCTTGTGCGCCAGCATCGGCGGGCCGGCAACATCGCCGATCGCATAGATGCCCGAAACATTGGTCTTGCCGTAACCGTCGGCGACGACGCAGCCGCGATCGGTCTTGATGCCAAGCGCCTCGAGGCCGAGATTTTCGATGTTGCCCTGAACGCCGACGGCTGAAATCATCCGGTCAGCGGTGATCTGCTGCACCTTGCCGTCTGACGTCTCGACATGGGCGGTGATGCTGCTCGCGCCCTTCTCGACCTTCGTCACCTTAGCGCTGGTGAAGATCTTGAGGCCGCGCTTTTCAAGCTGCTTGCGGGCGATAGCGGTGATTTCGGCATCCTCGACCGGCATGATGGTCGGCATGACTTCCACAACCGTCACGTCGACGCCCATCGAGCGGTAGAAGCTTGCGAATTCGATGCCGATCGCGCCCGACCCCATGACGATCAGCGACTTCGGCAGCGCTTCCGGCTTCAACGCTTCGAAATAGGTCCAGATCAGCTTACCGTCGGGCTCGATGCCGGGCAGCGCACGCGGGCGGGCGCCGGTGGCGATGATGATGTGCTTGGCGGTGTAGGTGCCCTCGCCCTTGACGTTCTTCGGCAGCGGGTGCTGCGGCTCGACCACGGGCTTCGACGACTTGCCGACGACGATCTCGCCTGGTTTGGTGATCTTTCCCTCGCCCCAGATGATGTCGATCTTGTTCTTCTTCATCAGGAAGCCGACGCCGGCATTGAGACGGGCGGAGACGGCGCGCGAGCGGCCAACGACGGCCTTGGCATCCGGCTTGACCGTGCCTTCGAGAACAAGGCCGTAATCCTTGAAGTGATTGGCGTGATCCAGCACCTCGGCCGAGCGCAGCAGCGCCTTGGTCGGGATGCAGCCCCAGTTCAGGCAGATCCCGCCCATATGCTCGCGCTCGACGATCGCGGTCTTGAGGCCGAGCTGAGCGGCGCGGATGGCGGCGACATAGCCGCCGGGACCGGAGCCGATGATGATGATGTCGTAGGATTCAGCCATGTGTTTCCTGCCCTTGTTATGCTGCGCTGCGGGTCATGAGCACCCACGCGTGGCTCTTGCTGTTTTCGAAGAGCGGCACGGCATCGGCGCGCGCAGCCTCCAGGAATCCGTTTCTTCCATAAAGCGACAAAGCCGCCTCGTTATCACTTGCGGTAATGAGACTGATGAGGCGTCGATCGGCCCTGTCGATCTGATCTTCCAGCAGCCTGCTTCCGATGCCGATGCCGCGCAGGTGGCGATAGACGCCGAGACTGCCGATGAACCAGCTTCCCACAACCGTTTTCTGCAAGGCGAGTATCGGCTCGGTCGCCGGGATTGTCGCCTCGATATCACCTATGCCGTCCTCCAGCGCATGGCCGATCGCTACACCTGCGACCTCGCCATAGGCCTCGGCGATGACGGAATCCCGCCAGCCGCCGACAGCTTCTTCCTCGCTCATCTTCAGCCTGCCACGCTCCAGCGGCGTGTCGCTGACGCCATTCGCCACATCGGCGCACCAGAGCCAGGAAGCAAAACCATGCGAAGCAATATCCGCCAGGATCGCCAGCTCCGAGGCATCCCGCCGTGAGGCCTGCCGCAGCGCGATGAAGGCGGTCATGCTCAGATCCCCAGCATCATCCGCACGATCGATTCCAGCCCGCGCCCGAGCGCCCGTGTATTCTCCGCATCGAGATGGATGCCATCGATCGGCGTGGTCCTGGCGACGGAATTGCCGTCGAAAAAGCCGCAGCCGAGTTCGTCGGCGAGATCACGATAAAGCGTTGCAAGCTTTGCCGATTCGTCGATGCCGCCGGGAAAGGATGCGGCGAAGGGCACGTTGCCCGTCGCGCAGATCGCCGGCGGCGCTACGATCAGGATCTCCGGCCCATCGAATTCGAAGGGCCAGGCATGGTTGCGGATCAGCCGCACGAGACGGCTGATGCCCTGGCAGGCAGCAAAGGCCGAACCAGCCACGACCGGCTTCATATCGTTGGTGCCGAGCAGGAGGATGACGAGATCGAGCGGCGCATGCGTCTGCAGGATGGTCGGCAGGACGCGTGCGCCGTTGCGGTCGCAATCGGCGAGATGGTCGTCGAAAGCGGTCGTGCGACCGTTGAGCCCTTCGGCGATCACACGCGCCTCGCTGCCGAGTGCGGCCTGAAGCACGCTCGGCCAGCGGTTTTTGTACTCATGACGGCCGATCGTCTCAGCGTCATAACCCCAGGTCAGCGAGTCGCCATAGCAAAGAACGGTCTTGGTCATTTCCGCCTCCGCCCAGCTATCAGACAAGCATGCCCATCGGGTTCTCGATGTAGCCCTTGAAGGCCTGGAGCAGCTCGGCGCCGAGCGCGCCGTCGACGCAGCGATGGTCGGTCGACAGCGTGACCGACATCACGGTGGCGATGGCCATTTCGCCGCTCTTGACGACGACCCGCTGTTCGCCAGCGCCGACCGCGAGGATCGTCGCATGCGGCGGGTTGACGACGGCGGCGAAGTTCTTGACGCCCATCATTCCCATGTTCGAAACCGAGCTGGTGCCGCCCTGATATTCCTCAGGCTTCAGCTTGCGGTCCTTGGCCCGCTTGCCGAGATCGCGCATCTCGTTGGAGATGACAGACAGCGTCTTCTGCTCGGCCTTGCGGATGATCGGGGTGATCAGGCCGCCCGGGATCGAGACGGCGACGCCGACATCGGCGTGCTTGTGCTTGACCATGTTGTTGTCGGTCCAGGAAACGTTGGCATCCGGAACGTCGCGCAACGCCAGCGCCATGGCCTTGATGACCATGTCGTTGACCGAGAGCTTGTAGGCCGGAGCGTTGTCCTTGCGGGGTGCAGCATCGTTCAGCTGGGCGCGCAACGCCATCAGCGCATCGAGTTCGCAATCGACGCTGACGTAGAAATGCGGGATCGTCTGCTTGGATTCGACCAGGCGCCGGGCGATCGTCTTGCGCATGCCGTCATGCGGCACGAGCTCGTAGGAGCCCGGCTCGAAAAGCTTGAGCACGGCGTCCTCGGAAGCGCCCCTCGGTGCTGCGGCCGGAGCCGGAGCGGCAGCGGCCTGCGGCGCTGCGGTGGTCGGCGCTGCTGCAGCCTTGGCGCCACCACCGGCAGCGGCGGCTTCGACATCGCTCTTGACGACGCGGCCATGCGGGCCGGAGCCGGCGACAGCCGACAAGTCGATACCGGCTTCCTTAGCGAGCCTGCGAGCAAGCGGCGAAGAGAAGGTGCGGTTGCCGTTTGATGAAACCGCCACTGGTGCGGCGGCAGGCGCCCTCGCTGCAGCCGGAGCAGGCAGCCTCGGCCTTCGGTGCGGGGGTGGCCTCGGCCTTTGCCGGAGCGGCAGAGCCCGCGCCGCTTGCGGCGGCGGCGACATCCTCGCCATCGGCGGCGAGAACGGCGATCAGCGCGTTGACCTTGACACCTTCCGTGCCGGCGGCAACGACGAGCTTGGCGACCGTGCCTTCATCGACGGCTTCGACTTCCATCGTCGCCTTGTCGGTCTCGATCTCGGCGATCACATCGCCAGACTTGACCGTGTCGCCTTCCTTGACCAGCCATTTGGAAAGATTGCCTTCCTCCATGGTCGGAGAGAGGGCGGGCATCGTGATATTGATCGGCATCGAGATACCCTCCCCTTATTTGTAGCAAACAGCCTTCACCGCATCGACGACTTCGCCGACGTTCGGAAGCGCCAGTTTTTCGAGATTGGCGGCGTAGGGCATCGGCACGTCCTTGCCCGCGATCGTCAGGATCGGCGCATCGAGATAGTCGAAGGCCTGCTGCATGACGCGGGTAGCGATTTCGGTGCCGACGGAGGATTGCGGATAACCTTCCTCGACGGTGACGAGGCGGCCGGTCTTCTTGACCGATTCGATCACGGTCGGGAGATCCATCGGGCGGATGGTGCGAAGGTCGATCAGTTCGACGTCGATGCCGATCTTCTCGAGTTCGGCAACCGCCTTCGTCGCATAGGTCATGCCGATGCCGAAGGAGACGACGGTGACGTCATTGCCCGGACGATGGATGCGGGCCTTGCCGATCGGCAGGACAAAATTGTCGAGCTTCGGCACGTCGAAGTGCTGGCCGTAGAGAATCTCGTTCTCAAGGAAGATGACCGGGTTCGGATCGCGGATCGCCGCCTTCAACAGGCCCTTTGCGTCGGCTGCCGTGTAGGGCATGACGACCTTCAGGCCGGGGATGGCGCTGTACCAGGCGGCATAGTCCTGGCTGTGCTGGGCGCCGACGCGGGCTGCTGCACCGTTCGGGCCGCGGAAGACGATCGGAGCGCCCATCTGGCCGCCGGACATATAGAGCGTCTTGGCGGCCGAGTTGATGATGTGGTCGATCGCCTGCATGGCGAAGTTGAAAGTCATGAATTCGACGATCGGGCGAAGGCCTGCCATGGCGGCGCCGACGCCGACGCCGGCAAAGCCGTGCTCGGTAATCGGCGTATCGATGACGCGGCGGGGGCCGAATTCCTGCAGCAGGCCCTGGGTGACCTTGTAGGCGCCCTGATATTCGGCGACTTCCTCGCCCATGACGAAGACGTCGTCGCTGGCGCGCATTTCCTCGGCCATGGCGTCGCGGAGCGCTTCGCGCACCGTCATTGACACCATTTCGGTGCCGGCGGGGATTTCCGGGTCGTTCGGAACGACGGCCTTCGGCTCGGCCGGAAGCGGCGCGGAAGCCGAGCCGCTATTCGTCGGCTTTTCTTCCTGGGCAACCTGAGGTGCTGCAGCGGCGGCCGGCTTGGCGGCGGAAATATCCGCGGCGGATTCGCCATCCTGCAGCAGCACGGCGATCTTGGTGTTGACCTTGACGCCTTCGGTGCCGGCGTCGACGAGCAGCTTGCCGATGACGCCTTCGTCGACGGCTTCGACTTCCATCGTTGCCTTGTCGGTTTCGATTTCGGCAATCACGTCGCCTGAAGTGACCTTGTCACCTTCCTGCTTCAGCCATTTGGACAGGGTGCCTTCTTCCATCGTCGGAGAGAGGGCGGGCATGAGGATATCGATAGGCATGGGTTCCCTCCCCGATTAGAGCAGAATGTCGGTGTAGAGCTCGGATGCATCCGGCTCCGGATCGGCCTGGGCGAAGTCGGCGCTGTCGGCGACAATGTCGCGAACATCCTTGTCGATCGCCTTCAGATCGTCTTCGGAAGCCCAGCCCCTTTCGACGAGGCGTGCTTTCACCTGCTCGATCGGGTCATGCTCGGAGCGCATCTTCTGCACTTCGTCCTTGGAGCGATATTTCGCCGGGTCGGACATCGAGTGCCCGCGATAACGATAGGTCAGCATTTCGAGAATGATCGGGCCTTTGCCGGAGCGGCAATGTTCGAGCGCCTCGTCGGCGGCCGCCTTGACGGCGCGAACGTCCATGCCATCGACCTGAATGCCGGGGATGCCGAAGCCGGAGCCGCGCAGCGAGTAGTTCGACTGGGCGGTGGCGCGCGCCGTGGAGGTGCCCATGGCGTAGCGATTGTTCTCGACGATATAGACGATCGGCAGCTTCCAGAGCGCCGCCATGTTGAAGCTCTCGTAGACCTGGCCCTGGTTGGCGGCGCCATCGCCGAAATAGGCGATCGAGACATTGCCGTTGCCGCGGTAATGGTTTGCAAAGGCAAGACCGGTTCCGAGCGATACCTGGGCGCCGACGATGCCGTGGCCGCCGTAGAAATGCTTCTCTTTCGAGAACATGTGCATCGAGCCGCCCTTCCCGTGGGAATAGCCGCTGCGGCGGCCGGTCAATTCCGCCATGACGCCGCGCGCTTCCATGCCGGTTGCCAGCATGTGGCCGTGATCGCGATATGCGGTGATGACCTGGTCGCCTTCCTTCTGCGCCATCTGCATGCCGACGACGACAGCTTCCTGACCGATGTAGAGGTGGCAAAAGCCGCCGATGAAGCCCATGCCGTAAAGCTGGCCGGCCTTCTCCTCGAAGCGGCGGATCAGCAGCATCTCGCGATAGGCCTTGAGCTCCTCATCGCGATCGAAGTCGGCTACCGGGCCTCCATTCGATGCCTTGGCTGCCGGTTTTGCTGCAGTTTTGCGGCTGGAAACGGTCGCGGTCTTTCGCGGCGCCATTCAACCCTCCCTATGGGTTTGTCGTTTCTCGGTGGCGCGTACCATAGGGAAGAAATAAGACCACAGCAATGCCATAATTGCATGGCTCATATTCGGCGCTAAATTATTGGAAATACGACGAAATATCCAATTAACCGAATTCCGGTTAATTGGAATAATGGTTGAATATGACGATCTCGTCCGCGCGCGACATATTGAGCTGATAGCGCGCCTTTTCGTCCAGCATATCCTTGTCGAGCGAGCCATCACTCAGCAGCGCCACCTGATTTTCCAGATGTTCGCGCTTTGCCTTCAAGATCGCAAGCTCTTTTTCACGCGCGACACGCTGATGCTCGAACGCTTCCGTCGCTCGCAAGCCGTAATCGCCGTGAATGCAATGATAACCGAAGTAGGAAAGGAAGGCGACCGTCATCGCCGGAATGACGAAGCGGCCGATCTTTCTCTTCTTATGATGCTTTGTCCACATACACGCATGCTCTTGAACGCATTACCAATTCGTTCAGCATAACGCCCAGAGATTAACCGTTCGTTGACCGTAAAAACGGGCAACAAAAAACCCGCGCCGAGGAGGCGCGGGGCACGTGGTTGAAAGCAGATTCGATCAGCCGCGGATGATCGAGCGGCCGGCATACTGAGCCTGGGGGCCAAGGCCTTCCTCGATGCGGATCAGCTGGTTGTACTTGGCGAGGCGGTCGGAACGCGACAGCGAGCCGGTCTTGATCTGGCCGCAGTTGGTGGCGACTGCGAGGTCGGCGATGGTCAGATCTTCGGTTTCGCCGGAGCGGTGCGACATGACGGCGGTATAGGCTGCCTTGTGCGCCGTGTTGACGGCGTCGAGCGTTTCCGTCAGCGAGCCGATCTGGTTGACCTTGACGAGGATCGAGTTGGCGACGCCCATGCGGATGCCGTCGCGAAGACGGGCGGAGTTGGTGACGAAGAGATCGTCACCGACGAGCTGGGTCTTCTTGCCGGTCAGGTCGGTCAGTGTCTTCCAGCCGTCCCAGTCGTCTTCGGCCATGCCGTCCTCGATCGAGATGATCGGGTACTTGGCGGCAAGTTCGGCCAGATATTCGGCCATGGCGCCCGATTCGAGCGTGCGGCCTTCGCCTTCGAGGACATATTTGCCGTCCTTGAAGAACTCAGTCGAGGCGCAATCGAGGCCGAGGCACATGTCGTCGCCCGGCTTGTAGCCGGCTTTCTCGATCGACCTCATGATGAAGTCGAGGGCTTCGGGCGCGCTCTTCAGGCCCGGAGCAAAACCGCCTTCGTCGCCGACATTGGTGTTGTGGCCCTGGGCGGCGAGTTCCTTGCGAAGCGTATGGAAGACTTCCGAACCCATGCGCACGGCTTCGGCAATCGTATCGGCGCCGACCGGCAGGATCATGAACTCCTGGAAATCAATCGGATTGTCGGCATGGGCGCCGCCGTTGATGATGTTCATCATCGGCACCGGAAGCAGGCTTGCGGAAGCGCCGCCGACGTAACGGTAGAGCGGCAGGCCGGAGGCCTGGGCGGCAGCCTTGGCGACGGCGAGCGACACGCCGAGGATGGCGTTGGCGCCGAGGCGCGACTTGTTCGGCGTGCCGTCGAGTTCGATCATGATGTTGTCGATCTGGATCTGGTTTTCGGCATCGATGCCGCCGATCGCGTCGAAGATCTCGGTATTGGCCGCATCGACCGCCTTCTGCACGCCCTTGCCGAGGTAGCGCTTGCCGCCGTCGCGCAGCTCGACCGCCTCATGCGCGCCGGTCGAAGCGCCCGAGGGAACGGCCGCGCGGCCCATGCTGCCGTCTTCGAGATAGACATCGACTTCGACGGTGGGGTTGCCACGGCTATCGAGAATCTCGCGGGCGATGATATCGGTGATTGCAGTCATGGGTTCTTCCTGCTCGGTGGGTGATCAATCGTTCGAAGCCTGTCATAATCGAAGGCGTGCAAATTACAATGGCGCATTGCGACACCTTCGATCTGCATGTCTGATCGTCGCTACAGCACGAACATGTCAGGCTTTTGACCGTCAGCCCTTGGCGACAGCATCGAAGGCCAGCAGCTTTTCCAGCAGCCGCGGCATGTCCTTGAGATAGACCATGTTCGGGCCGTCGGACGGTGCGTTGTCCGGGTCCTGGTGGGTTTCGACGAAAACGCCGGCAATACCAGTCGCCACCGCTGCGCGCGCCAGCGTTTCCACGAACTCCCGCTGACCGCCGGAGGAATCGCCCTGCCCGCCCGGCTGCGCCACGGAATGGGTCGCATCGAAAACGACGGGGGCGCCCATCGACGCCATGATCGGCAGCGAGCGCATGTCGGAAACCAATGTATTGTAGCCGAAGGAGGCGCCGCGTTCGCAGAGCAGCACGTTCGGATTGCCGCTGGCGTTGAGCTTCTTCAGCACGTTCTTCATGTCCCAGGGGGCGAGGAACTGGCCCTTCTTGACATTGACGGCACGGCCAGTCTCGGCGGCGGCGATCAGAAGGTCGGTCTGACGGCAAAGGAAGGCCGGAATCTGCAGGACATCGACCACCTTTGCCACTTCGGCGCATTGCTCGGCGGTGTGAACGTCGGTGAGGACGGGAAAGCCGAACTCCTTCTTGAGATCGGCAAAGACCTGCATGCCCTTTTCAAGCCCGATGCCGCGCTCAGCCGACAGCGAGGTGCGGTTGGCCTTGTCGAAGGAGCTCTTGTAGACGAGGCCGATGCCGAGCTTGGCGCAGAGCTCATTGAGCGTGCCGGCAACCATGAAAGCGTGGTCCCGGCTCTCCATTTGACAGGGGCCGGCAATCAGCGACAGGCGGCCGGTGTTGGAGAAGGTCACCTGACCTGCGCCCTCGCCGATCCTGACTTCAGAATTCGTATCAGTGCTCATCGTGTTTCCTCGAAGGCGAAGAGCGTGCCCTGCCCGGGCGCCGGCTTCACCAGAATGCGATTGTTCTTGCGCGTGTAGGTCACTCCGTTAGCAGCCAAATGCGCTTCTGTCACGGCAAGATCGGCGACGGTGAAGAGGATAGCCCGGCCGCGCAGGCCGCGGTCGGCAGATGTGACGGCAATCTCGAAATAGGCATCCAGCCCTTCCGGTGTCATCAGGCTGATTTTCGCGTTCGGCGCCGCGATATTGACGCCGAAACTGGTCTTTTCGACGGCCGACTGCGCAGCGGCAAGGCCGACGAAGGCCGCGAAAGCGGCGGGTTCCGGCGCGCAAAGCGCAATCTCCGCAATGCCGATCACGCCATTGGCATGCATCTCCAGCGCGCCGCGGTCAGACGGCAGCGGATTGATGCGCTCGACGCTGAAGAGGAAGAAATCCGGCGCGCGCAAGTCGGCAGCAAAAGCCAGCTTGAAGCCGGCGATAGTCTCGGAACCATCAGGCATTTTCATCGGCCGGCTGAACTGCAGCATCTCGCCGGCGCTCGATCCGCTGCCGGCAAAGTTGCGATGATCGCGGCCGGCATCGCTGGTGGCAAACGCCACCGCCGAAAGCCCCTCCTCGCCGCAACGGAAGCGGAAGGCGCGGTTGCGGGCGGTGAAGACATTGCCTTGCCGCGCCGACGCCTCGCTCTCTTCGACGCTCGCGATACCAAGCGGCTCCAGATAGGTCTTGTCGGCAAAGAAGGCGCAGGCATTCTCCGTGCCGAAGGGATGGCGGGCATCGGCGGCAACAGTGAAGCCGAGCTTGCCGAGCCGTTCGCGGGCCAGATCGATATTGACGACGGGCAACACGACATGATCCAGCGGGTGCGGTTTGGCGGAACGCTCATTCATGATATCCCTCGCTCAAACGACAAGAGATGTGCGACAGCGCCACCACCAATGCAAGACATGTGTGCCAATCCGGCGAATGAAAATAAAAATCTCAACGCGTTGGCGGCAAGTTTTACGGAAATTTAGCTACTTGCGGAACACATATGGAACATATAGTGTCTGTTCTGGATTTGTTTCAATCAGGGGTCACACGCCGATGCTCACGCGCAAACAACAGGAGCTTCTCCTTTTCATTCATGAGCGCATGAAGGAATCCGGCGTTCCGCCGTCTTTCGACGAGATGAAGGATGCCCTGGATCTGGCTTCGAAATCCGGCATTCATCGCCTGATTACGGCGCTCGAAGAACGCGGTTTCATTCGCCGCCTACCGAACCGCGCCAGGGCGCTCGAGGTCATAAAGCTTCCCGAGGCCTATAGCCCCAGCATCCAGCCCCGGCGCGGCTTTTCGCCGAGCGTCATCGAGGGCAGCCTCGGCAAGCCCCAGCCGGTTGCTTCCCCGCTCCTGCAAAACCCGTCGCCGATAACGGCAACTCGGTCTCGGTGCCGGTCATGGGCCGAATCGCTGCCGGCGTTCCGATTTCGGCAATCCAGAACAACACTCACGACATCGTCGTTCCTGCCGACATGCTTGGCTCCGGTGAACATTATGCGCTGGAGGTCAAGGGCGATTCGATGATCGACGCCGGCATCTTCGACGGCGACACGGTGATCATCCGCAACGGCAGCACCGCAAGCCCCGGCGACATTGTCGTTGCCCTCGTCGACGACGAGGAAGCGACGCTGAAGCGGTTCCGCCGCAAGGGTGCCTCGATCGCGCTGGAGGCGGCCAACCCGGCTTACGAGACCCGGATCTTCGGACCGGACCGCGTCAAGGTGCAGGGCAAGCTAGTCGGCCTCATTCGTCGCTATCACTGATACTGGACAGGCCGGATTCGGTAAAACTGTTGCTGCGCCAGTCATAAGCGCGCTGGCGTATCCACGGCCGCGACAGGGTTTCGAATGCGGTTGCGACCTCCAGGCCGGTATCCGCGAAGCGCAGCTCGACGGAACCGGTCCTGCGCAGCGTCTCACTGGTGAAGAGCGTCGCGCCTGAGCGGCAACTGTTGAAACGCAGACGGACCGGCGTCACGACGATATCGGCCGCATCGCAGGCCGGGCCGAGATAAGCGGCATTGTCGATGATGGTTACCACACGGCCATTGCCAAGCCTCGATGTGCACCAGGCCTTTTTGACGCAGGAAAAGCGGTTTGTTTCACTGCCCGCGGCCGCCGCCCGCATCGCTGTCCTCGCTTCGTTCTGCTGCTCGCGGGAAAGCCTGACGCGGCGGTCTTCTCCCTCCGGCGGGATAGCAGGGCCATTCAGCATCTTCGGCGGGTGATGCGTCGGCAGGACCAGCGCCCTTTTCCACTGGTCGAAGATGAAATCCGGCGGGTTTTCCCGATTGGATGCCATTGCCGAGGGCTCGACGAGCGCCACCAGACTACCGTCCTCCGAAATCACCAGATCTGGCGGCTGGGGAACCGGCAGAATCAGCACAATGAGCGTCGAGACGGCAAGGATCGATGTGCCGGCATGGCGCAGCCGGGTGCGCAGCAGCGTCAGCAGCAGGAAGCCTGCCACCGCCACGGCAAAATACCAGCCGGGCAAGCGACCGACGCCGATATCGCCACCCCAACCGGACACCGTCTTGGCGACCGCAATCACCAGATCGAGGCCGAAGCCGACCACCTTCCAAAGCGGAGCGTCCAGACCGAAGGGCATGAGCAACATCGCTAGCAGCCCGGCCGGCATGACGATGAAGGAGATGATCGGCATCGTCGCGAGGTTTGCCGGCAGGCCGTAGGCGGTCAGGCGATGAAAATGCTCGATCGAAAACAGCGCCGTGGAGAAACCGCCGATCAGCGAAGTCAGGAAAACGCCGCCGAAGAAGCCGGCGACCGCAACGACCGGCCGGAAGACCGGCAGCTTCAGCAAAGCGTTTTCGCGGATGCGCCGGTCCTTCCACAGCTGGTAGCCCGATACCAGCGCCAATGTCGCGGCAAAGGACATCTGGAAGCTCGGGCCCAGGACTTCGGAGGGCGAAATGGCAATGATGACGAGGGCCGAGAGCACGACATTGCGCAGGCTGATCGACGGCCGATCGAAGAAGACGGCGATCAGCATGATGGCCATCATGATAAAGGCGCGTTCAGCCGAGACCCCGAAGCCGGAGATCAGGTAGTAGGCGGTGACGGCGATGAGCGCGCCCGCGGCGGCGATCTTTTTGGTCGGATAGGCCTGGGCAACACCTGGAAAGAGGCTGAGCAGCATCCGGAAGCCGACGAAGAAGATGCCGGCTGACAGCGCCATGTTGAGGCCCGAGATCGCAACGATATGTGCAAGGCCGGACTGGCGCAGCGCCTCCGTCGTCGCATTCGAGATGGCACGCCGCTCGTCGGTCACCAGGGCAGCGGCAAAAGCGCCCGTATCGCCGGGCAGGATCGATCGAATGCGGTCGCCGATGCGGCTGCGCAGTTGATAAAGCCATTCGAGCAGAGCTTCCGACGTCGCTCTCGCCGCCTGCGGGCCGGCCTGCGGATCGGCTTTCTCCGGCGCGCCATAGAAGAAGCCGTTGGCGCCGATGCCATCGAAATAGGCACTGAAGGAGAAATCGTTGAGTTCGGGCAGCGCTGGGCCTGCCGGCGGCGTCAGCCGTGCCCTGCCGGTGATGATGTCACCAATCTCGAATGGCGCATCGGCGCCGCGGACGATCGCGGTGATGCGCCCCGGCCGCCGCTTCAGCTCCGGTGCCTCCGTGCCGGTGACGGCAAGGATGTAGCGCCAGCGCCCACGGCCATTGCCTTCCCGCCGTTCGACACGGCCGGTCACCGTGGTCGTCACGGATGAATCGAGGATCACGGTCGAAGCCCGCCAGCTCTCGAATTGTGCCGAGAGCATGCCGCAGGCGAAAAGCGCCAGCGCCAGGAAGCTGGCCCGCAATACCGGCCGGCTGGGGCCGGCGACAAGAACCGCAACCGTCGGCATCAACAGGCAGAGCAGCAACGTGACGAGAGGAAAATCCGATGTCGCGAGAAACCAGAAGGCCGCCCCGGCACCGAGGAGGACCGGCGAGAACAGCAGCAGTCGGCCATGGTCGGCCTCCTCGCCAAGCATGCGGATTCCGGCACGCAGCGATTGCGAGGCCGCGGCCGGCAGCCGGTGACGCAGCGGCATCGCGGACTGTGTCCTTGCCGGCCGCCGCCCCATCGCAGGCGCGGAAAAAACCGGTGAATCGGCCAGGCCGGCGCCCGCTTCCGGCCGCAATTCGACTGTCGTCAATCCCTCCATGCCCCGCCCAAGATCACCCGCACCTGCAGCCACAATGCAACCTTCAATCAAAACGAGCAAGAATAATCGATTGAAATATGAGGGAAAATCGCCACCGCCAAAAGAGCAGTCGAATCATTGGCTTCCGGTATGCGCGCGGCTCATCGCTGCAGTGCCTAAAAGGTGATACCGCAATGCACAAAATGCCGTCACGGTAACTTGGCATTAGCTTCGCGATCATATAGCTATCGGTGAGGACGCTTAACCCCTATGGCGCTTTTATGGCGCCACCGCCATTTCGGAGGATCAGCATGACGGATCAAAGCGCTACAATAAAAATCGGTGACAAATCTGTCGACCTAGCCGTCAAGAGCGGCACGATCGGCCCGAGCGTCATCGATATCGGTGCCCTCTACAAGAACACGGCTTCCTTCACCTACGATCCGGGTTTCACCTCGACCGCATCATGTGAATCGAAAATCACCTATATCGATGGCGACGAAGGTGTGCTGCTGCACCGCGGCTATCCGATCGAGCAGTTGGCCGAGCATGGCGACTTCCTCGAAGTCTGCTACCTGCTGCTCTACGGTGAACTGCCGACCACCGCGCAGAAGAAGGATTTCGATTATCGCGTCACGCACCACACCATGGTGCACGAGCAGATGAGCCGCTTCTTCACCGGCTTCCGCCGCGATGCGCATCCGATGGCGGTCATGTGCGGCTGCGTCGGCGCACTTTCGGCTTTCTATCACGACTCCACCGATATCACCGATCCGCACCAGCGCATGGTCGCCAGCCTGCGTATGATCGCCAAAATGCCGACGCTTGCCGCCATGGCCTACAAGTACCATATCGGCCAGCCATTCGTTTATCCGAAGAACGATCTCGACTACGCCTCGAACTTCCTGCGCATGTGCTTTGCCGTGCCTTGCGAAGAATACGTGGTCAATCCGGTGCTTGCCCGCGCCATGGACCGCATCTTCATCCTGCATGCCGATCACGAGCAGAACGCCTCGACCTCGACCGTCCGTCTTGCCGGTTCGTCAGGCGCCAACCCGTTCGCCTGCATCGCAGCCGGCATCGCCTGCCTCTGGGGTCCTGCCCATGGCGGCGCCAACGAAGCAGCGCTCAACATGCTGCATGAGATCGGCTCGGTCGATCACATTCCGGAATATATCGCCCGCGCCAAGGACAAGAACGATCCGTTCCGCCTCATGGGCTTCGGTCACCGCGTCTACAAGAACTACGATCCGCGGGCCAAGATCATGCAGAAGACGACGCATGAAGTCCTCGGCGAGCTCGGCATCAAGGATGATCCGTTGCTCGAAGTGGCGATGGAGCTGGAGCGCATCGCGCTCACCGACGAATATTTCATCGAAAAGAAGCTCTATCCGAACATCGATTTCTATTCCGGCATCACGCTGAAGGCGCTGGGCTTCCCCACGACCATGTTCACCGTGCTCTTCGCGCTTGCCCGCACGGTCGGCTGGATCGCGCAGTGGAACGAGATGATCGAGGATCCGGAACAGCGCATCGGCCGTCCGCGCCAGCTCTATGTCGGCGAACCGAAGCGCGACTACATCCCCGTTTCGAAGCGCTAATCGCTTCGGCCAATATATCGGCCCGAAAAGAAGAAGACCCGGTCAGAGACGACCGGGTTTTTTCTTGTTCAGCACGTCGAGCAGGATTTCGGCGGCATGTTCGCCTGGTGGCTTTTCCGTCTGCATGCGCTGCCAGATGAGATCATAGCCTTCCTTCATCGCCTTGAGCTGGTACGTATCGGCCGACAGCCTTTCCATCCAGCGGGCGAGGCTTGCGCCGCGAACGACGTCGTTCAGATATTCCGGCACGACGGCGTAATCGGCAATCAGGTTCGGCAGTGCGCCAGTCCAAGTCTTGATGCTTGACGTCAGCAGACGCATGATCCAGTCGACCTTATAGGCGGAGACGACAGGAACATCGGCAAGCGCCAGTTCAAGAATGACGGTTCCGGATGCCGCCATGGCCGCATCGGCGTCAGCGAAGGCCTTCCATTTTGCTTCAGCGCCGACAACGATCTCCGGCTTCACCGCCCATCCCGCCGTCAGCTGGTGGACAAGCGCTTGCCTGTGCGTCACCGTCGGCAGAATAAAGCGCATCGGCCCATTGCGGGCGACAAGTTCGCTTGCCGCCACCTCGAAATGCGGCAGGAGCTTCTGAATTTCGGATGAACGTGAGCCTGGTAGAAGCAGGAACGGGCCGTTGCCGGGCTGCCTGCCGGCGCGCCGGTGCCGGGTCTCCACGAGAGCGGGGTCGGCGGTCAGGCGATGGCCGACATAGGTGGTTGCCGGCCCGCCAAGGCGCTGCATCGCCGCCGGCTCAAAGGGGAGGACGGCGAGCACATGATCGACATAGGCAAGCATGCGCGTGGCGCGATATTCCTTCCAGGCCCAGACGCTCGGACACACGTAATTGACGACAGGCAGATCGGGCAGCGCGGTGCGGACGCGCTTTGCGACGCGATGGGTGAAATCCGGGCTGTCGATAATGAGGAGAATGTCAGGCCTGGCAGCGACGATGGCAGCGGTCGTCCGGCGGATCAGGCTATACAGCTTTGGCAGCCGGCTCAGCACCTGGGTGATGCCCATGATCGACAGCTCGGAGAAATCGAACAGGGATCGCAAGCCCTCGGCCTGCAGCCCCTCGCCGCCGACGCCGACAAGTTCCACCGGTCCGGTGTGGACCCGCTTCAGCGCGGCTATCAGATCGGCACCGAGCAGATCACCCGATACCTCGCCGGCAATGACGGCGATCTTCAGCGGCGCCGCGTTCATTCGAGCCCCCATGCCGGCAGGCCGCGATCGATGCCGCAGACGAATAGCCCCGCCTCATCGGCTGCCTTGATGACGGCGGCGCGATCGAGCACCAGCGAGCGGCCGGCCTCCACGGCGATCCCGCCGAGACCGGCTTTTTTTGCGTTCAAGATGGTGGAAACGCCGATCGCCGGCAGGTCAGCGCGGATATCCTGCTGCGGCTTGCAGAGCTTGACGAGCGCGCCCCGGCGCCGCGGCGAGATGCGCCCGGCGGCTCGGAGACCCGCGACGCGGTCCAGCATCTCGTCCGTGCCCTCAAGACCCTCCAGCGCGACGACACGCCCGCCGATGCTGATAGCGCCCTGCCCGACATCCAGCCGGCCGAGCATGTCCGCGGCTTCGGCGGCGCGGCGGATATCGCGCCGGTCCTCCTCACTGGGCGTTGTCGCGCCAAGCGGGCCGACAGAGGCAAGCAGATCGGGGGCAATTTCATGAGCGCCGACCACCCGGCGGCCGTTTCCCTCGATCAGCCGAATAACCATCTGCAGAACCGTGTCATCGCCGCCGGAGAGCAGTGTGCGGATGGCGGCCGGCACTTTCATCAGAATGCGCAGTGTCGGGCGCACCTCGCGCCATTCCGGCCGGCGGGCGACGCTGCCAGACATCACGACACGGCCGACACCATAACGGCTGAGCACCCCATCAAGAGCTGCGAAATCGCCGATGCCGATGACGGCGTGGTCATAGTCTTCCCAGCGTCGGTCGCTTTCGTCCTTCAGGACGACGATGACGGGATTTTCACCCGCCGCACGCGCGGCTTCGGCGACATAGGAAGGCAGAAGACCGCCGCCGGCAATGATCGCCAGCCGGCCCGCAGCGGTGTCGCCTGATAAAGCCACGGATCAGCCCTTCTGCCCCCGGGTCGGCGAAGACAGAGCGCGGTCGCTGTCGGCGGCGATGAAATCGAGGATCTGGACCGCCTGCTCGCAATCGGCATATTCATCGCGAATGGCGGCGGCGTTTTCGCGGACCGAGCCCGGCCCTTCGAAGATCGCCTTATAGGCGCGGCGCACCCTGTGGATGACGGCGCGGTCGACGCCGGCGCGGGTCATGCCGACGACATTCAGGCCGCTCAGCAGACCGGGATTGCCGTTCAGCATGCCGTAGGGAATGACGTCGTAACTCACGGCCGAGAGCCCGCCGACGAATGCCTGACGGCCGACTCGGGTGAACTGGTGAACGGCCGAGCCGCCGCCCAGAATGACGCGATCCTCGATGACGACATGGCCGGCGAGCATGACGTTGTTCGACATGATCACGTGATTGCCGACCTTGCAGTCATGCGCGACGTGGGAATTGGCAAGGAAGAGGTTGTTGTCGCCGACGACTGTCTGGCCGCCGAAATCGGCCGTGCCGGTGTTCATCGTCACGCCTTCACGCATCGTGCAGTTGGCGCCAACCGAAAGCGTCGTCTCCTCGCCGCCGTGATGCACGCTCTGCGGATCGCCACCGATAACGGCCATCGGAAAGATGCGCGTGCCCTTGCCGATCACGGTGCGGCCGGTGACGACCGCATGCGACAAGAGCTCGACATTTTCATGCAGGACGACATGCGGCCCGACATGGCAGAAGGGACCGATCTTGACGCCCTCACCGATCACAGCCCCGTCTTCGACGACAGCCATAGGATGAATGTGGGCGCTTTCGGCAATCGTGCTCATGCCTGTTCCTTACGAACGATCATAGCGCCGATATCGGCTTCGGCGACAAGGGCGCCGTCGACCTTGGCGTCGCAATGGAATTTCCAGATATTGCCGCGCTGCTTGTGCTTGGCGACATGGAATTCGACGCGGTCGCCGGGAACGACAGGCTTGCGGAAGCGCGCATTCTCGATGGTCATGAAGTAGACGAGGTTGCCGGGCTGGCCTTCCTTCTTGGCACAGATCGCACCCGCAGTCTGCGCCATGCCCTCGATCAGGAGAACGCCCGGCATAATCGGAGCCTCCGGAAAATGGCCGGTGAAATGCGGTTCGTTCACCGTGACATTCTTGATGCCGATCGCCGAGTTGTCGCCGTCGATCTCGATGATCTTGTCGACCATGAGGAAGGGGTAACGATGCGGCAGCAGCTTCATGATCTCGATGATGTCCGCCGAAGAAAGCGTTGTCGTGGCTTCTTCAGTCATTTTCCTTGCCTCCAGGGTTCCGACCGCGCAACTTGGACTTCGACACTTGTTGTGCGGCCTCTCTCAGATAGTCTTTTAGCGGGCGGGCCGGTACACCGCCATATTGCCCGCCGGCGGCAAGATCGGTCATGATACCGCTTTTGGCAGCGATCTGCACGCCGTCACCGATCGTCACATGTCCCTTGATGCCGACCTGACCGCCGATCTGCACGCCATTGCCGATCTTCGTGCTGCCGGCAATACCGACCTGCGCGACGATGGCGCAATGGCGGCCCATCTGGACGTTGTGGCCGATCTGCACCTGATTGTCGATCTTGGTACCCTCGCCGATCACCGTATCGTCCATGGCGCCGCGGTCGATCGTCGTATTGGCGCCGATTTCGACATTATCCTGGATGATCACCCGGCCGATCTGAACGATCTTGATCATGCCGCGGGGACCCGGCGCATAACCGAAACCATCCTGACCGATGCGGACGCCGTTATGGACGATGACGCCGTTGCCGATCAGGGCACAGAGAACGCTGGCGCCGGCCGCGATCGAACAATGCCGGCCGATCTTGACGTTAGGGCCGATGACGCTGTTCGCCCCGATCCGTGTTCCTTCGCCGATCTCGGCATGCGCACCAATGACGGCTAACGGCTCGACGATCACGCCCTTTTCAAGCTTGGCGCTCGGATCGATCACCGCGCTTGGCGCGATCCCGCTTTCACCCGAAATGGCGACCGGACGTAATGCGGCAGGGTAAAACAGGCCGCCTGCCATCGCGAAGGCGGCGTGCGGATTGGACGACAGGACGACCGGGATATGCGGGGGGACGAGATCGGCGAGCGCCTTGTCGCAGATCACTGCCGAGGCTTCGCATGTCGCCAGTTCATCGCGGTTGCGACGCGACAGGATATAACAGACATCACCCGCCCGTGCCCGGTTGATCGGGGCCACGGATCGGACGACGATATCGGCATGGTCGGAATTGGCGAGTTCCGCCCCAAGAAACTCTGCCAGCTCAGCGAGCTTCAGACCTTCATGGGGCAGAAAGAAAACGTTTTGCTCCATCGGCAATGCTCCAGAACGGAATTGAGTCTTACAGTTCCGGACTGCCGATATCAGAATTGATTGTTGATGCCAAACTTGAAGTTCTGCGTCTTGTCGAAGTCTTCCTTGAGAACCGGGATCGCGTAATCCAGGCGCAACGAACCGAAGGGAGACTGCCAGACGACACCCACGCCGACGGAAGCACGCAGAGAGGCGTCTTCGCCTTCAATGCCGTCGCCCCTCAGGTCAACATCGTTGCCGAACAGGGTGCCGGCATCGGCAAAAACCGCGCCGCGCAGGTTGAAGTCACGCGGGAAGCCCGGCATCGGGAAGGTGGCTTCGGCCGATGCGGTGAAATACGTCGTACCGCCCAGCGGATCGTCGTTGGTGCCGGAAACGCGCGGGCCGATGCCCTTGTTTTCAAAGCCACGAATATCGCCGTTGGTCAGGGTGAACTGATCGAAGACATTCAGATGGTCCCCGAAGCCGACGACATAACCCGCCGAAGCAGAAACCGAGCCGATGATATCGGCGTCGTCAGCCAGCAGACGGTAGTAACGGGCCTTGCCGTAGATCTTGTAGAATTGCGAATCGCCGCCGAGGCCGGCAAGCTCCTGCGTCGCCGTCGCATAGATGCCTTCACGCGGCAGGACGGTGTCATCAAGCGTGTTATAGGTCAGCGTCTGCGAGATCGAAGAGCGCGTCCACGGGCTGTCCTCAACGAGGTGCTGATATGGAGCTGACAGATCGGAAAGATCGTTGTTATCCGCATCATACTTCATCTGCTTGTAGTTATAGCGGAAAGTCGTCGCCAGGTCTTCCGTGATCGGCGCGGTGACGCGCAGGACGACGCTGGTTTCCTGATAATCGTAGTTGTCGTTGCTCGACGTCTCGCTGTGGTTGACGTCGAAGCCTGCGGCCAGACGATAACCGAGGAAATAAGGCTCGGTGAAGCTGACGCCGTAGGCGCGCGAGCCTTCCTGACCGCCGCCGGCCGAAATGCGGATGTACTGACCGCGGCCGAGGAAGTTCTTTTCCTCGATGGATGCTTCAAGCAGCAGACCGTCGCCGCCAGCGGCATAACCCGCGCCGACACCGAACGAACCGGTGGACTGATCCTGCACGTCGACGACCACCACGACGCGATCAGGCGAGCTGCCCGGCTGGGTGGAGATATTGACGGAGGAGAAGTAACCGAGCGCTTCGAGGCGGCGCTTGGCCTTGGTGATCATCTGCTGGTTGAAGGCGTCGCCTTCGCTCATATCGAATTCGCGGCGGATGACGTAGTCGCGCGTGCGACTGTTGCCACGGATTTCGATACGCTCGACATAGGCGCGCTCGCCCTGGTCGACCAGATATTCGACACCGATCGTATTATTGTTGAGGTCGCGGTTGCCGCGCGGCGTGACGCGCGCAAAAGGATAACCGGCAGATGCGACCTGATCGGAGATCGCCTCGATCGACTTCTGCACTTCCTTGGCGTTGTAGACATGACCTTCGTGGGTGCGCACGAGCGGCTGCAGCTGCTCGGAACCGACGCCTTCGACGGTCGACTGGACGGTCACCGGCCCGAAGTCGTAACGCTGGCCTTCCTCGATATTGAAGGTGAGCGTGTATTTGTTGGTCGCGTCGTCGAAGGTGGCATCGGAAGAGACGATGCGCATGTCGGCGTAGCCGCGATTGTAATAGAACTGGCGAAGCGCTTCCTCGTCGGCGTGAAGCTTGTCTTCGTTATAGACGTCCTTGCGGGTCAGGAACGACAGGAAGTTCGAACGCTTGGTAGCGATGACGGCGGCCAGGCGGCCGGCGCTGTAGGCATTGTTGCCGACAAAGTTGATCGAATCGATCTTCGTGCGGTCGCCTTCGTTGATGACGAAGGCAAGGTTGACGCGGCCTTCGCCGAGCGGCACGACCTGCGTCGTAACTTCAACTTCGCTGCGGCCGGTGGCGGCGTAGGCTTCCTTGATCGACTGGATGTCGGACTGGATCTGGGTGTCGCTGTAGGGGCCGGCAGCATGGGTCTGGACGATGGTCGCGAGCTTGTCGTCCTTGATCTTGCGATTGCCGTTGAAGACGACCTGGTTGACGAGCTGGGCTTCCTGGACATTGACGACCAGCGTGCTTCCGGAGACCGAAATCTTGACGTCGGAGAAGTAACCCGTCCCGTAGAGCTGCTTGACCGATTCATCGATATCGGTGTTCGAAAAACTCTTTCCGGGAGCGATGGTGAGGTTCGACCGGACCGCTTCCGCGCCGACGCGGCTTGCGCCGCGCACATCGATGCGCTGGATGACCGCGGCCTCGGCGGCGGTAGCGGAAACGAACGTCAAAGCACCTGCGCCCGAAGCAACAACACTAGCAGACAGCGCAACCGCCGATACTGCGTTCAAAAACTTTGAACCAGCCTTCATTTCACCTATTACCTTTTTTCCCTCGTCCCCGGTTCCGGGAGAGCCCGATTCCGGTCACGTGTGTCGTTTTACCCGCTTTTGACATACAAGCAAGGGAGGTCGTTAATTTCTGTTTACTTCATTTCGAAGCGTGACCCATTCGCCACTACAGCCTTGAAACATCGTAAATAAATAGTAATTCCCCTGCTTTGCGCGTTTACCCTTAGCTCGCGCCAATGTCGTTCCAGGTCGTGAAAACCATCAATGTCAGTATCATGGCCAAGCCAATGCGAAATGCGATTTCCTGGGTCTTGGCGCCCAGCGGTTTTCCTCTGACCGCTTCCACCGCATAGAACATCAGGTGGCCGCCATCAAGTACCGGAACCGGCATCAGGTTAAGCAATCCTATCGAAACTGAAAGCATGGCGGCAAGCTGCAACACTGCCCCTATTCCAAGCTTCGCCATCTGGCCCGAAGCTTGCGCCACGCGGATCGGGCCGCCTAGTTGATCGGCCCGCATCGTTCCGCGGAAAATATTGCCGATATATTTGAAGGTGCCGGTGACGATATCCCGGGTCTCGATCACACTTTCCCGCAACGCCTGAAGCGGCGTATAGGTCTGCAGGCGGAAATTGCCGACCTCCTTGCTGGTGACGATGCCGATCTGGCCGACCTCGATCTTGTTGCCGAACTGGTCGGTCATGTCGACGCGTTGCGGCACCATCGGCAAGTCCAGCTTCTGGCCGCCGCGCTCGATGGTGACGACGATCTCCTGGCTCGGGCGGATGGCAACATAGCGGCGCACATCGTCGAAGGTCTCGACCTTGCCGCCGTCGATGGCGACCAGGAGATCGCCGGGAAGGATGCCGGCTGCAGCCGCCACGCCATCCGGCTTGACTTCGGAAACGACGGGATCGGCGACCGAACGGCCGTAGATCGAAAACAGAAGGGTAAAGATGGCGATTGCCAGCAGGAAATTGGCAATCGGCCCGGCCGCGACCGTCGCGGCGCGCTTCCACAGCTTTGCGCCGGCGAAGGAACGCGCCCTGTCCTCCTCGGACATGGCGGCGATCTTGTCGGTGTCTGGCTTGCTGGACGCGTCCTCGTCGCCGAAGAAGCGGACGTAACCGCCAAGCGGGATTACCGAGATCTTCCAGCGCGTTCCGTGGCGGTCGGTGAATCCGAATATCTCGGGACCGAAACCGACGGAGAAGGCAAGGATGCGAATGCCGCTCCAGCGCCCGACGAGGTAGTGGCCCATCTCGTGCACGAAGACGAGCAGCGAGAGCACGAGGATGAAGGTGACGATATTCCCCATCAGGAATGTGTATATATCGGCCATCACTTCTATCAGTTCCTTCCGTCAGGCTGCCGCGTCATCAAAGGCCGAACAAGGCCGCGCCGAGCGACGTCATCGCAGTCCCCTTTATCAGGGAAAATAATCCAGCAAGCAACAACGCCGAAAAACAGGCGAAAATCAGTCCGTCGACACGGTCCATGACTCCGCCATGACCAGGAATGAGACGGCTTGAATCCTTGACGCCGAATTTCCGCTTGATGAACGATTCAAACAGATCTCCCGACTGGCTGCAAACCGAGAGAACGAGCGCTGCAACGGCAGCGATGATTTCAGTGCCTGGAAGGAGAAAGTGGATGAGTACGACGCCGGCTACGACCGCCGAAACGGCGCCGCCGATTGCGCCCGACCATGTTTTTCCCGGCGAGATCGAAGGGGCAAGCTTCGGTCCGCCAAGCGCCCTGCCGACGAAATAAGCAAGGATGTCGGTTGCCCAGACGACGGCAAAGACGAAGAGCATGGCATAAAGGCCGGGCCGGTCATCGCTTCTGATCGCCGCGAGCGCCAGGCCCGTGGCACCGGCGTAAAATAGGCCTACGGGCAACCAGCGGCTGGTGCCGTGCAGGATGATCAGCGCTATGCCGACGGCGGTGACGCCGGCCAGCATGCCGGCGGCGAATTCGAAATTGCCGACAAGCACGAGGAAGGCAATCGCCGCCTGACCGATCCAGCCGACGGCATTGGCGACCCAATCACGCGCGACGCCGGTTATTGTCGACCATTCATAATAGATCAGCAGGCCGATCACGGCCGCCAGGATGCGGAAGGCAAATCCGCCGTACCAGGTGGCAGCAAGAACGATCACCGCAAGAATCAGGCCTGAAACGATGCGGAGTTTCAATTCCTGCTGCATCAGGTGCCGACCGCGGCTGCCTGCGACGACAGACCGCCGAAGCGCCGGTCGCGGGAGGCGAATTTCTCCAGCGCCGAGCGGAAGATTTCGGGGCTGAAATCCGGCCAATATTCCGGAACGAAGATGAATTCCGAATAGGCGGCCTGCCAGAGGAGGAAATTGGAAAGCCGCTCCTCGCCGCTGGTGCGGATGATGAGGTCCGGATCGGGAATACCGGCCGTATCGAGACGCGCATTGATCAGCGATGGCGTGATATCCTGCGCCCTCAGGCGCCCGGCCTCGACATCCCGCGCCAGGCTCACCACAGCCCGCGAGATCTCGTCGCGCGAGCCATAATTGAAAGCGATGACCAGCGTCAGCGCCGTATTGTCCTTGGTCGTTTCCTCCGCCTCGAGCAGCAGCCCGAGAATGTCGTTGCGCAGGCTGTGGCGGTCGCCGATCACCTTGATCCGCACATTCTGGCGATGAAGCTCGGCAAGGTCACGCCGGATGAAAGCCTTGAGCAGGCCAAGCAGGTCGGAGACCTCGGCCTCAGGCCTGCGCCAGTTCTCCGAGGAGAAGGCAAAGAGGGTCAGATATTTTATGCCGGCCGCGCCGGCGGCGCGCACTGTCTCGCGGACCGCCTCGACGCCCTTGCGATGGCCCATCGTGCGCGGCAGGCCGCGCTGCTTGGCCCAACGGCCATTGCCGTCCATGATGATGGCAACATGCTCTGGCACAGTCACAAATACAGATTCCGACATTTCCCGTCCGGTCTTTCCAGGCAAAGGCACAGATCCACTAGACCTGCATGATTTCCTTTTCCTTCTCGCCAAGCAAGCGGTCGATTTCGGAAATCGTCTCGTCGGTCATCTTCTGTACACGTTCCGACTGCGCCCTGCCCTCGTCCTGGCCGATTACGCCGTCCTTTTCGGCCTTCTTAAGGCCGTCCATACCGTCACGGCGAACATGGCGAATCGCGACCTTGCTCTTTTCGGCATAATCATGAGCCACCTTGACGAGCGACTTGCGGCGCTCCTCGTTCAGCTCGGGCAGCGGAATGCGCAGGCTCTGGCCGTCGACGATCGGGTTGAGGCCGAGATTGGATTCGCGAATGCCGCGCTCGACGGCGCTGACCATCGACTTGTCCCAGACGGAAACCGACAGCATCCGCGGCTCGGGCACGGTGATGTTGGCGACCTGGTTCAGCGGCATGCGCGAACCATAGGCCTCGATCGTGACCGGATCGAGGATGTTGGCCGAAGCGCGGCCGGTGCGCAGCGATGCGATGTCGCTCTTGAATGCGGAAACCGCGCCGTCCATGCGGCGCTTCAGTTCCTTGATGTCGATACCTTCACTCATTTCGATGCTCCCGTATAAAGCGCGTCGCGATGGCTGCGCCCGATAAAGCGGCGCAGTCTATATCAATTGTCGGAGACGATGGTCTTGAGGCCACCGCCCGTCAGGATTTCAGCAAAACCGCCTTTCTCGTGGATCGAGAAGACGATGATCGGAATGGAATTCTCCCGGGCGAGCGCCACGGCGGCAACGTCCATCACCGCAAGCCCCCTGTCCAGCACTTCCTGGTGCGTCAGGCGGTCGAGACGGGTCGCATCGGGATATTTCTTCGGGTCGGCGGTGTAGATGCCGTCCACCTGCGTGCCCTTGAAGATCGCTTGCGCGCCCATTTCGGCGGCGCGCAGCGCTGCGGCCGAATCGGTGGTGAAGAAGGGGTTGCCGGTGCCGCCGGCAAAGATCACCACACGCCCCATCGACAGGTGATAGAGGGTCGCGCGCTGCGAAAAGCTCTCGCAGATCTCAGGCATGGAGATGGCCGAAAGCACCACCGTATCGATATTCAGCTTGCGCAGCGAAGTGGCCAGCGCCAGCGCATTGATGATGGTGCCTAGCATGCCCATGTGGTCGCCGGTGACCCTGTCACCGCCCTTGGACGCGACCGCGACACCGCGGAAAATATTGCCGCCACCGACGACGACGCCGACTTCCACGCCCATATGCCTTGCTTCGGCGATATCGGATGCAATGCGGTCCGCCACCGCAACATCGATCCCGAAACCCTGGCTACCCATGAGCGCTTCGCCGGAAGCCTTGAGTAGAACGCGTTTATAGACAGGCTCTAAAGACATCTTGGCTCCTCGTAAATTGCCGTGAATGCCCGATACACGAAGGGCACCGCGTTGTCACGCGATGCCCCTGTTGTTTTCCCAATTATGGCTGGAAGATCAACCCTTGGCCGCAGCCGCGACTTCGGCTGCGAAATCGGTCTCTTCCTTCTCGACGCCTTCGCCGAGCAGAAGGCGGGCCATGCCGGCGACTTCGATCGGCGCGCCGACGGCCTTTTCAGCTTCCTTGACGGCGGCTGCGACAGTCAGATCCGGATTGATGACGAAAGCCTGCGAAAGAAGTGCGACTTCTTCGAAGAACTTGCGCATGCGGCCATCGACCATCTTCTCGATGATGTTGTCCGGCTTGCCGGAAGCGCGCGACTGCTCGATGAAGACGTTGCGCTCGCGCTCGGCGACGGCGGCATCGACTTCCTCGGGGCGGATCGCCAGCGGTGCGGTCGCAGCGATATGCATGGCGACCTGGCGGCCGATTGCGTTCAGGGCTTCCTTGTCGCCGGTCGACTTCAGCGCGACGAGAACGCCGAGCTTGCCGAGTCCGTCGGAAACAGCATTGTGGATATAGGTGGCGACGACGCCGTCCTCGACGGAGAGAGCGACGGAGCGGCGCAGGTTCATGTTCTCGCCGATCGTTGCGATCGCGTCCTTGATCGTGTCGGAAACGGACTTGCCGGATGCCGGATAGGTCGCAGCCGCAACGGCGTCGACGGCGCCGTTTGTGGAGACGGCAACCTTGGCAATGCCGCGGACGAGATCCTGGAAGGCATCGTTACGGGCGACGAAGTCGGTTTCGGAATTGACTTCGACGACAACGGCCTTGGTGCCCTGGCTCGAAACGCCAATGAGGCCTTCGGCAGCGGTGCGGCCCGACTTCTTGTCGGCCTTGGCGATGCCCTTGGCGCGCAGCCAGTCGATCGCCGCTTCCATGTCGCCGCCGGTTTCAGCAAGGGCCTTTTTGCAGTCCATCATGCCTGCGCCGGTCTTTTCGCGCAGTTCCTTCACCATTGCAGCCGTAATCTCGCTCATTAGCTTCCTCTTGTCGGTTCATACGGTGGGCCGCAAAGCGCGGCGCGGCACCGGATTGAGGCACGAAATGTACCTGTATGTATGACAGCGTGATGAAGACGCGTCATAACGAAACTTCTCTGGCAAAGAGCCTGATGCCCTCGCCCTGAAACAGGCAAGGCCGCCGAACTTCGATGAGTCGCGAGCGGCCTTTCCCAGTCATGCAAGCTTTGGCGGACCTTTCGATCCGCCGGCTTTCATCAGCCTTCGGCTGCTTCTTCGAGAGCCGGCTCGACCGGAACTTCGGAGGATGCGCCGAGATCACGGCCGGAAGAGCTCTGCTGACGCGCGATGCCGTCGATGGCCGCGCGGGAGATCAGCTCGCAGTAAAGAGCGATGGCGCGCGATGCGTCGTCGTTGCCCGGGATCGGATAGTCGATCAGGTCCGGGTCGCAGTTCGAGTCGATGATGGCAACGACCGGGATACCGAGGCGCTTGGCTTCGTCGATCGCGATCTTTTCCTTGTTGGTGTCGATGATGAACATCAGGTCCGGGGTGCCGCCCATATCGCGAATACCGCCGAGAGCCTTGTCGAGCTTTTCACGCTCGCGCTCGAGGTTCAGGCGTTCCTTCTTGGTGAAGCCCTGGGCTTCGCCATTGAGGATCTCATCGAGCTTGCGCAGGCGCTGGATCGAGTTGGAGATCGTCTTCCAGTTCGTCATCATACCGCCGAGCCAGCGCGAGTTGACGTAGTACTGGGCCGAACGCTTGGCGCTGTCGGCGATGATCTCGGACGCCTGGCGCTTGGTGCCGACGAAGAGAACGCGGCCGCCGCGGGCAACGGTGTCGCTGACGACCTGCAGGGCACGCGACAGCATCGGAACGGTCTGAGCCAGGTCGATGATGTGGATGTTGTTACGATCGCCGAAGATGTACGGCTTCATCTTCGGGTTCCAGCGGTGCGTCTGGTGGCCGAAGTGGACGCCTGCTTCGAGAAGCTGGCGCATAGAGAAATCGGGCAATGCCATGCCTTTGTACTCCTTTTCCGGTTGAACCTCCGCAAGGCGAACAGCATCCTCTTCGAGAATGCCACCGGGCGGAACGATCCGGATTTCTCCCGGACAATCCCATGCCTTACGTGTGGAATGCGGTGCCCATACATTCGATTTGGCGCAAAAGCAAGGCTTACCCTAAAAAATCCCGAAATCGCCTGGCACCTCAGGATAGGGGATAACGAAGACCTGAATGGTTGGCTGGCGAATGCCGCGCTCAGTCATCGAAGTGCGAGTCGCAGCTTGCCTACTTGCAGACCTCGGCCTTGCGGTCGAGCAGTTCCAGCTTGGCAAGTTTTCCGGTCAGAACGAAATCGCCGTAATCCATTGTCAGGTCGCGGGTGATGCCGTTCTCGTAGAGCTTGAACGACATACGGTAGACCGGCAAAGCGTCCGATTTTGCATTCTCGTTGAAATAGGCAATCGTCACCGGCCAGAAGGCCGTCTTGGAGAAGGCGCCGGCATTGCCGGAATCGGCCTCCTCAGCAACCGGCGTCTCCTGTTTGCCGACGATCGTCGTCGTCACCAGCGACTTGTCGCCGTCATCGGAGCCGTCGAAGACGCGGGCCTCGAAGAAGCGCTTGCCGTCCTTGGCGTTCTGGATCACGTCGAGCATATGTTCGGTTGGGAACCGGCTTTCGGCAAGCTGCAGTTCGCGGCTCGACGGCTGCTTGAGATCGACCTTGACGCCATCCGGCTGATCCTGAGCCGCACCGTTGACCTCCTTGTCGAGTTGTTGGTCGGTGAAGGATTTAGTGTCGAAGGTGAACTTGCCGTCCTTGAGATTCTCGAAGGTCTTCGTCTGCTGGTCGCTGACGCGGACGCTGTCGCCGGTGTCGATCTGCGTCACGAAGCGGAAGTTGGTGGTGAAACCCTGGCAATAGCTGCCGTCGAACTCATAGACCATGCGACCGTACATGCCGGCAATGCCGGAGCGGTCCGAGGCGTCCTTCAGTTCCAGATCGTAGACCGCGCGATGTGCGACGAGGCCGGTCGCGATCGCAGCGCTTACCGCGGGCGCAGCCGCCCATGCATTGGCGGAAACGCTGGCGAGAAGCAGAGCGACAACACTCGATCGGAACATTCATTAACTCCTGTTGGACTCGGTCGCGATGTTATAAGAACGCTTTCGGCCAAATCGAGGCTCGAACCTGTCATATTAAAGATTCTAGTCTTGATGCATAATTTTTGAAGAATTGACAACAAAAGCGGAGACGAAAATGTCGGATGAAATTGCAAAGCGCCTGACTGAGATGGGGATAACCCTGCCCGAAGCCGCAGCGCCTGCTGCAAATTACGTTCCTTACGTCATCAGCGGCAATCTTCTCTACATCTCCGGCCAGCTGCCGCTCGAAAGTGGCAAGATCGCCGTCTCCGGCCATCTCGGCAAGACCGTCGACGTTGCGAGCGGCCAGCGCGGCGCCGAACTCTGCGCCATCAACATCCTTGCCCAGGCGAAGGCGGCGCTTGGCGGCGATCTCGGCCGCATCCGGCGCGTCATCAAGCTGAACGGCTTCGTCGCCTCGGCGCCCGACTTCGTCGAGCAGCATCTCGTCATCAACGGCGCTTCGAACCTTATTGCCGGCGTGCTCGGCGAAGCCGGCAAACATGCGCGTGCCGCCGTCGGCATGGCCGCCCTGCCGCTCAACGCCGCCGTCGAGATCGATGCTATCATGGAAATCGCGGAATGACCAATGCGGCCTGGATCCGGGACGTGCCGGTCGCCCATCGCGGCTATCACGACCTCAATAAACTCGTCTGGGAAAACACGCTTTCGGCCTTTTCGCGCGCCGTCGAAGCGGGCTTTGCGATCGAATGCGACCTGCATTACGCCTCCGACGGCGTGCCGGTCGTCTTTCACGACGAGGACCTGCAGCGGCTCTGCAATCTTCCGGGCGACATTCGCGAGCGCACCTCCCGTGAGCTCGGACTGATCGCCGTCGGCGGCACTGGAGACAAGGTGCCGACGCTCCGCCAGCTTCTCGATCTTGTCCAGGGCAAGGTGCCGCTGGTGCTGGAGCTGAAGGGCCGCGAGGCCGATGACGAAGGTTTCGCTGAAGCCGTGCTCGAAGTGCTTCAGGATTATCAGGGCAAGGTGGCGCTGATGAGCTTCGACCACTGGTTGCTGCGCGATCTGAAGGCGCTTGACGCGCCCTACCCGCTTGGTCTTACCGCCAACGGCAACACGCCGGAGGAGTTTGCGACGCATGCCAAGGCGATGGAGATCGGTCTCGATTTCATCTCCTATTATTATGACGACCTGCCGAACGCCTTCATCTCAGGCGAACGTGAAAAGGGCATCCCCGTCATCACCTGGACGGTGCGCGACGAAAAAGCGCGCCGGCACACCTTCGCCAACGCGGACCAGATGACCTTCGAAGGCTTCGACCCGCGTGTGGCGGTTTGACGCTCGCTTTTTGGCCAAGATCATGCGCAGACTGAGGCAGAGCCGAGATCATCCTACCACAGGCTTCGCATCCGCCCCATGACCGATGAACTATCCATTCGCGTAGAACGCTCCTTCACCGCGATTTCCCCGGAGAGCTGGTCCAGGCTTTCCGGGGCATCGAAGACTTGCCCGACGCTTGCCTATAACCCCTTCGTTTCACACGCCTTTTTGTCGTCGCTGGAAGAGTCCGATTCGGCCAGCGCCGAGACCGGCTGGCTCGGCCACCACCTGCTGCTCGAGACAGAGCGTGGCGAACTGATCGGCGCCCTGCCCGGCTACCTCAAGAGCCACAGCCAGGGCGAATATGTCTTCGACCACGGCTGGGCCGACGCCTTCGAACGGGCCGGCGGACGTTATTATCCCAAACTTCAATGCTCGATCCCGTTCACCCCGGCGACGGGCCCGCGTCTTCTCGTCGCCGAGGGACTGCAGAGGCTGCCGATCCAGAGCGCGATCGCCGAAAGCCTGAAGGAGGTCGTGCGCCGGCTCGGCATCTCGTCTGCCCATGTCACCTTCGTGCCTGATGAGGAGATCGGCGTCTTCGAGATGGACGGTTATCTGCACCGCACCGACCAGCAGTTCCATTTCATCAATGACGGCTATACCAATCACGAGGAGTTTCTCGAAACGCTTGCGTCGCGCAAACGCAAGGCGTTGCGCAAGGAGCGGCGCGCCGCGCTCGAAAACGGCATCAGCATCGACTGGCTGACCGGCCGCGACCTGACGGAACGCATCTGGGATCAGTTCTTCAAGTTCTACATGGATACCGGCGGGCGCAAATGGGGCCGGCCCTACCTCACCCGCAAGTTCTACTCGCTGATCGGCGAGCGCATGGCCGACGACATCCTGCTGGTCATGGCCAAGCGCGACGGGCGCTATATCGCCGGCGCCATCAACTTCATCGGCGGCGATACGCTCTATGGCCGTCACTGGGGCTGCGTCGAGGATCATCCCTTCCTGCATTTCGAGGTCTGTTATCACCAGGCGATCGACTTCGCCCTATCGAAAGGGCTGAAACGGGTCGAGGCCGGCGCCCAGGGCGAACACAAGCTCGCCCGTGGCTACCTGCCTGTGACGACGCATTCGGCCCATTATGTCGCCCATGCCGGGCTTCGCCGGGCGATCGGCGACTATCTCGCCCGTGAGCGCGCCGATGTCGAACAGATGAGCGAGCTGCTGAGCGAGCACAGCCCGTTCCGCAAGGGCGAGCGCCAGCAGGAGGATTGACGCCGCCCCGTCGGCGGCGTTACCCGATCAAGATGAAATGAGGAGATTTCGCGATGACCAGCGCCTATGACGACAACAACATCTTCGCCAAGATCCTGCGCGGCGAAATTCCCTCGCACCGCATCTACGAGGACCAGCATACCGTCGCCTTCATGGATGTGATGCCGCAGGCGCCGGGCCATGTGCTCGTCGTGCCGAAGGCGGCGTCGCGCAATATTCTCGATGCCGATCCAGCCACCCTCACACATGCGATTACTGTCGTCCAGAAGATTGCCAATGCAGTCAAGGACGCCTTCGACGCCGACGGCGTGTTCGTCGCCCAGTTCAACGAACCGGCCGCCGGGCAGACGGTCTTTCATTTGCATTTCCACGTCATCCCGCGCCGCGAGGGCACGGCACTCAAGCCGCACTCCGGCAAAATGGAAGATGGTGCCGTGCTTGCCGCCCATGCAGAAAAGATCCGGGCGGCTTTGGCGTAAGGTCAATTATCGCCTAACAAGCACGCGAAAACGAAAAGGCCGCAGTGACGCGGCCTTTTCCAATTCAGTGACAAATTTTACTTCTTGCGCGGAACCTTCGGAACCGTGCTTCCCTTCTTCGGGGCGTCGCGGACCTCGGGCTCGGCCTGCGGGACCGTCTTGGCGCGGGACTTGGGCGCCGCCTTGGTCTTCAGTTCGCCGTCGCCCTGGTCGTCGGCGTCGGGATGGACGACTTCGGCTTCCGGCTTCGGCTTGATCGGCGCCGTATCCGGGATGGCCTCCAGCACGATGCCGGGCTTTCCGTCTTCCTTCGGGCCGACCGTGACATTGACGACGCCGCCCTTCTTCAGCTTGCCGAAGAGGATTTCGTTGGCAAGCGGCTTCTTGATGGTGTCCTGGATCACGCGGGCAAGCGGGCGCGCGCCCATCTTCTCGTCGTAACCCTTTTCCGACAGCCAGGCGATCGCATCCTCATGCAGGTCGAAGGTAACGTTCCTTTCGGAAAGCTGGGCCTCCAGTTGCATGATGAACTTCTGCACGACCTTGTGAATGACAGCCGTCGGCAGTGCCGCGAAAGGAATGATCGCGTCGAGACGGTTGCGGAACTCCGGCGTGAACAGGCGGGTCAGCGCCTCCTCGTCTTCGCCGGTGCGCTTGGACGAGCCGAAGCCGATCGCCGCCTTGGCCATTTCGGACGCACCCGCATTCGTCGTCATGATCAGGATGACGTTGCGGAAGTCAATCTTCTTGCCGTTATGGTCGGTCAGCGTGCCATGGTCCATAACCTGCAGCAGGATATTGTAGATGTCGGGATGCGCCTTCTCGATTTCGTCGAGCAGGACCACGCAATGCGGGTGCTGGTCGACGCCATCGGTGAGAAGACCGCCCTGGTCGAAACCGACATAGCCGGGAGGTGCGCCGAGCAGGCGCGACACCGTGTGCCGCTCCATATATTCCGACATGTCGAAGCGCAGCAGTTCGACGCCGAGCGACGATGCCAGCTGCTTTGCCACCTCGGTCTTGCCGACGCCGGTCGGACCGGAGAAGACATAGGCACCGATCGGCTTGTTCGGCTCGCGAAGGCCGGCGCGCGCCAGCTTGATCGAGGTCGACAGGGCTTCGATGGCAATATCCTGGCCATAGACGACCGAGCGCAGTTCCTGCTCGAGATTGGCAAGTACCGCTTCGTCATCCTTGGAGACGGTCTTCGGCGGAATACGCGCCATCGTGGCGACCGTCGCCTCGATCTCCTTTTCGGTGATCAGCTTGCGGCGCTTCGAGGGCGGCAGCAGCATCTGGGCCGCACCGGTCTCGTCGATCACGTCGATCGCCTTGTCCGGCAGCTTGCGGTCGGAGATGTAGCGGGCCGAAAGTTCGACGGCCGACTTGATGGCATCGTTGGAATAACGCAGGTGGTGATATTCTTCGAAATAGGGCTTCAGGCCCTTCATGATCTCGATCGCGTCATCAATCGAAGGCTCGCTGACGTCGATCTTCTGGAATCGGCGAACCAGCGCCCGGTCCTTTTCGAAGAACTGGCGATATTCCTTGTAGGTGGTAGACCCGATGCAGCGGATCGCGCCCGACGACAGGGCCGGCTTCAAGAGGTTCGATGCATCCATCGCGCCGCCCGAGGTGGCGCCGGCGCCGATCACCGTGTGGATCTCGTCGATGAACAGCACCGCACCAGGATATTCCTCCAGTTCCTTGACGACCTGCTTCAGGCGCTCCTCGAAATCGCCGCGGTAGCGCGTGCCGGCAAGCAGCGTGCCCATGTCGAGCGAGAAGATCGTCGCATCGGCGAGCGCTTCGGGAACCTTGCCTTCGACTATGCGCTTGGCCAGGCCTTCCGCGATCGCCGTCTTGCCGACGCCGGGATCACCGACATAGAGCGGATTGTTCTTCGAGCGGCGGCACAGGATCTGGATGGTGCGGCTCACCTCGGCGTGACGGCCAATCAGCGGGTCGATCTTGCCGCCCTTGGCCTTCTCGTTGAGATTGACGCAATAGGCCTTAAGCGCATCCTGTTGCTTCTTGGGGCCGCTCTCTTCCTCGCCGCCGCGCGCCGTCGGCTTGCTGCTCTCGGCTTCCTCCTCGGCGCCGCGCGGGGGACGCGCTTCCGAAGCCCCCGGGCGCTTGCCGATGCCGTGGGAGATATAGTTGACGGCGTCATAGCGGGTCATCTCCTGCTCCTGCAGGAAATAGGCGGCATGGCTCTCGCGCTCAGCGAAGATCGCGACGAGCACGTTGGCGCCGGTCACTTCCTCGCGGCCGGACGATTGCACGTGGATGACGGCGCGCTGGATGACGCGCTGGAAGCCGGAGGTCGGCTTCGAATCCTCGTCATATCCGGTGATCAGATTGGAGAGTTCGTTATCGACATATTCGACGAGCGTCTTGCGCAGCGCGTCGAGATCGACATTGCAGGCACCCATGACCGCGGCCGCATCGGCATCGTCGATCAGGGCGAGCAGCAGATGCTCGAGCGTCGCATATTCGTGATGCCGCTCGTTGGCAAAGGTCAGTGCCTGATGGAGCGCCTTCTCTAAACTAGGCGAAAATGTTGGCACGTTCAGATCCTCACTTCTTTTCCATGACGCATTGCAGCGGATGCTGGTGCTGCCGGGCGAAGTCCATCACCTGGCTGACCTTCGTTTCCGCCACCTCGTATGTGAATATTCCGCATTCGCCGACGCCGTGGTTATGGACATGGAGCATGATGCGGGTGGCACTTTCACGATCCTTTTGAAAAAAACGCTCCAGAATATGGATGACGAATTCCATGGGCGTGTAGTCGTCATTCAAAAGCAGCACGCGGTAGAGATTGGGCTTCTTGGTCTTCGGCTTGGTGCGTGTGATGACCGAGGTTCGATTTCCGTTCTCGCCGTTCCTATCGCTGTCGTTCTGCATCCGGATCGGCTTTGCGATCATTGTCATTCATTCCTCAAGCGATCCGGCGGAGCATGGGAGGGTGCTTTTCCCGCCGAATATCTGAAACACTAACTTAGTTCATAATAGGCCGATTTTAAGCCCCCTGTCAGTCACTGCAATCAAGAAATGGCCGGCATGCACGGGAAAGACCAAAAAAGTCCCCGGCCGATCCCACGGAAGTGCTGCAGCGAAAGTGGAAACAAAAAGACCGGCTACAGATGCGTAGCCGGTCCATAATTTTCAATATGTAGCGCAGGTTGCGCCGTCGCAATCAATTCATGCAGCGGCGGGGGTGGCCGGCGGCGCCTGCCGGGTGGTCTTGGCGACGGCAGCAGCGATCGGCGCCTCATAGGGCTTGTAAGCGGATTTGGCGAGATCGGCATACATCTCGCCGAGCTTCGTCGTCTCTGAGACGAGGCCTTCGAAATAGGTCTTGACGTAGTTGGTCTGCAGTTCGAAAGCGGCCTCGAAGCTCTTTACGCCGGCCAGCGTTTCGAAATGCGTCACCGCGTCCTGAAAGGACTTCTTCGAATAGTCCGCAGCTTCGGCAGCGATCGCCTGGAAGCCCCTTGTCGTATCCGAATAGGTTCTCAGCGCCGTATCGACGGCTTCCTTGCTCTTCTTGTTTGCGTCGTCAAAGTTGAACATGACCGTCCTCCGTTGGGCTGTGGGATGGCGGCAGGGTAGCTGCAACGCACAAATAGTCAAGTAGTCTTGTGCGTTGCAAAACAGCCATGGGTTGTGCTACGATAATAAAACAAAGGATGCGCGCCGGGGCACGTACGTCTTTAACTGTTTTTGCTAATATATATCAGATTAGCGCAACCTGAAGCTTCAAATAAATTTTGACCCCAAGGCCAGAAAACAAAAAAGACCGAACGGATCGCGCCGTTCGGTCCCTTTGAAAGCGTTCGAGCGGATCAGAGATCGACGTCGAGGATCGCCATCGAAAAGTTGTAGGAGCGGTCGCCGTCCTCGTCGTCGATATAGACGACGCCCAGAAATTCTTCGCCGAGATAAACTTCCGCAGAATCATTCTTGCGCGGACGCGCCTTGACGACGATCTGCGGGTTGAGCGTGCGCTTGAAATAGGCGTCGAGCTTCTTGATTTCTTCTGGCTTCACTCTGTCATCTCCGTAAACGGTCTTGATTGGCCGCTTCTTGCACAGGAAAAGCAGCGGTGTAAAGGCAAGGTTGCCACTTGGCAATTTCCGTCCCCGCCTGAGGCCGCCGACTTCTCCCAATCCGTTTCCGGCAGCCGATCAGATATCGGCGCCGATCACTTGGTCCATGTTGCGCGACGGCTCGGAACAACCGGCTTCGCCGACGACCTTGGCCGGAACGCCGGCGACCGTCTTCTTCGGCGGCACAGCCTTCAAGACAACGGAGCCGGCGGCGATGCGTGAGCAGTAGCCGATCTCGATATTGCCGAGGATCTTTGCGCCGGCGCCGATCATGACGCCGCTGCCGATCTTCGGATGGCGGTCGGCGCCCTCTTTGCCGGTACCGCCGAGCGTGACGTTATGCAGGATCGAGACATTGTCGCCGATCACAGCCGTCTCGCCGACCACGAGGCCGGTGGCGTGATCGAGGAAGATGCCTTTGCCGATCCGGGCGGCCGGATTGATGTCGGTCTGGAAGACGCTGGAAGAGCGGCTCTGCAGATAGAGCGCAAAATCTCGCCGGCCGCGGTTCAGCAGCCAATGGGCGAGACGATGCGTCTGCAGCGCGTGGAAGCCCTTGAAGTAGAGCACGGCTTCCATGAAACGCAGGCAAGCGGGATCGCGATCGTAGATGGCCTGGATGTCGACGCGCAGAATGGCGCTCCATTCCGGCCAATCGAGCAGCATTTCCTCGAAGGTCTGGCGAAGCAGGTTCGCCTGCATGTCGGGGTGATCGAGACGTTCGCAGATGCGGTGGATGACGCATTCCTCGAGCGAATGATAGTTGATCACTGTCGAGTAGAGGAAGGCGGCGAGAACCGGGTCCCGTTCGGCGGCGAGCCGGGCTTCCTCGCGCAGGCTGTCCCAGATGGGATCCATCACCTTCAGCGGATGGCCTGTCTCAAAAGCACGAATATCAGTCTTGGCGACCATTGCCGCTCTCCTCGTTGCCAACAGGAATGCCGTTTTCGGAATGCCAATATATAGTGGAAAACGCCAATAACATAAATGGGTGCCGTCGCCATGGTTTTTTAGAATGGGTTCTCGGCATCACGATGATGTCACTCGCTGGCGACTTTAGCGTAGAAGGCCAGCACCGCCTGCTTGAAAACCTTGTCGCCGACGGCGAGCATATGATCGCGGCCCGGAATATCGAGCGCTTCGGCATCGGGCATCAGCGCCGCCAACTCTTGGGGCGAGCCGGCGATATCGTCTTTCGTGCCGACGCCGATCAGCGTCGGCACGTCGAGCTTTCCCATATCCGCGCGGGCAACGAGATCGCGCGAGCCGCGGATGCAGAGGGCAAGGGCGACGCGATCGCTCTTGGTCTGTTCTGCGAAGGCACGAAACATGCGGCCCCGGTCATGCGTGACGTCCTCGAGCGAGGGAGCAAGCAGCGCATCGGCGATCGGATCCCAGTCGCCGACGCCGTCGGTCATGCCAATGCCGAGACCGCCGAGCACCAGCGAGCGGACCCGATGCGGATTGACAAGGGCGGCAAAGACCGAAATGCGCGCGCCCATCGAATAGCCCATGACATTGGCTTCCGGGATGCCGAGGTGATCCAGAAGAGCGATCGCGTCGCCGGCCATCACCCACGGACGATAGGCTTCGGCATCGTGCGGCTTGTCGCTTGCGCCATGGCCGCGATTGTCGAGGGCGATCACCCGGTAGCCGGCATCGCCCAGCGTCTTCAGCCAGCCCGGATGCACCCAGTTGACGTTTGCGGTCGAGGCAAATCCGTGGATCAACAAGACGGGCACACCGGCCGGATCGCCCTCATCGAAGAAGAAGAGCTGCAATCCGTCATGGGTGAAGCTTGAAAATGCGGGCGTGTTCAGGTTCATCGGGCCTTCCTTTTGGCGCGACCATAATCGAGCCGCCATTCATCGTGAAGCCAAAAACTGTGGCTAAAAACTGTGCCTGGCGCGGCTCTTTGGCTCTACACATTTGCGGCGAAGGCTTATAAGGTCCGCGCAGATTTCAAGCATTCGGAGAGCGACATGGCCGGCCACAACATTCCCCACTTCCAGAACGACGGCGGTCACCGGGTTATCGAAGTCGGCGTCAAGGAATTCATGTGCACCGGCGCTTCGGCGCCGTTCGACCATCCGCATATCTTTATCGACATGGGCGATGACAACGAGAAGGTCTGTTCCTACTGCTCGACGCTCTATCGCTTCAATTCCGCGCTCAAACCGAGCCAGACCAACCCGGCCGGCTGCGTTTTTCACGTGAAGGCGGCCTAACCCGTCCAGATTTCGGATCGGACTGATAATGCCGGTCGAACATGCCGCCATCATCGGCGCCGGGATATCGGGGCTGACCGCCGCGCTTGCGCTTTCGCGCCGGGGCATCAGCTCCGAGATCTTCGAGCAGGCAGGCGAACTCACCGACGTCGGTGCCGGCCTGCAGGTTTCGCCCAACGCCTCGCGCATCCTTGCCGAACTCGGTATCCTTGACGGGCTGTCAAAGGTCTGGCTCGAGCCGGAAACGATCCGGCTGATCTCGGGCAGTTCGCTGCGCCAACTGGCGGCCGTGCCTGCAGGCACATTCGCACGGCAGCGCTGGGGCGCTCCCTATGGCGTCCTGCATCGCAGCACATTGCAGAAAGCCCTTTTGGCCGCGGTCGATGCCGATCCTCTTTGCCGCCTTCGCCTTGGCGTCAAGATGGAATCGGCGCTGCCGGATTTCGAGCGGGACGCCGATGTCGTCATCGGCGCCGACGGCGTCTGGTCGAAGCTGCGGCAATTGGTTCCGGGCAGCCCCTCGCCGCGTTTTTCCGGCAATATCGCCTACCGCTTCACCATTGCCGAAACCGAGGCGCCCGGCTTCCTCGACCGGCAAAGCGTTTGCGCCTTCCTCGGCGGGTCGGCGCATCTCGTCTGCTACCCGTTGAGGGAGACCGGCAGCTTCAACATGGTGGCGATCACCGCCGGCAATATCGCGCCACAGGCCTGGCAAAGCGAACCGACGGCCAAGCAGCGCGCAGAGCTCAGGACACGCTTTTCCGGCTGGAACGCGACGATCATCTCGCTGTTCGAACAATACAGGAATCTGACGTTCTGGCCGCTGTTCGAAACCTCCGCCGGCGCGTGGCAGGACGGCCGCAAGACGGTTCTGATCGGCGATGCCGCGCATGCGATGATGCCCTTTGCCGCACAGGGCGCGGCCATGGCGATCGAAGACGCCTACGAACTTGCCGTGTTTCTTTCCAATCGTCCGGCGGCGGAAGCTCTAAAGCTCTTTGAAAGCCATCGCGCGCCACGCATCGCGAAACTTCGCCAGCGCGGCGCCTTCAACCGGTTCGCCTATCATGCGAAGGGGCCGATCCGGATCGGCCGCGATCTCGTGCTCGGCCTCAAGCCGCCGCAGAGTCTCGCGGCGGACCTCGACTGGATCTACGGCTACCGGGCTTTACGTCTGCCCTAAAGCGCAGCGTGTCCGACGGCGCTTGCGGCGGCAAAACCCCGTTCGATATCGGCCTTGAGGTCAACCACATCCTCGATGCCGATCTGCAGGCGGATGACAGCACCATCTGTCGGGGCCTTGGCGACGGTGCGGTCGTTGAGATAGGCCTGCAATGCGAGGCTTTCAAACCCACCCCAGGAATAGCCGAGACCGAAAATCCGGAGCGCGTCGAGAAAGGCGTGCGCCTTTGCCCTGGATTTTTCCGGGCCATCCGCGGCCAGTACGAAGGAAAAGATGCCGCTGGCGCCTTTGAAATCGCGCTTCCAGAGATGGTGAGACGGGAAACTCGGCAGGGCCGGATGCAGCACTCGGGCGACGTCCTCCCTGCCCTCCAGCCATTGCGCGATACCAAGCGCGCTTTCATAATGCCGCTCGAGGCGCAGGCCCATGGTGCGCAATCCGCGCAGGATCTGGTAAGCGTCATCGGGTGCGCCGCAGATGCCGAGCACACCGTTTGCTTCCTTCAGCCGCTCCCAATGCTCGGCATTGGCCGACACCGTTCCAAGCAGGATATCGGAATGGCCGGACGGATATTTCGTCGATGCGTGGATCGAGATGTCGACGCCGTGATCGAGCGGTTTGAAATAGAGCGGTGTCGCCCAGGTATTGTCCATCATGACGACGGCGCCGTGGCGGTGCGCCACCGCCGAGATCGCCGGGATATCCTGCATCTCGAAGGTGTTGGAGCCGGGAGCCTCGGTGTGGACGAGCCTGGTGTTCGGCCGGAACAACGTCTCTATTCCGGCGCCGATCGACGGGTCGTAATATTCGACCTCGACGCCAAGCCGCTTCAACATCGTGTTGCAGAAATGGCGCGTCGGCCCATAGACCGAATCAACGACGAGCGCATGGTCGCCGGCGGCGACGAAACCCAGGAACGGAATGGTAACGGCCGCAAGGCCCGACGGGACGAGGATCGTGCCGGCCGAGCCTTCGAGTGCGTCGATTGCCTCGCAGAGCGCATCCGTCGTCGGCGTGCCGCGTGTTCCATAGGTATATTTCTGCGAGCGCGTCTCCATCGTGAGCGCGTTCGGAAACAGTACCGTCGAGGCATGCACGACCGGCGGATTAACGAAGCCGTGATAATCGAAAGGGTCGTTGCCGATATGCGTCAGGCGGGTGTTGATGCCGGCATTCTGCAGCAAGCTGTCTTTTTCTTTCATGTCGGAAATAGCCTTTGGCGAGGAGCGCGAAATCAGACTTTTGGACGCCGCGCCGTTTCCGGTCAACCCCTTGACGAGGGGTTGCCGGCAACGGTTAGAAAGGATGGAATTTCCGAATTTCGCGTTATTTTTCCGCAACCGGGCGCCTATTTCATAGCCAACCGCCCTGGAATGCGGCGCAATCAACCAAAATTCTAAATTTTGCCGCAATTATTGATGGTGACACTTGACCATGGTGACATTTGAGACTGTGATAGGGTACTCGCGCCGGGAGGGTGTCGAGACATTGGGGGCGGCAGGTTTTTCCGCCGGAACTTCCCCACAAGAAAATATAAGACAACGGAAAAGGTTGGGAAAAAATGAAGAACAAGCTCCTGTCCGCCGCTATCGGCGCAGCAGTTTTCGCTCTTGGCACCTCGGCTGCCTCGGCCACCACTCTCGGAGACGTCAAAGCGAAGGGTTTCGTGCAATGCGGCGTCAATACCGGCCTCACCGGCTTTGCCGCACCTGACGCTTCCGGCAATTGGGCTGGCTTCGACGTCGACTTCTGCAAGGCCGTCGCTTCGGCCGTCTTCGGCGACCCGACCAAGGTCAAGTACACGCCGACAAATGCCAAGGAACGCTTCACTGCACTACAGTCCGGCGAAATCGACCTTCTCTCGCGCAATACGACCTGGACGATCAATCGCGACACGGCGCTGGGCTTCAATTTCCGTCCTGTGACCTATTATGATGGTCAGGGCTTCATGGTACGCAAGAGCCTTAACGTGAAGTCGGCCCTTGAGCTCTCCGGCGCCGCAATCTGCGTGCAGTCGGGCACGACCACGGAACTGAACCTCGCCGATTACTTCAAGACGAACAACCTGCAGTACAATCCGGTCGTCTTCGAAAATCTTCCTGAGGTCAACGCGGCTTACGACGCCGGTCGTTGCGACGTTTACACGACCGACCAATCCGGTCTCTATTCGTTGCGTTTGACGCTGAAGAACCCCGACGAACATGTCATTCTTCCTGAGATCATCTCGAAGGAGCCACTTGGTCCGGCCGTCCGTCAGGGTGACGACCAGTGGTTCGATATCGTTTCCTGGACGGCTTATGCGCTGATCAATGCCGAAGAGTTCGGCATCACCCAGGCAAATGTCGACGAGATGAAGAACTCGCCGAACCCTGACATCAAGCGCTTCCTTGGCAGCGAGACCGATACCAAGATCGGCACCGATCTCGGCCTGACCAATGAGTGGGCCTACAACGTTATCAAGGGCGTCGGCAACTATGGCGAAATCTTCGAGCGTAACATCGGCCAGGGTAGCCCGCTCAAGATCGCCCGCGGTTTGAATGCTCTCTGGAACAAGGGCGGCATTCAGTACGCACCGCCGGTTCGTTAATCAGAATCCGGCATGAAATCCGGAAGGGCGGCCAAGCCGCCCTCCCATCTTCCAAAAACTAAAAAGAAAGCCCGAAAACGGGCACAAGGGGATTGGCGCGGCATGACGCATGGGGCTGTGGATTCGACACCTTTGCATGACACCGGCTGGACTTTCCGGTCGGCAATGTACGACCCGAAATACCGGAGCATATTTTTCCAGATTCTAACAATCGTTGTTCTCGTGGCGTTTGTGTGGTGGGTGGCCCACAACACGGCCGCGAACCTTGCCCGGAGCAATACGGCATCGGGTTTCGGCTTTCTTCGCGGTCGCGCCGGTTTCGAAATCGGCCAGTCGCTGATCAGCTTTTCAAGCGACTCGACTTATGCGCGCGCGCTTTTGGTTGGAATCCTGAATACCTTGCTGGTGGCGGTGACCGGTATATTCACGGCGACCATCATCGGCTTCCTGATCGGGATCGGCCGGCTGTCGGGCAACTGGCTTATTGCCAAGCTCTGCACGGTCTATGTCGAAATCTTCCGCAATATTCCGCCGCTGCTCGTCATCTTTTTCTGGTATCTCGGCGTTCTCTCCGTCTTGCCACAACCGCGCGAGTCGGTGGGGCTGCCATTCAGTATGTTCCTCAACAACAGAGGACTAGCCTTCCCGAAGCCGATCTTCGAGACCGGCATGATAGCGGTCGGTATCGCCCTGGTGATCGGGATTGTTGCCGCCATTGTCATGGCACGCTGGGCCCATAAGCGCCAGGCTGCAACCGGCCAGCCGTTCCACACGGTGTGGGCGTCCATCGCGCTGATCGTCGGCTTGCCTTTGCTGGTCTTCGTTGTCTCGGGCTTTCCGCTAACTTTCGACGTTCCCGTCGCCGGAAAGTTCAACCTGACGGGCGGCTCCGTCGTTGGCCCCGAATTCATGTCGCTGTTTCTCGCTCTGTCCTTTTATACCGCCTCGTTCATCGCCGAGATCGTTCGCGGCGGCATTCGCGGCGTTCCGAAGGGACAATCCGAGGCAGCCGGCGCGCTGGGACTGCATCCATCGAGCGTGACGAGACTTGTCGTGGTGCCACAGGCGCTGCGCATAATCATCCCGCCGCTGACCAGCCAGTATTTGAACCTGACCAAGAACTCCTCACTCGCCATCGCGATCGGCTTTTCTGATCTCGTTGCCGTCGGCGGCACGATCCTCAACCAGAGCGGTCAAGCGATCGAGATCGTTTGCATCTGGGGTATCGTCTATCTCAGCTTGAGCATTCTCACGTCGCTGTTCATGAATTGGTTCAATGCCAAAATGGCGCTGGTGGAGAGATAAAATGTCCATCACCGATAAACCCTTCGTCAGAACGTCAATCCTAACCGCCGAGCCGCCTCCGCGCGGAGAAAGGGGGCGCCGGCGCCTGGATACGCCGTAATCTCCTTGCTACCCCGAAGGACGTGATCCTAACGATCCTCGCTCTTGCGCTGATCGCATGGGCTGTACCACATCTCGTCAACTGGCTCTTCATCCAAGCCGTATGGTTCGGGCCGGATCGCACATTCTGCGCGACGACGGTCCAGGGCGGCATCCAGCCTGACGGCTGGAGTGGCGCATGCTGGGCCTTCATCAGCGCCAAGTACGATCAGTTCATCTTCGGCCGCTATCCGCTCAGTGAGCGTTGGAGGCCGGCGATCGTCGGGATCCTGTTCATTCTGCTTCTGGTTCCGATGCTTATCCCGTCGGCCCCGCGCAAGGGTCTGAACGCCATTCTTCTGTTCGGCGCCCTGCCAATCATCGCCTTCTGGCTTCTTCACGGGGGGTACGGCCTCGAAGTGGTGGAGACACCGCTCTGGGGCGGGTTGATGGTGACGCTCGTCCTGTCGTTTGTCGGTATTGCCGTGTCCTTGCCCTGCGGTATCCTGCTTGCGCTGGGGCGCCGTTCGAAGATGCCGGTTATCCGCATGCTCTGCGTTACTTTCATCGAAGTCATTCGAGGCGTTCCGCTGATCACCGTTCTGTTCATGGCAAGCGTGATGTTGCCGCTTTTCCTTCCCACAGGCTGGAACGTGGACAAACTCCTGCGGGCGCTGATCGGTGTCTCAATCTTCACGTCGGCCTATATGGCGGAAGTCATCCGCGGCGGCCTTCAGGCGATCCCGAAGGGGCAGTTCGAAGGCGCAGATTTGCTTGGCCTCGGCTATTGGCAGAAGACCCGGCTGATCATTATGCCTCAGGCCATCAAACTGGTGATCCCAAGCATCGTGAACACCTTCATCGGAACGTTCAAGGACACCTCGCTGGTCACCATTATCGGCATGTTCGATCTGCTCGGTATTGTGAAGCTGAACTTCTCCGATGCCAACTGGGCAAGCGCCGTCACGCCGATCACGGGTTTGATCTTCGCAGGCTTTATCTTCTGGCTGTTCTGCTTTGGCATGTCGCGCTATTCAGGCTTCATGGAACGCCATCTCGATACCGGCCACAAACGATAAGAATGAGGGAAAATAGTCATGGCTGAAGCTCCAGCTAAAAAGCTCACCGTTTCCGCAACGGAGGTGGCGGTCGACATCATCAACATGAACAAGTGGTACGGCGATTTTCACGTGCTGCGCGACATCAATCTCAAGGTCATGCGCGGCGAGCGCATCGTCATCGCCGGCCCGTCGGGGTCCGGCAAGTCGACGATGATCCGCTGCATCAACCGCCTGGAAGAGCATCAGAAGGGCCGCATTATCGTCGACGGCACCGAACTCACCAACGACCTGAAAAAGATCGACGAGGTGCGGCGCGAAGTCGGCATGGTGTTCCAGCACTTCAACCTCTTCCCGCACCTGACGATCCTCGAAAACTGCACTTTAGCGCCGATCTGGGTGCGAAAAATGCCGAAGAAGCAGGCGGAAGAAGTCGCCATGCACTTTCTGAAGCGCGTCAAGATCCCCGAGCAGGCCAACAAATATCCAGGACAGCTTTCCGGCGGTCAGCAGCAGCGCGTGGCAATCGCCCGGTCGTTGTGCATGAACCCTAAGATCATGCTGTTCGACGAGCCGACCTCGGCGCTCGATCCCGAGATGATCAAGGAAGTGCTCGACACGATGGTGGGTCTTGCCGAGGAAGGCATGACCATGCTCTGCGTCACCCATGAAATGGGCTTTGCCCGCCAGGTCGCCAACCGCGTCATCTTCATGGACCAGGGTCAGATCGTCGAGCAGAATTCGCCGGCCGAGTTCTTCGACAAACCGCAGCACGAACGCACCAAGCTGTTCCTCAGCCAGATCCTGCATTAGGCCAGATCCTGCATGGGCTGGAGGGTTGAAGCTATTTGAGACCCGCCGTGCCTTACGGTTCGGCGGGTCTTTCACGTTCAGTGCGAGGCTGACGCCTGCAGCAGGCTGCAGAGACCGGCAAGCCCGGAATCGGAACCGCCTGAGGCCGAGCCGTCAGGCGATGAGATATCAGCGCAACGGACGAGCATCTTGCGTTGCTCATTGACCGGTCTCGACCGGAAGTCGTCGAGGACGCGGGCCTGCGATGCGCTGAGGTTACCGTCAGCCGCGGATTTGTTGCTGCCGCCTGCCCCGCCGATGGCGAGATTGGCATCGACGCCGCTGCCGCGTCTGACCGAGGCCGTGGCGTCGGTATCAAGCCCACTGGAGCCGCCGAGGCGTGCATTGATGTCCGCATTGACGCCGCGCCCGCCGCCGGCATTGGCGGTGGCATCGGCGTTGACGCCGCTCGAACCGCCGACGGAAGCATTGGCATCGGCGCTGACACCACTGCCGCCGCCAAGCGATGCACCGAGATCGGCGCTGACGGCATTGCCAGCAACCGATACGCCGACATCGATGGCGTGCACATCGCTTGCCGGCAAGGCAAGCAGGGCGCAGGCGGATGCAAGCAAGGCCAGGGATAGTCTATTGTAATTACGGGTCATGTTTTCCTCCGTTTCCATTCGCCGGGCGATCTGCCCGGCAATCGAAAATCGAGGAACGCGCGTGCCTTCGATCGTCTGGACGCCTGCAACCTGCAGGACATCCATCGCAAGGCAACGTGAAGGGATGACGAATGTTTCACAACATTGCGCGGCAAGTCGGCTCCGTGGCGTGCAATGATCTTTCACGGTTATTGAAATACGAATTGCCGACCCGACTGTGCCGAAAGCGAGCATGTCCTGCCGTGACTGGAACGCCGGCCGAGTATTTCCTTCCGAGCTGCGTCGGGGATCTTCAGTGCCGCAAGCAAAACGCAATTGTCAATGCGATTGACGGCGATTGATCTCTTGCAGCCGTTTTGCAGATCGCCCGCACATTGGATTGGAACTGGTTTTTCCATCACTGACTGCGATGCGCAAAAACAAACCCCTGCATCTGGATATATCAGGCAGGAAGTCCATGTTTCAGCATGTTCTCATCTAATGGAATTGGAGGTTCAAAAATGGGCATTTTCGACAAGATCAAACATGCAATCTTCGGGGAAGCGAAAGCAGCCGAACCCGTTGCATCAGGCGCGCCGAAGGCGCAGGCCGCCCCGGCTGCGGTCTCGCCCTCGGCGGCGCCCAGTCCGGCACCTGCCGCCTCTCCCGCTCCAAGCAAGCCGGCCGCGACCCCGGCCGCAGCAAATGTCGATATCGTCCCGATCCTCGACACGGCCGTGAAAAAGAGCGGCCAGAAACTCGATTGGCGCCACTCGATCGTGGATTTGATGAAAGCGGTCGGAATGGATGCGAGCATGGCCGAGCGCAAGGAACTTGCCACTGAACTCGGCTATACCGGCGACACCGGTGATTCCGCCAAAATGAATATGTGGCTGCACAAGGCGCTGATGAAACGCCTGTCGGAAAATGGCGGCAAAGTACCGGCCGATCTCCTGGATTGATCGAAGAGCGCCGGCGGTTCGCGATAGAGGCTCATCTGTCACGGGGCGTCGGCAATCCAGGACATGCACCGTTCGGACCGCAGGCCACACGTCCCCTTGCCCACAGGCACTGAAACCAATAACGTTCCGCTCGATTACTTCGATAATCGATCACGGGGGAAGAAATCCAATGAGATTGATAGCAGTCGTTGGCGTTGCGCTTAGCTTGGGCTGTATTTCGGCCGCGGAATCTCCTTTAAACTATCAATCCTACAGCGGCATCCGGGTCGATACCGACCCGATCCTCCTGGCTCGATACGACAAAGCGCTCCGATGGTGTGTGCCGGAGGCAAGCTCCTGGCGACGCGGCTCACCGGATCCGCAAACCCTGCATTACAACGCGGCGCTCAGAAGCTGCCTCCACAGACACGGCTTCGTCGATAGAGGCGTCTACGCATACCCGATCCCTGAGATCTACTTCGAGCATTTCCTCGATCGCTGAGAAGATCCGAGCAGCGCAGATCCGTCATGGACCTCCAAGGTAAAAACATCGGCCCCGCTGTTGGCGGGCCGTGCCCACTGCGACCGCCATATGTCAGCAAGTTTCTCAAATCGAGCCGCGGCTGCAAGCAGCAGATTGCTGCTAGCGTCAGCCGACCGTCGAGACCGCATGAACTTTCATATCATCGCCAACCTCGTAGAACTTGTTGCCGTCGATATCGATCGAATGGCAGCTCGGTTTTTCGCCCTTACCATTGGAGCAAGCTTTATCGCCCTTGGATGTGAGTTTGGTTTTCACGTCGATCGTTTTGCCGCCGACATCATCCTTACCGGTGATTGTGCCTTCTTCCAATTCCACACAAGATCGGCGGTCATGGGCTTTTCCAGATCGACAATCTCGACCTTCACATGCCCGCCGTCAGTAAATGCTTTCAACTCTTCCATCGTGACCTTCTTGGCCCCAGGCGGAAGATCGACGGCATAGGTGTCACAGTCGACAGCATGAAGCCCGCAGCGTCAACGCTGGATAGGATGGTTCTCATGTTCCGCTTCCTCAGGATTGGCGGCAAAATTACAACCCGCCGGATGAAACAACACCCCACCTATTGTGATTAGAGCAATATACTGCATGGTTGAACCGTCAAAATGCAGCAATTTTTCTTTTGGGCGACATCGCAATTTTTGCGCGTGGTCTTTCCTGCATCACACGAATCGAAATAAACACCAGAAATCGACCATCGGATATTTAAAGGAATAGGATAACAATGCCTACTCGCACCATAATAGTATTGATTGCCATGGCACTGCTCGCTGCCTGCGTACCGACTCGCCAGGAATATGATTCCTTCGTTACTTTGACGCAGGGGAGTGCAAGAGCGAGAAATGAGGCTGTCAATATTTGCGTGAAGAGCTTCGATGCAAATGCGCGCCGCAACGCTGGCATTGTGACAAACGCTTCGGACAAAGACGCTCCGCGCGTTGCCTGCAATCGGCTTCTCGCAGCGATGATTTCCGGTCGCGCCACCTATGACGATTTCGTTGACATCAAAAGCCACAGGTTTACGCCCAAGCTGATCAAGATTTTCCAAGGGCGTTGAACTGGATCAAATGACGGTTTGCGCTCTCGACCTTGCAAGCCGTCAACGGCCCGCTCAAAACGCGGTCGTCATTCAAGCCTTAGGCATGTTTCATTACCGTTGTAGGTCGTATCGACGACAGCCTTGGCAAAGCCGATGTTTCTCAGTGCGGCTGACGTTGCAACAGCTATCGGAGCAAGCTCGATGTCATAGAGCGGGACTTCGCCGGAGCGGCAGGCGCGCTTCTTGCGGCATGCCTGCGACGGCGTTCCCTGCGCCTGAATCGCTGCATCGGGATCAGAAAACGAGAGCATTGCCTGATCGCCGATCCGTTTGATCAGGGGCTTATTGTGAAGTCCGGAGCGCAGGCGATTCGACGGTCTTGCCTCCCCTCACCATCTCGGCCATCCCCAATTATTAAGGCGATTCCGCTCAAAAATTGCTAAATTCAGAAAAAAATGTCGATTCCGCCTTTGGCGAGAGGAATTCAGTCACGCCATCAGGTTTTTCTAACGTTTTCAATGGATGCATTTCGCTATAGTTGCAGAAAGAATAATTCGCGAAATGCGAGACATTTATACTGCCTCAATTTGGGCGACTCGAAATTCTACAAATATTTCAAAACGTAACATCGAAGTGATTGGGATATTGTGGCAGCAATATGGCTATGATTCTCAAGTACTTACCGCCGCGTTGCTGTTGCACCCTCCAAAATGTCGCCCTATAACCCCCCGCCGTAAGACATGATTAACCTAAAATATTAACGGGCAGGGGTTGAGGAACAAGACAATGACAACATACTACGTAGCGACGACTGGCAGCAGCAGCGGTACCGGCAGTGCCTCCTCTCCTTTCCGCACGATCGGTGACGCAATGGCGTCGAACCTTAAGCCCGGCGACGACGTTGTGGTGCGCGCCGGCGTCTATAATGAGTCGGTGAACATGTACAAAGATGGTTCCGCCGCCGGCTACATTACCTTGCGGTCGGAGGTACCGGGTGGAGCGGTGATACACTCAGCATCGGGCGGCGCAAATGGTATCAACATCACTGCTAACTATGTGGCGGTCGAGGGCTTCGAGGTCTACGGGAGCGATTCGCACGGCATTGTTGGTGATGGCGTCCACCATGTGAGGATTTCCAATAACGTTTCCCACGACAACGGTGCGTCCGGCATCGCCTTCGCCGGATCCGACTTCATCACGATCGAAGGGAACGAGACTTACAAAAATGCGAGTTCCGGCTGGTTTTCAGGCATCTCTCTCTACCAGAACCGGAATATCACCGGGGCGCCGGACGATGGCAGCTTCCGCAACATCATCCGGAACAACATCTCGCACGACAACGTCACGAAGTCGGGTGCGCACACCGATGGCAACGGCATCATCATCGACGATTTCCAGAGCACGCAGACGAGCGGTCATCCGAACTACACGTTCAAGACCCTGGTCGACAACAACCTCGTCTATGAGAACGGCAGCAAAGGCATCCAAGTTACCTGGAGCGACTCCGTCACGGTGAAAAACAACACCGCATACCACAACAATCAGGACCTGCTAAACGACGGCACCTGGCGCGGCGAGCTCAGCAACGCGCAGTCGAGCAACAACACCTGGGTCAACAACGTCGCCGTAGCGGACCCGTCGGTGAACAAGAACAACACTGCAGTCGATAACACGTCATACGGCGGCTACAGCAACAAAAACGTCGTCTGGGCCAATAACGTTACCTACAACGGCACGGCCGGCCAGGCCTCGGTCAAGACCGACGGCGGCAACGCGATGCCGAGCGCGGCGGACGGTAACAAGCTCGGCGTCGACCCGAAATTCGTAGGCGCAGCAAGCGACAACTTCCACCTCGGGTCCGGCTCTTCGGCGATCGACGGCGGAACCAGCAAGTACGGCGTCGCATCGGTCGATCTGGACGGCCACGCTCGCGTCGTTGGAACTGTCGATATGGGTGCCTACGAATCGGGCTCCACCTCGACACCGACAACGCCAACCACGCCGACCACGCCGACCACGCCGACCGAACCAGGTTCGGGAACGCCGACCACGCCAACTCAACCGACAACGCCAACCTCGCCGACGAAGGAAATCGTGGGCACTAGCGGCAACGACATACTGCCGCACACCGGTCAGTCGAACGGCGGCAACGAAACCTTCAAGGGTCTCGGTGGTAGTGACGTGTTGAAGGGCGGGGCCGGCGCGGACGTGCTCGACGGCGGTACCGGCAACGACACCGCCAGCTACGCGGGCTCCGGCGCCGTCAGCGTCAACTTGGCGACTAAGGCGGCATCGGGCGGTCAGGCCGCCGGTGACAAGATCGTCAGCATCGAAAACTTGACTGGCTCAAGCTACAACGACGTCCTGACCGGCGGCAATAACGGCAGCAACGTTCTCCATGGCGGGGCTGGCGCGGATAAGCTCGACGGCGGCGCCGGCGGGGACCTGCTCGACGGCGGTAGTGATAACGACACGGCCATCTATGCGGCATCCAGCGGGGTCAACGTCAACTTGGCGACGGGGGCCGCATCGGGCGGGTATGCCACCGGTGACAAGTTCGTCAGCATCGAAAACTTGACTGGCTCAAGCTACAACGACGTGCTGACCGGCAATAGCGGCAGCAACGTTCTCCAGGGCGGGGCTGGCGCCGACAAGCTGAACGGCGGCGGCGGCGCGGACGTCCTCATTGGTGGCGCCGGAAAAGACATCATGACCGGTGGCGCCAGCTCGGATACGTTTGCATTCAAGACGCCAGCAGAAATCGGGTCCGGCTCGAGCCGCGACGTCATCACCGACTTCCAGAAAGGCTTCGATAAGATCGACTTCTCGGCGATCGATGCGAATGGCTCTGCGCAGGGCGATGGAAGCTTCCATTTCCTGGCGCAGGAGAACGCCGCTTTCGACCATAAGGCTGGCGCGCTCACTTGGCACTATGAAGACAAGGCTGGATCCACGAGCGATGCTACGGTTATCCAGGGCGACCTGAACGGCGACGGCGTTCAGGACTTCCAGGTACAGCTGAAGGGCCTCGTCCACCTGGGGGCAGGCGATTTTCTCCTGTAACGATATCCGTTGTGGCGGTCGCCCGATCGTCACAACAATCGTGCTGACAGTCCGAGCGCCGGTCAGGCGTTCGGACACCAAGGTCTCCGTCATCGTCGACGGAAGGCTGCTGGTGATCAACGTGGCACTCATGCATAAAACAAAGCTAAAGCGCGTCGCATCAATCGAGTTTGATGCGACGCGCTTTATCTGTCTGTCATCCGTTTCCGGAAGCAGTTGGCCGGCAGCACGCGGGCCACGATGCGGCTGTCAAAGATGCAAGATATCGGGATATTGAATGGTCGGAGTGGAGAGATTCGAACTCCCGACCCTCTGGTCCCAAACCAGATGCGCTACCAGACTGCGCTACACTCCGTGCCGTGGCGGGGAGATACACGGTTCACTTCGCCGTCGCAACCCATAAATCCAGCTCCAGCCGAAGAATCCCGCCTGATATGTCGATGTCGGTAGAAAAAGCTGCATGGCTCGCGTCTGCGCCGCCGGACGCAACTGGACGTCAGGAGAGCGCTGCTTCAGCCGCGTTCGAGCAGACCAATATATTGAGCGTAGCTAATGGCAACGTAGAAGAAAGCCGTAATGCCGGCCCCGATCACAATGGCATTGAACTCCGCCGAACGTCTCATCATGCGTGCAATCCACTGAAATTGACTGAGCCGTAAATAGTCCCGCGGGCTGGCCGCGGCAATCAGGTTGTGATCACAACATGAGACGATCGGTAATATTGCGCAACCGGCCTGTCTGCCGGTGTCTTGCTTCCGCAGCATCGCCCTATCATCGCGATGGTACCGGCAACGCGTCATACGCCGCCTTTTTTCTTGAAAAGGCGGGGATCCGCGGATAAGCAAAATTCATCTCTTCGCGCTATCTCTCAAGATGAAGCAAGAGCCTCGGCAACGAGAATTGAGACCATTAAAGGCGGGTGTTGCCCGCATAGTCGGAGACGCGCAGTCATGTCTGCCAAGATCTATCGTCCAGCCAAGACCGCCATGCAGTCCGGCAAGGCCAAGAGCCATCTCTGGGTGCTTGAATTCGATCAGGAGTCGCCGCGCAAGATCGATCCGATCATGGGTTACACCTCCTCCGGCGATACGCGCCAGCAGGTGAAACTCACCTTCGAAACACAGGAGCTGGCCGAAGCCTATGCCCAGCGCAACGGCATCGAATACCGGGTCATCGCGCCGAAGGATCCGGTTCGGCAGGTTGTCGCCTATCCGGATAATTTCCGCTATACCCGCACGCAGCCCTGGACGCATTGAGATTTCTCGTCCAGAACTGCCGCATCCGGTCGCGCTCCCTGAACGCGATCGCCAGACGGCCCCTTAGCTCAGCTGGATAGAGCACCTGCCTTCTAAGCAGGTTGTCGCAGGTTCGATTCCTGCAGGGGTCGCCACAAATTTCGAGCTTCACAACCAGCCGGAATAGCTTCAATCGATCCGGAACCATGGCTCACACCGATCCGGAACATGGTCAGACGATGCGGAATCAAAGCCCGCGAAAAATGAAGCACCGAAGACGCTGGAGCGACCCCGGTTTATAGGATTCGGGGGCGGTTCTGGTTTGGTGGTAAAGCGCTCGCAGTCCGTGGTATGACAAATCCACTGCGGCAGGGACGAGATCGCCTCGTAAGATTCTGACTAGAACTTCACCTTCCGAGATGCCTCGCCCGTGTTCACTTCAGATTCCCCGCTCCTCGAAGTGATTTGACATGATTTGTAGATACTCACGGCATTTATTGAGGTCTGGGTAAAAATCGGCGGTAGTTCTTACCTCACCACCGTCACTAATCACGATGGCGCATTTTTTCATACTAGCTTCTGGCGGTATCAAAATCTCAGGATTTCTGAAAAACATCCAGGCTCGCTGAACATTGAGGCATTCATCTAGCAGCGCCGCTTGTCCAACTCTAAGAAAATACTGCCACTCCCTGCGAGCGGCCTCCTCAGCTAGACCTCTAATCTCCTCATAAGAAATTTTAGCCAATATATCTTTTTGATAAACCATGGATAGATTTTTGTATTCCTGATGGATGTGAAGCTGAGGCGGAATATTCCATAGCGATAAGAAGCCTATTCCTCTCGCAAATCATATGCGACATATCTTTTGTTGTAAATTCAATGAACGCGGTTCCGTTTCGTATTCAAGCGGTATAACAAATTCAATGACCTGAAGCCGCCCGGTTCCGTCACTTCGACTTCTTGGTCGTCGTGGCGCTGACGATTCTGTCACCAGGTTTGATTCCCAGTTTGGCGACGATGCCGGCATTGAGTTCGACGACGTATTTCACCGGGCTCATCGAATCGATGATATCGCGCGAATAAGGCGTTGCGTTTTCCTTGATGTGGCGGATCGTGCCGGTGTCGTCGGCAAAAAGCATGTCGAGCGGCAGGATGGTGTTTTCCATCCACATGGTGACGCGCCTAGGCTCGTCGAAATCGAAGATCATCCCGGCATCATCGGCCATCGTCTTGCGAAACATCAGCCCGTAGGCGCGCTGATCCGGGGTCGAGGCGATCTCGACGGTAAAATGCAGCACCTTGCCCGCAGCCGTCTGGATGAGCAGCGGCTCCTTGTCAAAGCGGACCTGCTCCTCGGCGAAAGCCGGCAGCGCGACCATGAAAAAAAGCGCCAGGATGGCGCTTTTGATCGCATGAAGAAGGACGATGTCACGCATATCAATGCGACCGGCTGGCCGGGCTCGGAATGTCGGGATGGATCTCCGCGGCCATCAGGCCCTTTTCGCCATCGCCGAAGCGGACGAGCACCACCTGGCCGGGGCGCAGTTCCGTCAGGCCGAAGCGGCGGAGCGTTTCCATGTGCACGAAGATGTCTTCCGTGCCCTCGCCGCGCGTCAGGAAGCCGAAGCCCTTGGTGCGGTTGAACCATTTGACCAGCGCACGCTCGAGGCCGCTGGTCGCGGTGACCTGCACATGTGTGCGCACCGGCGGCAGCTGCGAGGGATGAACCGCAGTCGACTGATCCATCGAAAGGATCTTGAAAGCCTGGTAGCCACGTTCGCGACGCTGGATGAGGGCGACGATACGCGTTCCCTCGAGGATCGTCTGGTAACCGTCGCGACGCAGGCAGGTCACGTGCAGGAGAACATCCTGCATACCGTTGTCGGGCACGATGAAGCCGAAACCCTTAGCGACGTCGAACCACTTGACGACGCCGGTGATTTCAACAAGATCGACCGCCTCTGCCGATAGCTCGTCAAGGTCGGAGTATTCGTTCGATGAAATCCTGTCAGCCATTGTCGCCAGCCCCTCGAATACGCGTCACACTGTTACGGTTAACTGATTCTTGAAATCAAGATTAACATCTTGGTAACGGATAAGCGCAAGTCCTAGTTTTCGGTTATTCCCAACTGCACATTTTATATCGATGACTTGCCCGAAGCTGACCTCAGCTCGCCGAAAAAGCCAGACCCAATAAAGGAGTAGATAGAATGCGGTATCTCCATACAATGGTTCGCGTCAAAGACCTGGACGCCTCACTCGCCTTTTACACCACGCTGTTCGGGCTGGAGGAGATTCGCCGCCACGAAAACGAAAAGGGCCGCTTCACCCTGGTTTTCCTGGCCGCTCGCGACGATCTCGACCGTGCGCGTAGCGAAAAGGCTCCCTGCCTCGAGCTTACCTATAACTGGGACACGGAAGATTATAGCGGAGGACGCAATTTCGGCCACCTCGCCTATGAGGTCGACGACATTTACGCAACCTGCCAGAAGCTGATGGACAACGGCATCACCATCAACCGGCCGCCTCGCGATGGGAACATGGCCTTCGTGCGCTCGCCCGACGGCATCTCGATCGAAATCCTGCAGAAGGGCAGCCCGCTTGCCGCCGCCGAACCCTGGGCCTCGATGGGCAATACCGGCGCCTGGTAAGGCTTTTCGCCGCAAGGCTTTTGCGAGGCTTGCGGCTTTTGCGATTTCGGGTCCGGCCGGCGCCTTGACGCTTGCCGCGATCCGGCCCCGCAGGCAATCTCCTGACGACTCGACGCGGAAGATGGCGGTTTTCGGCCATTTTCCGCATCAACTGGAGACTGTCGCTTGCGTAACATTGAGATGCGGATGCCCCTTGCGGGCGCTTTGCTGATCGCCACTTCGGTGCTGGCGCTGTCCGGTTGCGCGTCGGACAAGAAGGCACTCGATTCCGCTGCAGCCGTTCCGGCACCGCAGGCAGCCGCACCGCAGCTTGCCGCGGCAGCACCCGCAAGCCCTGCCCCACGTTCGGTCTACACGGATCCCCGGCTCGTCAATGTCTCCGGCGCTCAAGCCGCCCCGCAGGCCGTGGCAGCGGATCCGAATGCGCCCGTCCCGCCCGCCGATCCGGCGTCGGCAGCGCCTGCCAATATCGGCGGGCTGGTGCTGCAGTCGACCCGGATCAACGCACAGGCGATGAGCATCTTCTCCGACCACCAGCCGGCGCCGCAGAACAACAGCACGTCGACGGTCATTCAGCCGCAGGCCTATGCGCCGATGGGGGCAGCACCCGCCAGAAGCAGCGTCTACAGCCAGCAACCCGTAACAGAACAGCCTGCGGAGCCGGTGCTGCCGCAGCGATCTTCGCAAAATGGCAGCACACAGCTTGCGCCCGTCCAAACGGCGTCGCTGGCGGCAGACGGCAATCCGGCCCCGACGATGAATGCGCTCTACAGCGCGCCGAAGCAGAACCTGCTCGGCAGCCTCTCCGGCCTGTTGCAGAAAGCGTCCCTGCCCGGCATGACGCGGATCGCGCCGAACGGGCTGCATGTCCAGAACGACAAGGTCGAGGTTGGCTGCTTCAAGCCCGAGCTGCTGAACGTGATCAAAACGGTCGAAACCCATTTCGGCCGGCCTGTTATCGTCACGTCAGGCTATCGGGACGAAGAGCATAACCGCCTGGTCGGCGGCGCCGACGAATCGATGCACAAAAGCTGCGAGGCGGCTGACATCCAGATCGACGGCGTCACGAAATGGGATATCGCCGCCTATATCCGTTCGCTGCCGAACCGCGGCGGCGTCGGCACCTATTGCCACACGGATTCGGTCCATCTCGACACCGGCAAAAGTCGCGACTGGAACTGGGGCTGCGGTGGCAAACGCGCGCCTATGGCGACCGCAAGAGCGATCTGACCGCGGCGTGGTTTTTCACATGACGTTACGGAAGTCCCGTCTCGTCTTGTTAAAGAGATAGCCGGCAGCATCTTGATTCAGCTTCGATAATCAGCTTTTCGAACGCATTCGGATTTCCTGTCATTTTTTTGAAAGAAACCGAAATTGCCGCTTGCGGGATTCATAACGCCTGACTATAAGGGCGCCACCACGAAGGAAGCGCCCTTCGTCTATCGGTTAGGACACCAGATTTTCATTCTGGGAAGAGGGGTTCGACTCCCCTAGGGCGTGCCACTTTCTCTCCATATAGAAGCCATCGCATCCGCTTGCAGAAGTCTGCGCGCGCTCCTATTTTAACCGGGCTGGCCTGCGCCCTTCGTCTATCGGTTAGGACGACAGATTCTCATTCTGTAAAGAGGGGTTCGACTCCCCTAGGTCGTACCAATTTTATCCAAATCAACTGCCGGCACGGCACCGGATCAATAGCCTGTCGGGCAGACCGCGGCGTCCCCGCAGGCCATGGCGCCACGTTTCTGCACAGGCGCAAATAAATCGGCGAAAACGATGATTTTTTCGCGTCTTGGCGCTTGCGGCTTTTGAAGGTGCTGACTATAAGGGCGCCACCACGAAGGAAGCGCCCTTCGTCTATCGGTTAGGACACCAGATTTTCATTCTGGGAAGAGGGGTTCGACTCCCCTAGGGCGTGCCACTTTCTTCTCTCTCAATTCCTCAGCATCGCTCTTTTTGCGCGGCTATTCTATTTTACCGGCGCAGCATCGCAGACGCGCAGCTGGATGCGGCGGGCGCCCTGGTAATGCTCGGCACTGAGCGACCCCGCGACATGCAGGCTGGCGCCGCGTGAATTGATGAGAAGATTGCCGAGGGCCGTATCGGCGGCGCGGAAGGCGATGCCGTCGAGCCGCGATCCGTCCATTGCCTCCATCGTCACCTTCACATGTTTCTCGCCAACCAGGCGTGCATCGCGCACACGATGCGCCGGCACGGCAAAAAGCGGCTGCGCATGGCCGGAGCCATAGGGGCCGGCGGCCTCCAGGCGGTCGATGAGTTCGAGCGTGGCGCCGCTGGCGCCGATCGCGCCGTCGATCTTCAGCGTCTCATTTGCAACGAGGTTCGCCACGGTTCTTGCCGACCTCTCGGTGAAGAAGGTCCTCAGCCTGCCGAGATCGGCGCGCTCGACCGTCAGCCCCGCGGCCATGGCGTGACCGCCGCCCTTGACGAGAAGCCCCTCGTCGACCGCGGCCCGCACCATCCTGCCCATGTCGAAGCCGTTGATGGAGCGGCCCGAGCCGGTGCCGCGGCCGGAGGGATCGAAGGCGATCGCAAAGGCCGGCCGTTTGAACTTCTCCTTCAGCCGCGCCGCGATCAGTCCGACGATGCCGGGATGCCATTTCTCATGGGCGGTAACGATGACGGAGGTACCCTCGCCGTCGCCATATTCGGCGAGCGCTTCGGCCTCCGCCTCCTGCAGCATGATTGCCTCCATCGCCTGTCGCTCGCGGTTGAGCTCATCCAGGCGCTGCGCGATCACTTCAGCCTCCCCGGTGTCATCGAGCGTCAGCAGGCGGCTTCCGAGCGCGGCATCGCCGATCCGACCGCCGGCATTGATGCGCGGGCCGATCAGGAAGCCGAAATGATAGGGTGTGACCGGGCCGGCGAGCCCGGCCTTGCGGAAGAGCGCTGCAAGCCCGGCATTGCTCTGGTGGCGGGCGGCGACCAGCCCCTTCACTACATAGGCGCGGTTGAGGCCCTTCAGCGGCACGACATCGCAGACCGTCGCCAGTGCGACGATATCCAGCCATTGCAAGAGGTCGAGCGCCAGGATGCCCTTGTTGCCTCCCGCCCGCAGCAGCCTGAGGGTGGCGACCAGCACCATGAAGACCACGCCGGCCGCGCAAAGATGCCCCTGCCCCGAGAGGTCGTCCTCGCGGTTCGGATTGACGAGCGCATGGCAGGGCGGCAGCTCATGTGTCACCTGGTGGTGATCGATGACGACGACATCGATATTGCGGGCAGCGGCGGCTGCCAGCGCTTCGTGACTGGTCGAGCCGCAATCGACGGTGACGATCAGTCGGGCGCCGTTGTCGATCAGCTGGTTGATTGCCGCCGGATTGGGGCCGTAACCCTCGAAGACGCGGTCGGGAATATAGATGTTCGCCTTGACGCCGAAATGACTGAGGAAACGAAACATCAGCGCCGAGGAAGCCGCACCGTCGACATCGTAGTCGCCGAAGATCGCGACATTCTCGCCGCGCTCGATGGCGCTCACCAGGCGGGTGGCGGCTTTTTCGCAATCAGTCAAAACATGGGGATCGGGCATCAGCCCGCGGATCGTCGGATCGAGGAATTCAATTGCCTCGTCCGCCGTCACGCCACGCGCGGCCAGCACGCGGGCGATCAGATCCGGCATGCCGTGGATCTGCGACATGGCCAGCGCCCGGTTCTGCCCGGCCTGGTCGAGCCGCGCCACCCAGCGATTGTCGAGCGCCGATTTCTCCACGCCGAGAAACGCGCGCTGTACCGGATCGACGAGATCTGCCATGCCATACTCCGCTGACTTCATCTGCTTTTTCTACAGGAGCAGCGGAGATAACATAGCGATGGATTTGCAGACACGGATTTTTACCAGAATACTGCCCAGATGATCGCGGCGACGCCGGCAAGCTGCACGAGCAGGAAGGAAAACAGCGTCAGCAGAATAGCCCAGTTGCGGCCTTCCGTGTACTCATCGCCGTCAGCCTCGTCAGGGACCTCTTCGCGAGCGTCACGGTAGGCCGGCTTGAGAATTTCCCCAAGCATATCAGGACGGTCCGGCGGCACCTCGCTCGGGCGGCCATACCCCTTGCCGGCGTGGCTGTCCTTGCTCATGAAATTCTCCACGCCGACGACTCACCATCTATGGTTTTATTTATATCAATATTTCGGTATTTGTTAATATAGACTTCCGTAAGGGGAGCCCGGACGATCAACAAAAAAGCCGCCCTGTCTTCTTTAACTGCCAGTTCAAGAAGACAGGGCGGCTGATATTCGCCGGCTGGAAAGGCTTAAGCTTCTTCTTTCGGCCGCTCGATGCGAATCACCTGCGGTTCGCCGAAGAGATAGCCTTCCGATTTGATCGAGGCGACCGCCTTGCGCACCGACTCTTCCATCGTCGCATGGGTGACGAGAATGATCGTCTGGTGGTGCGACGGCGCCAGATGCTGCTTGGAGCGCTGAACGATCGATTCCAGCGAGATGTTGTTTTCCGCCATGCGGGTTGCAACGCTGGCAAAGACACCGGTGCGGTCGAGCACGGTCAGGCGGATAAAGTAGCCGCCCTCGTGGCTCTGCATCTGCGCCTTGCGGTAGGGTTCCAGCGCCTTTGCGGGATGGCCGAGCACCGGCACGCGCTGTGCGCCCGGCTGGCTTTTAGCGATATCGGCGATATCACCAAGTACGGACGAGGCCGTCGCGTTGCCGCCGGCGCCGGGGCCGACCATCAGCAGTTCACCGAGCACGTCGGATTCGATAGCCACCGCATTGGTGACGCCGTCGACCTGGGCAATGACCGAATCGACCGGCACCATGGTCGGATGCACGCGCTGCTCGATGCCGGTGTCGGTGCGCTGGGCAACGCCCAGGAGCTTGATGCGATAACCGAGCTCGGCGGCGGCGTGGATATCCTCGATCGAGATGTTGGTGATGCCTTCGAGATAAATGTCATCGGCCGCGATGCGATTGCCGAAGGCGAGCGTCGTCAGGATGGAAAGCTTATGCGCCGTGTCGTTGCCCTCGATATCAAAGGCGGGATCGGCCTCGGCATAACCCAGCCGCTGCGCTTCCTTCAGGCAGTCGGCGAAGGAAAGCCCCTCCTTTTCCATCTTGGTCAGGATGTAATTGCAGGTGCCGTTCATGATGCCATAGATGCGGGAGACGGCATTGCCGGTCAGCGATTCGCGCAGCGCCTTGATGACCGGGATGCCGCCGGCGACAGCGGCCTCGAAGTTTAGAAGCGCGCCCTTCTCCTCGGCGATCGTCGCAAGCTCGACGCCGTGATAGGCAAGCAGCGCCTTGTTGGCTGTCACCACATGGAGACCACGTTGAAGTGCGGCGCGTACGGAGGTGTTGGCAGCCCCTTCGGCGCCGCCCATCAGCTCGACGAAGACGTCGATATCGCCCTTTTCGGCAAGATCTTCCGGCCGGTCGAACCAGGTGACAGCGGAAAGATCGATGCCGCGGTCTCTCGTTTTGTCACGCGCGGAGACCGCCGTGATGGTGATCGGACGCCCGCAGGTGACGGCAAGCTCGTTGCTCTTCTGCTGAATGATGCGGACTAGCGAGGCGCCAACGGTGCCCAAGCCCGCAATGCCAATTTTGAGGGCATCTGCCATGGATCGATCCTGAATGTCTGGGTGACGGCAGCCGCGGAACGCGGCTGCCTTGAGAGTTGGATTAGCGGTGTGCGTTCAGCGAAATGACGTTGTGCATCGTTTCGTCTGCCGTCGACATGAACTTCTTGATGTTGCGCGCAGCCTGGCGGATGCGGTGTTCGTTCTCGACCAGCGCCAGACGAACGTAGTCGTCGCCCTGTTCGCCGAAGCCGATGCCGGGGGCAACGGCGACGTCGGCCTTCTCGACCAGCAGCTTGGAAAACTCAAGCGAACCGAGATGACGGAACTTTTCCGGGATCTTCGCCCAGGCGAACATGGTGGCAGCCGGCGGCGGCACGTCGAAACCGGCCTTGCCGAAGCTTTCGACCATGACGTCGCGGCGGCGCTTGTAGACGTTGCGGACTTCCGCAATGTCGGAGCCGTCGCCGTTCAGCGCATGCGTCGCCGCCACCTGGATCGGCGTGAAGGCGCCGTAGTCGAGGTAGGACTTGACGCGGGTGAGTGCCGCAATCAGTCGCTCGTTGCCGACGGCAAAGCCCATGCGCCAGCCGGGCATGGAGAACGTCTTCGACATCGAGGTGAACTCGACCGTCACATCGATTGCACCCGGCACTTCGAGAACCGACGGCGGCGGAGCGCCGTCGAAATAGATCTCCGAATAGGCAAGGTCGGAAAGCACGATGATGTCATGCTTCTTGGCGAAGGCGATGACGTCCTTGTAGAAATCGAGTGTCGCGACGAGGGCCGTGGGATTCGAGGGGTAATTGAGGATCAGCGCCAGGGGCTTCGGGATCGAATGCCGGACCGCGCGCTCAAGCGGCGGGAAAAAGCTCTCATCCGGCTCCACCGACATGGAGCGGATCACGCCGCCCGCCATCAGGAAGCCGAAGGCGTGGATCGGATAGGTCGGGTTCGGGCAGAGGATGACGTCGCCGGGCGCGGTGATCGCCTGCGCCATGTTGGCGAAGCCTTCCTTGGAGCCCAAGGTGGCGACCACCTGGGTATCCGGGTTGAGCTTGACGCCGAAACGGCGGGCATAATAGGCGGCCTGGGCGCGGCGCAGCCCCGGAATGCCCTTGGAGGACGAGTAACGGTGGGTGCGCGGATCCTGCACGACCTCGCAAAGCTTGTCGACGATCGACTGGGGAGTGGGAAGGTCGGGGTTTCCCATGCCGAGATCGATGATATCGGCGCCGCCCGCTCGCGCGCTTGCCTTCAAACGGTTTACCTGTTCGAAAACATAAGGCGGCAAACGCCGGACTTTGTGAAACTCTTCCATTTCATTCCCCATGGAAAGGCGGCTTTCGCGCCGCAGTCGAAGTTCGTTCCGTCTCCCGGCGGCTGCGACACGAACTTCAGAATCGCAACGCCGTATTCATCAGACCCAAGACACGCGGCAAATCTTTGACGGAAAAGCCGCGTAAAGCGCATTATCGGGAAAATCTTGTCTTCCGATCCATCCGGAAGGCTTTGCGTCCAAATTGCCTGAAAGGCAAGGTCTATTTGGAGATTTCGGAGAGCGTATCAGCGCCGTGCTCGGCGGCGAGGCGGCGCATTTCAGCGGCCTTGGCCTGATATTCGGCTTCCGAGATCGTGCCGGCCTTGCGCCGGGCGGCAAGTGCGGTCAGTTGATGCTGCAGTTCGGCTGCCTGCTCGTCGCTCATCTGGACGTTGGCGGCCGTCAGCGGCGCGCCAAAATTCGGATAGCCGTCCGGCGACTTCGCCAGGCCGCCTTCGACCGCATCGCCCTTGGTGGCCGGCATGACGACGGCGGTCGGCGCCGCTCGCTTGGCGGCGGCTGCGGCCTTCTCCTCGGCCGTCAGATTGCATCCGGCCAGGGTCATCGCCACCGCGGCGCAGATCAATGCGGTGCGGTTGAAGGTTGCGATGTGCCGAATGCCGTTCTTCGTCATGCCTCAAAATCCAGTTCTGACTGCGTCGACTGTTAAATTTGTCGCAGCGACAAAGCAATAGCATGAGCCTGCGCGGGTGGAACTTGTTTTCTCGTTCAATCACGATGTACAACGATTGGATAAAAAGAGTGCTGCCGCCGGAGGAAATGGTGACCGACAGCAAGCAGGAGAATGGCGGCCAGAAGAATGGCGGCAAGGCCGGTTTCGACGCAACCGATCTCGATCCCTATCTGTTGAAGGATCCCGAGGCGATGGCGATGAATTTCGCCCGGGCGCTCGAAAATCTCGGCCAGGCGGCCTCGGCCTGGCTTGCGCCGCGCGAACGCGGCGAGATCAGCGAAACGGTCGTCGACCCGATGACCGACATGGTCAAGACGCTTTCCAAGGTCACCGAATACTGGATTGCCGATCCCCGCCGCACCTTCGAGGCGCAGACGCAGCTGATGTCCTCGTTCTTCGGCATCTGGATGCGCTCGATGCAGCGCATGCAAGGCACGCGCGGCATGCAGGGCGAGCCCTCGCCTCCGGAACCGGACACCCGGAAGGACAAGCGCTTCTCCGACGAAGACTGGCAGAAGAACCCTTTCTTCGATTTTCTCCGCCAGGTCTATTTCGTCACCACCGACTGGGCTGAGAAGCTGGTGTCGGAGACCGACGGCCTCGACGAGCACACCAAGCACAAGGCCGGCTTCTATGTGAAGCAGATCACGGCAGCACTTTCGCCGAGCAATTTTGTCGCCACCAATCCGCAACTCTACCGCGAGACGATCGCCACCAGCGGCGAAAACCTGGTGCGCGGGATGAAGATGCTGGCCGAGGATATCGCTGCCGGAAAGGGCGATCTTCGCCTTCGCCAGACCGACATGACGAAATTCGCCGTCGGCCGCGACATGGCGCTGACGCCGGGCAAGGTGATCGCCCAGAACGACATCTGCCAGATCATCCAATATGAGGCTTCGACCGAAACCGTGCTGAAGCGGCCGCTGCTGATCTGCCCGCCCTGGATCAACAAATTCTATATTCTCGACCTCAACCCGCAGAAATCCTTCATAAAATGGTGCGTCGATCAAGGTCAGACCGTCTTCGTCATTTCCTGGGTCAACCCGGATGCGCGCCATGCCGAGAAGGACTGGGCGGCCTATGCCCGCGAGGGCATCGATTTCGCGCTCGAGACGATCGAGAAGGCGACCGGCGAAAAGGACGTCAATGCCGTCGGCTACTGCGTCGGCGGTACACTCTTGGCGGCAACGCTGGCGCTGCACGCCAAGGAGAAGAACAAGCGCATCAAAACAGCGACACTCTTCACCACCCAGGTCGATTTCACCCATGCCGGCGATCTCAAGGTCTTCGTCGACGAGGAGCAGCTTGCAGCGCTCGAAGAGCATATGCAGGCAACCGGCTATCTCGACGGCTCGAAGATGTCGATGGCCTTCAACATGCTGCGCGCTTCCGAGCTGATCTGGCCTTATTTCGTCAACAGCTACCTCAAGGGCCAGGATCCCTTGCCCTTCGACCTGTTGTTCTGGAACGCCGATTCGACCCGCATGGCGGCGGCAAACCATGCCTTCTACCTGCGCAACTGCTATCTGAGGAACGCGCTGACGCGCAACGAGATGATCCTCGACGGCAAGCCGGTGTCGCTGAAGGACGTGAAAATTCCGATCTATAATCTCGCCACCCGCGAGGACCACATCGCCCCTGCCAAATCCGTCTTCGTCGGCAGCCAGTTTTTCGGCGGCAAGGTCGAATTCGTTGTCACCGGCTCGGGACATATCGCCGGCGTGGTCAACCCGCCAGACAAGAAGAAGTATCAATTCTGGACGGGCGGCCCGGCCAAGGGCGAATATGAAACCTGGATCGAGCAGGCGACCGAGACGCCGGGATCATGGTGGCCGCATTGGCGGGCCTGGATCGAGACCCATGATGGCAGGCGCGTTGCGGCGCGCAAACCGGGCGGCGATGCGCTGAACGCGATCGAGGAAGCGCCGGGAAGTTATGTGATGGAACGCGTCTGAAAGATCCCACGCATCTCTTTTTGAGACGTCGTCAGAAAGCGCAACGCCGCGTAAATAAATTAGAAACCATAATTCGTCATCCTTGCGAAACAGTCGGATGTCGCGGGTGGTCTAAATTCGGCCCATTTGCGCCATTACCGGCCCCGGCGAAGTGTAGTCAGTCAGTGCCGCCGGCCTGCGTAGCGAGTTTGAAAGACGAGTTCAGTATGGCGTTTGCGGTCGGGACGTTCGATGACGTCACCCCTCTTGGCAGATCTGCTTTTCGTTTGCGCAGATCTCGTGGCTTTCTTTACGGCGTCGTCGGCGCCGGATTTCTGACCTCCACATGGCTGATCGCGACCTTGGCGACGATGCATTCGATCGGATCGCCCATTTCTCCGCCCGACAGATTCACGCAGGTCGCAGCGGCGCCGAAGCCCAGGCCGGCGATGCATGAGCGACTGATCCATGTCGGCAAAGCCGATCGGCTGGCGGCCTTCGACGCCAAGCCCTTCGTCGCCCTAACGCCCGACCTCGTCCAATCGCATGCGCAGAAGACCAATGCTGCCGCAACGGCAGTGGCGGCGCTTACAAAATACAATCGGCTTGTCATGGCTGCCGAGCAGCCTGTGGTTGCCGCGATTTCCGACAGCGCCAAATTCCGCAAGGATGATGTGGTCACGCCGCCGGCCGTCGAGGTTGCCTCGGCGGAGAGTGTAGAAGAAGACGACGGCGACCGGATCATCGTTCCCTCGAAGGAGGCCGTTGCCGCAGCCGAACTCCCTGCCCTGTTGGCGCTTGCCGACGCCGGACCGCAGCAGATTGCGCCGGCCCCGGTCGAGCCGCCCGCGCCCGCCCTCAAGACGGCGTCACTGCCGCAGGAAAAATCTGCGCCGGTAGAAATTGCCGCGGCCGAAGACCAACAGCCTTTCGATCTCGTTCTGGCGCCGGATGCCGGTTCCGTACCGCTGCCGATGGCGCGTCCCGACGGCCTTATCGGCAAGCCGGCGCCGGCCGCCAAGGGTTCGCAACGCGCCGGCGAGCCTGCCCTTGCCTATGCCCAGCCCAACTCGCCGATCGAGGACGACCAGGACGATGCAATACCGCGCTATGACAAGCCGGTCTTCTCGCCGAAGCTGCGCGCTGGCGTCGCCATCTACGACATCCAAAACAGCACGGTCTATCTGCCGAACGGCGAGAGGCTGGAAGCTCATTCCGGTCTCGGCAAGATGCGCGACAACCCGCGTTATGTCGACAAGAAGATGCGCGGGCCGACGCCGCCGCACACTTATGCCCTCACCATGCGCGAAAGCCTTTTCCACGGTGTCGAGGCGTTGCGCCTGACGCCGCTCGAGGGCTCGGACGCCATCTATGACCGTGTCGGCCTGCTTGCCCACACCTACATGCTCGGCAAGAACGGCGATTCTAACGGCTGCGTCTCCTTCAAGGACTACAAGCGCTTCCTCGCGGCCTACAAGCGCGGCGACATCAGGCAGCTCGTGGTCGTGCCGCGGCTGAACAACAAGCCGTCTTCGACGCTTGCTTCGCTGTTTTCATCCCGCAGCTAGGCGATGACGCCTGTCAGCCCAATCGCCCAGGATTAGCTTCCTGGCTGTAATTTAGGGGTTATAAAAATATCCCACGGCTGCCAGAAACATTGGATTGTCTTGCAATTCAGAGGCCTGCAATAGGATCAAAGCCTTTCCATTGGTCGAATAGTAATTGCCCGCCTTCTGCGCGTTAGCGCGCCACTCCTTCTCCCAAGTGCCATGGCTGCAATTCAGTCCAACTGGAGGAGGAGCGGTGTTCAAAATATACCGCTCGAATATATCTTTGGGCACTGGCGTATTTGCCCAGTCCCCATACTTCAATCCGTCGGGCCCTTGCAGACCGGCGGGAAGTGCTGCGATGCCATTACGTCGGATTTCTTGAGTTTGCCCCCAAGACAACTGATAAATCACTGCGCCGCGGGTTCCGGCACCATTTGGCAGCCCCGTCGAACCGTAGGCCTGCCGCTGATTTATTTTATATTGCGAGGGCAATGCTGAAGTCCATTGACGTCCTCTCGCTGTGGGCAGCGAGGCCAGAATGACGATCACAAAGAAGGAAACAACGGACCAAGAGATCAAGGTGTAGGGTCGCACGCTCAATCGCTGCCTCTTAAGCTCAAACACTGGCACGGGCACAATACCTGAGACGATGAGAAAACTCCCCAGTGTGTTTTAGATCTTACGATCCAAGACAAGGAGCAAAGTAGATGAGCCTTCGCTGGCAGCCGCGCGCCCTATTTCAACCAGCCAGCGATTCGCTCCACCGCCTCGGCGATCTCCGCTTGCGAGCCTGCATAAGATAGGCGGAGGGTTCGGTGTCCCTCCAGCGGATCGAAGTCCATGCCGGGGGTTGCGGCGACGTTGATTTCGGCGAGCATGCGTTTGGCAAAACCCATGCTGTCATTGGTGAAGCGCGAGACATCGACATATGCGTAAAAGGCGCCGTCCATCGGCGAAGCCGGCGCAAGGCCTATCTTGGGCAGGCGGTCTAGCAGCAGGTCACGGTTGGCGGCATAACTCGCTTTGACTTTGTCAAGCTCTTCGGCTGCACCGAGCGCGGCTACCGCGGCGATCTGGGAGAGTTCGGGCGGGGAGATATAGAGGCTCTGCGCCACCCGCTCGATCGGCCGCACCAGCCGTTCGGGCAGCACCATCCAGCCGATTCGCCAGCCGGTCATGCAATAATATTTGGAGAAGGAGTTGATGACGATCGCCTCGTCGGTCAGCTCCAGCGCGCTCGCCTCCTCGCCGGCGAAGGTGAGCCCGTGGTAGATTTCGTCGGAGATGAAGGCGATGGAATGGGCCGCGCAATACTCTGCAAGCGCCTTCAGCCCATCGCGGCCGGTCACCGTGCCGGTCGGGTTGGCGGGGCTTGCCAGCAGCACGCCCTTCAGCCTCACGCCGCTTTGCTTCTGCACTGCCTCGAGGCTCTCAGGGGTGAGTGTGAAATGGGTCTCGGCGGTTACCGGCACCTCGGCGACCTGCAGACCCAGCGCACCGAGGATATTGCGATAGGCGGGATAACCAGGTCTTGCGATCGCCACCGCATCGCCGGCATCGAAGAGCGACAGGAAGGCGAGATTGAAGCCGGCCGAGGAACCGGTGGTGATGGCGATCCGCATGGGATCGATTTCCAGGCCGTGGCGATCCCGGTAATGCTGGGCAAGTGCCGATTTCAACCGCGCCGTCCCCAGTGCATCGGTATAACCGATCCGGCCCTCGGCAAGGGCTGCGCGCGCTGCTTCCAGGGCTGCCTGGGGAGCCGGATGCGAGGGCTGACCGACCGCCATCGAAATCACGGGATGGCCGGCTGCGCGCCGTTTCGTCGCCTCCGCCAGCACGTCCATGGCATGGAAAGGCTCGACTTCGCTGCGTTTCGATATGGAAAACAAGATCGCTTCTCGCTCGGCTTCTGCAATGATGGCCCGACAATTGCCGCATTAATCGGCTCATCACAATCCCGCGAGGGCCGCGCGGGCGTGAAAATTCCTGTTTGAGCGGAACGCAACGCGCCGTACCTTGACGCGACGCATTCAAGTCCATTAACCCGGCGACGGTCTTCTCGCTCAGGAGACGACCCCATCGCCGTTGACGAGGATATCATGGCCTTTCTTCCGAAAACCTTCACCGCACTGGCGCTTGCCGCATCGATCGCCCTTCCCTTTCCGGCGGCAGCGCTCGACGACCAGCAGAAGAAGGAGTTCGGTGAATTCATCAAGCAATATCTGATCGAAAATCCCGAGATCATGCTCGATGTCCAGGATGCGCTGCAGAAGAAGCAGGAAGCCCAGCGGCTGGTGAAGGCCAATATGGCGATCGAAGAGAACACCACCGACATCTTCGATTCGAAGAACGACGTCACGCTCGGCAATCCCAAGGGCGATGTCACCGTCGTCGAATTCTTCGATTACAATTGCAGCTACTGCCGTCACGCGCTTCCCGACATGCAGGCAATGCTGAAGAAGGACAAGAACGTCCGCTTCGTGCTCAAGGAGTTTCCGATTCTCGGGCCGGATTCGGTCGCCGCCCACAAGGTGGCCGACGCCTTCCGCAAGCTGGCGCCTGAAAAATATGCCGATTTCCATGTCGCCCTGCTCGGCAGCGAAGGCCGCGCTTCGGACGAAACGGCGATCGCCGTTGCCGCTTCGCTCGGCGTCAGCGAGGACAAGATCCGCACCGAGATGGCAAAGAACCCGAATGACGGCATCGTCCAGGCGACCTACCAGCTCGCCTCCAGTCTCGGCATCAGCGGCACGCCCTCCTATGTGATCGGCACCGAACTGGTGCCGGGCGCCGTTGGGCTCAACGATCTCGAAGCCAAGGTCAAGAACATGCGCAGTTGCGGCAAGACCGCCTGCTGAGCACGTCAGCCGCCGGACGGCTGCCCATCAAATCGCCAAAATCGAAGCGTTTCAACCATGTGGACAAATGTGGCGCGATTCCTGCTGGCCAATCCGTAAGGGCTTTCATTCAGCCTTCGCGGAGTCTATAGGTTGCCGTCGTACATTTTACGGAACATTCGATGACGCAAACGATTTTTGTCCTGAACGGCCCCAACCTGAACATGCTGGGCAAACGAGAGCCCGGCATTTACGGCGGCAAGACGCTGAAGGACATTGAGGCGGACTGCAGAGCCGCCGGCCGCGAACTGGGCTTCGACATCGATTTCCGCCAGAGCAACCACGAAGGTACGCTCGTCGACTGGTTCCATGAGGCCGACGAGAAAGCCGCCGGCGTTGCCATCAATGCGGGCGCCTATACGCATACATCGGTTGCGCTGCATGATGCGATCCGCGCTATTTCCATTCCCGTCATCGAGCTCCACATATCCAATGTCCATGCACGGGAAGAATTCCGCCACAAATCGATGATCGCGCCGGCATGCAAGGGCGTGATCTGCGGTTTCGGGCCTTACAGCTACATCCTGGCGCTCCAGGCGCTGAAGAACATCACGGCATAAGAAAAAGACAGGGCAACACCATGGTTGAAAAGAAATCGGGTATCGATCAGGCACTGATCCGCGATCTCGCCAATATCCTCAACGAGACCGATCTGACCGAGATCGAGGTCGAGCAGGACGATCTGCGCATCCGCGTTTCGCGCGCCGGCACCCCGCAATATGTCCAGGCGCCGATCGCGGCGCCTGCCTATGCCGCACCCGCAGCCGCCGCTCCGGCAGCAGCAGGCGCTGCACCGGCTGCAGCGCCCGCCCGCAACCCCGCCAATACAGTCAGCGCACCGATGGTCGGCACCGTCTACATGGCTCCGGCACCGGGCGCGCGCCCGTTCATCGAAGTCGGCGCCACCGTCAAGGAAGGCCAGACGCTGATCATCATCGAAGCGATGAAGACGATGAACCAGATCCCTTCGCCGAAGTCCGGCAAGGTGACCGAGATCCTCGTCGATGACGGACATCCCGTCGAATACGGCCAAGCCCTCGTCGTCATCGAATAGGCCCATGCCCATGATTTCGAAAATCCTCATCGCCAATCGCGGGGAAATCGCCCTTCGCGTGCTCCGGGCCTGCAAGGAACTCGGCATCGCCTGCGTCGTGGTTCATTCCACCGCCGACGCCGATGCCATGCATGTGCGCCTTGCCGACGAAAGTGTGTGCATCGGCCCGCCCTCCTCGCGCGAGAGCTATCTCAATATCCACCAGATTGTCGCCGCCTGTGAGATCACCGGCGCCGATGCGGTGCATCCTGGCTACGGCTTTCTGTCGGAGAATGCCAAGTTCGCCGATATTCTCGAAGCCCACGGGATCACCTTTATCGGGCCGACGGCGGACCATATCCGCATCATGGGTGACAAGATCACCGCCAAGACGACGGCGCTGGAACTCGGCATTCCCGTCGTTCCGGGCTCGGACGGCGAAGTAAAGACCGAAGAGGACGCGCTGAAGACGGCCGCCGAAATCGGCTATCCCGTGCTGATCAAGGCGACGGCCGGAGGCGGCGGACGCGGCATGAAGGTCGCCAAGAGCGAGGCTGACCTGATCGAGGCCTGGTCGACGGCGCGCACCGAAGCGGCAGCTGCCTTCGGCAACGATGCCGTCTATATGGAAAAATATCTCGGCAAGCCGCGCCACATCGAAATTCAGGTGTTCGGCGACGGCGAAGGCAATGCCATCCATCTCGGCGAGCGCGACTGCTCGCTGCAGCGCCGCCACCAGAAGGTCTGGGAAGAGGCGAATTCGCCGGCGCTCAACGTCGAGCAGCGCATGAAGATCGGCCAGGTCTGCGCCGACGCCATGAAGAAACTGAAATATCGCGGCGCCGGCACGATCGAATTCCTCTACGAAAACGGCGAGTTCTATTTCATCGAAATGAACACCCGCCTGCAGGTGGAGCATCCAATCACGGAAGCTATCACTGGCATCGACCTGGTGCACGAGCAGATCCGCGTCGCCTCCGGCGGCGGTCTCTCGGTGACGCAGGATGAAGTGCATTTTTCCGGTCATGCCATCGAATGCCGCATCAATGCCGAGCACCCGCGCACTTTCGTGCCCTCGCCCGGCACGATCACGCATTTCCACGCGCCGGGTGGTCTCGGCGTGCGCATCGATTCCGGCGCCTATCAGGGCTACAAGATCCCGCCCTATTACGACAGCCTCATCGGCAAGCTGATCGTGCACGGCCGTACCCGCGTCGAATGCATGATGCGGCTGCGCCGGGCGCTCGACGAATTCGTCGTCGACGGCATCAATACGACGCTGCCGCTGTTCCAGGATCTCGTCTCCAACCAGGATATCGCCAACGGCGACTATGACATCCACTGGCTGGAACACTACCTCGCCAACGAACCGGCGGCATAGGGCAGGAATGGCAGGATCGCGCAGGAAGTCACCAGGCATTACCCCTGAAATTCTCCTGCGCGCCTACTCCATCGGCCTTTTCCCGATGGCTGAATCCGCCGACGACCCGGAGATTTTCTGGGTCGAGCCGGAATTGCGCGGCGTGCTGCCGCTCGACCATTTCCACCTGTCGAAGAGCCTTGCCAAGACGGTGCGCAGGAAACCCTTCGAGATCCGTTTCGATCACGCTTTCGATCAGGTGATCGCGGCCTGCGCGGAGGAGACATCCGGTCGCCCGAGCACCTGGATCAACAAGACGATCAGGTCCCTTTACGCGACGCTCTTCGACATGGGCCATGCCCATACCGTCGAAGCCTGGGACGGTGACAAACTCGTCGGCGGTCTCTACGGCGTCTCGCTCGGTTCGGCCTTCTTCGGCGAAAGCATGTTTTCACGCCGGACGGACGCCTCGAAGATCTGCCTCGTGCATCTGGTCGAGCGACTGCGGGAAAGAGGCTTCACGCTGCTCGATACACAGTTCACCACCGAACACCTGAAGACGTTCGGCGCAATCGATGTTGCGAAGGCCGATTATGGCGTGCTGCTTGAAGCCGCGATGGAATCGCCACACCTGAAGTTTTAAGCGAGCGTTTCATCCCTGCGTTGATTTTCCAGCCAATTTGAATAGGTTTCGGAGAATGCAATGGGGGATAGAATTCTGAGACGATATTTTGCGGCGGCGATTCTTCTCGCCTTGTTAACAGGTCAGGCCGAGGCACGCCCCTATCAGGACATGTTCCCTGGCAGAACCGATTTTTCCGACGCGGAAAAACCATTACTGGAGAAGCTCGATTTTCAGCAAGGTGTGATCAAGCTGCCCGACGCCAAGGCGACGCTGAATGTGCCCGCTGACTTCTACTATCTCAGCCCGGCCGACACTAAGACCGTGCTTGTCGATATCTGGGGAAACCCTCCAGCGGCGGCTGATGGAATGCTGGGGATGATCTTCCCGGCGAAATATGCGCCGACCGACCCGGACTCCTGGGGATCAATCGTGGAATACAGCGCGGACGGCTATGTTTCAGACAGCGATGCCGCCACGACGAATTACGACGAACTGCTGCAAAACATCAAAGATTCGATCAGGGACAAGAATCCCGAGCGCGAAAAGCAAGGTTTCCCGAAGATCACCCTTGTCGGCTGGGCGTCGGCGCCGCGTTATGACAAGCCTGCGCATGCAATGCACTGGGCGCGCGATCTGGTATTCGGCAACGACACGCAAGCTGAGCACACGCTGAATTATTCCGTGCGCGTGTTCGGTCGCGAGGGTGTCTTTCAATTGGACTTCGTTGCCGGACTCGGACAGTTGAAGGAGATCGAGGAGGTCATTCCGACGGTCACGAAGCTCGTGCAGTTCGACAAGGGAATGGCCTATACCGACTATGTCGAAGGCGACAAAATCGCGGCCTATGGGATGGCGGGAATGATCGCCGCAGGCGCCGGCGCCAAGATTGCCGCGAAAGTCGGTTTGCTGGCGCTTGCCCTTGCCTTCTTCAAAAAGGCCGGCATCCTTGTCGTCGTCGTGGCCGGCGCCGTGCTCCGCTTCGCCAAAGGTCTTTTCAACAGGAACAAGACGCCCACGGCATAGGCGCCGCTAGGGCTAAGATCACCGCCGGCGACACGCGTCAGCGCGCCGTCGCCTTGGCGTTGTCAGGCGCCGGGACATCCGAGCGTGCCTTGCAGTCCTTCAGCCAGACGTCGTAGATCGGGTGCTCGACGGCGTTGAGGCCTGGGCTGGCGGCGAACATCCAGCCGGTGAAGATGCGGCGGATCTTGCGGTCGAGTGTGATCTCGTCGACCTCGACGAAACCGTCGATTTTCTGCGCTTCGGCCTGGTCGCGCGAGTAACAGGCCTTCGGCGTCACCTGCAGCGCGCCGAACTGGACGGTCTCGTTGACGTAGACGTCGAAGGTGGTGATGCGGCCGGTGATCTTGTCGAGGCCGGAGAAGACGGCTACCGGGTTTTCAATGCGTGCGGCATGTGCCGCAACCGGCGGAAGCAGGGCCGAGAGCGCCAGCAGCGATCCGGCGGCACGCAGGACCATGTTCCGCGTGAAGAGCTTCATATGTACCCGTCTCCAGACATTTTCAGTTCAAGGCCGCGGTCAAGCGCGGTCAACCTGCGGGTAAAGGTCAATTGTGGCCAAAAGCCGGGTCTTGGGATCGCCCGGTCGAGCCGTCTCAGTTGCCCGGCGTCCAGGCGTCGTAATCGCCGGTGACGCGCGGACGTTCGCCCGGAACGGCGATAGAGCCCGGCGGACGATAGGCCTGCGGCGAACCGGTATGGTTGGGCCGGTGCGGCTTCTGCCAATCCTTGGCGACGTAGTTTTCCTTGGACGGGGGAACATCGGTGCGATGATGCATCCAGCCATGCCAACCCGGCGGAATGGCGGAGGCTTCGGCATAGCCCTTGTAGATCACCCAACGCTTCGGCAGACCGTAGGAGGACATGCCGCCTTCGTAGTAGACGTTGCCGAATTCATCCTCGCCGACGCGCTTGCCAAAACGCCAGGTCGCGAAACGCGTGCCCATCGTCTGACCGTTCCACCAGGTAAAGGTCTGAACCAGAAGATTCCACATGTCTTTTCCTTGTGCCCGCCAGATGCGAGCCAAACCAGAATTCGTTTCCTCGCTTATGCCGTCGCCAAGCCGAATTGTCCAGCGATTCCACCACAGCTACGGGTCATTTCAAAGCCATCTTGAAGCCGAGATGCGAGGGCTTGAAGCCCAGTCTTTCATAGAAACGATGCGCATCCTTGCGGATCGCATTCGAGGTCAAAGCTACCCGCTTGATCCCGCGGCCTTTTGCCTCGGCAATGGCGAACTCGATCATCCCGGCGCCGATACCCTGCCCGCGCATGTCGGCCCGCGTCTGCACCGCCTCGATGATCATCGCCGAGGAACCGCGGCCGGTCAGCGTGGTCGTGACCATCGTCTGAAACGTGCCGACGACTTCGCCGCCGCTCTCCGCGACATAAAGCACCTGGTCGGGCGAAGCCTCGATCGCTGCGAAGGCCCTGAAATAATCGGCAAAGGCCACTGGATCGGTCGTGTCGCCATGACCGCCGACGGCGTCGGCGGCAAATATTGACACGAGGGCGGGCAAATCCTCCCTGCGCGCCTGGCGAATGCGAATGGCGGGCAATTCGACGTCCACGCCTCAATGCCCTTCGAGCGGTTTTTCGAGGATCAACGCCGGAATGCCGGATTGCCCGGGGGCGCTATTTTCGTTGCGGCCGACTTCGATGAAGCCATGCGCCTGATAAAAGGCGATTGCCGCTGCATTCTGCGGCTCGACTTCGAGGCGCATGATCTCCGCATCGGGAAAGCAGGTTTCGAGCTCGGCGAAGAGATCGCGGCCGATGCCCTGGCGCTGCAGCGCCGGAGCGACATAGAGGAGATGCAGCATGACCGTCTTCGTCAGCTCCTGCGACATCGCCGCATACCCCATGCCGCCGATCTTGCGGCCGTCGTCGGCAACGAGGAATTCGGCATCCTTGCGCACGAGGCGCGTTTTCAGCGCTGCCGGCGAAAACAGCTGGGCAGTGAGCTCATCCACCCTGGCTTTGCCATGGAGGCTGTCATAGGTGGCGTGAAAACTTTCCACCAGCAGGGCGCGGACCTGCTCCAGGTCGCGCTCGCCGGCGGTGCGGACGAAATACACCGCTTATTCCTCGATGCCGAGCTTCGCCTTGACGAGCGCCTGGACGGTCTGCGGATTGGCCTTGCCGCCGGTCGCCTTCATCACCTGGCCGACGAACCATGCCGCCATGGTCGGCTTCGCCTTGACCTTTTCCACCTGATCGGGATTGGCGGCGATGATCTCGTCCACGGCCTTCTCGATGGCGCCGGTATCGGTCACCTGCTTCATGCCGCGCGCTTCGACGATCTCGGCGGGATCGCCGCCCTCGGTCAGCACAATCTCGAAAAGATCCTTGGCGATCTTGCCGGAGATGGTGCCAGCCTTGATCAGATCGATGATGGCGCCGAGCTGGGCGGGCGAAACCGGCGTCTGCTCGATATCCTTGCCGGTGCGGTTCAGCGCGCCGAGCAGGTCGTTGATCACCCAGTTTGCCGCCGTCTTGCCGTCGCGGCCCGCGGCCACGGCCTCGAAATAATCGGCGATCGCCTTTTCGGAGACGAGCACCGAGGCGTCGTAGATCGACAGGCCGAGTTCGCGCACGAAGCGCTCCTTCTTGTCGTCAGGCAGTTCCGGCAGATCGACTGCGAGCGCCTGGACGAAGGCATCGTCGAATTCGAGCGGCAGCAGGTCCGGATCGGGGAAATAACGATAGTCGTGCGCATCCTCCTTGGAGCGCATCGAACGCGTCTCGCCCTTGTTCGGGTCGAACAACCGCGTCTCCTGCTCGATCGTGCCGCCATCTTCCAGAATGCCGATCTGGCGGCGGGCTTCATATTCGATCGCCTGACCGATGAAGCGGATGGAGTTGACGTTCTTGATCTCGCAGCGGGTACCGAAACCTTCGCCCGGACGGCGGACGGAGACATTGACGTCGGCGCGCATCGAGCCTTCGTCCATGTTGCCGTCGCAGGTGCCGAGATAGCGCACGATCGAACGCAGCTTGGTCATATAGGCCTTGGCTTCGTCGGACGAGCGCATGTCGGGCTTGGAGACGATCTCCATCAGCGCGACGCCGGAGCGGTTCAGATCGACATAGGACATGGTGGCATGCTGGTCATGCAGCGACTTGCCGGCATCCTGCTCCAGGTGCAGGCGCTCGATGCCGATCTCGATGTCCTCGAACTGGCCCTGGCGGTCCGGCCCCAGCGAAATGACGATCTTGCCCTCGCCGACGATCGGATCCTTGTACTGCGAGATCTGATAGCCCTGCGGCAGGTCGGGATAGAAATAGTTCTTGCGGTCGAAGACCGAGCGCTTGTTGATCTGAGCCTTGAGGCCGAGACCGGTGCGCACGGCCTGCCTGACGCATTCCTCGTTGATAACCGGCAGCATGCCGGGCATGGCGGCATCGACCAGCGAGACGTTCGAATTCTGCGGCTTTCCGAATTCTGTAGAGGCGCCGGAGAAGAGCTTCGAATTGGACAGCACCTGGGCATGGACTTCCATGCCGACGATGACTTCCCAGTCGCCGGTGGCGCCGGGGATGAAGCGTTTCGGATCAGGCGTGCGGACGTCGACAAGGGTCATCTGATACTCTTTGCAGGCTGTTCTTTTCCACTGGTGAGGTAAAGGAAATGGCGTGCCGGTGCAAGGCTTTCGCCATGGCGTGCAGCGCGGTTTGACGGCCGGCGGCGACATTTGCCATGGGTTAACCGAGGCACGATAGAGTTGTCGCATGACGATAATCGATATCACCAAATGGGCCGCACCGTTTCTGGCGCTGAACCTCCTCGTCTTCTCGATTTATTTCCTCGACAAGCAGGCGGCGCGCGATGGCAGATGGCGGATCAGCGAGCGCACGCTCCTGACGCTTGCGCTCATCGGCGGCAGCCTCGGCGCGATGGCGGCACAGCAATTGCTGCGGCACAAGACGAGAAAGGAGCCGTTCCGGTCAATCCTGGCGGCGATCCTGATCCTGCACGGCGCATTGGCCGCGGTGCTGATCTTCGTGCCGGAATGGCGCGTTTTTCTTCTCCAGGATCTTTGAAGCGTCAGAATTCCTGCCAGTATCCACCCTGCCCGTCCGAAACCAGCGATTTCGTCAGCCCGACTGAGGGCACGTCGCGGTCGAGCTTCGGATTATAGGCAACAGAGAGCCAGTGGATGCTGTAGCCGTGCTTGCGGAAGAAGCCGATCGCCTCGTTGTTGCCGGAATGGGTCTGCATCGCCGCCTTCTCGAAGCCTCGGTCTGCGATCTCCTTTTCGATGCGCTCAAGAAGGGCCGAACCCAGGCCCTGGCGGATGAAGGCGGGATCGATCCAGAAATCCGAGATGGTTTCATCCAACCCCTCGCGCGCCGCCCAGCCTGCGACCTGGCCGTTCTGCTCGACGACGGTGATGGTCAGCCAGTCGTTTTCCACGAAGTTGCGAAAGGCGTTCCGGGCTGCATCGATCATCGCGTCCGATTCGCCGATCGACGCCATCGCCTTTTGCCAGGCCCTCAGCCCGATCTCGCTCAACAGCTCCGCTTCGTCATCGCGGGCATTGCGAATGTGGATCAACGACACCTCCGCGTTACCCCGCAACTAGACCATTGAGTCGGGGAATTTACCAGTGCCCCCAGCAGGATGATGGCTGGAAACTGCGGTTTTCGACCGGTTTGATCGGCAAGCACGGTCTTGACCGCCTTTTCCGCGCGAAATAAAAAGCTCTTTATGTTGAGCCTGTCACAGACCCGGTAAAGGCCCTGCCAGCAAGTCCGCTTGCGCGCATGGGCCCGAAAAAACGAAGCCCTGACGTTCGAAAGAGCGCCAGAACGTTTTTGTGCGCCCTATCGGGCGCGATACCGGATCTCAACACATGGACATTTCCCGCACGGAGCAGCGCATCCTGCACCTCATGGCCCAAGGCGGCCGCATCGAAATTTCCCGCGCCGACGATAGGAAGATCGAGGCAGTCAGCTGCTTCACCCGCGACGGCTGGCTCTATCCCGGCGTCGACCTTGATCTCTTCCGCAGGCTGAAGCGGCTGAGAGCCATCAAGTCCTCCAGCGGCCAGCCCTATCGGATCACCGAAAGAGGGCTGAAGCTGGTCAGGTCGCAGCTGAACAACAGGTAATTCTCAACCATCCTGATCGCGTCTCGAACCGGCGCGGTCAGGGCTCAGCCTCAAGCCTTTGAAGAAAGTTGCGTCCGCATCGCCGACCATTCCTCGGCCATCGTGCCCTTGCCGCGCCTCTTACCTGCGCGGCGATACCAATATTCGGCATTCCAGTCGTCGCCCTCGATGCGATGGCAGAGAGCGTGACCCCAGTCGAACGGCTGTTCGCCTTCATGACGCTGGCAGATTTCATGGACCTCCTGCCACTCCGCGCCCATGACAAAGCCGCCAACGGCAAGGCGATCGGCGGCTTCGATCAATCGCACAAGATCATTGCTTGCCATAAGCCCCTCCTGATTCCCGTTACTGATCAGCCAACCGCTTCTTAAGATGCACCTTTTCGCATTCGGCACTCATGCTCTAGAAGAGCCGGATCGTTGGGTCCGTTACCACCACTTGGCCGGCGTGAACCGGCCGGCTGCCTGCTCGATGACGTGAGCGGTCTTGAAGAGGGTTTCTTCGTCGAAGGGCTTGCCGATCAGCTGCAGGCCAAGCGGCAGGCCCTTCTGGTCGAGGCCGGCGGGCACGGCGATGCCCGGAAGGCCCGCCATGTTGACCGTGACGGTGAAGATGTCGTTCAGATACATCTTCACTGGGTCGGAAGCGAGGTTCTCATCGGCGACGCCGAAGGCGGACGACGGGGTCGCCGGCGTCAGGATGGCGTCGACGCCGGCGTCGAAGGCTATCTCGAAATCGCGCTTGATCAGCGTGCGCACCTTCTGGGCGCGGATGTAATAGGCATCGTAGTAACCGGCGGACAGCACATATGTGCCGATCATGATGCGGCGTTTGACTTCCTTGCCGAAGCCGGCGGCGCGCGTCTTCTCGTACATGTCGACGATATCCTTGCCGTCGACGCGCAGGCCGTAGCGCACGCCGTCGTAACGCGCCAGATTCGAGGATGCCTCGGCCGGAGCGACGATGTAATAGGCCGGAAGCGCGTATTTGGTGTGCGGCAGCGAGATGTCGACGATTTCGGCGCCGGCATCCTTCAGCCAGGCGATGCCCTGGCGCCAGAGGGTCTCGATCTCCTCAGGCATGCCGTCGACACGGTATTCGCTGGGAATGCCGATCTTCATGCCCTTCAGCGACTGGCCAAGCGCTGCCTCATAATCCGGCACGGGCAGATCGACCGAGGTCGTGTCCTTGGCGTCGACGCTGGCCATCGACTTCAGAAGGATTGCGGCATCGCGCACGTCGCGGGCGATCGGGCCTGCCTGGTCGAGCGAGGAGGCGAAGGCGACGGTACCCCAGCGCGAGCAGCGTCCATAGGTCGGCTTGATGCCGACGGTGCCGGTGAAGGCGGCCGGCTGGCGGATCGAGCCGCCGGTATCGGTTGCGGTGGCGCCGGCGCAAAGATGCGCGGCGACGGCCGCGGCCGAGCCGCCGGAGGAGCCGCCGGGAACGAGCTGCTGGTTGGACCCTGCAGCACGCCAGGGATTGATCACCGCGCCATAATGCGAGGTCTCGTTGGACGAGCCCATGGCGAATTCATCCATGTTCAGCTTGCCGAGCATGACGGCGCCGTCGTCCCAGAGGTTCTGCGTGACTGTCGATTCATAACGCGGCTCGAAACCATCGAGGATGTGGCTGCAGGCCTGGGTATGCACGCCGACGGTGGCAAAAAGGTCCTTGATGCCGAGCGGAATGCCTTCGAGATCACCGGCCTTGCCGGCAGCGATGCGATCGTCGGAGTTCTTCGCCATCAGGCGGGCGAGATCCGGCGTCACCTTTATATAGGCATTCAGATGACCATTGGCGGCATCAATCGCCGAGATATAGGCCTCGGTCAGTTCGAGTGCGGTGATTTCCTTGGCGCGCAGCTTTCGGCGGGCTTCGGCAATGGTCAGGCTGGTGAGTTCGTTCATGATGTTTTCGCTTCAGATCTGAAAATGGCAACAGGGGTCGGAAAGAGGCTTGAAGCGCTATTCGACGACTTTCGGCACCAGGAAGAAATTGTGATCGGTGATGGGCGCATTGGCGACGATATCGGCGGCCTTGCTGCCGTCGGTCACTTCATCCGTCCGCTTCTTCATCGCCATCGGCGTGACGGATGTCATCGCTTCGACGCCATCGACATTGACTTCGGAGAGCTGCTCGACAAAGCCCAAGATGCCGTTCAGCTCGCCGACCATGCGATTTGCCTCGTCTTCGGAGACGGCAATACGGGCAAGGTGGGCGACGCGCTTCACGGTGGCAAGATCGACGGACATGGCATTCTCCGGATGGGATTTTTCCTACCCGCTATAAAGGCCATGCCCGCCCGGTGCAACGGGATTTCGTCAGATCGACAGGCTCGCAGCGGGCTTCAGCGCCTTCACATCAGTCTTCGATCCTTCCATGCCGGCAACGAATTTATCGGCCGTCTGCTCGATGATCGGGAAGGTGCCGTAATGGCAGGGGATCGCGGTCTTGAAGTTGAAATAGCGCCGGCAGGCAAGGGCCGCCACGGCGCCGCCCATGGTGAAGCGGTCGCCGATCGGCACGAGGCCGATATCGGGCTGGTGCAATTCATTGATCAGCGCCATGTCGGCGAAGATGTCGGTATCGCCCATGGCGAGGATCGAGGCCTCATCCTCGAAATGCAGCATCAGGCCGTTGGCATTGCCGAGCGCATGCGAGACGCCGTCTTCGGTGATCTGGGCAGACGAGTGCAGCGCATTGGTGAAGGTCGCCGAGAAACTGTCGAGCGCGATCGTCCCGCCGGTATTGCCCATCTCGAGCCTGTCGAGACCCTTGGAGCCGAGCCAGGCGGCAAGATCGGCATTGGCGAGAACGACGGCGCCGGTTTCCTTGGCAAGCGCCACGGTATCGCCGACATGGTCGCCATGGCCATGCGTCAGCAGGATATGGGTGACGCCTGACGAGACATCCTTGATATCCTGGCCGGAGAAGGAAGCGTTGTGACTGAGGAACGGATCGAGCAGGATCGTCGCCTTTCCGGTCTCGATGCGGAAGGCGGAATGGCCAAGCCAGGTGATCTTCATGAAATCTCTCCTTTATTACGTGATGCAAAAGCCCGTTCGGGAAGATCCGGATGATTTCAGGCCGGATCCGCCTAAAATCTGAATCCGCATCTCAATCAAACAATTGGAGCATGATGTCGTCCGAAAACCGCTCACACTTTTCGGCATCATGCTCTATGGACATATCTCATGCGGCCGCAAAGAAAAGCGGCGGCGACTTCAATTTCTTTTGACGGGATGAAATGGCGATGACGGTGCTGACGATCGAGGAAATGGCCGAGACGCTTGCCCCGCGGCAGGCCATTGCCGGCCTCGATCTCGGCACCAAGACGATCGGGCTTTCGATGTCCGATCTCGGTCGGCGTTTCGCTACGCCCCGCCCGGTGATCCGGCGCGTCAAGTTCACCATCGATGCGCAGGCGCTCATGGATTTTGCGACAGCGGAAAAGGTCGCGGGCTTCGTCATCGGCCTGCCGATGAACATGGACGGATCGGCGGGTCCGCGGGTGCAGGCGACGCGCGCCTTCGTGCGCAACATGGAGCAGAAGACGGCGCTGCCCTTTGTCTACTGGGACGAGCGGTTATCGACGGTTGCGGCTGAACGGACGCTGCTCGAAATGGACGTCTCGCGCGCCAAGCGGGCCGAACGGATCGATTCGGCCGCGGCAAGCTTCATCCTTCAGGGCGCGCTCGACAGACTTTCCTTGCTGGCGAGATCCGATGGAGACGAATTCAGCTGACGCGCCCTCCACCAGGCGACGATCGACCTGCGTTTCCGGAAGCCGAGGATAGCGAAGACGACGAGACTGTCGACCGCGATCGCACGGGCAACGAGCGGCGGAATGGTTTCCGGCGGAATGCCAAGCGCCTCGCCATACAGCTGGAACGTCAGGTCATGGACCTGCCGCGACAGCATGAAGATGCCGAAATTCATGTCGTAATAGGAGAGCCAGTACCATCCGCCCAGAAAGACGATGGGGCCGGCCCAGAAGATCAGAAACCACTTCATGCGGCCTCTCCTCCATGCTTGCGCGCGACGGGCAGATCGAGGGAAACCAACCGGGTCGACAATGCCATGATGCAAAGCACCAGCGTCGGAATTGCGATATCCAGCGCCAGGACGGCGAAAAACATCATCGCAGTTACGAGAAAGGCGGCTTTGGCGATCCTGGTTCCCATTGATGTCAACTCGGGGGCTCTTACTCATTCCATCTCTGCTCCCCTTCACACTGTCGGGTTAACCGAGGCCAGGCAACGTAAACCATTCATTAAGGTTAACGCGGCAACCGCTCCCTGTGGATGAATGAGCTGTCAGCCGTAGACGCCGCGCACGATGCGCTTCAGCGCCGTCGCCGCCTTCTCCCAGTCCTTCGGCGTTTTCAACGACAGGCCGGCGCACTGCCCGCCGCTTGCTGCGGCAAGCACGAGATGCTGGATCGCGGCGATGATGACGGCATTGACGGCTGCGGCATCAACACCCTTCGGCGGCGCCAGCGAGCCGCGCATGCGCTCCAGCCAGAGAGCGAGCGCCTTCGAACGCGCTTCGGAAAGCCGCCTCACCTGCTCGGTGTTCTCAGATATCTCCCAGGCAAGGATGCGGCGCATCAGCGGATCGTTCCTCAAGGCGTCAAGCAGGAGAAGCGACAGCCGCTCCATCAGGTCGCCATAGGTGAGCAGGAACATGCCGCCGGCGTCTTCCGGAATGCGATCCCTGACCCATGTGCCGAGATCGGCGCCGATCGCCTCGACCAATCCGTTAAGACCGCCGTAATAACGATAGATCAGCTGCTTGTCGCAACCGGCACGGCGGGCGACTGCATTGATGCCGAAATTCTGGAAGCCTTCCTCGGCCAGCAATCCCTTGGCAGCGGCAAGGATGGCGCGCTCGGTGGCGCCGCGATCCCGCACACGCCGTTCCGGCTCGCCGCCGACCTCAGGCAAATTTTCAAGTTTTACCGCTTCATCAAGCACGAACGACCCTTCCCCGCTGTCACCAATCGGTGAGTAGCGGGGAGGTTTCATGCAATCAATCCTATCCTTTTGAGAAGATTGTGGATATTCCATCCTGTCCGATGATTTGCCGGTGAGCCGATGCGGGAGGCTGCCCGCAATGCAGTTAGGATCTGCTGAGAAATCTCGCCCCGACGGTTGATCGCGATGGACGAACCCGGCATAGCTACATTATGAACAATTCTAATATTCTCCGCTAAGGCCCTGCAATGGTGAACTATATCGAAGCCTCTTCCGCGCCCTCGAAGAATACGGGCGCCATCCGGCTTTACGACGCGCAAGCGTTCGAAGGCATGCGCAGGGCATGCCAGCTGACGGCGCGCTGCCTCGATGCGCTGGCCGACATCGTCAAGCCGGGGCTGGTGACCGACGACATCGACCGGTTCGTCTTCGATTTCGGCATGGATCACGGTGCCCATCCGGCGACGCTGAACTACCGCGGCTACACCAAATCGACCTGCACCTCGATCAACCACGTGGTCTGCCACGGCATCCCGAACGACAAGCCGCTGCGTGAAGGCGATATCGTCAATATCGACGTCACCTTCGTGCTCGACGGCTGGCACGGCGATTCCAGCCGGATGTATCCGGTGGGAACGATCAAGCGCGCCGCCGAGCGACTGCTCGAGGTCACCTATGAATCGCTGATGCGCGGCATTTCCGCCGTCAGGCCCGGCGCCCGCACCGGCGCAATCGGCGAGGCTATCCAGACCTATGCCGAGGCCGAGCGTTGTTCGGTTGTGCGCGATTTCTGCGGCCACGGCGTCGGCCGGCTGTTCCACGATTCGCCGAATATCCTGCATTACGGCCGCGCCAATGAGGGGCCGGAGCTACGTGAAGGCATGATCTTTACCATCGAGCCGATGATCAATCTCGGCCGGCCGCATGTGAAGGTGCTGGCCGACGGCTGGACGGCGGTCACCCGCGACCGGTCGCTTTCGGCGCAGTACGAACACACCGTCGGCGTCACCTCCGACGGCTGCGAGATCTTCACCCTGTCGCCCGGCGGGCTCGACCGCCCCGGCCTGCCATCGTTTGCCGGGTGACGATCCGATGGCGAAGGGGCCGGTTGCGACATCTTCCGACGACGAGCTGCCTTTCGAGATCGAAGAGCCTGTTGCCGCCGACGAACGGTCGTTCTTCGGCGGGCAGCCGCAAAAACCGGCCGCGGCGAATGCCAAGGCCGCCCTGCCCGCCTCGCTCGCCGGGCCGGAGCATTATCACGGCCATCGCGAGCGGCTGCGTGATCGCTTCCGCGAACAGGGCGACATCGCCCTTGCCGACTATGAAATCCTCGAACTCCTGCTTTTTCGCCTGATCCCGCGGCGCGACACCAAGCCGATCGCCAAGGCGCTGATCGAACGCTTCGGCTCGCTCTCCGGTGTCTTCGGCGCACCGGCGGCCCTCCTGACGGAGGTCAAAGGTGTCGGCGAGGCCGTGGCGCTCGACCTGAAGCTGATCTCGACCATCGCCCACCGGACCCTGAAGAGCGAACTCAGGAGCAAACAGGTGCTCTCCTCGTGGTCCTCGGTCATCCAGTACTGCCATGCCGCCATGGCGCATGAGACGCGCGAACAATTCCGCATCCTCTTCCTCGACAAACGCAACGTGCTGATCGCCGACGAGGTGCAGGGCCGCGGCACCGTCGACCATACGCCGGTCTATCCGCGCGAGGTGGTCAAACGCGCGCTCGAGCTTTCGGCAACGGCGATGATCCTCGTCCACAACCACCCCTCCGGCGACCCGACGCCGTCGCGCGCCGACATCGACATGACCAAAGTGATCATCGAGGCGGCCAAGGCGCTCGATATCACTGTCCACGACCATGTCATTATCGGCAAGGACGGGCATGTCAGCCTGAAGGGGCTGAAGCTGATCTGAAAAGCACAGGCAGGCTTGAATAGGTGGTCGTAAAACAATCTGTAACATTGACCGGCTACCGATAGACAGGCGACATCTTTGCGTCGCAAATGATTCCATTTCCAATCCGGGGCCAGGTGATGCTTCAGTACGATCTTGTTGTGGTGGGCAGCGGTCCCGCGGGGCGCCGCGGCGCGATCCAGGCTGCGAAACTCGGCAAGAAAGTGCTTGTCATCGAGCAGGGCAAACGCGTCGGCGGCGTCTCCGTGCATACCGGCACCATCCCTTCCAAAACGCTGCGCGAGACCGCGCTCAATCTTTCCGGCTGGCGCGAACGCGGCTTCTACGGCCGGTCTTACCGCGTCAAGGAAGAGATCAGTGCGGATGATCTGCGCCGCCGTCTACTGATCACGCTCAACCACGAGGTCGAGGTGCTGGAACACCAGTTCGCCCGCAACCGTGTGCAGCATATTCGCGGCAAGGCGAGCTTCATCAATCCGTCGACGCTTCAGGTGATCAAGGATGACGGCGAAATCACCCAGGTCACCGGCGCTAGCGTGCTGCTTGCCGTCGGCACGAAGCCGTTCCGCCCCGATTACATACCCTTCGACGGCAAGACGGTTCTCGACAGCGACGAACTGCTCGACATCCAGGAGCTACCGCGTTCCATGGTGGTCATCGGCGCCGGCGTCATCGGCATCGAATATGCGACGATCTTCAGCGCGCTCGACACGGCCGTCACCGTTATCGACCCGAAGGCGACGATGCTCGACTTCATCGACAAGGAGATCGTCGAGGATTTCACCTACCAGCTGCGCGACCGCAACATGAAGCTGCTGCTCGGCCAGAAGGCCGACAAGGTGGAGGCGCTTGAGGGCGGCAAGGTCGAGCTGACGCTCGATAGCGGCCGTCGCCTGACGACGGATATGGTGCTGTTTGCCGCCGGCCGCATGGGCGCGACCGACGCGCTGAACCTTCCGGCCATCGGCCTCGAAGCCGACAGCCGCGGGCGTCTTAATGTCAATCCGGAAACATTCCAGACATCGGTTGCCAACGTCTATGCCGCCGGCGACGTCGTCGGATTTCCGAGCCTTGCCTCGACCTCGATGGAACAGGGTCGCATCGCCGCCCGCGTCGCGATCGGCGCGGTTGCCAAGGAGCCGCCGAAATATTTCCCCTACGGCATCTATGCCGTGCCGGAGATTTCCACCTGCGGCCTCACTGAAGAAGAGATGAAGGAGCGCGGCATTCCCTATGAATGCGGCATCGCCCGTTTCCGCGAAACCTCGCGCGGTCATATCATGGGCCTCGACACCGGGCTTTTGAAGTTGATCTTCTCGCTGAAGACACGCCGCCTGCTTGGCGTGCATATCGTCGGCGAAGGCGCCACCGAGCTGGTGCATATCGGCCAGGCGGTGCTCAATCTCAAAGGCACGGTCGAATATTTCGTCGAAAACACCTTCAACTATCCGACGCTCGCCGAAGCCTACAAGATCGCCGGCCTCGATGCCTGGAACCGGATGGGCGACATCAAGTCGGAACTTTAATACGCATCCTGGACGGCAGAGCTGTCGTCTCAATCCGGCCGTCCAAAAACGGAGCCGAACGACATTGCGCATCATTTCGCTGAACGCCTGGGGCGGCAGGCTGCATGAGGCCCTGATCGATTATATCAGGCAGGCCGATGCGGATGTGCTGTGCCTGCAGGAAGTGCTGCGGGCGCCGGGGGCTGATTGGGGATGGTCGATCTATCGGGATGCGGGACTGGAGCTGCCGCAGCGCGCCAATTTGTTCGAAGAGATCAGCGCCGCCCTGCCCGGCCACGACGGCTTCTTCTGCCCGACATCGAGAGGCGAGCTGTTTAACGGCGATAGCACGATTGCCGCCGAGTTCGGGCTGGCGACCTTCGTGCGCAAATCGCATTCGGTCATCGCCCAGGGGCTGGACTTCGTGCATGGCAGTTTTTCCGCCAATGGCTGGGGTGAACATCCGCGGCCGCGGAACGCCCATTGCATCCGCGTCCTCAGCCATGAGCACGCTTCCAGCCTGACCGTCGCCCACATGCATGGCTTGCGTGATCCGGCTGGCAAGAACGACACGGCGGCGCGTGAGAAGCAGGCCGCCGCACTGGTTGCGCTTATCGAGCGCTTCTGGCCCGGCGGTGAAGGGCTCGTCGTCTGCGGCGATTTCAACGTATTGCCCGACAGCGAGACTTTCACGATTCTCGCCAGACTCGGGCTTTCCGAACTCGTCACCGGAAACGGCCTTGTAGACACGCGAACCTCCCACTATCTGAAGCAGGGTCGCTTTGCCGATTACATGCTGGTGACACCGGAGGTGAAGATTGCCAGGTTCGAGGTGGTCGAGGCGCCCGAGGTCTCCGACCACCGCGCATTGCTGCTCGACATCGGGTAGTATATTGAGGAATGTGCTGCGAGAAGCGTTTTGCGTGCAGCGCCGTTTTTTTACGCCTTAGTTTGACCGCCTGAATCGTATTGATACGCTATGCCTGATAGATGCATTCAACGCCATTTTGCCTCCGGCAAAAGCTTCTGAAGAAAGATAGATAATCTTGTCCCATGTCTTGGAAGCTGCGCGCCGACGTTTTCAGCTGATCCTGATCAAGCCGTCGCATTATGACGACGACGGTTATGTCATCCGCTGGTGGCGGGCGATGATCCCTTCCAATTCGCTCGCGGCTCTCTATGGCATCGCTGCCGAATGCGCGGAACGCAAGGTGCTCGGGCCCGATACGGCAATCGACATCACCGTGATCGACGAGACCAATACGCGCATCGACTTCGCCGGGCTGCTTGCACAGTTCAAGCGCCACGACAATTTCGGCATGATCGCGCTGGTCGGCGTCCAGACCAACCAGTATCCACGTGCGCTCGATATCGCCCGGCCCTTCCGCGATGCCGGCCTGCCGGTTTCGATCGGCGGCTTCCATGTTTCCGGCTGCCTGTCGATGCTGGACGGCAAAGCGGTCGGGCTCGAAGCCTGCCGCGACATGGGCATCTCGATGTTTGCCGGTGAGGCCGAGGGCCGGCTGGAGATGGTGCTGCGCGATGCCGCGAGCGGGGAACTGAAGCCGCTCTACAATTTCATGAACGACCTTCCCGGCATCGGCGGCACGCCGGTTCCCTTCCTGCCGAAGGACAATATCCAGCGCACGCTCGGGCTCAGCACCAGCTTCGATGCCGGACGCGGCTGTCCCTATCAGTGCTCGTTCTGCACCATCATCAATGTGCAGGGACGCAAGTCGCGCTTCCGCTCGGCCGATGACGTCGAAAAGCTTGTGCGAATGAACTGGGCGCAGGGCATCCATAAATTCTTCATCACCGACGACAATTTCGCCCGCAACAAGGATTGGGAAGCGATCTTCGACCGGCTGATCGAACTCAAGGAGCGGGACGGCATTCCGCTCGGCCTGATGATCCAGGTCGACACGCTCTGCCACAAGATCCCGAATTTCATCGAGAAATCCCGGCGCGCCGGCGTCACCCGTGTCTTCATCGGCCTCGAAAACGTCAATCCTGACAATCTGACGGCCGCCAAGAAGAACCAGAACAAGATCACTGAATATCGCAAGATGCTGCTCGCCTGGAAGGCGCAGGGCATCATGACGCTCGCCGGCTATATCCTGGGCTTCCCCGCCGACACGCCGGAATCGATCCGCCGCGACATCGCGATCATCCAGGAAGAGCTGCCGCTCGACGTCATCGAATTCTTCATCCTGACGCCGTTGCCCGGCTCCGAGGATCATCAGGTCCTATGGAAGAAGAATGTCGAGATGGACGCCGATCTCAACATCTACGATGTCGAACACGTCTGCACCGCGCATCCGAAGATGAGCAAGCAGGAGTGGGAAGACATCTACCACGAGGCCTGGGCGCTCTATTATTCACCAAAGCACATGAAGACGCTACTGCGCCGGGCCGTGGCGACCGGGGTACCGCTCGCAAGACTCGTCAAGGTTCTCGTCTCCTTCGCGACCACCGTGCCGCTGGAAAACGTGCATCCGCTGCAGAGTGGCCTCCTGCGCCTGAAGACGCCTTCGGAGCGGCGCCCCGACCTGCCGCGCGAAAATCCGCTGGTCTTCTGGCCGCGCTTTGCCTGGGAAACATTCAGAAAACACGCTTCGCTCGCCGGCACGATCATCGGCCTGACCATTTCGGCATTCCTGATTTCAAGGGAAGCGAAGTCGAAGACCTATATGGATCAGGCCCTGACGCCGGTCGCCGACGATGAGGAAGAAACACTCAGCCTCTTCACCAAAACAGCAGGCGGCACTGCTGCCGTCAGCCATGTGAGGAAAGTGGCGGAGCTGACGCGGACCGCGCATTGAATAGCAATTCCGCTAAAGCGCATCGCACGGATCACGTTCGATGCGATACGCTTTAGCGGCTTGAGGTTTGAGCGACCGGGTTTATCTGGGCTATCTCAGCCACTTGCAGCGTGTCGACGAATTCGACGATCTTGACTGGTTTCCCATCCCTGAAATGGATTTTGTCGACGAATTCCGTATGGAAGCTTACGCCCGATGGGATGTGCCGGACCTCACCTTCACGATGGGCGAAGACCATATGCTCGTCCTCGTCGACATAAATGCCGGTTGTCTTGATCTTGGATAGATCCCAAACAGTGATGAGCTGCTCTATCACCTGGCGAAAGGCAGGCCCGCCGGATTCAGTCGAAAGAGGCGCCATCCGTGCATTGCCGGCCATCCGGAAGGTGCAATCCTCCCCGAACAGTGCCAGCGTGCCCTCGATATCGCCGCGGTCACGCACAGCGTAGATTTCTTCCACGCGTTTCTTCATGTCATTTTTTGCAGTCATTTTCAGGTCCCTCCACCCACCAGCAAAATCTGCATCGAATTACGCGTCAATGCAACTGTTTGTTGCTGCAGTTGACGCAACTCAACAATAGAGAAGGCGCGCGCGAATGAACCGCCCTGGATGATAGCAAAAGGCCCCGCACGATGGCGGGGCCTTCAAACATTAGAACCGGGAGGCGATTATTCGGCGCTTTCGTCCGCTGCCTTCTTCTTCGGAGCGGCCTTCTTTTTCGGGGCGGCTTCTTCGCCTTCGCTGGCGTCGGCAGCTTCGGCCTTGGCGGCAGCCTTCTTCTTCGGGGCGGCCTTCTTGGTTTCAGCCTTCGCCTCGCCTTCTTCCTCGGCGAGCAGTTCTTCCTTGGTCACCTTCTTGTCGGTGACGTCGATTTCGGTCAGCAGATGATCGATGACCTTCTCTTCGAAGATCGGCGCGCGGATCGAAGCTGCGGCGCCCGGCTGGCTGCGGAAGAATTCGAGGATCTGCTTTTCCTGGCCGGGATACTGGCGCAGCTGATCGTAGATGGCGCGCTGCATCTCGTCTTCGGTGACTTCGACGCCAGCCTTTTCGCCGATTTCGGAGAGAACGAGGCCGAGGCGGACGCGACGCTCTGCAAGCGTCTTGTATTCCTCACGTGCCTTCTCTTCGGTCGTCTCTTCGTCCTCGAAGGTCTTGCCGGATTGAGCGAGGTCGTTGTTCACCTGGCTCCAGATGCCGTTATATTCGGCGTCGACGAGCGAGGCCGGGGTCTCGAACTTGTACATCTCATCGAGCTGGTCGAGGATCTGACGCTTCAGCTTCTGGCGGGTCAGCGAGCCGTACTGCGATTCGATCTGGCCACGGACGATTTCCTTCAGGCGATCGGCGGATTCGATGCCGAGCTTGGAGGCGAGTTCGTCGTTGATCTCGACGGCGCCGGGGGCTGCAACATCCTTGACCGATACGTCGAAGGTCGCTTCCTTGCCGGCAAGGTTCTTGGCGGGATAATCGGCCGGGAAGGTCACGGTGATGGTCTTCTCGTCGCCGGCCTTGACGCCGACGAGCTGGTCTTCGAAGCCCGGAATGAAGCGGCCGGAGCCGAGCACCAGTTCGGCGCCCTGGTCGGTGCCGCCTTCAAAGGCTTCGCCGTCGACCTTGCCGACGTAATCCATGGTGATGCGGTCGCCGTTGGCGGCCTTGCCGGTCTTGGTCTCGTAAGCGCGGGCGCTTTCGGCAACCTTTAGGACCTGCTCGGTAACTTCGTCGTCCGAGATGTCGATGACTTCGCGCGTGACCTTGATGCCCGTGACCGACTTCAGTTCGATCGGCGGCAGCACTTCATAGGAGAGCGTGAACTCGAAATCCTGCTCGGCGGCGAGGATCTTGTCGGCTTCGTCCTTGTCCTCGGTCATGGCGATTTCCGGCTGCGTGGCCGATTTCTCGCCGCGGCTGGAGAGGATGGCGGACGGCTGCTCGCGGACGATCTCGTTGACGAGTTCGGCCATGATCGACTTGCCGTAGACCTTCTTCAGGTGAGCTGCGGGTACCTTGCCCGGACGGAAGCCGTTGATGCGGACCTTGTCCTTCACATCGGCAAGACGCTCATTCATCTTGTCTTGCATGTCCTTGGCCGGGATAACGACCTTGATTTCGCGCTTCAGACCTTCAGCGAGCGTTTCGATAACCTGCATGTCTTCCTACCTTCATGTCCTGGCGGCCGTGCCCAGACGCCGTTCGTTTCAATGAGCACGACGCCGGCGAGCGTGCCGCGCGTGGCTTTTCCCAATTCCTGTATCATTCCACCCAAAGGGGAACGGCACTCGCCGGGTATTCGGGACGACTATCTCCCGCCTGCAAACAGCTTGGTGCGGGTAGAGAGACTTGAACTCCCACGCCTTGCGGCACCAGAACCTAAATCTGGCGTGTCTACCAATTTCACCATACCCGCGTTCACAAAACCGCATGCCTATGCCTGCGCATGAGGCCTTCCGGAGCGCGGCGTCTCTATATCACCCGATTTGGTCGAGGCAAAGGAAAAATGAACGGCAAATGACAGGGATTTGCGGCCCGCAAATCGCGCGCTTCCGAAGTGCCGCCGGATCAGTAGAGCGGCTCGTCGTAAACCGGCTTGCCGTCAACGAGAAGACCGCGGATCTGCGCGCTTCCCGCCGGCGAGACGCGCACGGCGATTGCGACGTTGCCGCCGTTGCGGGCATCCTCGATCGGCTTGCCCTGACCTTCGGGAACGTAATAGCGCTCGATGCCGTATTCGACGCGAATGCTGTCGCCGGCGGCAAGTCCGCCACTGTAGAATGGCCGGCTGCGAAGGATCACGGTCTCCGGCAGCGGCGGCAGTTCGTGAAAGGACGATTCGATCACCGTCCAGAAACCGTCTTCCTGCTTCTTCAACCGAACCCATAGCGTGCGCTCGCCGGGCTCTGCCGGAATGCCGCCCGAGACCGTCTGCACCGGCACCGAAGAAATGTCATAGTTCAAGACGACATAATCGCCGCGCAGGAAATCGCGCGGATCGACGGGTGCCGTCTTCAGCAGCACTTCGGCGCCGTTGTTGAGGATCGAGGCGCGGCTTTGGATGATCGTGCCGAGGATCACGGTCTGCAGACCGGCGACGATGATTGCCGAAAGCAGATAGCCCCTGCCGGAGTGCAGCCTTGCCATCAACGGGTTCATGCGCGCTCTCCCTGTGCATTCGCCGAAAAGCGCCGTTCGAGACGGATGACGATCCAGGCAACCAGCGCGACGACGAGACCGGAGAACAGGAAGAGGCTCGACGTGCCGAGGATCGAGCCGACCGTGACGGAAGCGAGATAAAGCATCTCGGCGGCAAAGGTCGTATAAGCGAGATAACGCACCGCGCCGTTGTCCCTGCCATGCAGAGCGATCGCCAGCACCGAGGCGGCAAGCGTCGCCACGCCGAGCACAACCAATCGCCAGCCGTCCGCGATTTCGATGTGCAGCAGCAGGAGGCCGATCGCGGCGACGAGGAAGCTGTAGAAGGCCGGGGCCGCACCGGCGCTCCGGACCAGGGAGGCAACAGAGCGGGTTGGCAAGGCCGTCAGGACGAAGGCCACCATGCCGCCGATCGCGAAGGCGAGCGCCACGGCGATCTCCTCGTAAAGCGTATAGAGCCAGGCAAGCCAGCCGATCAGCAGCAGATAGGCGAGATGGCGGGCCCGCTCGGCGCCGGTATACCGCACCAGCCCGATAACGATCGCCGCCATGACGGGCGCCATCCAGGGATCGAACTCTATCCAATGCGTGTCGTAATTCTCGAGATAAACGGCAAAGGATGCCCAGGACAGGAATCCGGCGACGACGGCCACCGCACCTGAGCGGAACAGGATCGCCGAGATCGTCGCGATGGCGAACCAGAGATACATCACCGACTGCTCATCTCCGGAGAGATGATACATCTGCCCGACCAGCGAAATGGCACCGCCGAAACTCATCGCGCCGATAATCAGCAAGCCGCTTGCCGCCGCTGACGCGCCGCGGGCGAGCATCCGGGCGGCGGCGAGGTGCACCGCCCAGATCAGGGCAAGGATCACGCCGACGCGGATAAGCCGCGGATGGCCTCCCAGTTGGAGGCGACGACCAGCAGGATGGCGGCTGCCAGCAGCACCGCCGCCAGCGCCATCAGCACCCGCCCGAGGCTGAAGCTTGCCGGGCGGCTGTCATATTCGGCAAGAAGCGCGCCTGCGGTTTCCTGCCCCAGCAGGCCCTTGCCTACCCAGAGCGAGAGATCCCGCTCCAATCTGCCGCGATACATGCTCCCACCCCTTGACTTCCGCGACGCTCGTTCCGGCGCTGCGGCTTCCGTCGTTATAGACGCAGCATCGAGGTTCGCAAACGTCCTCGCGACAAATATACAAATTCCTCATTGGTCTAAATTGGGGCGAGTATTAACCGGCCGCTAACGTCATCAGCGCTACTATAAGCGCATGTCCGGAGAGGTATGCACATTGCGCATATCAACCGTGAATTTATTGCACTGCAAAAATTCAATTAGTCATACTATTTTGAGACTCATCGAAGCATGGGGATGGCGCCCCGGCCCGGTTATGCCGGATGCCCGCGGAATGATTGTCCGTGACGAGGTTCGCAGCCGCGCACTCCTCCTCGCAAGCGCGCTGCGATAAGACTGGCAACACTCCTCCTCCCAGTTGCCAGTCAACATAATGCGCCCGCCGGATCCTCCCCCGGCGGGCGTTTTATTGCGAAAAATGCAATTAAAGCATTGGCGTCCCGGATTTCGGCCGGGTCGCGCCGTCGTGCCGCACTGCCGCCACACCGCCCTGACGAGGCTGCTGATATATGGGCGGCTTGGGATCCGAAGCGACATGCCTCATTATGGTGGACGGACAGGCGGAACCGCCGAAGGGGACAGCGTTTTGACGCAAGAACGCCGGTTCGGTGCGCCAAATCAGATTGCTTTCCTCAAAATCACTTTGCCTATTCGTTGACCAAAATGCGGTAAGTCTTGGTCAAACAGCGCTTGAGCATTGCATAGTTCGCATAGGTGATCTGAAAACTTGGCTGTTTTCCTCTTTCGCGCCGCAACATATATTCTGGTCATCAAATAGAGGTCAGCGCCGATCAGTGGCTGCTGGCAGATCAAACCCTCGGAAAGGGGCTTAACATGAACTTCTCTCGCTCTTTCAATAACTGGCGCAAGTACCGTCAGACCGTCACCGAACTCGGCCGCATGAGCAACCGCGAATTGCACGACCTCGGCATCGACCGTTCGGACATCCATCGCGTTGCCCGTGAGGCTTCCGCCCGCTAATTCAAGGCAATCGCTGTCTCCTCCCAAGCAGCTTGTCCTCCATCGAAACGCCCGCTGTATCCACAGCGGGCGTTTTCTTTTTCCCTACGCACTGCCGCGCCGGTTGCACGCCTTTGCGCGCTTCCTTAGCCCGCTCAAAAAATATCCACCGCTTAATTGGCAAGCATCACATTGCACAATTGCATAGCAGACGCCTTTTATTTGCACTGCACAAAAGCGCGGTTCTCGCCTATATAAACATCAACCGCAGAGAGATAGGCGATCCCGCCATCCAGCGGACATTTGTTTGAGGAAAAAGACAATGAACCCGATCCGCATTGCAAGAAGCTGGCTCAGCTACCGCCGTACGCTCAACGAACTCGGCGGCCTTTCGAACCAGACCCTGTCTGATATCGGCGTCAGCCGTTACGACATCCGCAATATCGCATCCCGCTCGTTCCGTTAATAGCCAGTCGCTAACAACGGGCTTGATGTTTTCAAGACGGCGCCCCGAGGCGCCGTTTTTGATTCCGGGGTGTTGGATCGCATCTGCCAACATGATATCAGCCCGGAATGAACACGATCTCTTCCTATTCCCCCATCCACGTTGTCGGCGGCGGACTTGCCGGTTCGGAAGCCGCCTGGCAAATCGCCAGTTCCGGCGTTCCCGTCATCCTGCATGAAATGCGCGGGGTGCGCGGCACGGATGCGCACAAGACCGACGGACTTGCCGAGCTGGTCTGCTCCAACTCCTTCCGCTCCGACGATGCGACCAGCAATGCCGTCGGCGTCATCCATGCCGAGATGCGCATGGCGGGCTCGCTGATCATGGCTACTGCCGATCGCCACCAGGTGCCGGCCGGCGGCGCGCTTGCCGTCGATCGCGACGGCTTTTCCGAAGCCGTGACCCGGGCGATCCACGACCACCCGCTGATCACGGTCGTACGTGAAGAGGTCACGGGCCTGCCGCCTGGTGACTGGGATCTTGCCATCGTTGCCACCGGGCCGCTGACCACGCCGTCACTCGCAAGCGCGATCCAGGCTCAGACGGGCGAGGATTCGCTCGCCTTCTTCGATGCCATCGCGCCGATCGTCTACCGCGAGAGCATCGACATGGATATCTGCTGGTATCAGTCGCGCTACGACAAGGTCGGTCCCGGCGGCACTGGCAAGGATTACATCAATTGCCCGATGGACGAGGCGCAGTACAATGCCTTCGTCGACGCACTGATATCGGGCGACACGGTCGGTTTCAAGGAATGGGAAGGTACGCCCTATTTCGACGGCTGCCTGCCGATCGAGGTGATGGCCGAACGCGGCCGCGAGACGCTGCGCCACGGGCCGATGAAGCCGATGGGGCTGACCAACGCGCATAACCCGACGGTCAAGGCTTATGCCGTCGTGCAGCTGCGGCAGGACAATGCGCTCGGCACGCTCTACAATATGGTTGGCTTCCAGACGAAGCTGAAATATGGCGCGCAGGCGGAAATCTTCCGGATGATCCCCGGCCTGGAAAATGCGGAATTCGCCCGCCTCGGCGGCCTGCACCGCAACACCTATATCAATTCCCCCACTCTGCTCGACCCTTCGCTGACCTTGAAATCGCGGCCCGGCCTACGTTTCGCCGGCCAGATCACCGGCTGCGAGGGGTATGTGGAAAGCGCCAGCGTCGGGCTGATGGCCGGCCGTTTCGCTGCTGCCGAACGCAAGGGCGAGGCGATCTCGCTGCCGCCGGCAACAACGGCGCTCGGCTCGCTGCTCGGTCATATCACTGGCGGCCATATCGTCACCGAAGAAGAGCCTGGCAAACGCTCGTTCCAGCCGATGAACATCAATTTCGGGCTGTTTCCGGAACTTCAGCCCGGATCGATCGTCAAGCCCGAGGGCGTCAAGCGCTTCCGTGGCAAGGACAAGACGATCATGAAGCGGCAGTTGATCGCCCGGCGCGCGCTTGCAGACTGCGCCGCTTGGCTGGGCCAGAACTCGCCGCTCGCTGAAAGCGCCTAACTCGCTATCTAGTGCTTGTTCGCCGCCGAAATATGGTCGGACGGCAGATCTTTATCCGGCTCGGCGATATAGTTGCCGAGCAGCCAAAGCGCCACTTCCGCGGACTCCTTGGCGGAAGCGAATTCGAAATCGCCGTTGTGATGAGGCGCATCGAGAAAATCGATCACCAAGCCCTTGCCCGTTTGCGAGCTGACGACGCGCACGCGGCCCGGCTCGATCAGATGACAGGCGAAGTGGCGCGACATGTTGCGCATGAAGCCGGCCTTGTTGTCATGCAGGCGCACGAAAATGGCCTGGCCGTTCTCCGTCGCCTGCAACTGGCGGATCGCCTCGTTCGGAAAGGCGCGGCCGAACTCGATAATGGCGAGGCCCGTGTCATGCAGGCCGTCTTCCTTGTTCTGCGCAGCCATGCGCGTTACCACGAAGGCAAAGAAGATGACGATGGCGAATAGAACGCACCAGACGATAATGCCCACGCCGAGTCTCCGTTCAAAAGGTAGCGGTTCAAGCCTTGTAACGCGCGAGACTTGCGCGAGTTTGACCGGTGTCAGATTTTTCTGCGGACGGCCGAGAGGGCCATTCTGAGCTGGCGGCGCCATTGCGGCGGCTGCAGCGGCCGGTCGAACAGGACGGCGCCGAGCTTCTGCGCCCTGAAAAGCACCGGTTCGGCAAGCGTCGCCGGCAGGAAGGCCGGAAAGACCGGGGGCGCGATCGGCCCTGCCGCCCTCGCCTTTGCCAGATGTTCGCGACCGAGGCCGGCAAAGGCTTCGATGGCGGCGGAAATGCGCGGCCGGTCTTCGCCGGCAAGGAAGGTATCGCGGTTGAGACCGGTGGCGGAAAGGATCTGCAGCGGAATATAGACCTGGCCGCGGCGGCGATGGAGCGGCATCAGCAGCAACTGGCCGGCGACCGCCTGGGCTACACCGGCATGACCGGCGGCGTCGGCCGATCGTGCGGCTTCCTCGGGCGAAAGCACCAGGCTTGCAAGCTGAATGAGGGCCGATGCCGTCTCGCCGGCATACCCTTCGAGCGACAAACGCGTTTCCATCGGATCGTCATAGAGATCGAAGGTGCGGGCCTCGATCATGTCGATCAGCGTCTTGCGCGGCAGGCTGTGCGCTTCGATCGCCGTCAGTAGTGCTGAAGCGACGGGATTGGCCGCCGTCGAACCGTGGGCGCTGCCTTCCAGCAGGTCGCGCCAGTATTGCAGCCGCACCTCGCCGGGCAACGGTTCGTGTACGAGATCACGGATGCGGGCAAGCTCGGCATTGAAGGCGTAGAGGGCTGCAAGCGCCCCGCGCTTGTCCTCCGGCGACAGCAGGCAGGCAAGGTAGCGGTCGCGATCGCTGTCGCGCAGCATCGCCAGGCAGATCTCCTGGTTCGTCGCAGGCTTCGCTTCAACCATCGTCAGACCGCAATCAGTGCCGCGGCGACGGCGCGCTGCTCGGCAAGCATGATATTGAAGGTGCGCACCGCTGCACCGGTGCTCATCGGATCGGAGGCGATGCCACGCGCCTTCAGCGCCTGCTTCAATGCCTCCGGCAGACGGCGAAGCTCGGTTCCGGTCCCGACGAGCAGAACCTCGATATCATCGGCCTCATCCAGCACACGGCGGAAATTTTCCGGCGACAGCGGTTTCGACATGTCCATATCCCAGCCGTGAATGCCGGAGGGCAGGCAAAGAATCGAGCCGCGATGCGACATGTCGGCAAAACGGAAACCACCATTGCCGTAAGTATCGATCGGCGCGCGCCCGGGAAAATGCGCGGCGCGAATTTCTATGCCTTTTGCCATGTTTTCAAACCACCGTGCCGGATTTTACACCAGCATCCGTCTTGTTGCTCTCTTCCCCGTCGGGGCTTTCCGGCCGCAGCCGGAAGACGATCAGCACAGGAGCGGCGATATAGATCGAAGAGAAGGTGCCGAGAGCGACGCCGAAGAGCATCGTAAAGGTGAAGGAGCGGATGACCTCTCCTCCGAAAAGATAGAGCGCGAGCAAGGCGAGCAGCGTCGTCGCCGCAGTCAGTATGGTGCGCGACAGCGTCTGGTTGATCGACGCATCGATCAGGATCGGCAGCGGCATCTTCTTGTATCGCTTCAGATTCTCGCGCATTCGGTCATAGACCACGACCGTGTCGTTCAGGGAATAACCGACAACGGTCAGCACGGCGGCGACGCTCGTCAGGTTGAATTCCATGCCGGTGAGGACGAAGAGACCGAGCAAGATGATGACGTCGTGCAGCGTCGCGACGATGGCGCCGACCGCGAACTGCCATTCGAAACGGATCCAGATGTAGATCAGGATCGCCGCCAGCGCTGCCAGCACGCCGAGCGTCGCCATCATCGTCAATTCGCCGGAGATGGCGGGGCCGACGACCTCGACGCGGCGGAAGTCATAATCCTCCTGGAGCTCGCCGCGCACCAGCGTCGCCGCAGACTGCTCGGCATTCTCGCCGCCGCCCTGGGAGGCGATGCGGGTCCGTGCATTCGACGGCCCGTCGGCGCGCTCGACGCTGACCTCACCGAGATTGAGATCGTTGAGGCGCGATTGAAGATCGGCGAGGTCGGCATTGCCTTGCTTCGCCGTCACCTCAATGAGCGAGCCGCCGGTGAAATCGATGCCGAGACGCAGGCCGGCGGTGGCAAAGGCGGCCATGGCGATCAGCGAAATGATCGCCGACGCCGTAAAGACGTAACGGCGGATCCCCATGAACCGGATATTGGCGTGTTCGAAAAGATGGGTCAGAACGCTTTTCGGCAGATGCCCGGGGTGGCGCCGCAGCAGCCAGACGGCGACGATCGAGCGCGTCAGCGTGAAGGCCGTGAAGACGGTCGTGAGGATGCCGACCGCCAGCGTCACCGCGAAACCGCGGATGGATTCGCTGCCGAGGAAAAACAGGATGATGGCGGCGATGAAGATCGTCACATTCGCATCGACGATCGTTGCGAAGGCGCGCGAGAAACCGCGGCCGGCGGCCTCGGCAAAGGAATGGGCAGTTTTTTCCTCTTCACGGATGCGCTCGTAGATCAGAACGTTCGAGTCGACCGCCATGCCGACAATGAGCACGATGCCGGCAATGCCGGGCAAGGTGAGCGTCGCGCCGGCAAGGCTGAGCACCGCGACGATGAGGATCAAGTTGAAAACGAGCGAGACGACGGCAATGACGCCGAGGATGCGGTAGAGCGCGATCATCAATGCTGCGACCAGCACGACGGCGACGAGGCCGGCAATGAGGCCGGAGAAGATGGAGTCGGCGCCGAATCGCGGGCTGACGCTGCGCTCCTCGACGCTCGTCAGCGTCGCCGGCAGGGCGCCGGCGCGCAGCATGATCGCCAGGTCGCGGACACCATCCTCGGAGAAGTTCGCCGAAATCGCCCCCTCCCCGCCGGTGATCGCCGCATCGATGGCCGGTGACGACATCACCTGATCGTCGAAGACGATGGCAACGTGCTTGCCGATATTTTGCCCCGTCACCTCTGCCAGCCGCCGCGTTCCTTCCGCGTCGAGGCGGTAGGCAATCGAGCTATCCTGGGTCTGCGGATCGACGACCGGCTCGATACCGACCATGTCGCTGCCCGTGAGGAAAGCCGTGCGATCGACGAGATAAGGAACCGGCGGATCGTCCAGCGAATAGAGCACCTGCGATGTCGCCGGCCAGCGGCCGTTCAGCGCCTCCTGCCCCGACATGCTTGCATCGATCAGATGAAAAGAAAGCTTGGCCGGCTGGTTGAGGAGGTTCTTCAGCCGTTCCGCATCGACCGATCCCAGCACCTGCACGACGATCCGGTCGGCGCCATCGGGGCGAACGAGAAAATTCGCATGGCCGAATCCAGCGATACGGCGGGCAACAATATCGAGCGACCGAGTCCGGGCTAAAGCGACGTCGGCGGTGATGCCGGCATCGGAAATCTGCAGCGAGAGCTGCCCCTCCTCGCCCTGCTGCAGCGCGACCTCAGGTCCGGAACGTCCGCCGGCGGCCGTCAAAGGCTTCAGGAGATCGACCGCCTTTTGCGTCTCAGCCGGATCGGTGATCCGGACGGTGACGGTCTGGTCGTTGCCAGTCAGCCCGGTATAGCGGATACCGGCGCCGCGCAGCGCGTTTCGGACATTGGCGACCGCCTCTTCCAGGCGGTCCTTGACGATATCGGAACGCTCGACCTTCAGAACGATATGCGAGCCGCCCTGCAGATCGAGACCGAGCGTTACGCGGTCCTGCCGCAGCCAGCCCGGCAGAGAAGAGCGCTGCGCCTCGCTCAGCAGATTGGGCGCAGCGATGACGATGGCCGCAAACGCGGCCAACCAGATCAGAAGTGTTTTCCAGCGGGAAAAATGCAACATTCTCTCGACGATCTTCCGATCCGGCAGTGCTGCCGTTATCGCTTGTTACGCTGCGTCGGCCTTGACGGGTTCACCCTTGACGCGCACATCCGAAATACCGCTGCGGACGATGCGCACGCGAACACCATCGGCAATCTCGACTTCGACTTCCTTGTCGTCAATAACCTTGGTGACTTTACCGACGAGACCGCCACCGGTGACGACCTGATCGCCGCGACGGATCGCCTTCAGGGTTTCCTCACGCTTCTTGGCCTGTGCGCGCTGCGGACGGATCAGCAGGAAGTACCAGACGACCATCAGCGGCACGAACAGGATGATCATTTCGAAACCGGAGCCGCCGAAACCGGTTGCGGTATCGGTGGCACTCTGGGCGAATGCCGGGGTGATGAACATGCTAAACTCCTCAGGCTTGGCGGCGGAACTCCGCCTCATTTTTCAGGTTGCCGGACTATAATTGCCGCTTCGATGAATGCAACAGAAACAGCCCGAAACAGTACCGATTCCGCTGCCTCATAACCTTTCCGCCGGCAAAACGCCATGCTACCCCGCATCGAAAGATAAAGCGGATTGCCGCAGCAAGAAATCAGGAGCTTGCGATGAGCGAGGAAATCAACACCGCGCTGCTTGCCGAGCTGAAGCGGCTTGCAGATGCCGTCGAGCGCCTTGCCGGACCAGCGCCTGCCGTCAACGATTGGGATGCGGCGGACTGTTTCGTCTGGGCGCCATCGCGCCTGCATCTACAGCCGGTGAACAAGCCGAACCGAGTGGCGCTGAAGCTGATCCGCGGCGTCGATCATGTGCGCGACATCCTGCATGAGAATACGGTGCGGTTCGCCGAAGGTTATGCGGCCAACAATGTGCTGCTCTGGGGTGCGCGCGGCATGGGAAAATCCTCGCTGGTCAAGGCCGTGCACGAGGATGTCAGGCGCGAAAGCGGCTCTGCGCTTAAGCTGGTCGAGGTCCATCGCGAGGATATAGCGAGCCTGCCCAACCTGCTCGATCTCCTGAAGGACACGCCGTACCGCGTCATCGTCTTTTGCGACGATCTTTCCTTCGACCACGACGATACCGCCTACAAGTCGCTGAAGGCGGCACTCGACGGCGGTGTCGAAGGGCGACCGGACAATGTGCTCTTCTACGCCACCTCGAACCGGCGCCATCTGCTGCCGCGCCACATGATGGAAAACGAGCAGTCGACGGCGATCAATCCGTCTGAGGCCGTCGAGGAGAAGGTTTCGCTATCCGACCGCTTCGGCCTCTGGCTCGGCTTCCATAAATGCAGCCAGGAAGATTATCTCGGCATGATCGACGGCTATGCCGAGCATTTCAAGCTCGGGCTCGAACGCGACAAGATGCATGCCGAGGCGCTGGAATGGGCAACGACGCGCGGCGCCCGCTCCGGCCGCGTCGCCTGGCAGTATATCCAGGATCTGGCCGGACGCATGCGCGTCCATATCGACCGGGCCTAAAGCGCGTTGCGCTCTTCCAGAGCCGTCGTTGCCGCAAAACCGCGGCATACCTTTGCGCGACATGCTTTAGTTTTTGCGCATGTCGTTGCCCAAAACCGCGGCACACTTTTGCGCGACATGCTTTAAATAACAAAAGCCCGGCGGGTGGCCGGGCTTTTGCGCTTCCTGGGACGCTGTACCTATTCCAGGAAAGTCATCGGGTTGACCGGGGATGCGTCCTTGCGCACCTCGAAATGGACCTGCGGCTGCTTGACATCGCCGCTCATGCCGGAGACGGCGACGGTCTGGCCACGCTGGATCTTCTGGCCTCGGGCAACGCTCAGCGTATCGGCATTGCCGTAGACGGTGACAGTGCCATCGTCGTGACGGACGAGAACCGTGTTGCCGAGTTCCTTCAGGCCGTTGCCGGCATAGATGACGACGCCGTTTTCGGCGGCCTTGATCGGCGTTCCCTGCGGCACAGAGATGTCGATGCCGTCATTGCGGTTGCCGTTGACGTTGGCGCCGTATGAAGCAATCACCTGGCCTCGGACCGGCCAGCGGTACTTGCCGATGCCGGTCGATTCCGGTGCGGCGGAGCTGACGTCAGACTTCTTCTCGACATCGTCGACCGTCTGAGTGGCGACCGGCGCCTTGTAGGGTGCGGGCTCAACGGAGGCCGTCTGCTGGGCGGGCGCCGCCTGAGCCGCCTTCGGATCGACCTTCTGGGGCTGGATCGATGCTGTCTTGATATTGTCGGCGGTGCCGTTCGGGATCTTCAGCGACTGACCGATCCTGACTGAGCTGGCCGACAGATTGTTGGCAGCCTTGAGATCGTCGATCTTGGTGCCGGTCGCCTTGGCGATCTTTGCCAGCGAATCTCCTTGCTTGACGACATAGGTGCCGGCAGGCGCGCTCGGATCCTTGCCGGCGCCGGCCGGAAGCTTGCCGGTGGCATCGGCGCTCGCCATGGTCTTGTCGCGGGCGGAATTGGCGCCGGGAACGACAGCGACGTTCTGCTCAGGCGCCTTCACCGGTTCCGGCATCTTACCGGGTTTGGAGAGGTCAGCTGCCTGCGACGCCGCCTTGGCTGCATTGCCGCCATTGAAGGTCGGGATCAGGATCGCCTGGCCGGGCATGGCGGCGGAAGCCGTCTTCAGGTTGTTGACCCGCAGGATTTCCTTTTCAGGAACACCGAAGCGCCGGGACAGGGTGGCAACGCTTTCACCCGGACGCAGCGTCACGGAAGGGGCATTGGTCCCGGACCAGCCGGAAACCTTCGGCGTCGCGCCCGTCGTCAGGGTATCGGGCGCCAGCTTCGGCGCGGTCCGGCCCACCAATCGGTTTTTTTCGACCTGGGGCGCCGAAGGGAAAGGTTGGGCGAGCGCGACTTCCTTTTCCCGCTGGCGCGCCGGCGCAACGGCGCTCGGAGCGGCAAGCTCGGAACGCTGCACCGCAACTGGCGCAGAAGCCATACGGGCGCTCGACGTGCGGACGGGATCATAACTCGGGCTCGACGGATAAGGCTGGTTCAGCGCGCCATTGCCGCCACCATAACCCGACTGACTTGCAACGGCGGAGTCGCCGAGATCGGCGCGCGGCACCGGATCAGCCTGAGCGCCACCCCTGCGCGGAATGGAACTTGTGGTGATCTGATCCTGCCCTGAGGAGGAAAACAAGCCGCCAAACCGTGTCACATCGGAACTGCAGCCTGTTGCGGCACTCGCCAGCAGACCCACAACCAGAAGATTACCGGCCGACTTCCCGAACTTCGGCGAAAGACTGAAACGCATTGACTCGACCCACTGAGAACGCAACCATTTGTGGGTCCATTAAAACGCGTTAGTATTACCACGCAGTTAAGATGCTGGAATCAGTGCCATATTTTTGAGAAGTTGATAACCATAGCTTACGGGTGAAAAATCGTTGGGCTTACAGCAGCGAAGCAAGGCGCGGAACGATCGGCAGATAAGGGGCTTCGAACAGTTCCTCGCGCTCGAAACGGCTGCCGGTTTTTGTCAGCCGCACCATGCGGCATTCGTTCTCGGAGATCATCAGCGGCGCGATCATCGAACCGCCGGAAACAAGCTGATCGGTATAAAAGCGCGGCATCGCATTGAAGGCCGCCGTCACCAGGATGCGATCGAAGGTGCCCTCGCCCTGCATGCCGGCACTGCCGTCGGCGTGGCGGATGATGACGTTGCGCAGACCAAGCGATTCCATGCGCCGCTGCGCAGCCGATGTCAGCGTCTTGTAGCGGTCTATGGACAGAACACGCTCGACCATGCGACCCATGACGGCGGCGGTAAAGCCGCTGCCGGTGCCGATTTCCAGGACGCGTTGTCCTGGCTTCAGCTTCAGGTGATGCAGGATGCGGACGACAAAATCGATGCCTTCAAGGAAGGAGCCGCATTCGATCGGGATCGTCCGGCTCGAATAGGCGTTATCGGAAAATTGCGGCGGCACGAAGAGCGAGCGCTGCGTCTGCTCGACTGCGGTCAGCAGATCGAGATCGGAGATGCCTTCTGCACGCAATCTGAGGACGAGCGCCGCAAAGCCCTCTTTCTCGGCCAGTCTTGCCGTCAAACCTGTGCTCCGTATCCCAGGGCCCGCGCCACGCGGTCCGTCACGGAATAATCGGTCAGATCCAGTTTCAAAGGCGTTACCGAAATCTTGTTATGCTTCAGCGCGTGAATATCGGTGCCTTCGATGAAGGCGCCGGCGCGTTCGCCGAACTTCAGCCAGTAATAGGGAAAGCCCCGGCCATCGGAGCGGGCATCGACCTGCAGGTTGAAGGCGAGCTTGCCCTGCATGGTCACCTCGGCGCCGTCGACCTCGCCCGGACGGCAATTCGGGAAGTTGAGATTGAGGAACGTGCCCTCCGGCAGATCCAGAACCATCAGCTTTTCCAGAAGAGCCGGCGCATGCGTCTCGCAGACCTCCCATGGCACGATGCGCGCACCGTCTTCATAGAGATAGGCCTGGCTCAGCGCGAAGGAGCGAACGCCCTGCATCGTGCCTTCGATGGCGCCGGCGATCGTCCCGGAATAGGTTACGTCGTCTGCGACGTTCGAGCCCGAATTGACGCCGGAGAGCACCAGATCGGGCTTGATGTCCATCACCTGCCGGATACCCATGATGACGCAATCGGTCGGCGTGCCGCGCAAGGCGAAATGCTTGTCGGAAATCTTGCGCAGCCGCAAAGGCTCGGACAGGCTTAGCGAATGGGCAAGGCCGCTCTGATCGGTCTCGGGCGCCACGATCCAGACGTCGTCGGACAGCGTGCGGGCGATCCGCTCCAGCGCGGCCAAGCCTTCGGCGTGAATGCCGTCGTCATTCGTAAGCAGGATGCGCATCGCCTCAGGCCGCCCGTTCGATCTTGGTCAATCCGCCCATATAAGGCAGCAAAACGTCCGGAACCGTGACCGAGCCGTCCTCGTTCAGATAATTTTCAAGCACGGCGATCAGGCAGCGGCCGACAGCGGTGCCGGAGCCGTTCAGCGTGTGGGCGAACCTGTTGCTCTTGTCGTCCTTGCCACGGTAGCGCGCATTCATCCGGCGGGCCTGAAAATCGCCGCAGACCGAGCAGGAGGAGATTTCGCGGAAGGCATTCTGTCCCGGCAGCCAGACTTCGAGATCATAGGTCTTGCGCGAGCCGAAGCCCATGTCGCCGGTGCAAAGCGTCATCGTGCGGAAATGCAGGCCGAGGCGCTTCAACACCTCCTCCGCGCAGGCAGTCATCCGTTCATGCTCGGCGATGGCGCTCTCGGCATCGGTGATCGAGACGAGCTCACACTTCCAGAACTGGTGCTGGCGCAGCATGCCGCGGGTGTCGCGGCCGGCCGAGCCCGCTTCCGAGCGGAAGGACGGCGTCAAGGCGGTGAAGCGGAGCGGCAGCTTTTCCTGGTCGAGGATCTCCTCGCGCACCAGATTGGTCAGCGTCACCTCGGCTGTCGGAATGAGGTAGCGACCGTCGGTCGTCTTGAAGAGATCCTCTTCGAACTTCGGCAGGTTGCCGGTGCCGAACAGCGCTTCAGCCCGAACCATCAGCGGCGAGCTGACTTCGGTATAGCCGTGCTCGCGGGTGTGGAGATCGATCATGAACTGGCCAAGCGCCCGCTCGAGCCTGGCGAGCGGCCCGGTCAGCACCGTGAAGCGCGAGCCGGAGAGCTTGGCGGCGCGCTCGAAATCCATATAGCCGAGCGCCTCGCCGATTTCGAAGTGCTCCTTCGGCGTGTGGTTCCATCGCGGCTTTTCGCCGACGGTACGGGTGACGACATTGTCATGCTCATCCTTGCCGACCGGAACATCGTCGAAAGGAATGTTCGGGATGCGCGACAGCGCGTCGTTGAGTTCGGCCGTCAGCTGGCGGTCCTCTTCCTCGACCGCCGGCAGCATAGCCTTCAATTCGGCGACCTCGGCCTTCAGCTTCTCGGCGAGCTCACCGTTCTTCTGCGACAGCGCCGCGCCGATCTCCTTGGAAGCGAGGTTGCGGCGGGACAGCAAGTCCTGCGCCTTCTGCACGGCGGAGCGGCGCTTTTCATCGAGGGCAACGAGATTTTGCGCCAGAGGCTCCGCACCGCGCTTGGCGAGGGCGGCATCGAGCGCTTCGGGATTCTCACGGATCCATTTGATATCGAGCATCGTCGTTCCAGGTCGTTGCAACAGAAGTGACCCGGCCAAAGCCTGACCAGGCTTCGACCGGATGAGACGGCGTTCAAGAAAGGATTTCCGGATTGCCGCTCAGACGCTGTCCGTCTTGGCAACGTCCGCGGATTCGGTGTCCTTTTCGACCGCCTGCCGGGCACGCTGGCGCTCTACGAGTCGCGCCGCATGGATGGAAATCTCGTAGAGAAGGATCGTCGGTATCGCAAGGCCGATCTGGGACATCGGATCCGGCGGCGTCAGTACGGCGGCGACGATGAAGGCAAGTACGATCGCAAATTTGCGCTTTTCGGCCAGCCATTGCGACGTCAGCAGTCCGACCCGGGCAAGCAGCGTGGTGATGACCGGCAGCTGGAAGACGAGGCCGAAGGAGAAGACCAGCGTCATGATCAGGCTCAGATATTCCGAGACCTTGGGCATAAGCGAGATTGCCACCTCGTCTTGACCCGGCGCCTGCTGCATCGACAGGAAGAACCACATGACCATTGGCGTGAAGAAGAAATAGACTAGTGCCGCGCCCATCAGGAACAGCACCGGCGAAGCGATCAGGAACGGCAGGAAGGCCTGGCGCTCATTCTTGTAGAGGCCCGGCGCGACGAACTTGTAGACCTGGGCTGCAATGATCGGAAACGCAACCACGAGGCCGCCAAACATCGCCACCTTCACCTGCGTGAAGAAGAATTCCTGCGGCGCGGTGTAGATCAGCTGTGCCTTCTCAACGTCGAGATGCGCCCATATTACGGCCGTCTTGTAGGGAATGACCAGGTAGTTGAAGAGATGCTTGGCAAAAAAGAAGCATGCGATGAAGGCGACGAAAAACGCGCCGATCGACCAGATCAGCCGCGTGCGCAGCTCCATCAGGTGCTCGATCAACGGCTGCGGCTTGTCTTCGATATCACCGCTCATACTTCGTCCTTCTTCGTCTGCACCAGCGTCTTCGGCGCGGCTGGCTTTCTAGCTGCGGTGGTGCGCTTGGGCTTTTCGACTGGCACGGCCACCGCAGCGTCGACCGCGCCGGCAGCCTTGCCGCGCGGCTTGCGTACTGCCTTCGGCTTGGCGGCCAGCGTCTCGGCCGGGACGACGGCTGCTGCTGCGACGGGTTCAGGCTGTGCAGGCGCAGGCACCAACGGCGGCGTTTCCGGCAGGCTCATCGAAGGCGTCGGCGCGGAAACGGCAGCCGGCGGCACCTCAATCTTGTTTTCCGGGACTACGGTCGCCTTCTGCAGGTCGGCCTTGATCTCGTTGCCCATCTGGCGAAGCGGGTTCATCGCCTCGCGCAGGCTGTTGACCGGGTTGAGCTTCTGGGCGTCGCTGAGCGTCTGGCGGACATCGTCAAGGTCGGCCTCGCGCAACGCTTCGTCGAACTGCGCACGGAATTCACCCGCCACCTTGCGGGCGCGTTGCGTCATCTTGCCGAAAGCGCGGAGCATCGGCGGCAAATCCTTGGGACCGACGACCACGATCAGAACGACCGCGATGACCAAAAGCTCGGTCCAGCCAATATCGAACATGCAAGGCTCCTGAACGGGAAGCGCGGGGGCTGCGCTTTTTCCCGCACTTGGTTACTTCGTTTCGTCGGCCTTGTGATCGACGGTCTTGGCCGTGTCCGGCGCATCTTCGTCCGTCATGCCCTTCTTGAAGCTCTTAATGCCCTTGGCGACATCGCCCATCAGTTCCGGGATCTTGCCGCGGCCGAACAACAACAGCACGATGACCAGAACGATCAACCAGTGCCACATGCTAAAAGAACCCATTACCCTAACTCCCTGTTTCGATGTTCTCTCGATGTAAGGATTTCCGACACCGTTTCCAACATCAAGCCCTTTGAACTGCGCTTAATGTCACGGTATCGCCCTTTGTGACAAGCCATTGACCGGTCGAAAAGTGACGGCCGCCATTGTTTTCGCCATGCATGGCAAAAGCAAGACGCAAGTCCTTCAATCTTCGGAGGTGCCGCGCGGTGCCAGCAACCCCAATTCCTCGAGATCCATCTGGGTGATAGGATCCTCGTCCTCGGTCAGTTCATCGTTCATCAACGGCGAGGGAATATTGAAATTCGCCGGAATGCGGCCCGACAGCAAGCCCGCGCCCTTCAATTCTTCGAGACCGGGCAGATCACGCAGCTCTTCGAGACCGAAATGGTCGAGGAAATCGCGTGTCGTGCCCAATGTCACCGGCCGGCCCGGCGTGCGCCGGCGGCCGCGGAACCGCACCCAACCGGCTTCCATCAGCACGTCGAGCGTTCCGCGCGAGGTCTGGACGCCGCGGATATCCTCGATCTCGGCGCGCGTCACCGGCTGGTGATAGGCAATGATCGCCAGCACTTCCAATGCGGCGCGCGAGAGTTTCTTCACTTCGTTTTCATCGCGGCGGATGACGAAGGAGAGATCGGCGGCGGTGCGGAAAGCCCAGGCGCCCTCGATCTGCAGGAGGTTGACGCCGCGCGGCGCATAGTGCGCCTTCAAACGCAGCATGATGGCGCGCACATCAGCTTTCTCGGGCAAGCGCTCGGCGAGGAAGCCTTCGGAGACCGGTTGCGAGGAGGCAAAGACCAGCGCCTCGGCGATGCGCTCCGCCTCGATCTCGTCCTGCAGGTCGCGGCTCCTGCCTTCGAAATCGTCCTCGAAATCCTCGTCGCTCTTCGGATCGATCAAGCCGGCTGCTCCTGCTCCACCACCTGCAGCGTGGCGTGTTTTGGTCCGCGGCGCATGTATATCGGCTGAAAGGCGCCGTCCTGGCGGATTTCCAGCTTGCCCTCGCGCACCAACTCCAGCGAGGCGGCAAAAGCGCTGGCGATCGCCGTGACGCGTTCCTCGGGCGCAGCGAGATAACGTAGCAGATAATGCTCCATCGCCGTCCAGTCGCCGATCTCGCCGATCATCTGGGTCAGCAATTCACGCGCATCGGTCAACGACCAGACGTTGCGCCTCTCGATCGTCACCTGGGTAACGGCATTGCGCTGGCGGAGCGCCGCATAGGCGGTCAAAAGATCGTAGAGGCTTGCCGCATAGGCGGATTGCTGACGGTCGGGAATATGCTCGGGGGCGCCGCGCACGAAGATGTCGCGGCCGAGGCGGTTGCGGTTGACGAGGCCTTCGGCGGCCCGGCGCATGGCTTCGAGGCGTTTCAGCCGGAAGGCGAGCGTTGCCGCCATCTCCTCGCCCGAAGGACCGTCATCCTTGATCTGCTGGGGTATCAGCAGCCGCGACTTGAGATAGGCAAGCCAGGCCGCCATGACCAGATAATCGGCGGCAAGCTCGATGCGGATACGCCGGGCACTTTCGACGAACTGCAGATATTGCTCGGCAAGCGCCAGCACCGAAATGCGCGACAGATCGACCTTCTGGTTGCGGGCGAGATAGAGCAACAGGTCGAGCGGGCCTTCGAAGCCGGCGACATCGATCACCAGCGCCGGCTCGTGGCTCGCGCGCTCGGCACCGTTCTCCTGCCACAACTTGTCCATCGGCGTTGCCGCCTGCGGACGCTCCGTGCCCTTGACCGTGCTCACCACCCTGCTCCTCTGCGATTACACGATCGCAAACATCGCCTCGAATTCCGCCCTCAATTCCGCCTCATCGGCGGCATCCGGCGCGGCAAAACCTGCTTCCACCGCTTTTGCGCGGGCAAGCGATTGACCGGCGAGCGGCGGAACATTTGCCACGACATCCAGCATCTCGTCCATATGGCCATTGCAATGCAGCACGATATCGCATCCGCCTGCAATAATATTCGCTGCACGTTCGCCGATCGTGCCGGAAAGAGCATTCATCGAGCTGTCGTCGGAAAGCAGCAGACCGGTAAAGCCGATCTGCTCGCGGATGACGCCGTCGATCACCTTGCGTGAGGTCGTCGCCGGATTGTCGGGGTCGATGGCGGTGAAGACGACGTGGCAGGTCATCGCCATGAGTTCGTCCTTCATGGCGATAAAGGGCGGGAAATCATGGGCCTCAAGCTCATCGCGGGAGACGGTGACGACAGGCAGTTCCAAATGTGAATCCGCAAAGCCGCGGCCGTGGCCGGGCATATGCTTCATCACCGGCAACAGGCCGCCGGCCTTCAACCCTTCGGCAGCCGCCCGGCCCATGGCGATAACAGTTTGGGGGTCGTCGCCATAGGCGCGGTCGCCGATGACGCTGCTGCTGCCCTCGACTGGCACGTCGAGCACCGGCAGGCAATCGACATCGATGCCGACGCTCGAAAGGTCGAAAGCGTGCAGCCGCGACATCGCCCAGGCAGCGCGCAGCCCAAGCGCCGGATCGCGGCGATAGAGATCGCCGAGCGCCTGGCCGGAGGGATAACGGGCGAAAACCGGCGGACGAATGCGCTGAACGCGGCCACCCTCCTGGTCGATCAGCACCGGCGCATGCCAGCCAACGCTGTCGCGCAGTTCGGCGACAAGATCGGCAATCTGCCCTGCTTCGGAGATGTTGCGCCTGAAGAGGATGAAGCCCCAGGGCCGTTCACCCCGGTAGAAGGCTTTCTCTTCGGACGTGAGGGCAAGGCCGCTGCAGCCAAGGATCATCGCTTTTGATTCGTTCATATCAGAATCATAGACGGCGCCCGGCCAAATGCGAGCAAGCTCGGGCGCGATGCACAAAAAAGAGCGGCGGACCGATCCGGCCCGCCGCTCCTGTTATTTCATTGAAAACCCGATGCTACTTGGAGATCAGGCAGCTTCCGCCCGCCGCGCGATACTGTTCGCAGAGCGCTGCGGCCTCGTCCTTGGAACCGGCCGGAATACGGACACGGTAGAAAGTGCCCTTGCCGGCGATATCGGCCCTGCGGATTTCATGAGCACGGCCACCCAGAACACCGGCGAATTTCTTCGACAGGTTGGCATAGGATTTGTTCGCCTCGTCTTCCGATGGCAGCGAGGCGATCTGCATACCGTAGCCGCCGACGGAGGCCACCTGCTGCTGCTTGGCGGCGGTCGGCGTTGCAGCCGCAACCTCCGTCGTCGTCGGCTGCTGTGCGGCGGGGCGAACGTTGCCCTTTTCGGTCACCGTGCCGACAACGTTTACAGGCTGGTCGGCCGGGCGCGCGATCGGAACCGGAGCGGTATCGGTGATCGCCGTGGTCTTGACCGGGCGCGCCGGCGCATCGACCGGGGCGGGATTTGCGGCCTGCGCATCGGCGTCGGCTGCAAGCGGCGGCTTTGCCGGCGCGGTTACGGCAGGCGTTGCGGAGCGGGCATCGGCTGAAGCAACCTCGGCGCTCGCCGGGAAGCTTGCGGCCGTTCCGGCGACCGGCGGCACTGGTGAAGCCGATTGCGCCGACGGGGCCGTCAAGGCCGGCATCGGCTGAGCGGCTTGTGCAGACGGTGCCGCCTGGGCAGTCGGCTGGTCGACGGGCGCTGGTTCCTCGCGGGCGACCAGCGTGCCGTCAGGCTTCACGATCATCGTGCGGACCTTGCGCGGTGAAACCGATGGCGTCTTGTCGGCATCACCGGCGGCAGCGTTGTCGGCGCTGTCCTGGTTCGGCAGCAGACGTGGATCTTCCGTCTCACCGACTGCGGTCGGCGAGACCTGATCACTGGCGTTGGCGTTCTCGTCGTCCTCAGGCAGCGATTCCGGCGTCAGCGTGCGCTGGACGACATCGACCGGCGCCTCATCGGAAGAAACCAGCGCCTTCTGCTTCGGCTCCTCGGCAGAACCGGCAACACGATCGTAGACGGCTTTATCCTGGTTCGGCACGGTCTTGCCGCCGGGATTTTCCGGAACGACCTTGACCGGCTCCTTGTCGGCCGCGATCACGCGCGGCTCGCCGGACGCGACGATGCCGAGTCCCTCGCCGTTCCAGACGGAGGAATAGACACCATAAGCGACACCGGCGAAGACCACGAGCACGACGGCTCCGGCCAGCAGCCGGCGCATCGACCGGGCACGGCTGAAATCGGCCGCCTGGCTTGCCGATTCGATGCGGACCTCAGAGGTCTCGCGGCGCTCGACCGGCTCGCGCACGCTGCGGCGGAAATCTTCCTCCAGCGCCCGTTCGAAATCATCGAGGCCGTCGGCGATGGTCGGCTTGACCGGCTTTGCCGCAGCGGCGGCAGTATCGCGAACCGGGGTCGGCGTTTCCCGCGGCTTGGCTGGTTCAAAGAAGCTGGCGATCTCCGCGTCGAGATCGAAATCGAAATCCTGCGTTTTCGCGACCGGCGCGGGCTGCTCGACCGGCGGCAGCGCCGGCACGTGCATGTCCTCGACCGTCTCGGGACGATCCTCCGGATCGGAGATCATCGCCGGATCAAACGGCAGGTCTTCGGTCGAGTCGGCGACAGAAGACCAGTTGATGGCCGGAGCCGGCGTTGGAGCCTGAGGCTCAACGAAGGCCGGAGCAGGCCGTGCAGCGGCGGATGCCGCCTGCTGGAAAGCGGGATTTTGCGGCTCAGGCGCAAAACCGGTGGCCGATCGGGGCGAGACCACAGCAGTCGGCTGGGCGGCACGGACCGGCGGCTCCGGCGGCTCGGGCTCTGCCGGCGTCACCTCGGACTCGGAGAAATCGAGATCGGCGAGTTCAAGCTCGATGCCGGCAAGATCCAGCTCGAAATCATGGCCGGCGAAGGGGTCGTCGGCTTCCGGTACAGGCTGCGGCGCCCGCGAATACGCCATCGCGGCGGGCTGGGGTGCAATAACCTCGGCAGGCTGCGGTGCGACCGGCCTTGCGGCTTCGGCAGCATAGACCGGCGCCGGCTCGACCGGAGCGGGCTGAACGGGGGCTGCGGCAAGCGGCGCTGTCGCGATCACCTGCGGCTGGGCAAATGCGGCGGCCATAGGGGCGACAGCGAGGGGGGCGGCAGCAACGGGCGCAGCCTCGATCGATGCGGCCTGCGGCGAAACGGGCGCCGTATTGGGGCGTTGCGGCACCGGATAACGCGAGACGTCGGCGAGCAGATCGTCCAGATCGAAAGTGCCGGCAGTATGCGGAACTTCAGGCACGACCTCGGTCAGCGCCGCATCGGCCTGGATCTCGCCTTCGACGGCAGCGGCGACGAGATCGAACCCGGCGTCGGACCCGAAATCGTCGAGTTCGTCTTCGATTTCGACGAAGTCGTCGGCCTCGGCAATCTCTTCCGACGCGCTCACCTCGTCATGGCGATCGAGCTCGGCGGGAAAGCCAAGCGACGGAGACGCGGACTCGAATTCCTCAGACGGATCGACAGTGACGACCAGAGCCGATTGCTCGACGACCTGGGCGGACGGCTCGATCGCCGGCTGCGGCTCTGCCACGGCAAGATCGGCAGACGGCGCTCCAGCCACAGGCGCCGCGACCGCTTCGGCCACAGGCGCTTCTGCCACCGGCGCTGGCGCAACACCCGTTTCCTCGCGTTTGGCGGCGTGGAAATTGGCTAGCGGCAGCCTGATGCTGGCAGCCGACCATTGCGGCGCCTTGGCGGGCTGCGGCAGCGACGAGACCGGAGCAGAGCCGATCGACAGCTCAAGCTCCTCGATCAGGTCGCGTGCGCCGCCGAAGGCCGATTGCACCGACGCCTCGGAAGCGGGTTCGATGGAAAGCTGCTGCGGCCAGGCCGCCTCGTCGGCGGGCGCATCCCAGTTGCTTGCAGCCGGCGCAGCTTCTTCCTCAACCTCAACTGAGGCAACGGAAACCGGCTCGGCCACCTCAACCGTCTCGGCGGCGGGAGACACATCGAGAACGGGCTCGATGTAATCTTCTGGCGTGTCGTCATCGGAGATCGGCTCGGCCGGCCGGTCGAGCTCTGCGAGCGGACGTGGCGAATCGTAACGGTCGAACTCGCGCCCCAGTTCGTCCTCGAGATCGAGGGCCGGCTCGTGCCGCGCAGTCTCGCTTATCGTGTTTGCTGCAACACGCGGTTCGAAGCCGACGATACGGGCAAGTTCGGCCAACGGATCATCGTCGGCAAACAGGTCATCTTTTCCGCGCGTATCATACGCAAGTTGTTTATCAGCCATGCCTATCCCACTCGCAAACGCCAACTCTGAAATGCCAGCGCATTGTGGGGAAATGGTGACGTTATCGCATTTCGTCCGGTGCGGCAGTGCCTGTAATGGCAAGTCCCGACTTCAAAACCGACGCGACGGCGTACACCAGCCCAAGTCTGGCAATAGTTGATTCTCGGTTTTTATCATTAACAAATCGTAATTCCGGCTGATCTTTACCTTTGTTCCAGTGGGCGTGGAAAGAACTAGCGAGGTCGTAGAGGTAAAAAGCGACCCGATGCGGCTCCTGCGACTGGGCCGCCGCCTCGACGATCCGCGGGAATTCGGCGAGCTTGGCGACGAGCTGCAATTCGGCCGGATCGCCAATGCCTGCAACGGTTTGCGCAAGTTCTTCGGTGGAAAGATCGAGGTCGCCGAAAGCCTCCCTCGCCTGCCGGAAGACCGACATGCAGCGGGCATGCGCATACTGCACGTAAAAGACCGGATTATCTTTCGACTGTTCCGTCACTTTGGCGAAATCGAAGTCGAGCGGCTCGGAATTCTTGCGGTAAAGCATCATGAACCGGACCGAATCACTGCCGACTTCCTCGACGACGTCCCGAAGCGTGACGAAATCGCCCGAGCGTTTCGACATCTTCACCGGCTCGCCGTTGCGATAGAGCTTGACGAGCTGGCAGAGCAGCACCGTCAGCTTCGCCTTACCATCCGAAACACCGCGTGCAACCGCTTCCAGGCGCTTGACGTAGCCGCCATGGTCGGCGCCGAGCACATAGATCATCTCGTCGAAACCGCGATCGAACTTGTTCTTGAAATAGGCAACGTCGGCGGCGAAATAGGTGTAGGAGCCGTCCGACTTGATCAGCGGCCTGTCCATATCGTCGCCCACTTCGGTCGAGCGGAACAGCGTCTGTTCGCGGTCTTCCCAATCCTCAGGCAGCTGGCCCTTCGGCGGCGGCAAGGTGCCCTTGTAGACATAACCCTTGAAGGTCAGGTCGTTGATCGCCGTGCGGATCGCGGCCGCGCCATTGGCATGCAGGGTGCGCTCGGAGAAGAAGATATCGTGATGAACGTTCAGGGCCGCCAGGTCTTCGCGGATCATCACCATCATCGCATCGATGGTGCGGTCCTTGACGATGGGCATCCACTGGTCTTCCGGCATGTTGTGCAGCCGCACGCCATAATCTGCGGCAAGCGACTGTCCCACAGGCACGAGATAGTCGCCCGGATAGAGACCCGAGGGGATTTCGCCGATCTTCTCGCCGAGCGCTTCGCGATAACGCAGGAAGACGGAACGGGCGAGCACGTCGATCTGCGAGCCGGCATCGTTGATGTAATATTCCTTCTCGACGCCGTAGCCGGCAAAGGCGAGCAGATTGGCGAGCGCGTCGCCGACGACGGCGCCGCGGCAATGGCCGACATGCATCGGCCCGGTCGGATTGGCCGAGACATATTCGACGTTGACCTTCCGGCCCTCGCCGAGCGTCGAGCGGCCGTAGTCGGTGCCGGCGCCGATCATCGCGGCGAGCAGCCGCTGCCAGTAGCCAACAGAGAGACGAATATTGATGAAACCAGGGCCGGCGACCGAAACATCGGCAACGTCGGCATCCTCCCTGAGCTTGGCGATGATGATGTCGGCCAGCGCGCGGGGATTGGTTCCGAGCGGTTTTGCCAGCACCATCGCGGCATTGGTCGCGACGTCGCCGTGGCTCGCGTCACGCGGCGGCTCGACGGCAATGCGGCCGAAATCGAGCTCAGATCGCTTTTCCCTGACCAGATCGATCTGTTCAAGGGCGGTTTTGATCCTGGCTTCGAAGTCGGTAAAAAGGTTCATCGCACTCTTCCATGCATAGGCTGTGCCAAAGGCCCAAATCGGCCCTTGGCGGGGCGACCGCTGCCTATCGCAAATCCGGAGTGTGGTCAAACAATCGCCTGTGGGCGCTGATCGCATAGGTGTCGGTCATGCCGGCCAGATAATCGCCGACATGGCGGGCCTTAGGCGCATCGGCGAGGCCGGCGATATGATCGACCCAGTAATGGCTCTGCATCTCCTTGGGATTGGCCATGTAGGCGGCAAAGAGGTCGGTGACGATCTGGGCAGCGCCGGCGCGGATGCGCATGATATCGGGGTTGCGGTAGATGCGTTTGAAGAGCATCGCCTTGATCTGGCTATCGGTTTCGGCCATTTGACCCGAGAACGTGGCGATGACCCGGTCGGCAGCGCGGATGTCGGCGGCGCTCTCGGGGCGCAGCAGCGAAAGGCGCTCCTGCGCGACGGCGATCACGTCTTCGACCATGCGGGTGATCTGCCGCCGCATGATCTCATGGGTGAAGCGGCTCGGCTCCAGATGCGGGTATCGCGCCCTCACCTCGGCCATCAGCCCGGCAAGGAACGGGATTTCCTCCAGCATGTCGAAAGTCAGGTAGCCGGAGCGCAGGCCGTCGTCGATATCGTGGGTGTTGTAGGCAATGTCGTCGGCAATCGCCGCGACCTGGGCCTCGAGGCTGGCATAGGTAGCAAGCTCGAGATCGTGGAGTTCGCAATAATCGAGGATCGGCTGTGGAACCGGGCCGCGCGTGCCGACACCATCCGGCGTCAGCAACGGACCATTGTGCTTGACCAGACCTTCGAGGCTTTCCCACGTCAGGTTGATGCCGTCGAATTCGGCATAACGCCGCTCCAGCTTGGTCACGATGCGCAGCGATTGGGCATTGTGGTCGAAGCCGCCATAGGGCAGCAGCACCTCGTGCAGCGCGTCCTCGCCGGTGTGACCGAACGGGGTATGGCCGAAATCGTGCACCAGCGCCACGCCCTCGGCCAGATCTTCGTCGAGCTTCAGGGCGCGGGCAAGCGCGCGGGCAATCTGCGCCACCTCGATCGTATGCGTCAGCCGGGTGCGGTAATGATCTCCGTCCTGAGCGATGAAAACCTGGGTCTTGTGCTTCAGCCGGCGGAAGGCGGTGGTGTGGACGATGCGGTCGCGGTCGCGCTGGAAATCGGAGCGCGTCGGGCTGCCGTCCTCCGGATAAAGCCGCCCGCGGCTCGTCCAGGGGTCTGCCGCATAGACCGCCCTGTCACTGCTGCCGAAACCTAAAGCACGCGTATCGATCGTCATTCTTCACCGTCATCCTGCATGTTGCCGCATCTGCCCATTGACGCCGCTTTGCGCTCTTCATACCTATAGCCCGAAGAAACGGCAAAGAGGCGCTTTCTCAACCACCTCGGCCCATCATGGCCTTTTTAGGAGGATCATGATAAGTTTGTTTGATATCAGGCATTTGAACATTCAAGTGCCAAAACCCATTCTCTCCGGATCTTGACCCCGGCAGGAGGAAATATGACGGATACGAGTGTAACCCTTTCAGATGCCGCCGCAAAGCGTATCGCTGCGATCGTCGGCGCCGAGGCCGGCAAGAGCGCGCTGCGCGTTTCTGTGGAAGGCGGAGGCTGTTCGGGCTTTTCTTACAAGTTCGATCTTGCCGACAGCGCCAGCGATGACGACGTCGTCGTCGAGAAAAACGACGCCAAGGTGCTGATCGACAGCCTTTCGCTCGTTTATATGGCGGGTTCGGAGATCGACTTCGTCGACAATCTGCTTGGTCAATCCTTTCAGATCAAGAACCCGAACGCAGTGGCAAGCTGCGGCTGCGGCACCAGCTTCTCGATCTGAACATCTGAACGTAGAGCGCGTCCCCATCAAACCGGCCGAAGTTTTGCTTCCGGCCGGTTTGTCGTCTTGTCCTGTTATGAAAGACCACGATAAAAGAAGCGCACGAAGCGAAACAGGACAGAGCCATGAAGATCGCGACCTGGAACATCAACGGCGTCAAGGCGCGCATCGACAATCTCACGCAATGGCTCAAGGATTCCGATCCGGATATCGTCTGCCTGCAGGAGATCAAGACGGTCGACGAAGGTTTTCCCAGGCTGGAGATCGAGGCGCTCGGCTATCACGTCGAAACACACGGCCAGAAGGGCTTCAATGGTGTGGCGATCCTCTCCAAGACTTCGCCTTCCGAAGTGAACCGCGGCCTGCCCGGCGATCCGCTGGACGAACAGTCGCGTTTCCTCGAAGCCGTGTTCACGCTGCCCGACACGCGCATCCTGCGCGTCTGCTGCATCTACCTGCCGAACGGCAATCCGGTCGACACGGAGAAATACCCCTATAAGCTCGCCTGGATGGAGCGCCTGCGGAACTTTGCTGCCGAGCGGCTGGCCTATGAAGAGATGCTGGTGCTTGCCGGCGATTACAATGTCATCCCGGAACCGCACGACTGCTTCGATCCCAAGGTCTGGGAAAGTGATGCGTTGTTTCTGCCGCAGACGCGCGAGGCGTTCCGCCGGCTCGAAAATCTCGGGCTGACGGATGCTGTGCGCGCGACGACGGATGCGACGCAGTTCTATTCCTTCTGGGACTATCAGGCCGGCGCCTGGCCGAAGAACAACGGCATCCGCATCGATCATCTGCTGCTATCGCCTGAGGCCGCCGACCGGATGACGTCGGCTGCGATCGAAAAACATGTGCGGGCCTGGGAAAAGCCGTCCGACCACGTGCCTGTGATCGCCTATTTCGATTTCGCAGCCTGAGGTTTCCCTGCCTTAAAGCGCGTCGCGATCCTTCAGATTCGCTCCTCGCGCTCTAACTCCTTGTTTTGCGCATGTCGTTGTCCCGGCATCGCTGCACACTTTTGCGCGACATGCTTTTAGTCGTCGGAGCCGCTGGCGATGCTGTGCGAGAGGGATACCGCCGTACGGCGGTCGGCCTCGTTGGCAACAGAGAAGGCCTGCTCCTGCAACGCTTCCATCCAGCCGCAATCCTTGGGCTTGCAGCGGTCGAGTGCGGCCGTCATCATCGCCAGGCCGCGGGCCGACTGGCCTTCGTCGAAAAGAATATTGCCGAATACCGCCATGGCGCCGGGATGACCGCTCTTGCGGGCCTGGTTCAACCATTTCTTCGCCTGCTGCGGGCTGGCATTGCCGCCCTCGCCGGCCAGCATCATCTGCGCCAGCTGGAACTGCGCCTCGGGGACGCCAAAGGTGGAGGCGACCTGAAAATAAAGCTGGCGCGCCTGGGTAAGGTCGATCCGGACCGGACTGCCTGATATGCCGTGTTTGTAATAATTGGCGAGCGAAAGCAGCGCGTTGACGAAGAAGCCGGTATCTTCCGAGCCGGGCTCGACGCCCTGCTGGGCGATTTCGCTGTAAATCTTGAAGGCCTCGAAATCATCCTGCGTCACGCCGTCGCCATCGGCATACATGTTGGCAAGCGCCCAGCGCGAGCCGGTGTGGCCCTTTTCGGCAGCATATTTATAGGCTTCGACCGCCTCTTCCTTCTGTCCGTTCTTATAGGCCTTGAAGCCGAACTTGAAGAGATCGAAGGGGCCGGATTCCTTGCTGACGCCCGCCTTGATGTCGAATGCGCGGACCGGGCCGGACAGCGCCAACGCTACGGCCATCGACATGCCCATCAGCATGAATTTGAACAGTTTGAACTCGGACGTCACCATTTCAACCGATTTCTTTCGCTCATCGCAGGCAGGAAGCAGCAGCGCTCGCGCCGTGCATTCCGCGGATGTATTTCGTCGAGGCGAGCGATCCCGCGGCGAGCTCCATGGCTCCTTTGCCCGCGTCGCATCCAGCCCAGTGGCCTTCTCTCGAAGGCCGAATTCTCAGCGCATCATTCAGAACCACCCGGCTCCCGGCATGGCCCGACTGCAATCTCCGTGGCACTCTTTCGGCAGGCGCGGCATCCGCCTTCCCGCTTTCACCATATTCGTAAACAGCAAATGTGACGAAAGCGGTATCGACATCTACGGCAAAGCCGGGCTGCGCATCCGAGCGGGCCGAAAACGACAACAATGAACGGCTCGACGGCGCCGCCGCGAAGCCGGATTGGCGGCCGGAACAGCCTTGTGCGGAAAGCGAAACGACCACATTCAAACGATTGCCGCCAATCGTTTCGCGCGATCTGGTGTTACCGGAAAAAAATCGACCCATGCTACTATTTACACGCACCGTATGCCTGCCCATCTCCTCGCCTGCCAATAGCGCTGCGCTCTCTTTGTGGCGGGAAATGGACAATTTCACCCCACCACCACCTTACGCAAATCGTCGTAAAAAAGTGTTGCGGAATCGTCACAAAGCGGGATCAGAAAACGGCATGATTAACAGGCGCGGATAAAGAAGAGCCCGGCAGTGCCGGGGTCCTCAATTCTTCACGTCGGGGATTTAGAACTTGATCTTTAGGCTCGTCGACAGTGCTGCGACCAGATCGTTGCCAAAGGAATAGGAGACATCATCTCCAAACGTGACGCCGTTCTGGGTCACAACGCCGGACGAACCGCTTGTCAATACGCCCACGGCACCGGCGACGCGCCATTCGATATGTTCAGTCGGCGTGTAGGCTGCACCGAGACCCACAGTCCAACTGTCGGTCTGGGCGCCATAGCCCTGGCTGGTGCCGCGGTCCCATGTCAGGCTGACTGCGCCGGACCATTGCTCGTTGAACTTGTGGCCGACACCGCCGGTAATCGTCCAGCCGTCACGATAAAGAAGGTCGAGCGAGGTCAGTTCCGTCGCGCCGCCGGAACGGCAAGCGGCCACGCCCTTCGTCGACGTCGGGCAGAAAGGCACGGACTGCAGAACACTCCAGTTCGTCCACTTGACCGATCCAAAGGCGAGCCAATCCGGAGCGATACCGCTTTGCAGCTTCAACTCCAGCGAATCCGGCGCCTCGGCAGATCCGAAGACGTTCGTGACCCTTCCGTAAGGAGCGCCGTTGAGCGGTGCAAATGGCGCAGTCACCTGCGTCAGATCCACCGTACCGGTCAGATTGTCGTATTTTACGCGGCTGTTATAGACGAGGCTGGCTCGCATCGCATATTCCGGAATCTCGTAGGCGAGACCGGCGCGCCAGCCCCAGCCGCTATCTTCCAGGTCGAGACGGCCGACGCCGGTGCCAGTGCCAACGAGAAGCGGAACCGTTGAAACCAGTCGCTCTTTGAAACCTTCAACTTCCTGATAGAAGGCGCCGCCAATGAAGCGAAGCTGTCCAGGGCCTATATCAAAACGATAGGAGCAAGTGCCGCCATAGTTGCGGGTTTTGATTTCCGTCTCGATGTTGTTGTTGGCGCCAGCCCAGTTCGAACCCGGATCGGTATGCCCGCCGAAGGGTTCGGAATAGTCGACAAGGCAGTCGATTGCATCGCCGAAACCGGCCTTAAAGCCGATGTAAGGGATGGTGTAATTCGAGGTGTCGTCGGCACTGTTAGGACGGGTGTTGAGATTGCCACCCCCAGGAGATGTCGACGTATCCGTATCGCGGGCGTCCTTCAGCTTGCGCTGAGGCGTGACGTAGGTAACGCCCGACTGAAACGAGAAAGGCGACGTATCGAACAGCTGATCGATATTGTAGCCGCCGCGCTCCAGGCCGCCAGCGAAGGCTGGCGATGCAAGCGACGAAAGAAGAACGAGCGACGTTACGCCCTTGGAAAACCTACGCGATGCCATTGTGTCTCCCCCACTCCAGCAATTGATGTGATGCCACTCTAGTAAGTGTTCGCTCGACATGGCAACGCGCCCCACGGCGGCATTCCCAGGCATTACATTCGCCAATTTACGTAAAGAAATTGACGGACACGTCAAAAAATCTAGTTAATAAAATTTTATTCCAGAGCTACCGGTTTTCAGGTGAGGTTTTGGGTTTTCATTCCACACATTGTGGAAGCTGTATCAATCCGACCACAGTGACAGTTTTCGCCCGCCCGAGGCCGGTGAAGCCACAATCCACAGGCTTAGCACCTGAAATCAGCCGCTTTCAGGACCGAATCACGCGCCCCAAAACGACGAAAAGACGCGCCCCTCGGGGGGCGCGTCTTTGAAATAACTTACCAAAACGGGCGATGAAACTTATCCGGCTTCGCTCACCCTGGAGAGGGCGGTCTTCAAGCTGGCGATCTGCCCCTTCAGCTCTTCGAGGCGCTCGCGCTCGGCCTCGACCACTTCGGGATTGGCATTGGCGACGAACTTCTCGTTGGAGAGCTTGCCGTCGATGCGCGAGATCTCCCCTTCCATTTTGCCGATCGCCTTTTCGAGCCGAGCCTTTTCCGCGGAAAGGTCGATCAGATTGCCGAGCGGCAGGCAGATGGTGGCCTCGTCTACGACGATCTGAGCGGCCCCCTTCGGCGCATCGTCGGCCAGCGATATCGCCTCGACACGCGCGAGCCGCTTGATGGCGGCATCGTGGCGGAACAGCCTTTCGCGCGTCAGGTTGTTGGCCTTGACGACGACGAGCGGAGCCGTCGCCGACGGCGGCACGTTCATTTCGGCGCGCACCGAGCGGATGCCGGAGACGAGGTCAATCAGCCAGTTGATTTCGTCGGCGGCCCCGTTATCGGCATAGGAGGGCGAAGGCCATTCGGCGTGGCAGACCAGCGTATCGCGCTCTTTGCCTTCGCCGGCCGTATGCGCCCAGAGCTCTTCGGTCATGAAGGGCATGAAGGGATGCAGCAGCTTGTAGATCTCTTCGAGGATATAGGCGCTGCAGGCTTGAGCCTCGGCCTTGGCGCCCTCGTCCTCGCCGTTGAAGACCGGCTTCAAAAGCTCGAGATACCAGTCGCAGACCTCGTTCCAGACGAAGCGATAGAGCGCGCCGGCGGCATCGTTGAAGCGGAAGGCTTCGAGTGCTTCCGTAACGTCGCGTTCCGTACGGGCAAGTTCCGTCAGGATCCAGCGGTTGATGGTGAGTTCGGCCGCCTCCGGCACGAAATGCGGGTCGCTCGTTGCCCCGTTCATCTCGGCGAAACGCGTGGCGTTCCAGAGCTTGGTGCCGAAATTGCGGTAGCCGGCGATGCGGGCCGGATCGAGCTTCACGTCACGGCCCTGCGCCGCCATGATCGCCAGGGTGAAGCGCAGCGCATCGGCGCCGTACTCGTCGATCAGTTCCAGAGGATCGATGACGTTGCCCTTCGACTTCGACATCTTCTGCCCATTCTTGTCGCGCACCAGCGCGTGGACGTAGACGGTGTTGAAGGGCTCGACGGGGTTGCCGTCATCGTCCTTCATGAAGTGCAGGCCCATCATCATCATGCGGGCGACCCAGAAGAAGATGATGTCGAAGCCGGTGACGAGAACGTTGGTCGGATAATAGCGCGCAAGCTCCGGCGTTTCGTCCGGCCAGCCGAGCGTCGAGAAGGGCCAGAGCGCGGAGGAGAACCACGTGTCAAGCACGTCCTCGTCCCGCGTCAGGATCTCGCCCGGCTTGAAGTTTTCAAGCAGGTCCTCGACATAGGCCTTCATCGGCCCCTCGTGCGAGAGGTAATGCTGGATCGCCGCCTGCAGCGCCTCTTCTTCGGTCTTTTCGACGAAGACCTGGCCGTCCGGGCCGTACCAGGCGGGAATCTGGTGACCCCACCAGAGCTGGCGGGAGACGCACCAGGGCTGGATGTTTTCCATCCATTCGTAATAGGTCTTGTCCCAGCTCTTCGGCACCATCTTGGTCCGGCCTTCGCGGACCGAGGCGATCGCCGGCTCGGCGAGCGTCTTGGCATCGACATACCATTGTTCGGTCAGCCGCGGCTCGATCGGCACGCCACCGCGATCGCCGTGCGGAACCATATGCTTGTGGGGCTCGATCTTGTCGACGAGGCCAGCCTCTTCGAAAATCTCGACGATGACCTTGCGCGCAAAGAAACGGTCCTGTCCTTCCAGACGGTCCCAGGCGCCATGCAGCGCCGCCGGATTGTCGAGACCTTCGAGGAAATCCTCGTTGTCCTTTATGGTGATCGTACCGTCGTCATTCATGACGTTAATGATGCGAAGACCCGCGCGCTTACCGACATCGAAGTCGTTGAAGTCATGCGCCGGCGTGATCTTGACCGCACCGGTGCCGGCCGTCGGGTCGGCATAATCGTCGGCAACGATCGGAATCCTGCGGCCGACGATCGGCAGAATGACATGCTTGCCGATGATGCTCTTGTAGCGCTCGTCCTTCGGATTGACGGCAACGCCGGTATCACCCAGCATGGTTTCCGGCCGCGTGGTGGCGACGACGAGATAATCGCGCGTCTCGAACTCGGTCGGCTTGCCTTCATCGTCGAAGGCGACCGGATACTGATATGTGACGCCCCTTTCCAGCGGATAACGCAGGTGCCACAGACTGCTCTTGACCTCGACCGGTTCGACTTCGATATCGGAAATCGCCGTCAGCAGTTTCGGGTCCCAATTGACCAGACGCTTGTCGCGATAAATCAGGCCCTGCTTGTAGAGCGTGACGAAAACTTCGAGAACCGCCTTCGACAGGCCTTCGTCCATGGTAAAGCGTTCACGCGACCAGTCGCAAGAGGCGCCCAGGCGCTTCAACTGGTTGAAGATCAGCCCGCCCGATTCAGCCTTCCATTCCCAGACCTTGTCGATGAAGGCGTCGCGGCCCATGTCGCGGCGGCCGGGCAGTTGCTGTTCCATCAGCTTGCGCTCGACGACCATCTGCGTGGCGATGCCGGCATGGTCCATGCCCGGCTGCCAGAGCACATCCTTGCCGCGCATGCGCTCGAAGCGCACCATGATGTCCTGCAGCGTGTTATTGAGCGCATGGCCCATGTGCAGCGAACCGGTGACATTCGGCGGCGGGATCACGATGGTGAAGGTCTCAGCCCCGGGCTTGGCGTTCGAGCCGGCGCGGAAAGCATCCTCCTCATCCCATTTCGCGGCGATTTTGGGTTCGACGGCAGCAGAATCATAGGTCTTGTCGAGCATTTTCTGACCAATTTCGAGGTTCGAGGGTGGCGTTTGTAAATAGGATGGGCACGGGCAAGTCAATTAAAAAGCCGCCCCGGAGACCGGAGCGGCTTTTCAGGAAAAAGCAATCCGATCAGCGGCGCGGGCCGCGCGCCACGCGCTCGATTTCCTCACGCACCAGCCGCTCGACCAGCGTCGGCAGATTATCGTCCAGCCACTCGCGCAGCATCGGGCGCAGCATACCCTCGGCGATCTCGTCCAGCGAGCGGCGCTCCGCACCGTCGATGGCGGCGGCGAGCTCCTCGAACGAGCGGCTGATCTGCAGGCCGGCATTCTCCGAAAGCAGGGTCGGCTGAACTTCGTCCACAAGGCTAGGCAGGAAGGCTTCGGTCGAGGACTGAGCGGGTTCCAAAGGCGGCAACGCCGTTTCGGCGGCGGCGGGCTCGGCGACTGAAGGCGCCGATTCGGCGACTGGGACCCGCGGCGCTTCCGCAAATGCCGGCTCGGCCGGCTGCTCGATCGCAGCCTGCGGAACCGGCGCTACGGTCGCCGGGGGGAAAACAGGCTGTGTGGCGGCTGCGGTGCAGCCGCGCGCGGCGGCTCCGGCATGACGGCCGGCTGCGGTTCGGGCTGGCGGAAGCCGCTCGGAATTTCACGCAAGGCCTGACCGGCCTGCACGGCGCTGCGCTCGGAAGCGGCGCGCACACGGGCGGCGACATCGGCAAGCGACAGGGCGCGGGCCGGCACTTCAGCCTCGGGGGCGGTTCCGGCCGAATTGGCGGCGACGAAACGCGGATCGGAGGAGCGCATGGCCGGTTCGGGGAACTCCACGCCGGCATAGGTGTCATCCACCGTCAGATGGATTTCGGAACCGTTCTCATCCTCATCGGCGCCGTAGACCGGCGGTAGGGATGCGGAAATCGCCTTGCCGGCGCCCGGCTCATTGCTTTCGATGATCTGGCGGATGGAGGCCAGAATTTCTTCCATGGACGGTTCACGCGCTACACTTGGCTGAGCCATTTCTATCCCCGTTATCCAAAAACAACGACCGGACGATGTGGAGCGGTCATCCGAATCACCACGACCTTAGAATACCTCAGACGTGAAAAAAATCATCGCGAATCAAATGAATGCGGCCATGCACAGTTTTGTTACCCGATGTTTGCGACCTCGCGGCATCAGGATAAATCATGTTTGTGAAGGCTTTCCGGCGATGCTTGGATTCAAACTGTTACAGCGTCTTTTGGGCGTCGGAGAAGACACGGCTGCGCTGTCTTAAAAACGGGCGCCAGTGGCGCCCGTTGCTGGTTCATCGACAAATAGCGTCAGAAAACGAATTCGCGCGCCTTGGCGAAACCCGGCAGCGGCTTGACGGAGGCATTGAAGAAGACGTTTTCCGAAACGGCGCCGCGCTCGGCGACGAACACCTTGGCGCGGGCGGCGTTGCCGTAACCTTCGACCGTTATCAGACGGCCGCCATCGCGCAATTGATCGAGAAGGGCTGCGGGCACCTCTTCGACAGCGCCGTTGACGAAAATCAGATCATAGGGAGCGCCGGCAGCATAGCCCTTTTCGAGCGGTCCGATGACCACCTCGACCTTGGCGTAGCCGGCGAGCTGCGTCTTCGCCTCGGCGGCCAGCGCCTCGTCGCATTCAAGCGCGATGACCGAGCCGGCAATGATCGACAGTAGCGCCGATGTGTAACCGGTGCCGCAACCGACTTCGAGGACAAAATCATCCTTGGTGATCGCGGCCAGCTGCAGCAGCTTGGCGAGCGGCGATGCCTCCATCAGGAAGCGCGCCGGCTTTCCGGGTTCGGCGGCCGATATCTCGACATCGTTGTCGATGTAAGCCAGAAGCTTCGCCTTCTCCGGCACGAATGCCTCACGCGGGACCGTGAGAAACGCCGTCAGCACGGAATGCGAGGTAACGTCCGTCGTGCGAACCTGGGTGTCGACCATCTTTACGCGCGCTGCTTCGAAATCCATCATGTCCTCTCGCTCTTGAAAGCGGTTCCTGTCTCTCGTCTCTTAATCCCCGCCACCGATGCTTTCAAGGCTTGGCAGCCGCCGGCGGAAAGAATCCGGCAGGCGCTTCTTCCGCGCAACAGAGGCAATGAGGCTTTGCACGCAAACGTGGAATTCCCCGCCCCTTCATGTTATGATTTTCAGCGGAGGAAATAGGAGGAGCAGGCCATGTCTGCGATTTTCGAGTATCTGACGCTGTTCGATTTTTTCATCGTCGCAGCGCTCATCGGCATCTTCTGCTGCGGGCTGCTGGACGGCGAAACGACTCTGAAGTGATAAGGGCGCCGAAGTGTGCACGCTCATTCCCCGCTGGCGTCTGCGACAATCTTATGCCGACGGACGGCAGGGCATGCGATGGTGGGAGATGTTGGAGGCCTCGCCCGGAATTGAACCGGGGTACAAGGATTTGCAGTCCTCTGCGTCACCACTCCGCCACGAGGCCTCACCTGTGACCGACACGTCTAAATATCGTGTGGTGGCGCGGATTTAGAATGATCCTAACGGAAGCGCAAGAGGCTTCATTCTGAATTCCGTCCTTTTTTCATTCTGAATAGCCGTTTGCTAAACGTTCCGGAAACGCCCTACTCTGCATCATTGCCGGAGGTCTCGCGCAGCCCTATTTTTCAGCGCGGTTAAGAAGGATTCGCATTTCCTCGAAGCGGCGCTTGCGGTCACCGTCATCGTTTGGTGAATAGCACGTGCTCGACACGCAGAAGCGGGCCAGGTTGTGCGGCTTGTCCGCCTTGTCGAATTCGCATTCGAATATGTCGGTCATTTCCGCCGGCGCCGTTCCCTGCCGCGTCGAATACGACAAGCGGACACCTGGCGGCTTCAACTCGGGAAAGGATTGCACGGTGCCGATAGCGAGCTGGTCGGCCAGGAAGAAGCTCTTTGCCACGGATTTGCAGGTCTCCTCGAGCTCAGGCGACTGCGCCTTCGCATTTGCGGGAAAGGCGAACGCGGCAAAAGCAAATAGTATGATCGGCTTGCGCAATGCTACTTCCTCCACTGTCTCTGTCGATTGAGGTAGAGCAGGCAGACCAAAAGCAAATGCCTCACGCATCTTCGGGTGACGGCGGCCTAATCGAGGACGCCGCCAACGGGATAGAGGAAAAGCTCTGCCCTGCTGCTCTGACCCGCAATCGTCCGGGAGTGGATGCAGAAGAACGAGTATCTGCCGGTGCATATGATCGATGAAGATGGAGATGTCGACGGGAATGCCTGAGAGGCGCTATGCTGACGAGCCAGCCCAAATCATTAAATGGAGCATCGCCATGCCAAGCCTCGCACAGATGACTGGTTCACTGCATATCCACAATTTCTATATCGGGAAGTTGAGAGCTAAGCAGGAGCAACTTTTCGACAGCGACCCTGAGTTGGCGCAGCTTCTCGACAACGTGACTGCGGTATTGTCCGAGCACGCCGTAGAGTTGGCTGAAGACATCGCCGACAGGGAAGACGACGACTGATCTGCGCCGCCGTGAGAGATCGCGCTAGATGACCTTGACTCATCCTCCGTGGCTGCCAAAATATTAGGTGATCGCCATCCTGCGGAGTCATCGAACATGACGAACTACGTTGAAACCCAGCGTTTTCACTGTTCCAACGCTGAAGGCCGAAATTATACTGTTATTGAGCAGATGCGGACGCCTCGCTTCTCGAAGGACCCGCGACCAGATTACGTCACCGAAGACGGCGATATAGCTGAGCGTCTCGATGACGGCAGTTTCCTGCTGCTCGTGTCCAACGAGGTAATTCGGGTTTCCTGAGCGGCGCGACAGAAAAAAGGGGCGTGCCATAGGCCGCAATTTGTTACGGCCGTCCACGAAACGTGTCCGCCCTAGGATCGACGCACCCACTTTGCGCCGCTAGAACGCGCGAAGAGGTGATGCGATGAACGATTCTAAAGACAAAAGCCAGGACGACGAACTGCAGAAGCGGCCGCCGCCTCCCAAAGAAATCAAGTTTTTCGATCCCTGGGAAGAAGAGTTCCGAAGGGCCTACCGCGACGATAAAACCTTCGAATTCTGAAGAAAGCTACGCTAGAAATAGGAGCGGCCGCCCCTCCCGACTAGATCTTGGGCAGCAAGCCGTAATTCTGGCCGTAATGGATGGCCACGATGAGTACTCCCACCAGAAGTATGGCTAATAGAACCGCTCTAAGACTGCTTCGCTCGCCCATTTGAGTATCCTGCCTGTACCATCATACAGGATGTGGTACGGCCATCCATACACGACGCGCTGAGCGTCCCAGGGTATCGATCGGAATGACGCACCTGCGGGGTTCTGTTAAATAGGTGAAACTCATTCGAATTCATAAACCGACGCGCCATCGGCTGTGTCTCGCAGCCCCTTATATGACGCATGCCGCAGCTTTCCGTCATGCGTCCATGCCCGATATTCGATCTCGGCAACAAGCTTCGGCTCGATAAAGACCGCGTTGCGCTTCCGCCCGATGTCGACGGGCGGCTTGGCTATGATCAGCCTTTCCATCTGCTCTCGGAGCGCGCTCGCGGAGCGCTCGTTGAAGCCGGTCCCCACTCCCCCGACATAAACGAGCTCGCCTCCTTTTCGCGCAGCGAGCAGCAACCGACCGATGCCGCCGAACGATGCTGTCGACTTCTCATAGCCGACGATCGCGAAGCCATTGCTCTGGATGCATTTGATCTTGAGCCAATCGCCGAGGCGGCCACTGCGATACGGGCTATTGCGGTCTTTCGCGATGATTCCTTCGAGCCCATGCTCGCAAGCGACGCGCAGCAGCTGCTCGCCGTCGGCATCGATCTCCTCCGAAAGCCGGATTGCATCTTCGCTGCCGGCCGGTATCAGCCCCTCGAGGAGATGGCGCCGGGAGGCCAGTTCGTTTCCGGTAAGGTCATGGCCGTCGAAATACAGAAGATCAAACGCCATGAAGATTGCGTCCCTGGAAGTCCTCTTGCCGCCCCGCCCGCCGAGCGACTGCTGAAGCATGCCAAAATCAGATCGGCCCTGTACGTCGAGCACAACGGCCTCGCCATCCAGGATCGCGGTTGAGACAGGAAGTCGCCTCGCCTCCGCCAGGATCGCCGGAAAACGCTCGGTCCAGTCATGGCCGCCGCGCGTCAAGATACGAACGCCGGACGGCTCGATGTGGACGGCCAGCCGATAGCCATCCCATTTCACCTCGTATGTCCATTGCGGACCTTTCGGTGGCCGCGGCTTCAGCAACGCCAAGCATGGCTCGATGCGTGCCGGCATGGGGTCAAGGAGGAGTTGGGACTGGGCGGGATCGCGACGGCGGCGCGGCCGGCTCCGGATCGGCGCTTCGGCGTCACCGAGCAGCGGCTGTGAAGGTTTCCGAGGCGGCTTTGTCATGCCGGCAGTTCATCAGCAATGCCTTAAAAAGCAATTGACCAAGATTGATTATTGACTCCCGACATGACGCGAACATAATAAGAACATCGGCGAGGCGGCCGCCAATCTGAAAACAGTAAAATGGAGCACGGATATGCGCGAGCAGCCGATCGGCGAAGCCGTGGAAAATGACGAGTGGGGTCCAGGCGCGATGAACCGGCGCGAGATTGAATCCGTCCTCGCCTATCACCAGCAGGACGCCCAGGCAGCGATAGGCACACTGCTCGGGGATATAAAGCACCTTCGGCGCCAGCTGGCCCTCGCCGAAGGCGTGATGAGCAAAGGCATGGTTCGCGGATGGCTGCCGGATTATGAGCGTCGATGATTGGAAGCCATCCGACGCCGGCACAGGCCTGAAATCATATGCCGGCAAGCGGATTGGAGTGATTTGCGAGGAGTGCGAGATCCTGAAGTTCTTCGAAGGTGACGCCCTGATTGCCAAGCACGGCAACGTCCCAATGCCGACGCTCCTCGAGACACTCGCAAAGGAGGACCTGGGCTGCCAGCGCACCGAAAACAAATATTACGAGCGCTGCAAACTCACCTATCACCACAGCCCGGAAGAATGGGCGCGGCGGCACGGGTATGTGAAGCCGGAGGACGCACGCAAAGACGATAGAGCCATTGGAGACCTGGCCGAGTGGGAGGGTATGGTGGCGTTTTGCGGGGACCCGAAATGCAAGCGGAAGCAGCCGCTCGATCGGTGGGCATTGCAGAAGCGGCTCGGCAAACATACGAAGATTTCGACAATCGGCCCGCGACTTAAATGCAAGTGCGGTCACCGCGGCGCCAGGATCGTCATCGGCTATGTCTCGCGATAAGGCAGGATACCTGAAGGGGAACATTGAATGATTGCTGGACTGATCATCTGCGCATCGCTGACGGCGGTCGACGGTGACACCGTCAAATGCGACGGGCAGAACATGCGGCTGCTTGGGGAGGGTATTCCGTTCGTCTCGGGCATCGACACGCCGGAGATCGGATCGCACGCGAAGTGTATCAAGGAACGGAAGCTGGCGCTGATCGCCAAGGGAAGACTGAAGGAGCTTTTGGCTGAAAAGGGATTGCGGATCGTGTCGAGCGGAGCGGTCGACCGGACGCCTTCGCACCGGCCGCTCGTTAACATCTATCGAACAAATGGGGAAGAGATCGGCATGAAGCTGCTCAAGGAGGGTTTTGCGCGGACCTGGAGCCCGAAGCAGCGAAACGACTGGTGCGATTGATGTCGGCCGCCCAGCGTACAGGAGACACATTGCTTGGGGGCAAGCAAATAATCGCCGAGCGGCCAGATGAAACAATAGGACATATTCCTTTCAGATCTAGTTGTCTTTTTCTTAAGTCGGAAACCGTACAATCACTTTTGTTTGACTCTAAACTTTTAAAACCAGAGTTTGCAAAAGTATTATTTATTGCAAAAATGGAAATGTAGTGCATAATTTTTGTGCAGCGCCTAGATGCGCATGCCTACGATAAACCCCACCATGCTCATCCTCGCCGTCGCGAGGATTTTTTCCCAAAAGCAACGAACGACATAAGAAACATGGTTTAGCTATTCTTTAGCCACTGCCGAAGTGGCGATACGATTGGTGCGGAACTGGACGGGAACCGCATCCTCGGCTGGTGGTTAACTGTTTGGATCGTTGGATAGCATCTGCCCGTCTGTTCGCGATCTGCCCCTTCAAAGGGGTTCGGGCCGCGCGGAGGGCAATGGTCCACTCCTTCTCCAGCCCTTCTGCGTGGCCCGTGTGGAGTAATGAACAAGGCATCTCCACTTCATCTCGAGTTTCCCCAACTGCCCTGCTTCGGCGGGGCTTTTTTTATTGTCAGCAAGCTTATGAAGGTTTTCGCCACTGGACGGGATAACAGTTGAATGAGGGAGGAGTGATGAGCTGGCGATTTCCGGCATTTAACGACATGACACCGCAGATCGAACGATGCAGCCGCGGCCACCGGCCGCAGGCCTTGTACGGCGCCATCTCGATCATATCCTGCCCGACTTGCGGAGAGAAAATCACTGTCGAGACGTCCCCCCGTTTTTCAGCAACAGCGCCAGGCAGCGCGAGCATGAGACATGGCGGGCGGTATTGGCTTGGAATGGGAGGCGGTGAAAACGGTCAGGTCAGGAAGGTCGTGATGCTGATTCCGGAAATCAGGCCGGCGACAAACAGCGCAATGCCGAAACGCACCAAGCTGGCGTTCGCTACCTTGCCGTTATCGACGTCAGGTGCCATCGACACCAGTGCAGAGGCGATCGTAAGCATCCACGAGATGAACGGGGAGACCGGCGAGTAGACCAGGCTGTCGGGCTGGCCATACATGTCGAGGACGATCGTCCATACCCTTTGCCAAAATAGAATGAAGAAGGTCAGGTAGAGGCCAATGACCAGGAAATGATATCCCTGCCTGCCCTCACGCAGCGAAAAGAAGGCGTCTTTCGTGTACCGGGCGAGGACCGCAAGGATCGCGCCGAGGGCAAGGCTATAGGAAACTTTCGTCAACTGGTCCTGCGGCAGGATCCAGTAAAACACCCAAAAGGACATCATGGCTGCAAGAACGCCCCACGCCGCCAGGCTCTTCTTGAACCGCTTCATCTACCCTGCCCTTGTCTCATGCTTTTTATGGCCTGCTCTGCGATCTCTTGCACGCGATGACGCCGGCGCTCGAATGTGACGGTGGCTTGGGCGAGTTCCGCCCTAAGCTCGCGATGCTCTTGCTCGATCTGCTTGATTTGGTGATCAACCTTCGGCTTCCTGCTTAGCCATGAGGACAAGCTCATCCCTGCCTCCTGTCGAGGTTCCGCATCAGCAGAGGAAGAACAGTGTCCATGGTGGTCGTCAGCTTTTGCACCAGAGGAAGAATGATCTTCAGGGATTCGATATTGGCCAACTGAGCTTCCTTCAGCTCATTATCGAAATCTTCCCTGTCCTTGGTCCGACCCTTCCGCTCGTAGACGTAGAGGCCGGTCATGATCAGGGCCAGGACGCCGATCGGGCCTTGGGAGACGAGATAGGTGCCGATTTCCCCGCTGATGTGTTCCATATCGTATATCGCCCGATGCTGTTTCAGCGCTTTCCATGGGCGCTGCATTCCGATGCAGTCCACACGCCAGCGGCACAAATGCCGGCTGCTGTGTCGTCGATGGCGTCCTGGTCCTTGGGCGTGGCACCCTTGGCCCCTATCAGCGAGATGCCAACGATGGCCCTAGCGGTCTGCTTCAGGCTTTGGCTCGACGCACTCACCCGTTGCGAACTGGTACATGCCGCCACGCTCAGCGCACAGGCGACGACGAACGCGAGCTTGATCTGCTGCATTGCTCAATTCTCCGATTGCTTTGTTGGTGGCGGCCGTCAGATCGGCAGCCTCGAGTTCGCGGCCATGTTTCTCGGCGGCTGGCAGCCACACCAGCGTGTTCAGCGTGCCGTAGATGGCGAAGGTCAGCAGAGCGCCGACAATCGCTCCCAGGCCTATTTTGATGGCGTCTCCGATACTCATCGGCGGCTCCCGTCTTGATAGGCCTCAACGCCCGTCTTCTCACCATGGCGGGCGACGAGGTAGACGCCACCGGCAACTGCGACCACGGCGCCCATCCAGACGTAACCGGGAATGTCGGCCGCATAGTCCTTGACGTTGTCGACATAGCCGCGGGCGATCCCGAGGTTCGCGACAATGCCGTCGAAGAATGCGCCCGCGCTCGAGATGCCAGCCGTAATGAGCGCGCCGATCTTCATCATCCAGTTGGAGCGGACTTCGGGGACTGCCTGGCGGACAAGCTGGGCGGGCGCATCGTTTCGGGCCAGCTTCCGCGCGGGCGCTGTGTCGAGCGCGTCGAGCAGTTGCTGATCGATGAAGTCGCCAGCCGGCAGATCGTTCTCCTGCCGGAATACGGTAATGGCGCCGCGGGTCATCTTGCCCATCTCGCCATCGAAGGAGCCATCGGCGCGGCGGCTGCCGACCTCGGTATAACCCTTCTCGAAGAGCTTGCGCTGGACGATCTCCACTGTGGTCGTGTCTGTCTTGGCCGACGGAATGGCCATGGCGGCTACCGGCGTGATCCGAGCTGGCTTCGTCGCGGTCGCGGCATATCCGGCATCAAGCAGCGCCGCCTCGAATGAGCGAGCATATTCGGCGATCTGCGCTGCCTTGTCGGTGCCATTGATGATCCGGCGCGCGCCGATGTAGTCCTTCTTCGACCCAGACAGGTATTGGGAAAGCTTCTTGCCGGTAAACCAGCCTTCCGCCATCCCTGCGAACATGATCGCGACCGCGACCTTCATCGTCAGGGCCAGATCGAAATTCTTCAGCAGCGTGCCATTGAGGCCCAGCTCATTGTCGGCGCGCTCGTAATTGCGGTCCCATGTGAGTTGCACGAGCCCCCGACCATATTGCGCCTGCCCATACTTCCCCTTCTTGCCGTAGGGTTTGCCCTTGCCTTTGCCGTACTCGGCGATCGGCTGCATGGTGCGCGCCGTCTCGTGATAGTCGGTGGCGAGCATGTATGCGAGGTGGGCGATCGGCGTGCTTCGTTTCTCCGCCTCATTGAGCACAGCCTCAATGCCTGATTTCTGAGACGGCTTCAGCGACGTGCCGAATACGCCACTCCCACGGCGCCGCAGCGCCGCGTAGAATGCTTCGCGGTTCATGGATATCTCCAGATTTTATTTGAATGGCAAGGGAAACGCGCTAAGGGTCTCGTATGGGGTACATACGATTTCTATTGGCGCTGTCGGTGGTGGCTGGCATTTCTGTTAGTTAGATCACTTACCGAACAAGATGGCACGAACAACCGGGATCCGAGACAGCGTCTCGTAGCAAATCAAGCTCAGGAAAAGTGGAGCGATCATCGGTGGCCAAAACCAGGAAGTTAGGAAATAAAAATGGATGGCATAAATCGCCAGAGATCTGATGCCAAGGTATCTTATCGCTGCGCTGATAGCTTTCCCGCCCACTGAGTTAATCAGTCTTGCAAGATCCGCCGCAGCCAATAGTCCCGAGAAGGCAACGATCATTGTGTAGTTTTCAGCGATAACCCTGAGATGCAGGATACCGGGAGAATCCGGAAGAAGGTTCCCAGGTGCCGTGCGATGCCAGAAAGGGATAAGCGCAGCGAAAAGCAGGTACGGGGCAAATCTAACCCATACATTTCGAACTGAGATAAACGGTCGATAGAGCGTAGCCCCAGCCACAAAAAACAGAAACAATCCGTTGAAAAACAAATTGGCAAATGCCAAGCCCAAGAGTCTGGGGGAATGATCTTTTGTCAACGTCCATAGAGCCAGCAAAGCTACCATTTGGATTGGAAAGGGCTTGAATGGGGCCAGGTAGCGCTCGGCTGGAGTGTCCTGCGCAATTGACCGCACGACGCAACGGAGCAGTAGGTAGAACGCCATATAGGTCGTGCACCAGAATATGCAGGGCAAAAACCACAATGCAAAGTCCGGATGCTGGGCGACCATCCATAGGTATGGGCCGATTGGTGTGGGAGGCCGCTCGTAGAGATACGAGACGATCGTCCACGCGAAGAATGGAACCATCAACTGGAGGAACGCTCGACGTATCCTCGACGCGAATTTGGGAGCAACCTCCCGCAATCCTTCATCATTGCTAATCTTACCAATCCAATGGGTTGCCGCCGCGCCCGCCAAGAAAGCGAAAAACGGCATATGGAATGAGTAGATTGCGGTGAACCCGATGAAGTCGTCGAAGTTAGGGACGCGATTTTGAAACGTATGCCCGAGGACGACAAGTAGGATTCCAAGCCCTTTGGCGCAGTCCAGCACATCATCTCTGGCCGCCGATGGTCGACCGGAGAGATCTGACAATGCCTTATTGCTTGCTAAGGTATCCATTGCGCCCCATGATCTACACGAAGCGCTCATTCAGCTCCGCTTGCTCCGTTTTCCCTAGCCGAAATAACGTCGCGAAGCTGTGGCCGGTTGGGCGCATCCAGAACTTTTTTAGCGAACCTAAGGGCTAGCCAGACGCTTAACATGCTGAGCCGATCCTTTGTATCCTTGCTTGCGGGCATCGAGTTTATGGATATCTCCATGTTGTGGATGGGCGGCCGCTTCCGCAGAGGCAACGGATGATGTAGGTTGCCGGAATGCTAGAGTTTCTGAACTGGTCCGTTTACCTGATCGACTCCGCGCCGAGACGGCTGTTCCGCGCCTTCTTCCCAGAGAAGACGAGGCCGGAGGACTATTTTTGGTCTGAGATCACATGGCCGTGGCAGCCGCACGTCCGCCTAATCGACGGGACGTGGTCATCTCCACACGGAACGATGTGGCGCAGACGCCGGCAGGATGGGGCCTGGGAATACCAGCAAGACCCGGAAACGGATGAAGAATGGGACAGCAGTCAGTGGTAATTACTGCACCGTGAATTTTTCCTCGTTCTAGTAGGCGAGCCTCTGGCCACGCTCCATCCTCGCGCACACTTGTACCCCGGCACCTCAGTTCGATTTTCCATCTTCGGAAAATGCCAATTGAGCTGGACAAGCTTCACAAACTTCGGTTCATGACCTTATGGGTCAAGAACAGCAAAGACTTCTTTATCTCGATGGATTGCGAGGGATCGCTGCGGCAACGGTGCTCGTTTGTCATGCAGTCGTTTCGTTTGATTTTGCCATGATAACAGGCAATCCCAAGATCTCGCATTTTGCCTTCGACGGCTGGTTGCACAAGCTTCCCTTTATGATCCACATCTATGCCGGCCTTCCGGTATGCATATTTTTCGTACTGAGCGGCCTTGTATTGTCAAGGTCAGCCGAGATGGGGAGCAGCACAGTCCCTGCCCTGATCTTGAAGCGCTATCTTCGGTTGATGCCTGTTATAGTGGCGACAAGTCTCATCGTGTGGTTTCTCTATAGAATCTTCGGCGAGATCCAAAGAGAGGCGCTTCCCGTCACCAAGTCGGTCGCGTCGGTCATCACTTTCGCGAACGGCATCCCTTCGTTCACGACCGCAATGCATGAGGCAATTTATCAGGCGCTTCTCGGCACTTTCTCGTATGACACGACGTTGAACGTTGCTCTCTGGACCATGAGGCAAGAGTTCCAAGGCTCCGTCCTGATTTATTTAGTTGCATGGATGGGGTCAATTTGGGGTCTCAAGTCTCCCGCGAGCCGGATCACCATGTGCATCCTGCATCTGTTAGTGCTGGTCCTTTGGTCCCGCACTTATATTTCGCTCTTCTCGGCCGGCGCACTGTTGGGCATGATGAGAAACCAAGAACTCTCCGGCAGGCTGGCAAGCGTACTGATATTTTCAGGGCTTTTAATCGGCACTCTGCCGAACGGTCTGATTGCCGATTGGCCCATTCCACCCATGCCCGCTATCCCTTTCACCACACTGCCACACGGTTCATCCTCATTTTACCGTGGCATCGGGGCCGTCATTCTGATCGCCGGACTCATGCACCAGAGACGAGTGCAGGGCCTCCTGTCAGATAGATTCCCCCAGTTTCTCGGCCGCATATCGTTTGCGTTATATTTGATCCACTTCCCGATCCTGCTCACCGTGGGGAGTTGGATCGTTTTATCAATGACTGGCCTTGGCATTCCCTACGGGGTGACGGCGCTCGTGGCGTTCTTCGCCACCACATGCATTACAACGTTGATCGCGATTGTTATCTCAAAGACCGTCGACCATTGGTCGATTGCGCTATCCGGATCGGTAGCCAAAAAGCTAGACCTTGCGATAAGGAAACTTCTGGGTAGCTCGTTTCCCCCTCAGCAGAAATTGATTCAACCCGGGCAAGCTTTGAGGAGCCGATGATCCAGAAGACCTTCTTTCATCACTGAGAAGCGCGCCACACCCGGACCCAGAGGCGACACTCTGGCACAAGTGCAACCCGATCCTTCCCCACGCAGGACCCGGAACAGACAACGAGTGGGACAGCAGTCAGGGGTAATTACTGTAGGGTCAGTTTGATGACTTCGCCTGACCAGATTTCAAACGAAACTGTTCCGCCACGGGATTTGTCCTGGTGGAGATCGGATATATCTTCGCGATCATGGCGCCCTTCACCGTGACATGACCAGGCGGATCATAGTGCTCCCTCGATCGAGATTGATTAGAATTTCCCGTTTTGCTAATGGATACAACCCATGGGGTATATACGTTTTCTTTTGGCGCTGTCGGTCGTCCTGTCGCATGCCGGAGGGCTGCAAATCATAGGTCGGATGGCTGGCGGCGAAGCTTCCGTTCAGTGCTTCTTTATGCTCTCGGGGTTCTACATGGCTCTTGTCTTGGCGGGGAACGATGACAAGGCGACATTCTATCGGAACCGATTTTCCAGGATATTTTCCGGGTTCTGGGTCGCTTCTGCCTTTGCCCTAGTGATGTCTGCCTTGGCGCACGATAACATCCTCATCAGGATATACAGAGCCGACCTTCCCCTGTCGGCAAAGGCTCTGTCGCTATTCTCCAACGCATTTCTGTTCGGAAGCGACATTGCTCTTTTTGTCGACGCGCCCCTTGGGGGCCTTCAATTTTCGCCGTCCCTCTCATCGATGACCCATCCGGTTTTCTGGTATTCACTGATCCCACCGGCATGGTCTCTTCCGGTCGAGCTCTGTTTTTACCTGTTGGCACCGTACGCGCTTAGATCAATGCCGCGAATGTTGGCTTTGCTGTGCGCGTCGATCGCCATCCGCCTGTGGACGTACTCCGCCTTTGGCACCGTCGAGCCATGGGGCTACCGTTTTATGCCAAGCGAATTGGCCTTCTTTCTAATCGGGGCGATTAGCTTTCGCCTTGTTCCGTCCGCAACCGCCCTCCCGAAGTTGGTGGGAAAGCTTGCAATGTTCACAGCGATAGGCCTTGTGGTGGCTTTCGAGGCGTTGCCCAGTCCGTGGATGCTATACGTTGGCGTTCTCGTCGCAACGCCCCTGATCTTCGCCCACGTATCTCTCGATGGGTCAAGAGCCGACAGAATCCTCGGTGACGTCTCCTATATGATTTACCTCTGCCACATGGCGGTGATCGCTTATCTCCCTGCCATCGTAGGACGCCCGCCTATTTCGCTCGCAGTGATCATTGCAATTGGTATTGCTTTCGCGCTTCACAGGGTTGCCCATCCGCTGGACAAATGGATGAGGACTGTTAGCTGCACAGCCATTGAAGATCCTCGTTCTCGTAGGCTATCGAAACGTCACCTTTTGAGCGATCCCGGCCAAGATCTCTAGTTCCACAATGCCGCCGCGATATGGATAAGAAACGATAGAGGTGGGCGATATCTTCGCCATGATGGCATCCTTTACCGCGATATGACCGGTCGGGTTATAGTGGATGCCATCGGCCTGCAGATGGATGGCAGGATCAAACACAGAGTTGATATCGATCTTTGAGACTGCAAGACCATCGGCAATGAGATCATCAATCATGGCAAAAGCTGCCGCCCCATAAGCGGAGACGTTCGCATCATTGTTCGTGCTCGTTCCGTAGCCAGTTGCCGAGCGCTCTGCGATATTCGCTACGAACACCCTCGGCTTGGATGGCTGATCAGACCCAGCTACCCATTCGAGGAAAAAGGTCTTGGCACTGATGCTCTTGATCTCGACGATATGAGCCCCGGCGGACAGACCACCTATGCGAATGGCAGCAGGAGCGTAAGATCTACCGATCTGCGTGTTGCCAACGACCGTCCCGTTCGTGGTGATCGTCTCATAGAGAACGCCGTCGATGCGGACTTCGAACACCCCTTCGCTCGGGGCGTGGTTTTGCAAGATGTAGCTAATATAGACTGCTGTCCCGCTGACCGTCACAGTGGCTGTCGCTCCGCTGGCCACCGTGTTTTTGCCGATGGTGTTGACGGACGTGTCGGTCCAAGAGCCGGAATACGCAACACCCCCGCCTCTAGCAATCACCTTGGAAGGAGCAGCGCACCACAACACGATATCGCGCAGGAAATTAACATACGCCGCCATCTTGACAGCATCGGCACCATAGATTTGTGCGTCGTTCGTTCCGATCGACACCAGGTAGTCTTTTGACGCCGCCGGCGTGACCCCATAAGTGAGCCATGATTGATCCGCAGCCATGTGGCCGCTTGAGGCAATGATGCTCTTCGTTGTGCCAAATGCCGCGGCGACCAGAGAGGGCCAGTCTTGGCCCGCCGAGACACCGAAACCAACGCCGTTGCTATCCCCGAATACAACAATAGGATTTGCCATCTGTTTTCCTTTAGATCCGCGGGATCTGATAGTCTCGCCAGCCGAGTGTTTTGATCGTGGATGGGGACAGCGTCGATGAGCTCAAAGAAAGGGCCGCATAAATCTGCGCCGACGTGTTTGTATACTGATCAAACGACTGACCTGCTCTTTTGGTGCCGGTCGAGACATATATGCGCACCGACTTTTCAATGTTGGTGTTAGCACCATCCGCGACGGTAAGGATTGTTTCTGTGTCGCCAGCCGCTGCTTCAATCAAAGACTGAAAATACCCGAGGACCCGAATTCCAGTTGGGAGATTGCAGGTAAGCAGAGCCTTTGCCCGTGCCGCTGTAGTGGAGAGATCGCTGGGGAGTGACCCAGCCACTGTATTCCAATAGAAATCGTTCCTGTCTTGGATGAATGGTCGAATATTCCCGCTGCCATCAGTGATTATGCTTCCGAGGCGCTGCACTCGTGTCCACCCACTGGAAACCGTCGGAGCGCTTACCGAGGTAGAAAACAGCGCGTCAAAGGCCCCCGTCGTGTTATTGACGATGGCGTGGCCATGGTACGTTGTGCTGTTGGCCTTGGCGCCGGTATCGAGGCCACCATTGCCGGTGCCGGCAGCCCAAGCCGCATCCAGGCGCTTCGTCATCGTTGCCGAGTTTACGACGCTCTTGCTGTTGCCCTTCGCCTGTCCTGTCGTGATGTCGATGCGGTTGTTTGCATCCGACGCGTTGTTCGACATGATCAAATCGCGAACATGGTCGGGGATCGCGTTAATCGCGCCGATATTTGCCATGGCTTGGTTTTGCTCAGACAGGGTCAGCGTCTGTGCCGCATCGAAGCGAAGTCTCTTGGCCAGCGCGGTCAGTACGGTCTGGGCGAACGTTGGATCAGCATTCAACAGGTTTGCGGTAACGAGATCGAGTATCTGCTGAAGCTTCAGCTTGACGGTCAGGTCGTCTTTTTCCGCCGGAAACTCGTGGAGTAGATTCGGAAGATTAGTCGACGGCAGATCCTTGATGCGAATGTCAGCCATATGAATTACCTCAGTTCGCCAGGAATAGCGCGTTGATATTGTAGACGGTCGAGTAATCCATCAGAAATTGAGAGGTTGCCAACTCATACCGGTTCACAGTCAACGTCTCTGGGGCCTGGTCGCGGATCCCGGCAATCGAATTGGGGTCTGACACGCGTGAGATGCTATGAAGGAATTTCGGTGTTCTGGCCCAATTCAGCGTCGACTGGAACGTGTAACGTGTTCCATCAATACTGGGGGAGTTGATCCGCGTTCCAGTCAGCACTCTGATGTCCTGAAGCTGAACCTTATTGACTAGGTCGGTGATAGCCGGGATATTGCTGGAGTTGGTGATCACCCTGGCAACCAGCATGTCGTCGTACTTGCTATCGAATGTCGCATCGGTCTCCGCAAGCGCAGAAGGATTGTATACTCCAGACAGGAGATCCTTAAGCTCGAAGCCACCGGTAGAACTCCACCGCAGATGATAGGTCTTGCTCGCGTCGGTTGGAAGGTCGGCGAGAACCGTCGTTACCGGATAGATGCCGCGATGCTGGAACACCACGCCCGCCGGAATCCGCACAAGACCTGTGCCGGGTGAGAGAATACCGATCTTCCCGCTGGCCGTCTGAACGTCAGGGTAAATCGGAAGGCGCAAGCGGGCTTGGCTCATGAGCAGATAGTCAGAAGTTGCCCCGCCACCAGTGGCGGCATCGATGAGGGCTTTGATCGCCTTCCAAAGCTGCGTCATGTCGCCATTCGAAGGCGTGATGCCACTCTCGATGATCACCTTGTTGATTTCGGACTGAAGCGCCCAGAACTGCCAATTGAAAAGCGCGAGATCGGCCGGGCCACATCCGAACCCTAGATCCTGCTCGTCGTTCGTCGGCTCCCGGCGCTCGCCGTTGACGGACCAAGGAGGGTTAAAGTCAGCCATGTTGAATTGCTCCTAGCAGGAATAGGGTTTGAGGTCGATTTCACACATCCAGTCGGCGCCTCTTGTGAGAGGCCCGGTGATGATGTGATCTCCGGTGTCGGTAGTGAGTTCATCGCCATCGCTGGTCGCGATCCGGGCGCCTTCTGGGAGCCATTCCTCACAGAAGCCGCCCCAGCCAGCTCCGAAGCCGAACACCTCAAACGTGCCGAAGTGCCATCGCGTGGAAATCCCCGGTGCAACTGGCAGAACTCTCGGGATGATTTGGAGGATCGCTGTTTCCAACTCGGTCAGAGCTCGGAAAGGAGCGATAACGACGCGGCTATGACCGGCATCAAGGATTTTGGCCTGTGATCCAAAGATCACCTGTATTGACGTTGTCAGGTCGGCCCAGCTGTAGCGGGACTGCATCTGGTAGGATCGCGAAATGAGAAGGCTGCGATAAAGATCGTCATCATCGATGCAAATGTCCGAGATGCCATTATCACCGCAACCATCCCACGTTCCGCTGTTGCAAAAGCCAACGATCGGCTGTGACCCAGCACTGCTTGTCGTGCATTGGAACCCAAAGACTGGCTGCACATCGCAAACACAATGGCAACGAGGAAACCCCATCCACTTCCCAAGGATCGTAAGCTGATCGCCAACTGCAGTATCCAGGTCAAAATATGAAGGCAGGTCGCAGATAGACTCCTGCGCCTCCCAAATTTTACGCAAGAAGGTGCGGATCACATGCAAGAGCTTCGGGCTCTCACGGTAGCGGGTGAGTACTCGGTCGATACCGCCCTCGATGAAGGTGCTTTCGTCGAAGCAGGTCATACGAGCGATACCGTCACGTTTTCAGTCGCCAGGGACGCGCGCTCGATAAACCCGATGACGACATCATCATTGTCAGACTGGGCGATGCCATCACGGCTTCCGTTGATCGAGATCACTTCAACGTTCGAAAATGCGCTCTCAATAATGGAACGGACGCGGTAAAAAGTGACGTCGTCACCGTTGAGTAGGTACAGGCCAGTCAGCAGTGTGGACTTGATCGCTGTCATAGACGGTGGCGGGCAACCAAAGCTGTCCTTGAACGTTCGCACCTTGATGTCGAGATGGACAGGGACATCGATAGGGCGGAGGATGTGGAACGAGCGGCAATATCCATCGAGCAGGCTCTCGATCTTCGACGTTCCAAAAATCGTGACACCCGGAACGATGTACTGCCGCATTGCGGCGGCTATCTCATCATCATCGCCACCGCTTACGGCAACGCAAATCGACCCAGCCGGCATCATGTTCTCGTCGAGCGCACCGGTGTCATTGACCCACACGTGAGAATAAGTGACGCCATCCAATGCAGTGATGGCGCGGCTGATGTCCTGCAAGTCAACTCTGGCTTGCCCTGCATTTGTGATCGCCTGTCGAAAGCTTGCATCTGTTTCGTCTGCTGCTCTCGCGATACGACGGATGCGCCCAAGGATATCCAGACGGACACCTTCGGCCTGATCAGGGTCGAGAGACTGATAGATATCCTCCTCAAGCTCCCAGACCTGGGACACGCCATCGGCGAAGATGCCATTGATCTGACCCATAGGGCTTTGAGAGGTCTGGACGAGGCCCGGGCCGAACTCGGTGATGAGCGCCGCCTCGATCTCTGCCAGAATGATCGTCAGAGGCTTGCGGGTAAAGCCTGTCGAGACGACGCCGTAATCGGTCATGCCTGCACCTCAGTATCGAAAATTGTTCCGACCTCGACGGACTTAATGATCAGTCCCCGGGTGGCTTTGTCGAAGGAGACCGAGAAAGACGTGATCTCGGTTACGCCATCGGTGTTCAGGATCTCGGCCTTCACGACGGATTCTGCGAGCGCCGGGTCGTAGGCCTTGCCGAGGATGTCATCGAGCCAAGGAACGCCGGCCGTCTTGTCGAGAAACCACTCTCCGGAGAATGTCGTGAGGCGCTGGCGAACGTGCTGCCCGACGGCCTCAGCATCGCTCACAGTGGCGAGATTGCCATCCGAGCGAAGGAAGAGATCATCAGTCACAGGATCGATCGCCAGGCCGAAGCGAACCGAAGTCATATCTGCATGTCCCTCAGTTTGCCGGCGATGACCGCCAGCTCGTCGCCTATCTCTGCGTATCGGGGCGAATGATCGAGACCTTCGGTGCCGAGCAGAGTGAACCCCTCGGACGTCAGCTCGACGTGCTGGATGAGCAGGTCGAAGATGCTACCTTCCGAGCCAACCAGATCGAACTTGCCGTCTGGCGAGCCTTTCATCCCATACTGGCCGCCCGCATCGAACCGGACATGTGTGTTATCCGGGTCAACGTTGGCCAATGGTGTCGAGACGCTGTCGCCGCCAACGATCGTCGCCCGCATGTCAGCCAGGTGAAAAGAGCGGCCATCGAACGGAGCTCCATCGCCATCGGTGTCGTAATTGTCCATGGACCGCATCATCGGCGCCAGCATAACCCTCGTCCCGCTCGGGATGGGGAACGTGATGCCGGCAGAGCCCGTACGCGGCAGATCGACGGGAACCTCGAAGAGCTGCGGCATTGCGACAGGCTGCCCGTTGTGGATAGGCTTGTAGAGCGGCTGCACGGTGGCCGTCTGTGTCGCTGGATCGAACGAGACGATTTCGCCTGGAAGCGGGCCCCACATCGCCTCGCGTTCGCTCTGCGCCTGCTGGCCGGTGATGTCGCGCTGCTGATTGGTGCGCTTGCCGAGGTATCCGACCACTATCGCTTGATCCCCTCGTCTACCTTGCCGCCCTTGAGCGCTTCGCCGGTGATGTCGACTTTGAACTCGCCGTCGTAGTTGTTGCCCGAATAGGAGACGCTGGTGACGCGATACATGCCGTCGTCGCCGTTCATCTCCAAAGTCTCGCTTTTCAACTGCACCCGGCGATTCGGCCGGATCTCGGGATTGAGAAGAGCCGACACCCGAACGCCGTTATCGGTAATGGCCGGCGTGCCGATCATGCCCGTCTCAGGAGTGATCAGCGCCACGCCGCCAATGAAACCGTCGCCCGGGACGATCTCCATCGTCTCGTTCTGGATGTTCCAATAAAAGCCGTTCCCGCGACCGATCGTGTCGAGTTCGCGAGAGCACGATCCGCAGACCGCGTAAGGCCGCTTGAAGGTCTTGCCCTCCACGTCATCGGGGAACTTCCACTCGCCGCGGCTAACGCCTTCCTTTTCAAGCTGCTTATAGAGGTCGTCGACGACGTCCTTGACCGGCGTTCCCTTGGGAAAAGACTTCGATATCGTTGCCCTCCGAAGAGCTTTCGAGCCGTCCCCGCAGGAGATGATGGTCAGGATGTTCGGACCTTCGCGGCGGTGCTCGACGTCACGGACGGCGCCCTTGAAGATTACGCCGACATTGCCGCTGCCCTCCGGCGGGATATACCCGGCCTCGAGCGTGATCGCATCGAACTCCTTGCCGACGCTGTTTCTATGGCTTTCCGACAGGTTGAAGATCGTGATTTCCGCCGAATTGGCAGAAGACGATGTGTCCTTGTCGATGCTGAATTCGATGCGGATGTCGTGCGGGTTGATGCCGCCAGGGTTGATCACCAGGCCACCGTTGAATGTCGCCCTCACCTTTCTCAGATACTGGCGCATCAGGCAGCCGCAGCCTCGACTTCAGCGTCAGACGCTTGGATCAGCAGCACGGTGCCAGCTGGCAGAGCCGCGCGATCGAGGGACGGCGCCAGGCGTGACGGCGACCGCAAATATGGCGCCGAGGCCAAGATTGAACGGCTTCAGCAGATCCACACCCGTGACGATGCGCCTGCCGGTCAACACCGGAAGGTTGTCGATCGATAGGTCGAAGCTCCACCGGTCACTGGTCGGATTGTAGCGCAGCCGGATCGTCACACGCTGCTGGTTGATGATGGTGCCGAACTGCTGATCGGCATAGTCGACGATGTTGAAAACGTTCATTGCGAGCCGATCCCGGTAATTCCACTCAATATCGACTTGTCGGCCGGCGCGGAGGTGATCGCGGCATCTCCCCTCTGCTGGGTGGCCGTGGCCCTGTCGCCCGTGACGGTATCGCCAGCGCGCTCGGTCGAAGGCGCGGCCGCCCGCGTGCTCTCCTTCCCGCCCGGCTTGCCACGCTCGCCTGTGGTGTCACCATCAGGATCGGCAGCATAGGAGGTAGCAACGATGATCACTTCTTGCAGATCGCAGCGGCATCGAAGGATGCGCGACGTTCCGGCATCCCTGTCTGCATCAATCCGCTTGATCAGCATGCTGTTGTAGATCGTCAGGCCGGTGACCAGCGTGAACGGAACACGGCTCTCCTGGAACGCGACCAGAGCGGCGTAGGTTGCCGCCGCCCCGCCAGCAGCAGCATCGAGCGTGATCCGCTTCGGAACGATGATGGCATGATCGGTGATCTTCGCGCCGGTCTCGATCGGGATCTCGGTGATATCGAGTTCCGAACTATGGCGCTCTGAAATCACGCAATCCATCGGGACTGGCCCGATCGAGGTCGAAAAGGCTATGACCGACATTAGAACGCATCATCCTTTTCGAAACGGGAAGCGCGCGCACCACCGGCGGCGGCTTGCCCGACGGCATTCCCGACAGCGGCACCGACGGCCGGCGAGGCATTCTGCACGCCCTGAACTATGACGCCGCCAACCTGGACGGTGACGGACTGGTCGCGGTTGTCCTGCTTGTTGTCGTTGACGACGGCATTGGCCGGCGCGCCGCCGCCCATCTTGGCAGCATTGCCCTCGGCATTCTGCATCATCAGCTTCCAGTCCAAGGCATCCTTTGTCATGGAGTCTTCGAGGTTCGGCGGGCGCGGCTGGTCGACGACGGCTGCACCTTTCATGTAGATGCCGCCCATGCCCTCAACATAGCCTGGATTCGCACGAGGATTGCCGGCAGCGGTGATACCCTCGACTTTCTTGTCCAGGTCGGCCTTGGCAACACCGAAGTAATCGAGAGCGACTTTGGCACCAGCGAACGCCGTGCCTAAGGCGATCAATGCAGCGGTGAGAGGGTTCAGGGCAGCGGTCAGTAGCCCGACCGAGCTTGCGGCTGCCGCGAGCGCCGTTGCGCCGGCCAATGTGGCGATGATGGTCGACAGCTTGTCAGCGTCGATGCCCGTCAGCTCAGACAGAGCCTTGGCGAAATTTCCGATGACGCTTTCGCTGCCTTCCATCCATGACAGGATGTCCTCAAGCACCAGCAAGCCGGTGATGAACGGGAATTTGACCGCAGCAATAAGTCCGAGGCCGATTGCTATGGCTTTAAAGAGATCCGGGTTGACCGAAAACCAGTCGGATAGAAACTGAAAGTGCCGACGCAACCGGTCGACGAGGAACACGGCAGCGTTGACGCCCGCCTCCATGGCCGAGCTCAGCGCCTTGGCGAAGCGGTCAAGACTGCCATTCGCGCTCAGCTCGGCGAAGAAGTCCAGAAGTCGGCCGAGTTGGCGCTTGACGGCATCGAAAACCCCGGCATCGCCGATCTTGCGCAGGAACCCGGTCCATGCGTCTCCAAGGTTGGAAACCATGCCGTTCCAGGTCTTGGATTGCCTCAACATCGCGCCGTTGAAGCGCTCCGAGAAGTTCTCCTTCAGGAACTTGATGATCTCAGCGCTGTTCTTCTTGACGGTTTTCGACAGCGTTTTGCTGTTTTTCGTCCAGTTGAACGTCACCTTGTCGCCGGCAACGCTCGATGTGATGCCGAACTCCTTGAGGCGCTCGAATTCACCGGTCGCGGCATCCGCGATGGCTTCGACGCCCTGCATCAGGGTCTTGCCCATGGCGCTCGACGCATCACCGACGGACTCCAATGCTCCCGTCGTCGGATCGATGCCATAGGATTTCAGGCGGACGAAGGCTTCTGTGACCTCGCCTACCTCGTAAGGCGTCTTGGCGCCGAAGGTGGACACCCAATCGAGCGCCTTCTTTGCCTTCTCCGCGCTGCCTTCGATCGTCTCAAGGGTCGCGGCATAGCTCTCGAACTGCGCCGATGTCGTGATGACCGATTTCCCGAGAGCTGCCAGGGCGCCGGCCGCAGCAGCCGCAGCGGCAGCCGCAAAGACCGAGATCCGCTTCGCCGTCTGATCGATCGACTGCTGAAATTTCTTCAGCTCGGCCTCACCCTTGGTCTCATAACCGAGGATGGCGATAAGCTCGTCAACGATCATAGATTGAAATCCGGTTGAAACGGGGCCACATTCGATGCCTCAACGGAGGATTTCGGAATGCGACTGTTGTTTGGTGCGTTGTTGGCGATTGCTGCCGGCGGGGTATCGTTCGCTGAGGATTTCAGTGCGAAGGACTTCATGATCGCGAACGAGGCCGGGCAGATCATCGGAAGCGCGGACCTGTGCGGGTACAAGCTCGACGATGCCAAGGTTTCGGCCTTCATGCAGGACAAGATCGCCAACCTTGATGCAACGGCGAGAATGCATTTCACCAACGCCCGCGGCGCCCAGGTGCAACTGGCGAAAATGATGAGCGACACCGAGCGAAAGGCTCAGTGCGCCCTTCAGGCAAAGCTCGCCCAGAAGTATGGGCTCACTCCCTAGCCGAAGCTTCCGCCAGCGCAGCCTTCAGGTCGAGCGCCTCATGCGCGTCCATCACGTCGACCAGCGTCACCCACGTTTGCAGATCACGCATGGTGTAGATTGGCGGCTCCGCGAGTATCGGCCGCCAAAGCCACATGTTGAGGTTGGGTGCGACCCTGTCGATTTCCCGCTCGCTCAGGCCTTTGCCGTCAGAGCGCGACGTCCATTCGCCAGGGCGCCGGAGAAAAAATCACCGAACTGCTCCGACAGAACGAACACCGCCACGGGGATGATGTCGCCGAGGCGTCCGACAAAATCGCCGTCGAGGTCGACCGGGTCGTATTGGCCGGATGGCCGCTTGATGCGAGCGATCTCGACGATGTCCTTGACCAGCGAAGCGAACTCCTCCGGCGAGATCGCTTCGAAGATGCCGGTGATTGCCACCAGCGCCTCGCTGTCGGCAGCCGCCCGCTCTTCCACCGACGAACCTTCCCGGCGCGAGGCGAGGATGGCAGGCAGCTTCGACGCAAGCGGTCCTGCGGCTCGCATCAGGCGGGCCTGGAGGATCAGCGCTTTCGTGGCAATGAGCGGATCGACCTTGTACTCGACGCCGTTGATCTTGCGCTCAGCCATTCGGGATCTCCGCGTTCCAATCGCCCGTCCAGAGCACCCACTCGCGAACGACGGCGTTCTTTCCTTTCGAATCCGCCGGCGGCGTCATGATGAAGACGCGATCCGAAGATCCGCCTTCATTTGTGCCATTGTCGATGAGCGAGAACGGGAAGGCAGCGGCGGTCGAGCCGAGCGCCCTCTGCCGCTTGAGCTTCTGATGAAGCAGGCGGTGCGTCGGGCTGGTGTGCTGCAGCTTGACGCTGATCTGGGCCGAGTTATCGGCCGAGATCGAGAAGATGCTCGATCCGTCGGCGCCGACAATGCCAGATCCGGCTTCTGAACCCAGGGTGACCACGATCGCGTCGTCACCATCCCAGAGGCCCTGCACCTTCTGTCCGTCGAGTGTGGCCGCCACGTTGACCATGGAGTAGGCAGTAGAGGTTCCCATGTGTCAGCTCCTTAGAACGTCATGGTGTAGTTGATCGTGGTGTAGTGCACCGCCCCGGCGTACCGGAACCGGACCGAAATCGCCGGGGCGATACGGGCCTTGCGCTGGCTCTCCGGCACGTCGAAGACCGAAGGAACGGTGATTTCCACCGCCGGGGCATAGTCGCCGGTCTCTGGATCGAGATCTTTGGCGATCAGGCCCGCGCGGATGGCCTGCTGCATGACCGTGCGGGCGGCAGAGGCGATGGTTTGCATGCCGCTGTCATCGAAGGGCACGCGCGCGTTGTTGAGGAGGATGCCGAGGCTTTCCTCTTCCGTTCGGGCGATGATCCAATCGGTGGTGTGGATCTCGTCGAGGAAGATGTTTGCCGTCAGCGTCGAGCCTTCAACGACGAAGTTCCGGCTGCCGATGTCGATATAGGTGTTGGCCATGTGGCCGACCGTTCCCGACTGGCCGACACCCGGGGTAAAGCCGGTGATTGCCGCAATGGAAGCAGAGCCGAGGTTGATCGCGCTGATGCCCTTCAGGTTCTTGAACTTCGCGGTGTAAGCGCTGTTGGCATCATCGAAATTCCGCGTCGACATCCAGCCAGCCAGAGCGGCTGCCGGGAATAGGGTTGCGTCGGTATGGTAGAAGACGCCACTTCGCTCGAAATCGTCCTTGTTGCGGGCCGCGATCGACGTCGTGTCGCTCGGAGACTCGGTCGCTGCGTCGTTGCTGTCGATGATTGACAGCTTGTTCTTCGCCTCGGTCCATGTGATCAGACCGTCGGTTATCGCCTGGTCGCGCAGCGTCGTGTCGACGGTGATGAAGTACCAGTCCTGGTCAGCGTCATAGAGCGTATCCAGCTCTGTCTGAAGCTCTGCGGAGGTCGGCGTGCCGTCGATGGCCACGAAACCAACCTTGACCTGTGTCGGTCTCGGGTTCTGCGAGAATGCAGAAAGCGCGGCCTTGTAGGCGTCGGATGAGGTTGCGAAGTCGGCCGCCACCTCTTCGATCGAGGCGTAAAGCTTCGTCCGATGTGTCGCATCCACCTTGTCGGTCACAGCAACCGTGGTGAGAATTAGCTGCGTTCCGAAACCACGACGGCTCGGAAAGGCATCTTTACGCGACAGCGTCACGTTGACGACGCGGTTGAAGGGTAGGATTGCCATCCTGCCGTCCTTTCTTGGTTGAAGTTATTCAGCCCGAGCGATGTCGAAGCTGGTCTCGTCGACGGTGTCGAAAATGAAGCCGTCGCGCGTCAGGCCGCGGACGATGAAATCAAGCTGAGCGCGAGGCTCCCACCTGTTGTTGATCCAATCCGGCACGTTCCTGACCTGAGAGACGTCATGGATCACCAAATCCGGCATCATGGGTTCCATGATCTGCGGAAGCTTTGAGGCCGATGTCACCGGCCTGAGGATATCGGTCGGCGTCGGGCCGTAGGCGTGGATCGAAAACCGCCATTCCACTTCAATCACTGGCGCCGCGCTGATCTCATTCTCGCCCTCGGCGTTCGGGATGCCGGTATCCGTGTATTCGACCGTCTGCTCGTGCTGGCGCACCTCAGCGGACCCCGTGAAATTGATCATGACGTATGGCAAGGCCGGCTCTTTCCCGCCTTCATGTGACTTGATCGTCACGACTGAGGTCGCCGACTTCACCCAGCGGACAACCGCGCTCCACACCTCTTCATTGGTCATTTCGTTAGCCTGCCCAATGCTGCGCGGTAGAAGCCGCCTTCCAAGCGCGGCCAAGCGAAGAGGATGCGATAGACAATGCCGCCGCTGATGATCTGATCATCGACGGCAACGGCCGAACGGCTCCAGAGCATCCAGCCGGCCTCGGTGCGAATGCCTTCCGGCATGTCCATCAGCTGGTTGCCCTTCACGGGCTGGATGGCGGCGCGGATGGTCGCGCTCGTCGGCGCGCCCTGGATGAAGTCGCCGTCGTCATTGTAGGAGCCGGCGGCGGTCGTCGTCAGGGTGACGTTCACCGCCTCCCCGTCGATCGCAATTGCGACGTCGATCATTCGTTGACCTTCCAGGTGACAGCGCCGCGCATCTCGCCGCTATCGATGAGCGGCTTGCTCGAACCCTTCAGTGCAATAGTTGCGTCTGCGTTGATGGGCGTCGTCAGCGAGGTCATCTCCGTTTGGATATCGCCTTGGGCGGTGATGCCCAGCTTCGAGAGCACGGTGCGCAGCCCGGTCTTGCCGACGAGGATCTTGGCGGCCGATGACCGCATCGCCTCCCGGTATTTGCCGCGGTTCTCGCGAATGGCATTGCGAAGGAACGGACGTTCCGGGATAGGACCGCCCCAGCCACCGCCGGATGCCCCGCCCTTCGTCCCGAACTCGTTCCAGATCGCCTTATTGATGTTGTCCTGGTCGGCCTCGCCTGCCGGGAACCCGACCTTGACCGTTTTTGGCCCGGACAGAGCCGCGCCGATGTGGCGGAGAACCGAATTATTCTTCTTCCGCTTCACCTGGACGGTGAACATCAGGCCTTCTTGGCCTTGGGCTGTGGCTTTTGCTCGTCGACGACCTCGATCGTCTTGCTGGTCAGCCAGGCCTTGATGGTATCGTTGTGCTTCACGATGTCCCAACACTCGATGTTCAGTTCCGCGCCGGGGTTAATCGTCACGCCAAGAACCGGGACATGCAGCGGAGCGTTGTGGTTCGATTTGACCTTTGCCATTGGCTTATTCCTCTTCAGACAGCGGCCACAGCCGGGAAATTCTTGCGCAGCAGGGCCAGGAACTCCTGCCCGTAAATCGTTGCCCCGTACCCGGACGCTGCGCCCGATCCAGAGGAGCCGCCAGGAGTGGCGAATTCGGTTTCGACGTCGCCAACCTTGCGGCGCTTGACGAACCCCGTCCCTGCGCTGCTCTGGCCTGTCGCGGTGCGCCCCGGCTCGCCTTCCATGGTGAGCTTATGGGCAGCCAGCAACATCTGAGCCCGCGCGCGGTCCTTCTCCTCCCACGTGTCGCCGACATCCGATATCGCCTCGTCGAGAACAAGCTGAATCAGGGTGTCCGAGACGGTGGTAAATTCGGGATAGCGGGCCTTGAACGTGGTGGGCGTTGGGGTCTGATACGCCATCTGTCTGGCCCTTCTTTTTCCGGAGGGAAAGCCCCGGCCGTCGCCAGCCGGGGATGGTTGTCACTGAGCGAGGAGCTGCTCTTGCTCTGCCGGGGTCATTGCCTTGAAGGCTTCGGCATCATCGGCGCGCATGTTCTTGCCGATCTGCTTGCCGTCGGCGCCGAAGACGCCATGCCAGCCGGGAGAGGTTTCCTTGACCTCAAACGGACCTTTCGGACCATCTGCCGCAGGCGACCTGCCGTCGAGCTGCTTGCGGAGGTCGGCGTTCTCCGCGCGCAGCTGTTCGAAAGCCGACCGCATCGCGTTGAACTCTGCCGAGGGGACGTACACACCTTCCTTGTCGTCTGCTTCGGTGAAGGCGAAGGAAGGCGCACGGTCTTCCACCGGATCTCCTTCCAGATCGATGAAGCCGAGACGGCTGATGCGCTTGGCCTGACCTTCCGTCAGATCAAGCTCTTTCGTTTCTCCGGGCCGGACGAACCGGACACCGATGACGGTATGCAGGCCCTGCGGGGCCTTGCTGTTGTTGGTGACCTTCATGATTGGCCCTCCGGTTACGGTGCGGTGATCTCGTCGCCGTATGCCATGGCGCCGGGAAGACGAACTTCCGTGCCACCGGTACGGGCGATGATACCGGTTTCGAAGCCCATGATGGACTTCTGGCGCGGCTGGAGCACCCGGCGCGGCATCGGCAGGTGGAAGCGGAGAACTTCCGTATCCTTCCGATAGACGACCATGCGGCCGCCGCCGTCCTGCGAAGCCGTAGCCAGCTCGCGAAGCGGCTGGATGTCGAGCGGCTGGCCGGTTTCGGCGGTGTAGATGTTATTCCGGCGCAGGTATTCCAGGGCAGTGATAAAGCCATCGCCGGCGCCGAGACGGCGCGTGGCGATGTCCCGGAAGGCTTCCGGCGGCAACCGCAGGGTATCGGCCCATTCCACTTCCGAGGTGTTCTCGCGAACGTTGGTGAGCAGGCTGTTGACATCCCCGATCATCTGATCGACCGTTTTGGCAGACCAGAAAGTCGAGGACCCGGTACCGTCGGCCGCTACGTCGACACGGGAGACGTTCGGATCGTTGACGAAGCCGGTCCAGTTCTTCTCGGAGGAGCCGACCATGGCAACCGAGTTGAGCAGGCGCTCGACTTTATCCGAGGCCGACAGCGCTTTCGTGCCGTTCAGGTCGATGTTGTAGAGCGCCGCCTGGTTGACCTCTTCCAGGTTCCACTCCCAGCCGGAGCCGATCATCGCGAAGTCATGGCTCGCCATGTCCTTCGTCGCCTGGTTGAACGGCATATCGGTACCGGCGCCGGAGAGGAACTTCGCCTCGCCCGCAGTATCGACGGTGAAGAACGTCGTACCGATCGCCCATTCGTTGCCTTCCGTCACAACAGGCACGTGCATGCCGTAATTGAAGGTCGGATAGCGGCGCTGGTAGATCCGCGTCTCGATGTTGCGTCCCTGCGCGATGACGAAGGGATACGCGGCCTGCGCGTCTGCGAAGGCCTGTCGTAGTATGGTGTTCATTCCTTTGGTCCTTTCGTTGACGCGTTAGGCCTGATGGCGCAGGCCAAGGCTTATTTGGACGATGGCGCCGTCAGTGCCCGCTTCCTCGAAGAAGGCATCCGGAATAGCCGGGTTGGCGCCAGCGTTGGCGACGTTCGTGTACCGGCCGTTGGCGGTCAGATAGTAGACCGGATCACCGGCCGCGACCGTCGCACCCGCGGTGACGTACATCGGGCCCATGGTCATGAAGGCGCCGGTGAAATACTGCGGATACGCATCCGGGTTGTCGGCGTCAGCCGGGACAGCCGGGTTGAGCACTGCGAGACCGAGGAAGTCGCCAGTGGACAGGATTGCTACCCCGTGATCGCCGGCGCCACGCTGCGCCGGTGCTCCGAACTTGATGCCGGCCGCCGTTTCAACGGTGCGGCTGACCTTGTTGCACTTTTCCTCGGAAGCAATCTGGCCCGGAAGTCCCTTTGCAGGAGCCGCGCCATAAGTGGTCTGATAAGTCGCCATTGAAGCGTCTCCCTTAGTTGACCGTTGCGGAAGTCTTGCCGGCCTTCATGTCGGCGACCATCAGCGCGTAGGCATCGGTCACGACCTTGTCGGCGTCGTTTGTTGGAGTGATGCCATCGGCGACCACGCGGGCGAATGGATCGGCGCTGCCCGCCTTCTTCGCGTCTTCGACCAGGATGTCGAACCGAGCGTCGATGTAGGCGTCCGCCTTATCGGCAACGGCCGCGTCACCGAGCTTGGCGGCCACGACCGCCTTGCGGATTGCAGCATCGGCCAGGCCCTCGGTCTTGAGGTCCTTCGCGATGGACTTGGCGACAGAGAGGAGATCGGCGCGAGCCTGCACACGCTTGTCGATGTCGGCGTCGGAAACGACTTTCCCTTTCAGGGCGTCGATTTCGGCATCCTTGGCTGCCAGTTCTTTTGCATGGGAAGCGTCCTTCGCTGCGACCGTAACCTGATGTGCCTTCTCAGCGTCGGTGAGCTTGGTGTTGGCGTCAGCCAGCCGCGTCTGCAGCGTGCCGATCACCACGGCGCCCTGGTCGGTTACTTCAACCGGGATGCCATCGACGGTAACCGTCTTCAGGGTCATGATCTTTTCCTCTGTGGGTTTGTGATCAGGGGTGAAAGGGCTGATGCCCCAATTCGCACCGTCACCGATGCGAGCTTTTGAACCAGCGCGGGCTCGATCGACGACGGCCAGGTGGTTGATCTTGATGTCGCGCTGAACCGCGTCGAACGCCTGACCGTCCTCGGTCGTGCCGGCGGTCCAGTCGAGTAAGCACTCATAGCCAGCGGAGAGTTCGCGCTTGCCTCCCTCGACGTCCTTGATGGCAGCGGCGTCCTTGAGGATCAGCGGCAACCAGACCCATTCGCCGTCCTTCTTTGCGAGAGTACTCACTTCGCCGACGGCGAGGTCTTTCCAGTTGGTGGCGCTGACAGCTTCCTTCGGGTGATTCACAGTCACCGGCGCGTGGGTGAACGACTGAAGGCTGGCATCGGCGAAGACTTCCTCAGCAGGCCGATAGACACGAACGACCTTCATTTCCGGCTTGCCGACCTCGTCCCCGAGGTACAGCTGAATGCCGGCGCGAACCGCCCTCGCCTCGGCGATAAGATAGCCGTCTGCCGTCCGTCGCGTTCCCGCGACGACCGCTGCATCAATGAATTGCATGGATTTCTCTCCCGCCCATCCGGGCCGGGGCGCGACGCGCCTATGGATAAAATTCGCCTTTTCGACCTGCGGGAGACCGTCCGCAGGATCCCGTCATGGCATCGGTGAACTTCATTGTGGGTATCGCCGTATTAACCTCTTGCATACGCAGTAAAGCTGTTGTCCGATCCGGATCTCTTGCGTCGCTAAAACGCGAACCGAATGGATGGAGGTTTCTATGAAGGGCTGGAACAAAACTAGAGTTCAATTGCTGGAGGACATTGAGGTCCAAGGGCGCGTCATCGAACAAGGAAATTATCAAGGCCTGTCATACAACCGTATCGGCACAAATACGGATGCTGCGGGCGCCACTTCTTATTTCGTGACTTTGGGTGATGATCTCAAAGACCTCCCTATAGAAACTCTCCAGATGCAGTCGTGGCAGATCGATCGTTTTGTTGAAGACGGCACAGCGAAGGTGCGTCAGTGGTGACGACCGAAGCTGGACATCTTTCCGTTGCTGCGGTTAGATCAGCGCCATGACTGATGAGCACTTTCGAGCCCTGCGCACACTGATCCTTGACCAGAACGTCAAGATCGAAGTGCTGTCGGCCGAAGTGCGTAGATTGCGTCAGGCAGTCGAAAACCTCGAACCGATCGAGATCAAGGACACCCGCGTTAAATCGTCCGAGCTCGAAGCCCTTCTCAGAACTCGACAATCCCCCGAGGGACGCAGCGGCAGCGAATAGGCTGGCCCGGGTGCTGCCCGCCGGTCGATGAAGGGCCTTCCTTCCACGTGAACTCTTTGCCATCCAGCGCATAGTGCGATGGCCTGGCATTCGGGTACCGGCCGCCCGGCGTCCCCCTAACCCGCTCATCGTGAGACGTCATCCACCAGTATTTCAGAATTCCGGCCTGCTCTTGCCGGATCATGTTCAGATCGGCGTTGAACGTGCCAGTCTGGTCCTGGGCGATTAACTGGGCCCGCTTGTCAGCGACGCCGAATTGATCCTTCAGTGCCTTGCGCAGCGTCGTGACTGAGTTCCCGGCGATGCTGTTCGCATAGACCGTCTGTTCGACGCCCTTCACCACGTCATCTCCCAGGCCTTTGATCAGCGATGCATTGCGCGCGACGGCGGCCTGCAGATAATCGGCAAGGTCCTCCTGCATGACCACCGCCGTGAGATCGATGCCCAGCGCCCGCTTTGCCGCCGCCATAAAGGCTTCGGAATGGCGTTTCGCCTCAAGATCCAAGATCGAGTTGACGGTGCCCGAAGCCAGCCGCACCAACTGAGCGACAAGCGCATCAAGGCCCGAAAACCACGTCCGATCAGCATCGGCCGTCATGGCTCTCACAGCCAGCCTCTGCGATCGCTCCCGCTCATAAAGCGGGATGATGGTCTGCCGCGTCTGCGCGACGATCTGTGTCAGCATGGCCCGCAGCGCCGTCAGATACTGCTTTTCAGCAGAGAGGCGGACATTGACCGGGGGAAGGACTGCCTTCGACCCTTTCGGCCGGTCCACGAGCTTGGCGAGCGAGTAGCTGCGGATCATGCTTCGGTGATCCCGGCCTTCCAGTCGTTTTTCACTTCCTCGAAGACCTCAGGACCGAGGATGATTTCGCCGCGGTACGGCGTTACCTTGTCGAGCTCTATGCCGTCCGGCATCTGCCACGTGATGGTGATGTGCGGCTGATAATCCGGATAGTCCGTCTCGGCGCCCATCCGCTTGATGTCTTCATGCCGCCAGGTGAGGCGCGATGATGCGAACTGCAGCACCACGGCATCGCCGAAGCGCTCCATCAGCCGCGGCCCGCCTTCGGGGATCTTCACCCTCGGCTCGCCCTGCCAGTAGTCATCGCCGACCTTGATCCAGTCCATCGGAGTGCGGGTGTGGATGATGGTGACATGCAGATCGTCTTGAACCGTCGTGAAGCCCTGAGACTTCGCCCAGCGCTTGATATCAGCTGAATTGACGACGTCGCGGTGGATGTAGAGCGTGCGCGGCGCGGCATCGGCCGCCTGCTGGCGCTGCATCTCCTGCTGGTTCGGATCAACCGTCTTGCCATCGTCCCCGCCGAGGTCGGCTTCCCAATCCTGGCCGGTCTCTTCCATCGCCTGGTCAAGCCCCGGATATAAGCCATCCTCGACGAGCTGGTTCGATACGACAGTGCGCAACTCCTCGCTGGTGAAGAGCCCGGTCGTCACAAGCACATTGGCAGTGTCGGCGTGCAGTTTGCCGATCTCCGCCAGTTCCTTCTCGGTCATCTGCTTCAGCGGAGACCACGAATAGAAGATCTCCGCCGGCCGGCTGCCGAGCGAAGAGCGGATAAGGCATTCATCCAACCGGTAGAGCGACGGCGCCATCTCCAGTGCCTGGATGGACGAAACCCGGTCGTAATAGTTGTTCATGTCGGATTCGCCGGTGGCGGACATGCCAGCCGGAGATTGACCGAGGAGGCGCGTCACCGGGATGTCGGCGGCGCCGGCGGCCATCTGCAGAAACGACTGCATTACTTCCGGCAGTGTGGCGAACGTCACCTGCTTGCGCTCGTATTCCTCTTCCTTATCGAGGAGAAGAGCACGATTGATGCCCTTGGCCGTCGCCGCCAGCATGAACCGATCGATCAGCCTTTGGGAGTAAGCAGGATCAGACAGGCTCGCCATGAAATCCGGGATGCGGAAGACATCGACGTTGGCTTCGAACACCAGGCTGGCGATGTTTGCCGCTGTCGCATCGGCATTCTTCATCGCCGAATAGACGGATTCGATGATGCTGTCGCCCCAGCCCTGGTTGACGCCAAAATTCAGAAGGTTGTCTCCATGGTTAGCGCCGATAAAGACGGCCATTCGTGACGGATGGATGCGCACCATCGATGTGTTGCCGGTCACCTCATAATAGGCCGGCTTGCCATAGAACTCGGAAAGCACATTCTGCTCGATGGGACCGGCGGTAACGTCGCGGCGACCAAGAACGGTGAGGTATTTGATCCCGCTCTTCTTCATGCCCTCGACGTTGAGTGGCTGCATGAGATCCTGCTCGCCGGTGCCGATGAACAAAGCAGCGCCGCCCCAGAGGCGGGCCTTGGTCTTCACCTCGAGCAGCTTCTGCCAATAGCCGAGCCGCTTCTCTTCAGCCTCGATCAGCTCAATCTGATCCTGCTCTGCCTGCCAGTCCCGACCCTTGCGGACCGCATCCATGGCGGGGATGTCGACGATCTTCCGGCCCAGCCAGTTGCTCTTGTAGATCGCGGCGAGCTGGTAGTCGTCGATATACTCGATGCCATAGGCAGCCGTCGCCATCTTGTCCCGGGTAGGATCGCCGAGGCCAGCGACGACCGACCGCAGGCTGTCATTGGCCTGTAGCTGGATCACATTACCCATTGCGGCTCTTCCTGATGTTCGGCGGGTTCTTCACGACGTCCCTGGCGACCCTTGGCAGCACTTTCAGCACGCCCTTGGCACCTGCCTGCTTTCTCGCCTCGGCGAGCATCTGGCGGCGCTTTTCACAAGGTCCACAAGCCATGTCCGTCCTCAGATGTTCGAAAGCGTGTAGGTGGACGCGCTCAGAAGCGCGTTGAAGGCGCGGCTCGTGCTGTCGGCGTCGTCGTCATGCTTCGCTTCAGGGAAGCTTTCCAGCGAGTTGAACCACTCGTTATTCCAAGACCCCCGAAGGACCAGGACGTTGCCCGCTTCCGCCTGAGCAGAAAACGGACTGAAGCGCGTGATCTTGTCGCCGGATTCAGGCGTTGCACGCACATTGAAGCCCGACAGCATCTTGGTCAGGTTGGTGACCTGAGATTTGCCCGCCTGCCCCGGATCCTGAGGCAAGGATATCTGCGTCTCGCGTCCGTCTGCTTCCGCCGTGTTCTTGATCAGGCGCTCGACGCCAGCTGGCGACTGGAACACTGAAACGTGATGCCCAACGATATACCGACCGTCTGGCAGCTTACCGATCTTCGTTCCCGCTGTGGCGTCCGGATCGCTTCCTTCAGTCTTCGGTGTCGATGCCAAGTCCCAGCCGCGCATCCAGCGGACACCAGCAGGGACAGCGTCGACGACCTCGCACCAGCCACGCTGAAAGAGCAAGCCGGCAGCTGGCCGGATCTTCCAGTTGCCGCCGAGGAGGCGCTCGCGCTCGACCGTCGGCTGCGCCATCAGGTTGGCGAGGTAGCCAGGATCGGCCGCCATCAGCATCGCGTTGTCGCTGAGCTTGGCCGGAATGAACGTGACCGACTTTGGCGGGATAGGCTCGCCTGTCAGTGGATTGACGTGGTGCGCAAGCTCCTGAGGGCTGTCGCCCCATATGATCGTGTCGCCGATGCGGATGAACCAGCGAAGAACGCCGGCGCGCTCCTGAATGGCAAACCCGGTCTCCGGATCAATCCACCAGGATATGAATTCGGCAACCCAGCTATCGGCGTCCGGATTGCACGTTGCCCTCACATAAGGCCGAACCCCACACATGGAGCGGTTTCGGCTGAGCATGTACCAGAACTGCTTCGCGCTGAAATGCGTCAGCTCGTCGAAGCAGATGAGCGGGATCTGTGACCCCTGCCAGTTATAGATCGTCTTCTCGTGCTCAAGGTGAGCGAACGAGACGCCTGCCCCCGACGGGAAGGTCCAGCTCAAGTCCGGCGCCGATCGCGGTGACGCGCTCAGGTGCGGGTAGAGCTTCTCACTTTCGTCCCAGAGCCCGCCCTCGTTTCTGACCTGTGTCAGGTTGCGGCGGAAGAACACCGCGCCGAAGGCTGGGTTGCTCACATGGCGCAGCGGCTCCATGAGCAAAGCCCAGGTCTTCCCACCGCCCGCCGCGCCGCCGTAGATCGCGATATCTGCCGGGGACGAGAGGAATGTGGTCTGCGGTCCCGCTTGCGGCCGGATGATTGTCTGGGCTGCCGCGCCCGTCTCAACTCCTGCCATTGTCGGGCAACTGGAAGATCGTCACCGGCGAGACTGGCACCGGGAGGTCTTTCCCATCCTTCCCAGTCAGCTCGCGCCGGTTGGTATAGCTGCCGCCGACTTCTTCCGCCGCCTGCTTGAGCAGCGATGATGCCAGCACCATGTTGCCCTGGTTCTCTGCCTTGTCGGCCATGCGCTGTAGAGCGCGGAGACGGACGGCGCGGTGGCTGATGGCGATCGTGGCCGTGTCTTCGAGGAACGTCTTGCGGGTTTCCTCGAAGAGCACTCTCCATTTGGGAGCCAGGCCAGAAGCTGCCTTCTTGTTTGGATCGTGGCTCTCCACCAATTGGCGGCTTACCTCGACGGCGAACTCCTTCTTGACTGCGGAGGCGACTATCGACGGGCTGTCAAAACACGCCAGCGCCTGCACGATGTAGGTTTTCACCTCATCCGTTAGCTTTGCTTTAGCCATTAGTGCGTCAAATTCCGGTCAAACGTTAGGAGGTGCCTTTTGTCTGCAATATTCGTGCAAGCCGTGGCTGATTTCGGCGTCTTCTCTGGCACCCGAGAAAACCGGCACTTGTCGCAACGCGAAAAGCTGGAAGAGGCTATTCTCAACATGGCTACAGCTCTTGGCGAAAGCCAAGTCGAAAGGGCCTCATCCCAATCAGGGATGATCTATCGCGTTCGACCTGATAGTTTTCAGAGCGCATCGAACACTATCGTCTCGCTTTCAAGGCGACTGATGCAAAAGAGTTAAGCGACACGCAACAGGCATGTCCCACATACGTGGCCGATACGGGCCGGGGATACTTCTGGCGGACGGTTGGCCGCATCGACGAGCGCGCGGACATTTGCAGCGTCTGCCCCATAGCGACGGACAACACCGACGAACTCTTCCACGTCGTGCCCCCTCATCCCGAAGGCAGGAGAACCATCGCGCCGGAACTTGGGAGCCCCGAAGGGATCACGCTCTTGTCCGGCATGATAGAGCTCATGCTCGACGAGGGCACAGAATTCTGCATCTGAGCATACCGCGGCATAATGGGCATCGAAGGTCAGCAGGAAGTGAGGGGCATCGCCGAACCACTGGTGAAGCTGAAGTTCGACCCGCGAGCGCGACCACTTATTGGCTGGCGGCAAACCCATCTCGCATTGACCGATGATGCGGCGGCCGGCTCTGCCGTTGGGGACATTGGTCCACAAGGCGCCGATCGAGGCGAAGCGGAGATGAGCGTGATCCTCGTTTACGAGATCGGCGTTCTCATCGATGAAGGATGACCGAGCCCATTCGACCAGGTCGTGGGCAGGCTCGAACCGGATGCCGGTGTCTTCGAGCATGTCTTCAGGAGGAGTTGGGCGCATCAGAGCGTTCTTGCCTTTCGCAAACTCATGCGCGAACTTCTCACGGCGAGCGGAGGGTCATGCGTTGGCCGTAACGATGCAATTGAAGGAACATGTGCCGTGAAAAAATATGACGAAGATGAGCTCGAGGTACACATAGACCCGCGGGGCCACAATAAGTGGAAATGGATGGTCTGCGAGAAAAACTCGAAACCGATCAAATCCGGCGAGGTGGTCGGTGCCCGAGCCAAGGCGGTCAAGGAGGCCCACGATTTCATGCATAGCCTCATCCGATAGTCTGGAGCTCCCTCGCACCTCGATTGCCGGAAACGGTATGAAGGTAAGCCGGATGGGCGCCGGCGCTGGTGAACTGGTTGCGGAGGGAGGATTCGAACCTCCGGCCTCCAGCTTATGAGGCTGGCGAGCTACCGGGCTGCTCTACTCCGACAGACGGAAATTGGAACATTCCTCGGGCATTTGCAGTTCGGATGACCACAAACAGGGAGGAATCTATGGCAGACGACAAGAAGAACGCGCTGGCCGGGAAATTGAAGACTTGAGCGGAAAATTCCAGGCAGCGTTCTTTTTGAGCGATTGGCGGTGATGACCAATCCGGGGCCCGGCGAGTATTCCCTCTCAGAGAGGTCCGCGATCAGAACAGCCCAAATCACCTTGGGCCCACTATTACGCAACACGGTCTATGGTTTCAAGGCCCTCGTATGCGTCCAGCTGCTCCAATTGATGTAGCATCTCCATAACTGTGCTCTGCATCTCGGGCTTCATGCCCTTAATCGCGATGAGGGCCTGGTCCTTGAGGTTGATGCGGTTGCCCCTGCCCTTCGGGAGTATCTTCCTGAGGTTTCCGCGCAGCTGCATCGCCTGGCTGGCGGTCTCCTTCTGGATTCGGGTGATGCGTTCGCGGCGGAACTCTTGCCGGCGGCTGAGTTCTTCGGCTGCGATCACGGAAAGGTCGTCACCGCTGAACCGGATCGGGCCGAACTCTGATCGGAGGAAGCAGACCACGCCGTCGACGTCGCGAACCTGCTCGAAATTCATGTTTTCGAGATTGACGAAGGCATAGCCGACCAGCAGCGGCAGGCGGCGCTGGATGACCTTTCGGGTCCGATGGTGAATGCTCTCGTACCAAAAGGCCGGCATGTAGACGCTGATGCCCTCATTGCGGAGATTGCGTTCGATGATGCTTTCTCCCACGCGATGGATCGGCGCGCCCTCGACATGGCGGGCCATCCGCTGGGTGCCGGGCGCGGCGCGGATCGCATACCAGTCGTTGCCGACCAGCCGCCGGCGCCGGCGAGTGATCATTTCCCGAAACTCAGCGTCCTTGTCTCGAATCTGCTCTTCCGCCATCGTCATTCCCTCTCGTGAGCCGCCGCTCGGCTATCGAATGCAGCTCTGGATCGCCTGCGCTGCAGCCGCTGCCTTTTTCGGATTGTGGTATCCGCACTGGAGCCGCCGCGTGTATGCGCATGCGTCGCACATCGGCTCGCTGCTTCCCGGATTATTGCCGGAGACACAGGCCTTTATGTACCTGGCCTTGCGGGTTTCGTATGAACCACAGACACAGCGAACGACCCACTTCTGGCCATTGCCGGTGATCTCAGCTGCGACACCCATCACCATCAGCCGGCCGAGCCTCGCGGCCGTAAGATCGACATAGTCGGGCCTCGACAGCTCGTTGTCGGTCGGGCGCCGGACGGCGAGCGGGTCGGCGGAGTGGATCTTGGTGGCATGGCTCGACGACCATTCGAAATGCTCTCCTTTGCCCGCCACCCGGCCGGCCACCTTGTCGCCAGGGTAAAGCGGTGAAACGGCATACATGTCGACGCGAGCTAAACGGGTCATCAGATCGCCGCTCCATCGATGAAGGCAACGCGGGGAAGCGTGACCTCGGCGCCGGAGAACGTGACGCGGATCACCCGATCGGCGTGCTGGATCCGCTGCTCCGGCGTTGCGTGTTCCGGAAGCGATACCCTCGCCGCCTGGCGAGCGGGGAACCTGTCACGATGCTTGCCGGCCATGGTGATCACGTTGTTCTTCCTCGCGCCAAACCGTTCCCCGATTTCGCGCGCCGATATACCGTCGGCCCAAAGCTGTGCCGCTTTGGAGATGTTGTCCTCTGTCCAGATAAAACTCGTCATCGGAAACTCCTTTCGGATCGTTTTTTTCTGCTGCGAGGTAGTCCTCGCGGGATTGGAAATTCTGCAGGTGAGAAAGGCTGCCGGTCCGCGGCGGCTTATCGGGCGGCTTCGCGGGCTGGTCTTTCCACCGATCGTCAGAGAGCCACTTCACCGGCGAGCACCACTGGCGATCGTCGGCCTTGGCCGCATAGGTTCGAACCCCGGCCAGGATCTCATCGACGCTGGTGCGCTTGACTGCTTGGGAGAAAGCTTTCTCCGCCGACGGCCTGCCGGTCTTGTTCGGGTAGGCATCCCAAAATCTTTCGAAATCAGGATCGATCGCCGGCGCGCGCGCGTCTTCCGAACGAAGTGAGGAATCTAGATCTGTTTCTGTATCTGTCTCTTGGGCCGTCACAGCACCGTCACGTGACGTCACTCCACCGTCACGTGACGTTTTGAGACGTTCACGGTAACGCTTTTGCCGGTCTTTTGATTGATCACTTTCAAATTGGCGGTCGCTCCATCGCATCACAGCGCTGTCAGAAATGCGACCCAAAGCACCGAGGGCAGTGAGAATATCGCCAATGTCGCCTTCATCAACTCGAAGAAAGTAAGCTGCCTCGCCGGCATCGAAATCAAACCGTCCACCATCATTGACCTCACTGGCACTTTCGAGAAGTGCACCCCACACCCAAACAACGCGCTCCACTGGCTGCTTTGAACGGATCGCCGCGCTGACGAGCTTCTCGTCGCGCATCATGCCGGCGTAGTGTCGGAACCAGCGGCTCATGCGCATACCTCCACGTCAACGACGACGGCATTGCCTTGCAGATCATCAACCCACCGAGCGGTGACACACTGCGCTAGGCTGTCGTCAGCGACGACGCCGGCCTTCACCAATGCGTCCGAGATCGGTTTGATGATGTTGTCAATGTCGCGGGCTCGCTTGAGCGCCAATGGCGCTGCGCGACGATCGATAGGAGGTACGGGCCTTCGATCTTACCGACAGCTTGGGATGCGATTTCGGCGACCGCAGCCTTCCGCCAGTCCGAATAACCGTCGCTCTTGACGCTGATGACCTTGCCTTCCTTGATGAAGCTCTTGCGGAGCCCGTTCGCAGATGGCGGCATATTGGTAATCAGGATGCGGGCTGATGAGACGACCTTCGGCTCGACGAACCCCTCTCGGTACTGCTTGGCTGACATTCGCTCGATCATGCTCGCCTCCGGCCACGCTGGACGCGCTGCTGATGCCGCCGCTCCATCGCATCGTTGATGAGGCGATCAGCTTCCGGCGGCGTGATGCCGAGTTCTTCGGCAATGCGCTCGACGTCAGGACCGTGGACGGCGTAGGCTTCCAGGAAGGTCATGCTTGGGCCTCCCGAGAAAATTTCGCTCGGTTGGTATTGAAACGGAAAAATTGAGAAAATACATTCTCCGCCGGCGCTGTGCTGCGGCGCCATCCTTGTTGATCACCAACGTTTTCAGTGAGGTAGCAATGAACGCGAACTTCAAACGCCCCGTCTATTTGAAGGAACGGGAAGGCCTGATTTGTGAGATATTCTCTCTGGCGGATGCCATCGATTTTCTCGAAAATTGGCCGGAAAAAGACCGGGACCTCATCCATGAGGCAACCCTCAAGACCTGCTACTTGGCCCATGATGGACACAAGCCGCTGGAAGTAGCTCGCGACGCCATTCGCGCATTCGGGAATAAGAAGGGTATCTTGATGAAGCAGCCCGCGATTCAGCCCTGGATGATCAAGACGCCAAGCGGCGGTGGCAGCGTGTCGCCGTAAGACAGCCGGGAGCGATGGGAGGCCGTTTATGCGGCCTCTCTGATCATAGCCATTGAGGAATGAAAGACGATGGTTTTGGTTGAATTGGCTGATGCCTGTCATGCAGCCACCTCGCTATAAGCTGCATAGTCGCCAGGCCGCTCAAGCCTCTTGCGGCACGGCGGTATCCAAACCAGCTTCGACGTGGTCACGCCCGTGAGCCAGACAAGCCAGCAATAAGATGTCGCCGTTGATCCGGTCGCCGTAAGTCGGCCTTTGACCATCGGCACGCGCTCGGAAAATTGGGCGACGATCGACGGCGGGTTCTTGCTGAAAAGGTTCTCGTAACGGCCGACGCCCTCAAGAAAGGAGGTGCGGACGATCATGGCAACGCCTTCGGTCGCGATCTCACGCGCCCTGGCGATGAACTGCTCAGCCAGACGAAACGGAGGGTTTGAGATGATCCAGTCCGGGGTCTCCGACAGCGGCATCACCGGGAACAGAAAGTCATGCTGGAACGAACCAGGCGTTCCATAGTCGTGGATATCGGAGGCCCACACGGCGCCGAAAAATTCCAGCAACGGCTCCGACATATGGCCCCGGTTGCACGTCGGCTCCCATGCCGTCTTGTTCCTGAGATAGCACCCCGCGAGCACATGCTCGCATAGCGCCCGTGTTGCCCACGGCTGCGTCGGGAAATCGTCGAGGCTGTCGTGCGGCTCGCTGCGCTGCTGCATCACGGCCGAGGAAGTGTTCTGGCTCATGCCGCCTGCCCTCTCCGCTCGAGCGCCTTCACATACGCTGCCTTGATCTCCTCAAAGCGGGCGATATCGTATTCTTTGTTCTCGATCTCGTGGTCAGGACGGGGCTTCTTCGAGCCCTTGCCGTGATCATCTAGCCAGGTCATGGCGGAGGCGATGCGGCGATCGAGCCATGCGATCATTTCTGATGGTTCGGTCATGCGGCCTCCAACTGAAACTGCTCGAAGGCATAGCCACCCCACTGATCGGCCATCGCCGACGCCATGCCGGGAAAGAAGCGGCTGCGCTCTTTGCCGCGATCGGCACTGGGCGACATGCGCCAGACCCGGTTCCAAGTCTTCCAGTCGTCGCTATCCTTCACCGGTTCGCGAAGGCGATCGGTTTCCTGGAGAGATGGAAGATTTTTGAGGTACCAGCCTGTCCCCTTGTATTCCGGATGTCCGAACCAGAAAGGCTGGACGATCTGCGGGCGAGGAAGATCCTTAGGCATCCTGGCTTTGGCGAGATCGTGCATTTCCGGATTTTCGATGGCCACACGGTCGATCGGCGCCCGCCAACACGAGATGAAGAGGTCAACTCCGTCTTCGAACTCTGCCTTCATGCTTTCCCAAGTCCGACCATTCGGAAGTTTCTTCGGTGGCGTCATGTTCCCGGGACCAGACAGCCATCGGCGACCGGAACGGCAAAGCCGCGTGCATGGAGGGTGGGCTACGATGAGAAGATCCCATCCGTCAGCTAGGAAGTCGCGGACGTCACCGCGGATATGCCGGTTGCTTCCATTTTCTGCAGGCAGCAAGTCGCATGACCACGCATCATGCCCGCGATCGAGGAAGGCATTGCGCACCGTCCCGGTGAACTCGCAGCCCACAAGGACACGAAGCGATCGGGTGGCGCTGGTCCTCGGAAAGATGAGTGGAAGCGAGGGCTGCATCAATAATCTTCCCTCAGCTCGGGGCAAACCCATTCCGCGAGGCCAGCGGCCTTATCTCGAAGCCACATCGCCAGAGCGTGCCGCCGATCGAAGCTGAGCCATCTGACGAAGACGCTCGGTTTTGTTTTTGTATTCGGCATGGGCGTCCCTCGCGTTCCTTAGTGCTTCCGCCGTCTCGTAGAGCTCCACCATCTGGAAGTGCTTCACGATCCGGCTCTCGTTGTTCCACCATCCCCGCAGGCGGCGTTCAGTCCATTGGTTTTCAGGGTCTTCACGATGAGGGAAGCGTGCCCGCAGCTCTCTGCAGGCAGTGCGGAACATGTCGCCGATGTGGCGCCTCGCTCCTATCTCCTCAATCAAAGAATTTGCTAAAGCTACGTCTGACATCTGCTTACTCGCGCCCTGTTTTAGCTTTCCCGAATCTTCGGGAATTTTTCCCAATTCCATCTGTTTCTCCTGTGCGATCTTTGCCTCGTTCCAAGGAGACTTCCGATGCGCAGGACCGATATTGAAAACGACAAAGGAGAAAGCCTTGCCGGGCGTTCGCCCTTTGTCGCCGGCCCGCCGTCTGGGCATGCCGTTCTTCCATTCCGCAAAGCCGACACTTCCGCCGCGTCCGGCTTTGCTGCAGGTGGCGATCCGCCGTCGCCACCTGCTAATTTTGAGCCCCTCGGCCAGGCTGTGAGCGCAGTCGTTTTGCGCATCCGAAACAGCCGGCTGAGGTTGAAGGTTACTGGCCCCGGCCGGGAGGATGACCGGGACCAGTTGTGACGGGTCGGTGGGGGTTAGCCCGTCAGTTCGTGTTCGCCGGATAGCTCCTCCTGTAGGTGCGCGCCTCTTCTTCACGTCTAATGCCGCCGGACAGGCGCGCAGCCGATAGGGCGAAGATCGCGCAGAAGAAGAAGGCGCCTATGATCAGCGCGGCGCCGAGATGGCCGAGAAAAATGCTCATGCTGCGCTCCTGAAGTTGGATTCCGCCTCTTTGAGATTTCGCCCCGATGCAGATTTCCCGGTCTCGGCATCGACGATGATGACCGTGCCGTCCTCGGTGTAGGTGATGGAGCGATACCGCCTTGCTTGAATGTCTTTCAGAGCAGACACGATCTTGTGGAAGGCTGCTGTCATGGACGCGCCTCCAAAAACTCATGCTTGGTGATCATGAACGGCTGCATGCCGTTGGCGACGAGAACACGGTCGATCTCGCGGATGGCCTGGACGCGCGTGAGGCGCTTCGGCCCGCCCTTCGATCCGATTTTATGGACGACGTAGAACTGGCGGACCGTCTTCAGCTCGTATCCGAAGCCCTTGAAAACATCCCTCAGGTAGATCCAGTCGCTGGTAAAACCGCGACCAAATTTGCGGACCTCGCCGCCGTTTGCCGTGAAGTCGATCATCATCGATGTCAGTTCGGCGCGGGATCGAATGTGCGGAGCCGTGATCATGCTGCCACCTCGGCTTCCTTCGCTGCCCGAAGGCACGAATGGCAATGATTGCTGCCATAGCCGCCGCAATGTTCGCCGGGGTTCCGGCAGTGAGGTCGGAGGGGTTTGTGGGCAGGAGCAGGTTTGGCGAGAGCCCCTGCCCTCTGTGCGGCTTCACTCTGCGCGTTTACATGACCGCCTCCTGCGTTGGCGCCGACGCTGCCGGTAGTGGCCAAAAAGGCCTGTGGACTTACGCTGTCGAGGCTGGGGGCTTCGGCTTCACCTTGAGAGGCCGGAGCAATGGAGACGGACGACGACGGTTCAACGTCAACGACGTTCGCCAGTCCGGCCTTGCCGTTCACTGCAGCGATTGCGTCGTCATCCGGTTCGTTGAGGGAGGCGGCAGCGTCGACGAGCTGGTGGCCCGGTACCGAGTCTTCGCTCTCGACGGACGAAATAACGTCGCCGACCTCCCTGCCCTCAGCACGTATGTCTGCCGAAGGAGTCTCTTCCGCCACTTCGCGGGCAATCATGATATCGACGGCGGCGATCAGCGCCTTGCGACCGGTTTCGGTCTGCATGCCGGTGACAATTGTCTGGGCGAGCTTGGGGTCGATGATCTCGCCTGTCTCGGGATGATGAGGCTCTTCGAAGAGATCATGCTGAGCAATCATGCCGAGGGCGTGGAGATAGGTGTCGAGCACCGCCTCCTCCTCCATGCGCTGCTGCTCGTCCTTCTTCCGGAGAGCGACGACGCGCTTCATGATGACTGTGTCGAAGCCCATGCCCTTGGCCTCGCCATAGACATCCTTGATGTCGTCGGCGATTGTTTTCTTTTCCTCTTCGAGACGCTCGATGCGCTCAATGAAGGCGCGGAGTTGGTCGCGGGCTACGCCGTGTGCGTCGGTCATGCTGAGACGGCCTTCCTGGATGAGGTGTGGCGGGTGGCGAGCCACTTCCAATCAATGCCCCTGACGTTCTTCCGGCTTGCCGCGGCGATGACGCCGTTCCAGTGGCGCGGCGATATGCTTTCGCGCAGCCTCATCTGGCGCGCCGCCTCGTATCCGCAGCCGACATCAGCTGCGAATTCGCCTATGGTTTCCCACTCATCAAAAAGGGCTGATATGGAAGAAGGTGTTTTGCTCATGGCGATCATCGTACAAAAGGTACGAGACGTTGACAATACCAAATCGTACACATTGCACGATAAATTTCGGCCATAATGTACGAATGGAATTACCGAAAGACAGATTGAAGCGCGCGCGCGAGGCGGCTGGGTTTCAAACCCCCACGGATGCGGCGAATGCATTTCCGCGTGACATCAACAAGAACACGCTGATCAGCAACGAGAACGGCAATCGCGCGATCTCGAAGAAGGCGGCCGAAAAATATGGCGAACTTTTCGGCGTGAAGGCCGGATGGATCCTCTTTGGCGACAGTTCGGAAGAAGGGGCCGCGCCTGTCGTCAGCGAGTTGACACTGAACCGGCTGGGAATGGTTGCCGGCCGGGTCGCCGGCATTGTCGAGGCTGGCACCTTTCGCGAGGTCGACGAGTTCGATCAGTCGGACCCGGTCGAGGTCATGCTTCCGCGGGATGAGAAATTTCCGAACGCTCGCCAGCTAGTCTTTGACTGCAGCGGCGACAGCATGAACGACCTGCGCCCTCGCCCGATCTTTCCCGGCGATCGACTCGTCTGCCTCTCATACGAGGATATCGAGCACCAGGTCGAGCTGAGGTCTGGAATGGTGGTAGTCGTCGAGCGCACCCGGGATGGTGGACACTTCCGTGAATGGTCGGTCAAGCAGCTGGAGCTTTTCCCCGATCGCGCGGAGTTTCATCCGCGGTCGACGAACTGGAAGCACAAGCCAATTGTCATCCAGCGCGATCACGAGGCAGATGACGGCGTGAACGTGCAGGTCATTGCACTCGTGCGGCGCGTAATGAATGAGATGCCCGGCTTTTAGCTAGATGCCCTTGCCATCGTCAGGTAGTTGGGGGCCGAAATCCATGAGCATAGTGTCGTCATATCGCGGATGGACCCTGTCAAGGCTCGCCTTGAACCCTTGATAATCGTCGCTCAACTTCATCACCGTGGTTACAGATGCCAGGTGCTCCCTCAGTTTGGGGTGTCCCATGTCGGGTGTCAGCTTCCTGTGCATTTGATGTTTTCTTCGGCCAGAGGGAGATTTGGGCGTGTTGCGATCGAGCTCCTCCCGCACGCCTGGCGCCAACCTTTTATAGATAATGTCATTCGTGATGTGGCCAAAATACTGGGGCCTTTTGACGTTATCTTTCCGATAGTCCAACCCGCGAAGCCGGAAGAGATGCTCGTAAAACTCATCTGGGAAAGTGTGGACCCACGGCTGCAGTTCCCTGGCAATGAACTTCTCGAGGATCTCAGCGAGAGCATTTCGTTTACGAAAGTCCTGAAAGCCGGTCGCTTCGTCTACCAGGGCTTCGATACCAACGCGCGCCAGTCCCCTGAAAATAATTTCGCACTGCTGAGCAATTGCTAGCTGCTGCTTTTGGAGGACACCATCCGCCCGCGCCGCCAGTACAGCCTCGCATAGCTCTACGAGAATTTCCGCCTCATAACCGGCCGCTCTTGAGCCCGTAGGCGTGATAAACGAAATAGGGTTTCGGATTCGCTCCTGTAAGCCACTGGAAATGTAAGGCTTTATGCGCTCTCTATTAGCAAAAAGCTCAAAACGGTTCATACCCCTCACCATACTACCGCCACGCGCCATATTCATGGCCGTCAGCATGCCTCCGGTGGTCAAAACTCGACGCTCATCTTCTAAAACATAGCAAGGGATCTCGCTGCCCCCGATCCGCAGCGGGCGACTGTCATCCCCATAGACTGCTTTTGCCATTGTGGTGCGCGTCGGATCTGCTTTAGCCCAACGCGCCTTGGCGCCCTCGCTGGCAACGCGCCTTCTTGCCTCCGGGCTCATTTTAATAAGGCGAGCCTTACCAGCTTTGCTATGAGAATCAGTCATTGTCACCTCACATGCTAACGGTTCGATAGCATAAGGAAACGCGAAACCATCGCCTCTGTCAACATGCTATCATGTCGATAGCATCCGTTATGCCGCGAAATGTTTCATCCCCTGCTTTTCGAAGTCTCTGCATGCTTCGGCGATCTCTTGAACAAACCACCGCTTCGGCGGCGTGCACATGTAACTCTTCCCATCGTCTCCGTGGAAATTCATGACGGGCAGGACAGCAAATTCCTCTTCGTCGCCGACTGGGGCGAATGGCCCGACCTTGAAGCGGTACCCTGGAAACCGATTGCCCAGGTAATTCTCGAACTGCTCCTTAGCCGCCGCGACTGCCGCGCGCTGCTCGAACGGCGGGACAATGATGAATTCCAAAACTTCTCGTTCAGTAGTCATACGCATTACCTCCTGTGATACCGACCAGCCGGCCGATCACGCTTCCGCACGGCTGGCATCGGAATGGGATTTTTTCCAGATAGACGCTTTCGATCAGCTCTTCGGCGTCTCGCGGAACTTCGTCACCAATTGGCATCTGCACCACCCTTTCGCTGTCTCTCATACAGTTCTCGCACCTGATGTAGAGCGTGAACCACGCCGACGATTTCAATGCTGCCAAGCCCATTCCGTTCTCCTTTCGTTCTCATGAAAGCAGATGCTGGGTTGAGAGTCGATTCGATTCTCGCCGTGCGCAAAAGTTTTCGGTGTCCATCAATCGTACAAAATGTACTTGACGTTTCATCGTACATAACGTACGTTTAATCCATCAACGAAACGCCACGGCGACGAGGATGGAAATGCAGCACATTCGCAACATCGAGACGGACCAGAGCAAGCGCGACGCTCGCTGGAATGCGGTCCGCACCCTCGCCGACTGTGACGCCTACATGGCGGCCGACGCCCAGCGCTCCGGCGCCTTGGGCTTCGAAAACATGAACGCCCTCAGGAACACCATCAAAGGCCCGTCCTTCATGCGCGGCTACCGGTCCCAGATCGAAGGCCACTACCGCTACGCCCGCCAGATCATGAAAATCACCGACGAGGATCAGCTCTATGCGTAACGTCCCCTCCTACCAGGACGCGCTGCGCGCGTTGAACCGGGCGGCCTACGCTGCCGCCAGCGCCTGCAAGAGCGAGCCCGAAAAGAACAAGCTCAAGCAGATCTGCTTCGAGACCGACGTGCTCGTCGACGCGCTTCCGAGCCGCCTCGACGCCGATCTCCGCGGCGAGCCTCCTGCTCTTCAGTCTGCTGGGGCTCGCCTCTCATGAAGAGCCGGATCACGTTTGAAGTCGATCGCAACGAGCTTTTCGACATGCTGCACAAGATGAATGGCGATTTTTCCTCGCTCGGCGTCCGCTTGGTCGAGCAACTGCTGCAGCAGGAGACCAGCCTGTTCGATGCCCTCGGCATGGGCGTCTATGGCGTTCAGGTCGTCGGTCGTAGCACGATCGAGGCTGTGGCCGAAGGCGGCGCGGCATGACCGACATCTCCGCCCGCATCGCCGACCTGCAGCAGCGCGAAGCTGAGGCGCGCACCGAGCGCGCCCGCCTCATAGGCGCCCTCAACAAGACCATCACCCTCATCCTCACCGTGGCCGCCGTCGGCGTCCTCACCGTCATCGCTATCGCGCCGACCGAGCAGAAGCTCAGGGAACGCGCCGCCGTCAATCAGGAGCAATTATCATGGCAGAAGTGAACGCTTGGCTTTGGTGGCAGAATGCCCTCGAGGGCAATATCGGCCCCATCCACGACGGCGACCCGCAGCAGGGCTACTACCGCACCCGCTTCAAGGACAAGCCGTGGGAGCCGGTCGCGATCTGGTTCGAGGATGGCAAGTGGCACGCAATGCGCGGCGATCACCAGGTCGATGCATCTGACATCTGGACGTGGTGCTGCCGCAACCCGATCACCTACGAAGCCTATAACAAGGCAATCGAGGGTGCCGGCTGGGATGACGAACCGGAGGCGCCTGCCATCGGCCACAACCTGCCGACCGATCCGTTCGAAGCCCTACAGGTCGAGTTTGCCGCGGAGCGCGAGCAGGCCGAGGCCTTCATGAAGAAGCCGATCACGACGCAGGCCGAAGCCGACCGCGCCGCGATCTGGTCGAAGCGCCTGTCGACGATCGCCAAGAAGGCCACCGATCTGCATAAAGTCGAGAAGCAGCCTCACCTCGACGCCGGCCGCAACGTCGACAACAAATGGCGCGACCTCAAGGAGGAGCCCGACGCGCTGAGCAAAAAGCTCAAGCGCCACATGGATGCCTTCCTGCAGGAGGAGGCGCGCAAGGAACGCGAGCGCCAGGCCGCCGCCCGGGCCGAAGCCGACCGCATTCAGCGCGAAGCCGATGCCGCACGCGTTGCGGCCGAGAAGGCCGCAGCGAAGAACGACAACGACGCTGCTTCGATCGCCGCGCAGAATAACGCAATCGCCGAGGCTGAGCGGCTTGCTCAGCAGGCAGCGCAGGCCGAGCGGGATGCCCAGGCGCGCAACGCTTCAGCTGGCCGGACCGGCGCGAAAGTCTCGCTCCGCACCTTCGTCTTTGCCGAGATCACCGATTTCGACGCCCTGCTTCTGGCGCTGAGAGACCGCGTTGAAATCAAGGAAGTCGTCGAGACCCTTGCCAACCGTGCCGCACGCTCCGGCGTCGAGCTGGCCGGCATGGCGATCCGTTCTGAGCAGAGGGCAGCCTGATGATCGAAGCAACTCCGCTCCTCGTCGCCGCCGTCAAGTTCAAGTGGCAGAAGGACGAGAAGACCTACGATTATTTCGTCCCAGCGGAACTGACCGTCAACGTCGGCGACAAGGTTGTCGTCGCGACCGCTCGCGGCGAAACCACCGTCGAAGTCATGGCGATCAAGCCCAGATCCGAGATGGCGCAGAAGAAGATCCTGCGCATCATCGAGCGGGAAGCCGAAGGAGAAAAGGTATGAACAGCCATGTCCCAACCCTCTCCGGCGGCGGCAACGTCCTCGCCATCGTGCCTCAGACCTTCGAGGAGACGATGCGCATCGGTCGCGCTGTGGTGGCGTCCGGGCTCGCCCCGGCAGCGCTCATCGGCAAGCTCGAAGGCGAACCAGCAGCGGCGGCAGTCGCCGTTGCGATCATGTCCGGCGCCGAGCTTGGCCTCAAGCCCATGGTCAGCCTCCGCAGCTTCACCGTCATCAACGGCCGACCGGCCCTTTACGGCGACGGGCTTATCAATGTCGTGCGCATGTCCGGCAAGGTCGCGTATCTCCGAACCGGATGCGAAGAGCGCAACGGCAAGATGATCGGCTACTGCGAGGCCAAGCGGCTCGACACCGGCGAAGAAAAGCGCGTCGAGTTCTCCCAGGGCGACGCCGAGCGGGCTGGCCTGTGGCAGACCAAGCCCATCGTCATCAAGTGGAACAAGTGGGACAAGAAGAACGAGGAAAAGCCGAACGACAGCCCGTGGTACCGCTTCCCGCAGCGCATGCTTGCCTGGCGCGCGGCCGGCTATTGCCTGCGCGAGCTGTTTGGCGATGTGCTGGGCGGGATCCGTGACGAGTTCGAGGTGCGGGAGATCGCCGACGCCGAGGAGATGCGCGACATCACGCCTATGGCTGAATCGGTCGAGAGCAAGCCGACCCCACCGAAGCCCCCTAAGCCGCCCGCTCCGCCCTCAGTCGGAAAGACGATCGACGCCGATCCGGTGACGGAAAAGCAGGACGGCGGGAGCGAGTTCGTCCTCGGCGATTTCCTCGACGAGATCGAAACGACATTGGCCGGCGCGAAGGACGAGGCCGACGTCGAAGAGATCTGGAACGACTTCGACGCGCCGGCTGTGCTCGAAACCGAAGGTCACGTCGACATGATCGACGCCGCATTCGCGATCAAAACGCGGCGTCTCGCGCAGCTGTCGAGCCTAAACGGTGGCTGACATGAGCAGAGCGCTTCTTGTCCTGGCAAACGAACACTTCCGTCAAAAGGCGATCGACTGGATTCAGCGTGCGCCGGTCGACACGCGTGTTGAGTTCAAGGGACCGAAGCGCACCCTACCCCAGAACGATCGCATGTGGGCGATGCTGACTGATCTGTCGGTTAAGCTCGCCTGGTACGGAAAGCGCATGACGCCTGACGACTGGAAGCTCGTCATGCTCGACGCCCTGCACCGGGAAACCCACGAGCAGCTCCGGATCGTCCCGAACACTGAGGGGACCGGCTTCGTCAATCTCAGCACGTCTTCATCTGACCTCTCGAAGGACGAGATGACGGCGCTCATCGAAATCATCTTCGCCTTCGGCGCGCAGCACGACGTCGAATGGTCGGAACCTAGAGGAAAAGCGGCATGAACCGCGACCTCGCCCATATCCACATCATCCCGACCTACCGCGGCGGCGATCCGGCCCCGACCGGCTATCTCAAATGGCACGAATGGGCACGCGTCCAGCTGCGCGCCGGCCTTCGCCAGTCGAAGTGCCCGAAGTGCGGCCGCTACAAGTTCCCGCAGGAGGTTAGCGGCGAGCACGTTCGCGGCGGACTGATCTACAACGAGTGCTTCATGAAAGGCGGTGACGCATGAGCAACGCCCTGTATGGAAAGTGCCCCTCCTGCTCTCAGGTCTTCCTCGTCGCCAAGCTGCCGATGCCATTGGATAAGGCGGCGAAGCTCATGAAGCGAGCCGCGTGCCCCGCCTGCGGCGAAACCAAGGGCATCAAGCTTCCGACTGCCGATGAGGTTCGGTCATTTGAAACGGCAGGTGCAGCATGATGGCCCTCAAAGCATATGCCGTCCTTGAGAAGGACGAATACACCGGCGACATCTACTTCGCGAAGCACTCCATCGCAGCCGCTAAGGCTGGTGCCAACGAGTATGGAGATGGCGAGCTATCCTATATCCAGTGCCGCCGTGCGCCATGGGCCGACATGTTCGTCGGGAAAGGCGTCCCGGCAAGGGTTGCGGTTGAGCACGGCTGGCGCTTCGAGTGCCATGGATGCCGCATCATTATCGACCAGGACCTTGAAGACGAGCATCGGTTGCCTGTCTCTGGCGTCGTGGGATCAATGCACGGCGCTGTCTATTGCTGCGCCCGCTGCAAGTGGCGGCGGATCAAGAGCGAAGCTCGACGCGTGCGCGAAGAGGCAGCAGCGATCGAGGATTTCGAAGCGATCGTCCGCGCCAGGTTCCCCAACGCGGATTTTGCCGACGAGGAATCCAAGTTTAGAGGCCACCACGCCTATGTGACGCGAACCGACCGATCGGGTTTCTGGCATCGCAGCCAAGTCATCGTCGCCTTCCGCTTCCCCGGAATGAAGATCGGCCCCGCGCACTTTCGCCTCGAAGATTATCACCGGATCGGTCCGCCGATCGCTGGCTACACCTGCTGCAACGGCGACCGCGAGGCCTTCGAGGCCTATGCCGCGCGGCCACTCGGAAGGCGGTGAACTGATGTCCAACCGTCAGCAACGCCGCGCCGCCCGCTCTTTCGAACGCAAAGGCCTGAAAGGTGATTGGGGCCTCTGGCGCATCACCGACCTGCCCGACGGCATCCCGGGCGGGAACGGATGGTGCAAGCAGGTCCGCACCGCTTACGCCAACAACCTTTATGTCGTCCTCTTTCGTCCGTTCCGGGACGAGCGGGGCGACGAGGTAATTCACCTCGCCATCCGGACCGCCTCCCAACTTGAGCCGCCGTGGCGCGACATGCAGCGCATCAAGAACGAAATCTGCGGGGAGGAAGCGACGGCCGTCCAGGTGATGCCGCCGGCATGCGAGCTCGTCGACGAGGCCGACATGTATCACATGTGGGTGGTGTCCGGCCGCCTCCCCTTCACCTTGGCGTATCGGAGAGCATCATGAGCCGCACCGAATTCACCCGCGAAACCCGTCGTGAAGCCCTGAAGCGATCCGGCCTAAAATGTGAGGCCTCCGGCCCACGGTACGGGCTCGCTGAGGGGCAACGCTGCAACTGCTCGCTCTCTTTGGGTGTCCAGTACGATCACGACGTGCCGGACCAGCTCGGCGGCGATAACAGCCTCGAGAACTGCCGCGCCATCTGCGTCCAATGTCACAAGATCAAGACGCGGGGCGATATCCGGCAGATCCGAAAGTCCGATCGGCAGCGCGATAAGCGCTCCGGCGTCATCCGGCCGGCGGGCAAGATAAAGTCGCCCGGCTTCCCCAGATCTTCGAAGTCAGCCAGCAGGATCGAGAAGCCGCCGCTTCCTGCCAGACCGCTGTTCAAACCGGCAAAGGATACGGCGCCTGTGGAAAAGCCCTGTGGAGATCGGGCATAATATGGCGCGCTCTGCTGAAATACCCATCGGTTGCTGGCCTGCTGTCCTCAGAGACGAGCATGCGGCCGCCTATGTCGATGAAAGGACCGTCGAGGCCTTCCTGAGCCGCGTCGGAACGATCTGGCCTAAGCCGTTCATCGAAACCGGAACCGGCAAGGGCAAATTCAGAGCGTGGCGGAAGATCGACCTGGACAAGGCTATTGGCGCAAACGTCGAAAGCGCAAACCTGGAAGCGTGGTGATGATCCCGGTCGCCATGCCGCAATACACGTCCTTCAAGAAGCTCGCGAGCGGCGCCACGGGGTATTACTGGACATGCCCGACGCTCTACCGGAAAGCCGGCTGCCCGTACCTAAGTGCCGCGCTCGGCACCAACCTATCGGAGAAAGAGCTATACGAGGCCGCTGGCGTGTGGAACGCTCGGCTTGAGGAATGGCGCCGGGATAACGGAAACGCTCGCCTTGAGCCAGATATGAGCCGCTACGGCACCGTCGAGTGGCTGGTGAACGCCTACCTCAAGCACAGCTCTTTCCTCGAGCGCGTCGCCGAGTTCAGCCGGCCCGACTACAAGCGGGTTCTGGATCGTGTTTGCGATACCAAGTTGGAGAAGGGCCGCGTTGGCGATGCGAAGGTCGCCAACATCGCCGTCAGCACGGCAGAAAAGATCTATGAGGCCTTCGGCGGCACCCGCATGGGCGAGAAGGTCGTCACCTATTGCAAGGCCATGTGGAAGCGCATGAAGCCGCATCATCCCGAGTTATTCAGAACCGACACGCCAAATCCGTGGGAAGGCGTGACGCTCAAGCGCCGCGTGAAGAGCAAGAAGGGCCATGTTGACCGGGAAACGGTCTATGCCTTCGCCAACGGCGCTATCGAGCATGGCAGGGGAGAGTTGGCGGCGGCCGCGGTTCTAGCCTTCGAATGGCTTATGCGCCCCTCGTCGATCGGCGCCGGCTATGCGCCGTGGACCGGCTATCGCGCTTCCGACCACCCCGACAAGATCAGGCTGAAGCACCGAAAGAACGACGAACTTGCATTGCACCCGCTCGAATACCTCGACGAGGAAAGCAGCGAACTGGTGAAGCTCTATGAGGAAGCCGAACAGGTTCTTGCCCAGACGCCGCGCTACGGCACCTCGATCGTCTGCAAGAAGAACGGGCAGCTATTCGGGGATGGAACATTTCTCGCGCACGAGGTCCGAGAGATGGCGGACAAACTCGAGATATGTGGCTTCAGCCTGGACAAATGCAGGCACGGCGGAATGACAGAACTGGAGGAGAGCGGCCTTACCGAGGGGCAGGGTCGAGTGCTGTCTAAACACAAGACTGCGGCGGCCTATCGTGGCTATGCGAAGGAGACGGAAAAGCGCGTCTTGGAAGCCACGAAAAAGCGCTTCGGCCATTCTGAACAGCCAAAAAATCTGAGCAAAAACAATGTGCGAAAAATCAAGGAAAACGGCTGAATGACCGGCGCTTATTCAGAACGGCCGTTGATTTTGCTGCGTTTGCTGGGGATTTGCAGTCCTCTGCGTCACCACTCCGCCACGAGGCCTCACAAGCTCGTTATCTGAGCCGTGGCGAGCGTTTAGAATGATCGTAAGGAAATCGCAAGAGGGCATTTCGGAAAAACGCCATTCTGCGGCTGCCGAAAAGTCCATTTTCCCGTGTCCGGCCAGCATGAGCGCAGGCTCGAATTTCCCTCATCGTAGCGATGCCCCTTCCCGGCAGTGATCGCATTTGAAACAAATTGTTAGCTTGACGATCGTCCTGCGGGCCTCATATTGGCCCCGGGAGGGCGATAGGAGCTGCAATGGATTGGGCTGCCCTCAAATCGAAGCACGTGCATGCGGCCTATGATGCCGACAGCCGCGATCTTCATGTAAAATTTCCGGGTTCTCCACCGGTGAAACATGCGGACATTCCGCCGCATGTCTACCAGAACCTGCTGGAAACGAGTGATCCACACTTCTACTACAATTATTATATCGCGCCTTCCCGCGTCCCACAGAGCAGCCGACATAGGGTCTCCCTTTCCTACGCGCTGAAACTCGTCCTCCTCCTTGCCGTCAGCAGCCTGCTGATGGTGACCAGCCTCGATCAGGGTTCCAACGGCGTTTTCGAGGAAAGCGAACTCAGGTCCAACTAAATTAGATTTGCCTGGGCGATGCACCCGGCGGCGATAGGGCCGGTGGCTACATGGTTGGTCAGGCCGTCGAAATTGTCGCTTCTGTTCTGGTTGCGGGAGCGGCGATGGTTTCGGTCGCGGTCGTTATCGTCGTCACGCTCGTTGCGGCCGTTGAAATTGCGGTAATTGCGAGGCCCCTTATAGCTGCCGCCCTGGCCGTGCTCGACTACGCAACCTTCGGGACGGCGGCAGACGCCGCGAGCGTCAAAACCCTGGCTGTCCACGGCCTGGGCCCCAGCGGGAACGCCTGAGAGAATCGTCACCGCTGACAGGGCGATAACTGATACCTTCATGTCCTCACCTGGACCATTTTGACGCGTTTTCGCATTTTACAATCCGTATACCACTGAGGCGAAAATCCATTCATTGTTTCGCCACCGCTCCTCTCAGCCAGCCGAGGTCCGACGCCTGTGCCACCAGACGGCCAGCCGCCGTCGAAGCCTGCGCGCGACAGGCAGATCGTGAGAGAGCACAATGAAACCGAGCGGCAACATCCAGAAGCCCAGTATCGGCAGGAAGCCCAGGAACCCGCATAGAATGAGAGCGACGCCGATCGCTATCCGCGCGATGCGGGAGCGCGGCATGCCGATGCTGAAGGAGCCGAGCATGAGCCTGCCGCTTGCATGATCGATGCCAAAGCGCCCTGCCCGCTTCCTGGGCCTTTCGCCGGCCCTCGTCTCTTTGCGCTCATTCCCGTTCGTCATTCCCCAGAGATGGGCACAGACAACTCAAATACAAGTTCATTTCATTTTTTTGAAAAAACTGCTTGGCAAATCGGGCAAGCATTTGTATTAGCCCACTCACACCGCGCCAAGCAGTGATCCCTGGTAGCTCAGCGGTAGAGCATTCGACTGTTAATCGACAGGTCGCCGGTTCGAATCCGGCCCGGGGAGCCATTTTCAAGCAATCGCCTGTTTCGTTGATGAATCCGAAGACAGGCGATTTCTTCTGAGTTTTAGCCCTAAATCAGCACTCCCTAATCCTTGCGAAAATTCACAAGGCGCATAAATTCGATCTATCGGATAGCCTTTGCTGGTGACCACGGATGTACTGGCACCGTGCTGATGCAATCAAAGAAGGGTCGGTGCGAGCATTCGCGCCGACCCTTCTTTTTTTGAAGTGAACTTAAGACGCTCCGCAATTGCATCCGACAGCTACCAAGTCCAGGTTAGATAGCGCTAGGTATGGTAATAGGCTGTCGGGGCAAATCTCAGCAGTTGGGCGCAGTCTCTTTGAAATTGGTCGGCCATGAACTCGCAGGCACCCCATGCTGATCAATGTTTTTCGGAGGGCAAGATGACAAAGCGCGTAAGTATTATCTGTCTAGAGCAAATCCTGTTCAATCTGGTTCATATCCAGCGGCCTTAAAGTAGTTTGCACACACTGCGGCAGTGAAGCGAGGCATCAAGGCCCCGACCGCGTCCCATAGAGCGTCGACCTTTCGCTCGGCTCGGCCTCGCAGCATGGCTTTCAGCTTCGAGAATGCGTTCTCGATCGGATTAAAGTCTGGGCTGTAGGGTGGAAGGAACATCAGCCTGGCGCCGGCACGTTCGATGACATCGCGGACACCGGCTGTTTTGTGCGCAGGCAAATTATCCATGATAACCACGTCGCCGACTTCCAGGGTGGGAAGCAGCACCTGTTCAACATAAGCAAGGAAGACGTTCCCGTTCATCGCGCCATCGTAGACGAATGGTGCGGTCATTCCGCTGAGGCGCAACGCTCCGGTAAACGTCGTCGTTTTCCAATGGCCGTGCGGCACGCCAGCGCGGCAACGCTCACCTCGTAATGCCCGCCCGCGCAGACGGGACATCTTGGTCGATAGGCCGGTTTCGTCGATGAAAATCAGTTTCTCCGGATCGAGGTCCAATTGGCCATCGAACCAGTCACGCCGGCGCTTCAGGACGTCCGGTCGATCTTGCTCCAGTGCGTGTGCGGTCTTTTTTTAAAGGTCCACCCACGGCCTCGCAGCCAAGCCCCCAGCGCGCTGCGACTGATCTTCACCTGCCGCTCGACGAACAAGCGCCCAACCATCTCATCGAGTGTCACATCCTTACGATCGTCGATCAATGCGACAACGAATTCCTCATGGGCATCCATGGCCGATGGTCGTCGCCAGCCCTGTGGTCGAGGCGTTAACTCACCCTCTTGCGCTCTCGCGATCCAGCGGATCGCTGTCGAAATCCCAACGCCGAAACGAGCCGCAGCCTGTCGAGCCGACATGCCCGACGCAGACGCCTTCAATACCCGTATCCGCAGATCATTGCTGAATCAGCTTCGACCCGCGCCGTCACCTCACAATCGATTCATCGATCGCAGCACGTGCTCTAGTAGGCTTCATCCTTTGTTTGCTTGGCGTATTTTCGTTAGGAATTTTTACCGGAGGCGCGGAACATATGGATGACTTCGTCAGATATACATACAATGTTCTTTGGTGTCTTCTTGCCATACTATTCCTGCCGGGCCTCATGAGTTATTTATTTTCGCGGTCGTGGCCGGAATTTCGCAAGGACAAAGCCAATAGAGAATTCGTGCGCAAGAACCCATTGTTGACATTCTTTATTTGGCGCGAAATTAGGGATGAAGGGATAGACAGTAGGCAGCATTAGTAGCGGTCACGCGCACCTCTGACTGCCGTCGACGGCGATACGGTCAAATGCGACGGCCAGACTATGCGGTTGCACCATCATAACATTACAGACGTCTTCAGGGGCTTCACCTGTGGTAGCCAACGAACCGTCAAAGGTGTAGAGCCCATCGCATGGCCTTAGACCCGCTCAAAGCACTCTCCGACTATTCCGAAGCCGATTGCACCGTGCAGTTCTGGATCGCCGATGCGCCCGCAGTTGAATTCAGATCTCTACCGGCCGCCGTGAGTTACGCAAAAAACAATGGCGGCCGATGGCAGGAGATCGAAATCACAGTGCATTTGCCCCGCGAGGATATCGTCTACGCAACCGATAAGGTGCACCAGTTGATCGATGCCTTGCGCCTTCGCGGCCAGTGACATTGTTGGAATAGACCCAAAGATCTAGGTCGAGAGAGAACAACGTCGCCGCGGTCGTGTCCGCCCGCGGGGGGCGCCGGCCTTTATCGACATTGTTTACTCCGGGGCTGGGCCGTCCTGGAGTCCGCCTTTAACGAAAGCAACAAGCGACGAACCGGCCATCTTTGCGTGGCCGGTTTGATGGTATAGAGACTGCGGCAGGACGCGACCGCCATTAACTTAAGAATGGGGTCGGGCGGCAGATTGACGTCACGTCGCTGCCACGAGATCACGTGGCCGTTCTCTCTCGATCATTGGAGTGTGGGAACCGCGCTCGCACTCCTTTTCGAACAATACTATCGCCACGACCATCAAACGGAAACGACGCAAGGACCCGATCCCGATCCTGCCGGCCGACCTGCGCGACCGCTCACGGGCACCTCCTCCGACAAGCTGCCGCTCATAGCAGACGAGAGCCGACCGCTTCTAATAGCTGCACGAGCGGCCGTCGCCGGGTCGGAAGCCATCGGCGCAGGCAGGGTTCATGGAATCTCCCGGTTGATATCCCGATGCCGAGCCATATGAACTCGGCGCTGTCGAGCAGGCCGAAGTCATAAAGGCAAGGCTGATTGCTCCGGCGGCTACAAATGCCCGAAATCTGTTCATCAATGCTTCTCCGATTTACGCTGTGATGCAGCCATGAGTTCCTGCCCGTGGGGGTATCGGGAGAATTTCCCCACCTTGAAGCCAAGATATAGGTGCGCTCCCCGGCTGGCGTTAGCGCGAGCGCCCAAGATTTCGTCAATCTTTAAAATCTGCGTCTGAATATCGCCGATGATCAAGCCGGCCGGGAACAAACACCGCGGTTAAAAGTTGAGTGGCATCAACAACGTAACGTCAGCTTTGACAGGAGGTCTCTCATGGGTCGCGGTATTCTACTTTGGTTGCTCGGTGTTCCACTGCCAATCATCATCCTTCTCGCTCTGTTTATGCGATAGGAAGAGATCATGTCGGTTTCAATGACAGGTTCCGGAGAGGTTGCCACTTCGGTCGAATCCTCCAAATCGGCCATGACATGGGGGCCCATCTTCGGGGGTGCTGCCGCTGCCATTGGCGTCACGCTCATTCTTCTGCTGCTCGGATCCGGGCTTGGGCTGACGATGGTGTCGCCCTGGTCAGGGCAGAGCAGTTCGTTTGGGACGCTCGGTGTGACGGCGGCAATCTGGCTCGTTCTGGTGCAATGGCTCTCTTCGGCGCTCGGAGGCTATATTACCGGCCGGCTGCGGACGAAATGGGCGGCTGTTCACACGGACGAGGTTTTCTTCCGTGACACGGCACATGGTTTCCTAAGCTGGGCTCTGGCGACTGTCTTCGTCGCCGGGTTTCTCGCATCATCGCTGACCTCGCTGGCCGGCGCGGGTGCACAAGCCGCGGGCTCGGTTGTGGGATCGACTGCCACGGCCGCCGGCACGGCAGCAGCTTCGTCGGCAGCCTCGCCGGTGGATCTGTCCACGTCCTATTTTACCGACGCATTGCTGCGCCCTGACCAGGCTCGCGCCGCGGCGACGTCCAATGATGCCGCGGCAACATCCGAGGTGTCCCGCATCCTCCTCAACGGCGCTGCCCAGGGCCAGATTCCCGATGATGACAAGGCCTATCTTGCCACCATCGTCTCGTCCCGGACCGGTCTTTCCGAAGCCGATGCACGCACCCGCGTCGATACGGTGCTGAAGCGGATCGACGACGCCAAGGTCGCCGCTCAGAAAGCTGCCGATGAGGCGCGCAAGGCGGCCTCCACGACGGCCCTGCTCGGCTCGCTGTCACTTCTGATCGGGGCTTTCATCGCCTCTGCCGCCGCCGCGTTTGGCGGATCGCAACGCGACGAAGAGGAAGATCTCGTCGTTGCACGCCGGCTCTGAAATCCGGCGGAATCGGGGGCGCGGGGTCGAAAGGCCCCGCGCCCTATTTTATGCAGTCTTGTTTGACGCAGCCCTTCGCCAGGTTGCAGTTTATTTCGCGGCAAGCGGAACATGTCGCCATTTTTGAACTTCGGTTAGGTCACACCCTTTCCGGAGAAAATAGATGGCCAAGAAGACGAAGACCTCGCCCTCGGACAACGCGACGATTCATGATCAGATATTGCACCGCGGTGCAGGCGGCGAGCTGCATCAGTTTGCCGAGGACGGAATGCCGGTGCTGACCACAGCCCAAGGCGGCCCCGTCTCCGACGATCAGAATACGCTTCGTCTTGGCGCCCGCGGGCCCGCCCTCATCGATGACTTCCATTTTCGCGAGAAGATCTTTCATTTCGACCACGAACGCATCCCTGAGCGAGTCGTTCATGCACGGGGTTATGGCGCCCATGGCTATTTCGAAACATATGAATCGCTAGCCGCCTACACCCGAGCCGATCTTTTCCAGCGGCCCGGGGAGAAGACGCCGGCCTTCGTGCGGTTTTCGACAGTCGCCGGCAGCAAGGGGTCCTTCGATCTGGCGCGCGACGTGCGCGGTTTCGCGGTAAAGCTCTACACGCAGCAGGGTAATTGGGATCTGGTCGGCAATAACATTCCCGTCTTCTTCATTCAGGACGCGATCAAATTTCCGGACATCATCCATTCCGTAAAGCCGGAACCCGACAGGCAATTTCCGCAGGCGCAGTCGGCGCATGACAATTTCTGGGACTTCATCTCCCTCACGCCGGAAAGCATGCACATGATAATGTGGGTGATGTCGGACCGCGCCATCCCGCGCTCCTTCCGTTTCATGGAGGGGTTTGGCGTACACACCTTCCGCTTCGTCAACGCGGCCGATGAATCGACCTTCGTCAAATTCCACTGGAAACCGAAACTCGGCCTGCAATCGGTCGCCTGGAATGAGGCGGTCAAAATCAACGGTGCGGATCCGGATTTCCATCGCCGGGACCTCTGGCAGTCGATCCAGTCAGGAAACTTCCCGGAGTGGGAACTTTGTGTGCAGCTTTTCGATCAGGACTTCGCCGACACGTTCGACTTCGACATCCTCGATCCGACGAAGATCATCCCCGAGGAGATCCTGCCGGTCAAACCGGTCGGCCGTCTCGTGCTCGACCGAATGCCCGAAAACTTTTTCGCCGAGACCGAGCAGGTCGCCTTCATGACGCAGAACGTTCCGCCCGGCATCGATTTCAGCAACGACCCGCTTCTGCAGGGACGGAACTTCTCCTATCTCGACACGCAACTGAAACGTCTGGGCGGCCCGAACTTCAGCCATCTGCCGATCAACGCTCCGAAATGTCCCTTCCACAATTTCCAGCAGGATGGCCACATGGCGATGCGCAATCCTGTCGGACGGGTCAATTACCAGCCGAACTCCTGGAATCAAGGCCCACGAGAATCGCCGGTTCAGGGCTATCGTCACTTCCCCGCCGAGGAGCAGGGTCCCAAAGTCCGGTTGCGGCCGGAAAGCTTTGCCGATCATTACAGCCAGGCCAGACAGTTCTTCATCAGCCAGACACCGCCGGAGCAACGCCATATAGCAGCAGCGCTGATCTTCGAACTGAGCAAGGTCGAGACACCCGTCATTCGCGAACGCATGGTCTCGCATCTCATGAATATCGATGAGACGCTCGCCAGCAAGGTCGGTCACGCACTCGGCTTCAAATCGATGCCGAAACCTGCCGATGCCGCCATGCCGACGCGGCAGGATCTCGAACCGTCGCCGGCGCTCAGCATTATCGAGCGCGGTCCGAAACGGTTCGAAGGACGCAAGCTCGGCATTCTTGTCACCGATGGTACCGATGCCGCTATCTTCAAGGCGCTGCTTGCCGAGGTCACCGAGCAGAAGGCAACATTCGAAGTGATCGCGCCAAAGATCGGCGGCGTGACGCTCTCGGACGGCAATTGGATCGAGGCGCATCAGATGATCGACGGCGGACCTTCAGTGCTTTACGACGCCGTCGCGCTGCTGCCCTCGTCGGCGGGAAGTAGTGATCTGCTAAAGGAGGCAACGGCCCATGACTTCGTGTCGGATGCCTTCGTGCACTGCAAGTTCATCGGCTATGTGGAAACAGCGCTGCCCCTCATGCAAAAGGCCGGAATTGCCGATTCCCTGGATGAGGGCGTGCTTGCGCTTAGGGCGGCCGGGGATGTCGCGGCCTTTGTCAAAGCGCTTGGCAAGCTGCGCGTCTGGGGCCGCGAACCGTCGGTCAAACTGAATTGAACTTAGGGTCGCCATGAGAACGAATAGTCGTCTAAAGCTCGCGGAAACGCGGGTTTTAGACTGTTCGCAGCACGTAATGTATTGAGCCTGGATGATGGAAACATCTGCTCCATCCTTCGTTTATGCGCTGTGGAGAGCCGTATGCGCTGGCGTTTTCGACAGATTTCAGACTTGGCCGTCTTATGGGCAGGGCATCGCGCGGTCCCTGTCACGCTGGTCGCGTTGGTCGTCATATGGGCGGCGGCGGGCCTAAGTTTTTCTTTCCCACGGCAATGGTTTCTGGTGACCAACATGATGGGGACACTCATCATATTTTTTATTCTTCTGCTGGTACAGCACTCCCAAAATCGGGACATGGTGGCGCTCCAAACCAAGCTCGACGAACTGATCCGATCAAGCAAGGCCGGAAATCACTGGATTGCGGCTGAGAAGAAAGAGGCCGAAGCCATCGAGGAAATGCGCCAGCAACACCACGACCGGATGTCAGAGACGATGAACTGAAACGCGTCGCATCGAGGCGATATGTATTAGCTGGAGGCTGCCTCCGCGGCAGATTTTTCATCCGCTTTTTCCTCGACGCATTCGGCTTGCGCGGCAAGCGTCTTGCTCATTTCTCTGAGTTCACCCTCGTCCAGCTTCTCGATGCCGACGAACTTGTTGGCGGCCTGGCTCGTCAGGATGAGTTCGTCAAGCTTGGCCTGAACCGCTTTGCCGTCACGGTTCTGGCTGTTCTGCAATACAAATACCATCAGGAAGGTGATGATGGTCGTGGTCGTATTGATCACCAGCTGCCAGGTTTCAGAATAACCGAAAAAGGGGCCGGATACCGCCCAGGCAATCACGAGCGTCAGAGCCGCGACAAAGGTGAACGGCTTTCCCGAGAAATCGGCGACGACGCTTGCAAAGGAAGAGAAGAAGTTGGGTTTGTTCGACATCAGAAAAGCCTCGCTAATTGCAGCGACAATGCTGTCAATCGACAACATCAACGTCATTTCCGGGCCGAAGTTCCTCGCCCTGCGGAGCTGTCCGCGCATCCGGAAATCCAGCCTGCTCAGAAAATATTGTGCAGCGCAGCAACCTTCCGCCGACTGAGGCGTTTACGCAGGCATCACCGCCATCCCGGCTGCTGATTGGCGGAGACATTCATGAGATCTATGTCCGACACGCTTGCGCGCCTTGCTGCGTTGCGAGGAACGCTTCGCCCCCGCCCCACGCAGGAAAATCCCGATCTGATTGCCTTGGGAGCATTTGGTGCAAACCCGGGTGCTCTGGCGGGTTACATCTACCTGCCGTCGAAGCGTGCAAAGAACATGGCCCTGGTTACCGTCCTGCACGGCTGCACCCAGGCTGCATCAGGCTATGACATCGGGTCGGGGTGGTCGCGGTTGGCAGAGGATTATGGTTTCGCGCTGCTGTTTCCCGAGCAACGAAGGGCAAACAACCCCAATCTCTGCTTCAACTGGTTTAACCCCGAGGATATACGCCGGGATCACGGCGAGGTCTTTTCCATTCGCCAGATGATCGCAAAGGTCGTTACGGAACACAGCGTCGACAGCCGACGCGTGTTCGTGACCGGGCTTTCGGCCGGCGGCGCCATGACCGCCGCCATGCTTGCCACCTATCCGGAGACTTTTGCCGGCGGGGCCATCATTGCAGGCCTGCCCTATGCCAGCGCCGCGACCATTCCCGAGGCGTTCGACCGAATGCGCGGTCATGGCGGCCCGACCGCCAAAGAACTGCAACTGCGGTTGAAAAACGCCTCAAGCCACAGAGGCCCGTGGCCGACTTTGTCGCTCTGGCAGGGAAGCGCAGACAGAACCGTCGTGCCATCCAATGCGAATGCCATCGTGGAGCAATGGAGAAATATCCACGGGATCGACGCATCGCCGTCGCGCGTGGAAAATATCGGACGACATCAGCGAAGGGTCTGGACCGATGCTCATGGGGTCGAGGTGATTGAGCTCTATACGATTGCCGGAATGGATCACGGAACGCCGCTCGACATCGGCACCGGCTACGGGGCGAGCGGCCCCTTCATGCTTGACGTCGGAATTTCCTCGACCGTCGAAATCGCCAGGTCCTGGGGCCTAATTCCCTCGTTTGAAAAACGGCGCAATGCAAAACCCGCTGCTGCGCAACCGGAAAACGTCGTTGGTTCATCTGCCACGGGGGATGATCGCGGCGGCATTCAGAAGGTCATTGAAGACGCCCTTCGGTCTGCCGGGCTGATGCGATAATCATATCGCTAATTAAAGTGGAGATTTGTAGACAAGATTAAGTGCGCGGAATAGGAATGGTCCTCATCGCAAATGATTGTCCGGGGAGACACCATGGTTCCACTTTCGCTTTTTATCTCAACTGCTTCACGCCGCCGCATGGCAGCGGCACTTGCCGCGATGCTCATTGCGCCGCCAGCTTTCGCCGAGGAGATCGTCTTCAAGGACCAGGGAAACCGCGAGGTGCGGCTGGTAAAGGCTGCCGAGCGGGTCGTCTCGATCGTCATCCCGATGGCTTCCACCGTCATTGCGCTGGATGGCAGCACCCGGAAGCTCGTCGGCATGAACCCGACGGCAAAGAGCGCCGTGGTCGAAGGCATTCTTGGAACAATTTTTCCCGAAGCCAAGGACATTGCCTCCGACGTGACCGCGTCGAATTTCGTGCCGAATGTCGAGGCGCTCACCGCCGCCAATCCCGACCTGGTCATCCAGTGGGGTGATCGCGGCGCCGATATCGTCGCGCCGATCAACAATGCCGGCCTCACAACGATGCTGATCCTTTACGGCACCGAAGAGCTGACCCGCGAATACATGACCATGGCTTCGAAGGCGATCGGCAAGCCGAAGCGGATCGGCGAACTCGTGGAATGGCGCGACCGCGTTCAGAAGGAGATCGAGGCCAAGGCAACGGCTATCCCTGACGACAAGAAGCCGAATGTTCTCTACCTCGGCCGTGCACTCTCCGATATCAGCGCTTCCGGCACCAAGGGCAACTACAACGCCTGGTCCATCGAGCTTGCCGGCGGCAAAAACGCCTCGGCCGAACTCAACGGCACGGTCTCGGTGAACAAGGAACAGATTGCGGAATGGAACCCCGACGTCATCTTCCTCAATGCTTTCGAGGCGAAGCTGAACGTCGACTGGGTCTATAACGATCCGATCCTATCTCTGACCAATGCCGCCAAATCCAAGCGGGTCTACAAGATGCCGCTCGGGGGCTATCGCTGGGATCCGCCGAACCAGGAATCGCCGCTGTCCTGGATGTGGACGGCTAATCTGCTCCATCCCGATATCTTCAAATACGATCTGCGAGCGGAAATGAAGACTGCCTACAAGACGCTTTACAATTACGACCTGACCGACGGCGATATCGACAATATCCTTTGGCTGAAGGATCAGGGTGCCTCCGCCGACTACGCGCAGTTCAAGGCGAAGTGACGCCATGACGACGATTACGCACGAGCAAACGGCGCCCACCGCCCGCCGGATCCATCTCGCCAGGCAGACGCTGGTTATCGCGTTGCTGCTGGCGCTGTTTGCGGTCGCGTTCACGGTCAGCCTCTGCGTCGGTCGTTTCTCGGTTCCGGCCGGTCGCGCACTGGAGCTGCTCTGGCAGGCGATCAGCGATCCGTCGCGGGAGCTTGCCGGCATCGACGAACGCATCGTCATCCTGGTGCGCGCGCCGCGTGTCGTGCTTGCCGCACTTGCCGGCGCCGGGCTCGCCATCTCAGGCGCCGGCCTACAGGGCGTGTTCCGAAATCCGCTGGTCTCGCCCGATATATTGGGCATTTCCCAGGGCGCTGCTTTCGGCGGCGCCCTGGCGATCATGCTTGGCATCTGGGGATTTCCGCTGATTGCCATGGTGTTCCTCGGCGGCATGGCGGCCGTCATCCTGGTGGGGCTGCTCTCGCGCATCAACGGCCGGTCGGAAACGGTGACCGTGATCCTGTCGGGGCTGGTCATCAGCTCGATGTTCGCTGCAGTGGTCTCGCTGCTGCAATTCATCGCCGATCCCAACACATCCCTTCCCGCCATCGTCTATTGGCTGATGGGATCCTTTGCGACGGCCACGTGGGAGCGCACGCTGGTGGCAGCACCAGGCCTTATCCTCGGAAGCTGCTTCCTGTGGATGCTCCGCTTCCGCCTCAATATCCTGTCGCTCGACGAAGCCGAAGCCCGCAGCCTTGGCGCCAATACCACGCGGGAGAGATGGCTGGTCTTCTGCCTCATTGCCGTCATCGTCGGCAGCCAGGTCGCGGTCTCAGGCATCATCGGCTGGATCGGTATCGTCATTCCCCACGCCGCCCGTCTGCTGGTCGGCCATGATCACCGCGCGCTGCTACCGGCAGCCGCCGTGCTCGGCGCCGGTTTCATGGTCTGCATCGACACGCTCGCCCGCACCGCGACAGCGGCGGAAATCCCGCTTGGCGTCATCACCGCCCTCGTCGGCGCGCCGATCTTCGCGGCTCTGCTACGCCATCACTATCGCGAAAGGACGGGATCATGATCGGATTGACGGATGCGGTCGTGAGATTCGGGGCACGCACCATCCTCGACCGCCTGAGTTTCTCTGTGGCCATCGGGCGCTCGCTCGCCATTCTGGGCCCCAACGGACGCGGCAAGACGACCACGCTGAAGGCCATGCTCGGTTTTCAGCCGCTCGACGAAGGCAGCCGTATCGCGCCTGCCATTGTCGGATACGTCCCGCAGAGCGGAAACAGCAACCAGCGCTACCGCGCCATCGACGTCACCGTCATGGGGCGGGCAGCACATCTCGGCCTGTTCGGCCAACCGGGACCTTCCGATTTCGAGATTGCCCATGCCGCACTCGAGCGGGCGGGGGCTGCCCGCTTCGCCGAGCATTTCTTCGACCGGCTTTCCGGCGGCGAACGGCAGCTCGTGCTTCTGGCGCGGGCGCTCGCCACCGGTTCGCAGGCGATCGTCCTCGATGAGCCGGCAGCCGCACTCGACCTTCGCAACCAGGAGAGGCTACTGACCCTGCTCAAAAACCTTCGCGATCCGCGCGACAAAGCAATCGCCTTCACGACGCATGATCCGAACCATGCGCTTGCCGCCGCCGACGATGCGCTGCTGATGATGCCCGATGGTCAATCGCTGTTCGGTCCGGTCGGCGAGACGATCACGCCGGACAATCTCGAACGGCTCTACGGTGTCCCGATGCGAATGGTCGAGCTTATCGGCGCTGCCGGCGACAGGCATCAGGCGGTATTGCCCGCCTTTGCGGGAATTCGAGCCGCATGAGCATCCTTCTGGTCCAGTCGCATTATCAAGACCCTTTCACCATGAGCCCGTCGGCTTTCGCCGAGGCGACCGCACAGGGCAGACTGATCGCCGTGCGTGAGATGGAGCTGACCGAGGCGCATTTCGCAGCTGCAAGCGGCCTCCTCACCACGACCCATCTCGACCAGGTCGGCTTCCTCGGATATGCGCCGGCGGTGGCTTCCTTTCTCGACCGCGGCGGCCGGTGGCTCTTCAGCGGCCACATGCTTCGGCCGATCCTGCCGGAACTCGGCACCTATATTCCCCTGCCACAGCCGAAAAGAGCCGACTTTGCGCAGGTCAGGAAATTCGACCATCCGGTTTTTGCCGGCATCGACCAGAGGATGCTGGAAACGAACCGCGGCGTCGCCGGTTTCTACGGCCGTGGACACAACCCAATGCCGCCCGGCGCCGTTGCGATCAATACATTGGGATCGGCTGCCGTTCCGGTCGACTGGATCTGGGCGCGGCCCGCAGGCGGAGAGATCCTGTCGCATGCCGGAAACGAGTTCTGGGGTTGTGGAGACGATCCCGAGATCAAGGAGAAGCTGGCCCGCCGCACTGTGGCCTGGCTGGCAGGGGAGCTGAACCGATGAGCGTGCTCGCGATCCATCCCGGCGCCTACTACCATATCGAGACGCTGGAAGCGCCGCGTTACCGGCGTCATTTCGACCGTTTGGTACGGCCGGAGGATCTGCCTTCTGTCGAGCTTTGCGAACACCGGGTGCTGTTCATTCCCTGCCGGACGCCGGCGGACCGGATGGCGCCACATGCAGCGCAGCTGCGCGGTTACCTCGAACAGGGCGGCACGATCGTTGCGACTGGCGAGACGGCCTGGGAGGCATTCCTGCCGGCAATTCATTTCACCCCTCAGCCGACGAACTGGTGGTGGTGGCTGACCAAGGGCGCCGATCTCGGCGTCAGGATCGCCGCACCGCGCCATTCGCTGTTCGAAAGCATCGGGCAGGACGACCTGACCTGGCATCTTCACGGCTGGTTCGCCCCACCCGAGGGGGCCGAGGTTCTGGCCGTAAACGGCGAAGGCAAGCCGATCCTTTATGTGGACGAGGTCACGACGGCGGGGCGCATGGTGATCACCAGCCTCGATCCCTGTTTCCACCACGGATCGCATTTCATGCCGGCAACGACGCGCTTCCTGGATGGTTTCCTTCCGTGGATGCGCATGGAATTGGACAAGGGAGGGTCGGAATGAACGAAGTGAAGATCGAAGTCCTCGAAGACGGCAAGCCGCTTGCCTACGGCTTTGCGGATATCATGCGCTATCACGGCTATGGTTTTCCCGGCGGCGTCGCCCATGCCTTCAAGGTGATGGAGCGCGCCTTTCCGCTGCTCAGCGCCGACGGACCACCGGAGCGCCGCGAAATCTCGATCCGCACGGCCTTTCGCGGGCCGGGCGGGCGCGATGCTTTTGAAATGGTGACGCGCGCGGTGACGGAGGGGCGCTACACGGTCGATCCCTCTCTTGATCGGCCAGAGCGCGGCGACATCCTCGCCCGCTACGTCTTCGAGCTCCACTATCGCGGCCGCACCATCATCCTGCAGCTGCGCGACGGCCATGTCCGCGAGGAATTCATCACGCTCGGCCGCAATCCCGACCGGACATCCCAGGAAGACGAGCGTCTTGCCTGGCTAAAGCAGGAGATGGCGGACCGCCTGCTGGCCCTGCCGCCGGAGGCGGTTTACGAAGAAGCATAGTACGACCAGTCTCACGATCGGACAAAGTGAGTTCGAAAACGCGGCTTCGATCCAGATCCGACCGGCTGCGCCGAAGCCGTTATCGGTTCTGAGACTTGGGCAGCGGCCCGTTTTGATGGCTGAGGACGAGTTCGATTTGGACATCCTGCTGAAACTGCAGCACCCGCAGGCCGACATCACTCTCCGGCATCCCGGATGCCAGAAGCTGATCGGCGAGCCTGCGGCATTCAGCCCTCCAGAATGCGATCGCATCCGCGCCATGTCTTCGGCCGAGTTCACGGGCGCAGCGCTCGATATTGGCGGTTCCGGTTCCGGAGGGAAAAGCAATCACCACGCCTTCACTCTGGGCGGCGGGGCGGCAGGTCATTTCAGTAGCCATCGAACACAGGTTCCTTTGATCCTGTTCGTTGTCTACGGGACTATGGTTAACGCTTTCTATCGTTCGTCTCCGTTCTTTCGATGAAGCAGAATTTGCAGTCCACAACCATCACACTGCCTCGACTTCGACCTTGACGCCAGCACGGGGATGCGTCGACAGTCGGCATCACGTTCGACACTCCAGGCAGCAGAGACCACTGATGACGATAAGCGCTCCCCGCGATTTCCTGAAGAGCCTGTTCGACGCGGCGGTTCGCGCCGCCGATCCGCTGACCGGCATCAAGGCAAACCTGCCTGACAGGCCGAAGGGAAAGACCGTGGTGATCGGCGCCGGCAAGGGTGCCGCGCAGATGGCGCGGGCACTCGAAAGCATCTGGGAGGGGCCGCTCGAGGGTCTGGTGGTCACGCGCTACGGCTATGGCTGCGAGACACGCGACATCGAGATCATCGAGGCTGCCCATCCCGTTCCCGATGCGGCGGGACTTGCCGCGGCAAGTCGGCTGGTGGAGACGGTGAGCGGACTGACGGAAGACGATCTGGTGATCGCGCTGATCTGCGGCGGCGGCTCGGCGCTGCTGCCCGCCCCGCCGGTGGGGCTCACCCTCGAAGACGAGATTGCCCTCAACGAAATGCTGCTTGCCTCGGGCGCGCCGATCTCGGCGATGAACGTCGTGCGCAAGCATCTCTCGACCATCAAAGGCGGCAGACTTGCGGCAGCAACCAGAGCTAGGGTCGTCAGCCTGATCGTCTCCGACATTCCCGGCGACAATCCGGCCCATGTCGCCTCCGGGCCGACAGTGCCTGATGGTTCAACGCGGCACGACGCGCTTGAGATCGTCAAGCAATATGGATTGCGGCTGCCGCAGGCAGCCCTCGACCATCTTCACTCCCCCAAGGCCGATGCACCGCGGCCGGACGATCCGGTCTTCCGACGCGACGCACATCACATCATTGCCTCCGCCGGCGTGTCGCTGGAGGCCGCGGCCGCCCTGGCGAAGTCGCAGGGGATCGAGCCGGCGATCCTTTCGGATGCGATCGAGGGAGAATCTCGCGACGTGGCGCTGGTGCATGCGGCGATCGCCCGCGAGGTGCTCGGCCGGAACAGGCCGTTTTCGAAGCCGGTCGTCATCCTGTCCGGCGGCGAGACGACGGTGACGCTCCGCACCAAGGGCGGCAAGGGCGGACGCAACGGCGAATTCGCGCTCGCCATGGCGCTTGCGATCGACGGACAGGAGGGCATTCATCTCCTTGCCGCCGACACGGACGGGATCGACGGCTCGGAGGATAATGCCGGTGCCTTCGCCGATGGCGGCACGGTCAAGCGCCTGCGCGCGGCCGGGCTCGATCCGCGCCGGCTTCTCGACGGCAATGACAGCTATTCGGGCTTTGCAGCCGTCGACGATCTCTTCGAAACCGGCCCGACCGGAACCAACGTCAATGATTTCAGGGCCATCCTGATCGCTTAATAATATCTGGCGGATCAGGTCTCGATCCGACCCTGCCCGACCAGCCAACCAACCGATTCCTGCACCGCCTGCAGCGATGTATATCTCGGCGCATAGCCGAGCAGGCGCTGGGCTTTGGCGATCGAGCAATTCGGGCTGCGGGCGATATGCTCCCAAGTCGCCTCCGCATCTTCGGCCATCTGGCTTTTGGCCCAGGCATCGAATGGGGCGAAGCTGAGCTTCGGCTCTTGCCCAAACCAGTGCGACATTGCTTCGGCATAACCACGAAGCGTCAGCGCCTGCTCAGAAACCGCGTGGAAACTCTCGCCGGTCGACGCATTCCAGTTGGCGATCGCGTCCATGAACATCGCCGCCACGTCATCGGCATGGACGTGATGCACCGTCTCCAGGCCGAAATTGGGCAGCGCCAGGGTGTCTCCGCGGGCAAGGGTCGAAAAGACCTGCAGGTTGAAATTGCCGGCCGGATTGAGCGGCGCCCATCCGCGGCCGACGATGTGACCGGGATGGATGATGGTCGCCGGAAATCCGCGAAGCCTTGCCTGCTGCTGCAGATAGGTTTCGATTGCCGCCTTCTGGATGCCGTAGTCACCGAACGGAGACTTCGGCGCCTCTTCGAGTGTCGGCACGGTGCTGGGGTAGCCATGGGTCCAGATCGTGCCGGTGTGCAGGAAATGACCGACATGCCCGGATAGCGCGGTCACCAGCTGCTCGGCACTCTCCAGCGTGAAGCAGATCATGTCGATGACGATATCGGCTTTCACTTCACGCACGGCCGGGCCGAATTCGCCGGTCCGTTCCATCTCGGCCCGATCCATCCGGCGCTGGTCGACGGAGGCCCAGGCGCGGTTTTCCGTATAGGGTTTTGCTGCGCCGCGGCTGATGGTGACGACGTCGTGCCCTGCCTCGACCAGACGAGGAACGAGATAGGTTCCGACATGGCCCGTCGCTCCGATGACCAAAACCCGCATTGTCGTTCCTCCCTTTGCATGTTCCGCGCCGACTATGCTTCGCCGTGTCGCGATCCTGCAAGCGGAGTTTTCGCCAAGGACGGGAAAGCGGCACGCTATCGATTCTTGAAAACCAGGCAGGTGCCGCCGTGACTGCGGATCTGATTGCAGAGGCTGTTGGCTTCCAGGCGCGTTTGCCGGCCGATGCGGGCGGCATAACGCGGGCGAAAGCCGAAGCTGCGATCGCGCTGGCGCAGGATCAGCGGCTGCTCCGCATTGAGTGGCGCAGGCAGATCCTGCACCGCGTCGAGAAACATGCGCCGGGCCACCGCGACATCCGCGTTCGCGGCAAGCTGCACACCCCAGGGCGCCCAGTCGCCTTCCTGACGCCAGGGTGCATCCTTTAACGTCCGGCTTTCGGCAAGCGCCACGCAGCCATCGAGAAAGGGTTTGTCCTTGTCGAGCGGGGCTGCCGCCGTTTCCGGCGGATTATCCTTCCATTCCTCCACAGTATGCGCTGTGATCGCCATCACATAGCCACGCGTCTCGTAAGGTAATCTTCCTGATGTAAGGTAAGTAGCGAGGCCGTTTTCGCCGGCGTTATAGGCGGCGGCGGCAAGGCCGAGATTGCCGAAACGATTGCGCAATTCGTCGAGATACTGCGCCGATTTCCGCAGAGCCTCCAGCACCTGATAGCTGTCTTCAAGACCGCGCAGTTTCGCAGTTCCGGGCATGAACTGGGCAATGCCCTGCGCGCCTTTGAAACTGACCGCGTCGGGGCGAAAGGTGCTTTCGCGCCAGATAAGGCGGGCGAAATATTCCGGCGGCAACTGATTGGCCTCGGCGAAATGCTCGATCGCTGCGCAGAGATCGCGATTGAAACTGTCCTTGTGGATGCAGAGCGTCTCGCCCGATCCCGAGGCCGAAGGTCCGGAATAGAGGCAGGCGGGCTCGGCATCGTTTCCTGCCGGCTGAGCTTTCGGCACGTCGATGACGGAAAATAGAAAACAGAGCGAAAGCAGGGCCTTCGCCGCTCTCCTCCCCATGTCGGACTGACGCTTTCGCCCTCTCATCGGATCTCGGCAGTTGGGACTTCCATCGCGACGCTGATCCTAGATAGCATCGATCAAGCCGCGACGCTTCCCCATTTCGGCAATGGCGCATGAAAAAGCCGCCGGGCCAATGGCCCCAGCGGCTTCGGCAACGGGCTTGAAAGCAGAAGTCAGGCCGTCGGCTGTTTGGTCTTTCGGAGATAGGGCAGAACCGTATCGAAGGAGCCGAAACGCGTGATCGCGTCTTCGTTGGAAACCGCGGCAGTGATGATGACATCCTCGCCCTGGTTCCAGTTCGCCGGTGTGGCAACCTGGTGCTTGGCCGTCAGCTGGATGGAATCGATGGCGCGCAGGATCTCGTTGAAATTCCGGCCCGTCGTCATCGGATAGGTGAGGATCAGCTTGATCTTTTTATCGGGGCCGATGATGAAAACCGAACGCACGGTGGCGTTGTCGGCAGGCGTGCGGCCCTCCGAGCTCTCGCCGGCGCCGGCCGGCAGCATGTCATAGAGTTTGGCGACCTTGAGATCCTTGTCGCCGATCAGCGGATAATCGACGTCGAAGCCGGTCGCGGTCTTGATGTCGCCCTTCCACTTGGCATGGCTTTCCACAGGATCGACCGAAATGCCGATAATCTTGACGCCGCGCTTGGAAAAGTCTCCCGCTAGGCCGGCCATGGCGCCGAGCTCGGTCGTGCACACAGGCGTGAAGTTCTTCGGATGCGAGAACAGGACGGCCCAGCCATTGCCGATCCAATCATGGAAGCTGATCGGTCCCTGCGTGGTGTCGGCGGTAAAATCGGGGGCAATATCGTTGATGCGTAAGCTCATGGTCGGCCCTCCAAAGCCTTGTGTTAATACTTGAGCATCTCAAATCGAGGCCATGGGATCCGTCCGCCGGAAGCGGTCGCTGGATTGCGGTCTTCAGGGTCGCGCCGGCCGAAAGTAAAAATGTCCCATCCCAGGATTTTCACTAAGCCATATATCACGATAACCGAAGGTACGCTCTTTCGATTTCAGGCCTGCGACGGCATTATTTTTCCGATGCATCCGAGCGATGAGAGGGCCGATTTCTTACAATCGGCACTGTCGGAAACATCAAGTGTCCGCCCTCTCCCGCTTCAAGCCGCCTGAACGGTTTTGATCCTGTCGAGGCCGCCGACAACAGGCGCGAAATCGGCCCAGACGCCCTGCGCGCCCTTCTGCCATTCCTCGAAGGCTTCCGGCTTCAAGAGCTTGCCGCCATGGCCAAGCGCCGTTTCCACAGACTTTACCTCGTCGTCGACGATCAGTTGGTTGAAATAGACGGCTCCTTCGCTGGAAGCCTGCTGGAAAACCGCCTTCTGCTCGTCGTTCAGGCCGGCCCAGAAGGTCGAGGAATAATAGATGATGCCGGATGCCCAGATGTGGCCCGTCTCGGTCATATCGGGCACGACCTCATAGAGCTTGAAGCCGGCATAAGCCGATTTGGTCAGATCCATCGCGTCGGCGACGCCGGTTGCGAGTGCATTGTAGGTCTCGGTGATCGGAATGCCGATCGGCGTCGTGCCGAATGCGCTCCAGAGCTTGGTGTGCAGCGGGCTCTGGATCACACGGATGCGCTTGCCCTTGAGCTGCTCGGGCCGCGTCACAGGTTCCTTGGTCAGCAGGTGACGGGCGCCGTAATTGATGAAATCGCCGACGACGAAATTCTGCGCCTGCAGTTTGTGCTTGAGATCGGCGCCGACATCGCCGCCGACGGTTCTGCGCACATGGTCGGCATCACGGAAGAGGAAAGGCAGATCGAGGATCTGCAGCTCGGGCACCCAGCCGGAAAGCGAGGAGACGGTGGAGAGGCTCGCCTGGATCGAACCGAGGCGCACGCCCTCGGCCACTTCCTTCTCACCGCCGAGCGCGCCGTTCCTGACGATATTGAACTTGAACTGGCCGGGAAGCTTGGCTTCGACCAGTTCGCCGATTTTCACCCAAATCTTCGTCTCCGGCTTGTCGTCGCCGAGCAGAGAGGCGATCGTGATCGTCGTCGTGCGGGCGGCGGCTGTGCGGATAAAGCCTGGCGCCGCAAGCGCCGTACCGGTTAGAGCGGCGGTCCTCAGGAAGTTACGTCGGTTGAGATTGTTCATGGAGTTGTCCTGTTCACTAGAAAATGATGGCCCAGGCGCAGAGGATTGCGAGGGAGACCAAAAGGGCGAGCAGATAGGGAACGACGGCCCGGAAGAGCTCTGAGGCGGGAATGCGGGTGACGCCGCTGACGACGAAGATCAGCATGCCGAGCGGCGGCGTCAGTCCGTGGATCATCAGGTTGACGACGATAATCACGCCGAACTGGATGGAATCGATGCCGGCGGCAACCGCTGCCGGCAGTAGGATCGGGCCGAAGAGCAGGATCGCGGCGCCGATATCGAGAACGAGACCGACGGCGAACAGAATGACGTTCGACAAAAGGATGACGGCAAGCGCGCTGCCGCCAAGCGCCGTTGCCAGATGCGAGATCAGCCCCGACACGTCGTCAACGGCGAGCAGGAAGGCGAAGGGGCCGGCCGTGCCGATCAGCAGACCGATCGCCGCTGCCTCGACCGCCGCCTGGCGGAACGCGGCATAGAGCGAGAGGATGCCGAGCCGCGCGCCGATGCCGAGCAGCAGCGTGTAGAAGGCGGCGAGCGCCGCCGCCTCCGTCGTCGTGACGATGCCGATGCGGATGCCGACGACGACGATGACCCCGAGCCCGAAGGCGGGAATCGCCTGGACCGCCGATTGCCAGCGCTGCCTGGCGGTCGCGCGCGGCAAGGTCACTTGCTCACGCACCGTCAGATGGATGGCGACAGCCAGGCATATGGCCATCAGCCCGCCGGCGAAGAAGCCGCCGACCAGCAACGCGCCGACGGAAAGATTGGTCGCCGAGGCAAGGATGAGAAAGGCGATCGACGGCGGGATGATGTTGTCGAGAACCGATGTCGAGGCGATGATCGCCGCCGCCTGCGCCTGGGGATAGCCGTGCTTGACCAGTTCCGGCTGGAACGTCGACGCGCCGAAAGCAGCATTTGCGACAGAGGAACCGGAAGCGCCGGAAAAGAGAATGCTGGTCAAAAGCGTCGTCTGCGCCAGCCCTGCCCGGCGATGGCCGACCATGGCGGCGGCAAAACGCACGAGCTGATTGGCGACGCCTGATGCCGTCAACAGGCCGCCGGCAAGCAGGAAGAATGGAATGGCGAGCAGCAAGAATTTCGATATGCCGGTGACGGTCGAGGAAACGATCGCCGGCTCCGGCAGGCTGCTGCCGAAGGCGATGACGACATAGGCAGCGGCGAGAAAGGCGTGCGGCAGCGGTGCAGCCAGCAGAAGCCCGACCGCCGCGATCAGCCCGAGGAAGATGCTCGGCGGCCAGTCGAGATCAAGCGAGATATGCGGGATGCCGGCATAGAGCGCGACGCCGAGGATCAGCGAAAGAGCAACCGCCAGGACCTTGCCTTCGGCGATGCGCTGCAGTAGCAGCACAGTGAGGATCAGCGCGCCGCCAACACCGAGGAAGCCGAAACGTATCCATTCCGGCAGACCGAGCGTCGGCGAGACGCCGCCGAGCATCGTCATGATCTCGCTGCCGCCGAAGGCGAGGATCAACGCCGAAAGCACGGTGAAGACATCGGCGCCGATCCGCGTCACCTTCTGCAGGCTTTCCGGCAGCATCCTGACGAAAACGTCGAGGCGCATGGCAAGCGCGCTGTTGAGGCTGAGCGGCGCACCGAGCGCTATCACCGCCACATGCAGCCAGATGCCGAGATCCTCCGCGCCAATGAAGCCGGTGCCGAAGAAATAGCGCAGGCAGACGGTGACGAGCACCATGACGAGCAGCGTGGCGAGCGCGAGCGCTGCGGCAACGCCGAGCACCGCCTCGACCGCCCGCAGCGCCTGCGCCGCGATCCCGTCATCCCCGGCCCGCTCGATCGGATGAAATTCACTGGTGGCCAATAAACCTGCCTTCTGCCCCGAGGATCAGGCGCTGCCGACCCTCACCAAGATGGAGGTCGAAAAGCGTCACGCCTTTTCGCCCAAATGGAGCGCTTCCTCAAGCGTCAACGGGCTGGAAAAATGCGCTGTCGACATCGGTCTCGCCACTGGGGAAACGCCTGAAAGTGCGGCAATACGATTAATTTTTAATCACCCAACCTTCTGCACATTTTTCAGGCGTAAACCTTGCCAAAATTGCTGCGCTGCGTCATAAATATAACCATGAAGCATCTCGATCTGACGATTCTGGTGATCGACGAAAATGCCATCCGCGCCTCCATCATCGAAGAAGGGCTGCGCGAGGCAGGGCATGCGCGCGTCACCGTCGTGCATGAGGTCAACGGCATCGCGCGGACCATCGAAACGCTGATGCCCGACGTGATTATCATCGATATCGAAAACCCCAACCGCGACATGATGGAGCATCTGTTCCAGCTGACGCGCACAGTCAGCCGCCCGATCGCCATGTTCGTCGACCGCTCCGATACGGCTTCGATCGAGGCTGCGGTCGATGCCGGCGTCTCGGCCTATATCGTCGACGGATTGAAGAAGGAACGCGTCAAACCGATCCTCGACATGGCCGTCAGCCGTTTCAGTGCCTTCAGCCGGCTGCGGCGGGAGCTTGCCGATGCCCGCTCGGCGCTGGAGGAACGCAAGCTCATCGAGCGCGCCAAGGGCATATTGATGAAGATGCGCGGCCTGTCCGAGGAAGAGGCTTTCGCCCTGCTGCGCCAGACGGCGATGAACGAAAAGAAGAAGATGTCTGAAATCGCCCAGAGCGTTGTCACCGCCGCGGGACTTTTGATGTGATGGCGCCCTTGGCGAATTTCCGGAGGAAACCGGAGTGGATATGATGACGAACACCGCCAGTTCCAACGGCGGGCTGCCCTCGCCCGCACGGATCAACAGTGAAGGGCCCAAAGTGCTTCGGGCCGGTTTCATTCCGCTCGTCGATGCATCGGTGCTGATAGCAGCGGCGGAATTCGGCTTCGCGCAGAGGGAAGGCCTGACGCTCGATCTCGTCAGGGATGTCTCCTGGGCAAATGTGCGCGACCGCCTGGCGTTTCGTCAGTTCGATATCGCCCATATGCTGTCACCGATGCCGGTCGCCTCCATGCTCGGTCTCGGCTCCAACCCTTCGCCGACGATCACGCCGTTTTCCCTTGGGCGCGGCGGCAATGCAATCACGCTGTCGACGCGACTCTTCGACAGGATGCGGAATGACGCCGGATTGCCGGAAACGGCAAATGCGCTGGACAACGCCTATGCTCTGGCCAAAACGATTGCAGCGATGAAGGCGCGTGGCGAGCCGTTGCCAACTTTCGGGGTCACCTACCCCTTTTCCTCGCACAACTACGAGTTCCGCTACTGGCTGGCGGCCGGCGGCATCGATCCCGACAAGGACGTCAAGCTCGTCGTCGTGCCGCCGCCGCTGACCTCGGATGCACTGGCAGCCGGCGCAATCGATGGCTTCTGTGTCGGCGCGCCGTGGAACATGGTCGCCTCGGAGCGCGGTCTCGGTCGCATCGTCGCCGCCAAACAGGATATCTGGCCCTCGGCCCCCGAAAAGGTGATCGGCATGCGGCCGGACTGGGCGGAAACTCATCCGGAGACCGTTTCCCGGCTGATCGTGGCGCTCGACGCCGCAGCCCGCTGGTGCGACCTGCCGGACAATCACGACGCGCTGGCGGCAGCCCTCGCCGATCCGCGCTATATCGCCGCCCCGGTCGGCATCATTCGCCGCGTTCTCGCCGGCGAATTCAGCCTCGACGCTAGGGGCAACCGGCGCATCATCGCCGATTATTTCCAGTTCCATTCAGCCTTCGCCAACTATCCGAGACCAAGCCATGCGCTGTGGATCTACAGCCAGATGATGCGCTGGGGGCAGTCCGAGGCCAGCCTCAACAAGGCGCGGGCGGCCGCCTCCGCCTACCGTCCCGATCTCTATCGCAGAGCGCTCGGCGACGCTAATGCACCTGTTGACGCAGATATCCGCATCGAAGGCAATGACGAAGGCGACCGCTTCATGGACGGCCACGTCTTCGATCCGACGGAACTGCCGGACTATGTCGCTGGCTTTGCCGTCAAAAGCGCCCTACCCTTCGCTTCTTACTGCGACGAGACCTAATCCATGCCGGCTTGCACAAAACGCCAGCAAAATTCGATGCCCACCATCACCGCAACGCACAAAAGATTTGCACGATTTTGGGCAGCCGCAAAAACGTGCAGATGACAATATCTTGAAAATTCTTTTTAAATTCAATCCACTATACAGAATCCGTAGAACTGGCACGCAGTTTGCAAGGCTATTAACGCACAGATCAATGGCGATCAGCGCAGTATGAGGGCGCAATAGGCGCTCGCAGAAGACCATAAATTCGGCGTCCAACGACGGGCGCTACCAGCAAAGCCGCTGATCAGGATATTTCGCGCGCCTCGTGCATGCGCATCCTGACCAGCGGCTTTTTGTTTTTCACCCCCCAGCGATGGATCGGCCCGACGTTGTCGCGCCACGGAGAAGCCATGTCTGTTATCGAGAAAGCGCATCCCATGTCCGCCGGCGAACCAGCCAAAGCATTGTGGATTTCCACAGTCGCCTTCACTCTCTGTTTCGCCGTGTGGACGATCTTTGCGATCATCGGCATCCGCATCAAGCAAGACCTCGGCCTGAACGAGGCGGAGTTCGGATTGCTGGTTGGCACCCCGGTTCTGACCGGCTCGCTCGTGCGCATCGTCCTCGGCATCTGGACGGGGCGCTACGGCGGCCGTCTTGTCTACACCCTCACCATGCTTGCCGCCGCATTGGCGACCTTCCTGCTCTCCTACGCTCAGACTTATACGCAGATGCTGATCGCCGGCCTCGGCGTCGGGCTTGCCGGCGGCTCCTTTGCGGTCGGCGTCGCCTATGTCTCGCCGTTCTTCCCGGCGGAAAAGCAAGGCACGGCGCTCGGCATCTTCGGCGCCGGCAATGTCGGCGCGGCCGTGACCAAATTTGCGGCTCCCTTCGTTCTGCTCGCCTGGGGCTGGCAGGCGGTTGCGGAGGTCTGGGCCGTTTGTCTGGCGCTGATGGCCATCGTCTTCTGGTTCACCACGTCCGACGATCCGGCCTTCCGTCTTCGCCGCGAGCACGGCGTTGCCTCTAAAAGCCTCGCTCAAGAATTCGCGCCGTTGCAGAACGTTCAGGTCTGGCGCTTCTCGCTCTATTATTTCTTCGCCTTCGGCGGGTTCGTCGCCCTGTCCCTGTGGCTGCCGCGCTATCTGGTCGGCGCCTACGGCTTCAACCTGGAAGCTGCCGGCATGATCGCGGCCGCCTACTCGATCCCTGGCAGTATCTTCCGAGCTTTCGGCGGCGTGCTATCGGACAAGAAGGGCGCACGCAGCGTGATGTATGCGATGCTGGCCGTCTCGGCCGTAGCCACTCTCATCCTGTCGCTGCCGGCCACGACCATCACGCCTGTCATTTTCATCGCTGTCATCTTCGTGCTCGGCTTCTTCATGAGCCTCGGCAAGGCCGCCGTCTACAAGCACATTCCGGCCTATTACCCTGACAGCGTCGGCGCCGTCGGCGGCATTGTCGGGATGATGGGCGGTCTCGGCGGCTTCATCCTGCCGATCGCCTTCGGCCTGCTCAAGGACATGACCGGCCTTTGGTCCAGTTGCTTCCTGCTGCTCTTCGCAATCGTCGCGATCTCGCTCGTCTGGATGCACCTGTCGGTCAAACAATTGTCGCGCCAGGAGCCCTCTGCGTCCGTGGCTGCAACCTGATCTAAGGACTAGGAAATATGACAGAAAAACTCGTCATCATCGGCAATGGCATGGCGCCCGGGCGCATGCTGGAGCACCTCTTCGAACGGGCGCCCGGACGCTATGAAGTCACGATCTTCAATGCCGAGCCGCGCGTCAATTACGACCGCATCATGCTGTCGCCGGTTCTTTCCGGAGAAAAGGACTACGAGCAGATCATCATTCACGGTGACGGCTGGTACATCAAGCACGGCATCATGCTCTACAAGGGCCACAAGATCGTCAACATCGATCGCGACGCCAAGACGGTCACCTCCGATCACGGCGTCACCGAAAGCTACGACAAGCTGGTGATCGCCACCGGTTCCGTGCCCTTCATCATCCCGGTTCCCGGCAAGGATCTGCCCGGCGTCATTACCTATCGCGATCTCGACGACGTGCAGGCCATGCTGCTTGCCGCCCAGTCGCGCGAAAAGGCCGTCGTCATCGGTGGCGGCCTGCTTGGCCTCGAAGCGGCGGCAGGCCTTGCCCAGCGCGGCATGGACGTCACCGTTCTGCACGTCATGCCGACGCTAATGGAGCGCCAACTCGATCCCGCAGCCGGCTACCTCTTGCAAAAGGCGGTCGAAGAACGCGGCATCAAAGTCATCTGCAAGGCCAATACCAAGGCGATCATCGGCAACGGCAAGGTCGAAGGCATCGAACTCGACGACGGCCGGATCATCCCGGCAACCCTCGTCGTCATGGCCGTCGGCATTCGTCCGAGTGTCGGCCTGGCGAAGGACGCCGGCCTTGCGGTCAATCGCGGCATCGTCGTCGATGCCGGCATGCAGACTTCGGATGGCGATATCTTTGCGCTCGGCGAATGCGCCGAGGTGGGCGGCATGGTCTACGGCCTCGTCGCCCCGCTTTATGAGATGGCCCGCATTGCCGCAGCACATCTCTCGGACGACCGTTCGCCGGCTTTCGTGCATGCAGACACGCCGACCAAGCTGAAGGTCACCGGTATCGAGCTTTATTCGCTCGGCGATTTCGCCGATGGCGACGACCGCGAGGAGATCGTGCTGCGCGATGCCAGCGCCGGCGTCTACAAGCGTCTCGTGCTGAAGGACAACAAGATTATCGGCACCGTGCTTTACGGCGAGACCGCCGACGGCGCCTGGTTCAACGATCTAAAGAAGAAGGCGACCGATATTTCGGAGATGCGCGAGACGCTGATCTTCGGTCAGGCCTATCAGGGAGGGTCGCCGCTGGACCCTATGGCGGCCGTTGCAGCCTTGCCGGATGACGCGGAGATTTGTGGCTGCAACGGCGTATGCAAGGGCAAGATTACCTCGACGATCACGAGCAAAGGGCTGACATCGCTCGACGACGTGCGCGCCCATACCAAGGCATCCGCCTCCTGCGGCTCCTGCACCGGCCTCGTCGAACAACTCATGGCGCTGACGCTCGGCGATGGCTACAATCCGGCCGCCGTGCAGCCGATGTGCGCCTGCACCGAGCTCGGCCATGACGATGTTCGCCGCCTGATCAAGGCGAAAGGTCTGAAGAGCATTCCTGCCGTCATGCAGGAATTGGAATGGAAGACCTCCTGCGGCTGTGCCAAGTGTCGGCCGGCGCTCAATTATTACCTCGTCTGCGACTGGCCGGACGAATATGCCGACGACTACCAGTCACGCTTTATCAATGAGCGCGTCCACGCCAACATCCAGAAGGACGGCACCTACTCCGTCGTGCCGCGCATGTGGGGCGGCGTCACCAATTCGAACGAGCTACGCGCCATTGCCGATGTCGTCGACAAGTTCGAGATCCCGATGGTGAAGGTGACGGGCGGCCAGCGCATCGACCTGCTCGGCATCGAGAAAGAAGACCTGCCCGCCGTCTGGGCAGATCTCGGCAAGGCTGGCTTCGTCTCCGGCCAGGCCTATGCCAAGGGGCTGCGCACGGTGAAGACCTGCGTCGGTTCGGACTGGTGCCGTTTCGGCACCCAGGATTCGACCGGTCTCGGCATCCGCATCGAGAAATTCATGTGGGGTTCCTGGACGCCGGCCAAGCTGAAGATGGCCGTGTCCGGCTGCCCGCGCAATTGCGCCGAAGCAACCTGCAAGGATATCGGCGTGATCTGCGTGGATTCCGGTTTCGAGATCCATTTCGCCGGTGCGGCGGGTCTCGACATCAAGGGCACCGAGGTGCTCGGCCTGGTGAAGACCGAGGACGAGGCGCTGGAGCATATCGTGGCGCTGACGCAAATGTACCGGGAGCAGGCCCGTTATCTCGAGCGCATCTACAAATGGGCCAAGCGCGTCGGTCTGGATGAAATCCGCCGCCAGATCATGGGCGATGCCGAAAAGCGCAAGGCCTACTACGAGCGCTTCGTCTTCAGCCAAAAATTTGCCCAGGTGGATCCCTGGTCGGAGCGCGTCTCCGGCAAGGACAAGCATGAATTCAAGCCGATGGCGACGATCGGTTATCCGCAGGCTGCCGAGTAAGGAGATGGATATGAATTGGCCCAAAGAAAACTGGCATCCAATTGGCGATATTTCCGACATCCCCTTGCGTGGTGCCCGCTGCGTGAAGACGCCCCAGGGCAAGATCGCCGTGTTCCGCACGGCCGAGAACGAGGTCTTCGCCATCGAGGATCACTGCCCGCACAAGGGCGGCCCGCTCTCCCAGGGCATCGTGCATGCAAAGGCCGTCACCTGCCCGCTGCACAATTGGGTGATTTCGCTCGAGACCGGCAAGGCGCTCGGCGCCGACCAGGGCGAGGTGCGGACCATACCGGTCCGCAACGAGGACGGCGCCCTGTTCATCGCGCTGGAAAGCCTGCTGATGGCGGCTGAATAATGGCGGCTGAGGTAAAGACCACCTGCCCCTATTGCGGCGTCGGCTGCGGCGTGATCGCCACGGTCGACGAGGACGGCACCATCAGCGTCAAGGGCGATCTCGAGCATCCGTCGAATTTCGGCCGCCTGTGTTCGAAGGGTTCGGCGCTTGCCGAAACCATCGATCTCGACGGCCGGCTTCTGTATCCCGAAATCGCAGGCGCGCGCAGCGGCTGGGACGAGGCGCTAGATCTGGTCGCCCGGCGCTTCTCCGAAACGATCGCCGAATACGGGCCTGATTCCGTCGCCTTCTACGTCTCCGGCCAGTTGCTGACCGAGGATTATTACCTCGCCAACAAGTTGATGAAGGGCTTCATCGGCTCGGCCAATATCGATACCAATTCAAGGCTCTGCATGTCCTCGTCCGTGGCCGGTCATCGCCGCGCCTTCGGCGCCGATACCGTGCCCGGGACCTATGAGGATATCGAACTTGCGGATCTGGTGGTGCTCACCGGCTCCAACCTCGCCTGGTGCCATCCTGTCATCTACCAGCGGTTGGCCGCCGCCAAGGCGGCGCGGCCGAACATGCGGATCGTCGTCATCGATCCGCGCCGGACGATGACATGCGATATCGCCGATCTGCATCTCGCCATTCGCCCGGACGGCGATGTCGCGCTGTTCATGGGACTGCTTGCCCATCTCGCGACAAGTCCTGCGATCGACCAGAATTATATCGCCTCCCATACTGAAGGTTTTGGCGGCGCCTTCGCCGCAGCAGCAGCACTTGACATCAACGATCTCCTGGAGCGGACCGGCCTGCCGGCCATGCAGATCCGCGAGTTCTTCCGTCTGTTCGAGACGACGTCGAAGGTGGTGACCTGCTACAGCCAGGGCGTCAACCAATCCTCCTCCGGCACCGACAAGGTCAATGCCATCCTCAACTGCCATCTGGCGACCGGTCGCATCGGTCGCCCGGGCATGGGACCCTTCTCGCTGACCGGACAGCCGAATGCCATGGGCGGGCGCGAGGTCGGCGGTCTTGCCAATATGCTTGCCGCCCATATGGCGATCGAAAATGCGGATGACCGCGACCGCGTCCAGCGTTTCTGGAAATCGCCGGTCATCGCCGCCAAACCCGGGCTGAAGGCGGTCGACATGTTCCGCGCCGTGGCCGATGGGCGCATTAAGGCGCTCTGGATCATCGCCACCAATCCCGTCGTCTCGATGCCGGATGCCGACAGCGTCGAAAGCGCGATCGCCGCCTGTCCGTTCGTTGTCGTCTCCGACATTCTGAGAGAGACGGATACGGCCCGGCACGCGCAGGTCCTTCTGCCCTCGCTCGGCTGGGGCGAGAAGGACGGCACCGTCACCAATTCCGAACGGCGCATTTCCAGACAGCGGCCGTTTCTCGACATGCCCGGCGATGCCAAGGCCGACTGGTGGCAGCTTGCGGAGGTCGCACGCCGCATGGGATTTGCCGATGCCTTCGATTTCGCTGCGCCGGCCGACATCTTTGCTGAACACGCCGCCCTTTCCGCCTTCGAAAACAACGGCAGCCGCGATTTCGACATCGGCGCCCGCGCCGGCATGACCGACGCCGCCTACAACGAGCTATCACCTTTCCAGTGGCCGCAGGCAGCAGGAGCAGAACCCGGCGTCACCCGCTTCTTCGCCGATGGCGGCTTCTACCATGCCGATGGCAAAGCGCGCTTCGTCGCGGTGGAGCCGCCGGCAACGGACCGCACCAATGCCGATTTTCCCTTCACGCTGAATACCGGGCGCATCCGCGACCAGTGGCACACGATGACGCGAACCGGAAAGAGCGCGCGGCTTTCCGCCCATATCGCCGAACCCTTTGCGGAGATCCATCCGCGCGACGCGATCGAGACCGGCATATCAAGCGCCGGCCTCGTCGAGATCGACAGCCCGCATGGCAAGGCGATCGTCCGGGCGCTGGTGACCGACCGCCAGGCGCGCGGTGGCATCTTCGCGCCGATGCACTGGAACGACCAGTTCGCGGCAAAAGCGCGGATCGACGCCGTGGTGGCGCCGATCACCGATCCCGTTTCCGGTCAGCCGGCGTCGAAGAACGTTGCCGTCGCCATCCGGCCCTTCGGTGCCGCCCATTACGGCTTCGCCGTCTCGGCGACAAAGCCCGTAACACCTGACGCGGCCTATTGGGCACTGGCGAAGGCCGAGGGCGGCTGGCGGCTGGAGCTTGCCTTTGGAGAGACAGTCGAGGACTGGACGGCCTGGTGCCGCGCGGTTTTCGCCATTCCCGATGAAATCGAGCCGCTCGGTTATGCAGACCGGCAATCCGGCGACCTCAGGCTCGCCTTCTTCGACGGCGAGACCCTGCTTGCCGCGCTGTTCCTCGCCCGCGAGCCTGTCGCCGTCGCGCGCAACTGGGCGATCTCGCAGCTCTCCGTCGCGCATGATGATCTGAGGAAACGTTTTGCGCTCGTCGCAGGCCGTCCCGGCGCCGGCAGGCCGGATCCCGGCGCCACTGTCTGCTCCTGCTTCAGCGTCGGGGTCAACCAGATCGCCGCCGCCGTGCGCGGCGGATGCCACAGCGTCGAGGCTGTCGGCAAGGAAACGAGTGCTGGAACCAATTGCGGCTCCTGCCGCGGCGAAATCGGCAGGATCATCGATCGCTGTCTTGCCGCCGCCGCGGAGTGAAAGGCAGGAAACCGCAATGCGGCACGCTATCTGGCCGCCTTCGGGACGATAAACATTTTGTGGTCTGCGGAGATCCGCACCGAGATCTCGTCGTAGGATGACAGGGCCGGATGCGGCGTTTCCATCTTGTCATGATGGGTTGCCGTCACGACCATGACATCGGCGCCCGCCGCCTCGCCGGCGATGATGCCGGCTGCGACATCCTCGAACACTAGGCAGTCCTGCGTGCTGACGCCGAGGCGTTCGGCGCCGAGAATATAACATTGCGGGTCTGGTTTTCCGACCTTCACATCTTCAGCCGTCACCATGAATTTCGGCAGCGACAGGCCTGCCGCCTCCAGCCGCCGGCAATCATCGCCTTTTGCAAGCTTCGGGAGAAGGCGATGCTTCCAAACTCCCGTCCCTAAAAAGCCGCTGTGCCGGAAGTGACAATCAGATCACAGGAGAGGCGAAGGCCGATCAGGTCATGGCAGGGTCGTTCGGCGCTGGCGGCAAGTTCCGGCCCGGCCGGCGCGTCGGCACGCAGATAGGCCTGTGTGGTCGGATCGATACGCGTCGGGACGGCTGTCCACAACGAGGGGCGACTGACGTCGATCGCTGATATGCTGGCCTTCTCGCCGCCCATGGCAGAGGACGCGATTGCCATGCCACTGGCCGTCAGGGCGAGTGCAAGGGCAATCTGCAGACCGAGATCTGCGGCCTCGCGCGGGGAAACGAACATTGCGGCCTCATGCTGCGGATTGGCGTTTCGTCATGCACTAAGGCAGGTGATAGCGGCGATCCAGCGGCTTTCGCCGTTAAGGTTTATGCGTAACCATGCAAGGCCTGCGTGCAGAATTTTCGCAAATTTCGGAACAATGATTCCGGCAGGCGGTTACCCCAGGGTCATCCAAGATGAAAATCAAAGGAGGATATCCTCATGACCAAATCCCTTATCGCCGCTTCGCTGATTGCGATCGGCATGGCATCGTCAGCTTTTGCCCAGTCAGATCCTGATCCGATCGGGCCGACCAATGGCGGCTCGACCGATCCGAGTTCGGGTAGCTATTCATCCGATTACACCAACAGTGACAACGGCATGTATCCGGTGCGCGTCGCGCCGGTTGATCCGATGACAACACAGAGCATCGGCCAGCCGAAAACGATGGAATGCGCCGGCATGCCGCAGCAGAGGTCGGGCGTCGATACACGCGGCGGCGAAAGCGGCGCCTCGATCAGCGAAGCCTGTCGCGAATACGACAACTGACAGCCACCTTCGCTCCCAAAGCATGTCGCGCAAACGCGCGCCACGCTTGGAAAAGGCCGGTTCACGCCGGCCTTTTTCATGTCGTCGCCACCACGATGAAAAGCTTTCCTTCCGGATGAAACTTTTGATCCGGGCGTTCCGTAGATCCGTAGCAGGGTGCACAGAACAAGAGCAGGGAACGGCTTCATTGGCAAAGGACGCGATAAAACCTGTCATTTTATGGTTTCGCAGGGATTTGCGCCTTGACGACAATCAGGCCCTCAATGCCGCCCATCTCTCCGGGCGACCGATCATCCCCCTTTATATCAACGAGCCGGCGGCAGCCGGCACCGGTCCGCTCGGCGCTGCGCAGGCCTGGTGGCTGCATCATTCGCTGGAAGCGCTTGATAGATCATTGCATGAGCGGCAGGGCGGGCTGGTGCTTGCCAGCGGTGATGCGCTCGAGGTGCTCCGCGCCGTCATCAAGAAGAGCGGTGCTGAAGCCGTCTTCTGGAACCGGCGCTACCATCCGTCGGGCATCTCGATCGACACCCACATCAAGCAGGAATTGGAAAAACAGGCGATCGAGGCGAGAAGTTTCGGCGGCCAGCTGCTGCACGAACCGTCCAGGCTGATGACCGGCAGTGGCACGCCCTATCGGGTCTACACGCCGTTCTGGCGCGCGCTGGAGGGTGCGGGCGAAGCCGAGCCGCCGCTCGAGGCGCCGCCGAAGCTGCGGCTGGCAGCGCAACGTCCGGCATCGGAACCGTTGAAAAGCTGGCAACTGTTGCCGACGAAACCGGACTGGGCGAAGGATTTTGCCGATCTCTGGACGCCCGGCGAGCAAGGCGCACGGGAGAGGCTCAGCGCCTTCGTCGAGGACGAACTCAAGGGCTATAAGGAAAACCGCGACTATCCGGCGAAACCGGCGACCTCGATGCTGTCGCCGCATCTGGCGCTTGGCGAGATCTCCCCTGCCCGCATCTGGGATGCGACGCGCGGACTGTCGAGCCGGGTGCCGGCGGCCGACATCGTGCATTTCCGCAAGGAGATCGCCTGGCGGGAATTCTCCTACCACCTGCTTATCCATTTCCCGCGTCTTGCCTCGGAGAACTGGAACGATCGTTTCGACGGCTTCAAATGGCGCAACGACGACGGCGATTTCGAGGCGTGGTGCCGCGGCATGACTGGCTACCCGATCGTCGATGCGGGCATGCGCCAGCTCTGGCGCCACGGCTGGATGCACAATCGGGTGCGCATGATCGTCGCCTCCTTCCTCATCAAGGATCTGATGCTCGACTGGCGCCGCGGCGAGGCCTGGTTCCGCGACACGCTGGTCGATGCCGATCCCGCCAACAATGCGGCAAGCTGGCAATGGGTGGCGGGCTCGGGAGCCGACGCTTCACCCTTCTTCCGCATCTTCAATCCGATGCTGCAGGGCGAGACTTTCGATCCCGACGGCGACTATGTCAGAGCTCATGTGCCGGAGCTTCAACGGCTCGGGGCAAAATACATCCACCGGCCGTTCGAGGCGCCGAAGAGCGCGCTCGACGAGGCCGGTATCATCCTCGGACAGACCTATCCGAAACCGATCGTCGACCATGCCAGCGCACGCGACCGGGCGCTCGCGGCTTACAAAGCCACGAAGGATGCCGCATGAACGCGCATGTCCGCCCCGCCTCGCACCGGCTGAAGATCGCCGTCATCGGCTCCGGCATCTCCGGCGCCTCAGCGGCCTGGGCGCTCAACCCTGTGTACGACGTGACGCTCTACGAGAGCCAGGGGCGGGCGGGCGGCCATACGGCGACGGTCGACGTCGATTATGACGGGGTTCGGATTGCGGTCGATACCGGCTTCATCGTCTATAACGAACAGAATTATCCGAACCTGACGGCGCTCTTTGCCGAGCTCGGCATCGCCACCCATGCAAGCGATATGAGTTTTTCGCTCTCGCTCGACCGCGGCAGGCTGGAATGGAGCGGCGGCGGGCTGTCCTCGCTCTTCGCGCAGAAGCGCAACCTGCTGCGGCCGTCGTTCCTGTGGATGATCCGCGAGATCCTGCGCTTCAACCGCACCTGCCTCGAAGACCGGGCTGCCGGCCACCTCGCCTCCCGCTCGATCGGCGATTATCTCGACTGGCGCGGCTTCTCGCCCGGCTTCACCAACAATTATCTCGTGCCGATGGCGGCGGCGATCTGGTCGACGCCGTCGGCCCGCATGCTGCAGTTCCCGGCCGAGTATTTCGTCAATTTCTTCGACAATCACCGGCTAATCTATCACCGCCATCACCAATGGCGGACAGTGACCGGCGGCAGCCGCAGCTATCTCGATCGGCTGATGCAGCCGCTCGGCGGACGGGTGAAACTGTCGTGCGGCATACGTGGGGTGATCCGTTCGGAGAGCGGCATTACGCTTATCGACGAGACGGGCAGCCAACAGCCCTTCGACAAGGTGATCCTTGCCTGCCACAGCGATCAGACGGCACGCCTGCTGATGGATGCCACCGACCGGGAAAAGCGGCTGCTTGCCGCCATTCCCTACCAGCCGAACCGCGTCGTCCTGCACCGCGACCAAAGGCTGATGCCGCAGCGGCGCAAGGTTTGGGCCTCGTGGAACTATCTGCGCTCCAGCCGGGATGATGGCAAGGCGGGTGTCGCTGTCACCTATTGGATGAACCGGCTGCAGGGCATCGGCGATAATTTCCCGTTATTCGTCACGCTCAATCCGGACCGCGAGCCGGATCCCCGCATGGTATTTGCGGAATTCACCTACGAGCATCCGCAATTTTCGGCCGATGCCATGGCGGCGCAGCGGGCGCTCGCCGCCATCCAGGGTAAGAACCATTGCCATTTTGCCGGCGCGTGGACGGGATATGGATTTCATGAGGATGGCCTGGTTTCCGGCCTGGCAGCAGCCGAGGCCCTGGGTGGCATCATTCCCTGGCGAACGGCGCGAAGCCTGCAACCGCAACCGGATGCAGCGGCATGAGCGGACTAGGCAAAAAGCGCGGCGTCAGCATGAGCGGCAACGGCGCTGCGCCGGATGCGGCGGCCGCGCTCTATATCGGCGACATCATGCATCAACGCCTGAAACCCTTCGGCCATCGTTTCCGCTACCGCGTCTTTTCCCTGCTCGTCGATCTCGATCGGCTTGAAGCGGCCGATCGGCTGTCGGCGCTGTTTTCCGTCAATGGCCGCAATCTCGTCTCGTTTCATGAAAAGGACCATGCCGATACGGCAAGCACGCCGCTGCGCGCCTATGCCGACCGGCTGCTTGCTGAGGCTGGGCTCGAGCGCGCAGCAAGGATATTGCTCGTCTGCTATCCCCGCATTCTCGGCTATGTCTTCAACCCGATCTCCGTCTATCACGCCTATGACGGGGACGGCGCCCTCGTCGCGATGATCTACGAGGTGCGCAACACTTTCGGCGAGCGGCATAGTTACGTCTGTCCTGTCGGCGATGGCGAGATGTCGGAAGGCGGGCTCCGTCAGAGCTGCGACAAGCTCTTCCACGTCTCGCCCTTCATCGGCATAACGGCGCGCTATCACTTCCGCATGCTGCCGCCCGGCGCCGAAATCCGCTGGCGCATCCTCGAAACCGACGGCGAAGGCCCGCTGCTTTCGGCGACATTCTCAGGACGGCAGCTGCCGTTGACCAGCGCCGCGCTGCTCCGGCTGACGGCGCACATCCCTTTCCTGCCCTTCAAGATCGTGGCCGGGATCCATTGGGAAGCGCTGAAATTGTGGCTGAAGGGCGCGCGTTATGTCAGCCGCCCGGCGCCTCCGCCTGCCGTCAGCATTCACCAGCCCCGACCGCATGCGAATGCGGCAGAATGACATTGCAGCGCCGGGCGTTTTGAAACGACGCGCAAAACGCTGCAGCGCTTTGAACTGCTGCATAATTTTTCCCTAATTCGATTCCGATTGAAGAAATTATGCAGTAGCCTTGCCGTATAATGGCCGGAGGCCGCCCGAGCATCGTCACGGATGTATCGTCGTCCCTAACCGGCAAAAAAATGCTGGAGGCGGAAAGATGAGCAAGGCGCAAGATTGGAATGTGCTGGCCCGTGACGCGGTGACGCTGACGGCCGAAAATATATCCAGGCTGGTGAAGGGACTGCCGTTCAAGGCGAAGCTGGCGCTGCGCGGACTTCTGCGCATGCAGCACGGCTCGCTTGCGGTCACCCTGCCCGACGGCCGCAGGCTGCTGATCGAGGGCAAGCAGGCGGGGCCGAAGGCGGCTCTCAGCCTCAACAACTGGAACCTTGCCTATCGGGCTCTGACGAGCGGCACGATCGGGGTTGCCGAAACCTATATGGACGGCGATTGGGACAGCCCCGACATCGCCGCCTTCCTCGAACTTTTCCTCGTCAACGGCGAGGCCGTCTACAGCTATTCCAACGGCAAGGGCGGCATTGGCCGCCTCGTCGAGCGCGTCCGCCATTGGATGAACACCAATACCAAGATGGGCTCGAAGCGCAACATTTCCGCCCATTACGATCTCGGCAATGATTTCTACAGGCAATGGCTCGATCCGACCATGACCTATTCCTCCGCACTCTATTCGACAGGGGCCAACGACCTGCAATCGGCGCAGAACGCCAAATATCGCGCGCTTGCCGAGGCGACCGGCATCAGGCCCGGCGATCACGTGCTGGAGATCGGCTGCGGCTGGGGCGGGTTCGCCGAATTTGCCGCAGGCGAACTGAACTGCAAGGTGACCGGGCTGACGATCAGCCGCGAGCAACTGGCCTTTGCCGAAGAGCGCATCCGCAAGGCCGGTCTCGGCGACCGTGTCGAATTTCGCTTCCAGGATTACCGCGACGAGACCGGGCTTTACGACCGGATCGTCTCGATCGAGATGTTCGAAGCGGTCGGCGAGAAATACTGGCCGTCCTATTTCTCCAAGCTCCGGCAATGTCTGAAGCCGGGCGGCAAGGCCGGCCTGCAGATCATCACCATCCGGCCGGAGGCCTTCGACCAGTATCGCAGCAACCCCGACTTCATCCAGAAATATGTCTTTCCCGGCGGCATGCTGCCGACGCGCAACCATCTGGCGGAACTTGCCGGCAAGGTCGACCTGTCACTGGTCAGGGACTTCGGCTTCGGGCTCGACTATGCCCGCACGCTTGCGGAATGGCGCGAACGCTTCTGGTCGGTCTGGGAGCGCATCCGCCCGATGGGCTTCGACGAGCGTTTCAAGCGGCTATGGGAATTCTATCTATTCTATTGCGAGGCCGGCTTCCGCGCCCGCAATATCGATGTGCGTCAGGTGGTGTTCTCGCGCAGCTGATCATTCCGCCGGATGCGGTGTCGCCGGATGGTGACCAGCCGATGACGGCCGCTCGCGCCAGCCGGTCACGCGATTCACCAGCATGAAATAGACGCTGTAGGGAAGCATGCGCGCAAGCTTCAGCATCACGGTGAAGCGCCTGGGGAAGGAGATCTCGAAGGCCTGCGATTTCAGCCCGGCGGCAATCTGCCGGGCGGCTTCGTCGGTCGACACCAGGGACGGCATGGGAAAGGCGTTCTTCCGAGTCGCCGGTGTGTCGACGAAGCCCGGGCAGATGAGCTGGATGCGGATGCCCATCTTGTCGAGATCGAATTTCAGGCTTTCGGCCATATTGATCAGCGCCGCCTTGGTGGCGCCATAGGCAGCCCCCGTCGGCAGGCCGCCATAGCCGATGACGGAGGAGACGATGGCGATCTGTCCCTGCCCTTTCGCCTTCATATGACGGACCGCCGGCAACAGGCAGTTGACGACGCCGGAGAGATTGACGGCGAAACTCTTTTCGAAATCGGCGCGGTTCAGGTTCTCGGCATGAACAGGCAGATAGACGCCGGCATTGAGGATCGCCATGGCGAGTGTGCCGTGCTCATATTCGATGGAGGCCATGACATGCTCCATGTCCTCGGCATCGGTGACGTCGCCATCGAGAACGACGATGCTGCCGGCAAGGCCGCTGGCCTCCGCCTGAAGTTCGACCAGCTTTTCGTGGCTTCTGGCGGTGACGGCGACCTTGAATCCTTCGCCAGCGAGCTTCAGCGCAAGCGCATGGCCGATGCCGGAACTCGCACCGGAGATCCAGACGAGTCCATCTTCGGGACGGGCGGTGAAATCACGCATGACATGTTCCTCCGGTTCTGCCTGACCAACCGAAAACAGGTCCGGAAAGTTCCCTTCTCCTCCCGGATATACGGCTCTATCACACCATTGTGGCTGCTTTCAGCCGATCAGGTCGCCGATCATCTGACGAAGGGATCCGGTGAGCTTCACCGGCCCGTCCGAAACGGCAAAGGCGATGCAGGGCCTGTCCTTTTCGGCAACCGGCCGATGGTCGACAGTCTCGTCGGCAATGGAGATGTCGCCTGGGCCGAAACGGCCGCGTTCATCGTTGAAAGCGCCGTCGAGGATGAGGATCAGTTCCATGCCTTTGTGGGTGTGCGCCGGCAAAGCGCGGCCGGGGCGGATCCACATCAGGTTGACCTCGCAGCCGTCGCGTTCGAGGCAATATTCCTTGAAACCCGGCAACCGCTTGCGCCAGGGCACGTCCTCGACCTCGAAGCCGACGAAATCGCGCAGCGCTTGTGGAAACAGCGCGTTGTCCGGCCGTTTGGCCGCCTGCGGCGCTGCGACCGGAGCGGCAGAGGAAAAGATTGCCTGAAGCTGCCGGTCGCGGTCGGCAATGGCGGTTTCACCAGCGCTCTCCAGCGCCTCCCCGGCCAGCAATTCGAGGCTATCCACCAGGCTGCGATTGTCGGGCTTCATTTCGAGATGGGATCGTACCAGCACCCGCGCCGGCTCGGGCAAGGAGCCGGCGATATAATGCGCCATCAATGCATCGATCGTGTCGATCTGCTCGTGAATCATGCCGGTTTCGGTCACGCCCTGTTGCCGCGCTCCGTTTTCGCTTTGTCGTCATCCGTACGGGGAAAGTCAATCTTCGGATCACCCCACGCATGGCAGGATTGCAGGCCATGCATCATTTCGGGGTAGGAAGGCCAAATTTTATCGTGCCCGACAGGGACGTGGAATAGCATTTCTTGCCAACTCAGCCTTGTGAAGGGAAAAGACCGTTCCTAAAGTAAGAGTTCGAATAGAGGCAGATTCCATGACCTTCCACCCTTCCGTCCTCGAAGCCATCGGCAATACGCCCCTGATCAAACTCAAGGGCGCGTCGGCGGCGACGGGCTGCACCATCCTCGGCAAGGCGGAGTTCCTGAACCCCGGCCAGTCGGTGAAGGACCGTGCCGCGCTCTACATCATCCGCGACGCCGAACGGAAAGGGCTGCTCCGGGCCGGCGGCGTCATCGTCGAAGGCACGGCCGGCAATACCGGCATCGGGCTGACGCTGGTCGCCAAGGCGCTCGGCTACCGCACCGTCATCGTCATTCCGGAAACGCAGAGCCAGGAAAAGAAGGACGCGCTGAAACTGCTCGGCGCCGAACTCGTCGAAGTGCCCGCCGTTCCCTACAAGAACCCCAACAACTACGTGAAGGTCTCGGGGCGGCTCGCCGAGCAACTTGCGAAGACAGAGCCGAACGGGGCGATCTGGGCGAACCAGTTCGACAACGTCGCCAACCGCCAGGCGCATATCGAAACCACCGCTCGGGAAATCTGGAACGATACCGACGGCAAGATCGACGGCTTCATCTGCTCCGTCGGTTCCGGCGGCACGCTGGCCGGCGTCGCTGCCGGCCTCAAGGCATTCAATGCGGGCGTCAAGATCGGCATCGCCGATCCCGATGGCGCCGCTCTTTATGAATTCTACCAGAACGGCACGCTGAAATCCGAGGGCTCCTCGATCACCGAGGGCATCGGCCAGGGCCGCATCACCGCCAATCTCGAAGGCTTCACGCCTGATTTCTCCTATCGGGTCTCCGATGCCGAAGCGCTGCCCTATCTTTTCGACCTCGTCGAAAACGAAGGCCTGTGCCTCGGTGGCTCGACGGCGATCAACATTGCCGGCGCAGTCAAGCTCGCCCGGGATCTCGGACCCGGCCACACGGTGGTGACGATCCTCTGCGACTACGGCAACCGCTATCAGTCGAAGCTCTTCAATCCGGATTTCCTGACCTCGAAGGGACTGCCCGTTCCGGGCTGGATGGCCAACTCGCCCGATATAAACGTTCCCTACGAGCCCGCGTGAGACCCTATGCCCGTCAATGCCCTCTATCGTGACGACTTCTATCTCTCGACATGCGAGGCGGTCGTCACCGCCGTCCACGAAGACGGGGGCATCGAACTCGACCAGACCTGCTTTTATGCGACGTCAGGCGGCCAGCCGGGTGACACCGGCGAGCTTGAACGCGCCGACGGCACCAAGATCGTGTTGGCCCAGACGAAGCACGGCCCGAGCAAGGATATCGTCATCCACGTGCCGCTCGAAAACGAGCCGCGGCCTCTAGTTGGCGAGACGCTGGTGCTGCATGTCGACTGGCAGCGCCGCTACAGGCTGATGCGCATGCACACTGCCTGCCATCTGCTGTCCGTCGTCTGCTCCTATCCGATCACCGGCGCTGCCGTCGGCGAGGAGGAAAGCCGTGTCGACTTCGACATGGCCGAGACGATCGACAAGGACGAAGTGACGGCCAAGCTGATGGAACTGGTCGCCGAGAACCATCCGGTCTATCTGCAATGGATTACCGACGAGCAACTCGCAGCCAATCCCGACATCGTCAAATCGAAGAATGTGCGCCCGCCGATCGGGCTCGGGCGCGTCAGCCTCGTCTGCATCGGCGAAAACTCATCGATTGACAGCCAGCCCTGCGGCGGCACACATGTCTCCGAGACACAGGAAGTCGGGCAGATTCACATCGCCAAAATCGAAAAGAAGGGCAAAGAGAACCGGCGCTTCCGCATCCGTTTCGGCACGCCCGGCGACGAAGCCTGACCATCAAGGGAGAGCATCATGAGTGAGACCAAGAGCCGTTTCGTCGTCTCGGCCGACTGGCTGCAGGCCGAGCTCGGCAAGCCGGATCTGCGCGTACTGGACGCCTCCTTCTATCTGCCGGCGCAGAAACGCGATGCCGATGCCGAATATGCGGCCGGCCATATTCCCGGCGCCATCCGCTTCGACCAGGACAAGATCGCGGACCGTTCAACGTCACTGCCGCACACCATCCCCTCGCCCGATTATTTCGCCGCCGAAGTCGGCCGGCTCGGCATCAGCGAGAACGATCGCATCGTCGTCTATGACGGCATCGGGCTGTTCGCCTCGCCGCGCGTCTGGTGGCTGTTCCGGGTGATGGGCGCAAAGAACGTCTTCGTGCTCGATGGCGGTCTCGACGGCTGGAAGGTCGAGGGCCGCCCGCTCGAAACCACCGTGCCCAGCTATTCGCCGGCGCGTTTCACGCCCGATTTCGACGAGAGCCGCGTGGTGACGCTCGATACGATGCGCGACATCGTCTCCAGCGGCGCGATGCAGATCGCCGATGCCCGCAGCGCCGGCCGCTTCGCCGCCGCCGAGCCCGAGCCGCGCGCCGGGATGCGCTCCGGCCATATGCCCGGCGCCCGCAACCTGCCCTCCGGCGTTTTCGCCAATCAGGGCCGATTCAAGTCGCTGCCCGAACTACGCCAGACGATCGAGGATGCCGGCATCGATCTTTCCAAGCCTGTCGTGACCTCCTGCGGCTCGGGCATCACCGCCGCGATCATCACACTGGCGCTGGAATCGCTCGGCCATCACGACAACAAGCTCTACGACGGCTCGTGGAGCGAATGGGGCAGCCGTGACGATACGCCGATCGTCACCGGTCCGCCGACACCGGTTAAAGCCTGATCGCCATGGGGAAGACACCCGCTTCTTTGAAAGCTCACATCACCCGGCTCGAAATGACGGCGGCGCCGAAGGCGAGCATGCCGGTGCCCGTCAATATCCAGACGGCGATCATGCGCGCGCCTGCGATCCCACTGCCCTTCTATCGCTACCTCTACCGGCAGGTGGGCGCGCGCTGGCAGTGGGTGGATCGGCTGCGGATGAGCGACGAGCAGCTTACCCAGACGCTGAACGACAAGCGCAACAATATCAGCGTCCTCTACGTCAACGGCGCACCTGCCGGCTTCTACGAATATTTCTGCGAGGACGAGGATACGATCGAGCTCAGCCATTTCGGCTTGATCGAACATGCGCTCGGCCTCGGCATCGGCAAATGGTTCCTGCTGCAGGCACTCTACGGCATCTGGACGCTCAATCCGAAGCGGGTGATCACCACCACCAACAATCTCGACCATCCGCGGGCGCTGCAGCTTTACCAGATGTTCGGCTTCTCCCCGGTCTCGACCGGCACCGGCATCGTCCGGCCGCTCAGCGACAAGGAACTGCTGGAGTTGGCGCGGAAAAGCTGACGTTTTCATTCCCGCCGGCACAGGGGTCGCTAAAGCGCGTCGCGATCTTTCAGATTCGCTCCTCGCGCTTTAACTCCCTGTTTTGCGCATGTCATTGTCGCAAAACCGCTGCACACTTTTGCGCGACATGCTCTAACGTTGCATCAGGCTACTCGGGCGGCGCGGATCGTTGCGTCGCTCGAAATCGAGCGTGCGGCCCGACTGCTCCTTCAATTCCGCCACCTCCCGGCGCAAGGCCTTCAGCTCTTCCAGTATTTCAGCATTCTGCTGCGCCAGCAGCGCGAGATCGACTTCGGCCAAGGGGCTTCTCCTTTCGCCATGCAGCTTCTCATCAAGAATAGCCCAGCTTTTCCCAGGCGCAAGAAACGGGTGGCTTGGTCAGCGGTCCGGGCGCAATTTCATGGCGATCACAAAGGAGATTTGCCATGACCTCCATTCGTTTTGCCGCCATGCCGACTGCCGATGCTAGAGCCCTCTGGAACGGCGGCCACGACGCCTATGACAACCTGCCCGAGACGATGATATCCGATGGTGACGGCAACCCTTGCCGCCATTGCCTGCGGAGTATCGAAGCGGGCGAGGACATGCTGGTCTTCGCCTATCGGCCGTTCCCGGCGCTGCAGCCTTATGCTGAAACTGGGCCGATCTTCCTGCACAAGCAGCCCTGCCGGCGTTACGCCGCCGAGGAGATCCAGCCGCCGATGCTGGCGATGAGCCCCGACTTCATCGTCCGCGGCTACGGCGCCAATGACCGCATCGTCTACGGCACCGGGGCGGTGACCGGGATCGCCGATATTCCAGCCTATGCCGAGACATTGCTGGCGCGGCCGGAGATCGCCTATGTGCATGTGCGCTCGGCGCGCAACAACTGCTTTCAATGCCGAATCGACAAGGTAAAGGCGCCAGCCCCTGCGGAGACCGGCGCCCTCGCCTAACGCGGAGTCAGGTAGCTTACGCCACGTTCAGCACGCTTTCGGGCGCAAAGACCTCATAGCCGAGCGCCTCGGCGACCGGCTTGTTGGTGATGCGGCCCTTGTGCACATTGAGGCCGTTCCTCAGATGCTTGTCTTCGGCAATGGCACGCAGGCCGCGATCGGCAAGCGCCAGGCCGTGGACCAGCGTCGCATTGTTCAGCGCATGCGCCGAGGTGACGGGAACCGCGCCCGGCATGTTGGCGACGCAATAATGCACCACGCCGTCAACCTCATAGGTCGGGTCGGAATGGGTGGTTGCATGCGAGGTCTCAAAGCAGCCGCCCTGGTCGATGGCGACGTCGACGATGACGGAGCCCTTCTTCATGCCGGACAGCATCTCGCGGGTGACGAGCTTCGGCGCCGCCGCACCGGGGATCAGCACGGCGCCGATGATGAGATCGGCCGAGAAGACCTCCTCCTCCAATGCTTGGATGCTGGAATAACGGGTGTGAACGCGGCCTGAGAAGATGTCGTCGAGCTGGCGAAGGCGCGGCAGCGACCTGTCGAGGATGCTGACATCGGCGCCGAGGCCGGCGGCCATCCTGGCGGCATGCAGACCGACGACGCCGCCGCCGATGACCGCGACCTTGCCCGGCAGCACGCCCGGCACGCCGCCGAGCAGGACGCCGAGGCCGCCATTGGCTTTCTGCAGGGCGGTTGCGCCCGCCTGGATCGACAGGCGGCCGGCGACCTCCGACATTGGCGCCAGCAGCGGCAGGCCGCCGCGCTCGTCGGTGACCGTTTCATAGGCGATCGCGGTGACGCCGGAGGCGATCAGGCCTTTGGTCTGTTCGGGATCGGGCGCCAGATGCAGATAGGTATAGAGAAGCTGACCGTCGCGCAGCTGCGCGCATTCGGAGGGCTGCGGCTCCTTCACCTTGACGATCATGTCGCATTTTTCGAAGATATCCTTGGCGGAGGCGGCGATCTTCGCGCCAGCCGCGGCATAGGCGGCGTCATCGGCGCCGATGCCGGCGCCCGCCTTGGTTTCCACCCAGACCTCGTGGCCATGGGCGACATATTCGCGCACCGAAGCCGGCGTCAGGCCGACGCGATATTCATGATTCTTGATTTCCTTCGGGCAACCGACACGCATTGGCGTTCCTCTCATATCATCTCCGCAATCGCGGATCTCCTCAGATGATGAATCCAACCACCATGGCGATGAAATGTCCTTGCAAAGACGATTTGCGAAGAGGTGATTTTTCGGCGATTATTGTGCCATTCATTCCTTTTTTCGAAGGTTCTTCGAATGGCCGATCTCGATACCATCGATCTTGCGATTCTTAAGGTGCTGCAGGCCAATGCCCGCATCACCAATGCCGAGCTTGCTGAGAAGATCGGATTGTCGCCTTCGGCGTGTTCGCGCCGGCTCGACATTCTGGAGAGGAGCGGCGTCATCGACGGTTATCATGCGCGGCTTTCGCACAAGGCGCTCGACTACAAGATGATCGCCATCGTGCATATCTCGCTCTCAGGCCAGTTCGCCAAGACGCTGGCGGAATTCGAGGCGGCGGTGAAGCTCTGCCCCAACGTGCTCGTCTGCTACCTGATGTCCGGCGAATATGATTATATCCTCAGGGTCGCCGCCCGCGATCTCGAGGACTATGAGCGCATCCACCGCGACTGGCTGTCGGCCCTTCCCCATGTGGTCAAGATCAATTCGAGCTTTGCCCTCAGAGAAATCATCGACAGGCCGAATGTCGGGCTTTGAGACCTTGCATCTTCGCTGAAAGCCTGCCCAGACTCTCGGTGTTTCCCGCTCAACGGCATATCATGACATCGAAGACCCACGGTTATATTTTCGCTCTGCTTGCGATTACCATCTTCTCTCTCCAGGACGCGATCTCGAAACATCTGGCGTCTGCTTACCCGCCGATCTTCGTGACGATGATCCGCTACTGGGCCTTCGCGCTGTTCACAATCATCCTCGCTTCGAAGATGCGCGGCGGCCTGAAGGCAACGGCCCGCACCAAACGCCCACTTCTTCAGGTGGTGCGCGGCGTCCTGCTTGCGGTCCAGGTGGTTCTGGCCATTACTTGTTTTGCCATAATCGGCCTTGCCCGTTCACAAGCGATCTTTTCAGCGACGCCGATCCTCATCGCGCTGCTGTCAATGCCGATCCTTGGCGAGCGTGTGGGATGGCGGCGGTGGATGGCGATCGGCGCCGGACTTTTCGGGGTGCTGCTGATTCTGAAGCCGGAAGGCGAGTTTTTCGATGTGAAACTGCTTCTGGCCATTATTTCCTGCTTCAACTTCGCCTTCTATGTCATCGCCACGCGTCTCGTCAGCCGCGACGACTCGTCGATGACCAGTTTCTTCTACACCGGCGTCATCGGCGGGATCACGATGAGCATTATTGGCCCGTTCTACTGGAGCTCTATGTCGCCGGGGGACTGGGGCTGGATGGCGATGGTCTGCGTGACCAGCATTTCCAGCCACTATTTCCTGATCCGCGCCTACGATCTTCTCGATGCCGCCGCGGTCCAGCCGCTGACCTATCTGTCACTCGTCTACGCCTCGATCATCGGTGTGACGATCTATGATGAAACGCTCAGTATCAACACGATCATCGGCTCGATTATCGTCGTTTCCGCCGGGATTTTTACGATATGGCGCGAGCATGTGGTGGGGCGAAGGGCCACCATCGCCAGCTAGAGTTTCACTTCAATTTTAGCCAAGCCCCTAAAACCATTTCAATTTTCCGACGCTATGCTCTCTGGCTGTATCAAGGGAGAACATATGGCCCGCAACTTGAAAATCGTCGCGCGGAAGGTGGACCGGCAAAATTGCCGGGTCTTCGGCAGCGTCAAATATCTGAACAGCGAAGTGGATATCCGCATCCTCAACCTGTCGGTGACCGGTGCCGCCCTGGAGACGAAGACGCCGCTCCATGCCGCCTCTGGTAGCAAGGTGCGCATCGAAGCCGAAAACCTTGGTCTGCTCGAAGGCATCATCCGCTGGAAGCACAACGGCCGTGTCGGCATCCAGTTCGACGTGAATTCGAATGCGCGGGCACAGGTCTCCTCCTATTTTCGCTTTTTCCATAAGGAAATTCGGCCGGTGCTGGCGGTGCGTCAGCTTAGGGCCGCGACCAGCGGCGACCGCCCATCTCACTTGGCGCCGTCGACGCTGAAATCGTAAGGCTGCCCCGTTCTTGCGCCGAAGGAGCGGCCGAGATCGCTCGAGTCGTTGCGGTTGACATTGACGTTGAGCGCAACAGAGCTTTGCGTCGACGGCAGCCTGGCACCGATTTTCACGATGTCGATAGCGGCGTTACGCGATGACGCCCTGCTCATGATCCCCGTTGGATTTCAGCCGGAACGCTGTACCATAAACTGCGTTTCAAAACCACATCGCCCTTGCTACGCATTGTTTTGCCGTCCTGTCATTTTTGCAGTGTACTCCTCGCGAAATCGTCCTAATTCTGACGAGCCGGACGATGCATGATCCTTCAAGGAGAGTTTCGATGTCTTCCATTTTCGATGTTGGCGTGATGAGCCGCCGTTCCCTGCTTGGCGGCCTTGCCGCCACCTCCGCCCTGGTGCTGCTGCATCCCTTCAGCGCGCGCGCCAGCGCCAACCAGGCCCATCTTCGGCTGATGGAAACGACGGATATTCACGTCAACGTCTTCCCCTATGATTATTATGCCGACAAGCCAAACGACACGATGGGGCTTTCCCGCGCCGGGACGATCATCGACAATATCCGCGCCGAGGCCGTCAACTCGCTGCTGATCGACAATGGCGACGTGCTGCAGGGCAATCCGATGGGCGACTATATGGCCTATCGGCACGGCATGAAGGATGGCGATGTCCATCCCGTGATCAAGGCGATGAACACGCTCGGCTACACGGTGGGGACCCTCGGCAATCACGAGTTCAATTACGGGCTCGACTTCATGTTCAAGGTCCTATCTGGCGCGAACTTTCCCTTCGTCTGCGCCAATCTGACCAAGGGCCAACTCGCCTCGGACCCGAAGCAGGACGATCTGTTCTTCAAGCCATACATGATCGTGGAAAAACAGATCAAGGACGGCGCCGGCAATGAGAGCCCTGTCAAGATCGGCTTCATCGGCTTCGTGCCGCCGCAGATCATGCTCTGGGATATCAAGAACCTCGAAGGCAAGGCCCAGACGCGCGATATCGTCGAGGCCGCCAAGGCCTGGGTTCCGGCCATCAAGGAAGCCGGCGCCGATATCGTCATCGCGCTTTCTCATTCTGGCATCGACGGAGCCGCGCCGTCCGAAAAGATGGAAAACGCCTCGCTGCATCTCGCCGCCGTCGAGGGGATCGACGCGATCTTCACCGGCCATCAGCATCTCGTCTTCCCCGGCCCGAAGAACTGGGACGGCATTGCCAATGCCGATCCCGTCAAGGGCACGCTGCATGGCAAACCTGCCGTGATGGCAGGCTTCTGGGGCTCGCATCTCGGCCTTATCGACCTGCTGCTCGAAAAGGACGGCAACAGCTGGAAGATCGTCGATTTCACCTCGGAAGCACGGCCGATCTATCATCGGGACGACAAAAAGAAAGTGGTTGCCGATTACGCCGACAAGAAGGACGTGGTCGAAGCCGCCAAGGCCGAACACGAGGCGACGCTTGCCTATGTCCGCACCCCCGTCGGCAAGACGTCGGCACCGCTCTATTCCTACTTCGCGCTCGTTGCCGACGATCCCTCCGTGCAGGTCGTCAGCCAGGCTCAGACCTGGTACATCAAGCAGATGCTGGCCGATACTGAGTTCAAGGATCTGCCGGTGCTTTCAGCCGCGGCCCCCTTCAAGGCCGGCGGCCGCGGTGGCGCCGATTACTATACCGACGTTCCGGCCGGCGATATCGCCATCAAGAACGTCGCCGACCTGTATCTCTACCCGAATACGGTGCAGGCGGTCGCCATCACCGGCGCCCAGGTGAAGAACTGGCTGGAAATGTCGGCCGGCATGTTCAATCACATCGAGGCCGGCTCGAAGGATGCGCCGCTGCTCAACAACGACTTCCCGTCCTACAATTTCGACGTCATCGACGGTGTGACCTACCAGATCGACCTGTCGCAGCCGCCGAAATATGATTCCTCCGGCAAGGCGATCAATCCGGATGCCAACCGCATCCAGAACCTCGCCTTCGACGGCAAGCCGATCGATCCCGCCCAGAAATTCGTCGTCGTCACCAACAACTACCGCGCCGGCGGCGGCGGCAGTTTCCCGGAGATCGCCGCTGATAAGGTGATCTTCCAGGCGCCGGACACCAACCGCGACGTCATCGTCCGCTATGTCCACGACCAGGGCACGATCAATCCGTCGGCCGATGCGAACTGGACCTTCAAGCCGCTGCCGGGCACGACGGCGACCTTCGAGAGCGGCCCGAAGGCCAAGCAGTTCCTCGCTGCGGTCAAGAGCGTCAAGATCGAGGATGCCGGCGACGGTGCCGACGGCTTCTCGAAGTTCAGGCTGGTGCTTTAGAAATAAAAGGAAGGCGCGTCGGCCGCGCCTTCCTAAAGCGCGTCGCGATCATTCAGATTCTGCTGCTTGCGCTTTAGCTCTTTTTTCTTGCGCATGTCGGTGCCGCAAAACCGCTGCACACTTTTGCGCGACATGCTTTATTCAGCCGCGAGCGGGATTGCCGGTTCACGCAGTTCCGCGATCTGGGCGTGGAAATCCGCCTGGCTCGGGCAATGGGTAAGCCGGGTGCGGAACGCGTCGATCATCCAGGTGGCGGCTGGTCCGGGCGGGTTGGCGAGCCGGCGCATCGAATAGATGGGATACTCCCCCTGCTCATAGGCCTCCAGATCGAGATGAACGAGCGCGCCGCTTAGGAGATCGTCATGGATGAGCGACGCCGGAAGGCCACCCCAGCCGAGGCCGGCCTTGATCAGCTGATGCTTTGTGGCGATATCGCTGACGCGCCATGTCTTGTAGGATAAAACGTTGAAATCGCGTCCCTTCGTCAGGCCGGACGCATCGGTGACGACGAGCTGCACCTCCTCGCGCACGTCGCCGAGTGTCAGCGGCCGCTCTAGCCCGGCAAGCGGATGGTTGCGCGCGGCAACGGGCATCATGAAGGAATGGCCGATGCGCTCGGTGACGAGTGAATCGTCCTGCTTCAGAACCGCGCCGCTGATCCCGATCGTCGCCTTGCCGCTCATGACCAGATCCATCACCATTCCGAGTTCGCCGACGTTGAGGTTCAGCGAAACCGTTGGGAACATCTCGCGGAATTCGTGGAGCACATCAACGACGGCCTTTGACGGCACCATGACGCTGATGGCGACGGAAACCTCCGCTTCGAGCCCTTCCTTCAGGCTCTTGACGCGCGCGCGCATGACCTGCAGGTCGCCGAGAATTCGCCGAGCATCCTCCAGCATCGCCCTGCCCGCCTCCGTCAGCTTTGGCTGGCGGGCGCCGGAGCGCTCGAAAAGCGGTATTTCAAGCTGCGCCTCCAGATTGGCGATCGTATAGCTGATGACCGACTGTGCCCGGTTCAGCGCGCGCGACGCTGCCGAGAAGCTGCCGGTCTCGGCAACGGTCAAAAACACCTGCAATTGATCCAGGGTCGGGTTCGGAAGCATATCCATCCATTCCATCGATAGTTTCGATCGACATTATCACCGTTTTTTCGATAGCAGGCCAGACCTATTTTCCGCTTCGAGACTGCGGCTCACCTCCCACATCGGGCCGACAAATCCAATTCGAAAGGAAATGCACCATGTCGTCCATCCTTCTTCTGACGTCCAGCCCGCGTGCCGAATCGCTCTCGACGCCGATCGCCGTCGAACTCGCCGAGAAGCTGAAGAAACAGAATCCGGGCAGCGTCCTCGTGCGCCGCGACCTTGCCGCCAGCCCGCTGCCGCATATCGACGACCTCTTCACCGGCGCGATCCGCAAGCCGGCCGAGGCCCGCACCGCCGAGGAAATCGCCGCCGTCAAGACCTCCGACGAACTCGTCAATGAACTCTTTGCCGCCGACACGATCGTCATCAGCACCGGCCTCATCAACTTCAACATCTATTCCTCGCTGAAGACCTGGATCGACAACGTCGCCCGCGCCGGCCTGACGTTCAAGTACACGGAAAGCGGCCCGGTCGGACTGCTCACCGGCAAGAAGGTTTACGTGGTGCTCACGTCGGGCGGCGTCTATTCGCAGGGACCGGCTGCCCCCTTGAACCACGCCGTGCCGTACCTGAAGTCGGTTCTCGGCTTCCTCGGCATCACCGACATCGAGACCATCTACGTCGAAGGCCTCGCCTTCGGTCCTGAAGCTGCCGAAAAGGCCATCGACGCCGCCAAGACGCGCGTCCAGGAAATCGCACTGGCCGCTTAATCGGTTCTTCAACGCTTATTGTAGTGCAGCGGCCGGCATTCGCCGGCCGTTTCTCATTTGTCGATAGCAGCGACAAAATCCCGGACCGTCTCGAGAATCTCGGCGGACAGAGCCTCATCGGAGGAAATCCTGGCAAGGCCGACGCCTCCGGCCATCATCGCGAAGGCGATGACCGCCTTGCGCCGTCTTTCCGCGTCGGCCCCCGCCACCTTGCTCGCCAAAGCTTCGAAATTGAGCTGAAGCCGTTCCGTCGCAATCCCCCGCGCCTTGTCGCCGCTGCGGGAGATATCGGAGGTCAGCGCGGCAAAGGGGCAGCCTTCGCCGGGATTGTCGCGGTGATGGGCGCTCAGATAACGGTCGGCGACATCGGCGGCCGTCATCTTCGCCGGGTCTATCCCTTCAGCCTCCAGCTTGCGTCCCCATGAATCGAAAGCCGACTGGATCGCCTCGGCGACGAGATCGTCGCGGGAGGCGAAGTGCTTGTAGAAGCCGCCAACAGTCAGTCCGGCCTCCTTCATCAGGTCGGCGACGCCGATACCTTCCAGCCCCTCCTCTCGCAGCCGCTTCGACGCAGTCTCGACGATCTTTTCGTGCGTCTTCTGTTTGTCCAGTTGCGAACGACCCATCCGAATCTCCCCGTATCAATTTCGAACGAGCATGATGTCGGCCGAAAACCGCTTACACTTTTCGGCATCATGCTCCTTGACTCATGTAGATTACAATCATAATCCTTGTAGATGACGATCATAATCTAGATCGTTGCCATTTCCAAGAGGAGCATGAATCATGCGTCTAAGAAACAAGGTCGCGCTGATCACCGGCGGCAACAGCGGTATCGGTCTTGCGACCACCAAGGTCTTCATCGACGAGGGTGCACAGGTCGTGATCACCGGCCGCAATCCCGAAACGCTTGCCGCGGCCGAAAAGGCGCTTGGGGCCGGCGTCGTCGCGCTGAAGGTCGATGTCACCGATGCCGCCGCCACCGAGAAGTCCTTTGCGGAAGCCGCCGCAACGGTCGGCAAGTTCGACATCGTCTTCGCCAATGCCGGCATCGGCGGCGCGACACCGCTCGGTGACACGTCGCCGGAGCAGTTCAATCAGATCATCAGCACCAATCTGACGGCCGTCTTCTTCACCGTGCAATCGGCCCTGCCGCATCTCAGCGACGGCGGTTCGGTCATTCTCAACGGTTCTGTGCACGCCGTGCTCGGCGCTCCCGGCTGGTCGGCCTATGCGGCGACCAAGGCGGCGGTCCGGGCGATGACACGCAATATGGCCTCCGAGCTCGCGCCGCGCGGCATCCGCGTCAATCAGGTGACACCCGGCGGCACGAGGACGCCGATCTGGTCGCCGATGGCCCAGACGGAAGATGCGATGTCGGCGCTCGAAGCCCGCATCGGCGGCATGAGCCCGCTCGGCCGCATGAGTGAAGCCGACGAAATCGCCAAGGCGGCGCTCTACCTGGCCTCGGATGATTCTGCCAATGTCACCGGCATCGAGATCACCGTCGACGGCGGCATGACGAGTGCCCCGTCCGGCGCCAAGATCTTCCGCGCCGCGTGAGCGAGCGAAGGCTGGGCAAGTCGAACTTGCCCGGCCTCGGTCAGCCGTTCCTTGCGCGGCGGGCCACACGAAACAGGACGATTGCCAGATTGGCCACGGCAAGCAACAGCAGGATATGAAGCATGGCTTGGATCCCGGAGGAAACGATGAGGTTCCCGGCGATCAGCGGAAAGCCGAAGACGCCGATGAAATAGGACAGCGAGAACAAGAGAAGCGATTGCGGCATGAGACCTGCGGGCGCTTCATTTGCTGCCAGCCCGTTGATGACGGAATAGGTCAACCCATAACCCAGGCCTAGCATTGCCGCGGCTCCGAGGTAGGCCAGCTGACTTGATGTCACCACCAGGAAAAGCAGGATGGATGCCAGCGTCAGGCTCGTCAGCACCAGAAGCGAATAGAATGGATCCTTCTTGACCACATATCCCGCGACGAACAGCCGGCTCAGGATGGCGGCGGACATGAAGCCGATGAAAAACAGCGAATAATCGAAACCGTGCGCCTTGGCATAGCTGGTCTGAAAGCTCGAGAGCCCGCCGAATATCGCGCCGCCGATGCCGACCATGGCAATGGAATAGATCGCCTGCGAACCGATCACCTGACGCGCTGCGGCGAAGGAGATCTTGTTGACATGCGGCAAAATCTTGCCGGCATTGGTCAGCCTGAGATGCAGCAGGAAATAAAGCGCGCCGCCAGCGAGACTGGAGAGGAAGGCAAAGGCGAAGGCCGTCTCGATCGGCAGGGACCAGCCGGTGGCAATGCGGCCGATGATCGGTCCGGCGCCGATGCCCGACATCATCGATCCCGACAGCAGCGCGAAGAACCTGATCCGGTGCTCCGGTTCGGTGATCGCCGCCACCAGAATGGGTCCGAGCGCATAGAAGGTGCCCCAGCCGATGCCGAGGACGAAACCGACGGTCATCAGGCTCAACCCTGCCGCGGGGACTATGGCAAATCCCAGCCCGGATGCCGCCAGAAAGAGCGCTGAAACCGCCACCGCCCGCGCCGAGCCGATGGCATCGGCGATGTGGCCGGACAGGATCACGAGAATGACGGTGCTGACGGTCGCGGCCGAAATGATCAGGCCGGCAAGCGCCTCGTTGCCGCCGCGTTGCCCCACCAGGACCGGGATCAGAAAGGTCACGCCATAGGCGATCGACAGAAGAAACCCGCCGATGCACAGAACGGCAAATTCGCCGCCATCGACCTTCGTTCGCACAGCTGCATCACTCATGTCTCCACGCCCCTCGCAGGAAAGCTCATCCGTTGCGGCAATGGAGATCACGTTTGCATCTTGCTAACAACCCGTTTTTATGGTCGTCATAACATCTTGAAAAAGCGTGATATTGGCGGCAAGTGTTTCGGTTTATGCAACATCACAAACACCGTTAACCGACGCACTGCGTAGATCGGCTCAACCGAGTTTCACCACACCGGAACGGCCGACAACACAGTTGCGGCCGCTCTTCTTTGCCGCGTAGAGCCTGCCGTCGGCAGCCGTCAGCACGGCGGTGAAATCGACACCGTCCTCGTCGGCGGTCGCAACGCCGATGCTGACCGTGACCGGCTTGTCATCCGGCGTCTTGACGCTGGTGGCGATCGTCCAGCGCAGCCGTTCGGCGAGCAGCAAAGCTTCCTCGTGATCGGTGCCCGGGCAGACGGCGACGAATTCCTCGCCGCCGAAGCGGAATATGCGGTCGCTCGAGCGTAGCGTCGTACCGAGTCGTGCGGCGATCGACTTCAGCACCTCGTCACCCTGAAGATGCCCATAGCCGTCGTTGACATCCTTGAAGTGGTCGGCATCGATGATGAGGACCGTGGCGTAGAGACCCTGCCTCAGCGCCTCACGCATCATCAGCGGCGCCTCCACCTCCATGCGCGTCCGGTCATAGACGCCGGTCAGCATGTCGCGACCGGTACGCTCCAGAAGATCGTTGTAGCGCTCGCGGAACGTCAGGTCGCCGAAAACGTCGCTGATCGAACGAGCGGAGACGGCCTTGCCGCCGCGGCGAATACGATATTCATAGATTGCAAACATTGCCGCATAGAGGCAGACGGCAAGCATTTTCGCCGTCCAACCTGCCCAGAATGCGGCGATCGGCACATCCAGGAAATAATTCAGCGCCGCAAAGAAGCCGATCTGGTCGAAGGTCAGCAGCACGAAACCCGAAATCAGGAAACGCAGGACGACACGCCGGCGGAAGAAATCGCCGAGTCTTTCGTAAAGCAGAATGATGCCGAGCAGATCGACATAGAGCAGCGCCGTGCCCCAGACCATCAGCCAGCCCATTTCCTGGAGGAAATCGACATCCGGCGTGTGGGCGGGCGATATCTGCAGCGGCAGGTGCAGCTGCAGCACCCAGGCAATGCCGACGGTGAGCAGGTTGCCGAGGAACAGGCCATAGATCGGCTGGCGCACCGTCGCGGCATCCTCCTGCAGGTAAAGCATCAGGATCATCATCAGCTTGCCGGAGAAGAAGACCGATGAGCCCGGCGACACATCGCCGAACGGCAGCGAGACATAGAAGACCGCCGCCAGGTAGGTTTCCATGAAATGCATGACGCCGAGCGCCGTCAGGAAAACCCCGAGACCGAGCCGATGACGGAAGTGCAGAAGCGTCACCATCAGCACGAAATAGGCGGCGGCTTCGACGACGAAAAGAGCGAGGTTGAGCGTCTCCATCACCATACCCCGGCTTCAGGCCGGCGCCCTGGACGGAACGCAGGCGCAACGGTCGCGACAGCGGATCCTTTGGTCGATTGTCCGAAAAAGTCAAACACGAGGGCGGCCCTGCATATGCTGCAGGCGATACCTTTGACTGCAATCCTTTAAGATTGCGTGAGCGAGATGCCAATCCGCGTCGGTGTCGCCGCGTCACGGGATTGAAAAACAAGAATAATTGCGGCCGGTATCACGTATGGATGCGCGCAGATCCCGGTCTCAGACCTGACGAAGCTTCTCGCCGTCACCAAAGAGTGACGAACCATGCTGATCGATGATCTGCTGCGCCTTGCGCACCGTGCATTCGAGCGCATCGTCGGAGGACGAAAACAGATCGGCGCGGATAAAATTGCGCACCAGCACCTCGTCGCCGACCTTCTTTTCGATGCGGCCGGCAAGGCGATACTGGCTGCCTTCCCTGCGCGGCTCCGCATAGATCGTGCAATCGTTGTAAAGCTGCGGCTCGCCGGAAGGGCCTGCCGCCTCGGACGCCGGTTTGACGCCGCCGGAGAACATAGAAAAGAGATTTGAAAGGAACGAAGCCATGATCCGCCTTTAGCACGATGGCATTGCAGTCGCCAAGTCAAATGATCAGGTTGGCGAGGATCTCGTTTTCGGTGATATCCTCGTAACCCATGCCGGCGGCTTCGAAATTTTCGATCAGCCGGGCGAAATTCTCCGGCGCCTTGGTTTCGATGCCGATCAGGATCGAGCCGAAATTGCGTGCCGATTTCTTCAGATATTCGAAGCGGGCGATATCGTCGTCAGGGCCGAGCAGATTGAGGAAATCCCGAAGCGCGCCGGGGCGCTGGGCGAGCCTGAGGATGAAGTATTTCTTCAGCCCCGCGTAACGCATGGCTCTTTCCTTTACGTCAGGCAGGCGCTCGAAATCGAAATTGCCGCCGGAGACGACGGCGACGATGGTCTTGCCGCGGATCGCCTGGGCGTCCATCGCAGCGATCGCCGTCAGCGACAGCGCGCCTGCCGGCTCCAGCACGACGCCCTCGACATTCAGCATCTCCTGGATGGTGACACAAATGGCGTTCTCCGGCATCAGCTGCACTTGGCTTACCGCGAAATCGCGAAGTGCGGCGAAGTTCAAGTCGCCGATGCGGGCGACGGCAGCGCCGTCGACGAAGTTGTCGACCTTGGCAAGCGTCGTCACCTTGCCTGCCTCGATGCTGCGCCTCAAGCTCGGGGCGCCGGCGGGCTCGGTAAAGACGAAGGCCGATTTCGGCACGGTGCCGTCGAGATAACCGGTGATGCCGGCGGCAAGCCCACCGCCGCCGACCGGCAGGACGACCATATCAGGGACCGTTCCCTCAGGCAGCTGCTGCATGATCTCGGCGGCGACGGTCGCCTGCCCTTCGATGATATCTGCATGGTCGAAGGGCGGCACCATGACGCCGCCGACCGCTTCGACATGGTCGCGCGCGGCCTGGTAGCACTGGTCGAAGAAGTCCCCGAACAGCCGGATGGTGATGAATTCGGCGCCGAACATGCGGGTCTTGTCGATCTTCTGCTGCGGCGTCGTTACCGGCATGAAGACGACGCCCGGCACGCCGAAATGGCGGCAGACGAAGGCGAAGCCCTGGGCGTGATTGCCGGCCGAGGCGCAGACGAAGGTCTTGCCGGAAGCACCCTGCCCGATCGCCTTGCGGAAGAAGTTGAAGGCGCCGCGGATCTTATAGGAGCGCACCGGCGATAGATCCTCGCGCTTCAGCCAGATATCGGCTCCATAACGCGCCGAGAGGTGATCGTTGAGCTGCAGCGGCGTTGCCGGAAAAAGGCTGCGCATTGCCTCTTCGGCGCTTTCGACATCAAGTCTCGTCACGGGCGTGATCCATTCTTGTAATGATACCGCCGCTATGGCACAGGCGGGCCGGCATAGGAAAGGCCGCTTCGGCCGTTTACGGTTCCGCCCAGGCCCTGTTTGCGAAAGCCTTTCTTAAGCCAACCGTGAAATAGCCGGCACATGAACCGATTTTAACTGTCAATGAAAAAACGAGCCACTAAATATGAAGCCATGATCATGTTCAAATTCGCAAGGCCGCTCGCCTGGCTGCTGCTCGCCTTCATCATCTTCGCCACGGTTTCGCCGATCGGGCTGAGACCGGAGACAGTTACGACTGTCGATACCGACCGCGCGAGCGCCTATATTCTTGTCGGCCTCGCCTTTGCGCTCGCCTATCCGAAACAGTGGAAATTGGTGGCCGTGCTGCTGATCGCAGGTACCGTCGCCATCGAATATCTGCAGTACTTCTCGCCGACGCGCCATCCGCGCCTGCATGATGCCGGCATCAAGGCCATGGGCGCCGCCATCGGACTGCTGGCCGGCTGGGTGATCAACAGGTGGCGCGAGACGCTGATTATCTCAGGTTAGAAACCGCGAAACTCCACGGCCCAGAAGAACAGCGGTATTGCAGCAATCGCGGTTCCCAGAACAAGCGCGACACTAGTCTTGAATATCCGGATGCGCCGAACCCTGGCACCAGTCCAATCGTAAACCATCGCCTTACTCCCAGAAGACAACACTTACTCAACCGCCGCGGCGCAATCCTTACACCGAAAATGCCATTGTCAAGCAATAACACGCTTATATCCACAATATACATGCATATTCAACCGGTATTATGCAGGTATGTGGGCAAGCAGAATCGAACCCATATTACCAGGGCCGATAGACTATCGCTGACATCCGCTGCATTTGATTGGCTCCGGGAACGACTAAGATCGGAATCCGGAACGCAACGGTGCTATGGCGCCCACCATTGAAGCCTAGCCGTCATAATGCCCGGAGAAGGCCGCTTCCGCAGACTTGACCGTGACAGCCACATTCACGCCCTTTGTCACCGTCGCGCCGGTGGCGCGAAGATCGGTCACCACTTTCAGGCCGCCCGCCTTGGGGGCCGGGAGCGGCAGTACAGTGCCGGCGTCCAGATCAGCGACCCAGAGCCCGTCTTGACCTTCAACACTAATAACAACAACTGTAGCCACGTTTTTGCCCCTCTAACGATTGATGTTTAAAATCCAGCTTTCTTCAGGCCTTCACGATAAAGATCTTTATGCCATTGCTCTTTACTTGGTACTGCAGACAACCACTTGTCCACATCGAAGTCCGGGTTGCCTTCACGAAACCTTCGTACGAAGATCCGCGCCTTGTCCTGATGACCCAACATGGCCCAATTCGCAGCGGACAACCTATCCGCTAGATGAGGATCGGCCATCTGCCCGATGTAGTCCAGCGAAGCTTCGAATTCGCCGAGGGCATAGTTTGCTCCAGCAGCCGTCCAGAAATAGGTGTCGGGACCGAGCGGGTTCAGCTCGATTGCCCGCTCGATTTTCCGCAAGGCCATGGCTGGGAGCGAACAATGCACCAGCGTGTCCGCGTAGTCGGCAATCACGTCGGCGTAGTGTGGCGCGAGGCTTTCCGCCACTTCCATGGCTTCGGCACTCTCATCGAACGCACCCTGCAACAGTTTGGCGACACCGAGCTCGCGATAGCCATCGGCGAAGTCCGAGCGCATCTCGGTGACCTGCTTGGCGAAGGTCTCCGCCAATTGCAAAAGATCGATATCTCCCCGCGCCGTCAGCAACCATTCCTTGGAGTAGGTCCGCGCCATCGAACTCAGCGCCGGTGCGAAATCGGGACTGACGCTGAGCGCGGCTTTCATTTCCTTGCGGACGCGCCGCAGGTTCGGAAGCGTCAACCGCGCCAGGTGCCGCCTGCCGACAAGATATCTGTGGTAGGCAACCGGGTTCAGATCTTCGCGCAACGCCTCATGACGCTCGATTTCGCTGGATACGGAGAGAGCGATCTGCCGGGCAACAACTCTCCTGTCTCTGGCGAGATCCATATGATCGAGACTGAACCTTTCGGCCCAGACAATCTGATTCTGATCGAAAAAGATCAGTTGGGCAAACAGCGTCACTTCATCGCCCATGTTGCTGATCCGGGTGTCGAGGATATAGTTGACGCAATGGCGTTCGAAGAAAGCCTTCTGCGTCTCCACCTGGTGGCCGATTTGAACCGCCGAATACGGGGCTATGACCTCCAGGCTGTTGAAGACGCAAAATCCGATCGTGATATCCTCCACCAAAGACGCGGCTAAAAAGCCGGCTTGCGGCCGAGCGGATTGATTTCTAGGGGGAAGCAGCACCAGACGGGGAATGGCAATGCGGATATCTTCAGGCTCCAGGGGAAGAGAAGCCTCAAGTTTCGCCTTTGACGACGCGGATGGCGGGCGCAGGAATTTCGCGTCACCGTCGTCGGATCCGGTGCGCGCGGCGCTGCCTCTCGATGTCGCACTGCGCCGCTGTTCAAAATAGCTCCGAAGTAATTCGACTTCCCCTTCCGCCTTGAAGATCTTTATGAGCAGTTGCAGCGTCTCCGGATCCTTCGGCTCGGTCCGAAACAGGATAACCGCGGCCTTCCTCAGGAGCTCGGCGTCCTTTCGCGACGGGGCCAGCTGCGACGCTGTTCTCAAAGTATTGGCGAGAAGCTCGTTATGGTAATTTTCACGTTCGGCGAGCCAATGCTGAAACTGGCGGCTATGGCTGTGAACCGGCTCGAGAAAAGGCTGGTTCATCAGCGTCACCAGCCGTCTCAGCCGGGAGAACGGCTCAACCTCGTCCTCCTCGCCGGCCAGCAGCATGTCGGACGAAAGTGCCCCCCGGTCGAGAGTGAGCATGTTGCCCCGAGATGAAAGGATGTTTATCCCGAGATCGATTTGACGGGCCTTAATTCTCGAAATCACCTTCCGCAAAGTCGACAGTGCAACGTCCCGGTCGGCCTCGCCCCAAAGGAAGCGAGCCAAGGTCGTTCGATCCGCCGAACCTTGATCGGTTGTAAACAAATAGGCGAGAAGCAGCAGGCCCTTCTCGGGAAACGCGACAGCGTTCCCCTCCTCGTCCACGAGGTGCAGCCTCCCGAAGGTCTTCAGAACAAAAGCCATTTTGCCTTTTAAGTCACCACATGTCCCGGCGCTCACAATGAAAAGTGAAGTGCACGTATTGCAACAGTAAAAATCGCGAACTCTACCCCAGCCAGCACTTTGTCCCAATGTCCTGCGAAATTCAATAAGCTTCTGCCGCAGGGGTTGTGTTAAGTTTTCTACGCTGACTGGCATGAAATTTCGCGATCGACTGTCGCGTCCTGCATGGGGGCAGCGTCAATTTAAGACTTCCTAATATGCAGTTGCTTGTCGGAGCTTTGATCGGCGCGCCGGATCGTCGCTTTACTCCCGAATGCAGCTGGACATTCGAGCGAGCAGGTGATGGAGGGCTTCCAGAGTTTGAAACGGAATCGCACCTCACCGCTGAATATCGGTTGAGAATGCCGCCTCTCTTTGTTAGCAGGGAGAACCACGCGGACGTGGTGGAATCGGTAGACACAAGGGACTTAAAGCAAAATTGAGTGCACTGGCGGAAACGCCTGATGTAGAACTGCTCAAAGTCGGGGAAACCTGTCAGATGGCAATCCCGAGCCAAGCCCTGCAAGGGGAAGGTGTAGAGACTAGACGGGCAGCACCTAAGGCAGACGCTAGGGTGAAGGTATAGTCCAGACCACAAACGCCGGAAGGCGGCGGCGAAAGCCGTAGCGGTAAGAAAATCCCTCGGCCTAGGCTATGCGGGTTCGACCCCGCCGTCCGCACCATAGTGCCATAATATCAGGCCACCGATGAGACGATGCGCGGCAGAATCCGATCGCCACCACCGGAAGGATGGTTATCCATGCTGCCGCGGGCGCCGCCGGTCGAGTGTTTGCAAAGCGGCCGAAGGGCGCTACCTATTCACCAGCCTCACATCACGGAACATCCCATGAGCCACGCCACCGTCGTCACCGCCGCCATGCTCGCCATCGGCGACGAACTTCTTTCCGGCCGCACCAAGGACAAAAATATCGGCCACCTCGCCGACCTGCTCACTCTTTCCGGTATCGATCTCAAGGAGGTGCGCATCGTCGCCGACGATGAGGAGGCGATCGTCGAGGCGCTGAACGCGCTTCGCGGCAAATATGATTACGTCTTCACATCAGGCGGCATCGGGCCGACCCATGACGACATCACCGCCGATGCCATCGCCAAGGCCTTCGGGGTGCCGTGCGAATATGACGAAACGGCGATGATGCTGCTGGGCGATATGTACGGTCGCCGCGAGATGGAATTCACCGAGGCGCGCCAGCGCATGGCGCGCATGCCGCGCGGATCTGTCCATATTGCCAATCCGGTATCGACGGCGCCAGGTTTCATCATCGGCAACGTCCATGTGATGGCCGGCGTGCCGCAGGTCTTCCAGGCGATGGTCGACGATGTGCTGCCGACGCTTCGAACGGGAACGCCGGTGCTCTCGCTCGCCATCGCCTGCCCTTACGGCGAAGGCGAGATCGGTACGCCCCTGACGGCGATCCAGAAAGCCCATCCGGAAACCAGTATCGGCTCCTACCCCCGCTATATCGGCCAGAAATTCTCGACCGAGATCGTTGTTCGCGGCCGCTCACAGGCGGCAATCGACGCGGCCGGCGCCGCGGTGCAAGAAATGATCGACGCCATCCGCCAGAGGAAGGACATCGCCGAAAACCCTTCCGCCGAGGCTTGAGGACAATGCCGGAACCGGGGATCAAGCTTGATCCCCGTCAAGGAACGTTAGGACGATCCGGTGCATTCCTTCCCTCGCGCACGCCATTTTCAGCGCAAGGAGAATTGATATGTCTTACAAAACCATTCTCGCCATTCTCGATACAGCAGACAATAGCGCCGCCGTTGCCGATTTCGCCTTTGCCATTGCCGCCGAAAGCGGTGCGCATGTGATCGGCCTGCATGCCGAAACCATCTCCGCCGTACCGCTGGTGGCGCCGATGGAAATCCCCGATCCTGTCGCCGTGCAGGCGCTGCAGGACATGGCGCATGGCGAAACGATCGCCGTGGAGCGGATCTTTCGCGCCAAGGCGCAAGCATCGGGCGCCTCCTCCGAATGGCGCAGCTTCGCCACGTCGACCGGCTACGGTTCGGCACCGCTGATCGAAAGCGCGCGCAGCGCCGATCTCTTGATCGCCTCGCAGGCCGACCCGGCCAAACCCTCCGACAGCCATGTCGACGTCGACAGCTTTCTCTTCGAAACCGGCCGGCCGGTGCTGATAATCCCCTACATCATCCGTCAGCCGAAGCCGATCAAGCGCGTGCTGATCGCCTGGAACGGCTCGAAGGAGGCGGCGCGCGCGACCTTCGACGCGCTGCCGATCCTGAAGGCGGCCGACGCGGTGGAGATCTTCTCGGTCGATCCGGCCGACACGGCGCTGCAATCGCCGCTGACGGCAGGCGCCGATATCGCCGCGACGCTTGCCCGCCACGGCGTGAAGACGACGCTTTCGAACGCCCGAAGCGTGGATAAAAACACCTCGCATGTCATCGAGAACCGGCTTTCGGACAACAGCATCGATCTTCTCGTGATGGGCGCCTATACCCATTCCTGGCTCTGGCAGATGATCTTCGGCGGCACGACGAGGACCTTGCTGCAATCGATGACGGCGCTGACGCTTCTGTCGCGTTGATCGGCTGCTCTTGCCTTTTGCCGGCAAATTCCGTTAATTGCGCCGACCGATGACGGCTTCGAGCCTCGGCACAACTCGCGCAGTGCAGCGCGCGATCTCGCGCAGTTGCAGCTCGCGCGATTTCTTGTTTTGCCGATCGCCGCCTCAAACCCGTCCGGTCGCCGGCAAACGGCGTGTTGATTTGTCATGCCGCGGAGTAGCCCGATGTCCCTTCCCGATAAAGCCTTTCCCGTCTCCTGGGATCAGTTCCACCGCGATGCGCGCGCCCTTGCCTGGCGGCTTGCCGGCCTTGACCAGACGTTCAAGGCGATCGTCTGCATCACCCGCGGCGGACTCGTTCCGGCCGCGATCATCTCACGCGAACTGAACATCCGGCTGATCGAGACCGTCTGCGTCGCCTCCTATCATGACTATGTGAACCAGGGCGACATGACGCTGCTCAAGGGAATAGCGCCCGAGCTTGCCGAAAACGGCGGCGAAGGCGTGCTCGTCGTCGACGACCTGACGGATACAGGCAAGACCGCCGTCCAGGTGCGCACCATGCTGCCGAGGGCGCATTTTGCCTGCGTCTATGCCAAGCCGAAGGGTGTTCCCACCATCGATACCTTCATCACCGAGGTGAGCCAGGATACCTGGATCTACTTCCCTTGGGACATGGGCTTCACCTACCAGGAGCCGATCGCCAAGGGCCCGCGCTGATCGCCGATCAGGGCGTGCGATCCTCGTATTTACCAGTTGAAATTGTTCCAGATTTTGTCGGCCGGGTTTGCTGAATCCGCTATCGATATCTGCACATCTATTTTACCTTATGCTCATATAATAAGTGGCGTGCGAATCGCCTAAAATTGCGCTTAACGCGTGCATCGACGATTCGGTATAAGGAAACAAGATGGCGCGGTGGCGGCCGACAAGAGTGAGTATGGCCGTCGGCCTGGCGGCATGTCTGTTTTCGCCGGCGCCTGCCCGCGCCGAGCCCGCCTATATTCCCCTGGTGCGCGACTATGTCGAGACGCGGATCCGGCCGATGGTGGAAGCGCCGCTGGTGCTGAAGGCCATCGCCGAGCAGAATGCCGAATTCGGCGATGTCAGCGAAATCGACATGCGGGTCCTCGACGAGACCTACCGGTCGGAGGTCGATCGGCACCATCTGCAGATGGTCCAGCTGCTGCTCGACAGATCCGTTTCGACTTACCTGAAAACCAGGCAGGACGCCTCGCAGGGAACGATCGTCGAATTTTTCGTCACCGATAGTCACGGGCTGAACGTCGGACAAAGCACCATCACCGCCGACTACTGGCAGGGCGACGAGGAGAAATATCTCAGAACCTTCGCCAAGGGCTCTCGAGAGATCTTCATCGACCGGGCGGAACGCAACCAAGCCACCCAGATGCTCGAAACGCAGGCGAGCTTCGTCGTCATCGACGAAGAGGACAAGCCGATCGGCGTCGCTACCGTCACCATCGCCATCGATGCGCTCTGAAGAGGGCCGAATTCCGCGCCGAATCGGCATGCGCATTTGCACGGGAAATGCCATCACAAGATTTGCCGCAGGACGCTTTTTTGTGGTTCCGGCTTTTTCCTTAGCCGGCAGCGCCTGCAAGCCATTGTAATTTCAGGGCTCCCCGGCTTTCCCCAATCTCCACAGGCGCATCCACAAGATGTTGTGGTTAGCAATCAATTAAGATCCAGCCCTTGACGGAATCATCCGTTTCAAACTTACTGTCCCTGATGTTGCGGCGGCGACAGGACCGGAGGTAACGAGACCGGTTCCCTATTGAAAATAAGGACGCGGAATCAGGGCGATGTGCCGGGAACGGTGTCAGGCCTGACAGGATCTCTGCGCGATTTTCAGCCTCCAAAAAAAGTGACGTCGGGACTGGCGATAATAAGCTGTTAATACTATATTTAGCGTTTGCAGCCATCATCACCACAAGATACAGGAAGGACATCTCCGGATGACACCCCTGTGACAATACGGAAACGAGACTGGCTGCACGACGACAATTGTGCCGCCGGATAGGAATTTTGCGCCCCGGTCGTGGGGACTGGGCGCCAACACGAGGTCAAGACCATGCGCATCGAACGTCGTTTCACGAAGGCCGGCCAAGGGGCCTATGCGGATATCGAATTCCGCAAGGCGACCAGCGAGATCAAGAACCCCGATGGTTCGATCGTGTTCCGCCTCGAGAATATCGACGTCCCCGCCCAGTTCTCCCAGGTCGCGACCGACGTTCTGGCGCAGAAGTATTTCCGCAAGGCCGGCGTCCCCACCCGGCTGAAGAAGGTCGAGGAAAACGACGTTCCTTCCTTCCTGTGGCGCTCCGTTCCCGACGATGCGGCGCTGAAGACCCTGTCCAAGGATGAGCAGACCGGCTCCGAGATCGATGCGCGCCAGGTCTTCGACCGCCTCGCCGGCACCTGGACCTATTGGGGCTGGAAGGGCGGCTATTTCTCTTCGGAAGAAGATGCTGCCGCCTTCAAGGACGAGCTTGCCTATATGCTCGCCACCCAGCGCGTCGCACCGAACTCTCCGCAGTGGTTCAACACCGGCCTGCATTGGGCCTACGGCATCGACGGGCCCGGCCAGGGCCATTTCTACGTCGACCCCTTCACCGGCAAGCTGACCAAATCCAAGTCGGCCTACGAACACCCGCAGCCGCATGCCTGCTTCATTCAGTCGGTCGAGGACGACCTCGTCAACGAAGGCGGCATCATGGACCTCTGGGTGCGTGAAGCGCGCCTGTTCAAATACGGCTCAGGCACCGGCTCCAACTTCTCGATGCTGCGCGGCGAAGGCGAAAAGCTTTCCGGCGGCGGCCGCTCCTCCGGCCTGATGAGCTTCCTGAAGATCGGCGACCGCGCCGCGGGCGCCATCAAATCGGGCGGCACGACGCGCCGCGCCGCCAAGATGGTGGTCGTCGATATCGACCATCCCGATATCGAAGAATACATCAACTGGAAGGTCAAGGAAGAGCAGAAGGTGGCGGCCCTCGTCACCGGCTCGAAGATCGTCGCCCGCCACCTCAAGGCGATCATGAAGGCCTGCGTCAATTGCGACGGCGGCGACAACGGCGATTGCTTCGATCCCACTAAGAACCCTGCCCTGAAGCGCGAAATCCGCGCTGCCAAGAAGGACCAGGTTCCTGAAAATTACGTCCAGCGCGTCATCCAGTTCGCCCGCCAGGGCTACAAGGATCTCGAATTCAAGACCTACGACACGGATTGGGATTCGGAAGCTTATCTGACGGTCTCCGGCCAGAACTCCAACAACTCCGTCTCGATCAAGGACGACTTCCTGCGTGCCGTCGAAAATAACGGCGAATGGAAACTGACCGCCCGCAAGGACGGCCGGGTGATGAAGACGCTGAAGGCGCGCGATCTGTGGGAAACGATTTCCTACGCCGCCTGGGCCTCGGCCGATCCGGGCATCCACTTCAACACGACGATGAACGACTGGCACACGTCGCCGGCCGGCGGCCCGATCCGCGGCTCGAACCCGTGCTCGGAATACATGTTCCTCGACGACACGGCCTGCAACCTTGCCTCGCTGAACCTCTTGCAGTTCAAGGACAAGGCCACCGAGCGCATCAACATCGCCGACTACGAACACGCCGTCCGCCTGTGGACCGTCGTGCTCGAAGTCTCGGTCATGATGGCGCAGTTCCCGTCGAAGCGCATTGCCGAACTCTCCTATGAATACCGCACGCTCGGCCTCGGCTACGCCAATATCGGCGGCCTGCTGATGTCGTCGGGCATTCCCTATGACTCGGCCGAAGCCCGCGCTATTGCCGGTTCGCTGACCGCGATCATGACCGGCATCTGCTATGCGACCTCTGCCGAAATGGCTGCCGAGCTCGGGCCCTTCCCGAACTTTGCGCCGAACCGCGAAAGCATGCTGCGGGTCATCCGCAACCATCGCCGCGCCGCTTACGGCGAAACGTCAGGCTATGAAGCACTGGCGATCGATCCGGTCGCGCTGATCCATTCGGAAAACCCGGATCAGGATCTCGCCGCCCACGCCAAATTGGCCTGGGACAAGGCGCTCGAGCTTGGCGAGCAGCATGGCTACCGCAATGCCCAGGTCTCGGTCATCGCGCCGACCGGCACGATCGGTCTCGTCATGGATTGCGACACGACAGGCATCGAGCCCGACTTCGCCCTCGTCAAGTTCAAGAAGCTCGCCGGCGGCGGCTACTTCAAGATCATCAACCGCGCCGTGCCCGACGCGCTGCGCACGCTCGGCTATTCCGAAAGCCAGATCGCCGAAATCGAAGCCTATGCCGTCGGCCACGGCAACCTGAACCAGGCGCCGGCAATCAACCCGTCGACGCTGAAGACCAAGGGCTTCACCGACGAGAAGGTGGAAGCCGTCAACGCTGCGCTGAAGAGCGCCTTCGACATCAAGTTCGTCTTCAACCAGTGGACGCTCGGCGCCGACTTCCTCAAGGAGACGCTGAAGGTTTCCGACGAACAGCTTGCCGATATGAGCTTCAGCCTGCTCGACCATATCGGCTTCTCGAAGAAGGACATCGAAGCCGCCAACATCCATGTCTGCGGCGCGATGACACTGGAAGGCGCCCCCTTCCTGAAGGCCGAGCACCTGCCGGTCTTCGATTGCGCCAATCCCTGCGGTAAGATCGGCAAGCGCTACCTCTCGGTGGAAAGCCATATCCGCATGATGGCGGCTGCCCAGCCCTTCATCTCCGGTGCGATCTCCAAGACGATCAACATGCCGAACGAGGCAACCGTAGAGGATTGCAAGAACGCCTACCTGCTCTCCTGGAAGCTCGGCCTCAAGGCCAACGCGCTCTATCGCGACGGCTCGAAACTGTCGCAGCCGCTCAATGCCTCGCTGATCGAAGACGAGGACGATGAGGATGCGCTAGAGGAACTGATCCAGCAGCCGCTCGCGGCGCAGGCCGTGACGGTCACCGAAAAGATCATCGAGCGGGTGATCGAACGCGTTTCGCGCGAACGCGAGAAACTGCCGAACCGCCGCCAGGGCTATACCCAGAAGGCCGCCGTCGGCGGGCACAAGGTCTATCTCAGAACCGGCGAATTCGGCGACGGACGCCTCGGCGAGATCTTCATCGACATGCACAAGGAAGGTGCCGCCTTCCGCGCGATGATGAACAATTTCGCCATCGCTATCTCGCTCGGCCTGCAATATGGCGTGCCGCTCGAGGAATATGTCGAGGCCTTCACTTTCACCAAGTTCGAGCCGGCCGGCATGGTCATCGGCAATGATGCCATCAAGAACGCCACCTCGATCCTCGACTATGTCTTCCGCGAGCTGGCTGTCTCCTATCTCGGCCGCCATGACCTCGCCCATGTCGATACGTCGGATTTCTCCAACACCGCGCTTGGCAAGGGCATCCAGGAAGGCAAGACCAACCTGCTGTCGACCGGCTGGACCCGCGGCTACAAGCCGACGCTGGTGTCCGGCACCGGCGGCGAACGCCAGGCGGGCGAGCCCAAGGGTGCCGCCACCGCTGCCCCTGCCCGCGCCGCTTCCACCGGCACGGTAACCGCCTTTGCCGGCAGTGCTGCCCGCAAGCTGGAACCGACGGTCGCCATCTCCACCTCCGAAATCGTCGCCTTCAAGCGCGATTATGAAGAGCGCGCCAAGGAATTGGCCGAGGAGATCGCCGAAGAGGTAACCGAGGAAATCACCAGCGACGCCACCGCTCTCTTCTCCGACAAGGCGGCAGCGGACGCAGCAACGGCCAAGACCGAAGCCAAGAAGGTAGAAGCCGAACGCCGCCAGCGCTCGATCATGCAGGGCTATACCGGCAACATGTGCTCGGAGTGCCAGAACTTCACGATGGTGCGGAATGGCACCTGCGAGAAGTGCGACACATGTGGCGCGACGAGCGGGTGCTCTTGATAGGGGACAATCGCAATGCATGTAGGCAGCCAATGAATTTGACGCACAGCCACTAGAATGACGCAATAGAACGAAGGCCGCAGCGACCGCCGCGGCCTTCGAGACTTCGAAAACATCGAATAAACGGCCACTCGCCCCTTCGCCAGGAGACGATGGCAAGAGCGAAAGAAGAAAAGAGGCAGTAAAACTTACCTCTTCTGAAACGTAACGATCGAACGGGACTTCGCCACGAGAAGGAATTAAACGGAAAGACATACCTCATGCAGACATCAGTGAGCATTTTCTGCACTCCATGGAATACAAAACGTGCCGAAACCTTCCCCCTCACTTGGAAGGCTTGAGCCGGTCGAAGCAGTAGGAGTCCCGCCATGTCGGATGCATCTAAAGTTCTCGATGAGCAGCCAGCGACCGATAAGAGCACGAGACGCCGCGCCTCCCTACCGCAGAATGTCAAGGCTATCGTCTGGGCGCGTGCCGCTGGGCGGTGCGAATTCCGTGGCTGCAATTGCAACCTGATCGGCGACCTGCTGACCGGGAAAGACAACCTCAATAGGGCCTATATCGCGCACATCGTCTCAGACGCTCCGAACGGCCCGCGCGGGGATGCCATTCTATCGCCGCAGCTCTCGACTGATCAATCGAACCTGATGCTGCTGTGCGATACCCATCATCGGCTCATCGATGGAAGTGCGACATGGCGCGAATATCCCGATCATCTACTGCTGGAGATGAAGGCCGAGCATGAGGATCGGGTCGATGCCGTCGCGTCGATCGCTCGCGATCGCGGATGCCACGTCATCCGGTTTGCAGCGGGCATCGGCAAGAACGAATCTCCCGTGAATACTGATGCAGTTAAAGAGGCCCTACTGCCGGAGTTCTATCCCGTCCGAAACGGCGTGATAGACCTGGATGTTCCCGACCTTGGCATCCCCGACAGCGATCCCGGTTACTGGTCGCTGCACCAGCGCCTGCTTCGCGAGAAGTACCATGAGCGGGTCAAGGGACGGCTTGAGCGAAACGAGATCAACCGTCTGGCGGTCTTCGGGCTGGCTCCGATGCCGCTGCTGATCGAGCTTGGGCGGCTGATATCGGATATCTCGGAAGCCCATGTTCGGCAGCGGGTCCGCGAGCCGACGACCTGGGAATGGCAGAGCGAACCTGGAAAAATGGAACTCGTTCGAGAGGCGCCTGCTTCCAACGGATCGGTGCTCGCTCTAAAGCTGGGCGTCAGTGGGCCGATCAACGATGATCGCATCACGGCCGCTCTCGGCGAAGACGTATCGATATGGTCTCTCTCCGCGAAAGATGCCAACAACGACATCCTTCGAACCCGGAGTGATCTTTCATTGTGGCGGATGGAGCTGAGAGCGGTTTTTGAAGCCATCAAGGACCGGCACGGCTACACGGACATCCTTCACGTCTTTCCTGCGGTTCCCGTCTCCGCAGCGATGGAGCTCGGCCGTGTCTGGATGCCGAAGGCCCACCTTCCGATGCGCATCTACGACCACAATCGAGCGCTCGGCGGCTTCCGCCAGACGCTCGACATCGTTCATCAAGCATAGGAGCCGTCAGATGAACTATACGGATCCCGTCCTTCGCGAGATCGCAGCCTTCAGTCCGCTCGATGTCCTGCTCGCGGACATCGCAGTTCGCATCCAGCTCACGCCGACCGACCATCGTCTTGCTGTGGCCCACTACCATGCCATCCACGAATGGTTGGAGCGCGCGGACAGTCCCTTGTCGGGCCTCATCGAGTCGTTCTACCCGCAAGGTGGATTTTCGATCGGCGCGACGACGGCTCGGCATGCGGAAGACGCGGACTTCGACATCGACGCGATGGTCCAATTGAGCATGCGCCCTGATTCGGATCCCGAGGATGTTCTGTCCACGCTCCATACCGCCATTCGGGGCGAGCCAGGATCGCGGTATCACGAGAAGACCGAACGCAAGAGCCGCTGCGTCACCGTGAAGTACGACGGCATGCATCTCGATGTAACGCCCGCCGTCATCCTGCCGACGCTCGAAGAACGTTCGAGCGTGATCTTCCATTCGAAGAAGATCGCTGCCGGTTTCGAAAAGGAACGACTGATCGCCAATCCCTGGGGATTTGCGGAATGGTTTATCAAGAGGACGCCACCAGAAGCCGCATTCGGCCAATTTTTCGAACGGCAGTCCTTGGACTACGAGCGGTTCATCGCCACCAAGGCGGAGTCGGAGGCCGACCCAGTTCCCGATCAGGCCCCTGCATACCGGAAGCCTCGCGCGGTGATCGCACTGCAACTCATCAAGCGTTGGCGAAACCTCGCCTACGATACACGGCACGGCACCAAGCGGCTACCTCCGTCCGTTGTTCTCGCGCACTCTGTCGCCTTAAATGCGAACAGGACATCAAGCCTCGCGGAAGAGCTCCTCCATCAGGTCTCTTGCCTTATCGCCGCTCTTGTCACCGCTGAACGTAACGGAACGCCCTACAAAGCTGTCAACCCGGCCTGTGAGCCGCACGACGAGCTGACGGACCGGTGGCCAGAGGCCCTGAACTCCCAGCGCATCTTCATCGATGAACTCCGCGCCTTCACCGTAGACATCCAGCGGCTTCGCAGCGGGCTTTCCTTGCCGGAGATGCGGAAGACGTTGGAGAGGTTATTCGGCGAGCGGCCGGCTGCCGATTCGGTCAGAAAGTTCATGGACGGTCAAGTGTCCGCAGACAGCAGCGGCGTTGCGGCACATATCCCCTCGACGGGAACGGTTGCTGCGGTGGCATCCATAGCGACCCCGAGCTACGCCCGTCCGACCCCAAGAACCTCCCCCTGGGGAGACTAACAACTGGCGTGGTTTTCGATCGCAGAACAGGATGCGCATCTCCGGTCCGCCTATCCGGGTTTCCGGAAGACGTTCGATGGCAAGTGGTTCGCAACCTGGGAAGGGACACTCACCCCGATTTCGCAGAAGCACCGGATATGGATCAGGTACTTCCCGGATCGGTATTGGGACGAAGTGACCCTTTCCCACCCTTATGTAACGGTGAAGGTCCTCGATCCGCTGGTTGCACCTGACGCGCGGGGGACAGGCGAGCGCACGCCGCATGTCTACAGATACCGTCAGCCTGACCACAGCCCCGCTCTTTGTGCTTGGGACCCGACGGACGAACCATTCAGTCCCAGCGTCTATATCGCAGATCATGTCATTCCCGCTGTCGTAAGGTGGCTGGTCTTTTATGAGGATTGGCTGGACACGGGCGTTTGGAGAGGCGGCGGAAAGCATGCGGATCCCGATGCCCTGAGGGATCGGTCGGGTTCAACCGGCATAGGCAGCCCGCCTTCGAATGAGACAAGCGTAGACGCCGCCCTCAACCGTCGAGTTATCGACGAAACCGGTTCGGCGACGTCGGGTATGGCGATCAGCCGGGCCACCTGGGGATGGTTCCCCAGTGCGCTGGAGTATGCTGACTACAGCTACCACCGAACATTCGGCGTAAGACTAGGTAAAACGATAAGGCCTAGGTGGTAAGCAGCGTTCCGATCCCACCTTGAATGAAATCTAATAAACGCCGTTGATAGCCGCGGCGGAGATAAACCGGTTGGCGCAAAGTTCAGCGCTTCATGCTGGATAGTTTGCCACCGATATCTGGTGCTCATGCCTGCCCGCGAAATTACGCTCCAAAGCCTTCTCAAAGCGTTTCTTCGAGATCGATGGCGATAAACAGTTCATCTTCGAGGAGAAGAACCGAAGTCTCCTGCCACTCTGAAGCCATCAAGTTTCCTGTCCGCGGCGAATACCTGACATCGCAGAGAGCGGGGAGCCATCGGATGCACTAAGCACCAGATCGGACATTCGTAAATCTAAGCAAAGGACAGGACATCGGGAAATTTTGAAAGCCCCTAGCCGCGAGGTTCGCGTCGTGTAATTCTTGTAACAGAAATCAAGTTGGAGCTGTGGATATAATGACCCGCTCGCATGGAGGTCGCAGGGCGAGCGCCGGTCGGCCGAGAGGCTTGGAAACCAAGGCTGTAAGGCTACCGGTCGCCGATCTGGCGCGGCGCCCGGCCGATTGTGGGATCCGAGCCGGCGACGTTAACGCGTTCCTGGACGTTGCGCCGCGACCGGCTCAGGCCGTGCCGCCGGTAGGCGCAACCGCTCCGTGCGGATTACCTCCCCCGGCTGACGATTATCCCGACCGGTGTAGGCCCATTGCCTCGATCCGATTGAGGTTATGACGTGGGGAGGTTCACTCCGCGAAAATAAACAATTTTGGATCGGAATCTATAGCCAGATATGTTGTTTGTGGATGGGATTGTTGAATCATGAGCCTGCTGCGAGGACTGACGAGACGGAGCTTCCTTACAGGCCTCGCGGCCTCGGTGTGCTGCGGAAACAGTGCGATGGCCGTGACCAGGACGATGCGAATTCAGCCTGGAGCGTGCAACTTCCTAAACTCTGAGACGGGAAAGGCCGTTTCTGTATCGGAGAGTCTATCAAACGCTGAATCTGTGATCAGCAAAATATGTTCATCGATTGCGCTACCTCCGAAATTTAAATTAGTAGCGGTGGATGACCCAGGCATCAATGCAATTGCCGAAATTGACGGAACAGATCGGTTCATACTCTATGACCGAGCTTACATGTCGACTGTGAGTGCCAGTGGCCTGCAAACATGGCCATCCTTAGCCGTCATAGCCCATGAAATTGGCCACCATCTCTGCGGACATACACTCACGACGGACGGGTCGCGACCACCGCTGGAGCTTGAAGCTGACCACTTCGCTGGCTTCGCGCTGGCGCGCATGGGCGCGGCTCAGACCGACGCTCTGCAACTCTGGTCCTCGATCATTCCCGATGTTGTTTCATCAACTCACCCCCCGAGAAGTCAGAGAATCGATGCAGCAAGGAGCGGATGGATAGTAGCGGTCAACCGAAGTACTGGGCAAGAAAGCCATACGCTTGTCTCGGCCAATCAGAATGCGGCCGGAACTTACGACAGGGTTTTGTCGATCTGGATTAATCACCAATCCTACTGGGAGGAAAACCAACACGGGCATCCGCTCGCGCGATTTATCGAGATCGAGAGAGGCCCTAGTTCCGTTTTTCTCTATGACGCCTCTAGAGATATGACTGTAAGGCTTGAGTTCAGCCAAACCGATGGCATTGCTAGCGGCTACTGGGCCAGGGGAAAAGTTACTGACACACTGATATACTGGAGTCCACTTGACCCCTTTTTCTGGCCAGCCGGGATGCGATCGTCATCTGACGCGATAAAGAATTAGCCCAGCCCAGCCCTGAATAGCTCCGCCTCTATGTCACGCCGCTTTAGTAGACCAGTAGCTCTTGAATCTCCCACCCAGAGCCTTTTCATGGCGATCAACTGATCTGGAATATCCTTCAAATTGCCGGTTAACAACAGTTGCCTAATCATACGCATCTCGCGGCGTCGATCATCTGGGTCGGACGGATCGCGCTTGAGAGCGCCACCTCTGTTGTAAACAAGGTCGACTAACGCGCCAAAGCTATCAGGGGACAACTCTGAAGAACGAGGGAAAACATGCTCCGTCTGACCAGCAGTTTGCTTTATTGCAATCTCAAACTGCTGCTCCGCTGCTGCCCAAGGTATTTCGATGTCTGAGTACATTGAAGGTAGTGTCACTTCTGACTCACCTGGGTGGCCACAGGCAGGCTTTAGTCGTGCAATAACATCCGAGGCAAGAAACGGTGCCCAATCATCCTCAAAATCCTGAGATTCAGTGTAACCCATGTCATAGCCAATACCAATCGTAAGTCCAGACTTAACGCCTGGCAGGATAGGATGTATATACTTCCGTTCGTATACAGCCTTTCCGCTTACCTCGAATGTAGTCATTAAAGATTTTGCACGATCAGAAATCTTCTTCTCAGAAAGATAGGTTTTCGGAAGATGAGGTTGTATAGCGAAATCCTCTGGAGTCGGCCCTCGCTGTCGCAGAAACGACTCGCTGATTTGATGTGCATTTTCGACCATCTGCGGGTCATTTGCCACCAAGGTGAGGTCAGAATCGAATTGAGTGAGTAGGTTCACGGGCTGCTGCCCTCGAGACGCTGGCACTACGAACGTGCTGCCTATTACGCCAAGTGTTAACTGGAGTATTTTCCGACGTGTCTCCATTGATTTTGCCCCTATTTGAAGTTCATTGGTTGTTTTTTGTGCGCTGTTCCAATATCTCTCGAGCACGCGGTGAAGCGTGTATCTGATTTGACCCAGATCATTCTTACTCTGTCAGCGACCGCGAGAGCTGCTGCCCCATTCGTGTTCTTGTCAGGTTGTAGTTCTTGAATGAATACACAACCGGGTTGGCAACTCAATATACGGTCGCACAGAAATGTGCACGAATGGGGCGTATTTCTGTATTTGCCCTTTTCCGATGCGTGTGAACCAACAGTATAGCTGCGACTAAATCGCGAAGGTGGCAATGGCTGTCAGCGCAAGCACTCTCTCTGAGCTTGATAAGCGCTATCTTGGAGCCACGCGGGGAAGTGATTCTTCCTGCTATTTTGTAAGCTGATGAGCAGCCAGGCTCTCTGCTTCTGCGAGCGCGGCAGCTTTCGCTTTGAAGGGCGACGTCTCCTTCGAGTGAGGCTACTATTTCGGAAAGAACCACCGGGCTCCAGGCCGATAGCTGGAGCTGCTTCTCACAGAGCCGCATTCTCGGCGAAAACCAGCCGGAGTAACCGTCATGCAGGGCTCATAGCTTTCCGCGATGATCTGGCTCTCAGCTCGTCGCTCATTCACGGCGACGACCACTTCCAGTGAAAACCTCGAACCGTTCAACCGGCTCATCATCCTAGGCTTTAAGCGTAATCTCTGAAATCGACACATGTCTAAGCCCTCTGTTCAGGCTCACGTCAATCACAAGATAATCCGGAAGGTGGAGTCCAAACGAAGCTTACCCTAGGTGACGATCAATCCTCGACAAAAATCGACTGACATCCGGGATTCCGAACACGAAAAAATGCCTTCTAACATTTCAGACGCCGCGGCGCCGTCTTTCGCCGACTGCCGGTCGAAACCCGGTTGAATCCTTCAGGAGACCAATGTGATATTCCTCGTAACTGCGTGCCTACTTAGCGAGCGAGTGAAGCCTCGCCCCAAACCTGGGATCCAGGACTTCTTCGAAAGGTCTCAAATCGCGATACACTTCGCCACCTATCTGACGATCGACGAGAGCTTCAGGACCTCTCCTGATCATTCGCCGGCGCTCCTGATATGATGCCTATTTATTGACAAATGGAGCGTTTTCGACTTTGCCGCTTCAGCCAAAATGCCCTCTTTCGTCGGTGGCTGCGTCGCGGCGCGGCTAATCTCGACCTACCGTACCTGCGCCGTTTTTGGAGCGCGCTTCGGGATGTCCATCAGCTCTGCCGCCCGCTCCAAACGCCTGCGGGCCAGACCCGTTTCCGACCGCGCTCGCTTTTGCATCTCTCGGTGGACCTTGGCATACCATTCTGCCTCCCCTGCAAGCGCTGGGTACTGCGGCACGGCCTTTCTTCGTTCCTTCAACGCGTTCGCAATCCAGTACCAACCCGTCTTCGGCGATTCCAGCCAGACGTCGACGAACGCCACGGGACTTATGTGAGCAAGTATTGGGACATCTTCGTATTCGATCTCGCCGTTGCGCGTGTGGCAGACTTTTTCGAAGAACTTCTGTCCGTCCGCTTTCATCACCTTGAGCAGAGCGGGCGCTTCCGTGGGCAACGTTCGCTCTCTAGCTTTAATCCGCGCTGCCACAAGGTAGTCGAAGACCTCTTTGAACTCGGCCTTATAGGCGTCCGCCAGCCAGTAGACGACGCCGTCGTGTGACGAAGAGAAGGAATCCGTCCACATCCAACCAGCCGGTCTTGGTGGAAGCGTGCCCCCCTTGAGTAGGTCGTCGATATACACCTTTGCGGCATCCGCCACGTTGCGAGGCGTTTCGTTCGAGACGCCGGCCGACGCCATCATCAGCTTCAACGCGACGATATGAAGGAGCTCGCCGCTCGCCGTCACCTCGCGCTTCGCGAACTGGTCGTTCATACGTTCCAGAGCTGGTCCGACGTCATTGTCGTCCAGCTTGTCGAAACCCCCTACGATTTGCCATGGCGGCGCCGCCGTCTTCTCGATGAAGTACGCGCTTCGATTCAGCTCCTCCCGAACATGCTCGGCCACGTACCGCCCATCGCACAGCATCTCGATCAACGTTTCGTCACTGAAGAGCGTGCTCGCGATATCGACGGACTTATAGCGTCCGGCTGCGACGACAATTGATGGCGGCTCCGCCTCGACGGCGTTGTTCCCTGCGCGCTCTAACCGAAAGGCATACATTCTTTCGCCGCGCCTTTTGAGGTCCGCTCGCTGCAGCCTGTTGGAACGAACCTCGACGGCCAGGGCGGTGAACAGCCGGACGACTTCGACCATCGCGGCCTCGTTCGCGAGATGTGTCTTTTCCAACGTCGCCACGAGGCGACCGACATCCTCAACCACATGACGCAGGACACGCAAGGACGTTGCTTCCGCCTCGCGAAACACCGCAAAAGTGTCCCGCCCTCGACCACCAAGCGGATCCAGTTTCGCAGCCTGCGAGTGAGAACGGACAAATTCCTCGAATGCTTCCTCAACGTTCGGCTCGACGTTCAAGGTCTGGCCGAACACCTTCTCTTTTGTCTCGGCGAACGACTTCACGATCTTCGCGTCGTGGGCGATGACGATCACGCGGCAGCCATGGTGCTCGACATATCGGTTGATCAGCCCGAGAAGAACGTCGTTGGGGATCGTGCAACGTTCGAGATCGTCGAATATCAGCGGCTTCGAAAGATCAACTTCGTTCTTTATGAACGAGCCCGCCAGCAGCCCTGCAAGACCTCCCGTGCCGATGGATCCCCAAATTGGCAGCTTGAGTTCGGCGTCGTCCACCTTCTCTGCAAAGCGCTTGAAGGCCGACGCTCGAGGGAACATCTTCGCGAAGACCTGCGCTTCGACATCCTGGGGAGTGGCAAGACCGAACAGCGTTACGTAGTGCGCGTGACTGTCTGGCAGTGCCCGTTTCACCTGGTACGTCTTGCCGCTTCCCCACTCCCCCGTGACAAGAACTGCGTAGCCGGGCTTGGTCCTCCCCACGTAGTAGGACAGGTACTGCTCAAGATGCGTCTTCGGATCGACCGCCAAGGACAGGACGGGCTTGTCCTCCGTCGCTGCGGACTTCACGCTCCGTTTCCAGAATTGCATGCTTTCTTTCCTAATTGGCCTCGAGGTCATGCACCCTCCGGCTCCCGCTCGACGATGTCCGCGTCCGGAATGATGTCCTCTGGCAGTTCTTCATCAGTGGTCGAGCTCTGGCCGCCGACGCGACGGGTGAACTTGACGATGATTGCGGTGATCTGCGGATCGCCCAGCTTGTCTTCCGCCGACTTGAGATGCTTCATCGCCTCATCGAAGTACGATAGATCTCCGGTCAACCGGTAGTATTCCACCCCGAGTTCGGCATAGGCGGCCAGCACGTTCTTATTCGACGCATACCGCTCGGCCCCGACGACTGCCAGTTCGTGGGCCTGCTCCAACATCGCCACTCGATCTTCCAACAGGATTCCGGGAGTATGAATGGCGCGCTCCACCTGGTACTTTATCTTGTATCGGTGAACCGGGCCGTCCCTGCCGAAGTCCTTCTCGAAAAGCTTGATTTCGGTTTCGGCCCTGGAAAACTCGTGCATCTCGATAAGATTGCGTATCAGGCGATGGCGCGGCACACGCTCGCCCGGCGCCCTCGAAATCATCTTCGCAAGAAGGCGGTTCTGAATGTTCTTATCGGCGATGCGCGGTATGCCGCTCTCGGTGTTGCAGAGTTCGCGAAGGGATCGCACCTCGATGTCGAACGTCGGCGAGATGTTGTCGATCACGTCCTCGAAAAGTCTGATCATTTTGTCGAGGTTTCCGAACTTGAACTTTGTGACGATGGCCGCGATGACCGGGTGCCGGCACCGCCAACCGAAAATCCCGTCCCGGACATGATAATCATATTCGCTGACGATGTCCGTCAGTCCCTCCAGTGCCGCTGCGACTTGCTGCGCTGGGAGACCAAGTATCCGGATAACAAGCTGGCGGTGCACGTTAATCCCCGCCGTCTCCATTGCCGCGACATATCGGAAGATATCTTGCAGCGGCTCAGACAAAGACGCGAAGTCCTGAAGGATGATCGCGTCAAGAGAGTCGGTATTGTAGATGTTCTTCAGGCACACGAACATATCCTTGGACGCCCGGACGGTCAGACGCCGGCGCCTCTCGGATCTGTCAAATCCTGCAAAGTCGTTTCCTGCAAGGCGTTTGATTTCCGGGACCCTCTCGACCATGTCCAGCAGTGCGTCGATCTCCTGATCGTTCAGCGTCGAGAGGTTGAAGATTCTTCCGTGCCGAAAAAGATTGCCGGTCTTGATACGGGGATGCCAATGGTTGCGGGTCGACGCGAGCAGGATCTTAAGATGGGCGTTGTCTAGGATAGCCAGCCGGTCGATCAGTTCGTTCAGATCGCTGAGATGAAGGTGCGCGTCGTCCACGAATAGGACTCCGACCTCCTCCGTTGCCTTCAGGTTGGTGGCGACCTTCTCCCATAGCCGGGGATCGAGCGTGTGACGACCACCATGTTCCCAGCTCTTCCAGCCCTTGCTCCGGCATTCCACCAAAACCTGTTTCGCGGCAGTGCTCTTTCCCACTCCGCTAGCGCCCAGGATAGCGGCGACAAGGCTGAAATCGGTCGAGAGGTGGGACTGGATGCGTGAAGCAAGAGTACGTTTGAACGTGAAACCGGCGACGATGTCGGCGTATGTCGCGGGCCATCCCGTATACATCGACGAAAAGTTGGCTGGCAGCGTGACCGCGTGCTCCACGTCCGTCGTGACCGGCACCAGAGCCGGTGCGACGTCGAGGGATTCCCTGCAGTCGAGTTGGCGATCGGTCTGTCGGGCACCTTCTTCGCAAGTTCGATGAAAAAGTCATCGATGCTCCCGAATACGACGCTGAGGCCGAACTGCTCGTACAGGGACGCGCGATCCTCGTCAGGAGTATACGAAAGAAGCCATACCCGACCGCTTCCGAGCGTCTCTCTGTTAAGCCTTGCCGCACGTATCGCCAACTCCTTGAGGTGGGCATCGCCAAGCGAGTGGCCGATGATGACGAGGTCGGCAGAGATCAGGTCAGACTTCATCCGGTCGTAGAGCTGCTCCCGATAGTCCGACGTCTTCGTGTAGTCGGATTCTGTCAGAATGATCCGCGAGTTGTGGCCATCCGACTCATCCTTCTCTATCGTCCCGTGCAACTTGAACAAGGAAACGTCGGCTTGGCCGTGGTCACTGTTGAAGTCGAAGTTGGAAGAGAAGACCTTCGCGCGCTTCTCCCGTTCTTCGTAGGCAACCTCGATCAACCCGTCGTAGTTCGTCGTGTAAATGCTTTTCCAGTCGTAGAGCGGGAGGTTGCGCAGACCGCCGGTCGGCTTCAGACCGGAGCAGAACCTGCGGAGAAAGCTGATGACCTTCCTTCTAGATTGGGATTTATTCTCGGCCAATTGGGTGATCTCGCTCAGCGAGAAGTTTTCGGAGACGTTGAATTCCTTCGCATAGGCGGCGACGAGGCGTCCGACGCTCGGAGCTCCGGAAGGTATCGACGAGCCGGATCCGAAAAGTAGCACGGTCCGGCTTGGAGTGATTTCGTAGATCAGGTTTTCAAGGGTTTGAGACATGGCCGCCCGCGAGTTTTGTTAAGCCCGGAGCGTGGATCGATTCATCATAAGTTGTCAATCTGACGACAGTCGCTGCCGTAGAACGTGCACAGGCATGATTGAAGTCGGCGCCCACGCCGAATGCCGCTGTTGCAGAACTCTACGAGGATTCAAATTGTCTCGAAATCTTTGCATGGGCCTAAAGGACTCGCCAGCTACAGATGTCGCCGTCACTCATCTGGAAGCTCTCATCATGAAGACCTACGCCATTGGCGACGTCCACGGCCGCGCGGACCTACTCGGGGCCACGCTCAAATTCATCGAAAAAGAAAACCGTGCCGCACCGACCGGCTATCGCGTGATCTTCCTGGGCGACATCATCGATCGTGGGCCAGATAGCAGAGAGGCGATGAACCTGGTCGTGGCGGAGCTGGCACGGTGCGAGGGCAGCCGGCTCATAATGGGGAACCACGAAGAGTTCCTCCTCTACTTTCTCGAGTTGCCAGAAAAGCGTGGCCTGGTATTCGACCATTGGATACGAAACGGCGGCCTGGCATGCGCAGCATCATATGGCCTTGATACGTCGCGACTGTATCACGACGACCGCGACGCCCATCAGGACCTGCTCGAACTCCTCGAAGTCCATCCTGCACATATCGCAGCGATCAGGTCGTCGGTCGCGATGGTCGTCGACGAGGGGCACATCTTCGCGCATGCAGGACTGCGCCCTGGTGTTCCGCTCTCAGAACAGACCACGAAGGATCTTCGTACGATCAGAGGGCCATTCCTGGAAAGCGACCACGACTTCCGCCGCATCGTCATTCATGGCCACACGATAACTGCATCCGGTCGCCCTGAAATTTACAGCAACCGAATTGCGTTGGATTGCGGCGCCGAACAGACTGGACTTCTTGCTGCAATCGAGATTGAGGGCGGTCAACCTCACCGATACCTTGCTGCCCGGAAATCGGGCCGCTGGGACATGATCGAGGTGGTCGATGTCGAACCCGTCGAGTTCCGCACGCGGACCTCAATTACGCATTCGAATTTAGGTACTTCCGTTAACCGAGTGTTCTGAATGGCCGGCTATCAACCGCCACCCCTTGCAACCTGCGATAGGACAATGACTACTTCATTCAGTTTTGACGATCTTGAAAAGAAGCTCGGAAGCGACGGACCAGCTTCGCGAAATTATGCTGAGAACCGTCGCGCAGGAGACGACGCAAAAAACCGCGGGGTCTATTACGAGCGATCATTCGCGACATTTCAGATTCTCTCCGCGGCAAAGTACTGCATCGAGAACAACCGGGATGGTCACAAGATACTCTTCAGTTCCCGCGCGGAATGCCTGGTCGACGACCTCTTGATAAAAACTCCCCGCGGCACCTGGCTATATGAAGTCAAGTATCGAAAGCGTCTGGCCTGGCGGGACGTCCTGCGTCCGTTCAACATCCAGCTTCGATGGAATATGCTTTTCCCTGCGGGAACGAAGATTAGATTGGCGCTCGTGGTCCCGACCTCAGAGCAGCAAACAGCTCTGGTCTCAAAAACTCCACCCGAGATGGCAAGCGTGAATGTCAGGCTCTTCGAATGTGGCGACCATAAACACGACACCCTGCGACATTTCTTTTTTGTCGAGCATTTCGACGCGTCGACCTTGGAGAACTTGGCGGACTACGTCGAGGACGCCTGGGTCAGGCTCAATTTCGAGGCGTCGGTTCGGACAATCATGAAAGCTGCGGGCGAAAAAGCGAGACACAAGATTCGATCGCTAGAACCCAATTTCGTCCTGGACCAGGACACAAAGGATATTCTGAAAGGGATAAAGGATCTCAAAACCAGGATCATGGGAGACGGCCTCCATTACTCTCATCGAACAGAGGACATCGGGTTCTGGCTGCCTTATGCATGTGGATCGGAGAGTTGGGAAAAGCTCGTCGCCCTGTTGAAGGATGCGAAGACCCGACCGAAAACATTCTTAGAGTTTACCAAGTGCGTTAGGATCAGACATGTCCGGCCTCTATCCGCTCGATAGCAAATCGAACGATCTCGAAGTGGTGACAGAACTGCTCGACAGAGTGAGCCGCCGTTCTCCGCCTGCGGCAGAACTTTTTAAGGTCGGGCGCGCCCTCGCCCAGCGGCTTGCCGACGCCTCATTTCAGAAGAACGACGAGATCGTAGTTGTGATCGAGGCCGAGGAAGTTGATTCCCTAGGAGCCGGTTTTCTGTCGGGTCTATCCGAATTCTCGGTTTGCTTGGTGTGCCTATGGGCAGAGCGAGTCATCCTGAAGACCCGTGCAAACTTCGGAAAAATAGCACAACGGGAAATCGTGGAGATCATGGGACAATACGCGGGCAAGGTACCCCGCGAGGTCGATCATCTCGTGATTTTGCAGGGATGCGACGTGCGCCCGAACTACATCCACGCGGCAATACTGAAGCTCGGTGGAATGACGTTGGCCAGAGATACGACGGTTGCCACGCCAGTGGCGTTTGATGACGCGCAGGCTCGCATCACGGCTCAATTCTCGCGCTCCGCACCGCCAAAGCTCTCGATCGTGGCCCTCTGTGGCGTGACGGGCGCTGCACCGCAGGCGATCTCCATCGCAGAATTGCGAGACAGGCCCGCGGAGTTGCTTCAGCTTGACGTTGGGGAATTCAAGACTTCGTACATTCCAGACATCGTGGCATTGATCCTGGAGCGTTCGGAGCTGGTGAGCGACGTCGGCGTCGAGACGGAACTTCCACAGTCCTCTACTCCGGAGGACGAGCCATCAGAAGTTCCGAATGACAATGCTGGCACACGATCTGATGAAGGCGACCTAGACGACGAATTCAAGCCCTGGTGACGTCTGCCCTTCTTTACAGCCCCGCGCCGCTTGCCCCGGCGACGGCCTTCACCCAGCGAATGAAACTGCCGGCGGCTGCACTGAGGCGTCTGGAACGGGTGATCAGATAGTAGGCGTTGTTCGTGGGAAGAAACATGTTGGGGAACGGCGCGACCAGATCACCTGCAGCGATGGCGTCGGTCACCAACTCCATCGCGAACAGTGCGATCCCGTGGCCCTGGATTGCGGCATGCCGCAACATCGCGGTATCCCGAAAGACATGGCCGCCCTGCGGAAGGATCTGCGATGCTCCGACCGATACTAACCACTTTGCTCTCATGTGCCAAGTGCCACCAGACGTGATCTTCTCTCCGTGACGGACCACTTAGATTTCGAGCCGCGCGCGGGTCACTGCGGGGCATCAACCGGCTTGACCAATTGCGGTGATACCCCAGCCGAAAGGACAACCGGACGGCGGATAAACTATGTTAGCCCACGATAATTCCCTGTGAGCTGCGGTATTTTCAGTAAACTTTCAATCAGAAAGTAGGCTATTGTTTCGAGAATGCTTCCCTGCCTTGTATTATGAGGTGCGCGATGGAATTGAAATCAGCTCGAGTTCAGAACTTTCGTTCAGTCGAAGACTCTGGAAACTTCACCCTCGAGCATCTTACCTGTCTCGTAGGCAAAAACGAAGCAGGCAAGACCGCAATCCTTCAAGCGCTTGCCGGCATCAACCCTCACCCGGCAACACCTTTCGACTATGAACTCGAACGCGACTATCCCAAGCGGTATCTCGCTCGGTACGCTGAACGCCATGGTGGAGACGACGCAGAGGTCGTGTCTACGATTTGGGAACTCGATGAGAGGGAAGTTAGGGAACTGAAGGCCGAGTTCGGACCTGACAGCATTACGGCAGACACCGTCACCATCTCGAGAAAGTACGAGCGTTCTGGACCAAACTGGCGGCTGCCGATCGACGAGGCCGCAGCGATTTCGCATCTGATCTCGCAATGCGGTTTTTCTGCACCTGAGCGTAGTCAGGTTGGCAACCCGAGCAACTCCCGAGATCTGGTCGCGAAGCTCACGGAGCTCGCGGCGAATCCCAAGCATAAAGCGCTACTGGACGTCGTGTCCGCGTACCCCCTGAAATCAATAGTCAGCAAAGCTCGGCAAATCTTAGAGCGGCATCTCCCACAGTTCATGTATTTCTCGAACTACGACCGTATGAATGCCGTTGTTCACCTCCCGATCCTGAAGGCCTATGCCGACAATGAAGAGCTCTTCAACCGTGAAGACCTCCGCGGCGACCGCCTCTTCTGGGAGTTCCTGGAATATTCGGGCGTGACGCTCTCCGACATCCTCTCGACTACGACCTTTGAAAGCTTCAACGCGAAGCTCCAAGCTGCGTCGAATGTGCTGACCGAGGAAATTCTGGAATACTGGACGCAGAACCAGGATATCGAAATTCGGGTGAGCGTGAACGAAGGCCTGTCCGACGACCCTGCGCCCTTCAACGCTGGAGCTGTCGGACGCGCTCGAATCTATAATCTGCTTCACAAGGCGGACACTTCGTTTTCGGAACGCAGCGCAGGATTCACCTGGTTCTTTTCGTTCCTGATAAAGTTCGATCGGGTGAAAAAGGACGCGACAGGCAAGGTATTCCTCTTGCTCGACGAGCCTGGCCTGACGCTCCACGGCCTCGCCCAGGCCGATCTGCTGCGATACTTCACCGAAAAGCTCGCGCCGCATCATCAGATAATCTACTCTACGCACTCCCCGTTCATGGTTCCGCACGACAACTTGATGGCTTCGCGCATCGTCGAAGACCTGGTGAACGTCGATGCACGCGGCCGGAGGACGCCGACCGGCACCACGGTTCGGGAGGACGTCCTGAAGGCGGACAAGGATTCGATCTTTCCGCTCCAGGGGGCCTTGGGGTATTCGCTGACGCAGTCGCTATTCGTCGGAAAGCATACGGTTTTGGTCGAGGGTCCCGGCGACATCCTCTATCTGCAAGCGTTGTCTTCCGAACTGACGAGACGAGGTCGTACTGGCCTGGATGTCCGGTGGGTCATGTGTCCTGCCGGCGGCATCGACAAGATCCAATCCTTCGTTTTGCTGTTTGCCGGCAATAATCTCGACGTGATCGCCTTGTCGGACTACACGAAGAAGGACCGCAACAAGCTCGAAGCACTTCGGAATTCGGACATCATCAAGAAAGGCGGCGTGCTTTCGATAGCGAACTTCGTCGATCAGGAAGAAGCGGATATTGAGGACCTATTCGAGCCCGACGTCTTCTGCCGGATCGTGAACGGCGCCTACGGCCTCGTCGGCGCTCAGGCTCTCGATGCGAAGAAGCTCCTGGAGGCAGATCAGGAGACGGAGCGGCTGGTCAAGAAGGCGGAGGCTTATTTCAGGCTGCTTCCGGATAGCGTGCCAGTGTTCAATCACTTCACGCCAGCACAATGGCTTCTGCAAAATGCCGACGCGCTGGGACAGAAGGACGAGGCGACGACCAAGACGTTGGATCGCGCGGAGAACCTGATAAAGGTACTCAACGGTCTTCTTGGTTGAGAACCGATGCGATCGGAGTATCGCCTCAGGATGCTAACGTCTCCGTGTTGCGCGAGACCGTGCCGCGAATGCAGAGGAGCGCTTCACCGAAGCGAAGCGCCCCTAAGATCGTGAAGTTAGTTGGCGCGGCCTGTCATGATCATGTGGACCACTTCAGTCTGCGTCGTGTCCTTGGTGATCAGTTCGCCCGCCTTCTTGCCACGATACATGACGGCGATGCGGTTGGTAACGCGCATCACGTCGTCCATGTTGTGGGTGATGTAGACGACAGCGACGCCCTGAGACGCGAGTTGGCGGCTCAGTTCGAGAACCTTGTTCTGTTCGGGCACGCTCAGCGCCGCGGTATGCTCGTCGAGGATGACCATGTTGGCCTTCCAACGAATGGCACGTGCGATCGCGATCGCCTGTCGTTGTCCGCCGGATAGGGACGTTGCCGATGATGAAACCCGGCGCCGTCGACACCGGATTGGCAATATGGACAGATCCGCGCGGCATGCGCGCCATGCGCTGACAACAGCTCCATGTACGTCACGGCAAGCTTTGTGAAAGAATTGGATCCTGACCGTGACCATTACGAAAGAATCCAGTTTCCTCTGAATAAAAAATCGCTTTGGCTCTCCGAGGCCTTGCCAAGGACGCGGCGCGATAGATTTCAAAAGAAATTGCGGCATCGGCTCTCGATAGTACCTCATGTCTCAAATCTGACTGTCGTTGCATGGCCACACTGTGACCAGCGCGCGGCGGCCAGAAGATCACAACTACCCCATCGCTCTGCACGTCGGGATGTGGTCGATCCCGAGCATCTTGTTGACGGCTGTCCAAGTCGCTACACAATCTCAGGGTTTAATGACGGGGACGGATATGCGGTTTGCAATCGCAGCAGTAGCGCTACTGGCTTTCATGCCGACGGTCGTGGTGGCTCAAGCATTCGATTGGTCAGCTCAACTTGGCAAATCTCCATCTGCGCTGCAGGCAGCGCTCGGTCAGACCGGACGCTGCGCTTCAGGCGGTTTCACGGTTCCCGTAAGGTGGGTCAACAAAGACACTACTCTATCCGACAGCCTCTTCGATCCGGTCGATACGCTGGGTTTCGGCATCATTTCCATCGGCGGGAAACCAGACCCTACGAGCGACTACGATGGAGAGCGGGCATTTTCGTCGAACAAACTGACTTCGATCCGGTGCACCATCGGACGAGAGGCAACCGTTGAGGCGTATGCTTACGAGGATCGCCTCGTCCGCATCAAGCTCACGTTCGACCGATGCGACAGTCGAGAACTGCGCGAGGACAAGTTTTTTGGCAACATCATGGGCAGCGATGAGCCTTTGATGGTCGAGCGATGCGAAGGCGTCGATCTGAAGGAGAAGAATTTCGACACAGCTCTCTATCATTCCATCAAACCTCGCAACAAATACGGCTACGACGGCGAAGGATCGCCTGGAATGCTCGACTTCCAATGGTCGGGAGAGATGTACGGCGAGTACAGCCAGGCCGAGCGAAGTGTGATGTGGGATGTGCTGTGCTCCCGCCATGCACGGAATGAACTCAGCGCCATGATACCACCGGACGGGATGACATACCGATGCCTTATCGACGTCGAGAACGCCGATCCGTCGCGATGGTCGGCGACTGCAATGTACGAGATCCTTCGTCCGGGAACGATTTTCGACAGTGTGGCTACCCGACTAACCGCAATGCGCCTGTTTATCAACATGCCTGGCGAGCGCGCTGCCACCATCGCCATCAGGCCAGAACTTCAAATAATGGTCGACCGAATCAAGTCGAACATCGCGGCGCGTGCGAAAGACGGCGACGAGAAGGATGGCGCTGTTTCCAACATTCTTGGCACTGGAAACTGAAACAAGGGGCCTAAAATCGGGGGAAGCAACGTCATGATATCACCACTTGCCTGCTTGTTTGGACTCGTTGCCTCCACCACCCTGGCCGCGGAGTATCCCACCACTGGCATGCTCTACAACCAGCAGGAAGATTCCTCGCTGAGCTACACTTGCGCCCTCCAGCAGGACCAGCAGCGGCTCCGGTGCGACTTTATCCAGACCGCTGTCCGCAAGAAGGCGAAGGCAGCCGACCTGGAGAAGAAGCTCGCTGACGCTCGCAAGAACTATCCGGGTGCTGTGAAGGAATTCTCCGATCCCAAAGGATGCAACTTGGTGAGCGTGTGGCTCGGCATGGCCAGCGGTCAGATTTCGATTGATGCCGCCCTCGCCCGTAATCCTGAAATCGCGACGGATGTTACGAAGTTCACTGAAGGCATGATCCGTCTGCGAGAGGACGCGAAGGCGAACCCCAGTATGCTCGACAGTTTCCGCGCTCTCGCAGGCATGTGCGATCATCCGACTGAGGAAAACTACCTGAAGATCACAAAGGCCGACCACGACAAGGATCTTCGAACATGCCAAGTCAGTTCGAACCCATTCACGCAGGAATTCGTCTGGGTCTCTGACTTCGCCAATGGCGGCGCGTGGGTAGTCTCATCGCAGCCCGGAGGCCCGTGCGGCGTAGTAGAGCTCTCGCGGTTCGAGAAGGATCAATCCGACACCTCCGGTCTCTTCTGGCGATACGTTGCCCGGAAAGCTGCTACAAATCCATCGGGCACTGTGCTGCCTGGGTTGAGTTGCTCGGCAGTCGATCAAGGCGAATATGTCTACGACTGGCAGAAGACGAGATCGGACCATATGCAATGCGAGTTCGTCGAGTTTAGCCCGATCTGATCCGAAGTGGTATCTGAAGCTGTCGCTGGTCACATGCCCCGTTGCGATGACCCCGGCGACGTCGGAGTCCGAGAAGGTTCGCTTCCATACGCTGAATAAGGCGACTGGGAACCGAGTGGTTTCGCAGTACGTCGACTCCGTGACTGGGAAGCCCGTGAAGGACGAGAACGAGGCCAAGGGCTACGCGCGCGGTGAGAACGACTATGTCATCCTTACGGACGACGATCTCGACCGGGTGGCATTGGACACGGTGAAGACATCATCGAAAAGTTCGTGCCCGCCGACTCCATCGAGTGGACTTACCTCGAAAAGCCCCATTACCTCATGCCTGACGATCCAGTTGGCAACGAGGCGTTCGCCGTCATCCGCGATGCCATGAAGGCGGACGAGGTATTCGGCGTCTCGAAGCTCGTGATGGGCCGCCGGGAACGCGCCGTCATCGTGGAACCGCGCGACGAAGGCATCGTTCTTTGGAGCCTGCGGTTTGGCGACGAGGTGCGGCCAGAGGATCTGTACTTCGAGGATATCGACGAAGAGGCGGACCCCAAGCTCGTTCCGCTTGTCCAGAAGCTCATCAAGCAGAAGTCGGCGCACTGGTCACCTGAGATGGCCAGCGATCCGATCCAGACCAGCCTGCTCAAGCTCATCGATGAGAAAAGGAAGGCCCTGAAGCCGAAGAAGGCCGCCAAAGGCAAGGCAGCCGAAGCCGCACCCACGTCGAATGTGGTCAACATCAGGGATGCTCTACGAAAGAGCGTCGAAGCCGATCTCAAGGGAAGGAAGGCAGGATGACGCCATGCATCTGACGGACCTGGCGACTCTCGAACAAAGCCAGTCTTTCAGGGGTTGAACTAGATATTTAGTTTTTAAACTCGATATCAAGTTTTAATGCTAGATTTCGAGTATCAGATGAACTGTCAATCTCGCAAGGCGAGTCAGTGAAGCCCCTCGTATGCAGAAGCTTCCCTGAGGATCGCGATCTCGCTGCGAAGACCCTCGATCCTGCTTCCGAGCTTCTTCCAGCTTTGTATGTTGGTAAAGTTGTGAGAAACCTTCTGGGGATGGTTGAACCTAATGGCGACCGGGCGGAAGGTTCTGTATTTTCAAAAGTATAGAACCAAGGTCTTCCGATGAATATCGACGAATACGAGCGCTCATACTTCGGTAGGTATCAATCTTTTGCAGAGACGGTGCGCCACTTGCTGGAGAGCGCCATCGCAGCAGCAGGCGACCTGCCTCGGCCACAGTCAATCCAAGCTCGAGCGAAGATGCCGGCCAGCTTGCGAAAGCGGCTGGAGGAGACCGGCGACATCGGCGCGCCCGACGTGGCGTCCATCCGCCGCGACCTCGCAGGTGTTCGGCTGATCTTCTACACGAACAATGACGTCAATCGTTTCACGAACTCAAGCGTCGTCTTCGACAACTTTGACGTCGATCGGAAGGCGACCAAGGTTCACCACCCCGTGCAGGAGAACGGCGACGTCCGTTACCAGGCGATCCATTATACGGTCTCGTTGAACGCGGCGCGCGCCGAACTCCCCGAGTACCGCATGTTTGCGGGAATGCGCTGCGAGATCCAGATACAGACCATCCTGATACACGCCTGGGCGGAAACTTCACATGATATTGTTTACAAGGCGGACAATCGCGAAGGATTCGGCAACGAGGCTCTTCAGCAGATCAAGCGACGCTTCAATCGCATCATGGACAAGTATCTCGTTCCTGCTGGCTACGAGTTCCAACGCGTCCAGCAGGACTACGAGCGGCTTGTCGCCGGAAAGCAGCTATTCGATCAGGACGTGCTCGAATCCCTGACGGCGGCCGAGGATAACAACCGGCGCTACGAACTCGTCCAATCCCTGGCCGAGGATCTCCTTCCTTTGTACGACGACATACCTTCCATCTTCCCCGAGACGCTAGATGTGCTGGTCCGCGCGACGGAACAAGCCCGGACCACTCCAACAATGCCACTCGGAACGCCGTTTGCTTCGTTCGAGGGCTACGACAGCCAGCAGATCATCGACAAGGTGATCGACGTCATAGATCAGTACAAGTACGCCGCCGTTGAAAACTCGTTCCTTGCGTTGAAACAGATCTTCCCCCACGAAACCGATGAACGACGCCGGGCGCGGATCGTGGAAATCGTCGGACGGCTGGCTGGATATCACCTCGGAGCCTGGGAGCAGGTCGGCCCTGGAGTGCAATATCGCCTGGCCGACGTCGTCGGTGATCCGAACGCCGTCGCCACGGACGTCCGGCCGCTTGTCACCGAGGTGTGGAAGAGTCTTCTCGATGCGGAGGCTACTTCGACGACCTGGTCGGCGGATTCCGTATCGATCAATTCCGGTGAGGTGCCCGTGGCCCAGGTGCGCGAACTCAGACAACGCGCCTTGTCCGCACTTTTCGCTCTGTTCGCCAGCGCCGAGAACGATCGCGATCGACGTGAGGTCTTCCATGCCTTGCAGAATGCCACCCGGTCGGGCCGGAACGGCCCCAGCGGGGAATTCGTCCGGGAAAGTCTGACCGACAATCTGAGGATAGTCGAGTTCTTCGCGGAACGGGCCGATCACCTGTCGTACGAGCTTCGGGAAACCATAGAGCACGCCGCCCTATACGACTACTATCGCGCCTCGGAATGGCTGGCCGCCGAGGCTGACCCATTCGAATGCCGAACTCAGGCTGCCGCGCTAAAGAATGCCATCCTTTTGTTGCGGGACCGCTTCAACGCGGACCGAACCTACGAGCGGTACAAGGTGCTCGTGGGGTTCGAGGGCGTCATGCCCTGGCAATGGGACGATCGCGAATACGATCATGACCGTGTCGAGACCTACAGGGACGAGCAGCTCGAATTGATGCTGGCCGAAGCCGTTCCGGAAACGCAGACCGACTGGCTCGCGTTCCTCGAGCGCTGTGCGGCGACAAGGTCGAACGACGTCGCGACGTTCCCCAGGCTGGTCACGTTCCTTGGCTGCCTGTCGCAACGGAAACCAAACATCGCAAATTTCATGCTGGACAACTGCAACGGTGATCTGCTGCGATTCCTTGCACCGTTCCTCAACGGACTATTCAAGGCGGAGGATCAAACGGTGTACCGACGAATCCTTGAGCGCTTCTTGTCAGAGCGCGGCCACCTCTGGTCGATAGCTGCGCACTGGACTAGCTCCAAGCCGGAGGATGTCGACACGCTGACGCGGCTACTCCATCGCGCTATCGAGGACGACGATCGGGCAGCCGTCGCCGAATGCTTGCTTTTCGCTATGCGGAATTTCCCCGATGGCACGCCCTCCCATGACGACTTCTTCCGTCCTGCGATCCGCCATCTCATTGCCGCGAGCGATCCTCGGTGGGTGAGGATCTCGTTTATGCCGCACAGGACGCGGTTCTTCGAGGAACTCGAACGAGGCGATGCAGGATTGATCCTCGACAGCCTGCTCGAATTCCCGGAAGTGACATCCGACGTCGATCGCGTCCTCTCCTATGTGGGGGAGACGCATCTGGATTGCGTGTGGGACTACCTGGGCCGCCGGCTCGACCACCCAAAGGAGGGCATTGAGGGAACGAGGTACAAAGCAGCTCCGCACCGCTTTCACCGCCTCGTCGTCACGCTCTCTTCGGACGCAGCCCTCGCAGTCGCCAAGGTCCGAGCGTGGTTCGATAAGACATCCACCCTGTTTAGCTACTATGGTGGTCGGGTGCTGACGGCCGCCTTCCCCAAGATGACCGAAGCATTCGCGGCGACTCTTCTGTCCGAGGTCGCGAAGGGGCGGCCCGAGGACGCGAAATTCGTCGTCGCCGTGATGCAGAACTACCATGGGGAAGCAGAGACCCATGGGATCCTCAAGGAACTGCTCCGGACGTTCCCCGACGACGAGGACGTCAAGGATGGCGTGGCAAGAAGCATTCGAAACACCGGCGTCGTCCACGGAGAATTCGGTTTCGTAGAAAATATCAGAAGCAAGAAGACGCTTCTCGAGCCTTGGCTAGGGGAGGACGAGACGGTCGCGCGGTTCGCCAGACAGCAGTTGGCGGAGATGGACCACGAAATTCTTTCCGAAAAGCGCCGTGCTGACGCGACAAGGGCGTTGCGAGAGATCGAATACGACGATGATAAGGACTGACCGGTGGCGAGAATGACTCCCCAAGGAGAGGAACTTGATCGGATCGGCGATCTTGGCGAGGGCGAATTCAGGACCCTGTGCAGAAAGGCCAAGCTTCATTGCAGCAAGGTCGATCCTGATAGGACTGGAAAGGACTTCGTCGTCGAATTTCAGCTTGCCGAATCCGGCGGCTTCGTCTCGATGGACAGGCGGCCTCCTCCCATCCAGATCGTCGTCCAGGTAAAGACGATCCTCGCTAAAAACGATACTGCCCGGCTTTCGTTATCGGTCGCGGAGCGCCTCGCAAAGGATACGCGGCCAGCCGCCGTCGCCATATTGCGAATCGACGATCAGGACGAGATCGTCGATCTACACCTTGTCCACCTGGCCCACGTACAGCTTGGTCGAATTCTCAAGGCACTGCGCCAGGCCTCGAAGTTGAATGCTCCGCGACTGCACGAGCGAACGATTTCCTTCAAGCTTGCTCCTCGCGACCGCGTCGAGCGTAAGGCGCCGGACGTCTACGCTGCCTTCGCGGGATTCGCGGGAGGCGGCATGCTCGGCTACGCTGCGGAAAAGCGACGGCAACTGGAAGAGCTCGGATTCGAGCCCAATCGCTATAACATGAAGTTCTCGCTGCCACATGCTCCCGACGACATCACCGAGAGTCTGCTTGGGTTGAAGCCACTCGACATCAGCGACGTAGCCATTACCGAGCGTCGGTTCAACATCGACCTGCCCTGGGATACGATCAAAAACGCCACTATCGAGTTTCTGCCGAGCGCCCACCTCACGGGCTCGACGGCGATCCACACCTTCGCCGCCGACGAACCGCGCCGAGTGGTTCTTCAGTCGAACTTCACGGTCGTGCCCGAGAACATATTCGAAGGGGTACCGCCGGCCCTGATGGCACGGACGCCGTACGGCGACTTCGTCATTAGGTCGAAGACTTGGGTCTTCACGCAGGCTCAGGAGTACGGTCCCGGAACCCGGCATACCCTAAATGACTGGGTAGGATTCATCGAGCTCGGTCTGGTCCTCGGAAGGGCCGAGTTCTCCCTGATGTTCGCCGCCGACGGCCTCGCCGGAACGATACAGTTCGACGTCTCTGACGCGGATATGGTGTTCGACACCAGGCAGGAAAGAAGATTTCTCAAGCTACTTGAACGCCTGCAGACGATCTCCGCTGCAGCCAGACTGAGCGATATGAGCTTCACTCTTTCTGAACTCCTGCTCCAAGGAAAGAACATCGGGCTGATCGCCAGATTGCTGAAGGACGTCAACGCGACCTTCCAGTGCCGAAGCGCCGGAGACGTGCCGCCCGACCTGCCCGGCGACCGAGGAGCTCTTGTCTGTCCAGCCAACATCCTAGGAAACTGGATTGGCTTCTTCGTTCCAATCGAGGTGAGTACCGTCGCCGACGAAGACGGCATCCTCTGGACGGGGAAGCAGGTCGTCAAAGCCGTCGTCAGATCCCTGGATGCCGACGACATAGAAGGATCGTTCGAGGCGTTCCGCCGCAAGTATTGCGAACTGCGCGAAGTGTCTCTCGCGTTCATCCAAAAGTCCGGCGACTTCCTGACCGGCGAAACGAACTTGATGGACCTTCGTGCTGCGGCGACATCATCATAACGGGGCAGACCGGACAACATCTGGAGCGGCGATCCTGCCGTCCCAAACGAGCGGAGGAGGAACAGATGGCACGTGTCGGCTACGATAAGTCTGGAAGGCATTCTGAGAGTGACGAATGCTGTCGAAAAGGAGCCGGATCAGTTCGTTCGTAGTCGGGGAAACTTCAGGGGCGAGCACGACTAGCCCTCACCGGCCGAGCTTGTGCTACCTAGGGAACCATATCTCAGTCGCCGCCGTGGCGCGGCAAGTTCCGGCTAGGTCAGCGGCGCTGCTGAAGGGCCTCGGTGAAAGGCCCGCCGGTTCGGTCTGGAAAATCGACGTGGACGTACCAGCGTGCCGGTCTTAGCAAGTCTCTAAAGGTAGGCTGTCCGAACAGGACCGCTGCGACGCATACGATCGCTTCCCATTCTACGTGTGCGACCATCATGTCTTTTGCTTCGTTCAGCGGACAATTTATTGCGGCGATATCCCACATCGGCCCGACTTCCTGAGGTGGATGCCAAGCGCACCCGAGAATGGTGGTCGAATGCGATGGCCGCGACTTTCATATTAGTCCCGAAGCCTTCACCAGAGATCGGGTTCGCGATCGAAATCTGGTTCTGAACGACTACGATGTTCTTCGGTACAGCGGCGCGGAAATCTACAGCGACCCGAGCGCGGCCGCCGAGAGAAGCTGACGAAGCTGAAAATTTGAAGTTGCAAACAATTTTAACGGCCATTTTGCCCCTCCCGCAACATATGTACCGTTATCAAACGTCCGATTTTGCATACGAGACGTTGCACCATGACTGATTTGAAAAACGAAGCCCTCAGTAGGGCGAAGAAGGCGATCCGTAGCCTGCAAAAGCAGATATCTGACCGGCTATTCAAGATGGCGGACGAGATCGAAGGGCTGCATGAGTATTTGTCGCCGAAGGAAATCGTTATCTTCCTTCATGCCGGCTGCGAAATGGATGTAGCCGAAGCAGGCACATTTCTGAAGGTCAATAAGAACTTGAAGGGTTCTGAGGCGTTGCTACGCGAAGCACGCATCCAGTTTCCGGTTCTGAAAGCGTTGGCTTCGGCAGACGACGAAACGCGAACCGAGGTCATATCCCGGATTGCCGGTGGGGCCACGATGGGGTCGCGGGATGTCTCGGCCATTCGTGCCAATCTTCGAAACCGGAAGAGGACGTTCGCCGAGCAGTCGGTATCCTCGGGCTTCCGGAGCTCGGCAAGGTCCGCGCGACGAAGAGCGCTCGAAGCCACTCGCGCCGTCGATAAGGCTGCAGCCGAACTCCTCTCTCCTCCATGCATATCGCCCGAAGGACATGGCTGACGAGGACCGCTTGATCGCCCACGCGCGCATCCAAACCTTGGCGAAAGCTCTGCTTCCCAACTTCGTATCTGCATATGGCTCGCACGACCTTCCGCTCGCGGACATCTTCAGACTGCCGATGCATGGGGGCGAACGTGGTCTGTCGCTCGCCTACGCGGCGATCAGGGCTCTGGCCGAAGGGCGCTTCGGCGGGGATTTCGGGATGGCTCTCGACAGATCCAGCCTTGAAGCGCAATGGGCGACGCACTTCCAGGGATGCATTCAGCCAATTACGTCCACCATCGCGCCGATCTCGTTCGACGTCGTCATCGCAGAGCCGGCGCCGCTCACCTCTCTACCCACTGGAAAGCTGAACGTGGTCGAATTGTGCGCAGGCGCGGGTGGAATGTCTCTAGGTCTGGAAGAAGCAGGGTTTCACCCCCTCGCGCTTTTCGAGTTGGACAAGCACGCCGCCGCTACGCTGCGGCTGAACAGACCCCTGTGGAACGTCGTCGAAAGCGATATCCGTCAAGTGGATTTCACTCCCTACAGGTCGATGGGCGTCGACCTTCTGGCCGGAGGTCTGCCTTGCCAGCCCTACTCGATCGATGGCAAGGGCTTGGGAAAAGACGATCCTAGAGATCTGCTTCTTGAAGGCGCCCGTGCGGTCAGGGAGATCCTCCCACAGGCTTTCGTTTTCGAAAACGTAGCCGGGCTCCTGAACGCCAGACATGCGGACCACCTTGGCAACTTCTTGAAGCAGTTGAAGAAGTCTGGCTATGCGGTTCAAATCCTACGCATGGAAGCGGAAGAGTATGGCGTCGCCCAAGAGCGGACTCGGATGCTATTCGTTGGAATGCGCCAAGCAGCTATGGGCGCCTTCCGAGCTCCGCCGACCTTCCCTCATTGGCGCTCCAACCTGGGAGACGTTCTTGAAGACTTGATGACCGCCAATGGCTGGACAGGCGCCAAGGAATGGGCGGAAGCCCGCCGCAATCATGTAGTCGTTCGCGACGGCGTCGAGAAGCGGGGCGCGTTGGCCTCGACCGTGGTCGGGCGTAAGGGAGGTTCGCGCGAGAAGGAAGCTGCACGCTGGGCTGCAAAGGGCATCGATATCGCCACCGTCGCAGACGCCGCGCCAACGCAACAGCAGGCTGACTTGGCCGGCCCCGGCTTCCTTCCTCAACTTACTCTTCGAATGCGTGCGCGACTTCAGGGATTTCCGGATTACTGGGATTTCGTCGGCGGCAAGGACGCGAGCGCTCGTCAGGTCGGAAATGCGGTGCCGCCCGTGATCGGTCATGCCATTGGGCTCGCCACAAGGTCGGCGCTGACTGGGAAGGATTTCGACTACTCTGTCATCCTAGCGCGAGGCTGCGTCGACGATCCATCTATGCGGCTTCTTGTCGACGCTCCGCCCATCGTCCCGTCCCTTCATTCGAAAATGGTGACACCGGCGTAGGCTTCTGGATCTGATGGTTGGTGCGAAGGGCCGAAATGACTCAACGGCCCCCTTCGTAGCTAGGCCAACGAAATCGGTTTCTTCCTTAAGGAGTATCACTGCGTGCGACGCCCCATCACCTCCGCCAAGGTTGGCGGAGGGTCGGCGAGGATTTCAAGAAGATCGGTGAACGAGATCAAACAGACTTCGCCCTCTCCATGAACGTCGATAAACCGTGGCGTTCCGGTGAGCGCGTCTACCGACATCGTCAGCAGAAACCTCCTCGCGCGTCGAACGGTAGCGGCGTCACCGCCGACGTCCTTCAGCACTTGGGCGATCAACTCCTTTCGGCCGACAACCGCCTTGCACTTCAGGCCCTTTACGACGAGCTTCCAGGAAGCCTCTTGTACATCCGTCATGGCTTCCTCTCCTGCCCTTTCATCGACAGCATCCGTGCGACTTCCGCCCCTTCCAGACGTCCAGTCGCCGCGAGCTGTGACGCCACCAGTTCGATGATGTCGGCATGCTCCTCGACAATGGCTCTCGCGCGCTTCCACTGCTTGAGAAGAACCTTTTCCACGCGCTCACGTACGGCAGGAATTCGACGACGAATTTCGTCCAAGTCTGCGGAAGAACGTGCTTGGAAGTATCCTAACGTCTCGCCCATGCCGAGTTGGACCTCCATCGTGGTTGCGAGGTCGGTCGCCTTGTGGATATCGGATCCCTCGCCGCCGGATCCTTCGAAGGCGGATCCGAGAATGACCTCTTCGGCCAGCCTTCCTCCCAGCAGCATCGCGATCTGGCTCAAGAACGTTTGTCTGTCCCGCTCGACGTCGCTAGGTAGAACGAAGTGAACGAAACCCGCGGCCGCTCCGGCCCTAGGGACGTCGCGGGCGACCACGATGGAATCCAACCTTCCGACCGCGACTTGGATACCGACGACTGCGTGGCCTGCCTCGTGCACAGCCACCGTTCGCCGCCGCTCCCCTTCGATTTTCAGCAAGGGCGGCAACACTGACAAAGCCAGGCCGACCGTGATCTCAGTTCGGCCCCTTCTCGCCCGCCGCCGGATATCACGTCCGATCCGTTCAAAGTCAGCGCCGCTGAATCCGGCGGTGGCATGGACGAGCGTTTCGAGATCGGTCTCGGTCATGTCATCGCGAATATATTGCCGGCACAGCGATCGTCTTGTTTCGGCATTCGGAAGGAGGATGGCGACATGCCGATCCAACCGGCCAGCCCTCAAGAGAGCCGGGTCGATTTTCTCGGGATGGTTCGTTGCTCCCACCACCACGACGCCCTCAAGACGATCATGTCCGTCGACAAGCTCCAACAGGCCGTTTACGACCTGGGTCGAGTATTCGGCGTTGTGGCCCCTGAACGCTGCCCTGTCACCGATGCTGTCGAGTTCGTCGAGAAAAAGAATGCACGGCTTCTTTGCAGCAGCCTCGTGAAAACTCTTCCGCATGGCCCCCAGCATATCTCCAAGGTGTCCCATCGACTGCCAACGACTAACGGACGTCGCCACGACCTCGATGCCACAGGTACGCGCCAGCGCCGAGGCGAACAGCGTCTTCCCCGATCCCGGAGGCCCGCTGACCAAAATGCCTCGGTCGACCTCCGACCATTGGATTTCACCCCTGCCCCAAGCTCGAAGATCCTCCGCCAACGACAGTCCCCAATCTCGGGCCTCCCCGTAGCCCTCGAGCTGGTCGAGGCCCGGACCCGAAGGTGGCGAACCAGGCGCGGGGCGGGACGCCTCAAGACGCTCCAGAACCAAGTCGACGGGACGTCCGGCGCGCAGCGAGGCGAACACCGACGCGAGAGGGTATTCAAGAAGCTTGGCCGCCTGGCCGATATCCAACGTCCGTCCTTCGACTTGCCTGACCGCGGAAACGAGATGGTACGGCCGGACTGGATGCACGTCCACGAGCATGTCCGCAGCGGCAACGATGTGGGTGGGCACCTTCAAAGCGGAGGGCCACAGGAAGATGACAGGACGACCGATGTCGAGAGCGTCTTCCAGGTTCCTGACGTCGAGAACGCCCCTACGCGTGACGTCTGCTCTGAAAACCAGGAAACCAGCGAGTTCGGGAGTGCGCTTAACCAGCAGCGCCGCCGCGGTTTCATAGCCTCTTACATCTGCGTTCGAAGGCAACCTCAAGATGACCACGGTCTGCCGGGTGCTCACCCTTTTCCGGAAGGCGCCTCCGAGCCTCATCGCAGCCTTCAGCGCGACGCCGTAGGTTGCGCTTGCAGCGGTCATAGTAGCGGAGCGGGGCAAGTTCATCGCGCCACCTCGTTGCTGTGACGGCGGATCATGGTTTCAGGCCCGATCAGCGCCTCGTCCAAATCGACGCAAATGAACCGGTGAAGCGTCATCCAGGCGATCGCCGTCAGAGGCGGCACCTCTCGGAAAAGGTGGAACGTTTCGCCGATCGTCATGGACCCGGCCTCGTCCAATGCGGCGAGCAGTCGTACGCGATCGTTGAGGGGCGTGCGATGCCGTGCATAACGAAGCAGATCCCTGGCATTCTGAAGCCGATGTCCGGAATAGATTTCACCCAGGGTAACGAACCGGTGTCGCCGCTTCATACAGGCGAGCGTCTCCGTTACCGCGGGGTCTCCGAAGAACTCGGCGACGTCCAGAAACTCACGTGTTCCATCGAAATGGTCGACCATGAAATCGACCACATGTACCCGGTCCTCGACGTGGGCGCCGAAGCAAAGGCAGGACCAGGCGACGACCGTATCGTCCACATCCAGCAGGCAGCCAAGATCGCGAGCGATCTGGTTCCTGAACGCAGGTCGATCAGGGCAGCGGACGGTTGATAGGGGAAAGAAGGTTTTTAGCGACGCTTCACGAAAGGCAGCGTCGAGAACGGAGTGGTCAGCAGCATGCTTTTCCATGTTCGAAAATCCAACACACGATGATACCGGCCGCGTAAGCAGCGTTCAGTTCAACGGATGGTGGATATTCGAAACTCGTGTGCCATTTTGGAACATATAGGGAACACATTTCAGAAAGTCAACGGCCTAAACGCGCCGCGCAGACGTCGAACAGCCCCGATGAGCATAAAGGACTTGTCTCTTCTAAAACTGTGCTACCCGCCTGCATCACGGTAGAACCAGCTTCGGCGATGAGCGCAGGTTGCCTCACACCGAACTAAACCTTTCTCGATGCCGCGCAACATAAGCCGGATGAGGCCACAACTTGTCGTCGGCAGGCAAATGGATTCGATCCATCTGCTTCGCGAACAGCGTCCTGAGCTCCAACGGGACCTTGTTGTGTGAAACGAGGATCCGGTAGTCGTCAGTCAGCGAAATCAGATGCCTGTCGAACAGCCAGTGGACGGTCGCGGAAAGAGCAATTCCGTTCTGAACGACGTCCGGCCCACCGTCCGCCACCGACCATATGTGGGCGGCTTGCGCCTCCGATTTGCCGCCGCCGTTGACGATCCTCAACCCCGTAATCGCACATCGGCTGTCGTAGGCGTCGCACACCTTGCGTCGGAAGCTGGCTTCTCGGATCTTGCGGTTCATCAGGATCTGGTCGATCCGGCGCTCCTGTTCCTCGAGCGGAAGATTGAGAAGTTCCCGCGTTGGACCATCGACGTGCTGCGGATCAAGTTCCAATCTGATGGCGTTGTCGGGCATCAAAGTTTCCACGAGCCCAGCTCGCACGATCGCCGCAAAGTCCTCCTGAGGAATTGTTCGGATTGATTTGCCTTGAAGAAATGCGCCGACGCGGGTGCGATCCGGAATCGACGACAGGGATGTTTCCCAATAACGCCCGTCGCGCACGAACGGCACTGGCTTATCGAACTCCTGGTATTCAGCCATCACGGCGTAGGCATGGCCGGGATTGGCAGAGTCCTGTTCGATGGCCACCACTCTGGCGGTGGCCACGTAAGCTCGACGTCCACCGTTCCGCTGTGGCTCCCGATAGACGATCCGGCCGCCGACCAATGTCTCAGCGACGGCGCGGTACGCCTTGGGAAAGTGGTATCGGAACGCGATTTCATCGTCATAGCCGGAATCACGCTTGGTGTCGAAGATGCCCTTCAATGTCTGCCCCTGCCCTAACCTTCAAGTTCAACGCAAACTGTCGCACACGTGAGCCACACGTGTCCGTGAAGCATCAATCCTGGTTTGGGATCGGCTTCCCCTCGTAGCGCACGCGAAAGTTCCTCCTGTGAAAATCCTGCTCAAAGCAAACGAACACTAGCTCCAGGTCGTTGGCACTGTCGCGCTTGCCGAGAAGGCTGAGCGTAACGACGACAACACCGCTATATCCGCGGGTCAGGCGGAAGGCCGCGTTCCGGATGTCCGTGGCGTCCGGATCCTTCCGGTCTTCGCGGCGCTCGTAGATGACCCAGAAACGGGCAACGTCCCAGGTCTGCCGGAGGATTTCGCTGACCTCTGACTTGAACTCTCCGGCATGCATTGCCGGCCCCCAGGAAAGTGCAGTCTCGCCCCCATCGCTGACCGCATTGAGGTAGCCGTCATATTGGTGGGCGCCTGACAGCGCCTGTTCAATCCTCTCGAACGCGGAGTTTTCGCTGATCGTTGTCTTGAAGAGAATGGCCATTTACACTCGGCACGTTGATGAGAGTACGAGAAGTCGCCTAGGCGGGCAACGGACATCTGGTTGGGAAACGTCGCGGCCAGCGTCGCCGATCATGAACTATCGCTGTTCCTCGACCCTGACCGCGTCAAGCTGACAATCGTCCCGCTGTCGATTACGATCCATAGCGTCCGGACCATGTCAGCCGCTTCGCGAAGGATTGCCGAGACGTTCGCATTCGAAAGTGTCGCGACGCCATTTGCGGCGATGTCCAAACGGACGATTGCATCGCGTTCGGTACCACTTCCAGGGATGCCAGCTTCTTCACGCAGATCGCGCACGGCGGTCGCCGCACGAAGCAACAAGCTCTCGATTTCGCCGGCAGGCAGGCGCTCGACTTCGTTCGCCGCCCTCACCAGTTCTGCAACGGATCCTGGAACGCTGCTCCCCTCCGCAGTAATCGTCATCATCCCCCAAGATTACCGCCGGGCTGCCACCCGCGCGTGTAGCCCCTACTAATGCATGCCCGAGCGATGGCAAGCTGTTCGCACAGTCGTTCGCGATCCCTGAGCAGAGCATCGATTGTCGCCCGCGGATCACCTCCGTGCCAGGCCATGGCTGCGTCGACGGGGTTTGTTTCCGGTGTCGTATGAGGTTCAGCAAGCATGTCGGATCCTTTTCAGGTCAGCGGAAGCATGCTCGGGGATATGTTGCGGCAGCGAAGCAGCCAATGCAACGGCGCGACGGCGCGAGCATGGACAAGCTAGCCAACCGGATGAGTCGCCGCAAGATTTCGCTCAGGGCATAGCAGTTTACAGTCTCTGGGTGTCCGGCCCCTTTTAAAGGGCCAGACACGAGTGAAGCAGAGCTGAACTTTGGCAGTCTAGTGGCGGCCGATTTCGGCTTCCACCTTCTTTCGGGAGTTGCCTGCGTTCTTGATCGCCTTTTTGACGGTATCCTTCGAGACACCTTCCTTCTTGGCTTCGTGCTTGACCTCGTGGTCCTGCCCTGCTGCGACTTTCGCGCGATCCTGAGCGCGTCCGCGGGATGACTGTGCCATTGAGCTTCTCCTTCGATTATGAATCGCAGAAGAAACTCGCAGGGATTCTGGTAGTTCCCAGGAACACGGCGACGTGGTTGACCGGAGGCTGCTGGTGGCCGGCCATCTCAGCGATGGTGCTGTTTTCTGCGATCATTGCCTTTATCAACAATCCTTCGTGCAACCAGACAGAGAGACAACTCACTACCTTAAAAAGAACCCCTAACTCATTGAAAAATGATTCGTCTCATGTCGGAACGAATCGCTTTGACACGTCTTTGAATCGCGACCTAAGTGATTCGGAGGGTGCATCCATGGCATCGGGACATCGGGCCCAGTGGAAGGGCTTCTTACGGTTCGGCGAGGTAAGCTGCGGCGTGGCGCTCTACACCGCCGCCAGCACGTCTGAGCGCATCACATTCAACACGATCAATGCGAAGACGGGCAACCGGGTCAACCGCGTCTACATCGATAGCGAGACCGAGGAGCGCGTCGAGCGCGAGGCCCAGACGAAGGGTTTCGAGATCGACAACGGGCAGTACATCATAATCGATCCTGAGGAAGTGGCCTCGACGATCCCGGAAAGCAACAAGACGCTGGAAGTGCAGGCGTTCATCCCCTGCAGCGAGATCGACGACATTTTCTTCGACAAGCCGTACTACGTCACACCGGATAAGATGAACGCCGACGCCTTCGTCGCTCTCCGCGAGGCCATGAAGAGGTCCAAGGTGGCGGCAATCGCGCGTGCCGTCCTCTTCCGGCGAGTCCGGACGGTGCTCATACGCCCCCACGGCAAAGGCTTGATCGCCACCACGCTCAACTACGACTACGAAGTCCGCTCCTCGAAAAAGGCTTTCGAGGAGATGCCGAAGCTGAAGATCGAAGGCGAGATGCTCGACCTCGCAAAGCACATCATTTCAACAAAGAGAGGCGAGTTCGATCCTGCGACATTTGACGACCGCTACGAGGCCGCCTTGGCCGAGCTCGTGAAGGCCAAGTTAGAAGGCAGGGCGCTTCCAAAACCGGAAAAGGTCGAGATTTCGAAGCCGAACGATCTGCTGGCCGCCCTTCGCGAGAGCGCCGGGCTGCTCCAGGCCGCAGACAACAAGCCGAAACGCACTGCCGCCAACGCCAACAAAGGCATTGGTCGGGAGCGCGCCGCGCGCGGAGTAGCCTCGAAAGCCGCCCCTTCCGGAGCTGCTCCGCGTCGCAAGGCAAGCTAACGGGAGACCGGGATCATGGCACCTCGCTACTATTGGAAGGGGTATCTGAAGCTGTCGTTGGTCACATGCCCCGTTGCGATGACCCCGGCGACGTCGGAGTCCGAGAAAGTTCGCTTCCATACGCTGAACAAGTCGACCGGGAACCGAGTGGTTTCGCAATACGTCGATTCCGTAACCGGGAAGCCCGTCAAGGACGGAAACGAGGCAAAGGGCTACGCGCGCGGCGAGAATGACTATGTCATCCTGACGGACGACGATCTCGACCGGGTCGCACTGGACACGGTGAAGACGATCGACATCGAAAAGTTCGTGCCCGCAGACTCCATCGAGTGGACCTATCTCGAGAAGCCCCATTACCTCATGCCTGACGACCCGGTCGGCAATGAAGCGTTTGCTGTCATCCGCGACGCCATGAAGGTGGAGAAGGTATCCGGCGTCTCGAAGCTAGTGATCGGCCGCCGCGAACGCGCCGTCATCCTGGAACCGCATGATGAAGGCATCGTTCTTTGGAGCCTGCGGTTCGGCGACGAGGTGCGGCCAGAGGATTCGTACTTCGAAGATATCGACGATAAGGCGGATCCTGACCTCGTTCCTCTCGTCCAGAAGCTCATCAAGCAGAGGTCGGCGCACTGGTCGCCGGAGATGGCCAGCGATCCTATCCAGACCAGCCTGCTCAAGCTCATCGAGGAGAAGAGGAAGGCGCTGAAGCCAAAGAAAGCGGTCAAGGGTAAGGCATCCGAGATTGCATCGAAGTCCAACGTCATCAACATCATGGACGCTCTCCGGAAGAGCCTCGAAGCGGATCTAAAAGGCCGGAAGGCAAGGTGATCGCATGCATTTGACGAACACCAAAGTTGCCCATGAAGACGGCGGTTGGCGCGTTGACTTCATTGGTGACGACGGCGATGCCGTTACCGTCCATGTGGCCGATGCCGCCTATATCGATGAGGAGGCTGCGGTCGAACGCGCACGCGCCATCATGGTACAGTTAACGGCGTTCGGTACCCGAGGCGGTGGTCGGAGCGTGAACACCTACGATGCCGCCAGCAATGGCAATTTCGACGACGATCTGCCCCTGCTAGATACCCGGCACTGATTATCAGCCATCCATGACAGGCAGCCCGTTGACGCTCGCCCCTCCCGATGCCATTTGCTCCAGTATGCCCAAGACGAAGACAAAAGCGCATAGCGATGATCCTGAGCTGATCAAAGAGTGGTCGCTCCCGGTGGAGGCGACGCTTGGATCGGCTGTCAGGGTGAAGGGAATCCTGCAGGAAATACGGTCTCGCCTGGCTCCCGCGGTCAGGAAGTCGCTGGATATCCAGTCGGGCGAACTTACTCTCGTCATGCCGGAAACTTCGAAGACAGCGTTTCGCGCGACCTCTTCGATTGTCTCCGAATCCCTACAGGGCATAGCTGACCTTCCGATCATCCCGCGCGAGATCGAGGACATTCTGGGAATAAACTCCTCTGAAAGGAAGCGCTGGTTGGAGGACGGGCGTCTTCCAAGCGCTGGAACTCGAACCGTCAGGCTTCAGGGCCGAGCGCGGCGGATCACTTTCCACGTATTCGATCCGCGGGTCGTCGAAGACCTGCTCAATCGCGGGGCCGTGGATGAATGGCGCGAGGAAGACGCGTCGGCGAAAGCAGAAAACCGGAGGCGCGCCGCCTACCAGGCGAAGCTGACGCGTTCATTGAAGAAAAAACAGGAAGTGAAAGAAGCTGATCCCCAGGCTGAAGATGCTGCGCACGGCTTGAGAGGGTGGGACGAGTTCGGCAGCGAAGGTCTGCTTCGGTAACGTCAAGCGCGCGGCCGGCTCTGAACTCCCTAAGTGGCGCCTTACAGCGGCCTTAGATCGCATACTCGCACGATCTGTCGCCTTAGTGGAAGTTCCTGCTCTTCACCCTGAGCGTGTCGATATGCAGATCTCTGACTTATCCCGAGCCGGATACTATGCCGAGCGCATTCCCCAAAGCTCGAGATTTCAGGTGAAGCGCCTGGCAAGCTCGGCATAATATCTCGCACTGAAAGGCAGGATTCGGCCCATTGCGGGCGTTAATTCCAGATAAGCGTTCAGCTTTTGGCTTCTGCAGCAATTATGCTGAATACTGGTTCCGCTGGACTAACGACGTCTAAGCAAGTGTTGCCAGTAACGAAACGATAGTGACACACAGGACCGAAATGGGAGCCGACTGTGGATTTCCAAATTTCTGATTGGGACTTGTAGAACGTCGCTCCCTCGACACGATAAGCAAAATGCTCACTCACCAGCCCTTTGTCGGGACCGTCCTCGTACTCCGTACTCAAAGGAAATTCATCTACAAGCCGGACAATGCAGGGACCGGCAAACGTAACCTGCAGCAGATGCTTGGCATCGTCGCTGTAGAAAGTAGCACTGGATTGTCTGATTGGTTGCCCAATTAAACGAATGGAGATCGCTTGCTGTGGCGCGGATGACAAGGCCAACCTCTATTGGAAAATATTCCCCCAAAATGCCGCTCTTTAAATTTAAACTCGCTGAAATGTAGCAATACAAAATGACGTCCGCAATTGGCGCATTCTTGCCATCGATGCTGCAGCGGTCTCCTGAAGATCAGTCACATCCTACGTCCTCCAGCCTCGGAAGCGTGCCTGCGGGTTAACTGACATCGCGGCCGTCGCCGCGATGTTACTGGCCAATAGAGGTCAAAGCTTCTCCAGGAAGGAGAGCAGGTCGTCTCCGGCCCTGAACCGACCTGGTGAACAATCATGGAAAGGCTCGATCTTCGCGAGCGCGGCCTCCTTGATAGCCAGATGCGCGTGTAGATATGGCTGTGTCGACTTGGTGGATTCGTGCCCGAGCCACAAGGAGATAACCGTGCTGTCGACGCCCGCATCGAGCAGTGCCATCGCCGCACTGTGTCGAAGAACATGGGGCGATATTCTCTTTGCGCGAAGCGAGGTGCAGGTCTTCGACGCAGCCAGTACGTACTTCGCCAAAAGGTATTGGACTGCATCCGGGCTCATCCGGCCACCGTGAATGGTCGGAAACAGGATCATTCCATTTACGATGGGCGGCTCATCCAACCACCTTGTGAGTGCGGCATTCAGGACTTTGGTGATCGGGGTGCATCGCTCCTTACGACCCTTACCGAAGCAACGGATATATCCCGCGGTCCCGACCGTGATCGCAGCCCGGTCAAGCCCGACCAGCTCGGACAGGCGCATTCCTGTTTGCACGGCGGTCAGCAGCAAGAGGTGGTCTCTGCGACCGAGCCAGGTCTTCCGGTCTGGGGCAGCGAGAATTGCGTCGATCTCTGTCCTCGTGAGAAACTGGACCTCGCGCTTCGCCCCGATCTTGCCTGGTATCGCGAGGACACGCTGGATTTGGCCGCTATAGGCAGGCTCCTCGAACGCTAGGAAGCGAAAGAAGCACCGGATTGCCGTCAGCCGAAGGTTGAAGGTCGCCGGACTGGCATGGCGCTCCAGGTCCAACTCGTCGAGGAACGCTACCACCAGCTCCGCATTGAAGTCATCCAATTGCAGATCGGACGGATACCTGCCGGTTCGACGATGGGCGAACTTCAGGAAGAGTTTAAATGTATCCCGATAGGAGGCGATTGTGTGTGGGCTGACATTACGTTGGCGGGCAAGACGCTGGGTAAAAAAGCGTTCGATCAGCCTTGGGAGAGGATTTGTCATTGGACGGCCTCCCACTTGGCTTCCAGTCGACGCTTTGCTTCATCCAGGAGATCGGGATGGGCGCTCAGATACCAGTAGGTCGCGTCGGAATGATTGTGCCCGAGATAAGTCGATAGCTCCGGCAAGCGTCGGTCGATATCTTCGCCTGCCTGATACCAGGTGAGCAATGTCCGAACGGCGAAGGTGTGCCGAAGGTCATGTATACGGGGGCCGCTACGCTCGTCCGCTTGTCGCAGGCCCGCCCGACGCGTCCATAGGATGAAAGAAAAGTGCGGGTTGGCATGGATCAGAGCTTTCCCGCGATCTCCCACGAAAAAGTAGTCGCTCGCCTGCCTGATCGGCTGTTCGTCTCGCATAGACGCATATCGTTGAAGCGCCAACGTCGTGCTCGGGTGCAACGGGACGATACGGGTCTTCCCGAACTTCGTCGCGCGGATCGTCAACGTGCCCGTTTCCAGACCAGCGTCCGTCCGGAGCAACCGCGCCGCCTCGGAGAACCGAAGCCCGGTCGACGCCAGCAAACCGAAGAAATAGTGATAGGTCGGCCCCCGGAAGCTTCCGGGATGAAGGTCGATCATTGACTTCATCAGATCAGCGATCTGTTCGTCAGAATAGACGAATGGGCGAGGCCTTCGTTGTGGGGGAAAGATTTGAGAGGGCGGTATCTCTGTCAGGGGGTCGACCACCTGAACATGGCGGGCAAATGATCTGACGGTCGACAGGCGCGATGACCACGTCGCAGGTCCACACTGGTGGCCTGCCCAATCGACTGCAATCTTTGCGGTGATCCGCTGCTCCCCATGAGCTGCCGCATATCGCACGAAATTGCGAAGTCGGCTTTCCTGGCTCTGGAGCTTGAACCCAAGCGAGCGTCGCAGGGTCAGGTATTGTTCAAGGGCTTCGGCCATCTCCATCATAGGACTTCTCCTATCCATGGCCGTGAAAGAGATCGAAGGCGCTCGATATCGAACTTGGCATATATCCGGGTGGTGCTAGGGTCCTTGTGGCGAAGGAGCTGAGCAAGTTCGGTCATGCCCACGCCCGACCTAACGGCAACCGTTGCAAAGGTGTGCCGGAAGATATGGGCATGGTGAGACCTGGTGCCCGTAACCCCCGCCCGCTTTAGGGACCTGCGAGCGATCAGAATGACCGGCGTCGCCGTCGCGAACGGCGTGCACGGGGTTACAACCCTATGAAATATCGTCCGGGACCCGGATATCGGCCGCCCGTTCAGGATGTAATCCGCGATTGCCGCTCCGACATCACTCGGTAAAGGCATGGTCGCAACCCTGCCGCCCTTGCCATGAACCCGAAGGAGCCCGGACTGCCAATCGATATCATCGAGCGACAAAAGGGCCACCTCGCTTGCACGCAACCCAAGCCTCGATAACAGCAGGAGAACGGCATGGTCTCTGCGTCCAGATACCGTGGAAAGATCGCAGTTCTTCAAAACGGCATCGAGTTGCGCGACGCTCATATATGCAGGCAACGTCGAGAAACGCAGGTTCCTCGGGCTCGGCACTGCCGCAGATAGGTTTTGCTCGATGTGTCCTGAACTGTGCAGGAATCGAAGCAAAACCCGGATGTGCCCGAACCAGGTTCCAAGGCTGTTGCTTGAGCAACCCGCAAAGCTTCTGGTCAGATAGGCCCGCACTTCGATGTGCGTGAGTTGAGAAATATCTGAATGATCGTCCCAGACCCCCAAAAGAAAGCGACGGGCACACCACATGTGTCCAGAAATCGATTGCTTCGAATAGCCTCTGCGACGGAGTTCCGCGCGGTAAAGAGCCAAGACCGCCTCGGCGTGGTGCGCTGGCTCCGCCGCTGGGCACAGGGCACCAGCAGCGACAAGCTCGACCTGCAGCCGTCGCAGCGTCGCTCGATTGCCATTCTCAAGCTTCCCTTCAGCTACTCGCCTGGCGATAAAAAGGCCGAAATCAGCAAGCTCGATCCTTCCAGGCTCTGCCTTGTGGTGATCGATCTGGAACTTGATGAAACCGCCAACGAGCCGGACAGATCGGATGATGGACTCCCGAGTGTAGCCCTTATCCATCATTGATAGGACGAGGGCATCCACACTTTGCCGATGCGGCCAGTCTTCGATCAGCTTCCAGCACTGCATCCCCGCGAAAGAAGGTACGGTCATTTATGTCGTCTCCGCTAAGTTGAAGTTGCGGAGACAAGCTACTATGTCGAGCCAGTGAGCTTGGTTTACCGGAAATCTCGGGCTTTGGGGAATGCGCTCGGCATAGTATCCGGCTCGGGATAAGTCAGATTATGCCGAGTTCGGCATAACGGCACAAAGATATCTCGCGCCTGCGGCACTGTCTTCGGCCTGTCTCGTGAATCGGGGCTTCCAGCGGATTCGTGCGCGAACTCGTCTCCCCTGCCCGCCGGCAACTTGAATTCGCTGTCACGGTCGGCCAAACCAGACAGGTCGCCAGACAGGTCGAAGAGCATCTGCGCGACGAGATGGACGACCTCTCCCTCGCGCTGTATCCGGCCATTGATGGCCATCATCGAAGACCCGAGCACGACACGGCGCCGCTTTTCAAAGAGCGACGGCCAGACGACGATGTTCGCGGGCCCAGTTTCGTCTTCGATCGTGATGAACATCACTCCTTTCGCGGAGCCAGGCATCTGCCGGACTAGGACTAAGCCGGCGGCCATGAGCCAGCGACCATCGCGCGCATTCATGGCCTCCGAGCAGGTGACGATGTTTCGTTTCTGCAGATCCCGGCGAAGGAACGTGATCGGATGGTCGCGGAGCGTCAGGCCAACGTGGCCGTAGTCTTGGACGACGTTATGTCCTTTGGTCATCTGCCGCAGATGGACTTCAGGCTCTTGCTGCTCCGGGATCACCTTTGCCTCGCGCTCGGCAGCGGCAGCAAACAGTGGTAGCGGCTCGTCACGCAGCGCTTTGATGGCCCAGATCGCATCGCGCCGCTGAAGTTTGAGGGATGGTAGGAAGGCATCTGCTTCGGCAAGTTGGTCGAGGGCCTCCGTCGGCACATTCGACCGCCGCCAAACGTCATCGACGCTTTCGAATTCCCCGTTCATGCGGGCAGCAACGATCCGCGCCGCATCGGCAACCGCCAGTCCCCTGACCATTCGCATGCCGAGCCGGACAGCATCACGATCGCCACCGCCGATGCGCTCGAGCGTGCAGTCCCACCGGGATTTGTTGATGCAGATCGGGCGGACCTCTACGCCGTGATTTTTGGCGTCGCCGACGATCTGAGCCGCCGCATAAAAACCCATCGGCTGTGAGTTCAGCAGTGCCGCGCAGAAGACATCGGGGAAGTGACACTTCACGTAGTTGCTCGCATAGGCGATGAGAGCGAACGATGCCGCGTGGCTTTCCGGGAATCCGTATGATCCGAATCCTTCGAGCTGGCCGAATGTCTTCTCCGCGAATTCTGATGAGTAGCCATTTTTGATCATCCCCGATACCAGCTTGTCCTTGAACCTGGACACGCCGCCCGTGAACTTGAAAGTTGCCATGCTCTTCCTGAGTTGGTCGGCCTCGCCGCCCGTGAACCCGGCGCAGACCATGGCGACCTTCATGGCGCTCTCCTGAAAGAGCGGGACACCCAGCGTCCTACCGAGAACCGCTTCCAGTTCCGGAGTTGGATATTCAGGCTTCTCCTTGCCCTCGCGCCGGCGAAGATAGGGATGCACCATGTTGCCTTGGATCGGGCCGGGCCGGACAATTGCGACCTGAATGACGAGGTCGTAGAAGGTCTCCGGCTTCAGACGCGGCAGCATCGACATCTGCGCCCGGCTTTCGATCTGAAACGTTCCGAGCGTGTCGGCCTTGCGGATCATCGCATAGGTGGCCGCGTCCTCCTGAGGGATCTTCGCAAGATCGAGATCCTCGTCCTTATGCTCCCGGATCAGATCGAATGCTTTGTTCATGCACGTCAGCATGCCGAGCGCGAGCACGTCCACCTTCATGAACTTGAGCGCCTCCACGTCATCCTTATCCCACTCGATGATCTGTCGGTCCTTCATCGTCGCGGGTTCGATGGGAACGAGATCGTCCAGCCTGTCATGAGTGAGGACGAAACCGCCGGGGTGCTGCCCAAGATGGCGGGGGGCTCCCATGAGCTGCCGGGCGAGCTTCAGGGTCAGCGCAAGACGACGGTCGCTGGGATTGAGGTTAAGTTCCCTGATGTTCTGGTCAGGCAGTTCCTCGGACCACGACCACATCCCGGATGACAGCGCCTTGATCACGTCCTCGGGCAAACCGAGGGCTTTGCCGACATCTCTGATTGCGCCTTTTGCCCGGTAGCGGGTCACCGTCGAGCAGAGAGCGGCCTTGTCCGTGCCGTAGGTCTTGTAGATCCACTGGATGACCTGCTCGCGGCGCTCGTGCTCAAAGTCCACGTCGATGTCAGGTGGTTCATCGCGTTCCTTCGAGACGAAGCGCTCGAACAGCAGGTCGTTCGTTTCCGGGTCGATGCTCGTGATCCCGAGGATGTAGCAGATGGCGCTGTTGGCAGCCGATCCCCGCCCCTGACATAAGATGCCCTGCGAGCGGGCGAACTTCACGATGCTGAAGACCGTCAGGAAGTACGGTGCGTACTTCATCTCCTTGATGAGGTCGAGTTCATGGCGCACCGCTCGCAACACCTTCCGCGGCATGCCTTCGGGATATCGGATCGGGATGCATTCGCGGACGTAATGCTCGAGCGACTGCTGGGCACTCATGTCCGGGACGATGGCTTCCTCGGGATACTGGTAGGTCAACTCTTCCAGCGAGAACTTGCAGCGTTCCACGACCTCCATCGTGCGGGCAAGCGCCTCCGGATAGCGTGGGAAAAGGCGTTCCATCTCCTCGGGTGGCTTCAGGTGTCTGTCGGCATGCCGCTCGCGCTCAAAACCGACCTCGTCGATCGTGGTGTTGTTGCGGATGCAGGTGACCACGTCCTGGAGCTGGCGGCGGCTGGGTTCGTGAAACAGCACATCGTTCGTCACCACGGTGCGAACCTTGAACTTCGCTGCGAGGTTCGAAATCTCGTGCAGGCGCAACTGATCGTTTGGCCGGCGGCGGAGAGCGAGCGAGACATAGGCCCGGTTGCCAAAGATCTCCGACATCTTCCGGAGCTGGACGGCGCAGGTGTCGTCAGGAAGATCTGGCACAAGGATTCCGATTAGGCCCTCGGCGTAGAGCGCGACATCGTCGAGATGAAGGATGCAGTTGTTCTTGCCGCCCCTGCCCTTGCCAAGGGTCAGCAGGCGGGTCAACCGGGAATATGCGCCCCGGTTCGTCGGGTAGACGAGGATCGACATTCCGTCCTGCAGGTCGAGCCGACAGCCGACGACAAGTCGGACACCCGTGGCGCGAGAGGCTTCCAGGGCGCGGACGATCCCGGCGAGGCTGTTGCGGTCAACGACGCCCACGGCCTCGATCCCAAGCTCCTTGGCGGTCGCGAACAGCTCATCGGCGCTGCTCGCGCCCCGAAGGAAGCTGAAATGTGTCGTGACCTGGAGCTCGGCGTACTTCATGCGAAGATTCCATGAATGAACCACTTGTGGGATCCGGTCTCGGGATCGATGCCGTCCCCCGACCGGAAGATCCAGTAGCGCTCGCCAATCTCGTTCTCGATGACGAAATAGTCGCGGACGGCGTCGAACTCGCTGTCGCGCTTCCACCATTCTCCGAAGACACGCTCCGGCCCATCGGCCCGTTTCACGTTATGCTTCCTTCCCCGCCACGTGATGCTGCGTGGCGGATGATCGGGCAGCAGTGCGATCGCCGTGATATGATCGGGACGATCCAGCAGCCGGACGGGTCGCCGCCAGTGATGCAGCCAGCTCCCTTCGATCTCGTCGACCGCCGGAGCTGTCCGGGCGACGCTGCGTTCCGGAACATCCGATGCCACGGGCGCGACGCGGTAGACCCGCTGGCCGCGATTGCCCAAGATGTCGATCAGCGGCGTGATGTCGGACGTCTCTTCCTCGACAAGCGAAGACGACTTCTGCTCCTCTTCAAGCGGCTCCGACATGACGACGACGAGCGTCAGCTTCTCGATCCCAAACCCCGGCTCAATCTTCTCGGTGCGATCCCTGAAAAGTTTCGTCAGCCAGGTGACATCGCGCGCTGGCTTGGCTGTGCCGGCGCGGATCGCCTGTCGGGTGCCGTCGACCTTTTCGACGATAAGGTCGGTGCGGCGGACCCCGAGGCCCTTCTTCTGAAGCTCGCCGACGAGCTGGACGACGAGACGTCCGACATACTTATCGATGGTCTCGGCGGCTCCGATGGGTTCGGCGAAAGCGCGCGAGACCTCTACCTGTTCGGGATCACGGATGGGATCGATGGGCTCGGAGACGCGGCCGAACATCTGATCCAGCCTCCTGCCGATCTCGGGACCAAACCGCAGCGCCAGCGGAGCGCGGGCGGTGTTCGCAAGCTCTCCGACGCTCTGGAAGCCCAGCGTCCGCAGATCACCGACGATCTTTTCCGGGAGTCGCAACAGCGATACTGGCAGATTCTCAACCGCCTTCACGGTAACGCCACGCGGCACGATGACGATCTCCCGACTGATCGCACGTGCGCAGGCGTGAGCTGCTCCCCGCGTATCCGCCACGGCGACGCGGGCCGTCAATCCCTTCGCGCGGAACTGATTGGCGACGCGAGTGAGCATCGGCTCCTCGCCACCCTGCAGATGGTCGGCGCCCTCGGTATCCATGACGATACCGTCAATTCCATCAATGGCGACGATCGGGGAGTAGACGCTCAGCGCCCACAGCGCGATCCGTCGAAGCGCAGCGGCGTCGGCGGCAGGATCCGCATCGACCAGCATCAAATTGCGGAAAATCGCCTGCGCCTTCGCGGCAGGCATGCCTGCGCGCACTCCGGCCCTCCTTGCGGCATCGTCGGCTGCGGAAACCCAGCGCTTTGACCCCGACTTTGCGATGACCGCGATCGCTTGCTCAGGCGGAATAGAAGGATCGGTCCGACGTACTCGATCGGTGGCCAGATCCGGGAGATAGATGGATACGACCCTTGTCATTGCAGGCTCCAATTTCAAACTCAGCACGCTCGCCCGCACGCGATCTCATCAATTCCAAAAGCCACCTTGCCCGACCGACCCCAGGAACCGGAAGGTCCTCCGATGGCAGCACGCTGACCCTCCACCTAGTGGTCGAAGCGGTTGGCTGGCCGAAGTCGCTAGCCTCGGTCTGACGCCTCCAGCGCCTTACGGCGATGGCCATTGTTCCGGTCTTCTCTGCGGCAAGCTGTAGGCGGCGCGAAGCCGTCATCGGCAGCCGGACGAGTTCGCCCACGACTGCCCCGAGGCCGCCGTAGGATAGACACTCCTCCATGGATGCCAAAACGTCCTCCTCCTTGTCGCCTTCGACGAAGACTACCCGCTTGGGATGAAGTCCGGCCTGCGCCAACGCAGGCATGAAGAGATCGGGCCTTGTCAGGCACCAGGCAATCTGTCCCTTCGTGCGCGCAGCTATCCCGGCAGCGAACAGAGCTGCGGCCGCACCGTCCACAGTGCCCGTTCCTCCACCTGCGAATTCATGCAGCGCGCCATGAGCGAGACCGCCTCCCGGTAGAACGCAATCGATCTCGGGCACGCCGAACGGCAGACAGCCGACCCGCATCGCCACTCTACCGTCGAGAGCAGCGATGCGTTCGCGGAGGTCAGCAAGAACATGCTCGCGGGCAGCGGACATCGTTTGCAGATCCTTCCGAAATCGCGATGAGAATAGGGGACGACTTCATGTCATAAAGCGGATGTTCTCGGGATGTTCCTTCCCAGCGGCGACGTCAAGACAGGCAGAACCAGGAAATTCGTCTCACTATTTTAGGGATTCAAAAGATTTCCTCATTGAATCAGCGGCGTAGGCAAGACTGCAGACAATCGCTCCAGAAAATTTTTTGTCAGGCCAAGAATTGGAAGAGCAGCGACATTTCCAATTTTCGCGAGAGGCATGGTTGGCAGTCATCGAGCTGCCGGTTACGCTCCCTTCCCGAAACGACCGTGAGGTGGCTGATGTGCAATCTATACCGAATGGAAGACAAGGACTGGATCAGAAAATGGGCGATCGATGCCGAGAGCATGATCAACCTGATGCCTGCCTACCAAATGAACCCGGACCAGATGGGTCCAATCGTCCAGAATACGATGGATGGCCGCAAGCAACTCGTCCACGCGCGATGGGGCTTGCCCTCCCCGCTGTTCGTCCAAAAGAAGGCGGCCGAAGACCGCGCCGCAAAACGGAGAGCGAAGGGCGAAACGGTTGACCTCGACCAACTCATCCGGATGGAGCCTGATAGGGGCGTTACCAACATCCGGAAGCTCAATCTCCCGCACTGGAAGCGCTGGTTCGGCATCGAGCACAGGTGCATCGTCCCCGTCACGACCTTCGCCGAACCAGATCCCGCTAGCCAGGAACCGGGAGGAAAGATTCCCAATTCGTGGTTCGGCCGAGACGAAAGCAAACCGCTCATGTTCTTCGCCGGCATCCACGTGCCACGATGGGAGAGCGTCCGGAAGGTCAGGGACGGACTAACGACTGACGATCTCTACGGATTCCTCACGACTGACCCGAACGATGTCGTCAAGCCGATCCACGAAAAGGCGATGCCTGTCCTACTGCTGACAAAGGAGGAGACGGACGTCTGGATGTCGGCACCGTGGGAAGAGGCCCAGCAACTCGCGCGGCCGGCATCGAACGATGCGATCATGATCACGTCGCGCGAGCCGTACGGTTCCACTATCGTTTCGAAGGAAGGCGAGACCCTGCATGCGAACTCGCTTTAACCGCGTTGTTCGAGCGTTGGTGGGACGTAACGTCGCCTGCCGAAGTCAGCGGCTCAGCAGGCTGCCTTCCGCTTTGATCTCGATGCCCTTGCTTCACATGGAAGTTCGAAGGTCCCCCGCCAGATGCCCGCATGTGCGGATTTGGCAGCAATCTGATCCGCTTTGAACGCGCCGTTCGAATATCGCACCCAATCGATCACCCAGCCACGTCGGACCAGCCAGGAATTCACGCTTGTCCCGTCCGCTCTAGTGCAATCGGCAACAACGCGGCCGTATCTGTCCGTGTCGTGCGCCTTACAACTGGTCGGGCGCGATTTCGATAGGAAGTCGTCCAACGCGAACGCAGCTTCCTTACCTCAACGGTAGGGCTTCCTGGCGCCGTCCTGGCACACCTGCCAACTCTCCGGCGCGTCGACACCGTTCAGCCTAATCCGCCGCCCGGCAATCTCATTGGTGTCACCATCGACAACCGACGCGCGGCCAAGCAGTTGCTGGGTTTCTGCCGGAATTGATGTCGATCGGGGACTTTGAGCCACGCGGATGTCGGGTTCCTGCAGTGAGGGCAAAGGAAGTTGACCTCGACGTCGCGTTGCGACCAAAGCTCGTGCATGTATTCCTTGACCGAACTCATCTGCGTCTTCCTATCGATTAAAGGTCGATCAGTAGCACACGCTTTCGGCAGTATGAATTCATGTCGACGTTTGCATCCTGAAGGCGCAGATTGTCGCGGGAGCTATGAGTCCGTGTGACGGCATGCTCAGTGGCGAGGCGTTGCCGGTGTGCGCTGACACGCGCGGCGCAAACGCTGGCAGGATTCTGATTGCCGGAAAAGTAGTCCCTGATTACCGTCCAAAACTCTTGGGGAATATTTTCTACATGTCTCACTTCTCGAAGCTTGAAGGCGCCGTCCTCGCCAACCCATTCACGATCCATCACGAAAAGAAGCTCAACGACGGACGACCGTTCATGAGCACTTGCGTCCCGCAGGCCGTATACCTGGATCTGTTCGACATCCGCATCAGCCACGCGGCCGAATGGCAGGAAAAGCTGAAAGACCCCGAGGATCGGAACTACAAGCTGCGCTCAATCATCACGGCGCGCGGCGAGATGAAGGACAGGATCACGGTCTTTAGGATGGATGGCGAGATAGCAAGATTCGACGAGATCACCGAGGTCATGGTTAAGCCGCTGCCTAAGGGCCACGTCGGCGGCACGCGGCGCGCCACGGTTTCGGACGGCATACGCTATTCGGGTATGTCTTCCACCGATGTCCCGGAGAATGGCCTGATGGAAGAGGAGCCGGGGATGCTGCTCTATATCGATCCACAAAAGGATTCGTGGCCGTCGGAACACAAGAAGCCGTATCTCTGCCTCGAAGCTTATATGGACGAGACCGAGTTCAACGGTCTGCTGCAGCGCCTGTCGGTGACGTCCGCTCCCGTCAAGAAGGGCCTGATGCGGGTTCTGCTCGAGCTCTTCGAATACGAAGTGGATGCAAGTCTTGCGGAGCCGTGGAACCGGAAGGACTACGGCATGCTGATGAGAGGGAAGAATCAGGACTGGGGGACGGCACGAGCTCGCGTCGAGACGCTGCAGGTCGTGTATCAGCCAAACGCTGTGCCGGCAGCACCAACCGCGACCATTGACGAGGATGGCATCTATCAGCCGGCAACGCCGTTCGAGCCTGTCTCTGGGGCTACGGTGAAGAAGATCGAGAAGCACCTGAAGAATATCGCTGCGGTCACCGCCATAGGCCTGGCGGCCATCTTCGTTGTTCTGGTGTCGAGGTGATCATGGGATATCCACCCCCAATGAATGCCCTCGAAAAGAGGCTGCTTGCTGCTATCGCTGCCGGCCATCCCGAAAGACGCATGGAGGTCTCGGTGCGTGGTCAACGCATGCGAGTTGCGCCGCTAACCTGGAACGAAGTCGCCGTGGCTGTCGGAGTTCGCGAGCGGGATCTCACTGATCCTATCGCGCATCTCGTGGCGGGGGACGCTATCGACAGCGCTCGGCAGCCTGCAGGGTTCTTCAAGAGGCTACGTGGCGAGGACGACACAACGTTCTTCTTCGCGACCGAGAAAGGGCGGCGGCTTCTTCAAACCGATACGCCGCAGGGATCAGATGATGATGTGAATGAGGAGCGCCTCGAGAACGTCAGGAAGATCACGCATCACCTCGGCTACGATCTGACCCCATACGGCCACGCGTTCTCTCTCATCAGCCTTGGCAGCGGATACAACGAATTTGCAACTGCCAGCCAGATTGCGCTGGTCACTCTCGCCACGGACATCCGGGAGGCTGGGCACAACATTACCAAGCTGATGGCATTCATGCCGCACACCATGGCGATGATCGACATTATGAATGAATGGAAAGACAGAGGCGTCTTGCCACAGGCGATATTTGAAAACGATGGCCGAGCGATGGTGAAGGTGGCTATGGTCTCGCCAGAGCAGAACGAGTGGATCGACAAAGTGCTGTCGGATCCAGTGTCCACAGCCGAGCGTGTCGCCCAGTGCCGCCTGGATTACATGAGGGACTAAATGCTGAGATGTTTGCTTGCCGCAACGGCAATGGCCGTTGTCACGACGACGCCCGCGCTGGCCGCGACCAAGGCCATGGAGTGCGAGCGATACCAGATCGGCTCCGACGGCTACAAGGAAGAACGCTTCGTCTACACGATCACGGCGGACATGGATGCCGGAAGCTTGAAGATAAACCTTACGAAGCAGCCTGAAGAGAACCGGACGGGGAAGTTCCCGATCCCCACAGGATCCGATTGGAAGATCGTCTGGCGATCAAAGGATACACTACGGGTCGTCGGCGTAATCACAGACTATTCCGACAACCCTTTCGACTCCCCTGTGATGATGCTGGATATGGACTTCGCCAACGTGCGGTCGGCATATACTACGGGTGGAGGTCTCACAGACTTCGACACCGTGGTCAGTGATCCATGGAAGTATGAATGCAAGCGGCTCGACTAGCCGAGGCTACGCCTGACGATCGACGATGGCGGCCTCGTACGACACTCGGATCCTGCCGCCATCATTCCGATACCCGCAATTGGATCGGCAGTTCGATCACGAACAGCTCATCGATATCAGCGTCAGACAGGCGCTCAGCTCGCTTCTCCCCAACGAACCCGGCGACGAGAGTTTCGACCTTCGACAGCGCCTTCCTGGCGGAATCACGCAGCGCGATCTCGTTCCGAATGCGCGGTGTCAGCCCAGCGACCGTGATTGGATTTGGGATGTAGTGGATAGCCGGCCGCGCGGGAACAGGTTCGGCGGCGACGGCGGGGCAGTCTTCGGCTTGCGGGGTAGCGCTTCTCATATAGACATTGTCGGCGGCCAGGTTGTTGGTAAGACCGTATGTCCGTCTTCGTGGCTGAGGTGGCTCGCCCTACACTGGTCTTCCGAGGGTTGCTCGGATAGGCCGAGCCGATCCTCATCACAGGAGGACGAGCCGTGGCAGATTATAGAGAAGTGTTCGTTGGAATCGATGTTGCCAAGCGGAAGAATGCGATTGCTGTCGCCGAATCCGGCCGGGAGGGAGAAATTCGCTTCTGGGGTGAGGTTGATGCATCGGATGCAAGCATGCGCCGCATCATCCAGCGATTAGCTGCAAAGTTTGACCGCGTGCATTTCTGCTACGAGGCCGGACCAACCGGATACGGGCTGCATCGGCTGATCCGATCGCTCGGCCATGAATGTGTGGTCGTCGCTCCGTCATTGATCCCCAGGAAGCCGGGCGACAGAGTAAAGACGAACCGTCGAGATGCACTCGCGCTCGCCCGGCTATTGAGGGCCGGCGAGCTCACGGCGGTGTGGGTTCCCGACGAGGGTCATGAGGCGATGCGCGACCTCGTTCGCGCTCGAGCTGCGGCTGTCGAGACGTTACGAGTTCACCGGCAGCAAATAAGTGCCTTCATGCTCAAACACGGTCGGATTTATCCACGCAAGAAGGGCTGGACGATGCGATACCTTTGCTGGCTGCAGGAGCAACAGTTTGATCATCCGGCACATCAGATCGCCTTGCAGGAGATGGTCGAGGCGGTCCGCATCTCGAAAGAGCGCGTCGGACGGCTGGAGAGAGTAATTGAGGAATTCGTCCCGAATTGGTCTCTGGCTCCAGTCATCCGAGCGCTGCAGACGCTGCGAGGGGTTGATCTGATCGTCGCCGTCACCTTCGCCACGGAAGTCGGTGACGTCAGCCGTTTCGAGAGCCCGCGCCAATTGATGGGTTATCTCGGCTTGGTCCCTGGTGAGCGATCAACGGGTGAGACGGTCAGACGGGGCTCGATCACAAAGGCAGGCAACGGTCGGGTTCGGCACATGCTGGTCGAGAGCGCGTGGACTTATCGCCATCCGCCGAAGGTCGGCGCGAGAAAGCTATACCGGCTGGAGGCAGCGCCGCCAGTAGTCAGAGAGATCGCGTGGAAGGCTCAGAGCCGATTGACGGCTCGATATCGCCTGCTGGCCGCGCGGGGAAAACGGACAACGGTGGTTTGCACCGCAATTGCCCGAGAATTGGCCGGCTTCATGTGGGCCGTTGCAAGGGAGGCGCAGGCGATCAGGACATAGGTCACCGCAGCGAACTTGCACCTCGCGCATGGGCGGAGGCGGGACAACGGCAGGGGAACATCCGTCAGACGCTTTGTGGCCGGCATTGTCCGACGCCCGCAGTAAGATAGGAACAGCCCCGGACGCATTATCGGGAATGCGGTATCCAACCCGCGCATCAGAGCTTGATCACCGACGTCCTTGAGTTCCGCCTCCACCCATACGCGATCACCGGAACAGCCGTTCGTTTGGGCGGTCGGTTCCTCATGCCCAAAGCATTGACAACGGACATCAGAGCGGTGTTCTGATCGCACCTGCCCGATCAGTGCTCGATTGACGATGTTCGGCCCATTATCGATTTCAACTTACGCTCAAATCCCAAGACGCGCTGCACCGGGTTTGAGGTCTTAGCAGCGGCCGGCGGTCGACTGGAGCGACGAGCAAATTGTGCAAATCGTTGCCGGACAGTTATGATGCGGACGACTTGTCTGGCGGCTTCCAGCCCAATTCAGCCATGACGAGCCCATCATACCGCTCGCTTATGACGGCGCGTCTCATATTCTGCGCAAGCGGATCGTGGAATATTTCGGGCGCTCTTTGAGACTCTTCATCCGAGAGCCAACCGTCGGATAGTCGCCAGCGTCGATAAAACATCCAGTCGAGTGCGCCGGTTCCAATCTCGGAGGCGAGATCGCGGAGCGTGGGATGGGGGCCGACTTCGGGTTCCATGGTTGCATCCTAACAGATCGGATTTTCGAATCCGAGCCCCATTATCGACTGACGGCCGACGCTCGCGCAACGGGTTCGCGGCAACGTTTCCACTATGTTAGGAGCCCCTTGCATTTCCACGAAAACGCCTTAGGACCCGAGACCAATATTGGCTCACGAAGGACTTCGGATGCGAAGCATGTTCCCGAAGGTCGAAGAGGTGATGACCGACGTCGTCATCATGGACCTCGTCCACAGTTCAGACGAATTCCTTCATGATCTGTGCGGCCGCGCTGGTGTGTCCGGAAGGATGCTGCACGTCCGCTCGACCGCCCGCGCGATCCCGCCTCGGGAACGATAACGGTCTCCTGGGGATCACCCGAGCGCACGCATACGTCGCGCCCAAGGTGTCGGCGACCGCCACCCTTGCCGACAGTCCGATCGAGCGGATGCGGTTGGCAACGCCCGTCACCATCGGCGCCTCGCCGCCTTGAAGGTGATCCACGCCTTCCGTGTCCATGACCAGCCCATCGACGCCGTGGAGAGCCACGATGGGCGAGTAGATGCCGAGCGCCCACAAGGCGATGCGATCGACTTCTGCGGCGTCGGCGGCCGGGTCTGCGTCGACCATCATCGGGCCCTGAAACAACGCCTGGGCCTTCGCCGCCGGCATTCCGATGCGAAGGCCGGCATTGCGTGCGGCGGCGTCGGCGGCGGCCACCCAACGCTTGGAGCCCGATCTCGCGACGACCGCGATCGCCTGCTCAGCCGGAATGGCGGGATCGGCCCGACGCAGCCTGTCGGTCGCCAGATCGGGAAGGAATATGGATACGACCCTGCTCATTACATGCTCCTACGCAAAACGCGGCACACTCGCCTGCAGCGATCTCATCAATTCCACAAGCCATCTCGCCCGTCCGACGCCGGGAACAGGGAGTGCTTCGAAACGGTAGAATACTCACCCTCCATCGCGTCGTCGACGCCGTCGGCTGGCCGAAGTCATTCGCCTCCGTCTGCCTCCTCCAACGGCGGATGGCGATCCCCACCGTTCCAGTCTATCGGCTGCAAGCTGCAACCTTCGCGAAGAGACCATAGGCAGACGGACGATCTACCCGACCACGGCGCCCAGGCCGCCATACGAGAGAGCTTCCACCATGCTTGCCAGGACGTCCTTCTCGCGGTCGGACTCCACGAAGACAACCCGGTCCGGGTGGACGCCGCTTGCGCCAGGGCCGGCATGAAGGGATCGGGTCAGGCCAGACGACCTTCCCTTTCGTGCGAGCAGCGACGCCCGCCGTGGTGAAAAGTGGCCGCGTCTCTGTCGATTCAGAATAAAATTCCTACACGCTCTCCAAACCAGCAATCCACGTTGCGAACTTCAGATGGATATTTCGCAAGAATCCATTTGAACATTTGCTTTAGAGACGGCGTCTTATTTTTTAGGAACTCTACATGATTATCCTCGGAGTAGCTGGTATTGCGGCGATATCTGTTCTTTCGTCCGCCTGAATTCCTTCGCGGGCCATATTCGATGAATTCGTTCTTGAGAATTGGATCCCGCCCGCCGCTCGCGAGGACAAACCAGCCACGGTGTCTTCCCCCAACTACGTGCAGGCAAAACGATGTCGTGAAAACGGTAGTAGAGACGGTCCGCTTCTCGAGTATCGAGATATCTGGAACCGGGCCTCGGGTAGACAAGCCGTTCGTGTCTATGAATGACATTATGCGTATCGCCAATGATTGGGATATTTCCACTCGACTTACGCGGAGATCGCCTTTTTCTTTCTCGCTATCTATTAACTCTTCGTAGGTCATCGGCCTGCTTTTCGAGTTATCGAATTGTGTGAGTGCAAAATATTCCTCACGAGTGATAGCTGAATATTCTCGCATTTGTCTTAGGCTCTGACCTCCACTATGGTGCGGCACAATGCATATAGGAAGCCTGTCTACTTTTGAAGCGCGCGCTCAATATTTGGATAAGCCTGGGATGTTTGGTACGCGCTAATCCTCTCGCATCTTGACCGCGAGCATTGGCCTGATGTTAACGACTGGTCGGGTAACCTGCAGCCGCACCAGAGCAACGTTCCACTCGTTGTGCCTCGGACAAGCACAGGCGAAACCCGGCGACTATTCAAGGCATGGCATTGCCCAGACTCTATCAACGTACGTTGCTTGGCCTTCTCTCGAATCCTTTCGGAAGCATGGTTCGGGCGGTGGAACTTGACGGGCATCACCTGACAATCACCAAGTGGGGCCGGACGACGTCAGTATCGCTCGCCAGCGTCACATCTGCCCCGATCCTGCGCAAAAGAGTCTTTGGGACAACGCTGGTTATTCCCGTCATGGGGGGTGACGACATCGTCTTGCGTGGCGCCCAACATTCCCGCGCTGTCGCCTTCTCGAACGAGGTCGAGACCGCCTGGACGGACTACAACCTCTCGGCTCTCTCCAGCGAGGTGGATCGGTTCTTCCGACTGCATTCGGTAATATTCGGTCTGCTCTCTCCCGATCGCTACCCCGCGGCCTGCAGTCTGACATCCGTCTTGGAAGACGCGAGGTCCCTTGATGCGACCTTGCTGTCGAAGCTGCAGCCGCAGGCAATCGGAACGGAAGCGGCCGATATCGTCGCCTTCGTAAGGACGTTCACAGCTAATCCCCGCGCAGCGCGAGCAATGGCAATCTCAAAGTTCGTGGAAGCCGAGCTCGAAGCTTGGAAGGATTTCTTCGACACCATCGAGAGCAAGCCGCTGACGCCGGAACAGCGGCTTTCCGTTGTCGTCGACGAGGATGCCACCTTGGTCCTCGCGGGCGCCGGCTCCGGAAAAACGAGCGTGATTACCGCCAAGGCGTCCTATCTGGTGAAGGCCGGCATCCGCCGGCCTGAGGAAATCCTGCTGCTGGCGTTTGCGAAGAACGCCGCGCAAGAAATGTCCGGCAGGGTAGAAGCGCGATCTGGCGCGCCCGTGGTGGCACGGACTTTCCACGCGCTCGCGTATGACATCATCGGAGAGGTCGAAGGATCGAAGCCCGCTCTCGCCAGTCACGCCACCGATGATGCTGCCTTCATCGACACCATCAAACAGATCCTGAAAGATCTCGTTCGGAGCCATCCCGAGGTCGCCAAAGCCATCATCAAATGGTTCGCCCAATTCCTGGTAGAGACTAAGACGGAGTGGGACTTTAAGACCAAGCACGACTACTACACCCACATCGAGAAGCAGGATCTGCGTACGCTTCAAGGTGAAAAGGTCAAAAGCTACGAAGAGCTGCAGATCGCGAACTGGCTCTACGAGAACGGCGTCGAATACGAATACGAACCTCTTTACGAACATAAGGTTTCCGGCGGTGGGTACCGAGACTATTGCCCGGACTTCCGTCTTACTGAGAGCGGCGTTTACGTTGAGCATTTTGGCGTGAGGCGCCAGACAGGATCTGACGGCGTTGAACGATTAACAACGGCGCCCTTCGTCGATCGCGAGAAGTATCTCGCCGGAATGGAGTGGAAGCGCGAAATCCATGCGGCACATGAGACAACGCTCATTGAGACCTACAGCTACGAGCGTCAGGAAGGACGCCTGTTGGCCGCCTTTGCGGACAAGCTCCAGCATCATGTGACGCTCAATCCACGCCCGGTCGAAGAGATCTTCGACCGCGTCGTCGAACTGAAGCAGGTCGACACCTTCTCGCAGCTACTGGGCACTTTCCTCCGCAAGTACAAGAGCGGCGGCTACGCGATTGCCGATTGCGCTACCAAAGCGGAACGGTTGAAGCTGGGCGCTCGAGCGGAAGCGTTCCTTTCGGTGTTCGCACCGGTGTTCCGAGAATACGAGAAGCGCCTGACGGGCCGCATCGATTTCGAAGATATGATCCTGAGGGCCGCGGAACATGCGGAGGCCCGCCGATATCACAGCCCCTTCCGCCACATCCTGATCGACGAATTCCAGGACATCTCGCAAAGTCGGGCCAGACTGGTGAAGGCACTGAAGGCCCAGCATCCCGACGTCCGTATCTTCGCCGTCGGTGACGATTGGCAGTCGATCTTTCGTTTTGCGGGATCCGACGTCCATCTGATGCGCCACTTCGGCGACCAGTTCGGTGGAAGCTTCGACGGAGAGACCGGCGTGCATCGCACGGTCGATTTAGGGCGCACCTTCCGATCCATAGACCAGATTGCGTTCGCAGCAAGGGCCTTCGTCCTCAAGAACCCGGCGCAGATCGAAAAGCGGATCGTTCCCGCTGGGACGGCAACCGAACCGGCCATCAAGATCGTAACGGCTACAGCGGGTGAAGACGGTCGGAAGCTCTTTGATATCCTGGCGTCGATTTCAACCGGCTGCGGCGTCGCGGAAAAGGCAAGCGTGCTGCTGCTCGGGCGCTACAGGTTTCTCGAACCCGACATGCCGGATCTTCAGCGGCGCTTCCCGCAACTCCGCATCAGCTTCAAAACGATCCATGCTTCGAAAGGACTTGAAGCCGATCACGTTGTCCTTCTGAGGGCCGACAGCGGCCGCATGGGCTTTCCTTCGGAGACCGTTGACGACGCCCTGCTCTCCCTGGTCTCGCCAGAAGAGGAGTCTTTCGAGAACGCGGAGGAGCGGCGGGTAATGTACGTCGCGATGACGCGAGCCCGCCGGACCCTCACGATCCTTGCCTCCGCTTCGCGTCCTTCGTCCTTCGTAACTGAATTGCTAAAAGACCCCGCATACGGACTTGGGGTGACGTCGTCGGGACCGGAGAAGACGAAAGAGTGCGGTGAGTGCGGTGGTCGGCTGCTTATCGCGCGAGGGGGTGATGATCGCATATGGTATCGCTGCGAGCACGCCCAGCACTGCGACAACGTGCTGCCAGCGTGCAAAGCATGCGGCACTGCCCTCCCTCGCCTGAACCTTGGGTCGGAGGAGGTTTTATGTGAATGTGGGGCGAGCTCTCCGAAATGTCCGAACTGCAAAGACGGCTGGTTCGTGGAGCGACTCGGGCGATATGGTCCTTTTCTGAGCTGCGTCCGTTACCCGTCTTGCGACGGAAAGGCTAGGAGCAACAGCTTAAAGCAAAAAACAAAGTCGGCTCACTCAACGTAGCCCTCGAGGAGGAGTTTCGTAACCGCTGTTCCACTCCCAAGTTGTCCTGGAGCGGAGAATTGGGCGACCATCGCATCGCTAGTTAAGACCTGTAAGCTCCACGCCGTCGATCCAGTTGGCTATCTGACCAGCACGCTAACGGCCCTCGCTAATGGCCATAAGCAGAGCCAAATTGCGCATCTCCTGCCTTGGAACTACCGGGTGGGTTAGACGGTCGGCCTAAGGGCGTTGTCCGGTGGCGAGGTAACGCTTGCCTCCGTTTTGCTTTTTTCCAGAGTGAGTCCGAGACAATGCGAAGCGTCGGAACCTCTTGAATGATATGCTGCTCTGGCGAGTCGAGCCGAGACACCCGGCGTTCGCTCACTGGGTTCTTTCGGTATACGAGCCTGTTGAACACCAGGCGACCGATGTACATCTGATTATTCAGAATCCCGCTACCTCTTCGCCGGTGTCCCCGGATCGCCGTTCCTCTCCAAGCCTGCCCGCGAGGGCCTGGTATACCCTGCCCATTGAGGATTTCTGCGATGGCGTCAGGGCTTAGGCCTTTCACGTATTGCTCAAATATCCACACTATCACGGCCGCCTCGTCCGCAATGATCTCCCTCAGGCCACGGATCGGTTCGCCGTCCGCTCCAATCATCTTTTTGATCGAGTAGCCATAACAAATGCCGCCGGGAACTCGGCCCGTCTTCGCTACGGTCTTCATGCCTTCCCTGGTTCGATATCGAACCTGCTCTAGCATCTCGCTATTCAGGACCGCCCTCAGGCCAAGCTCCATAGCTGACACTTGAGAACCGCCATGCACGGTCCAAAGTTCAATGTCGTGGAACTGGAGAAGCTTCAACACTTTTGCGCTGTGTTCTAGGTCTCGCGAGAGCCGGTCAAGCGTAAGGCAAAGTAGGACATCGTAGGCACCCACTCGCGCCCCTGTCAGCGCAGCCTGAAGGCCTGGGCGTGTTTCGAAACTAGCGCCGCTAATGCCAGCATCAACATATGTTCCGCTCAGCTTCCAACCGCGCTCCACAACAAACGAACCCCCCAGATCAAGCTGGGTTTCGATCGAAGCTGGGTTCTGTTGATCTGTTGAATACCGCGCGTAGATGACCGCTCTCTTGCACATATTAGCCTCCCGATAACAATGGCAGGCCAAGGTATCACGACGCAGATGTGCTCAAGTGTTTGTCGACCTCTGCAGTCGTCAAAAATTCGGTCTAGGTGTAAACGCGACTGCGCTTACGGAGTTTCGGGGTCCGAAGTTCCCCGATAGGTCGCTCAGAGCGTCGCAGACGATGGAAGCGACGTCGCGCGCATAGCGAGATCTACTACTCGGTGCGGTGTTCAGTTTCGATCGGCAGCCGGACTGCTTTCCGTTTTCGTCCCAGTCATGATCGCGGTCTGCGCTGCAAGCGGCAAGACGCCAACATCGACAAACAACTTCGCGCCGAGCGTTCTGTCCATTGCCTGCCGCAGATTGACTACGATGTCGCTGCCGAGTTCGACGGCAGTCAATCCAAGGACCTTCGTAACTTCAGCTCGTACGCGGAGAACGAACGGCAAGAACTTGTCGGCCTTCGGTGACGGAGGTAGCGCCGCCTCGATCGCGTCCAACGTCCAGAGGACGGTCGCCCAGCACTCGAGAAAGTCCGCCGGCATGGAAGTGTATTCGCGGGCGATCATCAGCCGTCTCACAGGAGGGCGCTTGCCGCAGAAAAAGGACGAGATGACCCTGAAAGCCATCCGGGGCCAGCCGCGTTCTTCGGTCGAGGCCTCCAGCCCGTTCGGCAGATACGCAGTCCGAGCTTTGTGAAGCAGCATCATCAGCCAAAAGCGAACCCGCAGCACGTCGGGCGCTCCCAACGGCTCCGTCCCCGCGGTCAATCGATCCACATAGAGAGCGACCATCTTTTCGAACTGTTTGGCATCGACCCAGATTTCCGGACAGGATTCACCTTCATCCTTACCGTTGTTGGCTTCGGCCCGCTGCGTCCCGACTTCCGTATGGGCGTCCTCGTTCTCGTCTCCGAGATCAAGCCAGCTATCGTCGCCTTCGGTCGCATCCTCTTCGAGCGGCGGCTTCGACTGGCCCACCAGGTCGTTCATGAACTGCCGGATCCTGTCGGAGTGCTTTCCAGACAAGGCGTTCTGCCGATGTTCAGATCGCTCGTCCGGGACACGCGTCTTCATGAACTCTTCGTAAGTAAGGAACCGCGTCTCTTGCTCTTTCGTCTCCGTCCGGGCGCTACGCGAGGCGCGGGGCGTCGAAGAAGATTGGTCGGTGATTTCGGTAAGGTCGGCCCTCGCGAGTTCGTCCGCGGCCTGATGCATCCAGAGCTCGAAGTCGGAATTCGCATCGAAGATCTCGATCGCCTTCGCGACGGAGCCGGTCGCGATTTCGCGACGCCGGTTCCTGAGAACCGAACGCTGGGTTACATACGCTCTGTTGGAAATGAAAGGTCCCGCCTCCACTGTCGCAAAGCTGACCGCGCTCCTCCGCTCGCCCGTGATGCGGAATGTCAGGCTGGATGACTGGGAACCGAGTTCGTACGCTATGGAATCAATGACATTCTGATCTCCATCCAGCAGTCTTATGAAGCCGCGATCCGGGATTCCGCGGGGAACCGTCCAGGTGAGTATGTCGCCGTCAAGCTCGAAGAAACCGGGTCTTCGAGACTTCAACTCCTCGAGAGGGATCGGAGGCGTCTCACCTGATAGGATCAGTTCCTCAGGGTCGAGCGGGTCCTGCGCAAGGCTCTCCCCAAGTCCAAGGGCTTCCGACGCCCTACCGGCCGGCAGCCTCCGATAGATGCAGGCCTCCGCGTTGCTATTTGACTGCCCCAAGGTTCCGAGCGCGGCCGCCGTGCAGTTTGCGCTTCCCACAAGCACGTGGTCATGCTCCTTTGTCGATGCGATGAAGATTTTCGCATGGGCGAAGCGGCCTGTCAGTCTGCGGGGCAGTTGTCTGAACTCAACTTCGGGCGGTCGCACCGCCTCGATCGGGAATCTGACGTTCTCCATATCCAGCAGGATGGAAATGCTCTCCGTCCGGAGCCGCTGTTGAAGGAAATGGAGAGCCGACAGGTTGTCGTCCCAATAGGGACTGACGACTACGAAGTCCTCCACCGGCGCGTCATCGATGAGATCGAGGAACTGCTGACCGATCCCTTCGGCCCCACCGTTTGTCAGGAATGCCATCACGGTGCCGTCGTCGAGCGTTACCGGGCGCGCTTCGCCCTTGTCGCGCAGCCAGGGGGCTCTGTCCTTGGTCCAGTTAATGGCGTCTGTCGCTGACCTTGACCTGTCCATCCCCAATGCTTCCAGATAGGACCAGGCAGACCGAACGATGTCGCCTTCCGGGCTAGGCTCGTCGCCACATTCGATCTCGATCACGGCTTCGGCGTTCCCGGCGAGACCGGCTGCCGTGACGTTAGCCGAGCCGACGAAAAGCCGTCCCCCTTTGCGCCCGAGCTGTAGAACGATCTTGGGATGAAAGAGACCGTCAGCGATTGGCGGAGAAGCCAAGGCATAGTCGCGTCCCAACCGCGACGGAAGGCGGGAGCCGTCGGATAGCGACATGGACACCATCCGCTCGTCGGCAATGACGAGGATGTTCGTTGCACCGCTGGCCATGAGCTGTGGCAACATGGCCTCTTCCAGGGCCGCGAATTCGATGGCAAACGTCGTCGAGATGGCGGAATGATATGGGCGTCCACCGCTCCGGCGCGCCATTCGATCGAGATACTTCACGCTGCTTCTCCGAGCAGCTCGCGCGCGCGCTCCGTAAGTCCTTCGTCATCCACAAGTCCAACGTCGACCAAGAACTGGATGGCGGGGTTCAGCCTAGGAGTGGTCGCAACCGGCACATAGCCGTTCCGTCGCAGGAGGCGTCCGTCACGCACCTCGAACAGGAACGTATAATCCTTCTGTCTCCGGAGCTTCTGCATTGCTACCCAACTATGCCGCAGAATAATTCGATCGACGACATACGCCGCGATGAGGTCGCGAACGGGCTCGCCGGCGTGATCTGCGAACCAATTCATCTCCGTGAGGATCGACCTCGCACTCCCTGCGCCAGGAAGTTCGCCGCCAATGACCTCGCCGAGGTCCTCGTTCCGCGCCACACGCTCGAACAATGCGGCAATCGTAGAAATTGCGTCCCAGGCCTTCTCCTCCGGAGTGCCACGCCGTCCAGTCAATCTTGACCACGCTTCCTGATAGTCGAACGTCTCTGGATCGATGCTCCGTTGGTACGTCGACCACTCGTCGTCGGCGCCTTCGCCCGAACCTAGCCGCTCCCAGACCTCGCCCCGTATTTCGGCAAGCGTGAGTCCGGCGTCCTGTTCTCCCATCAGAACTAGCGCCCACTCCAGCAGAGCCGCGGCCGCGATCTGCATGAAGTCGTGACAGTGGTAGGATTCCCACCGGACGCGCTGACGGTCCAGATCGTCGTCGCCGAACGTCCGCGACGAAAACAGGTGCCACCTGACTGACATCGGGTCTGGACGACTGGAGGACGCCTTGGCCGTCTCCAAAACCAGCTTGAGGGACGCTGTCCGGCTCAGGTCTCCGACCGTCGCATCGCGGCCTTCCGGATTGAGAAGAAGGTGCTCGTAAATGGCCAGTTCCTCGGAGCCTTCGGAGATTTGCGACGGGAGTATTGGCCAAAGCTCGTCCAGGAGCTGAGGCGTCACCTTGGCGGATTGAATGCATTCTATGAGAATGGCCTCGACTTCTTCGCCAATGGCCTCTCGAAAAGCTGCGGCTGTGGCCACTCCAAGCCCGTTGCTCGCCCGCTGGATGCCATGGTCCCCTTCGACGAACAGTCCGACCTCCACCATCTGCGAGTAGTAGGCGCCACCGAACACGCCGAGAGACTGCCGGAGATAGCGGGTCACGTTCGGATCGATTGAAGTTGCCTGCGCGAAGTCTATCTCCGGCTCCTCCAGAGAAAGTCTCCGGTCGGCCCATTCCACGCCACCGACTCCGCCCTCTCCTCCATGGTAAGAAGCTACGAGTGCGAAAAGAGCTTCGGCTCGCCGTACCCATGAACGCCACTCGGAAAAGTCGGTGGACGCTTTATTGCGCGCGTAGGCGTCACTGACCCAACAGTAGTACCCGTAGTAGCGTATCCGCAAAGTGACGTTACTGATGCCCGGAACAAGTGATTGGTAAAGTGCGACGCCGGCATTCTGCATTCCAAGAGGATCGAGTCCACGCTTGTCGACCCGTTCAGTCCACTCTGGTTCGGCGCTCATCAAAGTCTCGTCGATAACTAAATAAGAATCAGAATATACAACGCAAAGCTTCAAAAGCAACCACGAGATGCACCGCTCTTTTAGCCGGCGTATTGGCAGCATCGGTATCCAAGCTTAGGAGAATTACGGAAACGGTCAGTTGACCACTCAAAGAGTGTCTGAGCAGGAGACCGACCTAACAAGTCCCAAAGGCGGAGCGCATGACATCTCAACCAATCGAAAATCTCAAAGGCGATACGGATCCGGCTGCGCCGGGACTTCGTTCAGGTGCAAGGCGCACATGAGGGCAGCCGGAACGTTCATCTCGAAGTATGGGAGACCAAGCGCGGAAGTCGCGTAGTCGGCGCCGAATTCGATCACGCTAACCGCGTCAACCTGTGGCTGACAACCCTGGGGATGCCACGCGATCTTCCAGCCACGATCGAACGGACGCACAAGGAACCGCAGGGACGGGGATGGACCGATCAAAACGGCGACGGCGCCAACAGCAACCTGTCAGCATACAACCAGTTCGCGGGACGACCGATCGTCAGGCTCGAAGTCAGGACGCTCGAGGAAGCTGCACCGATCTTACAGCATCTATGCCGGTAGCGTCGGGCGCCAATCCAACGAGCGCCAGGCTGCGCCTGTCATTCCCTCGGTCAGCGAAACGACCTTCTCCACCTCGTCGTCGGCCAGATCATTCCGAAGGTATCGAAGGCACAACGATCTTCGGACGTAGGGGTCGGGAAGCGGGAGCGCCACGTGGCGATCGAGCCTGCCGGCCCTTCCGAGCGCAGAGTTCGTTCGGCAGGCGCCCGGCGTAACCTGCTCAAGGCGCAGATGAACCCCGACCTCCTGACTGAAGATCTGAAGAAGGCGCGGCCATCGAACCAGTCCTTCTGGCTGACATGACAGTAATAGTGCCGCCAATTATGCGAGGAAGGCGGTGCCAAGCAAATGTTCGATCGAACTGCACTTTGTTGGCACGGGTTTTGTAGACTTAATGCGGTCGAGATTGGTGAAGATGGTACCTAATTTTATACAGCGACATGTAATGGGATTGGTAAATTAGCTCGCCCGCCACCTGATTGAGTGCTAAATTACACCAAGCTCATAAGTTGAGGGAGCGAACTATGAGGTACGCGGCGCAGCCCATTTTTGCGGGCATATTTGCGATCACCCTTGTTTTGTCCAATGCCACCAGAACGCTCGCCGACGGATATGTCTCCTGGTGCATAGACCAAGAGATATCGAGAGTTAAAGAAGTGGCGATCAATAACGCGTCTGAAGGAAGCTGCTTTGTGACGATGCAGGAGCCGTTTGAGGGCTCGGAGCAGAAAGTTACAACTTATACCGGACAAGATTGGGAAACCTGCTTCAATAAGGGAGCCGAGCTGACTCAGGACATTATTGACGCCGCTGACGGATATAATTGCGGCGCCTGGAGTTGGGCCGGCAATGTTGCAATCTCTCACAAAAAGCTAATGGAGGGAGTTCTGAGCACAATTCAATCCTACAATGAGACAGTGCGTCAATGGAATGAAGGCGAAAAAAATACACGGATGTGGGGCTCAGGGAAGTTGCCCTAATCTTTCCAGCGGGCGATGAATTCTGGGCAGATGGCCAAGAACTGGATCTAGCAGATCTGTATTTACTCGCGACATACGGAAGATATGTTGAGGGGTTCAACTGGCCGCAGGTGTTTGCCAAGGCAATGAGAGCCGACGGGTTCGTCCCATACGATCCAGACGATCCGACCACCAATGAGACTGTTCTCGAGTTCGGGGATGTCGAGGACGGTGCTTGTCATGGCAACGACGGGAAGCACCTCACCACAGTGGATTACCAAAGTACTCTCATCGTGAATCTTTTGGAAGGGTATGAGGACTGCGAAGGCAGGCACAAGAGGAAAGTTTTAGAAACAGAGAAATACTTTTTGGAGCTCCAAGGTGAGGGAATTTGGGAACTGAAGAAATTGAACTAACGTTGTCGGTGTCGCTTAAAATTGGTTGACCAGTTTCACATCAGGACTTTCTATTCGCTTTCATTCCACAGTGGATGGGACTCCTCACAGACGAGGCTGCCCGCGGAAAACAGCTTTACCGTGTAGGTTCCCGTGCCAGTTTTGTCCCCGTCGAAAAACTCGATCGGGTCGAAGTCCTTGAAGAGTCGTTTGCCTCCTTCCAAGACTATCGTCTCGTTGAATTCATCGGATCTGGAGCCCCTTTCTGCCTCATATGAAACCTTCAACCTAGGTGACGCTATTGGAGAAGCCAGCGCTACACCGGCAAACTGGCTGTTGGCATTCCATTCGAGGAGTTCGAAAAACGAGCGCCTAAGAACGAATGCACCGCTGATCTCGTCTTCATATTCACTGACAGCGACGAGCCTGCCGGCACAATCCTGTCCTGCAACAACAACGCAGGTCAAAAGCCAAAAAGTAAGAGCCAACAGTAGCCGCATCATATCTTAACAAGCCTCCTGCGAGCAGTCGACCAGAACACGGTTCCTGTTCTTAATCGAGGAACGAACCTGTTCCGGCTTGAGTTCAGTCGCCACAAGCCCCAACGCGATTAGAATCTTCGCACAAGCACTCTCTAAAATCGGCTTCAAACCGATTGCAGATGGCTTTCGCCTTTTCAACCTCCCTCTTTGCAACACATCCCCAGTCGTTGTCGACAAATACTTGGCCTGAGGGACACCTGGCCCCACCAGAAGCTTCAAGGGGCACGAGAGTGCAGAAGCAGAGAAGTAGAATACATGCTTTCATCGCGGTCAGTGCCCCCAAAATGCCTGTCGATTTCTCTCGTACTGCTATCGCTTTCGAAGCATCAACGCTCGACGCCCTAACTCCCTCTTTCCCCGTGCTTCTTAGCGCGCAGACGCTCTCAGTGGAAAAGAGTCCTGGCGAGCAACAACGCCTTGCGGCTCGTACTCGCTTCCCGTCCACGTCCAGCGAATGGCTCTCGGAGCGGAACACGCTTCGCAGTCATCGGTGATATGGTCGAAAATAATCACGTCCCGCATCTCTCCAACGTCAGAACTATGATCATCTACGTAGGGCACGGCCCAAGACTCCACGCTGGGAACTGCTGTCCAGTACGGAGGCTTGTTTCGAATGATAAAATGGTAGTCACAAGCGTGATTGCTGCAGTGGGCCATTTGCACAACAATGAGGTCGTTGTCACCGTCGTTGTCCAAATCCACCCGTCCAACCTTGAGTCTTCGCGCCATGACACCGCCGGCGCCAGTGGCGACTTTGTCGCCGAGTATATTGGCCACAATTCCTTTCTCTCGGGAGGTCGCATCGTGGAGAGCCGGCCGCTCAGCGCACAAGCCTACGGAGGCCAAGGAAAACAGCGATGATACAAGGACGATCACTGCAGGGACGGGCTTCATCTTCCTCTCCGGAGCAAGCCACAGGCAGCAGAATATGGACTTTAGATTATACTTGGAAACCTAAATTAGCAACTCATTAATTCTTCCGAAAGTCTCGCCTATTCGAGGGGATGTAATGGTCGACTGCCGCCTTTCGTCCAGCGGCACGTGTGTTAACTGTCGCCAATCTTGGGTACCTCGGCTCTCGCAGTTTTACTGTTCTCCCATTCGCCAATTTTGTAGTGTTGCCACCGGCTCATGCTTCCAGCACCTCGGCCAAATTCGCCGCGATCACATCCTGCAAGCGTGCAGCCTCGGCGTTCAGTCCCTCCAGTTCTTCCTGCAATGCTTCCAGCCGCTCGCGGAAGTCCTCATCTTCCACCACTTCGCCAGGCGCGACGCCGACATAACGACCGGGGTTCAGGCTCCAGTCCTGCTCGGCGATCGCGGCGCGCGCCCGTTGCGACCTTGCACAGGCCGAGCATCCCTGTATCCCCCGTCCCCAAAGACCTAATGCATCTTCGGGCCGCTGCCCGCTTCCAATTCTTTCTCTTCACCGCGCCACAGCCGCACGATATCGCCAATGAACTCAATCTGGTCCGGCGTGAAATCGCGCTGAGCGCGGTTGACCTGGCGGAAGATTTGTCGCGCGTCGATGATAGCACCTCGTCCGCCCGACTGCCCTTCCGCTTGCCCCTATCAAGGAACCAGAGCGTTACTGGGGTGACCGTGAAAAACATGTTGGGCGAGGTGCTGACGATCACGTCCACTGCGCCAGTCTCGATGAGCTTTCGGCGCATTTCGCGCTCTGATCCGCTCTCATCGGATGCGGAATTGGCCATGACAAAGCCAGCCCGCCCCTTTCATAAAGGCGGTGGTAAACAGTCCGATCCACAGAGGCCGATGTGTTTGCGGCCTTACGAATCCTTTCCTCGACGGGGCCGAATCCTTGGGAAGGCAACGTCTAGTTTTTCACCCGGATCGATCGCAGGATTCGCAATGACTGCATGGAAAGACTATCAAGAGGAGGCAGCAGCGTTCTTTCGCTCCATTGGTCTCACCGCGGAGACCAAGAGGATCGCCGGCGTTCGAACGAACCATGACGTCGACGTATTCGTAAAATCGCACCATTACGGATTCGATGTCACCTGGATCGTCGAATGCAAGCAATGGAAGTCGCCTCGCAGCGATCCTATGCGGTCAAACGGCTCCGAGTCTGGGGGCAGTTGCTCCCTAATTGCGCAAAAGTCCGTCCAATGAGTCGTCGCAAGATTTCGTTGAAGGCATAGAAGGTCACAAGCTGCTGCGTGTCCTAAGACTTGAATTCCCCGTTCTGCACGGCCAGAAATCGAGAGGAGAAAGAGAATCAATGAAATCGCTGATAATGCTTGCAGTCGGAATGATGGCAGTCGATCAGGTCGAATATGTCTACGACTGGAAGAAGACGAGATCGGACCATTTGCAATGTGAGTTCGTCGAGTTCAGCCCGATCTAACGACTCGAAGGCTCTCAGGCCTACTGGCAGCCCGCTCTTGACCACGAGGCTTAGTCATAACGTCAGGGTGGCGGTCACTTCCAGCACTCGCTGCCGATGTGGCAATACATCTGGCCGGCTATCTGACCATCTGAAACATAGAAGACTTCGCCAGCGATGTTGTAGGTAAACCGTGCGCCCCAAACGTTGATTTCATTTCTCATGGGATCACCTCCATGGCGACGCTCAGCTTTGCTCGTATGTTGCCGAACCGTTCGTATCTTCCCCGCACCGCTCCAATTCTCGTTTCCTAAGTACGTTATGGTGTAGCACTGCCCCCTTCAATATCACCGATATTCCGCGAGAAATGAATACTGAAGAAAGGTTCCTTGTCACCATATTCCTGATTTAAGTACTTGGCCCAGGTATGCTCCTGGTTTGCCAATGGGCAATTGGGCCGCCCAGGATAAGTATAGGCAGTAGCATTCTCTACGAAGAAGGTAGGCAGGGCAACGACGGCCATCAACTTCCAGTATCGGGACATTCTCTCCTCCCCTACGTGGCAAAATTACAATTGCTTAGGCACGGCCACGGGTTCCTGCGGTATGGCAGGCGCCAGAGGTGTCGGCGGCGGATTGAAGGGCACCCTAGGGTGTGCAGCAGGTGGGTTAATTAGCGGGCCTATCTCCATGTTAGATGCCTGGTCTGTTTTTGTGGGTGGCAAATAGACTGTGGGCGATCCTGCCGGGGGCCCCGGCGGAAAAAGTGCCGGACCCGGAGGCAGAGGACCTCTGGCCCTGTCTCGCTCCAATTGAGCCTTTGCTGACGCATCGGAGGCAGCGTGCGCGCCCCGTAGCTTTTGCAGTTTCTCTTCAAGTCGTTTGGTCTCTGCGCGATCTTTCGCCCGCTGTTCTCGTAACACTAGACCCTCTGCTCTAATCTTCTGATAGAAGTCTTTGTTGAGTGACCCGCCGCGGATGATGTATCCATCGCTGTCGGAGTGGGCAGATACATAAATCCCCTCGAGGCGCGTGCCGGGCAATAAGGGATCTATCCGATCCTGCGTGCCGGGTGCGTCTTCGAGTGTGAAGGACTCCTTGATGGCATCAACGGTGGTCTTCCCGTGAGTCAAATATTGAAAGTCTCTCAATTCCACGACGTTGCCGTTCGCGTCCACCAAAGACTGAATGTAAAACAGATGCACCTCGCCTGGGGTTGGCTTTGCGCCGATCTCCTTGAGGTAGTCCCCAAGGCGGCCTTTTATTTTCTCCTCCCGAAGGTAGGTCGCGACCATATCGATGTTAAAGAACACGGCTTCAATCTTGTCACCGATGTCTTCGGCGCGCCCGGTAACGTCTACCCCTATTTTCGGGGCCGCAGATGGCATCGCGAACTTGCTTTCAGCCAGTGGGGATGCCACCGGACCAGCAATAATTGCCGCGAATGCATAAACCAAACTTCGCCAAGAGTTCATTGGCGCCCCCATGATCCAGGTGCTGACCTGTCTACTTCGGCTCCCACTCACGTTGCGGCCGCAAGAAATAAATCTTGTCGCGAGTGCTGGGTTCCAGCCGTAGAAACGGAAGGTCTCGAGATTCCGAAGAGGAAACCTCGTACTCGACGTTCCCGAAAAGCTTCACATTGATTACCTGGGACGCGTTCTCATGAACATCGAAGTGGGTTTCTGCCCCCCATCTCAACAGCGCAGTAGATGAAGTTTCAGAGAACGGTTCAGTTTTGACCTGGTATTGCTTTCCGAACACGTGGCAGACGGTCCGCGCGGCGTCCTCCTTGGCGCGAGTGTCCGCCGAAACCTGAATGGTCACGGACGTCGGCAAGACGTTCGTCATCACGCATTGGCCGTGATTGTAGCGATTGTCCTTCTGTCCCTTGTACCATCCGAGTTTCTCATCATAAACGGCGGAGACACTGTTCACATCAAACACATATCCGTCGTCCGGGACATAGGTGTGCGAAGGCTCACGGCTGTGGCCGCCGTCGCTAGGCGCGTTGACCGTGATTTTAGGGGAGTTGAAATCTACTTCCTCTCGCCGGTCGACCATCGTCTTGGTTGCCACGGAATAGGATCCAAGATTTTCCGGCAATACCGCGAACATCAGGGAATAGTGGGTGGGTTCGTATTCCTTGTGAAAGTAGGACACTACCCAGTTGCTAGTGTTCTGGTAGAGGGTCAGGTCGAAGGTGACATACTGAAGCTGGTGCGAAGAAATCGGAATGCTGTCTCTGGGAATGACGAAGGAGACCACATTGTCCGTGGCTCCGTCAGCAGTATATTCCTTCTGTTCAACCCGGAGGCTCGGTCGCGACGGACTCGCCGCGTCGTACAAATGAAAGCCCGAAACCTCAACAAGAACTGAGTCAGAAGCGCTGGCTGGAGAAATGTATGTTGGGGAGAATCTCGTCACTATCGGCCGTGACGATGAAATGGCCAGGTTGTTTATGACGACATTGAGGTCCTGCACAGTGCGCAGCCCCTCCTGAATGTCACCATGAACCCACCGTTGGTTCTGGTTGATCAAAACGCGAAGGTCATCGAAACCCTTCTTTTGCTGGCTGTCAAGCTGGCGGAAGGTGAGGTCAAGAGAATCCGAATATTGGGCAGCAAGGTTGCTTATCATGGCTTGGCTAAGCTGATAGCCATGTGTCATCGTCAACCGTGCCTCCCCGCCAGCCTGCTCGATTAAGCCGCCCATTGCCGCCTGAAGCTTCGCAATAATTTCCTTTACCTTGTCACCGTCGTCGAAAATTAAGGGCGTGCCCGCATTCAGCGGCGTTGAAAGGCTCATGAAGAAAATTAGCGCTAAACCGAAAAATCTTGATAGCATCACGACATCCCTCCATTGTCGCGGCCCCATTTGAAGGCACCGATGATGTTTATCACTTGGCGCTGCATTTAGAAATTAGTATAAACGTGTTAGTTGCACACCCATCCGTAGCATAGTTTCTACTGTGACCGTCTTTAAGTACTAGCGATTGACCGCAAGTGAATGGAAGTATTGAGGCGAACTGGGTGATAATTCGACGCGGAAGCGTGCGAGCGCCCCGTAGGCTATCTCTTTTCCGAAAACATCATATGAAAACCTCGCTTTTCGTAGTGGGGCCGCCGCTTTTCATCGGCGGCTGCGCATCCACACTTGCTCGCGACGTGGTGTCCTCCCACCCCATGGTCGAACAGCCATACGCGCGCCCAGCCGCATTCCAGTCGCCGATCTCTGGCTACTTCGCCAGGCAGCCCGTCGATCCCAAGCCATGGTGCAGACAGAATGATCTGCAGTCTTGCGAATGGAGACGCCTCGTGATCGACCCTAGAAAACTAACGACCGTGCTGGCATTCCCGCTGGTACTGAGCGGCTGCGTCACAGGCGCCAAGTATTCCAGCAAGGAGGCGGGGTTCATCGCCGTTGCCAACTAGACCGCCACTTTCACGGCGAACGAGACCGTCTGAATCCAAAACCAGAACCAGGCCCGGTCGGAGTCGGCTCAGGTCAAGAGCCTGCTTGCTCTAAAGAAGTCCCTCGACATCGAGACGGCGGTCAAGATCGGCCTCCTGAACAACAGAGGCCTGCAGGCTACCTACGCCGATCGTGGTGACAGCGCCGCCGACGCCTGGCAGTCGACGATGTTCATCAATATGGCCGTCTCCATCGGCACGACGAGAATGGGCACGCCGGAACTGGAGGCGTTCAAGACCGTCCGGTACGCTTCACCACCCGGCCATGGTGCACCTCGATCGTGGGACCAATTAGATCGCTGCGCAGTAACCGCAACCTCGCCAGGGTGCGGTCCTTGTCGGCGCTCGCAAGCCGTGGCTGTACCCGACCACGTCCGCGGCCAGGATTGCAGCCAGCTTTCGGTTCTCGCTCATGGCGCCGTCTCCCGACTTCCACGATAGCAGTGAGACAGAAGGCAAAGTGCGCCTCGACAATGGCTCGGTAAGCCCCTCTCAGTTGCGCCGTGAGAACTCAGCGTTTGCTGCACTTCCCCTTCACCGTTACAAGATGGTTGCTATCGGCGGCAAAGCTTTGGCTCACTCCTAAGAGAGAGCCGCTTATGGAGCAGGTGCCCGGCACTTGCTCCATAATGCCGGGCTTTTCTCAGCCGGCAGCCTTGATGCTGGTGTTGCAAAGGCTCCAATAGCCGCCGCCCTTCTGGATCCACTTCAGATCTCCGAGAGTGCCAGCGTCCTTGGCCGAATGATAGGCATCGACGCAGGTATGCAGCCGACCCTTTGCCAGTGTCTCGCTTGAGTACTTCTTGTCGATCGCTTTCGGGAATTTGATGCTCTTCGGCGCCGCGGCCGTCGGCTTTGCAGGCTCTTTGTCGGTTGTCTTTGCGACGTCCGCCTCGTCTTCCTTGTCGGCGGCGGCAGCGTCCGCGCCACATAATTTGGCGCGGAAATCATTCCACTTTATATCTTTGGCGGAGCCGTCAGCTTTGGCCGCCTGATATTTTGTGCTGCATTCCTTCATCGTCAGCGCGTGCGCCGGCGACGATATGACGAAAGCAGCAAGCAACGAGCTGGCAGCGGAGAGAAGCAATTTGTGCGACATGTGATTGGCCTCGGTCGATGATGTTGACGTTTCAATCTTCTCGTTCGCCTCTGCTGTGACGCCGAGGACGGAAGAGTTCCCTTGGGACTTGCCTAATCTAATGCCTTCAGACGGTTACACCTGCCCAATGAACCTCCGGTGAACAGCAGTTGCATTTGACCGGTCGCTTATGCCGGCACCGGCCTTCACAGATGATTCATCGTATTGACGTGAGCGATCGACGCCACATATCGGAACGTCGATCGCATGGAGTTGCGCATGTGCCGCTGCATCTACATTGATCAATTGTTTGACGCGATGGCGAATATTTTCACTGTCGCTGAGCGGGATGACGTCGACGATTTGGTCGATATTGAAGAATGCACGGAACTCAGCATGCCGCGGAAACGCCATCCAAGTGCAGCCGTTTTGGATCGCATGGTCCCACCGCCTGGCAAGTGCGCCCTGCGCCAACGCCGTACCTCTTCGGGGCAGCAGTTCAATCTCGCCTCTCTCCAAAGGGTCGAACAGGCCGGTCTCGACCAGACGTGTCATCGTTTATGTGGCCGTTCCGCCAAGTCCCAATGCGTCACTCCGCCTTCAGGTCGTTCACGGCCTGGCGGTATCTAGCTTGAAACGTGGTTAACGAATCCTTGCAATCCAGGCGCCGAAAACTAGCCTTTAGGACGTAGTTTTAGTAGGGATTCGGCTGGATCGGGCTTGCTGAAATCGTCCTCGATCTTGAGCACATAAATACCCGTCTCGTCGCGAATGCGCTGGGGCCCCGCTGTTCTCGCCTGTTCCAGCACTTGCGCAAGATTATCCTCAGCCTCCTTGGCCGTCCAAACTGCGCTCATCGTCGTTCCACCGCTTACAAAGACTCGTACGGTAACATTTTAACAGGCGCCGAACGGTTAGCATACATCTGGTTTGTAGGGACCAACAACAGAAAGCGGCGAGCCGGTGGGCCAGATCCTCGTTGATACCAACATAATCAGCGTGGCTTACCTTCCCGAGCCTCCGGACTGGATATGGGACTGGCTGGCAGAACTGCCACGCGGATCGCTTGCCGTCTCGTGGATCACGATCTACGAGACCGAATACGGCATCCGCAACGTCCAGCGGCACAACCCCCAAAAGGCAATAGAACTGCTCGCCTGGTTCGAGGAGTTTCTCGCCAGCCGGATGGTTCAGCCTGAAATGGACACCACCGCGGCCCGCGTGCTGGGCGCCATGGCCGCCCATCCTCCTCTCAAGCACTTCTTCTTCACTCCTGAGAGGAAGGACAGATACGGAAGGACGATCAAGCAGGACCGGGTGAACCTGGGGTGTGATCCGATGCTGGCGGCCCTCTCCATTGCCCACCACCTTCCGATCGCGACGCTCAACCCGGCCGACTTCTGCCTGATCCATCAACACTTTCCATTGCCCGGCGTCTACGACCCCCGAGCGGACGTCTGGCATGTCGAACCGCCAATCGGCTGGAATGTCGGCGAACCTGCGAACGACGACGTCCAGTCGCCGAGATGGCCAGTGCCAAACAGCCGATTGTAGCCGCGTGGAACGACCGACCCCGGTCGCCTTTGTACCTTGCGCGAGAAGAAGTGACGCTCAGTCACACGCTCATCCGGAGGGTATCCATGTCGATCAGGCTCATGAACGCACCGAACAACTATCCCTACACGCACGGGTGGGGAGTTCTATCCCCAGCTCCCGACCGACCTTGGGAAGCGCCGCCGCAGCGCGAGAAACCTCCTGGGCTTCCTCGCGGCCACGTCAGGCGTGAAGCCGAGCGACTGGCGGTTCGCCATCGGGATCCTTGAACTCGCGTTCCGGTCCGTCGCCGGGGAGAATTCACGTGACTGGTTCACGCTGGCGAACCATCTGGGCCAGCCATCAAGGGCGCTCGCGCACGAGATCCACGAGCACCTTCGACAATTGAGGGAACTTGAGCCGCGGTCGAAAGAAGCCGATCGGGTTCTCGGCCTCCTCGATGATCTCGCCCTTCCCGACATGCTCCAATACTTCCGGGAGACGACCTCCGAAGAGGACCCGCGTCCGACCGACATCCGCGAAGGCTGGTGCCATGTCCTATGGTCGCACGAGACGCCGGACCGCTTCCTGGTCGGCGCCGTCCACGGCACGCCGCTGGAAGTCGTATCCGTGCTGGACCGGCGGACGCCCGGAGCCTGTCACGGCGTGCTGGCAGCATGGCACGTTGATGATCCGGACTGGGCTGCCTCGCAGATCGTCCGGACGTTCGGAAGGTCGCTTGACCAGCTCGGACTGATGCAGCTCTCCGCTTCGGAAGGGATCCCCGCCATCAAGATGCTGACCGAAAACGCCATCTGGAAGACGATCGTCAAGTCACCGTGGCATGCCGAAGCCGTCGAACCATCCCAAGACGACCTCGCTACCGACGATAATTTTGCCGCCTCGGGCCCAGCGATGTGAGATACGAATCCTTGCTCTCTTTGGTTGAATCCTTGAAAGCTTAGGCTAGATCTCAAATGGGGACAGGACTCGAGCATTGTTGACATTTTGTTAGGCATGCCAGGTCGTAACAAACTGAAATTGCGCCATGTTTAAAGATTGACCTCAACGCGTCCTCGCAGCGGCCTTCACAAAATACACTTGCATTGCGTGTATTGTCGCACTATGGTGCGCCCAGCCGTAAGGTCCGTCATGTCGGCGGGTCGGCCATGAGGAGCATGCCATGACTGCAGTCATGTCGATAGTAGCCGGGCCCCTTGCCCGCTTTGCCATATAGGCGTCGACAGAGCTGCGCCGGGCCCGTGATGAGGGCTCAGCCGTCCCGAAGTTCTTTCCTTCACTTTTTTGGAATGAGGGTTCGAAATGTCTGGTTACGGGAATACGACCTTCTCGGCTTTCACTCGCAACGTTTCCCGGAATAGCGCGGAATTTCCGCAGATAGCCTGACGCGACCATCATCGTCGTTTCGTCTGTCGTTTCCGTCGTGTGCCATGAGGCCCGACGGCTCCTTCCGGAGATGCCTGTGAATATGCTGCTCCCGCGCGGTCCGAAGACCGCCCTCGCCGCAATCGTTTCGCTCGGACCCGTCTCGACGCCGATAGGCTGACGTCCGTGCGGCCGTAACGCGGCCAATTCCCCCTAGCAAGCCTACCGGGACTGCATCGCAGGCCGAGGAATCGTGCGCTCTTCGCGGCGTCGATCCGGCAGCGTCGTCCTGCCGAACCCGAAAGTTTCGTCGCAGCACAAGGAGTGAGTCATGCGCGACCTGATCGAATCCATCCTGCCCCGCACCTATCTTTCCGAACTCGACGAGGAGTACGGTGTCGTCGACGTCGAGGAGATCCTCGAAGCCCTTGACCTCGACGCCGACGAGCGTTGCTTCTCCGCGACCAGCATCGCGCTGCAGAAGAAGTACGCGATGATGCACGTCGAGGGCCCGATTGGCATCTTTGCGGCCTACTCCGAGATGCAGTCCGAGATCGAGGATCTCAACGACTGGCGTTCGGACGGCCACGAGCTGCGCCCCTGCTCCCTTCGCACGTTCTGCAATCGCATCGCCGCGCTCCAGGACCATGTGGACGACGTTGCAGGCTTCGACCCCCGCCTCGACGTAGCCGCGTAGGGCGCCTGGATCGCGACGGCGTGCCGGAGGACCTCTCCGTCACGTCTTTTCAGGATCAGTCATAAGGACGTACCATGATTGCCGACATCATTGAATCCATGCACCTGCGAGAACAGGGGTTCGACATCTTCGAGCGCGAGGTCGACCAGCGCACCAATTTCGCAGTCTCGACCGCACCTGCCATGGCAGGAGATTGGGAAATATGACGAGACGATCGGTACGTGGCGCGGCACGCCGCCGCAGCGCGCGGAAACGGATCGCGACGTCGCCCCCAAGGCGCACCCCGGCGAACGCGACGACGTGAGCGACTACGACTATGACTACGACGAGGAACACGTGATGACGACCTCGTCGAGCCGTGTCGCGACCGTCGATCCGGTGACGAACACCTATCACCGCATGGAGAGCGGGCTCGAGTCGGATCTGGTGACGATCCTTCTTGCTCGTCATGATACCCAGCGCATCAAGGCGCAGGACGGCCCGCATCCCTATGTGGTCGAAGGCAACAGACATGAACACATGATCGACGTGCTGTGGGGTGCCGACGACGGCTCGAGTACGCGCTTCGCAGTCAAGCCGAGCGGACGCACTGCCGAACGCACTCGGGGCGAGATGCAACTTCTCAATAACCAACTTCCTAAAGAGAGCCGTGACAGGTTCGTTTTGGTCACCGACGAGGAGATTACGAAAGGCCGCGTTAACCTGGCCCAGAACATTCTCCACACGCGCAAGGTGCTGAACGAATTTGACACCGCGCGAGTGCATGAAGCACTGCTGGCCATGGGTGGTCTCGCCCGTGTCTGGCAACTCTCCGAACGCCTACCCGACCTGTACCTCTCGGCCGTTTGCACCGCCGTCTGCGACCTCGTCGACAAAGGGCTCATCATCTACGACCACCCGAAGCCCGAGGATGTCATCTTCTCGACGGCGTCGTGGGTCCGTGCCGTCAGGAAGGGAATGAATCGATGACAGCCGCGTCCCCGAGAAAGCAGTTCTCGACGTTTGGCATCGGCCTCGAAGACCGCGTTCGTTTCGACAATCGCTACTGGTGCCTGAAGTCTCGGAGGAAGATCGAAGGTGGGGAGCCGGAGGCGCATGTGTGGGAACACGGCTACTTCTTCGTCACGTGCGACGATCTTGAGCCTCACAAGACCGAGGTGAAAACGTTCGAGCAGATCGAAGAGATGTTCAGATGGCGACTCCTGGAATGGGAAAAGGGATGGTTCAGCACCCGCAACGCCATCTATCGGCAGAAGCAGGCAATCAGAATCTTTGACTTGCCTTCGGCGACGATTTTCCGTGCGCGAATGGTCGCGGAATTTCTGGAGCTCGAACTCGACAGGTACGAAACCGGGGCGTTCATCACCCGGTCAGACGCGGGATACGCGAAGTTCATCGAGGATTTCAGGAAGGAGAACGAGTACCTCATCCCTCCGAAGAAGGGCAAGCGCGACGTCATTCCCGGACCGCGGCAATTCGGACGTCTGGTGAAGAGGTTCGAAGCAAACGAATACGATCCGCAGTCGCTGCTCCCCCGCCACCGCGGCGGCGTCGGGAGACGAACCAACTTCTCGCCCGAAGAGCTGGGCTTCCATATGGAGTTCGCCACTGCCTACCAGTCGAAGGACAGGCCGACCAAGCTCGACTGCTACGCGCAGATGGGAGAGGCCAACCGAGATCGGAAGGCCACCGGCAAGATCGAGATGAGAGTTCCTTCTCTCCGTACGTTTCAACGCATCATCGACGGCCTGGGCGACTACAAGAACGAACTGACCCGAGCCGGCGACCCCTCGAGGGTGACCCGGAAGTATTCCATCTCCCGCCGCGGCTACCAGCCACAGAGACCGTTGGAATACATCGAGATGGACGAGCACAAGATCGACGTGATCCGGATGCTCGTGAAGAACGGCATCTGGGAGTTTCTGCATCCTGAAGTTCGCGAAAAGATCGAGAAGAAGATGGATTCGACGAACGACGGGCGGGTCTGGCTTTCGATCGCGCTCGACGCATATTCGAGATCCGTTTGCGGCGCCAAGCTTCTCTGGGGCGCCCCCGATGGCGCCTCCGCAGTCGCAACACTCGCCATGGTCGCACGATCGAAGGAGTTCGAAACCCGACTGTACGGCACCATGACGCAGTGGCCACAAGGCGGCACGGCCGAGTACATCCACGTCGACGCGGGTTCCAGCTACACCTCGCATGAGTTTCAGCAGGCAGCCCTGTCGTACACCGGCCATGTAGCCGTACCCGCCTCCAAGCACCCACATCTACGTGGTCGTGTCGAACGGTTCTTCCGAACGATCAACCAACGCTACATTCACCTGCTTTCCGGGCAGACGTTCAGCAACGTTCTCCTACGTGACCGGTACGACGCCCAGAAGCATCGCCACATGACGGACGACCAACTCGCCGAGTTCCTCGTTCTGCTCATCGTGGACTGCTACCACAACACCAGGCATCGCGGCCTCATGGGCCTCACGCCGTTGCAGATGTGGTACCACGGGACCCAGAAGGGTAAGGGAACGGTCGAAGGCTATCCTAACCAGCGCACGTATGCAGAAGCCTTCAGCGTGGTCACCGAGTGCAAGGTCGGCAACAACGGTATCTCGATCCTGGGCCTGCCCTACTCCAACGAATGGCTGCAGTCCCGCCGCGAGACGCGCTACGATCTGGAGCTGTCGATCCGGTTCAACGAAATCGATATCTCCCGCATCCTGGTCAAAGATCCCTTCTCACCGGAATGGGTGGAAGTCGAATGCGCGTTCGACGGGTTGCAGAACTTCCGGGTCTTCGACTGGCTGGAGCAGCTCAAATACTTGAAGAAGCGCTTCGGAGCTTCCTCGACGATCAGTGCCGAGGTCGCTCGGGCCGCACTGGCGGAAGCACGCGCCCTCGCCCAGGCGAGCAAGTCTTCGGCAGGCATCGGCGCACCTACGACGACGCGCGCGATGCTCGATCACTGGAAAAGAGAGCTGGTCGGCAGCTTCAGGATCGCCAGGGAGGCTTCCACCGACTACGGCGACAGGAGTATCTTGGATTCCTTTGACGCCTCGGAAAGGCGGCCGGATCCGTTCGCGCCGGAAACGCTGGAGGCCCAGGTCAATCGGAATCTCGAAGACGACCCGGAGGCGGACATGGAAGTGGCATCGTCCTCGCCGCCCGCGACCCGCGTTGTACCGTCCGCGGCGCCATCGCCAGATGACCTTCAGCCACTTCCTAGTCGCGCGCGCACCATCAAGGTCGAAAGAATTAGAAAGGACGACAAATGACGGACCTTTCCGCTGACGACGAGATGCTCGCCCATATCCGCGCGACCGTTTCTCCGGACACCGAATATCGTTCGCGGCTTCTCAACGAGCTGAAGTCGATTCACATCGTCACGCCAGACGATGAGAAGCTCACGGCGGAACTTGACTTGATGGTCGCTAACATCCTGGCTGGGGATTCCAAAGGATATGCCCTCACTATTACCGGAAAGAGCGGCGCGGGGAAATCCGCCAGTCTGGATCGGTGCATCGACGCCCATCCCTCCTTCACCCCTTTCGAGGGGAAGTACAATCGGCTGTCGCTCAGCCTGCATGCGACGACGCCGCCTAGCACGACGCTAAAGACTCTCGGCAGAGAACTGCTCCAACAGAGCGGATACGACATCGCACTGTCTAACGACGAGGACGAAAACTGGCGGACCTTGATCCGCCGCATGAAGATCATGCAGACGAAGGTCCTCGTTCTCGACGAGTTTCAGCATGTGTTGGATGCGCCGACGAGCAAGAAATATATGCACCTCAGCAACAGCATCAAGAACCTCACCCAAACCGCCGAGTGGCCGATCTGGCTGATCATCTGTGGGGTTCCGGACATTAAGGACTTCATCTCTCGCGACACGAACGGCCAACTGGATCGACGGGCGCCTCTTTTGGAGTTTGTAGCCATGAAGGATGTCGAGGAGGATCGGGATCGTGTCGAAGACACGATTTACGAACTCGCGGAGAGCTGCAAGCTGACATTAGGCTTCGCCCTGACGCGGGATTTTCTGATGCGCCTCATGCACGGCGGCATCTGGCGGTTCGGCACGACAGTGCACATCGTCAGGAACGCAATCGAGAAAAGCCTCTGGGACAAGAGCTGGTCGAGAGACCGAGGCGGATTCCTGACGGTTGAGCATTTTGCACAAGGCTACAAACGCCTGGCGCGAAACTGCCCTGACGAGACGAATGTATTCAATTTGAAGGTCAAGGATTGGCATCTCATCCAGCGCGAGGTCGACGACAAGGGTCGTCTGGTTGATCCGTCGTCGGTAAAGAGGCGGAGGAGCCGCAGCGAATGAGGGGGCTCTTTCAAGTCCCATTGCTGAACGACGAACCGCTGACAAGCTTGATCGCCCGTCTAGCGCGTGCGAACGGCGCGCCAACGAGCAGGAAGTTCTGCCTGCACATGGGTCTGGATATGTCTGCGTTGAACCGCGGAGATGATCGCGAAGTAGGCAAGCTTGCGGGGCTTGCGCGTTACATACACGAAGATCTCATCGCCTCTGCGATCCGTGTAGATGAAGATCGAGGCGCGACGATCGGCGATTCATACTTTTCGAAACAGATGCTTCGCCGGTCGCGACTGAGGTTTTGCCCCCACTGCATTCTTGACGATGATATCGATGAACGCTTCGTCCCAGGGGCGCGAAGACACGCGCGAACTTACTGGATGTTTCCTCAGATTGCGACGTGCCTCACGCACTCGCGAAAACTCGTCGAAATCGAAGATACGCGGTTCGACCGGCATCGTGGTGACTTCATCACTCAACTGGATATCGTTCAAGACCACATGCCAATGTTCGTTGAACAGAGCACTGTGAGTCCAGTTTTCACCTTCGAACGCTACGTCCACGACCGACTTTCGAACAACAAAAGACACGGTGCGTTCCTAGAACTCGATCAACCTCGCTGCCGGTATCGTCGCGTGCGAACTGTTGGGCATTGCAGAAAACTATGGTCACGAAGCGAACCCGCGCTCAAAAAGCGCCAACGATTTGGCGCGTGCCCGCGACGCAGGATTCCATTCCCTCTCGAAGGGTTTTGAGGGCTTTCGCAACAGCCTCGACAGCATCATGTCCGACGACCCCCGTCGAAGCACCCGCGGCGGCAAAATTCTCTATGGTGGGCTTTATTCCGCTCTCGATCAGACCTACGAACATCCACAGTTCAATGTCCTACGCCGGGCCATTCGCGAACACACCTTGCAGACGGTTCCAATCCTAGATGGCGCGACCTTCTTCGGGCCGGTGACCGACAGCCCTTGGACTTCAGTGACCGCGATCGTCAGGGCGACTGGGCATTCTGATCAGACGGTCCGGCGCCTGCTCGTCGAACTGGGCCACCTTGAGACACTGAGAACGCCGAAAGAAGCGATCTTCATCAGAAAAGATGTCGCCTCTGACGTGATCGAACGCTTCAATAACACCGCAACGCTGGAGGAAGCATCCGAAATGCTCGGACTCACCACGAGCGTAGTTAGGAAATTGATTGACGCCGGATTTCTCTCCGCGGTCCGTGACGGCCAGACTGCTCCCGCTCGAACGTTCAAGATGAATGACAGATACGCGAGGGAAGATGTCTTGGAATTCCGAGCAAGAGCACTCGGGACTTTTGGAAGCACGGTTGAACCGGGCTGGCTGCCCCTCGGAGCCGTGGCGAAGAGGTGCAATATTCGGGTTATCGACGTCCTACAGTTAGTCCTCAGCGGACGCTTGGTAAATGTCGGTCGATTGGCGTGCGGACCGGATATTGGCGCCCTGCGATTCGACTGGGAGGAAGTTGACGCCACTCAACGGGCTCCAAAAAGCTCGCTGTTCGGTCGAACTGAAGTCTGTAAGAGACTAAGAATTGGAAACGACACGTTCGCGCTTCTCGTTCGAAATGGCCTTCTTCCCTCTACCCAGGTTCGGCTACGCGCCGGACGTGCTTTGTCCTATATGGTCACAGAACAGGCGATCGATGATTTCGACAAACGATTCGCCAGTTTCTCGCGGTTGACCGAAGAGACCGGGATCACCGGTAAGAGTCTCAGGAATCAAATTGCGGAAGGCAGGCGTCGTCTTGGTCTTCGCCGGCCAAACTAGAGATCGCATTGTTGAACGCTCTTCCCTGCCGGATTGGGTGCCGCACGTCTATAGTCAGACAGCTCGTCTCTAAACAATCCTTGTTCTGGGCGTGCCGGACATATGGCCTTCGAAATATCAAGGCCGCTCCTTTTTGATGTTGATGTCCAGGACGTTCTTTGCCCTCGCCTCCCTCAGCCTGTTCGCAACTTCCTGGCGGCGGTTACCGACAGGAGGAATTCCCCATCTCCGGCTCCCAGCATGGCAGTCGAGTATTCGCCCCGCAAAGCCCTCCATGGTGCGCGCAGGTAGCCCCTCTATACTGTTGGTGGACATGTAATCAGTCTCGTGCGCGGAGATGACCTTCACCCCCGTAGGTTCATACACCCACACGTACGACCCGACCTTCCCCGCGACCCTGCGCATTCGGTCTGCGGCGTCCTTGAGCTCCGCCCGCTTTATGTTTCGATCGTATTTCGCTTGAATAAAAATGCCTTTGTCAAACCCGTCCTTCCCGTCGAGTGAGACCGAGAGGAAGAGGTCTGCCCCTATTAGACGCTCCATGGAGTTCGGGCCTCTGTCGGGCAGAGACTGAGCAATTACTCGGAACCGGTAGTCGTCGCCCACCTCCTGATTATCGAGCCTATCTTCGATCCTTTGACACAAGCGGGATGTAATCTCTGCCTCCTGGACGGCACTGACGCCTCCTATGATCTCGGAATATAGGTCCGCGACTAGCTCGTCGACTGCATCGCCAAGAGTGCTTGCGATCTGGTCGCGGTTTCTGTCGCTAAGCATTCCGACCTCCTAGAAAATTGAAACCACAGCCAACCGCAGCCACCGAATGGATGTCGAACGCATTCGAGAAGTCTGTCTTGATTGCTCGCGGGGCCGTGCGGTGCACTGAGATGAAGCTCAATTGAGATTGAGAACTATGCCGTCATCCAGCATGTGGCTGGCAGCCGAGTTCGCGACCACCAAATCGGCGCGAAAGTCGGACAGGCGTGTGCAAGACACATCCGCGTATACACCAGACCCTTCCTGGATACGCCAGCCAAACATCGGTGAAAACACGCTTTCAGGAGCGTCGTCGGGAACAATAACTTTCAGATCCCAATCGCTCTGAGCAGTTGCTTCGCCCCTCGCTTGACTGCCGTAGAGAATGACATCGATCGGATTGTACGCTTCTTTGATGCGAGCAAGCAGCTTACCCAATGCAGGGAATTTCCCTGGGGAGGCGACACTTCCACCAAAACTTTCCGCAACGACGCTCACGGGTCTACTCCATCTAGAGTCATCGCAGTCATATAGCCGGTCTTATCGTTGTTTCCCATAAGCTCGCAACGGCTCGGGTTCAATCACCATTTGCCGAGCGGAAACCTACCCAGATGCACGAAAGGATTCTCTATACATTTCAACCGTTTGTGCTCGCCGTCAAAATCACATGGCTATCGCGACAAAATGGGATGGCCGGATGTCGAGGCAAGTGGTTGGAATTCCACGATCTGCTGCGTCATAATCATTGGCTGCCTATAATGCAATGCGGCGACCTGTGGAAAACCATAAGTTAGTCGTAATCGAAGGCGGAGGGCGCAAGCCCTCCGCCTGGATCTTCACGCTCCAGGAGTCAACACGAAACGAACCGACGACATCGGCCTCGCGATAAAATGACGCTCAACCCCATGCCGAAACACCGCCTCATCCTTCTGCGCCACGCCAAATCCGCCTGGCCCGGCGGTGTGGCCGACCGTGAACGGCCATTGGCGGGTCGCGGGCGCAAGGCAGCACTCGTCATCGGCACCTATATGGCGCGCGAAAAGCTGATCCCCGATCTCGCCCTCGTCTCGCCGGCCCGCCGGGCGCAGGAAACCTGGAAGCTCATCCGCCAGGCCCTTTCGAAAAAGGTCTCCGACCGCGAGGCGGCTGATATCTACGAGGTGTCGGCCGAGCGCATCCTCGATGTGATCCGGGCCGTCGAACCTGACATCCGCACGCTGCTCATCGTTGGCCACAATCCCGGCATGGAGAATGCGGCCTCGCTTATCGTGGCGGACGGCGATGCCGCTGCCGTGGGACGCATGCGGGAGAAGTTCCCGACGGCGGGACTCGCCGTCATCGACCTCGATCTCGACGGATGGGACGAGATTGCGGCTGGCACCGGTTATCTCGAGCGGTTCGTAACCCCGCGATCCTTGGGATAGTATGACACTGTCTGGTTTTGAATTTGATGGCCATGGTGCCCGGCCCTGATTCCACCCCGCGCCGGTTCCGAACGGGCTATTCACGGCAGAATGGTTCAACAACGCCGACTTGGCTGGAGAACCCGTTCTCGTCAACGAATTGGGATCGGTTCTACAAGGTAATCCATTGCGGGCATCTCTTCCCCTATATGGTGGCGGATTGCTACACGCCGGGCAGCCGCTTCCCTCACCCCGCCAGAGTTCCGCCTTCGGCTCTCCTTAGCCGGCACCTCCGGCCATTGTCAAAAGGGCAGAATGTCGAATAGGCGCTTGCTCGCCCTCGCCCTCCAAGACGGCTTCACCGCCCCGGCGGAGAACGGCGGTCCGGACGATGGAGCCAGGGGCGCTGGATAGAACCGGTTGAGCATCGCATCGCACACGTAGTGCCCCCAGTTCGTCAGATGCTCCGTTTCTCGCGCGCCGAGGAAATGGAGGTAGGTGCCGATCTCGGAGGGAACGACCGATGACGGCGGCGGGGTGTAAGAGGCATATGGCTTGAGCTCGGCGTCCTTGCTGTCGATCGACCAATAGACGCCGCGGGTTCTTGCGCGCAGAGCCGATTTCGAGAAATCGTCGAGACCGAGAGTCTCGGCTCGTTTTGCGGCCTTGAAGCCGGCGATCAGATCTCGCCGCCTTAACGACCGCACCTGATTGTCCATCGTATCGACCACGCGTTTGAGCTGGGAGAGATAGTTCCAGTATCCGCGGGTGGAAGTCCGCCAAGGCGCGCCGGCATCGCTGACAAGGAGGCAGTCGCAGCGTTTCAGCGCCGGCTCAATGCCGTGATTGTCGTAAACACCGCCATCGCTCAATATTGCCCTGCCCGGCGCAACGGGTTCGCCGACGGTGTCGTCGAGTTTTTCCCCCCCCATGAAAACTGCGACAGGTCCAATCGCAGCGGTGACAGCACGGGCGGGAATGCCGCCGAAGCTGCAACTGCGGTCGCGAGCGAAAGTGCGGGATGAAACGACACGCCGATCCGGTAGTCAGCGAGATAGCGGTTCGACATGCGAAAGAGCGAACCGGTGCTGAGATTGCTGGAGCAGAAGACAAACCAGGGCGATCCCGGAAGATCTTTCAGGCTTGGCGACTTTCCATCGAACAGATGCCGCTCATAGAGTTTGGCGGCCTCCTCCGCCGCACTCGAGAAGGGATTGAACACGCCCTTCAGGAAGCTCGGCCCATCGGCAAAGACCTGGCTGAAGGCCAGAATGCGATCGATATATTCGGTTCTGAAGTTGACGGCGACACCGTTCTCAAAGCTCAGCCTCGGCCACACATAGGCGAGCAGGCCGGAGGCGATCGATCCGCCTGAGACCGATGAGATCATATCGAGCTTCGCCAGAAGACCGGCCTCGTTCAGCCTCGCCAGCGATCCCGCATGGAAGAGCATGGCCCGATAGCCGCCGCCCGAAAGGCAGAGGCCGAGTTGATAGCGCTCCGCCGGCTTCTCGGGTTCGTCGGATCCCGGCAGGACGGAGTTCGATCGAGAATACTCGTTTTCTGACATGCTCCGTCGTATCACGTTAAGAAGGATGGCGACATTCGCTGTATATCAGATCGAGACCCGCGCGATGCCATGTCATAGCCGATTTGCCAAGAGATTGACGGCCGGCCTCTTTGCTCCACAGGCCGAGCCATCTGCAGGGCTGCACGATCCGTCTTGCAAAACATTCCTCGCAATGTTCAATAATACCAGCAAAGACGGGGGAATCGATGCGTCACATCGTGGCTGGGTTGTTGTTTCTATGCGCGTTTCCTCTGTCTGCCGCAGAGATCACGCGAGAGCCGTTGGAAGGGGACACCGACCTGATCTCCGTCACGGGCATCTTGAACGACGGTGACGAAATCGTCTTCAGAAACCTGGCCGCGGCCTCCAGCAAGGCCCTTGTTTTTCTGAACAGCGAGGGCGGGGTCTCAAAGCCGGGATCGAGATCGGGCGTGCCATCCGCCTTCGAGGCTTTGCCACGGCCACCCCGCCGGGGACCTTGTGCGCGTCGGCTTGCGCCCTCACCTGGCTTGCCGGGTCGCCGCGGTTTCTTCAGCCCGAATCCAATATCGGCTTCCATGCCGCCTATCGCGTTGTAGACGGCAAGGCCAGCGAGAGCGGCGTCGCCAATGCACTGGTCGGAGCCTACCTCAACCAGCTGGGATTGTCCGACACCGCCATCGCCTACGTGACGTCAGCACCGCCTGAAGGCATCGCGTGGCTGACGGCCGCCAAGGCGCAGGCCGTGGGCATTACCTACGACGCGGTTGACGAGGACGGACCTGATCCGGCGTCCGAGGCGGGCAAGACGTTTCCGCACGATCCCATGGGCACCGTGACGGCCTTCTACTCTGCGCTCGCAGCAGCCGATGGTGAAACCGCCTCGGCGCTGGTCATTCCGGAAAAGCGCGGCAAGGGCGCTTTCAACGAGGCGTCGATCCACGCCTTCTACGGCGCGATGTCACAGCCGCTCAAGCTCACCGGCACGGCGCTACGCGGCAATGACAACGTCCGGGTTTCTTACGAATACGTCGCCAATGACGGCCGTCGCTGCAAAGGCCGCGCCGATGTCCAGACCACCTATGTGTTTGGCAAGACCCTGGTCTCGAGGATCAAGGTGCTTGATGGCTGCTAGCCAGATGCCTTCGCTTTGAAGCAGTCACTGACCGCCCGCTCTTTCCCTCGGGCGGACTGCGACACCTGCGGTGACCGCCTGCGGGACCGGCGCTGCTTACTCGTCATATCTGCGGGAGTTGGCATCGCATTTGTGCCGTTTCATCTCCATGCCGGCTTCGTCCTTATGGCCATAGCACTAGTCGACGCGATCGAGCAGCGGACCGAGCTCGTCGCGCCGTTTGCACGCCCGTAGCGTCGCGGCGCCCTCGCGGTCGAGGCTACCGCGGCAGATGTCGTCCAGCCCTATCCACTGATCAATCAACCGACCCGGCGCCTTAGCTCCCTTGTCCGTGGCGAGCACCTTTCCGGTCTCGGACAGATCTGCAGAGAGGCCGTGTTCCACACGTAGTTGATAGCTACCCAGCAGCCTAAGATCAATGCACAACAGGCGATCTTCTGGCAAGCGTCACAATCAGAAGTGTTGAGACAAGGTAAATGCTGGCCCTCGCTGGAAAGCGTCTCGTTTCGCAAAGCATTATGGACCTGTGCAGTGAATATCGGCTATGCCGCCTGCACCGAAGCATTTGACCAGTGAGGCATTTCGTGACTACTCTCTATGAGAATCACGCCCTGGACCTGACTAGCGATCCCGATTTCTTCCTCCTCCTAACCGGAAGCTACCAGCGCATTGTCGGCCGCCGTCTTGTCCAGGACGGGCAAGGACCGGACTGGCTTTACAACGATGCGCCTTTCGTGGTCCTTGCCCACAATACCGAGCCCGACCCACGCTTCATCTACGCGAACAGAACCGCGCAGACACGCTTCGAATATGGCTGGGAAGAATTCATCTCGCTGCCGTCGCGGCTTTCGGCCGAGCAGCCCGATCGCGCCGAACGCCAGCGGCTGCTGGATAGCGTGACGCGCGACGGTTTTGTCGAGAATGGCCGCGGTATCAGGATCGCGAAATCGGGGCGCCGTTTCTGGATCGAGAAGGTGACCGTCTGGCAGCTCGTCGATGAAACGGGCAAGCGGTTGGGCCAGGCTGCGACATTCCCTTCGTGGCGAGACGCGTAAGTCTCTCCGCCCGGCCGCCGGGCCTCAGCCTGACCCCTTGTCCCCGGGCGGTGACATCACGGCTTTACGCGGTCGGGATGCGCCGCCTGGAAGGCCGGTAGTTCGGCGCACCGGGCATCGATATCCACTATGCGCTTTAAGTCGCTCAGATCGACGCCCCAGCGGCGGGCGTTGTAAACTTGGGGGATAAGGCAAAGGTCTGCCATCGTCGGCGCGTCGCCAAAGCTGAAGGCGCCGTCATGTCCCCCTATCATCGTCTCCAGTTTGCGGAGCCCGTCGGCGATGAAGTACTGCATCCATTCCTCGCGGACACCTTCCTTTTCCGTCACGGCCATGAGATGGGCCACGACATGCATATTGCAGATCGGATGGATGTCCATGGCGACCGCATAGGCCAGCGCGCGCACATGCTGGCGGTCGGCAATATCAGGTGGCAGCAATCCGCGTTCCGGCCGGAGTTCGGCCAGATATTCGATGATGGCAAGCGACTGCGTCAGGGGCCTTCCATCGATCATCAGGGTCGGCACCAGCCCCTGTGGGTTGAGCGCGAGATAGTCCGGCTTCCGATGCGCTCCCTCCAGCAGGTTGACCGGCACCGTCCTGTAGTCGATCTCCAGCAGGTTGAGCGCGATGCGGACGCGATAACTCGCGGACGATCGCCAGTAGTCGTAAAGAACGACCTCGCTCATTCCGCCCTCGCTCCGCCATAGCGTTCGACGGTCTGCTCGATCGCCCCGAAGATCGAATGGCCGGCGCGGTCCTTCATTTCGATGCGGACCTGATCGCCGAACTGCATGAACGGCGTTTTCGGCGCGCCGGTCTCGATCGTCTCGATCATCCGGATTTCGGCGATGCAGGAATAGCCGTCGCCGCCGTCTTCGACCGGCCGGCCCGGGCCGCCATCCAGCTTGTTGGAAACCGTTCCCGAGCCGATGATCGTTCCGGCCGCGAGACTGCGGGTTTTGGCGGCATGGGCGATCAGCTGGCCGAAATCGAACGTCATGTCGTTGCCGGCATTGGCGTTGCCGAACGGCCTGCCGTTCAGGCTGACGAGCAGCGGCAGATGCAGCTTGCCGCCATCCCACGCCTCCCCCAGCTCGTCCGGCGTCACCGCAACGGGCGAAAATGCCGATGCCGGCTTCGACTGGAAGAAACCAAATCCTTTGGCCAGCTCGTCGGGGATCAGGCCACGCAGCGATACGTCGTTGACGAGCATCACCAGGCGGATGGCGCCGCGCGCCGCTTCCGGGCTTGTCCCCATGGCAACGTCGCCGGTGATAACGGCGACCTCGCCTTCCATGTCGATCCCATAGGCTTCGTCGGCCACCGCGATCGGCTCGCGTGGCGCGAGGAAAGCATCCGAGCCGCCCTGATACATCAGTGGATCGGTCCAGAAGCTCGCCGGCATTTCGGCGCCGCGGGCTTTGCGCACCAGTTCGACATGGTTGACGTAAGCGGAACCGTCGGCCCATTGATAGGCCCGCGGTAGAGGTGACGTGGCGTCATGCTCGTGAAAGCGGATCGTCGGCTGGGCTCCGGTCTCGATGCCTTCGGCAATCAGCTGAAGTCTCGGCGCCACATGCTCCCAGTCATCGAGCGCTGCCTGCAGGGTGCGGGCGATATGGCCGACTTCCGAGCAGCGGGTCAGGTCGCGGGAAACGACGACGAGGCGGCCGTCCCTGGTGGAGTCCTTCAAGGTCGCAAGCTTCATGTTCCAATTCCGATGTTATCACTTGATACCGGGGGTACCGTCGAACTTGCGCTCCAACCCATCCCAGCATTCGAGATAATCGTCCTGCAGCGTTTCCAGCTCGGCCGCATATTTCGTCAGTTGCTGCGGGTATCGGGTCTCGAACATGAAGGCCATGGTGTGGTCGAGCTTCACAGGTTTCAGCTCGGCATTGGCTGCCTTTTCGAAGGCGAGCGCGTCCGGACCGTGGGGAAGCATCATATTATGAAGGCTCATGCCGCCCGGCACGAAGCCCTCTTCCTTGGCATCATACTGGCCATGGATCAGGCCCATGAACTCACTCATGATGTTGCGGTGATACCAGGGCGGACGGAATGTGTGCTCGGCGACCAGCCAACGCGGCGGAAAGATCACGAAATCGACATTCGCCGTCCCGGCATCCTCGGTCGGGGCGGTCAGAACCGAGAAAATCGACGGATCGGGGTGATCGAAGCGGATGGCGCCGACCGGAGAAAATGTCCTGAGGTCATATTTGAACGGGGCATAGTTGCCGTGCCAGGCCACCACGTCGAGCGGCGAGTGGCCGATCTCCGTCACATAGAATTTGCCGCACCATTTCACGTGCACGCGGCACGGCGTTTCCTTGTCCTCGAAGGCGGCGACGGGTGTCTTGAAGTCGCGCGGGTTCGCCAGGCAGTTGGCGCCGATCGGCCCACGGTCCGGCAGCGTGAATTTGGCGCCGTAGTTCTCGCAAATGTAGCCGCGCCAGACCGCCTGCTCGCCGGTCCTGAGGATCTTGAACATCATGCCGCGGGGGATGAGGCATATTTCCAGGGGCTCGACATCCATGATGCCCATTTCGGTGAACACCCGGATAGCGCCGAGCTGCGGCACGATCAGCAATTCGCCATCGGCATTGAAGAAGTAGTCGTCGACCATGTCCTCGTTGAAGACGTAGGCATGGGCTGACATGCCCACCTGGGTGGCGGCATCGCCTGCCGTCGTGACGGTCCGCATCCCTTCCAGAAAATTCAGTTTCTCCTCGGGTGCGGGGATGGGATCCCAGCGAAGCTGACCGAGAGGCAGCGAATGCTCGTCGAGGCAAGGCGCGGTTTTCCAGAGCGGATAGGAAGCGTTGGAGAAGCGGCGGGTGTGGCGCACGCTCGGGCGAATGCGGTAAAGCCACGACCTCTCATTCGTCCCGCGCGGCGCAGTGAAAGGCGAGCCGGAAAGCTGCTCGGCATAGAGACCGTAATTGCATTTCTGCGGGCTGTTCTGGCCCTGCGGCAAAGCGCCAGGAAGCGACTCGGTCTCGAAATCGTTGCCGAAGCCCGGCATATATTTCAGCGTGCTTGCCGTCGCAGCTTCACCGCCGGAAGCCTGGATCGATGTCTGGTCCATTGCTCAACTCCTCCCTCAATCCCTCCAGCGCCGCGCATCGTTCAGGGACGCGGCGCTCAGGTGTTTACTCCGCTGCCGTCCCGATGACACCACGCTTGATCTGATCGGCCTCGATCGACTCGAACAGCGCCCGGAAGTTGCCTTCGCCGAAACCCTCGTCACCCTTGCGCTGAATGAATTCGAAGAAGATCGGGCCGATGACGGTTTTGGAGAAGATTTGCAGCAGGATCTTTGTCATGCCGCCATTCACCACGCCCTCCCCGTCGATCAGGATGCCGTGCTTCTTCATGCGTTCGATGGGTTCGCTATGGCCGTTCACCCGTTCATAGGACATGTCGTAATAGGTCTCCGGTGGCCCCGGCATGAAACGCAACCCATTATCGGCAAGGCGGTCGGTCGCCCCATAAATATCCTCGGTGCCGACGGCGATATGCTGGATGCCCTCGCCCCGGTACTTCTTCAGATATTCCTCGATCTGGCTGGTGTCGTCCTTCGATTCATTTAGCGGAATGCGGATCTTGCCGCAGGGCGAGGTGATGGCGCGGCTGACCAGACCGGTGATGCGGCCGTCAATGTCGAAGAAGTGGATCTGCTTGAAGTTGAACAGCTCGCGGTAAAAATCCCACCATTTGTCCATGTTGCCGCGGAAGACGTTGTGGGTGAGATGGTCGAGATAATAGAAACCGATCCCCTCGGGTCGCGGATTGCGCTCACCCAGCCAATCGAACTCGGCCTCGTAAGCCGACCCCTTCGCCCCATAGGTCTCGACGAAATAGAGCAGCGAGCCGCCGATGCCTGTGATGGCGGGGACGTCGAGCATCTTGTCGTCGCCTTCATAGGGGACGGCGCCTTTCGAAACCGCATGGTCGAAAGCATGTTTGGCGTCGACGACACGCCAGGCCATCGACGCGGCGCAGGGACCATGTTGCTCGACAAAGCGGGCGGCATGGCTGCCGGGCTCGGCATTGACGACATAGTTGATGTCGCCCTGGCGCCAGACGGTGATGTCTTTTGTCTTGTGCCTGGCGACCCGGACGTAGCCCATGCGCGTGAAAAGTTCGCTGAGCTTTTCGGGTTCGGGATGCGCGAACTCGACGAATTCAAAACCGTCGGTGCCGGCTGGGTTGTCGGCGGTGATTTCGGATGGCGGCGCATCGTGCGGGAAAGGACCCATTTTCTCCTCCTGACGAGATGGAGTTTGACTGCGCAAAGTGTGGCGCAAAACACGCGCAAAATCCTTGCATTCTTCATGCCATGAGGAGATATTATGCACGGTTCGTGAGCATTATGGAGATTTTGTGCAATGGATGAACAGCTCGACAAATTGGACTTGCGCCTGCTCGATGAACTGCAAAAGGACGGCAGGTTGACGAATAACGAACTGGGGGATCGGATCGCGCTTTCACCGTCGCAATGCTCGCGCCGGCGCACGCGGCTGGAAGCCGAGGGCTATATTCGCAGCTACCGGGCCTATCTCGATCGGGAGAAGCTGGGTCTGGACATGCTGGTGGTCATTTCCGTGACGCTTGCGACCCACAATAGAGACAATGCCCGCAGATTTTCGCAGTTGATCAACGGGCTGCCGGAAGTTCTTGAAGCCTATGCTTTGACGGGTGAAATGGACTACCACCTGAAGGTGGCGGCCCGCGGCCTCGCCGACCTTTCAAAATTCGTCAACGACGTTCTCTTGCCACACGAGTCAGTCCAGCACGTGAAGACCTCGATCGTGCTCGACACGCTGAAGACATTCGAAGGCTTTCCTGTGCACATGCCGGGCAGCCGGCATGGCGACAGCATGCGATAAGTTTGAAGGCATCCCTGCACCGCCGGCGGCAGGCTTCACAGCGGCAATTCGGTCGAGAATTTCAGCTCGCGCAGCACGAAGCTCGAGACCACCGTGCGCACATGCGGGTTGCGCATGAGGTAGCGCGTCATGAAGGCTTCGTAGCTTTCGACGTCCCTCGCCCGGATCTTCAGCATATAGTCGAAGGCGCCCGACAAGGCGTAACACTCCATGATCTCCGGCCGCTCCAGCACCACCGAAGCGAAAGAGGCCACCGCCTCTTCGTGGTGATCTTCCAGCGTCACATGCGCGATCACGCAGAGCTTGAGATCGAGTTTGCCGGGATCGAGCAGCGTAACGCGCTTGCGGATGACGCCATCGGCTTCGAGTTCCTGGATCTTCCGCCAAGCCGAGCTCTGCGACATGCCGGCCTTCTCAGCCAGATCTGCCAGCGACAGGCTGCCGTCGGCCTGAATGAGCTGCAGAAGGTTTCGGCGAAAGTTCCCAGTTTCTTTCATTTATGGTCCAGAGGTCGGGAAAGTTTGCCACCATTATCGCAAAATCCAAGATGAAAGAAAAGAAAATCCGCCAAAGCTGGAGGATAATGGCAGCCATATCGTCATGTTCCGGGAGGATCTGCCTATGACCAAGGAAAGCAGCTACACCGCCAAACTACCCGGCCCGGACGGCCTTTATGACTACACAGCCGAGGAAGATGCGATCTGGGGCGAACTCTACCGGCGCCAGATGAAGATGCTGGCCGATACCGCCTGCCGCGAATATCTGGACGGCGTCACGCTGCTGGGGCTCAAGCCGGAGAAGGTGCCGCAGCTTCTCGATGTGAACAGACGCCTGAACGAGACCACCGGCTTCGGCGTCGAAGGCGTGCCGGCGCTCATCCCGCCCTCGCGCTTTTACGAGCTTCTGTCGCAAGGCAAATTCCCGCTGGCAACCTTCCTGCGCCGCCGCGAGCATATCGACTATATCGAGGAACCGGACCTGTTCCACGAGGTGTTCGGCCATTGCCCGCTGCTGACCAACCAGAGCTATGCCAATTTCGTCCGCCATTTCGGCGAAACTGCCGTCCGCCTCGGCAAAGGTTATTCCTGGCACCTGTTCCGGATCTTCTGGTTCACCGTCGAGTTCGGGCTGATCAACACGCCGCAGGGCCGCCGCTGCTTCGGCGCAGGCATCGTCTCATCACCAAGTGAAGCCAAGGCGGCAACCGAAGGCACAGCTTGCGAGTTTCGGCCGTTCGATCTGCTGAGCGTGCTGAGGACGCCTTACCGCATCGATATTCTCCAGCCGATCTACTACGTCATCGACAGCTTCGCCGATCTGGAGGCGATCGTGGAGCAGGATATCGAGGGCACGATCCTCAAGGCGAAATCGCTCGGTGATTTTGCCCCCGCTTTCGAAGCCAAGGCTTCGTAAACGCCGATGGGGCGAAACGAGGGTGGGGATTGACGATCTCTTCTCTCTCACTTCGGAGCGGCTGAACTTCGATTGGCGAAGTCGACCAGGACGCCCGGCTTGACCATGCCGGCCAGTTCTTCGGCGTCCCAGTTCGTCAGCCGCACGCAGCCATGCGAGCCGACTTTGTCGATCAGCTTTGGCTCAGGTGTCCCGTGTATGCCATAGGTCGGCTCGGTCAGATCGATCCATATGGTGCCGACCGGGCCGTTCGGCCCTTTCGGAATGGTCAGGACCTTGTCGTTCTTTCCCTGCTTGAAGTTGCGCTTCGGGTCATAGCGGTAGACCGGCATCCTCGCGACGCCCTTGACCTTATGCTTGCCCGACGGCGCCGGATTGTCCTCGCTGCCGATCGTCGCGGGATAGACTGCAAGCAGCGCTCCGTCCTCGGCATAGGCCAGCACCTGGCCCGTCATCCTGTCAGCTTCTATCCTCTTGACCTTGCCTTTCCGCGGGAGACCGGGGTTCACTACCCACACCGTATCCCCGGGCGCAAATTGCGAAGCCGGGTTGAGCGCATTGACGAGATCGATACCCATGTGGAACCGCTCGGACAGCTTTTCCGCAACACTGGTATATCCCAAGCTCTGCATCCTGGCCTTCTCGCCATAATCCTCGGGTATCCGATCGACGAGGCCCTTGGCATCGTCCGCCGAGACGACGTAGCTCTCGACGATCGGCGACATCGTCTTCCAAGCGGGAAACGACGTCCGGGTCCGGCTTGCCATCGATGGGGAGGTTGTTCATGGCCTCGAAACCGGCCACCGCCTTGTTGACGTTCTCGCCGGCGAGCCCGTCGATGACGCCAGGAGATGCGCCGACCCGGTCGAGAAGGACCTGAAGGCGGACGATTGCCGGGTCCGGATCCTCGGACGAGCGCTTTTCTGCTTTAGTGGAAGCAATCGAAGCGGCGTTGATTGCATCGGGTTTGAGTTCCGCCGCGATGCCATCGCCAACGGAGATGATCAAAGCGAGCAGCGACATCGACAGGGCTGTTTTCATAGACGACAAATGGCCATCGCCGAAACTTGTTCCATCGAGCAAAGATCCTCGGACTTTAGGCGTAGTCGCTTATGTCCTCCTTCAAATCACAGGCGTCTTCCCACGCCTCCTGGCTTCGCGCGATCTTGCCGCGCGGCGCGCCGGCCTCAGTTCCTCGATCGTCGGCAGCCACCACTCGGCACCTTGAACGACAAGCGTTTTCGCAGGCCAGGTGCGGACTAGTTCTTCGAGCGTGGGCGCCCGCCAATATCCCCAGACGTGATCCTCGGTCACGCCGGGATAAAAATCCGCGACGATATCCGGGTCGGCCAGTTCGCCGGTGATATAAGTAAAGATGACGATGCCGTAGGAGATGGCGACCGGTCTTCCCAGCGGCGGTAGATCGTTGCCGGGAAGCGGGTAGCGATGACGCTTTCGTTCCGCAGAGCGCAGCTTGCTGCGCATCTCCTGTTCCGTCCCTTTCCGCTCCTCGGCCCGGCGCCGTCTCTCTTCCGGCTCGTTTCTGCGAGCCGCCGCTTCGATATCCGGCCATCTGCGTCTGAGGTCCTCATAGGATCGGAAGGGAACGTGCCATATTCTGAGATCGCCGTCCCACCAGGAGAACGACACCTCGCGCAGTTCGTCGACGACGGTTTTCGAGTATGGCGTGCGGATTCGAAAACCTGCTTTGCCGAGTTGAAGATACGGGCTATCGATCGGATCGAAGGCGAAGGCATCGCGGCCCTTGGCATCCGCATGGGCGTCGGCTTCGGCCTCCAATTCGGCAAGCCATCGCCCGATGCGGCGCGGCGCCGTCCGGCCGGGAACGAACCAGGCCTTGCGGGCATCGCTCCAGCGGGCACGCGGGAAACGCTTTCGGAATTGCTCGACGGTCATCCTGTTATAGGGGAAAGATACGTCGGCGCCGGGCTTGGGGTCGTCATCGCCCGCCGGCGCTTTGTCACGATCTGCCGTTTCGGTCATGGACAGAGAACGCTTGCACGAAGGGATCGGTTTCAGGTGGGCGGCCGGAAGCGACCAAATTTTGCACTCGGAAAAACGAGACCGCAATAAGACCGCGGCCAATTCCTCTTCAATGAATTGTCTTCAATCGCGTTTCCGCATGTGAAACATCCTGCAGTGTCGCCATGAGCTTTTCAAACTCGTTCAGGACACGATTGAATTCGGCGTCCGGCATGCCGGTGATCTCCGCTATCGTCGAGGAAACGGAGGCAATGAGCCTGTCGATCCAGACACAGCGGTCGGCCGGCACATGGCCGAGAACATCATGCCGATGGGTCTGCAGCTCGCGCAGAATGCGGATGATAAGAGCGCCCCGATCCGCCCTGCTCAGGAACCGGAGCCTTGCCTGCGCCCTCTGAATTTCCGTTACCAGCGTCGTCGCCATCCCCTGATCTCCGACCCTCAATGCAACCGATATCACAACCGTAGCGTTTGCAACACGGACTTTGGTCCGACATGGAGCGGTGCGGCCACGATCAATTGCTCGTCGCCACGAGCACCGGCGCGTCGCAGTTGCGCCGTGGGCCGTCCCAAGGTTGATATGTATTGTCTTCACGCCGATACGACCTGTAGCGAGCGGCGCACCAGGCCGCCGCCTGTGCATTTACTGTCGTGCCCGCGCCTTCATCGGCCGCGGCGACATCAAGCTGGTGCGGTGAAGAGCAGGCGCGGATCTCACCGCTGTAGGATCGATAGCTGTTGGTCTCAGGATCGAAGGAGCGGTAACGTTGTGCGCACCAGGCAAGGTGCTCGGCCGAAAATTTTGGTTGCGGCGCCGGGGGTTCGGTTGACGGGCCGGTGGGATCCGACTTCGCCCTTGCCGTCATGACGACCGGCACCTCGGTGACATAGCTAGAATAGACGGGCGCGATCCGTTCATAGCGCTGCTGATGGGGCTCGACTTTGACCGCCCCCGTCGTCCAGAGATCGGGCTCGGCTAGGTTCTGCAAGGCATGCGGTTCGGAATCTGCCGCGACGTGGGAGGCAATGGATGCAGCGGCTATGCAGGCCCCGACCGAGCTGACGATGCCGAAGGCTACGGATGCGAGCCCGTTCATTGTCCCGCTCCCAGTTGCTGCACCTGTGGAACCCAGACACGGCCGGCCGTGCTGCCCTGTCGGCTGCCGGTAACGGCAAGCACGGCGAGGATACCGGCGATTGCCAGCAGGATGGCGATCAGCGGCAGAGCCAGGCCAGCGGATTTCTCTTCGGAATAGATCATGTTCCTCTCTCCTCCTGTCGGCGGGGGGCCGCCGGGTGCCGGCTCTATGCCGAAATGATGTAGACGATTGTCAACGCAGAGGGATCGACGATGACGATCCGGCCGTCGGCGAGGACGAAGAAACGATAGGCCTTGTACTGCGGAACGATTTCCACGATCCGCGGCGGCAGCGGCTCAAGCCTGATCTTCTTCGGGATAGCGGTACCAACCGAGACCGTGAAATCCGTCTCATGAACCGGCTCGACATGAACGTTCTTTACGACAGTCCGGATTTCCGTCTGCTGCTCGACCGAGATGTTGACGTTGGTCGTGTTGTTCGTCTCGGTCTTGGTGTTGCTGTCGACCGACGTGTTTTTGTTCTCGACGTTCGTCTTGCTGTTCGACTGGGTCTCGGTCGAACTGCCGGAAGACTTCGCGGCATCGCCGGATTTTTGGGTTTCGCCACCGGTCGAGGTGCCGGTGGATGTCTGGGAGTCCGGGCTGCCGGCAGGCTTCTGGCTTTCCGTCGAGGACTGTTTCGACTTGCGGGTCTCCGAGCTTCCGGAGCTTCCGGACTGCGTCTTCGCGCCCGGCTCGGTTGCCGTCTGATCGGAGGATCCTTCGGTGGGGGTCCCAGAGGATGCGCCCGACGAGCTTCCGTCAGAGCCTGAAGGCTGCTGCGTGCCCTGGCTTGTCGATGCGCCCGCACCGCCCGCTTCCGGCTGCTGCGCAGCACCACCGCTGGACTGGTCGTTCTGAGCCGCACCCTTCTTCGGAAGGATCGGCGCATCCTGCGCTGAGGCGGATATGATGGCGATTGGCGAGACGCCGATCGAGAGTGCCGTGATCAGGACGGCAAGTATCTTGGCCTTCATAACAATCTCACTGATTTTGTCCGCACGACGACGCTGCTACGCGCCGTGCGGCTGTTCTAAACGATGATTTCGGGAGTAAGCCGCGGCACGGGACCGCGGAGAGGATCAGGTCACTTGATAACCTGGATCACCTTGCGAGATGACGGTTCGACGATGACACGTTCATCATTGACCACCGCGTAGGCATATGTCGGATCATCCGGAATAGGCGTCACGACGACCGTTTCCGGCAGCGGCTGCCCGACGACAACCTTCTCCTTGACGACCACGCGCGCCGAAGGTGCCGGAGCTTCGCGGACATAGGTGACGACCTTCTGCGGCGGCGGATCGATCGCGGTGCCGACGATGGCGCCGGCAACACCGCCGACAGCAGCGCCAACGGGGCCACCGACAATCGCCCCGGTGACCGCACCACCGGCCGCACCATTGACGGTCGAGGACTGGGCGAATGCGACGCCGGACATGAGGGTCGCAGCAGTTGCCGCACAGACGATAAGCTTGGAGAGCATATTTTCCTCCTTCTGTTTTGAAGCGGCCTTGCTGACCGCTGCCAAACCAACCAGTTAGCGGCGTGGTCGTTCCACACCCCGGACCTCAGTCCGATCGAGCTCGGCCTTTGGTCCGGGTCCATTTCAATGTCCGTTGCCGGCACTACTTTCAGATCGAAAGGAACCGGTCTTTCCGGCATAGGCAGGAGACTGAAGGAGATGGCACGATCCAACCGCAGGGAGGCTGGGCGCAGACGCCTGGCGATGCGGCTGCCGGAGATGCGGAAGCTGATCATGGAAACCCGCGACCCATGGCAGCTCCAACTTTTCGAGGCCTATCAGATGGCCGTCGAAGCGCGCGACGCCGTTCGCAGGCGCGGGTTCGATTGGAAGCTGGTGCTGGAGTACGACGAGACCTGCTTCGAGATCGAAAAACACGTTAGCCGCGCCATACACGAACCTCCCCATGCGAACGAACAGAAGGCCGGCGAGCCGTCATAGCTTGCCGGATAGGCCTTTTAAGCACTGCGTGTGGAGGATGGATTGGCACGCAGCCCCTAGGGAACTACGAAACGCGGCCGGCGATCACCAACGCGCTCATGCCGCCGCTAGGGCAAGCTCCATGCCGCGCTTCCACTTGCTCGGCCACCTGGTCGACGATCTCGGACATGCGTTCCGGCGCCCGCCATTCGATCTCGCCCCGCAGAAGCGTGCCCTGGCAGAAGGCGGCTGCCACGTCGTGCGCGCTGGTCGCGACGGAGGTCAATTCGAGCCGGTCGCAGGTCACTGCCTCAAATCCTGCCGACGACATCTGCGCGTTGATGGTGCCGGGGTCGAAGTAGGAGTATGGCAAGCGCCGGAGAAAATCCGGGGGGTCGGATGGGAAGATGCCTGCCAGACATTCGTCCACACAGCTCGCGAAGTCGTTGGCCGAGAGGGAATCCCACGTCGAAAATAGAAAACGGCCTTTCCTGCGCAACACCCTTTCAGCCTCGCAATAGGCCTTCACCTTGTCGGGAAAGAACATTGCGCCGAACTGGCAGATGACGAGATCGAACATCTCAGGCGCGAAGGGGAGATTTTGCGCATCGGCCTGCATCCAGTGGGTACGCGACATCGTCACCGATGGCGCGCCGATGTCGATCATCGCCTGGCTAAGGTCGGTGGCAACGATTTCCGTTGGCGGATCAAGCATCGCGCGCAGAGCGCGCGTCAAGGCCCCCGTCCCCGCAGCGAGTTCGAGAACGCTGCCAGGTTTCGACTGGTCGGCGGCGACCGCCATCTCCGCCGCATAGGGATCGAAGAGGATCGGCACGAGAAGGGTCTGGTAAAGCTCGGCCACACCTTCATCGAATGGTGCGGGAGACGTAGCAAATGCGGCGCGAGCGCCGTTTTCGATGTCAGCAGAAATTGTCACTCGCAAATCTCCAGAACCCCGAACCATTCAGTGCTGAAATATGACTGAATCTGGTGACGTCCACGGGGGCCGGACCTAGGTCCGAGGCCTGTCAGACCGAAGTCCCGGTGTTGGAACGCGGACAGGACCGCGCCGTTTCGAAGGGGTGAAGGAGATCCTGAAATGGCTCAGACCAATAGATCCCGTGTCAATGACGCCTGTAACGTGTGCGTCGTCGCACTTGTTGTCGTTCTGGCTGCCCTTCTCTACGTTTTCGGTGCAGCCATGTCAGGCGATACGCTCCAATTGACGAAAAGCATAAGGGGCGCCGAAATCTTCGATACCAGGGATGTCCCCTAACGCTGTCTGGAAAAATTTCGAGGAAGCGATAGGTTAGTCGGCAAGTCTTTTACCGGTATCACAATGAATTGGCTTCGCCGCTGGAATGCCCGCTCACTCGCCTCCCAGTTCTTCATCGCGGGTGGGTTGATCTCGATTGCCGCCATGTTCCTGGTGGGCCTTCTCGTCACCCATCTCATCGAGGAGGCGGTCATCTACAATTCCGGAGCTGCGACAGCGCTCTATGTCGACAGCGTTGTCGCGCCGCTGCTTCCCGACATGCAAACGGCATCATTCCTGGATGAAGGCAGCGCCCAGGCTCTGGACGAAACGCTTGGTCAAGGCGCGCTCGGCCGGCGGCTTGTTTCGTTCAAGCTGTGGCGAAGCGATGGCACCATTCTCTACTCGAACGAAAAGGCGCTGGTCGGCAGCACGTTTCCGGTCAACGACAAGCTCCGAAAAGCCTTCGCAGGGTCTCTCGTTGCGCGCTACGAAATCGCCGACGATCCGGAAAGCGAGAAGGAGCGCGCACTTGGTAAGCCGCTGATGGAAATCTACAACCCTGTGCTCCAGCCATGGTCCGGACAGGCCGTCGCCGTCATCGAATTCTACGAGACCGCGCAAGGACTAGGCGACAGTCTGGCCAATGCCAGGCTCCGGAGTTGGGCCGCCGTCGCCGCTCTGACAGCAATCTTTTTCCTTGTTCTCGCCGTCCTAGTGTTTCGGGTCAGCCGGACGATCGAAGCGCAGCGGAAGGATCTCAAGGAACGGGTCAATGATCTGTCTGCGCTGCTGGCGGAAAACCGCGGGCTGCAGCGCCGGCTGCAGCGCGCCTCCCAGCGCGTGGCGGCGCTGAACGAAACATATCTGCGCAGCATTGGCGCCGATCTGCACGACGGCCCCGCCCAGCATATTGCCTATGCCTCATTGCGGCTGGACAGTGATATGTTGATCAATGCGTCGACCCCGCCCGAAGCGCGCGAAAAGGAGCTCGCGTGGATACGTTCGAGCCTTGCAGAGGCGATGACCGAGATCCGCAATATCTGCAGCGGGCTGGTGCTCCCGCAGATCGAGAAATCCTCGATCACCGAGATCGTGACGCGGGTGGTCGAAGCGCATCAGCACAAGACCGAAACCCGTGTCGAAACAATCATCGACGACGATGGACCCGAACCCGCGCCTGCCGTAAAGATCTGTATTTATCGCTTCGTTCAGGAAGCCTTGAATAATGCCTATCGCCACGGCGGCGGTATTCAGCAGACCGTAAGCGCTGTCTCGCACGATGGTCATGTACATGTCGAGGTCAGCGACCGTGGCGATGGCTTCGACCCGATGGAGGTGAGGCCAACGAGCCTCGGCCTGGTGGGGCTGCGCGAACGGATCGACAGCCTCGGAGGATCATTCGACGTCAAGACAGGCGAAGGAGGGACGACGGTGACCATGACCTTCGAGCCTATGGAAGTGGGAGATTAGACATGACATCCATCACGATCGGCGTCGTGGACGACCATCCGCTTTTTCGCGAGGGCGTAACCCGGAGCCTCTCCGAGATCAGCAACTTTGCCGTCGTTGGGGAAGGCGCCAGCAGCGATGACGCTGCGATGATCGCCGCGAACAACCGTCCCGACATCATGCTCCTCGATGTCTCGATGCCCGGCGGCGGGCTGTCGGCGATCAGCGACGTGCTGGCGCGGAGCCCGGCAACGAAAGTGCTGATGCTGACCGTATCCGAAGAGGTGGACACGCTGATGGCAGCCCTGCAGCGGGGCGCAATGGGCTATGTTCTCAAAGGTGTCGGCTCGCGCGGTCTCGCCGAAGCCATCCAGACTGTCCTGAGCGGATCACGCTTTATCTCGCCGACAATGTCGACAAAGGTCATGGAGAATTCGCTGAATGGCGGCGCCCCCGACAAGAACAGTCTGACGCCACGGGAACGCGAGGTGATGGATCTGGTCGCTCAAGGCTTGTCAAACAAGCATATCGGCTTGCGTCTCAGCCTACAGGAAAAGACGGTGAAGCATCATATGACACAGATTTTGAGCAAGCTCGGCGTCTCGAACCGGACGGAAGCGGCTCTTCAATGGCGCCAGCAGCGCTAGACCAGTTGTCATCCCCGCTTCGGGCTTGTTAGCGAAGGTAGCGGCCTAGCCGGCGGGCATCGTTTGCCGTCGCTTGCCGGCTTATGATCGTCCGGCCTTTTCCGTCCTTCATCACGTAGCGGCCACGCCGCAAGGTTTCGGTAATGCCGTTCGCATGGCGGACGTCGATCGAGCCATCGGACGCTTCGGTTGCTTTCGCGCCCGCGCCCTGCGAGGCTCCAGTCGCGGAGGAAGAAGCAGAGGATCCGGCACCATTGCTGGAGCCTCCGCCGGCGCTGTTGCCCGAACCGCTATTGCCGTTGCCGCCACTATTGCCGCTACCGCCACCTCCGCCGTTGCCGTTACCGCCGCCGTTGCCATTTCCTCCGCCGTTGCCGTTTCCATTGCCATTCCCGTTATTGCCGTCCTTTGCCTGGGCGCTTTTTACCGCCAAAACAGGAAGGGAGCCGTCGAGGTTGAATGTGGCCGGCGATGCGGCAGCGGCGAGAGCAATGGCCGCGCTGCCGCCCAATCTCAGAAAATCGCGTTTCGAGAGTGTCATGCCATAGCCTCGTCCGTTTTTCGCCGTCTGTTACGCAATTTAGACGCTCGCCAATTTTCGCCGTTCCGGCGAGCAAATGCAACCGGACCTAGGTACTAGATCAGGCCGGACTTTGGTCCCGCCCGCCGGATTGCAGAGGCCACGAGCGAGAAAAAGTTCGATCCAGTACCGCCGGCACTGGATTGCGCAGCGAAGCCATCGGCGATGTTCGCCTTCTCGTCAACACGTGGCCGCATAAGAGGATGCATTTTTCTGGAACTTCTTTCCCCGTCGCCGATTTGATTGTCGAAGAGCAACAGAGGAAACAGTGATGGCAAACCCGAACGAATCCCCCGCAGTCCAGTCCCTACGAAAAGAGCAGGCAGAGCAGCAAAGAAGGGCTCGAAAGGGTGAGCTCGACAGAGGCATCGAGGGCACCTTTCCGGCCTCCGACCCTGTGTCGGTCACCCATACCTCGATCCCTGTCGGCCGCAGCGATATCGAGGCGGCTGAGCGGGTGAAGCGGGAGCCCGATCCCACCAGGCGCGACGAGGCGTATCCGCTCGTCGACCAAGCCCTGCGCTCGACCGGCGAAACCGGCGGCGTCCACGAGGCCTCCGATGTCGATCGCGAAAGGCGCTTGCTTCAGAGAGAAGCCGGCCGGGTGGCGGAAACCGCTTCGGAGGTGGCTTCCGGGACGGCCCGCCTGGCGAAGGCGGAAGCGCGAAGCTTTGTCCAGGACGTCGAAGATCGGATACGCCAGCAGCCGTTGACGGCGATCGCGATCGTCGCCGGCATCGCCTTCGTGTTCGGAGCGACGCGTTGAGCAATCAGCGTGAAAATCGCAACCTATAACGTCAACGGGATCAATGGACGGCTGGCCATCCTGTTGCGCTGGCTCAAGGAGGACGCCCCCGATGTGGTCTGCCTCCAGGAACTGAAGACAGACGACGCCGGGTTTCCGCGAAAAGAGATCGAACGATCCGGCTACGGCGCCGTCTGGCACGGACAGAGATCGTGGAACGGGGTCGCCATATTGGCGAAAGGCAAGACGCCGATCCTGACACGGCGCGGTCTTCCCGGCGATCCCGATGACACCCACAGCCGCTATATCGAAGCCGTCATCGACGGCATCGTGGTCGGATGCCTCTATCTGCCGAACGGCAATCCGTTTCCAGGCGCCAAGTTCGACTATAAGCTCCACTGGTTCCGTCGCCTGCACGACTACGCCGCCGAACTGCTGGAACTCGAAGTGCCGTCGATCCTGGCCGGCGACTTCAATGTCATGCCGACGGAGATCGACGTCTATAAGCCGGAACGCTGGCTGGACGACGCGCTTTTCAGGCCGGAAGTTCGCAAGGCCTATGCCCATCTCGTTGGCCAGGGCTGGACCGACGCCGTCAGGCATCTGCATCCGGACGAGCGCATCTACACCTTCTGGAAATACTGGCGCAACAGCTTCGAGCGCGACGCGGGGCTACGGATCGACCACCTCCTGCTCAGCCCGGCCGTCGCGCCATGGCTTCGGTCGGCGACCGTCCGGAGAAAGCCGCGAGGCTGGGAGCATACGAGCGATCACGCACCCGTCATGATCGAACTCGACGTTCCCAGCGCTGCAGCCGTTTGAGCCGCGATGCCAGCTCATTCATCCGCCCCGAGATCATAGATGCGGCCTGTCAGCCAGGCTGGCCAGTCTCGCTCGAAGAAGGATTTGGCGTTTTCATCCAACGTGCGGTTTGCACGCGTCGAAAGTCTGATCTCATCGCCCTCGAGCCGAACGACGATCTGCTCACCCCGATGCGCCTCGCGTTCCCTCCGAAAGCGATATTCCTCCAATGGGCCTGCGTTCGCATGCGGAAGGGATTCGCCCTCGGCATCGCATATCGCCCGCGCTCCGCGGCTGCCGCCGCCATTACAGATGAAGAAGTCGAGTGCGCTGAGCACCGCTTCCGAGGCGAGCGCCATATGCCGCCATTGCACGCCCCGGACTGCCTCGGCTGCGCGGCCGTAGGCGATACCTTTAGCGCGAATGTCGGCATTCAGCTTACGCGCCTCGATCAAGGCCCGGCCGACGCTTTCCTGATCGCAGATAATGCCGGCCTTCTCGCTCATTCGCGCCTGCACTTCCGAGCGGATTGCCTTGACGGCCAGCGGGCTCTGGGTCCGGAGAGCGGCCAGCAGCGTTGTGATGCCTGCCTCTGCGATCGCTGAGATCTCGCCCGTGGCGGGCCGCTTTGCCATGCCGCTTGCGCTGATATGCTCGGCCGCCCGGGTGCCGAAGACTTGCCCGGCATTGAGTGCTGCGCCACCGGGCCGTGTCACGCCATGTGTGCCCGCGGCCTCGCCGACCGCGTAGCAGCCGGCAAGATTGCTGCGGCCCCATGTGTCGACCATCACGCCGCCGTTCATGTGCTGGTTGTTGACGGCGAATTCCAGCGGCTCGGCGGCGATGTCGATCTTGTAGCGGCGGTAGAGCTCGATCGCGAGCGGGTTCATGTGCTTCAATCGATCGATCGGCATGTCCTGGCCGGCGCCGGCCTTGCCGAGATAGAGGCGGACGTCTTCGTCAAGCCTCTCCAAGCTGAATGGCAAGTCGCCCGATACCGGCAGCGGATTGCGATTGAAGTCCATGAAGACACGCCGTCCCGCGGCCGTCTCGCAGTGGATGGCGAGGTCTACCAGGCTCGAGCCGAAATCGAGCATGCGGGTCGCATGAAACGGCCATTGATAGCCCTTGCGGAAGACGTTCGACGCCAATTCCCTCGTACTGCGGTAATATTGCGCCAGGAAGTGATGTTCGACGCCTTCGGCATCGACCGAGTAAATGTGCGGGATCGCCTGGACATAAGTGCCCGACAGATTCCACGGGAAGCCTTCCCTGCGCGTTCCGATGCCGAACTGGCTTTCGGTCAGGTTGACGAGCTCGACGCCTGCCTCGAGCGCCAGCCCGAGCGAGCCGAAGCAGCCGTTGGGATAGACGCTGTCGCGGTAAAGCTCGCCCGGCCCGCCGGCTGCGAGCACGATCACGTCACTCACGAAGAGCGCGATGCCCAGCGGGTTTTCTTCCGTGCGGTCGCCGGCGCGCATGGCGAGGATGCCGACGACATGGCGGCCCGCTCCCTCACCTTCCGTGAGGATTTTGACCGCGGTGGTCTGATTGTAGAAGGGCACGGCAAGCCGGATCGCCTCCTCGGCCAGCACCTTGACCATCAGGCGCGAGGTGCGCGGGCCGCAGCTGGTGGCGCGGCCGACCTCGTCGTGATCGGTCTGATATCTCAGCGTGCCCCCGAGCGGATCCTGCGGCAGCGGCAGGCCTAAGAACTGCAGTGACGCCATCATCCGCGACGAGCCAACGGCCTCGGCATAGGCCGTGTCTTCGTCCATTGCCCCGCCGCTGCGGATGGCGCGGGCCATCGCCCGGTAATTGTCGCCCTGGTCGGCCGTATTGGCCGTGTGCAGGGTCTGCTTGTCGGATCCCGAGCAGGCGGAGGTTCCGCCCCATGCGCTTTGGCTGATGATGACGACGTCGTCACCGCGCCGCTTCATTTCCACGGCTGCACGCAGACCTGCGGCACCCGATCCGACGACGACGCAGCCGGCTCGATAGACCGGCACCGCGATGCCGGCGAGCCGGGTCGAGCCCGAGGGGCCAGCCTCCGACGGGAGCTTGGGCATGTCGACATCGGTCAGCGCGTCGAGAATTTCCTGCGGAACAGCCGTTCTCATCGACTTCAGCCCAACGGGATGTCGACCCAGCGCTTCTGGCGGGAAGACTCCATGCATGCGTCGACGATCTGGCAGATATGGTGGCCGGTATCGAAGGTCGGCCACATCGGTGTGTTTGCAACGATCGAGCGGATCACCTCGGCCACCTCGATGATCTTGCTTTCGTTGTAGCCTATGCCGAAATTCGGCAGGGGAAGGAAAGCGCGGAAGGTGGGATTTTCCGGGCCTACATCGATCTCCCGGAAGCCGCGCCGCCCCGTGCGGTCGTCGTTGGAATAGAAGCGCAGCCGGTTTATCTCGTCATAGGTATAGGCAATGCTGCCTTTCGTTCCATAGACTTCATAAGTCTGCATGAACTTGCGGCCGGTCGCGACACGGCTGAAATCGACGATCCCGCCGGCGCCGTTGGCAAAGCGGCAGAGCAGGTTCGTTGCGTCGGGGTTGGTAATATCGGCCCAGGATTCGCTGCCTGTCAGTTTCACCTGCTCGCCATAATCAAGGCCCTCGACAACGGGCCGGCGCGGCGTGACAATCAGATTGTCGGCGATCAGGGAACTGACGCGGCCAACCAGGAAATCCATGAAACTGAAGATGTGCGAGCCGGTATCGCCGACGATTCCGGTCGGCGCCAGCTTGCCGTCGGCGCGCCACATGAAGGGGGCCATGGGATCACCATACATGTCGACGTGCTGGGAGCCGCGGAACAACTTGATCTCGCCGATTTCGCCGGATTCTATGATGTCTTTCGCCAGATCATGGACGGGATTACGGGGAAAGGCGTGTCCGACACGGGTGATCACACCCTTCTCTCTGGCGATGTCGGCAAGTTCCCGCGCCTCATCGGCGGTGTTGGCCAATGGCTTCTCGCAATAGACATGTTTGCCGGCCAGCAGAGCTGCCTTGGCCACAGGATAGTGAAGGTGATCGGGCAGGCAGATATCGATCAGATCGACGTCGGGATCGACGACCGCCAGCTTCCAATCCTGATAGATCCTGGCCCCCGGCGCCCTGTTGGCAATATCCTCGGCAGCGTCGGGATTGCCGTCGACCAGCGCGACGATCCGCGCCGTTCCGTGCGACACGCCGAAGAAATGCGGAAAGGTCTGATAGGCCATCGTGTGGACCTTTCCCATCCAGCCCGAGGCGCCAAGCACTGCAACTCTCACTTCAGACATTTCACTACTCCTTAGCGGATTTCGGCGCGGGCCCGAGGCCGGGTATCGTTGCGTTCATAGGCGAAGATAGCCGAGGGCAGCGCAGGCAAGCCCCTGATGAGATCCGATCCTTTTTCGCCGACCATGATCGTCGGCGCATTGGTATTGCAGGACGGCACGCGCGGCATGACCGAGGAATCGCATACCCTCAGGCCTTCAAGGCCGTGAACCTTGAGATCCAGCCCGACAACCGCGTCGGGTCCCGTTCCCATCTTGCAGGTGCCCACAGGATGATGATCGGTCTTTGCATTGGCGCAGCCATAGTCGAACAGCTGCTCGTCGGTCATGACCTTCGGCCCGGGAAGCCTTTCTGCCATAACAAAGGGTTTCAGCGCCGCCTGCTGCATGATCTCGCGGGCGATCTTGAGCCCTTCCAGGGACATTTTCCGGTCGTACGGATCGGACCAGTAGTTGGGGTCGATCAAGGGCGCTGCACCCGGGTCGGACGACGACAGCCGCACCGTCCCGCGCGAGCGCGGATGCAGATAGGCGGAATTGAGCGTCACGCCCGCATTTTTCAGCCGCTCGACGCCGGCTTCGATACCCGATCCGAGCCCGAGGTGAAACTGGATATCGGGAGACCTGGCATCGGGATCGGCATACCAGAAGCCACCGGTCTCGAAGAGCGACGAGGCCACCGGACCGGTGCGGAACAGGATATATTGAACCCCGGCCCAGAGCGTGCGGTGAAGCTTTGCGACGCCGTCATAGGTGTGATCGCCGGTGCATTCGGCGATGACGAAAAGATCCAGGTGATCCTGCAGGTTGCCGCCGACGCCAGGCAGATCGTGGTTCACCTTGACGCCCACCGATTTGAGGTGTTCGGCCGGCCCGATGCCGGACTGCAGGAGAAGCTTCGGCGATCCGATCGCGCCCGACGACACCAAGACTTCCCGTTCGGCGCGCACGATCTCCAAGCCGCCCGCGGTCGCGATCTCGACGCCTGTCGCACGGCCTCCTTCCACGATGATCCGCGTAACGCGCGCGCCTGTCCTGACCGTCAGGTTCTTCCGGTCCCTGATCGGCGAGAGATAGGCGAGCGATGCCGAGGAGCGGCGGCGATTGCGCTGCGTCAGCTGGTAAAATCCAACGCCCGCCTGCTGGCGGCCGTTGAAGTCGTGATTGTAGGGAATGCCGAGCTCCTGCCCTGCACGGATATAAGCATCGCAAATCGGCAGGGGTGCTGCCGGCATCGAGACACCCAATGGGCCCCCATAGGCGTGGTAGTCGTCGGCGAAGCGCTGATTGTCCTCGGCGCGTTTGAAATAAGGCAGGATCGAGCGATAGTCCCAGCCCTCGCAGCCGTCTTCACTGGCCCAGAGGTCATAATCGGCGGCGTTCCCGCGGGTGTAGAGCTGAGCGTTGATTGACGAGCCGCCGCCGATGACCTTCGCCTGGGTATAGCGAAGCACCCGGTCTTTCATGTGCTTCTGGGGAACGGTTTGCCATCCCCAGCTGGCCACGCCCTTGGTCATCTTGGCGAAGCCCGCCGGCATGTGAAAAAGAGGGTTCCAGTCGCCGCCGCCTGCTTCGAGCAGGAGGACGCGGATATCGGGATCTTCGCTCAGCCGGCTTGCAAGAACACAGCCTGCGGGACCGGCGCCTGTGATGATGTAATCGAAGCCCATTTTACCGTCCTATTTGTGCCCGGCACGCGCCAATGGATCTGATTTTGCCTGCAAGTCCTTCGACGCGATGTGATCGGCAACTCTGAGCGCCTGGCTGGCGACGGTGAGCGCAGGATTGACCGCGGCCGAGGTCGGCAGGAAACCGGCGTCGACGACGAAGAGGTTCTCGTGATCGTATGATCGGCAATAGGGATCGAGAGGCGCCGTCGCGGGATCGTTTCCGATGCGGACCGTTCCGCACTGATGGGAGGGCGTGCGCTTGTCGAAGGGTCGCGACAGCACGATCGGGAACCCGATCGACTTCAGGATCGCCTTCAGCCTGGCGACAAGTGCCAGATGCGCATCCCAGTTGGTTCGCTGCCATTGGAGAATGATCCGATCTCCATCGACGATGACGCGGCTTTCCGGGTTGGGAACGTCTTCGCTCATCGCATAGAAGTCGATGGCATGGTTGGTGATGAAACGCAGGAACCATTCCGGCGCCTGCGGCAGGGAACCCTTGAGTACCTTTTCGGAGATGCGACCCAGGAGCTGCACGTTGCCGAGTGGTGGCCCACCCTCCCCGTCGGAGAGGTAGAAGTCGTTGAAGGCAAAGGTCTTCTGATAGACGGAGGTGTTCTTAAACCGTGGAGAGACGCCGATGACGGCGGAGGCATTGTGGTTCATGAAGTTGCGGCCCACCTGGTCGGTGGCGTTCGCCAGCCCCCTTGGGAAGCGGTCGTTCTTCGAACGCAGTAACAGCACCGACGACTGGACCGCGCCGGCCGAAAGGATGACTATCTCAGGCGAAACCGTCAGCGTCTCACCGTTCCTCACATAGGTGACCCGGTCGATCCGGCTCCCGGCCCCGGTGTCGAGCCGCGTCACACGCGCATTGGTTTCGAGCCTGACGTTTTCATGCTTCAGCGCCACCGCAAGGGCTGCGGTCTCGGCGTCCATCTTGCCGTCCCGTGCGTTCGGATGCGCATCCCAGGGCGTCCGTGCCTTGGAAAGCCAGGCCTCGAGATCCATGCCGAGCGGCAGGGAAAAGGGATGCAGACCCTTCTGCTTGAGGCGCGCCCTGATGTCGGCGATCGGCGCCTCCTCGGGCACCGGCGGATACGCATAGCCAGCCGAGTGGTGCGGTTCCGTCGGATCTTCGCCCAAGCTGCCGCGAACCTGATACATCCGCTCCGCCTTCGAGTACCACGGCTCTAGCTCTTCATAGGGAAAGGGCCAGGCCGGCGACACGCCCTCCCGGTGCTGGATGACGCCGAAATCCTCTTTGCGGTAGCGCGACAAGACGGCGCCGTAAAACTTCGAATTGCCGCCGACATTGTAATAGTTGCCGGGATTGAAGCCCTTGCCGTTCGCCTCGTACCAGGTTTCCTTCGGTCGGAAATGCCCCCGCTGGAAGATCGCGCGCTGGTCACGATTGACGGGGAGATCGGCAATGTGATCGCCGGCTTCGAGGATCAATATCTCAGCGCCAGTCGCTGCCAGGCCGGCCGCGACGGTGGAGCCGCCGATGCCTGAACCGATGATGACGATGTCTGGTGAACTGCTCATATCAGCACCTGGCCGTCACACGATCCGCACCTGGCTCTGCGGATCGAAGAACACGGCCTTGTCGAGATTGAAGGCGAGGCGTGTGTTCTGTCCGGGAGCGATGCCGGCATCGGCGCGCAGGCGGGCGACGACGGATTTGCCGCCGAGCTTGGTGACGGCGAAGGTGTCGGAGCCGGCCGGTTCGACCACCTCGATCAGGCAGTCGTCCTCGGTCAGCGAGCGCGCCTTGCGGTCGGCGCCGTCGGGGTCGGTCAGCGCCTCTGGACGGATGCCGAAGATCACTTGGCGGCCGGCATAGGAAGACAGGCCGTTGTTGCCTGCGACGACCGGCAGTCGGAGCGGCGCGCCATTCGGTCGTTCGAGTGAGACGGCCAGCCCGCCGGCGCCGTTTTCGACGGTGGCGTTGAGCAGGTTCATCGCCGGCGATCCCATGAAGTCGGCGACGAAGAGATTGGCGGGGCTGTTATAGATCTCGGCCGGCGTTCCGAACTGCTGCAGCACCCCGTCTTTCAGCACGGCGATCTTGGTCGCCAGCGTCATCGCCTCGATCTGGTCATGGGTGACATAGACGAAAGTGGTGCCCATGCGCTGATGCAGCCGCTTGATCTCGGTGCGCATGTCGACGCGCAGCTTGGCGTCGAGATTGGACAAGGGTTCGTCGAACAGGAAGACCTGCGGATTGCGCACCAAGGCCCGGCCCATGGCGACGCGCTGGCGCTGGCCACCGGACAATTGCGACGGCTTGCGGTCGAGCAGATGGCCGATCTGCAGCATGTCGGAGACCTGCTTGATCGCCTTGGCGCGCTCTTCCTTGGGTACGCCGCGGATCTCCATGCCGAAGGCGATATTGCCTGCCACCGTCATGTTCGGATAGAGCGCATAGGACTGGAACACCATGGCGATGTCGCGCTTGGACGGGTGCAGGCCGTTGATGGCGCGCCCGTCGATGCGGATATCGCCGGAGGTGATCGTCTCCAGCCCGGCAATGGTGTTGAGCAGGGTCGACTTGCCGCAGCCGGACGGGCCGACCAGCACGAGAAAGCCGCCCTTTTCGAGTTCGAGGTCGATCCCCTTGAGAATGTCGACGGCGCCGAAACGCTTTCTGAGACCGGAGATTTCGAGGAAGGCCATGACTTACCCTTTGACTGCCCCCGCCATCAGACCGCGCACGAAGTAGCGGCCGGCGAGGATATAGACGATCAGTGTGGGAACGGCCGCGATCATCGCCGCAGCCATGTTGACATTGTATTCGACCACACCCGTCGAGGTGTTGACGACATTGTTCAAGGCCACCGTCATCGGCATGGAGTCGCCGGTGCCGGCATAGGCCGAGGCAAACAGGAAGTCGTTCCAGATATTGGTGAACTGGTAGATCACCGTGACGACGATGATCGGCAGCGAGTTCGGCAGCATGATGCGGCGGAAGATCTGGAAGAAGCTGGCCCCGTCGACCTGGGCGGCGCGGACCAGTTCGGTCGGGAAGGCCTCGTAGAAATTGCGGAAGAACAGCGTGGTGAAGCCGAGGCCATAGACGACATGGACGAAGACCAGGTTGACCGTCGGATTGCCGAAGCCGAAGTTAAAACCGGTGGCGTTCTGCAGCGTCACGCCGAAGCGGCCGAGCGAGCCGAGAATGGTCGCCATCGGCAGCAGCACCGACTGGAACGGGATGAAGCAGGCAAACAGCATCAGCCCGAACACCAGCGTATGGCCGGGGAACCGCCATTTGGTCAGGACATAACCGTTGAGCGCCCCCATGATGGTGGAGATCGCCACAGCCGGCACCACCATCTTGATCGAGTTCCAGAAGTAGCCCTTGATGCCGGCGCAGGTCAGGCCGACGCAGGTCTCGCCCCAGGCCTTGATCCAGGGATCGAAGGTCGGCGCCTGCGGCAGCGCCAGCATGTTGCCGCCCTGGATCTCGTCCATGGTCTTGAACGAGGTCACGAGCATGACGAAGAGCGGCATCAGGTAGAGGATGGCGAAGATCGTCAGCAGCCCGTAGATGGCGAGGCGGCCGATCCAGCGGGCGTTGTTGTTCCGGCTGTCGCTGCTTTGTGAGAGCGGTGCAGTCGAAGCTACGGTGGAGGTGGTGACGCTGCTCATCGGGCCTTCTCCTTCAGTTCGGAATAGAGATAGGGAACGATGATTGCCGAGATGGTCATCAGCATGATGATGGCGCTGGCCGAGCCGACGGCCATTTCGTTGCGCTTGAAGGTATATTCATACATGAAGTTGGACGGTAGCCAGGCCGAGCCACCCGGCCCGCCCGAGGTCAGCGCCACCACCAGGTCGTAGGATTTGATCGCCATATGGGCGAGCACGATGAAGGCCGACAGGAAGATCGGCCGCAGCAGCGGAATGACGATGCGGCGATAAAGCTGCAAGGGCGAGGCGCCATCGATCTGCGCCGCCTTCATGATCTCGCCGTCGATGCCGCGAAGGCCGGCCAGGAACATCGCCATGACGAAGCCCGACGCCTGCCAGACACCGGCGATGACGACGGTGTAGATGACGAAGTCCTTGTTCTTGATCCAGTCGAAGTGGAAGCTCGTCCAGCCGAAGTGGTGCAGCGTCTGCTCCAGCCCGAGGCCCGGATCGAGGAACCATTTCCAGGCAACGCCGGTGACGATGAAGGAGAGCGCCATCGGGTAGAGGAAGATCGGTCTGAGCAACCCCTCGCCGCGGATCTTCTGGTCGAGCAGGATCGCCAGGAACAGGCCGAGTGCCAAACAGATGCCGACATAGAGGAAGCCGAAGATCGCCATGTTGGTGATCGAGGTATACCAGGAGGACGGCGGATCGCTCTCGAAGGTCCAGCGCCACAGCCGCTGATAGGCGCGCGCCCCGGTCAGCGCATAAGACGGAAAGGTCTTGGAATTGGTAAAGGACAGATAGGCCGTCCAGACGATGAAGCCGTAGACGAAGACGAGCGTGATGACGAAGCTCGGCGCCAGCACGATCTTCGGCAGCGCATCCTGCAGCCGGCCTCTGAGCGAGATCGCCGTCGAATGCCGCGGCGTCAGAACCGGATCGGTGGTCGCAACTGTGCTCATGGTATCTTGTCTCCCTTCCCGCATGATCGGCCCTGCCCGATCGTCCCCGCCTGGTCGTGGCGATACTGATCGTCGCGGAGCCTGAAGCTTCCCCGCGTCATGCGCGGGGAAGCGTGTGCATCAACCAAGGTCTCAGCGGGCGTCGTCGATCGCCTGGACGAGCTGCTTGACGGCTTCGTCGGAGCTCTTGATCTGGCCGTGGACGAACTTCGAGACGACGTCCTTATAGGCATTGGCGATCGCCGGAGGCGCGCCATAGCCCTGGGCCAGCGAGCCGAACAGCGTGCCGCCCTCATTGGCCGCCTTCAGATCGGCGATGCCCTTCTTGCCGCAGGCGTCGAAGTCGGTGTCGGGAACGTCGGTGCGGGCCGGCACCGAACCCTTGACGACGTTGAAGGCCGACTGGAAGCTCTTCGACAGCGTCGCCGTGGCCAGCGCCACCTGGGCTGCCTTGCGGTCGTCGGGAACGTTGAACATGCCGAACATGTCGGAGTTGTAGATGACGCTGCCTTCGGTGCCGGGGAAGCGGTAGCAGAGGAAGTCGGTATCAGGCGTCTTCTTGGCGGCAACGAATTCGCCCTTGGCCCAATCGCCCATCACCTGCACCAGCGCATCACCCTTGATGACCATGGCGGTCGCCAGGTTCCAGTCGCGGCCGGAGAAGTTCGGATCGACATATTTGATGATCGTCGCCAGATTGTCGAAGGACTTCTTCATCGTGTCCGACTTCAGCGACTCCTCGTCGAGATCGTTGAAGGCCTTCTTGTAGAATTCCGGTCCGCCGGTCGACAGCACGATGGAATCGAACATCGTCGCTTCCTGCCAGTTCTGGCCGCCGAGCGCCAAGGGGATGACGCCTGCGGCCTTGGCCTTGTCGAGCAGCGCGATCAGATCGTCGAAGGTCTTCGGCTGGGTGCCGCCGATCTTGTCCATCACCGCCTTGTTGATCCACAGCCAGTTGACCGAGTGCACGTTGACCGGGGCTGCGACCCACTTGCCGTCATAGACCGAGAACTTCTGCAAGGCCGCCGGAACAGACTTGTCCCAGCCTTCCTTCTTTGCCGTCTCGGTCAGGTCGCCCATGACGCCGGCCTCAGCATAATCGAGCACGGTGTAACCGAGCATCTGCGAGGCGGTCGGATAAGTGCCGGCCGCAACCATCGCCTTCAGCGCCGTCATCGCCGCATCACCGCCGCCGCCGGCCACCGGAACGTCCTTCCAGGCAAAACCTTCCTTCGACAGATCCTGCTTCAGAACGTTCAAAGCCGCTGCCTCGCCGCCAGACGTCCACCAGTGCAGCATCTGAACTTCTTTCACGTCGGCGGCACGGGCGGACACATGCGCGCCGGCCAGAGCCAATGCGATCATCGCGGTCGTAGTCAAAAACCTATTCATCGAAGAACCTCCCAGTTCCCTCTTGGAAGATGCGGGACCATTCCCGCATCCGATCACCCGCCCTCCTCGGGCGTAGTTTCCTCGCCGGCTAAGCCGGCTTTTCCGTCTGCGGCATCCACCAGCCGGTACGTTTGCCGATATGCATGTTGAGCGTTTTGGTCTCGGTATAATCCTCCACCGCATGGCGGCCGAGCTCGCGGCCGAGGCCGCTCTGCTTGTAGCCGCCGAAGGGAAGCTCCGAGGCGCCGTCCATGAAGGTGTTCATCCAGACCGTGCCCGCCCGCACCGACCGGCCGATCGTCAGGCAGGTGTCGAAGTCGCGGCTCCAGACACCGGCCGACAGGCCATAGTCGATGGAATTGGCGATGCTGATCGCTTCGGCCGATGTTTCGAATGTCAGGACCGACAGCACCGGGCCAAAGACTTCTTCGCGCGCCACTGCCATATCGGGGGTAACCGCTTCGAGGATGGTCGGCGCCATGAACTGCCCCATGCCGAGGTCGAGCGTCTCGCCGCCATGGGCGACGCGGGCGCCGCTGCTCCTCGCGCCGGCGACATATCCTGAGATTTTCTCCAGATGCTGCGGCGTGATGATCGCACCGACCTGCGTCGAGGGATCAAGGGGATCGCCGACCTTCACTGCCTTCGACATTTCGGCAATCCGGTTGACGACATCGGAGGCGATCGAGTTGTGCAGGATCAGCCGCGACCCGGCATTGCAGCACTCGCCGGCATTGAAATAGGCGCCGAAGACCGCGGCATCGACGAAGGCGTCGAGATCGGCATCCGGGAAGACGATCTGCGGGTTCTTGCCGCCGAGTTCCAGCGAGACCTTCTTCAGCGTCTGCGCGGCATTCGTCATGGTCAGTTTTCCGACACCGGTCGAGCCGGTGAAGGAGACCATGTCGACATCGGGATTAGATGTCATGATCGCGCCGACCTCTGGTCCCGTACCGGTGACAATGTTGACGACGCCATCCGGAATGCCGGCCTGCTGGAGGATTTCTCCCAGCACGAGCGTCGATCCCGAGGTCAGCTCCGAAGGTTTGACGACGGCCGTGCAGCCGGCGGCGAGCGCGAAGGGCAGCTTCTGGCCGACGATCAGGAACGGGAAGTTCCAGGGCGTGATGATCGAGACCACGCCGATCGCTTCGCGCAGGACGACGCCAAGCGTGCCGTCGCCGAGCGTATTGTAACTCTCGCCATGGAGATCGCGCGCCAGGGCAGCCGCATAGCGCCAGATGTCGACCGAGCCGGCAATTTCACCCCGCACCTGGGTGATCGGTTTTCCGGCCTCGATGGCATCGAGAAATGCTAGCTCCTCGGCCCGCGCCGCGATCAGATCGGCAGCCTTGAGCAGGATGGCGGACCGTTCGGACGCGGTCATCCGCGGCCATGGCCCTTGGTCGAAAGCCTTGCGTGCAGCGGCAATGGCGCGCTCGGCATCATTCCTGCTGCCAGTCGGGAACCGGCTGACCACGACCCCATGGCTCGGTGCGACACGCTCGATCGGATCGGCGGCGCCGGCCTCCCATCTGCCGTCGATCAGCATCTTGAAATCACGCGCCTTGTAGTCGCTGAGCGCCGTGGGGTTGACGAGGACCGTCATTACCATTCTCCCTTGAACGTTGCCGGGCGCTTCTCGCTGAACGATGCGACGCCCTCTTTCAGATCGCCGGTCTTGGCGGCGAGGATCGAGCCCAGGGCTTCGACCGCGGTTCCGTTGTCTTCGCCATTCGCCGATGCGATCATCAGCTTGGCGATCTCGATGGCAGCCGGCCCCCTTGTGGCAATCCGCTGCGCATAATCCCGGGCGGCAGCGAGCGCGCTTCCCGAGGGAACGACGGCATCGACGATGCCGAGAAGGCGCGCCGCCTCGGCGGTGAAGATCTCGCCGCCCAAGGCCATGCGCCGGACGGCCTGCGCGCCGAACCGGCGCACGAGACGCTGGGTGCCGGACCAGCCCGGCACCATGCCAAGGCCGGTCTCCGGCAGGCCAATCTTGATGTGTTCCTCCGCGAGGCGAATGTCGGCAACGCCTGCCAGTTCGAGCCCTCCTCCGAGGGCGTGGCCGTTCAGGGCCGCTATCAGCGGCACCCGGAGCGTCGCCAGCCGTTCGAAGATCCGGTGACCGTGCCGAACCCAGGCATGGCCGAACTCCTGAGGCAGCATTCCGCCCCAGGCCTTGATATCGCCCCCGGCGGAAAAGCCCTTTCCTTCACCCGTCAGAACGGCAGCGCGCACATCCGGGTTTGCCTCCACCGTATCGGCGGCGTCCGCCAAGGCTTTCAGCATATCGAGATCGAGCGCGTTCAGCTTCTCCGGACGAGAAATCGTCAAGGTCGCAACATGTCCGTCGATATCGATCCTGACTGTTCCGCTAGCCATGGAAAGTGCCCTCCAGCGTCCGTGCGCTTTTGGCTGGAAGCGACAGGCCGATACCGGACTCACCGAAGAGTGCCGCATCCATGACCTTCAGGTCGGGTGCGACGATCAGTGGAAACTCGGACTGATCGAGGATCTGGGACTGAAGATCGATGCCCGGCGCGATCTCGGTCAGCACGATGCCTTCAGGCGTCAGTTTCATCACGCACCGCTCGGTGACATAGACGATATCCTGCCCCTGCTCGATCGCCCGCCTACCGCTGAAGGTGACGTGTTCGACCTCATTGACGAGCTTCTTGAGCTTGCCTTCTTTTTCAATGAGCAGAGCCCCGTCTGCGATCGAAAGCTTGGCTCCGGCATTGAACATGCCTGAAAAGACGATCTTCTTTGCCCGCGCCGTAATGTCGACGAAGCCGCCGGCGCCGGCCGTCACATGCGGCCGGAAGGAAAGTTTGGAGACGTTGACCGATCCGTCCTTGCCGATTTCGAGGAAGGAAAGAAGCGATGCATCGAAGCCCGCGCCCTGAAAGTAAGTGAACTGATAGGGGGAAGGCATATAGGCGTCGGCATTGGAGGCGCAGCCGAAGGCGAAATCGAGCAGTGGCACCCCACCGACCGCGCCTTGCTCGATGACCCACGTGACGGCGCCGTGGAGCCCCTCCTCCAGCAGAATGCGCGGCACGTTGGCCGAGATGCCGAAGCCGAGATTGACGCAGCTTCCCGCCTGCAACTCCTGCGCGACGCGGCGGGCGATGACCTTCTGAACATTGAATTCCGGAACGTGAAAACTATCGAGCGGGCGGAAGATCTCTCCCGAAATCGCCGGATCATACGCCGTCTGCGTCGTCTGCTTCTGATCGGGATCGACAATCACATAGTCGACCAGCATTCCCGGCACCCGGACGTCATGCGGTTTCAGCGAGCCTTCCTTGGTGATCCGCTTGACCTGGGCGATGACGATGCCGCCATTGTTGCGTACGGCGAGCGCCTGATCGAGGCCGCCGAGATAGGCGCCTTCATGTTCGTATGTCAGGTTGCCGCGCTCATCGGCAGTGGTGGCGCGAATGATGGCGACCTGAGGGACGATCGAGGGAAAGAACAGCCAGTCGTCGCCTTCGAAGCTGACGCGCTTGACTACCTTTTGTTCCGAAGCCAGATCGTTCATCGCGCAGCCCTGCCGCCGGGGGTCGACGAAGGTGTCGACGCCGACCTTGGTCAGCACGCCCGGCCGCTTGGCGGCGGCTTCGCGATGGATGTCGAACAGGATGCCGGAGGGAATGTTATAGGCCGGGATCTCGTTGTTGGTGATCATCTGCCAGATCAGCGGCGGCTCGGACGATGACGGCCCAGACGGATAGGAGCCACCGATGATGCACTTGAGCAAGCCTTTCCTCGCGATGTAATCGACGCCCTTGATGCCGCTCATGTCGCCGGCGGCGATCGGATGAAGGGTGGTGAGATCGCGGGGATGGCCGGTCGCCTCGAAACGCTCGCCAATCGCCTTCAGCATGAGGTCCGGGCAACCGAGACCGCTCGAAGACGATACCGTGACGACGGCGCCATCCGGGATGAGCGCGGCCGCTTCGGCTGGGGTGAGATGCTTCTTCATATGCATTACTCAGCGTCCTGTTTCGATTTTACGCTCTTGCCGGCCTTTGCCGGCGCGGTCTTGCCGGCGCCGCAGCTTTCGCGAACAACCAGCCGAACGGCTGTCGTCACCGTCTCCGCTTCGGCCTTGCCGGCACTGATCTGCTTGAGCAGCATCTGCGCGCCGCGGCGCCCGATGCCCTGCGGATCGACCGAGACAGTCGTCAGCGCCGGTACCGCCGCCTGAGCCTCGATCACATCGTCGAACCCCACCACGGCGAAGTCGGCGCCGGGCTCCAGGCGGCGCGCGCGCAAGCCGTCGCAAACGCCGAAGGCCACGGCATCGTTGAAGCAGACGGCCGCTGTCGGCCGCCGGCCGATCGCGATCGCCTTTCCGATCGCCTCCACCCCGCCGGCCCGCGACGGCGCCGATGAGATGACGAGTTCTTCGTGATAGTCGAGCCCGGCCGCCTCTACGCCGCTTCGATAACCGGCAAGCCTGTCGTCGAAGACGGCGGTGTCGGGAAAGCCGCCGAGAAAGGCGATGCGCTTGTGGCCGAGCCCGGCCAGATGCTTGACGGCCGACATCATGCCGGCCCGGTTGTCGGAGACGATGGACGAGACTTTGGCGCCGGGCAGGTTTCGAACGACGACCACGACCGGAATCCCGGCCGCAACGAGCGGCTTGAAGTCGGCGGCATCGGTGGCGCGGGCCGGCGAGACGATGAGGCCGGAAATGCCGTGCTCACGCATCGAGGCGACAACCTCACGCTGCCTGTCGATGCTCTCGCCGGTGTTCGACAGGAACTGCACGAAGCCGGCCGATTGGACGACCATATCGACGCCGACCGCCAGCTCGGCAAAGAAGCTGTTCGTCAGGTCGTTCACAACAACGCCGATAATCTTCGATTTGGCACCGGCTTGGCGAAGGTTGGCTGCGCCGCGATTATAGACATAGCCGAGTTCGCGCATCACGGCATTGACCTTGGAGCGCGTCCCCTCATTGACCAGAGAGGAGCCCTGCAGCACCAGCGACACCGTCGACTTGGAAACGCCGGCGGCCTTTGCGATGTCAATGACGGTCACCCGCGCTTTTGTCATTTCCCTCTCCGACCACGACGTCGATTGATGGATCAATATTTGGAACGTTCCAATTATGTCAAGGGAAATTTGGGGATCCGTTATGAATTTATTTATTTATATTAGGAATTCGGCTTTATTCGCCATCAACACCTCAATCAATAAATTGGAACGATCTAAATTCCGGTCACGGTTGAGAGGCGCGTGTGGACTCCCTCCGGCCTGCAAAGTCGTGGAAGATTCGGGCCTCATCCCCTTGTTGGCGAGACAATCAATGCGGCCACGATCAGCGGAGGGGATCACCGAGACATGACATTGCGCGCCGAACTGACTGCTCTGCCACCACGCGAACAGTCAAAGCGCCTGACAGCCGCCGCATCTCTGGTGGCGCAATTCAGGCGCACCGAACCCGACGCGGCTGAAGCCGAGGCCGCCTTGGCGGCAATCTGCGCCTGGTGCGATGGCGGATGCCTGACCGGCCGTTATTTCTCCGATCTTGTCTACAGCGATGAGGAGCGCGGGACGCTTCGTCGTCTTTCCGAGGCGGCAGGAAAGCCTAGCGAAGGCGGGTGGAATGCGCTGACGACGGCAACCATGTACATCGCCTGGCTTGTCTATCGGGAGACCGGCGAAGCCATCTAAGTGATGCAAAACCGCAGCGCACGGTTGCTTGAATTGCTCTCAATGAGCTCCCGCCGATAGGCTTTAGCGAAACTTTATCGTTTCTGACGAATGCTACGAATACGTGCAACGTGCCAGATCTGAAGCAGGGCCGGATGATGCCACACTCGTTTGAATCCATTCTGGAGAACCTGCCGCAGGGCATGGTTCTCCTTGATCCTGCCAATAGGGTGACGGCCTTCAATTCCCGCACGCTTGATATTCTCGGGCTGCCGGCTGGAGCCATCCGCAAAGGAATGAATATCGACGGACTGCCGGGCACCGCCGGTTGCCGCGCGGCCGCATGCCGGCAGTCGGCGACCGGCAGGCCGCACACGTCTCAGTTTGCGCTTTCCGACGGACGGATGGTCTCATTGACCTGCGCCCCATCAAGAGAGGGAGGCTTGATCCTCAGCTATGAGGACATCTCGACTCTGATCCGCGTCGAAGACAATCTGGCTGAGCAACATCACCGGTTCGACGCGGCCCTTAGCAACATGCCACATGGGCTGTGCATGTTCGATTCGGCAAAGAACCTAATCCTTTGCAACCCATCCTACGCACGGATGTACAATCTGCCGGATCTCCTGACGCAACCAGGGACGCCACTTGTCAATATCCTGGCCTATCGCAGCCGCGAGGAAATGGCCCAGCCGACACCGCTCGCTATTTCGATGTGGTAGTCGAAGCGGCGGCGCGCGGTGCGGTGGCCAGCCAGAATATCGTGCTCGCCGATGGCCGCGTTATCAAAATTACCCACAATCCGATGCAGAACGGTGGATACGTGGCCACCCACGAAGACGTCACCGAAACAGCGCGGCTGACGGAAGAGCTGCGCCGGCATCACGATCAGCTCGAATCGACGGTGCAGAGCCGTACGGCGGAGGTCGAGCGCCAGGCGCGGGAACTCGGGCGAATGCTTGCGCAGGAGCGGAACATCAACGAGTTGCAGCGGCAGTTCGTGGCAATGGCCTCCCATGAATTCCGAACCCCGCTGGCCATCATCGACGCTGCTGCCCAGCGTCTGATGCGTAAAAGAGGGGCAGTCGAGCCAGACTTTCTCAAGGACAAGGTCGATCAGATCCGCGCATCGGTGACCCGGATCGTCGATCTCATGGAGAGCATCCTGTCGGCCGGCCGCCTTGATACCGGCAAGATCGATATTAGCTACGAGGCCTGCCCCTTAAGGTCATTGATAAAAACCTGTTGCGAGCGGCAGTCGACGATCACCAAGACGCACAGCTTTGTGCTGGAGATTGACAGCCTGCCGGCGTTCATCGATGCCGACCCCCGAACTCTGGCGCAGGTCTTTACTAACCTGCTGTCCAATGCCGTCAAATACGCGCCCGGAACCTCGGAAATTCGCGTCACGGCATGGGAGGAGACGGGAAACGTCAAAGTCTCGATCAGCGATGACGGGGTGGGAATCGATCCCGAAGACGTGCCCCGGCTGTTCCAGCGCTATTTTCGTGCCGGGACGTCGACCGGAATTGCCGGGACGGGCATCGGCCTCAACCTGGTGAAGCAGATCGTCGAACTGCACCACGGCTCGATAGAGGTTCAAAGCGCAAGAGGGTGCGGATCGACGTTCACCGTAACCCTTCCGATCAAGCGAACTGGTAACGCTTCTGAGAGCAGCGACGCTGCCTGATGTTTCAGGATTGCTGTCCTCAATATCTACCCTATCCTTCTCGCTATAGAGGAGGACCATGCCATGGCTTTCATTCACACCCCCAATGCATCCGCCAGCGAGAAGACGACGTCGATGTATGCGTCGGCCGAGGCGAATTATGGTTATCTGCCGAACATGTACCGCGCCTTCGGACACCGACCGGAGGTCATGGAGAACTGGGCAGCGCTGCTTTCCAGCATTCGCGGACATATGAGCCTCAGGCGCTATGAGCTGGTGACGCTGGCAGCTGCCAAGGAGCTGAAATCCTCCTATTGCATGCTGGCGCACGGCTCGGTGCTGCTGCGCGAGGGTTTTACCAGCGACGGGCTGACGGCCGTCGTCAACGAGACGGAGAAAGCCCCGATCGATGCCGGCGAACGGGCAATCATGGCTTTTGCCGCCAAGGTGGCGCGCGACGCGACGTCGGTCACTCAGCAGGATATAGACGGGCTGAAGAAACACGGGCTGAGTGATGCCGAGGTCTTCGACGTCACGGCCGCGGCAGCGGCCCGGTGTTTCTTCTCGAAAATGCTGGATGCGCTGGGCGCCGCACCCGACCACGCCTATATCGAGCGGCTGGAGCCGAATGTCAGAAAGGCGCTCAGCGTCGGCCGGGAGGTCGAGCGGCCTCTGGCGCCGTCACCGTCGCGTGGCACATCGCAATGATGCGGACGGCAAGGACGAAAGGCCTCTGCCTTGCGGCCCCTACTCCTGCGGCTTGTCTGCGAAATGCCGGATCGCAAAATCGGCGATATTCTGGCTCGACCGATCGGCATCGTCGAGCAGCGACGGAAACAGCTGCCACTGATGCGGCATGCCCGGCCAGATCTCGGTGGTGACGTCCACGCCCGCCTGACGTGCCTTGTCGGCGAGCCGCAGCGTATCGTCCAGCAGCGCTTCGCCGGAGCCGACCTGCAGCAGCAGCGGCGGAAAGCCGGTCATGTCGGCATAAAGCGGCGATGCCTGGGGATCGCTCGGCGACCGGCTGCCGAGATAGGCCTTGCGCAAGGTTTCGATCGAGACCTTGCCCACCAGCGGGTCGCTATCGGCATTCGATGTCATCGATCCGCCGGTCGCGGCAAGATCGGTGATGGGGCTGAGCGCAATGACGGCCGCCGGCAGCGGCTTTGCCGCCTGCCTCTGCCGCAGCACCGTCTCCAGCGCGATATTGCCGCCGGCGCCGTCTCCTGCCACGACGACATTCTCGGCGCGATAGCCATTGTCGAGAAGCCAGCGATAGGCCGTCAGCGCGTCATTGATCTGGGCGGGATAGGTATATTCGGGCATCAGCCGATACTCGATCAGAAGCACGTCGCTGGATGCGGCCTTGGCGAGCGAGCCGGCAAGCAAGCTGTGCGTGCGGATGGAGCCGCCGGAAAAGCCGCCACCATGAATATAGAGAATCACCCTTTGGCCGATCGGGTGATGAAGGCGGGCGGGCCACATCAGCTCTGCATCGACGCCGTCGGCATCGACCTGCCGGACCTGGATGCGTGTCGGCCCAGGCGTCGTTTCCATCAGCGTCCGGAAGGCTGTCCGCCGCTGCTGCAGGCCATCGGCGCCGGTGAAATGATCCTTCCAGAGGCCGACGAGTTTTTCGACCTGATCGCGCGAGGCCTGGCTTTGCGGTCCAATGTCCTTTCCGACGGCCGCCGAGGCCAGCAGCATCACCGTGGCCAATGCGGGCAACAGACCGCCGAGCCGCTTTGATGCGCTTCGTTTGACAGTTGGCAAAATCCGACCGTTCATCAACCTCTCCCGATGATGCTGGCCATGGCGGCCATGGCAGCATCATTGGCCAGTTCACACGCAGGAGTCAAAAGGGTGAAGGGTGCAGATCCTGAGCTTTTTTACTCGGCTCTCATAGCATCGATGACCGCCCTGAAGCCCGCCGACATGTGGCGTCGGCTCGGATAGTAGAGATAGAGCGGCTCCTCCGGCTGGCACCAGTCGTCGAGCACCTGGATCAGTTCGCCGGCGGCAATCGCCTTCTCCACCCGCGGCTCCCAGATATAGGCAAGGCCGACGCCGCCGAGCGCTGCCTGCAGCATCAGTTCGTGATCGTCGAGCGACAGAGGTCCGGTCGGCTGAAAGCTGACCGTCTGGCCATCCTTCTCGAACTCCCAGGCATAACGTGCACCTGACGGAAACATGTTCTGAATGCACAGATGGCGCTTGAGATCGTGCGGCGTCGCCGGCTTCGGCCGGACCTCGAAATAGCCAGGCGAACCGACGACGACCAGGCGGATGCGCGGCTTGATGCGCAGCGCGATCATGCCCTCGGTGAGGCGCTCGCCGAAGCGGATGCCGGCATCGAAGCCCTCCTCGACGATATCGACCAGCCTGTCCGTCGCGTTGATCTCCAACTGCAGATTGGGATTGCGTTGGAGCAGCGGGGCGATGACGCGGCCGATGACGAAGGGGCCGATCGAATTCGGCACGTTGATCCTCACCTTGCCGAAGGGCGTGTCGCGGTATCGATTCAACGCATCGAGTGCTGCTGCCATCTCGCCGAAAGCCGGGTCGAGATGCGAGATCAGCAGTTCGCCGGCCTCGGTCAGCGAAACGCTGCGCGTCGTGCGGTTGAGCAGGCGAATGCCGATCCGATCTTCGAGATTGAGCACCGCATGGCTGACCGCTGAGGCGGTCACACCCCTCTCCTCGCCGGCCTTGCGAAAACTCTTATGCCGGGCAACGGCCGCAAAAGCCGCGAGTTCAGACAGTTCGGTGGCGCGCATTGCTGAATGTTGCTCATCATAGTTTTAAGAATAACAAATCTTATACATCAACGGATTTTCGGTCAAATTCAACCCGTCAGCACAAAGATGCGACGGCGAGACAACCAAATAGTCCTCGAAAGGAATTCGTCATGAAAGTCTGGTTCATCACTGGTGCATCCCGCGGCTTCGGCGCGCTGATGACCAAGGAAGCCCTTGCCGCTGGCGATGCCGTCATCGCCACCGCCCGCAACCCGAAGACCGTCACCGAGCAGTTCGGCGATCATCCGAACCTCCTCGCCGTCGCACTCGACGTCACCAACGAGGCCCAGGCAAAAGACGCTGCGGCTGCCGGCGTCGCTCGCTTCGGCCGCATCGACATACTCGCCAACAATGCCGGCTACGGCCTGCTCGGCGCCGTCGAGGAGGCCACGGCCGAAGAGATCGAAAAGCTCTATGCGACGAATATCTTCGGGCTTCTGAAGGTGACGCGCGCCGTGCTGCCCTATATGCGGCGCCAGCGCTCCGGCCATATCCTGAACTTCTCCTCGATCGGCGGTTACTTCGGCTATCCCGGCTGGGGCGTCTACGGCTCGACCAAATTCGCCGTCGAAGGCCTGTCGGAATCGATGGCCGCCGAACTCGAACCCTTCGGCATCAAGGTGACGATCGTCGAGCCCGGCTTCTTCCGCACCGACTTTCTCGCCGATACCTCGCTGGCGGTAAGCCCGGCCTCGATCGCCGATTACGAAGGCACGCCGGCCGGCAACATGCGCAATTTCGCAGCCGACGCCAATCATGCCCAGCCCGGCAACCCCGCCAAGCTCGCCGCCGGCATCATGACAATGGTCAATTCCGCCGACCCGCCGTTGCGCATGCCGTTCGGCAGCGACACCGTGGCGATGATCGAAGCGCAGCATGCCAGCGTTGAAAAGGAACTGGCCATCTGGCGCGAACTCGCGTTGTCTACGGATTTCCTTGAGTGAATACCTGTGGCCTAAAGGTCAAAAACCAAAGCCGCCGCTCCTCCCTTTCGGGATGTGGCGGCGGCACACCGTGACGACAGGAAAATGCGTGTCGCGTCAAATTGGCATTCGCCTCGCCTCGGGGTTGGCCTAGATTTAGGTCTGATCCTAACCGTGGAGAGGCAGTGCATGTCCATCAAGTCCATTTGTATCTACGGCGCCGGTGCACTCGGCGGTGCCATCGCCGCCAAACTCGCAAGCCGGGCCGATGACGACATCACTGTTTCCGTCGTCGCGCGCGGAGCACATGTTGAAGCCATCCGCAGCAATGGCCTCAGCCTGCGCGAAGCCGATGCGGAAACGCCGCTCAACGTTCATCTGACCGCAACCGACGATCCCGGGACGTTGCCGCCGCAGGATCTCGTCATTACCGGCCTCAAGGGTCATCAACTGGCGCCGGCCGCCGAGGGAATCGCTGGCCTCCTCAAGCAGGGCACCCGCGTCGTGATGATCCTCAACGGCATTCCATGGTGGTATTTCCATCGCGATACCAGGAGCGAGCATGCTGAGCTGCAGTTCGACGAACTCGACCCCGGCGGCCGGCTCTGGCGGCTGATCGGACCGAAGCGGGTCATCGGCTGCGTCGCCTATCAAGGCGCGGAAGTGGTCAACCCGGGCGAGATCCAGCTTTCCCACAAGGGCCGCTTCGTGGTCGGCGAGCCCTCCGGCGAGATCTCTGCCGATCTGGAGGCCATAGCAGCGGTGCTGACCGGCGTCGACCTCAGCATTACGATGACTTCCGATATCCGGAGCGAGATCTGGAGCAAGTTGATGGGCAATGCCGCCTTCAATCCGATCAGCGCTCTGACACGGGCGCTGATGACAGCCATTTTGGCGGATCCGGCGCTCATGGACATGGTGAGCAAGGTCATGAGGGAAGTGCATGATGTCGGCGATGCCCTCGGCGCGCATTTCGCCATGACGGTCGAGCAGCGACTCGAACAATCGCGCCATATTGGCGGCGTTCGGACATCGATGCTGCAGGACCTGCTCGGCGGCAAGGCGCTCGAAATCACACCGCTCGTCGGCATGCTGGTGGCGCTTGGACGCTTGACTGCGGTACCGACACCGGTATCGGAGACGATCCTGGCGTTAGTGACGCAGCTGGATCGGGAAAACCGACGCGGCAGCTGATTGCGAGAAAAGTGCGGCCGGGAGAAATCCGGCGGCCGCCTCACTTCATTTGCCGACTTGCTCGGCCCAGTTCGGCGCCTTGCCGCCGCCATCGAGGAAAGTCATCGCCATATTCGCCATGAGCGGCGAAGCGAAGGTCTCGTAGTGGGTGAGATCGGGCAGGATCGCCAGCCGGTTCCTGGACATGTTCTCCCGCATCCAGCCCGCATCGCGCAGGCCGCCGCCGAGCTTGTGATAGAAGTCGATCATATGTTCGGGACGGATCATATCGGCGTCGCCATAGATCAGCATGACCGGCATGATCAGCCTGGCGACGGCATCGCTATAATCCTTGGGCTCGCGCATCAGCGCACCCATGGCATCGAGCAGCTTCGGAAATTCGGATACGTCGGGCGCCACCGCCTTATAGGAGAGGAACATCGGCGTGTCCTTCATCATCTCGGCCATGCCGGCGCCGACGGCCGCCTGCTGCGGCAGCATCTCCGGGAAGAAGCCGTTCTGCGCATAGGGCGCCGAGAGGATCACCAGCCGGCGCACCTGGTCGGGCGCGTTCGCCGCCATGTTCAGCGCCACCCCGCCGCCGAAGGAATAACCGAAGACGTCGAGCTTGTCGTAACCGAGCTGCTTCACCAGGATCGCGAGATCGGCGCCGATTGCCGCAAGGTCGATCGGTCGATTGCCGAGCGGCGTGCGGCCATGGCCCTGCAGATCGACCGCGATCACCTGCCGGTGGTCGGCGAAAACAGGCATGACCGGCGCGAACATCTCGATCTGCCCGAGGCCGCCGTGCAACAGCAGCAGCGGTTCGCCCTCCCCGCGGATTTCGTAATAATAGTCGATACCGTTGACCGGTACGTTTCCCTTTTTGACGATCGGCGCGACCGCCTTATCCCCGCTCGCCGGCGCACCGCCGGCGCCCGCCATGTCGGCCGCGGCCAGGAATGCGGCAGCGGTTGCGATCATCGAAATCAGCCTCATCTTCGACATGTCCTTGCTCCGTTTTTGCATCGATACCGCAAGGACGGCGACGGCCAGGCTTTCCCGACACTACTCTTCGAAATTTCTCCGATCGGGCGTTGAGACCGATTTCCAACTTTTCCTTAACCGGCATGCTGGTAAAATCGCGTCGCAGAGACGTCAGACACAACGAGACCGATGCCGAAACCAAGCTTCCGCTTCACCCATTACGATCTTAAGGAACAACGCGCCGGAACGATCGTCGAGGTGTCGTTGAATGCGGTGAACAATGTCCGCCTGATGACGGCGCCGAATTTCCAGCGGTTCACCGAGGTTCTCGATTTCAAATATATCGGCGGCGTCGCGCGCAAATCGCCGATCAAAATCGCCGTTCCGGAAAGCGGCCACTGGCATATCGTCGTCGATATGGAAGGCCATCACGGGCTGGCGGAATCGTCCGTCAAGGTGATCGCCGCGCCGCCAAATCAGAAGGCGCCGCGCGCGTCTTGAAGGTTCAGCGCGGATTGCGCTCCCGGCGAAGTTTTTCCCACCATTCCAGCCGCTTGCGGATATCGCGTTCGAAGCCGCGCTCCGGCGGATCGTAGAAGGTCTGGCGGCCCATCTTCTCCGGGAAATAATCCTGGCCGGAAAAGGCGTCCGGTTCATCGTGATCGTAGCGGTAGCCCTCGCCGTAGCCTTCGCCCTTCATCAGCTTGGTCGGCGCGTTGAGGATATGCTTGGGCGGCAGCAGCGAACCGTTCTGCTTGGCGGCCTGGCTTGCCGCCTTGAAGGCGGTGTAGACGGCATTCGATTTCGGCGCGGTGGCGAGATAGACGCAGGCCTGCGCCAACGCCAGTTCGCCTTCCGGAGAGCCGAGATACTCATAAGCATCCTTGGCAGCGTTGCAGATCACCAGCGCCTGCGGATCGGCAAGGCCGATATCCTCCACCGCCATGCGCACCAACCGCCGGCCGAGATAAAGCGGATCCTCGCCGGCATCGAACATGCGGGCGAGATAATAGAGCGCGGCATCGGGATCCGAGCCGCGCACGGATTTGTGCAGCGCCGAGATCAGATTGTAATGGCCGTCCTGCGCCTTGTCGTAGACCGGAGCGCGGCGCTGGACGATCCGCGTCAGGCCTTCAGTGTCGAAACTCTCGCCCTCGCGGGCGGCCCGCCACACCTCTTCGGCAAGCGTCAGCACCGCGCGTCCGTCGCCGTCGGCCATGCGGATCAGGCTGAGACGCGCTTCCTCGGTCAACGGCAGCGGCTTCTGCTCGATCGTCTCGGCGCGCTTCAGCAATTCCTCCAGGCTCTCCTCGTCATGCGACTTGAAGGTCAGCACCCGGGCGCGCGACAGCAGAGCGGCATTGAGTTCGAAGGACGGGTTTTCGGTGGTGGCGCCGACGAGGATGACGGTGCCGTCCTCCATAACCGGCAGGAAACTGTCCTGCTGGGCGCGGTTGAAACGGTGGATCTCGTCGACGAAGAGCAGTGTCTGACGGCCGTCCATGCGGCGCAGGCGGGCCGTTTCGAACACCTTCTTCAGATCGGCGACACCGGAAAAGATCGCTGAAATCTGCTCGAAAGCCAACCCCGCCTCGCCCGACAGCAGCCGCGCCACCGTGGTCTTGCCGGTGCCGGGCGGGCCCCAGAAGATCATCGAGCCGAGCGAACCGCTTTCGATCATCCCTTTCAGCACGCCGTCGTCACCGGTCAGATGTTCCTGACCGGTGACATCGGCAAGCGTCTTCGGCCGCAGCCGGTCGGCAAGCGGCCGCCTGGCGGCAACCTCCTCCGGAACACGCGGCGCGAAGAGGTCATTGCTCATCGGAAGAACTGCCGGATGCGCTGGCCGTCGCGCTCGATTTCCACCCGCCAGAGGCCGGGGTCGCTATCGGCGATTTGGGACAGCTCGCTGGTCGATTTCACGTCGGTGCCGTTGATCGAGACGATGATATCCTTCGGCTCGAAACCAAGACGGGCGGCAGGCGAATCCTCCTTCACCTCGGATACGACGACGCCTGCCGATTCCGGCGGCATGCGCAGCTCGTCGGCGACCCGCGGCGAAAGGTTCTCGACGACAGCGCCGCTGAAGGGTGTACGCCCGCCGATGGTGCGCTGGTCACGCGGCGAGGTTTCCGGGGCGCGATCGAGCGTCAGCGGCAGCTGCTCCTCGCGGCCGTTCTCGACGACGGTGAGCTTGACCGACTTTCCGAGACCGGCCGTCGTCAGCCGGTAAAGCAGCGCATCCGGATGCTCGACCGAAATACCGTCGACGGCGGTGACGATTTCACCGGCCTTCAGCCCGGCCTTGGCGGCCGGGCCGCCTTCCGAAACCTTGACGACCAGCGCGCCGCGCGCCTTGTTCAGTCCAAGCGCTTCGGCGACTTCCGAGGTCACCGCATCGAAACTCGCGCCGACATAGGGCCGCTCGAAGGATTTGACGCCGGCATCGGCCGAAGCGAGGAAGACCTTGACCAGATTGGCGGGGATGGCAAAGCCGATACCGTTCGAGCCGCCGCCGCGCGAGAAGATCGCCGTGTTGATGCCGATCAGTTCACCCTTCATGTTCATCAAGGCGCCGCCGGAATTGCCGGGATTGATCGAGGCGTCGGTCTGGATGAAGAAGCCGAACTCGTTCTTGACAACCTGGTTGCGGGCAAGTGCGGAGACAATGCCGCTCGTCACAGTCTGGCCGACGCCGAAGGGGTTGCCGATTGCCAGCACGAGATCGCCGACCTCAACGGCATCGGAATTGCCGATCGGCAAAGTCGGAAAACTTTCCTTGGTGTCGATCTTCAGTACGGCAAGGTCGACACGATCGTCCCGCAGCACCACTTTGCAGGGGAACTCGCGTCCATCCGGCAGCGCCACCTTGATATCGTCGGCGCCTTCGACGACATGATTGTTAGTCACGACGGTGCCGTTCGCCTCGACGATGACGCCGGAGCCGAGCGATGACTGCTTCTCCGAACGGTTCGGCATCTGCTGACCGAAAAACTGCTCGAAGAAGGGGTCGCCGGCAAAGGGCGACTGCCGCCGGACGGTCTTTTCCGCATAGACATTGACGACGGCGCCCGATGTCTGTTTGACGAGCGGTGCGAAGGAGAGCTGCATCTGCATCTGGCTCTCGGGCACCGTCTTTGCCGTCTGCGCGTAAGCGGCAGCCGGCAGAAGGAGCGTCAGAGCGAGCAGCGAAACGGAGGCGTGTTTGAACAGGCCTTGCATGATTATCCCTTTTGAATCCTCTTGAGCAACGTTTTAGAGCATGATCCCGAAAAGTGTGAGCGGTTTTCGGACGACATCATGCTCTAACTATTTAGTTGCGAACAGGATTCAGATTTTAGGCCGAACCGGCCTAAAATCATCCTGTTCTGCGGCCCGACGCTAGAAAGGAAAGAGGGCGGAAGCATGGAAGAATAAGGCAGAGACAACCCCACGAGACCGCGCTTGAAGCCTTTACGAATCCGATTCAGAAAATTTGGCCATGCAACTGATATCCAAAGCCAAAATCTGGGCGAAGTCACTGAAGCGTGACATCGTCGCCCTGTGGCTTGCCGCCCGGGACCCGCGCGTGCCCTGGCATGCGAAAGCGGTCGCCGGCGCCGTTGCGGCCTATGCGCTGTCGCCCATCGATCTGATCCCCGATTTCATTCCCGTGCTCGGTTATCTCGACGATCTCCTCATCGTGCCGCTCGGCATCCTGCTGGCGACGCGGCTTATCCCGGCCGAGGTGATGAGCGCGCTTCGCGACGAGGCAGCAAGACGCATCGAGCACCCCTCCGGCCGGGCGGGACTGATCTTCATCCTTGCCGTCTGGCTTGCCTGCATCATCTTCCTGGCTCTGGCATTGCGCAAACTGGTTTGACCGGCAGCAACAGGAACAGGAATGATGACGGCAAGAGCGATGATGATGGGTTTTGGTTTTGCGATTTCGATCTTCGCATCGGATATGGCGCAGGCGGCAAGCTTCGACTGCGACGCGAAGGAATTGAAACCGGACGAAAAGACGATCTGCGACAACCGCGCGCTCAACGATGCCGACGTGAAGATGGTGACGACCTTCGACTTGCTCTCCGGTCTGCTGGCGATGGGCGCGCGCGGGACATTGCAGGACGAGCAGACCGCCTGGCTGAAGAAACGGCAGGAATGCGCGACGGATGCCGTCTGTATCAAGGCTGCCTATGATGAGCGGCTGAAGCAGCTCGGCGAAACCTATAAAAACATCAACCGGCCGCTTTGAAAGCGACCGGTCGAAAAGACTATCGATTGACGCGCGTTAGCGAGCGTTCAGATCCCGCACGGCGCCGCGGTCGGCGCTCGTCGCGAAGGCGGCATAGGCCTTCAGCGCCGTAGTGACGTTGCGCTTGCGCACTTCTGTGGGATGCCAGCCCTTGGCGTCCTGATCGGCGCGGCGGGCGGCGAGTTCGGCCTCGTCGACGCGCAGGCTGATCGTGCGGTTCGGGATGTCGATGTCGATCATGTCGCCTTCGCGCACCAGGCCGATCGTACCGCCATTGGCCGCTTCCGGTGAGGCGTGGCCGATCGAGAGGCCGGAGGTGCCGCCGGAGAAGCGTCCGTCGGTGATCAACGCGCAGGCCTTGCCGAGGCCTTTCGATTTCAGATAGCTCGTCGGATAGAGCATTTCCTGCATGCCGGGGCCACCCTTCGGGCCTTCGTAGCGGATGACGACGACATCGCCGGCCTTCACCTCGTTGGCGAGGATTGCCTTGACGGAGGCATCCTGGCTTTCGAAGACGCGGGCCGGGCCGGAAAACTTCAGGATCGATTCATCGACGCCGGCCGTCTTGACGATGCATCCGTCGACCGCGAGATTGCCCTTGAGCACGGCAAGACCACCATCCTTGGAGAAAGGATGTTCGACCGAGCGGATGACGCCGTTCTGGCGGTCGGTGTCGAGTTCGTCCCAGCGGGCCTCCTGGCTGAAGGCGACCTGGGTCGGGATGCCGCCGGGTGCGGCACGATAGAAGTTGCGGACGGTTTCGCTGGTGGTGCGGGTGATATCCCAGCGGTCGATCGCATCGCCCAGCGTCTCGGCATGCACTGTCGGGCAATTGCGGTTCAAGAGACCGCCCTTATCGAGCTCTCCGAGAATCGACATGATGCCGCCGGCGCGGTGCACGTCTTCCATATGAACATCGCTCTTGGCGGGCGCGACCTTTGACAGGCAGGGCACCCGGCGCGAGAGCGCGTCGATATCTGCCATGGTGAAATCGATCTCGCCTTCATGGGCGGCGGCAAGGATGTGCAGGACCGTATTGGTGGAGCCGCCCATGGCGATATCGAGCGCCATGGCATTCTCGAAGGCCTGCTTGGAGGCGATGGTGCGCGGCAGCGCCTTGATATCGTCCTGCTCGTAATAACGGCGGGCGAGATCGACGATCAGATGGCCGGCCTCGACGAAGAGGCGCTTGCGGTCGGCGTGGGTTGCAAGCGTCGAGCCGTTGCCGGGCAGCGACAGGCCGAGCGCCTCGGTCAGGCAGTTCATCGAATTGGCGGTAAACATGCCGGAGCAGGAGCCGCAGGTCGGACAGGCCGAGCGCTCGATGGTCTGAACGTCCTCGTCGCTGATCTTTTCATCGGCTGCGGCGACCATGGCATCCACGAGATCCAGCGCATGCGTCTTGCCGTGCAGCACGACCTTGCCCGCTTCCATCGGGCCGCCCGAGACGAAGACGGTCGGGATATTGAGGCGCAGCGACGCCATCAGCATGCCGGGGGTGATCTTGTCGCAGTTGGAGATGCAGACCATGGCGTCGGCGCAATGGGCATTGACCATGTATTCGACGCTGTCGGCGATGAGTTCGCGCGATGGCAGCGAATAGAGCATGCCGTCATGACCCATGGCGATGCCGTCGTCGACGGCGATCGTGTTGAATTCCTTGGCTACACCGCCGGCCGCCTCGATTTCGCGGGCAACGAGCTGGCCAAGGTCCTTCAGGTGCACGTGGCCGGGCACGAACTGAGTGAAAGAATTCACCACCGCGATAATCGGCTTGCCGAAATCCGAATCCTTCATGCCCGTGGCGCGCCAAAGGCCGCGCGCGCCTGCCATGTTTCGGCCGTGAGTCGTGGTTCTGGAACGGTAGGCTGGCATCGGTATCTTCCTCGACGTGTCGGAGATCATCAGGCGAAGCGGGGCGGCATTGAGCCTGCGGCCGGGCAACGCTGCTGTTTGGAATTGTCCTAATCCAATCGGCGGGGGCTGTCACTACCGGCAAGGCCAAATCCGGTACGCTGCCTGGAGAAGCGCCTTGAGCGCCATTGGTGATATACGGTTCGGCGCGCGATGCGGTTACAGCCTATTCCATCACAGCCGAACACAAAAAATTGGCTTCCCGTCGGTGATATTCAAGGCATAGACACTAATCCGAATATGCGGGCGGTTCGTTTAGGAACTATATTGAGGAAACCCGCCCTGGAGGTTTTCGACATGCCCAGCTATCGCCCACCGAAGATCGCGTCGTCGGAGATCACGCCGCACCAGCTCTATCTGCGCCGCCGTGAATTCCTCGGTGCTGCAGCACTCGGCGCCATGGCGCTCTATGGCGCCGGCACAGCGAGTGCGGCTGCGCTCTCCGCCGTCGAGAGCAAATACAAGGTCGACGAGAAGCCGACGCCGATCAAGGACGTCACGACCTACAACAATTTCTATGAATTCGGCCTCGACAAGGGCGATCCGGCGGCGAATTCCGGCGATTTCAAGCCGCTGCCGTGGACGATCAAGGTCGACGGCATGGTCAACAAACCTGGCACCTTCGACCTCGAGGCGCTGATCAAGGAATTCCCGATCGAGGAGCGCACCTACCGCATGCGCTGCGTCGAAGCCTGGTCGATGGTCATCCCGTGGGACGGCTTTCCGCTGGCATCGCTGCTCGACAAGGTGGAGCCGCTCGGAAGCGCCAAATATGTCGCCTTCGAAACCATCGTGCGGCCGGAGGAAATGCCGGGGCAGAAGGGCTTCTTCCAGTCGCTCGACTGGCCCTATGTCGAGGGTTTACGACTGGACGAAGCGCGTCATCCGCTGACGCTGCTTGCCGTTGGGCTTTATGGCGAGACGCTGCCGAACCAGAACGGCGCGCCGATCCGCCTCGTCGTGCCGTGGAAATACGGCTTCAAGGGCATCAAGTCGATCGTCAGGATCACGCTCACCGACCAGCAGCCGAAGAACACCTGGCAGGTGACCAATCCGCAGGAATACGGCTTTTACGCCAACGTCAATCCTGAAGTCGACCATCCGCGCTGGAGCCAGGCGAGCGAGCGGCGCATCGGCGAAAGCGGCTTCTTCGGCGCGAGCCGTCACCCCACCCTGCCCTTCAATGGCTATGCCGACGAGGTCGCGGGCCTTTATGCAGGCATGGATCTGAAGGCGAATTTCTGATGGCGGAATTGTCGCTCGCCATCCCGAAGCGGTGGCAGCCCGCTTCCGTCTGGCTGCTTTATGTCGCAGGCTTCATGCCTGCCGCCTGGACCTTCTATCTCGGCGCGACCGATCAGCTCGGCGCCGATCCGGTCAAGACCTTCGAACTCTTCCTCGGTATCTGGACGATCCGCTTCCTGATCGCAACCCTTGCCGTCTCCCCTGCCCGCGAACTCCTCGGCTGGAATTATCTGCGCTATCGCCGTGCGCTGGGCTTGCTGACATTCTATTACGCGCTGATGCATTTCACCGTCTACATGGTGCTCGACCAGGCGATGGATATCCACGCCGTCGTCAACGACGTGCTGAAGCGCCCCTTCATCATGTTCGGCATGGCCGGGCTTGCCATGCTTATTCCCCTGGCGGTGACATCCAACAATTTCTCGATTCGCCGCCTCGGCAAGAGCTGGATCTGGCTGCACCGCCTCGTCACCATCATCGCCGCCTGTGGAGCACTGCATTTCGCGCTCTCGACCAAGATCCTCGACCTCGAGCAATATATCTATGTCGGGCTGATCATCGCCCTCATCCTCTATCGCTCCTGGCGGCCGATCGTCCGCAGCCGGAAAAAAGGCCAGGGGCGGACACGCAATCGCGCTATGGCGTCGGCTTCGTGAGACCGTAGACCTATCGGCGAGGACCAACCGCCGTCCGACGGGCGGGATCGCAGGCGCAGGCCGCGGCGATCCCGATTGCGTAGGCCAGCATATTCCAGAGCGAAAAGACGCGGCCGAGCAGCAGCGCGCCTGCGGTCGTCAGCCGAAATGCGTCGAGCCAGGGCGTATGATAGAGCCGGAACAACTCCACTGCGATCGCCAGGAACAGCGCAATGACGGCAATGATTGCCGGTCTTGAACTTGCGACAAGGAGCGCCAGGAGCAGATAGACCATCGCCCCCAGAGCGCCGACCCGCCATATTTGACGACGATGAAGGGCAGATCGATCGCGTAGCCGAAGCGCCTGAGCGTCAGTCCGAGGAGGATGACGAGGAGCACAGCGGCGAGACGACGGACCTGCACACGGGAGCGGGCTTGAATGATTTCGTGCAATTCAGCTGTCCCTCACAATCTTAGCCGTTTGCACGGATTCTATACAGATACCGCATTGTCAGGCTCAGTGCCGCCGTCACATAGCGAAGGTTCGGCCCTCTGCTCTGAACAAGCAAAAACAGCCGGGCTTTGTGAGCCCGGCTGTTTAGTTTCCGACGGAGCGGAAGATTAAGTGGCGACGGCCTGCTCTTCGGCAGCGACGCGGGCCTTATCGGCTGCGCCCTTGGCGAAGGTGTCGCGGTCAACGAATTCGACAACGGCCATGGCGGCATTGTCGCCCTGGCGGAAGCCGGCCTTCATGATGCGCAGGTAGCCACCGTTGCGGGTGGCGTAACGCGTTGCGATCGTGTCGAACAGCTTCGAGACGACGGCGGCATCCCGGATCTGCGAGATCGCCTGACGGCGAGCATGCAAGTCGCCGCGCTTGCCGAGCGTGACAAGCTTCTCGACGATCGGACGGATTTCCTTGGCCTTCGGCAGGGTCGTGACGATCTGCTCGTGGGTAATCAGCGAAGCCGCCATGTTGGCGAACATCGCCTTGCGGTGGCTTGCAGTTCTATTCAGCTTGCGGCCGGCTTTACCATGGCGCATTGCTATTCTCCTTTGATGCAGGTGCCCTTACGTTACGTGGGCCTGCCGTTTCCTGGCACATGCAGGCGATCGGCCTGCTGTTTGACGGGGAAAGGCAGCCGAAAGAGCCTGCCTTTTGTTTTCTCAATACTGGTCTTCGTAACGCTTGGCGAGATCTTCGATGTTCTCGGGCGGCCATGCCGGCACTTCCATGCCGAGGTGCAGGCCCATGGAAGCGAGAACTTCCTTGATTTCGTTCAGCGACTTGCGACCAAAATTCGGTGTGCGGAGCATTTCTGCTTCGGTCTTCTGAATGAGGTCGCCGATGTAGACGATGTTGTCGTTCTTCAGGCAGTTTGCCGAACGGACCGACAGTTCGAGTTCGTCCACCTTCTTGAGGAGAGCCGGGTTGAAAGCCAGTTCGGTGACTGCTTCCTCTTCGGTTTCCTTCTGCGGCTCGTCGAAGTTGACGAAGACGCCAAGCTGATCCTGGAGAATGCGCGCCGCAAAAGCGACGGCGTCTTCGCCGGTGATCGAGCCATCGGTTTCGATGGTCATGTTCAGCTTGTCGTAGTCGAGAACCTGTCCTTCGCGGGTATTCTCAACCTTGTAGGACACCTTCTTGACCGGCGAATAGAGGCTGTCGACCGGGATGAGACCGATCGGAGCATCTTCCGCACGATTGCGCTCAGCCGGAACGTAGCCCTTGCCGTTGTTGACGGTGAACTCCATGCGGATTTCGGCGCCCTCGTCGAGCGTGCAGATGACATGCTCGGGGTTGAGGATTTCGATATCGCCGACCGTCTGGATGTCGCCAGCCGTGACAACACCCGGGCCCTGCTTGCGCACGACCATGCGCTTTGCGTCGTCGCCATCCATCTTGATGGCGATTTCCTTGATGTTGAGCACGATGTCCGTGACGTCTTCGCGGACGCCCGGAATCGAGGAGAATTCATGCAGCACGCCATCGATCTGCACCGCCGTGACGGCAGCGCCGCGCAGCGAGGAGAGCAGAACGCGGCGAAGCGCATTGCCGAGGGTGAGGCCGAAGCCGCGCTCCAGCGGTTCGGCAACAAGCGTCGCCCTGGTGCGCGAGCTCGAGGAGAACTCCACCTTGTTCGGCTTGATCAGTTCCTGCCAGTTCTTCTGAATCATGAGTTTGCCTTCCGTTCGTTGCCACCATCCAATCGTGGCAACCGAGCTTGAAAACCACCGGGAGCGCCAAGGCGCTCACCAGTGACGAGAGCGATGATCAGACGCGGCGCTTCTTGCGCGGGCGGCAGCCATTGTGCGGGATCGGGGTCACGTCGCGGATGGACGTGATCATGAAACCTGCAGCCTGGAGCGCGCGCAGAGCCGATTCACGACCCGAACCCGGACCGCAGACTTCGACTTCCAGCGACTTCATGCCGTGCTCCTGGGCCTTCTTGGCGCAGTCTTCAGCAGCGATCTGGGCAGCGAACGGGGTCGACTTGCGCGAGCCCTTGAAGCCCTTGGCGCCAGCCGACGACCAAGCGATCGCATTGCCCTGGGCATCGGTGATGGTGATCATCGTGTTGTTGAAGGTCGAGTTGACGTGAGCGACACCCGACGAGATGTTCTTGCGTTCACGACGGCGAACGCGGACGGCTTCCTTAGCCATGGTATTCCTTTCGTTGATCTCTTCACCGCCGTAATGCCAGCGGCTACACCGGAACGGCGCCTATATGGTCCCGCTCCAAACTCAAAAGAGGCCGGCGCAGACCGCCAGCCTCCCCACCCCGGTTTCCCGGAAATTACTTCTTCTTGCCAGCGATTGCCTTTGCCGGGCCCTTGCGGGTGCGGGCATTGGTATGCGTGCGCTGACCGCGGACCGGAAGGCCGCGGCGATGACGCAGGCCGCGGTAGCAGCCGAGGTCCATCAGGCGCTTGATGTTCATCGCGGTATCGCGACGAAGATCGCCTTCGACCTGATAGTCGCGGTCGATGGCTTCGCGGATCTGAAGGACTTCGGCGTCCGTCAGCTGATGCACACGACGTTCAGCCGGGATACCGACCTTCTCGACGATTTCCTGTGCGAATTTCGGACCGATCCCGTGAATGTAGGTCAACGCGATAACAACGCGCTTCGCAGTCGGGATGTTGACGCCAGCGATACGTGCCACGCCTGTTCTCCTTGCATTCCAGTTGCCATCCGGCAAGTGGGCTTCGTTATGCGGCCTTTGGAACCGCTCGTTCAGATTTACGTCCGTAACATGTCAAAACGACCGCACCCGGACTTCCCTGGGAAATCCGCGCCGATCGCTTGGAATGTCGCGAGTTGGCGCGGTGTTTAGCGGAATCACTGCTGAAAAGCAACCGTTCCGCCAAGTTTATTTTCAAAGCCTTAAAGCTTGGAAAGAATGTTTTCGACCTCGGCCGTCACCTGATCGATTTCCGCCATGCCGTCCACGGACCTGAGTTTGCCCTTGGCATGGTAATAGCCGATCAGCGGCGAGGTTTCCTTGTAATAGACCTGCAGCCGAGCCGTCATGGTCTCCGGATTGTCGTCGGGACGGCGCTTGAAGTGCGTGGAACCGCACTTGTCGCAGACGCCTTCGGCGGCCGGAACCTTATCGGTATCGTGATAGACGCTGCCGCACTGGGCGCAGGAGTAGCGGCCGGCGACGCGGCGGACCAGTTCGTCATCGTCGACACGGAATTCGATGACGACGGAGAGGCCAAGACCCTTCGCTCTCAGCATCGCTTCGGTGGCATCCGCCTGGACGAGCGTCCTCGGGAAACCGTCGAGAATGAAGCCGTTGGCGCAATCCGGCTGATCGATTCGCTCGGAGACGATGGCGATAACGATCTCATCCGAGACAAGTTTGCCGGCATCCATCACCGCCTTGGCGCGCTTGCCGACATCGGTGCCGGCGTTTACCGCTGCGCGCAGCATGTCCCCCGTGGAAAGCTGCGGAATGCCGTGCTTTTCCACGATCCGCTGGGCCTGGGTTCCCTTACCCGCACCCGGCGGCCCTAAAAGGATAAGTCTCATCGCCCCCTCTTTCCTCCACGCAACTTCGATTTCTTGATCAGGCCTTCATATTGCTGCGCGATCAGGTGACCCTGGATCTGTGCAACCGTATCAAGAGTTACGCTAACCACGATCAAAAGCGAAGTCCCACCAAGGGATAATGGGATGCCGGTTTGCGACACCAAGATCTCCGGAAGGATGCAGACGAAGACGAGATAGATTGCGCCGATCACCGTGATTCGGGTCAGCACGTAGTCGATATATTCGGCGGTGCGCTCACCCGGGCGGATGCCGGGAATGAAGCCGCCATGCTTCTTCAGATTGTCGGCCGTGTCCTTCGGATTGAAGACGATGGCCGTATAGAAGAAGGCGAAGAAGGCGATCAGCGCCGCATAGAGCACCATGTAGAGCGGCTGGCCATGGCCGAGGGCCGCGACGATCGATGTCGCCCAGGAGGGCATTGCCGTGGTGTTGGCAAAGCCTGCAAGCGTTGCCGGCAGCAGCAGCAGCGACGAGGCGAAGATCGCCGGGATGACGCCCGAGGTGTTGAGCTTCAGCGGCAGATGCGAGGTATCGCCCTGGAACATCCGGTTGCCGACCTGGCGCTTCGGATACTGGATCAAAAGCCGGCGCTGCGCGCGCTCGACGAAGACGATGACCCCGATGACGCCGATCGCGACGATGATGACCAGCAGAATGAGGAAGGTCGACAGCGCACCGGTGCGGCCAAGCTCGAGCGTGCCGGCAAGGGCGGTCGGAAGACCGGCGGCGATGCCGGCGAAGATGATCAGCGAGATGCCGTTGCCGATACCACGCGAGGTGATCTGCTCGCCGAGCCACATCAGGAACATCGTGCCGCCGAGCAGCGTCAGAACGGTGGAAACACGGAAGAACAAGCCCGGATCGACAACGAGGCCCTGGCCGCTCTCGAGACCGGCGGCAATGCCGTAGGCCTGGAGCGCACCGAGGATGACCGTACCATAACGGGTATACTGGTTGATGATCTTACGGCCCTGCTCGCCCTCCTTCTTGAGGTTTTCGAGCGCCGGCACGACCGATGTCATGAGCTGCACGATGATCGAAGCAGAGATATAGGGCATGATGCCGAGCGCGAAGATCGCCATGCGCTGAACGGCGCCGCCCGAAAACATGTTGAAAAGGCCGAGAATGCCGCCTGCCTGGCCGCGGAAAGCCTGGGCATAGGCTTCGGGATTGAGGCCCGGAAGCGGAATATGGGTACCGAGCCTGTAAACGAGGAGAGCTGCCAGTGTGAACCACAGGCGCTTCTTCAAATCCTCGGCTTTGGCAAAGGTCGAAAAATTGAGGTTGGATGCCAATTGTTCCGCTGCAGAAGCCATGCGTTTCTCCGCGCTACCAATTCCGGCGTCTCTGGGGGATAGGCCGGCCCCGGAATCAGTATGAAATTATTCAAAACCGGGTTCAGTACGGATTGCAGCGCAACCCCATGCCTCACCCTTGTTTTCCAGTCTTACCGGCATGACGCGGGCGCGCCAGCCAACATTTTGTGAGGCCCACATATGGGAGCAAAATCGCCCGGTGTGAAGCACCCCGGGCGATATATCATCAGATTATTATTCGGCTGCAGCCGGAGCCGAAAGCAGCGTCACGGTGCCGCCGGCCTTTTCGATCTTCTCGACGGCAGGCTTGGAGGCGCCGGCAACGACGATAGTGATCTTGGCCTTCAGCTCGCCGTCGGCGAGAACGCGAACGCCGTCCTTGGTGCGGCGGATCACGCCGGCGGCCTTGAGGGCAGCTGCGTCAACGGTCGCCTTGGCATCGAGCTTGCCGGCGTCGATCGCCGCCTGGATGCGAGCCAACGACACAACAACAAAATCGGAAGCGAAAATGTTATTGAAGCCGCGCTTCGGCAGGCGACGATAGATCGGCATCTGGCCGCCTTCGAAGCCGTTGATGGCGACGCCCGAACGGGACTTCTGACCCTTCACACCGCGACCACCGGTCTTGCCGGAGCCCGAGCCGATACCGCGGCCGAGGCGCTTGCGGCTGTGGGTCGAGCCTTCGTTGTCTTTAATTTCATTGAGTTTCATGAGCGTTTCCTCCGTCTCACTTCTCGTCGACGACGCGAACGAGATGCTGGACAGCACGGATCATGCCACGAACCGAAGGAGTATCCTCCAGCGTGCGGCGACGGTGCATCTTGTTCAGTCCGAGACCGATCAGCGTGCGCTGCTGAACATCCGGACGGCAGATCGGGCTGCCGATCTGTTCGATCGTGACAGTCTTCGCTTCAGCCTTCTTGGTAGCTTTGGCCATCTATCAAACTCCTCTTATTCTTCAGAGGCGTTGCCGGAGGCGCTACGACGAGCCTGCAGCGTTGCATACTTGATGCCGCGCTGAGCTGCGATGTCCTTCGGGTGAACCTGGTGCTTCAGAGCGTCGAAGGTGGCGCGAACCATGTTGTAGGGGTTCGACGAACCAGTCGACTTGGCGACGACGTCGTGCATGCCGAGCGTTTCGAATACGGCGCGCATCGGACCGCCGGCGATGATGCCGGTACCGACCTTGGCCGAGCGCAGCAGAACCTTGCCGGCGCCGTGGCGGCCGTGAACGTCGTGGTGCAGCGTACGGCCGTCACGCAGCGGTACGAAGATCAGTTCGCGCTTGGCGGCTTCGGTTGCCTTGCGGATGGCTTCCGGCACTTCGCGTGCCTTGCCATGGCCGAAGCCGACGCGGCCCTTCTGGTCGCCGACGACGACGAGTGCTGCGAAACCGAAACGACGGCCGCCCTTGACGACCTTGGCGACGCGGTTGATCGCGACCAGCTTGTCGACGAATTCGCTATCGCGCTCTTCACGGCTCTGGCGGTCTTCCCGCTGCGGCCTTCTTTCCTGTGCCATTGTCCTCTTCCTTTTTCTTTTCCGGGTGCAATCGGCAAATACATGTGGACCGCATCAGCCTCCCCTTTCGGAGAGTGCCTGCGGTCCGGCGAAAATCCGGCCGGCGCCAAAGCGTCCGGCCGGAAACTGATCAGAAGGTGAGACCGCCTTCGCGGGCTGCATCGGCGAGAGCCTTGATGCGGCCGTGATAGATGAAGGCGCCACGGTCGAATACGACGTCGGTGACACCCGCCTTCGAAGCGCGCTCTGCAACGAGCTTGCCGACGAGGGCAGCTGCTGCGGTGTCAGCACCGGTCTTCAGAGAACCGCGCAGATCCTTATCGAGGGTCGATGCAGCGGCAAGTGTCTTGCCGGCAACATCGTCGATAACCTGAGCGTAGATGTTCTTCGAGGAGCGATGAACCGACAGGCGCGGACGGCCGTTGGCCACCGACTTGAGATGACGGCGCACGCGGTTGGCACGACGTGCAAGTGCTTCTTTCCTGCTAGCCATTTCGCGTGATCCTTACTTCTTCTTGCCTTCTTTGCGGACGATCCGCTCGTCAGCGTACTTGACGCCCTTGCCCTTGTAGGGCTCAGGACCGCGATATTCGCGGATTTCGGCGGCGACCTGACCGACCTGCTGCTTATTGATGCCGGAGACAACAATTTCAGTCGGCTTCGGAACGGCGATCGTGATGCCGACCGGCGGCTCATAGATCACGTCGTGGCTGAAGCCGAGGGCCAGCTGCAGGTTCTTGCCCTGCAGGGAGGCGCGGTAACCGACGCCGTTGATTTCGAGCTTGCGCTCGAAGCCGTCCTTGACGCCCTTGAAGATGCCTTCGATCATCGTGCGGGACATGCCCCACTTCGAACGTGCATCCTTGGTCTGGTTCACGGGCGTCACGACGACCGTGTTGTTTTCGAGCTTGAGGCTGATTTCGTCGTTAGCAACGAAAAACAGCTCGCCCTTCGGGCCCTTTGCAGTGACCTTCTGGCCATCGACCGTAGCCGTGATCCCAGCAGGCACCTGAACGGGCTTTTTACCGATACGAGACATGTTTCAATCCTGTCTGTTCGCTATGGAGATCCCTGCCCGATCTTAGAAGACCGAGCAAAGAACCTCGCCGCCAACGTTCTGTTCGCGAGCCTGGTGATCGGCCATCACACCCTTCGGAGTCGAAAGGATGGTGATGCCGAGGCCGTTCGCGACCTGCGGAATGGACTTGACCGAGACATAAACCCGGCGGCCCGGCTTGGACACACGGCCGATCTCACGGATCACCGATGCGCCTTCATAATATTTCAGCTCGATGCTGAGTTCCGACTTGCCATTGCCGAAATCGACAACGGAATAGCCACGGATGTAGCCTTCGGACTGCAGGACATCGAGAACACGTGCACGGAGCTTGGACGCAGGCGTCGAAACCGACGACTTGCGGCGGGAAGCGCCGTTACGGATACGGGTGAGCATATCGCCCAACGGATCAGTCATTGTCATGTAACCTGCTCCTTACCAGCTCGACTTGACGATGCCCGGCACCTTGCCGAGATTGCCCAGTTCACGCAGCGCAATACGCGACATGCGCAGTTTGCGGTAATATGCGCGCGGACGCCCCGAAACTTCGCAACGGTTGCGAATACGGGTCTTCGATCCATCACGCGGCAGGGATGCCAGCTTGATCGAGGCCTTGAACCGCTCTTCGATCGGAAGAGCCTGGTTCATGATGATCGCCTTCAACGCAGCCCGCTTAGCGGCCTGGTTGGCGACCGTAGTACGGCGGCGCTTGTTCTTTTCAACTGCGCTTGTCTTCGCCATGTCAGGTTCCTTTTCTACGCTCGTCGTTACGGTTATTGACGGAACGGGAAGCTGAACTCTTTCAGAAGAGCCCGTGCTTCGTCGTCGGTCGTCGCCGTCGTGCAAACGATGATGTCCATGCCCCACATCTGATCAACCTTGTCGTAGTTGATCTCAGGGAACACAATGTGCTCCTTGATGCCCATGGCGAAGTTGCCACGGCCGTCAAAGCTTTTCGGGTTCAGGCCGCGGAAGTCGCGAACGCGCGGAAGCGCGATGTTGACCAGGCGATCCAGGAACTCGTACATGCGGGCGCCGCGCAGGGTGACCTTCGCGCCGATCGGCATCTGTTCGCGGACCTTGAAGCCTGCGATGGAGTTGCGGGCGCGGGTGATGACCGGCTTCTGGCCGGCGATCGCTGCGAGGTCGGCGGCAGCTACCGTCGGCTTCTTCGAGTCAGCGGTTGCTTCGCCGACACCCATGTTGATCACGATCTTGTCGAGCTTCGGGATCATCATCTCGTTGGCGTAGGAGAACTGCTCCTGCATCGCCTTGCGGATGCGCTCGACATATTCCTTCTTGAGCCGCGGCTCGTATTTTGCCTCAGCCATCGATCACTTCTCCAGAACGCTTGGCCACACGGACCTTTTTGCCGTCAACAACCTTGAAACCGACGCGGGTCGGCTTGCCGTCCTTGTCGACGATTGCAACGTTCGACAGGTGAACGGAGGCTTCCTTGTTGATGATGCCGGCTTCCTGGGTCTGCGTCTGGCGCTGGTGGCGCTTGACGACGTTGACGCCACGAACAACGGCACGATCTTCCTTCGGCATGACCTGGACAACTTCGCCGGTACGGCCCTTGTCCTTGCCAGCGAGCATGACGACCTTGTCGCCCTTACGAATCTTCTGCATCGCTTTGCTCCTTACAGTACTTCGGGAGCCAGCGAGATGATCTTCATGTGGTTCTTGGCGCGAAGTTCGCGCGGAACCGGTCCGAAGATACGGGTGCCGATCGGCTCTTTCTTGTTGTCGATGAGGACTGCTGCGTTGGTGTCGAAACGGATGACGGAGCCATCCGGACGGCGGATGTCCTTGGCGGTGCGAACGACAACCGCCTTCATCACGTCACCCTTCTTCACGCGGCCGCGCGGGATCGCTTCCTTGATCGAAACGACGATGACGTCGCCGATCGAGGCATACTTGCGCTTCGAGCCGCCCAGCACCTTGATGCACATGACACGACGTGCGCCGGAATTATCCGCGACGTCGAGGTTTGTTTGCATCTGAATCATATCAGGTCGCCTTCTTGGTTTACCGGAATGGTTGGGCTAGCCCCCTACTCCGGCTTATGAAAATTTTCGCCGGCCGAACTGCCGTAACGGCAGCACAGACGCGGCAATAGCTGAATAGCGCGGGATCGATCGTGCCAGGGTGGTTTCCCGAACGGGACCTTCCGTGCGCTCAAAGCAAAAGAACGCCCGGCATTCGAGCGTTCTGACGCTGCTTCATACAGATATTTCGGCGAGACGCAAGGCCTCGCACAAAATTCTGTTACTGGCCCTGGGCGGAAATCACCGTCCAGCGCTTGTCCTTGGAGATCGGCGCGCATTCCTCGATGGATACGGTATCGCCAATCTTGTACTGGTTGTTCTCGTCGTGGGCCTTGTACTTCTTGGAACGACGAACGGTCTTCTGGAGCAGCGGGTGAGCGAAACGACGCTCGACGCGAACCACTACCGTCTTCTCGTTCTTGTCGCCAACGACGACGCCCTGCAGGATGCGCTTCGGCATATTTTTCTTCCTTTAGGCCTTAACTTCTGCCGCCTTCTGGCGGGCAATGGTTTTCACGCGGGCGATGTCCTTGCGGACTTCGTTGATGCGCGAGGACTTTTCGAGCTGGCCGGTCGCCTTCTGGAAGCGCAGGTTGAACTGCTCCTTCTTCAGCTTGGCAAGCTCGTCCTTGAGTTGGTCGGCGGTGAACCCGCGAACATCTGAGGCTTTCATGAGCTCAATCCCTTACTCTGCAATGCGCTGAACGAAGCGCGTCTTGACCGAGAGCTTGGCAGAGCCGAGACGAAGCGCCTCACGGGCGATTTCTTCGCTGACACCGTCGATCTCGAACATCATACGGCCGGGCTTGACCTTGCACGCCCAGTATTCAACGGAGCCCTTACCCTTACCCATGCGGACTTCGGTCGGCTTTTTGGTTACCGGAACGTCCGGGAACACGCGGATCCATACACGGCCGGCGCGCTTCATATAACGCGTGATCGCGCGGCGGGCCGCCTCGATCTCGCGCGCGTTGACGCGGTTGGGTTCCTGAGCCTTCAGGCCGAATTCGCCGAATGCCAGGTCAGAACCGCCCTTGGCGACGCCCTTGATGCGGCCCTTGAACTGCTTGCGGTACTTGGTACGCTTTGGCTGCAACATTTTCTTATTCTCCGAACTTCTCTGCCACGCGCGCTATCAAGCGTTGTCGCGGCGACGGTCTCTGTCGCGGTCACGATCACGGCTTGCCGGACCCTGGGCGTCACCTTCCATCGCACGGCGCTCGGAAGCCATCGGATCGTGCTCAAGGATTTCGCCCTTGAAGATCCAGACCTTGATGCCGCAGATGCCGAACGCGGTTTCTGCTTCAGCCGTGCCGTAGTCGATGTCGGCGCGCAGCGTGTGCAGCGGCACACGACCTTCGCGGTACCATTCCGTACGGGCGATTTCAGCGCCACCGAGACGGCCGGCGCAGGTGATCTTGATGCCTTCGGCGCCAAGACGCATCGCGGACTGAACGGCGCGCTTCATGGCGCGGCGGAAAGCCACGCGGCGCTCGAGCTGCTGGGCGATCGACTGAGCGACCAGCGTTGCGTCGACTTCGGGCTTGCGCACTTCGACGATGTTGAGGTGCGTTTCCGAGTTGGTCATATCCGACAGCTTCTTGCGGAGCTTGTCGATGTCGGCGCCCTTGCGGCCGATGATCAGGCCCGGACGTGCCGAGTGGATCGTGACGCGGCACTTCTTGTGCGGACGCTCGATGACCACCTTGGAGATCCCGGCCTGCTTGAGTTCGCTCATGACGAACTTGCGCATCTTCAGGTCTTCGTGCAGCAGCTGGCCGTACTCAGCATTGTCCGCGAACCAGCGGCTATCCCAGGTACGGTTGATGCCAAGACGGAAACCGATTGGATTGATTTTCTGACCCATTATGCGGCCTCCTCAACTGCCTGCACTTCACGAACGACGATCGTCAGGTGCGCGAAAGGCTTTTCGATGCGCGACGCGCGACCGCGACCACGAGCGTGGAAACGCTTCATGACGATCGACTTGCCGACATAGGCCTCGGCGACGACAAGAGCGTCGACGTCGAGATCGTGGTTGTTCTCAGCGTTGGCGATCGCAGATTCGAGCGTCTTCTTGACGGCACCTGCGATACGCTTGCGGGAGAACTCCAGCTCAGCGAGTGCGCGCTCGACCTTCTTGCCACGGATAGCCGCAGCAACCAGATTGAGCTTCTGGGGGCTGACGCGGAGCGTGCGGGCGACTGCTTGCGCCTCGTTGTCCTTCAGCCGGCGTTCGGCTTTTGCCTTGCCCATTGTTACTTCCTCTTCGCCTTCTTGTCCGCGCCGTGACCGTAGTAGGTGCGGGTCGGAGAGAATTCACCGAATTTGTGGCCGACCATGTCTTCATTGACGCTGACCGGGATATGCTTGCTGCCGTTGTAGACGCCGAAGGTAAGACCGACGAACTGCGGCAGGATCGTGGAGCGACGGCTCCAGATCTTGATCACTTCTGCACGTCCGCCTTCACGAACCTTCTCAGCCTTCTTGAGAAGATAGCCGTCAACGAACGGACCTTTCCATACTGAACGAGCCATTGGAGACTTCCTCTCTTACTTCTTACGCTGATGACGCGAGCGCATGATCATCTTGTCGGTCGACTTGTTCGACCGGGTGCGCTTGCCCTTTGTCGGCTTGCCCCATGGTGTCACCGGATGGCGACCACCGGAGGTGCGGCCTTCACCACCGCCGTGCGGATGGTCGACCGGGTTCATGACGACACCGCGGTTATGCGGACGCTTTCCGCGCCAAACGGTACGACCGGCCTTGCCGTCGTTGATGTTGGCGTGGTCGGGGTTGGAGACGGCGCCGATCGAAGCAAGGCAGGAGCCATGCACGAGACGCTGTTCACCCGAGTTCAGGCGAAGGATCGCCATGCCCTGGTCACGGCCGACGAGCTGTGCGTAGCCACCGGCGGAACGAGCGATCTGACCGCCCTTGCCCGGCTTCATTTCCACGTTGTGGATGATGGAGCCGACCGGGATGAACTGCAGCGGCATGGTGTTGCCGGGCTTGACGTCGACGGCCTTCTCGGAAGCGATGACCTTGTCACCGGCAGCGAGACGCTGAGGAGCCAGGATATAAGCCTTTTCGCCGTCAGCATAGTTGACCAGCGCGATGAACGCCGTGCGGTTCGGATCGTATTCGATACGCTCGACCGTGCCTTCGACGTCGAACTTGCGACGCTTGAAGTCGATCAGGCGATAGGTACGCTTGTGACCGCCGCCGATGAAGCGGGCGGTGATGCGACCGAGGTTGTTACGACCGCCGCTCTTGGTCAGGCCTTCCGTCAGCGCCTTGACCGGCTTGCCCTTGTAGAGGGCCGAACGGTCGACGATGACCAGCTGGCGCTGGCTCGGGGTGATCGGATTGAATGTTTTCAATGCCATTTTCTTATACCTCAGAGACCGGTGGAGACGTCGATCGTCTGGCCTTCAGCCAGGGTCACAACAGCCTTCTTCACGTCCTTCTGCTTGCCGACGAAACCGCGGAACCGCTTGGTCTTGCCCTTGCGCAGCAGAGTGTTGACGGCCGTAACCTTGACGCCGAACAGCGCCTCGACAGCAGCCTTGATTTCCGGCTTCGTCGCCTGCTTGGCGACATTGAAAACAACCTGGTTGTTTTCGGATACCAGCGTGGACTTTTCGGTGATCGCCGGAGAGACGATCACATCGTAGTGGCGAAGATCGGTCACTTGAATCGCTCCTCTAGCGCTTCAACCGCAGCCTTGGAAAGCACGAGCTTGCCGCGGCGCACGATGTCATAAACGTTGATGCCCTGGATCGGCAGAACATCGATGTTCGGGATGTTCTGTGCTGCGAGCTTGAAGTTGCCGTCAAGTTCTGCGCCGCCGATGAAGAGGGCGTTGGTCAGGCCGAGCGTCTCGAATACGGACGCGAGAGCCTTGGTCTTGGCTTCAGCGGCAACCAGGTTGTCGATGACGATGACGTCATCGGCCTTGATCTTGGCCGAAAGAGCGAGGCGCAGGCCAAGTGCACGAACCTTCTTCGGAAGGTCATGCTCGTGGCTGCGGACGACCGGGCCGTGAGCCTTGCCGCCGCCGCGGAACTGCGGAGCGCGAGCCGAATGGTGGCGAGCGCGGCCCGTACCCTTCTGCTTGTACATCTTGGCGCCGGTGCGCGAAACTTCAGCGCGGCCCTTTGCCTTGTGGGTGCCCTGCTGCTTCTTGGCAAGCTGCCAGCGGATGACGCGGGCGAGAATGTCTTCGCGGGGCTCGAGGCCGAAAATCGCGTCCGAAAGGGAAACCTTCCCGGCGTCTTTTCCCTCGAGGGTTTTGACGTTGAATTCCATTGATCTGGCTCCCTTACTTCGCGGCCGACTTGACGGCGTCGCGCACGATGATCCAGGCACCCTTGGAACCGGGAACAGCACCCTTGATCAGGATCAGACCACGATCTTCGTCGGTCGAAACCACTTCCAGGTTCTGCGTCGTGACGCGCGTCTGGCCCATGTGACCAGCCATCTTCTTGTTCTTGAAAACCTTGCCCGGATCCTGGCGCGAGCCGGTCGAACCGTGCGAGCGGTGCGAAACCGAGACACCGTGCGTGGCGCGAAGACCGCCGAAACCGTGGCGCTTCATGGCGCCGGCAAAACCCTTACCGATCGTCGTGCCCGTCACGTCGACGAGCTGACCGGCTGCGAAGTGACCTGCCTTGATCTCCGTGCCGATCTCAAGCAGCTGGTCTTCCGACACGCGGAATTCAGCAACCTTGGCCTTCGGCTCGACGTTGGCAACGGCAAAGTTGCCGCGCATCGCCTTGGAGGTGTTCTTCACCTTCGCCTGGCCGGCACCGAGCTGAACTGCGGTATAGCCATTCTTTTCGACAGTGCGCGTGGCGACGACCTGGCAGCCGTCCATACGCAGTACCGTTACCGGGACATGCTCACCGGCGTCGTTATAGACGCGGGTCATTCCCACCTTCTGTGCAATCACACCTGAACGCATCGGTTCAATCCTTCTCACTCAGCCCGAAGACCCGAGGTCTCAGAGCTTGATCTCAACATCGACACCGGCGGCGAGATCGAGCTTCATCAGCGCGTCTACCGTCTGCGGGGTCGGGTCAACGATATCGAGAAGGCGCTTGTGCGTGCGCATCTCGAACTGTTCACGGCTCTTCTTGTCGATGTGCGGGGACCGGTTGACCGTAAACTTCTCGATGCGGGTCGGAAGCGGAACGGGGCCCCGGACGCTTGCACCGGTGCGCTTAGCCGTCGATACGATCTCGCGCGTGGAGGCATCGAGAATCCGGTGATCGAACGCCTTCAGGCGGATGCGGATATTCTGGCCGTTCATTCGACTTTATCCTTGTGTCTGTTATCCGCGTGTCACCATTCAGGGACACGACTTACCTTCAGTTACGTTAGCGGGCCACCGGTTTCAAAGATCGAGAGGGACACCGAGATCGGCGTCCCTATCCTTTCCTTGGGCCTGGTGGCCCAGCCGCTAATTACTCGACGATCGAAGCGACGATACCGGCGCCGACGGTGCGGCCGCCTTCGCGGATTGCGAAGCGCAGCTTTTCTTCCATCGCGATCGGAACGATCAGCTCGACGGCAACCGTGACGTTGTCGCCCGGCATGACCATCTCGGTGCCCTCAGGCAGCGTCACGATGCCGGTAACGTCGGTCGTGCGGAAGTAGAACTGCGGACGGTAGTTGGTGAAGAACGGCGTATGACGGCCACCCTCTTCCTTCGTCAGGATGTAGGCTTCCGCCATGAACTTCTTGTGCGGCTTGACAGAGCCCGGCTTGCACAGGATCTGGCCACGCTCGACGCCGTCACGGTTCACACCGCGAACCAGTGCGCCGATGTTGTCGCCAGCCTGGCCCTGATCGAGCAGCTTGCGGAACATTTCAACGCCGGTCACCGTCGTCTTCGAGGTCGCGCGGATGCCGACGATCTCGACTTCTTCGCCAACCTTGACAATGCCACGCTCGACGCGGCCGGTCACAACCGTGCCGCGGCCGGAGATCGAGAACACGTCTTCGATCGGCATCAGGAACGGCTGGTCGATCGGACGCTCAGGCGTCGGGATGTAGGCGTCAACCGCAGCCATCAGCTCGCGGATCGCATCTTCGCCGATCTTCTTGTCAGAATCTTCAAGAGCAGCCAGCGCCGAACCCTTGACGACCGGGATATCGTCGCCCGGGAAGTCGTAGGACGACAGAAGTTCGCGAACTTCGAGCTCGACCAGTTCGAGAAGCTCGGCGTCGTCAACCTGGTCGACCTTGTTCAGGAACACAACGATCGCCGGAACGCCGACCTGGCGGGCGAGCAGGATGTGTTCGCGCGTCTGCGGCATCGGGCCGTCAGCGGCCGAGCACACCAGGATCGCGCCGTCCATCTGGGCAGCACCGGTGATCATGTTCTTGACGTAGTCGGCGTGGCCGGGGCAGTCGACGTGGGCGTAGTGGCGGGCCGGCGTCTCATATTCGACGTGCGCCGTCGAAATGGTGATGCCGCGGGCCTTTTCTTCCGGAGCAGCGTCGATCTGGTCGTACGCCTTGAACTCACCGAAGTACTTCGTGATCGCTGCCGTCAGAGACGTCTTGCCGTGGTCAACGTGGCCGATCGTGCCAATGTTGACGTGCGGCTTGTTGCGCTCAAACTTACTCTTTGCCATTTTCGGCTCTCCGTTTTGCTAGTCCCCGAGGGGATCTAATTCTTGTTATCGGTCAATTGGTATTCCGGTCACTTCTGACCGGAATACTTTGCCTGGATTTCGGTTGCGACGTTCGACGGGACCGGCGAATAGTGATCGAAGGTCATCGTGTACTGAGCGCGGCCCTGGGACATGGAGCGCAGGTTGTCGACGTACTTGAACATGTTCGCGAGCGGGACGTTCGCGTTGATGACGACGGCGATACCACGGCTCTCCTGGCCCTGGATCTGGCCGCGACGGGAGTTCAGGTCGCCGATGACGTCGCCGACATAATCTTCCGGGGTGACGACTTCGACCTTCATCATCGGCTCGAGCAGCTGAGCGCCGGCCTTCTTGGCTGCTTCACGGAAGCAGGCACGTGATGCGATTTCGAAGGCGAGAACCGACGAGTCGACGTCGTGGAAGGCGCCGTCGATGAGGGTCGCCTTGACGCCGAGCATCGGGAAGCCTGCGAGCGGACCCGAAGACAGGACGCTTTCGATGCCCTTCTGGACGCCGGGGATGTATTCCTTCGGAACGGAACCGCCGACGATCTTGGATTCGAACTTGAAGTCGTCGCCTTCCGGGTTCGGTTCGAAAACGATCTTGACGCGCGCGAACTGGCCGGTACCACCGGACTGCTTCTTGTGCGTGTAGTCTTCTTCGTGCTGGCGCGTGATGGTTTCGCGGTAGGCAACCTGCGGCGCGCCGACAGTTGCTTCAACCTTGAATTCACGACGCATGCGGTCGACGATGATGTCGAGATGCAGTTCGCCCATGCCGGCAATGATGGTCTGGCCGGATTCCTGGTCGGTCTTGACGCGGAAAGACGGATCTTCTGCAGCCAGGCGGTTGAGCGCGAGGCCCATCTTTTCCTGGTCGCCCTTGGTCTTCGGCTCGATGGCGATCTGGATGACCGGCTCGGGGAATTCCATGCGCTCGAGGATAACCGGCTTCAGCGGATCGCAGAGCGTATCACCCGTCGTGGTTTCCTTGAGGCCGGCGAGAGCAACGATGTCGCCTGCAAAGGCTTCTTCGATGTCTTCACGCGAGTTGGAGTGCATCTGCAGCATGCGGCCGACGCGCTCGCGCTTGTCCTTGACCGTGTTCATGACCGACGCGCCCTTTTCGAGCTTGCCGGAGTAGATGCGGGCGAAGGTCAGCGAACCGACGAAGGGGTCGTTCATGATCTTGAAGGCCAGCATGGAGAGCGGCTCGCTGTCATCGGCATGACGCTCGATGTCGGCTTCCGTCTTGAAGTCGATGCCCTTGATGGCCGGGATGTCCATCGGCGACGGCAGATAGTCGACGACGGCGTCGAGCAGCGGCTGCACGCCCTTGTTCTTGAAGGCGGTACCGCAGAACATCGGGTGGAACTTGACGTCGATCGTGCCGCGGCGAACGAGTTCGCGGATCTTGTCGTTGTCGGGCAGAATGCCTTCGAGATAGGCTTCCATCGCGGCTTCGTCGATGTCGACGACCGTCTCAATCAGCTTTTCGCGATATTCTTCGGCCTTGGCCTTCATGTCCTCGGGGATCTCGACGACATCCCACTGGGCGCCGAGCGATTCGTCGCGCCAGATGAGAGCGTTCATCTCGATCAGGTCGATGACGCCCTTGAATTCGGTTTCAGCACCGATCGGCAGCTGCATGACGACAGCCGTTGCACCGAGACGGGTCTTGATCATCTCGACGGAGCGGTAGAAGTCGGCGCCGGTCTTGTCCATCTTGTTGCAGAAGATCATCCGCGGGACATTGTACTTCTCGGCCTGGCGCCAGACGGTTTCCGTCTGCGGCTCGACGCCGGCGTTGGCATCGAGCAGCGCGATGGCGCCGTCGAGAACACGCAGCGAACGCTCGACTTCGATGGTGAAGTCGACGTGGCCGGGAGTGTCGATGATGTTGAAGCGGCGCATCTTGCCGTCACGGCCCTTCCAGAAGGTCGTGGTAGCAGCGGAGGTGATCGTGATGCCACGCTCCTGCTCCTGCTCCATCCAGTCCATGGTGGCTGCGCCGTCGTGGACTTCGCCGATCTTGTGCGACTTGCCGGTGTAATAAAGAATACGCTCGGTGGTCGTGGTCTTGCCGGCGTCGATATGCGCCATGATACCGAAATTGCGGTAGTCTTCGATTTTATATTCGCGAGCCATTGTGGACTGCCTTTCGATACCGTTCGGAATTACCAGCGATAGTGCGAGAATGCACGGTTGGCATCAGCCATCTTGTGCGTGTCTTCGCGCTTCTTGACGGCGGAGCCGCGGTTGTTGGACGCATCGAGCAGTTCGCCGGAAAGGCGGTCAACCATAGTCGTTTCATTGCGCTTGCGGGCAGCAGCGATCAGCCAGCGAATGGCGAGAGCCTGGCGGCGCTCCGGACGAACATCGACCGGGACCTGATAGGTCGCACCACCGACGCGGCGCGAGCGAACTTCAACGTGCGGGGCAATATTGTCGAGCGCAGAATGGAAAACCGTGAGCGGCTCCTGCTTGGACTTGCCCTGGACGACGTCGAATGCGCCGTAAACGATGTTTTCAGCAACGGACTTCTTGCCGTCGAGCATGATGGCATTCATGAACTTGGTGACGACGAGATCGCCGAACTTCGGGTCCGGATTGATCTCGCGCTTTTCTGCTTTATGACGTCTGGACATATTCTCGTCTCTTCAACCGTTAAGGCGCTTCACCACGCGGAGGACCTCGCGCAGCGCCGGATTATTCAAAACCGAATTACTTCGGACGCTTCGCACCGTACTTGGAGCGGCGCTGCTTGCGGTTCTTGACACCCTGGGTATCGAGAACGCCGCGGATGATGTGATAACGGACACCCGGAAGGTCCTTGACGCGGCCGCCACGGATCATGACGACGGAGTGTTCCTGAAGGTTGTGACCTTCGCCGGGGATGTAACCAATGACTTCGAAGCCGTTGGTCAGGCGGATCTTTGCGACCTTACGCAGAGCCGAGTTCGGCTTCTTCGGCGTCGTCGTATAGACGCGCGTGCAAACGCCGCGCTTCTGCGGGTTCTCCTGGAGTGCGGGAACCTTGTTACGCTTTACGTTCGCCTGGCGAGGCTTGCGGATCAGCTGGTTTACGGTAGGCATTCAACCATCCCTTACGTTTTATCTCAGTACCCTTGCGGGCTTGAACTCGCGCCGTCTCCGGCAGTGACGCATGCTTTCCGTCAATGCGCAAAATATGGCCCGATCCGCTTCCGCAGATGGACCACAAGGAGCAGAGGACGCATAAAATATGCGTCGTGCGTGCAGCATCATGACTTCAACGTGCGTTTAGAACCTTGTTTGAGGTGAACTTCAGGGCGCGTCGCCCCGAACAGCCAAGCCTCACATGGGATCTGATGGGCGGGGTACTACTGGTTTCCACCCCTCTCGTCAAGGCCGGTTAAGAAATAAACTCGCCGTATCGCCTTGATCTCTGGGCCTAACGCCCTGATTTCACCCTTCTAGACGAAATGGCGGCCGTGCACCAAGATAAAAACTTGGGCATCGCGGCAAAAGCAGTTAAGGAATCAGCAATTGCGGCGTGCGGCCCTCACAGCAGGATTCGAGCGACCGAATCGTCAAAGAGCCGAAGGACAGGCGATGATTACGACACCTGATAACGACAATAATTTCGACGGGCCGATGGTCTTCATCATCATCGGCAAAGGCTACGAGTCCGACGATAGCGAAGGTATCGACCTGCACATCATGCTGAAGGCGCCCGACGACGACACAGCCGTGCGCGAGGCCCTGAACGCCCTTGCCGAGGAAGGCTTCATCGAGGCCGATCTCGACCAGATCGGCATGCTGACCGAGGTGCCCGCCGAGGAGCCGCACGCCTCTGCCTATCAGGGTGCCGTCGACGGCGAGGTCGCCATCATCCGCTTCAACTGAAGCGAGCCGCCGCTGACGCTGCGGGTCGCAAAGGCAGCATCAAGCGGAAGCAGCACCTTCCCTCCCCCAACCGACCAATGCAGGTAAAAAACGAAAACCGCCCGGATCGCTCCGGGCGGTTTTTCAATTCGCGTGCCACCTGAGTGGTGGTCTTCGGCTGCGGATTATTCCGCAGCCGGAGCTTTTTCGGCCATGTCCTGCAGCATCGGCGTGGCAACGGCAGCACCCGTGCCCTTGCGGCGCTCTTCGAGGATCAACTCGTCGCGCGACGTGGCGATACGGCGGATCTGGGTCATGGTGCCGCCGGTGCCGGCCGGGATGAGACGGCCGACGATGACGTTTTCCTTCAGACCCTGCAGGCCGTCGGTCTTGCCGGCGATCGCAGCTTCCGTCAGCACCTTGGTCGTTTCCTGGAAGGATGCGGCCGAGATGAAGGACGGGGTCTGCAGCGACGCCTTGGTGATGCCGAGAAGAACCGGATCGCCGTAGGCCGGCTTCTTGCCCTGCTCGATCAGGTGATCGTTGACGTCTTCGAGCTCGATCCGGTCGACATTGTCGCCGACGATATAGGTCGAGTCGCCTGCATCGGTGATCTCCACCTTCTGCAGCATCTGACGGACAATCACCTCGATGTGCTTGTCGTTGATGACAACGCCCTGCAAGCGGTAGACTTCCTGGATCTCATTGACGAGGTAGGAGGCCAAAGCCTCGACGCCCTTGATCGCCAGGATGTCGTGCGGAGCCGGGTTACCGTCGAGGATGTAGTCACCCTTTTCGATATAGTCGCCTTCCTGAAGGTGGAAGGGCTTACCCTTCGGGATCAGGTATTCGACAGGCTCGACACCGTCTTCCGCCGGCTCGATGATGACGCGGCGCTTGTTCTTGTAGTCGCGGCCGAGGCGGATCGTACCATCGATCTCTGCGATGATGGCGTGGTCCTTCGGACGGCGGGCTTCGAAGAGCTCGGCAACACGCGGCAGACCGCCGGTGATGTCCTTGGTCTTGGCGCTTTCCAGCGGCGAACGCGCGAGAACGTCACCCTGGGAAACCTTGGTGCCCGGCTCGACCGACAGAATAGCGTCGACCGAGAGCAGGAAGCGGGCGTCACCGCCACGCGAGAGCTTCGCGACATTGCCGCTGGCATCCTTGATAACGATCGCCGGCTTGAGGTCCGAACCGCGCGGGGTCGAACGCCAGTCGATGACCTGACGCTTGGTGATGCCGGTGGATTCGTCGGTGGCTTCCAGAACAGAGAGACCATCGACCAGGTCTTCGAACTGAACGGTACCAGCCACTTCGGTCATCATCGGACGGGTGTAAGGATCCCACTCGGCCAGACGCTGGCCGCGCTTGACCTTGTCGCCTTCGTCGACATGCAGCTTCGAACCGTAGGCCACACGCTGCGAAGACCGTTCCACGCCACGCTCGTCCAGGATCTGGACGGTCATGTTGCGGCCCATGGCAACGAGGTTGCCATCGGAGTTGCGCAGGATGTTACGGTTCTTGATCTGCACCGTACCTTCGTAAGAGGCTTCCAGGAACGACTGGTCGACCACGGTTGCCGTACCGCCAAGGTGGAAGGTACGCATGGTGAGCTGGGTGCCCGGTTCACCGATCGACTGAGCGGCGATGACGCCGACGGCTTCGCCCATGTTGACCGGCGTACCACGGGCCAAGTCGCGGCCGTAGCAGACCGAGCAGACGCCCGTCTGGATTTCGCAGGTCAGCGCCGAGCGGATGCGGATCGACTGGATACCGGCCTTCTCGATCTCGATGACATCGGGCTCGAGGATCATCTTGCCGGCATCGACGATCCGCTCGCCCGTGACCGGGTGATCGATATCGTCGAGCGCCGTGCGGCCGAGGATGCGGGCGCCGAGCGAGGCGACGACCTGACCGGCATCGACGATGGCGGTCATGGTGAGGCCGGTTTCGGTGCCGCAATCGACGTGCGTGACGATGCAATCCTGCGCGACGTCGACGAGACGGCGGGTCAGGTAACCGGAGTTGGCGGTCTTCAAGGCGGTGTCTGCCAGACCCTTGCGGGCGCCGTGGGTCGAGTTGAAATACTCGTTGACGGTCAGGCCTTCCTTGAAGTTCGAGATGATCGGCGTCTCGATGATTTCACCCGACGGCTTGGCCATGAGGCCGCGCATGCCGCCCAACTGACGCATCTGGTTCGGAGAACCGCGGGCGCCGGAATGGCTCATCATGTAGATCGAGTTCATCGGCTTCTGACGGCCGGTGTTCTCGTCGAATTCGACGGCCTTAATGCGGGCCATCATCTCTTCGGCGACCTTTTCGGTGGCCTTGCCCCAGGCGTCGACAACCTTGTTGTACTTTTCGCCCTGGGTGATCAGGCCGTCATTGTACTGCTGCTCGTATTCCTTCACCAGGCTTTCGGTGTCGGCAACGATCTTGGCCTTGGCATCCGGAATGACCATGTCGTCCTTGCCGAACGAGATGCCGGCGCGGCAGGCATGGGAGAAGCCGAGCTGCATGATGCGGTCGCAGAAGATGACCGTGTCCTTCTGGCCGCAATGGCGGTAGACCGTGTCGATCATCTTGGAGATGTTCTTCTTGGTCATTTCCTGGTTGCAGATGTCGAAGGGCACCTTGCCGTTCTTCGGCAGCAGTTCGCCGATGAGCAGACGGCCAGGCGTCGTCTCATAGATCTTCGAGTAGGGCTTGCCATCCTCGTCGACCGACTTGAAACGGCCGCGGATCTTGGTGTGCAACGTCACGACCTTGCTTTCAAGAGCATGATGCAGCTCGCCGAGATCGGAGAAGGCCATGCCTTCGCCCGGTTCGTTCTGGTTCAGGATCGACAGGTAATAGAGGCCGAGAACCATGTCCTGCGAGGGAACGATGATCGGCGCGCCGTTGGCCGGATGCAGGATGTTGTTGGTCGACATCATCAGCACGCGGGCTTCGAGCTGGGCTTCGAGCGACAGCGGCACGTGAACGGCCATCTGGTCGCCGTCGAAGTCGGCGTTGAAGGCCGTGCAGACGAGCGGATGCAGTTGGATCGCCTTGCCTTCGACCAGGGTGGGTTCGAAGGCCTGGATGCCCAGGCGGTGCAGCGTCGGTGCGCGGTTCAGGAGAACCGGATGCTCGCGGATGACCTCGTCGAGGATATCCCAGACTTCAGGCTTTTCCTTTTCGACCAGCTTCTTGGCCTGCTTGACGGTCGAGGAGTAACCCTTGGCGTCGAGGCGGGCGTAGATGAACGGCTTGAAGAGCTCGAGCGCCATCTTCTTCGGCAGGCCGCACTGGTGCAGCTTCAGCTCCGGACCGGTGACGATGACCGAACGGCCGGAATAGTCGACGCGCTTGCCGAGCAGGTTCTGGCGGAAGCGGCCCTGCTTGCCCTTCAGCATGTCGGACAGCGACTTCAGCGGACGCTTGTTGGCGCCGGTGATAACGCGGCCGCGACGGCCGTTGTCGAACAGCGCGTCAACCGATTCCTGCAGCATGCGCTTTTCGTTGCGGATGATGATGCCGGGCGCACGAAGCTCAATGAGGCGCTTCAGACGGTTGTTGCGGTTGATGACGCGGCGGTAGAGATCGTTCAGATCCGACGTCGCGAAACGGCCGCCGTCGAGCGGAACCAGCGGACGCAGATCCGGCGGGATGACCGGAACGACCTTCATGATCATCCATTCCGGACGGTTGCCCGATTCCATGAAGTTCTCGACGATCTTCAGGCGCTTCATCAGCTTCTTCTGCTTGAGATCCGACGTGGTGTCGGCAAGCTCGGAGCGCAGGTCGCCAGCGATCTTTTCGAGGTTCATCGAGGCCAGCATCTCGTAGATCGCCTCAGCGCCGATCATCGCGGTGAACTGGTCTTCGCCGTATTCGTCAACGGCCAGCATGTACTCTTCTTCCGAGAGGAGCTGGTGCTCCTTCAGAGCAGTCAGGCCAGGCTCGGTGACGATGTAGTTTTCGAAATAGAGGACGCGCTCGACATCCTTCAGCGTCATGTCGAGCAGCGTCGAAATGCGTGACGGCAGCGACTTCAGGAACCAGATATGGGCAACGGGAGCGGCGAGCTCGATATGGCCCATGCGCTCACGGCGAACACGCGACAGCGTGACTTCGACGCCGCACTTTTCGCAGATGATGCCCTTGTACTTCATACGCTTGTACTTGCCGCACAGGCATTCGTAGTCCTTGATCGGCCCGAAGATGCGTGCGCAGAACAGACCGTCGCGTTCCGGCTTGAACGTGCGGTAGTTGATGGTTTCCGGCTTCTTGATCTCACCGTAAGACCAGGAGAGGATCTTCTCCGGAGACGCGATCGAAATACGAATGGAATCGAAATTCTGTGCAGGCACCTGCGGATTGAAAAGATTCATGACCTCTTGGTTCATGCCTGTCTCCTTCATGGGCTAAAGCGCCCTCAAAATGCGATGGCCGGCGGCAAATTCCCGGGAGCCGCCTCCCTCGCTTAAACGAGAATAACCGCAAGATGCGGCGAAACTTCCCTGCAGGACCGATACGGATACGGCGCCCGGCGGGACCGGCGTGCGCCGCATTGGCAGCGCACGCCCTATCAGGTGCTTACTCGGCCGCGTCGGGCAGCTGTGCTGCCTGCGCCTCGTCAAGCTTGGTGTTTTCGAGCTCGACGCTGAGGCCCAGCGAGCGCATTTCCTTGACGAGAACGTTGAAGCTTTCCGGAATACCGGCTTCGAACGTGTCGTCTCCGCGGACGATGGCTTCGTAGACCTTGGTGCGGCCGGCGACGTCGTCCGACTTCACCGTCAGCATTTCCTGCAGCGTGTAGGCCGCGCCGTAAGCTTCGAGCGCCCAGACTTCCATTTCGCCGAAGCGCTGACCGCCGAACTGCGCCTTGCCGCCCAGCGGCTGCTGGGTCACGAGCGAGTAAGGTCCGATCGAACGGGCATGGATCTTGTCGTCGACCAGGTGGTTGAGCTTCAGCATGTAGATGTAGCCCACGGTCACCTGGCGGTCGAACTGCTCGCCGGTACGGCCGTCATAGAGTGTCGACTGGCCAGTGTCCTTGAGACCTGCCAGACGCAGCATATCGTTGACGTCGGCTTCGTTGGCGCCGTCGAAAACGGGCGTCGCAATCGAAACGCCGCGCTTCCACTGGTCGGCGAGACGCAGAACCGAGTCGTCGTCGAAATCCTGGACCTGTTCGGCCTTCGGACCGTCACCGACGACATCGCCGATGGTCTTGCGCAGCGGCTCGATGTTGCCATTGGCCTTGTATGCTTCGATCAGTTCGCCGATCTGGCGACCCATGCCGGCGCAAGCCCAACCCAGGTGGGTTTCGAGGATCTGGCCGACGTTCATGCGCGAGGGAACGCCGAGCGGGTTCAGAACGACGTCGACATGCGTGCCGTCTTCGAGGAACGGCATGTCCTCGACAGGCACAATGCGCGAAACGACGCCCTTGTTCCCGTGGCGGCCGGCCATCTTGTCGCCCGGCTGGATCTTGCGCTTCACGGCGACGAAGACCTTGACCATCTTCATGACGCCAGGAGGCATTTCATCGCCGCGCTGGACCTTCTCGACCTTGTCCATGAAGCGCTGTTCAAGGCGCGACTTGGATTCGTCGTACTGGCCGCGGAGCGCTTCGAGCTCGCTCTGAACCTTCTCGTCCTCGACGGCGAACATCCACCACTGCGAGCGGGGATATTCGGAGACGACGGCGTTCGAAAGCTCGGTGCCCTTCTTGAAGCCCTTCGGGCCGGCGATGGACGCCTGGCCGCGCAGCATTTCGATCAGACGGCCGTAGACGTTACGGTCGAGAATCGCCTGCTCGTCATCGCGGTCCTTCGCAAGACGTTCGATCTCTTCGCGCTCGATCGCCATCGCGCGCTCGTCCTTCTCGACGCCATGGCGGTTGAAGACGCGGACTTCGACGATCGTGCCGTAGGTGCCGGGCGGCATGCGCATGGAGGTATCGCGCACGTCGGAGGCCTTTTCGCCGAAGATGGCGCGCAGAAGCTTTTCTTCCGGCGTCATCGGGCTTTCGCCCTTCGGCGTGATCTTGCCGACGAGGATATCGCCCGGCTGAACTTCGGCGCCGATATAGACGATGCCGGCTTCGTCGAGGTTCTTCAGCGCTTCTTCCGAAACATTCGGAATGTCGCGGGTGATTTCCTCAGGGCCAAGCTTGGTGTCGCGCGCCATCACTTCGAATTCCTCGATGTGGATGGAGGTGAACACGTCGTCGGCAACGATACGCTCGGAGAGCAGGATCGAGTCTTCGTAGTTGTAGCCGTTCCAGGGCATGAACGCGACGAGCGCGTTGCGGCCGAGCGCCAGGTCGCCGAGGTCGGTCGACGGGCCGTCGGCGAGGATGTCGCCGCGGTTGACCTCGTCACCGACGGTGACCAGCGGGCGCTGGTTGACGCAGGTGTTCTGGTTGGAACGCTGGAACTTCTGCAGGCGGTAGATATCGACGCCGGATTTGCCGGCTTCGAGGTCTTCGGTGGCGCGGATAACGATACGCGTCGCGTCGACCTGGTCGACCACGCCGCCGCGGCGGGCGCCGATGGCAGCGCCGGGTCACGGGCAACGACCGGCTCCATGCCGGTCCCGACGAACGGGGCTTCGGCACGCAGCAGCGGCACGGCCTGACGCTGCATGTTCGAACCCATGAGCGCGCGGTTGGCGTCGTCGTTTTCCAGGAACGGGATGAGCGCGGCTGCGACCGAAACGACCTGCTTCGGCGAAACGTCCATCAGGTTCATGCTGTCGCGGGGTGCGAGCATGACTTCGCCGGCATGACGGCAGACGACGAACTCGTCGACGAAGGAGCCGTCGGCGTTCATTTCGGCGTTGGCCTGGGCGACGTAGTACTTCGCCTCTTCCATGGCGGAGAGGTAGAGCACGTCGCTCGTCACCTTGCCGTCGACGATGCGACGGTACGGGCTTTCGATGAAGCCGTACTTGTTGACGCGGGCAAAGGTCGCAAGCGAGTTGATCAGACCGATGTTCGGACCCTCAGGCGTTTCGATCGGGCAAATGCGGCCGTAGTGGGTCGGATGCACGTCGCGGACTTCGAAGCCGGCGCGCTCACGGGTCAGACCACCCGGGCCAAGAGCCGAAAGACGGCGCTTGTGGGTGATTTCCGAGAGCGGGTTGACCTGGTCCATGAACTGCGACAGCTGCGAGGAACCGAAGAATTCGCGCACGGCGGCAGCCGCCGGCTTGGCGTTGATCAGATCCTGCGGCATCACCGTGTCGATCTCGATCGAGGACATGCGCTCCTTGATCGCGCGCTCCATGCGGAGCAGGCCGAGACGGTACTGGTTTTCCATCAGCTCGCCGACCGAGCGGACGCGGCGGTTGCCGAGGTTGTCGATGTCGTCGATCTCGCCCTTGCCGTCGCGCAGTTCGACCAGCATCCTGACCACGGCCAGGATGTCGTCCTTGCGCAGGATGCGGACGGTGTCTTCAACGGTCAGGTCGAGACGCATGTTCATCTTGACGCGGCCGACGGCGGAGAGGTCGTAACGCTCCGCATCGAAGAACAGCGAGTTGAACATCGCTTCGGCCGATTCCATGGTCGGCGGCTCGCCCGGACGCATGACGCGGTAGATGTCGAACAGAGCGTCCTGACGGTTCTCGTTCTTGTCGGCCGAAAGCGTGTTGCGGATATAGGCGCCGACATTGATGTGGTCGATGCCGAGAACCGGGATCTCGTCGAAGCCGTTCGCCAGGATGATGCCGAGGGTCTTCTCGTCGATTTCGTCGCCGGCTTCGAGGTAGATTTCACCGGTCGAGTAGTTGACGATGTCGCCGGCGAGATAGTTGCCATAGAGATCGTCGTCAGCGGCCTTCAGCGCTTTCAGGCCCTTGTCGGACAGCTGGCGCAGCAGGCGCGGGGTCAGCTTCTTGCCGGCTTCGACGACGACTTCGCCGGTATCGGCGTCGACCATCTCGGTGATCGCTTTGGCGCCCTTCAGCGTTTCCGGCTTGAAGGGAATGCGCCAGCCTTCGCCGTCGCGCTTGTAGAGCGATTTCGTGTAGAAGGTGTCGAGGATTTCCTCGCCATCCATGCCGAGCGCCATCAGCAGCGACGTGACAGGGATCTTACGGCGACGGTCGATACGGGCGTAGACGATATCCTTGGCATCGAATTCGATATCGAGCCAGGAGCCGCGATAGGGGATGACGCGGGCAGCAAACAGCAGCTTGCCGGAAGAATGGCTCTTGCCCTTGTCGTGGTCGAAGAAGACGCCCGGCGAACGGTGCATCTGCGAAACGATGACGCGCTCGGTGCCGTTGACGATGAACGTGCCGTTGTTGGTCATGAGCGGCATGTCGCCCATGTAGACGGACTGTTCCTTGATGTCCTTGATCGACTTTGCGCCCGTATCCTCGTCGATATCGAACACGATCAGGCGCAGCGTCACCTTCAGCGGCGCAGCATAGGTCAGGTCGCGCTGACGGCATTCGTCAACGTCGAACTTCGGCGGCTCGAACTCGTAGGATACGAATTCCAGCATGGAAGCGCCGGAAAAATCGGTGATCGGGAAAACCGACTTGAAAACGGCCTGAAGGCCCTCGTCGGGCCGGCCGCCTTTCGGCTCTTCAACCATCAAAAACTGGTCGTAGGACGCCTTCTGAACCTCGATGAGGTTCGGCATTTCTGCGACTTCGGGGATCTTACCAAAAAACTTGCGTACGCGCCTACGACCGTTGAACGAAAGGGTCTGAGCCATCGTCGCTCCTTCAAAATCTTGCACCCGGGCCTGCAACGGACGGGAACCGATGGCCAGTCGATCCCGTCTATCAATGAGTAGTTCAATCTCGTCCGACACCCGAAAACGCTCAGCTCGGATTGCTGTGCTGCCCTCGGTGCGAGACTATCCTTTTGAAGAACCCATTACCCAAAAGCCGGTTTGACGCGGCTTTTGGGTAATTCGTTCAGAAAAACGGCAAATGGGAGGCAGCAGAGACTGCCTCCCAAAAGCGTTTCAAGATTACTTGACGTCGGCCTTGGCGCCAGCGTCTTCAAGCTTCTTCTTGATGTCAGCGGCTTCAGCCTTGTTGACGCCTTCCTTGACAGCCTTCGGAGCGCCTTCAACGAGGTCCTTGGCTTCCTTGAGGCCGAGACCGGTGATGGCGCGGACTTCCTTGATGACGTTGATCTTGTTGGCACCGGCTTCGACGAGGATGACGTCGAATTCGGTCTTTTCTTCTTCAACGACAGCCGGGCCAGCACCACCAGCAGCGGCAGCAACAGCTACCGGAGCAGCAGCGGAAACGCCCCACTTTTCTTCGAGAAGCTTCGACAGTTCTGCAGCTTCCAGAACGGTCAGCGAGGAGAGGTCGTCAACGATCTTTGCGAGATCAGCCATTTTACTAGTTCCTTTTGTTCGGTTCGAACCGGTTGATTATAAACAGCGAAAAACCGCCTTAAGCGGCTTCGTCCTTCTTGGCGTAGGCCGCGAACACGCGGGCAAGCTGGCTTGCCGGTGCTGCAACAACCCCAGCGATGCGGGTAGCCGGTGTCTGGATCATGCCCAGCAGCTTCGCACGCAACTCATCGAGCGAAGGCAGGGTCGCAAGCGACTTGACTGCATCGGCGTTGAGCGTGGTTGTTCCCATGGCGCCACCCAGAACAACGATCTTGTCGTTGGTCTTGGCGAAATCCATGACGACCTTCGGAGCGGTGATCGGATCGGTGCTGTATGCAATCAGCGTCTGACCCTTGAAGAGATCGGTGATCCCTTCCGCTTCCGTACCCTGAAGGGCAATTTTGGCCAGGCGGTTCTTCGCGACTTTGACGGTACCGCCAGCTGCACGCATCTTGGAACGAAAGTCGTTCATCTGCGCGACTGTGGCACCAGCATAGTGGGCCACGACAACTGAGCCCGAAGCCTTGAAGACTTCGTTCAGTTCCGTGACGAATTCGCGTTTTTCCGCTCTTTCCACTGCCTATCTCCAGTTGGCGGGACCGAAAACGGGCCCGCCGGTTGCCTTTTGCCTCCCGGGATCATGTGAGATCCCAAGCGACGCTTGAGGATCCTGTCCCCCCGCGCTCTCGCGCCAATCAAGGCTAAAGAGGCACAAGGCATCCAAGGCTCGAACCGATTTCCTAGAAGCGAACTTCATGCAATTCGGGTCTTACCCGTCTCATGCAGGCGAAGTGATTAAGGGAAAACCACCTGCAATCTCGGACAGGATTCCGGATTTCTCCGGAATATTCCGGCCCCTTGCGAGGCCGGAATTTCAGTGGCCGGACCGAGGTCCGGCAATCAACTTATGCAGTCTGAGCTGCGGTGACCGAGCCGACTTCGATCTTGACGCCCGGGCCCATGGTCGAGGAAATCGCCACGCGCTTGACGTAGTTGCCCTTGGCGCCAGCCGGCTTCGCCTTGATGACGGCGTCAGCAAAGGCGCGGATGTTTTCTTCCAGAGCCTTGGCGTCGAAAGAGGCCTTGCCGATGCCGGCATGGACGATACCAGCCTTCTCGACGCGGAACTCGACAGCGCCGCCCTTGGACGCCTTGACGGCTCCGGCGACATCCATGGTGACGGTGCCGACCTTCGGGTTCGGCATCATGCCGCGGGGGCCGAGAACCTTACCGAGACGGCCGACGAGCGGCATCATGTCGGGGGTGGCGATGCAGCGATCGAATTCGATCTTGCCGCCCTGGACGATTTCGACGAGGTCTTCAGCGCCGACGATATCGGCACCGGCAGCCTTGGCTTCATCGGCCTTGACGCCACGAGCGAAGACGGCGACGCGAACCGTGCGGCCCGTGCCGTTCGGCAGGTTGACGACGCCGCGAACCATCTGGTCCGCATGACGCGGGTCGACGCCGAGGTTCATCGAGACTTCGATGGTTTCGTCGAACTTGGCGACAGCCCGTTCCTTGACCATGCCGATGGCCAGGCTCAGAGCGTAGAGCTTGGTGGGATCCACACCTTCGTTGATCTTCTGCGTGCGCTTACCAGCCATGATCTTAACCCACCACTTCCAGGCCCATGGCGCGGGCAGAGCCCTCGATCATCGCCATTGCACCTTCGATATCCGCTGCGTTCAGATCCTTCATCTTGGCTTCTGCGATCGACTTGATCTGAGCCTTGGTGAGGGAACCGGCCTTGGCGCCCTTGCCGGGCGTCTTGGAACCGGACGTGATCTTCGCTTCCTTCTTCAGCCAGTAGCTGACCGGAGGCTGCTTCATCGCGAAGGTGAAGGACTTGTCCTGGTAATAGGTGATGACGACCGGGATCGGCATACCCTTTTCCATTTCCTGCGTGGCGGCATTGAACGCCTTGCAGAATTCCATGATGTTAATGCCACGCTGACCAAGCGCCGGACCAATCGGCGGGGACGGGTTTGCCGATCCTGCCTTGACCTGAAGCTTGAGCTGGCCTGCAACTTTCTTAGCCATATCTCTCTGCCTTTCATGAACGGCCGGTCGCCCGGCCCGTGATGCCGGATCTCTCCGGCGGCTGCGGTTGCGTGGTGCGGATCATTAGGGTCCGGCTAAGACCCCTCACCTTCCACGCGGGTACGGACAAGGTCCGCAGGAAACCGGCCCCAAGGGCCTGCTTCCAATCTCTACAATCAGACCTTCTCGACCTGAGCGTATTCCAACTCGACCGGCGTTGCGCGGCCGAAGATCGACACTTCAACCTTCAAGCGCGAACGCTCTTCGTCCACATCCTGAACCGTGCCGTTGAACGACGCGAACGGGCCGTCGGAAACGCGAACCTGCTCGCCGATCTCGAAGGTAATGGAGGCCTTCGGCCGCTCGACACCTTCCTGCACCTGACCGAGAATGCGCTCGGCTTCATGATCCGGAATCGGAACGGGCTTATTGTCGGAGCCGAGGAAGCCTGTGACCTTCGGCGTGTTCTTGATCAGATGGTAGGCTTCATCCGTCAGATTGGCGCGAACCATGACATAGCCCGGGAAGAACTTGCGCTCACTGTCGACCTTGCGGCCGCGACGCACTTCCACCACCTTTTCGGTCGGCACGAGGATCTTCTCGAACAGGTGCTCAAGCCCTTTCTGGCGAGCCTTGTTCTCGATGTCCTCAGCAACCTTCTTTTCAAAATTTGAATATGCGTGGACGATGTACCAACGTGCCGCCATTTTCATCTCCACCCGTATCAGTTGCCGGTATTGAGCACGAAGCTCAGAGCCCAGCCGATCAGCTGGTCAGCGGCAAAGAAAAACAGCGCGGCGAAAACCACCATCACAAGCACCATGACCGTCGAGATCATTGTCTCGCGGCGCGACGGCCATGTAACTTTGGACGTCTCGGAGCGAACCTGCTGCAGAAACGCAAACGGATTGGATTTTGATGCCATCGACTGCCCACGCAATTACGGCGCGTAAAGCTGAAACTATCAGCCCCACGCACCGCGTGTCTGTTGAACCCTAAATAAACACCGATTCCCGAATACACAAGAGGGAAACCGAAGTTTAACGAAATTAGTCACCACCCATCGATCCCCGGCCGGAAATGCCGCGAGCACGTCCGCGCTGTCCCGCATCAAGGAAAATGGCAGGGGCAGTAGGGCTCGAACCTACGACCTGCGGTTTTGGAGACCGCCGCTCTACCAACTGAGCTATACCCCTTCATGCCGCTCATTCAGCGCCTGGGCCAAGGCCCGCAAATCGCTGCTGAAAAGCATGGCGCTCCCTTTAAGACGGCGACGGCGGATTGGCAAGCACGATTTTCGTTTTTCATAGCCATTCTGCGGATATGCGAGCGATCGGCTTGCTCATCGCGCCATCGAAGTGGGTTCAGACCTTCACGTATTTCCGCCAATCGTGCTCTTCCTTAAAACCAAGCACCTCGCGAATCTTGCGATTGGAGAGCAGGCCTTCATATTCGCCGATCTCGCGGGTGAAGGGCACGTTGGGGAAGAATCGCTTGGCAAGCTCCCTCGACGGCGTATTGGCCGAGACGGTGTCGTTGGCCGCGTTGAAGACCTGATAGCCGAGACCGTCCTTTTCGACGCAGAGATGGCAGATCTGCCCGAGATCGCGGGCGTCGATATAGCTCCAGGCGATGCGTTTGCGCATCTCGGGATTGGCGAAATAAGTGGGGAACCTCTCATATTCGTGCGGCTCGATGACGTTGCCGATGCGCAAAGCATAGATGTCGAAGCCCGAACGCTCGGCAAAGGCGCGCGCCGTCTTTTCGTTGACCACCTTGGAAAGCCCGTAGGAATCCATCGGATTGACGTCGTAGTCTTCCTCCAGCGGGAACTGGTGGAAATCGCGATGGCCTTCGGCGAAGCAGACGCCGTAGGTCGTCTCGCTGGATGCGACGATAATCTTCCTGATGCCGAGCTTCACCGCCGCCTCGATGACATTATAAGTGCCCATCGTGTTAATGCGGAAAGTCTCATTGTCGGGCTTGATCAGAATGCGCGGGATGGCGGCGAAATGCACGACGGCATCGAAGGGCTGCACGCCCCTGCCCGCATCGAGATCGGGAAAATCGCGGTGCATCGACAGCGCGTTGAAGACCTGACCGCTATCGGTGATGTCGGCAATGAGATTGGTGACGCCGGGACTGTCCAGCGGCACCAGATCGACGTTGTGAACCTCGTAACCGGCATTGACGAGCCATGGCACGGCATGGCGACCTGCCTTGCCCGAACCGCCTGTAAACAGAATTCGCTTCTTCATGGAATGTCCTCCGCATCATCAAATCGGAGGCATAGTTAGACGCTTCCGCGCGAAGAGCAAGCGAGCATCCTGCAAGGGTTCACCCCCGCGTCACCAGGAGCACCCTCTCCGGGGCGCCTGGCCGATCATTTCCGTTCACCGCGCAAACCCGCTGTGAACTGCTGAAATCGTCACTTAACGATGGCTACGTCACCGATCTGCACTCCGGCTGCCTGAACAACCTCCTGCGGAATTGCAGCGATGAAAAACATCGTGAAAACATACATCGCGAATATCGTCGCAACGAACGTGGCCTTTGGAATCATCCGGGCTCTCCTCTTTGCATGAAGGAGTCTGGACTAAAATGAACCAATCACAACTGGTTTCTGAATGTGAGATGAACAAAATACTGTGACGGGCATATTTAACGATATTTTTACAACACCTGTTAATCCCTCGAACAGGCATCAAAACGAAAAAACCCCGCCGTTTCCAGCGGGGTTTTTCCTGAATTTCGGGTAATCCCAGGATTACTCGACGATCGAAGCGACGATACCGGCGCCGACGGTGCGGCCGCCTTCGCGGATTGCGAAGCGCAGCTTTTCTTCCATCGCGATCGGAACGATCAGCTCGACGGCAACCGTGACGTTGTCGCCCGGCATGACCATCTCGGTGCCCTCAGGCAGCGTCACGATGCCGGTAACGTCGGTCGTGCGGAAGTAGAACTGCGGACGGTAGTTGGTGAAGAACGGCGTATGACGGCCACCCTCTTCCTTCGTCAGGATGTAGGCTTCCGCCATGAACTTCTTGTGCGGCTTGACAGAGCCCGGCTTGCACAGGATCTGGCCACGCTCGACGCCGTCACGGTTCACACCGCGAACCAGTGCGCCGATGTTGTCGCCAGCCTGGCCCTGATCGAGCAGCTTGCGGAACATTTCAACGCCGGTCACCGTCGTCTTCGAGGTTGCGCGAATGCCGACGATCTCGACTTCTTCGCCAACCTTGACAATGCCACGCTCGACGCGGCCGGTCACAACCGTGCCGCGGCCGGAGATCGAGAACACGTCTTCGATCGGCATCAGGAACGGCTGGTCGATCGGACGCTCAGGCGTCGGGATGTAGGCGTCAACCGCAGCCATCAGCTCGCGGATCGCATCTTCGCCGATCTTCTTGTCAGAATCTTCAAGAGCAGCCAGCGCCGAACCCTTGACGACCGGGATATCGTCGCCCGGGAAGTCGTAGGACGACAGAAGTTCGCGAACTTCGAGCTCGACCAGTTCGAGAAGCTCGGCGTCGTCAACCTGGTCGACCTTGTTCAGGAACACAACGATCGCCGGAACGCCGACCTGGCGGGCGAGCAGGATGTGTTCGCGCGTCTGCGGCATCGGGCCGTCAGCGGCCGAGCACACCAGGATCGCGCCGTCCATCTGGGCAGCACCGGTGATCATGTTCTTGACGTAGTCGGCGTGGCCGGGGCAGTCGACGTGGGCGTAGTGGCGGGCCGGCGTCTCATATTCGACGTGCGCCGTCGAAATGGTGATGCCGCGGGCCTTCTCTTCCGGAGCAGCGTCGATCTGATCGTACGCCTTGAACTCACCGAAGTACTTCGTGATCGCTGCCGTCAGAGACGTCTTGCCGTGGTCAACGTGGCCGATCGTGCCAATGTTGACGTGCGGCTTGTTGCGCTCAAACTTACTCTTTGCCATTTGAATGCTTCCTGTGAACGAAATGGTGGGCCCCGGCGAACCGGTTTAGTGCCGCCGTTTAAGGCTTTCGGCGAAATTGCGCAAGACTTAATTGCAGACGCCATTCTTGGTGTGACAGCGCATATGGGGGATAATTCGCCGGCTGCAAGGCGATCCGCCGGCATGCCGGGGAAAATCACTGAAATCCTTGCAGAAAATCGCGTGGACGGCGAGAGATGAAGCACGGGCGCCCAGGGTCGAGCGCCCTCGCCTGTCAGTCGAGAGCCGCTATCGCCAGCCTCTTCCGAAACATCAACATGCGGAAATTATCGCGGCAGTATCGGACGAATAAACGGGCTTTGGAAAACTGGAGCGGGTAGCGGGAATCGAACCCGCGTATTCAGCTTGGAAGGCTGCTGCTCTACCATTGAGCTATACCCGCGGGGTGGTCCGATCCGATGACGAATGGTGGAGAGAGTTGGATTTGAACCAACGTAGGCTGAGCCAACGGATTTACAGTCCGTCCCCTTTAACCACTCGGGCATCTCTCCAGTTTTTCGTCCGGATCTAGAAGACCAAGTTTGTCAGACTTCGAAGCGTTGCCGCCCGTCGTCTGCGCCGCGTATATGACCGGAGCATTTCAGTCTGTCAACACGATGACAACGGAAAAAACACGAAAAATTTCATTCGCCGCCGAAAGCCGGCATATGAAAGAAAGCCTATGCGGCGGCGAGCGCCATGGCTATAAAGCCGCATGAGCAAAGACAACAAACCCGGCGGCAAGGCCGCGACAGACCCATCGGCCAAGGATACGCATTACGCCACGCTGCGGCGCGCGCACCGCGACGCCAAGCGCGAACGCGGCGAGATTCCGACCCCTCAACCGCAGAAACGCAGGCGCGGGGCTGAGGACTGGAAGCCGCCGGCGCTGGCGCCCGACCAGGTGCATCTCTATGGCCTGCATACGGTGCGCGCCGCCCTCGACAATCCCGAGCGCAAGAAGATCAAACTCTTCGTGACGCAGAACGCGCTGGCACGGCTCGAAGTCGACGCCGAAACGCTCGGCATTCCCTTCGAGATCGTCTCGCCTCAGGAGATCGACAAGGTGCTCGGCCCCGAGGCGATCCATCAGGGCGTCATGCTGGAAACACGGCCGCTGCCGGTCCGCCGGCTCGAAGCGCTGAAGGACAGCCCTCTCCTGCTCGTCCTCGACCAGGTCACCGATCCGCATAATGTCGGTGCGATCATGCGCTCGGCCGTCGCCTTCAATGCCGGCGCCGTCATCACCACCCAGAGACACAGCCCGACCGAGTCAGGCGTGCTCGCCAAATCAGCCTCCGGCGCGCTGGAGCTGATACCTTATATACAGGTGACCAATCTCGCCGATGCGCTCGGTGAACTGCACAAGCTCGGCTTCTCCACCATCGGCCTCGATTCGGAAGGGCCGGCGGCGCTTGAGGGCACGTTTTCGGGCGAGAAAGTGGCGCTGGTGCTCGGCTCCGAGGGCAAGGGGCTTCGCCAGAAGACGCGGGAAACCGTTAATGCACTTGCCCGCCTCGACATGCCCGGCGCGATCAAATCGCTGAACGTCTCGAATGCGGCGGCGATCGCGCTTTATGCGGCGCGGCTTTACCTGAAGGCATAGGCTGGTCCGCAGGCGGGCCGCGACAAGGGGGACTGTCATGATCCGTTTGGTCTTTCGGCTCGCGGCTTGCGCAGCCGCCCTCCTCGTCTGCGGTCAGACGTATGGGCAGGATATCGATCCCGACATCCTCAAAGCGCAGGCAGGGACCTATCTGGTCGCGCCGGAAGACGGGCGCGCGGGATGTCGAATGACGCTCGAAACCGACATGGCGATCGGCGGCTATTCGGTTTCCGGGCAGGAGGCCTGCACCAAACCGTTACCATCACTCGCGGATGCCTCTTCGTGGAATTTCGATGGCGATGGCGGCCTCATCCTGATCAATCCGACGCGCAAGGTGCTCGCCCGTTTCGTTGAAAACGAGGGCTCTCCGATGAAGACGGAAGACGGTAAGCTGTTCCTGCTGACCGCGGCCCCCGACGGCGTCGATCACCTGCCGACCTTCGACAGCCTTGCCGGGACGTGGACAATGCAGCGGCCGGACGGAGAAAGGCTATGCGGGATTACGCTCGACAGCAATGTCGGGACGGACGGCAATGCGCCATTGTCACCTTCCGGTGACTGCGCTGCCAATGTCGCCAAGCTCAAGCTTGCGGTCTGGCATATCGAGGGTTTCGCCCTCACGCTGATGGGCGGTGATGGCTCATCGCTCGGGTTCGACATGCGCAGTGACGGCAATTTCGACAAATCGAAGCAGGAAGGCGGCAAGCCGCTTTCGCTCGTACGTCGCTGATCCCCGGTCAGTCGGGCGTCCTGCAAGTGGTCGGGCCGTCCATCGGCCGGCGCGTCGTATCGCCGGCCGCATAGGCAAGCTCGATGGGATAGACGACCACGCTCGGCAGTTTCTCGATTTCGCTGGCATGGTCGGGGCTGCGTTTGATTTCCGCCTTGTAGGCCGTGGCGCAATCCGGCAATTGCTTCGGCGCCAGGCCGGTCTCGGCGGCAATCGCTTTCGCGCAGCCGGCACCTTCGTGATAGAGCGAGCAGGAAGCCGTATAGACCCGGCGGAAATCGAGTATCAGCTCCCCCTTCCCTCTCCTGATCGCGGCAAAATCATCGCCATCGAGGGAATCGTCGAGCAGCCGCTCGCCCGTCGCCGCATCGTAGACGACGAAGGGCAGCCCGCCGTTCCACCCGTCCGCCGCCCGGAAGAAGACGAAACCACCGCTGACACCCATGAGATAGCCGGCGGTATCGTCCGCGATCACCCGCTCGCGCTCGCTTATGCGCTCACAAGGCGCATCAGCGGCAAGCAGCGCCAGCTTTTCAGCACCGACCTCGCCGAGATCGACCTCCTTGACCATGAAGGCGGGATAGCGGCTGCAGGTGATCTCCGGCTTTGCGTCGGGATTGAGCTCATCCTTCGGCAGCGCGACGACATCGACTTTTATCGACTTGTCGAAAGCTCCAGCCTTTGCAGAGGCTCCGGCGAAGGAGACGAATGCCGCGACAATGACCGATGCTGTAGCCGTCCGTTTCATGACCATCCCCAACTGTTTCAGGCATCCCTGACACAGTTCAATCCGGTGCGACAGATGGAAAACGCATGCCGACGATAAGCGCGCAAGGCTCGATCGATGCCGGAGAAATTCGATCTTGCCTTGGAAAGACCTCCTGGACCACTATGATCGGGCGATGACCGATCGCAACGACCGGTCGGAAGCAAGAAGGAACGATCCCCATCATGGCAATTCGACCGCTGATTTTCGGTATCCTCTTCATCGCGGTCTTCGTCGGGATCATTCTCAGCATCATCTGGGTGGACACCTCGCATCCGATCCACCAGCCCGATCCCCTGTCGCCGACGGCGCCCGGCCCCGCGACGCCGGGAACGGTGCAATAGGCTGATAGGAACGCGGACGGCAATCGCGCGTTAATCCCCCTGAATGAGGATTAACGCTTATGCGCATAATGATCGCCGTCGTCGCCGTCATGGTCGTCTCCGTGCTCAGCATCGCGATAATGTCGCCTACCGGCGCCGGCCAGACCGGCAATGGCGGCAGGATCGAGGCGAGCGTCAACGAACCCGTCACGCATTGAAAAACGGCCCGGTTCCGGGCCATTATCTTCAGCTGCGGTAGAGCCAAAAAGGCATTCCGCGATCGCGATGGCGCCACTCGTGGCGCTCCTGCCAGCGCTCGGCACGCCACCGGCGCCAGCGGCGGTCATCATCGCGCCAATCCGAGCGCCGCCAATCGCGCTCATCGCGCCAACGGCGCTCGCCCCGGTCGTCACGGTCGCGATCATGTCGCCAGCCATCACGGACTTGAACGATGTCGCCCTGCGCCGACACCGCAGGCCGGTCGACCGGCATGGCGGTTGCCGGCGCGACCCACGAAAAAGCCGCACCGACGGACATGGTTGCGGCTAAAAAGAGATGTGCGAGCTTCATGGCTGTTTCCTCATTGTTGATGAGGCGAAGGTAAGCCGGCACGGCTGAATTGGCCGTGAAGCAGCCCTTCAGACAAGGTTCATCAAGCGCTACGTGATGGCTGGAAAGATCCGACGGTACGATCGAGCAAAGCGAAGTCGAATCGACGCTATCGTCTGGACAGGCTATCGCGCGGAAAAAATGGTGCCCCCGGCAGGGTTCGAACCCGCGACCCCCTGATTACAAATCAGGTGCTCTACCAACTGAGCTACAAGGGCAATAGGTGCCCAACTAGCAGATTCTATGATTCTGTAAAGAAAAATTCGTGCCTATGCGGAAAGGTCGGCCGCTGCTCAAACGCTTGGCGATAGAAAACGTCCTTGTCGCACCAGCCCTTTATCCGTTAGCTAGAGCAGCTTCACAAAGGGCATTGCATGGGCCGTTCATTTCAGACTCTTTCCTTTATCGCCTCGCCGACGACGGAGGCGCTCGCCGCGCGCGAGGAGTTGATCCGCATCTATGGCGATGTGCCGGCCGAAGATGCCGATGTCATCGTCGCGCTCGGCGGCGATGGTTTCATGCTGCAGACGCTGCACAACACCATGAACTCCGGCAAGCTGGTCTACGGCATGAACCGCGGCTCGGTCGGCTTTTTGATGAACGACTACCGCAGCGAACAACTTCAGGAGCGCATCTGCGTCGCCGTCGAAAACGTCTTCCGGCCATTGCAGATGACGACGGCCAACGCCGACGGCACCAACTCGACAGCGCTCGCCATCAATGAGGTCTATCTTTTCCGCCAATCCTATCAGGCGGCGAATCTGAGGGTGACGGTGGACGGGCGCGTGCGCCTGGAGGAACTGATCTGCGACGGGCTGATGGTGGCGACCCCTGCCGGGTCGACGGCCTATAATCTTTCCGCCCATGGCCCGATCCTGCCGCTCGAGGCGCCGCTGCTCGCCATGACGCCGGTCAGCGCTTTCCGGCCGCGGCGCTGGCGGGGCGCACTGCTTCCGAACAAGGTGACGGTCGATATCGATGTCCTCGAGCCGGTGAAGCGGCCGGTGAACGCGGTGGCCGACAATACCGAGGTCAAATCGGTGCTGCATGTCCGCATTGCCCAGTCGGAACATATGACCGCACGCATCCTTTCCGATCCTGACCGCTCCTGGTCCGACCGTATTCTCGCCGAGCAGTTCAAGGATTGAGACGATGGCTGTGCGACGGATTTTGATGACCACGGTTTTCCTCATCGGATGGTCGGCTACAGCCTTGCCGGCGCAGGATGCCATCCTGCCGGCATCGGTGATTTTCGCGACCAGCACCGGTTACTGGGAGGATGACGGCAACGCACCGGATGTCGAGCGGGCGCCGACAGGCGCCGAAAGCGTTGCCAATCCCGAAGGAAAGGCCACGCCGCGCCACGGCTATTACAAGCTCTTTGCCGTCCGCCAGGCAGACAGGACCTCGAAGGTCTACCTCCAGCAGATTGCCCAGACCGAGACCGGCCCGACGATCGCTTCTACCGTCGAGCTGCAGGAGTTCAGTGACCTGAAGCCTTATGTCACCGATATACGCCCGGAAAATTCGAACGGCATCATCAAGGAACCGGGGCTGTTCGCGACGATCTATCTCAAGACCGATCCCAGTGCGGAGCCGGATGGTTGGACCGTGCTGATTGACGAATTCGGCGACATCACCGTCGAAAAAGCGACGAACTGAACCACTGGGAATCGTTCGGGAAGGAGTAGAAGAGATGAAACTCGGCTACCGCGACGGCGTCCTTTACGACAAGAACAGGCCGAACTGGGACGCAAACGGCCCCAGACCGATCAGCTGGTCGCTGTGGTACCCCGCTGCCGACCAGGCGCCGGAAAGCGATGCAACGGAAAGAAGCTGGTTCAAGAAGGCGGCCGTCGCCCGCGACGCACCCATCCGGCCTGATGTCCGGTCCTATCCCCTCGTCCTGTTGTCGCATGGCACCGGCGGATCCGCGGCCGGACTGGAGTGGCTGGCGCGACGGCTCGCCGATCGCGGATTTGCAGCGCTCGGCGTCAACCATCACGGCAATACCGGCAACGAGCCCTATCGCGCCGAAGGCTTCGCCTGCCTTTGGGAGCGGGCGCCGGATCTGAGCTTCATGCTCGACCACAGCGATGACTGGCTCGGCGATCTCTCCTGTCATCTCGACACGACCCGCGTGTTCGCCGCCGGATTTTCGGCCGGAGCCTATTGCGTCACGCTGCTTCTTGGCGCTGTCGCCCAGTTTTCGCAGTTCGAACCGTCCAGGATGAAGCCGGGTGGCGCGCGTGGACCAAGGGAATTTCCCGATCTTGCCGATCATATCCCGGCCTTGCTTCGCACCAGCGATGTATTTCGCGATTCATGGTCGCGGATGTCGAAGTGCTACCGGGACGACAGAATCAAGGCCGCCCTCCTCTGCGCACCGGGCCGGTCCGTTCTCGGTTTCGGCGAGGAAAGCCTGAAAGCCGTCGACGCGCCCGCCCTCATTCTCGTCGGCGACGCAGACAGGGCGGCACCGGCCGAGGAATGTTCGGCATGGCTGCATGCGCGGCTGAGACACAGCACTCTTAAAATCTTAAGCGGCGGGCTTGGGCATTACGTCTTCGTGCCGGAGGGCACCGCACTCGGTCTGGCCTTTGCGGCCGAGCTCTTTACCGATCCCCCTGATATCGAGCGCGCAGCCATTCATGACGAGATTGCCGATCTGTCGGCAAGGCTGTTCCAGGACAGCGCCGTCAAAGCGATCGCCTGAGCATCAAAAAAGCCCCGTCTCCGGGGCTTTCTCGTCTCGATCGTGCCGTCTCTTTGATCTTACGCAATTCCGGACGCAAAACCGCTGCACACTTTTCCTGGAATTGCTCTATCAGTCCACGTCGTCGACGACTGCGTCGGCGGCGCCGCTGATGCGGTGAGCAAGGGCCGCTTCCATGAACTCGTTGAGTTCGCCGTCGAGCACGTCGTCCGGCGCGGTGCTGGCGACGCCGGTGCGCAGGTCCTTGACCAGCTGGTAGGGCTGCAGCACGTAGGAGCGGATCTGGTGGCCCCAGCCGATATCCGTCTTGGAGGCGGCTTCGGCGTTGGCGGCGTCCTCACGCTTCTTCAGCTCGGCTTCGTACATGCGGGCGCGCAGCATGTCCCAGGCCTTGGCGCGGTTCTTGTGCTGCGAACGCTCCTGCTGGCACTGCACGACGATGCCGGTCGGAATATGGGTGATGCGCACAGCCGAGTCAGTGGTGTTGACGTGCTGGCCGCCGGCGCCCGACGAACGATAGGTGTCGATGCGGCAGTCACTTTCGTTGATCTCGATCTGGATCGAGTCGTCGACCACGGGATAAACCCAGATCGACGAGAAGGAGGTGTGGCGACGCGCATTGCTGTCGTAAGGCGAGATGCGCACCAGCCGGTGCACGCCCGATTCCGTCTTCAGCCAGCCATAGGCATTGTGTCCCTTGACAAGCAGGGTCGCGGACTTAATGCCCGCCTCTTCGCCGTCATGGACTTCGAGAAGCTCGACCTTGAAACGCTGGCGTTCGGCCCAACGGGTGTACATGCGCAGCAACATGTTCGCCCAGTCCTGGCTTTCGGTGCCGCCGGCGCCGGAATGAACTTCGAGATAGGTGTCGTTGCCGTCGGCCTCGCCGGAGAGCATGGCTTCCACCTGGCGGCGCGAAGCCTCGGCCTTCAGGGCCTTCAGCGCATCCTCGGCTTCCTTGACGACCCCTTCGTCGCCCTCTTCCTCGCCGAGCTCGATCAGCTCGATATTGTCGTTAAGTTGCTGTTCCAGCTGCTTGACGCCGCTGATGCCGTCATCGAGCTGCTGGCGCTCGCGCATCAGCTTCTGCGCCTCGGTGGCGTCGTTCCAGAGGTTCGGATCCTCTGCCTTGTTGTTCAACCAGTCCAGCCGTCTTATCGCCTGGTCCCAGTCAAAGATGCCTCCTCAGCAGGGTGATAGCCTGCTTGGTTTCATCGACCACGTTTTCGATTTCGGCTCGCATTTTCCTGCTTTTCTGTAACGGTCTTCTTCAAATGCTGCTGAATAGAGACGCCCGCCGCGGATGTAAAGAGCCGTGGCGGGCGTTCAAAATTCGGCGATGGTCAGAACAGGCCGGGCGTGCCGGTCTGGACGGCCTGGTTTGCCTGCGGCGAGGTCTTCAGGATCTCTTCCGGTGCCATGGTGCTGTCCATGCCGATGACGGAGAAGCTGTCGGCCGGGCCGGTGCCGGGCTTGAAGGCCTCGATGATGGTGTTCGGATCGCCGTCGACGGCGGCCATGCCGGTCTTGCGGTCGATCGAAATCAGATTCATGCCCGGCGGAATGACGAATTTCGATTCCGGCGTATCCTTGACGGCGGCCTGCATGAATTCGTTGAAGATCGGGGCTGAGAGACCGCCGCCGGTGCCGCCGCGGCCGAGCGGGGCCGGCGTATCGAAGCCCATATAAAGGCCGGCGACCAGATCCGGGGTGAAGCCGACGAACCAGGCGTCCTTCTCGTCGTTGGTGGTTCCGGTCTTGCCGGCCACGTCCCGGCCGCCGAGATCGATCTTGCCGGCGGCGGTGCCGCGCTGGATGACGCCCTGCATCATCGAGGTAATCTGATAGGCGGTCATCGGATCGAGAACGGTTTCGCGGTTGTCGACGACATTGGGCTCTTCCTGGTTCTGCCAGTCGCCGGCATTGCAGCCCTCACAGAGACGCTCCTCGTGCTTGAAGATCGTCTTGCCGTAGCGGTCCTGGATGCGATCGATCAACGTCGGCTTGATCTGCTTGCCGCCGTTGGCGATGACCGAATAGGCCGAAACCATGCGCAGCACAGTGGTGTCGCCGGCGCCGAGCGACATGGAGAGAACCGGCAGCATGTGATCGTAGATGCCGAAGCGCTCGGCATATTCGGCGACGATGTTCATGCCGAGATCGTTGGCCAGGCGCACCGTCATCAGATTGCGCGAATGCTCGATGCCCGAGCGCAGCGTCGATGGGCCGCTGACTTCGCCGCCATAGTTTTCCGGCTTCCAGACCTGGCCGCCGGAGACGATCTCGATCGGCGCATCCATGATGACGGAAGCCGGCGTATAGCCATTGTCCATCGCGGCGGCGTAGACGAAGGGCTTGAACGAGGAGCCCGGCTGGCGCATCGCCTGGGTGGCCCGGTTGAATTCGGACTGCGAATAAGAGAAGCCGCCGACCATGGCGAGCACGCGGCCGGTCTTCGGATCCATGGCGACAAGGCCACCCTGCACCTTCGGCGGCTGCTGCAGGCGATAGGAGGTCGAGGCGCCGTCGCCGAGCTTTGCGACATAGACGACGTCACCAGGGGCTACGGCGCCGACCGGCGATTTCGTGGTCTTGCGGGCGCCGTCGGACGAACGAAAGGCCCATTGCATGTTCTTGGCGTCGATCGTGCCGCGTTGACGGTCGGGCGAAACCTTGCCGCTTCCATCCTTGCCAGGCTGCAGGCCGATATCGACGGTGCTGTCGGAGACGGCGAGCACGACGGCAAGCCGCCATTCCGGCACGTCGGAGAGCGCAGGAATATCGGCAAGCGCCTTGCCCCAGTCACCGCTTGCATCGATCTGCTTGATCGGGCCGTGAAAACCACGACGCTCGTCATAAGTCACCAGACCGTCCTGCAGCGCCTTCCGGGCAGCGAGCTGCATCTGCGGATCGAGTGAGGTGCGCACCGAAAGACCGCCCTCATAGAGGACCTTCTCACCATATTGGTCGATCAGCTGGCGGCGCACGGCTTCGGCGAAATAGTCCGAAGCAAAAAGCGAGGGGCCGGTCGTGCGAGCGGTGACGCCGAGCGGCTGCTTCTTGGCTTCCTCGCCGTCGCTCTGGCTGACATAGCCGTTTTCGACCATTCGGTCGATCACCCAGTTGCGGCGCTCGAGCGCTGCCTCGGGATGGCGGAAAGGATGGTAATTGGCCGGGCCTTTCGGCAAGGATGCCAGATAGGCGGCTTCGGCAACGGTCAGTTCGGTGACGGATTTGTTGAAATAGGTGAGCGCGGCGCCGGCGATGCCGTAGGAATTCAGTCCGAAGAAAATCTCGTTCAGGTAGAGCTCAAGGATCTTGTCCTTGCTGTAGGCCTGCTCGATGCGGAAGGACAGGATCGCTTCCTTGATCTTGCGGTCGATCGTCTGGTCGGAGCTCAAAAGAAAGTTCTTGGCCACCTGCTGGGTGATCGTGGAAGCGCCGACGGGCCGGCGCCCGGAACCGAAATTCTGCAGGTTGACGAGGATGGCGCGGCCGAGACCGGTGAGATCGACGCCCGGATGATTGTAGAAATTCTTGTCTTCGGCTGACAGGAAAGCCGCCTTGACGCGGTCGGGAATGGCCTGGATCGGTAGGAAAAGACGCTTTTCTTTGGCATATTCGGCCATCAGAGCGCCATTGCCGGCATGGACACGGGTGGTCACCGGCGGCGCATAGCTGTTCAGAACGGCATAGTCCGGGAGATCCTTCGCGACGTTGGCGAGATAGATGGCAACACCCGCCGCCGCGACCAGAAACAGGACGCAGGCCATTCCGAAGAAATATCCAAAAAGTCTAACCATATTTTCAGCTACCGGTCTCTTCGATCTTTAATCGGCGCAGAACGCAACGATTGCACGGATCCAGGCAATTTGCACGTTGCGCGGCTTACTCCATGAGCGCTACCGCCACAAGCCGATTCCGCGCCACAGGCTCACGAAACATAAGCCGGAGTAACGGCGCGATTGTGAGGAAAATAGGGCTCTGCCCGCCGCATTCACCGCTGCGGGCGCGTTTCGTCAGGAGTGTCACATCCAAGCAACGCCCACGCCCGCCGCCAATCCGAACCGTCCTGCTCAGAATTTGAGTCGTGCGACGCGCATTAAGTCTTTGTTTTTATGGATTCCGCCGACCCCCAACCCCTATGGATTTATGGGGCAGCAGACATCAGCCGCCATTGGCAATGACGGCGGCGCGGTAGCGCTTCACTGCATCGGTCAAAAGACCGACGATCTTACCGCGCCAAGTCTCGTCGAGCAGCAGTTTTTCGTCCTCGGCATTCGAGAGGAACCCGAGTTCGAGAAGGATCGACGGCACGTCGGGGGCCTGTAGCACCCGGAAACCGGCGTGACGGTGCGGATTGTTGATGGTGCCGACCTGATCCTTGAAAGAATTCAGCACACTCTCGGCCAGCGAACTCGAGAAGGCCTGGGTCTCGCGCCGGGTCAGATCGAGCAAGATATCGGCGACCTCGGGCGGCTCGGCGACCGTCTCCTTGCCGGCAATCTGGTCGGAGAGGTTTTCGCGCTCGGCAAGATCGGCGGCGAGCTTGTCGGATGCCTTATCGGAAATGGTGTAGACGGTGGCGCCGCGGATATCCTTCTGCTTTAGCGTGTCGGCATGCAGCGAAATGAACAGCCCTGCATGGTTCTGGCGGGCGATCAGCACACGCTGCGACAGCGAAAGGAACTCGTCATCTTCGCGCGTCAGGAAAGCCTTGATGCCCAGCTCCTTGTTCAGCCGCTCGGTCAGGGCCTTGGCGAAGGCAAGCGTCACCTGCTTTTCCTCGGTCTTGCTGTCGACCCCGATCGCGCCGGTATCGATGCCGCCATGGCCGGCGTCGACGGCGATGACGAAATCGCCGGGGGCGGTTTTCTCAGGTGCCGGAATGGCGCTCGTCGTCTGGGCCGCCTCGGTCTGATCGTTCGAGGCTCGATCGCCCCAGGATTGCGTTTTCAGCAGTTCGGCAAAGGCCTGCTTGTTGATCATCTCGGCATCGAGCACGAGACGATGCCCGTTGCCGGCCTCGTCGGCCTGCACCTTGGCGAGCGCCAGCTTCACCGGCCCTGTTGTCGTCAGGACGATGCGGGCGCTTTCCTCGTCCATCCTGCCGTAACGGACATCCTTGAACAGGCCGCGGGCGGCGAGATCCTTGGCCGGAAAGCCGAAGGCGGTCGCCGGCAGGTCGATGACGATCCGTTCCGGATTGGCAATATAGTGCACCGAGAAGCGCGGTTCGCGATCGAAATCGATGACGATGCGGGTCCTTGCATCGTCGCCGACGATGCGCGCGCCATAGGCAAGCAGCGGATCACCAGCGGCGACAGAACCGGCAACGGCCGGCAGACTGACGGCCAGAAACGCCGCCAGAACCCGCGTTGCGAATATCGATCGCCGTCCTGCGGATTTCGCCGCGATCAGAGCCCTCTCAAACAATAAACTGCCACACCCTATCTGTATTGCGATGGAGCCGACGCGGTCACGTCGAACGTCGCTTGGCTGAATCTCCCTTTGCGGCCTGCCGAATCGCGATCACTTTATCCCCAGCTTCTATGCGTTAGGAAATCCATCAATATTATGGCACATTTGGCTTTTCCCTTGCTATTGTGACACGGAAAACATACAACGAATTTTAGGGTAAAGTGTTGACGGGATAGAGTCGCCGCAAAGGCTGCCAGCCAGATCAGGACCTGGCGCCACACCGGTCATCGTCCGCCGTCTCATGCGCTTCATCCCTAGAACTGGATCCTGATTTTCCGGCTTATTGTCGGAATTCATTGGTGGATCAGCCACCACGCTCTCAGGGAGCAAACTCATCGGACCCGAACGGGTCTTCGTATTTGTCGATCACGCTTGGTTGTTGATGGTTTCGCAGCAGGTTTTTTCTGAAGTGTACAGGCCCCGGACCGAAATGGTTCCGGCTGCGGTCTGGCTGCTGCCCTTCCCCTCGCATCAGGCGCGACTTTCATTATCCGGCGCGGCCACTGCGGACCGCATTCTTTCTGTTTCAACAACAGTCGGGAATGCGCTCTCGCGGCCACGCCGAGGAGCACAGCTTACATGGCAGACAAAATGCTTATCGATGCGTCTCACGAGGAAGAGACGCGCGTCGTTGTCGTTCGCGGGAACCGCATAGAAGAATTTGACTTCGAGTCCCAGCACAAGAAGCAGATCCGCGGCAACATCTATCTGGCAAAGGTAACGCGGGTCGAGCCCTCGCTGCAGGCCGCCTTCGTCGATTACGGCGGCAACCGGCATGGCTTCCTCGCCTTCGCCGAAATCCATCCCGACTATTATCAGATACCGCTTGCCGACCGTCAGGCGCTGCTTCGGGCAGAAGCCGAAGAGCATCGGCGCGACGAAGATGTCGAGCATGTCGAAACGGCGCCGATGGTCGATCTTTCCAAGCAGGATCAGCCGGATGTCGGCATCATGACCGCAGAGGCCCCGGAAACGGCTGCCGTGACCGAAGAGCCGGCAGAGGCAGTTGCATCGCCCGCAACCGCCGAGGAAGCGCCGGCCAAGAAGGCAAGACCGCGCCGCAGCCGCAAGAAGGCCGCCGAGCCGGTTGCCGAGACGACCTCGACCGAGGACGCCGTTCCCACAGACGTCGAAGCCGAAGGCGCTTCGAACGTGGATAACGAGGATGACGGCTCGACCGGCGGCGCGATGGCCGCCATGGTGGAAACCGACTCGATCTCCGAAGACGTCGATACCAGCAAGCGTCGCCACGATGACGATGACGACGATGACGATCACGGCGAAGAGGAAGTCATCGAATCCGTCGGCGCAGAAGACGCGATGGAAGAAGTGCCGGACCGCGTGCAGCGCAAGCCGCGCAAGCAGTACCGCATCCAGGAAGTCATCAAGCGGCGCCAGATCCTGCTGGTGCAGGTCGCCAAGGAAGAGCGCGGCAACAAGGGTGCAGCCCTTACCACCTATCTGTCGCTTGCCGGCCGCTATTCCGTGCTGATGCCGAATACGGCGCGCGGCGGCGGCATTTCCCGCAAGATCACCAACCCTGCCGACCGCAAGCGCCTGAAGGAAATCGCGCGCATGCTCGAGGTGCCGCAGGGCATGGGCGTGATCCTGCGCACCGCCGGCGCCAACCGCACCAAGGTCGAGGTCAAGCGCGACTTCGAATATCTGATGCGCCTCTGGGAGAACGTGCGCACGCTGACGCTGGCGTCCACCGCGCCCTGCCTGGTCTATGAGGAAGGCTCGCTGATCAAGCGCTCGATCCGCGACCTCTACAACAAGGATATCGGCGAGATCATCGTCTCCGGCGAAGATGGCTATCGTGAAGCAAAAGACTTCATGAAGATGCTGATGCCGAGCCATGCCAAGGTGGTTCAGCCCTACCGCGACATCCATCCGATCTTCTCGCGTTCCGGCATCGAAGCGCAGCTCGACCGCATGCTGCAACCGCAGGTGACACTTAAGTCCGGCGGCTACCTGATCATGAACCAGACCGAAGCGCTGGTCTCGATCGACGTCAACTCAGGCCGGTCGACCCGCGAACACTCGATCGAAGACACTGCGCTGCAGACCAACCTCGAGGCTGCCGACGAAGTCGCCCGCCAGCTTCGCCTGCGCGACCTCGCCGGCCTTATCGTCATCGACTTCATCGACATGGAAGAAAAGCGCAACAACCGCGCTGTCGAAAAGAAGCTGAAGGAATGCCTGAAGAACGACCGCGCCCGTATCCAGGTCGGCCGGATCTCGCATTTCGGCCTACTGGAAATGTCGCGCCAGCGCATCCGTGCCTCGGTTCTCGAATCGACCACGCAGGTCTGCTCGCATTGCGGCGGCAGCGGCCATGTGCGTTCGCAGTCCTCCGTGGCCCTGCATGTCCTGCGCGGTATCGAGGAATATCTGCTCAAGAATACCACGCACAACATCAGCGTACGCACCACGCCTGACATTGCGCTCTACCTGCTCAACCACAAGCGCCAGACGATCATCGATTACGAAAACCGTTTCGGCGTCGCTATCGTCATCGATGCGGACGGTTCGGTCGGCGCGCAGCATTTCGCCATCGACCGCGGCGAGGCCGTAGAGAACCCGGTCAAGATCGAGACGCTCTTCAACTTCGCAGCCATTCCTGAGGATGACGACGACGACATCGTCATCGAAATGGATGAGGACGAAGACGAGGAACTTGAGGAAAAGCCGGCAGCCACCGAGCGACCCGTCGCGGCACGCTCGGAAGGCGAAGGTGACGGCAACCGCAAGCGCAAGCGCCGCCGGCGTCGCCGCGGCCGCAACGGCAATGCCGAGCAGCCGGCATCGGCAGCAGGCGAAGCCGGCGACGAGGATGAGGACGGCGACGACGAGGGCAGCGAAGGTGATGAAACCACCGAAGGCGCACCCGAGACGCTGGCTGAAAGCGAGGATCGCAGCGCCGCAAGCGCCGCCGCCGCGGCAAGCGTGGCGGCCGTCGCAATCGCGCCGAGGATGGTTCCGAACTGACGGCCGGCGAAGCCGGTGAAGACAATGGCGGTGACGGGGGCGGCGAAGAGGGCGAAGGCGACGACGTTTCGAACGACGGCGCTCCTGGAGAAGCCGAAGCTGTCGAAGCGGTTGCCGAGCAGGCTGGCGAAAGCCAGGCCGCAGCCGCCGCTGTCGAGGGTGCGGCTGTTGTCGCCGAGGATGTAAAGCCCGCCCGGGGCCGCGGCCGCCGCAAAGCCGCCGCAGCGCCTGTGGAGGAGCCAGTGGCAGAAGCAGCTCCTGTCACCGAAGCCGAGCCGGAGTTGGTCGAGGCCTCCGCCGATCTCGAAACGCCCGCTCAGGAAGAGGCCCCGGAAGAGGCAAAGCCGGTTCGCGCCAACCGCGAATCCAACATCACCTCCTCCGAGCCGACGGTGAAATCCACCCGCAGCGAAAATGGCGAAAGCGATGACGGCAAGCCGAAAAAGGCCGGCTGGTGGCAGCGCCGTGGCTTCTTCTGAACGCTGATTTTCGGACGTAAATGATCAATCCGGCCGCGGCGACGCGGCCGGATTTTTGTTTGTGGCGACGGGGGTCAGCATTGATCTTGAACCGCATGACGGCGATGTGTATCTTTTAAGAGAATTATACACATGAGGTGAAAAATGCGGACGAATATAGATATCGATGATGCCTTACTCGACGCAGCAATGACCGCCACCGGATTGACGACGAAAAAAGCCACCATCGAACAGGCCCTGCGAAGTCTCGTCGACAGGCACCGCCGGAAAACCGCGATCGCAAATCTCTCGGGGATCGGCTGGGAAGGCGACCTGGACGAAATGCGTCGCGATCGGCCGGACGATAACCAGTGATCGTCGTCGACAGTTCGGTCTGGATTTCGCATCTGCGCGGGATAGAAAGCGCCGCCAGACGGCGTCTGCAGAATATCGAGGATCCGCTGGAGATTCTTGTTGGTGACCTTATCCTTTTGGAAGTGCTCCAGGGCGCGCGCGACGAGCGCCATGCAGCGACCATCGAAGCGAGTTTGCGCCAATTCACTATCCGACCGATGCTTGGAGACAGGCTCGCCGTTAAGACAGCTCGCAATTACCGCTTGATACGGGAACGCGGCATCACGGTGCGCAAGACCATCGACATGATCATCGGCACATTCTGCATTCAGGAAGGCCATTCGCTCTTACACGATGATCGGGATTTCGATCCGATGGCCGAGCATCTCGGTCTCAGAATCGCTTGAACCCCAAGATGGGCAGCTCTCCGCCTGCGGTCAGGCCGCCGGCGGATAGAGCAGGTCGACGATGTAGCTGGCGTCGAAGCGGGAATCGAGCATGCCGTAGGTGGAGCGCCAGCCACCGGCAAGGCGCGTCTCGATGAAGGCATCGGCAATGCGCCCTGCCCCCAGCCGATAGAGTTCGGCGGCACCGGCAGCAAGCGCCAGCTGCTCGACGAGCAGGCGCGCGGCGCCCTCATCCTGTTCACAAAGCGCGATTGCGGCGCGCAGCACGTCGATCGTCTTCTTGCCGGCCGGACCAAGATCGCGGGCAAGACCAGCGAAGACCGTCTCGAACAGATCCTTGCCGCGGTTGAGCACACGCAGCACGTCGAGCGCCATGACGTTACCGGAGCCTTCCCAGATGGCGTTGACGGGAGCTTCGCGGTAATGGCGGGCGATCGGGCGTTCCTCGATATAGCCGTTGCCGCCGATGCATTCCATCGCCTCGTAGATCAGCGCCGGGGCGATCTTGCAGCACCAGTATTTGGCGACCGGCGTCATGACGCGGGCATAGGCCGCTTGCTCGGCATTGCCGCGCGCCTTGTCGAAGGCGTCGGCGAGACGGAAGGACAGTGCGGTGGCGGCGGCGACGTCAAGCGCCATGTCGGCCAGCACGCGCGTCATGATCGGCTGGTTGACGAGCATCTTGCCGAAGACGCTGCGGCCGCGGGTATGGTGCACGGCCTCGGCCAGCGAAGCGCGCATCATGCCTGACGAGGCCAGCGCGCAGTCGAGCCGCGTCAGCGTCACCATGTCGAGAATGGTGCGGATGCCGGCATCCGGGCCGCCGAGCAGGAAACCGAAAGTGTCGGTGAACTCGACCTCGGCAGAAGCGTTGGAGCGGTTGCCGACCTTATCCTTCAGCCGCTGGAACTGCAGGCCGTTGGCCGAACCATCCTCCAGCAGGCGCGGCACGAGGAAGCAGCCCATGCCCTCCTTCGTCTGCGCCAGCATGATGAAGGCATCGCTCATCGGAGCGGACATGAACCATTTGTGGCCGGACAGCCGGTAGATGCCTTCGCTGACCTTTTCGGCAGCGCTGCGGTTGGCGCGCACATCCGTGCCGCCCTGCTTTTCCGTCATGCCCATGCCGATGGTGACGGCGGATTTCTGCATGGCGGGTTTGTTCGACGAATCATATTTGCGCGAGAGGATTTTAGGGGCCCAGTCCTTCTGCACCGCGGGCGAGGCCGAGAGCGCGGCAACGGAGGCGCTGGTCATCGTCAGCGGGCAGAGATGGCCGGATTCCAGCTGCGCGGTCAGATAGAAGCGGGCGGCGCGAACCTTGTGGGCCTCATCCTTGGCATCGGCATCGGCCTGCGGATCCCAGACGGAGGAATGCAGGCCGACCGACATGGAGCGGCGCATCAGCGCGTGCCAGGCGGGGTGGAACTCGACGACGTCGAGGCGCTCGCCGCGCGGACCATGGGTGCGCAGCTGCGGCGCGCCCTGGTTCGCCATGCGCGCCAGCTCCTGCGCCTCCGGCGAGGTGACGTAACGACCCATGTTTTCCAGGTCTTCGCGGATGCCGCGCGGCAGGGCCGCCGTCAGATCGACGATCAGCGGATCGGACCGATAGGCGTTGATGCCGGACCACAGGCTCGGCTGGTTGAGTTCTGCGAGTTTTTCGTCAGTCCGGTTGGCGGAGGTCATAATTCGCTTCTAGTGTAAGAACCCGGCAAAGGGAAACCGGAAGTTATGATTCGGTTCATTCTGCTCTATCGGAATTTTGGCGAAAATGCATGGGGACATAAGCCTTTGCCCACAGCGCATGCTTGCCCCGGCGGGCAGCAATCTTTATAGACCCGCCAGAGACAGCAAGAGGCAGGGTCATGGTCTTTTTCCCCCACCGCCACCTCATCGGCATCAAGGGCCTCACCGAGCAGAATATCACCTATCTGCTCGACAAGGCCGACGAGGCCGTCAAAATCAGCCGCCAGCGAGAGAAGAAGACGTCGACGCTGCGCGGACTGACGCAGATCAACCTCTTCTTCGAGGCATCGACCCGAACGCAGGCCTCCTTCGAGCTTGCCGGCAAGCGACTCGGCGCCGACGTCATGAACATGTCGGTCGGCAATTCCTCGGTGAAGAAGGGCGAAACGCTGATCGATACGGCGATGACGCTGAATGCGATGCGCCCCGACGTGCTGGTCATCCGCCATTCGAGCGCGGGAGCGGCCGCCCTTCTTGCCCAGAAGGTCTCCTGCTCGGTCGTCAATGCCGGCGACGGGCAGCACGAACATCCGACCCAGGCGCTGCTCGACGCGCTGACGATCCGCCGCGCCAAGGGCAAGCTCTCGCGCATCATCGTGGCGATCTGCGGCGACGTGCTGCATTCACGCGTTGCGCGCTCCAATATCCTGCTGCTCAATGCGATGGGCGCCCGCCTGCGCGTCGTCGCGCCCGCCACTCTCCTGCCCGCCGGCATCGCCGATATGGGCGTCGAGGTCTTCCATTCGATGAAGGAAGGGCTGAAGGACGCCGATGTGGTGATGATGCTGCGGCTGCAGCGCGAGCGCATGTCCGGCGCCTTCGTGCCTTCGGTGCGCGAATACTACCACTTCTACGGGCTCGACGCCGAAACGCTGAAGGCGGCGAAGGAGGATGCGCTGGTCATGCATCCCGGCCCGATGAACCGCGGCGTCGAGATCGCCTCCGAGGTGGCGGACGGTCCGCAGAGCGTGATCGCTGAACAGGTGGAAATGGGGGTCGCGGTGCGCATGGCGGTGATGGAGACGCTGCTCGTCTCGCAGAACCAAGGCCCCCGAACCGATGGATTGAAGGCATGAGCAACCCGATCGTCCTCCAGAACGTCCGCATCGTCGATCCCTCGCGCAATCTCGACGAGGTGGGCACGATCATCGCCGAAAACGGCGTGATCCTGGCCGCCGGCAGCGCCGCGCAGAACCAGGGCGCGCCCGAAGGAGCTGATATCCGCGACTGCGCCGGCCTTGTCGCCACACCTGGCCTCGTCGATGCGCGCGTCCATATCGGCGAACCCGGCGGCGAGCATCGCGAGACGATCGCCTCGGCGAGCCGGGCGGCCGCAGCCGGCGGCGTCACCTCGATCATCATGATGCCGGACACCGATCCCGTCCTCGACGACATCGCCCTCGTCGAATTCGTCAAGAAGACGGCGCGCGATACCGCCGCCGTCAACGTCTATCCGGCCGCCGCCATCACCAAGGGGCTTGCCGGCGAGGAGATGACCGAGATCGGCCTGCTGTTGCAGGCAGGCGCCGTCGCCTTCACCGATGCCCATTCCAGCGTCCACGACACGCAGGTGCTGCGCCGGATCATGACCTATGCGCGTGAATTCGGCGCCGTCGTCTGCTGCGAAACCCGCGACAAATATCTTGGCGCCAACGGCGTCATGCATGAAGGGCTTTTTGCCAGCTGGCTCGGGCTCTCCGGCATTCCAAGGGAGGCCGAACTCATCCCGCTCGAACGCGATCTGAGGATCGCAGAACTGACGCGCGGGCGTTATCATGCCGCGATGATCTCGGTGCCGCAATCGGTCGAGGCGATCGAACGCGCCCGCAGCCGCGGCGCCAAGGTGACCTCGGGCATCTCGATCAACAATCTGGCGCTCAACGAAAACGACATCGGCGAATACCGCACCTTCTTCAAGCTCTATCCGCCGCTGCGCCCGGAAGACGACCGGGTCGCCATGGTCGAGGCGCTGGCAAGCGGCGCGATCGATATCATCGTCTCCTCGCACGATCCGCAGGACGTCGATACGAAGCGCCTGCCCTTCGGCGAAGCTGAAGACGGCGCGGTCGGCCTCGAAACCATGCTGGCGGCAGCTCTGAGGCTTCACCATGGCGGCCAGGTGAGCCTGATGCGGCTGATCGACGCCATGTCCACCCGCCCGGCCGAGATTTTCGGCCTTCCCGCCGGCACACTGAAGCCGGGGGCTGCGGCCGATATCGCGCTGATCGATCTTGATGAGCCTTGGCTTGTCGCCAAAGACATGCTTCTCTCGCGCTCGAAGAACACGCCGTTCGAAGATGCGCGCTTCAGCGGGCGGGCCGTCGCGACCTATGTCTCGGGAAAGCTTGTCCACGCACTGTAAGAAACGGCGTACTTAAGAAATGGCGTACTGGGGATAGGCCACGGAGGGGCTGAGGCGGCATATGTTATCCAATCTCATGTCATGGCAGATCACGCTGCCGGTCGCGCTTGCCGCCGCCGTCATCGGCTATCTCTTCGGCTCCATTCCTTTCGGCCTGATTCTCACGCGCGCCGCCGGGCTCGGCGACGTGCGCAGCATCGGCTCCGGCAATATCGGCGCGACCAATGTGCTCAGAACCGGAAACCGCAAGCTTGCCGCGGCGACGCTACTGCTCGATGCGCTGAAGGCATCGGCCGCGGCCTGGATCGTCGGTTATTTCCTCGGTGAGGAGGCTGCGATCATCGCCGGCTTCTTCGCCTTCATCGGTCATCTCTTCCCGGTCTGGATCGGCTTCAAGGGCGGCAAGGGTGTCGCCACCTATATCGGCACGCTGCTCGGCGTCGCGCCGATCATGGTCGTGCTCTTTGCCGCCGTCTGGCTGGCAATCGCCTTCACCACCCGCTACTCCTCGCTGTCGGCGCTGGTCGCCATGCTTGTCATTCCGGTTGCGCTGTGGATACTGGGCAACGAAAAGGTTGCGGCCGTCATGGCGATCATGACGCTGATCTCCTATTGGAAGCACAGGGCGAATATCTCCCGCCTGATGGGCGGGACGGAAAGCAAGATCGGGGCAAAGGGATAATGGATGCGCTGAGCGCGGGACCAAAAGGCACTGTGCTGAGCGAACGGCAGAGAATTGCCTGGCTGCGCCTTATCCGTTCCGACAATATCGGTCCTGCGACCTTTCGCGACCTCATCAATCATTTCGGTTCGGCCGAGGCAGCGCTTGCGGCACTGCCGGAGCTTTCGGTGCGCGGCGGCGCCACGCGGGCAATCCGCATCGCCAGCGAGGCCGAGGCACATCGGGAACTGGAGGCGGCGCATCGTTTCGGCGCCCGCTTCGTCGGCATTGGCGAGCCGGACTATCCGCAAGCGCTGAAGCAGATCGACGACGCGCCGCCGCTGCTGGCCGTCAAGGGCACGCTTGCCGCCGCCAAACGACCGGCCGTCGGCATCGTCGGGTCGCGCAACGCCTCTATCGCCGGCGCCAAACTCGCGGCGATGGTGGCGCGCGACTGCGGCCGGGCTGGATATACCGTGGTCTCGGGCCTCGCGCGCGGCATCGATACCGCGGCGCACCGGGCAAGTCTGGAGACGGGCACGATCGCGGCCCTTGCCGGCGGACTCGACCAGCCCTATCCGCCGGAGAATATCGGTCTGCTCGAGGAGATCACCGGCGGCAACGGCCTGGCGGTGAGCGAGATGCCTTTCGGCTGGGAGCCCCGCGCCCGCGATTTCCCGCGGCGGAACCGGCTGATCGCCGGCATCGCGCTTGGCCTCGTCGTGGTGGAAGCGGCAACGCGCTCGGGATCGCTGATCACCGCACGCCTTGCCGGCGAGTTCGGCCGGCTGGTATTTGCCGTACCGGGCTCACCGCTCGATCCGCGCTGCCATGGCACCAACGGCCTGCTCAAGGACGGCGCTTCGATCGTCACCGCACCCGCCGATGTCATCGAGGCCTTGGCGCCGCTTGTGCAATTCGAGCTGTTCCCGTCGTCGATGGCGGAGGAGCCGCCGCGTGACGGCGGGGCAATGACGATGCCGCCCGGCGATACGGATCGCAACCGCATCATCGATGCGCTCGGGCCGACGCCGGTCGAGATCGACGATATTTTCCGCCACACTGGCCTGTCGGCATCCTCAGTCTATCTGATCCTGCTGGAACTCGACATAGCAGGCAGGCTGCACCGGCATCAGGGCGGTCTCATCTCGCTTTCCGACTGAGCTTTGCGCGATACGGGCCGGCCGCTTTGCAGCAGCCGCAAGACGTAAAATTGTAGCTAACCCCTTGACCGCAGCGATTTCCCTGTCCATGTCGGAGGGCCGGCATCCATGTTGCGGTGTGTGTTGCGCTGGTTTCAACGCTGGCGTCGTTTCCTTTTTTAGAGAATCATCATGAATGTTGTAGTGGTGGAATCGCCTGCCAAGGCCAAGACGATCAACAAGTATCTGGGTTCGGGATACAAAGTGCTCGCCTCCTTCGGCCATGTGCGCGATCTGCCTGCCAAGGACGGCTCGGTCCTCCCCGATCAGGATTTCGAAATGCTTTGGGAGGTCGACGGGGCCTCAGCCAAGCGGATGAAGGAAATCGCCGACGCGGTGAAATCTTCCGACGGCCTGTTTCTCGCGACCGACCCGGATCGCGAAGGCGAAGCGATTTCCTGGCACGTCCTCGATATGCTGAACAAGAAGCGGGTGCTGAACGGCAAGCCGGTCAAGCGCGTCGTCTTCAACGCGATCACCAAGAAGGCGGTGCTCGACGCGATGGCCGATCCGCGCGACATCGACGTGCCGCTGGTCGACGCCTATCTGGCGCGCCGCGCCCTCGACTATCTCGTCGGCTTCAATCTTTCGCCGGTCCTCTGGCGCAAGCTACCCGGCGCACGCTCGGCCGGCCGCGTCCAGTCGGTGGCGCTTCGCCTCGTCTGCGACCGCGAATCCGAAATCGAGCGCTTCATTTCGGAAGAATACTGGAACATCTCAGCACTTCTGAAGACGCCGCGCGGCGACGAGTTCGAGGCAAGGCTGGTTTCCGCCAACGGCAAGCGGCTGCCGCCGCGCGCGATTGGCAACGGCGAGGATGCGGGCCGCCTGAAGGCGTTGCTGGACGGCGCGAGCTATGTCGTCGACACAGTCGAGGCCAAGCCGGTCAAGCGCAATCCGGGACCGCCATTTACGACCTCGACCTTGCAGCAGGCCGCCTCCTCCAATCTCGGCTTCTCCGCCTCGCGCACCATGCAAATCGCCCAGAAGCTCTATGAAGGGGTCGATATCGGCGGCGAGACCGTCGGTCTCATCACCTATATGCGAACCGACGGCGTGCAGATGGCGCCCGAGGCGATCGATGCCGCGCGCCGCGCCATCGTCGACCAGTTCGGCGAGCGTTACATGCCCGAAAAGGCCCGCTTCTATTCCACCAAGGCCAAGAACGCCCAGGAGGCGCACGAAGCGATCCGCCCGACCGATTTCTACCGCTCGCCCGACCGCGTGCGCCAATTCCTCGATGCCGACCAAATCCGGCTCTACGACCTGATCTGGAAGCGCGGCATCGCCAGCCAGATGGCCTCGGCCGAAATCGAGCGCACCACGGCTGAAATCACCGCCGACAACAAGGGCGAGAAGGCCGGGCTGCGCGCCGTCGGCTCGGTCATCCGCTTCGATGGCTTTATCGCCGCCTATACCGATCAGAAGGAAGACGGCGAGCAGAGCGACGACGGCGACGAGGATGGCCGCCTGCCGGAGATCAATGCGCGCGAGACGCTCGCCAAGCAGAAGATCAATTCGACCCAGCATTTCACCGAGCCGCCGCCGCGCTACTCGGAAGCCTCGCTGATCAAGAAGATGGAAGAGCTCGGCATCGGCCGCCCCTCCACCTATGCAGCGACGCTGGCGACGCTGCGCGACCGCGACTATGTGACGATCGACAAGCGCAAGCTGATCCCGCAGGCCAAGGGCCGGCTGGTGACGGCCTTCCTTGAAAGCTTCTTCACCAAATATGTCGAATACGACTTCACTGCCGATCTCGAGGAAAAGCTCGACCGGATTTCCGCCGGCGAGTTGAACTGGAAGCAGGTGCTGCGCGATTTCTGGAAAGATTTCTTCGCCCAGATCGAAGACACCAAGGAACTGCGCGTCACCAATGTGCTCGATTCGCTGAACGAGGCGCTGGCGCCGCTGGTCTTCCCGAAGCGCGAGGACGGCAGCGATCCCCGGATCTGCCAGGTTTGCGGCACCGGTAACCTGTCGCTGAAGCTCGGCAAGTACGGCGCCTTCGTCGGCTGCTCGAACTATCCGGAATGCAATTACACGCGCCAGCTCTCCTCCGAAAACGGCGGAGAAGCGGATGGTGCCGCCCTCAACGAACCGAAGAACCTCGGCACCGATCCGACGACCGGCGAGGAACTGACGCTGCGTTCCGGCCGCTTCGGACCCTATATCCAGCGCGGCGACGGCAAGGAGGCCAAACGCGCTTCGCTGCCGAAGGGCTGGAAGCCTGAGGACATCGACTACGAAAAGGCCATGGCGCTGATTTCACTGCCGCGCGATATCGGCAAACATCCCGAAACCGGCAAGATGATCTCATCGGGCATCGGCCGCTATGGGCCGTTCCTGCTGCATGACGGTTCCTATGCCAATCTGGAAACGATCGAGGACGTGTTCTCGGTCGGCCTCAACCGCGCCGTGACCGTCATTGCCGAAAAGGCAAACCAGGCACCGGGCCGTGGTTCGCGCGGCACGCCGGCGGCGCTGAAGACACTCGGCGATCATCCGGACGGCGGCGCAATCACCGTTCGCGACGGCAAATACGGGCCTTACGTCAACTGGGGCAAGGTCAATGCCACCCTGCCGAAGGGCAAGGATCCGCAGGCGATCACCGTCGAGGAGGCGCTTGCGCTGATCACGGAGAAGGCCGGCAAGGCGCCCGCCGGCAAGACGAGCAAGGCGAAAGCAAAGCCGAAGGCGGCGGCCGCCGAAGCCAAGACCACCAAGACGGCGGCCAAGCCGAAGGCAACGAAGGCGAAAGCGCCCGCGAAATCGAAAAAGAGCTGACGTGAGCAGAATACCGCGCGACAGAACGAACCCTGCGGGCAAGCGCCCCGGCAAGATCGGCCGTGCCGGCAAGGATGCTCCCGCCGTCGAGCCGCTGAATATCGTCCACGGCGCGCTGCCGTCGCGCGAGGTGATCCTACGCTTCATCGCCGATCATCCGCAGAAAGCTTCCAAGCGGGAACTCGCCAAGGCTTTCGGCCTGAAGGGCGACAGCCGCGTCGAGCTCAAGCACCTGCTGCAGGAACTCGAGCAGGAAGGCATGCTGCGGAAGAACCGCAAGTCGCTGATCCGCCCCGGCGCACTGCCGCCGGTCACCGTTCTCGATATCACCACGCGCGACAAGGACGGCGATCTGATCGGGCGGCCAGCGGAATGGCCCGAGGATCAGGGTGTCGCGCCCGCCGTCTCCATCCGCCAGCAATCGCCCGCAGGCCGCCAGGGCAAGGGCAAGGCACCGGTCGCAGGCCTCGGCGACCGCATCCTGGCGAAGATCTTCCCGGCCGTAGATCGCGGAGGGCCGGCCTATACGGCCCGGATCATCAAGGTGATCGATAGGCGCCGCGGCGCCTCGATGGGTGTTTTCCGCACGGCGCCCGGCGGCGGCGGCCGGCTGCTGCCGATCGAGCGACGCGGTGAGGAGATGGTGATCGATCCAGACTTCACCGGCGGCGCAAAAGACGGCGACCTGGTCGAGATCGAAGTCGCCCGCCTCGGCCGCTTCGGTCTGCCGCGCGCCAAGGTTCTATCCGTCGTCGGCTCCGTCGGCTCGGAAAAGGCGATCTCGATGATCGCCATCCATGCGCATGGCATTCCGCATGTCTTCCCGCCCGCCGTTATCGCCGAGGCGGAGGACGCAAAACCCGCGACGATGTCGCATCGCGAGGACTGGCGCGACGTGCCGCTGATCACCATCGATCCGGCCGATGCCAAGGACCATGACGACGCCGTCTATGCCGAACTCGACCCCTCGCCCGACAACCCCGGCGGCGTCATCGTCACCGTGGCGATTGCCGACGTCTCCTGGTATGTCCGCCCAAAGTCGCCGCTCGACCGCGAGGCGCTGAAGCGCGGCAACTCGGTCTATTTCCCGGATCGCGTCGTGCCGATGCTGCCGGAGCGCATTTCAAACGATCTCTGCTCGCTGAAGGAGGGCGTCGACCGCCCGGCGCTCGCCGTGCGCATGAGCTTTTCCGGGGAAGGCCGCAAGATCGGCCACACATTTCATCGCGTCATGATGAAGAGCGCGGCCAAACTCTCCTACCAGCAGGCCCAGTCGGCGATCGACGGCACGCCCGACGATAAGACCGGGCCGATGCTCGAGCCGATCCTGAAGCCGCTCTGGCACGCCTATGCGGTGATGAAGCGCGGACGCGACCGGCGCCAGCCGCTGGAACTCGACATGCCGGAGCGCAAGATCCTGCTGAAATCCGACGGCACCGTCGACCGGGTCCATGTGCCGCCGCGGCTCGATGCGCACAAGCTGATTGAAGAGATGATGATCCAGGCGAATGTCTCAGCCGCCGAGACGCTGGAAAAGAAACGCCAGCCGCTGATCTACCGCATCCATGACGGCCCGACGCTTGCCAAGCAGGAAATCCTGCGCGAGTTCCTGGCGACGCTCGGCATCCCACTTGCCAAGGGCGGCAATATGCGCGCCAACAACTTCAACGGCATTCTGGCGAAGGCGGACGGCACGCCGCACCAGACCATGGTCAACGAGATGGTGCTGCGCTCGCAGAGCCAGGCGATCTACGGCCCGGAGAATATCGGCCATTTCGGCCTCAACCTGATGAAATACGCGCATTTCACCTCGCCGATCCGCCGTTACGCCGATCTCATCGTGCATCGCGCCCTCGTCGGCTCGCTCGGCTTCGGCGAAGGCGGCATCACGACAGAGGAAGAGGCAGGCCTCGACGATGTCGCCGCGGAAATTTCGACCTTCGAGCGCCGGGCCATGGCGGCCGAGCGTGAGACGGTCGACCGGCTGATCGCGCATCATCTCAGCGGCCGAGTCGGCGAGGAATTTGCCGGGCGAGTCTCGGGTGTTACGAAATCCGGGCTTTTTGTCGCTCTGCCGGAGTATGGTGCGGACGGTTTCGTCCCCATATCGACGCTCGGCAGTGACTATTTCATCTATGACGAGGCGCATCAGGCGCTCTCGGGTGAACGGACGGGGCTCGGCTATCGCCTTGGCGACAACGTCACGGTGAAGCTTGCCGAAGCAATCCCGCTTGCCGGGGCGCTGCGTTTCGAGATGGTCAGCGAAGGGCGCGAGATGCCGACGGCGGTGCGCTCCTTCCACAAAGCCGGCCGCCGCGACCGGGGCCAGGTTCGCAAGAAGCCGGGAACGAGGCCACCACGCGGGCGGCATTGAAATGTTCCAGGTGTCCGAAAGCGGCATTGGGCCATATTCACGAGCCCATGCGGCCTGAAGAGGAATATACGATGAGCACACCGACCGAACCGGTCGTCCGCTACGGCGGCAGGCCCGAGGCCGAGCGTCCGCTGGGACGCTCCATCCTGCGCGGGCTGATGAACCGCTGCCCGGCCTGCGGCAGCGGCAAACTTTTCCGCTCCTTCCTGAAGCCGGTCGATCATTGCGCGGCCTGCGGTGAGGCGATGCATCACCAACGCGCCGACGACCTGCCGCCTTATATCGTCATCCTCGTTCTCGGCCACGTCGTGGTCGGCGGCTATATGCTGACCGACCTGACCTTCATGCTGCCGGTATGGGCGCATATTGCCATCTGGGCGCCGATCACCGTCATCACCGCGCTTGCCTCGATCCAGCCGATCAAGGGCGGCGTCATCGGCCTGCAATGGGCGCTGCGCATGCACGGTTTCGGCGGCGAGAGCGACGGTCCGGACGATTATGACATCCCCGAACGCCCGGACTGATCGCTTTCACCTTCCAGACATATTTACCGTGTAGTGCCAGCGCTCCACCGACCACCACCCGAATGCGGCAGCCGACGATCCTCAACCCGACATGGTAAGCATTTCTTGGCCGAACGGGCTTTACATTCCGCAGATGGTCACTCACATCGGAAATACTGCGAAGCGGCATCCGACACCCGGATTTGGCACGTCTGTGTCTATCTGTTCGACGGGCACCGGCCGCTTCGCTCGCGCAGCTTTCTAAGGATGGATAAATGTCTCAGCCGAGAAACGGCACACCGGGCGATGTCGAGGAAATCCATTGGCCTTCTCTGGTGGCAGCCATCTCGTCCATCTCAGCCGTTGGCATAGCAATCGGCCTCGGGCTCCCGCTTCTCAGCATCATCTTGGAAAAACGCGGCATTTCGTCCACCTTGATCGGGCTCAACACGGCGATGGCAGGCGTCGCGGCGATGGCCGCCGCGCCCATCACCACCAGGCTCGCCCATAAATACGGCGTTGCGCCGACCATGCTCTGGGCAGTGCTGATTTCGGCGCTGAGTGCACTCGGTTTTTATTATGCCCAGGATTTCTGGATGTGGTTTCCGTTGCGTTTCGCTTTTCACGGCGCGACGACGACGCTGTTCATTCTCTCCGAATTCTGGATCAATGCCGCCTCGCCGCCGTCCAAGCGCGGCTTCGTGCTCGGCATTTATGCGACGGTGCTTTCCCTCGGCTTTGCGGCCGGGCCGCTCTTGTTTTCGATCCTTGGCAGCGACGGCATCTTTCCCTTCCTGATCGGCGCCGGCGCTATCCTGCTTGCCGCCATTCCGATCTTCATCGCCCGTGACGAGAGCCCGGTGCTCGAGGAAAAACCGGAGCTGCATTTCATGCGCTACGTTTTCCTGGTGCCGACGGCAACGGCGGCCGTCTTCATCTTCGGCGCGGTCGAAGCGGGCGGCCTGTCACTTTTCCCGATCTTTGCCGTGCGCGCCCATTTCACCGAATCGCAGGCGGCACTTCTGCTCACCATGATGGGCGTCGGCAATGTCATCTTCCAGATTCCGCTCGGCCTGCTCTCCGACCGCATCCCCGACAAGCGGCCGCTTCTGGCCGGCATGGCGCTGATGGGCTTCGTCGGATCGATGATGCTGCCGCTGTTGGTCGACAACTGGCTGCTGATGGCCGGGCTCCTGCTTTTCTGGGGCGGCTGCGTCTCCGGCCTTTATACGGTCGGTCTCAGCCATCTCGGCTCGCGGCTGACGGGCTCCGACCTTGCGGCCGCCAATGCCGCCTTCGTCTTTTGTTATGCGATGGGAACCGTGGCCGGGCCGCAGGCAATCGGTGCGGCGATCGATGTCGCCGGAAATAACGGTTTTGCCTGGGCGATTGCCGCCTTCTTCGGCCTCTATGCCCTACTTTCCGGCATCAGACTGATGTTCATTCGAAAACGGACTTGACTTTTCGGGCGGGATTCGTAGTTTCGCGCCAGAATTTGCCGTGGAGCCCATCCGGCTTCCACGGCTTTCATTTTCTTAAAGGCAGGACGACCATGGCCAAGGCTACAACAATCAAGATCAAGCTGCTGTCGACAGCCGACACCGGTTTCTTCTACGTCACGACGAAGAACAGCCGTACGATGACGGACAAGATGACGAAGACGAAGTACGACCCGATTGCTAGGAAGCACGTCGAGTTCAAGGAAACCAAGATCAAGTAATCGCCTGATCTCCGGATTTTGCAAAAAGCGCGCGCCCTCGGGTTGCGCGTTTTTTATTGCCCGAATTGGCGCTCTTGACGATGACAGCGCAAACAGAAAAACGCCGCCCTTCCATCTTCGGGAAGTGGCGGCGTTTTTTGGAAAAGGGGTCGGCCAGCATGCAAAACGGCACGAGGAACCGCTATAACTTGCCTACTAGCCGACCGACCCCACGACCCAGGAGATGCGGCGGACCTGAGCATCATGGGGTATCGACAACTCCTCAGCGGGAGCGCTTCTCTTATGAGCCGATAATTTGCGCAAAAATGAAAGAAAATCAACAAATTCTTAATGATGATTTTTCTAGACTTGATTCTATGGTTAAAAGTCCAGTTTTGGGACATACAAAGATTTATCCGATCTGCTTGTGGCCGAAGCCTAGACGCTGAGCCTTCGAAGAAATTCGACAATATAACGTAATAATTTACCCCTGCCCTTCCCCTAGGTGAGGTGGTGCGGCGGCGCTCTATTTCCCCCCATCGGCAGAAGGCGTTTTTTATAGTCACCATTATATTTTTAGCTATGGCCCGATGCTTTCAGGACTATCGGGCAGCGGCACATCCGCAGCAAAGCCGGAAATCCATTTTTGGGCTATTTGATTGCAAATTTTTCACGCCGCTCTGTGCGGGGGAGCATTAAAAATCGGTAATAATCCGCTTACCACAGTGGATAACCCCTAAACGGCACATATGGCGGCAGCTGATTCGTCAGGCGGCCGCAGCGACGACGCGATTGCGGCCCGTATTTTTGGCTTCGTAAAGCGCAAGATCGGCCTGCTTCATCAGCTGATCCGGGGTCAGCACCGAGCCGATGCGCGAAGCGATGCCGAAGGAAGCGGTGACATTCAGCTCCTCTCCCGCGTGTTTCAGCCTGAAGGGCGCGTTTTCGACGGCCGCGCGTAGTCGCTCGGCGACAGCGGCGGCAATTTCCGGCGAAGTATCCGGCATGACGACGACGAACTCCTCACCGCCGTAGCGGCAAGCGAGATCGGCGCCGCGAATGGTCGAGCGGACACGATTGGCAAACTCCCGCAGCACTTCGTCGCCGCCGTCATGGCCATAGGTGTCGTTCACCTGCTTGAAGCGGTCGATATCGGTGATCAGCACCGAAAGCGGCCGGCCCCGCGCCATCGAACGGTTGAAGAGCACGTTCAGGTGATTGTCGAGATAACGCCGGTTATAGAGGCCGGTCAGCGGATCGGTCACGGCAAGCTCGATCGTCTGCTTGACGCTGGCGCGCAGGCGGTCGTTGCAGCGCTTGCGACGGATCTGCGTCAGACTGCGGGCAACCAGCTCGTTGGGATCGACCGGGCGGATGATGTAGTCGTTGACGCCGAGATCGAGCGCACGCACGACCATCTCGTCCGCGCCCTGCTCGGTGATGATCAGGATCGGCAGAAAGCGGGTCCGCTCCAGCGAGCGCAGCTGCGAGCAGAGGCGCAGCGGATCGTAATCGTCGAAATTGGCGTTGACGATGACGAGATCGAACGCGCTTTCGGCCGCCTCGAAGAGCGCTGCCTGCGGATCGGACAGGGCAAGCACGTCGGCGACGGGCTTCAGCGCCTTGATGATGCGCTCCTGCGAATTGGCGCGGCCGTCGACGAGCAGGATCTGACCGGTCTCGTCGGCGCGGCCCTCGCCTGCCCGCATGAGGTCGTCGATGCCCATCGTGTGGGCGGTGTCGGCGCGGATGCGCAGCTCATCGCTCAACGTCTTCAACCGCAGCAGGCTCTTCACCCGTGAGATCAGCTGAAGATCGTTGACCGGCTTGGTGAGAAAATCGTCGGCGCCGGCCTTCAGACCGCGGACGCGGTCGGCCGGCTGATCCAATGCCGTGACCATGACGACAGGAATATGGGCGGTCTTGCGGTTGGCCTTCAGCCGCTCGCAGACCTCGAAACCGTCGATGCCGGGCATCATGATGTCGAGCAGGATCAGATCGACCTGGTTGCGCTCGCAGATCGCCAGCGCCGTGTAGCCGTCAGCTGCGGTCATCACGTCGAAATACTCCGCAAGCAGCCGCGCTTCGAGCAGCTTCACATTGGCCGGAATATCGTCAACCACCAGTATTCGCGCAGTCATAGCTGTCTTTCCGATGCGTCAGGCATCGCCCAGATAGGTCTTTATCGTCTCGATGAATTTCGGAACCGAGATCGGCTTGGAAACATAGGCTTCGCAGCCGCCCTGGCGGATCCGCTCCTCGTCGCCCTTCATCGCGAAAGCCGTGACGGCGATGACGGGAATCACGTGCAGCTCATCGTCTTCCTTCAGCCATTTCGTGACTTCGAGGCCCGAGACCTCGGGAAGCTGAATATCCATCAGGATGAGGTCGGGGCGATGCTTGCGCGCCAGATCGAGCGCCTCCATGCCGTTTCTGGTCTGGATCGTCGTATAACCGGACGCCTCGATGAGGTCGCGAAAGAGCTTCATGTTGAGCTCGTTATCTTCTACAATCATCACCTGTTTGGGCATGACAAGCTGTCCCTACGTCCGTTCGCGCAGCGGTTTGTCCCATGAGAAAGCCACATGCGGACAAGAGCTCCGTGAAACCGATAGCGCACGCTAGCGGTATTTGGTTGAAGAAAAGGTAACTTACCCCTCGAAATGCAAAGCAACTTCAAGACTTCGAAACAACCGGCCGCCGACCCGCACGCGACCGCGATCGCCGTGCTCGGCTGGCTCGCCGACGATCCCGACATGTTCGGCCGCTTCCTCGCGCTCACCGGTGTTGCGCCCGGCCAGGTGCGCAGCGCCGTCAACGATCCCGGCTTTCTCGCCGGCATGATGGATTTCCTGATGAACCACGAACCGACAGCGATGGCTTTCTGCGCGGCGAGCGGCATCAGCCCGGAAACGGTCACCGCCGCCTGGCAGCATTTCTCCTCGCCCGGGCTCGATTCCGGGGAATACTGACGGTGACCGGCATAACGGAACTCGATATCTCGCATATCCGACTCGGCGAACGGCCGCTGATCGTCTGCGACGTCGACGATGTCGTGCTGCAGTTCATCGGCCCGTTCCAGCTTTTCCTTGAAAGCCAGGGTCATGCCTTCCTGCCGCGCTCGTTCCGGCTCCACGGCAACATCGTCTCGCAGGCGGATGGCGCCGAGATCGAGGATCAGCGGGTGAGCCGGCTGATTGAAGAGTTCTTCGAGGCGCAGGAGCTGTGGCAGACGCCGCTCGATCGAGTCGTCGAAACGCTCGGCCGGCTTTCTGAGGCCGCCGACGTGCTTTTCTTGACGGCCATGCAGCCGCGGTTCCACGACCAGCGCCGCCGCCTGCTCGACAGGATGGGCCTGCTTTTTCCGCTGCTTGCCAGCGAAGAGCCCAAGGGGCCGATCGTTCACGCATTGCATGCCAGCCGCTCCCTTCCCGTCGTCTTCATCGATGATATGGCGCGCAATCTTCATTCCGTTAGGGAACATGTTGCCGATTGCCTGCTGATTCACCTGATGCCCGACTCTCCTGTCCATCGTTTCGCGCCGGCAGCAGCCGACGACATCACCCGCGTCAGCGACTGGAATCATGCCGCCGCGCTGATCGAGGCGCATTTCCTTGCCGGCGCTTTCAGCCCTGCAGTTCCAGCCGCATGAGCGGACGGCCGTCCTTGCGCCGCGCCACCGTCTCGAAACCGGCCGCATCGAAGATCGCCGTCGAGCCGATGCACAGCGTCACCGATTTCGACTGCTTCACATGGTCGATCGGACAGGCTTCGAGCAACCGTGCGCCCTGGCGCCGTGCATGATCGATCGCCAGGGAAAGCAGGCGATGGCTCATGCCCTTGCCGCGCAAGCGCGGCAGCAGGAAGAAGCAGCTGACGGCCCAGATCGACGGATCGTCCGCATCGCCGTCATCCAGCGGCCGCGAGACCGTGCGCGGCGAATTGAACTGCGGCACGTCATGGCGCGGCCCGACCTGCACCCAGGCGACCGGCGCCCCGTCGGCATAACAGAGAATGCCCGGCGGCGGCCCGGCCTTGATCCGGTCGTGCATATGCACCTTGCGCTCGTCGGCCGCCATCTTCGTTCTGATCGCATGCGGCAGGCGCAACGCGACGCACCAGCAATTGTAGAAGGCACCCTGCGGCCCGAACAGAGTTTCGAAATCGTCCCAGCGTTCTGCCGTTACCGGCTCGAAACGAAGATCGTTATCCAAAGGCAAAGCTCCCGCCTCTCTTGAGACTCGGAAGCTTAAGGCGTAGTGTCGCGGCGTTCAACCTTTGTTCTCATGATGACGCCCGCGCCCGACAAGACACCCGGCTTCTGTCGCGACTGCCTTGCCGAGCAGAAGGGCGAGGCGCGCCGTTGCCTGTCCTGCGGCAGCCCGCGTCTGGTGCGCCATCGCGAGCTCTATGCCTTGACGCTTGCGCATATCGATTGCGACGCCTTCTACGCGGCCGTCGAAAAACGCGACAATCCGGACCTTACCGACAAGCCTGTGATCATCGGCGGCGGCAAGCGCGGCGTCGTCTCCACCGCCTGCTATATCGCCCGCATCCACGGCGTGCGGTCGGCGATGCCGATGTTCAAGGCGCTGGAAGCCTGCCCCGAGGCGACCGTCATCCGCCCGGACATGGAAAAATACGTCCGGGTCGGGCGCCAGGTGCGCGCCATGATGCAGGATCTGACGCCGCTGGTGCAGCCGCTGTCGATCGACGAGGCCTTCCTGGAGCTTGGCGGCACCGAAAGGCTGCATCACGATCCGCCGGCCCGCACACTCGCCAAATTCGCCCGCCGGGTCGAAAAGGAGATCGGCATCAGCGTGTCGGTCGGGCTTTCCTATTGCAAATTCCTCGCCAAGGTCGCCTCGGACCTGCAGAAGCCACGCGGCTTTTCCGTCATCGGCCGTGAGGAAGCGGTCGAGTTTCTGGCGCCGCGTCCGGTGACCACGATCTGGGGCGTCGGCAAGGCCTTTGCGGCGACGCTGGAGGCGGACGGCATCCGCACCATCAGCCAGTTGCAGCAGATGGAGGAAAACGACCTGATGCGTCGCTACGGCAGCATCGGCCAGCGGCTCGCCCGGCTGTCGCGCGGGATCGACGACCGTGAAGTGCATCTCAACGATGCGGCCAAGAGCGTTTCATCGGAGACCACCTTCTTCGACGACATCTGGCGTTATGACGATCTGGTGCCGATCCTGCGCAATCTTTCGGAAAAGGTCTCCTGGCGGCTGAAGAAAAACGACATCGCCGGCCAGACCGTGGTCCTGAAGATGAAGACCGCCGACTTCAAGTTACGCACGCGCAATCGCAAGCTCGAAGACCCGACCCAGCTTGCCGACCGGATCTTTCGCATCGGGCTCGAGCTTCTCGAAAAAGAAACCGACGGCACGAAGTTCCGGCTGCTCGGCATCGGCGTCACCGATCTCGGCGATGCCGCCCGTGCCGATCCGCCCGATCTCATCGACCGGCAATCGGGCCGGCGGGCGGCCGCCGAAGCGGCGATGGACAAGCTGCGCGACAAGTTCGGCAAGAACACTGTCGAGACCGGCTACACCTTCGGCAGCGGCAAGCGCGATCACTAAAGCGCGTCGCGATCTTTCAGATCGCTCCTTGCGCTTTAGCTCTTTGTTTTTACGCATGTCGTTGCCGCAAAACCGCGGCACACTTTTGCGCGACATGCTTTAACGCGTGAGCCTGGGCCGTCGTGCGGCCCATAAAATCTTCCTTAAACTTCGTCCCATAATGTGCCGGGCAAGTATTGCGTATGGTTGGCTATCATGTTCTCGCGTCTCGTCTTCGGCCTCGGCTTGCTGTCGGCCACCGCACTCGTGCACCCCGCTCTTGCCGCGGATGCGCGCACGCTGCAGATCATCGTCTCGAAGGACAAGCAGTCGCTTGCGGTCTATGACGGCACCGAGGTCGTCGCGACCTCGAAGGTCTCGACCGGCAAGGACGGGCACACGACGCCGAGCGGCATCTTCTCGGTGCTCGAAAAGCAGAAATACCATGAATCCAATCTCTATTCGAACGCGCCGATGCCCTTCATGCAAAGGCTGACATGGTCGGGCATTGCGCTGCACGAATCCAATTCCGTGCCGCGTTATCCGGCCTCGCATGGCTGCGTGCGCATGCCCGGCGCTTTTGCAAAAAAGCTTTACGGGATGACCGAGCCCGGCATTCCCGTCATCATCAGCGACGGCGAAGTGGTGCCGCAGCCGATCGACCATCCGACCCTTTTCCATCCAGAGGCGCCGGCGCCGATGCTGCTGCTTTCGGATGTCGAACTGCGGCCTTCGATGCCGGACAGCCCGGGCACACCGGTGCAGGTGGCGATGAACGACACGGCTGCGATGCCGATGCCGGCAGCGCCGCCGGTTGCAGCGCCCGAAGCCGAGCGGCCATCCGAACCGATCAGTATGCTGATCACCCGCCGCACGTTGCGCGAGACGGTGATCGACATCCAGACCCTGCTCAACCAGCTCGGCTTTTCCGCCGGCGATCCGGACGGGTTGCTCGGGCCGGCGACCGTGCAAGCGATCAAGGCATTCAAGACGCTGCGGCCGGCGGAATTTGCCGGCGACAGGAGCCTCATCTCCGACACGCTGCTCAAATCCGTCTATGCCGCCACAGGCAAGGGCGAGCCGCCGAACGGCGTCATCATGGTGCGCCGGGCGTTTAAGCCGATCTTCGAAGCGCCGGTGACGATCGCCGATCCGGGCTTGGCGCTCGGCACGCATTTCTTCACGCTGCATGCCCTCGATGAAAAGGCCGGCACGGCGGATTGGCTCGGCATCACGCTCGAAAACAATCTCTCGCGCGAGACGATGAAGCGGCTCGGCGTCACCAATCAGGAAAGCTCGATCGTCAGCGGCAGGCCGATTGCCCGGTCGCTCAGCCGCGTCGCGATCCCGGAGGAGACCCGCCGCAGAATCGAGGCGCTGATCGCGCCCGGCTCGACACTGACGATCTCCGATACCGGCCTTGGCCGGGATACCGGCGAAGGCACGGATTTCATCACCATCACCCGGGGTTGATCATTTCCCGGGGTGATAACCATCACCCAACGTGATGCGCATCGTCATTAGACAAGCTCGACATCGACGACGCCGGGGGCGGCGCGGAGAGCGGCGGCGATCTCCGGCGTGATGCGGTATTTCTCAGCCAGTGCCACTTCCACCTCACGTTTGCCCTCCTCCTTGATGACGATGAAGGAAACGAGGCCATCGCCCCTGGCATTGAGATGGCTGGCGACCATCTTCAGCGGCCCGGAATCTCTGACATAAACGCGCAGCGCCTTCTGCATCTGCAGCGACTTTTCCTCCAGCGACTGGATCGTCTGGATGCGAAGGCCGATGCCCTCCGGCCGCTCCTCGCCGGTGGCGGTCAGCACGAAGGATTTTCCCGACTCCAGCACGTCGCGATACTGGTTCAGCATTTCCGAAAACAGCACGGCCTCGAACTGGCCCGAGGAATCGGAAAAGACGATGATGCCCATCTTGTTGCCGGTGCGGGTCTTGCGCTCCTGCTTCGAAATGACGGTGCCGGCGAGGCGCGCATTGAAGGCGCCCTGTTTGATCGCTTGGGAAAACTCGGCAAAGGTCTGCACCCGCATCTTCTGCAGGAGGTTGTTGTAGGAATCGAGCGGGTGGGCGGTGAGATAGAAGCCCAGCACCTGGAATTCCTTGAGCAGCCGCTCGGAGGCAAGCCAGGGCGAAAACGGCGGCAGGGAGATCTTCTCGGGCCCCGAGGTCAGCGTGCTGCCGAAAATATCGGACTGGCCGCTCAGCTTGTTCTCCTGGGCGCGCTGGGCATAACCGAGGATACGGTCGAGCCCGGCCGAAAGCTGGGCGCGATCGGTGCCGAAACAATCGAAGGCGCCGGCAAAGATCAGGCTTTCGAGCACGCGGCGGTTGACCTGGCGCGGATCGATGCGCAGGCAGAAATCCTCGATGCCGGCAAAGGGCTTGTCTCCACGCACCTCGACGATGTGGTCGACGGCGGATTCGCCGACCCCCTTGAGGGCGGCCAGCGCGTAATAGATGCGGTTGTCGCCGGTCTGGAAATGGCGGAAGGAGGTCTGCACCGAAGGGGCGATCACCTCGATGCCGAGGCGCTTGGCATCCTGGCGGAAATCATTGACCTTTTCGGTGTTGGACATGTCGAGCGTCATCGAGGCGGCGAGGAATTCGACCGGATAATGCGCCTTCATATACGCCGTCTGGTAGGAGACGATGGCGTAGGCGGCGGCATGCGACTTGTTGAAGCCGTAATTGGCGAACTTCGCCAGCAGTTCGAAAATATTGTCGGCCTGCGGCTTCGAGACGCCGTTCTTGACGGCGCCGACGACGAAGCGTTCGCGCTGCTGGTCCATCTCGGCCTTGATCTTCTTGCCCATGGCGCGGCGCAGAAGGTCGGCCTCTCCGAGCGAGTAACCGGACAGGACCTGGGCGATCTGCATCACCTGTTCCTGGTAGACGATGACCCCCTGGGTTTCCTTGAGCAGGTGGTCGATCATCGGATGGATCGATTCCAGCTCTTCTTCACCGTGCTTGCGGGCATTGTAGGTCGGGATGTTCTCCATCGGACCCGGACGGTAGAGCGCCACCAGGGCGATGATGTCCTCGATGCAGTCCGGCTTCATGCCGATCAGCGCCTTGCGCATGCCGGCACTTTCCACCTGGAACACGCCGACCGTCTCGCCGCGCGACAGCATCTCGTAGGTCAGTTTGTCATCGAGAGGAATGGCCGCGAGATCGACATATATGCCGCGCTTGGCGACGAAATCGACGGCGACCTTCAGGACGGTCAGCGTCTTCAGGCCGAGGAAGTCGAATTTGACGAGGCCGGCCTGCTCCACCCATTTCATGTTAAACTGGGTGACCGGCATGTCCGAGCGCGGATCGCGATACATCGGCACCAGCTTGGAAAGCGGGCGATCGCCGATGACGATGCCGGCGGCATGCGTCGAGGCATGGCGGTAAAGCCCCTCGATCTTCTGGGCAATGTCGAGCAGGCGCGCGACGACAGGCTCTTTCGCCGCCTCCTCCTGCAGCTTCGGCTCCTCCTCGATCGCTTTGGAGAGCGGCGTCGGATTGGCCGGATTGTTCGGCACCAGCTTGCAGATCTTGTCGACCTGGCCATAGGGCATCTCAAGCACGCGGCCGACGTCGCGAAGGGCGGCGCGCGCCTGCAGCGAACCGAAGGTGATGATCTGCGCCACCTGCTCGCGGCCATACTTGGCCTGAACGTAGCGGATCACCTCTTCGCGGCGGTCCTGGCAGAAGTCGATGTCGAAGTCCGGCATCGAGACGCGTTCGGGATTGAGGAAGCGTTCGAAGAGCAGCGAAAACCGCAGCGGATCGACGTCGGTGATCGTCAAAGCGTAGGCGACCAGCGAACCGGCGCCCGAACCGCGGCCGGGACCGACCGGAATGTCGTGCTGCTTGGCCCATTTGATGAAGTCGGCAACGATCAGGAAGTAACCGGGAAAACGCATGCGCTCGATGACGCTGAGTTCGAAATCCAGCCGCTCGCGATAATCCTTTTCCTCGTGGCCCGGCGACATGCCGAGCGTCGAAAGCCGCATGTCCAGCCCTTCCACAGCCTGGCGACGCAATTCGCTCGCCTCGGCGCGTTCGGCCTCCTCGGCATCGTCGGTCGCGCCGGTGAAGCGCGGCAGGATCGGCTTTCGCGTCTTCAACACGAAGGAGCAGCGCTTGGCGATCTCGATCGTGTTTTCCAGCGCTTCCGGCAGGTCGGCAAAAAGCTTGGCCATCTCGGCCCGGCTCTTCAGATAATGGTCCGGGGTGAGGCGAAAGCGGCTGTCGTCGGAGACGATGGCATTGTGGGCAACTGCCATCAGCGCATCATGGGCGTCATAATCGTCGCGTGTCGGAAAAAAGGCCTCGTTGGTCGCAACCAGCGGCAGGTCATTGATATAAGCGAGCCCGATCATCTTCTGCTCGTGGCGTTTGTCGTAAGTGCCGTGCCGCTGCAATTCGACATAGAGCCTGTCGCCGAAGAGACGTTTCAGCGCAAGCAGACGCGCCTCCCCTTGTGCGGGATGGCCCTCCTTGATCGCCGCGTCGACAGGCCCGGTCAGGGCACCGGTCAGGGCGATCAGCCCTTCCGTACCGGCCTCCTCCAACCAGGAGGCGCGGATATGGACAGCCTGGTTGCTTTCACCGCCGAGATAGGCGCGGCTGACGAGATCGACCAGCCGTTCGTAACCGGCATCCGTGGCGGCGAGAAGAACGATCGACGGCAGCTTGACCAGCGCCTGCTGGCCGCCGCGCTTTTCCGTTTCCAACCCGTCTTCCATGTCGATCGAGACCTGACAACCGATGATCGGCTGCAGGCCCTCGTCCATCGCCTTCTGGGAGAATTCCAGCGCGATGAACAGATTATTGGTATCGGTGATGGCGATCGCCGGCTGGCTGTCGCCGGTCGCCTTGTAAAGGATCTTCTTCAGCGGCAAGGCGCCTTCGAGAAGCGAATAGGCGGAGTGGACCCTCAGGTGGATGAAGCCCGGCGTACCGCCGATCGCCTCACCCGTTGAACCCATTGCCATATCCGCCATGTCATGCCTTCCCAATCACCCGAATGAATCGGACGCATTGTCGGCATAGAGGGCGATGATGTCCAGAAGAAGTCCCGCGTCCGGACCGCATGTTTGCCATGCGGTCCCCTGAAAACTTTAGATCGCCATGACGATGAGCGAGAAGCTGGCAACGAACATTGCGATGGAGGTGAATGCTGCGATATCACGGATCATGTCAGTCATTTGGCTCTCCTTTACTCGTTATGTTTTTAATTTGTTCGATGTATGTTCCATTGTCAACAGGAATCTTTTCCTTCTTTCTTGCGTTTGAAAAACCTGGGACGCGCTTCGCGAATCGATGAGAGTGTCAAGCGATGCGATGGGCCGTTCCTGTCCTTTCGCGATCGGTGACGGATCGGACAGGCTACTCGAACGGCAGACCACCTCTCACAGCGACCCGGCTGCTTCCCCATTTTTGTTCTGCTTCTGTTCTTTACATGCCGCAGCATATTTGCGAGCATCCGGTCGAGAGGAGAACGGGATATGCTCGACATTGCAATGCTCAATGAATTCGTCGTGGAAGCGAAGGCTGCGACCTATGTCGGCGGCGGTGTGCCGCGTACGCCCTGCCGGCCGGGCGCCCACGATATCGGCTATGAGCGCGGCGACTGGCGTTATCTCGACAGCTATTTCGGCGGCACCGATTTCGCCGGACAGGAGGTTGTCTGGTTTGCCGGCGAGCCCGTCTGGGTGATGAATTATTTCGGTTGGATCGTCGCACCGGATCTCATCGACGGTGCTGCCGCCGGTGCGGTGATCAAGGCGGCACTTTCAGCGATGTATCGGCAGGGGCGCTTTCTCGGCGGAATGGAATTCGATCATCCGTTCGGCCACTATATCGATCACAGCGAAGGGAACTGCGAGCGGTTCAGCGGCAATGAATGCATCATGGTCGGCTACCGGAAAGCCTATATGCTCGATTATCGCGGCGGGCTGGTCATCCCTAAAGCGCGTCGCATCAAACTTGATTCATGCGACGCGCTTTAAGCTCAGTGTCAGAAATCGACGATCTTGCCATCCGAGATCGTCACACGCCGATCCATGCGGCGAGCGAGCTCGTGATTGTGGGTGGCGATGAGGGCCGCGAGGCCGGACTGGCGCACCAGCGCCTCCAGCGCATCGAAGACGTAGCTTGCCGTTTCCGGATCGAGATTGCCGGTCGGCTCATCGGCAAGAAGCAGGGTCGGCGCGTTGGCGACGGCCCGGGCGATGGCCACGCGCTGCTGCTCGCCGCCGGAAAGTTCGCCCGGGCGATGGGCGCCGCGGTGGCCGATGCGCATGTAATCGAGAAGCTGGCCGGCCCGCTCTCCGGCTTCCTTCCAGGACAGCCCGGCGATCAGCTGCGGCATCATGATGTTCTCAAGTGCGGAAAATTCCGGCAGCAGGTGGTGGAACTGGTAGACGAAGCCGATTTCGCTGCGGCGGATCGCGGTGCGTTTCTCATCGCTCAGGCCGTCACAGGCATGGCCGCTGATGTTGACTTCGCCGCCGTCCGGGTGCTCCAGCAGACCGGCGATATGCAGCAGGGTCGATTTGCCGGTGCCGGAGGGGGCGACGAGGGCGACAATCTCGCCCTTCGACATCGAAAAATCCGCGCCCTTCAGGATCGGCAGCAGCGTATCGCCCTGCCCGTAATGGCGCTCGACGCCGGTAAGATTGAGAACGACGTTGCGTTTCATAAAGGCGGCATTCCTTATTCGTAGCGCAGGGCCTGCACCGGATCGAGCCTGGAGGCGCGCCAGGCCGGAAAGATGGTCGCGATGAAGGAGAGCGTCAGCGCCATGACGACGATCGAGATCGTTTCGCTGAGCTGCATCTCGGCCGGCAGCTGGCTGAGGAAATAGACCTGCGGATTGAAGATCACCGTGCCTGAAATCCAGGAGAAGAACTGGCGGATGGATTCGATGTTGACGCAGACGAGGACGCCGAGTAGCACGCCGGCAACAGTGCCGACGATCCCGATCGCCGCCCCGGTCATGAAGAAGATGCGCATGATCGCGCCGGCGCTGGCGCCCATGGTGCGCAGAATGGCGATATCGCTGCTCTTGTCCTTCACCAGCATGATCAGGCCGGAAATGATGTTCAAAGCCGCGACAAGCACGATCAGCGTCAGGATCATGAACATGACGTTGCGCTCGACCTGCAGCGCCGAAAAGAAGGTCTGGTTGCGCTGGCGCCAGTCGGTGAGGTTGATCTGGCGGCCAGCCGCTTCCTCCACCTTGGGCCGCAAAGTGTCGATATCGTCGGGGTGATCGACGAAAAGCTCTATCGATTGCACCAGTCCCTCGGCGTTGAAATAAAGCTGCGCTTCCTCGAGCGGCATGAAGATGATCGAGGAATCATATTCCGACATGCCGATCTCGAAGAGGCCGGAGATCTTATAGGACTTGACGCGCGGGCTGACTCCCATCGGCGTAATGTCACCATCCGGCGAGGTCAGAGTGATGAGGTCGCCGACGCTTAGGCCGAGCTGGTTGGCCATGCCGGTGCCGATCAGCACGCCCTGGCCGGAGGCATAACCCACCATGTCGCCTGATTTGATGTTGCCGGAGATCGTCTTGAGCTTGGTCAGGTCCTCGGCGCGGGCGCCGCGCACCAGCGCACCGGTGCTGCCGCCAGCCTGGGCGGAGGCGAGCACCTGGCCTTCCACCAAGGGCAGCGCCATCTTGACGCCGGGCACGGCAGCCAGCCTGCTGGAGAGGTCGGCATAATCGGTGAAGGGGCCATCGGACGGCTGGACGATCATATGGCCGTTGATGCCGAGGATGCGTGAGACGAGCTCGGTGCGGAAGCCGTTCATGACGGCCATGACGATGATCAGCGTCGCAACGCCAAGCATGATGCCGACGAAGGAAAAGCCTGCGATGACCGAGATGAAGGCCTCCTTGCGGCGGGCGCGCAAATAGCGCCACGCCACGAGGCGTTCGAAGGTGGAAAATGGCTTGCCAGCCGGACCCAAGCCGGATTTCGAACTCCGGTCCACTGCTGCCTCTGCCATTTCGCCTCCGTTTCCTTAAGCCACGAACCTGTTGATCGCCGCTTCGATGGTCATCGTTTCGCGGGCGCCGGTCTTGCGGTCCTTCACCTCGACTTCGCCGCTGGCGACCGCGCGCGGGCCGGCGATGATCTGGAAGGGCACGCCGATCAGGTCGGCGGTCGCGAATTTCGTGCCGGCCCGGTCGTCGGTATCGTCGTAGAGCACGTCCTTGCCGGCCTTGGTCAGCGCGGCATAGATCAGCTCGCAAGTATCGTCGCAGGCCTGATCGCCCGCCTTCATGTTGATCACCACGATATCGAAGGGCGCGACCGATGCCGGCCAGATGATTCCGTTGTCGTCATGCGATGCTTCGATGATGGCGGGAACAAGGCGTGTCGGGCCGATACCGTAGGAACCCATGTGAACGAAGTGTTCCTTGCCGTCGGGTCCCTGCACTTTCGCGCCCATCGGCTCGGAATATTTCGTGCCGAAATAGAAGATATGGCCGACCTCGATGCCACGCGCCGACAGGCGGTCGCCTTCGGGAACGGCGTTGAAAGCCGCCTCGTCATGCATTTCCGAGGTCGCCGCATAGAGCGAGGTCCACTTGTCGAAAATCGACTGCAGGCCCTCGACGCTGTCGAAATCGGTGTTTTCGCCAGGAATATCGAAGCCGACGAAATCCTTGTGGCAGAAGACTTCGGATTCGCCGGTGTCGGCAAGGATAATGAATTCATGGCTGAGATTGCCGCCGATCGGGCCGGTGTCGGCGCGCATCGGAATGGCGCGCAGGCCGAGCCGATCGAAGGTCCTGAGGTAGGCGGCGAACATCTTGTTGTAGGAATGCTCCGCCCCTTCGCGCGTCAGATCGAAGGAATAGGCGTCCTTCATCATGAATTCGCGCGAGCGCATGGTGCCGAAGCGCGGGCGGATCTCGTCGCGGAACTTCAACTGGATATGATAGAGATTGAGCGGCAGGTCCTTGTAGGACTTGACGGAGGAGCGGAAAATATCCGTCACCATCTCCTCGTTGGTGGGACCATAGAGCATCGGCCGATCCTGGCGGTCCTTGATGCGCAGCATCTCCTTGCCATAGGCGTCGTAGCGGCCGCTTTCCTGCCAGAGTTCGGCCGATTGCAGGGTCGGCATCGACAGCTCGATTGCGCCTGCCCGGTTCTGCTCGTCGCGGATAATGGCGTTGACCTTGTCGATCACGCGTTTGCCGAGCGGCAGCCAGGAATAGATGCCCTGCGACTGCTGGCGGATCATGCCGGCGCGCAGCATCAGTCGGTGGGAGACGATTTCCGCCTCCTTGGGGTTTTCCTTGAGGATGGGCATGAAATAGCGGGACAGACGCATGGCGGATTCCGAAGCAGTTGAGATCCCGCTGCAAGCGGAATCGAAAGACAATGGTTAATGTCGGGAGCGTTCATAGCCGCTTCGCGGCAGGAAGGAAACCCGCAACTGATGTCGGCAACCTCCCGCACGCGCATGTTCGCACCCCGAAAATGACAGGGCATGAAAAAGCGCGTGTTTATAAGGACTTGAACGAAAATCTTGTCAACAGAAAAATTTTGCTAGAGTGTAGCAAAAATGCAAAAAAAGCTAATGACAAAGCCCAATGTTTGAGCTAGCTTTAGCCCACAAAACAGGCAGGAAGGATAAATTCTTGCCGAATTCGCGGTCAAGTCTTGGGAGGATCAGATCTTAGGCGCGCTCGTCGCTGCCCCGGCAACGGTTACAGATCACGCGATACTTAAAACAAGGCTTTTAGCCTTGTTTTTTTTTGGCTTTTCGACTTCACCCGACCCTAAAGATCCTGCCAGCTGCCGTAAGGGAATGCCCCTCATTCCCTTACGGCAGCTCTTCGCCGCAACAGCATGACGCTGGTATGACAAAGGTCGCCTTATAGTGATATACATATGCCCAAAGTTTGGGCAAAAGCTTGACCTTAATAGAAGCTCGGCCCGAGTTGTGGAAGAGCATCGAAGCCCCAGCCGAAATAGGTGTCGCAGACATACCAGAGACCGTAGACCAGAGCGGAGATCAGCGTCGTCAGCGAAAAGACGAAGGTGGCGCGAAAGCGGCTCGGCGCGCTCGGAACAGTGCCGAGCACAACGTCATTGTCCTCGGCCTGCGTGCGCAGACCGATCGGCAGGACAGCGAAAAGCGTCATCCACCAAATGATGAAGTAGACGGCAAATCCCTGAAGAAAAATCTGAAGCATTGGGGTTCCCGATAGTGTCAGACGTTCTGTCACTTTGAGCTAGGCGCCCTTATACGGCGGAATGGCAGCCAACTCAAAGCCGATGAAGCGCGTGGCCGCCTTCAGGGCATTCTGCCGCAGGCTTCACGCCTGTTCGAGTTCGATCAGCGTGCCGAAGAAATCCTTGGGGTGCAGAAAAAGCACCGGCTTGCCATGCGCGCCGGTCTTCGGCTGGCCGTCGCCGAGCACCCTCGCCCCGGCCGCGACCAGCCGGTCACGGGCAAACAGGATATCGTCCACCTCATAACAGATGTGGTGCATGCCGCCGGAGGGGTTCTTTTCGAGGAAGGTTGCAATCGGCGAGGTTTCCCCAAGCGGCTGCAGCAATTCGACCTTGGTATTCGGCAATTCGACGAAGACGACGGTGACGCCGTGCTCCGGCAGAGCCTGCGGCTGCGATACGGCAGCACCGAGCGTGTCACGATAGGCGGCTGTCGCCGCTGCCAGATCGGGAACGGCAATGGCGATGTGGTTTACCCGGCCAAGCATGGTCAGACCTTGGTGACGAAGGCGGTGACAACCGGCTTCTTGCCCCAGGCATGGTTCGCAGCGGCGCGGATGGCGCGGCGCACGGCCTCCTGGACCATATCGATATCCTTGCGACGGGCGCGCGGAATGCTTTCGATAGCACTGATCGCCGCATCGAAGAGCGTATCTTCCATCTCCTCGCCCTCGTCGTCATAAACAGGCAGGCCGATCGAAACGAGATCGGGATCGCCGACGATGTCATAGCGGGCGTCGAGCACGACGCTGACCGCGACATGACCGACATAGGAGAGCTTCTTGCGCTCGCCGATCCCCATCTCGTCGAAATCGCCGATCAGCGAGCCGTCCTTGTAGATGCGGCCATGCGGCGCCTGGCCGATCACCTCGGCGGGGCCGGGCGCCAGCCGCAGAATATCGCCGTTGCGCACGCGCGGCACTAGGGCGATGCCGGATTGTTCCGCAAGTTCCTTATGCGCCGTCAGATGCGTCGCCTCACCATGCACCGGCACGACGATCTTCGGCCGCGTCCACTCGTACATCCGCTGCAGCTCGTTGCGGCGGGGGTGGCCGGAAACATGAACCAGCGCCTCGGTATCGGTGATGATGTGCACACCCTGCTCGACGAGGCCGTTCTTGATGTCCTGGATCGCCTTCTCGTTGCCGGGAATGGCGCGGGAGGAAAAGACGACGATATCGCCTGCCGCAAAGGCAACATTGCGCATCTCGTCGCGGGAGAGCTTGGCAAGCGCTGCCCGCGCCTCGCCCTGGCTGCCGGTCAGGATGACGACGACCTTGTCGCGCGGGATGTAGCCGTATTCCTCCTCGGAGATGAAGGGCTTTACGCCTTCCATCAGGCCGATATCCTGGGCGACGTCGACGACCCGCTTCAGCGAACTGCCGAGCAAGAGCACTTCGCGGCCCGCCGCCTCGGCGGCTTCGGCAACGGTGCGGATGCGCCCGACATTCGACGAGAAGGTGGTGATCGCCACCCGGCCCTCGGCATCCTCGATGATCTTGCGCAGGCTTTCCGAGACATCCTTTTCGGAGGGCGAGACACCGTCGCGCAGCGCATTGGTGGAATCGCACATCAGCGCCAGAACGCCCTCGTCGCCGAGCTGGCGGAACCGCGTCTCATCGGTCAGGGGCCCGAGCGAAGGCTCGTGGTCGATCTTCCAGTCGCCGGTATGGATGACATTGCCGGCTGGCGTGCGGATCATCAGCGACATCGGCTCGGGGATCGAATGGTTGACGGCCACACCTTCGATGCTGAAGGGGCCGACATTGATCGTGTCGCCTGCCTTGAACGGCGTCACCGGCACTTCGCCGATCCTGGCCTTTTCGAAATTGCGCTTGGCTTCGAGCAGACCAGCGGTAAAGCCGGAGGCATAGACCGGCACGTTCAGGCCCGGCCATAGATCGGCGAGCGCCCCATAATGGTCTTCATGGGCATGGGTGATGATGATCGCCTTGAGGTTCTTGCGCTCACTGGCGAGGAAGCGGATATCGGGCAGCACGAGGTCGACGCCCGGCAGATCAGGGCCGGGAAAGGTGACGCCGCAATCGACCATGATCCATTGGCGATGCTCGGGCGGGCCGTAGCCATAAAGAGCGAGATTCATGCCGATCTCGCCAACGCCGCCCAGAGGCAGGAATACCAACTCGTCCTGTTTCGCCATAATTTTCGTTTTTTCCGCTATCCAAAAAACACATCACCGGCAGCAATGGGCATTATCCTGCCAGTGCCGGTATCGAGCATCAACAAGCCATTATCATCAATTCCGGCGAATTGTCCGGAAATCGATCGGTCCGGCAAATTCACCGTGATCTTTTCGCCGATGCCGCAGGCGATGGTGCGCCAGCCTGCGGTGATCTCGGCAATACCGCGGCCCCCGTCCCATTGATCAAGCACATCCGCCATCGCCGCGAAGAGATGGGCGAAGAGTTCCTCCGGCGACGCCGCACTTGCATGCTGACGCAGGCAGGTGACGGGGTAGAGCGGATTATCCGGCATGACCGAGACATTGATGCCGATGCCGACGATCAGCGCATAGCGGCCGTCCGGCAGCCTCTCGCCTTCGACAAGAATGCCGCAGGTCTTCTTGCGGCCGATAAGGATATCGTTCGGCCATTTGACCTCGAGCGGCTCGGCACCCGGCGGCAGCACCTGGCGGATCGCCTGGTGCACGGCAACGGCGACGGCAAGCGGCAGGGAACTCAGGCGCTCCATCGGCGCCGGATCGATCAGCAATAGAGAGGCGTAGAGATTGCCGCGTTCGGACACCCAGAGCCGGCCGCGGCGGCCGCGGCCGCCGGTCTGGCGTTCGGCGGTCACCCAGAGATTGCCGCCGTCGCCCGCCCGAGCCCGGGCGAGGCATTCACTGTTGGTGGACGATGTTTCCGACAGAGCCTCGTGCCTGAAATCGCCGAGCGATATCCGGCGCCGTCCGTCGGAAGCCATCAAAAGAGCGTCGCGGCGGCAAGCTCGGCCGCGCCGCCGATCGGGCCGCCGATCAGGACATAGGCGGTGACGAAGAGACCGGAGAGACCGAAGACCAGACGCAACGCACCGGAGACACGGGCGAATTCGCCGGTCGCCTCATCGAACCACATCAGCTTGATGACGCGCAGATAATAATAGGCGCCGACGACCGAGGCGAGAACGCCGATGATGGCGAGCGCATAGAGCTTGGCTTCGATGGCCGCGACGAAGACGAAGTACTTGGCGAAGAAGCCGGCGAGCGGCGGGATGCCGGCGAGCGAGAACATCAGCGCCGTCAGCACCACCGCCATGAACGGGTTGGTGGTGGAGAGGCCGGCGAGATCGTTGACCTCCTCGACGACGGTGCCGTCCTTGCGGCGCATCGACATGATGATCGCGAAGGTGCCAAGGGTCATGACCATATAGATGACCATGTAAAGCATGACGCCGGAGACACCGGTCTGGTTGCCGGCGGCAAGGCCGACCAGCGCGTAACCCATGTGGCCGATCGACGAATAGGCCATCAGCCGCTTGATGTTCTTCTGGCCGATCGCGGCGAAGGAGCCGAGCAGCATCGAGGCGATCGAGATGAAGACCACGACCTGCTGCCAGTCGGCCAGAACCGGCTGGAAGGCGGTGATGACGATGCGGGTCATCATTGCCATGGCGGCAACCTTGGGGGCTGCGGCCAGGAAGGCGGTGACCGGCGTCGGCGCGCCTTCATAGACGTCAGGCGTCCACATATGGAAAGGAACAGCCGAGATCTTGAAAGCGATGCCGGCGAGGATGAAGACCAGGCCGAAGATCAGACCGAGCGAACGCGCACCCTCGACGGAAAGCGCCTGGGCGATCTCAGAGAAGTGGGTGTGGCCGGTAAAGCCATAGACCAGCGACATGCCATAGAGCAGCATGCCGGAGGAAAGCGCGCCGAGAACGAAATATTTGAGGCCGGCTTCGGTCGACTTCAGGCTGTCGCGATTGATCGCGGCGACGACATAGAGCGCCAGCGACTGCAGTTCCAGCGCCAGATAGAGCGAGATCAGGTCGTTGGCCGAGATCATCAGCAGGATGCCGAGGGTCGCCAGCACCAGCAGAACCGGGAACTCGAACTTGTCGAGCTGGTTTTCGCGGGCGTGACCCATCGTCATGAACAGGGCGACCAGCGAACCGATAAGCGCCACCAGCTTCATGAAGCGCGAGAAGCCGTCGGCCATGTAGACGCCGCCATAGGCAAGGCCTTCCGCCGGCACGAAGAGCAGCCACAGGCCGGCAGCGAGCAGCAGAACGATCGCGAGGCCGGTGACGACGAGGCCAGAGCGCTCGCCTGAGAAGACGCCGACCATCAACAGGACAAGGGCGCCGACCGCGAGGATGAGCTCCGGCGCGGAAAGATGCAGACTGAGGAGAATTGTTTCAGCGGTCATGTCCGATAAGTCCCGTCATCAATTCATAGACAGCGCAATATTCTGCGCTGCGTGCACGGCGGCCGTGTAGTTGTTGACCAGCAGATCCACCGAGGCGGCCGTCGCATCGAAGACCGGAGCCGGGTAAACGCCGAAGAAGATGGTCAGTGCGACCAGCGGGTAGAGGATCAGCTGTTCGCGTCTGGAAAGATCGAGCAGCGCCTTCAGCTTTTCCTTCTCGAGCGCGCCGAAGATCACCCGGCGATAAAGCCAGAGCGCATAGGCGGCCGAGAGGATGACGCCGGTGGCGGCAAAGAGCGCGACCCAGGTATTGACCCGGAAGACACCTAGCAGCGTCAGGAATTCACCGATGAAGCCCGAGGTGCCGGGAAGCCCGACATTGGCCATGGTGAAGACCATCATGGCGACGGCATATTTCGGCATGTTGTTGACGAGGCCGCCATAGGCGTTGATCTCGCGGGTGTGGGTACGGTCGTAGACGACGCCGACGCAAAGGAAGAGCGCGCCGGAGACGATGCCGTGCGAGAGCATCTGGAAGATCGAGCCCTGAACACCCTGCATGTTGGCGGCGAAAATGCCCATGGTGACATAGCCCATGTGCGCCACCGAGGAATAGGCGATCAGCTTCTTGATGTCGTCCTGCATCATCGCCACCAGCGAGGTGTAGATGATGGCGATGACCGACAGCGCGAAGACGAACGGTGCGAAATAATCTGATGCGACCGGGAACATGCCGAGCGAGAAGCGGATCAGACCGTAGCCGCCGAGCTTCAGGAGCACGCCGGCCAGGATCACCGAGCCTGCCGTCGGCGCCTGAACATGGGCATCGGGCAGCCAGGTATGAACCGGCCACATCGGCATCTTCACCGCAAAGGAGGCGAAGAAGGCAAGCCATAACCAGGTCTGCAACGCCGGCGGGAACTTGTAGGCGAGCAGCGCGGTGATATCCGTCGTGCCGGCCTGCCAGTACATCGCCATGATGGCGAGCAGCATCAGAACCGAGCCGAGCAGCGTATAGAGGAAGAACTTGTAGCTCGCGTAGACGCGGTCCTTGCCGCCCCAAACGCCGATGATCAGGAACATCGGAATGAGGCCCGCCTCGAAGAAGACGTAGAAGAGCACGATATCGAGCGAGACGAAGACGCCGACCATCATCGTTTCGAGGATGAGGAAGGCGATCATATATTCCTTCAGGCGCTTCTCGATCGACAGCCAGCTCGCCAGCACGCAGAAGGGCATGAGGAAGGTCGACAGGATGACGAACAGCATCGAGATGCCGTCAACGCCGAGATGGTAGCCGATACCGGTGCCCAGCCAGTCATGCTTTTCGAGCATCTGGAAACCCGGATTGGCATTGTCGAAGCCGATCCAGATGAAGAGCGAAACGATGAAGGTGAAGACGGTCGTGATCAGCGAGATCCACAGCACGTTCTTCCGGCCGGTTTCGCTCTCGCCGTTCATCAATAGCAGGAGCACCACGCCGACGAGCGGCAGGAAGGTGACCGTTGAAAGAATAGGCCAATCGGTCATCAGAAGGAACTCCCGAGCATCATCCAGGTAACAAGCGCCGCAATGCCGATCAGCATGGCGAAGGCGTAGTGATAGAGGTAACCGGTCTGCAGGCGGACGACGCGGTCGGTGACGGCGACGACGCGGGCGGCCACACCGTTCGGGCCGTAGGTGTCGATGACCCCGACGTCACCCTTCTTCCACAGGAAGCGGCCGAGCGCCTTGGCGGTGCGGACGAAGAGGAAATCGTAGAGTTCGTCGAAGTACCACTTGTTCAGCAGGAACTGGTAGAGCACACGGTGCTGCCTGGCGAGGATGCGCGGCGTCTGCGGCGAACGGATATACATGTACCAGGCGGTGACGAAACCGAGCAGCATGGCGATGAAGGGGCTCAGGCCCACCAGCGCCGGCACGTGGTGAAACTGTTCGACGAGTTCGTTCTCGGCGCCGGTAAACAGCGCGCCCTTCCAGAACTCGGCATATTCCTCGCCGTAGAACCGGCCTTCGAAGAAGTAGCCGGCACACACTGCGCCGATCGCGAGGAGATAGAGCGGCACCAGCATGACCTGCGGCGATTCATGGATATGGTGCATGACCTCGTGCGAAGCGCGCGGCTTGCCGAAGAAGGTCATGAAGATCAGGCGCCAGGAATAGAAGCTGGTGAACAGAGCGGCAATGACCAGTAGCGTAAAGGCAAAGCCCGAGACCGGCGAATGCGAAGCATAGGCCGCCTCCATGATAACGTCCTTGGAGTAAAAGCCGGCGAGGCCGATCGGCGTGAAGGGAATGCCGAAACCGGTGATCGCCAACGTGCCGATGATCATCAGGATGCCGGTAACTTTGATATGTGGATACAGGCCACCCATGTAGCGCATGTCCTGCTCGCCGTCGACGGCATGGATGACCGAGCCGGCGCAGAGGAAAAGCAGCGCCTTGAAGAAAGCATGCGTGAACAGATGGAAGATCGCCGCGCCATAGGCCCCTGAGCCGAGCGCCACGAACATATAGCCAAGCTGCGAGCAGGTGGAATAGGCGATGACGCGCTTGATGTCATTCTGCACGAGAGCGACGGTTGCCGCGAAGAAGGCGGTGATCGCGCCGATCACGGTGACGACGACGAGCGCATCCGGCGACAGTTCGAAGAGCGGCGACATGCGGGCGACGAGAAAGACGCCGGCGGTGACCATGGTGGCGGCGTGGATCAGGGCCGAGACCGGGGTCGGGCCTTCCATGGCGTCAGGCAGCCAGGTGTGCAGCAGGAACTGCGCCGACTTGCCCATGGCGCCCATGAACAGGAGCAGGCAGACGCCGGTCAGCGCATGCGCCTTGTCGAGCTGCATGCCGAAGAGGTTGAGGATCACTTCGCTCGCCTCGCCGCCGCCTTCATGCGGGGCGAAGTTCGAGGCATTGGCGAAGATCGTGTCGAAGTTGATCGAACCGAACAGCACGAAGACGCCGGCAATGCCAAGCACGAAGCCGAAGTCGCCGACGCGGTTGACGATGAAGGCCTTCATCGCCGCAGCCGTTGCCGACGGCTTCTTGAACCAGAAGCCGATCAGCAGATAGGAGGCGAGACCGACACCTTCCCAGCCGAAGAACATCTGCGCCAGATTGTCGGCCGTCACCAGCATCAGCATGGCGAAGGTGAAGAGCGAGAGATAGGCAAAGAAGCGCGGGCGATGCGGATCGGTATGCATGTAACCGATCGAATAGACGTGAACCAGCGTCGAGACCGTGTTGACGACGATCAGCATGACGGAGGTCAGCGTATCCACGCGCAGCGACCAGGAGACGTCGATGCCGCCGGACTGGATCCAGCGCAGCACCTCGACCTTGATCGGGCCGCCTTCGGCATGGCCCATGCCGACCGTGAAGAACACGATCCAGGACAGGATGGCGGCGATGATCATCAGGCCGCTGGTGACATATTCCGAAGCCTTGGCGCCGATGGCGCGGCCGAACAGGCCGGCGACGATCGCACCGATCAAGGGAAGAAAGACGATAGCCTTATAGAGGAACATGAGCCACTCAGCCCTTCATCATATTGACGTCTTCGACCGCGATCGAGCCGCGGTTGCGGTAGAAGACAACGAGAATTGCAAGACCGATCGCCGCTTCGGCAGCCGCGACCGTCAGAATGAACAGCGCGAAGACCTGGCCGACGATGTCGTTCAGGAAGTGGGAGAAGGCGACCATGTTGATGTTGACGGCAAGCAGGATCAGTTCGACCGACATCAGGATGACGATGACGTTCTTCCGGTTCAGGAAAATGCCGAAGACGCCGAGCGTGAAGAGGATGGCGCTGACCGTCAGGTAGTGGGAAAGTCCGATGACCATGTTCTTTGTTCCTTGACCTGCCTTTAGACGCCCTGCCCGGGCTTGACCGACACCACCTCGACGGCGGTGGCGGGCGTGCGGGCAACCTGCCTCGGGATATTCTGCCGCTTGATATTGGTGCGGTGCCGCAGCGTCAGCACGATCGCGCCGATCATCGCGACCAGCAGCACCAGACCGGCGATCTCGAAGAAATAGACGTAGTTGGTGTAGAGCACGTCGCCGAGAGCGGCCGTATTGGTGCGCTCGCTGAGCGCCGGGATCGGCATGGCGACGGATTTGGCGATCTCGGGCGAGATGACGCTGCCGCCGATGACGACGATCAGCTCGGCGGCGAGAATGATCCCGATCAAGCCGCCGATCGGCGCATATTCGAGAACCCCTGCTCTGAGCTCGGTGAAGTCGATATCAAGCATCATCACCACGAAGAGGAAGAGTACGGCGACGGCGCCGACATAGACGACGAGCAGGATCATCGCCAGGAATTCGGCACCGGCCAGCAGGAAGAGACCGGCCGCGTTGAAGAACACCAGGATCAGGAACAGAACCGAGTGAACCGGGTTCTTCGCCCAGATGACCATGAACGCCGACGCCACCGCGACAAAGGCGAAAAGATAGAAAAATAGAGCCTGCAGACCCATGTTGGTGCCTTTTTCATCTTCCCCGGGCAGCCGGGAGTTTTTCTGCCCGATAGAGCTTTGCGCGGCTGACCGGCAAAGCTCCTGTGCATATTGACCGCGACCGGAGCAGCGAAGCCCCCTTGCGGCATGTCTAAACTCGATCAGCGGTACGGCGAGTCGATCGCAATGTTGCGGGCGATTTCGCGCTCCCAACGGTCTCCGTTGTCGAGAAGGCGCGCCTTGTCGAAATAGAGTTCTTCGCGGGTTTCCGTCGCAAATTCGAAATTCGGGCCTTCGACGATCGCATCGACCGGGCAAGCCTCCTGGCAGAAGCCGCAATAGATGCACTTCACCATGTCGATGTCGTAGCGCACCGTGCGGCGGGTGCCGTCGTTGCGGCGGGGGCCGGCCTCGATGGTGATGGCCTGGGCAGGACAGATCGCCTCGCAGAGTTTGCAGGCGATGCAGCGTTCCTCGCCGTTCGGATACCGGCGCAGCGCATGCTCACCACGGAAGCGCGGGGAAACCGGGCCCTTTTCGAAGGGATAGTTGATCGTCGCCTTCTGGCGGAAGAAATAGCGCATCGACAGAAAGAACGCGCCGAAGAATTCCTTGAGGAACAGCGAGCTGATGGAGCTGGACAAGCTTCCCATCTTCAACCTCCAATTTTGCCGGAAACGAGAGAGGGCGTCATCATGCCCATCCCATCAGCTTCAGCACGAATGCAACGATGATGACCATGGCGAGCGACAGCGGCAGGAAAACCTTCCAGCCGAGGCGCATGAGCTGGTCGTAGCGGTAGCGCGGGACGAAAGCCTTGACCATCGCGAACATGAAGAACACGAAGCAGGCCTTCAGCATGAACCAGATGATGCCTGGGACCCAGTTGAGGATCCAGATGTCGACCGGAGGCAGCCAGCCGCCGAGGAAGAGGATCGTCGTCAGCGAACACATCAGGCAGACGGCCGCATATTCGCCGAGCATGAACATCATGTATGGCGAGGAGCCGTATTCGACCATGAAGCCGGCAACGAGTTCCGATTCAGCTTCCGGAAGGTCGAAGGGCGGACGGTTCGTTTCGGCGAGCGCCGAAATGAAGAAGATGATGAACATCGGGAAAAGCGACAGCCAGTGCCAGTCGAGGAACGACGCCGGCAGGCCGAGCATGGTGCCGAGGCCGGTATGCTGCGCATTGACGATATCGGTCAGGTTCAGCGAGCCGACGCAGAGAAGCACGGTGACGATGACGAAGCCGATCGAGACTTCATAGGACACCATCTGCGCGGCCGAGCGCAGCGCGCCGAGGAACGGATACTTCGAGTTCGAAGCCCAGCCGCCCATGATGATGCCGTAAACCTCGAGCGAGGAAATCGCGAAGATGTAGAGGATGCCGACATTGATGTTGGCGATCACCCAGCCATCGGCGAGCGGTACGACGGCCCAGGTCGACAGTGCCAGAAGCACCGTCACCAGCGGGGCAAGCAGGAACACCGCCTTGTTGGCGCCGGCCGGAATGATCGGCTCCTTGAAGACGAATTTCAGCAGGTCGGCGAAAGACTGGAACAGGCCGAAGGGACCGACGACGTTCGGGCCGCGGCGCAGCTGCACGGCCGCCCAGATCTTGCGGTCGGCGAGCAGAACATAGGCGATGAAGACGAGCAGGCAGACCAGAAGCAGCAGCGACTGACCGATCATGATGATCGCCGGCAAGACATAGGTCGAAAAGAAAGAATCCATAGTCCCCTGCCCTTACTCTGCCGCGACTTTGAAGTTGTTGCGGGCCAATGCCGAGCACTCCGCCATCACTGCCGAGGCACGCGCTATCGGGTTCGTCAAATAGAAGTCTTTCACCGGCGACGCAAACCCTGACTTGTTCATCTTGCCGGCTTTTTTCGCAACTGCGGCAATTTGGGCGCTATCGGTTTCGGCGATCTCGTCGATGGCGGCGAAATGCGGGAAAGCGGCATAGAGCCGGACGCGCAATTCGCTGAGCGAATCGAAGGGAAGCTTCTTGCCGAGCACGTCGGAAAGGGCACGGATGATCGCCCAGTCCTCGCGGGCATCGCCCGGGGCAAAGCCTGCGCGGTTGCCCATCTGGACGCGGCCTTCGGTGTTGACCCAGGTGCCGGACTTTTCGGTATAGGCTGCGGCCGGCAGGATGACGTCGGCATGATGGGCGCCGTTATCGCCATGCGAACCGATATAGACGGTGAGCCTGGCCCTCTTGGCGGTGAAGTCGAGCTCGTCGGCGCCGAGCAGGAAGAGCACATCCATCGCCGTCAGCATTTCGGCGGCATTGACGCCCTTGGCACCCGGCACGAAGCCGAGGTCGAGGCCGCCGACGCGCGATGCGGCGGTGTGGAGGACGGCAAAGCCGTTCCAGCCTTCGACGACCGCGCCGACCGAACCGGCAAGCTTGGCGGCACTGGCGAGAACGCCGGCGCCGTCGGTGCGCGACAGCGCGCCCTGGCCGATGATGATCATCGGCTTGGCGGCGTTCTTCAGCACCTCGGCGAAGGCGTGGCCGCCGTCGACCAGATCCTTCAGCGTGTCGGGACCGCCGCCGAGGAAGTCATAGCTGTAGCGCAGTTCGCCCGGCTCGCCGATGACGCCGATCGGGAACTTGCCGCGGCGCCAGCGCTTGCGGATGCGGGCGTTGAGAATGGCCGCCTCGAAGCGCGGATTGGCGCCGATGATCAGCAGCGCGTCGGCCTGGTCGATGCCTGAAATAGTCGGGTTGAAGAGGTAGCTTGCACGGCCGAGCGACGGATCGAGTGCCGCCCCATCCTGGCGACAGTCGAGATCTCCAGATCCGAGCGATTTCACCAGTTCGGAAAGCGCATACATTTCCTCGACCGAGGCAAGGTCACCCGCGATCGCGCCGATCTTGTCGCCCGACGTGGCGCCGACGGCGGCCTTGATGGCGCCGAAGGCTTCGGCCCAGGTGGCGGGCTGCAGGCGGCCGTCGCGGCGGACATAGGGCCGATCGAGGCGCTGGGTCTTCAGGCCGTCCCAGATGAAGCGGCTCTTGTCGGAGATCCACTCTTCGTTGATCGCCTCGTTGACGCGCGGCAGGACACGCATGACCTCGCGGCCGCGGGTGTCAACGCGGATCGCCGAACCGACGGCATCCATGACGTCGATCGATTCGGTCTTGTTCAATTCCCAGGGGCGCGCAGTGAAGGCGAAGGGCTTGGAGGTCAGCGCACCCACAGGGCAGAGGTCGACGACGTTGCCCTGAAGCTCAGAGGTCATCGCCTGTTCGAGATAGGTGGTGATTTCGGCATCTTCGCCGCGGCCGATCAGGCCAAGCTCGGAAATGCCGGCGACCTCGGTGGTGAAGCGGACGCAGCGCGTGCAGTGGATGCAGCGGTTCATCACCGTCTTGACGAGCGGGCCGATATACTTGTCTTCGACGGCGCGCTTGTCTTCCTGGTAACGCGAGGTGTCGATGCCGAAGGCCATCGCCTGATCCTGCAGGTCGCATTCGCCGCCCTGGTCGCAGATCGGGCAATCGAGCGGATGGTTGATCAGCAGGAATTCCATCACACCTTCGCGGGCCTTCTTGACCATCGGCGTGTTGGTGAAGACCTCGGGCAGTTCGCCGTTCGGGCCGCCGCGGATGTCGCGAACGCTCATGGCGCAGGAAGCCTGCGGCTTCGGCGGGCCGCCCTTCACCTCGACAAGGCACATGCGGCAATTGCCGGCAACCGACAGGCGCTCATGGAAGCAGAAGCGCGGAACCTCGGCGCCGGCATCCTCGCACGCCTGCAACAGCGTGTAATGATCCGGAACTTCGATCTCGTTGCCATCAATCTTCAGTTTTGCCATCGTCGCTCAGTCCTGTTTCCCGTTTGCCTGATGACGGCAAACAAACCTATTTTTGCAACAGTCTCATTGCCAAGCCGGATCTTTCGTCCTGCCGACATCTAATGCCGCCCAAATTCTCTGTCGCGTGTCCCAGGTCCGGAACCCGCACCGGCAGCGTGAGGCCCCCGCCCGTCCGCCGATCTGCCCATCTTTCCGGCCGATTGACACGGCCGGACAGTTCATTTCTTCCGACGATCCCGCCCGGCCAGAACTTTCGCCTGGCCGCTCCAGTCGTCACGCCCGATGCGGCCGTTGAAGCCGAGTTCGGCGTCGAGACGGGCGATGTCCTCATCGCTCCAGGCGGCGATTTCGGCGAAACTGCGAACGCCCTTGGCGTTCAGCACCTGCTCCAGCTTCGGGCCGATGCCGGCGATCAGCTTCAGATCGTCGGCCTTTTTCGCCCGCGCGACCGGTTTTGCCTTCACAGCCGGCTTCGGCTCGCTTGCCGGCACCGGTTCGCTGACCGGCCTGACAACCGTCAATTTCGGCCCTGCCCTCTTCGCGGTGGCCGGCCTGGCGACAACCTTGACGGCAGGGCGAATATTCTCCGGCCGGATCTCGACGTCGGGCGCGAGCTCGTCCGGCGGCGTATCATCGAGGGCGGCAGCGACCTTGCCGGTCGTTTCCAGCGCGCTCTGGAAGGCGCCGAAGAAGGCGCCCGCCATCTGCGTCGAGAGGCCGAAGCCGATCGCCGTTGCAGCGGCAAAGGCGGCGGCCGGATGCGCCATCAGCGGATGCACCGGCATCGCCCGCGCATTCTCCAGCATCTCGGCGGCAAGACGGCCGAAGCCGGCCGCGAAATCGGCGGCGTCTTCCTTCTTTCCACTCTTCGATGCGTTGTCCGCCATGATTATTCAGCCGCCTCCAGAACCGCGCCGTGATCGAGCGCGCTTGCCGTATACTGGTCGATGCGCTTTTCGATCTCGGGACGGAAATTACGGATCAGACCCTGCACCGGCCATGCGGCGGCATCGCCGAGCGCGCAGATGGTGTGGCCTTCGATCTGCTTGGTCACCTGGAACAGCATGTCGATTTCGCGCTTCTGGGCATTGCCCTTGGCCATGCGCTCCATCACGCGCCACATCCAGCCCGTGCCTTCGCGGCAGGGCGTGCACTGGCCGCAGCTCTCATGCTTGAAGAAGGCGGAGATGCGGGCGATCGCCTTGATGACGTCGGTGGACTTGTCCATGACGACCGCAGCCGCGGTGCCGAAGGAGGAGCCGACGCCGCGCAGGCCGTCGAAGTCCATCGGGCAGTCGATGATGTCCTTGGCCGGAACGATCGGGCAGGATGCGCCGCCCGGAATGACGGCGAGCAGGTTGTCCCAGCCGCCGCGGATGCCGCCGGCATGGCGGTCGACCAGCTCGCGGAAGGTGATGCCCATTTCCTCTTCGACCGTGCACGGCTTGTTGACGTGGCCGGAGAGCATGAACAGCTTGGTGCCGACATTGTTGGGACGGCCGATGGCCGAGAACCAGCCGGCGCCGCGGCGCAGGATGGTCGGGGCAACGGCGATCGATTCGACGTTGTTGACCGTCGTCGGGCAGCCATAGAGGCCCATATTGGCCGGGAAAGGCGGCTTCAGGCGCGGCTGGCCCTTCTTGCCCTCGAGGCTTTCGAGCAGTGCCGTTTCCTCGCCGCAGATATAGGCGCCGGCGCCGTGATGGACGTAGATGTCCATGTCCCAGCCGAGCTTGTTGTTCTTGCCGAGCAGGCCGTAATCATAACATTCGTCGATCGCCGCCTGCAGCGCTTCGCGCTCGCGGATATATTCGCCGCGCACATAGATATAGGCGGCATTGGCGCCCATGGCGAAGCTGGCGACGACGCAGCCTTCGATCAGCGTATGCGGATCGTGGCGCATGATGTCGCGATCCTTGCAAGTCCCGGGCTCCGATTCGTCAGCATTGACGACGAGGTAATGCGGGCGGCCGTCGCTTTCCTTCGGCATGAAGGACCATTTGAGGCCGGTGGGGAAGCCGGCGCCGCCGCGGCCGCGAAGGCCCGAGGCCTTCATCTCGTTGATGATCCAGTCGCGGCCCTTTTCGAGGATCTGCTTGGTGCCGTCCCAGTGGCCGCGGCTCATCGCGCCCTTCAGGGACTTGTCCTTGAGGCCGTAGATGTTGGTAAAGATGCGGTCTTTATCTTGTAACATGCTTCACCTCTTACCGCGGCTTCTTGCCGAAGACCTTGATATATTCCGCTTCGCCGCCCTTGGCGAGCGCCTTGGCCTGCTTGACCCAGTCGTCGCGCTCGATGCGGCCGCGGAAGTTCAGGTAGCCGTCGACCCATTCGCGTTCGGCCTTCTTCCAGCCCGCGACCTGCGAGAAGGTGAAGATGCCGATTTCGTTCAGCGTCGTCTCAATCTTCGGGCCGACGCCGGAGATCATCTTCAGGTCATCCGGCGCAGCGGGCTTTTCGATGCCGGCCGGACGGTTCTTGTCGGTGAGCGCAGGCTTTGCCGCCGGGGCGGCTTCGGCCTTGGCGGCCGCCACCGGTGCCGGTTCGGCGGGTGCCGTGCCGGAAACCGACTGCTTCTCGGCAGCCTTGGCATTCCTGGCAGCCGCCTTCGGCGCCGTTGCCGGCGTCTTCAGGGCAGCGTTGGTCTCGGCATCGGTGCTCTTCGGGCGGGCAGCCTCGGAGGGCGGAACCGGAGCGGCGTCGACCGGAGCCGAAATGCTTTCGGCATCGGCCTTCTTGGCGCGCGTCCTTGCCTTAGGCTCTTCCGTCGTCAGCGAGGTCGGGCCGCCTTCAGGGGCCGAGAAAATCCGGTCGATCTGGGTGCCGGGCTTGATGGTCGCGCCATTGCCGGCGGCAAAGGCATCGATGATTTCTTCGAGACGCGCCGGTGTCAGGTCCTCATAGGTGTCCTTGCCGATCATCACCATCGGGGCGTTGACGCAGGCGCCAAGACATTCGACCTCTTCCCAGGACAGCGTGCCCTCCGCATTGCGCTCGAAGGCGTGGGCGTGGATCTTGCTCTTGCAGACCGACATCAGCGCTTCCGAGCCGCGCAGCATGCAGGGCGTCGTGCCGCAGACCTGGACATGGGCGCGGGTGCCGACAGGATGCAGCTGGAACTGCGTGTAGAAGGTCGCGACCTCGAGCACCCGGATATAGGCCATATCCAGCATGTCGGCGATCTTTTCGATCGCCGCGCGCGTGACCCAGCCGTCCTGCTCCTGCGCCCGCATCAACAGCGGGATGACCGCCGACTGCTGGCGGCCGGCGGGGTATTTCTGGATCGTCTTGTCCGCCCAGACCGCATTTTCATCGCTGAAAGCGAATGCGGCAGGCTGAAATTGATCTTCGGCTAATCGACGAACGGACATTCTTCCTCACGCCTTGTCAGTTTAGGGTTCCACACCGCGAAGCGGTCAAAGACTGCATTTCGCAGGCATAGGCCGACTGGTCTTTCTGCATAAATACGACGAATTTTCTGCCATTCGGAATGGCAGCCTTGATCTGATAGCCCTTGGACAAAAGATCGCCCATGGACGTTTGCGCCGCCGGCGGCATCACTTCCTTACGGCCCAGCGGCGTGCCGAGCGTATCGGTCTCCTGGGCGAAAGCCCCGGATGCCGCAAGAAGAAGTGCGACGGCAAACGGCAGACGCTGCATCAACGGTCCACCTCGCCGAAGACGATGTCGAGCGAGCCGAGCACGGCTGCGACGTCGGCAAGCTGGTGGCCGCGGCACATGAAATCCATCGCCTGCAGATGCGCATAACCCGGCGCACGGATCTTGCAGCGATAGGGCTTGTTGGAGCCGTCGGAGACGAGATAGACGCCGAACTCGCCCTTCGGCGCTTCGACTGCGGCGTAAACTTCGCCGGCCGGCACATGGTAGCCCTCGGTATAGAGCTTGAAGTGGTGGATCAACGCTTCCATCGAGCGCTTCATCTCACCGCGCTTCGGCGGCACCACCTTGCCGTCGATCGACGAGAAGGGACCGGTCTTAGCATCCGACAGCAGGCGGTTGACGCACTGCTTCATGATGCGGACCGATTGGCGCATCTCGATCATGCGGATCAGGTAGCGGTCATAATTGTCGCCGTTCTTGCCGATTGGAATGTCGAATTCGAGATCGGAATAGCATTCGTAGGGCTGGGAGCGGCGCAGATCCCAGGCAGCGCCCGAACCGCGCACCATGACGCCGGAGAAGCCCCAGGCCCAGCAATCCTCCAGCGACACGACGCCGATATCGACGTTGCGCTGTTTGAAGATGCGGTTGCCGGTCAACAGATTGTCGATATCGTCGAGCGCCTTGAGGAAGGGATCGCACCAGTCGCCGATATCCTGGACGAGCTGTTCCGGCAGATCCTGATGGACGCCGCCCGGACGGACATAAGCGGCATGCATGCGCGAACCGCTGGCGCGCTCATAGAACACCATCAGCTTTTCGCGCTCTTCGAAGCCCCAGAGCGGCGGCGTCAGCGCGCCGACGTCCATGGCCTGCGTGGTGACGTTCAAGAGATGCGAGAGGATGCGGCCGATTTCAGAGTAGAGAACGCGGATCAGCTGTCCGCGAATCGGGATCTCGATGCCGAGCAGCTTTTCCACCGCTAGCGCATAGGCATGCTCCTGGTTCATCGGCGCGACGTAGTCGAGACGATCGAAATAGGGCACGGCCTGAAGATAGGTCTTGGTCTCGATCAGCTTCTCGGTGCCGCGGTGCAGCAGGCCGATATGCGGATCAACCCGCTCCACAATTTCGCCGTCAAGCTCCAGGACAAGACGAAGAACGCCGTGCGCCGCCGGATGCTGCGGTCCGAAATTGATGTTGAAGTTGCGGACGTTATGTTCTGTCATGGCGATGCGCTCGCGTTCTCAGATAACCAGTGAATGGCGGGCACAAACCCACCAGCCGCCTTGAATTTATTGCTTCGCTTTTTCGTCACCGGGCAGCACGTATTCGGTACCTTCCCAGGGAGACATGAAGTCGAAATTGCGGAATTCCTGCTTCAATTCCACCGGCTCATAGACGACGCGCTTGGCGGCGTCGTCGTAGCGGACCTCGACGAAACCTGTCGTCGGGAAGTCCTTGCGCAGCGGATGGCCTTCGAAGCCGTAGTCGGTCAGGATGCGCCGCAGATCCGGATGGCCGGTGAAGAGGACGCCGTACATGTCCCAGGTTTCGCGCTCGAACCAGTCGGCGCCGGGATGGACGGCGCAGGCCGATGGAACGGGCGTATCTTCGTCGGTCGCGACCTTGACGCGGATGCGCAGATTCTGCTTCGGCGACAGCAGGTGATAGACGACATCGAAACGCAGCTCGCGCTGCGGCCAGTCGACGCCGCAAATATCGATCAGGTTGACGAAACCGCATTTGGCGTCGTCACGCAGGAAGGTCAGAAGCGCGATCAGGTTTTCACCCGTCGTCGTCAGCGTCAGCTCGCCATACTTCATCTGCGATGCGGCGATCAGATTGCCGCGCGCTTCGCCAAGGTAGGACGCAAGCTCAGTCAGGGCTTCACTCATATGCCTTGTCCTTAACCCTTAGCGTTCGATCGTGCCGGTGCGCCGGATCTTCTTCTGCAGCAGAAGCACGCCGTAGAGCAGCGCCTCTGCCGTGGGGGGACAGCCCGGCACGTATATATCGATCGGTACGATGCGGTCGCAGCCGCGCACCACAGAATAGGAATAGTGGTAGTAACCGCCGCCATTGGCGCAGGAGCCCATCGAGATGACGTAGCGCGGCTCGGGCATCTGGTCGTAGACCTTGCGGAGCGCGGGCGCCATCTTATTGGTCAGCGTGCCGGCGACGATCATCACGTCGGACTGGCGCGGCGAGGCGCGCGGCGCAAAGCCGAAGCGCTCGACGTCGTAACGCGGCATCGACAGCTGCATCATTTCGACGGCGCAGCAGGCGAGACCGAAGGTCATCCACATCAGCGAACCGGTACGGGCCCAGTTGATCAGCTCGTCGGTCGAGGTGACGAGGAAACCCTTGTCGGCGAGCTCATTGTTGATCTCGCCGAAAAACGCGTCATTGCTGCCGATCGGCTTGCCTGTGGAGGGATCGATGATCCCCTTCGGCTGCTGGGCGACGAGCGGCTGATTGCTCACAGGGCTCACTCCCATTCCAGGGCTCCCTTTTTCCATTCATAGATAAAGCCGATGGTCAGCACGAAGAGGAAGACCATCATGGACCAGAAGCCGAACCAGCCGATGGCGCCGAAGGAAACGGCCCACGGGAAGAGGAAGGCGACTTCAAGGTCGAAGATGATGAAGAGGATCGACACGAGGTAGAAGCGGATGTCGAACTTCATGCGGGCGTCGTCGAACGCGTTGAAGCCGCATTCGTAAGCCGAGAGCTTTTCCGAATCGGGCGCTTTGAAAGCGACGGCGAACGGCGCAATGAGCAGCGCCAGGCCGATAACGAGCGCGATAGCAATGAAGATAGCGATCGGAATATAGGAACTGAGCAGTTCAGTCATCATGTTCATCCCTGCTTGCCGGAAGCGCCAGGCGGCGCATTTGGGCAAATGCCCGGCAAGCGAACGTGCGTTGCAACAAGCCGTGGTTAGCGCAGCCGAAGCCCCGGCGCAAGAGATTTACCGAGGCAATTCGACGCGCCGCGCGCGGACATTATCAAGCAGATGCAACGATGTCGCGACAAATCCACACAAACCGATTCAAGCTGCATGCCTGACCCTTGGTAACTGCATGGCTTTCGGAAGAGAATGGCGCGAGTGACGGGGCTCGAACCCGCGACCTCCGGCGTGACAGGCCGGCACTCTAACCGACTGAGCTACACCCGCGCATTGATTGCCATTTGCGGCCGCTGGGATGAAGAAACCGGACAAACGACAAATCACATTTGCGTTCTACAAGACTTGAAATGGCGCGAGTGACGGGGCTCGAACCCGCGACCTCCGGCGTGACAGGCCGGCACTCTAACCAACTGAGCTACACCCGCAATTCATTTCAAGCAGTCCGGATGCCTTCGCACCCTCACCAAAACGGCTGCCCGTTTCGATGAGCGGCTAACTACGGGGTTCGTCTTTTAGTGTCAAGCAGGTTTGGAGACAAAACCATGACAGTCGTTTGAATTGTTTCGGCAAGGGCGGCAATTCCGTTACCCGCCATGGCACTGATGCCTGTTCGAAGCCGGCGGCACAGTCGAAGTCGACATGCCCCCTCCCCTTTATCCACAGCCCGGCAGCGCTCCAGCCGCACCACAAGGAGCGGGACCGCCACCAAAAAAATCAAAAAATCTTCACAAACACTCTTGCGGTTTTGCCGCGATCCGCATAGATCACGGCCACCAACGCGGCAGGCCGATCCGGCTTCGTCAGCGATGGGCGATTAGCTCAGTTGGTAGAGCGCCTCGTTTACACCGAGGATGTCGGGAGTTCGAGTCTCTCATCGCCCACCATTTTTCCTTTAAGCGCCAAATAGTAGCTTTCGCAGGCTGACGCCTCAGTTGCGCCGTCACTTATCTGGAATTCCAATTGGATCCAGTGGGACGCCTGGCAGGTCGCGATGCGGCGTTGCGCCTGAAATCAGCACTCCACCAGAACGGACTACTCCGGCCGCCGCGCCACCTCCTATTGGGCGAATGGATGGGCGCAGGCAAAAGTGGGAGAATTCGCCGCCCGGAAAATCTCCGCGCTTGCTACACCTGGAGGTGTTCCATGAGGACTCTCTGCTCCGCATTGACGCTGTGCATCGCGGTCGCCCTTTATGCACCAAGCGCCAGATATGTCAGCCTGCCCGGATACGCCTTCAAGACGAATCCGCAATGCCAGCGCCACGAACCCAAGACGCGGTTTGACAGGAGGTGCGACTGGCCGAGACTGGGCTTCAAGGACTTTACGCCCCCGCTTGTGACCGTGCTTGGGATCTGAAGCGCAGCCTCTTCACGAATCATCGCAGTCCTGGCGCGTTTTGTAGCCAAGGGTCATGGCTCTATGACTGCGACTGGGTTCGGCCTTCGCTCAGGCTTCCCACCAGACTCTATATAGCCCTTCGGAATCCCGAAATTGGTTGCGTAATTGAAATCATTGCATGATTTTTTCTGTCGACACCGCGCGAAGCTCGACGAATTTCGGAATCCCGAAGCGGGGAATTTCGGGATTCCGAAGTGGCGTTCTGGAATCGGGAAACGGCCGGGGCCGATCGCCCGCCATTTCACCCCTTCGCCAGTTCTTTATCCACCGCCGAAACCAGCCGCGAATCATCGGCCGTCACATCGGGCGCAGATCGGGCAGCGACTTTGCCGTCGCGGCCGATCAGGAATTTTTCGAAGTTCCAGAGAATGTCGTCCTCTTCGCCGCCCGATATGCCGTGGGATTTCAGGCGTTCGCGCATCGGGCCGTCACCTGTGGTCTTCACGCCGGATTTGGTCAGTTGCCGGTAGAGCGGGTGCTGGGCCTCGCCCTTGACCGAAATCTTCGAGAAAATCGGGAAGGTGACGTCGTAGGTGCTGGTACAGAAGTCGAGGATCTCGGCGTCGGTGCCGGGCTCCTGGCCCTTGAAATCGTTGGCAGGGAAAGCGGTGATGACGAAGCCGCGCTCGCGCTTTTCCTTATAGAGCTTTTCGAGCCCCTCATACTGGGCGGTAAGCCCGCATTTCGAGGCAACGTTGACGACCAGGAGCACCCTGCCCTTGTATTCGCTGAGTGTGGTTTCACGACCATCCACTGATTTGACAGGGATATCCAGCACATTGCCCGCCACGGGAACCTCCAATTTGATAAGATATGTCTCGCCAACTTAGCGATATCGCCGCCGTTGTCATCAACGTCGGAATCAACTCGGCGTTAGCAGGACGCCGGTGCGGGCTACGGCCTGCACCGGCGGTCAGCACATCAGGCGGGGGATGTCTCCTTCACGTCGTCGAGCAGGAAGTGCACGACGATATAATCCGTCTTGTAATGGCGACCGCTGTCGGACACGGATTCGACGCTGCCACCGTCCTTCGGGTGCCAGGCGTGGTAATGGGGGTTGGTGGTGATCAGTGTGATGGCCTTGCCTTCCAGGGCTTCCTCGCCAAGCCGAAAGCGCATCTCGGCCAGCGGCCAGATCCGCTCGTAATCGGCCATGCTGATGCGCGCCTTCAGCGCCTTGCGATGCAGCGGTGCTTCGCCGGCCTCTGCGGGTGCTTCCAACATCACCTCCTCGGCTCCGTTGATGATGGCGTTGAACTCTTCAGGCCACATGCGTCTCATGAAATCGCTCCTCCCGGGGCTCTCGTCAGTCCACAGGTGAAACTTAGCGATTTGTTCGAAAGAAGCAAATTCCCGTCATGTGGTTGTCATCGAGGTCCGCTGCTCCTACGTTCGCCGCAGACCGCATCAGGGCCGTCAGTCGCCCGCAATCCCGAGACCAGAGATGAAGACACGTGAAGACAGGCAGGCGCTCCGGGCGAGCATGCCGCGCACTCCGCTCAGCGCCCATCATATGGAAAATGCCCGCCTGCTGCCCGATCGCGGCGAGCTGCTCTACCGGATCCCCAACGGCGGCATCGGCGTCGAGGTGGGTGCGGCCTTCGGCGAATATACGGCGGAGATCCTGGAAAAGAATCGCCCGGCGCAGCTCTACCTCATCGATCCCTGGTCGATGGACCGCTACAGCTCGGGGCTCGATGCGATCCAGACCAAGTTCGCGAGCGAGATCGACGCTGGCCGGCTGCATCTGATGCAGGGCACTTCGCTGGAAAAACTCGCCGAATTCGAGGACGATTTCCTCGACTGGGCCTATATCGATACCGACCATTCCTTCGAGCTCACCTGGCAGGAACTGCTGCTCTGCGACAAGAAGGTGAAGCGGACGGGGCGCATTGCCGGGCATGATTTCTGCACCGGCAATACGGTCAAGCCGATCGTCTATGGCGTCGTCGAGGCGGTCACCAAGTTCTGCAAGGATTACGGCTGGCAATTCGAGTTCCTGACGGTCGAATCACATGCGCATTTTTCCTATTGTCTGAAGCGGCTCTGAGAAGAGCTAAAGCGCGGCGCGATCTTTCAGATTCGCTTGGCCCGCGCTTTCGTTCTTTGTTTTTGCGCATGTCTTCATCGCAAAACCGCTCCACACTTTTGCGAGACATGCTTTACGCCTCGCCGGAATACTGCGCGTCGGTGACCTTTTCCATCCAGTTGACATGCTTACCGTCCAGCGCCTCGTGAATGGCGATGTGCGTCATCGCCGTGTCGGGGCCGGCGCCATGCCAATGTTTTTCGCCCGGCGAGAACCAAACGGTGTCGCCGGCGCGGATCTCGCGGATTTCCCCGCCCCAGCTCTGGGCGAGGCCCTTGCCAAAAGTGACGATCAGCGTCTGGCCGAGCGGATGCGTGTGCCAGGCGGTGCGGGCACCGGGCTCGAAGGTGACGGAAGTTGCCTTCACCCGGGCTGGTGCCGGCGGCTCCATCAATGGGTCTTGGCGAACGGCGCCGGTGAAATAGTCGGCCGGTGGCGTCATCGAGGGGCGAGAGCCGGCGGGTTTGATCTCCATGATCTTTCCTTTTCTATTCCATTGCGGTTGAAGCCTTGTAACCCGACGATATTTCATCGAGGCGACCAATCAAGGCCGGATCGACAATTGCCGCATCCTCGCCCGGCTGATAGGCCAATCTCTTTCATACCTGAAGCGCGTCGTATTAACTTGGTTGATGCGACGCGCTTTAGTTCTTTGTTTTTACGCATGTCGTTATTCCGGAATCGCTGCACACTTCCGGGCAACATGCATTGGGAGAATTTCTAATGAAACACCATGCTTTCGGCCGCATGCCCTTCACGGTCACCAATGTCGGCTTCGGCGCCTGGCAGATCGGCGGCTCCTGGGGCGATATCAGCGAAGCGGATGGACGCGCGGCGCTGAATGCCGCACTCGATGCCGGCATGACCTTCATCGACACGGCTGACGTCTATGGCGACGGCCGCTCGGAAAAGATCATCGCCGACGTGCTGAAGACGCGCGGCGGCGAGCGGCCGATGGTCGCCACCAAGGCGGGCCGCCGGCTCAACCCGCATGTCGCCGAAGGTTATACCAGGGCCAATCTCGACGGCTTCATCGACCGCAGCCTCAAAAATCTTGCCGTCGACAGCCTCGACCTCGTGCAGCTTCACTGCCCGCCGCGCGAGGTGTTTTACCAGCCCGAAGTCTTCGAAGGTCTGGGCGCCTTGCAGAAGGCCGGCAAGATCAAGGGTTACGGCGTCAGCGTCGAAAAGGTCGAGGACGGGCTGAAGGCGATCGAATATCCCGGCGTCGTCAGCATCCAGATCATCTACAACATCTTCCGCCAGCGCCCCGACCATCTGTTCTTCCAGGAGGCGCGCCGCCGGAACGTGGCGATCATCGCCCGCGTGCCGCTCGCCAGCGGTCTGCTCTCCGGCAAGATCACCCGGGAGACACACTTTGCCGACGACGACCACCGCAATTTCAACCGCCTCGGCGAAGCCTTCGATGTCGGCGAGACCTTTGCCGGCGTGCCCTTCGAGGTCGGCCTGCAGGCGGTGGAAGAGGTGCGCAAGCTGGTGCCCGCAGGCGTCACCATGGCCGCCTTCGCGCTGCGCTGGATCCTGATGACTGACGCCGTCACCGTCGTCATCCCCGGCGCCCGCAATGGCGAACAGGCAAGAGCCAACGCGGCCGCCGCCGACCTGGCACCGCTTGCGGCCGATGTCATGGCGGCAACGCGCGAGATCTACGAGCGGCTGATCGCGCCGCATGTGCATCAGCGCTGGTAGGGTTGGAGGTGCTTGTTTCTGAGGGCTGTGGGGAGCGTCGATGACCCACCCTTGCTGAAGGTCTCACACCTCTCGTTCGTCATCGCAGGCCTTGCGCCGAGCATCCACTCGCACGCGTGAGAGGCCGCGGCATGGATCCTCGGCTCAAGGCCGAGGATGACGGAGTGTGAGGGAATGTCCGTGCCAAACTCCAACCTCACCGCACTGCGCGCTGTTGGAATTGTTCCAGCATCTCGCCTCCTGCCAGTCGCGTCCTCCCAATCTCCGTCATGCTCGGACTTGATCCGAGCATCCATGCCAAAGCACTCTGCTTGCAAATGCGGACGCCTCATGGATTCTCTGCATCAAAAAAGAGGCCGGGCTTTCGCCCGGCCTCTTCCTTTAACTCTCTATCACCACTCAGTTCGTCGCGTTCAGCTCAACCGGGAAGAACAGCGTCTCGCCTGAGGAATCGCTGACGCCGTCGTTGTCGGTTACGGCGTAGGGCTTGCCTGAGGCGTCGAAGGTGAAGCCTTCGAGCTTGTCGAGCACATAGCCGTTGGTCGCGGTCTTCAGTTCGCCGAGGAAGTCGTGGGCTTCGGTCTTCTTGACGACGGGCAGTTCGCCGCCGAGCTTGGCGGGCTTCAGCTCCGAGATCGCCACCTTGTAGAGCTTCTTCAGCTTGGCGGCATCGCCGACGAGGTTGTCGCGTTCGATGATGTAGACGCTGTCGCCCTGCGCCGAGATTTCAGACAGGCCGACCCAGCCGCTGTCCGTCTTGTCGAGCGGATAGCGCACGGCACCCCATTCCTTCTTCTTCGGGTTGTAAGAGACGAGCTTGACGAAGCCCTTCTCGTCGTCACCCCATTCGCGCTGGACGGCCATCCAGAGCGTGGCATCGTCGCCGGTGCCGACAATGGTGACGCCTTCGAAGCCGTAGCGGATTTCGTTGGCGGCGAGTTCCTTCGGCAGGGCGATCTCGGCCTTGATATCGCCCTTTGCGTTGACGTTGTAGAGGGCGTGCGGAACGAGACGCTCGCTGTAACCTTCCGAGGCGAGCCAGAAGGAGCCGTCGGCGGCGACCGCGATGCCTTCGATGTCGAGCTTCTGGGCCGGGGCGCCGTCACGCTTGACGACGAGAGCATCGGTGATCACCGCCGGCTTCTTGCTGGCATCGATCGTGTAGATCGTCGGCTGCGAGCCGAGAACGCTGTCGCTGACGGCATAGAGCATGCCCGGCTTGCCGGGAACGGCGGCGAGACCCGAAAGGGCTGCAAAGCCGATCGGATTGCCGTCCTTTTCGGCGGAGACGATCTGCGGATAGGCTTTCTCGCCTTCCGAACGCTCATAGATCATCACATGCGAGCGCGTGCCGCCGTCCTTGCCAAGGTCGAGCTCGTTGGCGGTGGCGAAGAGATTGCGCGCGGGGATGGCAATCCCACCTTCCGGGGAAATGCCCGATGGCAGCAGCTGTACGAGTTCGGGGTCGGCGCCGGTATCCTTATAGACGCCGACGACCGAGGCACGCTCGGCGAGCAGGAAGAAATATTGATCATCGCCGAACTTGGCGGCTTCGAGGCCTTCCGGCTCGACGCCCTTCGATCCCGAACGGCTTTCCGGATAGTGGCCGATATGGGCGACGGCGCGTTCGAAGGATGCGCGCGATTCGTAGAGAAGCTTGCCCGTCTTGTCGAAGATGGTGAAACCGCGCGAGCCGCCCTGGTAATCGCCCTCATTGGCGATGACGAGGCGGTTATCATCAAGCCACTTCACGGCGTCCGGCTCACGCGGCACGCCCTTCAATTCGCCGGTAAATTTCAGGGCGCCGTCACGCTTGGTGTCGATGCCAGTGAGATCGACGCTGCCGGCGGAGAAATGCGTTTTCACCTGAGCCGTCGTGGCATCGATGATGACGATCTCGTTGTTTTCCTGCAGCGTCAGCGCGATCTCGTTGAGGCCGTTGAAGGCGACGAATTCCGGCTCCGGATCCTCAGGGGCGACGCCGGCAAGACCGGTCAGCGCCACGTGCTTGATGGTGCCGCAATCAACAGTGCCGTTCTTGACCTGGAAGACGACCAGATCGCCGGCCGGCATCTGCGGGATCTTGCCGTCATTGACCTCTTCGTCGCGCTCGTTTTCGATCGCGATGGCGCCGAGCGTCTTGTCCTTATTGAGCGCGATCAGATCCGGCTGACCGCCGAGATCGCAGGTGTTTTCGATCTTCTTCGTCGCCACGTCGACGATCGCCAGACGGCCCGAGGGCTTTGCCTTGCTTTCGGAGGTATTGACGGCGACCAGCGCCTTGCCTGCGCTCGAGGTGACCGATGTCGGCTCGCCGTCCATCATCAGCGCGCCGCCTGGTTTCGGGGCCTTGGCATCGGTGATGTCGATGAAGCCGATCGCGCCGAGCGGGCTGTCGCTATAGATCAGCGTGTTGCCGTCGTCGGTCGCGGTGATGATTTCGGCTGAGGTCGCCGAAAGCTTGTCCTTGTCGGCAGGCAGGTTCTGGGCGACCGGGAAGGAGGCGATGCGGTTGAAAACCGGCTCGGCGGCGGCCGGGAAGGCAACGGAAGCGAGAAGCACGGCAGCAAACGCTGCCTTGCGCGATGAAATTGTCATGAAATCCCCCATGTGTCGAACATTCGAAACATAGGTTTTCTGCGGGAGTGGCATGACAGAGGCATGACAGATGCGACATTTTGCGCCGGATCACGTCAGGTGGGCTACCGCTCCCTGCGCATCTCGCTTCGCATGATGAAGAGCGAGGCGGCAAGGATGAGAGCTGCCCCGAGCCAGAGGTAGCCCGCCGGCGCATAACCGAAGAACAGCCAGCCGGCCAGCACATTCAGCGGCAGCTTCAGATCGTCGAAGGGCTGGACGTAGGCGGCATCGGCTGCGGCATAGGCAAGCGTCAGGAAATACTGTGCTGCGGCGGTCAGCAGCCCCGCCAGCAGGAACAAGGCAAATGTTGCACCCGTCGGCACGGCAAAGCCTGCCGCAAGCGCCAGCCCGCCGTTTATCGGCGTCAGCAGCACGAGCAGCCAGACGGTAATCGTCTCCGGGCGCTCGATGCCCGTCAGGCTCTTGGTGATCAGCGACGAGGCGCCCCACAGCAGCGCGGAAAGCACCGGCAGGAGTGCCGCCCAGCCAAAGCCGTCCGACCATGGCTGCAGGATGATCATTGCGCCGGTGAAACCCGCAGCGGTCGCCGCCCAGCGGGCCGGGCCGACGCGCTCGCCGAGGAAAAGCCGGGCGCCGAGAATGATGAAGAAGGGCGAGGTCATCACCAGGCCTGGCGAAGCAAAGGTCTGGCAAAGCAAAAGGGGTCCGGCAAAGCCGAACCCCTCCCAAATCCTGCGCAGCCGGTCTCGTTTACGGCTGGCGGATAATCTCAGATCAGCCGTTGACGGCGTCCTTCAGGCCCTTGCCGGGCGTGAACTTCGGCACGTTGCGAGCCGGAATGTCGACTTCAGCGCCCGTCGACGGGTTGCGGCCCTTCGATGCTGCACGATGAGAAACGGTGAAGCTGCCGAACCCTGCGAGGCGGATGTCGCCCTTGTTCTTGAGTTCACCTTGGACAACGTCAAAAACCGCGTCAACAGCGGAAGCCGCGTCAGACTTCGTCAGTCCTGCCTTTTCGGCGACTGCGGACACGAGTTCATTCTTGTTCATGTTTCCACCCCTTTCTAAATGGTACGAAACGACTCAAAAGTAAGCTAGGCGCAGAATAGGTTTCATCAGGCCCGCCGGGAACCCAAAAGCCCTGCAAATCAAGGAAAAGCAAGCGTCTCCATGACGTTTTCACAAAAAAGGCTGGCGTTTTCGCCAGCCTTTTTCCGTCTTTTCAGTCAATGGGGCATAAATGTGGCCGAGGCCACTCAATGCGCTATGGTTGCGCCCGTCTCGTCGAGGCCTTCGACCGAGGTGATGACAGGCGTCTCCACCGTGCCGTCCCATTCGATCGGCTCCGGCCGCCGGATCAGCGCATGCTTGATCACCTCGCCCATGCGGGACACAGGGATGATCTCCATGCTGTTCTTCACGTTGTCTGGAATCTCCGCCAGGTCCTTGGCGTTTTCCTCCGGAATCAGCACCTTCTTGATGCCGCCGCGAAGCGCTGCGAGCAGCTTTTCCTTGAGACCGCCGATCGGCAGCACACGGCCGCGAAGGGTGATTTCACCGGTCATGGCCACGTGCCTGTTCACCGGGATACCGGTCATGATCGAGACGATGGCGGTCGCCATGGCAACACCGGCCGAGGGGCCATCCTTCGGCGTCGCGCCTTCCGGCACGTGCACGTGGATGTCGCTCTTGTCGAAGCGCGGCGGCTCGATGCCGAAATCGACAGCGCGCGAGCGGACATAAGAGGCCGCCGCCGAGATCGATTCCTTCATGACTTCCTTCAGATTGCCGGTGACCGTCATACGGCCCTTGCCCGGCATCATCACGCCTTCGATGGTCAGCAGCTCGCCGCCGACTTCCGTCCAGGCAAGACCGGTGACAACGCCGACCTGATCCTCGCCCTCGGCTTCGCCATGGCGGAAGCGCGGGACGCCCAGATAGTCGGAGATGTTGGCGGCCGTCACATGCACGGACTTCGTCTTGCCCTTGATGATCTCGGTGACCGCCTTGCGGGCGAGCTTCATCAGTTCGCGCTCGAAGCTGCGCACACCGGCTTCACGGGTATACTGCTGGCTGATCGCCATCAGGGCGTCGTCGCTGACCGAGAATTCTTCCGGCTGCAACGCATGTTCCTTGATGGCCTTCGGCAGCAGATGCCGCTTGGCGATCTCGCGCTTTTCATCTTCGGTGTAGCCGGCGATACGGATGATCTCCATACGGTCCATGAGCGGCGCCGGGATGTTCAGCGTATTCGCCGTCGTGATGAACATCACGTCCGACAGGTCGTATTCGACTTCCAGGTAATGGTCCATGAAGGTCGAGTTCTGCGCCGGATCGAGCACTTCGAGCAGAGCCGAAGACGGATCGCCGCGATAGTCCTGGCCGAGCTTGTCGATTTCGTCGAGCAGGAACAGCGGGTTCGACTTCTTGGCCTTCTTCATCGACTGGATGACCTTGCCGGGCATCGAGCCGATATAGGTGCGGCGGTGACCACGGATTTCGGCTTCGTCGCGAACGCCGCCGAGCGCCATGCGGACATACTCACGGCCGGTCGCCTTGGCGATCGATTGGGCGAGCGAGGTCTTGCCGACGCCCGGAGGGCCGACGAGGCACAGAATCGGGCCCTTGATCTTGGTGGCGCGAGCCTGCACGGCCAGATATTCGACGATGCGCTCCTTGACCTTGTCGAGACCGAAGTGATCGGCTTCGAGGATCTTCTCGGCATTGTTGAGATCGGCCTTGATCTTCGACTTCTTGCCCCAGGGAATGCCGAGCAGCCAGTCCAGATAATTGCGCACGACGGTGGCTTCAGCCGACATCGGGCTCATCTGGCGCAGCTTCTTCAGCTCCGCATCGGCCTTTTCACGGGCTTCCTTGGAGAGCTTTGTCTTGGCGATGCGCTCTTCCAGTTCGCTCATCTCGTCGCGGCCTTCCTCGCCGTCACCGAGTTCCTTCTGGATCGCCTTCATCTGTTCGTTCAGGTAGTATTCGCGCTGGGTCTTTTCCATCTGGCGCTTGACGCGCGAGCGGATGCGCTTTTCGACCTGCAGGACCGAGATCTCGCCTTCCATGAAGCCGAGGGCCTTTTCGAGGCGGGCCTTGACGCTGGTGGTTTCCAGCATCTCCTGCTTCTCGGTGATCTTGATCGACAGATGCGAAGCAACCGTATCGGCGAGCTTGGAATAGTCGTCGATCTGGCTGGCGGCACCCACCACCTCAGGCGAAATCTTCTTGTTGAGCTTCACATAGCTTTCGAATTCGGAGACGACCGAACGCGACAAGGCTTCCAGCTCGACCGGATCGTCATGCGGCTCCTCAAGCACGTGGCCGAGCGCCTCATAGAAATCCTCGCGGCTGGTATAGGTGTCGATCTCGGCGCGGGCGCGGCCTTCGACCAGAACCTTGACGGTGCCATCGGGCAGCTTCAAGAGCTGCAATACGTTCGCCACGGTGCCGACCTTGTGGATCGCGGAGGGATCCGGATCGTCGTCACTGGCATTGATCTGCGTCACCAGCATGATCTGCTTGTCGGAACCCATGACCTCTTCGAGCGCACGGATCGACTTTTCCCGTCCGACGAACAGCGGCACGATCATATGCGGGAAAACCACGATGTCGCGCAAAGGCAGAACAGGGTAGGCAGTACTGCTCGCTACAGACGTTTTCTTCGTCATTTTAAGTCCTTTCCATCGTCCCGTTACCGGGCTCTCTGCACGGCCGCTTGGGACCGGCCGGCACTCTCACTTGTTGCTACAAGTGGAGGTTCTGACTACGCTTTTCAAGCCACGCTAACGCCCGCGTTCCCCGGATGTGACAGCCTTATTACAACGGAACGCCAACACTATGAAGCGCGTGGCTGGACCGGCGCTTACCACTTCCAACCGGCTAAAATACAAGCACCAACAATAGGCTTACGGGATCACGGCATCATTGCCAAGCAGTCTTCCTTGCACAACATCGGCCCCTTCCCAACATCGGCAAAGTCAATTCCGGTTCCCATCGGCAAAATACTAACAGTGCCTCGGATGGTTTTTCAAATAGAAAGGGGCCTGCCGATGGCAAGCCCCCAAAATAATCGTGCGAAAGCGCAAAGGTTACGCCGAAGCGTTGGCCTTTTCTTCCTGACGATCGGCATAGATGTAAAGCGGGCGGGCCGAACCGCGCACCACTTCCTCGGAGATGACGACTTCGCGCACGCCTTCCAGCGTCGGCAGTTCGAACATCGTGTCGAGCAGGATCTTCTCCATGATCGAGCGAAGGCCGCGGGCGCCGGTCTTGCGGACGATCGCCTTGCGGGCGATTTCGCGCAGGGCATCCTCGTGGAAGGTCAGTTCCACGTCTTCCATCTCGAACAGGCGCTGATACTGCTTGATCAGCGCATTCTTCGGCTCCGACAGGATCTGGATCAGCGCATCCTCGTCGAGGTCCTCGAGCGTCGCCAAAACCGGCAGACGGCCGATGAACTCGGGAATGAGGCCGAACTTGACCAGGTCTTCCGGCTCCAGTTCGCGCAGGACTTCGCCGACGCGGCGGTCGTCCTGGGCCTTGACGGTCGCGCCGAAGCCGATCGAGGTCTTCTCGCCACGGGCGGAGATGATCTTGTCGAGGCCGGCAAAGGCGCCGCCGCAGATGAACAGGATGTTGGTCGTGTCGACCTGCAGGAATTCCTGCTGCGGGTGCTTGCGGCCGCCCTGTGGCGGAACGGAAGCGACCGTGCCTTCCATGATCTTCAACAGTGCCTGCTGCACGCCCTCGCCCGAGACGTCGCGGGTGATCGACGGGTTGTCGGACTTGCGCGAAATCTTGTCGACTTCGTCGATATAGACGATGCCGCGCTGGGCGCGCTCGACATTGTAGTCGGCCGACTGCAGAAGCTTGAGGATGATGTTTTCGACGTCCTCGCCGACATAACCTGCTTCGGTCAGCGTCGTCGCATCGGCCATGGTGAAGGGAACGTCGATGATGCGGGCGAGCGTCTGGGCGAGATAGGTCTTGCCGCAGCCGGTCGGGCCGACCAGCATGATGTTCGACTTCGCCAGCTCGACTTCGCCGTTCTTGGAGGCGTGCGCCAGGCGCTTGTAATGGTTGTGAACGGCGACCGACAGAATCTTCTTCGCCTGCCGCTGGCCGATGACGTATTCGTCGAGGACCTTGATGATGTCCTGGGGCGTCGGAACGCCATCGCGGGACTTGACCATCGAGGATTTGTTCTCCTCGCGGATGATGTCCATGCACAATTCGACGCATTCATCGCAGATGAAGACGGTCGGTCCGGCAATCAGTTTCCGGACTTCGTGCTGGCTCTTTCCGCAGAACGAACAATAGAGTGTGTTCTTGGAGTCGCCGCCGTTGCTGCCGCTGACCTTGCTCATATCACTTTCCTTCCAGCACGCCGCATTTCAAGGCGAAATCGCGGTCCACTCAATCAGCTCCTGGCGGCACTCCGTCACCGGAGCCTTTGCCGAGAAGGGCTTCAGGGGCTACGAACCGGGCCCAATCGATCATGTCCGGGTTCCGGTGGCAACGAATTCCCCTTCGAATGCCGAATGCTATGTCATAAAATTTCAACATAGCATTAATAGCTACTATTAGCGTCTTCGTCGCCAGTTGAAAGCCCTTGTTCGATCACAAATGAGATAGAACTGTGGCGACGAAAACACCATCCCAATTAATTACTAGGCCTGTTCGCCTTCCATTTCGAGGCGAGACGTCAGAACCTTGTCGATCACGCCCCAGCCCTGGGCTTCGTCCGCATCCATGAAATGGTCACGATCGAGCGTCTTTTCAACTTCCTCGTAGGTGCGGCCGGTGTGCTTGACATAGACCTCGTTCAGGCGGCGCTTCATCTTGAGGATGTCGCGGGCATGGCGCTCGATGTCCGAGGCCTGGCCCTGGAAGCCGCCCGAGGGCTGATGCACCATGATGCGGGAATTCGGCGTGGCGAAGCGCATGTCCTTGTGGCCGGCGGCCAGCAGCAGCGAGCCCATGGAGGCGGCCTGGCCGATGCAGAGCGTCGAAACCGCCGGCTTGATGAACTGCATCGTGTCGTAGATCGCCATGCCGGCGGTGACGACGCCGCCCGGCGAATTGATGTAGAGAGCGATTTCCTTCTTCGGGTTTTCGGCCTCGAGGAAAAGAAGCTGGGCGCAGACGAGCGTCGCCATATGGTCTTCGACGGCACCGGTCAGGAAGATGATGCGTTCCTTCAACAGGCGGGAATAGATGTCGTAGGAGCGTTCACCGCGGTTGGTCTGTTCCACGACCATCGGCACGAGGGCCATTGCGGTATCGACTGGGTTTCTCATGTGCGTCCTTTGTCAACGTCTCGCCGGCCGGCGCCGGGAATCAAAGAAAATGTCTTATCCCTACATAGAGTGTCCGTGCCCTTCTCTTCAAGACACGCATGCGGATAACGTTAAGAAGGCGGGCAAGGCGGCCCTGGCTGTAGCCTCTTTCCAACAAGCGCGTGTTAACGGCGAGCCCATGGCACCGCCTTCCCCGGCTTTTCTCCATGACAGTATGAAGGAAAGCTTACTCCATTCGAGAGTGCTCACACACATTTACCCGGCAGAAAGCCTACCGGCAGATATCCGCCCAAAACCATGCCGCGGCGCAGCAGCATTAAGGAAGTGGCGAGCTTCCTCGGCAAGGATGCAGGCCAACAAATCGGGGCCGGCAGACAAGGCCACCCGATAAGACAGACGGGCAAGGGGTTGCTGCCGTGTTCAATATCGCTACAGGTCTCGCCATCTGGTGTTCGGAGGCCATGACGCTCGCTTTGGTGCTGTTCGTCGCCTGGCGCCACAATGTCCGGAACGAGGCCTATCTCTATTGGGGCCTCGGCTTTCTGCTGACCGGCATCGGTTTTGCGATGATCGCGCTGCGCGACCAGGTCCCCAGCCTGCTGTCGATAGAGATCGGCAATGCCATCGCGCTGCTCGGCCAGAGCGCCTGGGTGGCGGGTTTTCTGGCGCTCGACCGCAAGAAGATCGAATGGTGGGCGCTGCTGCCGCCGGCGATCTGGCTCGCCGGGGTCTTCCTGCCCTGGGTCAACAGCGACTATTCAAACCGGGTGGTGCTCTACAACCTCGCTTCGGCGACAGGGGCAACGGCGCTTGCCCTGGCGGTCTCGGCCGGCGACATGCGCCGCGAGCGTACTCGCGTCAAGCTGATGGGCGTCTTCGTCATCCAGGGCTGCCTGTGCTTCGGCTCGGCGCTGACAATGGCGTTGACGCTGCCAAGCGATATCGAGGCAACCAATCTCGGCGGCGCCTCCGCCATGGCAAGCGCCTTCCTGCTGACCATCGCCTTCGCCTTCACCTGCCGGCTGATCATGGAGCGCTCGGAGCGGCACCTGCGCGCCCTCACCCTGACCGATTCGCTGACCGGTGTGCTCAACCGCCGCGGCCTGCTCGGCTATTTCGACGCCATCCAGGAAAAAGCCCATGACGAGCAGCTCCAGGTCGCGGTGATGCTCTTCGATCTCGACCATTTCAAGCGCGTCAACGACCGTTTCGGCCATCAGTCCGGCGATGCCGTGCTGACCGCTTTCGCCCGGATGGCCCGCCAGTATATTCCAAACAGCATCTTCGGCCGCATGGGCGGCGAAGAATTCGCAGCCTTCGCCGCGGTCACCGACCAGACCGAAGCCGAGGCGATCGCCGAAGCGATCCGCACCGAATTCTGCCGCCTGCCCGTCAGCACCGGCGAAGCCATCGTCCCTGTCACCGTCAGCATCGGCATCGCGCTCGCCTCCTCGCTCGAAGCCAATATCGACAAGCTGATCTCGGCCGCCGACCGGGCGCTCTATGCCGCGAAGGCTGCCGGCCGCAACTGCACGGTCACCTTCGGCGAAGCCGAGGCGGCTGCGCCAGCACCGGCGACGCCCAGCACCACGGCCGGCGAACTCGTGCCGACGGTCGACGACCAGGTCGAGGCGCTGCGGCGCATGGGTACGCTGTCGCGGGCCGGTTAGAGCTCGGCTTTACGCGAGTCGTTACCCCCCGGAACCGCTGCACACCTTCGGGCGACAGGCGTTGGCATAACCCTGAAATCAGAATCGAATCTTTGGGTTGGACGCAAACCTTAATGTGATGGTGCGTCCGGCCTAAAATCAACTGATCCAGGATCGCCCCTGCCCCGCATCTATCCGAGGCCCGGCAAATCCGCTAAGCCTCGGGGCATGATGATACCGCCCTTTCTCTCGATCGACCGCTCAAGCCGCCACGTCTCGCTGGACGCCCGCAATCCGGCCTTCTACGGCGATCCGAATGCCGTCTATGCCGCACTTCACGCCCATTGCCCGACCTTCTACTGGAGCGAACAGAAGCAGTGGTTCTTCACCGGTTACGACCATGTGAACGGACTGCTGCGCGACCGCCGATTCGGCCGGCAGATCCTGCACATCGCCAGCCGCGAGGAGCTCGGCCTTGCCGAGCCGATGCCGCATCTTGCCAGTTTCGATCTCTCGGAACGTTATTCCCTGCTCGAGCTCGAACCGCCGGAGCACACGCGGCTGCGCACGCTAGTCAACCGCGCCTTCGTCTCCCGCCACGTTGAGAAGATGAAGCCGGAGCTTGCCGAGCTCGCCAACCGGCTGATCGACGGCTTTGCCGACAGGCGCGAGGTCGAGCTGCTCTCGGCCTTTGCCGACATCATCCCGGTGACGATGATCGCCCGGATGATCGGCATTCCCGAGGAGATGGGGCCGCAGCTGCTTGCCTGGTCGCACGCCTATGTCCGCATGTACATGTTCGGCCGAACGCGCGAGCAGGAGGATGAGGCCGAACGGGCGGCGAAGGAGTTTTCCGACTACGTCAGGACCGTCATCGCCGAGCGCCGCGCCGAGCCGCGCGACGACCTGCTCACCCACATGATCCATACCGAGCACAAGGGTCAGTATCTCACCGAGGAGGAGCTGATCTCGACGACGATCGTGCTGCTCAACGCCGGGCACGAGGCGACCGTGCACCAGATCGGCAATTCCGTCCACACCATCCTCGAGAGCGGCTCAGATCCGGCGGACCTCTTCCGCGACGAGGCGACGATCGAGCGCACCGTCGAGGAAACCCTGCGCATATGCGCGCCGGTCCACATCTTCCAGCGCTGGGCGCTGGAGCCCGCCGAAATCGACGGCGTCTCCTTCCAGCGCGGCGACAAGGTCAGCCTCATCCTCGCCGCCGCCAATCTCGACCCGGCGAAATTCACCGATCCGCTGGCCTTCCGGCCCGACCGCAACGAGGCGGCGAACCTTTCCTTCGGTGCCGGCATCCATTTCTGCATCGGCGCGCCGCTGGCGCGGCTGGAACTCAATGTCGTGCTGCCGATCCTGTTCGCAAGGCTTTCCGGTCTGAAGCTGGCGAAGACGCCCGTGGTCAAGGACGTCTACCATTTCCACGGGCTTGACCGGCTGGATCTGCAGTGGTGATCCAGCCCTGACAGATCAGCCGTAGCGGCCGGTGATATAGTCTTCCGTGCGCTTGACCTTCGGCGACTGGAAAATTTCGGCCGTCGGGCCGTATTCAATCAGTTCGCCGAGATACATGAAGGCGGTGTTGTCGGAGATGCGGCTTGCCTGCTGCATGTTGTGGGTAACGATGACGATGGTGAAGTCGCCCTTCAACTGCGCGACGAGCTCCTCCACCTTGGCGGTCGAGATCGGGTCGAGGGCCGAGGTCGGCTCGTCGAGAAGCAAAACCTCCGGGCGCAGCGCGACCCCGCGGGCGATGCAGAGACGCTGCTGCTGGCCGCCGGAAAGACCGAGGCCGCTGCCCTTCAACTTGTCCTTGACCTCGTCCCAGAGGGCGGCCTGACGCAGCGCCTGCTCGACGCGGATGTCCATCTCGGCCTTGTTGAGGCGCTCATGGTGGCGAATGCCGTATGCGATGTTGTCATAAATCGACATCGGGAACGGCACCGGCTTCTGGAACACCATGCCGACGCGGGCGCGCAGCTCGTTCATCGAAAAGCCCGGGTCGAGGATGTTCTTGCCGTCGAGCTTGATCGAGCCGGTGGCGCGCATCTTCGGATAGAGCATGTAGATGCGGTTGAGGATACGCAGCAGTGTGGACTTGCCGCAACCGGACGGACCGATCAGGGCCGAGACCTGGCGCTCGGGGAAGCTCAGGCTCACATCCTTGATCGCGTGGGCGTCGCCATAATAGAAATTGACTTTCTCAAGCGCGATCTTGTCCCTGGCAAGCTGCTTTTGCGGCTTGCTAGCGTCGAAAGTGTCTGCGGACTGAAGCATCATTTCCCACCTTTTCGGTTGAGGACGGAGCGCGATACGACGCTCAGGATCAAAACGACGGCGGTCATCACGAAGGCACCGGCCCAGGCGAGATTCTGCCATTGCTCATAGGGGCTCATAGCGAACTGGAAGATGACGACGGGAATGTTCGCCATCGGCTGCGACATATCCAGGCTCCAATACTGGTTGTTCAAAGCCGTGAAGAGGAGCGGCGCGGTTTCGCCCGAAATGCGGGCGATCGCCAGAAGAATGCCGGTCAGTATGCCGGTGGAGGCGGCGCGATAAAGCACGTTGACCGTGACCTTCCAACGCGGGATGCCGAGCGACAATGCTGCCTCGCGCATGACATCGGGAACCAGCCGCAGCATCTCGTCGGTCGTGCGCACCACGACCGGCAGAAAGATGAAGGCGAGCGCGATGCCGCCGGCAAAGCCGGAAAAGCGCGCCGTCGGGCGCACGACCAGCTCGTATACGAACAGGCCGATGATGATCGACGGTGCCGAGAGCAGGATGTCGTTGACGAAGCGGATTGCCTCGCCAAGCTTTTTGCCGCGGGCGAATTCCGACAGATAGGTGCCGGCCAGCACGCCGATCGGCGTGCCGATGACGACGGCCAGCACGACCATCAGCAGGCTGCCCATGAAGGCGTTGGCGAGACCGCCGCCATCTTCGCCGGGCGGCGGCGTCATTTCGGTGACGAGGCTGGGGCTCAGTGCCGACAGGCCGTGGATCAACGTCGTCCAGAGGATCCAGACCAGAAAGACCAGGCCGAGCGCGGTCGCAAGGCCGCAAAGCGTCAGCGCAATTGCGCTGCCGATCTGGCGGCGGCGGTAAAGGGAACCCGAATACGTGGCCATATTATTCCCCTCTCTGCTTTGCCATGCGCACCAGCATGAGCTTGGCGGCCGCCAGAACGATGAAGGTAACGACAAAGAGGATGAGGCCGAGGGCTGCGAGCGACGACCGGTAGAGGTCGTCCGAAGCCTCGGCAAACTCGTTGGCGAGCGTCGCGGCGATCGAGGTGCCGGGCTCCATCAGCGACACGGCGATATTGTGGGTGTTGCCGAGCACGAAGGTCACCGCCATGGTCTCGCCGAGCGCGCGGCCGAGACCGAGGAAGATGCCGCCGACGACGGCGGTACGGGTGTGCGGGATGACGATGTCGCGCACCACTTCCCACTTGGTCGAACCAAGCGCATAGGCCGATTCCTTCAGCTGCGCGGGCACGACCAGGAAGACGTCGCGCATGACCGAGGAGATGAAGGGAATGATCATGATCGCTAGCACGATGCCAGAGGTCAGCATGCCGATGCCGAGCGGCGCGCCGGAAAACAGCACGCCGATCCCCGGGATCGGGCCCAGCCAGTCGATCAGCACCGGCTGGATGTAATCCGACATGAAGGGAGAGAAGGTGAAGAGACCCCACATGCCGTAGATGATCGACGGGATGCCGGCGAGAAGCTCGACGGCGCCGCCGATCGGGCCGCGAAGGGAGCGCGGTGCAACTTCGGTGATGAACACGGCGATGCCGAGGCTGACGGGAACGCCGATGATCATGGCGAGCGCCGAGGTGACCAGCGTGCCGTATATGGGCACCAGCCCTGCGAACTGCTCGGCGACCGGATCCCATTCCGTGCCGGTGAGGAAGCCGAAGCCGAAGGTCCGGAATGCCTGAAACCCGCTCAAGGCCATGGAAACTGCGGCAGCCAGCAGCGCCGCCAGAACGAACAGGCCGCAGCCCAGAACTATCCAGTAAAAAATACGATCGCCGGTCGCGCCGTCGTGACGCTTCACGCCCGTTCCGGAGGCGGGCAGCGATGCCAATGCTTCGCTCATATCAATATGCTCGACTGCTTTGAGGAAAGGCATTCGGGGCGGAAAGCCTCGCTTTCCGCCCCGACCGCAGGTCTTGCAGGGATCAGCCCTTGAAAGAAGCCGTCCAGTAGTCTTCGATCTGCTTCACCAGGGTTTCCGGAAGCGGAACGTAATCGAGGGAAGAGGCTTCCTTCTGACCGTTTTCGAGCGCCCACTTGAAGAAGGCGAAGGCAGCCTTGGAGCGCGCCGCATCCTTCGGATCCTTGTACATGATCGCCCAGGTCGTGGCGGTCACCGGCCAGGCCTTTTCACCCGGCGCGTTGGTCATGATCAGGTAGAAATCCTGAGCCTTGGTCCATTCGGCGCTGGCGGCAGCCGCCGAGAAGCTATCGGCATTCGGCTTCGGATATTGGCCGGCAGCGTTCTGGATCAGAGCGTAGGGCAGCTTGTTCTGCAGGGCGTAGGCATATTCGACGTAGCCGATCAGATCCTTCACGCGCGTGACATAGGCGGCGACGCCTTCATTGCCCTTGCCGCCGATGCCGACCGGCCAGTTGACGGCGGTGCCTTCACCGACCTTGCTCTTCCAGTCTTCGTTGACCTTGGAGAAGTAGTTCGTCCAGTTGAAGGAGGTGCCCGAACCGTCCGAGCGGTGGACGACGGCGATCTGGCTGTCGGGCAGCTTCAGGCCCGGGTTCAGATCGGCGATGGCCTTGTCGTTCCACTTGGTGACGTTGCCGAGATAGATATCGGCAAGAACCTTGCCGGTGAGCTTCAGCTCGCCCGACTTGATGCCCTTGACGTTGATGACCGGAACGATGCCGCCGACGATGAGCGGGAACTGGCCGAAACCGCCATCCGACAGTTCCTTGGGCTCGAGCGGCTTATCGGATGCGCCGAAATCGACCGTTGCAGCCTTGATCTGGGCGATACCGCCGCCCGAACCGATCGACTGGTAGTTCAGCTTGTCGCCGGTCTGCTTGTTGTAGTCGGCGGACCACTTGGACAGAACGGGATAGACGAAGGTGGAACCGGCGCCGGTGATATCGGCAGCAGATGCCGAAACCGCCAGAGCGGCAACAAGGCCCGCACCGAGGCAGGCCGAGAGGAGTTTCCTGGTGAGCATATGAAGCGCTTCCCTAATGGAATGGACAGGATGACGAGACCAGCGCCATGGAGGGGGTGCCATTGTCTGGAGCGCTGAAATCCCCGTCACATCAGGCGGGCTAGGCGCGTTTTATTACAGCTTAATGACGCTTTTCGACGGTCGAAGCCGCGTGCATCGAATACCGCACCTGCGTCCTTCCAGCTAAATCGCAGATTTAACAAAGCTTTAGCAAAAAACATCGGAACAGATTGACGCATGGCGCTGCGGTGGATTGCCGCAGCAAGAAGGGAAATGCCTCGTTCAGGCTTCCCAAACGAGAGCCCCTGCAGCTGCAACGCCCATCGATGGCGCGTCAGGCGGCTGCCTCTTCTTCCAGCTTGCTGGATATGTCGCGTGCCGACATGGGTCTGCCCATCAGATACCCCTGAAGCTGATCGCAGCCGGCCTCTCGCAAGATTGCCGCCTGGCGGCTGTTCTCGATGCCTTCGGCGGTCACGGGAATCTGCAGGGCGGTCGCAAGCGAAATGGTCGCCCGAAGGACGTCGGCGCCGTTGGCGCCTTCATCGAGAGCGGACACAAGCGAGCGGTCGATCTTCATGCGGTCGAAACCGAACTGCCGCAATGCGCCAATGCTGGCGTAGCCGCAGCCAAAATCATCGAGAGCGAACTTTATGCCGACGCGCTTGAGTTGACCTATCGACCGCCGGGCCTGATCCGGATTCGTCATCAGGACGCCTTCGGTAATTTCCAAGGTCAGGCGCTTTGGATCGAAATCAAGTTCCTGCAGGACCGAAATCACCTCGGCGGCAAATTCGGGATTGCAGAGCTGGATTGGCGAGACGTTCACAGACAATGCCAGATCGGGCCAGTTCCTGGCATGCTCGATCGATGTTCTCAGCATGTGAACGCCAAGCGCATCGATGAGGCCGCACCTCTCTGCGAGCGGGATGAAAATCTCCGGGCTGATGTTTCCCGTTGCGGTTCGCCAGCGCGCCAGCGCTTCAAGACCGGTGACAGCGCCTGTCGTGGCAGAGACGAGAGGCTGAAAAACGGCCTCGATCGCACCACTGCCGATGGCGCCTTTCAACAGGCCTTCCAGTTCGGCGACCCGTCGGCGCTCCTCGTCCAGCTCGGGATCGTATTCGATCGCCTGGCCTCGGCCATTTGCCTTGGCGCGATAGAGAGCCATGTCCGCTCTGCGCAGAAGCTCCAAGGACTTAACGTCTCCGTCGCCGGCGGCAGCTCCGATGCTTGCGCCGACTTCGATCGTCCGGCCGTCGATTTTGAAAGGCTCGGCAAACAGCGCCAGAATGGTTTTTTCCATATCTTCGCAGGTGGCGGACCCAATGTGCACCAGCGCAAATTCGTCGCCTCCCAGCCGGGCCGCGGCAACGACTTCGGGGTGGCAGGCCATCAGCGCGTTCGAGACCAGCCGGATCAAATCATCGCCGACAGCATGCCCCCAGGCATCGTTGACGGCCTTGAAACCATCGAGGTCGACCAGATAGAGCCGTGGCGGCGAAGAGCCCGAACTCTTAAACTCTTCCAACAGACTGAGAAGGCCATGTCTGTTCAACAGACCGCTAAGGCTGTCATGGCCCGCTTCAAAAAGCGCTGCTTGCGCCAATTGGCGCAGGCGCCGCGCCTCGGACGCGCCGACCATCAGCACGCCGATCAGGAAGAGCGCAAGGATGGCGACGGCGGCCGCGATATAGGGTGTTACCTGCTGAAACACGGTGCTTCCGGGCGCTTTGCTCGGCCAAACGAGGTAGCCGATGACGGCCCCCTGCATGTCCGTGATCGGCGTGTTCAGAAATTCCGGCCTGGGCTTCGTCTCAAGGTGCAAGCCTTCAAGTTCATGTTCGTTCGAGAGCGCATCGAGAACTCCGGGCGTAAACTCCTTGTAGAAGGTCAGCGTGCTGAGCTTCGGAAGCTCGGTGGCGGCCTCGTATGGCTGGATCGCCTGCGATGCGAGCAGGGCGATGCCGCTTTCGGTCTTGATGAAATTGACCACCGGGGCCCGCGCGGGATCGGCAGCGGCTCTGATCTGCCCATAAAAGCCTTCGCCGAAAAAGGCGCTCGGCTGGAAGGGCTTGCCTTTGGCATAGGCGGAGACGATCGAAGAGCGGTCGGGGCCGATAACGACCGCGCCGTCATAGAGCGCGTAATCTTCGCTGGTCTTCCCCCAATTTTCATAGGCCCAATCGGCGGCGGTCGGAGACGAGGCTGCACTATAGGCATCGTCCCAAATGGCATTATCAGTCGTCGTCCCGCTTAGGCGCGCCACAAAAGCTCCGATTGCCGCACGGGCGGCGCGCGTGGCCCGGGCATCATCGATCTCATTCGCCGACCGGGTCATCTTGACGACGACATGCGCCATCAGGCCGGTCAGGATAAGTGCGACGACAAGGAAACAGACGGTCGTCGCGATGATGGAAGAGGTTTGGGTGCGAACGTGCCTACCTGCAAGATCGACGACATGCAAATTCCGCAAAAATTAACTGCAAGGCCATGTCTGTGGGACGGCAGGAGACATCATGTCCGCTATGCGCTGCGGACGAGATATAGCATTTTGACAATGTAGGCCGGATTAATGGGATTGGTTAAAAGCGTCCTATCCGGCACGAAGGCGCAGCCATTTGCGGAAAAACGGGCCGTCCTCGCTGCAAATCGGGACAGGCCCTCGGCAGCGGCGGCGATTTGCCGGCGCGGCTTAAACCTTGATCACATAATCCTTGCGAGTCGTTTCAATGACTTCCCACGTCCCGTTGAAGCCGGGTCTCAAAATCATCCGGTCGCCGGTCTTCAGATGAACCGGCTCGCCGCCGTCCTCGGTCACGATCGAATGGCCGGACAGCAGGCTGAAATATTCCCATTCCTCATAAACGATCCGCCACTTGCCCGGCGTCGCCTCCCATATGCCGGAATAGAGCCCACCTTCGGCTTCCTCCAGGTTCCAGGTGCGGAAATGCGGATCGCCGGAAATGATCCTGCCGGGCTGCGGGGCGCCGAACTCCGGTTCGACGCCGTCGATGCTGAAGGGAATGAAATTTGCCATAGTCGTCACGGACCTCTCCGGCGTCAGATTTTCGAGAGCGCCTGTTCGAGATCGGCGATGATGTCCTTGACGTCCTCGATGCCGACGGAAAGGCGCACCACGTCGGGCCCGGCGCCGGCAGCGATCTTCTGTTCGTCGCTCAACTGCCGATGCGTCGTCGAGGCCGGATGGATGACCAGCGAGCGGGTGTCGCCGATATTGGCAAGATGGGAGAAGAGCTGCAACCCCTCGACCAGCGTCTTGCCTGCCTCATAGCCGCCCTCGACGCCGAAGGTGAAGACGGAACCGGCGCCTTTCGGCGAGTAACGCTGCTGCAGGGCGTGGTTGGGGTCGTCGTCGAGGCCGGCATAATTGACCCAGGCGATCTTGCTGTGCGCCTTCAGCCACTTTGCGACGGCGATCGCATTGTCGCTATGGCGCTGCATGCGCAGCGGCAGCGTCTCGATCCCAGTCAGGATCAGGAAGGCGTTGAAGGGCGAGATCGCCGGGCCAAGATCGCGCAGGCCGAGCACGCGGGCAGCGATCGCAAAGGCGAAATTGCCGAAGGTGGCGTGCAGGACCATGCCGTTATATTCCGGCCGCGGGCTCGACAGCATCGGATAATTGCCGGATTTCGACCAGTCGAAGGTGCCGCCATCGACGATGAGGCCGCCCATCGAATTGCCGTGACCGCCGAGGAATTTCGTCAGCGAATGCACGACGATATCGGCGCCGTGCTCGATCGGGCGGAGGAGATAGGGCGTCGCCATCGTATTGTCGACGATCAGCGGCAGGCCGTTGCGATGGGCGACATCGGCAATGGCGGCGATATCGACGAAGGTGCCGCCGGGATTGGCCAGGCTTTCGATGAAGATGCCGCGCGTCTTGTCGTCGATCTGGCTTTCGAAGCTTGCCGGCTCGGCGGGATCGGCCCAGCGCACCTGCCAGCCGAAATTCTCGAAGGCGTGGCCGAACTGGTTGATCGAGCCGCCATAGAGCCTGTTGGCGGCGATGAAATTCTCGCCGGGGCGCATGATGGTGTGGAAGACGATCATCTGCGCCGCATGGCCGGAAGCGACGGCAAGTGCCGCCGTGCCGCCTTCGAGCGCTGCGACGCGCTCTTCGAGCACGGCCTGAGTCGGGTTCATGATGCGGGTGTAGATGTTGCCGAAGGCCTGCAGGCCGAAGAGGGCGGCGGCATGATCGGAATCGTTGAAGACGTAAGCTGTCGTCTGATAGATCGGCGTGACCCGCGCGCCGGTCGCCGGGTCGGGCTGGGCGCCGGCATGGATCGCCAACGTGTTGAATCCCGGATCGTTCTTGGCCATGTCGTCCTCCAGTTGTTGCTGACGGGCAGGATCATAGCCTGTCGCTTACGAAAGTTAATCGCGATCCGTTTCAACCCATGTGCGTTCGGTGGAAAATCCGTCTCAGCGCACAGCAACTCAAGCAATGAGAATGCAATGAGAACAGGCAACGAGGTCAGGCGACAAGACGGGGATATTCGATCGCCGGGCAGCGGTTCATTACCACCTTGATGCCCGCGGCCTCCGCCTTTGCCGCTGCCGCGTCGTCACGCACGCCGAGCTGGGCCCAGATGATCTGCGGCAGCGGCCTCAGCGCCAGCGCCTCCTCGACCACCCCGTCCAGATATTCGGCGGCGCGGAAAACGTCGACCATGTCGATCGGCACGGGAATGTCGGCGAGCCGGGCATAGACGGTGCGGCCTTGGATCTGTTTGCCCGCCTGCCCCGGATTGACAGGAATGACCTCGTAGCCGCGCGACAACAGATAACCCATGACGCCGTTGCTCGGCCGGGCCGGATTGGGCGAAGCGCCGGTCAGCGCGATGGTCTTTACCGAATGCAGGATTCCGGCGAGATAGTCATCCGTGTAGCTGTCGTGGTTCATGTTCGCTTCTCCACTTGAAAAGCCGGTTGGCACGGCCCGCAGGTTTTTTTGCGTTTCAGTGAAACCGGCTGAGCACCTTTCCCGTATATATGAACAGGATACTCCTGAGGATGATTCGATGAAAAAAATCGCTCTTGCCCTCATTTTCGTGCTCGCCGCATCGCCGGCGCTAGCGATCTCGCGCTACAATCCGCTTGCGATGAGCTGCGCCAGCGTGCGCGCCGCCATCCACAATCAGGGCGCCGTCATTTTCCGCTATCAGTCTCCCCGCGGCCTGCCACTTTACGATCGTTACGTCCGCAACAGCAATTATTGCGATGCGACCGACTATGCGGAATGGACGCATATCCCCTCGAAAGACAATCCGCGCTGCCAGGTCCTGAACTGCCAGAACATAGACAACCTTGACGGGATGCTCTTCGTTCCGCATTATCAACTTTGATGGTTTCGCCGCCCTGACGGCCGCAGGAGCTGTGCGTCTTTCGCGCTTGCGAAAGGCACGCATTCAATCCCAGCGATGCGACCTCTCGAAGATTACTCAATCAGAAGCTTTAAAATCCCCTGTATGTCAAAGTTATAGAAGAACATCTATATATCAGCAGCATAGAATAAACGGTTGCCGCGCTCCGGCAGGTAGTTTCTCTTTTTGTTCCTTATATCACCACGTTCCGTTCCTGTATCCATTAGAAACATCTCATAGTTGAAAGGACCGCGTCGATTGAACGCATGTCGCGCGCACGTAGAAATTGCCTCGGCGCGCCACAATTGTGCCCATGCCGAAAGAATGCTATTCGACATATGAACGCGTCCGCGTCCGCCGCCGTGAATTTTCGTGCAAATCCCAGTTGTCTTTTCAGGAGTTTGAAACGCCGAAGGCGAGGCGTTTCCAGCGTCCCTCATCTTATCCGGATTTACTCCCTTGCCGCTCGACGTCATCCTGCTCGTTCTCTTCGGCGCATTGCTGCATGCGACATGGAACGCCATCGTCAAGGCGGGAAGCGATAAATCCCTCGATGCTGCATTGATCTCGGCCGGCGGCGCAGTTTCGGCGCTGCCTTTCCTGGCATTCCTGCCGCTGCCGCAAGCCTCTGCCTGGCCGTTCATCGGCGCTTCGGCCATTCTGCAATTCGTCTATTTCCAGCTGGTCGCCGCCGCCTACCGGGCCGGCGATATCGGCCTCGTCTATCCGTTGATGCGCGGCTGCGCACCGCTGCTGATCGCAGCGACAAGCGGTTTCATCCTGAAGGAAAATCTTTCCGCCGGCGCGCTTGCCGGCACAGTGACGATCTGCGCCGGCGTGCTGACACTCGCTCTGGAGGCGCGGCGCGGCAGCAGCCGCGCCGTCATGCTCTCGCTTGCCAATGCCTGCGTCATCGCCACCTACACCTATGTCGACGGCATCGGCGCACGCCTTTCCGGCAATGCGGTTTCCTACACATTGTGGATGTCGCTGCTGCCCCCGGTGCTGCTGTTTTCCTGGGCGGTTTCGCAACGAGGCACCATCGCCGTGGCGCGCCACGTCCGTCGCAACTGGTGGCGCGGGCTGATCGGCGGCGCCGGCTCGATCGCGTCTTACGGGCTGGCCCTCTGGGCGATGACAAAAGCCCCGGTCGCAACCGTTGCGGCCCTGCGCGAAACCGCGATCCTTTTTGCTCTGGTGATCTCGGTTACCGTCTTCAAGGAAAAAGCCAGCGTCTGGCGCTATGTCGCTGGTGTCGTCATCGCCATCGGCGGGCTGGTTCTGAAACTGGCGTGATTACTCGCCCTTCCATTCCGGCGTGCGCTTGTTGAGGAAGGCGCCGATCCCCTCCTCAGCATCCTGCGTCAGCATATTGTCGACCATCACTTTGGTAGCATAATCATAGGCTGCCTCGACCGGCAGTTCGAGCTGCCGGTAGAAAGCGTCCTTGCCGATCTTCAGGGTCAGAGGCGACTTGCTGGCGATCACTCCGGCATATTTGGCAACCACCTGCGCCAGATACTGCTTCGGCACGATGCGGTTGACGAGACCGAAATCCTTGGCGGTCGAAGCGTCGATCGTCTCGCCGGTCAAAAGCATCTCCATCGCCTGCTTGCGATGGGCGGCACGGGTAACCGCCACCATCGGCGTCGAACAGAACAGGCCGATATTGACGCCCGGGGTGCAGAATGTCGACGTATCCGTGCAGATCGCCAGATCGCAGGAGGCGACGAGCTGGCAGCCGGCTGCCGTCGCCAGCCCGTCGACCTCGGCGATGACCGGCTTCGGCAGATGCGCGATCTTCAACATCAGATCGGCGCAGAGCCGGAAGGCCCTCTCCAAGAAACCGGCCCCCTGATCTTCGTCGGCGCGATGGGCGGTGAGTTCCTTGAGATCATGGCCGGCGGAAAACACGTTGCCCGTCGAGGCGATGACGACGACGCGCACATCCGCATCCGATCCGGCCTTGTCGAGCTCGGCGATCAGCGCTTCGAGAAGCGCGATCGAGAGCGCATTGGCCGGCGGGTTGTTGAGCACGAGCCGCAACACTCCGCCCCGTAGAGAGCGGACCAGTAGCGCTTCCGCCCTGCCTGCGTCCGGGAAGGATACGATTTCGACCATGATGCTGCTCCCTACGCTCGATTTCCAGACGGACGTATTGCCACAAGGCGCCGGCAATTTCGAGCAGGATCAGCACTTTCCGCTGAGGCCGCAGCCGTTAAGACCAGAACCAGGACTTTGCTGCCTCTGTCCTCGCCTGGGCACGGGTCAGGCCAACATCGCGAAGCTCGTCCTCTGTGAGATCGCACAGTATCCGGCGGCTGCGGCGCTTTTCCAGGCGATGTTCGACCGCCGCGAGCAGCTGCCGGCCCAAGCGCGCCGTTGCGCGAAATTTCGATCGAACGATACCGCGCGGCGTCTCGAGTCTCTCGCTCAATTCCAGGGTCATCTCGTCTTCCTTTCTTCGACGGATGAAAGATGCGCTGGAGAATGCCGCGAAGGAAGCTTATGGATATTATGAGAAGGATAAGGATTTCTTTTGTATGGCGCTCAACCTCGATCAGCTCGCAACCCTCGTCAACGTCGCCGATCTCGGCAGTTTTACGGCGGCCGCCGACAAGGAAGGGCTGACGCAGCCGGCCGTCAGCCTGCAGGTCAAGGCGCTTGAACAGCGGCTCGGCGTCCGGCTGATCGAGCGCGTCGGACGGCGGGCGCAGCCGACCGCGGCAGGCCTCGATCTGCTGGCGCATGCAAGACGGCTGCTACAGGAGGCGGCCGCCGCTGAGGAAGCGATGATGCCGTATAGGGATGGCGCCAGCGGCCGCGTGCGCATCGGCAGTGGCGGCACCGCGTCGATCCACCTGCTTCCTCGGGCCATCGCCGCCGCCCGCAAATCCATGCCAGGCCTGGAAATCACCGTCCATATCGGCAATGCCGACGACATCTTGCGCGATCTGGAGGCCAACAGCCTCGATATCGCCGTCATCGCGCTGCCGGCCTCAGGACGGAACCTTGAGATCGAACCGTTCTACGAGGAGGAATTGCTGGCCGTCGCGCCCGCCGGCAGCCGCATGCCCGATGACGGACCGGACGCCGCTTTCATGCGCGAGAGGACGCTGTTGCTTTACGAGGGCGGCAATACGAGACGGGCAATCGACGCGTGGCTGGCCGCACCGGACACCCGGATCCGGCCGGCCATGGAGTTCGGCAGCATCGAGGCGATCAAGGAACTGGTGGCCGTCGGGCTCGGCTGGTCGATCCTGCCGGGGCTGGCGGTGAAGCGCGATCGCGCCGGCCTCGTGACGACATCATCGCTGCAGCCGAAGCTCACACGCCGGCTGGGCATGGTTCTGCGCCGGGACAAGCATCTGACCCGCGGTCTTCGCGAAATGATGAAATGCCTGCGCGCGTTCGAGGGTTAGCGGCTGCTTTCGACTGTGGCAGGCTCTTTCAAGTTCGGCAGGTCAAGTCCGCGACGGGCGACGCGAAAACGTCCGATACGCCAGCTTCCAGCCCGATAAATGTAAGGTATCACAATACCACATACATAACTTATTGTTTTTGCTTGTAATTTTTTCCATGCATTGGGGAGATCAATGTTGACCCCATGTCACATTGCCTTTATACACCGCCGCAGAACGCAGCCTATCCGGGCTGCTTTCTTTTTGGCATGCCGAAAGCCTGTCAATCCAAGCAACAAGAAACGCCCTTCAAGCCCTCGGGCCAAGGGTCTCAAAAGAGAGTATTCACTATGGCAACCTTCTCCCAGAAGCCTGCAGAGGTGGAGAAGAAGTGGGTGATCATCGACGCCGAAGGGCTGGTCGTTGGCCGTCTCGCTTCCATCATCGCTATGCGCCTGCGCGGCAAGCACAAGGCAACCTTCACGCCCCACGTTGACGACGGCGACAACGTCATCGTCATCAATGCCGACAAGGTCGTTTTCACCGGCAAGAAGTATTCCGACAAGGTCTACTACTGGCACACCGGATTTGCCGGCGGCATCAAGGAACGCACCGCACGCCAGATCATCGAAGGCCGCTTCCCGGAGCGCGTCCTCGAAAAGGCCGTCGAACGCATGGTTCCGCGTGGCCCGCTCGGCCGTCGCCAGATGAAGAACCTGCGCGTCTACGCCGGCTCCAACCATCCCCATGAAGCCCAGCAGCCGGTCGCCCTCGACGTTGCCGTGCTCAACAAAAAGAATGTAAGGAGCGCCTGATATGGCTGACCTCTCCTCCCTGAAGGATCTCGGCACGGCTACCGAAGCTGCTGCTCCGGCCCACGTCCGCAAGGTCGATTCGCTCGGCCGCTCCTACGCAACCGGCAAGCGCAAGAACGCCGTCGCCCGCGTCTGGGTCAAGCCGGGCTCCGGCAAGATCATCGTCAACGGCAAGGAATTCGCGGAATATTTCGCCCGTCCGGTGCTGCAGATGATCCTGCGCCAGCCGATCGTTGCGGCTGCCCGTGACGGCCAGTTCGACATCATCGCAACCGTCGCCGGCGGCGGCCTCTCCGGCCAGGCCGGTGCCGTTCGCCACGGCCTGTCCAAGGCGCTCACCTACTTCGAACCGGGCCTGCGCTCGGTGCTGAAGAAGGGCGGCTTCCTGACCCGCGACAGCCGCGTCGTCGAACGCAAGAAGTACGGCAAGGCAAAGGCCCGCCGCTCCTTCCAGTTCTCCAAGCGTTAATCGCTCGGACAGACGGAATTTACGAAGGCCGGGGCAACCCGGCCTTTTTTTGTTGTGCAATCGTCTTTTGACAAAAGGGCAGAGCCATCGTAGCGCTGCGCGCTCTTCAGCATCCCAAAAACATGTCGCCGCAAAACCGTGCAGCGGTTCCTGTGGTAACGGCAGGGCCCATACAAAAGCAGAAGCAGCGCGTCTGAAAGATTGCGACGCGCCTTGCCGGGAATTGCCTAAACACAAGGACGAGAGTGGTTCTGCGCTTCCGTGAAAAGTTGAACCGCTCCAGCTCTTCCGGCGACTTGCATCAGTCGGAAGAGAGCGCTGCCATGCCGTTCCCATCCGTCATGCCGTCTCGCCTGAGAGTGACCAGGATTTCGTCGGCGACGGCTTCGGCACCCGCCGTTGTGAAATGCACCTTGTCGGAAATGAACGGCTTGCCTTCACGCGCCAGATCGCATCGCCCCATCTCTCTCCCGCAGAAAATCCTCGCCGGATCGACACGCAGGACATGCCTGTCTTTGGGGTCGTCGAGATAGGTGTAGGAAGGCGCCGATTGCTGGAGAAATTCATCCTGGGCGATCGTGATCGTCGGCGACGGCGTGCCCTTGTGCATCAGCTTTGCGACCTTAGCGGCGATCGCCGTGTCGCCGCGCGGATGCGGATAGACGATGACGACACGGATACCGGCCGATGTCAGCGCACCGACGGTTCTGTCGAAAGCATCCCTCAACCTCTGCCCTCCGTCCAATGTCGCGACTTCGTCGCCCTTGAACATATAGCGCGACTGCTCGAAAAAGATCTTCCAGGAGGCGGCCAGAAAGACCGTGTTCACCTTGCTCTTGACCAGATAGTCGATGGCCGCAGCATTGAAGGCGCCGCAGTCGCGTGCCTGATGGGAAACCATGGAGACGTCGGCAACCGGCGCACAGAAGCTGTGTGTGATCTGCTGCAGGCCGATGTTCATGCTGTCCAGGCGCTTGGCCAGTGCCGGCGTCAGCGACGATGCCAGGGAATCTCCGAGAATTGCGTATGTCTGCGCGTGGCTGCCGTTGAATATACAGTCGTCAATCGGCATCGCATCCCAGCCCGACGAGCCCTCGAGTAGGCAGGTCTTGCTCCAATCGTTGTCCGCCATGAATTCCTTGATCGGCGCCGGCAGGCGCCATGGAATGCCGCGCGTCTCATGCCCGTAAATACCGAAGGCGATGAAGGCTGCCAGCATCAGCGAAACCGATGCAACCAGGCTGCGGGTGTACGGCAGCAATCGGCGTGCCCCCCTGCGGAACGGCTGCTCGACGAAACGCCACGAGACATGGGCAAGCACAAGAGAAAGACAGGCGAGAGCGCCCATCACGACAAGCGGGGGCGGATCGATGCTGCGGATCCGCGCAAAGGCAAAAAGCGGCTGGTGCCAGAGATAGGCACTGTAGCTGATCTGCCCGATCATGGTGAAGGCGCGAGTCGAAAGCAGTGCCGCCACTAAGGTTCCCTGTCTCGCATAGAGCAGCACGAGCATCGCGCCAACCACAGGAACTAAGGCGAGTGTGGAGGGAATGGGCGAGGTTTCGTCGAAATAGAAGACTGAGAAGACGATCATGCCAAACCCGAGGAGCGACAACGGATCGCTGCCGCGCTTCTGCCCCTTCAACTGCATCAAGCTGCAGATCGACCCGGCCAGAAACTCCCAGGCCCGCGAGGGCAGGAAATAAAAATTGGCCGAGGGAAAGACGCGCGACGCCCACTCGCTGTAGGCAAGGCTGGCACAGGCGATCGCAACCAGGACTGCAAAGAGCCAGCCCGGCCTGCGCTTCCACATGGCCATGACGAGCAGTGGAAAAAACATGTAATATTGCTCTTCGACGGCGAGGCTCCAGATGTGGAGCAGCGGAACCTCTCCGGCCTCCGGCGCGAAATAGCCACTCTTGAACCAGAACAGGAAATTGGCGCCGGAAAGACTGGTGGCGATCAAGCTGTCCGAGAAGGCGCGAAACTCCTCCGGCATGATCCACAGCCAGGCGAAGGGCAGACAGCACAGGACTACGAGAAACAGGGCCGGCAGGAGCCGGCGGGCGCGGCGCTCATAGAATGCCGCCAGCGAGAAGGTGCCGTTGCGCATTTCCTCAAGGAGGATCGAGGCGATCAAAAAGCCGCTGATCACGAAGAAAACGTCGACACCGATGAAGCCGCCGCTGAAGAAACTGAAGCCCGCATGAAACAGAATAACGGGCATCACCGCGGCCGCCCGCAGGCCGTCAATCTCTCTTCGGTAAATCACCTAAATATTCCCAAAAGTATAATGTTCGTGCCGGCTATAAGGAGCAGAATCTGCAACCCGGCCTTGCATAGGCAGTCGCGGAATTTTCTGCAAGTATTACTTTTAGAAAAAGCTTGACTAAACCACAGCTTTTACCCAGATGACCGGCGCAGGAGGAGCGCTCTGTTGCCGATCCCCGCTACGCTGCTAGACAAAGGCAAAGCGCTTCGGGAATGCGCGGAGCCGCAACCAAGGTCGCATCATGGGAACCACCAATTCCGCAGACACGTAAGCCGCAACAACTTTGCGCTGTTGTTGCGGCATCTGTCCGGCCAATCCCGATCCTGACGAAAAGACAGATCGCCGCCGAATGAAATCATTTGAGCGGATCTTACCCATGTCTTATCCGAAAATTCCGTCCTGGACTTATTCCGTGCCGGCGACGTTGTTGCTGATGGCTCCTTTCGACGTCCTGGCCTCGCTTGCCATGGACATCTATCTGCCGGTCGTCCCGACCATGCCGCAGGCGCTCGGCACGTCGCCTGCCGTCATTCAGTTGACCCTCAGTCTCTACATGCTTGTGCTCGGTGTCGGGCAGATCGTCTTTGGACCCATCTCCGATATCGTCGGGCGGCGGCCCGTTCTGCTCGGCGGGGCGGCACTCTTTGCCGCTGCATCCCTCCTGCTTGCCGGAACCTCATCGGCCTCTCTCTTCATGGCCCTGCGATTGCTGCAGGCCATCGGAGCCTCAGCAGCGCTGGTCGCCACCTTCGCAACGGTGCGCGACGTCTATGCCGAGCGCCCGGAAAGCAGTGTGGTCTATAGTCTGCTTGGTTCCATGCTGTCCTTTGTGCCCGCATTCGGGCCGATCGTCGGAGCGGTGATCGCGGATCGTTACGGGTGGCGAGCCATCTTCGTCGTCATCGGCGTGCTTTCGGTCGCCGCAATTCTCAACGCCGGCATGCGGTGGCATGAAACCCGCCCTGCCGGCGCCGCGGCGACCATCTCATTCCGGCCGATTCTGGCGAGCTTTCCGTTCTGGGTCTATACAGGCGGCTTCAGCGCGGCGATGGGAGCCTTCTTCGTCTTCTTTTCGACGGCACCTCGCATCTTGATCGATCAATCCGGCTTTTCCGGCATCACCTTCAGCTTCATCTTTGCCTCGGTGGCTTTGGTGATGGTCGTGACGGCGCGCTTTGCCAAAGGCTTCGTCACGCGCTGGGGTTTCGCAGGCAGCCTTGCCAGAGGCATGGCGATGTTGCTTCTCGGCGCCGTGATGCTTGCCGCGGGAGAGATGTTTCTGCAGGCACCCCTCATCGGCTTCGTCCTGCCGATGTGGATCATCGCGATCGGCATCGTCTTTGCGACGGCGGTCACCGCCAATGGTGCGCTCAAGGCGTTCGACGATACCGCCGGAACGGCGGTGGCGCTCTATTTCTGCATCGAAAGCCTGCTGGTCGGGGTCGCAGGCACCTTGTTCGTCGTATTGCTCGACGGCGACACCGCCTGGCCGCTGGCAGCTTATGCCGCCGTGACGGCGCTGATCACCCTTGCCGGATTGCGGCGGCTTTCGTGCAAGACAGCCTGACGAACTCGCTGCGGAAAGGCGGCCGCTCGAAAACCAGGAGCGGCCGTCAAGCGAAGCATCGCTTGAAATCTCGCCCCACCTCGCCTACCCCTTTCCTGCCCCGAAAGGAAACATCGGTTCCGTTCGGGAGATCAGGCAAACCTGACCGTCCGGAGCAGCCTATTTCGTCGCCCGGCGGTTTGGTCGTGACCGGTGACCGGCCGATATAAGGCCGACATCGAACGCGACTATGGTTTAGCGCCCATAGAGAAGGAGCCCCTCTTGGCGAACAAGTCCATTGATCATGCCTTCACGGCGACCAGCCTCACTTCCGCCGCCAGCGACCCGACCTTTGCCGGCGCGCTGTCGTTCATGCGCCGCCGCTTCACCAAGGAGCTCGCCGGCGTCGACGTGGCCGTCTGGGGCATTCCCTTCGATGCGGCGACATCGAACAGGCCGGGCACGCGCTTCGGGCCGCAGGCGATCCGCCGCGCTTCGGCAATCTTCGACAATGATGCGCAGTATCCCTTCAACCGCGATCTGTTCGCCGAGATGGCCGTGATCGACTACGGCGACTGCCTGCTCGACTACGGCAATCATCAGGACACGCCCGATGCCATCGAGCGCCAGGCGAATGTCATTCTCGACAGCGGCGCCTTCCTGCTGACGCTCGGCGGCGATCACTACGTCACCTGGCCGCTGCTGAAAGCCCATGCGGCAAAACACGGCCCCCTGGCCCTTGTGCAGTTCGACGCCCACCAAGACACCTGGTTCGACGAAGACCGGCGCATCGACCACGGCTCCTTCGTGGCGCGGGCCGCCCGCGAGGGTATCATCGATCCCGACCGCTCGATCCAGATCGGCATCCGCACCCATGCGCCGGAGGATTGCGGCGTCAATATTCTCTACGGCCACCAGGTCGAGGAGATGAGCGCCGGCGATATCGCCTCGGCGATCATCTCGCATACACGCGGCGCGCCTGCCTATCTTACCTTCGATATCGATTGCCTCGATCCGGCCTTTGCGCCGGGCACCGGCACGCCGGTAGCCGGCGGACCGTCGAGTGCCAAGATCCTCTCGGTGCTGCAGCGCCTACACCAGCTCGATATCCGCGGCGCCGATATCGTCGAGGTATCACCACCCTACGATCATGCCGATATCACCGCCATTGCGGGGGCAACGGTGGCGATGTATATGCTGGGGCTTCATGCCGAGCGACGCGCCATCGCCGTGTCACAAGGCTGACCTATCATCTCAAAGTGACTCCGGAAACCTCCTGAACCCATTGAAAGCGCAGGTTAACATGGCACCGAAAATCTTCATCGACGGCGAACACGGCACGACGGGTCTGCAGATCCGCACGCGCATGGCCGGCCGCCGCGATGTCGAGCTTCTGTCCATTCCCGAAGCCGAGCGGCGCAACGCCGCCATGCGCGAGGACATGCTGAACAGCGCCGACATCGCCATTCTCTGCCTGCCCGACGACGCGTCCAAGGAAGCAGTGCAGATGGTGTCGGCCAACAACAATGTCCGTGTCATCGACACTTCGACCGCCTTCCGCGTCAATCCCGGCTGGGCCTATGGCTTTGCCGAAATGGACAGCGCACAGGCCGAGAAGATCAAGGCCGCGCGTTTCGTCGCCAATCCCGGCTGCTATCCGACAGGCGCGATAGGCCTGATCCGGCCGCTGCGGGCCGCCGGCCTCCTGCCGGATGGTTATCCGGTGACGGTCAATGCCGTTTCCGGCTATACTGGCGGCGGCAAACAGATGATCGCGCAGATGGAAAACCCGGATCACCCGGATGCGATCACCGCACCGCATTTCCTCTACGGCCTGCCGCTCACCCATAAACATGTGCCAGAAATGACCGTGCACGGCCTGCTCGATCGCGCGCCGATCTTCTCGCCGTCGGTCGGCAAGTTCGCGCAGGGCATGATCGTGCAGGTGCCGCTGCATCTCGATGACCTCGCCGAGGGCACGACGATGGAGAGCGTCCACGCCGCCCTCGCCGCCCATTATACCGGACAGGACATCGTCACCGTCGTGCCGCTTGCCGAAAGCAAGGCGCTCGCCCGCGTCAACGCCGTCGAACTCGAAGGCAAGGACACGATGAAGCTCTTCGTCTTCGGCACGCCGGGCGCGTCGCAGGTCAATCTGGTGGCGCTGCTCGACAATCTCGGCAAGGGCGCCTCGGGTGCCGCCGTGCAGAACATGGACCTGATGCTCGCCTCCTGACGTCATGACGCTCGATGCGCTTATCGCCGGCGTGCACGCCTGGTTTGCCGCCGCCCTGCCCGACCATGGAATCTATGCGCTGATGGCGTTTGCCTTCATCGCCGGGCTCGCCCGCGGCTTTTCGGGCTTCGGCGCCGCATTGATCTTCATTCCGCTCGCCGGCGCAATCGTCGGTCCGAAGCTGGTCTCGCCGATCCTGCTCGTCATCGACGGCATTGCCACATTGGGCATGATCCCGCCCGCCTGGCGCCGGGCCAACCGGCCCGAGGTCTTCGTCATGGCGACCGGGGCCGCACTCGGCGTGCCGGCCGGCACGGCGATGCTGGCGCTGCTCGACCCGCTGCTCCTACGCTGGAGCATCACCATCATCGCGATCGCCCTGCTCGCGCTTCTCGCATCGGGATGGCGCTATCACGGCGCGCCTTCGGCTCCGCTCAGCAGCGGCGTCGGCCTGATCGCCGGGCTTTTCAGCGGCGCCGCGCAGCTTGGCGGCCCACCTGTCGTCGCTTACTGGCTTGGCGGCAAGACCGACTTCACGCGCGTCAGAGCGAATGTCGTGCTCTATTTCTCGATCTCGTCCGTCTTCAGCGCCATCAGCTATTATGTCGGCGGATTGTTCGTGCCTGCCGTCTTCGCGCTGACCGCCGTCATCCTGCCGAGTTACGCGTTCGGGCTCTGCGGCGGCTCGAAACTGTTCGGGTTCGCGGAGGAACGTACCTTCCGCATCGCCTGCTACATCCTAATCGCCGCCGCGGCGATCATCGGCATGCCGCTGCTCGATGGCGTGCTGCGTTAGACTGGTTTACGACACCGCTTCAGTCGCGCTCCGCAATTGCCGTTCCATGCGGGTATTCGCCGTAAAAACCGCGCCAGTTGGCAACGGCGAAACCGAAAACCACCAGGGCGCCAGCCTGATGCAACAGGCCCCAGTGAAGCGGTACCTGCATCAACAGTGTGGCGATGCCGATTGCCGCCTGCAGCGTCACCAGTGAGAAAAGCACGACGGCGCGGCGGGCATGGGTGGTCCAGGGGGCGGCGCGAAGCGCGATCACCATGTTGATCAACGCCAATGCGAAGAGCGTATAGGCGCCGACGCGGTGGATGAATTGCACCGTCTTCGGGTTCTCGAAGGCATTGATCCAGAAGGGCTGCTGGATCAAGAGATCCGACGGGATGACGGCACCGTCCATCAGCGGCCAGGTATTGTAGGAAAAACCGGCGTCGAGCCCCGCCACCAGCGCGCCGAGATAGATCTGGAACAGCGCGAAGATGGCGATCGCGGCGGCAAAACCGCGCGAGCTGCGGGCCGGCGCCGGATCATTGGAATGCGGTGAGAGCCCGCGCATGATCCACATGCAGCCGGCAAAGATCAGGCAGGCCATGACCAGATGCGTCGCCAGCCTGTACTGGCTGACGTCGGTCCGGACGGAGAGACCGGAGGACACCATCCACCAGCCGATAAAGCCCTGCAGGCCGCCGAGCGCCAGGATGCCGACGAGCGGCCACCGCAGGCGCTTTTCGATCCGCCCCGTCAGCCAGAAATAGAGGAGCGGCAGCGCGAAGATCACGCCGATGCCGCGGGCGATCAGCCGGTGCGCCCATTCCCACCAGAAGATGCCCTTGAACTCGTCGACGGTCATGGAACTGTTCAATTGCTGAAATTCGGGAATGCGCTGGTAGAGGCGGAATTCCTCCTCCCATTCGGCAGCCGACAACGGCGGGATGACGCCGTGGATCGGCTTCCACTCGGTGATCGACAGGCCGGAATTGGTCAGCCGCGTGGCGCCGCCGACGAGCACGAGACAGAAGAGCGCCAAGAGCACGAAACCAAGCCAGAAGCGCAAGGCGCGGCGGTCGCGGTTCTGCTTGCGCACTTCGCTCAGAATCGCCTGTTCCGTGGTCGGGTTTGCGACGGCCATGATGTCTCCTTCTATCCGGCAGTTGATTTGCCCCACCGGCTCATGCAAAACAAGCCCCGAACCTTTGCGGCATGCCGTCGCGCCGGTCCGCCCCGTCCCTGCCGAGAGAAAATTGATGCCCGTCCGCCTCCGCAAATTCATCGGCACGATCCTCATCATCGTGCTCGTGCTGGTCTATGCGCTGGTGGCGAATACAATCGCGGTGGCAACGCTCGGCAACGCGCCCTGGTGGGGGCACCTGCTCTATTTCCTGCTCACCGGTCTGCTGTGGGTCTTGCCGGCGATGGTGATCATCAAATGGATGGCCGGACCGCGGCAGCAATAGGCCATTAACGGCCGAATAACCGTGATCGGCGGAAAACCTCGCCCATCGCGTGCGAGTAAACCAAATATACGTCCTGCATTCCTACCTTCCCGTTCAGCATTCTTGACCGGAGAAAACCGTGCAGACGCAAAAGCTCGATGTTCATGAACAGCAGTCACAGGACGGGGTGCTGGCCCAAACGGCCATTTCACGCCTGCGCGAGCTGAGCATGAAACTCGCCATGGCCGAAATCGACATCAGCGTTTTCGACGCGATGCAGCCGCTGGAGGACGACTGGCGGGCGCTGGAGCGCGACAATCTCCAGTCCCTGCATCAGAGCTACGACTGGTGCGCCGCCTGGGTGAGCGCCTTTCAGCGACCGCTGGCGATCCTCAAAGGCACTCATGCCGGCCAGACGGCTTTCATCCTGCCGGTCGAAATCGTCAAGTCGCGGGGGCTCGGCGTGGCGAAGTTCATCGCCGCCGACCACAGCAATATCAATACCGGCCTGTTTTCCCGAAATTTTGCCGAAAGCGGCGGCAGCATCGACGCCGAGAAGTTCGCGGGGCAGCTTCGGCACGCCTTGAAGGGCCGAGCCGATCTGCTGCTGCTGCAGAATATTCCGCTGGAATGGCGGGGACGACAGACCCCGCTTACCGGCCTGCCAATGGTGCAGAACCAGAATCATGCCTATCAGCTGCCGTTCTTTCCCGCATTCGAGGAGACGCTGAAGCAGCTCAACGCCAAGAACCGGCGCAAAAAATTCCGCGTTCAGTCGAAACGCCTCGAGGCGGCAGGCGGCTTCGAATACCTTGTCCCCGAGACATCGGAAGAACAGCACCGCCTGCTCGACATCTTCTTCCAACTGAAGAGCGCCCGTTTCGCCAGCCTCGGCCTGCCCGACGTCTTCGCAGACAAGGAAACGCAGGCCTTTCTGCACGGTCTGATCGACACGCGGGATGACGGCAGGCAATATTTCGGGCTTCAGATGCATGTGCTGCGGCTCAAGGGCGAGAATGAGGGCCGGATCGCCGCGATTTCAGGGATTTCGCGCAAGGGCGACCATATCATCTGCCAATTCGGCGCGATCGATGAGGAACTCGTGCCGGATACCAGCCCCGGCGAATTCCTCTATTGGCAGACCATCTCGGGATTGCATGGCAAGGGGGTAGCGCTGTTCGATTTCGGCCTCGGCGACCAGACCTACAAGCGATCCTGGGCGCCTGTCGAGACCGCGCATTACGACGTGGTGCTGCCGGTCTCGCCATTCGGTGTTCTTGCCGGCGCCGCGCACCGGATCGTCACCCGCGGCAAGGCGTATATCAAGGCCCGCCCGAAGCTCTATAAATTCACGCAGAGCATCCGGGCACGCATCGGCTAAGCGGTCTGTATGTTACGCATGTCGTTGCCGTAAAACCGCTGCACACTTTTGCGCGACATGCTTTAGGCAGCCTGGCCGAGCGTCTGCTCAGCCCCTTCTCCGCCCGACATCAGCACGACGCGCTCGTAGCCGGCAGCCTGGAATTCCGTCATCAGGGTCACGAAAATGGTCTCCTCGATCTCCGGCAGGGAGAGGATGATCTCGACATCACGGCTGCGGGTCAGCCGCGAGACGCCGGCGACATCGGCTGAACCGCATTCGACCACCACGAGGTCATAGGCAGCGGCAAGCGCATCGAGCAGTAGCGACAGCCGGTCGACACCGCGCATGGCGCGGCGCACGTCGCTCTGGCCCTGGGGGATCAGATGGGCGTCGGAAAGACGATCGCTGTGGATCGTGTCGCCGAAGGCGGCCTCGCCGCAGAGCAGATCGGTAACACCAGGAGCGGCCTGGTCCTCAGCCATTAGTTCCGTGGGGTAGCCGGAACCGGTCATGTCGATCAGGATGACGCGGCGGCCGGCATCGGCAAGCATGCGGGTCAGCAAAACCGTTGCCGCCGAGCCATTGTCACCGGTCGGAGATATTGCGATTGCCAGCGGCGCGCGGCTGCCCGTGAGATAATCCGCAACGGAGGCGACGGAGAATTCATTGTCGTCTTCCGGCAACTCCTCGGCGGCCTCGGTGTCTTCGATCGCATCCGTTTCGTCTTCGTCGCCGACAATGGCGAGCATGCTCGGCTGAATGGGCTTTCTGACGGCAGCGACAACCGGAGCGGCCGGCGGCGCAATCCTCTCCTCGACGACGGTTTCCGCCTCGATCGTCTCAGAGGTCGCATCGACGGGACGGAGCGCCCGGCCGCTGAAAAGTTCAGCCAGCATGGTGACGATGGCGCTCAGGATCAGCGTGGCGACGGCAGCGACGACGACGATCGGCACCACCTTCGGGAAATAGGGATCGACCGGCTCGATGGCCTTGGAAACGATACGGGCATCCGCCGGGCTCGAATTGCTGTCGGCGCGGGAAGCGGCTTCGCGGTAGCGCACCAGATAGGTTTCGAGCAGCTGGCGCTGGGCGGTCGCCTCGCGCTCCAGCGCATTGAGGCCGACCTCGTCCTCGCCGGCGCGGGCGCTGTTGGCCTGCACTGTGTCCGACTGGCGCTCGAGCTCGCTCGCCCTTAGATCCGCTACCTTGGACTCGTTCTCGATGCTCGTCAGAATCTTCTGCGTCTCCTGACGGATCTGGGTGCGGATGTCGGCGAGCTGGGCGCGCAGGCTTTTCAGCCGCGGATGATTGTTGAGAAGGCTGGTCTGCAGATCCGATATCTGCGACTGGAGGCCGGATTCCGTCGCCTTCAGCCGCTGGATCGCCTGGGACGACATGATGTCAGGCAGCGTGTCGGAGGCCTCGCCCGAAGACAGCGCATTGCGCACCGCCTGCGCCCTCGCCTCGGCATTGGCCTTGTCGCCGCGCACGCGGGTCAGTTCGGCGGAGATATCGTTCAGCTGCTGGGCGGGAAAGGTGGTGGTGCCGTTGGTCTGCAGCAGCCCGTGCGAGGTGCGGTATTCGGCGACCTTCTTTTCGGCTTCGCTGACCTTGCGGCGCAGGCCTTCGATCTCCGGCTCCAGCCAGCGCGTCGCTTCCGAATTGGAATCGAGCTTGGCGCCGCTCTGGGTCGAAAGATAGACATTGGCCATGGCGTTCGGAATGGCGGCGGCAAGCTTCGGGTCCTTGGAGGTGAAACTGATGCCGATGACGCGTGAACCCGGCACCTGGTAGACCTGCAGACGTTCGACGAAAGCGTCGATCACCCGCTCTTCCGGCGGGTTCTCCATCGGGTTCTTCTTCAGATGCAGCTTCACCATGATACTGCTCATCGCCGAGCCGTTGGCGGCATCGTCGAATTCCGGCAGGTTATAAAGCTTCAGGTCGTTGATGACCTTCTTCAGAAGATCGGCCGATTGCAGCAGCTGCACTTGGCTGGCGATATTCAGCTCATCCATCAGCGGGCCGGCGCCGGCGTCGTTGACCTGCTGGGTGCTGGCGAAGGCCGGCGCGCGGGGTTCGATCAGGATGCGTGTTTCGCTGCGATATTGCGGCGACATGATCTTGGCGCCGGCAAAGGCGATGCCCGCCCCCGCAAGCGTAATCGCCAAAATCCTGAGCCGCCGCGCCCAGACGGCGCGGACCAACTGGCCGAGGTCGATGTCCACATCCTGATCACGCGCTACGCCGGACATGCTCTTACTCCACAACAAATGTGCCGCAAGCGTAAACGACCATGGTAACTCAACGGTTAATGGCAATCTTGCCGAGTAATAAGCGACGGCCTGTGAAGGAACTCAGGAATTTGCAAGCGGCCTTTACCGGGCATTAACCCTAACGGATTGATAACGGCTCTACCGAGTTCATTTTCTGTGAGCACCAACGGATGTCTGTCGTCCAGCCCAAGATCCTTTTGGCCCTGAGCCTTGCAGCCATGACGGCGGCATTGGGCGGTTGCACGACATACAAGCCGGCTCCGAAGGCCTTCAACGAGGCGACCATCCAGCCCTATACGCTGGACAGTGGCGACCGGCTGCGCGTTACCGTCTTCGACCAGCAGAGCCTGACGAACACCTATACCGTGGATCAGGCCGGCTATATCGCCTTCCCCCTCATCGGCCAGGTCCCTGCCCGCGGCCGAACCCTGCAGCAACTCTCGGGCCAGATCGCCCAGAAACTGCAGCAGGGCTATCTTCGCGATCCTGATGTCACCATCGATGTCGATCGCTATCGTTCGATCTTCCTCATGGGCGAAGTCGGCCAACCCGGCCAGTATGCCTATGTCCCCGGCATGACCGTGCAGAACGCCATTGCGGTCGCCGGCGGCTTCACCAGCCGTGCCAACCAGAGCATGGTCGACGTCACCCGCAAGATCAACGGACAGGTGCTGACCGGCCGCATCAACATATCGGGGCCGATCATCGCCGGCGACACGATCTACGTTCGCGAACGGCTTTTCTGAGCGATGACAACACAGAAGCCGCTCCGCATCCTCCATTGCTTCAGATCGCCGGTCGGCGGAATTTTCCGCCATGTCCGCGATCTGGTCGAGGAGCACAGCAAGGCCGGTCATCAAGTCGGCATCCTCTGCGACAGCTCGACCGGCGGCGAATATGAGGACAGCCTGTTCGACGATATCCGTCCCTATCTGTCGCTCGGCCTGACACGCGTGCCGATCCGGCGTTCGATCAGCCCGTCCGACCTTGCGACGATGTGGGATACATACAAGAAGATCAAAAGTTTGCGGCCGGATGTGCTGCACGGACACGGCGCCAAGGGCGGCGTGCTCGCGCGACTTGCCGGCTCAGCGTTGCGGGTGAACAGGTATCGCGTAGCCCGCCTCTATACCGCGCATGGCGGAAGCCTGCATTATTCGCGCTCCTCGCTCAGCGGACAATTCGTCCTGAGGATGGAGCGCCTGCAGGAATATTTCACCGATGCGCTGGTCTTCATCTGCGAATATGAGCGCGACACCTATGCGCGCAAGGTGGGTAAGCCGCGGACGAAGACCAGACTGATCTACAACGGCATCGCCGAGCGCGATTTCGAGCCGATCCCCACCCGCTCGGATGCCGTGCACTTCATCTATGTGGGTATGCTGCGGGACCTCAAGGGTCCCGATCTGTTTGTCGATGCCTTCGCCAAGACCGAGCGGCTGCTCGGCAGGCCGCTGTCGGCGCTGATGATCGGCGACGGACCGGATCGCGACCGCTACCGCGAGATGATGGTCGAGCGCGGCCTCGGCAAGCGCATCGGCATGCTGCCGGCGATGCGGGTCCACGAAGCCTTCTCCATGGCGCAGAACCTCGTCGTTCCCTCGCGCGCCGAAGCCATGCCCTATATCGTGCTCGAGGGACTCGGCGCCGGCAAGACGATCATCGCCAGCCGTGTCGGCGGCATTCCCGAGGTGCTCGGCGCCGACAGCGCAGCCCTTGTGGAGGCAGGAAATTCCGACGATCTTGCCCGCGTCATGGCGGAGACGCTGAGCACGCCCGACTGGCACGCCAAGACGATGCCGAAGCCCGAGGCGGTGAAGGCGGTGTTTTCCTCGGCCGTCATGGCGCGCGATGTCTTGAAATTGTACCATGAGCTCGTTGATCCGGCCGCCGGACGAGCAATGCCCGCCGCCCCGTAAATATTTCTTAGGGGCTTTCTGGTAATTCGCTTGGTGACAACGAGCGAAAGCCCCATGAACAAGCTGGAAAAAGGCGATCAATTCGACGTGGAAGCACTGCGCAAGCAGGTCTCCGACATCGAGGTGCGCAGTGATGCGGGTCAGGAAAAACCGTCCGACCCGACTGAAATCAATCCCTATGCCCGGCAGATCGCCGAACAGTTCCGTGACGGAACCAAGTCGCCGGTGATCATCATCGGGCAATTGCGGCTGCTGGAGTTCCTGGCGCTCTTCGCGATCGCCCTGATCGCCCACTATTTTTGGCCCGGCGACGGCAACGATTCATCGCTGGTGCGGACCGGCATGGCGGCGATCGCCTCGGCCCTGACAGTCATCGGCCTGCAGCTCGGCGACACCTACACCATTCCGGCACTTCGGGCCAAGCTCCGGCTGATCCCCCGCATCCTGGGGTCGTGGACGGTCGCGCTCCTCCTGACTGTCGGCCTATTCGCTCTCATTCGCGGCAGCACATGGGCGATGGTCGTCGACGCCTATCTGCCCTGGTTTGCGGCTGGCGCGCTCTTCCTGGCGGCCGAGCGTTTCCTCGTCGCTTACGGCATCCGCAACTGGGCACGCAACGGCATCATGGAGCGCCGCGCCGTCATCGTCGGCGGCGGCGAGCCGGCCAAGGAGCTGATACGCATCCTCGAACAGCAGGATGACAACGACATCCGCATTTGCGGCATTTTCGACGACCGCGGCGAAAAGCGCTCGCCGATCATGGTCGCCGGTTATCCGAAGCTCGGAACCGTGGCCGAACTGGTCGAGTTCGTACGATTGACGCGCATCGACATGCTGATCATCGCTCTGCCGCTTTCGGCCGAGGCGCGTATCTACGACCTTTTGAAGAAGCTCTGGGTTCTGCCGGTCGATATCCGCCTTGCCGCGCATGCCAACCGGCTGCGCTTCCGGCCGCGCGCCTATTCGCATGTCGGCACGGTGCCGATGCTCGACATCTTCAAGATGCCGATCCGCGACTGGGATTCCGTCGCTAAGCGCGGCTTCGACATCTTCTTCACCGTGATCGCGCTGGCGCTGCTGTGGCCGCTGATGGTCGCGACCGCCATCGCCATCAAGGCGACCTCCGAAGGCCCTGTTTTCTTCATGCAGAGGCGCCACGGCTTCAACAATGAAATCATCAACGTCTTCAAGTTCCGCTCGATGTACACCAACATGTCCGACCCCACAGGCAAGGCCGCGGTGACCAAGGGCGATCCGCGTGTCACTCGCGTCGGCCGCTTCATCCGCAAGACCTCCATCGACGAATTGCCGCAGCTTTTCAACGTGCTGAGGGGCGAGCTCTCGCTGGTCGGCCCGCGCCCGCATGCCGTTCTCGCCCAGGCCCGCGATCGCGCCTTCGGCGATGTCGTCGAGGGTTATTTCGCCCGCCACCGCGTCAAACCCGGTGTCACCGGCTGGGCGCAGATCAACGGCTGGCGCGGCGAAGTAGACAATGACGAGAAGATCAAGTTCCGCACCGCCTACGACCTTTATTACATCGAGAACTGGTCGCTCTGGTTCGATCTGAAGATCCTGTTCCTGACGCCGATCCGGCTGCTCAACACGGAAAATGCCTATTGAGCGCGATCGAGGCGACATATCCCCGTGTCGCCCAGCCGCAGCGGATGACGCTGCGCCTGATCGGCTCGGCTTTCGTCGCCTTCGGCGTCTTCCTCTCCGGTTTCGTGATCGACGAGCCGGCGCCCTACGAACTCTGGATGGCGGGACTGATCGGCCTCTGGTTCATCCTGGGCCTCAGGATTTCGCGGAGCGTCGCACCGCTGCTTGCCCTGCTGCTCACCTTCAACATCGGCGGCATGCTGTCGCTGACGCAGATGAAGGATCTGGCGACCGGGCCGATGTATGTCGCGGTCTCGACCTTCCTGGCACTGACGGCGGTCTTCTATGCCGCGATCATCGAGGACAGTCACAAGCGGCTGCCGCTGATCTTCAACGCCTGGACCTTCGCCGCCGTCGCCACCTCATCGCTCGGCATACTCGGTTATTTCCACGCCTTTCCGGGCGCGGAAGTCTTCACGCTCTATGACCGCGCCAAGGGCGCCTTCCAGGATCCGAACGTCTTCGGCCCCTTCCTGGTGCCGCCGTCGCTCTATCTCGTTCACGGCATCCTCGTCGGCGACCTGAGGAAATCGCCGCTGAAGGCCCTCGCCCTGCTGGTGCTTGCGCTTGGCATCTTCCTGTCCTTTTCCCGCGCTGCCTGGGGGCTCTTCGCCCTCGGCGTGGCGCTCCTGATCTTCATCATGCTGCTCAAGGAGCGCAGCGGCGCCTTTCGCCTGAGGGTGCTGGTGCTGTCGCTGGCGGCGATCATCATGCTCGTCGCCTCGCTGCTGGTGGCGCTGCAGATCCCAAAGGTCGCCGAACTGTTTTCGGCGCGCGCTCAGCTGGTGCAGCAATATGACGGCGAGCATCTCGGCCGCTTCGAACGTCACCGGATCGGCTTCACCATGATGATGGAGCGCCCGCTCGGCATCGGCCCGCTGGTGTTCGGCACGATGTTTCCCGAGGACGAGCACAATATCTGGCTGAAATCACTCACCACCTATGGCTGGCTCGGCTTCGTCAGCTATGTCGGCATGCTTATATGGACGCTGGCGCTCGGCTTCCGATACCTGCTGCTCGACCGGCCGTGGCAGCCCTTCCTGATGATCGCCTGGATTTCGGTCCTCGGCCATGCGACGATCGGCAACGTCATCGATATCGACCACTGGCGCCATGTCTATCTGCTGCTCGGCACGGTCTGGGGGTGCGCAGCCCTTGAGGTGCGCCACAAGCGGGGCCGGAGGCCATAGCTTCCGGCACGTCGCTGGCTATTTGGTCGCGCCTGCCGTCAGGCCGGCAATAAACCGCCGCTGGAAAACCAGATAGGTCAGAATGAGCGGGAAAATGACAATCACTGCGCCCGCGGTCAGAACCGGCGTGTTGACGGTGTAACGCCCCTGGAAGAACAGCATGCCGAGGGGCAGCGTCCGATAGGCGTCGTCGTTGACCAGGATGAAGGGAATGAGAAACTCGTTCCAGGTCCAGATGAACAAGAACAGCGCCAACGTCGACATTGCTGGTATCATCAGCGGGATGACGATCTTGCGCAGGATATAGAAGCGTCCGGCGCCATCGAGGACCGCCGCTTCGAGAACCTCCTCCGGCAATTGCTGCATGGCACTGGCGAGGAAGATCGTCGAGAATGGTATCGACATCGCGATCTGCGGCACGATGAGAGCCGCATAGGTATTGATCAGCCCGAGATAGCGCATTTCATAATAAAGCGGGATGATGAAGGCCTCCGCCGGCACCATCATGCCGAGCGTCAGGATCGCAAACAGCGTGCGTCGGAACGGAAATGACAGGTAGGCGAAGGCAAAACCGGTCAGCAGGCCCAAGAAGACGCTGACGGCAACGACGGGTATGACGACGACGATCGAATTCCAGAAGTAAATGTTGAAATGCCCGGCATTCCAGGCATCGACGTAATTTTCGAAATGCGGATAGGCCGGAAGGGCGAATGCGCCTTTCAGGACGTCAGCCTTGCTCTTTATCGAGGTCAGCAGCAGGAGCAGGAACGGGGTGATCGTTACGAAAGCAAGAAGCCAGAGTACAATGCGAAGGAAGAGCGCGGCGGGGATGTTGGACGAGCGGCCCATCAAGCCATTCCTTTGCTTCTTGAGCCCACCAGCCGGTGAATTGCATAGTTGATTGCGAATGTCAGCAAGGCGCCGACAATGGCGATGGCGGCCGCGGCACCGAACCGATTGAGCTCGAAGCCGAGCTGATACATATAGATATTCGGCACGAGCGTCGCGTTGGCGGGTCCACCCCGGGTCATCGTGAAAATCAGGTCGAAGCTTTTGATCGAGGCTATGACCGTCAGAAGCAAAACCACCCTGATCTCAGGCAGGAGAAGCGGCAGCGTTATCCAGAAAAAGGTCTTCCGCGCCGACGCGCCGTCGACCTTGGCAGCGTCGAACAGGGACGGGTCGATGCGCTGAATTCCGGTGAGGAAGATGACCATGCAGAAACCGAAGAAATACCAGGTCGCAACGATCCCGACCGCCGGAAGCACAAAATTGAAATCTCCGAGCCAAGGTAACGCGAACCGGCCCAATCCTATCGCTCTCAGAAACTGATTGAACGGGCCGAATGCAGGATTGTAGAGCCATGCCCAGATGATGCCCAGCACTGCAGTCGGCATGATGTAAGGCAGGAACAGGAACGTTCTGAGGGCGAGTTGTTCGCGTTGCTTCAGATTCCACACACAGGCGGCAAGCGTTATGCCGAACACGAGCGGCAGGACGCAGTAGAAGATCATCAACTCGGCATTGTTGCGCAAGGCAATGTAGAAACGGCTGTCGGAAAAGAGATCGGCGTAATTGCCGAGGCCAACCCATCTCGGCATCGTCAAGCCGTCCCAGCTGGTCAAGCTCAAACCCAAGGCCGCAACGATCGGCCCAAAGACAAAAGCCGTATAAAGCAGCAATCCAGGCAATAAATAGATGAAATTGGTCTGTTGCGAGCCATCCAGTGCGGAGCGTTTCATCCAGTACTCCATGAAGCCAAAGCTCTGGTCATCGCACAGCAAGCCGTGAGCTCGCAGCGCTCATTTTAACGTGATGGATAGGACGCCGGTCGAACCGCTCAGTGAGCGGTCGTGACCGGCGTCCGCACTTCTTATTTCTTATCCTTCAAATAGGCCTGATAGTCCTTGTCCATGGCATCGACAAAGGCTTCGGGCGTGATCTTGCCGGACAGGAGAAGTGGCGTGTTGTCGTCGATTGTCTTCAGCATCGTCGGGCTCGACCAATCGGGGTAATGGCCGAGCGCATCGTTGGCGTTGAGTGTCTTCCACATCTCGATGCCTGAGGTCAGGAGCGGCGTGAGCTTGGGCTTGGCATCCGCCGGGAGCGATGTTGCAGGAAGATAGCCTGCAGCGGCCCAGCTTTCGGCGGCCTTTTCGGACACCATATAGTCGATGTACTCGCCGGCCAGGTCCTGCTTCGCCTTGTCTTTGGCGAGGCTCGTTATCGCCCAGGCAAGATCCACACCGCCGACACTCATGGGTTTGGAAACACCCTTCGGCGCGGGGATGGCCATGAAGCCGATATCCGGGTTGTTTTGCATGTCGCCGAAGTACCAGGTTCCGGAGATCAGGAATGCGCCCTGCCCTGATATGAACAGCTGGACGGCGTCGTCACCCGAGATGCCCTCGAAGCCGGGGTAGAAATAGCCGCCCTGCGCCCATTGCTGCACGAGTTTGGCCGATTCGATGTTGCCTTTGGTGTTCCAGGAGCCGCCCTTGCCGTAGATCAGGTCGTCAAGCTCGGCGCGATTGGCCGCGTCGATATGCGCTTGATCGATGGCGCCGATCATATGCAGGGCAAGATGCTGCTTGGCCGAGCCCATCATGAAGGGCGCAACGCCTTTTTCCTTCAGCTTGTCGAGGTCGGCCAGAAGCTCCTCGAAGGTCTGCGGCAGCGCCACGCCGGCGTCGTCGAGGATCTTCTTATTGTAGTAAAGGCCGACGATCTCGCCGAGACCTGATATGCCGTAGGTCTTGCCGACCCCGAACTTTGCCCCCTCCCAGCGGTCTCTGGCCAGCACGGAATCGGACTGCCGCTTATCCCAGCCATATTTCTTGATGTACTCGTCGACCGGCAGGAGCAAGCCTTCCTTGACCATCGCGCCCATGTCGCCGGCGCCCTGGTTGACCTTGGTGATGACGGGTCCATCACCTGCCGAAACTGCAAGCTTCAGCGTCAGCTTCATGTCATCGAAAGTGCGCGCGGTGCGTTTGATCGTGACACCGGGATGCGCGGCTTCGAAATCCTTATTCAGTTGCTCGATGACCGCGCTCTGGCCTTCAAAGGTCTGGTCATCCCACACGGCCAGATCGTCGGCCAGGGCGGCGGAAAGGCCGAAACTCATAAGCGCCGCGCCGGCAAGCGCGACAGCTGCTTTCAATCGGTATGCCGGCAGTATGCTGATCGATTTCACGGTTCTGTTCATCTGCTCCACCTCATTGGTTTATTCTCCACTCCCCGTCCGGGCCTCGCACCTGGCGCCGGCCGAACGTTTTCTTCCCCCAGAGCTTTGCCTGGTTGGCGAATCTGAGGTAATCGTCACTGCATCGGCCCTTCTCGCGATCCAGAATGACAAAGCGCCACGCAGGAGGTGGCAAGACGATGGACAGCAACTGCTTCATCCGCCCGGCGATTGAAGCCGATATCGACGCTCTTTTCGACATCTGCCTGAGAACCGCCAATGGCGGCGAAGATGCCAGCGCGCTTTACAGCGACCCGCATCTGCCCGGTTACATCTGGTCGGTACCCTACCTGAAATTTGCCAGAGACTTTGCCTTTGTTCTGGTTCAGGGCAACCGGCCGGTCGGCTATGTCGTCGGGACGCCTGATACCGGCGGGTTCGACAAAGACCTGAAAGCCAACTGGTGGCCGTTCGTCCGCCACCAGGTTTCCGGGCTGACGCCCAGCCGTCCGCGCGACGCCGACGTGCTCGAACGAATTCAAAATCCGCGCAGCGGAACGACGTGGCTTCAAGACGACTACCCGGCGCATCTTCACATCAACATTCTTCCTGGACTTCAGGCCGGCGGCTGGGGGCGCAGGATGATCAGCACCGAGCTTGACGCGCTCCGCAATCATGGGGTTGGAGCGGTGCATCTCGGTGTCGATCCGAACAACGAACGCGCCAGAGGTTTCTACCGTCATCTTGGCTTTTCCGAACTCGAACGCGATGGCTCCGTCGCCTTCGCCATGCGGATCGATAAGGCATCCGAGTAGAACCGACCGAGCCGTCATGCTCATGAGATTGGCTCCGCATTTGCGGCGTCAAGCCCATATTTCAAAACGACCGCCGCCGGCATGGCACTCCAGCCCTGAAGCAGGGAGCCGCGCCCATAAGGCGGGGAGAAATATTCCACCGCACCGATCCAGCCATTGTCGAGACAGGTTTCCCACCAGCGCGTCAGGGCGTAGCGGGCACCGCCAAGTCCATGGCCAAGGCGTTCTTCGGCATAGGCCCCATCCCAATAGGGCCAGTCCGAGCCATTGTGGTAGCGATAGGGAAAGGCCGTCTTGGATCGCAGATCGCTTGGCCGCTTGAAGGGCGGATAGGCGCACATCACGCCCCAACTGCCATAGGGCTGCTGGTGATTGTTGCGCGTTTCCAGCTTGGCTTCAAAAGCCCTCAGCAAGCCGATGGCCCTCTGCTTTGAAATTGCACTGAATCGCGACAAGGTCAGGCTGTCGAGAACCAGATGATCCTCGACAAAGGCGCCAGGCGTTCCGTAGTCGATATACCCTCCAGTTGCCGGAACGAAGAGCTTGGCCTCGATCTCCTGGCGGGCAAGATGTGCGATCTTGCCTGCGCGTTCGGCAAGCGTCGGATCCAGACTGTCGCCGAGCCTTGCCACCGCATCCATGGCGCCGACGAAAAGACCGAGGTCATAAGAGACCAGGCCCTCGCGATAGACGTTGTCGGCCCAGTCCCGGTCGTTGCGCGGTTTCAGCGGCAGAACGCTGTCAGGACCGGCTAGGCTGAGATAGCGATCCGCAATTGCCTTGACGATCGGCCAGTGCGCCTGCACTTCGGCCAAGTCCTTCGTTGCGCTGAAATAGTCGTCGATGAAAAGAATGAAGAAAAGCGGGCTGCCAAAGTGATCGCTCCACCAGTCTTGCGGACGGTTGTGGTATTCTGGAACCGCCTTTTTGTGGGTTTTGGGGTTGGCCTTGCTGTCTTCGACAAAGCGCTGCCACGCCTTGGATTGCGCAGGCCCGGTCAAGATCACCCCGCTCGGGGCTTCTCCATCCGGCTGCACGCCCTTGGCAAGCAGCCGGATCTCGTCGCGCACCGCCTCGGGTGCAAGCGTCAAAAGCGGCTGCATCGTCCAATAGCCATCGCGGTAATAAGTCCGCGCCGGGGCACTATAGGCCTGCCCCGCGGCAAGACCGGCGAAGGCACCGTTTTCGTCGCGCCTGATGCTGGAAAGGGCGGCATGGATGCCCTGACTGACCATGCTGCGCATCAGCGGGTCGGCGTCGGACTTGAGATCACAACGCGCGACATATTCGGCGGCTTCGGCAATGATCGCTTCGCTGGTGAGGCTGAGAGCCTTCTCGGCTTCGTCTCTGGAGGAGCCGACGGCAATCCGCAAATCGGAACCGAGAACGTCCACGACGAGCACACCCCAGCCCATTTCGGCAGTCTGCCGATGGGGAGCCCGAGTGAACTTCGCGCTTGCGCCTTCCCCATCCGGCTCATGCCACCAGGCGCAACGACGCGCCGGGTATACGCCCTGAAGGCGTGCGCCGCTGATCAACATCACCGGCAGCGACTGCGCGACGAATATGCCGCCATGTCTGGAGACCATTCGGTTCGGCGCATAGGTATAAGGGCCAGCGATCGCAGAAAACCTCACGCGCCCCAGACTGCCGGCTCCCCAGAGGGCGAGATCGGCGTACCCGTCCGGATGAACATCCGCCTGAAGACGCGGCGCCATTACAGGCAGTAAAACGCCTTGTTCGGCAGAAAGCTGTCCATCGGTCGAGGGCTTTATCATGGATAATCCCCCCACAACCAAATTGAAGGGGCTCTAGAACGCGAAAGAGAACAAAAGCGGGACGAGCCGAGGCCTGCTCCTCTAGGGGCGACCATGGCGCGCCCGCGGCTATCCAGACAATGCAGGTGGCGCATACTTGTCCTCAACCCTCTTTATTTGGTCGCGCATTTCATTGCACGTTGATCCCAGCGTACAGGTGACCTCCCGTTTGTCAAGGACATAGACAAATCGCCGCCTTGGGTGTACTGAAATTCAATAGAATGACGAAGTTGAGCCACAGCTCTTCCTTTTCGCGATGGTTGCGGGTCGATATCGGCCCGTAATTAGGTATATGCTCCGAACTAAATGGACGAGCTAGCCGATGGCACCGACACTTTCTGCCACGCAGACCCCCATCGCACGAAAAATCTCAACCAATGCCGTGATCCGGACCGTGTTGGCGAGAGGATCGATCTCCCGCGCCGACATTGCCAAGCTGACCGGACTGTCGAAACAGACGATTTCCGATGTCGTGCGCGACCTCGAGGATGATGGATGGCTGAAACCTGTCGGCCAAACCGATGGTCGCCCGGGCCGCAATGCGATTACCTATGAAATCAACGCCGGGGCGGGTCTTGCCGTCTCCATTGATCTCGGCGGCACAAAGATCGCTGCGGCGATCTGCGATCTGCTGGGCAACATCGTTGCCGAAACCAAGGTGGCCACCGACCCGCGCGGGGGAATGCATCTCGTCAATCAGTTCAGCGATCTTATCGTTGAACTCGCGCTTGAAGCCGGAACGACCGCCGACAAGCTCCGTCTCGTCGTTCTTGGCAGTCCCGGCGTGCTCGATCCGGCCACCGGCCATATCAATGTGGCACCGAATATCCCCGGCATCGACGCGATCAATCTGCGGCAGGTCTTCTCCGATAGAATGGGCATACCGGTGATCGTCGAAAATGACGTGAATCTCGCCGCGCAGGGGGAAAAATGGCGGGGACACGGCGTCGAGACCGGCAATTTTGCGTTCGTCGCGCTCGGAACGGGCGTCGGCATGGGCATCATCGCCAATGGCGCTCTGTTGCGCGGCGCGCGTGGCGCGGCCGGCGAGATCGCCTATCTTCCGATCGGCGGAGATGTTTTCGATCCCGGCGGATTTACGCTTGGAACCTTTGAGAGCGCGGTCGGCAGCGTCGCGATGTTACGCCGCTACACTGGTTTTGGCGGGCGCAACGCCTCCACCGTGGCCGATCTCTTCGCCGCGTTCAATGCGGGAGATACCAGCGCCGTCGCCGCAATCGAAGAGACGGCAAGGCTGGTGGCGCTTGCCATTGCTGCCATCGGAGCAACTCTCGATCCCGAACTGGTGATCACCGGCGGCAGCATCGGCGCGAGGCCGGAACTCGTAAACGCCATCCGGGGTTTTCTGCCGCGCTGCACGCCTTATCCGCCGCGCATCGAGATCAGCCGCTTTGGGAACCGGGCGGCACTCATGGGAGGCATGGGGGTCGCGGTCGAGCGCATGCACGATGATCTGTTCGGCGTGAAATTGAAGGAGGCTTGATCGACCTGCCCCACTTGAGAAGTGCGGCAAATGCGCTAGATTTTCCGCCATGATAACAGCGACACAGATACGCGGCGCGCGCGCCATGATCGGGATGAGCATCGAAGAACTCGCCGCCGCAAGCGGCCTGCCTGTGGAGACCGTGAGGGCGCTGGAAAACGGCGAATTTGCGGGCGAGCCGCACGCGCTGTTCGACGTGCGCAGCACGCTGGAGGCGCAAGGCATCATCTTCCTGTCGAGCGGCAATCAGGATGAAGGCGGCCCTGGGATCCGGTTACGCGCACGCACCGTGAGCGACGACGGTATCCGGCCGGAAAACCTCAACGCCGCCAACGACGATTAGAGGATGGCGCCGAAACGCGCGCGCGGTTATCGGACAGCATCATGCGCTTCCTCTCATGCGGAACGCGACTTTAGGGTGATGCGGCCTCAATTCGTCCTGCTCTTGCGGAACCAATCCGACGCTTGGCCGTTTCCGCTGTCCTATCAGGTATTTGAGGGCAGTCATTTGAACAGCAGGAATGGTCTCTACGTTCTCATCGGCGTTCTCGTCGTCACCGTCATCGGCCTCGGAGCTTATATCTACCGTGAGGAAAGCAAGCCGCAGGGGATCGAGATGAGCATCGGCAAAAACGGTGTCTCGATCGAGCAGAACTGAGCGTCAGAGGTAGGTCTTTGCCAGATCGGCGAGTTTGCCGCCGTCCTTCACGCCCTGCCTGTAGAGCTGAATAATGACGGCACCGATCCGCTCGGCCTCGGGTGCCGTCCTGACGAGGCCGCGTTCATCGCAGACCTTGTCGAGCACCTGAGAAAGCAGGTCGAGATCCTCCGAAAACAGCGGCAAATCATGCGGATGAATTGATGATCGTAACATCACGCCGCACTCCCTCCGAGGGCAAACGCATCCACGCTTGCATCGCCGGCCGCCCTCCGCAACCGGCAGAAATGATTATGCGTGACGGCTTGAATTTTAGCAACTACGCAAATTTCCATCGAACAAAATCAGGGAACAAATTTTTATCCCGCGCGTTTTGGCCGCGCCCTGTAGCAAGTATCGGTGAGTGCAGACGTTGAGTGAAATACGCTTTCCCTCCCCCATCCGGGTGTTCTCTCCAGAGAGCAGCCTTATCGTTTCCACCGTCTGGGAAGCCGTCGAATATCTCAAACAATGGCCCAGCAAGCGTGGGCGTCATTATCGCGTCGCGCGCCAGCATTGCCTGGATGCGCTCGACGGGCTGCGCAGCCCGCGCGCCGCACAGGCTTCCTTCATCACGGCGGCGAAGACGGCGGGATTGCTGCTGTGAGATCAGCTGCTTTGGCGGCTGGCGGCGGCGAACTGAGGGTGAACGGAGCCTTCCATAATCACCTTGGCGGTCACCTCGATCACCTGCTCCTCGGCAAGTTCAGCAAGCGCGAGGGCGACATCGCCCTCCGGCCAGCCAGCCTTGACGGCCTCGTCGGACAAAGCCTGGAATGCGCCGGCGAGAGCTTGCCTGCAAGTGAGATTCTGTTTCATTTCCGCCATGCGCTCGCACTAGGCTATTTGTGACAGGGGAATTTATAATCTACACATATTCGCATAAATACGAATGGGTTTCACGTTCTTTTAAATTCGAAATCGGGTATCTCATCTTCAATCTTGGTATAACCTTAACAAAAAACCACAAATACCGAGCCAGCAACTCAAGGCGCACCAAAAATAACCAATAGATTTATTTTATGCCACACCCTCAAAGGGTATTTCATTGCGTTATTTACTGCAAATGGTCGTAACATCGAAGTCGAAATGGCGACTGCAACCCGCCCCGGCAAAGCGAAATTCGACTTGCGCCACGTTTCATCATCTTCCCTGCACCCTGTCAATCGCCTTCACGATCTCCCATAGGCGAGAGCCGGGCGCCCATCGTTCGTGAGATGACGGCGCGTCTGGGGGAATGCGCATATCCGTTAACCGGCGTCCTCAGCCGCCGCGAGCGCCTCCGGCGCTAATCACTTTAATACCACAACGACACCACACTGCCGTCAAACTCCGCCGTACCATTGCGTTGCGTATTATCGGGTTGGCGGGCTCATTTTCTCCAGGAGGTAAAATGTCTATCGAACTAGACGCGACGACCTATGTGCATGCCAAACCGGCGACGGCCCATTCCTATATTTTGCCGGCCGTAGTCGATGTTCTTGAGAACAGTTTTCAGGAGGCAAACGAAACGTCGGTCTTCGACCTCGGTTGCGGTGCCGGCGGCGCCGCAGCCGTGCTAGCGGGAAAGGGCTATGATGTCATCGGTGTCGATCCGTCCGAGGACGGCATCGCAAAAGCGAGAACGGCCCACCCGGATCTGCCGCTGGAAATCGGCTCCGGTTACGAAGATCTTTCCAGCCGCTACGGGACCTTCGATGCGGTGATCAGCCTCGAGGTGGTGGAGCACGTTTATGATCCCAAGGCGTTCTCGGCGACCATGTACGATCTGGTGAGGCCCGGCGGCATTGCGGTGATGTCGACGCCTTTTCACGGTTACTGGAAAAACCTGGCCTTGGCCGTGAGCGGAAAGATGGACGACCACTTCATGCCTCTCAAGGACCATGGCCATATCAAATTCTGGTCTCCGGAAACGCTGGGCACGCTGCTGCATGAAACAGGTTTCGAAGACATCGACTTCGAATATGTCGGGAGGATTCCGCTCCTGGCCAAATCGATGATCGCGATTGCCCAGAAACCGCACTGAAGATCCACCGTCATCCGCAATGGCTCCGGAAGCGGCCGCAACAGGAAACGTGATGTTCTGACTGGATTTCAAGGGGATAAATGGTCGGGGCGACTGGACTCGAACCAGCGACCCCTTGACCCCCAGTCAAGTGCGCTACCGGGCTGCGCTACGCCCCGACCTGCCGAAACGGCCTGCTTCGTTTAGTTTTTCGGCGCGTGCAATGCAAGCGGAAAAACTCGCCTCCGACAAAAAGGAGGCGGTTTGTCGGATTGATCAGATCGCCGCGAGCTTCAGCCGGCCTTCGGCGGTGTGGCGGGGTTGCCATGCCTGGTAGTTGGGGATCGAGAAATGCGGCGTTTCGAAGGGGGTGGCGTGGGTCTCGGTTATGACGGTGACGTCGGCGCTGGCGGCTTCGCCGGCGAGGATGCCGGCGACGGCGTCTTCGAAGACCAGACATTTCGCGGGATCGACGCCAAGGCGGCTGGCGCCGAGCAGATAGCCTTCGGGGCTCGGCTTGCCGGATTTGACCTCCTGGCCGCTGACGATGACCTTCGGCATCGGGATTCCGGCGGCGGCCATGCGGCGTCTGGCAAGCTCGATCGGCGCCGAGGTGACGATCGCCCATCTGCCGTCTGCAATGGCTGAGAGGAAGCGGATGGCGCCGGGAATTTCGACGATGCCGGAGACATCCTCCATCTCCTCGGCGAGCAGCAGGTCCGCCTCATGGGCCGGATCGACGCCGGGAAGACCGAGCCCGCGGATGACGTCGGAAGCGCGGATGCCGTGGATCGTCTTCAGGAAGACTTCCGGTTCGAAGCCGTAGCGTCTTGCCCACTCGCTCCAGACGCGTTCGACGACGGCGATGGAATTCAACAGCGTTCCGTCCATATCGAAAAGGAAGGCGTCATAAGACTTGTCGAGGATATCGTGGAGAGCGGGCACAGGCGTTTCCTTGCGGGTGCGAGGCCGGGGCGACCCCTGCACAGGCGAGTAGCGGAGAGCGGCGGCGGCGTCAACGTCAGTCGTTGACTTCGACGTCAACGCTAGTCGTTGACGTCGGGATGGGTGACGTTGCGAACGTCGGCCAGACCGCGGGCGGCTTCGCGGCTGCCGGTTGCGGCAGCGGCTTCGAAGATACGGGTCGCGTCGCCATACATTTTGAGATTGAGGTAGCAGTAGCCGCGCAGAACCATAAGGTCGATGCGTTCCTGCTGCAGTTGGGCGCGCTGATCGAGATAGATCAGGGTCTCGCGATAACGCCCGGCATCGAAGGCCGAAAGCGCGCGGTCGGCGAGGATCGCCACCTGGAGCTCGGCGGCGCGCTGGCGGTTCTGCGGCGCCTTGGTGGCGGCAACAGCGGCGTTGTTGGAAAGGCCGGCACGCAGATAGGCAAGGCTCTGGCCGTAGGCTGCATCTTCACGGTCTTTGCGGACCGGGCTCTGCAATGCCGCCTCGAAGGCCGAGATCGCCTCCATCGGCCGATTGATATCCATCAGGCACCAGCCGCGCGACAGCGCATTGGCCGGGCTGAGCAGTCCCGCATCGATGGTCGTCGAGCAGCCGCGTGCCGGGCGCGAACCGCGCGCAACGGTAACCGCCTGCATCGCCGGCCTTGCCGGGCGAACGGCCACATCGGGCTCGGGCTGCAGCGAGGTGCGGCGTTCGGCCGGAAGCGGCTCGGCCGCCGTGGCAGGGCGTTGCGCCGGCTGCGTCGGCTGAACCGGCTGCTGCGGGGTAAGCGTGCCCTTCTCCGGCGGCAGGGCGCCCCTATTCGGCATCAGCGAGGAGGTGTCTTCGAGATTGGTGATCCGGGTCGACCGGCCGGCCCAGGCGCGCTGAAGGTCAAGCACGCCTTTGCGGTCACCCAGTTGCTCACGGGTGACGACAAGACCATAGGCCGACGGTTCGTCATCGGGTTTCCAGGCAAGCGCGGTCTCGAACCAGCGCGCGGCGGTCTGGAACTGATTGAGCGAGCGGGCATACCAGCCGAACTGCTGCGCCGTCGGCACATATTTCCGGGCGATAACCTCGGCGGCGATGCGATGCAGCACGTCTTCGGCGAGATCAGCGGGCGGCTGCAGCGCCATCAGATTGGCGGTCGCTGCGAGATAGGTGGCGCTCGCATCGTCGGAATCGGCACGCCAGCGGAACATTATGTCCTCGGCCTCCTCGGGCGCCTTGCGGGCGATCAGCGCCAGCGCCAGCCCCTGCGAAGCGGCGGCCGTATCCTCCTTGGCGCGGGCGGCGCGGAACCACTTCTCCGCCTCGGCATCGTTGTTGCGGCGAAGCTGGTACCAGCCAAGCAGCAGCGCATCCGAAGCAAGCCCCTCGGTCCCGGCGAGTTTTTCGAGGCGGGCGACATATTCGGGTGCGATGACAAGCTTCGGATCGTCATTGCCTTCGGCCATGAAGCGTCGGGCGAGATTGTCGCGGATCGCGTCGAATTCCTTGCTGCCGTCGGCAGCGGGTTTCTCCAGCGCCAGCAGCGCCTGCATCGGCTGGTAGGCAAGCAGTGTCGAGGCCTTTTCGACCGTCGCCTGCCGCTCGGCCGGATTGGGGCAGTTCTTCAGGATATAAGAGTAGGCGTCCTGGCCGCGCTGCTGCCTCTTCGTCTGGATGAAGGCTTCGGCGACACGCCAGAGGACGTCGACCTCGCTGCAGGTGAGCAGGCTTGGCGTTGTGGCGGCGATATCGACGACCGTCGCATATTGCTTGAGGTCGGAAGCGTTGATCAGGCGGGCGCGGTCCTCGGCGACGGCAAGCCGATCGAGCAGATCGGCCGGCGGCTGCCATCCGGCATCGGCTACCTGGCGGTCGGCGAGCGCCTTGCGCAGCTCGGCATAACGGCCATCGGAATAAAGCTTCCACATGGCCTCGAGCTGTTTGTCGCCGTTCTGCGGCACGGCGAGCGGATCAGCCGGCGGAACCCAATTCGGGTAGAGCGCCTGAAGGCGGGAGATCTCGGCCTGCAGGCGCACCTTGTCGCCGCGGCTGGCGAAATAACGAAGCGCGCTTTCATCGACGGCAGGCTGCGTCGGAGCGACGGCCTGCTGCGGCGCTGGGGGCTCGGACACGATGGGCGGCGTGACCGGCGCCGGCGGAGCCACCGGCTGAGGCGTAGTTTGGGGCGTAGGTTGGGGTGTGGATGGGGTCGCAGATTGAGGCGCGGCTGATTGCGGCGGCTGGCTGCTGCGCGACGGCATTCGGATCTGAAGTATCCGGTGCCGATAGCGGCGGGGACGTGATCGCCTCGATCTTGTCGGCGACGAGCTGCGCATTGAATTCGGAATTGCCGGCAGCCTCGGTTGGCTTGATACGGCCCATCATCATCAGCTCCGGCGCCGGCTTGCCTGCAGAGCCAAGGCCGAACCTTTCCTGCAGAGCGGCACGGTCCTTCAGCCCGGTGACAAGGCTTGCCACCACCACTGCCGCTGAAACCGCCACGAGAGAAGACTTCACAGACACTCCGGATGCTTCTCCCCGATATAGGCCAGCCCCAGCAGTTGAAGGGTGGACGGATAATAGAGTGCGGGGGCAAACTGCAGCGCCGAACTCGGCAGCTTGGTCCCATCGACAACACAGGCCACAACATCGTTAACAATTTGATAACCGGGGTCCGACAGCACGGTCTTCGGCCGACCGGTGGTCAGATCGATGGTGGCGGGAACGCCGTCTTGCGACATTCCTTTTTGCAGGCGGGTGAGCAGTGCTTTGTCGGTAATGCCGCCGCGGGCGAGATAGAGCGGGATGCGGATGGCGTTATATGAGAATTCGGCGTCGAACCCCTCTGCCGGCCGCGGCTTGTCGTGCAGGCTCACCCATTCGGCAGGAAGCTTGCGCGGGCCGAATTGCATCGTCTTCAACAGCTCCACGCCGTCGTCCGACAGTTTTTGCCAGGCATCCGACGGCGCGAGCGCTGCCATCACCGGGATCGCCTCATAAATCCAGTAGGACGGGTTGACGACGGGACCGTCGTCGCGGTCGCTGCCGGTAAAACCTTCGGTTCCCGGCATCAGCAAGGTGCGGCCCTGCGAACTGCCGACGGTTTCGGCAAGCAGCGCCTGCGCCATTCGGGAGGCAGCAAGGATATAGTCTTCACGTTTCCATGCCGTGCCGGCGAGCGCCAGCGCATAGGCGATCAGCATGTCGCCGTCCGTGGCATTGTTAGTGTCGGCCACGTGCGGCTTGACGTTCGGATCCCATTTCCAAACGGCCAGGCCGTCGTCGCGCAGCAGCAACTCGGTGCGGGTAAAATACCAGATCTGCTCGAAATCGGCGGGGCTTGCCGAGAGATAGGCGAGCAGCAGGCCATAGCCCTGCCCTTCGCTGTGACTGATATAGCCGTTACCGTTGTCGACGATGCGACCGCTCGGATCGAGAAACATCGCCTTGTAGGCCGACCAGGCGTCGGCATTGATCATCGCCTGCTGCGCGATGGCGGGCAGACCCGGTGCAAGCGCGACAGACGCCGCCAGCAGGAGCGCGCAGCACCGCCTCATTTCGACCGGCCCAGCTTCTTGAGCATCGTCGACGTGGTGACGCCGATCAAGAGCACGAAGACGACCAACAGCGAGGCATAGGAGAGAATATTGGTCGACAACCAGTTGGCGGCGATCAGGCGATAGTTGGCGATCGACCAAGGCGTCGACGGCACGAAATCGAAACGGGTGACGGGCACGGCCTCGATCTTGCCCGTCTTGCTGGAATAGGTGGTGATGTGGCCCGAAATCTGCGGCCAGTTCAGCTGTGACGTCAGAACCTCGACTCCTTCACGCAGGTCCTTTGCCGATGGCGCCGCCACCACGGTCCAAGAGCCCGCTCCCGCGGGGCTTGAGCCCTGAGCCACCATAAGCGAGGCAGTGTTGGGCGGCGTAAAGATCTCCTCGGCGCCGGGCACGAATTGCAACGAACTGCGGGAAATATCGAAATTGCGCCACAGCCACTCGCGGAAGGCGGTCAACCGGCTGCGCAAGACACCGCCGCTGACCTTGGAATTCCATTTCTCGAAGGCCGTACCGGTGTCGACGACGCCCGTCTGCGCATCCGTCACCGGACGCCACGAGGCCTGGCTCGCCGTTGCTATATTCGTCTGCGACAGTGCACTTGCCGGCATCTGCGAGATGGAACCGATGAAGATGGCGTCCCGATCACCGATCGTATTCGGCGAGGCGACGGTTTCCACAGGGATGGGATGGCCGGCCATGACCGCCATCTGGCCAAGCAGGGTGGCGGCGGCCGAAAGCGTATCGGCATCGACGCGGTCGATGAACAGCGGCGTCGGCTCCGTACCCCGGCCATAAGGATAGGCGGTGCCGGCCATGGCAGCCAGATTCGGACGCTGACCAACGCGAGCGAAATCCGGCATATGCAGCTCGGAGGTATCGAACAGGGCAAAGCGGGGATTGGCACCGGCGGTGGCGCCAGGCACGCAAGCCGCATCGTCCTTGGTCATCAGGATCGCCTCGATCGCCACTGTATTCAGACCGGGCTTGATGTGCCGCATCGTCACGCGGATCGGCAAGTGGCGCAGAATGCCGCCTGTTGTCGTGGTGATCGGCACGGTGGAGGCGATATTGTCGTTGACGTAGATATCGATGTGGCTGCCGGGCAGCACGTTATCGGTATAGGCGGCGTCGAGCAGCACCTTCGCCTCGCCATAGGCATTGGCATAAAAATCCGCCGGCACGGCAATATTGAAGCTGGTCCGCAACCGCCGGCCGGAGAATTCGGTAGTCTTCACGCCGAGCTGAGACAAAGCGATGTTCGTATCGGAAAAGACCAGCGGCGCGTTCGGCGCGCTCCAGCGTTCGGTGGTCAGCACGTCGCGGCGGATATCTGCGGATCTGTCCGTCGGCGAGACGATGGTATCGATCGCCGAGGAGACTGCCGGCCAGGAGGGGCCGCTGATCAGAAGCACGGGTGAGCCGCTGCGCGGATCGGTGACGAAAGCGGCGAGTGCCGCACTTTCGGCGCCGGACGGCAGGCCGGGAAAGAGCGGCCGCAGTTCCGCAGCAGTGCCGACGAGCACGCTGAGCTTGCCGGGGCCGCCGGCCGGAAGCGAAGCGGTGCCGAAGGCAAAGATCTGGTTTGGCATGCTGCTCAGCACAGACAGGCCCTGCGCCAGCCGCAGCAGCGGCTTGGTGGTGCCCGGCTGCTCCAGCGCCGGGACGACGATGTCGAACTCGGTCTTGCCGGCGCCGTCGACGCCGATGGCGCGGATCGCATCGGCGCTCGCCGGCTCTACGGCATCGCTGCCGGCAAAGCTCAGATAGGTTCCGGCCGGATCGATATTCGACCACAATTCATAGGTCGACTGGATACTGCAATCGGTGCGGTGGCGCTGAGCGGCTTCGAAGGTGACGACATTGGCGCCCGGCTGCAGCAGACCTGGCGGAACCGCGAAGGTGACGGCCGACGGGCCGTCCGGCGAGCCGACCCGTTGCTGGCCGATCGGGCGATTGTTGAGATAGACGGTCAGCGCCGAGGCCTCAGGCGCGACGACGATCGAATTCTGGTAGGCGAAAGTGAAGCTCGCCTTGGCGGCCGCCTGTTCCTGCGTCAGGTAGACGGACCATGACCGCCGGTCGTATTCACCGCTGAGACCTAGCTTCGAAAAAGGCACGACATAACGACGGACACTGCCGGGGCGCTGAACCGGCGCCGTATTTGCCGTTGCGGCCGGCTGAACGGCGATTGCCGGGGGAACTGGCGCAGGAGCAGGACCAGGACCAGGACCAGGACCAGGACCAGGTGTCGCCTGGGGTGCCGGTGCCGGCAATACGGTAACCGGGGGTGTGACGGGAACCGGCGCAGCCGCTGCCGGCGGGGCCGGCGGTGTCTGTCGCGGGGCAATGGAGACGCCGGGCGGCCGCTCCCCGGACATGTCGAAGGGTGCCGTCTGCGCTTGGGCAAAGGCAGAAGCATTCAGTAGCAAAAGCGAGGCAGCGACGATGCTTCTCATCCGGCGTTGACCTTTGCCGCCTGCTGCTGGGCTTCCCGCTCCGGCCGCATGCTGCGGAAGAAATAAACGAGACCGCGGCTCGTCTGGTAGAACGACAGGCCGAGGAACCAGATGGTGCCGCGGATCAGGCCGGGATTGCGGCGGCGCGAGGCCTGGAACTCGGTCCACTGGCCGGAATTGGCAAACATCAGGTCGGCGATCAGGCGGTGGTCGAGCGCGCTTTTCGGCACGTACTGGCAGCCGACATTGCTGATGTCGCCCGACGGCTCGATGTTGCGGACGATCAGCGGCAGAGTTTCCAGTTCCGCGCCGCTATAGGGCCGGAAGCGGATTTCACCGACGGCACCGACCAGCATCTCGTCGAGTTGCTTGTTGAAGATGTGAAGCCTTGCGCCATGGACGGAGACATCCTCGATCGAGGCGGTATACCACTTGCCGTTGGCACCGAATTCGCAGCGCCGATTAACACGGACGCGGCGGGACAAGGCGCGCTCGCCGCGCTCAGACACGACACCGAGCGCGCAGCCGGCCATGATCAGGTTGATGAGGTTCCAGCCGCCGACGACGAGGGTGACGTCGGCCTTATAGGGCTCGGCATAGATTCTGTAGATGGTGATGACGAGTGCGATGATCTGCACCGCAAAGATGACGAAGAACGGGCGGCTGATCTCAGATAGGCGGCTCACCGCGATCGATTCGTCCTTGGCGGTGACCTTGAAGGTCGGCTTCCTCGGATTGAGCATGACGGAGATGACCGCCGGCAGCAGATGCACGGTCTGGACATATTCGTAGAGCTCCGAAATCCATGGCCAGCGGAACGACCCGTAGAGGTAGTTCTGCATCATCAGGTTCACCAGCATGTAGGCAAGCGTATAGGCAAGGAACTCGCCGCCGGAGGCGGTGAAGATTTCCAGATCGAAGAACAGGTAGAAGAGCGGCGCAAACAGGAAGATCGTGCGCGGGAACGGGAAGAGCCAGAAAAGCGTGGAGGACATGTAGCAGAGGCGCTGCGGGATCGACAGGCCGCGTTTCAGCAGCGGGAAGCGGAAGCGCAAGATCTGCATCATGCCCTGCGCCCAGCGGCTGCGCTGGCCGATGAAGCTTGCGAAGGTGGCGGGCTGCAGGCCGGCGATCAGCGGCTTGTCGACATAGATGCTGTTCCAGCCGCTTCCGTGGAGCGCCAGCGCCGTCTCGCAATCCTCGGTGATGCTGATGCCGGAAAAGCCGTTCTGGGAGTCGAGCGCCCTGCGGCTCAGAACCGCGGCCGAACCGCAGAAGAAGGCGGCGTTCCATTTATCGAGGCCGCGCTGGATGATGCCGTAGAACATTTCGTTCTCGCTCGGCATCTTGTCGAAGGTGCGCAGGTTGCGCTCCAGCGGATCGGGATTGATGAAGAAGTGCGGCGTCTGGACGAGGAATAGCTTCGGGTCGTCTTCGAAGTAGCCGACGGTCTCGAGCAGGAAATCGCGGGCCGGCGCGTGGTCGGCATCGAAGACGGCGATGAGTTCGCCGGTCGAATGTTTCATGCCATTGTTGAGATTTCCGGCCTTGGCGTGCTCGTTGCGGTCGCGCGTGAGATAGCTGACGTCGAGGTCCTCGCAGAGCTTCTTCAGCTCGACATGGCGGGCAGCGGCGGCCTGAGCTTCAAGCAGCTTGCCGGAATTGCGCTTCTGCAGGGTGCCGCCGTCGTCGAGCAGCCAGACATGCAGCTTCTCGGCCGGATAATCCATGGCCTTGGCTGCGGCCAGCGTGTTGCCGAGAAGCCCGGCATCCTCGTTATAGGACGGCACGAAGACATCGACATGCGGCAAGCGCCCGGGATTGGCGGCACGCGAGGGGCGCGGCGGCAACGGTGTGGCGACGATGAACAGGCTGAGCGCCAGCATCGCGACGCTGTACATTTCAGCAAGATAGAGTAGCAGGCCAGGAATGAAATTCTCAGGCTGGTTCACGGGCGGCAGCGTGTTGGTGGTGCGCCAATAAACGTAGCGGAGCACGATTGAGGTGCCGAAAGCGAGCGCCACCAGGCGCCAAGTCCCTTCGCCCTTCAAGATCTTGATCAGCGCCATCACCGTCACGACCGTGATGCTGGTGATGAGCTGAGTCTGCAAGTTGACCGGCAGCGTGATCAGCACGATCATGCAGAGCGAAACCACGGCCCATATAAAGACACTGCGGGCTTTGCGCATCGACGTCCCTTCGAAATTGCTTAACCGGACACCATCTGCGCTCCGGGCATGCTCATCATCTTCGGCAGGCAGCCGTCATGGCCGCGTCGCCTATGCAGTCTGGCGAAGGCACGGTGACGCCGATCGCCCTTGCGGATTGTTCGCCCGGCTGTTCGGGCGGCGCGGCTGCCGCATCCGGCGTTACCCCGGCCTGCGGCGCCTCGCCGGGCAGCGGCACCCGCGGGCCGATGGGCGCGGGCATCGGCTCAGCGCCCCGTGCCGGGGTCGAAGCGTTGCGAGGCAGAACCGCCCGCGGCCGACTGCTAATGGCAGGCGCCGGCTCGTAGCCGATCGGCATCGGGCTGGCACGGTAACCGTCTTGGTCAGGATAGATCGGCTCGCCGGTGCGCCCGAGCGCGGCATCGGCGGGCGGCGGATTGCCGTAAGGATTCCAGATCACCCCGTCGAACGTGCCCGATATGGTGTAACCATAGACGATGCCGAGCAGCTGACGCTCGCTGGCTTTCGCATCGCAAAGACGCAGGCGCAGCTGGATCATGCCGAAATTGCGCGCCTGGGTGTTGGCGTTGACGCTCGAGCGGATCTGCTGCCAGGCATAGATGCAGGTGTCGCCGCCACGGCTGCGGCCGGAGGCGTAACCGAAGGGCCCATAGCTGTTCTGCAGGAAGGTCGCCGATGTCGCCATGGGCACGCCGGGGGCGGAGCGCGCCACTTCGCGGGCAATGCCGCTTTCATTGATCATGCTGAAGCCGGCATTGCCGGTGCCGGGGTTGGCCCCGGACGCGCCGAAAAACTGGACCTTCAGGAAGTTCTGGCCGGGCACGGAGGATGAGGTGAACAAGGAAACCGTCTGCTCGACGCCGTTGCCACGCTTGCGCTCGACGACGCTGACGATCGACGGGCCGCCCGGCGGCGGCAGGACCAGCGCCTTTTCAGGCGCCACGGTCTCTGGCCCCGTGGGCTGATGGACACCGCCTGTCGACGTACAGCCGGCCAGTATGCCCGCCACTGCCACCAGCGATATCGTCATCCGCAAACGCATGTTTCGAGCCGCCGCAATCGTCTTTCCAGATATCCATTCGCAAACCGAAACGCGACGGACCTTCGAATCAACGACCACGCGGCCGTTCACAGGGTATAAATCGCCAACATGGTTAACGAAGCGTAAACGGCCCGCCCCCTGATGCCGCTGGACGAACCCGCACTGACCGTGATTCGGACAGCTCAACCGTATGGTGCATAAATTGATTTAGCAACACCTCAACTGCGCTCATCCCGTCTGTCTTGTGCCACGATGAAAAGCCGGCGCGGAACTATGCCGCATCGCCAGCGTTGCCTCGATGTCCAAGGTTAAAAAGGAGAACATCCCATGCGCAAGATCATGCTGGCTGCGGCCGCGATGCTGACCATCAGCTCCGCCGCCTTCGCGCAGAGCACCGTCATCGTCACCGATCCCGCACCGACCGGCTCCGTCGTGCTGCCGGGCGAAGTTCGCACCTATGTGATGGAGCAAAATACGCCATCCGTCGTCTATGACGGCGATATCGCCGTTGGCGCAACGCTGCCAGATACCGTCGAAGTGCACACCGTGCCGAATATCGACGGCTATAGCTATACTGTCGTCAATGAGCGGCGCGTCATCGTCGAGCCGACGACGCACCGCGTGATCCAGGTGCTCGAATAACGCGATCGAGAACAGTGGACGTGGGCCGCCTATATGGCGGCGTCAGGTCCTCTCATCTTCCGTTCTCGCCGGCACATTCAGAAGTTCGCGGATTTTATGGGCGAGCTGCTCCAGGCTGAAGGGCTTGGCAAGCAGGGAGACGCCATGATCGAGCACCCCGTTATGGACGATGGCGTTGCGCGTATAGCCCGTGGTGTAGAGGATGCGGATCGCCGGCCATCTTTCCTGGACGATATCGGCAAGCTGGCGTCCGCTCATTTGCGGCATGACGATATCGGTGAAGATCAGGTCGACCTTCCGATTTTCTTCCAGAAGCAGAAGCGCCTCCATGCCGCTTGCCGCCTGCAACACGGTGTAACCGAGTTCATGCAGGCTTTCGGCAGTCATGATACGGACGTTCTCGTCATCCTCCACCACCAGGATCGTATCGTTGATGCTGCCCTGGGGAATAGGCTGGGCGCCGGCCGCATTCAACCTGGCGTCCGCCGCGC